>NZ_JACHXS010000005.1 GCF_014192225.1 Pseudoduganella umbonata | reverse complement strand
CCGGAAGCAACGATGCCGCCCAGCGTAATCACCACCGTTTCCGCCGTTTCGACCACCGTATCGTCCGACGTCGCGACATCGACCGTGAAACTCGTGACGGCTGCCGGAACGATCACGATGCCCATTGCGGGATCGCCGTTCTTCCACGTCACGCCATTTGAAAAAGCGATCGCGCCGAGATCCGCCGTGGCGGCGCTGCCGGACAGCGTGAGTGCATACTCGCCGTCCGTTACGCCGGCGGCGTTCATGCTGACCGTGTAGCGCAGCGTGTTCCCTTCGACCACCGCGCTGTCGACCGGATTGGCGCCGATGTTCGCGGCATCCTCGGCCACGATGGCCGTGATGCTGCGGCTGTCGTTGTCCGTGATCGTGCCGGTGGCGGACACCCCGCCCACCGCCAGCACGGCGCTCTCGGCGCTTTCGACCAGTGCGTCATCGACCGTCGGCAGCGTCACCGTGAAGGCTGCAACGCCCGCCGGCACGACGACCGTGCCGCTGGCCGGGTTACCGTTTTTCCACGTCACGCCATCGCTGAACGACAGGCTGCCCAGGTCGCCGGACGACGCCGTGCCGCCGAGAGCCAGCGTGAATTCGACCGGGCTGACGCCGGCGGTGTTCAGCGTCACCGCGTACGCCAGCGCCGCGCCCTCCGTGACGCTGGTGGCGCCGCTGGCCGGTTGCGCCGCGTCGAAAGCGACGACGGTGGCAATCGCCGGCGCGTCGTTGTCCGTCACGGTACCGGAAGCAACGATACCGCCCAGCGTAATCACGACTGTTTCCGCCGTTTCGACCAGCGTATCGTCCGACGTCGCGACATCGACCGTGAAGCTCGTGACCGCTGCCGGCACGATCACGATGCCACTGGCGGGATCGCCGTTCTTCCACGTCACGCCATTTGAAAACGCGATCGTGCCCAGGTCCGCCGTCGCGGCGCTACCGGACAGCGTGAGTGCATACTCTCCGTCCGTTACGCCGGCTGCGTTCATGCTGACCGTGTAGCGCAGCGTGTGGCCTTCGACTACTGCGCTGTCGACCGGATTGGCGCCGATGTTCGCGGCATCCTCGGCCACGACGGCCGTGATGCTGCGGCTGTCGTTGTCTGAAATCGTGCCGGTGGCGGACACCCCGCCCACCGCCAGCACGGCGCTCTCGGCGCTTTCGACCAGTACGTCATCGACCGTCGGCAGCGTCACCGTGAAGGCTGCAACGCCCGTCGGCACGACGACCGTGCCGCTGGCCGGGTTACCATTTTTCCACGTCACGCCATCGCTGAACGACAGGCTGCCCAGGTCGCCAACCGCCGCCGTACCGCCGAGAGCCAGCGTGAATTCGACCGGGCTGACGCCGGCCGTGTTCAGTGTCACTGCGTACGCCAGCGCCACGCCCTCCGTGACGCTGGTGGCACCGCTGGCCGGTTGCGTCGCGTCGAAAGCGACCACCGTGGCAATTGCCGGCGCGTCGTTGTCCGTCACGGTACCGGAAGCAACGATGCCGCCCAGCGTAATCACGACGGTTTCCGCCGTTTCGACCAGCGTATCGTCCGACGTCGCGACATCGACCGTGAAACTCGTGACAGCTGCCGGCACGATCACGATGCCCGTGGCGGGATCGCCGTTCTTCCACGTCACGCCATTTGAAAACGCGATCGCGCCCAGGTCGGCCGTGGCGGCGCTGCCGGACAGCGTGAGTGCATACTCTCCGTCCGTTACGCCGGCGGCGTTCATGCTGACTGTGTAGCGCAGCGTATGGCCTTCGACCACCGCGCTATCGACCGGATTGGCGCCGATGTTCGCGGCATCCTCGGCCACGATGGCCGTGATGCTGCGGCTGTCGTTGTCCGTGATCGTGCCGGTGGCGGACACGCCGCCCACCGCCAGCATGGCGCTCTCGGCGTTTTCAACCAGCGCATCGTCGACCGTCGGCAGCGTCACCGTGAAGGCGGCCACGCCAGCGGGCACGACGACCGTGCCGCTGGCCGGGTTACCATTTTTCCACGTCACGCCATCGCTGAAGGACAGGGTACCCAGGTCGCCAGGGGCAGCAGTGCCGCCAAGGGCCAGCGAGTACTCGACGGCTGCCGGGCTGGCGCTGTTCAACGCTACCGTGTACACCAGCGCCGCGCCTTCGATCACGGCGTTGTCGACAGGCGTGGCGCCGGTATGCGCGGCATCTTCGGCGATGACGGTGGCGACGGACTGGCTGTCGTTGTCGGTGATCGTGCCGGTGGCGGAGACGTCCCCGACCGTCAGCACGGCCGTTTCCGTCGTTTCGATGGCGCTGTCGTCGGCCGTCGGCAGCGTGACCTTGAAACTGCCCACGCCGTTTGGCACGACGACGATGCCCGATGCCGGATTACCGTTTTTCCACGCCACGCCGTCGCTGAATGCCAGCGTCCCCAGGTCGGCCGTTGCCGCGGTGCCGCCGCGTACCAGGCTGTGTTCTCCGCCGGTGCCGCTGAGGACCACCGTGTAGACGAGCGAGCCGCCTTCGCCGACGGTGCTGTCGACCGGCATCGCGCCCGGATACGCGCCGTCTTCGGCGACCACGCTGGCAACCGTGGCAGGGACCGGAACGGTGGCATCGTTGTCGTTGATCGTCACCACGCCCGTATTGTCCGTGATCGCCGCGAACGTGCTGTCGCTGAGGATGATGGACGCGTTGCGGGCGCCGTCTATCGCCGCGGTATCGGTGACCGGCACCGTGATCGTCTTCGTGGTCTCGCCAGGCGCGAACGTCAGCGTGCCGGTGACCGCGGCATAGTCGCTGCCGGCAGTCGCGGTACCGTCGGCCGACGTATAGCGCACCGTGACGGTATCGGTCGTTGTCCGGCTGAGCGTGACGGTGACGGTGGCCGTGCCGGCCCCTTCATCGACGGTCGCGTCGCCGACGGTCAGCTTCGGCTGGTTGTTCAGGTAAGTGTTCAGGGCGGAGAGCAGGCCCTGGGTGGCGGCGTTGCCGGACACCGCGCCGTTCGAGATCGACAGCGCCTGGCCATTGAACGTGAGACCGACGAAGCTGCGCGCATCGCCGTTGGCCTCCGTCCAGGGATCGATGTAATAGGTGCCGCCGCCGGTGGTGGCCAGCGTGTGGCCGCTGCCCTTGGCGTAGAAGACCATCGTGCTGACGGTGCCGCTGGGCGCCCGCCAGTTGATGACGCCCTCGATACGATGCTGCACGCCCGCCGCATCGGTCACCAGGATCGTGCCCGACAGGTCGTTGCCCTGAGCGCCGCCGAATTGCCCGTTGTCCGTCGCCTGCTCGAACTGCAGTTTCGACCAGCCGAGCGATGACGTCAGGGAAGCGTTTCCGGCTTCATTGTTCCGGACGGCGTTGCCGACGAAACCGTTGGCGAACGAAACGGATACGGTGGTAATTGGCATGGTGTCCCTCTGAAATGACGATCGATAGCCGGCCGGATGGGCGGGCGGAATTCAGGCAGGGACGGGGCGCAGATGGATGTGGCGCGGCAGGGGTGGGGCCGCGGGCTCAAGGATACTAGGAAGTCATCCGGACGAAAAAGAGCCTTGTCTCCAAGATGATAGGAACGTGCCATATTGTTGTTTCCACACGACAATTATTCGTGCCGCGATGCCGTTGTTGCAAGGCCTTGCGCTCGGTTACACTGTCGGCTGCCTTCATCATCGAAACCGAACATGCGTCGACTCGCGCTTCCTGTCATTCCCCTGCTGTTCGCTGTCACCGGCTGCGGCAACGATTACCAGCCCGAACAGCTGTACATGGCCGCCACGCCCGAATGCCGGGAGTGGGCCGACGGGTCGACGTTCAACCTGCCCGAAGGCGTCAGCGTGACCGCCACCAGCCCTGTCACGCTGAAGCAAGGCAGCGCGGAGTTCGGCGTCGTCTACCTCGTGCCGCGAGGCGGCAGGGTGCAGTTCGTCACGCGCGCCTTCAACATCACGCAACCCAAAGGCGCGACCATCGCCAAGGCGAAAGTGCTGAGCTACTACCAGCGCGGCACCAACAACCGCGCCGAAATGGTGGAAGTCATCACGAATATCCCCGCCTTGCTGCTGCCGGTGGCCACCGCCGATGTCACGCAGTGGCGCATCCGGCTGGGTGTCGACAGGGACCTGCCGGACCGGTTCGACCTGGTGCTGTCGGACGTCATCATCGACGACGAGCGCTACCCGGTGCGCACCTTTACCTATCGCTGGTTCCCGGAACGCAAAGCCTACGGGCTGTGCCGCTGAACCTCTTCGCTCCGCTAACCCAACTGTTGTAAAAATTCGGGGACAGTCCCCATTTTTTTACAACAGCCGAGTGTTGCCTGAAACCGGGGTCAGACCCCGGTTCCAGGAAATATTTTCCGGAATTGAAGTGGGTGCGGTTCACGTTGCCAGGGGCATAAAAAAAGCAGCCCGAAGGCTGCTTTTCTTGGGATGCATCCAGATCAGTGCTTGTTCTGGCGCAGTTTGGCGATGGCTGCCAGCTGGCCAATGGCCGCTGCCAGTTCCGCCTGCGCTTTCGCGTAGTCGATGCCGGTCTGGTTGTTCGCCAGGCTTTCTTCCGCCAGTTTCTTGGCGGCTTGCGCCTTGGCTTCATCCAGGTCGCCGCCGCGGATCGCGGTGTCGGCCAGGACCGTCACGGCATTCGGCTGCACTTCCAGCAGGCCGCCGGCGACGAAGACGAACTCTTCTTCCGACTTGCCCTGCACCTGGATGCGCACCGCGCCCGGACGGATACGGGTGATCAGCGGCGTGTGCTTCGGGTAGATACCCAGCTCGCCCTGCTCGCCCGGCAACGCGACGAAGGTGGCTTCGCCGGAGAAGATCAGCTCTTCCGCGGAGACCACATCGACGTGAATAGTGTTTGCCATAGTTATCCTATCGGATTCAACGACCCCGCCTCAGGAGGCGGGGCGACGCATCGAATTAGCCCAGCTTCTTGGCTTTTTCGATCGCTTCTTCGATCGTGCCGACCATGTAGAACGCCTGCTCCGGCAGGTGATCCAGTTCGCCGGAAGCGATCATCTTGAAGCCCTTGATCGTGTCCTTCAGCGAAACGTACTTGCCCGGTGCGCCGGTGAAGACTTCGGCGACGTGGAACGGCTGCGACAGGAAACGCTGCATCTTACGTGCGCGAGCGACCAGCAGCTTGTCTTCCGGTGCCAGTTCGTCCATGCCCAGAATGGCGATGATGTCGCGCAGTTCCTTGTAGCGCTGCAGCGTGCCCTGCACGGCGCGCGCCGTGTCGTAGTGGTCCTGGCCGACGACCAGCGGGTCCAGCTGGCGGGAGGTCGAGTCCAGCGGGTCCACTGCCGGGTAGATACCCAGCGAGGCGATGTCACGCGACAGAACGACGGTGGAATCCAGGTGACCGAAGGTCGTCGCAGGCGACGGGTCGGTCAAGTCATCCGCAGGGACGTAGACGGCCTGGATCGACGTGATCGAACCGGTTTTAGTCGACGTGATGCGTTCCTGCAGGCGGCCCATTTCTTCGGCCAGCGTCGGCTGGTAACCCACGGCGGAAGGCATACGGCCCAGCAGTGCGGACACTTCGGTACCGGCCAGCGTGAAGCGGTAGATGTTGTCGACGAAGAACAGCACGTCCTTGCCTTCGTCACGGAACGATTCCGCGATGGTCAGGCCGGTCAGTGCCACGCGCAGGCGGTTGCCCGGCGGTTCGTTCATCTGGCCGTACACCATGGCCACTTTGGAGTTGCCCAGGTTGTCCAGGTCGACGACCTTGGCATCGGCCATTTCGTGGTAGAAGTCGTTACCTTCGCGGGTACGCTCGCCCACGCCGGCGAACACGGACAGACCCGAGTGCGCCTTGGCGATGTTGTTGATCAGTTCCATCATGTTGACGGTCTTGCCCACGCCGGCGCCGCCGAACAGGCCGACTTTACCGCCCTTGGCGAACGGGCACACCAGGTCGATCACCTTGATGCCGGTTTCCAGCAGGTCTTGCGACGGCGACAGCTCGTCGTAGGCCGGCGGCGTGCGGTGGATCGATGCGGTCTGCTCTTGCGAGACAGGGCCACGTTCGTCGATCGGGTTGCCCAGCACGTCCATGATGCGGCCCAGGGTACCTTTACCCACCGGCACCATGATCGGGTTGCCCGTGTTCTGGATGGTCATGCCGCGACGCAGGCCGTCGGAAGAACCCAGCGCAATGGTACGGACAATGCCGTCGCCCAGCTGCTGTTGAACTTCCAGGGTCAGCTCGGAGCCAGCCATTTTCAGCGCGTCAAAAACCTTAGGCATCGCGTTGCGCGGGAACTCCACGTCCACCACGGCGCCGATACACTGAACGATTTTGCCATCAGCCATTTTCGTTCCTTCAAATATAGTTAAATTCGTTTTTAAACCGCTGCCGCACCGGCCACGATTTCAGAGAGTTCTTTGGTAATGGCTGCCTGACGGGTCTTGTTGTACACCAGCTTCAGTTCGCCGATCACACTGCCGGCGTTGTCGCTGGCGGCCTTCATCGCCACCATCCGCGCCGACTGCTCGGACGCGAGGTTTTCCGCCACGGACTGGTACACAAGGGCTTCCACGTAACGTTCCAGCAGTTCGTCGATGACGGTCGCTGCGTCCGGTTCGTAGATGTAATCCCACTGGATGCCACCCTTGTCCGCCGCGCGCTTTTCAGCGGTCAGCGGCAGCAGCTGCTCGACCATCGGCTCCTGCTTCATCGTGTTGATGAACTTGGTGTAGCACAGGTAAACCGCGTCCAGCTTGCCTTCCTGGAACTTCTCCAGCATGACTTTCACGGGGCCGATCAGCTTTTCCAGGTGCGGGGTATCGCCGATCTGCGTCGCCTGCGCCACCACGGGCACACCGATGCGGTTCAGGAAACCCAAGCCCTTGTTGCCGATGGCAACCGCTTCGACTTTATTGCCGGCCGCTTCCAGTTCCTTCGTCTTGTTCGTCACCGCGCGCAGCACGTTGGTGTTCATGCCACCGCACAGACCCTTGTCGGTCGTGATGATGATGAAGCCAACGGCTTTTGCCTGCGTGCCCTGGGCATCGGCCAGGAACGGGTGCGTGTACTCGGGATTGGCGCCAGCCAGGTTCGCGGCGATATTACGAATCTTGTCCGCGTAGGGACGGGCGGCGCGCATGCGATCCTGCGCCTTGCGCATTTTCGATGCGGCGACCATTTCCATCGCCTTCGTGATCTTCTTCGTATTCTCTACGCTCTTGATCTTGCCACGTATCTCTTTGCCTACTGCCATGAGTCCTTACTCCTTCTGCGCGAATGGCGGTTCACCAGGGTGAACCGCCGTGCCGCTTAAAATGCGCCGGATTTCTTGAAATCAGCGATGGCCGCGGACAGCGTTGCTTCGCTATCCTTGTCCAGTTGCTTGGTTTCTTCGATCTTCGACAGCAGGGCAGCTTGCTTCGACTTCAGGTACGAATGCAGGCCCGCTTCGAACGGCAGCACTTGCTTGACGCTGATATCGTCCAGGAAGCCCTTGTTCACGGCGAACAGCGACGCGGCCATCAGCGAGGTCGACAGCGGCGAGTATTGCTGCTGCTTCAGCAGTTCCGTCACGCGGGCACCGCGGTCCAGCTGCTTGCGGGTCGATTCGTCCAGGTCGGAAGCGAACTGCGCGAACGCAGCCAGTTCACGGTACTGCGCCAGGTCGGTACGGATACCGCCGGACAGGCCCTTGATGACTTTCGTCTGCGCGGCACCACCGACGCGGGACACCGAGATACCGGCGTTGATCGCAGGACGCACGCCGGCGTTGAACAGCGAGGTCTCCAGGAAGATCTGGCCGTCGGTAATCGAGATCACGTTGGTCGGCACGAAGGCGGACACGTCGCCCGCTTGCGTTTCGATGATCGGCAGTGCGGTCAGCGAACCGGTCTTGCCGGTCACGGCGCCGTTGGTGAAGGCGGACACGTAGTCGGCGTTCACGCGGGCTGCGCGTTCCAGCAGGCGGCTGTGCAGGTAGAACACGTCGCCCGGGTACGCTTCGCGGCCCGGCGGACGGCGCAGCAGCAGCGAGATCTGGCGGTAAGCGACAGCTTGCTTCGACAGATCGTCGTACACGATCAGCGCGTCTTCGCCGCGGTCGCGGAAGTATTCGCCCATCGTGCAGCCCGAGTAGGCCGAGATGTACTGCATGGCGGCCGATTCGGACGCCGTGGCTGCGACGACGATCGTGTATTCCATCGCGCCGTGCTGTTCCAGCGAGCGGACGATGTTCTTGATCGTGGAAGCCTTCTGGCCGATGGCGACGTAGATACACGTCATGCCCTGGCCCTTCTGGTTGATGATCGCGTCGACTGCGACAGCCGATTTACCGGTCTGGCGGTCGCCGATGATCAGCTCGCGCTGGCCACGGCCGATCGGCACCATCGCGTCGATGGACTTCAGGCCGGTCTGCATCGGCTGCGACACGGATTCACGGGCGATCACGCCCGGGGCGATCTTTTCGATCGGCGAGGTCAGCTTGGCATCGACCGGACCTTTGCCGTCGATCGGCTGGCCCAGTGCGTTGACGACGCGGCCGCGCAGTTCCGGACCGACCGGCACTTCCAGGATGCGGCCGGTGGTTTTCACCGTGTCGCCTTCGGAGATGTGCTCGTAGGCACCCAGGATCACGGCGCCGACGGAGTCGCGCTCCAGGTTCATGGCCAGGCCAAAGGTGTTGCCCGGGAATTCGAGCATCTCGCCTTGCATCACTTCGGACAGACCGTGGATGCGGCAGATACCGTCGGCAACCGAGATGACGGTGCCTTGATTGCGCACTTCAGCGCCACTGTCAATGCCTTGGATCCGGCTCTTGATCAGCTCGCTGATTTCAGATGGGTTGAGTTGCATGGTAACTCCTAATTGTGTTCTCTCAGCTTGCGCGAGGGTATAAGGGTCTGCCGCGGCGGACGCGATACTGCCCGATTACGACGTCAGCGCTACGCGCATCTGTTCGAGCCGGGCGCGTACCGAAGTGTCCAGCACTTCGTCACCGACCACCACGCGCACGCCGCCGATCAGCGATGGATCGACCGTGACTTGCGGGTTCAGCTTGCGGCCGAATTTCTTTTCCAGCGTGGCGACCAGGTTGGCGGTTTGCGCGCCATCGAGATCGAATGCGCTCGTGATTTCGGCATCCGCCGCACCTTCCACGCCATTCTTCAGGTCGTGGAATTGGGCACCGATTTCCGGCAGCAATGCGAGGCGGCCGTTTTCGATCAGCGTCGAGAGAAAATTGTTCGCTTCCGCGGTCAGCGGCGACTTCAGCAGGGAGGTGATAGTGGCCAGCAGTTCGCTGTCCGTCACCTTCGGGTTGCGGGCATATGCCAGCACCTCTTCGTGCGAACCGATCTGGGCCAGTTCGGACACCAGATCGGACCACTGCGCGAGGTTGCCAGCCTGGGCTACGCGGAAGAGGGCTTCCGCGTAAGGACGAGCGACGGTTGCGAGTTCAGCCATGATTACAGCTCGGTCGCAAGGCGGTTCAGCAGGTCGGCGTGGGCCGACGCGTTGACTTCGCGCTTCAGGATTTGCTCGGCGCCCTTGACTGCCAGGTCGGCAACCTGGGCACGCAGTTGCTCGCGTGCCTGGGTGACCTGCTGGTCGGCTTCGGCCTTGGCGGTGGCAATGATGCGATCCGCTTCGGCCCTGGCGTTGGCCTTGATTTCTTCAGCGATCAGCTGAGCGCGCTTTTCAGCGTCCGCGACGCGCGACGCAGCTTCGTCACGCGCGGAGGTCAGGGCTTCCGTGGCGCGCTTTTCAGCGATTGCCATCGAAGCCTGGCCCTGCTCGGCAGCAGCCAGACCGTCCGCGATACGCTTGGCACGCTCATCCAGCGCAGCATTCAGCGCCGGGAATACGAATTTCATCGAGAACCAGACAAGCACCGCGAAGGTGATCATCTGACCGATGAGAGACATATTGATGTTCATACCTTGCTCCTAAAAAGTTTCCCCGGTTGGAGCGTCGATTACTGAGCTGCTGCGTTGACCAGGGCCGTCAGGAACGGGTTGTTGAACGTGAACAGCAGGGCAACACCGACGCCGATCATCGAGATCGCGTCCAGCAGACCGGCGATAACGAACAGCTTGGTTTGCAGTTGCGGCATCAGTTCAGGCTGACGTGCCGAAGCTTCCAGGAACTTGCCACCCAGGATAGCGAAGCCCAGAGCGGTACCGATTGCGGCCAGGCCGATGATGATAGCCACTGCCAGAACGGTCATGCTTTGTACTTGTGCGATCAGAGCTTGCATTTAGATTTCTCCTAAGATTTAAAAAAACGACAGATACCAGATTTAAAAAACTCTTTTTTACTACAAACCGCTCGGATTCCCGCCCGGCCGTACCCGGCCTCGCGGGACTCCTTATTAGTGTTTCTCGACCGCTAGGCTGAGGTACACAACTGTCAGGGCCATAAACACGAAGGCCTGCAGCGTCACAATCAGGATGTGGAAGATTGCCCATGGACCACCCAGCAGCCACTGTGCCCACCATGGCAGCAGCGCGATCAGGATGAAAATCAGTTCGCCGGCATACATGTTGCCGAACAGTCGCAGCGACAGCGAGATCGGCTTGGCGATCAGCTCGATCATCTGGAATACGAAATTGACCGGTGCCAGCACGATCGCGGCAACACCATGTGCGTGGAACGGTGCCGTGAACAGCTCCTTGCCCCAGCCGCCGACGCCCTTGGCCTTGATCGAGAAACCGATGATGCACAGCAGGACGCCGAACGACATGCCGAAGGTATGGTTCACGTCGGCGGTCGGCACGACACGCAGCTTGTACACGCCGAAGAATTCCAGCAAGCGCGGCAGCAGGTCGACCGGCAGGAAGTCCATCGCGTTCATCAGCCAGACCCACACGAAGATCGTGATGGCCAGCGGCGCGATCACGGCGCTTTTCGCGTGGAAGGCGCTGTTGACGGTGTCGTTGACCAGTTCCATGATCCATTCGACGAAGTTCTGCAGCTTGCCCGGCACGCCCGGCGTGGCGCGCTTGGCCGCCATCGAGAACACGCCCAGGAACACGAGGCCCAGGACCGCGGAGATCCAGAACGTGTCCAGGTTGAACGAACCATCTGCGGTTTGCAGGTGGGAAAGGTGGTGCTGGATGTATTCAGTGGCGTTTGCCGGGCCTGCGTGGCCCCCCGCGTGTTCAGTCGTCATAGTGAAGTTGGTATTGAATTTAGAAACTTTGTCCGCATCCTTCAAATCTCGAAGGGCATCAACCGGCATTTAAACTGCGAGCAATGAAAACCAGTAAGCCAGGGTCGTCACCGCGAAACCTAAAATCAGCCAAACCGACGCGGCCGATGGAAACAGCACCAGTACCGCAATGAACAGCACTGCTGTAATAAATAATTTGACCATCTCGGCGCGAAAGTGGCGCCTGAAAATGGCTTTCGGGTCGCTGTTGGCCCGCGTGACGATCAGCGCGTAGACCAGGCTGCCGAGCACCGCGATCGCGCCGCCCATGGCCGCAGGCCAGCCTTTTCCCACCCCGGCGAAGAGCGCGACGAGGGCTGAAAAGAGGACGGCGATTGTTAATTGCAGGGCAACGATGCGGAAGACCGGCCGGGCGATACTTGCTGCAGAATCACTCACTTGCCAACCTTCTTAACGTAGCTTTGAGACCCAAAGACACGGGATTATAGGACTGTTACGTGAGCTGCGTCAAACGTGATGCACCTCTCGGGAGCAAATCAGGCAACATTGTGACTAATCCGTCAAGCCCCCGCACCGCTGTGGTGCAGATAGCGCACGCATGGCAGCCTTAACCGGGCCTTAAAGCCCCTGACCCGTAAGAAACCGTGTCTTTTGCGCAACGCTAGTGCCTTCTGCGCAACCGCCTTTCTCCGTCTCCACGCCATATCTGGGCGGCTCGGCGCCGCACAATGACAATACGTTATTGCCGATGCGGTTTTTTTAGAGGTTTTTTTCGAATTCGTAATTAGGGCAATGGCCGCATTATCACTGGAATTATTTATTAATCGGAAATCTACTGTCGTTTCGTGAATAACTCAACCATTCATGCATTTTCCAATAACCGTCATCCATTATGTGAATGAGGGAATGGGCGTAAATAATGCACGTCATCGGCAGGTGTCCGGGACTGTGCCGTGCCTGGCAGGTGAACCGGCCGTGCGCGACCGTCCACCTGCAGGTCTAGCCGCTACGCCGGACGTTTCTCGCACTGTTCAGGCAACCGCCACCGGCCGGCAGGTCACTCGCGCACCGGCTCGCGCAGCTTGGCCAGCACGCCCTCCAGGATATCCAGGTCGGCGAAGTCGATGATCATCTGGCCCTTGCCCCTGGCGCCGATGCGGAAGGTGACCGGCGTGGCGAGGCTGTCGGACAGCTCTTCCTCCAGGCGCTTGATGTCGCCGGATTTTTCCCGCACCCGGGCTTCCGGCGGCGCGTTCTGCTCTTCCTGCGTGCGGGTGACGAGCTTTTCCGTTTCGCGCACCGACAGGCGTTTCGCGATGACCAGGTTGGCCAGTGTGATCTGCGTGGCGGCGTCGACCGCCAGCAGCGCGCGGGCATGGCCCATGTCGATGTCGCCTGCCATCAGCATCGTCTGCACCGGTGACGCCAGGTTCAGCAGGCGCAGCAGGTTCGACACGGCGGAGCGCGACCGCCCGACGGCGGTGGCTGCCTGCTCATGCGTGAAGGCGAAGTCGGTGATCAGGCGGTGGATGCCTTGTGCTTCTTCGAGCGGATTGAGATCTTCGCGCTGGATGTTCTCGATCAGCGCCATGGCCGCGGCGGACGTGTCGTCCACCTCGCGCACCAGCACGGGCACCGTGTCCAGGCCGGCGATCAGTGCGGCGCGGAAGCGGCGCTCGCCGGCGATGATTTCATATTTCGTCTCGCCCTGCGCGCCTTCGAGCGGCCGCACCAGGATCGGCTGCATGATGCCTTGCGCCTTGATCGACGCGGCCAGCTCGTTCAGGCTGCCCTCGTCCATCCGCGTGCGCGGCTGGTATTTGCCGGGTTGCAGTTGGCCGAGCGGCAGTTCGGAGGGATTGCCCTGCTCGGCGGGAGCGGGAGAGTCGTCCGCGCCGCCCAGCAGCGCATCGAGGCCGCGACCCAGGCCTTTGAGTTTTTTGGTTGCCATAGTTTGCGTTTGCAGGGTGACAGGCACCACGGCCTGGCGATGGCCGGCCATGGTGCCTGGCACCGGTTTTCATTGTGATCACATCGTCTTGATGCGCGCCACCATCTCGGCACCGAAGGCGATATACGCCTGGGCACCCTTGGAAGACGGATCGAACGACACCCCGGGCATGCCATACGACGGCGCTTCGGCCAGCCGCACATTGCGTGGAATAATCGTCTTGAACACCTTGTCGCCGAAATGCTGTTCCAGCTGGGCCGACACCTGCTGCGACAGCGTCATGCGCGGATCGAACATCACACGCAGCAGGCCGATGATCTTCAGGTCCTGGTTCAGGTTGGCGTGTACCTTCTTGATCGTGTTGACCAGGTCGGACAAGCCCTCCAGCGCATAGTACTCGCACTGCATCGGGATGATCACGCCATGTGCGGCGCACAGGCCGTTCAGCGTGAGCATCGACAGCGCGGGCGGGCAATCGATCAGGATGAAGTCGTAATCCTGGTCGACCAGCGCGAGCGCATCCTTCAGCCGCTTCTCGCGGTTGTCCAGTTCGACCATTTCCACTTCGGCGCCGGCCAGCTCGCGGTTGGCAGGCAGCACGTCGAAGCGGCCGGATTCGGAGCGCTGGCGTGCCGAGGCCACGTCGGCGCTGCCCAGCAGTACTTCATAGGTGGAAGCGGCCAGGCCGGCCTTGTTGATGCCCGCCCCCATCGTCGCATTGCCTTGCGGGTCCAGGTCGACCAGCAGCACGCGCTGGTTCAGTTTGGCAAGGCCGGCGGAGAGGTTCACCGTGGTAGTGGTCTTGCCCACCCCGCCCTTCTGGTTTGCTACGCAGAATATCTTTGCCATCGGCTTTTTCTTGTTGTTCCAGTTTTGGTTCGGTTTAGGTTTATATCGTTTATATTATTTATACGATTTATACGATTTATACGATTTATACCATTTATATAATTTATATGATTTATATGATTTATACAGAATAAACAATTTATATAGTTTATACGATATAAACAGTTTATACCGTTTCTCCGCGTTCGACGAAAACCAGGTGCCGTTCGGCGTCCAGTCCGGGCACCCGCAAGGGCTGCAAGGCGCCCACTTTCCAGTCGCCCGGCAGGCGTTCGCGTTCATCCTGCGGTGCGGTCCCCTTCAACGCGATGAACTTGCCATCGTCGGCCAGCAGATGGTGCGACCATTCGACGAAGTCCGACAGGTCGGCAAACGCACGCGACGTGATCACGTCGAACGGCGTTTTGACCGTCAGTTCCTGCACCTTCTTCGTGTACACGGTCACGTTCGCAAGACCCAGTTCGACCTTCACCTGCGTCAGGAACGCGGTTTTCTTGTGCACGGTGTCGATCATCGACACTTTCATGTCGGGCCGCGCGATGGCCAGCACAATACCGGGCAGCCCTCCTCCCGCCCCTACATCAAGCACGTTCTTTGCCCCGGCAAAGGCCGGCACGGCAGCGAGCGAATCCAGCAAGTGCAGCGTCATCATCTGCAGCGGGTCGCGCACCGAGGTCAGGTTGTAGACGTGGTTCCATTTGTTCAGCAGCGCCAGGTAGTCGAGCAACTGCTCCTGCTGCGCGGCCGACAACGCCAGGTCCAGTTCCGCGACGCCGTCGGCCAGTACCTGGCCCAGCACGGTACGATCGAAACCGGCCATCAGGCTGCCTCGTCTTTCAGCGTGACAAAGCCGCCAAAGCCGGCCTTTTTCAGGTGCACCAGCAGCAGCGAAATCGCCGCCGGGGTAACGCCGGAAATGCGCGATGCCTGGCCCAGGGTTTCAGGGCGGTGCTTGTTCAGCTTCTGCCGGACTTCGACCGACAGGGCGGCAATGTCCAGGTAGTTGAAGCCTTCGGGCAGCTTCAGGTTTTCGTAGTGTTCGTGGCGTTCCACTTCCTTCAACTGGCGCTCGATATAGCCGGAATACTTCAGCTGGATCTCCACCTGTTCCTGGACGGCCGCGTCCGTCACGCCCGGACCGCCCAGATTACGGCCGTCCGCGCCCGTCAGCGTCACCAGTTTGTCGTAGTCGACGTTCGGGCGGCGCAGCAGATCGGCCAGCGAATATTCGCGTTCAATGGCCTGGCCGATCACGCGTTCGGACTCTGCCGCTTCGAGGATGCGTGGATTTACCCAGGTCGCCTTCAGGCGTTCGAGTTCCGCGGCGACAGCATCGCGCTTGCGCTCGAAGGCTTCCCACTGCGCATCGCCGACGACGCCCAGCTTGCGGCCGATTTCCGTCAGGCGCATGTCCGCGTTGTCTTCCCGCAGCGACAGCCGGTACTCGGCACGGCTGGTGAACATGCGGTAAGGCTCCTGCACGCCTTGCGTGACGAGGTCGTCCACCAGCACGCCAAGGTAGGCTTCCGACCGTGCCGGCGTCCACGCTTCCCTGCCCTGGGTCTGCAGCGCGGCATTCAAACCGGCCAGCAAGCCTTGTGCCGCCGCTTCTTCGTAACCGGTGGTGCCGTTGATCTGGCCGGCAAAGTACAGGCCGCCGATGGCCTTGGTTTCCAGCGACGCCTTCAAGCCACGCGGGTCGAAGTAGTCGTATTCGATCGCATAGCCGGGGCGCAGGATGTGCGCCTGCTCGAGACCCTTCATCGAACGGACCAGTTCGATCTGCACATCGAACGGCAGGCTCGTGGAAATGCCGTTCGGGTAAAACTCGTGCGTCGTCAGCCCTTCCGGCTCGAGGAAGATCTGGTGCGATTCCTTGCCGGAAAAACGGTGGATCTTGTCTTCGATCGACGGGCAGTAGCGCGGGCCGACACCTTCGATGACACCGGTGTACATCGGGCTGCGGTCCAGGCCGCCACGGATGATGTCATGCGTTTTCTGGTTCGTGTGCGTAACCCAGCATGGCAGCTGCTTCGGATGCATTGCCGTGTTGCCCATGTACGAGAACACGGGCACGGGATCGAGGTCGCCCGGTTGTTCCGTCATCTGGGAAAAGTCGATGCTGCGGCCATCGATGCGCGGCGGCGTGCCCGTCTTCAGGCGGCCTTGCGGCAGCTTCAGTTCCTTCAGGCGCGCGGACAGGGACAGCGCGGGCGGATCGCCGGCGCGGCCGGCCGAATAATTTTGCAGGCCGACGTGGATCTTCCCGTCGAGGAAGGTACCCGCGGTCAGGACCACGGCGCGCGACCGGAACTTCAAGCCGATCTGCGTTACGGCGCCGACCACACGGTCGCCCTCCACCATCAGGTCGTCGACCGCCTGCTGGAACAGCCACAGGTTCGGCTGGTTTTCCAGCCGCGCGCGAATCGCTGCCTTGTACAGGATGCGGTCGGCCTGGGCACGCGTTGCGCGCACGGCCGGGCCCTTCGATGAATTCAGGATGCGGAACTGGATGCCGGCTTCGTCCGTGGCGATCGCCATTGCGCCGCCCAGCGCGTCCACCTCTTTGACGAGGTGGCCTTTGCCGATGCCGCCGATCGAGGGATTGCACGACATCTGGCCAAGGGTTTCGATGTTATGGGTCAACAGCAGGGTCTTCTGACCCATCCGGGCCGACGCCAGTGCAGCTTCGGTGCCGGCATGGCCGCCGCCAACGACGATGACGTCGAATTCAGTAGGAAATAGCATGGTGGAAAGAGAAGCAGAGGGATGAACCTCAGATTATAGAGTTTTTTGCGCGCTGCGACTTTTTTAGGCAGAAATATTCCCGCGTTGTTTCACGTGGAACGTTCTATTACCGGGCTGGCCTGATCACGATCGGGTGTTTCACGTGGAACAAAAAACCCGGCAATGCCGGGCTTGGTGCTCCTCCTGGATGGGATGTTCCACGTGGAACAATCACCACCGTTGCCATGCATCCCATGACGTCTTGACGATCAGGATCGTCACCACGACCAGGAAGACCCGTCGAACGAAACCACTGCCGTGCCGCATGGCCAGCTTGGTTCCGATCAGCGACCCCGCCACCTGGCAGACCGCCATCATCAAACCCAGCTGCCACAGCAGATGCCCACTGTAGCCGAACCACATTAGCGCAGACAGATTGCACGCCACGTTGACCACCTTGGCGACGGCGGAAGCGCCGAGGAAATCAAATCCGAACAGGCGCACAAACAGGAACACCAGGAAGCTGCCCGTCCCTGGCCCAAAGAAGCCATCGTAGAACCCGATGCACGCGCCGATCACGACCGCCAGCACCCTCTCCTTCAAGCCGCTATGCAGCGGTGCATGGATGCTGCCCAGATCCTTGCGCCGGAACGTGTAGATGGCCACTGCGATCAGCACGAAGGGCAACAGGGTGCGCATGAAATCGGCAGGGATCTTCGTCACCGTGTAGGCGCCGAAGAACGCGAACAGGAATGCGGCAAAGGCGGCCGGAGCCGCCGTCGTCCAGGCAATCGAGACACGCCGCGCGTAATTGACCGCGGCGGCGGCCGTACCAAAAATCCCGGCCAGTTTGCTGGTACCCAGCAGCGTCGCGGGTGCGGTAGTGCTGAAGGTGGAAAAAAGCACGGGAATCTGGATCAACCCGCCACCGCCGACGACCGCATCGACCAGGCCGGCCGCAAAGGCAGCCACGCCCAAAACCGCAATATCCAGCATCCCGCCCCCACCTGTCGTCACATCATTGAACCCGACATTGTACGGAAGAACATTACGCTCTGCCGGGTGGGTTGGTCCAGCACCTCACGGCTGATGTATGCTGGACTCACCCACATACAGGGAGACACCATGAATGATTTTTCCTTCAGCACCGTGCCCCACATCGTATCGGCCATCGGCGCCAGCAGCCGCCTGGGCGAACTTGTTCGAGACCGCTTTCCCGACACCCATCGCGCCCTGGTCGTGACCGATGCGGGATTCCTCGCTACCGGCCTGGCTGCGGCGCCGATCGCCAGCCTGGCGAATGCCGGTTTTCACGTGAAAACCTGCAGCGATGTGATCGCCGATCCGCCGGAAAACGTGGTGCTTGCCGCCGTCGATACCGCGCGCCAGCACGCCACGGACATCGTGATCGGTCTCGGCGGTGGCAGTTCAATGGATGTCGCCAAACTGATCGCGGTGCTGGCCGGCAGCGGCCAGCCGCTGGCCGAAGCGTACGGGATCGGCAACGTGCGCGGCAACCGGCTGCCGCTGGTGCAAATCCCGACGACCGCCGGCACGGGTTCGGAAGTCACCAATATCGCGATCGTGACTACCGGGTCCACCACGAAGATGGGTGTCGTGGCGCCCCAGCTGTATGCCGACATGGCTATCCTGGATGCGGAACTGACGCTCGGCTTGCCGCCGCACGTGACCGCCGCCACCGGCATCGATGCGATGGTGCATGCGATCGAAGCGTACACGAGCCGGCATAAAAAGAATCCCCTGTCGGATATCCTGGCGCGCGAAGCGCTGCAACTGTTGTGGGCAAATCTTCACGTTGCCTGCGAAGCCAGGGCGGATCGCGCCGTCCAACTGGCGGCACGGCAAGCGATGCTGCTGGGCGCCCTGCTGGCCGGCCAGGCATTTTCCAATGCGCCCGTCGCTGCCGTGCACGCCCTCGCCTATCCCATCGGCGGCATATTTCATGTCCCGCACGGCTTGTCCAATGCGCTGGTCCTGCCGCATGTTCTGCGCTTCAACGCGCCGGCGGCAGCCGAGCGTTATGCGGAACTGGCCGCCATCGTCGTGCCCGGTGCGCACGGTACGGCCGAGGCGAAGGCGGAAGCGTTCACTGTCGCGATGGCGGAACTGGCAGGTCGAACCGGTATCGCCGGCACGCTGCGGGAAGTCGGGATTCGCGAAGAAGACCTGGACCGCCTTGCCGACGACGCGATGTTGCAGACACGGTTGTTGGGCAACAATCCGCGCGAAGTCACGCGGGACGATGCCCGAGCCATTTATGGGGCGGCGCTGTAGCCGGTTCCGGAAATAAAAAGGCGGACCATCTGGTCCGCCTTTTTATGGTCGGGATCACTGTCCAGACTCAACCAACAGCACTCCGCTTCAGTCCGGCACGTTCACCGTGGTGCTACTGACCGTGATCGCACTGGCACCCGGCGCAGCGGCGAAGGGCGGCAGGTTCGCAGCCGTGATCGGCACCGCATTGCTGGCCCGCGTGACCGTATGCACGACCTGCGATGGCGGCAGCGCCGTCGCACTGTTTTTCAGGTTCGCATAAACAGCGTCCAGTGCGCGGAACAGATAAGGATGCAGGGGTACGACCAGGGTCGGCAACGCATTCGAGAAACTGTCGAAGTGATTGGCGTTGGTGACTTCCACATAACGCAGCTTGCTGGACGAACCCTCGACGGCGGCATTCAACCCCACATACGCGCGCGACGCATGGTTGACCGGGATCAGTGCATCGGACCGCCCGGACACGATCAGTGCCGGCTTGCCGCGCAGGTTGCCGGTCGCCTGTACCTCGGCCATGCCGGCACGCACGCGCGCGCTCTGCGCCGCCTGGTCGCCGGTCAGTGCGGCACCGGTCTCCGGATCGATGCCGGTAGCCAGCGAGCGCAGGCACAGGAAACCATCGAGCGCCTGGTCTTCGACACCGGTGGATGGCGACACGCCCAGGCTGTACAGCTTGGCGCCGCCCACCGACTGTTCATAGATCGGCGTGCCGACGATGCCGTTCTGCGTGGCGAAGCTCGATGCCAGCGTTGCCGCCGTGAGCGGGATGGGCGAGCCGGTCGCATCGGCCGTGCCCCAGCTGAAACCGCAGACGTTGTCCGTCACGGAGAACTTGCCGTACGCATTCACGTACGTCACCGCCACGAGGATGTTCGTCAGCGCGTGAGAAGCCTGCAGCGGTTCGGCGTCCGCCGTCCAGCCGTACGCGCGCAACCTGGCCCGCGCATCCGCCTGGCGCGATGCCAGGTCGTTTCCGGTCAACAGTCCCTTCGCTACCAGCGATGCGCAGCGCCCTGCCCCACCGGCGACGAGACACGGCTGGTACAGCGCGGCGTAGCTCGAGTAATCGAGCAGCGGCAGCCCTTGCGATGCCACATTGACCCCGCCTTGCCGGACCGTATAGCCGCTTGTCCGGTTCGGCTGGATCTGCGGTTCGGTGGCCGCCACGGCGTCGATCAGGCCGGTCGTATCCTGTTCGGCGGCCAGCAAGGCGGAGCCGGCACCGTTGGAAATCGACGATGCGATCGTCAACGTATTGGCGGGCGTGAAGCGCACGATGCGATTCGTGTTGTCGCGGGCGACGACACCGTACTTCTCGTTGAGCACGTAAAACGCGAATTCAACGGCTTGCAGCGTGACCTTGCCCCAATCCTTCTCCGGGTTCAGTTGCGAGTGCGCATGCTTGAATGCGACACGGCCCGGGTATTGCTGGGCGAAGGCGGTGCGCTGCGCATCCGTCAATTCGGGCGCGAACAGCGCGTCCTTGCCGGCGGAGGTACGCGATGTCCGCACGCCGTTCAAGCCGTTGACGCTGTCGTCCTCGAACGCGTACAGGCCCGTGCCGCTGCCCTTGTCCGCGTAGGCGACCGCGCAATTGTTCTTCAGGCCCCATTCGCCCGCACTGCCGATCGCGCCATAAACGCCGCGCGAACCGCTCGAGGTACCGGTGACGATGCACGGGTTGACGGGATCGAAGCCGTTCGGTACCTGCACCATCAGCGTCACGTTTTGCCGGCCCGTGCCGTCGTCCGTGTACGCCAGGTATTCCGTACCCGCGACCATGCCGCTGCCATTGGTGGCAACGCCCGCCGCGTTCACGTTCGGGCCGTACAGGGTGCCGTAGCCGCTGTTCGCGGCAATGTCGAGCACGGCACGGTAGTTGGCGAAGATCGCATTGCGGCGCAGCTCCCGCGCCGTGGGGTTGGCCGGATCGTTGTAGGCCGGCGGCGCGGCGGCGGCCAGCCCGCTGGTCCCCAGGCCTGCCGTCAGCAAGTCGTCCGACGTGCCGTCGTAGCTGGCGGTCGAGATCGTGCCGAGCCAGCTGGGTTTCTGGTTCAGCACTTCCGGTTCGTCGTCGTCATCGTCGCTTCCACAGGCGCCGAGCAGCAGTGCCACGGCAATGGCAATCGCGGTTTTCGATGTCGTCATCTGCATGGTGGGTTACCTCTTTCTGGAATCGTTGGAAACAGCTTGCTGGGTAAAATCCCCGTTAGAAAGAACAACGCCGGAAAACTCCGGCGTCGTCATCTGCACCTCACGCTGGATTTCTTCGGCCCAGCGCCGCCACGATTTCACCGATGATGCCGCGCCGGAACAGCAGCACGCAGGCCACGAAGATCAGGCCGGTGACCATGCTGACCGCTTCGCCCAGCGTGTTGAACCACTCGATCCCGGTACCGCTGGCGATCATCGTGCCGAAGTCGCCCAGCTTGTTTTCCAGCGCGATGATGATCACGGCACCGAGCAAGGGGCCGGCCAGCGTGCCCATGCCACCTACCAGCGTCATCAGGATGACCAGACCGGACATCGTCCAGTGCACATCCGTCAGCGTCTCGAATCCCAGCACCACGGTCTTCAATGCACCGGCCAGTCCGGCCAGCGCGGCGGACAGTACGAACGCCATCAGCTTGTACTTGTCCACGTCGTAACCCAGCGAGATCGCACGCGGTTCGTTCTCCTTGATCGCCTTCAGTACCTGGCCGAATGGCGAGTGCACGGTGCGCACGATCAGTGCGAACGCCACCACGCAGAACGCCAGGACGACGAAGTACAGGGTCAGGTCGTTCGACAGGTCGACGGTGCCCAGCAGCCGGCCCCGCGGCACGCCCTGCAGGCCGTCTTCGCCACCGGTAAAGCCGGTGTAGCGCAACGCGAAGAAGTACACCATCTGCGCCAATGCCAGCGTGATCATTGAGAAATAAATACCGGCACGGCGTATCGCCAGGCCACCGATCACCAGGCCGACCAGCGCCGCGCCCACTACGCCGGCCAGAAGGCCGAGCTCGAAAGGCATGCCCCAGTTCTTCAATGCATTGCCGGCGACATAGCCGGCCGTGCCGAAGAATGCCGCGTGGCCGAACGACAGCAGACCGGTAAAACCGATCAGCAGGTTGAAGGCGCTGGCAAACAGCGCGAAGCACAACAATTTCATCAGGAACACGGGGTAGCCGATGAATGGCGCCGCCAGTGCCGCCACCAGCAGGAGTCCGTAGCCGATTTGCTTGTTCATGGGTAGCCTTTCACTTTTCTTTGCCGAACAGGCCGGCGGGACGCAGCAGCAGCACGATGACCATCACGAGGAACACCACCGTCGACGAGAATTCCGGATAGAACACCCGCGTCAGGCCCTCGATGACGCCCAGTCCCAGCCCGGTGACGATCGAGCCGAGGATCGAACCCATGCCGCCGATCACGACCACGGCGAACACGACGATGATCAGGTTCGAGCCCATCAGCGGCGAGACCTGGATGATCGGTGCCGCCAGAACGCCGGCGAAGCCGGCCAGCGCCACGCCGAAGCCATACGTCAGCGTGACCATCAGCGGCACGTTGATGCCGAACGCCTCGACCAGCTTGGGGTTCTCGGTGCCGGCACGCAGGTAGGCGCCGAGCCGGGTTTTCTCGATGACGAACCAGGTGGCGAAGCAGACGACCAGCGAGGCCACGACGACCCAGCCGCGGTAGTTCGGCAAGATCATGAAGCCCAGGTCGGTCGCACCCTGCAGCTGTTCCGGGGTGTCGAACGGCTGGCCGGACACGCCGTAGAACGAACGGAAGATCCCTTCCACGACCAGCGTGATGCCGAACGTCAGCAGCAATCCGTACAGGTGGTCCAGCTTGTACAGCCAGCGCAGCAGCGTCTTCTCGATGACGACGCCCAGGATACCGACGATGATCGGCGCGGCAAGCAGCATCATCCAGTAGCTCATGCCGAGATAGGTCATGCCCATCCAGGCCAGGAAGGCGCCCATCATGTACATCGCGCCGTGCGAGAAGTTAATGACGTTCAACAAGCCGAAAATGATGGCCAGGCCAAGCGACAGCATCGCGTAGAACGAACCGTTGACGAGTCCCAGCAGCAGCTGGCTCATCATGGCTGGCAGGGGAACGCCGAAGATTTCCATGGCCTTCTTCTCCTCGAAGAGTGGTGACAGATAATGTGAATGCTAAACGGCGGCTGAAAACCGCTGGTGCAAGGCAGGTACAACGACAAGTGCCAGGACAGGTGCTAAGACAGGTACTACGGCAGGCGCGAACGGCGTTGTAAACGGCGGGAGCGCTTGGCAGTTGCAGGCGGCGGCAGCGAACGGCAACGTGAACGCCGCGGTACGCAGCAACCGGGAAACGCTGATCCCGGCGCGTTGCGGCGGTGGCGAACACGGTACACGGCAGAGACAGCAGCGCAGGTTGCTGGCCAGTCGTTGCTGGCCAGTTCGTTGCTGGCCGGTTCAACAACGACTGCACCTGCTTGCCGCGCCCGGGTTCGCTCAGGTCGCGCAGCGGCGTCCGCGTCCCCTGCCCCGGCTTATTTCCACAACGCGCACTTGGTCTCGGCTTTCTTCATGTACGCCTGCTCGCCGGGAATCGTGGCGACGACCTTGTAGTAATCCCACGGATACTTCGACTCGGCCGGTTTCTTCACTTCCATCAGGTACATGTCGTGGACCATGCGGCCGTCCGGGCGGATCACGCCGTTCTTCGTGAACATGTCGTTGATCGGGGTTTTCTTCAGGTGTGCCATCACCTTGTCCGAATCGTCGGTACCGACCGCCTTCACGGCTTTCAGGTAGTTGGAAGCGGCGGAATAATCGGCCGCCTGCAGCATCGACGGCTCCTTCTTCATCTTCGCGAAGTAGCGCTTCGACCACGCACGCGTATCGGCGTTCAGGTCCCAGTACCAGCCGTCCGTGAGATACATGCCCTGCGTGGTGTTCAGGCCCAGCGAATGGATGTCGTTGATGAAGATCAGCAGGCCGGCCAGCTTCATTTTTTTCGAGATGCCGAACTCGTTGGCGGCCTTGATCGAGTTGATCGCATCGCCGCCGGCATTGGCCAGGCCCAGGATCTGTGCCTTCGAGGCCTGCGCCTGCAGCAGGAACGATGAAAAATCGGAGGCCGACAGCGGGTGTTTCACCGAGCCCAGTACGCGTCCGCCGCCGGTCTTCACGACAGCGGCGGTGTCCGCTTCCAGCGACTGGCCGAACGCATAGTCGGCCGTCATGAAGTACCAGTCCTTGCCGCCCTGCTTGACGATCGCACCGCCGGTGCCGCGCGCCAGCGCGACCGTGTCGTACGCATAGTGGACGGTGTACGGCGTGCATTCCTCGTTGGTCAGGCGCGAGGAACCGGCGCCGATCGAGATGAAGATCTTTTTCTTTTCGGCCGCCACCTTGGCCATCGCCAGGTTGGCGCCGGAGTTGGTGCCACCGATCAGCAAGTCCACGCCCTGCTGGTCGAACCACTCGCGCGCCTTGGACGCGGCGATGTCGGCCTTGTTCTGGTGGTCGGCGGAGATGAATTCGACTTTCTTGCCGGCGATGACGGTACCGGCATCGGCGATCGCCATCTTGATCGCTTCAGCGCCGCCGGCGCCGTCGATATCGGTGTACAGCCCGGACATGTCGGTAATGAAACCGATCTTGATCGTCTCGCCCGATACCTGGGCGGATGCGGCACCGGACACACCGATGGCGCAGATGGCAGTGGCTGCCATCGCGATGGCACTACGCTTGATAGTCGATTTCATTGTCGTCTCCATACACTGGGTTTTATACGGCCGCCGCGAGCGCGGCGGCGCACTTGCCTGCCTGTTTCTAGCTGTCACACGCCCAGCAGCTCGGTGAGCACCGGCATCTTGGCGTTCAGTTCGGATGCAGCGAAGGTTTCGACGATCTGGCCATGTTCCATCACGTAGAACCGGTCCGCCAGCGGCGCCGCGAAACGGAAATTCTGTTCCACCATGACGATCGTGTAGCCCTTCGCTTTCAGCATGCGGATCATGCGGGCCAGGCCCTGGACGATGACGGGCGCCAGCCCTTCGGAAATTTCATCGAGCAGCAGCAGGCGCGCGCCGGTGCGCAGGATGCGGGCCACGGCGAGCATCTGCTGCTCGCCGCCCGACAGGCGCGTGCCCTGGCTGTTGCGGCGTTCCTTCAGGTTCGGGAACATGTCGTAGATCTCGTCGATCGACATGCCTTTTTCGCCGGTTTTCAGCGTTGGCGGCAGCAGCAGGTTTTCCTCCGTCGACAACGACGAGAAAATACCGCGCTCTTCCGGACAGTAGCCAACGCCCAGATGGGCGATCCGGTGGGTCGGCAGGCTGACCGCTTCCGTGCCGTTGATGCGGATCGATCCCTTGCGGGCGCCCGTCAGGCCCATGATGGCGCGCAGCGTGGTCGTGCGGCCGGCGCCGTTGCGGCCCAGCAGCGTCACGACTTCGCCCTGCTGCACCGTGATGTTCACGTTGTGCAGGATGTGCGATTCGCCGTACCAGGCTTGCAGGTCGGCGATTTCCAGTGCCGCGCGGGCCGGCTGGCTGGCCGGCATGTGGACGTTCGAAGTGGCCGGTGCGTTCATCAGTGCGCTCCCACCAGTTCGGTTGCTTCCGTGCCCATGTAAGCCTCCATCACCTGGGGATTTTTCGACACCTCGGCGTAGCTGCCTTCGGCCAGCATCGCACCGCGCTGCAATACCGAGATCCGGTCGCAGATGCCGGAGACCACGCTCATATTGTGTTCCACCATCAGGATGGTGCGGCCGTTCGACACTTTCTTGATCAGCTCAGTCACCCGGTGCACGTCTTCATGGCCCATGCCCTGCGTGGGTTCGTCCAGCAGCATCAGTTCCGGTTCCATCGCCAGCGTGGTGGCGATTTCCAGCGCACGCTTGCGGCCATACGGCATGTCGGCCGTGATCGTGTCCGCGAACTGCGTGAGATCGACCTCGCCCAGCAGCGCCATGGCACGCTCGTTCAGCTGATCCAGCGTGCGTTCGCTGCGCCAGAAATGGAACGTGGTGCCGAGCTGGCGCTGCAACCCGATGCGCACGTTCTGCAGCACGGTGAGATGGGGAAAGACCGCCGAGATCTGGAACGAGCGGATGACGCCCATGCGGGCAATCTCGGCCGGCTTGGCCGACGTGATGTCCTTGCCGTTGAATAAAATCTGGCCAGAGGTGGGCACCAGGAATTTCGTCAGCAGGTTGAAGCAGGTGGTCTTGCCGGCGCCGTTGGGGCCGATCAAGGCATGAATATGGCCACGTTGAACCCGCAGATTCACGTCGCTGACAGCAGTGAAACCCTTGAACTCCTTGGTCAAATTCCTTGTTTCCAAGATGAAGTTTGACATCGCGTCTCCCTGAGGATTCTTTACATACTGCTAAAATTTTTGTCGATCATACCCAGAACAAATTTGCCTAACAATACCGTATAACTACCATAAACTTTTGTCGAATGCCTACTGAACCGAAGTAGATTTGTGCTTTGCGCAACAAAGCTAACGTCGGTCAATTGCATGGTGCATTCTTCAACGTGATGGCAACCGGTGCTATCAATATCTAATTTTTGATATCGAATTACATAAATTTGTGCAACGCGTCATTTTATCGGCGGCACAAAAATTATAAAAATGATAAATACGCTACGGCCGCGCCATTTCGGCGATCAAGGCGTTCACCAGCCTGGCCGCCCCCGTGCGGCGCACGCGCCCCACGCCCGTCCCGCACCATAAAGACATGTATTCCGTATCGCCCCGCTTGGCGGCCTCGAACCGTATCGGACCGGTCAGCGCGTTTTGCACCGGATAAGGCGGCAGCTGGTCTTCGACCTCCGCCATTTGCTGCATGAAACGGTTGACCAGGCCGCGCGCGTAGCGCCCGGAAAATGCCCGGGTCAGGCGCGTGGGAGAACTGCCGGCGCACAGCAGCCGCTGCTTGTAGGCGGGATGGATGCCCGATTCGTCCGTGACGAGAAATGCCGTTCCCATCTGCACCGCGGCCGCACCCAGGTTTAGCCGCTCACGGATATCCGCCCCGGTCATGACATTGCCCGCTGAAATGACGGGAATCGTTACCTCGGCGACCACCGCCCGGAGCAGTGCCATCGCATCGAGCGTGGCATCGCGCTGGTCGCCGATGAAGGTGCCCCGGTGACCGCCAGCCTCGGTTCCCGAAGCAATGACCGCATCCGCGCCCACGTTCTGCCAGGCCAGCGCTTCGTCCACCCGGGTCGCGGTACCGATCACGACGATCCCGGCATCGTGCAACTGCCGCACCTGTTCTGCGGAAAGGATATCGAACGTAAAACTCGCAACGGCAGGTTTCAGCTCGAGTAACAGCGCGAACTGGGCGGAAAAGTCTTCACACCATTTGAACGGCAGCGCCAGCTCGGACCAGCCCAGTGAGGACCAGACAGGTTTCAGCAATTCCACGGCCCGTCCGACCTCTTCCGCACTGGGCTTTGGCGGGTTCTGGACAAAAAAGTTAAGCATGAAAGGCTTGTCCGTCAGCTGCCGGAGCTCCGCTACCTGGCGGCGAATCGCGTCCGGCGACAGCAGTGAACCGGCGAGCGAACCGAGCGCGCCGGCATTCGACACGGCAGCCACCAGCGCTGAAGTATTGCATCCGCCGGCCATCGGGCCCTGGATGATGGGATGGGGGAACAGGGATTGCAACGTCATCTTGCCTCCTCAATCGCCTGTGGATAAGCGTATGGATATCCACAGGCATCGTTTGTGCGTAAACCGCGCGTCTGTGCGAACGCCCATTTTTGTCCAAAAACCGTTCCTCGACCATACACGGTTTACGCGTGTGGTTGTGCAGCTTGTAAACCATTGATTTTTCAGTGAGCAACACAGTTATCCACAGAAACCGCGATCTGTTAACAACTACCACTAGCTTGTATACAGACTTATTCTTTATAAACCCGACGACGCTTCGCGCCGCCGAACACACTGCAAAACGCGTGAATTAATCCAAAGCAACAAGCGCCGGCATGCATCGACGTGCCAAACCGGCAAGCCAGAAAAAACGTTCGGCACGATGGATCGATGGTTTCGGCAAACAGTTCAGTTCTGCTCAACCGCTTTGAAGGAGGAACGGCCAGCAGCAGTTTTGAAGTTTTTGCCGGTCTGGCAGACGTCTGATGGCAGAAAAATCACCGAAATGCGAGGTGTCTGTGGATAAGGTGCTGCATATCCACAGGATCGGATGTGCGTAAACCGCTTGGGAGGGGGAAGGAGGATTTTTTGTTCAGAACTCATCCGGCTCCGATACAATCCTTGTCCTAGCGGTTACAGGAAGCGTAAACCGCTGATTTTGTGGATGTTAACAGCCTTATCCACAGAAACTGCCTGGTTTACTATCTACTACCAGCTTAAATATTTATTCTTATTCTTGTAAACCAACGGCGCAAAAGCAGGAAGAACTGCGGCGCAGGCGCAGGAACGCAAGAACCCGCAAGCAGAAAACCGGGCAAGAACAAGCACTGTCCAGTATCCTGGAATCCATGCAGACATTGAAAACCAACAGTCAAATTACCGGCAAGCCCACTCGCCTGGGCATCATTTCCGCCCTGGCGGAAGAGCAGGAAGGCCTGATCCAGGCCATGCAGCACGCCGAACGCCATGTGCACGGCATGCGCGAATACACGGTTGGCAACTTGTGGAAGGTCGACACAGTGGCTGTGCTGTCGCGTATCGGCAAGGTGGCTGCCGCCATGACGGCGACCACGCTTGTGGAAAGGTTCGGAGTTACCCACATCCTGTTCACCGGGGTGGCCGGCAGCGCCGATGCCAATGTCCGGGTCGGCGACGTCGTGATTGCCGAATCGCTGGTCCAGCACGACATGGATGCCTCGCCCCTGTTTCCCCGTTTCGATGTGCCGCTGACCGGGCTGTCGCACCTGCCGAGCGACCTGGGACTGAGCTCCCGGCTCGCCGGTGCGGCCAGTACCTTCCTGGACAGCGAGAATGGCGCCACCCTGCATCGCGGCCTGATCGGTAGTGGCGACCAGTTCATCAACGACGGCATGCGCCTGGCGGCCCTTAAAAGTGCCTTGCCGGGGCTGTTGGCGGTGGAGATGGAAGGCGCCGCCGTGGCGCAGGTGTGTTTCGAGCTGGGCATACCGTTCGCCGTGATCCGCACGATCTCGGACAATGCCAACGAAGATGCCGCCACCGACTTCATGGCATTCGTCAAAACCGTCGCGTCGCGTTATGCGTTCGGCATCATTGAAAAATTTTGCCGGAACCATGCCGCCTGACCGGCAAGCGGCCAGATCCAGGCAAGCCTCCAGAAGAGGCTGTAATCGATTCAAGGCTGCCACCCTGGCACGGGAACGAACCGCGCCTGGCAACGCCACCACGGCCCCTTAAAACGCTTCCTGGAGGTATTCCAGCTGCCTGCAGACGGGTACAGGCGAAAAAAAATGGCGCATCGAGCGCCATTTTTGTTTGAGGAGGCGAAAAGATCGCCGTTTTTATGCTGCGAGTCCGATCAAGCGCCCGATTAAGCGCCCAGCGTCATCAGGCTGGCATTGCCGCCCGCCGCCGTCGTGTTGACGCACAGCGCCCGTTCGGCAACCAGCCGCCACAGCGGGATCGCGGTTTCCGGTGTCGTATCGATGACGCCGACCACCGCGCCGTCGCGGGCGGCCAGCGGTACCCTCACCTGCGCCGTCAGCGACGACTCCACCAGGGCGATCTGGAAGCCTTCCTTCAGCGCCTCCAGGCTGCCGACGACTTCCACGCGGTCCTGGACAGCCGCCGGCAGATCGGCCGGCACCAGCGACGTGGCGTGCGCCACGATTGCGGCCCGGTTGCCCGTCGCCAGGGTGGCGGCCAGCTGGTTCAGCAATGCATCCTGCGTGTCGGCAAAGCAGGCCACCGTACCGCGCGGCTCGTAGCGCAGCGTATTGCGCTCGCCGGTCGGGCCCGGCAGCAGGGTTTCGCCGCCCAGCGGCGTCGAGCGCACGTACTGCTCCGCCAGCGTGGCCGCTGCGTCCTTGCCCTTGGCCCGCAGCCACACGATCAGCGCATCGACACTGGGCGTCGACTGCCGCGCATGGGTGTCGAGCGGCGCCGCGGCACGCTGCAGCCGTTTCAGGTACAGCGGACCGCCCGCCTTCGGACCGGTCCCCGATTTGCCTTCGCCACCGAACGGTTGCACGCCAACGACGGCACCGACGATGTTGCGATTGACATAGATATTGCCCACGTGAGCGCGCGACACGATGTAGTCGACGGTCTCGTCGATCCGCGAATGCACGCCCAGCGTCAGGCCGAAGCCGCTGGCGTTGATCTGGTCGACCACCTTCGGCAGGTCGGCACGGCTGTAGCGGATCACGTGCATCACCGGCCCGAACACTTCTTTCGTCAGCTCGGCCAGCGAACGGATTTCCAGCACGGTCGGCGGCACGAAGGTGCCCTGCTGTCCTTCCGGTAATCCCAGCGAGAAATGCGCGACGCACGAACGCTTGGTCTGCTCGATGTGCGCCATCAGGTTCTGCTGCGCCTCGGCATCGATGACGGGGCCGATATCGGTCACCAGCCGGTCCGGGCTGCCGATCTTCAGTTCGCTCATCGCCCCCTTCAGCATACGGATCGTCTTGTCGGCGATATCGTCCTGCAGGAACAGCACGCGCAGCGCGGAACAGCGCTGGCCGGCGCTGTCGAATGCGGAAGAGATCGCATCCTGCACCACCTGCTCCGGCAGCGACGACGAATCGACGATCATCGCATTCTGGCCGCCGGTTTCGGCGATCAGCGGAATGTCGCAGTGTTCCGCCGCTGCCCGCTGCGCCAGCACGCGGTTGATCAGCTGTGCCACTTCCGTCGACCCGGTGAAGATCACGCCTTTGACACGGGGATCGTTGCACAGGCCGGCGCCGACCACGTCGCCGCGGCCCGGCAGGCATTGCAGCGCCGCGCGGGGAATGCCGGCTTCATGCAGCAATTCGACGGCGCGGTGCGCAATCAGCGGCGTCTGCTCGGCCGGCTTGGCCAGTACCACGTTGCCGGCCGCCAGCGCGGCTGCCACCTGCCCCGTAAAGATCGCCAACGGGAAGTTCCACGGGCTGATGCAGGTGACGGGACCCAGCGCCAGCACATTGCGCTCATGGCGCACCTGCTGCGCGTAGTAGCGCAGGAAATCGACCGCCTCGCGCACCTCGGCAATGGCGTTCGGCAGCGACTTGCCGGCCTCGCGGATCGCCAGCGCCATCAATTCGAGCTTGTGGCTTTCATACAGGTCCGCCGCGCGCATCAGCGCGTCGGCGCGCACCGAGGGTGCCACCGCCTGCCAGTCCATCGCCGCGGCGCTGGCGCTGGCCAGCGCCTGTTCCACGTCGGCGGCGGTGGCTTCGGTCACCTGGCCGACGATATCGCCGTGCTGCGCCGGATTGCGTACCTGCTGGGCCGGTTGCTCCGCCTGCGCCGGGCCGGCCAGCAGCGGGGCTGCCGTCCACGTGCGCGGCTGGGCCAGCGCCTGTGACACGTCGCGCAGCACATCCTCGTTCGACAGGTCGATGCCTTCGGAATTGCTGCGCTCGGTACCGAACATGTCGCGCGGCAGCGCGATCGCCGGATGCGGCGCTCCGCCCTGGCGGCGCGCGATGTCGAGCGGATCCTGGATCAGCGTATCGACGGGAATGCTCTCGTCGACGATCTGGCTGACGAAGGACGAATTGGCGCCGTTTTCCAGCAGCCGGCGCACCAGGTAGGCCAGCAGCGTTTCATGGGTGCCGACCGGCGCGTAGATGCGGCAGGCCTTGCCGAGCTTGTCCTTGCCCACGACCTGGTCGTACAGCGTTTCGCCCATGCCGTGCAGGCACTGGAATTCGTAATCGTCGATGCCGTCGCGCTTCGCCCACGTGTAGATGGTCGACAGCGTCTGCGCATTGTGCGTGGCGAACTGCGGGTAGATCACGTCGGTGGCGGCCAGCAGGCGCTGCGCGCAGGCCAGGTACGACACGTCCGTGTACACCTTGCGCGTGTAGACCGGGTAGCCGGGCATGCCCTCCACCTGGGCGCGCTTGACTTCGGCATCCCAGTAGGCGCCCTTCACCAGCCGTACCATGAACTTGCGGCCGCTGCGGCGCGCCAGGTCGGCCAGGAAGTCGATGACGAACGGGCAGCGCTTCTGGTACGCCTGGACGACGAAGCCGATGCCGTCGAAGCCGGCCAGCTCCGGGTCGTACGCCAGCGCTTCCATCAGGTCCAGCGACAGCTCCAGCCGGTCGGCCTCTTCCGCATCGATGTTCAGGCCGATGTCGTAGCCCTTGGCGAGCAGCACCAGCGCGCGCAGGCGCGGCAGCAGTTCCGTCATCACGCGGTCGCGCTGCGCCCGGCTGTAGCGCGGATGCAGTGCCGACAGTTTGACGGAAATGCCCGGGCCGTTGCGGATGCCGCGGCCGTTCGCGGCGCGGCCGATCGCATGGATCGCCTGTTCATAGCTGGCGTAATAGTTGGCCGCATCGGCCTCCGTCAGCGCGGCTTCGCCCAGCATGTCGTACGAATAACGGTAGCCGCGCGCTTCGTTGTCGCGGCCGTTCCTGATCGCCTCGCCGATCGTCTGCCCCGTCACGAACTGGTTGCCCAGCATGCGCATCGCCAGGTCCACGCCCTTGCGGATCAGCGGTTCGCCGCCCTTGGCGATCAGGCGCGTGATGGCCGAACCGAGCTTTTCCTCGCTCGACGAATTGACCAGCTTGCCCGTGACGAGCAGGCCCCAGGTGGCGGCATTGACGAACAGCGACGGCGATTCGCCCAGGTGCCTGCGCCAGTCGCCCTTGCTGATCTTGTCCGCGATCAGGCGGTCGGCCGTGGCCTGGTCGGGAATGCGCAGCAGCGCCTCGGCCAGGCACATCAGCGCCACTCCTTCGTCGGACGACAGCGAAAACTGGTGCATCAGCGCATCCACGCCTGAGGCACGGGTGCGCTTTTCACGCACCGCCGTCACCAGCCGGCGTGCCAGCGCTTGCGCCTCCCGTGTCACCTCGGCGCCACGGTCGCGCACCTGCGCCAGCAGCCATTGCACGGCCGTGCGCTCGTCGCGGCGATAGGCCGCCGTGATCGCCGCACGCAGCGGAGTGGGGTCGCGCAGGATTTCCGCCTGCAGGGCGCTGAAAGGAACTGGGGCATTCATGAGGGAATCTCTATCAAAGGTTGAGGAGGCCACCTAACAAAACACGCCCGGCAAACGATGTCTGCGGAGCGTGCGCTGGTCGGTTTTGGTGGCTGTTGCCAATGATTCGATTGTATGCGGGATTCTTCTGGATTAATTCTGGTAATGCTGGGGGCTAGCCATACAACATTTTTGATGAGAGAATTTAACCAAATAAAATTTAAGGTGGGGATATACGATGCTGGACAAGATCAGTAAGAAGATCCTGATGGAACTGCAGAGCGACGGCCGCATCAGCAACGTGGAGCTGGCGGCGCGGGTCAACCTGTCGCCGGCGGCCTGCCTGGAGCGGGTGCGCAAGCTGCACGATTCAGGCTATATCCTGGGCTACACAGCCCAACTGAACCCGCAATTGCTGGACGTCTCGCTGCTGGTGTTCATCGAAGTGGTGCTGGACCGCACCACGCCGGAAGTCTTCGACGCCTTCAAGCATAGTGTACAACTGATTCCCGAGGTGCTCGAATGCCATATGGTGGCGGGCGGCTTCGATTACCTGGTGAAGGCGCGCGTGAAGGACATGGCGGCCTACCGTGAGTTCCTGGGGAAAACATTGTTGCAAAAAGGCGTGCGCGAGACCCATACTTATGCGGTAATGGAAGAAGTCAAGAACACCAGCAAGTTGCCCATCAAATGAGCACGGTCCGTCTCCGCGGCGCCGCGCCGGAGGAGACGAGATGCAGCGCGCAATATTGCAACAAGCGGCGTGGACCATTGGCGCCATCGCAGCCGGCGTCGTATCGGCCTGGCTGGTTTTCGGCGCGGCGGGAGTGTGGCCAGCCTTGCTGGCGGCGCTGATCGCGGCAGTCGCCCCCCAGCTGGCACGCCTGGCGGGAGCCCGCGGCCGGGATGACGGCCCACGGCGCTTCGCCGCCACCGTCGGCAACGAGATCGATGCCATCATGATCGGCGCGGCCGAAACTTCCTACTTCGTCGACTCCATCAAGAAAAAGATCGGCGACGATGTCGACACGGCCGGCAGCATCGCCGCCGCCACCCACCAGAATACCGCCACCACGGGGCAGATCGCCGCCAATGCCGAGCGCGCCGCCGTGGTGGCGCACCGCGTGCGCGAGGAAACCGTGGCCGGCCGCGCCGAGGCGGACGATGGCCTGGCACGCATTTCCGGCGCCAGCACGGCCGCGCGGACGGCCGCGGACACGATGGCCGCGCTGCGCCAGAAGGCTGGCCGCATTGCCGGTTTCACGGACGCGATTTCCGAGATTTCCGCACGCACCAACCTGCTGGCGCTGAATGCCGCGATCGAAGCGGCGCGCGCCGGCGAACAGGGGCGCGGTTTTGCCGTCGTCGCCGGCGAAGTGCGCCAGCTGGCCCAGCGCACGAAAGCCGCCACCGACGAGATCAGCCAGATGGTGCGCGCCATCAACGACGAGGCGGACCGGGCCAGCACCGGCATGACGTCGCTGGCCGACGCCGTCACCGCGGCCGCCGGCAATGTGCGCACGGTGCACGGACTGCTGGCGACGATCGAGCAATCGTCCGGCAGCGCGGAACAGGAAATCGATGAAATCGCCCGCGCATCGCGCGAGCAGGTGGCGACGGCCCAGGTGATCGCCGACGCGATCGCGCGCATCCGCGACGGCATGCTGGCCACCGACCGCGAGCTGCCGCGCGTGGCGGCATCGGCGATGGCGCTGGCCGACCGCGCCGAGATCATTGCCGGCGCGCTGGCCGACGCGGACGTGCCGACATCGCACGATGCGGTGCGCGCCGCAGCGCAGCACGCGGCGGCCGAAGTGGGACGCATCTTCGAAGAAGCGATCGCCAAGGGCCAGATCACGCGCGAAGCGTTGTTCGACCGGCGCTACCAACCGATTCCCGGCACCAACCCGGCCAAGTACACGACGCGCTTCGACGCCTTCACCGACCGGGTACTGCCGGCACTGCAGGAAGGATTATTGGCCGCGATGCCGCAGCTGGCCTACGCCGGGGCCGTCGACGCCGGTGGTTATTTCCCGACGCACAACAAGAAGTACGCGCAGCCGCTGACCGGCAACTACGACGTGGACATCGTCAACAACCGCACGAAGCGCATCTTCACCGACCGGACCGGCCAGCGCTGCGGCAGCAACACGCGGCCCTTCCTGTTGCAGACCTATAAACGGGATACGGGCGAAGTGATGCACGACCTGTCGGCGCCGATCCTCGTGCATGGCAAGCACTGGGGCGGATTCCGGATCGGCTACAAGTCGGCGGGAGATAAGTAACGGAGCCAGCGACAGCGGTGCCGGGGTGCGGCACCGGTGCTGTTGATGGCCAAAAAAAACAGGGACGGGAAGGAGTAATGGCATGCATGCCATTCCCGCTTGGCAGGCGCGGAGCATGCTCCGCGAAGTCCCTGTGGCCCCTGTTTTTAAGGCAACGCAGCGGTGATCAGTGCGTATCCGCCTTCGGCAGCGTGCCCGGCGCGATGCGCTGGGCCACCTGCTGCATGCTCTCCAGCTGCGCGCGCAGCCACTTGTGGGCGGGGCTGCGGGCATCGCGTTCGTGCCACAGCATGTCCAGGTGCACGGCGGGCAGCGTAAACGGCAATTCCTTGTACACCAGCGCATCGGTCATGCCGGTCGAGGCGATCAGGTGTTTCGGCAGCACCGTGATCAGGTCCGAATTGGCCACCACGCGGCCGGCCGTGAAGAACTGGTTGACCGTCAGCAGGATGCGGCGTTCGCGCTGCAGCTGCGCCAGCGCCTCGTCGACCAGGCCATGGGCGCGGCCGGAAAAGCTCACCAGCAGGTGATTGGCTTCGCAGTAGTTGTCCAGTGTCAGCTCTTCCTTGGCCAGCGGGTGGTTGCGCCGCATCACGCACACGTAGATACCGGAATACAGCCGCTCATGGCGGATCGGCGATGCCGTTTCATACGACAGCTGTGCCGCCACGCCGGGGAAGAAGCCGACCGCCAGGTCGATGTCGCCGCGCAGCAGCATCGGGCGTGGTTCGCGGGTGGTCAGCGGCACCATGCGCACATTGATACCGGGCGCTTCCGCCTCGATCGAGCGCATCAGCGATGGCAGGAAGAAGGCCGCGGTCGCATCGGCCATGGCGAGGCGGAACGTCGCGTGCGCTTTCGACACGTCGAACGAGCCCGGCGCCACCGCCGCTTCCAGCGATGCCAGCGCGCTGCGCACCGACGGCCACAGCGCTTCCGCACGCGGCGTGGGCTTCACGCCGTACGCCGTGCGGATCAGCAGTTCGTCTCCCAGGCTTTCGCGCAGGCGCTTGATGGCGTTCGATACCGCCGGTTGCGTCATCGCCAGGTGGCCCGCGGCCCGGGTCAGGTTTTGCTCCGTCATCACGGCATCGAAAACACGCAGCAGGTTCAAATCGAGTGTCAGGAAGCTCATGATTCAGTCATTCAGATAAGTGATGATTAATATTGGGAAACGAAATTGGATTGATATGTTGCGCTGCACTATAGTTACGATAGATTCTATACGTAAACCGAGAAAAACATGTTCAATTTCGTTTCCGCAACCCAATTCTTGCCGCTCAGTGTAGGCGATGCGCTGCAAGTGCTGCTGGCCTGTGCGCTGGTGGTGGGGTTCCTGGTGCTGTTCAAGCCGCTGCTGCGCGGGCTGGCGCTGGCCGCCGTGCTGGTGGTGAAACCGAAGCTGACGAAGGAACAACGCCTGCAGCGCCGCCAGATGCGCGATGCCGCCATGCTCAAGCGAATGATGAATTCGCACAGGGCCTCCCCCAGCGAAGCGGCCGAACTGCAGGCGCTGGCTTCGCGGGCCTGATTTGCACGCCTGAGCTTGGCACGCTGTTCCAGGCGGCCAGGCATGAAAAAACCCGGGACGGCGGCCTGCCGCAGTCCCGGGTTTTTTTATCGCCAGCGTCACCGTAAAGCGGACGTTCCGTCAGCCGCCCAGCAGCTTCGGCTTCAGGTCCGTATCGGCCGGATCGTTGCCGATCCAGATGCGCAGGATCGCGTTGTAGAACGCCACGTCCGGCACCGTCTCGCCGATCTTCCTGCCGTTCAGCGTGCACACCGTGCCGGTGCCGGGGATCCAGTCCACCAGCAGCACGTCGCCCTTCTTCAGGCCGGGAATGGCGGCGAACATTTCACCGAACGTCTTGGTCTGCGGCAGCAGGCGCGTGCGTTCGGCGGCGTCCGTGTTCGCATTCAGGCCCTTCATGAACGCATCGCCGAAATCCTGCGACGTCAGGTCGCGCAGGCTGACGATCTGGATGCGGCGCGGTCCCTGCACCGCCAGGATATCGGCGACCGATGTCTTCTTCTCCGGCAGGTACAAGCCCAGCGCATACACCTTGAAGATGACTTTCGTGCGCAGGCCAGCGCCGTTCAGCTTCAATGGCTGGCCATGGACGGTGGCGGTGTCGTCGAACTTCACGCCGGCCACGTCGTTCGCGGCAAAGGCTGGCAGGGAAGGCAAGGCGGCGGCAAGCAGCAGCGCACAGGCGCCGTGCAAAACCAGTCTGCGGGAAGGATTCATGGAGTCTCCGGATCGGTGTTGTGGAAGTGCCGTTGCACTATACCACCGCCCTGCCCGGTTCACGCACGATCATGCTTTTCTGTCGCGGCGCCGCTTCAGACAGCCAGAAAACCGGTGACAGACACCAGTTATTTTGAAATGTTTCCAGAAAACCGGTGACAGACACCGGTTATTTTGAAATGTTTCCAGAAACCGAAGCCTGGCCATTCCAGGCTTTCGTTCGGGCAGCCGCTTCAGGCGGCCTTGGCCGCTTCCAGGCGTTCGTACTTCGCCCGCAACTGCTCTTCCGTTTCGCGCCATTCCGGGTTGAACGGAATGCAGGCGACCGGGCACACCTGCTGGCACTGCGGTTCCGAAAAGTGGCCGACGCATTCGGTGCACTTGTCGGGATCGATTTCGTAAATTTCCGGACCCATGTAGATCGCTTCGTTCGGGCACTCGGGCTCGCAAACGTCGCAATTGATGCAGTCGTCGGTGATCATCAAAGCCATGATAAAACCTCTATGCGGCCTCGTTTGCCGCGATTTTCTTGCGCAGCCAGCGGTCGACGGACGGGAACACGAACTTCGACACGTCGCCACCCAGCTGGGCAATCTCGCGCACGATCGTGCCCGAAATGAATTGGTACTGGTCCGACGGCGTCAGGAACAGCGTCTCGACATCCGGCAGCAGGTAGCGGTTCATGCCCGCCATTTGAAATTCGTACTCGAAGTCGGACACGGCACGCAGGCCACGCACGATCACGCGGGCATCGTGCTGGCGCACGAAATCCTTCAGCAAGCCGGAAAAGCTCTCCACCTTGACGTTCGGATAATGGCCCAGTACTTCGTTGGCGATTTCCAGGCGCTCTTCGACTGTGAAGAACGGGTGCTTGTTCTTGCTGTCGGCCACGCCGACCACCAGCGTGTCGAACAGGCCCGATGCGCGGCGCACCAGGTCTTCGTGACCACGGGTCAGCGGATCGAACGTTCCCGGATAAACGGCTATAACCATTGTGGGTCCCTGTTTTTTGCACGAATCAGACGCGCATTATGCCTGAAACGGTGGCCCTCTTCACCGCAGGGGCCCGCCGCAGCCGCTATACCGCCCGGCGCTGCAACAGGTGGAAGTGCACCATGCCGGCCTTGTCCTGGCGCACCACTTCCCAGTTTTCCAGCCAGTCCGGGGACTCGCCGTCGTCGGACACGAGGGGCAGGCCGGACTCGGCGTAGACGAGTCCGCCTTCGGTTACCAGCTTGTCGCACAGCGGCAATGCGCGCGACAGGAAGTCCTCCTGGTACGGCGGATCGAGGAAGATCACGTCGAACTTCTGGCCCCGCTGCGCCAGCGATTGCGCCAGCGCCAGCGCATCGGCGCGCTGTACCACGATATTGGTCGCGTTCAGTTTTTCCTGGATCGCCTGCAACTGGCGCACGATGACCGCGTTCGCGTCCACCATCGTCACCTGCTGCGCCCCGCGGCTGGCCGCTTCGAAGCCGAGCGCGCCACTGCCCGCGAACAGGTCGAGCACGCGCAGGTTGCCCCAGTCGCCGCGCAGGTGATTCAGCCAGTTGAACACCGTCTCGCGCACCCGGTCCGGCGTCGGCCGCAGCCCCAGCGCCTCGAGCACCGGCAGCGGCGTGCGCTTCCAGCTCCCGCCGATGATGCGTACCTGCTTGGCGTGCTGCGGACCGTGAACGGGAACTTTGGCGGCGGGCTTTTTCTTTTGCATGGGAAGGCAGTACGGAAATGAGGCGGGCACTATAGCACGTGAAATAGTTGCCTAAAACCGGGGTCAGACCCCGGTTTTAGGAAATATTGCCGTAATTTATGGGATGAAGCCGTTTTTCGTTGCTGTTTCCGGAATATTCAGTCGCACAAGGTCGGCAAATCCGGGTTTTCGGCGAAAGAGAACAGCGTTTCCAGCTGCGACAGCGTGACGCGGTCGGTGGAGAGGTCCAGCGTCGATAGTTCGTGCCGCGGCACCCAGCGCACCTCGCTTGTCTCAGGAGTGTCCGCCAGAAGCGCGCCGCCGGTGGGGCGGCACAGCACGAACGCCTTGTACACGTACCACGCCTGCGGCGGATGCGGGTGGACGCGCTTGTCCCACAGTGCCAGCAACCGTACGGCTTCGCTGTCCAGGCCGGTTTCCTCGCGCACTTCCTTGACGGCCACCTCGAACGGCGTGCAGCCCACGTCGGCCCAGCCGCCCGGCAGCGACCAGCGCCCGCCATCGTGCTTCTCACGCGCCATCAGCACCTGGTCGGTGCCGTTGAACAGCACGGCGCGGATGTCGACTTTCGGCGTCGGGTAACCGCGTTCGAGCGCGATGGCATCCTGCAACCGGGCGACGGGCTGCCCCGTCAGGTGACTCAGCATCTGCTGGCTCAGCGCCAGCACTTCCTGGTAGCGCTCGGCGTCGAACACGTGCGGATCGTAGGCCAGCCCGGCCTGCGCCAGCGCCTGCAGGCGCTGCGCGATACCGAGCCACATGCCATCTTGCGGCGCGTTGGCGGCTGTAGCGGGATCGGAAGACGGCAGGGACAGGTCGGTAGTCATGGGCAGCTCCAGAAAAAATGGCATCAGCCTATCTTTTCTTGCCGATTATTGCTACGCCCTGCCGCGACCTGGGCATCCGGGTGCTATAGGCGCCCGGCGCTACTTCGTTTCCGCCGCCAGCGTATTGAAATCGCTGATCCAGCCCTGCATGCGCTTTTGCGCGTGCGCCTTCTGTTCCGGCGTGGCGATGCCGATCACGGTGTGCACCAGGCCGATCGATGCCGTGGTATTGGCTTCATAGAAGGCCTTGCGCTCGGAGTTGTCCAGGCGCGCGAAGCTTTCCCGGATCAGGCTCTGGATCTGCGCCACCGCCTGTTCGCGCGGCGGCTTTTCCTGCATCAGCCGGCGCGCCAGCGCCAGCACGTTGCGCTGGCGGCGCATCCGTTCGTCCAGCCAGATCGCGTTATCGAGCGGCCGCGCATCGGAGGCCTTGCGGATGATGTCCTTCTGCTCGCGCGAAAAACTGCCGAACCACAGTTCGAACTGCTCCATCGATTTCTTGTAGCGGAATTCGTTCTGGTCTTCGCGGTCGCCCTTCATGTTCTCGCGGCGGAACTTGTCATTATTCTTGGCGAACTTCTTTTCCATCTGCGCCAGCTGCTCGGGCTTCAGCGACAGCGCCAGGTCGGCGATGTCCGGCGCGGCCTTCAGCAGCAGCGCCTGGGTGCGGGCACGGATATCGTCGTAATCGGCGCGCAGGTCGGCGGGCGTGGGATTGCCGCGCAGTTGCTGCTGCGCGCGCTGCAGCACGTGCACGTAATCCTGCAGCTGGGTCTTGCGGTGCCAGCGGAACAGATCGTTGATGTCCTTCTTGACCTGGTCGCTCTGTTCGTCGTCGAAGTCGACATAGTTGTCCAGCCACCAGTACAAGAGCGTGTCGCCATTGTTATAGGCCAGCTTCAGCGAGCTGCAAGCGGTGACCAGCACCAGCAGGGCGAGGAAAAACCAGGTTCGGAGAGGCGATGTATGCATGTTAAACTTTTACTTATTATTAACTGAACGAATTCAGCTTATGAACGTTGTCATTCTCGCTGCCGGCATGGGCAAGCGCATGCAATCCGCCCTGCCCAAGGTACTGCACCCGCTGGCCGGCAAGCCCCTGTTGTCGCATGTGATCGATACCGCGCGTGGCCTTGCTCCGGCCAAATTATGTGTGATTTACGGGCACGGCGGCGCCACGGTGCTGTCGGCTCTCGAAGCACAAAAGGCGCGCGGCGGCGTCGAGATCTCGGCCGCGCTGCAGGAACCGCAACTGGGTACCGGCCATGCCGTGATGCAGGCGCTGCCCGTGCTGGACGAAGCGGTGCCCACGCTGGTGCTGTATGGCGACGTGCCCCTGACCACCACCGCCTCGCTGCAACGCCTGGTCGATGCGGCCGGTAGCGGCAAGCTGGGGATCCTCACCGTGGTGCAGGAAGATCCGTTCGGTCTGGGCCGCATCGTTCGCGAAGACGGTCGCATCGTGCGCATCGTCGAGGAAAAGGATGCAACGGCAGAAGAGCGCGCGATCAAGGAAATCAACTCCGGCATCATGTGCATCCCCACCGGCCACCTGAAGAAGTGGCTGGCGTCGCTGGAAAACAAGAATGCGCAAGGCGAGTACTACCTGACGGACATCGTGGCACGCGCCGTGGCCGACGGTGTCGAAGTCGTGTCCGCGCATCCTGGTGCGGAATGGGAAGTGCTGGGCGTGAACAGCAAGGTGCAGCTGGCGCAGCTGGAACGTATCCACCAGAACAACCTGGCCCAGGCGCTGCTGGAAAAAGGCGTGACGGTGCTGGACCCGGCCCGCATCGATATCCGCGGCGAACTGGTATGCGGCCGCGATGTGACGATCGACGTCGGTTGCGTCTTCGAAGGCAAAGTCACGCTGGCCGATGGCGTCACCGTCGGTGCCCACAGCGTGATCGTCAACGCGTCGATCGAAGCGGGCGCGCAGATCAAGCCGTTCTGCCACATCGAGGAAGCGGTCGTCGGCCCGAAATCGCTGATCGGTCCCTACGCGCGGCTGCGCCCGGGCACCACGCTGGGCGAGGATGTCCACGTCGGCAACTTCGTCGAGATCAAGAACAGCAACGTGGCCGCGCACAGCAAGGCCAACCACCTGGCCTACGTGGGCGACACGGACGTCGGCTCGCGCGTCAACATCGGCGCCGGCGTCATCACCTGCAATTACGACGGCGCCAACAAGTTCCGCACCACGATCGAGGACGACGCCTTCATCGGCAGCGACAGCCAGCTGGTGGCGCCGGTCACGGTGGGTGCGGGCGCCACGCTCGGCGCCGGCACCACGCTGACGAAGAACGCGCCGGCCGGCAAGCTGACGATTTCCCGTCCGAAGCAGGTGACGATCGAAGGCTGGCAGCGCCCGATCAAGGCAAAGAAGTAAGGACAGCAGCGAGGAAGCGCTGAATTATCAGCGCTTCCCGAGCAGTTCCATCCGGCGTTCTTCCGCGAACCGCACCAGGTCCGGGAAGAAGCGCTCGAAGCCTTCGGCGATGGCGTCGCGGTGCCGTACCAGGTCCTGCACGCCGTCGCGCAGCAACTCCCCATTGCGGCTCAGGCGGCGCGACACCCGCGCGATCGTCCCCTCCACGCCCTCGAACGTCGCATAGCCACCCAGCCAGTCCTGCTTTACCAGGTAAGGCAGCATCTCGCGCAGGCGCGGCGGCAGTATCGGTTCGTGCGCCGCCAGCGCATCGTAGAAGCGGGCGATCAGCGCCGCGCGCGGCACGTCGCACCAGTGGTGCCAGTGCCGGCTCAATTCATGGTCATAAAACACGTCCAGCACGATGCCGGCGTAGCGGCGCCGGCCTTCGCCGAACAAGGCCTTCGACGCCAGCACGGCCGGATGGCTGTCCGTATAGCTGTCGATATGACGATGCAGCGTGATTTCGCGCGCGATGTCCGGCGGATACGCGGCAACGTCGTTCGCCTTGACGAAATCGCCCAGCATTGCGCCGACCATCGCCGCGTCGGTATGCCGGGCCAGGTACACGTGGGCCAGGTAGTTCATGCGCCATTCTAGCCCCAGCCGGCGAAGCTCCGCTGTGGACAAGCGTGTGCACAAGCCTGGGTAAAGCCGGTGGGTACAACGTGCGTAACTCGAAACGCGGGCTGGAATCGCCGGCTTGCATCGTATTGATGGCCGATTGGGGATAAGGTTGTGGTCAACTCCGGGTATAAGACATGGATAAGCCGTGCATAGCCCTGTATAGCGTCAAAATCGCCGTTTTCAGCGTTCCTGCTGCGTTGGATAACTATGTGGAAAAGCCTTGGTAAAACGTGTTGGCAACCGGCCTTGGCGTACTCGTGCCAGTCTTCTTGCCCGTTCGTTGGACACGCCGGGCCGCGGCGGCGCGCCGGCACAGACCATGGCACCGTAAGGCGCCGTGCCGGGGCATCCTGCTAGGGCGAAGTGTCTGTGCGAGTGTGTGTGCGAGCCCGTGCGAGTGTCTGTGAATAAGCACCCTATTTGTACACAGCGTAAAAGTGCCGATGCCATGATGTGGAGTTCCCATGCATGCCGTTGCAGCAACACCCTGTGCCGCTGCCTTGCAAGCACGATACGGGTCTGCGGGGCTGTGGAAAACTTTGTGGAAAAGCCTGTGATCAAACCCGTATAACCCTCTGCATAAGCCGGTATAAGCTGGAGATAACCCGCCAATCAGCAGTGGAAAAGCCCGTGCACAAGCCGGTGCATAGCCTGTGGACGAGTGTGGATAACTATCCGCTCAGATGGCGATACGGGTCTCGAACTTGCTGCGAAACGTGGAGAAATACGCCTTCACGTTGCGCACATTCGCATGGCTCGTGAACAGGCGGTGCGCCAGCGCGTGATAGGCAGGCATGTCTTCCACCTGGACCACCAGCACGAAATCCGGCCCCGGCGATACGCGGTAGCACTGCAGTACAGCAGATTCCCGTGCCACCAGCGCTTCGAACTCGGCCATCCTGTCGGCCGCCTGCACGTCCAGCGTGATCTCCGCGATCGCTGTCAGCCTTGAGCCCACCTTGTCCGGTGCCACGATGGCCACCTGGCGTTCGATGATGCCGGCTTCGCGCAACGCTTTCACGCGCCGCAGGCACGTGGGCGCGGAAACATGCACGAGCTGGGCCAGTTCCGCGTTCGTGATGTCGGCATTTTCCTGCAGCGCGTTCAGGATGCGCCTGTCCAGTTCGTCCAGCGGAATATCCATCAGTCCCTTCTCACCTACGTTGAAATAAAAATACACATTTAAAGACGAAATGAATTAAAAAATCATGACGAATACGTGACGAAATATTGTTTCACAAACAGGCATAATAAGTAAGCTTATTTCTAAACCGGTAAACTATGATGTCGTCACATCAACATTCACTGTAGAGGTCACCATGTGCGGTATCGTCGGAGCAGTAGCGCAACGTAATATCACCCCGATCCTGATCGAAGGTCTGAAACGCCTGGAATACCGCGGCTACGATTCGTGCGGCGTGGCCCTGCACACGGATGGCCGCCTGCAGCGTTCGCGCAGCACGTCGCGCGTGGCGGAACTGGAAAAGCAGATGCAGGAAGTCGGCCTGCAAGGCTTTACGGGCATCGCCCACACCCGCTGGGCCACGCACGGCGCGCCCGCTTCGCACAATGCCCACCCGCACTTCTCGCCGAGCTCGGATAACGCCCGCATCGCACTGGTGCACAACGGCATCATCGAAAACCACGACGAACTGCGTGCCGAACTGATCGCGCTGGGCTACGTGTTCCAGAGCCAGACCGACACCGAAGTCATCGCCCACCTGGTCGATCACCTGTACACCGGCGACCTGTTCGAGACCGTGCAGCAAGCCGTCAAGCGCCTGCATGGCGCCTATGCGATCGCCGTGTTCTCGCGCGAAGAACCGCACCGCGTGGTGGCTGCGCGCCAGGGCTCGCCGCTGATCGTCGGCCTGGGCAAAGGCGAGAACTTCGTGGCGTCCGACGCGATGGCGCTGGCCGGCACCACCGACCAGATCATCTACCTGGAAGAAGGCGACGTGGTCGACCTGCAGCTGGGCCGCGCCTGGATCGTCGACGTGAACGGCAAGCAGGTCGAGCGCGAAGTGAAAACCGTGCACGCGCACACCGGCGCCGCCGAACTGGGCCCGTACCGCCATTACATGCAGAAGGAAATCTTCGAACAGCCGCGCGTCGTCGGCGACACGCTCGAAGGCGTCACCGGCATCATGCCCGAGCTGTTCGGCGATGAAGCCTACAAGGTCTTCAAGGAAATCGATCGCGTGCTGATCCTGGCCTGCGGCACCAGCTACTACTCGGGCCTGACGGCCAAGTACTGGATCGAATCGATCGCCAAGGTGCCGGTCAGCGTGGAAATCGCCAGCGAATACCGCTACCGCGACAGCGTGCCGAATCCGTCCACGCTGGTGGTGACGATTTCCCAGTCCGGCGAAACGGCCGACACGATCGCCGCACTGAAGCATGCCCGCTCGCTGGGCATGGAAAACACGCTGACGATCTGCAACGTGGCCACCAGCGCGATGGTGCGCGAATGCAAGCTGGCGTACATCACCCGCGCCGGCGTCGAAGTGGGCGTGGCGTCCACCAAGGCCTTCACCACGCAGCTGTCCGCGCTGTTCCTGCTGACGCTGTCGCTGGCGCAGGTCAACGGCCGCCTGACGGAAGAAGAAGAAGCCGCGCACCTGAAAGACATGCGCCACCTGCCTTCCGCGATCTCCGCCGTGCTGGCGCTGGAACCGCAGATCATGGCCTGGGCCGAGGATTTCGCCCGCAAGGAAAATGCGCTGTTCCTGGGCCGCGGCATGCACTACCCGATCGCCCTCGAAGGCGCGCTGAAGCTGAAGGAAATCTCGTACATCCACGCCGAGGCCTACCCGGCCGGTGAACTGAAGCACGGCCCGCTGGCGCTGGTGACGGAAGAAATGCCGGTCGTGACGATCGCGCCGAACGATGCGCTGATCGAAAAGCTGAAGTCGAACATGCAGGAAGTGCGCGCCCGCGGCGGCCAGCTGTACGTGTTCGCCGACGTCGACTCGCGCATCACCTCCGGCGAAGGCGTGCACGTGATCCGCATGCCGGAACACTACGGCTGCCTGTCGCCGATCCTGCACGTGGTGTCGCTGCAATTGCTGGCGTATCACACGGCGCTGGCGCGTGGCACGGACGTGGACAAGCCGAGGAACCTGGCGAAATCGGTGACGGTGGAATAAGAGCCGGTTTTTCGCTGACAAGCGGCGCTTGCCAGAAGTTCGTGCAAGCGCCGCCACTTCACCCGCCTTTGTCTCACATCAGGCACTTCCCTCCCACGGCATCGACCGATGCCGTCTCCCTGAGCAAATATCCCAGCGCGACACAGCGTCTCCCTTGCGAAAACGCTATCGCATCCATAGTAATATTTAGCTAGCTATTTGATCGCGCACGATGTAAAGTACGTTCATCGGTCTTCAGACAGCCCGGCAAGCAGTAAATAAGTAGTGCGCTATTTAGTAGCTATCTACTCAAACGGCACCGAAGACAAACCTGCATCAACCATTCAAGGAGCCTCACCATGAAAACCATCGCCACCATCCTCGCTATCGCCGCCTTGTCCGCTTCCGCCGCCGTGTCGGCCCACGAAGGCGCGAGCATCCCCCATGTGCACGTCGTAGCCGAGCGCAATGCCGCGGCAGGCAACTCGCCATACGGCGAACTGTATGCAGGCACGTATTTCGAGACGGTCTCGACCAAGACGCGCGAACAGGTGAAAGCGGAGGTGTTGCTCGCCCGGCAGCGTGGCGAGCTGGTCGATGGTGAGCAGTATCCGGCGCAGCCTATCGACAACGGTGCACAAGGCAAGACCCGCGCCGAGGTACGTGCCGAACTCGCTGCCTACCGCGCCACGAATCCGGATTCGTACAGCCTGATCAACTGACCGGCCGGCGTACCTTACCCACGGCGGCGTCCAAGACGGCGTGGTTGAGGATGCTTCACTTGGCCTCTGTAATCCAGCGGTCCACTTTACGCTCCAGCACGGCAAGAGGAAGCGAACCGTCGCCAATCACGACGGCATGGAAGGCCGGCAGCGAGAAGCGCTGGCCAAAGGCTGCCTCGGCCCGCTTGCGCAGTTCCTGGATCTTCAGCGCACCCACCTTGTAGCCGAGCGCCTGCGCGGGCCATGCCATGTAGCGTTCGATGGCACTCGTTGCAACCTGGTCGGTGTAACCGTTCACTTCCTTGAGGTAGTCGATCGCCCGTTCGCGGGTCCAGCCTTTCGCGTGCAAACCGGTGTCGACCACGAGGCGCGCCGCGCGCAGCAGCTCACTGTTGAGGTGCCCGAAATACTGGTCGGGCTCTTCGTACAGGCCCATCTCGCTACCCAGGGTTTCCGCGTACAGCGCCCAGCCTTCGATGAAAGCGTTATTGCCGCCGAAGCGGCGGAAGTCCGGCAGGGATTTCTCCACCTGGAGGGCGATCTGGAAGTGGTGGCCAGGCCTGCCCTCGTGCAGGTAAAGGCTGGTCATCTTGGTACGGTCGTACGCCGTCGCGTCGTTCACGACAGACCAGAAAATGCCCGGACGTTTCCCATCGGTGCTGGGTCCGGTGTAATGGTCCGACGCCGTCGCCCGCGTCAGTTCCGGTTCCAGGCGCTGCTCCAGCGGCGACTTCGGAACCAGCGTGAACAAGGCAGGCAACTTGGATGCGACCGCCACGTCGAGCTTGCGATACACCTCGAGTACTTCCCGATCGTCCTTGAACGGCATGTATCGGGACTGCCTCGCCACCCATTTCGGCAATTCGGCAGCGGGTCCCTGGTAACCCATCTTTGGACCCACCACGGCGAACTGCTGCTGGATGCGCGCCACCTCGGCCAGTCCCATCGCATGGATCGCTTCCGGCGTCAGCTGCGTCGTGGTCGCATAGACGATATTTTGCTGGTACCACTTTGCGCCATCCGGCAGATCGGCGAGGCCGGATGTGGCACGCCCTGCCGGCATGTATTCCTTCTCCAGGAAAGCTGCCAGCCTGGCGAGTGCCGGCTGGAGCCGGCTGGTGATCTCGCTTTGGTACGCCTTGGTGATCCTGGCCTTGTCGGCGTCCGAAAAGTTTTCCGGCAGGTTCTTGATGCCGGCATAGAACGGATTTTTTTCAAGGTCGGTCGTGGCCAGGTCGCGGTACTGCGGCAGTGCCGGTACGATCAGCGACTTCGGCAGGACGACACCGGCCCCGATTCCTTCGCGCATATTGGCAATGGCCTGATCGATCCATGGCGTGAGCTGAACCAGGCGGCGCAACAGATTGTCGTAGTGCTTTGGTGTAGACAACGGAAGCGCGCCCTTCCCGTCCGCCACCACGGCAAGATCCATCGGAATCGAGCCCATCTGGTTTACCGGCATCAGGTGATCTGGAAACGACGCCATGTCCAGTGCCGTCCGGAGTTCGTAAGCCATGATGTCGTAGCTGATCCGGTCGGCTGCGCCGAGCCGGGATGGCGCAATGGCCTTGAGCCGCCTGGCAAAACCACGATAAGCGGAAAGCCGCCGGGCCCGCTCGGAAGGCGCGATGCCCAGTCCAAGCTCGTCATCGAAACGGTTATCCCCAGCGTAGGTTGCATAGAGCGGTTCGAACCGGGCGTTGAAGAGGTAATAGTCGGCGGCCAGCTTCTCCATCTGTCGCGTCGCCGTCGCGCTCTTTGCCGGATGCGCGGATTGTTCTGCCGGTTTCGGAGTGGCGCCGAGCAGCGGCGCCGCGCTACAGGCCAGGAAAGCAGTGGTGGTGATCAGGCCGAGGCGTTTGATGAAAGTCATGGGAGTTTTTTGGCCCTGGTAAGAGTGGGATGCATCCCCGGATGATGTCCGGATATCAATCGATGTCGATGTAACTATCGAAACATTACAGACGAACAAGTTTGCTGCGTCCATTGGTTTTCAGGATATTCATCGCCAGGTCCGCCCCTGTCGTGGCGCCGCAACAGGCGCCAGGCCGGTCATTCGCTTCCCTTGAAAATGCTATCGCATCCATAGTGATATTTAGCTAGCTATTTGATCGCGCACGATGTAAAGTACGTTCATCGGTCTTCAGACAGCCCGGCAAGCAGTAAATAAGTAGTGCGCTATTTAGTAGCTATCTACTCAAACGGCACCGAAGACAAACCTGCATCAATCATTCAAGGAGCCTCACCATGAAAACCATCGCCACCATCCTCGCTATCGCCGCCTTGTCCGCTTCCGCCGCCGTGTCGGCCCACGAAGGCGCAAGTATCCCCCATGTGCACGTCGTCGCCGAGCGCAATGCCGCGGCAGGCAACGCAGCATACGGCGAGCTGTATGCAGGCACCTATTTCGAAACCGTCTCGACCAAGACGCGCGAACAGGTGAAAGCGGAAGTGTTGCTCGCCCGGCAGCGCGGCGAACTGGTCGACGGGGAACAGTATCCGGCCCAGCCGGTCGACACCGGCGTACAAGGCAAGACCCGCGCCGAGGTGCGTGCCGAACTCATTGCCTTCCGCGCCTCGAATCCTGATTCGTATAGCCTCATCAACTGATTTCCTGGCGCGTTCGTGGACGACATGCCCCCGAACGCGCCAGCCATCACAGCGCCGGATGCAGCCCGCGCACCGGGCTCGCGCTTTCCAGCAGCGCAGCGACGTGCAGGATGGTCGCTTCCGCATGCCACTTGCCGACGATCTGCACATTGATCGGCAGCCCTTCCTTGCTGGTGCCGAACCGCATGGCCACGCCGGGCAGGCCCGTCACGTTGAGCGGCACGGTCGCGCCCTGCAGGTAAGTTGCGTCCACGCTCTGGCCATCGATGACGAACGTATCGACGCCGTGCTTGTGGGCCGGGATCGGCAGCACATGGGTGATCAGTGCGTCGTAGCGTGAAAAGTAGTCGGCAAAGCCGTCGCGCAGCCGCTCGGCCGCCTGTTCGGCCTCGATGTAGTCGGCCATCGACGTGTCGGGCAGCGCAAGCATGGTCCTGGCCATCTTGTAGAGCTCATCCGGGCGCCGTCCCGCTGTGGCCGCCGCGAATGCGGGCTTCATTTCCATCACATGCAGCTTGTTGAACACGTCCAGGGCGAAATCGCGCTCCAGCGCAGGAATGCCGACGTGCTCGACCTGCACGCCCATCGCCTGCAATGTCTCGGCTGCCGCCTTCACGGTCGCCGCCACCTCGGGGTCGACAGGGCCGAAGCCGGGTCCCACCATCCAGCCCACCCGCAGTGGGCGGGAAGGCAGGCCGCCGCTGCCCGCATCGAAAGGCGCCGCGCTGGACGCAAAGGCGTCCTGGCCATCGGGGCCGGCCAGCTGCGAGAAGGCCAGCGCGATATCGCGCACCGAGCGCGCCATCGGGCCGACGTGCCAGAAGCGGCGCGGTGCGCGCGGCCAGATGCCGGTCATCGGCACACGGCCGTGGGTCGCCTTCATCGACGTGATGCCGGTTTGCGCGGCCGGGCCGCGCACCGATATGGCCAGGTCGGTACCCAGGCCGAGCGGCGACATGCCTGCGGCGATCGCTGCCGATTCGCCGCCGCTGGAGCCACCCGGCGTGCGGGTCACGTCCCACGGGTTGTTCGAGGCGCCCGAGAGCAGGTTGTCGCTCTCGATCCAGTACGAAAATTCCGGCAGGTTCGTCTTCGCCAGCAGGATCCCGCCGGCGGACTTCATGCGCGCCACGCTGGTCGCGTCGGTATCGGGAACGCGGCCCCGGAAGATCGGCGAGCCACGCTGGGTGGCCACGCCGGCGGTGTCGATCGAATCCTTCACCGTGAACGGCACCCCGTGCAGCGGCCCCAGTTCCGCACCGGACAGTACCGCCGCTTCCGCCGCCCTGGCCGCGTCGAGCGCGCCATCGGCGATCGTGACGATGGCATTGATGCGGGGATCCACGGTGGCGATGCGGTCCAGGTGGGCCTGCATGACCTCCACGGGCGAGATTTCTTTAGTGCGGATCAGTTCGGCCATTCTGGTGGCGTCCAGATAAACGAGTTCCTGGTTCATGTCTGCCTCGAAAAAGTAGTTGGAAAAGTGATGACGCATGGCGACGTTGGTGCTAACAGACTTGGCTACTAGACTACCTAACGTTCGTTAGGTTGGACGATATGCGCTATAATCCGCTTCGTCAACCGTTTTTTAAAGGACCGACCAGTGAACAACGACCCAGGCGCGACTTCCAGGAACCGGATCCTGGCGGCCGCCACCGAGATTGCGCAGGCCCATGGCTATAGCGGATTGAACCTGCGCGCGCTGGCCGAACAGGTGGGCGTGAAAGCCGCCAGCCTGTACCACCACTTTCCCAGCAAGGCCGACCTGGCGGCGGCGGTGGCACGGCGCTACTGGGAGAATTCCGCGGCGACGCTGGACGCGCTGGCTGTCGAAGCCGGCACGCCCGAGGCCAGCCTGCGCCGGTATCCCGAGACCTTCCGCAGGTCGCTCGAGAACGGCAACCGCATCTGCCTGTGCAGCTTCATGTCGGCCGAATACGACGACCTGCCCCCGGTGGCACAGCAGGAAGTGCAGGCATTCGCGGAGATCAATGTCGCGTGGCTGGGCAAGATGCTGCAGGCGGCGGGCATGGCGCCGGCAGAGGCGGACGTGCGTGCGCATGCGATCTTCGCCGCCGTGTCCGGGGCCCAGCTGATGGCGCGCGGCCGGGCCGATATCGCCCTGTTCGATGCGCTGATCGACAGCTACCGCGCGGCCGGCCTCCTGTCGGCCTGACGGCGCGGGGCGAAAAAAAAGCCGGCAGGTGCCGGCTTCTTGGTTCACGCCCAGGGGCGATCAGGTACCGATACGGCCACCGTCGTTCTTGGTGATGACGATGGTTGCCGAACGCGGCCGCTTGCCCGCGCCGTAGCCGGCATTGCTTGGCCACTGGCTGGTGTACTTGGTCGGATCGGCGATGTTGGCCAGCGACGTGCTTTCGCCCGGGTGCTGGATGTTGACGAACAGCGCCTTGCCGTCCGGCGTTTCCGTGATGCCGGTGATTTCCGAACCCACCGGGCCCACCAGGAAGCGCTTCAGCGTGTCGGCGCTGGCCTTCTTGCCGACGAAGGTGTCCACGGCCAGCTTGCTGCCGTCGGCCTTGTCGTACGTCAGCGTCGTCTTCGCGCCGTCGCCCACCTGGCCCGGCAGCGCGGCCAGCATCATGCAGTTCGTCACGTCGGTATAGGCGCCGTCGTCGGTCTGGATCCAGCAGATGCCGGTGCTCTTCAGGAAGGCCAGGCCGTCCGGGCTGGAGAAGTCCTGGTCGGCGGTCAGCGACGACAGGTTGATCTTCGTTGCATCCGCGCCGCTCTCGGCGCCGAACAGGTACACGTCCCACGTGAAGGTGGTGGCCGCGCCGGCGCCCGTGCCTTCCTTGAAGCGGATGATGTGGCCGTTCGGATTGCCGTTCTGCGCGCTGGTGCCCTTCATGTCGGTATAGGCGCGCGGGTTGGCCGAATCCGGCACCAGCTGCGACGAGCCGGTGGGGTTGACGTTGCGGTTCGAGTTGTTCGTCAGCGTGTAGTAGATCTCGCCGTTGGCCGGGTTGACCGAGCACCATTCCGGGCGGTCCATCTTCGTCGCGCCGACGGCATCGGCCGCCAGGCGGGCGTTGACCATCACATCCGCCAGGTCGGCGAACTTGTAGGCGGTGTAAGCCTGGATCTGCGGATTGTTCATCGACAGTTCGATCCACTGGCCGGTACCGTCCGAGGCCAGTTTGGCGACATACAGCTTGCCCGAATCGAGGTACTTGTCGCCGGTGGCGATGCGATCGGCCGGGGTGGCGTCGGCGGCGACCCAGGCGGCGGCGGAGACGAACTTGTAGATGTATTCGTTGCGCGAATCGTCGCCCATGTACACGGCCAGCGGCTGGCCCGCGGTGGCGATGCCGAAGGCGGCGCTTTCATGGGCGAAGCGGCCCAGGGCGCTGCGCTTCTTGGCCAGCTTCGTCTTGTCGTAGGCATCCACTTCGATGATGTAGCCCTGGCCATTCATCTCGTTGCGGTAGTCATCGGTGCCGTCCGCCGAGGCGCCCTTCTTGCTGATGTCCCAGCGCTGGTACTTGTCGTCCGCCCCGCCGGTTTCCCAGCCGTGGCGCGACGTCGAACCCTGGGCGCGGCCATAGCGGCGCAGCGATACCACGCTCTTGTCGTTGCCGCGTGCGGCATCGTCGGTGGCCGAGCGCGCGAAGTAGCCGGACCAGTTTTCTTCGCCCGACAGGTAGGTGCCCCATGGCGTGCGGCCATTGCCGCAGTTGTTCAGCGTGCCGCGGGTGCGGGTGCCGGTCGGCGAATACTTGGTGAACAGCAGCGAGTTGCCGCGTGCCGGGCCGCCGATTTCTACGTCGGTCAGCGGCGTGATGCGGTAGTTGAACGTGGAGTCGTTGACGGTGGCCCAGGTGGTGCCGGTCTTTTTCACTTCGACCACGCTGATGCCGTGCACGGCGACTTCCTTGTCGACTTCGACGGCCGGGCGCGGCAGCGACGTGGTGCCGCCATTGGCGTGCAGGAAGTGCGACGACAGTTTTTCGTCGGTGGTCGCCTCGTGGTTCATGGCGAGCACGCCGCGATCCGACGCGGTGGTCGATGGCGTACCGGTGGCGGACAGCGCGAAGAATTCCATGCCGTCATGGTGGTCGCCGGCGCGGTTGTCGAAATCGGTGTCGGTGCCGTCGTTCTTGTAGGCCGGGGTGCCGGCGCGCAGCGGATCGCCCAGTGCATACAGCACGGTGGCGGTATAGCCGGCCGGTACGCTGACGCTGTCCGCCAGGCTCTTCGGCACGGCGGCGAACGCCAGCAGCTTTTCGGCCGGTGCAGGCGTCGGGGTCGGGCTGGTGGTGGGTGGCGCGACCGGATCGTCGTCCGAACCGCCGCAGCCGGCCAGGCCCATGCCACCGAGGACCGCGGTGGCTGCCGTGGCAAACCCGCCGCGCAGCATGTTGCGGCGGCTCAGGCGCGCGCTGAGCACGGCGTTGAAATGATTCGACGAGTTGTCGTCGGTATCGGCGGCCTCGAGGGGCAGGTGCGTCAAGTCGTTCGGCTTGTTCATTGCTGGGTCCTATGCCTGGTGGGTTGCAAAACGACAAGATTTTAAATTTAATACATGACGTGGCTGTGACCGATTGATGACCGAATGATGACAATGGCGCGAACGGATGCCTGCCGCTGGCCGGCAAAGGATTGCGAGGGGGAGAAAGCTGCTCGCTGGAGCAGCTTAGTGTTCGATCCCGGCGGACAGCGTGTTGTCCGTTCCGCCGGAAAGCGCGCCTGGATCAGGCGGCAGGTTGACGGCGGCGCCGCGCCGCTGCCAGCGTCAGCAGGCCAAGACCCAGCATGGCATAGGTGGACGGCTCGGGCACCGCGGAGATGAAGGAATCGGAGGTGGACCATAACGACACATTGACCGTGATGGCCTGGTCGGTCGTGTTGGCATACGCGAACGAATAGTCTTGGTCGATCACTTCGCCACCGTTCCAGGGCGAATAAAGAATGTCGAATTGATTGATACGCGTTTCAATGTCCGGACTCCACAACGTGAACGACGTGGTGGCCGAGCCCTCCTGGTACGGATTCGAGCTGGGGGAAATCTGCATGAACAGGTGCGCGGACAGGTTCAGCGCGCTGTTGGCCGCCAGCGTAAATACATAATTCTGGTCGATCCAGGCCGAGCCGCCGCCATTTTCGCCCAGATTGTCCCGTACTGCTCCTTGCAGCGTGTATTCACCAGGCGCGCTGGCGCTGCTGAGGCTGACCGTCGAACTGCCAGTGGTCAGTTCGTGCTGTACCGCTTTCACGTCGGTCCCGACGTCCTCGAATTCCTTCTCCGCCGCGCCCGGACCGTACAGGCCGAGCCGGTAAACACTGGGGGCCAGGCTGTAACTGTAGCCAGCCGCAATGCCATCGTCCGGCGTCAGGTCCGTCACGCTGAATGCGGTATTGGAAAGGCGCGTCTCGAACGTTACATCCGCCTGGGCCGTCGCGGCAGCCGCTGCCAGGCCTGCCAGCAGCAGGCACGAAGTGATCTTTTGCAGTGTCATATTTTCTCAATGAAAAAAGCGCTCCGGAGGTGCGAAGCGGGCACATAACTGCGACTGCCGATGCGTGGGTACCGCATGGATACTTTTATGTTAAAAGTATCAAATTTGCAATTATTCAGAATCTTACCGCAGTTTGAGAAAAATCAAACGTAGAAGATGGCGCCTGTCGAACAGCCTGTCTCCTTCGGAAATCTCCGCAAAGAAGATGTCCCAAACCGGGCAAATTTCACCGCGATTTCACCACCGGGTTCGTATCCTGCTCGCTGCATATTTCCCCGAGCGTCCCCTTGAAAACCCTGATCACCCTTATGGCGGTATTGCTTGCCGCGCTGCCGCTTCACGCCGCGCCGAACCCGGCACGACCAGACTTGACGCGACAAATCGCTGCCATGCTGCACGGGCAGGCGCTCGAAGGTGCGGTATGGACCACACTCGACACGCAGGGTGCCGCCGGCATCAGCGATGCCCGCAGCCGCGCGCCGATGCGCCCGGACCATCGCATGCAGGTCGGCTCCATTGCCAAGACGCTGCTGGCGGCCGGCATCCTGCGCCTGGCCAGCGAGGGGCGCCTGGGCCTGGACATGCCCGTCGCGGCGCTGCTGCCGGCCATGGCGTTCGACAATCCGTGGCACGCCAGCGACCCGGTGCGCATCCGGCACCTGCTCGATCACACCTCCGGGCTGGACGATGTCCATTTCTGGCAAGTTTTTACGATGAAGGCACGGGCCGACGCGCCGCTTGCCGCCACCTTCCCGGCCGGCAGCGGGCTGCTGCGCGTGCGCCATCGGCCCGGCACGCGGCATTCGTATTCGAACATGGGCTACACGCTGCTGGGCATGGTCATCGAAGCGGTCGCCAGGCAGCGCTACGAGCGCTACCTGGACGCCGCCTTGCTGGCGCCGCTGGGCATGCACGACAGCACCTTCGCCTTCGTCGAACAGGCCAGCGACCCGCGGCTGGCGATGGGGCACTTTGAAGACGGCGCCGTGCACCCGGCGGTGCCGTCGTTCGTGCGCCCCGCCGGGCAGTTCACTACGACCGCAGCCGACATGGCCCGCTTCGCGCGCTTTTTGATGAGCGACGGCAGTGCCGGCGGACGGCCCTTCATCGATCCGGCCCTGCTGCGCCGCATGGGCGAGCCCACCGGCACCGAAGCCGCGCGCGCCGGATTGCAGGTGGGCTATGGCCTGGGCCTGCGCAAGTTCGACCGCCACGGCGTCGTTGCGAAGTGCCACGGCGGCAGCACGATCGGCTTCAAGGCGATGCTGTGCCTGTTCCCTGAGGCGCACAAGGCATTCTTCATTGCCTTCAACACCGACAATGAAACGGCCGATTACCAGCGCTTCGATGCGCTGCTGGCGGGCGTGCTGATGCCGGCCATGCCTGCTGCCGCGGCGGGCGAAGCGCCCGCGTTTGATCCGCAACCGTGGGAGGGCGTGTATGTTCCGGCGCCGAACCGTTTCGACACGGTGCGCTTCATCGATACCGTATTCGGTTTCATGCGGCTGCGCGGCGACGGCTCGGCACTGTCGCTGCATCCGTTCCAGGGCCCGGCGGTGACGTTGCAGCACGCCGGCAATGCGCTGTTCCGCGCGCCCGGCAAGGTACTGCCCTCCCATGCGCTGCTGGTCTCGGCCGACGGCAAGCGCATTGTCACCAATGGCACGCAGAGCCATGAACAGGTATCCATGTTGTACCTGTCTTCGCTGTGGCTCAGCGTGGGTGCCGGCTTGCTGGGACTGGCCTGGATCGTGTTGAAAGGTATGGCACGCCTGGCGGCACGGCGGATGTCGCCGAGCGATCCGCTGGCGGCACCGCTGGCCGGCGCGCTGGCGCTGCTCGTGCCGCTCCCGCTGTTCTACCGGCAGTCATTTCTCCAGCTGGGCGACCTGACGGCGGCCAGCGGCCTGCTGGCAATCGTCACCGCCGCACTGCCGGTGACGATGCTGGCCGGCCTGGCGATGGCGCTTCGCAGCACCGGCAGCAGGACCGGCAACCGGATCGATGCGCTGGCCATGGCGGCTGTGCTGCAACTGGCCATCGGGCTGGCGGCGTGGGAATTGCTGCCGCTGCGGCTGTGGGACTAAAGAGCGCCTGACAAAACCGCTCGACATAATGCCGACAGATGAGTGAGCAAGCGAGCGAAAGAACGCCTGATGGATGTCTGCTCGTCGCACTGCAACCCCGATTTGATCCGCTCAGTCGCGCGAAATCCATTGCCTGGACAGCGCGCGACTTCAAGGTTGCATCAAGCCTTGTTGTCCAGTTCAGGGATGCCACTGCTACGATCCGCATACGCGGCCTGGAAGCTCGGACGTTGCTGCCAGCGCTGCCAGTAGGCATCCAGGAACTCGAAACGCTCGTCCAGCGGCGTAGCGTTCACGGGGAACTTCGAGAACGCAATGGCGGTTGCCAGCGTGATGTCGGCGAAAGTAGGCTCGTCGCCCCCCAGCAACCATTCCCGTCCGTCCGAAAGATGTTTGTTGACCAGTGCGGCATGGGCCAGCGCTTCTTTGCGGCAGTGCTCGCCCCAAGCTTCGTTCTTCGTCAGTTCGAGTTTGAAGCCGAGACCGGTATGCAGAACATGGAAGGCCGTGACGATGCGATACAGGATGTGAACCCAGATGCGGTTATCCCACATGTTGTCCAGGCCCTGTTCCAGCGGCGTGTCCCCCATGATCTTGCGGCCGGGGTAGGACTGGTCCAGGTAACGGACGACCGCTGCCGTTTCGGAGATGTAGCTGCCATCAGCGAGCTCGAGGGTCGGTGTCTCGCCCCAGGGATTCATCTTCAGGTGACGCCAGCCACGCTGTTCACCCACTGGCGTCATGTCGTAAACGGTCTCCTGGAACTGATCAGCGATGCCCTTTTCGTGCATGAACAGGCGCAGGCGCTGCGGGTTGGGGAAAGCCGACGGCGAGGTAAAAACGTTCAATTTGCTGGTCATTTTTGAATTCCTTTAAGTAGGTCGAGGTGTAGGCCAAACCGTGTACTGCTGAGTAGCGAGGCCTTGGCGCGTTGTTGCTGAAGCAGTAGACGTACTGTAATGCGTTGTTCTTAGTCGATAAACCATGTGATAATCAATTCATTTATTACAAACGGTAATGAATATGGCAGCAGGCAACGCACTTCAGCTGGGCAGCATTGAACAGTTTTGTAGAGCAGCGGAGACTGGCAGCTTTACCAGTGCTGCCGAGATGCTTGGTTTAACGCCGGCCGCGGTCAGCCGGTCGATCAGCCGGCTCGAGCAGCGCCTTGGTGTACGCCTTTTTTTGAGGACTACCCGCGCCGTCAAGCTGACAGCTGAAGGCGAGCTCTATTGGAAGGAATGCCAGCTCGCACTCGAGCAAATTGTCGAGGCCGAGCGTGCGATTACAGGTGCCCAGACTGTTCCGAGCGGGCCGCTACGCATCAGCGTCAGTGCTGCTTATGGAACGTTTCGGTTGCTGCCTTTGATGCCCAGGTTTACTGAGCTTTATCCGCAGATCGACATCGAGATCAGCATTTCGGACAAGATCATCGACTTTGTCGAAGAAGGCTTCGACCTGGCGATCAGGCTTGGCATTCAACAAGATTCCCGTCTTGTCGCGTTCAAGCTCGAGGACGCTATGCTGGGGGTATTTGGTACCCCGGCATACATTGCAAGGAAAGGCGAACCACGCAGTATTGATGATCTCAGTGAACACGACTGTATCCAGTACATATCGCCGAATACCGGGCGGCCGCTGCAGTGGCTGTTCACCGATGATCAAGGTACTGCAATCGAGAAGCCGATCAGCAGCAGGATGCGTGTACTTAACGATGCGTTAGGGGCTGTCGCCTGGGTCAACGCGGGCGGAGGTCTCTATCAGACATATCGCTTTGCGGTAGGTGACGCTCTGCGGCGTGGCGACCTGGTGGAAGTCCTTGGAAAGTACGGCGGCCGCTCCCGTCCGTTTTCGATCCTCTATCCCCAGAACCGCCACCTGTCGGCGAGAGTGCGTGCATTTGTCGATTTCTTGCGCTCAGCAGTGAAAACGTAAATGCTCTCGACCTGATCAGGACTCCTGTTCGCAAGCGCAGCTACGCGAAGATCGCCCGCAATTCGTCCACCCCAAGCGCCGGCGCCAATCCACCCTCGGCATCCAGCACGGCATTGGCCAGTTCCCCCTTGCGGCGCTGCATCTCCTGGATTTTTTCCTCCACCGTACCGCGCGCGATGAGCTTGTAGACGAATACCGGCTTTTCCTGGCCAATGCGCCAGGCGCGGTCGGTGGCCTGGTTTTCGCTGGCGGGGTTCCACCAGGGGTCGTAGTGGATTACCGTATCGGCCGCGGTGAGATTCAGCCCGACGCCGCCCGCTTTCAGGCTGATCAGGAACACGCCGGCATCGCCCTCCTGGAAGGCGGCGATCGGCGCGGCGCGGTCGACCGTGTCGCCCGTCAGTAACGCAAACTCGACAGCGCGAGCCTGCAGGACTTCCGCGATCAGCGCCAGCATGCTGGTGAACTGCGAGAACACCAGTACCTTGCGCCCTTCGCTCAGCAGCGTGTCCAGCAGTTCCATCAGCGTGTCCAGCTTGGCCGAGCCGGCACCGGCGGTGGCGTGCCCCTTGAGCAGGCGCGGATCGCAGCATGCCTGGCGCAGCTTGAGCAGCGCGTCGAGGATCACGATCTGGCTGCGCGCCAGGCCCTTGCGGTCGATCTCGTCGCGCACCTTGCGGTCCATGGCCACGCGCACCGTTTCGTACAGGTCGCGCTGGGCGCCGCCCAGTTCCACGGGCAGCACGATCTCCGTCTTCGGCGGCAGTTCGGTGGCCACCCGGTCCTTGGTCCGCCGCAGCATGAACGGTTTCACGCGCCGCGCCAGCAGGTCCTTGCGCAGGGCGTCGCCCTGCTGCTCGATCGGCTTGCGGAAATGGGCATTGAAGGCCTTTTCGTCGCCCAGCAGGCCCGGCAGCAGGAAATGGAACTGCGACCACAGTTCGCCCAGGTGATTCTGCACCGGGGTGCCGGTCAGGCACAGGCGATGCCGCGCATCGAGCAGGCGCGCCACCTGGGCGGTGCGGGAACGGCTGTTCTTGATGTACTGCGCTTCATCCAGGATCAGCAGGTGATAGCGCCGCTGGCGCAGCGCATCCTCGTCGCGGCCGAGCAGTGCGTAGGTCGTCAGCACCAGGTCAGTCTGGCCAATTTTGTCGAACAGTGCCGCCCGGTCCTTGCCATGCAGGAGCAGCACGCGCAGGCCCGGTGCGAAGCGCGCAGCCTCGGCCTGCCAGTTGCCCATCAGGCTGGTTGGTGCCACCACCAGCGCCGGCGCATCGAGCCGGCCCGCTTCCTTTTCGGCCAGGATGTGGGCCAGCGTCTGGATCGTCTTGCCGAGCCCCATGTCGTCGGCCAGGATGCCGGCGAAATCGTATTCGCGCAAAAACTGCATCCAGGCCAGGCCATCGTGCTGGTAGGCGCGCAGCGTGGCCCGCAGGCCGGCCGGCGCGGCTACCGGCACGATGCCGGTGAAGCCGTCGAGCTTCCTGCCCAGTTCGCGCAGGCGCTCGCCGCCCAGCCAGCGCAGCTGCGCGGCCCGTTCCAGTTCCGCCAGCCGGGCAGCGTCGGCCACGGGCAGGCGCAGCGTGCGACCCAGGCGCTCGGCGAAATACAGTTCGCCCAGCGTGGCCAGGATCGGCCGTATCCGGCTCCACGGCAGTGCGGCGCGCCGCCCGTCAAGCAGGCTGACGAGGACCTCGCTGCCGTCAGGGCGCGCTGCCAGCGCCGCAGGGGCGAAGTCGTGCGGCGCGTCGCGGATCATTTGCAGCAGCAGCGGCAGCAGCGCGTGGCGCTGGCCGTCGATGACGAAGCCGAGTTCGAGGGCGAACCAGGCATTGACGCCCTCGCCTTCCTCGTCCAGTTCGGCATACCATTCCTGCGGATCGTGGATGTCGAAGTGCATGCCCGCGTCCGACGCGACCTGCCAGCCGGCGGCGCGCAGGCGCGGCACGCCGTGGCGCATGAAGCCGATCCAGTCTTCCGGCGCGGGCAGCCGCATCGCGCCGGGCGGGTCGTCCAGCGCCGATCCGCCCGGCCGGGTGGAAAACCCCAGGCCGGCGAGGATGCCGGCCGCCGCCCGCTCGGCCTCCAGGTCGCGCTCGACCAGCTCGATCGTAGCGCCGCTCATCCGGCGCAATACCGGCGCGGTCACCCCCACGGTGGACATGCCGTCGTAATCGAAGGACAGCGTTGCGTAATCGTCCCATGCCAGTTCGCCGTCAATCTCGGTGGGCAAGGTGTCGAGCAACAGGCAAGGTACCGGCACGATATCGCGGCGCTGGCGCGTTGCCATTTCCAGGGGCGGTGGCAGCACCCGGTCCAGGCCTTGCGCGGCCAGGCGTGCCGCCATGCCGGCACGCTGCTGCGGTGCCAGTGGTGGCGCTCTCGCCACCAGGTCCAGCAAATCGGCAAGCGGCACGGTGGCCACTTCCTGCGGCAGTGCCAGCTCGCCCAGCATGTCGTTGTGCAGGTAGTGCGCCGGCTCGGTAGCCAGCACGTGGCCAACCGGTGTGCCATCGTCGAAGCGCCAGCCCAGCCGGACCTGCTGCCCACCGTTTCCGTCGCCATGCCAGCCGAGCGCAGCATGGCGTGGCGGCCCTGTGCGGACCGGCCGCACCTTGCCGTTCTTGAGCGCGGCGGCCGATTCCGCACACAGCAGGCGGCCTTCCGCACGCAACTGCTCCAGCAGGCGGGTACCGATGCGGCCGGTGGGCCGGGTATCGCCGGCGTACATGCTGCCGGTGCGCAGCGCGGATAGCAGGCGCACCGGCTCTTCGTCGTCCGGCCGCAGATAGCCGGGCCTCATCGACAGCACGCTGTAGAAATCGTTGTGGATGGTCGCGCTGGCGATGCTGCCATCCTTGCGCAGGCGTGCCTTGCACAGGTTCAGGCGCAGCGCGCCATCGCCGCTGTCGGGCATCAGCACATAGGCGAGACGGTACTCCGGGCCGCGCGTCGGTGCCGGCACCGTACCAGCCTGCGCGACGGTCAGCGCCAGCCGTTCCAGCCAGCGTTCGGCCGTGGCCGGCAAGTCCGAGGGTGCGACCACAGGCGCTGCGCCCTGGCGTCCGATGCTGGCCAGCAGCACCGCCACCACGTGCTTGCAGTTGTAGTCCATCGGGCAGGTGCAGTCGCCCTCCACTTGCAGGCCGCGCCGATCTTCATGCAGGTAAATGCTTTGCTCGTACACTGTCCGGCCGCTGCCCTCGACCTCGCCATGCAGGAAGCCATCGTCCCACTCGAAGCTGATGACCTTGCTCCGGCGTACGTAATCCTCGCCGCGGGCAAAGGTGGCGGTATCGAAATGGTGCGCGATCTGATCGATGGAGAAATGCATGACAGAAGGATGGCAGGGCAGATGAATGCACCATTATTGCCGTCGCATTCGCGGCCTTTCAAGCTGACGACTCAGTGATCACTCATGTCCCCGGCTGCACGTAAGGCACCTTGGCAAAGATGCGCCGCTCGGCGCCGCGCGGATCGTCTTCCAGCCGGGGCGGCACGTCGAAGATCATGGTTTGACGCCGCGCCATGTCGTAAGGTTCCCAGCGCGGAATCAATTTACTGTTGGGATCTCCGCGGCGTGCGAACGCGATGAATGCTTCGCTCATCATGTCGGCCATCGGCTGCGCCTGCGGGCCGATGGCGGTGGCGCCCGGCTTGGCGATATTGTCGAACACCAGCTGGATGTCGGACGCGTGCGGCGCGCCGAACCTGCCGCCATCCTTCGGTGTCGCCCAGTCGAGCTGGTACACGAAAGCCGGGCTGCCGGATTTCGCCCGTTCTTCCGCTTCGATGATGGCGCCGCGCCAGGAGCGCGACGCGGTGGTGATCCTGAACAGCAGGTCGCCGGGCGACAGCGCCGGGTACAGCTTGCGGTAGGCGGCGATCACTGATTCCGGCTGGATGTCGACACGCATGTTCGGCACCAGTTTCGCGGGGAGCTGGTCCCACGTCAGGGTGAAATTGGCCGGATCGCCGCCCAGGAAGGCGCGCGTTTCGTCGTGCGTATTGCCGATCATCATCGGGATGCGGGCCGATTGCGGGGGCGCGTCGGGATAGAACGGGTGGCGCAGCAGGTTGCGTTCGTCCAGCACCGGCGCGAACGAGATGCCGCCGAACGGCAGCACCGGATCGCGCGTGCCCAGTACCTCGACGATCCTTTGGTACGGCAGCGTGCGGATCTCGTCGATCCGGGCGGCCGGCAGCTTCAGCGCGTCGAGCAGTGCCTGGGCGCGCAGCGCGGCGTTGAGCGGGCCGCTGGCGGTCACCTGCTGGCCGCTCATCGTGGCGGCGCGACGGAACAGGCCGGCCGCGGCGGGCATCGCCATCAGCGTGGCGATCTTGGCGCCGCCGCCGGACTGGCCGAACACGGTGACGTTGTCCGGATCGCCGCCGAATGCGGCGATATTGTCGCGCACCCACTGCAGTGCCAGTACCAGGTCGAGCTGGCCGGCATTGCCCGAATCGGCATAGCGTTCATCGCCATGGCGCGCCAGGTACAGGTAGCCGAACGCGTTCAGCCGGTGATTGACGGTGACCACCACCACGTCGCCGCGCCGGCACAGCCGCACGCCGTCGTACAGCGGGCTGGAGCCGGAGCCGTTGTTGTAGGCGCCGCCATGGATATAGAACATGACCGGCCGCTTGGCGCCGTCGTGCAGGCCGGGCGTGTACACGTTCAGGAACAGGCAGTCTTCGCCCGTCGCTTCCGCGCGGTCCGACTGCGGCGCGGATGCGCCATGCGTGACGGCGTCGCGGACACCGCTCCAGGGCTGCGGCGGCAGCGGTCCCATGAAGCGCCGCGCCGCGGTGTCGGCGCCATAGCGCACGCCCTTGAAGACGTGGACGCCGTTGTCGCGGTACCCGCGCACCTGGCCGTGGCGGGTCGTGGCGACCGGCGATTCGCCCGCGGCGGTGGCATGGGCTGCAAGGCCGCTCAGGCTGGCCGCGGCAACGATGGACTGCTTCAGGAAGGTTCGGCGTATCGGGTCGGTCATGGCGAAGTGGTTGTCCGGTTGGTCCGGCCACAAGCTTAGCCCAACAGTATCCGGCCAGGCCCCCTTACTCCTGCCGAAAATGAAAAACGCCACGTGACGTGGCGTTTTTCATTGCGCGGCACAGTAGCCGCATCAGAAAATCAGGTAGATCAGCACCAGTACCACGGCAGGAACGCCCAGCAGCCATGCCAGCAGATATTTACCCATGATCCTTCTCCTCTCGATGTGGTAACGATATGGCTCCATGATGCCGCCACGCGGCAGCATCGTCGGTACGCTGGTGCACGGTATACGGATGAAACTGTCGCGCAGACTTGACGGTTGCCGGGCGGCCTCGTCCGATAGCCTGCATCAACGGACAATTCCCCTCATTCACACCTCTTCTTTCACCAACTGTCACAATTTCGCCACCATTTTTGCGTATCTGCGCTGAATGGCGGGAGTGGCTTGCTTTTGGAAACCGCTGTGCTAACGTGACTTGGCTTGTGCCGCGTCATCTCATCCCTTCTCTTCTCGTCTTCTCTCTTCCAAGGAGCTGCCATGAATGGTTTGCGTTGCCTGTCCGGATGTGCACTGCTGGTTTCGCTGGCCGCCAGCGCGGCGCCGCAAGTGGAGGTGATCGCCAACGGTCTCAGCAATCCGCGCGGCCTTGCCTTCGCGCCGGACGGGGCGCTGTACGTGACCGAGGCGGGCAAGGGAGGCAATGGCGCATGCGCCGTGCTGGGCGACGGTCAAAACGCCTGCTATGGCGAAACGGGCGCCGTGCTGCGTATCGACATCGCCGGTGTAAAAGCACCGGTTTACGTGCTGCGCAACCTGCCGTCGCTGGCACCGGAAGGCGGCTTCGGCGCGAACGGCCCGCAAGCGGTGGCGTTTGCCGCCGATGGCACCGGCAAGGTGGCCATGGGCCTGGGTTCCCAGCGCGCCACCCGCGAAGGACTGGGCCGTTATTCGCACCTGTTCGGGCAGTTGATCGCGCTGCCGAAAGCAAAGGGTACGGTACGGTTCGGGCCCGACAAGACGCCGGGTGCCGGCCCCGCACCGTTCCCCGGCGCCGCGGCGAATGACAAGGCGCGGATCGATATTGCCGCCTATGAAGACCAGCACGATCCGGCAGGCGACGGTTCCGACAGCAACCCGGTCGGCCTGCTGGCGCTGCCGGGGCAGTGGCTGGCCGTGGATGCGGGCGCCAACGCATTGTTCCGCTTCGGCAGCGACCGGCAGATTTCGACGCTCGCCACGTTCGGCCCGCGCGATGTGCCCGCGCCGCCCTTCCTCGGCCTGCCGCCCGGCGCCACGATCCCGATGCAGGCCGTGCCCACGTCGGTGGCCCAGGGGCCGGACGGTGCGCTGTACGTCGGCCAGCTGACCGGATTCCCGTTCCCGGCCGGCGCCGCCAATGTGTACCGCGTGCCCGCCGGGGGCGGTGAACCGGAGGTCTACGCCAGCGGCCTGACGAACATTACCGGCCTGGCCTTCGATGCCGCCGGCCGGCTCCACGTGCTGCAGATCGGCGACGGCTTCGCGGGTCCCGGCGGGCCGCCGCTGCTGGCGCCGGGCCGGCTGATCCGCGTGGAAGCGGACGGCACCCGCACCGTGGTCTACGACCAGCTGTATTACCCGTACGGGCTGGCGATCGGGCCGGATGGCGCAGCCTACGTGACCAACAACGGCATCGTGCCGGGCCCGGTGCCGGGGGCGTTTCCCGATGGCGGGCAGGTGCTGCGCATTCCGCTCGATTGAGCGAGCCGGTCCGGGACGGGCGGTGCGCCACGGACCGCTGTACTGGCGTGACTGCCGATACAACGTTGATGGGCTGACAAGCGGCTGATATCCTGAAGGATCCCCCATCGCAAGGAGTCCATCATGAATGAAACCGTCAGCGTTCCCCATATCGTTCCGCTGAGCGAGATCCTCCCCGACGAACCTCTTTTGATGATGGGCGCGGGCCCGGTGCCGATCCCGCAAAGCGTAGCGTCGGCGAACTCGATCGTCATCAACCACCTGGGCGAGACGATGAACCGGGTGATTGCCCAGGTCAAGGAGATGGGCCGCTACGTGTTCCAGACGAATTCGCGCTACGTGCTCGGCGTCGGCGGTCCGGGGTCCGCGGCGATGGAAATGGCGGTGGCGAACCTGGTGCATCCGGGCGACAAGGTGCTGTGCATCTGCAACGGCTACTTCAGCCGCCGCCTGGCCGAGATGGTCGCCCGGGTACGGGGCGAGGCCACGCTGCTCGAAGTGGGCGCCAACGAAGGCGTCAGCGTGGAAGCCGTCGAGCGGGCACTGCGCAGCAAGCGCTATGACGCCATCACGCTGGTGCAGGGCGAAACGTCGAACACGGTCTGCAACCGCGAGCTGGCCGCCATCGGGCACCTGGCCCGCGAGCATGGCGCGCTCGTCATCGTCGACGCGGTCTGCACGCTCAGCACGATGCCGCTGGAGATGGACAACTGGCAGATCGACGCCGTCATCACCGGCGGGCAGAAAGGCCTGTCGTCGATCCCGGGCGTGTCGCTGCTGGCGTTTTCCGAACGGGCCTGGGCCAAGAAGATCGCCACGCGCACCGACCTGCCCTTCCACTGGGTGCTGGATGCGGGCCTGGCGGACAAGTTCTGGAACCAGAAGTCATATCACTACACGGCCCCGGTATCGGGCATTCTCGCCTTGCACGAGGCGCTGCGGCTGATCTGCGGCGAAACGCTGCCGAAGCGTTTCGAGCGCCACCTGCATTGCTCGGAGGCGCTGCAGGCAGGCATCGAAGGCATGGGCCTGCAATTGCTGGTAACGAGGGAACACCGGCTCAACTCCGTCGTCGGCATCGTGGTGCCGGACAGCGTGCCGGCGCCGGACGTGCTGGCGCACATGTCGCGCGTGCACCGCGTGGAAATTTCCGGCGCGTTCGGCCTGAACATCGTGCGCATCGGCCAGATGGGCGAGCAAAGCCGCGAGCATCACCTGTTCCGCACGCTGCATGCGCTGGGTTCCAGCATGAAAGCCCTCGGCGCCAGCCTCGACCTGCCGGCCGGCATGGCCGAACTGGAGCGCTCGCTGTCCCATTGAGCGCGGGGGTATCAGGGCGATTTAAGTTTTAAGGTTTCATTAAGCCTTATGATGGACCCATCGACATCAGCGAGAAAGATGGGAAGTGACGCCACTGTACAAGTTCGCGGCAGCCAGCCTGCTGGCTGCCTTCCTGCCGCTGGCGCAGGCCGCCGGGCCCGTCGTCGTGACCGATCACGTGCGCAGCGAACTGCTCGTGCATGCGCCGGACGGCGTGCAGGCCGGCAAGACGCTGTGGCTGGGCCTGGCCATCGACCACCAGCCCCACTGGCACACGTACTGGAAAAATCCCGGCGATTCCGGGCTGGCCACCACGCTGGCCTGGAAGCTGCCGGCCGGTTTCAAGGCCGGCGACATCGCCTGGCCCACGCCGAAAAAACTGCCGCTCGGCCCGCTGACCAACTACGGCTACGAAAACAAGCTGTTGCTGCCGGTACCAGTGCAGGTGCCGGCCGGCTTCTCCGGCGGTGAACTGAAGATCGGCCTGCATGCCGAATGGCTGGTGTGCAAGGAGGTCTGCCTGCCCGAATCCGGCGACTTCGAACTGACCGTGCCGGCCAACGCAACGGTTGCAGGCCACCGCGCCCTGTTCGACGCCACGCGTGCCGCCACGCCGGCCGCGCTGGAAGGCGCCAGCGCCACCGCGCGCGTGGAAGGCAATGCGCTGGCGATCGACGTGCGCGGCCTGCCGGCGGCGCCGCCGGGCGAGGTGCAGTACTTTGCCGAAGACATCGGCGTCATCGATTACGCCGCCAAGGTGGAGCAGCAGTGGGCCGACGGCACCCTGCGCCTGAAGGTGCCGCTGTCGCCGCAGCGCAGCGAAAGCCCGGCGGTCCTGAACGCCGTGCTGGTGGCGCCCGGGCAGCCGGCCGGCTGGACCGTGTCGATTCCCGTCGAAGGGGCCTGGCCCGCGCTCGGCAGTGCCAGCCCGGCACCGGCCGCCATGCCTGCCGCGCCCGCCGCGTCCATCCTGCCCGCCGCACCGCCGGCCGCGGGTACGTCGTTCATGCTGTCGCTGCTGTTCGCCTTCCTCGGCGGCGCGCTGCTGAACCTGATGCCGTGCGTATTCCCCGTGCTGTCGCTGAAGATCTTCAGCCTGGTGCAGCACAGGGAAGAGCGGGCCAGGGCGGTGGCCGGCGGCGCCGCCTACACGGCCGGCGTGGTGCTGTCGTTCGTCGCGCTGGCGGGGCTGCTGCTGGCGCTGCGCGCCGGTGGTGCCGAGCTGGGCTGGGGCTTCCAGTTGCAGTCGCCGCTGTTCGTGGCGGGGCTGGCGGCGCTGTTCACCCTGATCGGCCTGAACCTGGCCGGCGTGTTCGAATTCGGCGGCGTGCTGCCCGGCGCGCTGGCCGGCTACCGGGCCAAAAATCCGCTGGTCGACGATGCGCTCAGCGGTGCGCTGGCCGTGGCCGTCGCATCGCCGTGCACCGCGCCGTTCATGGGCGCCGCGCTGGGCGTGGCATTGACGGAACCGGCGCCGCAGGCGCTGGCCATCTTCGCCGTGCTCGGGCTCGGCATGGCCGCGCCCTACCTTGCCGTGGCGCTGGTGCCGGCGCTGGGCCGTCTGCTGCCCCGCCCGGGCGCCTGGATGGTGCGCTTCAAGGTGCTGATGGCCTTCCCGATGTTCGCCACCGTCGTGTGGCTGCTGTGGGTGCTGGGCCAGCAGACCAGCATCGACGCGATGGCGGGCGTGGCCGGCGTGCTCGTCGCGCTGGCGTTCGCCTGCTGGGCGCTCGGCACGCCCGCGCAGTCGCGCCGCACCCGTGTCGCGTTCGCCGCGGCCGGGCTGGTGGTGCTGGCCGGGGCCGTGCACCTCGCATGGCCGCTGCTGAAGGCGGAGCCGGCGCAGGTGCAGGCAACCGCTTCCGGGCAATGGGCGCCGTGGTCGGTGGAGGCCGTCGGCCAGGCGCGCGCCGCCGGCAAGCCCGTGTTCATCGATTTCACGGCGGCCTGGTGCATCACCTGCCAGTTCAACAAGCGCACCGTGCTGAGCGATGCGCAGTTGCTGAAGGATTTCGGCACGAAGAACGTGGTGCTGCTGCGCGCGGACTGGACGCGCCGCGACCCGGCCATCACCCAGCAGCTGGCGCAGCTGGGGCGCAGCGGCGTGCCCGTGTATGTATTGTTTGGACCGAACGACAGCCAGCCGCCGCAAGTGCTGTCCGAGGTGCTGACCGTGGAGCAGGTGCGGACCGCCCTGGGCAAGATCTGACCTGCGTTTTGTAAGTGTGATCGACCTGAACGAGGAAACTCCGATGAAGAAGATGACGACAGCAGCAATCCTGATCGCCGGCCTGGCGGCCAGCAGCCTCGCCGCGGCGCAGGCGACCGTCGGCCAGGCGGCGCCCGCCTTTGCCGGCGTCGATACGGCCGGCAAGCCGGTCTCGCTGGACAGCTACAAGGGCAAGTACGTGGTGCTGGAATGGGTCAACCCCGATTGCCCGTTCGTCAAGAAACACTATGACAGCGGCAACATGCCGGCCACGCAGAAGCACGCGGCATCGAAAGATGTGGTCTGGCTGTCCGTCAGCACGAGCGGCAACGCGACGAAGGATCCGAAAGTGGCCAGCTCGCTGAACAGCTGGACGAAGGAAAAGAAAGCCACGCCGACTGCGCTGGTGCTCGACGACGGCAAGATCGGCCATGCCTACGGCGCCAGGACCACGCCGCACATGTACCTGATCGACCCGGCCGGCAAGATCGTCTACGCCGGCGCGATCGACAGCAAGCCCAGCTCCAACGCCGCCGACATCGCCGGTTCCACCAACTACGTGATCCAGGCCATCGACGAAGTCAAGGCCGGCAAGGCCATCAGCAAGCCCGTCACGCAGCCGTATGGCTGCTCGGTGAAGTACGCCAGCTGATCTTTATCCACCGAGTCCGGGTCCTCGTGCCCTCGTGCCTGAGCCCGTGTCCTCGTGCCTGAGCCCGTGTCCTCGTGCCTGAGCCCGTGTCCTCGTGCCTGAGCCCGTGTCCTCGTGCCTGAGCCCGTGTCCTCGTGCCTGGCACCGAGACACGAGCTCAGGCCGTGGTTTCGTGCCTGGGTCCGTGTCCTCGTGCCTGGCACCGAGACACGAGCTCAGGCGATGGTTTCGTGCCTGAGTCCGTGTCCTCGTGCCTGGCACCGGGACACGAGCTCAGCCAGTGGTTCCGTGCCTGAGCCCGTGTCATCGTGCCTGGCACCGGGACACGAGCTCAGGCGGTGGTTTCGTGCCTGAGCCTGTGTCATCGTGCCTGGCACCGGGACACGAGCTCAGCAAGTGCTTCCATGCCTGAGCCCGTGTCATCGTGCCTGGCAGCCGGAGCATGCTCCGGCAACACGAGCTCAGGCGGTGGTTCCGTGCCTGAGCCCGTGTCATCGTGCCTGGCACCGGGACACGAGCTGAACCATTGCCGCCAGGGCAAAAACTGGCATCCCACCCCAAGCTCGTGCATAATACCGACCTGTCCTATATCTTATATAAGACTTGATTGAAGGCTAGCCTGCCTGCCCCGTCTTCCGGCATAGCGAAACAGCGATCATCCGGACCCCTGCCCCGGGGCGACTGGGTTATGATTTGGCGCTGTTTCAGGAGTCTGCACAGCGCCGCCGGAGCGTCTCGGTAATGAAGGATGTTGCGTTGACGCGCGACCAGGCAGGCGATTTTCAGTATCAGGAACCCCACGAATTCCGAGGAATATGCGCATGAGCAATGATCCGACCATTATCTACACGTTGACCGACGAGGCGCCGCTGCTGGCGACCCACGCATTCCTGCCGGTCGTCAGGACTTTCACCAAGCCCGCCGGCATCCGCGTCGACGAGGCCGATATTTCCGTGGCCGCGCGTATCCTCGCGAACTTCCCGGAATACCTGACCGAAGAGCAGCGCGTGCCCGACGTGCTGAGCGAGCTGGGCAAGAAAACCCTGGAGCCGGACGCGAACATCATCAAGCTGCCGAACATCAGTGCTTCCGTGGCGCAGCTGCAGGCCGCCATCAAGGAACTGCAGGGCAAGGGATACAAGCTGCCCGACTACCCGTCCGATCCGAAGACCGACGAAGAAAAATCCATCAAGGCGCGCTACGGCAAGTGCATCGGCTCCGCCGTGAACCCGGTGCTGCGCGAAGGTAACTCCGACCGCCGCGCGCCGCGCGCCGTGAAGGAATATGCGCGCAAGAACCCGCACTCGATGGCCGAGTGGTCGCAGGCATCGCGCACCCACGTGTCGCACATGACGCACGGCGACTTCTACCACGGCGAAAAGTCGATGACGCTGGACCGCGCCCGCGAAGTGAAGATGGAACTGATCACCAAGTCCGGCCAGACCATCGTGCTGAAGCCGAAGGTCGCGCTGCAGGAAGGCGAGATCATCGATTCGATGTTCATGAGCCGCAAGGCGCTGCTGGAGTTCTACGAAAAGCAGATCGAGGATGCCAAGAACACCGGCGTGATGTTCTCGCTGCACGTGAAGGCCACGATGATGAAGGTGTCGCACCCGATCGTGTTCGGCCACTGCGTGCGCATGTTCTACAAGGAAGCGTTCGAGAAGCACGGCGCGCTGTTCGACAGCCTGGGCATCAACGTCAACAACGGCATGGCCGACCTGTACAACAAGATCGCCACGCTGCCGGCCTCGCAGCGCGAAGAAGTCGAGCGTGACCTGCACGCCTGCCAGGAAAACCGCCCGGCGCTGGCCATGGTCGACTCGGCCAAGGGCATCACCAATTTCCATTCGCCGAACGACGTGATCGTCGACGCGTCGATGCCGGCAATGATCCGCGCCGGCGGCAAGATGTACGGCGCCGACGGCCGCCTGAAGGAAGTGAAGGCGGTGATCCCGGAATCCACCTTCGCCCGCATCTACCAGGAGATCATCAACTTCTGCAAATGGCACGGCGCCTTCGATCCGCGCACGATGGGCACGGTGCCCAACGTGGGCCTGATGGCCCAGCAGGCCGAGGAATACGGTTCGCACGACAAGACGTTCGAAGTGCCGGAAGCCGGCGTGGCGAACATCACCGACCTGGCGACGGGCGAAGTGCTGCTGACCCAGAACGTCGAGCAGGGCGACATCTGGCGCATGTGCCAGGTGAAGGACGCGCCGATCCGCGACTGGGTCAAGCTGGCCGTCACCCGCGCGCGCAACTCCGGCATGCCGGCCGTGTTCTGGCTGGATCCGTACCGTCCGCACGAAAATGAACTGATCAAGAAGGTCAACACGTACCTGAAGGATCACGACACCACCGGCCTGCACATCGAGATCATGTCGCAGGTGCGTGCGATGCGCTACACGCTGGAACGCGTGATCCGTGGCCTGGACACGATCTCCGTCACCGGCAACATCCTGCGCGACTACCTGACCGACCTGTTCCCGATCATGGAACTGGGCACGTCGGCGAAGATGCTGTCGATCGTGCCGCTGATGGCCGGCGGCGGCATGTACGAAACGGGCGCCGGCGGTTCGGCACCGAAGCACGTGCAGCAGCTGACCGAGGAAAACCACCTGCGCTGGGATTCGCTGGGCGAGTTCCTGGCCCTGGCGGTGAGCCTGGAAGACCTGGGCATCAAGACGGGCAGCGCCAAGGCGAAACTGCTGGCCAAGACGCTGGACGCGGCCACCGGCAAGCTGCTGGACAACCGCAAGTCGCCGTCGCCGAAGACCGGTGAGCTGGACAACCGCGGCTCGCAGTTCTACCTGTCGCTGTACTGGGCACAGGAACTGGCGAACCAGACGGACGATGCGGAACTGGCCGCCAAGTTCGCGCCGCTGGCCAAGTCGCTGGCCGAGAACGAGCAGAAGATCGTCGCCGAACTGCTCGAAGTGCAGGGCAAGCCGGCCGACATCGGCGGCTACTACCAGCCGGACAGCGCCAAGGTGAAAGCCGTGATGCGTCCGAGCGCCACGTTCAACGCTGCGCTGGAAGCACTGGGCGCCTGATAGCCTTCAGCGGGACATGAAAACGGCCGGTTGCGCGAGCAACCGGCCGTTTTTGCTTTTCCAGCCGGTGCCCGCACTCAGGTAAGAGCGCCGCCGTCGACGGTGAGGAAGGTGCCGGTGATCTGCTTCGCCGCGGGGCTGGCCAGGAAAGCCACGGCCGCCGCCACGTCTTCCGGTTCGCCGTAGCGGCCGAGCGGCATCAGCGAGCGCTGGTAAGCTGCGAAGTCGCCGTCCGCGGGATTCATGTCCGTGTTGGTGGAGCCCGGCTGGACAAGGTTGACGGTGATGTCGCGGGCGCCCAGTTCGCGGGCCAGGCCACGGGTAAAGGAGTGCAGCGCGGACTTGGTCATGAAATACACCGTCGCGCCCTCGCCCACGATGCGCTCGGCGCCGGCGGAACCGATGGTGATGACGCGGCCGCCCGCCTTCAGGTAAGGAATCGCTGCCTGCGCCGTGAGGATCGGCCCGCGCACGTTCACGTCCAGCAGCGCATCGATCGTGTCGACACCGATCTCGGCGATCGGGGCATACAGGGCGATGCCCGCATTGATGACCAGGATATCCAGGCCGCCCAGCGCTTCGGCCGCCGCGTCGACCGAGCGCCTGATCGCTGCCGGATCCGCGCTGTCGGCCTGGATGGCCAGTGCCTTGCGCCCCTCGCCTTCGATGCCGCGTACGACCTCGGCGGCGCGCTCCGCCGACCGCTCGTAGGTGATCGCCACATCCGCACCCTTGGCCGCCAGCGCCAGTGCGATCGCCGCGCCGATGCCCCGTGATCCGCCCGTTACCAGGGCGCGTTTGCCATGCAGTTCGCTCATGATTCATCTTTATGTAGTGGTTGATACAGAAATAGTATGCCCAGGGTCGAGTGCTGTCAACGATTTTTGTATCGATCGATATGATATTGGGCGTACGATTGGCCGCCGGCGTGCGGGGACGTATACTGCGCGGATGCAAAATCCTGAAGACACCAAGAACGCCGGCAAGACGGCATCGCGCGCGCGCGGCCGGCCCCGTGCATTCGACCGGGATGCCGCGCTGTCACGGGCCATGCGGGTGTTTTGGGAAAAGGGCTACGAAGCCACGTCGATCGCCGATCTCACGCAGGCGATGGGCATCGGGGCGCCGAGCCTGTATGCCGCCTTCGGTTCCAAGGAAGCGCTATATGCCGAGACCCTGGGCCATTACCAGCAATGCTTCGAGCCGCTGATCTGGAAGAATTTCCTCGCCGCCCCCACGGCACGTGAAGCGGCGCGGGCCTGGCTGATGGACTCCGCCGCGGGCCTGACCGGTGCCGAGGCCGATATCCCGACCGGCTGCATGGTGACGCTGTCGGCCGTGGGCAGCGAGGGATATCACGAGCTCGGCGAACTCGTGAAAGCGGCACGGGCCGCGCCGCTGGCACGCCTGAAAGCCCGGATGGAGCGGGCTGTCGCGGAGGGCGAAATCCCAGCCTCGGTAGACGTTCAGGCGCTTGCCCGCTTCGTGCAGACGGTCCAGAACGGCATGTCGATCCTGGCGCGCGATGGCGTCACGCGCGCCGAACTGGAATCGGTCGTCGACGTCGCGATGCTGGGCTGGGACGTTCGTACCCGCCCCTAGTAGCTAGCGGCTAGCGGCTAGCGGCTAGCGGCGTGCCCTGCGCCATCGCGCCAGACCCAGCACGCCCAGTCCGCCCAGCAGCAGCATGCCGGTGGCCGGTTCCGGTACCGGGCTGACGCCGACGGCCACGTCGGTCATGCCCGGCAGGTAGCCGTCGCCCAGCGTGTCGATCCGGAAGCCCGTGAAGTACTCGCCGGCGCCGGTCGCCTGGAAGCCCTGGAACGTCAGGCCGCTCACGCCGTCCGCCAGCGCGACGCCATCGAAGGTGTACGTGGCCTGGTTGGTGGCGATCGTGATGTCGACCGGGCCGCTGGATACGGCGGCATCGAAGCCGAACAGCGTATAGCCGGCCGCGATGGTGCCCGTCAGGCCCGTGAAGTAATCGTTCGAGATCAGCGTGCGCAGCGAGCCGATGCCGAAGCCGGCCCCGGCGCCCACGGTGAGGTTCTCGTCGGACGTATAGGTCACGTCGCCACGCGTAAACGGCGTGCCGGGAAAGCTGAAGCCGGGGCCGAAGTCGTCGAAGTTGCTGTTGTGGGCAATCGTGCCAAGCGCATTGAACGCGTCGCGTTCGGCGACGAAGACGACGTCCGCGGAAGCCGTGCCAGCGACGGCAGCCAGCAGCGCGGCAGCGGCCAGGTGAACCAGTCTGGTATTCATGAATGCAGTCCTCCTCGGTTATTTACGGACCAGCGACCATTGCTGGCTGGCGCCGCCGTGCAGCGGATACTGCAGGACCGGCGCATTGTTCGCCGTGCTGCCGCCGGTCACCTCGGCCATCAGGCCATTGATCTTGTTCTGGATCGTGTGGTTGCCGTTGGCCGCATCGGCGAAACGCCACTTCTGGCCTTCGCCACCCCAGTAGGACCATTGCGCCACCTTGGCGCCGGGCGACATCGACACTTCCCAGTCGTCCATGGCCAGCAGGCTGTTCTCGTTGATCACGCTGTAGTCGCCGTTGCCGTGGCCGACCACGTACCAGTGCTGGTTCTTCTGGCCTTCGAAGGTTTTCTGCTGCACCATCGCGCCCGGCTGGGTGGCGCGCAGCGATGCCCTGTCGGCCACCGTCATCGCCTTGCCGCTCGCGCCGTTGAGGAAGGCGTAGCGGCCGTCGCTGACGCCGTCGCAGCCGTCGGTGAAGCTGTCGAAATCGCGCGTCAGGACCGGCCAGTCGATATCGGTGCCGCGCGTCGCGTACTCCATCTTCATGATCTGCAGCTTGGCGAAGCCGTTGTCGGCCGTGTCGTAGTAATGGGTGGAGACGAAGTTGCAGCCGCCCTGCTTCAGCACGCCGACGTGGCCCGGCCCCTTGTGCCGGCCATCGACGTTTTGCAGGATGATGCGCGGCTCCGAGTACGGGCCGTCCACGCTGGTGGCGCGCTGCACTTCCACGTAGTACGTGCTGTCGCTGCCCTTGCAGCAGGCACCGCGGTTCGTGAACAGGTAGTAGTAATCGCCATTGCGGGTGATGTATGGCGCTTCGATGTCGCGCCGGGCATTGGTGCCGCCGGCGATCTTCGTCACGTAGTTGGCCAGCTTGCCGGTGGCCTGGTCGATCTCGGCCACGCCGATGCCGCCGAAGAAGGAGCCGAAGCTCATGAAGACGCGGCCGTCATGGTCGCGGAACAGCGCCGGGTCGATCGCGTTGATCTCGGCATTGCCGCGGCCGAACGATTGCACCACGATGCCCAGGTCCGTCCACACGGGATTCTTCAACGACGGGCTGCGCGCCACGCCGATCGCCGAGTTGGTGGTGCCCCACTGGGACACCGAATAGTAGATGTAGTACGCGCCGTTCATCTGGATCACGTCCGGCGCCCAGTACGACGAGCCGGTGGCCTTGAAGTTGGGGATCTTCTGCTCGACCCATGCCGGGTTGGTGGCGAACACCGGGGCCGGCCCGCCCTGCCAGGTCTGCAGGTCGGTCGACGTGGAATACCAGATGCCGGTACCCGTCGTGAAGTTGAAGTACGTGTCGCCGTCCTTCGTGATCGTGCCCGGGTCGTGCGCATTCTGCAGGCCGGCCAGCTCGATGGCCCCGCCCGATGCGGCACCGCATGCGAGCAGTACGCCCGCCACCATTTTTTTCAGCATTGTCATCCTCCGCGTTGTTATTACAGTCCTTGTGAATCGGGTAGGCCGTGGGGATGGACGCGCGAACGCCGTCGCCGCCGCTGGCCAGGGCGACGGGACTTGCAGGCATGGTTCAGCGTCCGTGCCGGGCGAAAGTATTCAGCCCGGCATCGTTACCGGGTCATGGGGAAAAGAGGGGGCGAAGCGCAGCGGCTACGCGATGGGCGATGCGGTGCATGGGGGTCTCCGATGTCTTATTGTGTCTGCCGCCCTGATGGCGGTGCATTATTGGAAACATCGTACCCACATCGCCAGGGGTGCACCAATGACTAATTTACAAGTGCCGATATTCGTTTGGATATCGCCATCGGGCGCACTACACTGGTCCGGCGAACTCCACACAACGCGAGGTATCCACGACATGGCAATCCGGCTCATCATCGAAGGAACCGTCCAGGGCGTCGGCTTTCGCCACGCGCTGGCCACCGAGGCAACGGCCCTGGGGCTCGACGGCTGGGTGTGCAACCGGCGCGACGGCACGGTGGAGGCTTGCCTGCGGGGCCCGCAAGACCAGGTGGAAGCGTTGGCCGCATGGTCGCGGCACGGCCCGCCCGGCGCGCGCGTGACCGGTCTCACGCGCACTGTTGCCGACGATGGCGAAATCGCCGGCAACGGTTTTCACATTGCCGCCACGCGGTAGCTTCCTGGAATTATCTGTCCGTGACCGCCCTGTCCTGCCCGCCCGACGCGGCGCGCCGGATCACGATCGGAATCGATTTGTACGACGGCGTGCCACTGCGCTCATCGAAGTTCGACAGCGCCACCAGCCCGTTCGCTTCGGGGTAATACGCGGCCGCCGAGCCACGCGCGATGTCGAACGCCACCGCCACCAGGTTGCGCAGGATGCGCGGCTCGCCCGGGTGGTCGCACTCGGCCACCGCCTCGATATCGACCATGTCGCCATGTTCCAGGCCGCGCGCGGCCAGGTCGTCCTCGTGCACGAAGATCACGTCGCGCCGGCCCGTCACGCCCCGGTAACGGTCGTTCTTGCCATAGATCGTGGTGTTGTACTGGTCGTGGCTGCGGATCGTGGCCAGCACCAGCGGATCGGCTTCGCCCGGCCGGGCCAGCGGGCGCTGGCGCTTGCTGTCGAACACGAGGAAGTTGGCTTTGCCGGTCGCCGTGCGCCATTCGCGCCGCATGGCCGGGCTTTCCAGGCGGAAGCCGCGCGGCTGGGCCACGCGCTCGTTGTAGTTGTCGAAATCGGGGAACACCGCTTCGATCTTGTCGCGGATGCGGCTGTAGTCCGCGATCAGCCAGTCCCAGTCGACCTTCGACTGTGGCAGCGTGGCCTTGGCGATGCCGGCCACGATGGCCGGTTCGGAGCGCAGGTGTTCCGAGGCCGGCGGCAGCGAGCCGTGCGACGAGTGCACCATCGACATCGAGTCCTCGACCGTCACCGCTTGCGGCCCGGTGGCCTGCACGTCGCGCTCGGTGCGGCCCAGGCACGGCAGGATGAACGTGTTCTTGCCGACCAGCAGGTGCGAGCGGTTCAGCTTCGTGGCGATGTTCACCGTCAGGTCCAGGCCGCGCACCGCGTCGAAGCAGGCCTCCGGATCGGGCATCGCCACCGGCAGGTTGCCGCCCAGGCAGATCAACGCCTTGGCCCGGCCGTCGCGCATCGCCTCCATGGCCGCCACCGCGCCGTGGCCGTGCCTGCGCGGCGCCGTGATGCCGAACACCCGCTCCAGCGAGTCCAGGAAGCCCTGGCTGGGGATCTCCGTGATGCCCACCGTGCGGTCGCCCTGCACATTCGAATGGCCGCGCAGCGGGCAGATGCCGGCGCCTTCCCGGCCGATATGCCCGCCCAGCAGCAGCAGGTTGGCCAGCTGCTGCACGTTCGACGTGCCGTGCCGGTGCTGCGTGATGCCCATGCCGTAGCAGATGATGACCCGTTTCGCCTTTGCATACACGCCGGCCGCGGTCTCGATATCGGCGCGGGAGAGGCCGGAGACCTGCTCGATTTCGTCCCACGACGTGTCGTCGAGATCCGCCACCAGCGTCTCGAAGCCGCTGGTATGGTCGCGGATGAAATCGCGGTCCAGCAGGCTTTCGCCGCCCGCGGCCACCTGCTCGGCGTCCATCGCCAGCAGCGTCTTCATCATGCCCTTCAGGACCGCGCAGTCGCCGCCGATGCGCACCTGGTAGTAATGCGAGGCGATCGGCACGGCCTTGCCGATCGTCATCTCGACGGGGCTTTGCGGCGACTTGAAGCGTTCCAGGCTGCGTTCCTTCAGCGGATTGAATACCACGATCGGCGCATGCCGCAGTGCCGCGGCGCGCAGCGTGGCCAGCATGCGCGGGTGGTTCGTGCCGGGGTTGTGGCCGAACGAGAAGATCGCGTCGCAATGGTCGAAATCCTCCAGCGACACGGTGCCCTTGCCCACGCCGATCGATTCCGGCAAGCCCACGCTGGTGGCCTCGTGGCACATGTTCGAACAGTCGGGGAAATTGTTGGTTCCGTATTCGCGCGCGAACAGCTGGTACAGGAACGCGGCTTCGTTCGACGCGCGGCCGGAGGCATAGAACTCGGCCATGTCCGGATCGGGCAGATTGCGCAGCACCGCGCCGATGCGGGCAAATGCGTCGTCCCACGAGATCGGCACGTAATGGTCGGTGGCGGCGTCGTACACCATCGGGTGCGTCAGCCGCCCTTCGAATTCCAGATTGAAGTCGTCCCACTGCCACAGTTCGCTCACGCTGTGCTGCGCAAAGAACTCGGGCGTGACGCGCTTGTTGGTGGCCTCCCACGACACGGCCTTGGCGCCGTTCTCGCAGAACTCGAACGACGAGCCGTGGCGCGGATCGGGCCACGCGCAGCCGGGGCAATCGAACCCTGTCGGCTGGTTCACCTGCAGCATGATCGCCGTGCTGTGGGCGGTCATTTCGCCCCGCAGTGCCTTCGCTACCGCCTGCAGCGCACCCCAGCCGCCGGCCGGTCCGCCGTATTCGCCGATCCCCGGAACATCCTTCCTGCCCATAACGCCTCCTGAAAGCTTGACATGTCAGTGGCGGATAATTTTAGGGGGATCGGCGATAAGGGGAAATTCAATACCGGAAGGTAATCATCTCCCGCTCATCTTCTCCTTCCGGCGCAACGTGTACAGCGCCGGCAAAATCAGCAAGGTCAGCGCCGTGGACGACAGGATGCCGCCGATCACCACCGTGGCCAGCGGCCGCTGCACCTCGGCACCCGTGCTGGTGGCCAGCGCCATGGGCAGGAAGCCCAGCGAGGCGACGAGGGCCGTCATCAGCACCGCCCGCAACCTCCCCTGGGCGCCCTCGCGGATCGCCTCTTCCGCAGAACGGCCCTGTTCCCGCAGCGTGCGCACGAACGACAGCATGACCAGCCCGTTCAGCACCGCCACCCCGGACAGCGCGATGAAGCCGATCGCCGCCGAAATCGACAGCGGCATGCCGCGCAGCCACAGCGCCAGCACGCCGCCCGTCATCGCGAACGGAATGCCGGTAAAGACGAGCAGGCCGTCGCGCAGGCTGCCGAACATCAGGTACAGCAGCGCGAAGACGATCGCCAGCGCCAGCGGCACCACGATGGCCAGCCGCTGCGACGCCTTTTCCAGGTTCTCGAATTGCCCGCCCAGGGTCAGCCAGGTACCCGCCGGCAGTTTCACGCGCTTCAGCTCACCCTTCAGGTCCGCCACGAAGGAGCCGAGGTCGCGGCCGCGCACATTGGCCGTGACGACGACACGCCGCTTGCCGTTCTCGCGGCTGACCTGGTTGGCTTCCGGCACGAACGCCAGCGTGGCGATTTCCGACAGGGGGATGCTGGCCGAATGGCCGTCCTTGGCCGGCAGCGCGATCGGCAGCCGGCGCAGCGTGTCGACGTCGTTGCGCAGCCCTTCCGGCAGGCGCACCGTGATGGCGAAGCGGCGGTCGCCTTCGAACACCAGGCCCACGTCGCGGCCGCCGACCAGCGTGCCGAACGCTTCCTGCACGTCGGCCACGTTCAGGCCATAGCGCGCGGCCTTGATGCGGTCGACCTGCAGCGTCAGCGCCGGCAGGCCCTCGGTCTGCTCGACTTTTACTTCGGCCGCGCCGGCGACATTCTGCAGACGCTGCGCCACCTGCCGGGCGGCCGCCTGCATCGCTTCCGGATCGTCGCCGAACACCTTCACGGCCACGTCGCTGCGCACGCCGGAAATGAGTTCGTTGAAACGCAGCTGGATCGGCTGCGAAAACTCGTAGTTGTTGCCGGGGATCCGGTTGGCCGCCGCGGTGATCGCCGCCACCAGCTCGGCGTGCGACTTGCGCGGCTTCGGCCATTCCTTCTCCGGGCGCAGCATGATGTAGCTGTCGGCCGCGTTCGGCGGCATCGGGTCGGTCGCCACTTCGGACGTGCCGATGCGGGCGAACATGCGCTCGATCTCCGGGAACTGCTGCAACAGCGCCTGTTCGAGCCGCTGCTGCATGCGCACCGACTGCTGCAGGCTGGTGCCGGGGATGCGCATCGTCAGCACGGCGAGGTCGCCCTCGTCCAGGTTCGGCGCGAACTCGGTACCCAGCCGCGTGGCCAGTAACCCCGACAGCAGCACGGCCAGCGCGGCGAACGTCAACGCCACCGGGCGGTTGCGCAGCACCCAGTCGAGGGCCGGCGCATACAGCTTGCCCGCCTTGACCATGATGCGGCTGTCGCGCTCGGCCACGGGCTGCGTCACGAACAGCGCCACCGCGGCCGGCACGAACGTCACCGACAGCACCATCGCGGCCACCAGCGCCATCACCACCGTCACGGCCATCGGGTGGAACATGCGTCCTTCGATACCGGTCAGCGCGAAGATCGGCAGGTAGACCGTCATGATGATCAGCTGGCCGAACAGCAGCGGGCGCCGTGCTTCCGCGGCGGCGGCTGCCACTTCGGCAAAGCGTTCGCTGCGCGACAGTGGCCGGCCCGCCGCGCCTTGCGCATGGGCCAGGCGCCGGATACAGTTTTCCACGATCACCACCGCGCCATCGATGATGATGCCGAAATCCAGCGCGCCAAGACTCATCAGGTTGGCGCTGACACCGGCCTGCACCATGCCGGTAAACACCATCAGCATCGTCAGCGGGATCACCATGGCCGTGATCAGCGCCGCGCGCAGGTTGCCGAGGAAGACGAACAGGATCGCGATCACCAGCAGCGCGCCTTCGGCCAGGCTGTTGCGCACCGTGCCGATCGCCTTGTTGACGAGCACCGAGCGGTCGTACACGGGCAAGGCCTGCACGCCGGCCGGCAGCGAGCGGTTGATGTCCTCCAGCCGGTGGCGCGCGGCATCGGCCACGCTGCGGCTATTCTCGCCGATCAGCATGAACACGGCGCCCAGCACGACTTCGCGGCCATTCTCGGTGGCGGCGCCGGTGCGCAGCTCGCGGCCCAGTTCCACATCGGCCACGTCGCGCACGCGCACCGGCGCGCCCTGCACCACGTCCAGCACGATGTTGCGGATTTCTTCCAGCGTGCGCAGCTGGCCCGGCGTGCGCACCACGAACTGTTCGCCGCCCCGCTCGATGTAGCCGGCGCCGGCGTTGCCGTTGTTGCGCTCGAGCGCCGTCATCAGCTGCGCCAGGCCCAGGCCATGCGCGGCCAGCCGGTCCATGTCGGGCGCCACCTGGAATTCCTTCTCGTAGCCGCCGATCGTATTGACCTCGGTCACGCCCGGCACGCCGCGCAGTTGCGGCGCCACCACCCAGTCCTGGATCTCGCGCAGGTCCGTGGGCGTGTAGGGCGTGCCGTCCGGCTTGCGGGCGCCATCCTTCGCTTCCACCGTCCAGTAGAAGATTTCTCCGAGCCCCGTGGCGATCGGCCCCAGCGAAGGCTCCACGCCCGGCGGCAATCGGGAACGGGCCTGCTGCAGCCGCTCGCCCACCAGCTGGCGGGCGAAATAGATGTCGGTGCCGTCGCGGAACACCACGGTGACCTGCGACAGGCCGTACTTCGACAGCGACCGGGTCTGCTCCAGTCCCGGCAAGCCGTTCATCAGCGTCTCGATCGGGAACGTGATGCGCTGCTCCACTTCCAGCGGCGAGTAGCCGTGCGCCGGCGCATTGATCTGCACCTGCACGTTGGTGATGTCCGGCACCGCGTCGATCGGCAGCTTCTGGTAGCTGTACAAACCCAGCGCGGCCAGGCACAGCACCGCGCACACGACGAGCCAGCGCCGCGCGATGACCGCGGCAATCAGTTTTTCATACATGGCGGCCCCTTAGTGATCGTGCTCGGCTTCGGCCTTGCCCAGGTCGGCCTTCAGCAGGTAGCTGCCGGCCGCGGCATGGCGCGTGCCCGCGGCCAGCCCCTTGACGATCTCCGTGCGCCGGCCATCCGAGCGCCCGACGCTGACGGTGCGCGCCTCGAAGCCGCCCGCCGTGCGCACGAACACCACGCTGCGTTCGTGGATCGTCTGCACCGCGTCGGCCGCCACGGAGACGGCCGCATCGCCCTTCGGCCCCAGCAGGTCGACGGTGGCCAGCATGCCGGGCCGCAGCCGCATGCCGGGGTTGTCCAGCGTGATGCGCGCGGTCGCCATCCGCGTGGTTTCGCCCAGCACCGGGCCGACGAACGACACGGTGCCCTGCACCGCTTCAGCCAGCGCGGTGGCGGTCACGGTGGCCGGCATGCCGGTTTCCACCTGCGCCAGGCTGCCGGACGGCACCGCCGCCTCGATCCATACCTTGCCCAGGTCCGCGATCGTCAACAGCGGCTGCGTGCCGTCCGACGCCATGCCGGCAACGGCGGGCCGGTCGGTCACCACGCCGGACAATGGCGCGCGGACGGTGACGGTGGCGCCGCCCGACGCGGCGATGCCGAACGCCGCCAGGCGCTGGCGCGCCGCATCGGCCTGCACCTGGGCCTCGCCCACCGCGGCCAGCGCGATGTCGAGATCCTGCCGCGCCGAGATGCGTTCGTCCCACAACTTGCGTTCGCGTTCGGCCACCGTGCGTGCCAGTTGCAGGCGCTGCGCGGCGGCGGCGGCTTCGGCGCGCCACTGCGCCACTTCCGGGCTTTGCAGCGTCACCAGGCTGTCGCCCTTGCGCACCACGCTGCCGGGCGACACGTGCACCGTCTGCACCATGCCGCGCGCCGGTGCCGCAACAGCCACGGTGCGCTCCGCATCGGCCCGTACCTGCGCCGGCAGGTGCAGCGTTTCGCGGATGGCGGCCGCCTGCGCGGTGTCGATGGCGATGCCGTTGGCCTTGATCTGCGCGTCGGTCATGGCGACCGCATCGGTCGCGGCGGCCGGCGGGGCATCCTCGGCGTGGCGGTCGTCGTGGCCGTGGGAATCCTCGTGTTCCTCGTGCTGGCCGTCCTGCTTGCCGTCTCGCTTGCCATCTTCCTGGTGCTGGCCATGTTCCTCATGGTCGTCATGCCCGTGCGGTCCGGTGCCGGCCGGCTGCCGCCACAGCATCAGGGCCGCCAGCAGCGCGGCGGCCACGCACATCAGCGCGATCGTCAACTTCTGTTTTTTCGTCATGTTCGTCTCTTCAATCGGGTTGTGCGGGGCCGGCCAGGCGTTCGATCTCGGCGTGGGCGCGCCACGCGTCGAGCATGGCCTGCCACTGGCGGGCACGGGCCTGGAAATACGTGCGCTGGGCATCGAGCACGTCGAGGAAGGCGAACTTGCCGTACTCGAAGCCTTTCAAGGTCAGCTCATGCACGGAACGGGCTTCGGGCACCACCTCGTGCTCCAGCAGCAGCGCTTCGCCACGCGCCTGGGCATAGCGCAGGTGGGCGGCCGTGAGGCCGGTACGCGCCGCCAGTTCGGCCGCTTCCAGGTCCGCCCGCGCGCCGTCCGACCGGGCGATGGCCGCGGCCAGGTTGGCGCCGTTGCGGTCGAACAGCGGCAGCGGGATGGCCAGCCCGACCACGGCCTGGCGCTGCGCCAGCTGGTCGTCGCGCTGGCTGCCGATGGTGAGCGTGACGTCCGGCACGCGGGCCGCGCGTTCCGCATCGGCCTGCGCCTGCCGGTACGTCAGCTGCTGGCGCGCACGGCGTACGGACAGCGCGCCGGCCGCACGCCGCAGCAGTGCCGCCAGCGGTTCGACCGGCGGCAGCGCGTCGACGGTGCCGCCGGCCAGCGCGCGCGCGTCGAGCGGCTCGCCGACCAGCCCTCCCAGCGCATTGCGGGCGATCGCCAGGTCCGCCGTGGCGCGCTCGAGCTCGACGCGGGCATCGGCTTGCGCCACCCGCGCCTTGCTGGCCTCCACCGGCGAGACCTTGCCGGCCGCGACCCGGCCATCGACGGCTTTCAGGCCCGTGCCGGCCAGTGCCACCGTGGCCTGGGCTAGCTGCACGCGTTCCTGGGCGATCAGCGTGGTATGGAAGGCGTCGATGACGTCGGCCCGCAATGCCTGCCGGCGCAGCGCAAGATCGCTGGTGGCGAGCTCGGAGGCGCCCTGTGCGACGGCGATGCGGGCTTGTCTCTTGCCGCCCAGTTCGAGCGGCTGGTTGACCTGCACGGTGGTGGTCCTGGCGCCGGCGCGGTGGCCTTCGCGCAGCCAGGCCAGCTCGGGATTGGGGAGGCGGCCGGCCTGCTCGACGGCGGCCGCGCTGGCGCTGGCCTCGTGGGCCGCGGCACGCAGGGCGGGATGGCGCTCGGCGGCCAGCGCGATGGCGGCCGGCAGGTCGAGCGGAATGGCCGTGGCGGTCACCTGCGCCGCGGCAATGCCGCAGGCGAGGGCCAGCACCACGGCCGGGACGAATCGTCGTCCGGACTGGATGAACATGGATGCTCCTGATGTTGGAATCGGATCAGGCGTGCCGAAGGCCTGCGCTACTGGACGGCGGCGTCAGGCTGCCACTGCGGCCGTTCGGGGCGGCCGGGGCTGTGCGAAGTCAGCCAGTGGCTGGCGGGAGAGGATGCGGGCCCGGAATCGTGCACGGCCGGAAGCAAGGCGATGGACGGTGGAAAACTGATCGTGTGCACGAACACGCAGGCGGCGCAATGGGGATCGCTGGCGCTGCCGTGGTCGTCGGCCGTCATGGCGGCGGATGGCGCGGTGGGCTGCGCTGCCGCCGCATGGTGCGTCACGCCTTGCGGCGTCGTCAGGCAGCAGCGGTCCGCCATCGCCAGGGCGGCCTGGAACGGGTAGATCAGCAGCAGCATGATGAGGATCCAGCGACGCATGGTGGCCCGGCGGTGCGTGTGTCGGTAAGTGGTACCGGTGAGCGGTATCGGCCGTAAAGTATAGACTATGATGGCCGTCATCGCCCATCAGCCGACAGGAGCCGCCGCATGACCGTGCCATCCCGTGTTTTCCTGCATTACCTGGAGCGGCTGGACACGCTGCTGCAACGCGTCGCGGCAACCGACCCGGCCGTGGCCGCAAACCGGCTGCATCCGGACATGGCGCCGCTGCTGCAGCAGGCGCGCACCGCGATCGGCTTCGCGCTGCGCGTCAGTTGCCCGCTGGCGGGCCGCGCCATCGTCTCGTTCCAGGGCGACGATTTCACGCTGGAAGGCGTGCGTGGCGAGCTGGCGCGCACGGCCGCCTACCTGGCCACGCTGCCCGCCGAAGCGTTCGGCGATCCGGCCGCACGCCAGGTGGACACGGTGGCCGGTTTTGCCGACCTGCGTTTCAACGGACCGGATTACTTCCTGCTGTACGGCCTGCCGAACTTCTTTTTCCATTACAGCATGGTGTACGCGATTGCGCGGCAGGCCGGCGTGCCGGTGGGGAAAAGCGATTTCGACGGCTTTCACGCCTATCCGGCGGGATTTTCCTTTCCCGCATAAAGCGGGCCGCGGCGCGGCAGCAGCATCAGTAGCGCGGCGCCGGTGCACAGCCAGCCGAACCAGTCGCCGGTGCCGGCATACAGCGTGTCGACGCGTTCCAGCGGCACGGCCGCCAGCAGTGTCGCGCCGGGCAGCGCTGCCGACCGGGTTTCGGCGGTGACGCGGCCGTAGGCATCGGTCACCGTCAGCAGGCCGTCGCGCGCCACGCGCACCATGGCAAAGCCGCTTTCCACGCCACGCAGCGCGGACAGCCGCGCCGCATAATGCCCATCGAGCTTGAAATCCCAGGCCGGCACCAGCATCGCCCGGGCCTGGCGCTGGCCGTACGCGCGGCCCATGCCGGCAAAGTGCATGTCCTTGCAGATCGCCAGCCCGTACGGCGTGCCGCCGATGCTGCGCACGTCGTATTCCGCACCGGGCAGGAATTCGCGCTCGGGCGGTGCCATGTGGTGCTTGGCATAGCTTGCATCGAGCTTGCCGTCCGGCGCGAATAGCCAGGCCAGGTTGCGCTTGACGCCGGCGTCGTCGGTGCCGATGCCCACCGCCAGCCATACCCGGTGGCGGGCGGCCAGCGCGGACAGCCGTGCCGACAGCCGGGCGGCTTCCGCCGGCGCCACGACCGCGATTTTCTCCGGCAGTACCACGATGCGGGCACCCTGTGCGGCCAGCGTGTCCACATGGCGCTCGTACTGCGACCAGATGCGCGCGGCGTGCGCCGCCGGTACGCGCGGGCCGATGAAATCGTCGATCGCCGCGAGGCCGATCTGTTCCGTTCCCGCAGGCGCCGTGCCCGGAATGCGGGTGTAGCCGAAGGCAAAGAGGATGGCTGTGAGCGCGAGCGTGCAGCCCAGCACCGCCCCTGTCGCATGCCAGCCGCGCGTTACCGCGAGCGCGATCGCCGACGGTACCAGCGATACCGCGAACACCAGCCCGGCCATGCCCGTGACCGACACGATCTGCACGGCCGGCGCGAAGTCCGCCTGTGAATACCCGACACTGCTCCAGTTGCCGTCCGGGTGCAGGGCCGCCAGCAGCGTGTCCACCGCGCACCACAGCAGCGGGTAGGCCAGCACGGACCAGGGCGACCCGGTGCCCAGCATCACGCGCCGGGCCAGCATGATCACCAGCACCCATGCCAGCGCCAGCAGCACGGTCACCAGTACCGCGGGCGGCACGGGCATCAGCAGCGAGAAATAGGGAAACAGGCCGGTGGTGGCAATCAATGCCGCCAGCAGCGCGAGCAGGCCCGCCGTGGCGGTACCGCTGCGCAATGCGGCGACCAGCACCGGTGCGGGGGCGATCCAGGCCAGCCACCATACCGGCTCCAGCCCGAACGCCAGCCGCATGGCGACGCCGCCGGCCAGTGCCAGCGCGGCATTGACGAGGGTCCGGTGCGCGAAGTTGCTGGAAACGTTGCTGGAAACGCCGCTGGTATCGACGCGCATGGCTGCTCCACGAGTTGACGTGAGCGCTAACCTACCATGGCCCGACCGGACCGTAAATCAGGGCATGCGCGCGAAGGCGAGGAACAGCCAGGCCACCGTGATGACGACCATGCCCGTCACCGTCACGCACGACCACGTGAAAAACCAGGCCGACAGCAAGGTGGCCTGCACCACCTTTTCAAACAGGATGCCCAGGCAGAAATCGAAGGCCGCCAGCACCGACCAGCGGCGCAGGTAGACCGGCAGGTAACGGCTCATGCGCTGGTTGTGCTGGCGCGCGGCATGGCGCTCGAACAGGTCGCGCGCCGCGTTCACGTCGCGGAACAGCCAGTCGAAGAACAGGAAGCGATACAGGAGCTGGCCGAACGTGAGCTCCGGCTTGCCCGGCTCGGCGGCTGGCGGTGGCGGGAGTTCGCTCGTCATGGTCGGCGGCCCAAGATGGATGTGTGGATGCGCCCGGTGGCGGCGCAAAATGCATGCGATGGATGGAAATACGCGGCAGTGACCATACTATGTCGAATCCGGCTGCAATACCAATTGCCGCGCCAATCGTGCTCGCGGCGCACGCCTGCGTAGCCCTGGCTTGCCCTATGCCGTCGCCAGGCGCTCTCTGGCTGCCCGAGCGTCGCGCACCGGCGTGGTGCCGAACAGCCGTCCGTATTCGCGCGTAAACTGCGGCACGCTTTCATAGCCGACCGCGAAGGCGGCACTGCTGGCCGAGGCGCCTTCGGCCAGCATCAGCCGGCGCGCCTCGATCAGCCGGAGCTGCTTCTGGAATTGCAGCGGCGACAGTGACGTCACCGCGCGGAAATGCTGGTGGAACGAGGAAGGACTCATGCCCGCCACGTCCGCCAGCCGCTCGACGGGCAGCGTGCGGGCGAAATCCTTGCGCAGCAGCGCGACCGCGCGCGCCACGCGCTGCGCCGGCCCGTTCGGCCAGCCAAGGCGCCGCAGTGCGGCACCGTGCCGCCCCGCCAGCAGCCAGTAATGCAGTTCGCGCACCAGCTGGGCATGCAGCACCGGCACGGCGGCGGGCCGGTCCAGCAGGTTCAGCAGCCGCAGCGCCGCATCCGCCACTTCCGCATCGGTGGTGTCGACGCGCAGCGGCGCATGCGTCTCGCCGGGCGCCGCGCCCATCTGCACGCCCAGTTCGGCGATCAGGGCCTGGTCCAGTTCCAGTACCAGCGACAGGTAGGGCGCGGCCAGGCTGGCCCGGGTGATCTGGCTGACGATCGGCACATCCGCGGTGATCAGCAACGATTCGCCGGCACTGAAATTGACCGATGTCGTCCCCATCGCCACGTTCTTGCTGCCCTGGACCACCAGGCAGACGATCGGCCTGGCGATGGCATGCTGCAAGCCGCTGGGCGCGAAGGCGCGCACGGTCATCAGGCCGGGAATGGCGGAGGTGCCGAGACCGCCGGCATCGGTGTGGATGTCGGCGTAGCGGCGTACGGCGTCGAGCAGGCTGGTCATGAAGCAAGCGTAACCCGAAAACCGCGCGCTGCGCCGCCGTTTGGAGGATCAGGCAAAAACTGCGGGGTTTCGGGAAATTCCCGCCGTGCCCGCGGCCGCATCATGACGGCTCCCCACCACGCATTCATCCAAGGAGCCCAGCATGACCACGATTTCCCTCGTTACCGGCGCCAGCCGCGGCCTCGGCCGCAACACCGCCCTCGCCATCGCCCGTGGCGGCGGCGACGTCATCCTGACTTACCAGAGCCGCGCCGAGGATGCGCAGGCCGTCGTGGCCGAGATCGAAGCGCTGGGCCGCAAGGCGCTGGCGTTCCGGCTCGACAGCGGCGACACCGCATCCTTTCCGGCCTTTGCCGAAACGCTGCACGGCGCATTGCGCGACACGTGGCAGCGCGACACGTTCGACCACCTCGTCAACAACGCCGGCCACGGCGAATACGCGCCGCTGGCCGACACCACCGAAGCGCAGTTCGACCGCCTCGTCGACGTCCATTTCAAGGGGGTGTTCTTCCTCACCGGCGCGCTGCTGCCGCTGCTGGCCGACGGCGGCCGGATCGTCAATCTGTCGTCCGGGCTGACGCGCATCACCTTTCCCGGCTATGCCGCCTATGCGGCCATGAAGGGGGCGGTGGAAGTGATGACGCGGTACATGGCCAAGGAATTCGGCGGCCGCGGCATCGCCGTCAACACGGTGGCGCCGGGCGCGATCGAAACCGATTTCGGCGGTGGCGCGGTGCGCGACAATGCCGACCTGAACCGCACGCTGGCGCAGATGACGGCGCTGGGCCGGGTCGGCGTGGCCGACGATATCGGACCGATGATCGCCAGCCTGCTGTCGCCCGGCAACCGCTGGGTGACGGGCCAGCGCATCGAGGTGTCGGGCGGCCAGGGGCTGTAAGCCAGCCTTTGTGAAGCTTGCGCCTTACAGGCTGGCGCGCAGCGACAGCGAGACGTAGCGCGGGTCGCCGTAGTAGTAGCTGATGCCGGTCGGCGCGAACTTCTTGTAATACGTCTTGTCGAACAGGTTGTCCACGTTCAGCTGCACCGAGTAGCGCTCGCTGAACCTGTAGCTCGCCATCGCGTTGAAGATCGAGTAGCCGCCCTGGCGCGCCGTCAGGCCGCCGGCGGTCACGTAGCTGCCATCCTGCGAGCGCACGCCGCCGCCCACCGTCAGGCCGGCCAGCACGCCATCGAGGCGGTAGCTGGAGAACAGGTTCAGCTTGTGGCGCGGATCGATGCTGCGCAGCGGCAGGCCGGTGTTGGCGCTGCTGGTGTCGGTGATGTATTTGGTGCGGGTGTTCGTGTAGCCCGCCTGCACCTGCCAGCCCGGCAGGATCTCGCCGGCCACTTCCAGTTCCCAGCCCTTGCTTTGCGTCTTGCCGCCGGCCACGCGGCAGAAACCGGTGGTGTAGTACGGCGTGCACGGGTTGATCGACGTCGGATCCTCGACCGCCTTGCCCTCGTTGGTGATGTGGAAGATGCCGGCCGATGCCGTCAGCCTGCCGCCGAAGAAATCGCCCTTCACGCCGGCTTCGTAGTCCTCGCCGCGGATCGGCTGCAGGATATTGCCGTTCACGTCCTTTGCATTTTGCGGCGTGAAGATTTCCGTATAGCTCAGGTAGGCGTTCAGGTTCTGGTTGAAGTCGTACACCAGGCCGGCGAACGGCGTGGCTTCGCGCTCGATCTTGTAGTTGCTGGCCGGGGTGCGCGGCACCTCGTATTCCCACCACGACAGGCGGCCGCCGACCAGCAGCGACAGCGGGTCGGTGACGGACAGGCGGGCCGTGCCGAACACGCCCTTCTGGCGCGTGTAGTTCGGATTGGCGCCGCCGGGCGTCGCCACGTCGCGTTCGGCATACGTGGTGTACGGGTCGAAGGTGCGGATGTCCACCACTTGCGGGTACAGGGTGCCCTGGCCCCAGCTGTCGATCGATTCGGTGCGCAGCGCTTCGCCGCCCACGATCAGCTCGTGCTTGCGGCCGAACAGCGTGAACGGGCCGTTGGCCACCAGGTTCAGCACCTTCTGGGTGCTTTCGGCGCCCGTGTACTGTGCCGAGGCCACGCTGAACAGGTAAGGATTGGTGCCGGGAACGCGCGTGAAATACGATTGCTTGAAGCCGCCGTTCTTCAGGGCCAGGTGCACCCAGGCAACGCTGGCCTTCGCCGTCCAGCCGTTGTCGAAGCGATGTTCGACTTCGGCGAACGCTTCGTCGTTGTAGCGGTTCCAGCGGTTCCAGTCCACGCCCAGGTAGGTATCGCGCGGCAGGTACAGCGGCGAACCGTCGAGGTTGCCCGGCATGCCGCCCCAGGCGCCGGTGGCATCCAGGTCGGTGTGCTGCAGGCTGGCGGTGATCGTCGTCTTCGGCGCCAGGTCGTATTCCACCACGCCGTACAGCACTTCGCGCTTTTCCTGCTTGGCTTTCTGGAAGAATTCCTTCTCGTCCGCCACCACCACGGCGCGGGCGCGCAGCGTGCCGGTGGCATTCAGCGCACCGGAGATGTCGCCCTCCACGCGATGGCGGTCCCAGCGGCCCACGGTGGCCGCGCCGGACAGCTGGAATTCCCGCGTCGGGCGCTTGCGCACCATGTTCACGGTAGCCGACGGGTTGCCCGAGCCGCGCAGCATGCCCGAGGCGCCGCGCAGCACTTCCACGCGGTCCAGCACCGCCGTATCCGGCTGCACGAAGGCCGAACCGCTCTGGCTGAACGTGATGCCGTCCACCTGCAGCGCATCGATCTGGTAGCCGCGCGAGTGGTACGACACGCGTTCGCTGTCGGTGTAGTCGACCGACACGCCCGGCGTGTTCTGCAGCACGTCATGCAGGTCGAGCAGGTTGCGGTCGTCCAGCAGCTGGCGGGTGATCACGGTGACCGGTTGCGGGATATCGCGGATCGATTCGAAACCCTTCATCACGCTGGCCTTGCGGGTAGCGAGGGAGCCGGTGTTTTCCGTGTTGTTGTCGGCGGTTCCGGTCACGGTGACGGTTTGCAGCGTGGTTTCCGCTTCCGGTGCTTCCGCTGCAGGTGCTTCCGCCGCATGCAGCGCCAGCGGATAAGCCACCGCCAGGCTCGCGCACAGCAGCGTCAGCCGGGTGCCGCGCCTGCGTGACGGCTGGCGGAACGGGTGCGGGGCGGGACTGGCTGCGCGATCGGAAAACATTGACAACTCCTGGAGATGGATGGAAATGAGAATACAAATGAGAATCAATCGCAATTATAAATTGCAACTCGACAGTTTGTCGATGCCCCTTTCCGGGGATGGCGCGGCGATCGCAAGCCTCTCTTTCCGCCGGGAAGCCTGCAATCCGCCTGCCGCGACCGCTGCGCCGCCCCCATCGCGGATCGGGTAACTTGCACGGCTTCCGCATCCATAGAAAGGTGGTCAGCATGAAGCAGGACACTTTACGGGTCGTCATCACGGGCGCATCGAGCGGTATCGGCGCCGCCACGGCAATCGCGTTCGCCAGGCAGGGCGCGCACCTGGTGCTCGGCGCCCGCGGCAGGGAGGGACTGGAAGATATCGCCGGCCGCTGCCGGCAGGCGGGCGGCCAGGCGCAGGTGCAGTTGGTCGATGTCACCGATGCCGCCGCGGTCGCGGCATTCGCGGCCGATGCGCGCGATACGCTGGGCGGCATCGACCTGTGGTTCAGCGATGTCGGCATCGGCGTCGTCGGCAGGTATCTCGACGTGCCGATGACCGATCACCGCCACGTGGTCGAAACGAACCTCGTCAGCCACATGAACGAGGCGCACGCCGTGCTGCCGGTCTTCGTGGCCCAGGGCCATGGCATCTGGGTGAACATGATCTCGCTGGGCGGCTACATGACGTCGCCCTACGCGGCAGCCTATGCCGCCAGCAAGTTCGGCCTGCGCGGGTTCAGCGCGGCGCTGCGCGGCGAAATGCACGACCACCCGCGCATCCACATCTGCGACGTGTATCCGACGTTCGTCGATACCCCGGCGATTTACCACGCCGGGAACTACACGGGTGCCCGGCTGACGTATCCGCCCGGCGCGCTGGCACCCGAAAAAGTGGCCGACGCCGTGGTGAAACTGGCACGGCATCCGCGTGCGACGACGGTGATCGGCATGCCGGAGACCGTGCTGAAACTGGGCCAGTTCGCCAACCCTCTTGCCGCCATGCTGATGAACCGCTTCATGAAGAAGTGGTCGAAGCGCGCCGAGCCCGTGCGGGACACCACCGGCACCATGTACACGCCACCCGTTGCCGCCAGCGGTATCCACGGCGGCCAGCGCCGCGCCGGCGGGCAGCGCAACACGGCACTGGCGGTGGGCGCGGCCGTGGTCGGCGTGGCGATCGCCGCGCGCCTGCTGAGCCGCCGGTAAGCGGACCATGGACCAGGTCGTGGATAAGGTGAGCGGCGGCTGCCTGTGCGGCGGCGTGCGCATCGTGGCGAACGGCACCCCGTACCGGGTGGGCATCTGCCACTGCCTGGACTGCCGCAAGCACCATGGCGCGCTGTTCCACGCGTCGGCCATCTTTCCGCAGGATGCGGTAACGATCGAAGGCGAGACGCGCGACTACGCCGGCAGGTTCTTCTGCCCGCGCTGCGGCGCCTCGGTGTTTTCGCGCAGCGCCGATGAAATCGAGGTAAACCTCGGCGCGCTGGATGCGCCCGGCCAGTTCGCTCCCACGTACGAACTGTGGACGATCCGCCGCGAGCCGTGGCTGCCGGCCTTCCCGCTGGCGAAACGCTACGAGCGCGATCGCGAGGCCGCCGGCCGCCGGGAAGACTGACCGGTGCCGCTATACTGGCGGGCACCCACAGCCGCCCGCCAGCATGACGAACCGCAGTTCCCTGAGCATCCTCGTCGTCGAGGATCACCCGGCGATCGCCCGCCAGATCGTCGACTTCCTCGATGGCCTTCGATGGCAGACCGACCATGCCGCCACCGGCGCGCTGGCCATCGATCTGGCCATGCGCGAACCCTACGACGTGATCCTGCTCGACCTGAACCTGCCCGACATCGACGGCATCGAAGTGTGCCGCGCGATCAAGGCGCAGGCGCCGCGCAACGTGCCGGTGCTGATGCTGACCGCCCGCGACGCGTTCGAGGACAAGGCACGCGGCTTCCATGGCGGTGCCGACGACTACCTGACCAAGCCGTTCGACCTGCGCGAGCTGGCACTGCGCTGCGAAGCGCTGGCCCGGCGCGGACAGCTGCATGCCGACCGGGAACTGCACGTGGGCCCGCTGACGCTGCTGCCAGCGGAGCGGCGCGCGCTTTGCAACGGCGCACCGGTCGCGCTGACGCAGGCCGGTTTCAGGATCCTGCTGATGCTGTGCACCGCCCACCCGCGCGCCGTCGCACGGTCGGCGCTGATGCACGAGCTGTGGGGCGCCAACCCGCCGGACAGCGACGCCCTCAAATCGCACATCTATGCGCTGCGGCGGCAACTGGAGCTGGCCGGCGCGCCGCACGCGATCGTGACCATCCCGCAGCTGGGCTACCGGCTGCAGGCCGGTGCGGCGGGCGATGTTTAAGTCGATCCGGCACGGCCTGTTCGCCGCACTGGCCGGCTTCGCGGTGCTGATCTGCGTTGGCTATACAGGGCTGGCGCTGGTCATCGCGTATGTGACGGAAGACATGCTGATCGACCGGCTGCTGCAACGCGAGGCCGCCGCCATCGCGGCGCATTTCCACGCGCACGGCGAAGTGAAGACGCCGGGCCTGGATCTCATCAGCGTCCATCGCCGTTTCGAGACGCTGCCGCCGGCCGTGCGCGCGCAGGCCGCCGGCAAGGCGCGCGCCGAAGTGTTCGCGGGCCCGGGCCGGCACTACCACGTGCGCGCGCTCGACCTGCACGCCGAAGGAAAAGCTGGCACCCGTGGCACGCAGCGCATCTACCTGCTGGCCGATGTCGGCCCGCTGCTGGTGGTGGCGTCGCTGATCGGGGAAGTCGGCGGCGTGCTGCTCGGCGTCGCCCTCGGGCTGGTGGCGCTGGCGCTGCTGCTGGCCTGGCTGCTGGCCCGGCGGCTCGTCTCGCCGCTGCTGGTGCTGGCGCAGGAAGTGCGCGCCGTGACGCCGGACGGCGCGGCCAGCTTCAGCGCCCGGCAGCGCCGGGACGAAATCGGCTACCTGGCGGAAAAGCTGGGCACCACGATCGCCGGACTGCATGCGGCCCTGGGCCGCGAGCACGCGTTTACGCGCGACGTCAGCCATGAATTGCGCACGCCGCTGACGGTGATGAACAACGTGCTGGGCCAGGCATCCGCGCGCCCTCTCGCAGGACAGGAGGTGGCGCAGCTGCAGGCCAGCCTCGCCGAGATCCGCCACACCGTCGACGTGCTGTTCGCCCTGGCGCGTGCGGAACACGTCGTCGAAGAGACGTTCGACCTGCGCGGCACCATCGAGGAAAGCCTGCTGCGGCTGATGGACGACGGCGCCTGGCAAGGCGCGGAGCCGCTGCTCGACCTGCCCGACCGGCTGGCAGTCACCGGCAACCGCCACCTGGCCAGGCTGCTCATCGATAACTGCCTGGGCAATGCCCGCTTCCACGGTGCGCCCGGCCTGCGGGTAGCGTGGCACGGCGGAGTGCTGGGCATGACCAATGCGGTCGACCCGGGCCGCGCGGCCGCGATGCAGGGTTTCCAGCATGGCCAGAACCTGCTGGCGCGGATCGCCGCGGCGATGGGGTGGCGGATCGGCTTCCACGCCGGCGCCGCAAGCTACCGTGTGGAGATCGTGCCTGCTGTATCTGCCGTGCCCGTCCTGCCGCCGCGCGTGCGCTGAAGCAGCGCGCTCAGAAACCGATCTTCAGGTTGGCCCTTGCGCCGGTGGCGTTGGTGGCCTTGCCAAACGTGCTGGCCGCGTCGCCGTGCCTGCCGTATTGCGCGTCGATCGACGCCTTCTCGCTCAGCTTGTACTGTGCCCCTGCGCCGAGGTAGCGGCCCCGGTCGGTCTCCTGCCTGCGCACTGGCGTGGCGCCGTCATAGCCGGCATCCAGCGCCATCTGATGGCCGGTCCGCGTCCTGACGCTGTGGGCAATGCCGACCTTGCCGAAGGCGCTCAGCCTGTCGGTCAGCGGCAGCGTGTACTTGACGGCCAGGTGGCTGCTGAAGTTATTGGTGTTCAGGCCGCCCGGCGCTTCGTCGGGCCCCGGTTCGATGGGGTGGAAGCCGCGGTCCAGCAGGTAGACATAACCCGCCTCGATGGCCAGGTTCGGGAACAGTTCATAGCCGCCGACCAGGCGCGGATCCCGCTTGAACAGCCCCGCGAATGCCTTGTCGTTGGGACTTGCCGCTTCGTTGCCGCCGTAGGCGCGCGGATAGGGCCGATAGGCCTTGTCGAACAGTGCCTGCGTGGCCGATTGCCCGGGTCCGGTGTACGTGGAGGATGGCTGTTCCACGATCTGGGCTTGCGCGGAAGCTGCCAGGAAGATCGCTGCTGCATAAGCCAACCGGTGCGGGGTCATCGTTCCTCCATCGGGCTATCGTGATGGGGCCAATGCTGTCACAAACTTATCCTGATAACAAGTTCGGTAACAGGTCATCACAGGCGCCATGCCGGCCGCGACAGGTGCTCCGCGAAAAAGGCACCCAGCACCTCGACCTTGGCCGGTCGCGCCCGCGCCGACGGCGTGACGAAGTACAGCCCGCCCACCGGCATCGACCAGCCAGGAAGGATCGGCACCAGCCGGCCGTCGCGCAGGTACTCGGCGGCGATGAAATCGGGCAGCTCGCAGATTGCCAGCCCGGCCAGCACGGCAGGCACCAGCGCATCGGCGTTCGTCACCCGCAGCGGCCCACGCGGCCGCACGCTGGCTTCTTCGCCGGCCGCGTCGAAGAACTGCCAGGTGTCGCTGCGGGCCCGGTAGGCGTAACCGAGGCATGCGTGGGCAGCCAGCCCGGACGGATGCGCCGGTATCCCGTGCCGTTCGAGATAGGCCGGCGCGGCGACGACCAGCCGCGCCACCGGTGCCAGCTTGCGCGCCACCAGCGACGAATCCGGCAGTACGGCGATGCGCAGCGCCGCATCGAAGCCGTTGCCGACGATGTCCACCGTGGCGTCGGAAAGATGCAGGTCGATCTGCACGTCGGGATAGCGGCGGAAGAACTCCGGCAGCAATGGCGCGACCCAGCGCAGCCCGAACGACATCGGTACCGCCAGCCGTACCAGCCCGCGCGGCTGCGCCGACTGCTCGCGCGCCGCGCCTTCCGCTTCCTCGGCCAGCCGCAGCACCGTGGCGGCGCGCTCGGCCAGCGATGCACCGGATTCCGTCAGCGCCAGCTGGCGCGACGTGCGGTTCAGGAGCCGCGCACCCAGCCGGTCCTCCAGCCGCGCCACGCCGCGCGACACGGTAGCCACCGAGACGCCCAGCGCACGGGCGGCACCGGCAAACGAACGTTCCTCGGCAACCTTGGCAAACAATGCCAGCCCTTCGAAATCGGGGATCTTCGACATCGACATTCCTGCAATGATGGTTTGCGATAGTTTCTATTTTAGTGTGAAGGCTTCGTCGCTACCATGCATCCATCGACAAACACTTCAAGGAGCAGGACATGAACACCACCACCACCACCAGCGCCAGCACCGCCGCCGCCAAACTGCAAGGCAAGATCGCACTCGTAACCGGAGGGACCACCGGCATCGGCCTGGCCACCGCACGGCGCTTTGCCGCCGAAGGCGCGCAAGTGATCGTTACCGGCCGCCGCCAGGCCGAACTCGATGCGGCCGTCGATGCGATCGGCCACGGCGCCATCGGCCTGCGCGCCGATTCTTCCCGGCTGGCCGACCTGGACGCGCTGGTCGAGCGCATCGGCGCCGCCTACGGCCGTCTGGACGTGCTGTTCGCCAATGCCGGCGGCGGCGGCATGCTGCCGCTGGGCGAGATCACCGAAGAGCAGTACCACGACACGTTCGACCGCAACGTCAAGGGCGTGCTATTCACCGTGCAGAAAGCACTGCCGCTGCTGTCGAAAGGGGCATCGGTGATCCTCACGGGTTCCACCGCCGCCAACATGGGTACCGCCGCATTCTCGGTGTACGCTGCGTCGAAAGCCGCCGTGCGCGCCCTGGCCCGCAACTGGATCCTCGATACGAAGGAGCGCGGCATCCGCATCAACACCGTCGTGCCGGGCCCGATCCGCACGCCGGGGCTGGTGGAACTGGCCGGCACCGATGCGCAGGCGCAGCAAGGCCTGCTGGATTACCTCACTACGCAGATCCCGCTGGGCCGCGTCGGCGAGCCGGATGAAGTGGCCAAGGCGGTTGTCTTCCTGGCGTCGGACGATGCCAGCTTCGTCAACGGCTCCGAACTGTACGTCGATGGCGGCCAGGGCCAGATCTGATCGGCCGCACCGCGGGCAGGCGGTTTACGACGCCGCCTTCAGCCAGTCCCGCCCCTTGTCGTCGAGCGCGGCCTCGATGACCTCGGGCGGCAGGCTGTAGACCGTGGCCCACGTGGCGCGGCCGTCGGCGGCGTTGGACGGAAAGCTCGTCGTGTCGATCGGCCAGTGGTATTTGCGCTTCAGCGCGCGCACGATCGCGGCGAGCGTGACGCGCCCGCGCAGCGGTTCGGCGCCGGCCTGGTCGGTGTTGGACAGCAGCACGGCCAGCACGGCGCCGCGGGCGGTGCGGGGGCCGGGAAAGATCGGAGTTTTGCGGGGCATGGCGATATTCTAGCGGCAAGCCGGCACGGAAGCGGGTCCGCGGCGGCGCGGTTGGGCGGTGCGGCTGGGCGGTGAGCTGTATACTCGCGCCCCATGGATATCAATCACATCATCGCCCAGCGCCTGCGCGAACTGCGCAACGCCCGCGGCATGACCCTCGCGGTGCTGGCCGAACACAGCGGCGTGAGCCGGTCGAACATCTCGCTGATCGAACGCGGCGAAAGCAGCGCCACCGCGACCGTGCTCGACAAGCTGGCCGCCGCCCTCGGCGTGCCGGTGGCTTCGCTGTTCGAAAGGCCGGTCGATGCCACTTCGCCCGTCGCGCGGGCCGATGAGCAGCCCGTGTGGACCGACCCGGGTTCGGGTTATGTACGCCGCACGCTGTCGCCCACGGTGCCTTCGCTGATCCAGATGGTCGAAATCACTTTTCCGGCGGGTGCGCGGGTCGCCTATGAAACCTCGTCCCAGGACATCGACCGGCAACTGTGGATGATCGAAGGACAGATGGAAATCACCGTCGGCGACACCTGCTGGAACCTGGCCGCCGGCGACTGCCTTCTCATGCGCCTCGACGAACCGAGCACCTATCACAATCCCGGCGCCGTCGCGGCGCGCTACCTGATCGCCCAGGTCATGCAGGCGCCCGTCGTTCCCCGCACCGTGGTGGAACGCCAGTGAGGCACTAGCCCGCCAGCGCGCGGATCGCCACGACCAGCGCATCGAGATCGTCCAGCGACGTGTAGAGGTGCGGCGTCACGCGCACGCATTCTTCGGCGCCGATGCCGCGCACCACGGTGAAGATGCGGTAGTCGTCCATCAGCCGTTGCGCCACTTCGCGCGCCGCGATGCCGGCGATGCCGAACGACGCCAGCGCGCCGTGGCGCCGCGGATCGCGCGGCGTGTACAGCCGGACGCCCGGTACGTCACGCACGCGTTCCATCCAGTAGCGGGCCAGGTAGCGCAGCCGCTCTTCCTTGTTGCGCGTGCCGATCGACCCGTGAAAGCGCAGCGCATCCTCGATCGCCAGGATCGGCGCCGGCGGCACCGCGCTGAAGTGCCCGAGCCTGCCGATGTCGCCGGGCGCATGCCCGACATCGCCGTACAGGGCTGCGATGTCGGCGATGCGGTCCCTGGCGATATACAGCAGCCCGGTGCCGAGCGGTGCGCCGACCCATTTGTGCAGGTTGAACGCGGCGAATTGCACACCCAGTTCCGGCACCTTGTAGTCGAGGTGGGCCAGCGAATGCGCCGCATCGGCGATCACGTCGACCCCGCGCCCGCGTGCCATCGCGGCGATCTTCGCCACCGGCATGACCTGGCCGGTGCGGTGGACCACGTGGGTGACGAGCACGAGGCGCGTGCGCGGCGTGATCGCCCGTTCGTACAACGCCACGATCTCCTCGTCGCTGTCCGGGTCGAGCGGGATGTCGACGGCGGCCAGTTCCAGTCCCTTGCGCTCCCTGACCATGCCGAACGTGTCGATGGGGCTGTCGTAGTCATGTTGCGCCAGCAGGACCGCATCGCCCGCCACGAACGGGTAGCCCTGGATCAGGATGTTCAGCGATTCCATCGCGTTGCGGGTGATCAGAAGCTCGTCCCTGCCCGCCCCGGTGAACGCGGCCAGCGCCGCCATTACCCGTTCCAGCCGTTCGGGAAAGCGCACGCGCAGGAAGTACGAATTCTCGCGGTCCACCTGTTCCTGGTAGCGGCGCAATGCCGCCTGTACCGGAATGGCCGGCGCACCGAAGTAGCCGTTTTCCAGGTTGATGAAATCGGGCGATGGGGTGTACTGCCGGCGGATGACATTCCAGCCGGGTTCGTCGTCGGGTGCGATGGAAGGTGGCGACTGGGACAAGGCAAGGCTCCTGTGCAAAAAAACATCGAACACAAAATCCAGTATACAAGATTATATCGTCCGGTATACTGGATTCATGGATTGATCGATAACGTCGTCACCGGGGAAAATAAAATGAAGAACAATGCCGCCGTGCGCCAGCAACCCGCCGCTGAACCGCCCAGTAACCATTCGGACCGGATCGCACCATGCGATCCGGCTGCGCAGCAGCAATCAGGCGAAGCCGCATCGCCCGGCGCGCCGGAGCGCACCGTCGTGCGCGAACTCCACAGGATGTTTGCATTGCTGGCCATTCGCTGAGCCGGAATCAGGCGCCCGGCCGCCATGCCGCAGCCGGCATGCCGCTTACCGGTCCGGGGAATCCTTGCGCAGCAGGCCGCGCAGCACGCCAAGCTCGATGGGTTTTGTCATGTGGTGGTCGAACCCGGCTTCCAGCGCCCGCTCGCGGTCCTTCTGCTGCCCCCACCCCGTGATCGCGATCAGCTGCATGGTGCTGCCGCCGGGCGTCTGGCGCAGGCGGCGCGCCAGTTCGTAGCCGTTCATGTCGGGAAGCCCGATGTCGAGCAGCGCCACGCCGGGCTGGAAGCGGGGCACGATGGCCAGGGCGTCGGCGGCCGTGTGGACAGTGCGGGTTTCGCAGCCGAACACTTCCAGCGCCATCGTCAGCATGTCGGCCGCATCGCGGTTGTCGTCCACGACTAGGATGCGCATGGAATCGGCGGTGGTGACCGTGGCGGGGGCGCCATCCTCCGCCGGCCCGGCAGCCGGGCAGTCCGCGGCCGCCGCCAGCGGCAGGCGCACGGTGAATTCGCTGCCGCGGCCCGGGCCGTCGCTTGCCGCTTCCACCGTGCCGCCATGCAGTCCGACAATGCCGCGCACCAGCGCCAGGCCGATGCCGAGCCCGCCCTTGGCACGCTCCAGCGCCGGTTCCAGCTGCGAGAACATGTCGAACACGGTGGGCAGCGCGGCGGCGGGAATGCCGATGCCGTTGTCGCGTATCCGGATCTCCGCCACGCCGGGCGTGCAGGCAAGTTGCAGTGCGATGGTGCCGCCGTCGGGCGTGTACTTCGCCGCGTTGGTGAGCAGGTTGATCACCACCTGGGCCAGGCGGGTCGCATCGCCATCCACGAACACCGGCGCCTCCGCGAGATTGACGTGCAAGGTATGCCGCGCCGCGGTCATCATTGCCGCGACGTCCTGGGTGGCGCTGCGCACCAGCGAAGTGAGCTCCACCGTCGCGCGGCTCAGCTGCATGCGCCCCTGCGTGATGCGCGAGACTTCCATCAGGTCGTCGACCAGCCGCGTGAGGTGGTGCAGCTGGCGGTCGAAGGCCTGGATCAGGCGCGGGTCGGTATTGTTCCCCAGCTTGAATTTCAGGATGTCCAGCGCGCTGCGCATCGGCGCCAGCGGATTGCGCAACTCGTGCGACAGCGTGGCCAGGAATTCATCCTTGCGCCGGTCGGCCGCCGACAGCTGGGCGTTCGCGGCCTGCAGCCGCGTTTCGGCTTCGCGGCGCGCTTCCAGCGCCGCCTCGGCCGCCTTGCGGGCCGCCAGCAGTTCGCGTTCGTAGGCATGGCGGTCGGCGGACTTGAACAGGGCCCAGTGATCGACACTGGCGTCGCCCTCGCGGCGGCGCACGATGTTGACCAGCATGGGCAGCCGTTCCTTGCGGCGATTGACGAGGCTGACCTGGATTTCCGCCACCGACCCCTGCACTTCCAGGATCGGCTGGCAATGCGTGTGATAGAACAGGCGGGCGCCGACCGGCAGCAGGTCGCGCATGCGCACCTTGCCGGCCAGTTCGGCCTCGTCGTAGCCGAGCCAGGCGCAGGCGGTGGCATTCGCCTTCAGGATCACGCCATCCTCGCCGGCCAGCACCAGGGCACAGGCGGCGTGGTCGAACAGGCGATCGTCTCCCGGAGGCGCGGGGTTCACGTGGATCAGCGCAGTGTCTGCGCGAGGAAGGTCTCGATGGCGCGCGAACTCTCGGCCGGTGCGCTCATGTGCGGGCAGTGGCCCACATTGTCGATCACGTGCAGCGTACTGTTCGGCAGGTGGCGCTGCAGGTAGCGGCCGACTTCCTGCGGCGCCACCAGGTCGTCGCTGCATTGCAGGATCAGCGACGGCACGGTGGACAGCGGCAGGTCGGCCCGGTGATCGGAGAGGAACGTCACGCGGGCGAAATGCCGGGCGATCTCGGGATCGTTGCGGCAAAAACTGTCGGTCAGCTCGGCCCGCAGTTCCGGCTGCCCCGGTGCGCCCATGATGGCCGGCGCCAGGCTGCTCGACCAGCCCAGGTAATTGGCATCCATCGTTTCCAGCAGCTCGTCGATGTCTTCGCGGCTGAAACCGCCGATGTAGTCGCCGTCGTTGATATAGCACGGCGAAGGCCCGACCATCACCTGGGCAACGAAGCGTTCCGGCGCCTTGATCGTGGCCAGCAGGCCGATCATCGTGCTGACCGAGTGGCCGACGAACACCACCGGCCCGGTGGCGAATTCTTCGAGGATTTCCAGCAGATCGTCCGCATAACCGTGCAAGCTGCCGTACTTGACGCGATCGTAGGCCGCCAGGTCGGAACGACCGCTGCCGACGAGATCGAACGAGATCGTGCGAAAGCGCTCGGCGAATGCGGGAGCGAGGAAGCGCCACATGGTCTGGTCGCAGCCGAAGCCGTGCGCGAACACCATGGTGGCCGACCCGTTACCCGCGACGTGGACGTTGTTTCGGGACTGTACGGACATGGGCATTTTGGTGAAAGGAAGGCAACGGGCGATTATAACTGAGCTGTCCGGTGCTCGATTTACGCTTGGATGGGAGCAGCATCCGTCTCCGCCGCCACCGGCATGCCTTCGATTTTCCACCGCAGCATGCCACCCGCCAGGTTGGCCACCTGGCCGAATCCCGCCTTGGCCAGCAGCACGCAAGCCTGCGCCGAGCGCACGCCGGAGCGGCACACGGCGACCACCGGCCGCTCCTTGTCCAGTTCTTCCAGGTGCCCGGTCAATTGCGACAGCGGCACCAGCCGCGCCCCAGGCAGGTGGCCCAGTTCGTCGATGAACTCCGGCGCCTCGCGCACGTCGACGATCTGCGCCTTGGGCCCATGTTCGAGCAGCGCCATCGGCTCGATTTCCCACACGCCGGAAAAGCGCAGCGTCAGTGGCGCCCAATCCGGTGCTTCGGGCGGCAGCGCGCCGCCTTCCGGCTGGCCGCAGCGCAGGTTGGCGGGTACGGCCACCGCGATCAGTTTCGGATGCGGCAGGTGCAGGTTGTTCATGTGGCCGGTGAAATCGCCCACGTCCACTTCGCCGCCCAGGCGCGGGTTGAAACGGCGTTCCTCGGCCACGCTGGTCACCGTGATGCCGCGATAGTCGTGCGCCGGGTACAGCAGGCAGCTGTCTGGCAGCGACAGGATCTGCTCGCGCACGGATGTGAACAACTGCTGCGGGCTGCCCTGCTGGAAGTCGGTGCGGCCGCAGCCGCGGATCAGCAGGCTGTCGCCGGTGAACGCCATGCTCGCGTCATCGAGCACGTAGGTCAGGCAGCCGTTGGTGTGGCCCGGCGTGGCCCGCACGTCCAGGTGGCGCGCGCCGAAGGCGATACGGTCGCTGTGCCGCAGCGGACGGTCGACCAGTTCCGCGCCCGCCTCGGCAGCCAGCGCGATGCGGCTGCCGCAACGCTGGTGCAGACGCCAGGCACCGGTCACGTGATCGGCATGCACGTGCGTATCGAGCGTGGCCAGCAGCTCCAGGCCAAGCTCGTGCAGCAGCGCCAGGTCGCGCGGCACCTGCTCGTAGACGGGATCGATCAGCAGCGCCTCGCCGCCGTCGGCAAGCAGGTACGTGTAGGTCGATGATGTGGGGTCGAACAGCTGGCGGAAGATCATGTCGGGCTCCTGGCAAGGGCCGGCTTCGTGGGCCGGCCCGGTTCAGCGCCATTCTACCGCTGCGGCTTCCGCCGGCCGCTACCTGGTTTCCGGCTGGTGCAGTGCAGGCGACAGCGCGTGTCCGCCCTTCGGCACTTCGCGCAGGCAGCGCAGGATGCCGTCGGCGAAGCGCGTCGCCATGCGGTCGACGGTGTATTCCAGGCTGGCCTCGTGGCAGTTGGCGCGAACGGCGGCGGCGTATGCCGGATCGCGGATCAGCGACAGCGCGCATTCCGCATACGCGCCGACATCTTCCTCGGTCACGAAGCCGGTCTTGCCGTGCTCCAGGTAGGCGATCTCGGGACCGTGCAATGCGGTGATGGTGGTGAGCATCGGCAGCGACAGCGCGAAGGCGTCGAGCACGTGCAGGCCCACCGAGCCGGGGTTGATGACGAAGGTCGCCAGGCGGAACAGCGCGGCCTTTTCGGCACCGCGCTTCGCGCCCACGCAGTGCATCCAGGGCCGCGACCTGGCGGCTTCCTGCATCACGGGCGCGCTCTGGCCGTCGCCGATGACGATGAAATGGAAATCCGGATATTGCGCGTGGATCAGGTCGGCCGCGGCGACCATGAACTCGGGCTTCTTGTCCGGATAGATGGAGCCGCAGAACAGCCCCACAGGCGCGCCGTCGGCGATGCCGAAACCGGCGCGCAGTTCCATCAGGCGCGCCGCCGGAACCGCCTCGGCCTCGCGCCGGAAGCCGGCCGTATCGATCGAGTTGTTCAGCAGCGTGACGCGATTGCTGTCGAAACCGCTTTCCTCGAGCACGCCGAGCGTGATCGACGTATAGGCAAACCACCAGTCGACCGACCGGATCGTGGCCTGCTTCCAGCGCTCGCGCAGCCCGCCGGGCGCGCGGCTCTGGAAATCGCGGCCATGTCCCCAGAACGCGGTGCGGGTACGCCCCAGCTTGCCCTGGAGGATCCACCAGTAATTCGCCAGCAGGCGATTTTCCTGCATGAAGATGACCATGTCCGGATGCTGCACGGCGCGCGGCAGCGGCTGCCAGCACAGGTCCTTCTTTTCCTTGATCGGGAAGTACCGGTTGCGCACCTTGTGGCCCCATTCGATCTCGGTCTCGTCCTTCTTCAGCACTTCCTTCCCGTAGGCCTGGCCATACACCAGTTCGAGCCGGACACCGGCGGCCGCGAGCTTGTCACGCAGCAGTTGTACCAACTCCGTTCTGTAGTGAAACATTCGGTACTGAAATAGAACGACGCGCGGGTTTTTTTTCGGTTGCATGGTGGGTAGGCACGGAAGAGATGGCGGGATCGCAACTGCAGGTCGAGCGTGATGTACTCGGGGCTTTCAGCAAGACAATGTTAGTTCTCGATGAGAATTTGCAAACTATAGCGCAAGCGTCCGTTGATGTCAGGAAGCATCCGTTCGACGCGCTTTGCAATATAGCTAGCAAAACAAAAGTTGTATCGCTCGGCCAACACAGTTTACGAGCTGCAACTGAATATCGGACATATTTTATGATAACAGTAACTATAAGTTGACAATATGCATTTCTCCTTTACAATTTGTTCTAAGAATTATAAATTTCTTAATTGAACTAAGACTTCGCGCCACCGCGCAGCGCTCGAAGTCCACCCAAATTGATGAGAGCAGGGATGGAAAAGAACATTTCGGTAATGGTCCTGGGACTGCGCGGTTTCCCTCATGTACAGGGCGGTGTCGAAACGCACGCCGAGCACCTGTACACGGAACTTGCGCGCATGAACTGCAAGGTCGAAGTCGTGGTGCGGGATGCCTACCAGCCCGACAGCAATCCCGATGTCTGGAAAGACATCCGCTTCAAGCGGCTTTGGGCGCCACGCAAGAAAAGCCTGGAAGCGATCGTGCACAGCGTGATCGGCGTGCTGTATGCAGCCGTCCGCCGTCCGGATGTGCTGCACATCCACGCAATCGGCCCTGCACTCGTCACGCCGCTGGCACGCCTGTTCGGGCTGAAGGTCGTGGTGACGCACCATGGTCCCGACTACGATCGCCAGAAATGGGGCCGCGCGGCCAAGGCCGCATTGCGCTTCGGCGAACGTTTCGGCATGACTTTCGCCAGCAAGCGCATCGTCATCTCCAACGTCATCCGCAATCTCGTGCAGGAAAAGTACTCGCGGGACAGTGTGCTGATTCCCAACGGCGTGACGCCACCCGACATTCCCGTGTCGACCGGCGCGCTGGCGCAATTCGAACTGACCCCAGGCAAGTACGTGCTGCTGGTCAGCCGGCTGGTACCGGAGAAGCGTCACCTGGACCTGATCAGCGCATTCGACCGCGCCGGCCTCGACGGCTGGAAGCTGGCCCTGGTGGGCGCGTCCGACCATCCGGACGACTACACCCGTTCCGTGCTGGCCGCCGCTGCCCGCACGCCGAATGTCGTCTGCACCGGTTTCCAGTCCGGCCTGGCGTTACGCGAGCTGTATGCGCACGCGGGCACGTTCGTGTTGCCGTCGTCGCACGAAGGCCTGCCGATCGCGCTGCTGGAAGCGCTGAGCTACGGCCTGCCTGTGGTCGCCAGCGATATTCCAGCAAACATGGAAGTCAGCAGCCCGGGTATCGAGTTCTATCCACTGGGCAATATCGATGCCTTGGCGCAGCAATTGCGCCAGCACGCCGAAGCAAAGCGCGATGCCAATCATGCCGAAGCCGTCAAGCAGCAAATCGGCGAGCGTTATCGCTGGAGTGCCATTGCAACCGAGACACGTGCCGTGTACCGGCAAGCGGTCAGCCCGGTCGCACAGCCGGAGACGGCGACGCTTGCTGCCCGCAATACTGTGCCGGACTAGGTAGTTGCGGGCGCCGGCGTAGCGATACGCCCAAAAGCAAAACGCCAGGCAATGCCTGGCGTTTTGCTTTTTGGTTGGTTGTCACCCGCAGACGACTCCCATCGCCATCAGGTGACGCGCCGTCATCTGCTCAATAAGTGCGCAGCGGATGTGGATAGAAGTACGGCTTGTAGCCGGCCTTGGCCTGCACGAAATAGTCGCGATTGAGGGCAATCGACTTTTCGCACTGACTCATCACGGGGTTGGGCACCGCTTCGGCAATCACTGCTTTACGGACCTGATCCTGCACTGGATAGGTGCCGCAAGTGGCCGCTTCCAAAAGAAGTAAGACAGGATAAGCAATATTGGGGCCGTAGGTATTGTTATAAACTACACCATCGCCGCCCCGGATTCCGACGGCTGTCAGATTACGGCCGCTGGTGATGTTTGCATAGAACTTGTTGTAATACACCTCATAGCTGCGGGTGCCCCGTGGCGAACTGGAAAACCCATGGGCATCGACTTGCGAAAAGTCCTTGGTTGCCTGGGTTGCCTGCGCATAGTTGTAACGGAATACATAACGGGCACCATTATTGGCAGCAATATGATGCCGATTGCCGGACATGTAGTTGTCCTCGACGAATACCGCGTTTTGCGAACCCAGCTCCAATGCAGGCCACGTGCCATCGCCGAAGACGACGATACCATAGCCCAAGCTGCCGTTCGTCGTATTGTAGTTGTCAATAAACTCACTATCGTGAATGACGCCCCGCTGGCGTACCGGGCCTCTTACTTCAATACCCGCAAACACGAACTTTGTGAATTTCATGTTGGAGACGACAAAATCAACGCAGCCGTACAACAGTCCAAGACCGCGGTCCTGGCTCCTGGGCAGGTTTGCGCCAACCAGGGTCATGTCGGAGAATTTGACGGGTTTGGACGTCGTGCACGTCGCAGCAATGAGGTAGGTATTGGCAGGCACCGCTGCAGTACGCCGGATTGTCGTCAGATTACGGCCGGCACCCTGCATCGAGATGCCAGTAGGTACCGTGAGCTGGTTGGCTCCCCAGTCGCAGTCGCCGGCAGGAACAACGACAGTCTGCCCAGCCTTTGCCACACTCACAGCGGCTTGCACTGCCGGAAACAAGCAGCTTGCGGCCTTGACTGTAGTAGTAGCAGTGGTGGTGGTAATGATAGTAGTAGTCTGGCCAAACGCTTGCGAATGGACGCCGCAGGCTGCCAGCGCCAGTACAAGGCCATAGTTAACAACGCCTGGTGCGAGGCATTGCTTCTTGATCGACACACGATTGAGATTCATAAATTTGCACCTTGCGTGTACGGTGCACGGCACCGCGTACAGTTAATTAATTGTGAGAAAAACAATCAATTGCATTTAGAGCAATTGATTATGTATTTATTACTCATCCCCGATCTGGGCAGTCTTTGGCGCTGCCATATCGATTCAAGACTTATCTGAACGATAAGCTGAATATCACTTGGCACTCTTTCGTCAAAACATACTACCTTTTTTTCGAGGCGCTTGGCAATCGTAATTAGCAGAAGGAGCGGATATGAATGGTAATAAAAGCAATGAAAAAAATATTATAATTTATTAATATAGCGATATTTCATGCTTCTTTTTTAATAGCTGAAAAGAAACGATCTTGTCATCAAAAATTAATAAACGGTTCAGCTTTCCAGCGTATTATTGGTTTCCGATCATCATGTCCTTTGCCCGATTTTAATTGTCCTGTAATAAAAGTTTGAAAGTGCCGCTTTAAATCATCCCGTGAGAATTTCTACAGTAGTAGATTAACTATGTATGGAATGATCTATAGGTCGTAAGCGAAAATGCTCGTGGCGATCGTATCCGGGCCGATACCGTATGGCGATTTGCCGACGGAAACAGGGGCCGCAGAGCTACATACGGCGGGCCTTCGAGCAGCTTGGGGGGGTGTCCTCGGAGGGATTCCCAAGTGTATTTTTCTGAAAATAAATCTTTTTTTAAGGTAATGTTGGTAAAATGTGCTGCTTCAAAAGCTTATGAAAACTTCTGGTTTCGGAATGATGGTGGTGGTGGGGAGGTAAGGAATGGTCCGCCAGTGTCCAAGTATTGCCACAAGTCCATATGTAATGGTTGACAATAACTAAGTTTCTCCATAGACTTGTCAAGAATTAATCAAAGTGAACTTGTCTTCCGTCAACGTTTCGCTCAGGCGAGGCTTGCAAGCATGCAAAGTCCGCAGGTCGCCAGCGTGCAGCGGAAAGACATGATTTCGTGTCGTTTGTGTTGTAAATCCCCATCGGGATAGCACGGCGGCGCGATGGGTGCACGCGGTTGTCGGACGCGCGGAAGAGTAGTTGCAGTAGAGGTAACGTCTTTTAACCGCCGCGCCGCGGCAGGAGTGTGCAGGCAGTTCCGTTCGTCAAGAACATCCTCTTCGCCCGAAGCCAAGGCGCAGGCCGCGGGAGGCCCTTTCACGCTCCATCTTCATGGACTAGTTCGATCACGACGCTAGTGTGTGTCGTTTTTACCTTTCAGAGAAACCAAATGAAGCTCCAGCAAGTCCTATATATCTTGCGCGCGCGCCTGCGTACGATCCTGATCTCGCTTTTCGTCATCGTCGCCGCCAGTGTTGCCATCAACCTGATGCTCCCGAAGACCTACGAGGCGTCGACGACCCTGATCGTCAACTACAAGGGCATGGATCCGGTATCGGGCATGGTCATGCCCACCGCGCTGATGGCCGGTTACATGGCCACGCAGGTCGAGATCATCCAGAGCAAGGCGGTTGCGCGAGGCGTCGTGGATGCAATGAAACTGACTGAGTCGCCATCGACCAGGGAAGCCTTCAACAGCGCCACGGAAGGGCAAGGCGATATTCGCGACTGGCTGGCCGACCTGCTGTTGCGGGGCCTGGCCGTCATTCCGGCGCGCGAGAGCGGCGTCATCACGATTACGTTCGCCGGTGCCGATCCGCAATTCGCCGCAGCGGTGGCCAACGCGTTCGCCGACGAATACCAGAAGGCGGCCGTGCGCCTGAAGGTCGAGCCGCTGAAGCAGGCGTCGATCTATTTCAGCGAGCAGTCCAGGTCGCTGCGCGACAAACTCGAACAGGCGCAGGCGCGGCTGTCCAAGTATCAGCAGGAAAAGGGTGTGGTCAGCGTGGATAACCGGCTCGACGTCGAATCCGCCCGCCTGAACGACCTGTCTTCCCAGCTGGTGATGGCACAGGCGCAAGTGGCCGATGCAAGCTCGCGCCAGAACACTGCCGAAGGTACCGTCAACCAGAGCCCGGACGTGCTCAACAACTCGCTGGTGCAGAGCCTCAAGGCCTCCCTGGCGGCGGCAGAAGGCAAGTTTTCCGAAATGGCCTCGCGCCTGGACGTCAATCACCCGCAATACCTGTCTGCCAAGGCGGAAGTGACCAAGCTGCGCAGTGAACTGGCTGCGCAGATGAGCGCGACCTCGGGTAGCCTGGGCGGCTCGTCGCGCATTGCGCAGTATCGTGCAGCCGAGCTGAAGGCCGCAGTCGCGGCACAGAAAGCCCGCATCCTGGAGCTGAACCGCGAGCGCGATGAGCTCTCGAGCCTGGTTCGCGACGTGGATGGCGCGCAGCGCACCTATGACGCTGCCATTTCCCGTTTCTCCCAGACCAGCATCGAAGGCGGTTCGAACCTCGCCGACGTTGCAGTGCTGAGCCCGGCGCAACCGCCGATGCGGCCTGCTTCGCCACGCAAGCTGGTGAATCTGGCGCTGTCGATCGTCTTCGGTACCGCCTTCGGTATCGGCCTGGCGATCGTGATGGAAATGATCAGCCGCCGCGCGCATTCCGTGCATGACGTGGTCGATCTGGAGATTCCAGTGCTGACCGAGATGAACTGGTCCAAGCGCATCGCGCCGCGTACCGGCCTGTTCAAGGCCCGCCAACTCCCCCATGCGCGTACTGCCTGAAAGGATAAATCATGAAAATCGAGAATGTTCCTGCATTGAATGGCGGCGAAAACGTGACGCGCAATGACTCCACGATGGGTCGCATGTTGCTCGACATGGGCAAGATCACGCCGGCCGACGCCGGCCGCGTGCTCGCGCTCCAGGCTGAAAAGGGCCTGCGCTTCGGCGAAGCTGCCCAGCAGCTGGGCCTGGTAACCGAAGCGGAAGTGCAAATGGTGCTGGCCAGCCAGTTCAACTATCAGTACGTGCAATCGGAGCAGTCCGAACTCGATCCCGGCCTGGTGGCCGCATTCGATCCGTTCGGTGCCGAGGCGGAATCGCTGCGTGCACTGCGCAGCCAGTTGACCGGCTGGCTTTCCGGCAAAACGAAGTCGCTGGCAGTGGTAGCCGTCGACGACAAGGCTTCGTCGCACCTGGTGACGGCCAACCTGGCCATCGTGTTTGCCCAGCAGGGCCAGCGCACGCTGCTGGTCGACGCCAACCTGCGCACGCCGCGCCAGCATGAAGTGTTCGGAGTGCAGGGCAAGAGCGGCCTGTCGACCGCACTGGCCGGGCGCACGCAAAGCGCAACGCTGCTCGGCGTCAAGCCGTTCGACAAGCTGTCGCTGCTGTGCGCCGGCGCGCAGCCGCCCAATCCGCAGGAACTGCTGGGCATGCCGAGTTTCGCCGCCCTGAGCGAAGGTTTTTCGCGCGATTTCGACGTCGTGCTGTATGACGCGCCGTCCCTGACGTCGGCCGCCGATGCCTATGCCGTTGCTGCCCGCGCCGGCGGCGTACTGCTGGTCATCCGCCGCAGCGTCGCGCGCCAGGCCGACATTCGCGAAATCCGCTCGCAACTGCTGCGCCGTGGTGTCGAAATCGTCGGTTCCGTACTGGTAGATTTCTGATGTGTGCAGTCCTGCCTGGCGGCAGTTCGCTCGTTCAGGGCCGCCAGGCAGGCTGGCTCGCCCGCCCGCTCGCCGTATCCCCCATTGCCCTGCCGCGGGAGCTGTAAGTGTCGAAGCTGCGGTTCCCCCGGGCGGTGTATTCCGTCACCAGCCAGGGCCTGGTGTCTGCCTGTAATTTCCTGCTGTGCCTGGCCTTGCTTTACTTTGCGGACGCCAGGCACTACGTGGCGTTCCTGCTGTTCCTGAATATCGTTCAGTTGCTGACCGGGCTGCAGAACGCGCTGTTCATCTCTCCGGTCGGCGTGCTGGTGCCGCGCATGGAGCCCATCGACGTAGCCCGCGCGGAGAAGCTCGCCTATCGCCTGGCCATGCTCGTGGCGCTGGCCGGGCTGCCCTTCATTGCCGTGTTCCTGACGGAGCCGCCGCATTACGATGCCACGGCCCTGGGCGTCGTTGGCGCAACGTTTGTCGGCACCATCCTGCTGCTGCAGCGTGAAATCGCCCGCAATGCGTGCCTGGTGCGTTCCGACTTGACCGTGCTGGTGAAGTACGACGCGATCTACTTCGCGATGGCCATGGTGTTGACCGTCGCCGCGGTGTGGCTGCACCAGTTGTCATTCGTGCTGGCCGTGGTGGCATTTGCGTTGCCCGCCTTCCTGTCCCGGCTGTCGCGTCCGCAATGGCCGGCAGCCCGGCAGGTGGTCCCGGAGAAAGCCGTCAAGGCGTTCGATCCGACCTTCCGCGATGAAGTCCGGCAAGTGGTGAAGTGGTCCGTGCCTGGCGTCGTTGTCACCTGGCTGTTCAGCAATGGCTACTGGTTCATCCTGGAACGTACGCAGGACACGGCGACCGTGGCGAACATGGGCGCGGCGCGCTTGCTGTTCGCACCGGTCGGCCTGCTGATCCAGGGCTGGCTCATGCAGTTACGGCCGCTATCCGTATCGATGGCGCACGACGGTCGTATCGCCGACCTGCGGTCCAGGGTCATGCGGCACAGCGCCTTGGGCGCGATCGGCGTCGGGCTGGTGACAGCCGTGGGTTACGTGCTGCTCGAGTTTTTCCCGCAATACCTGCCGAAGTCGATGCGGGTACCGGGCGTCGTCGACTATGTCTTCGTGTGGGGCGTGTATTTCGCAGTGTTCTGGTTCCGCAGCGGCATCTCGACTCTGTTGCAGGCAAAGGCCGCCGGCTTCCGGACCGTCTTTTTCGCCAACGTGGCGGTCTGCGCCGTGTTCTACGTCCTGTTTGCTGCCAGCCTCGGCAACGTTGCTCCGCCCTTGTCTCTCGCGACCCTCATCGTTGCGGAGTTATTGATGATCTACCTGTTGAACAGGCGTCTGAATGACTGACACTACTACTGCCTTCATCGATGTACTGATGTGTACCTATCGGCGGCCGGAACTGCTGGTCAAGGCACTCGACGGCATCGAGCGTGCTGCTGCCAAGGTGGGCAAGGTGCGTGTCGTTGTCGTGGATAACGACGCGCAGCAAAGTGCCAGGGAGCCGGCCCGGCTGTGGGCGTCCAGCGGATCGCTGGCGGTAACCTACCTGACGCAACCGCTGCAAAATATCTCACTGACGCGCAATGTGGCATTGGACAACGCAACAGCACAGTGGATCGCACTGATCGATGACGACGAGGTACCTGACGAGAATTGGCTGTCGTCATTGCTGGAAACGGCAGCGCGTTATGAGGCCGATGTCGTCTTTGCACCGGTCATTGCCGAATTCGACAACGGCGCGCCGGAGTGGGCAAGGCAGGGCACGCTTTTCCAGCGCAAGCGGTTCCCGACCGGAACAGTCATTCCGTTGAAAGAGAACAGGACCAGCAACGTCCTGATGCGTGGCGAGCGCCTGAGCCGCGACGCCTTCCGGTTCGATCCCGAACTCGGCCTATCAGGTGGTGAAGATTCGGAATTTTTCGCTCGCCTGGACGAGGCCGGGTACCGGATGGTCTGGTGTGATGAAGCCTGCGTAAGGGAGTGGACGCCCCTGTCTCGCACGACAAAGACCTGGGTCTTGAAACGGGCGTTTCGAATTGGTTCGGTCGAGGCCTATAACCAGCGCCGGTTTCAGCGGTTTGGCAGGGCAAGCCTGGAAATGATCAAAGCCGCCATTTTCATGATCAGAGGTACGGTCCTGGCGCTGTGCTGGGCACCCGTTTCGCCACCCCGTGCCGTTTTCGCGATGTGGCAGGTCGCGTTCGGCGCAGGTGTGTTCTACGGCATCTTTGCCGGGCCTTATCTGGCATATCGAACTGTCACCAGCGATGTCAGTCGTCGCTGAGGCTGTAATGTATTTTTTGTTGAACAGGTATCAGAATGACTGAAGCTACTACGGCAGCCATTGATGTAATCATCTGCACATATCGCAGGCCGGAACTGCTCATCAAGACCCTGGCCGGCATTGGGCGTTGCGCGGTGGGTTTGGGCAAAGTTCGTGTAATTGTGGTTGACAACGACGCTGCACAGAGCGCCCGCGAGGTAACGCTGCAATGGGCCGCCACTGCGCCAGTCGTGGTCACATACCTCGTACAACCGCAGCAGAACATTGCGCTGACACGCAATATGGGGCTGGACCATGCGAATGCGCCCTGGATCGCCCTCATCGATGACGATGAAGTACCGGAAGAGAACTGGCTGAAGTCGCTGATATCGACAGCACAGCAGTATGACGCGGACGCCGTCTTCGCGCCCGTCATTGCGGAGTTTGCCAGCAATGCTCCGGATTGGGCCACCAAGGGCACCATTTTCCAGCGTAAGCGATTCTCGACCGGCACCGTGGTGCCCTTGAAGGAAACGCGTACCGGCAATGTACTTCTACGTGGCGCCCGCCTGCAGCAAGATCAATTTCGCTTCGATCGGGAACTCGGACTTTCAGGCGGCGAGGACTCCGAATTCTTTGCCCGTCTGGGCAAAGCGGGATACCGCATGGTGTGGTGCGATGAGGCCTGCGTGCGCGAATGGACTCCGCCGGCGCGCACCACCATGAACTGGGTGTTGAAGCGGGCTTTCCGCGCCGGCTCCGTCGAGGCGTATAACAAGCGACGCTTCAGTCATTTCCGCCAGGCGACCTTGAAAGCGCTCGAATCCGCGATTTTCGTCATCCAAGGGACTGTGCTGTCGGTTTGCTGGGCGCCAGTATCGCTTACGCATTCTGCCCTGGCCCTGCGCCGTGCCGTCTATGGCGTTGGCTATTTCTACGGTCTGTGTGCCGGACCTTACCTTGAATATCGCGCCGCCAGCCCGCGAAAGGAAATTCAGCCGTGAAATCATATACGGTATTACCGAAACTGGATGTTTATAAGCCGGACGTTTCATTAGTCCTGATGGGCATGATGCTGCAAGTAGCAGTATTCATGGGACTGCTAGGCTTGGGTAACGGCTCCGGGGAGGACGGCAATCGTAGCCGTCAGCTGCTGTGGGGATTGCTGGGTACGACCGCGATCATCTACATGGTGATTTCAAAGCTGCTCGAGAATAAAAGGCGGTTTTCGTTCGGTGGCTGGCCATTGGTCCTGATCCTGGCATACGTCTGCGTATCGGCTGCCTGGTCGGTGGACCAGAGCGCAACCATCAAACGCTCCGTCCTGCTGCTGTTACTTGTTTCCGTATGCTGCGTCAGCGCTGGAGCATGGCGCGATGACTGGAACAAGGACACGTGGTCGAAACTGCTCGCCAGTCCTTTGCTATGCCTGGTCGGAATATCGTTACTGGTAACGATCATTACTCCAGGCAGGGCTTTTACCGAACTTGGATGGCGCGGAATAGCAAGCCACAAGAACGAGGCGGGCCAGATGATGGCTATCTCGACGATATTGTTCCTGTACGGGGTCTGTCATGAGAAGTTGACCGGGCGGATGCGGTTCGGTCTGGTGCTGGTCACGTTCACCTGCCTGATCATGGCAAAAAGTACCACCGCGTTACTGGGGCTGATGATTGGCGTTGGCCTGACAGAACTGATCACGATACGTTCGTCCTTTCGGCGTCTCGGGACCTGGCAATTGGCGATCATCGCGATCATTCTGATTTCCAGCTGCTTGCTCTTCTTTGGTTTCCAGTTGGACCTTTTGCCGTCTGTCCACTCGATCTATCTGAAATTCCTGGCCGCACTCGGAAAATCGGACACATTTACCGGCCGGACCGAAATCTGGGAGCTCGTTCTGGGCGAATCGCGTTTCCATAATCCATGGCTCGGTGGAGGCTATGGCGCCTTCTGGAGCGGCCGCGACGGGATATCGGGATACGTCATCCTTGGCAGTAATCTCTACCCGGGCCAGGCGCATAACGGCTATGTCGATATCTATAATGACCTCGGTATCCTGGGTCTGTCCCTGATGATCGTCGTTTTGCTCGCAGGTCTCTATCAAGCCAGGCGTTTGGCCGTTATCGGGCACCCCGAAGCGAAACTGCACCTCGCCATCCTGTTCATGTGCATCTTCCTGAACCTGGGAGAAAGCACATTCCTGCGTACGACGACGTTCACGAATGTCGTGTTTCTGGCCAGCTTCATTCGTACTGCGGCGATTGCTCGTCAATCCAGAGTGTATTCGAAGGGCAGTCCGCTGCTGCAGTGACAGCCATGGTGGAAGAATCAGCACTTGCTATGTTCTTCCGGTGAAGCCGACGCTGTCCGTGGCGGGTTAATTACATAACACGATGTTTGCTAGGTGTGAATAGGTTGGAAATGAAGAATTTGTCAGCGATAAAAGATGCAAGTGCCCGGCTACAAGAGCATCCAGGTACGGATGCCCTATCCGCGGATCACGGCGGATCAATCAACACATCGGGTGGCACAGCCGGCCCGAAGGTCGAGGCACAGCCTTCGCATATGCACTATCGGCCGGATATCGATGGCTTGCGTGCCGTTGCCGTCTTGTCGGTCATTATTTTCCATGCTTTCCCGCGCTGGCTTGGCGGCGGGTTTGCCGGTGTCGATATCTTCTTTGTGATATCCGGATTCCTGATCTCGTCGATCCTGTTTGCAAGCTTTCAAAAAGGCACGTTCAGCTTCCTGGATTTCTATTCCAGACGCGCCCGGCGGATATTTCCCGCTCTGATCGTGGTATTTTTGCCGGTCGCCTTCTTGGGGTGGTATGTGCTCACGCCAGATGAGTTTTCGGCTCTTGGCAAGCAGATCGCAGCCGGCGCAGGATTTGTTGCTAACATTTCTTTATGGATGGAAGCGGGATATTTTGATACTTCCGCCGAAGTAAAGCCGCTCTTGCATCTGTGGTCGCTGGGTGTCGAAGAGCAGTTCTACATTATCTGGCCGCTGCTGCTGTGGGCTGCGAGCAAGAAAAAATGGAACTTCTTCATCGTCGGCAGTGTACTGGCGGCTGCATCGTTTGCGGCCAATATTTTTGCCATTGAAAGCCATGCCAGTGCGGTCTTCTATTTGCCTGTCACACGCTTTTGGGAGCTTCTTGCCGGCGCAGGCGTGGCTTATGCGGTGGTGGTCCTGAAATACAAGGATGTCGGCAGCCTTTTCCCCGCAAAGCTCGGTGCTGCGGTCGCTGCAAATCTCGTCTCCTTGCTTGGCTTCTTGCTTCTGATTGTCTCTATTCTCGTCCTGGATAAGTCGCGCGCCTTTCCTGGATGGTGGGCCGTCATCCCGGTGCTTGGCGCAGTCCTCGTCATCGCAGCAGGGCCAGCCGCCTTTATTAACAGGTTCATTCTCGGCAATCGATTGATGGTGGGACTGGGGCTCATCAGCTACCCGCTCTACCTTTGGCACTGGCCGCTGCTCGTGTTTGGCCGCATCCTGAACGGGAATATGTCGAAGGAGATGCGATTTGGCTTGATCGTTGCTGCTGTCATGCTCGCATGGGCGACTTATCACATCGTCGAGAAGAAACTGCGCCGTCCCGATCCCGATCTGACTACTGTCCAGAACAATACGCGCCTGACACTGCTGTATGTATTCATGGGGATCTTCTGTGCAGCTGGCCTCGCCGCATATGCCGGTTCGATCACGGCGCGCAGTAATACGACCGACGTCGATGAACTCTTGAAAGCGCAGTACGACTGGGAATTCCCGTCGCGCGAGTTCGCGAAGCTGTCTACTACCGGCCCCAACTTCTACACGCGTGCCGGTACTGAACCCGGATATGTGCTCTTCATCGGCGACTCGATTGTGGAACAGTATGCGCCACGCGTAAATCACGTCCTGTCGAACGATGAGCGGCCGCGGTATTCCGTCATTTTCGCTACCGGACCCGGTTGTCCTCCGATGCTGAACGTGGTTCACGTCGCCATGCACAAGAATCCCGCATGTCCGGGGACGGCATCCGCAGCCTACGAGCTGGCGCACAGGAAAGATGTCAAGAGGGTTGTTATCGGTGGTAACTGGAACAACTACCTCAATGAAAAAAACAGCTCTTTCATGTACAAGAGCCAAACCCAGTCGCTGGTCTATGGCCAGCCTGGCGCTATCGATGCAGCTTTCGCTGCGCTGGAAGAGCAGATCAAAGTGCTTTCCCGCGAGAAGCAGGTCTACATTATTTTGAATGCGCCGAAAAGTTTCAAGTTCTCGCCGAAGAGCATGCTCGATGGCTCGCGCTGGACAGTTCTGCATCGGCGTCAACAGACGCCGGACATCGACATCAGTGATTACGTGGGGCGCCAGGCAGTGATTCAGGAGCGGCTGATGGCGATCAGCCAGCGTCATGGTGTGAAAGTGATCGATCCGATCAAGGCGTTATGCAACGGAAACGTCTGTCCTGCCGTGTCGCAGACCGGCGAACCCTACTACATGGATAACGAGCACATGCGGCCGTTTTATGTTCGCGACAAAGCGACGTTTATCGATGAAACAATTATTTCGCAGCCAGGGCAGTAATCCCTGGTACAAAGCGATCGCATAAATGATTCCCGCTGCCGCCCGTTGTCCACGGGCGGCAATACACGTATGTTGAAAGTATGCGCAATTGATTGCGGAGACTTGCCAACTGCCGTGCAAGTCAACGGCTGATTTTGAATTTACTGGATAAAGATGTCCCAAACGAGCCCTATCCCCACTGCTGGCCGCAGCCTCAATGAAAAGAAGTTTTGGGCGCTTAATTGGTTACGCTTCCTTCTCGCTCTCTATCTGGTATTTTTTCATACGTTCCGCAACAACTATTCCGAGATTACAGGCAGCTGGATCGAAGCGTTCCTGGGGTTGGGGAACATGGCGACAAGCGTGTTTTTCGTGCTGTCAGGATTTTTGCTGACCCATGCCTATGTAACCCGAAAGAATGGTGCGCCCGTCGACAAGCGAAATTTCTTTATCTCCCGGTTTGCGACGCTTTACCCGCTGCATCTCGTCGGCTTGCTGGTTGCGGCGATTCCAGTGTGCGCTGCGGTCTATAGCAACGGTGGAGTCAAGGTGCCGATCGACGCATTCGGCACTGCGGAAAGAATGCTGGGAAAGCTTGAGCTTCTGGTTGCGCTGGGCACGAACCTGTTCCTGATGAACGCCTGGAATCCCTACTATTTATCGTTCAACTTCGCCTCCTGGTCCCTCTCGGCACTGGCGTTCTATTACCTGCTGTTCCCTGCTGCGGCCCGTCACATATATAAGCTTAAGTCGCCGATCGTCGCGCTGCTGGTACTGGGACTTCTGTTCACCATCCCTGGAATCATTGCGGATCTGATGGAGCGGAAAGACCTGCTCACCGAAGGTCTTTTGCACAGGAATCCGATCATACGATTGCCGCTCTTCCTGGCCGGCATGGTGCTTTGTGTGATGCTGGCGCGAGAAAGCCTCGACTCCGCGAAACTTCGGGCTGCTCTGATGGCAGTCTTCCTGATAACGTTCGTGATTGGTGTGTCAGCTCAGTTTGCCGAGCGGAAGTTCCATGTGGTGCAAAATGGCTTGTACTTGCCGGCGAGTATTGCGATCGTGTGGTGGTGTGTGTATGCCAAGCAAGCCGGGCCTGTTGTTCAACACTGGGGCGATCGCCTGGGTGCCGCCTCCCTGCCCCTGTTCTTGCTGCATGCACCGCTGCATGCCATCTTTGTAAAAGTCGAGAAATTCGTCGTTGGCCTCGGGTCCGTATCGAGCTGGAACCTGCACGCTATTATCGAAGCCGGACGGAACGTGGAACCGACGATGGCGTTTTACCCGGTTTATCTTGCGATACTCCTGGTAATTTGTGTCGTACTACAAGAGCGTTTCGTCGTACCGCTGCAAAAGATCATTCGGAAATCATTCGGCACCAGCTCAGCGCAACGTGACTTTGCCGAGAAGAATGCTGCCGTAAAAAAGTCGGCATAATTTCCAAGCCAAGCGTGCTTCCTTGAGCGTGGTCCTGGCAAGCCACGTCATGTTTCCGGGAACTGGCGGCAAGTGATGAAGAATCGACGTGCCTGCCAGCGAGGTCGCATTTCACCTCATACACGAAGCACGTGTTGATGGCCGGTAGAGTTTGCAGTATTGGCCAGCAGGGTTTGCCTCATGACAATCGGCGACGAAGCGTTCCGGGAAGCGTAGCAGCCGTAGAGTAACAGCGAACGATTCAGCTCTGCCTTCGAAGGCACCCGTCATGTCGATCGCGAGCGCTTTCGACCTGCCACGGCCGCGCAGCCGGGAATGACGGGTGTTAGACCAAGGTGGGCGGCTATCGCCCATCCTTCTTTCACGCCATCGGCGTATCTTGCGGCAGCAAACCGGTCGAATCCTTGGTCGAGATGACTTTGGCAGGAATTCCGCCAATCGTTACCCCGCCTTCGAAACTCTTGTTGACGACGGCATTTGCGCCGATGACGGTGCGATCGCCAATGTGGATAAGGCCGAACAGCTTGGCCCCAGGGCCGATGTAGACGTTATCGCCGAGAGTCGGAGCATCGAAGCTTTTGCCAGCCGCGGTGCCGATGTTAACGCAAACGTGAATCCGGCAATTCGCGCCAATCCGTGCGCCTTTATTGACAACGATGGTTCCCGTGTGGGCGATCGCCAGCCCGGGACCAAAGGCATTCATCGGAATGGAAAATCCCAGCTTCGTGCCCAGCGATCGAAGCCGGTATTGAGAAACCAGCCGGCGGATCACGTTCTTGCGGCAGTTGTTCAAGTATTCGGCTTTTCGGAGCCGGCGCTGGAACCGCCAGACGTCATCGAACAGCCACTCTTTCAATGAGCCGCGCTTATGCAGTGCACGCCTGTCGGCATCGAGATAGTCGAGGTAATCCTGGTAGCTTTGAATCATATCGGTGACTGCTGTGGGTTTAGCGAAAGTAGTGCTTGTTTAAAATTATTCTGAATGATGCCAGGGCCGGGAATTCGCCCTGAACATGCAGGCAGTCGTACCGTCGGGTCAATGCCGGGTTTTGTCCGCAACCACATTGCTGGAAGCTCGGTATTCTTTCGAGCTGAAGGCCGGCTTGAACAGGTCACGGATGTACAGGGCGCCCGTACTGCTCAGATGATTGTCATCGCTATAAAGCATCGTACCGTTTGCAACCATTGCACATTCCTTGTCCGTGCAAAGCTTCGAACCGACATCGATCACCCGCGCATTTTTTTCCAGGGTAATGCGGTTGATCGTTTCGCGAATGAATGCGTGACGTTGTTCAAACTCGGCGAACGATACTCCTGTCGGGCAGTCACGCGACAGATACGCGCACAGCGCCAGCGTACGTGGCGGATCGATACGCTGTTCCGGCACATACGACACGATATGCACGCGTTTACCGTCGAGCATCGTTACCGTCCGCGTCAGCGCCCTGTCGAACACGCGCTTGTTTTCCGCGTAGCTGCTTTCGACGGACTGTGTATCGTTGATGTACCAGCCAGTCTTGGCTGAAACGCCGAACCGGACTCCGAGCGCGGCGGTTGTCCAGCGGCCCACCAGGATCACATCCGTGATGGACGGTGTTTTCTGGATCAGTGCGAGACTGGCCGACACAAACTCGCGGCAGCTGACATCGCCATGCTTGTTCAGGTCGACGACACCTTCCAGCGGATAACAGCCCGAGCTCGTCAGGACCATGCCCTGCCGGCCCGCGGACGATGCCGCCGCCGCGATGCCAGGCATCATTGCATCGCCGAAGCTGTCACCGAGCACCGCGAATGTCGGCTTGTCGCCGGGGGCGCCGACGAGACATACATTGCCAGCAGCAATGTCTTCGACATCCCGGCCATCACAGTCACGCCGTTGCGGATTCGTGTCGCGCGCACCCATGGCCATTGCCTGGACAGGATCGGCAAAACGCTCCGGGAAACCATTGGCAAAATAGGTACCCAACCCGGCCATGAAAAAGCAGACCATCGGCACAGCCGCCATCTTGAACAGCGAACGTGTATCGGCAGCGAATTTCCGGTCGCGGAATGGAATTTCAACGAAGCGCATCGACAGGTACGCTGCCGCCAGCGACAAGGCAACCACAAAATACTGCTCGCTGATTTCCAGTTCGCGCATCAGGTAGTACTTGGCAAAAACGATAATCGGCCAATGCCACAGATAAAGCGAATAGGAGAGCTTGCCGATCCATACCAGCGGCTTCGATCCCAGTACTGTTGCGACAACGGTTTGCTGCGAGTAAGCGATAATCAGGGCCGCGCCGATACATGGGAATAGCGCGTTCACGCCAGGGAATGAGGTGCTTGCGTCGAAAGTGAAGGTTGCCCACAGCACCAGGGCAACGCCCAGCATCGCCGCGGCGGAGCGCAGCGCGTCATTCCGGATCTTGAAGAAGCCGATCGACAACGCAACAAAAGAGCCGGCCAGCAATTCCCACACCCTGAACATCGGCAGATAGAAAGCAGTGTCCGGATCCGTTGGCGTGTAGTACACGCAAGCGGCGAAGGAAGCCAGCAACAGCACAGTCAGTACGGCTTTCCATTGCCGTACTTTCGTCAGCAAGACCAGCAGCAACGCCGGGAACACGATATAGAACTGTTCTTCGACAGAAAGCGACCACGTATGCAGCAATGGCTTCAGTTCGGCACTGGTGTCGAAATAACCGCCCTCCGCCCAGAACAGGATATTCGAAGAGAACAATCCACTTGCCACCATGCTGCGCCCGAATGAGCGGAAGTCTTGCGGCATCAGCAGGAACATCGCCACCGCCCAGCAAACCGCAAACATGACAATCAGCGCCGGGAACAGCCGGCGTATGCGGCGCTCGTAAAAGCGTAATGTCGAAAATTGGCCGGCGGCGATTTCCTTGGCCAGGATCGCCGTGATCAGATACCCGGAAATCACGAAGAAAACATCGACTCCGACGAACCCTCCGGCAAATCCCGCGATACCTGCATGGAACAGCACCACTGGAACAACGGCCAGGGCTCTTAACCCGTCAACTTCGGCGCGGTATGCGAGCGAGTGATTATGGGAACTGGAGCTCAAGGTCTATCCGATCAGAGAAAATTGTTGTTGACTGCGTCAAGTCCCATGCGTGTACTGCCATCGCAACCGTTGGAGGAACGGTTCGCGTGAGCAATCCATATGGCATAGGGGCTTAGTTACCGCAGCAACAATGGGAACCAAAACTGTGGCAGGCAAACTCGCCAGAACGTCGATTCCAGGATTCGTTCAGGTCAGAAATGCAGCTGAAGAAAGATTGTGATGATGCTATTAATTGTTGCTACTTACGGTGGCTCAACGATAGCAAATTACTACAGAAACGTCTAGCTATCTGAGCATTTTTTGATGAATTCCAGCATGTATTTTGTTGCATCGCAACGTGCATAACATATTGACGTGCTTGGGAAATTTGGCAGCGACCGGGCACGAGGTGCTGCGCCGCAGCCAGGTGTCAGGCTTGCTTCGAGATATCCGCCACGGACGCCCTGACCGTCACCGTCACGGGAAATTCCCGCTCGACCGGCCGCTTCAGGTCGTAGCACAGGTTGAGCAGCGCATTGATCCCGTTCAGCGTCATCTGCTGCCACGGCATGCGCACCGACGTCAGGCGCGGTGCGGCGTATTCGGCGCTCGGCGTATCGTCATAAGCAAGCACTGACAGGTCCTGCGGCACGCGGATGCCGGCTTCCTGGAAGTACGACAGCGCGCCCACCGCCATTTCGTCGTTGGCACAAAACAACGCGGTGGGCTTGCGGCCGGAGGCCACCAGTTCGCGCGCGGCGGTCCAGCCGCCGGCCGGCGAAAAGTCGCCTTCGCGGCGCCACATCGCGGCCGTGTCGATACCGGCGGCGGCAAGCTCCGCGATGAAGCCGTCGATACGGGCAATACTGTCCTCCAGTACCATCGGGCCGGTCAGCAGCGCGATGTCGCGGTGGCCGTTCTCCAGCAGCGTGCGCGCGGCCAGGCGGCCGCCCAGCATGTGGTCGACGGTGAAGCACTGGTCGGGGATCGTTGCGAAGCCATGGTTCAGTGCCACCAGCCGCGACAGCCGGCTGCCGGCCACGGCGAGATCGTCTTCGTTCAGCGCGCTGGTCATCACGATCAGGCCGTCGCAGCCGCGTTCGACGAGGAATTCGATGCCTTCGATCGCCTGGCGCCGCGCGTCGCCGAGGCCCACGCCGAATGCGACCACCATGTGCAGGCCGGCGGCACGCAGCTCGGTATCGATGATCTGCAGGATCGGCGTGAAGAAGGTGCCGGACAGCGCCGGGATGTACACGCCGATCATCTTCGATGAACCGGACAGCAGCGCCCGCGCCGCGTGCGATGGCCGGAAGCCCAGTTCCTCGATCGCCTTCTGCACTCGCTCCAGCGTGGCAGGTGATACCGGCCCGCTGCCGTTGATCGCACGCGACGCGGTACCCAGGCCCACGCCCGCCAGGCGGGCGACATCTTTGATGGTTGCCACTGAAATTCCTGTTCCGCTGAAAAAACACGACGAGCATACTGGAACTGACTATCGCGCGCCAACCGCCGCGAAAGCCGCGCAGGTCCCGTCGGGCTCATGTCCTCGTGCCTGAGCCCGTGTCACCGTGCCTGGCACCGGGACACGTATCCTTGTGCCTGAGCCCGTGTCACCGTGCCTGGCACCGGGACACGTATCCTCGTGCTTGAGGCCGTGTTGTGCGAGCAGTGCTCACACTGCCTGGCACCGGGACACGGACTCAGCGCGACTTCACGTACTTCATGATCTCGAGGAACGTGCCGGTCCAGTACACCTTGCGGTTGTCGGCCAGGTACTTCACCAGTTCCTCGTGCGCGGCGCTGGAGTTGGCGAGGTGGTCGCCGCCGATGCCGTGGAACGTGAACGCGACCATCGTGCCCTTGTCGGCTGCCTCCTTCACCATGGCGATCAGCTGCTGGCCGGTGAGGCCGACGGGGGCCACGACGGGTACCCGGTAAGGATCGAGCGCGGCCATCGACGGCACCGCGCCCTGGCCGATGCTGGCCTTGATGGCGACGAATCCGGACTGCACCGCCGGCAGGTAATCCTGCCCGCCGGCCTGCAGGTCGCCGCACGGTGCGGTGAAGGTGCGCTCGCGGCGGCCGTCGATCGCGTACAGCATCGTGTTGGCAAGCGCCACCTGGTCCTTCATCTGCGCCACGCTCGTCGTATCCAGGTCGCGGTGCGGTTCGACCCAGCCGCGGTCCGGCAGCGAGCGGCGGCATTGGTGGAACAGCGAGTGGTTGGCCAGCTCGTGGCCCTGTTGCGCGGCGGCGCGCCATTCGGGCAGGCGCTTGTCGATCGCCGGGCTGGAAAGCGTCAGGTAGAACGTGCCCTTCACACCGTACTTGTTCAGCGTGGGGATCGCATGATCGAGCTGCGAATCGGCGGCATCGTCGTAGGCGAGGCTGACGGCGGCCCTGGCGCCGTTCGGCCATTGGAACGTTTCGGCGGCACCGGCGCCAGTCGTCATGCCGGCCAGCGCCAGCAGGGTCCAGAAGGTTTTCGTCATCGTGTATCCAGGTATGTGACAGGAAAGCAACGCATACGGCCATGCCGATTGCGGCGCGGATTGCACTGATAAAATGGAAACGTTACCATTGCTGTGACATTCATCTTTGCATGCGCCTGCCGCGCCGTCAATCAGGGGAACCATGGCTGTCTTCCATCGACGTTCGACCATCGCTGCCGCCCTGCTCCCGGTGCTGCTGGCCATCCCCGGTCCTGCACCGGCGATGGGAGCGCCGGCCGGCTGGCAGCTCGCCTGGGCCGATGAATTCGACGTGGACGGCCTGCCCGATCCGGCGAAGTGGGCCTACGACACGGCGGCCAACCGCACCGGCTGGTACAACCGGGAACTGCAGTACTACACGAGCGCGCGCCGCGAAAACGCCGAAGTGAAGAACGGCCGCCTGGTCATCACCGCACGCAAGGAAGCGCTGGCGTCGATGCCGGACTACGGCGGCCAGGCCTACACGTCGGCACGGCTGGTCACCCGGGGCAAGGCCAGCTGGACGCAGGGCTTCGTCGAAGTGCGCGCGAAGCTGCCGTGCGGCCCTGGCAGCTGGCCGGCGATCTGGATGCTGGGCACGGGCGGCAAGTGGCCGGCCGACGGCGAGATCGACATCATGGAGCACGTGGGCCACAAGCCCGGCGAGATCCTCGGCAGCATCTACACGAATGCGCAGAACTGGCCGCGCGGCACCGGCAAGACCAGCAGGACGATGGTGCCCGACGCATGCGAAGCCTTCCACGATTACCAGCTCACGTGGACGCGCGACCGCATTCTCGTGGGCGTCGATGGCCGCGACTACGCCGAACTCGTGAACCCGAAGGACGGCGACTACGACAAATGGCCGTTCGACCGGCCGCAGTACCTGCTGCTGAACCTCGCAGTGGGTGGCGACCTGGGTGGCGCCGTACGCGACGACAGCCTGCCATGGCGCATGGAAGTCGAGTACGTGCGCGTCTTCCAGCCTGCCAGATGAGTTTTTACAACAGTAGCGGTCAACAACAAATCTGTTCCGATTGACAACGAAGAATCGCCAACCTACCATTGACCAACCTGATATGGAAACGTTTCCATTACGGCGCGAGGGTAGAACACGTGAAGCCGAACGCGTGTCCGAAGGCCAGGCAGTACACATCGGTAGAGAACCATAAGAACACAGGAGACCATATGCAATATCCAAGGAGCAAACAGAAACTGATCGCGCTCGCCGTGGCCAGCACCTGCGCCGCCACCGCCCTGCCTGCATGGGCACAGGACGTGGCACAGGCACAGGGCGCCGACCTGTCGTCGTCGCAGCCGGTGCAGTCGGTGGTGGTGACCGGCATCCGCGCCTCGATGCAGTCGTCGCTGAACCTGAAGCGCAATTCCGACGGCATCGTCGACGGCATCGTTGCCGAGGACATCGGCAAGTTCCCCGATACGAACCTGGCCGAATCGCTGCAGCGCATCTCCGGCGTGTCGATCGACCGCTCGATCGGCGAAGGCTCGAAGGTCACCGTGCGCGGCGTCGGCCCCGACTTCAACATGGTGCTGCTGAACGGCCGCCAGATGCCGACCTCGAACCTGGGCGACCTGAATGGCCGCGCGTTCGACTTCGCCAACCTCGCCTCGGAAGCCGTGTCGCAGATCCAGGTGTATAAAACCAGCCGTGCCGAAACGCCGGCCGGGGGCATCGGCGCCACGCTGAACGTGATGACGGCGCGCCCGCTCGACCGCCCAGGCACGCTGGCCTCGATCGGTGTGAAAGGCGTCTACGACAAGTCGGCATCGAACCTGCCGGGCGACGTCAAGGACGGCAAGCGGGTGACGCCGGAAATCTCCGGCATCTACAGCACCACCTGGAACGACAACATGTTCGGCGTGTCCGTCAGCGCCAGCTACCAGGAACGCAACCTGGGCTACAGCACGGCATCCGTGGGCAATGGCTGGAAAGGTCCGTACCTGGGCAGCGCCACCGGGGGCGGCACGATTCCCCAGCCCGGCGCGCCCGGCTCGGAAAACATTACCAACCGGCCCGGCGCCAGCGACGTGTATTCGCTGCCGCAAAACCTGAACTATGCGTTCAACGGCGTGCAGCGCGAGCGCACCAATGGCCAGCTGACGTTCCAGTTCGCGCCGCGCAAGGACCTGACCACCACACTCGACTACACCTACTCGCAAAACAAGATCCATACGCGCCGCCAGGACCTGTCGGCATGGTTCAACTTCGGCCCTTCCGCGTCCAGCTGGACCGATGGCCCGGCCGCCGGCCCGCTGGTGTACACCGAGTTTCTCCCTGCCGGAACCGGCGACATCGCGATGGGCGGCGCCGACTTTGCCACCGTCAGCGAAAACAAGTCGGTCGGCTTCAATACGCTGTGGAAGGTCAATTCCGCATTGCGCCTGGAACTGGACGTCCACCGCTCCACCGCCGAATCGCAGGCCGACAGCCCGTGGGGTTCGGACAACGTGATCGGCACCGCGTCGTTCAGCCGCGGCGACACCACGGCCGACTTCAGCCAGGATTTCCCCGTGCTGTCGATCGCCGGTGCCGATTTCGGCCGCGCACCGCAGCAGGTCACCGGGTCGGCGTTCCGCAACGGCTACATGAAAGGCGAGATCAGCCAGGCCCAGTTCAAGGGCCGCCTGAAGGTGATGGAATCGTCGCAGCTGAACTTCGGCCTGTCCGCCACCAAGGTCGACAACCGTTCCGCGTTCTCGACGATGCAGCGCGACACCTGGGGCGGCGCCAGCAGCCCGGCCGACTACCCGAGCAGCGTGTGGCACCCTGCGACCGTGCGCGGTTATTTCGACAAGATCGACGGCTCCGGCAACCCGAACCTGTTCAACAACTTCTACACGTTCGATTTCGGCCAGGTGCGCGACCTGGCGATCAAGGCGTCCGGCCGGCCCGACCTGTATTCGATCAAGGACCGCTGGGACACCGACCAGCGGACCGAGGAAAAATCCAAGGCGCTGTACCTCCAGTTCAATACCGACTGGGATACGGCGCTGCCGATCCACACGGCCATCGGCCTGCGCTACGAGAAGACGGAGGTAGTCTCCTCGGCGCTGGTGCAGACCGCCACCGGCATCTCATGGGTATCGCAGAACGAATTCCCGGTGCAGTTCGGCGCTCCGGATTTCACCACGCTGACCGGCAAGTACAACAACCTGCTGCCCAGCATCGATACCGATATCGAACTGCGCGAGGACATGAAACTGCGCCTGTCGTATGGCGAAACCATCGGCCGCCCGCGCTATGACCAGATCCAGGGCGGCACGGTGCTGACGGCCCTGGCGCGCGTGGATGGCGGTACCGGCACGTCGGGCAACCCGGGCCTGAAGCCGGTCGAGTCGAAAAACCTGGACCTGTCCTACGAGTGGTATTACGGCAGGCAGAACTTCTTCGCGCTCGGCTTCTTCAAGAAGAACCTGGACAACTACGCCGGCGTATCGCAGGTCAATGCCACGCCGTTCAACCTGCACACCCCGGTGGGCGGGGCATTGTGGAACCTGGCGCTGGCCAATGGCTGCGCCACCGCCGATACCACGTGCATCCGCAACTACATCTTCCGCAACCATCCGACGGCGCCGGGCGTCACGCGCGGCAATGACGATGCCTCGGGCAACGCCACCGGCACCATCGTCGGCCAGCCGGGCGACCCGGTCGCGAACTTCCGCATCACGTCGTTCTCGAACCAGAAGAAGGCCAGCCTGAAAGGTTTCGAGGTCAACGTGCAGCACATGTTCGGCGACAGCGGCTTCGGTGTGTCGGCCAACTACACCTATGTCGATTCCGGCCTGGGCTTCGACAACGCCAGCGCCGGCGAGCAGTTCGCGCTGGTCGGCCTGTCCGATTCGGCCAACCTGGTCGGTATCTACGAAAACGACAAGTGGAACGTGCGCGCCGCCTTCAACTGGCGCGACAAGTTCCTGGCCTCGACGTTCGATGGCGCCGGACCGAACCCGGTCTACACGGAAGCCTATGGCCAGTTCGACCTGTCGGTGGGCTATGCGATCACGCCGCAGCTGTCGATGCAGTTCGAGGGCATCAACCTGACGAACGAGACGACGCGCCAGCACGGCCGTAACGAGCGGATGCTGGTCAATGCCACGCAAGCCGGCGCGCGCTATATGTTGGGTCTGCGCTACAAGTTCTGACCATCGTTTTCATACTATGGGAGAGGAGCGGCGCCGCAGGTGGCGGAGCCGCTCCGATTTTTATTTTCACGGTTAGTTTTTCGGTTAGACTAATTGCCACCTTTGTTGTTTCCCTGGCTGTTACGTCTTTTTGGATCCTTCATGTCCAGCATGGTCAATCACGTGGTCATCGTCGGCGGCGGTTCCGCCGGCTGGCTGACCGCGGGCGTCATCGCGGCCGACCATCCCTCGCTCACCGTCACGCTGATCGAATCGCCGGACGTGGCGCCGATCGGCGTCGGCGAGGGAACCTGGCCGTCGATGCGCGATACGCTGCACCGCATCGGCGTATCCGAAGCGGCGTTCTTCCGCGAGTGCGATGCCGCGTTCAAGCAGGGCTCGCGCTTCAACGGCTGGCGCCATGGCGGCGGCGCCGAGGATTACTATTTCCACCCGTTCGTGCTGCCGCAGGGCTTCGGCGAAGCGGACCTGGTGGGGTGCTGGCAGCGCGATCTCCCGAACGTGCCGTTCGCCGACCTGGTGAGCTTCCAGCCGCATTTGTGCGTGCAGGGCCGCGCGCCGAAGCAGCCGGCCACGCCCGAATTCGCGGCGGTGGCCAATTATGGCTATCACCTCGATGCCGGCAAGTTCGGCGTCTTCCTGCGCAAGCACTGCCTGGAAAAGCTGGGCGTGCGCTATGTGCCGGACCATGTCACGGCCGTCAACAGCCGCGAGAACGGCGACATCGCCTCGCTGCAGACGAAGGAACACGGCGCGCTCGAAGGCGACCTGTTCATCGACTGCACCGGCATGCAGTCGCTGCTGCTGGGCCGCCACTACGGCGTGCCGCTGCTGCACCGCAAGGATGTGCTGTTCAACGACAGCGCGCTGGCCGTGCAGGTGCCGTACGCGAGTGCGGACAGCCCGATCGCCTCGCAGACCACGTCCACCGCGCAGCGCGCCGGCTGGATCTGGGATATCGGCCTGCCGACGCGGCGCGGCATCGGCCACGTGTATGCGAGTTCGCACACCACCGACGAACAGGCCGAGGCGGACCTGCGCGCCTATGTCGGCGTGGACATGCCCACGCCCCGCAAGCTGACGTTCCAGCCGGGCTACCGGGAGCAGTTCTGGCACCGCAACGTGGTCGCCATCGGCCTGTCCGCCGGCTTCATCGAGCCGCTGGAAGCGTCGGCGCTGGCGCTGGTGGAGATGTCCGCGGCGATGGTCAGCGACGACCTGCCGGCCACGCGCGACGCGATGGACATCGTGGCGCGCCGCTTCAACGACGCGTTCACGTATCGCTGGGAGCGCGTCATCGAATTCCTGAAGCTGCACTATGTGCTCAGCGGCCGGACCGACTCCGACTACTGGCACGACAATCGCCGCTCCGAAACGATTCCGGCGCGCCTGCGCGAGCTGCTGGTGCTGTGGCGCCACCGGCCGCCGTCGCGGCTGGACTTCAACCGTATCGAGGAAGTCTTCCCGTCCGCCAGCTGGCAGTATGTGCTGTACGGGATGGACTTCCGGCCCGACCGCGAACGCATCACGCGGCGCGATTCCACGACTGGCGCCGACGGCTACTTCCGCGAAGCCGCCGAGCTCACGCGCAGGATGCTGCGCGCGCTGCCGTCGAACCGCGAAATGATCGACCACATCCGCCTTCACGGGCTGCAAAAAATCTAGAACAGACGAGACCAGCATGACGAACCACGTATTACTGAACAACGTCCAGCACAAGGACCTGAAGGTCATCACCCGCCACGGCCACGGCTTCGGCGACGAGCTGATGTACGTTGCCACCTTCCCCGCCGAATTCCGCACGCTGCAGGCGCACTACCCGATCGTGTTCCGCAAGGCCGAAGACGGCCGCACGTTCGAGCCGATCGTGCTGTTCGGTTTCCAGGCCGGTGAAAACCTGTTCCTGAAGGCCGATGGCTGGGATGCGCCGGAGATTCCGCTGATGGTCGAGCGCCAGCCGTTCCTGATCGGCCGCAACGGCGACGAGATGCTGGTGCACGTGGACCTCGACAGCCCGCGCGTCTCCCGTACCGAAGGCGAACCGGCGTTCCTGCCGCACGGCGGCATCACCGAATACCTGGAACGCATCAACTCGATCCTGTTTACGATCCACGAAGGCCTGCAGGGCAACGTGGGCTTCGTCGACGCGCTGCTCAAGTACGAGCTGCTGGAATCGTTCGTCTTCGACATCGAGCTGGACGACGGCTCGCAGAACCGCCTGGCCGGCTTCTACACCATCCATGAGGAGCGCCTGCATGCGCTGAGCACGGAAGCCATCGGCGCGCTGCACAAGGCCGGCTACCTGCAGCCGATCCACATGGTGCTGGCATCGCTGTCGCAATTCCGTGCGCTGATCGACCGGAAGAACCGGAAGCATGCTGCCGGTCGCTGAACTGCGCGGCCTGACGCCGCGCGACCTGAACGATCGCATCCTGACGTCCACGCAGCCGCTGCTGCTGCGCGGCCTGGTGGCGCACTGGCCGATGGTGCAGGCGGCGCTGGCTTCGCAGGAAGCGGCGTCCAGCTACCTGAAACGCTTTTATTCGGGCGCGCCGGTGGTGGCGATGCTCGGCCTGCCCGACATCGGCGGCCGCTTCTTCTACAACGACGACCTCACCGGCTTCAACTTCCGGCCCGTGCACGCGCCGCTGGACGGTGTGCTGGCCGAGCTGGAAGCGCACCGCAACGAGGAACGCCCGCCGGCGATCTACGTGGGCTCCACCACGATCGATACCTTCCTGCCGGGCTTTCGCGCCGAGAACGACGTCGACCTGGGCGCCGGCCGCGACGCGCTGGCATCGGTCTGGATCGGCAACCGCACGCGCATCGCCGCGCACTACGACGCGCCGGACAACCTGGCCTGCGTGACCGCGGGCCGGCGCCGCTTCACGCTGTTCCCGCCCGAGCAGCTGCCGAACCTGTACGTGGGGCCGCTGGACTTCACGCCGGCCGGGCAGGCGATCAGCCTGGTCGACCTGCACGCACCCGACTTCGAGCGCTTCCCGCGCTTTGCCGAGGCGCTGGAACATGCGCAGGTGGCCGAGATGGAGCCGGGCGATGCGCTGTTCATTCCCAGCATGTGGTGGCACCACGTCGAGGCGCTCGAAGCCTTCAACGTGCTGGTGAATTACTGGTGGCGCCAGTCGCCGGACTACATCGATACGGGGACCAGCGCGCTGATGCACGCGATCATGACGATCCGCGACCTGCCGCCCGCGCAGCGCAAGGCATGGGAGGGATTGTTCCGGCACTACGTGTTCGAGCAGGATGGCGAGACGGCTGCCCACATCCCGCCGGCTGCGCAGCGCATGCTGGCGCCGATGACCGAGGACATGTCGCGCGCGCTGCGCGCCCAGCTGCTGAAGCGGATCAACCGCTGAGCGCATCACATCACAAAAGCAGGAAGGCAAGAAGGAGACGAACATGGAACAACAACGCCAGAAAAAGCCGGTGCGCCGCGTGGTGATCGCCGGCGGCGGCACGGCCGGCTGGATGGTCGCGGCCGGGCTGTCGAAATCGCTGGGCAAGCTGCTCGACATCAAGCTGATCGAGTCCGAGGAGATTGGCACCGTCGGCGTCGGCGAGGCCACCATTCCCACGCTGATGAATTTCCACCACCTGATGGAAATCAACGAGCAGGAGTTCATGGCCGAGACCATGGCCACCTTCAAGCTGGGCATCAGTTTTGAAAACTGGCGCAACGTAAACGAGGACTACATCCACTCGTTCGGCACCACCGGCACGGACCACTGGACGGCCGGCTTCCAGCACTTCTGGCACAAGGGCCGCGAGCGCGGCATCGCCGGCGACTATGGCGACTACTGCCTGGAGCTGAAGGCGGGGCTGAAGGACAAGTTCGCGCACCTGCCGCACAACGGCATGAACTACGCCTACCACATGGATGCCGGGCGCTATGCGAAGTTCCTGCGCCGCTTCTCGGAGCGCTATGGCGTGCAGCGCGTGGAAGGCAAGATCGTCGAGGTGCGCAAGAACCTGCTCAGCGGCGACATCACCGCGCTGCGCCTGGACTCCGGCGCGGAACTCGAGGGCGACCTGTTCATCGACTGCACCGGCTTCCGCGGCCTGCTGATCGGGCAGACCATGGGCGTGGACTACGAGGACTGGTCGCACTGGCTGTTCAACGACAGCGCCGTGGCGCTGCAGACGAAGTCGGTGCGCGACGCGGTGCCGTATACCCGCTCGATCGCGCGCGACGCCGGCTGGCAGTGGCAGATCCCGCTGCAGCACCGCGTCGGCAATGGCCTGGTGTACTCGACCCGCTACACGGACGACGAAACGGCGCTGCGCACGCTGCAGGCGGCCGTGGACGGCGAACCGTTGATGACGCCGCGCGTGATCCGCTTCACGCCGGGCCAGCGCAAGCAGACGTGGAAAGGCAACTGCGTCGCCATCGGCCTGGCCAGCGGCTTCCTGGAGCCGATCGAATCGACCAGCATCCACCTGATCCAGCGCGGCATCATCCGGCTGATGCAGATGTTCCCGCAGGATGGCATCAGCCAGGCCGACATCGACGAATACAACCAGCAGGCCGACTACGAGATCCAGCACATCCGCGATTTCATCATCCTGCACTACAACGTGACGAACCGCCGCGACACGCCGTACTGGCGCGACGCCGCCACGATGAAGCTGCCGCCGTCGCTGCAGCACCGCATCGACCTGTTCCGCGACACCGGCCGCGTGTTCCGCGTACCGAACGAACTGTTCGCCGAAAACTCGTGGATCCAGGTGATGCTGGGCCAGGGCATCATGCCCGCATCGCACCACCAGACCGCCGACCTGATGGGCGACGAAGAACTCGCCCACTTCCTCGGCAATATCAGCGGCGCCATCGACCGCACCGTCGCCCAGCTGCCGTCGCACCAGAAATACGTCGAACAGTACTGCTCCGGCACGGGGTGGTAAATAAGCAACAAGTTCGTGAACGCGTATTTCCCAAAACCGGGGTCAGACCCCGGTTTTGGGAAATTAGTTGTATTGTGATAAAGAGTGAGTTTTCGACAGGTAGCGATGCGTTATAAAAGGGAATTGCCACTGCGGAGCTCATCTTGCGAATTGCCTCTATCGGTTCTGCCCTCGCCGCTGTCCTGATGCTGCTCCCCTGTGTTGTCCAGGCACAGGACTACCGGATGAAGGCGGACGAGGCGCCGACCGGCTCGCTGCTCAGGCGCGAGAGTGGACGCCTCCACGTACCGCCCGACAAGACCTACGCCGAGCTGCCCGAGGCGGACAAGGCGCGCCTGCGCAGCCTGTACGAGCACATGGCTGCCGATGACGAGCCGCCGTTTCCCGCCCGCGGCTACCGGCCCCTGATGCGCGCGATGTCGACCGTGCAGGAACAGCTGCAGGTCGAGGGAACCGTGGACATGGGCGTGATCGTCGGCCCGGATGGTCGCGCAAGCGAGGTCAAGGTATATGGCTCGTCCGATCCGCAACTGACGACGGTCATCGCCAGTGTGCTGGTGCTGGAGAAGTACAAACCGGCGCTGTGCCGCGGTACACCCTGCACGCAGGAATTCCCGTTCCGAATGAACTTTACGTTGAGGCACTGATCCCGGCAGCGGTACCGGCCGGACTGCAAACCTAGGAGAACGAGCATGGCAACCGCTGACGAAGTTGGACTCACCATCCGCCGCGTATTCGACGCGCCGCGCGAACAGGTCTTCACGACGATGACCGACCCGGACCACCTGCAGCGCTGGTGGGGCCCGAAGGAATGCACGATCACGGTGGTGCAGGCCGACGTGCGGCCGGGCGGCATCTTCCACTATTGCATGCATGCGCGCGACAGCATGGCGCCGATGGACGTGTGGGGCCGCTTCGACTTCCGCGACATCGAGGCGCCGAACCGCTTCGCCTTCGTCAACGGCTTCGCGGACGAGCAGGGCAACCGCATCCGCTACCCTCTGCTGCCCATGTGGCCGCTGGAAGTGCTCAATACCGTCACGCTGGAGGAAGACGACGGCAAGACGGTCTTCACGCTGCACTCGGTGCCGGTGAATGCGAGCGAGGCGGAATATGCCATCTTCTTCGCCAGCCATGCGTCGATGCAGGGCGGATTCGACGGCATGTACGACGTCTACGAGGAGTACCTGGAGACGCTCGGCGCCAGCACGCCGTAGCCGTCACTCCCCGCGGCGCTGCGCGGCATTCCGCTCGTTCTCGCGTTCGATGCGTTCGCGGTGGCCGCCATCCACGCCGGTGGTGCCCGCCATCGGCTGGTGCAGCGCCCCGGAGGTGACGGGCGCCGGTGGCGCGGTCTCGAACTGGTAACGATGCGCCGCGCTGGCCGCCGCGCGTTCGGCCAGGTCGGGCGCCAGCCGCGCGCCGGCGTAGGCGGTCTTCGCCTTCCACCCGACCGCCAGCTCTTCCTGCGGGTTCACCGATATCCACACGATCGCATCGACGACCTTTTGCGGTTCGTCCATCAACGGCATGCGCGGCGTGCCGCCGCTGTAGTTGGCAGCATGATTGAAAAAGGGCGTGTCCGTTGCCCACGGCAGTACTGTGGCCACCGCGATATTGCCGGCGCCGGTCAGCCGCAGTTCCTCGTTCAGCGAGCGGCCCAGCGACAGCGTGGCCGCCTTGGTGGCCGAATAGCTCGCGTGATACGCCTGCGGTATCACGCTTTCGACGGAGCCGATATTGACCAGGGTGCCGGCGCCCTGCCTGCGGAACTGCCGCAGCGCCACGTGGCTGCCGTAGATGAGTCCTTTCAGGTTGACGTCGACGATGCGCGCATGGTCTTCGACAGCGACGGTATCGAACACGCCGATGGCGCCGACGGCCGCGTTGTTGATCCACACATCGACGCGGCCGAAGCGCGCCACGGCCGCGTCGAGCAGGCGCTGCACCTCGTCCGGACGGCTGACGTCCGTCGTCACCGCGAGCGCGCTGCCGCCCCTGGCCGTTGCTTCCGCCGCCACCGCCTGCAGCGCATCGGTGCGGCGCGCAGCCAGCACCACGTTGGCCCGCATGGCCGCCAGTTCCAGCGCGACGCCCTTGCCGAAACCGCTGGAGGCGCCGGTAATGACATAGGTCTTGCCCGCCACGGCGGTGCGTTCATCGGCCGACAGCCTGGTGGCGCAGCCGGCCAGCTGTGCCACGCACAGCAACAGGATCAGGTACCGCATGGTCTCTCCCTTCAGATCGCGTCATGATAGGGAATCGGCCGCGCGGCCATCGCACGATACCTGTCGGCACGAGACGGCAAGGCCCGGCACGGCCCCAGGCGGCTCAGCGGTTCGTCAGCGTCACGCCCGCCGCCACCAGCACGCCGCCGGCCACCATCGACGCCAGCACCTGCTCGCCCAGCAGCAGCGCCGCCAGGCCGATGCCGAACACCGGCACCAGGTTGTTGAACACGGCGGTGCGCGATGCGCCGATCGCCTTCACGCCCTCGTAATACCAGACGAAGCCCAGCACCGTGCCGAAGGCGCCCAGGTAGCACAGGCTGCCCCACACCTGCCAGCCGATGGCGCTCCATTGCAGCGTGAGCAGGTCGCGGCCCGCGCCCACCAGCAGGAACAGCAGGCCCCACAGCGCCGCATAGGTGGTGGCGGCCACCGGCGTCAGGCCCTTCAGCGCGGCGCGGCCCACCAGCGTGTAGGCTGCCCAGCTGCTGATCGCGCACAGCATCAGCAGTTCGCCCTTGCCCAGCGACTGGCCGATGTCGTGCAGTGCGGCGACCGGATCGCCACGCGTGATGACGATCGCCGCGCCGCAGAACGCCAGCGCGATGCCGGCCCACTTCACCGCATGCAGGCGCTCGCGCAGCAGCACCGCGGCGGCCAGCGCGGTCACGATCGGGTTCAGCGCGATGAACAGCGCGGCGCGCCCGGCGGGCATCGACCCCAGCGCGCCGAAGAAGCACAGGTTGTACAGGAAGATGCCGGTCAGGCCCAGTGCCGCGGTGGCCGCCATCTGTTTGCCGGTCAGGCGCGGCAGGCCGCCCTCCTTCATCCAGGCAACCAGCAGCAGCAGGGCCGACGCCACGGCAAAGCGCAGCGCGGCGGCCGTCATCGCCGGCAGCGCGTGCGCGACGATGCGCCCGGCAATGAACGTGCCGCCCCAGAACAGGGTGACCAGTACGAGTTTCACGTACACCAGGTTGTTTTTCACGAGAGGGCTGTGCATTTTTCCGCTTGCATCCAGGGTTGGGGAAGCCATACAGTATTGCTTATGCAAACTCATAAGCAAATGAGCAAAAGCTCATGGAATGATTGTTCGGCCAATGCATTCGAGGATGCATCCGCCGATGCATTTTTCGATGCATTTCCCCATTCATCGCCGGAACGACCATGACCTTCACCCAGCTGGAAATCTTCGTGATGGTGGCCGACATGCGCGGCTTCACCTCGGCGGCGCTGCGGCTCGGCATCAGCCAGTCCGCCGTCTCCCACGCGATCCGCTCGCTCGAACAGGAGCTGGACGTGCAACTGGTCGAGCGCCAGCAGGCGGCCGTCGAAGTGACGGAGCTGGGCCGCCGCCTGCTGCTGCGTGCCCGCGAGATCCTCGGCCTGCAGGAAGCGATGCGGCAGGATGCGGCCGTCGCGCGCGGCCTGAACCAGGGCCTGATCCGCATCGGCTCCTTCGGGCCGACGTCGTCGCTGAAGCTGCTGCCGGCGATCCTGAAGGCGTTCCGCGCCCGCTATCCCGGCATCGAGGTGCAGATCGACGAGGGGCCGGACGCCGCCGTCATCCAGTGGGTGGCGGACCGCCGCGTCGATATCGGCTTCGCCGTGCTGCCGGACGACCGTTTCGACACGATACCGCTGGTCGAAGACCAGCTGGTGGCGCTGCTGCAGCGCGATCATCCACTGGCGGCGAAGCGTTCGGTCATGCTGGAGGAGCTGATCGGCGTGCCCTTCATCATGCCGGAGCAGGGGTGCTCGGCGCTGGTCGAGCCGCTGTTCGCCGGCGCCGGGCTGGCGCCGCACGTGCGCTACCGGATGTCGCAGATGGTCACGGTGCTGGGCCTGGTCGACAATGGCGACGGCATCACCGTGATGCCCGAGCTGGCGCTGCCGCAGGCGATGGCCGAAACGCACCCGCGCATCGTCGCCCGGCCGCTGCGGCCGATGGTGCGTCGGCGCGTGGGACTGATCCTGCGCAACCTGTCGCGCGCCGCGCCCGCCGTGCAGGCGTTCGCCGAGATTGCGCGGACGGCGGCGAAGGCAATGCGCTGACCTTTGTCAGCACAGCGTGAACAGGGCGGCGACGGCAAGCACACTGCCCGGTTCCAGCAGCGCATCCGTGGCCCACGCACAGACGGCGCACAGCACGAATACCGCGACGACGAAGCCGGTGGAAGCGCCGCGCTTCATCACGCTGCCTGCAGCCGCGCCACGGCGCGGTCGTCGATCGGCCAGTGCAGCGCCGCGGCGGCCAGGCCGACCAGCACCGACAGCAGCCACATCACGTCATAGGAACGCGTCGCATCGAAGACGGCGCCGCCCAGCCACATGCCGAGGAAGCCGCCCAGCTGGTGGCCGACGAACACGAAGCCGAACAGTGTCGCCAGGTACTGCACGCCGAACACCTGCGACACCAGGCCGTTGGTCAGCGGCACGGTGCCGAGCCAGGTCAGCCCCATCACGAATGAAAACGCGTAGACGCTGGCCGTGCTGACGGGCAGCAGCGCAAAGGCCAGCATCGCGCCGGAGCGCACCAGGTACAGGCCGGCCAGCAGGTACTTGCGGCGGTACAGGCCGCCGAGCTGGCCGCATGCGTACGTGCCGGCCACATTGGCCAGCGCGATGATGGCCAGCGCGGCCACGCCGGTTTGCGCCGGCAGGCCCCGGTCCAGCAGGAAGGCGGGGAAGTGGCCGGCGATGAAGGCGAGCTGGAAGCCACACGCGAGAAAACCCAGGTTCAGCAGCCAGAAACCGCGGTGCGACAAGGCTTCGCGGATCGCGCTGCCCATCGGCTGCGAATGCCGGTCCGGCACCGGCGCCTGCCGGTCGTCCAGCGGCCACACGAGCGGCAGCGCGAGTGCCAGCAGCAGGGCAAACGCCGTCAGCGCCGCTGCCCATCCGAGAGCGCCGATCAGCTGTTGCGTGGCCGGCACCATGGCGAACTGGCCGACGCCGCCGACCGCGCCGGCCATGCCCAAGGCCCAGCTGCGCCGCTGCGGCGGCACGATGCGGCTGATGGCACCGTACACCACGCCGAACGTGGTGCCGGACAGCGCCACGCCGACCAGCAGTCCGGCCGACAGCGCCAGCTGCATGCTCGTGGCGGCATGCGCCATCAGGTACAGTCCGGCCGCGTACAGCAGGCAGCCGCCGGCGAGCACCCGGCGCGCGCCCCAGCGGTCGGCGATCATGCCGGTGAAGGGTTGCGCCAGGCCCCAGGCGAGGTTCTGCAGCGCGATCGCCAGCGCGAACGCTTCGCGGCCCCATCCGTGCGTGCCGATCATCGGCAGCATGAACAGGCCCTGCACATGCCGCATGCCCAGCGCCAGGCCGACGATGGTGCCGCCGCACAGCACGGCGGCCAATGGTGAATGCAATACCTTGTTCATGTCGCCTCCCTGCGATGCCCCAGCATAGCGCCGGGCATGCCGGGTGGACGAGCGATGAATCGGCATGCGATCCATGCGCGCCGCGCATGCGGCCCGTCAGGCTGCCTGCGCCGTGTCCCTGCCGTCTTCGCCGGTCAGCCGGGCCAGCTCCTGCGACGTGATCGCCACCTGCCGCTGCAGCCATGCGTGCACCAGGGCGACTTCGCGGCGCGGTTGCGGCGTGGCCTGCAGCAGCCAGTACGCGTGTTCGATCCGCGTGCGCCGGCCCATCTGCGCCACCAGCCGGCCATCCCTCAGCAATGGCAGCAGCAGGGCCAGGCGCCCCAGCGCCACGCCATTGCCTTCGATCGCGGCCTGGATGACCTGGTCGTACTGGTTGAAGCGCAGCGTGGCTTGCGGATGGTGCGGCAGGCCATGCCGCTGCAGCCACGGCGCCCAGTGCAGGAAGGGACGGCTGGCGTCGTCCAGCTCCAGCAGCACCTGGCGTGCCAGGGCTTCCGGCGTCGCGAAGGCGGCAGCGGCGATCGCCGGGCTGGCGACAGGCACCACGTCCTCGTCGAACAGGCGCACCGCGTCGGCGGGGACGGCCGATGGCGGCGCATAGCGGATCGCCAGGTCCACGCCGTCCTGGCGCAGGTCCATCAGCCGGTTGCTGGTGGCCATGCGCAGGTCGAGGTCCGGGTGCTCCGCCTGGAACGCGCCCAGCCGGGGCAGGATCCACAGCGCGGCGACGCCGATGCTGGCCGAGACGGTCACCGGCCGGGCCGTGGTGTGTTGCAGTGCATCGGAAAGTTCAGCCAGCCGGTCCAGCCATGGCGAGGCCAGGTCGAACAGCTGCCGGCCGGCGTCCGTCAATGCGATCGCGCGGTTGCCGCGCACGAACAGCGGCGTGCCGAGGCGTTCTTCCAGCGCCTGCACCTGCCGGCTGACGGCCGACTGCGTCAGGCACAGATCCTGTGCCGCGGCGGTGATCGACAGGCGGCGGGCGGCGGCGACGAAGCCGCGCAGCGCATCCAGCGGCGGCAGGTTCAGCAGCGGGTGGGCCATGCGTCCTCCTGGGTGGAACGCCGATCATATCGCATTAGAATAGCCCGACCGAGTGACCTGGCATCCAATGGAGAGATCATGGACGAACGCAGCATGGACGAAAGAAGCAATGAAAATTGCCGCATCGTGAGCACCCGCATGCTGGCGGCGCCCCGCGCACGGGTATTTGCCGCCTTCAGCGATCCGGAACAGCTGGCGCAATGGTGGGGCCCGGAGGGATTCACGAGCACTTTCCAGGGGTTCGATTTCGCGCCGGGCGGCGCGTGGACGTTCGTGATGCACGGGCCGGACGGGACCACCTATCCGAACGAATCGCACTTCGTCGAGATCGTGCCGGAAGAGCGGATCGTGTTCGACCACGTGTCGAGCCACACATTCCGCGCCACATTCGAGTTCAGCGATGCGGGCGACCAGACGCGGCTGCTCTGGACGATGCATTTCGGCGACCCGGCCGAATGCGCCAAGGTGGCGCGCTTCGTGGCCGGTGCCAACGAGCAGAACCTGGACCGCCTGGCCGCGCTGCTGGCCAGGGGCTAGCTTGCCTCGTGCAATGGAAAGCGGCGCCCGGAGACCCTCACGCTTCGGGCGCGCTCGCCATCAATGCCCTTCCGAGGCGTTGAACATCGACTTCGCGTAGACCAGGCCCAGGCCATAGGCGCCGCCGTGCTGCACCGAGGTCTTCACCGTCTGGTCGTAGGTTTCGCCACGGGCCCAGTCACGCTGCAGTTCGAGCAGGTATTGCAGCGACGTGATCGGGCGGGCGCCGGCCTGCACCATCCGCTGCACGGCGCGCTCGTGCGCTTCCTCGGTGATGTCGCCGGACGCGTCGGTGATCACGTACACCTCGAAGCCCTGGTCCAGCGCGGACAGTGCGGGGCCGACGATGCAGACCGATGTCCACAGCCCGGCCAGCACGATGCGGCCCTTGCCGATTTCATTGACGCGGTCGGCGATGCGCTGGTCTTCCCACGTGTTCATCGTGGTGCGGTCGATCGGCTTCTGGTCCGGGAATACCGACTGGATCTCGTCGTAGATCGGGCCGGAGAACGATTCGGCGGCCACCGTGGTCAGGATGGTCGGCACCTTGAACCCGGCCGCCGCCTTCGATACCAGCGCGGCGTTATTGCGCAGCACGGTGGCATCGATCGATTTCGTCGCGAACGACATCTGCGACTGGTGGTCGATCATGATCAGCGTGTGGTCGTTACCGTTCAACAGGGTTGTACCGGCTTGGGCTTTGGCGATTGGCATGATGTTTTCTCCTGAGTATTAAGTGAATTGTCGATATCTTCGAAAGTCTGACGCTGCGCCGTTTAGCCGGCTGTTCCCTGTTTGCTGCGTCGATGGAATGAAGTATGAACAAGTCAGGAAGAAAACAAAAACGGAAAGATTGCGTTCCTATTATCGAAATTTTCGAACATCTGCAGGGCGGCTGGCGGGGTGGCCTACACCGGCTTCGCCACCATCAGCCAGTACACCGCCAGGAAGGCAAAGAACGCCGGAATGCCCAGCGCGACCCACGCCTTGAAATAGCGCCAGAAGCGCGGCGGCAGCGGCGCGTTCTCCGCCACGGCGGCCGCCGCCAGGTCGCGCAGGCGCATCTGCAGCCACACCACGGGGAACCAGCACAGCGCCGCGATGACGAACAGGATGACCGACCAAACGATCCACTTGCTGTGCAGCGGATAGCCGGCGATGTGGATCAGGTAGAAGCCCGTCAGCGGCTGGGCCACCATGGTCGTGGCCGTGAAGATCCAGTCCGCCACGACGACGATACGCGACACCACGGCGATGGCGGCCACGTTGCGGCTCATGATGGTCAGCAACAGGTACCACGCCGAACCGATGCCGGTACCGAACAGGAACGTGGCACTGAGGATGTGCAGCCATTTCACGACAAGGTATTCCATCACCCGCGCTCCTTGTGTTCCGGCCTGTGTTTCGATCCGTGTTCCGGCCTGTGTTCCGGTCTGTCATCGCGCCCGCCTTCCTTCTCAAGTTCGTACAGCAGCCAGATTGCCGCCAGCATCGGCAGGTTCTTGCTGAGCGGCCCGTACGGATGCCACACGAATTCCGGCAACCGCACGGCGATCAGCAGCGTATAGAAGCCGATCAGCGCGATCTGCGCCAGCCACAGCGGGCGGCGCCGGCGCGGCGGCAAGGCCAGCGTGCCGATGCCGAACGCGAGATCGAGCGCGCTGGCGCCATACAGCATCAGCGGCGCCAGCACGGCGGGAATGCCGCTGCGCTCGAGCAGCCGGTAGCTGTCTTCCACCGGCCATGCAAACGCGGAAACCCAGGCTGTCCAGATCCAGACGGCCGCGAGGCTGGTCCGCAGCAGCGGCAGCAGCCAGTCCAGTTGCGCCGCGCGGCGTTCCGCCTGTGGATGAGTGATGAACTTGTCCACAGCGCGTGGCGGGCGGCCCAGCAGTTGCGACGTGATCGCCGGATCGGCTGTATTGCCGCGCGCGAGCATGCGCAGCGTGTCCGGTGTCAGCGGGCTGCCCGGCACGAAGCCGCCCAGCCATGCGGCGCCGCGCGCCACGGCCTCCGGCAGCCGCAGCACGCGCAGCCGGCCCAGGCCCAGCGCGCGCCGCAGCGTTCCCAGGTAGCCGATGAACGGCAGCGGCGCCGGACCGACCAGGGGCACCCGGGCGCTGCGCGGCCCGCCCTTCTCGTCGAGCAGCGCGAGGATCGCCTGGCATACGTCTTCCACGTGCACCGGCTGCACCGGCTGGGGCGCGCTGCCGAACCGCACCGCGAACGGCATCGTTGCCAGCATGCGGAACAGGCGGGCGCTGGCGCCTTCCGGACCGTAGATCAGCGAAGGCTGCACGATGCGCGATCGCAGCGGCAGCGTGGCCAGGAAATCGTCCGCCGCCTTCTTGCTCAGGTGATAAGGCGTGGCGGCAGCGTCGTCCGCGCCCAGTGCCGACACCTGGATCACGAGGCGCACGCGGGCCTCGGCGCAGGCGGCAAACAGCGCGCGCGGCGTTTCCGCATGGAGCCGCGCAAACGTCTGCGCCCCTGACTCGCGAATGATGCCCACGGAGTTGATCACCGCGTCCACGCCCGACAGGCGCGCCATCCAGACCGATTTTTCGCTATCGTGGGCAAAATCGGCGGCGACGAAGTCGCAGCCGGGCTGGGCGCGGCGCCCCGCGCACACCACGCGGTGGCCCCTGGCGCGCAGCAACGGCAGCAGCCGTGAGCCGAGAAAGCCGGTCGAACCGGTGAGCAGGATCAGCATCGCGGGGCCCTCGTCGTCATGGAGGGCCCAGTATAGGAAGAATCACGCAAAAATCACAAAAGATCGGAGAACACGCATGGACAACTGGAAGCAGGTCATCATCAAGGGCATGATGCCCGGCGCACTGGCGAGCCTGGCTTCGACGGGCGCGCTGGCGCTGCGCTCGAAGCAGGAAACCGGCAGCCCGTATGCGGGAGCGAATGCCATCAGCCACGTGCTGTGGGGCGACAGGGCGTTCGTGCACGACGAACCTACCTGGAAATACACGCTGACGGGCTATGCGATCCACCATGCCAGCTCGCATTTCTGGGCCAGCATTTTCGAGCAGGCCGCGGGCAAGGTATTCGACAAGCCCGGCGTGGCATCCAAGCTGGCATCGGCGGCCGCGGCATCGGCGGTGGCCTGCTTCGTCGACTACAAGCTCACGCCGCAGCGCCTGCAGCCGGGCTTCGACGTGCGCCTGTCGAAACGTTCGCTGGCGATGGTGTACGGCGCGTTCGCCATCGGACTGGCGGCCGGCGCGCTGTTCAATCACCGCGACCGCTCGTAGTCAACCCGCCTCGCCCTGGTCGAGCCACGCGCGGCCCGCCTCCAGCACCAGCGCCAGTTCCTGGCGTACGGCCGCGAAATGCGGCGCCAGCTGGGCGGCGGGCAATTCCGCGATCGCCAGCTCGGCATCCATCGTGGCCCTGATCAGCCGCTTCGCGCCCAGCATGCCGATGGCGCCGCGCAGCGCGTGGAAGGTATGCGCGGCGGCCTGTACGTCGCCGGCTGCCAGCGCGCGATCCGCATCGTCCGCCGGCACCATGCCGCCTTCCAGCGCGCCTTCCACCATCTTGCGCATCAGTGCCCGGCCTTTCGGATCGCGGCCCATCACGCGCGCCAGGCTGTCCATGCTGAACACGAGTTCGCCGCCCTGCGCGGCCGGCGGTTCCGGGGGCTGCGCTTCCTGCTGCGCTTCCTGCTGTGCTTCCTGCTGCGCTACCTGCGGCGCTTTTTGCTGTGCCTGCTGCCCTTCCCGCCCCGCTTCGGCCGTCCTGCGCCGGGCCGGCAGGTAGCGCTCGATCACCGTCATCATCTCGTCGACGACGACGGGCTTGGCGATGAAGTCCGTGATGCCGGCAGCCATGCAGCGCTCCCGTTCGGACGACAGCACGCCGGCGGTCATTGCGATCACCGGCAGGCGCAGCGCCAGTTCCGACCGGATCGCGGCGGTCGCCGAGAAGCCGTCCAGCACCGGCATCTGCATGTCCATCAGCACGATGTCGTAACGCTGCGCATCGTTGCGCAGCACGTCGAGGGCCTGCCGGCCGTCGCCCGCCACGTCCAGCGTGGCACCGGCATGTTCGAGGATGCCGCGCGCCACCGCCTGGTTCAGCGGATTGTCCTCGACCACCAGGAAGTGCACGCCATGCAGGCGGTCGGCATAGCCCGGGGCGGCGGCGGGCAGCAGCTCGCTGGCGGCGCCCTTCACGGCCAGCGCCTGGTGCAAGGCGTCGAACAGCGTGGAACCGGTGATCGGCTTGACCAGCACCGCGTCGGCTTCCGCGTTCCTGGAAATCTGTTCGAGGCGTTCGCGCGCAAAGGCGTTGAGCATCACCACGATCGGCTGCCGGTGCCCCTCGGCCTCGCGCCGGATCGCGGCAGCCGGCGCATGCCCGTCCGGGCCGGCCATATGCCAGTCGGCCAGCACCACGTCGTAGGGGCGGCTGGTGCGCATGCGGAACGCGAACATCGCCAGCGCCGCACTGCCCGAATCGACGAGGTCCGCTTCCCAGCCCCACGCGCGGATCAGCCGGCCGATCAGGTTGCGGCTGGTGGCGTTGTCGTCCGCCACCAGCACGGCAAGATGGCCGGCGGCCGGCTTGCGCGGCGCCTCCAGCCGCGGCAGCACGCCGAACGGCAGCGCGAACCAGAAGCGGCTGCCTTTGCCAGGTTCGCTTTCCACGCGGATCTCGCCGCCCATCAGTTCGATCAGGCTGCGCGTGATCGCCAGGCCCAGGCCGGTGCCGCCGAAGCGGCGCGTGATGCTTTCGTCGGCCTGCGTGAAGGCCCGGAACAGGTGCGACAGCTGCTCCGGATTCATGCCCATGCCGGTGTCGCGCACCTCGAAGCCCAGTACCGCCTCCGTGTCGCCCGCGCGGTATTCCACCAGGCTCACTTCGACCACGACCTCGCCCTGCGCCGTAAACTTGATCGCGTTGCCGGCCAGGTTGACCAGCACCTGCTGCAGGCGCAGCGCATCGCCGCGCAGCAGCCGGGGCACCTCGGGGTCGACGACGATGGCCAGCTCCAGTTCCTTGTCGCCGGCATTCATCGTCATTGTCGTGCCCAGAGTGCTCATCGATTCGTCGAGGTCGAACTCGACAGGCGACAGTTCCATCCGCTGTGCCTCGATCTTGGAGAAATCCAGCACGTCGTTCAGGATGCCCAGCAGCGAATCGCCGGCGGTGCGGATCATGTGCAGGTACTTGCGCTGCTGCGGCCCCAGGTCGGTGTTCTGCAGCAGCTGGGCCATGCCCAGCACGGCATTCATCGGCGTGCGGATTTCATGGCTCATATTGGCGACGAAATCGCTTTTTGCGCGGTTGGCCGCCTCGGCCCGGTCGCGCGCCCGCTCCAGCTCGGCGGCGCGGGTTTCCAGCTCGTCCATCAGGCCGCGGGCGTGCGCGTCGGCCGCTTCGCGTTCGCGCATCAGGTCGTTGAACGCGGCGGTCAGCTCGCCGATCTCGTCGCGCGACGTGACCGGCAGCGGTGCGAAGTGCCGGGGTCCGCCGCGCAGCGCGCCGATCGCATCGCGCAGCCGCATCAGCGGCGCCATCAGCCGCAGCATGATCGACGTGATGACGGCCGCGGTGACGAGCGAGGCCAGCGTGCCCCACAGGGCCAGGCGCATCAGCAGGTCCTCGAACGGCTCGAAGGCTTCCTCGGCAGGCAGGTTGGCAACCAGGATCCATGGTACGGTCCTCAGGCGCTTGTAGCTGAGCAGCGCGCGCACGCCGCGGCCATCGGTGCTGATCGTGGTGCCTTCGAAGCCTTTCCGGATCGCCAGCACGGTGGCGGCGTAGCCCTCCGGATTACGTGGTTGCAGCAGCCGGGCCGGATCCGGATGCACCACGTACACCGACGGCTCGTAGCCGGTGACGATGAAATAATGGCCGGTGCGGCCCACCTTGGCGGTGCGCAGGTGTCCCAGCAGGTTGCTCTTGTACAGCCGCAGCACGCCGATCACCACGCAGGCCACGTCGCCTTCCTCGGTGAGCACCGGGGCGACCATCTGCACGACCGGTTGCCCGCTCCCCTTGCCGATCACCGGTTCGGCGATCAGTGGCGATTTCTCCGTCATGACGCGCTGGAAGTAGGCGCGGTCCGTCACGCTGATGCCGGGGCGGCCCGGCAACGCGGGTACGTCGGCCACGATGTTGCCGGCCGGGCTGACGACGAGGACGTCGTCGAACAGGCGCAGGACGGCGCTGTAGTCGTAGTGCGCGCGCAGTGCCGGCGGGTCGGTGCAGATGCCACTGGGCTGCCAGCGCGCCGATTCGGCGACGATGTCGCGCAGCAGCGCCATCTTTTCATCCACCTCGATCGCGGTACGGGCGACCAGCGCATCCTGCTGGGCAAACAGCACGCGCGAAAAATCCTTCTGCATGCGCTGGGCCTGCAGCACGGTCACGAGCGCGATCATCACGATGGACGTGACCGTCGTCGCCAGTGCGACTTTCGCCTTGATACCGAGCGGTCGCATTGTCTCCCCCGCCGCGTTGTTATCGGGTCACTATGCGCCGCATCGCCACTGGCGTACTGTGCGGGAGGGCACGCATGCTGCAAGTTGCCGCGGGCGTCCGCGGCCGGTGCGATCAAGTACACTGTAGGTCAACCGCAAACCGACCATGACAAAGATGCATGAGCTTCCTTCCCTGACCCTGCCCGGCGCCACGATCGAGATCCTGAAGGCACGCTGCTCGACCTGCAGCATGCACCAGCTGTGCCTGCCGATGGGGCTGGACATGGGCGACATGGACAGGCTGGACAAGATCATCGGCCGCCGCCGCAGGGTGCAGAAGGGCGAGAACCTGTTCCGTATCGGCGAGCCGTTCACGAACCTGTACGCGATCCGGCTCGGCCATTTCAAGACTTACCAGATCAACGCCAACGGCGAGGAACAGGTGACGGGCTTCCAGATGGGCGGCGAACTGCTGGGCATGGACGCGATCAGCACGGACAAGCATTACTGCAGCGCGCTGGCGCTGGAGGACAGCGAAGTGTGCGAGATCCCGTTCTCCAGCCTGGAGCGGCTGCTGGTCGACATGCCCACGCTGCTGCGGCACTTCCACCGCATGATGAGCCAGGAAATCACGCGCGAGCAGAGCGTGATGCTCCTGCTGGGGAACATGCAGGCCACGCAGCGCTTCGCCGCGTTCCTCGTCAACCTGGCTTCGCGCTACGAGGTGCGCGGCTATTCGAGCACCGCGTTCCAGCTGCGCATGTCGCGCGAGGACATCGGCAACTACCTGGGGCTGACGATCGAAAGCATCAGCCGGCTGCTGAACAAGTTCAAGAAGCAGGGGCTGCTGAAAGTGTCGAACCGCGAGATCGAAGTGCTCGACCTGCCGCGCTTGAAGGCGATCACGGCCGGTACCGAGACCTGCGCCTGAACCCCAAAACCGGTGGCGAAGCGGGGAGTTCGAGAAGCACTGCTTCTCGCCTGCGTAGCGGCGATGGCCTGCAGGCCATCGCTCCTCCCAGACACCGGTTTTTTTGCAACACCTGTTCCAGAAAAACTGGTGTCTGTCACCGGTTTTAAGAATGCGCCTGATCCTCCAGCGCGGTAAGCGTTATCTGCCGCTCCGCTGGCCAATGCCACCGGCCTTCCAGCCGCCAGGTGCGCCGTTCGTCTTCCACCAGCACGGTCCAGCGGCTGCGCTCGAGCAGCGGCAGCGGCACGGCGAAGCGGCCGGCCGCATCGGGGCGCACCAGCAGCCGCAAATCCTTCTCCGGCTGCGTGGCATGGGCCAGGTGCAGTTGCAGTGCACCGCCCTGCGCCGTTTCGCGGGTGGCGAGGCGGCCGTGCAGCACGCCGTGCGCGGCGTCGTAGCGCAGCGCGATGGAGGCGTCCAGCGCGGCGGCGGTGCGGTCGCGCCGCAGGTCCTGGTTGATCGCCTTGCCGCGCTTGTAGTAATCGCCCACCACCAGCGCATCCTGCTGCGCGAAGGCCAGCCAGCCGGTATAGCAGCCGGCTGCCAGCACGGCGGCCGGGCCGGCCATCAGCAGCCAGGGCCAGCGCTCGCGGTACCAGGGGGTGGCGGAAATCGTGTGCATCATGGACTCCTTTCAGCGCGGTACGATGAATACCGCGGGTTCTTCGACGGCCAGGGCGGCATCGTCCAGCGCCGTCAGCGTGAAGGTGATGCCGTTCGAGCCGGTCCTGCCCATGCCGTGCGGGGCGCGTAACCGCACCGGCACGGCGCGCGTTTCGGTGCCGGCCAGCGCGACGACGTCGCCCGTTGCCAGCGCAAGGCCGGGCAGGCCGGCAGCCGCGATCCGGTAGCGGTGCGGCTGCTCGGTGGTGTTCATGATCTGCAGCCGGTACACGTTCTCGATCGCGCCGCCGTCCACTTCGCGGCCCATCGAGCCGCGGTCGCGGATCACGTCCATCTTCAGCGGCGTGCGGGTGGCCAGCGCGAAGCCGACCGACAGCGTCGCGGCCAGCAGTGCGGCGCCGTAGGCCAGCACGCGGGGGCGCAGTGCACGCTGGCGGATCTGCGCCGGCGCCAGGTTAGCCGCCATGGCCCGGTCGGTGCTGTAGCGAATCAGGCCGCGCGGCTGGCCGACCTTGTCCATCACGTTGTTGCAGGCATCCACGCAGGCGGCGCAGCCGATGCATTCGTATTGCAGGCCGTTGCGGATGTCGATGCCGGCCGGGCATACCTGCACGCACAGCGTGCAGTCGATGCAGGCGCCGCCGGTGGCTTTCTTGCCGCGCGGCTCGCCGCGCCCGCTGTCGTAGGTGATGATCAGCGTATCGCGGTCGAACATCGCGCTCTGGAAGCGGGCGTACGGGCACATGTACTTGCACACCTGCTCGCGCAGCCAGCCGGCATTGCCGTAGGTGGCGAAGCCGTAGAACAGCACCCAGAACCATTCCCATGGCCCCAGCGCCAGCGTGGCGACGCCGGTGCCCAGTTCGCGCACCGGCGTGAAATAGCCGACAAAGGTAAAGCCCGTCCATAGCGCGACGGAGCCCCATGCCGCGTGCTTGGCGGCGCGCTTGCCGAACTTGCGCGCCGAAGGGCCTTGCCGGTCGAGCGCGATGCGGGCCGCGCGCGAGCCTTCGATCCGGCGTTCGATCCACAGGAAGAGCGAGGTGTACACCGTTTGCGGACAGGCGAAGCCGCACCACACGCGGCCCGCCACCGCCGTCACCAGGAACAGGCCCCACGCGCAGATGATCAGCAGCGCGGCCAGGTAGATGAAATCCTGCGGCCACAGCACCAGGCCGAACAGGTAGAACTTGCGCGTGCCCAGGTCGAACAGCACGGCCTGGCGCCCGTTCCACATCAGCCATGGCGTGCCGTAGAACGCCAGCTGCGTCAGCCACAGGCACAGCCAGCGCAGGCGCGCATAGCGGCCATCCGTTTCGCGCGGATGGATCGGCTGGCGCTTTTCGTACATCCGGATCACCTGTTCCGGCACGGGGGCGTTCATCATCTACCTCACGTCATTGGACAGGCCCCACACGTAGGCGGACAGCACGTGCACCTTGCCTTCGCCGAGGAAGTCGCCGAACGCGGGCATCGTGTTGTCGCGGCCCTTGCGGATGGTTTCCATGATCGTCTCGGCGCTGCCGCCGTACAGCCAGGTCTTGTCGGCCAGGTTCGGCGCGCCGAGCGCCCGGTTGCCGGTGCCGCTGGCGCCATGGCAGGCCAGGCAGGCGGTGAACTTGCTCTTGCCGAACACGCTCTTGATCGGATCGGCCACGCTGCTGCCGGAGAGGCTCAGCACATAGTGCGCGACGTTCTCGACATCCTTGTCGGAACCGATTGCCGCGCCCATCGGCGGCATCACGCCGTGGCGGCCGTTCATGATCGTCTGCTTGATGGTATCGGGCTCGCCGCCGTGCAGCCAGTCCTTGTCCGCCAGGTTCGGAAAGCCCTTGTTGCCGCGTGCATCGGAGCCGTGGCACTGCGCGCAATAGGTGAGGAACAGCCGCTCGCCCATCGCGCGCGCCTGCGGATCGGCAGCCACCGCCTTCAGGTCCTGCCGGCGGTATTTGTCGAACAGCGGGCCGTAGGCATCGTCGGCCTTCGCCAGTTCTTCCCTGTACTGGCCGGCCGATTGCCATCCCAGCTTGCCGGCATACGTGCCCAGGCCGGGATACAGGAACAGGTAGGCGGCACCGAACACGATCGTCAGGTAGAACAGCCACATCCACCAGCGCGGCATCGGCGTGTTCAGTTCCGTCAGGTCGTCGTCCCAGACGTGGCCCGTGGTGGCGGCCTTGCCCGCTGCCGCATCGGCGGCCGATAGCCTGTGCACCGACTGCGTGTACAGCAGCACGCCGCAGCCGACGATGCCCAGCACCGTCAGCACGGCGATGTACAGGTTCCAGAAATCGCTGGTGAAATCAGACATGCTCGTTCTCCTCGTCCGCGAAGGGAAGCTGTGCCGCCTGTGCGAAATCCTGTTGCTTGCGGGTCGACCAGGCCCAGGCCCAGATGCCGGCGAAGGTGACGAACGAGACCACCGTCATCACGCTGCTGGCGCTGTCGAAAATGTGTTCGATGCTCATTGCGTCAGTTCCTCGATTTGATCAGCGTGCCCAGGCCTTGCAGGTAGGCGATGAGCGCGTCTTCTTCCGTCTTGTCCACCAGCTCCGCCGGTGCGGCCTTGATTTCGGCATCGGTATAGCCGTCGCCCAGGCGCTGCAGCGCGCGCAGCTTCGGCACGATGTCCTGCGGCGCCAGCTTTGTTTCAGCCAGCCACGGGTAGCCGGGCATGTTCGATTCCGGCACCACGTCGCGCGGGTTGCGCAGGTGGGTGCGGTGCCATTCGTCGCTGTAGCGGGCGCCGACCCTGGCCAGGTCCGGGCCGGTGCGTTTCGAGCCCCACTGGAAAGGCCGGTCGAACACGAATTCGCCGGCCACCGAGTAGTGGCCATAGCGCTCCGTCTCGGCGCGGAACGGGCGCACCATCTGCGAATGGCAGGCGTAGCAGCCTTCGCGCACGTAGATGTCGCGGCCCACCAGGCGCAGCGGGGAGTAATGGGTCAGGCCCGCCACCGGTTCGGTGGTCGACTTCTGGAAGAACAGCGGCACGATCTCGACGGCACCGCCGACCGATACCACCAGCGTCACCAGGGCGATCAGCAGCCAGGGGTTCTTTTCGATCCACTCGTGGGAAAAATTCCGGATAAATTTCATGTCGTTGTCCTCAGGCTGCCTTGAGTTGCGGGATGGCGGCGACCGGCACCTCGCGGCCGCGCAGCGTCATCCACGTGTTCCAGGCCATGATCGCCATGCCGGCCAGGTACAGCGTGCCGCCGGCAAAGCGCACCACGTAGTACGGGTAGGTTGCCTTGACGCTCTCGACGAAGGTGTAGGTGAGCGTGCCGTCCGGGTTGACCGCGCGCCACATCAGGCCCTGCATCACGCCGGCGATCCACATCGCGGCGATGTACAGCACCACGCCGACGGTGGCCACCCAGAAGTGCAGGTCGACCAGGCGGGTGCTGTACATCTTCGTCTGGCCGGCAAGGCGCGGCAGCAGGTAGTAGATCGAGCCCATCGTGATGAAGCCCACCCAGCCCAGCGCGCCGCCATGCACGTGGGCGATGCCCCAGTCGGTGTAGTGGGACAGCGCGTTGATGGTCTTGATCGACATCATCGGGCCCTCGAACGTGGCCATGCCGTAGAACGACAGCGAGACGATCATGAACTTCAGGATCGGATCCGTGCGCAGCTTGTGCCATGCGCCCGACAGGGTCATGATGCCGTTGATCATGCCGCCCCACGAAGGCGCCAGCAGGATCAGCGAGAACACCATGCCCAGCGACTGTGTCCAGTCGGGCAGCGCCGTGTAGTGCAGGTGGTGCGGGCCAGCCCACATGTAGGTGAAGATCAGTGCCCAGAAGTGCACGATCGACAGGCGATACGAGTAGACGGGGCGCCCGGCCTGCTTGGGGATGAAGTAGTACACCATGCCCAGGTAGCCGGCGGTGAGGATGAAGCCCACCGCGTTATGGCCGTACCACCACTGGATCATCGCGTCCTGCACGCCGGTGTACATAGAATACGATTTCGTCAGCGTGGCCGGCATGACCATGCCGTTCACCACGTGCAGCAGCGTGACGGCCAGGATGTAGCCGCAGAAGAACCAGTTGGCCACGTAGATGTGCCGGACCTTGCGCTTGACGATGGTGCCGAAAAAAACGATCGCGTAGGCGATCCACACTACCGCGATGAGGATCGCGATGGGCCATTCCAGCTCCGCGTATTCCTTGCCGCGCGTGAAGCCCATCGGCAGCGTGATCACGGCGGACAGGATCACCGCCTGCCAGCCCCAGAACGTGAAGGCGGCCAGGCGGTCCGAGAACAGCCGCACCTGGCAGGTGCGCTGCACCACGTAGTACGACGTGGCGAACAGGCCCGAGATGCCGAACGCGAAGATCACGGCATTCGTATGCAGCGGACGCAGGCGGCCATACGTGAGCCACGGCACATCGAAATTGAGCGCGGGCCACGCCAGCTGAGCGGCGATGACGACGCCGACCAGCATGCCGACGACGCCCCACAGCACCGTCGCGATCGCGAACTGCTTCACGACCTTGTAGTTATAGTTCTGTTCCACGTGAACACCCCTGAGTTCTTGATATGCGTCACAGAGTACGCAGCGGGTTGTTCAAAAACTTTGACCTAAATCAAAACTGACCAAGTGCACGCCTCGACTCCAAAACTGTTGCCAAAATTCGGGGACTGTCCCCGATTTTTAGCAACAGATTGCTGGCGGGCTAAGAATTTGTGGGGAATCCGACGCGCCATAAGTCGCGCACATTGTTTGTATTCGCCAGCTATCAGCGTGCGATGTAAACACCACAAGATTGTTGCTAAAAATCGGGGACTGTCCCTGGTGTTGCTGGTGTTGTTTTGCGACCAGTTCAGCCGTTGTCGTCGTCTTGCAGGATGCGCAGGGCGGGGCCTTCGAGGTCGTCGAACTGGCCGTCGTCGGAGGCGCGGAAGAAGATCCACAGCGCGCCGAAGACCAGCGCGATGGACAGGGGGACCAGCAGGTACAGGGATTCCATCGCGGCCTCGTCAGCGCTTGCGCAGCCGCAGCGCGTTGAGGATCACCAGCGCGGAGCTGGCGGCCATGCCGGCGCCGGACAGCCACGGCCCCAGCAGCCCGATCGCGGCGGCGGGAATCGCGACCGCGTTGTAGACGGTGGCCCAGGCCAGGTTTTGCCGGATCACGCGCATCGTCGCGCTGGCGGTGGCGGCGGTCTCGGCCACGAGGCCGAGCTGGCCATGCAGCAGTACGGTGTCCGCGCTGGCCTGCGCGAGCGCGGCGCCGGTGCCCATCGCGAACGACACGTCGGCGGCGGACAGCACGGCCGCATCGTTGATGCCGTCGCCGACCATCGCGACGACGGCGCCCAGCCGCTGCAGCCGCTGCACGTAATCGAGCTTGCGCGCCGGCAGGCAGTCGCCGATCGCCTTGACGATGCCCAGCTGCGCGGCCACCGCGTCGGCCAGCACCTGCCGGTCGCCGGACAGCAGGATCACCTGCTTGCGCTGCGCGCGGAAATGGTCGACCGTGGCCTTCGCATCGGGCCGCAGCGGATCGGTGATCGCGAAGCAGGCCAGCCATTGGCCGTCGGTACCGAGATAGACGGCCGTGCTGTCCGGCAGCGCGGGCGGCGGGGTACCGTTCGCCAGCGCGGCGACGAAGCCGCCGTTGCCGAGCCGGTAGCGCCGACCCTGCACCGTGCCTTCCAGGCCCTGCCCCGGCGTTTCCGACAGGCCGCCGGCATGCCAGCCGTGCAGGCGCGGCAGTTCGCTGTCGAGCGCCGCGATGGCCCGTCCGATCGGATGCAGGCTGCCCTCCTCCAGCGCGGCGGCGATGGCGATGCACGCGCTGCGGTCCATGTCGCCATGCAGCTGCACGGACTGCACGGCGGGGCGGCCGGCGGTCAGCGTACCGGTCTTGTCGAACACCACGTGCGTGGCGCGGTGCAGTGTCTCCAGCACGTGCGGGCGCACCACCAGCACGCCCTTGCCCAGCAGCGCACCGGTGGCGGCGGCCAGTGCCGACGGCGTGGCCAGCGACAGCGCGCAAGGGCACGACACCACCAGCACCGCGATCGCCACCGGCCATGCCTGCGCCGGGTCGACGAACTGCCACGCGACAAACGCCAGCACTGCCAGCAGCAGCAGCGCAACCGTGAAGCGCGAGGCGACGCGATCGGCCCACTGCGCAATGCGCGGCTTGGCACTGCCGGCCTGCTCCACCAGTTTCAGCAGGCCGGACAAGGTGCTGTGCCCGGCCGCCTGCGTGACGCGCAGCACGACGGCGGGGCCGGCATTGACGGCGCCGCCCGGCACGCCCTCGCCCGGCCCGCGCGGCTGCGGCGCCGATTCCCCGGTCAGCAGCGACAGGTCGACGCAGGTGCGTCCTTCGGCGACCAGGCCGTCCGCGGCGAATGCCTCGCCGGTACGGACGAATACGTGGTCGCCCGGTACCAGTGCGGCGGCAGCGACGACGGCGGTGGTGCCCGATGCCGGCCAGTCGGCGAAACGCGTGGCGGCCGACGGCAGGCCATGCCGCATGCGCTGCAGCGTACTGGCCGCCTTGCGCCGCGCGTGCAGCTCCAGCCAGCGGCTGGCCAGCAGCAGGAACACGAACATCGTGACGGAGTCGAAGTACACGTCGCCGCTGCCGCGCACCGTGGCCACGCAGCTGCCGGCGAAGGCCGCGGCGATGCCCAGCGCCACCGGCACGTCCATGCCGGGTGCCCGCGCGCGCAGGCTGGTCCAGGCGCCCCTGAAGAAAGGCTGCGCCGAATAGACGACGGCGGGAATCGTCAGCAGCAGGCTGGCCCAGCGCATCAGCGCGGCCATGTCGGCATCGAGCGTGCCGTCGCCGGCCAGGTAGGACGGAGCGACGTACATCATCACCTGCATCATCGACAGGCCGGCCACGAACAGCTGCCGGCCCAGCGTGCGGCCGGCCTTGTCGAGCTGTTCCTCGTGGCGGTCGGCATCGTATGGCCAGGCGCCGTAGCCGATCGTGCGCAGTGCCTGCAGGATGGCGGACAGTTCCACGCGATCGCCGTGCCAGCGTACGGACAGCCTTTCGGTGGCCACGTTCAGTTCCGCGGCGGTCACGCCGGGCAGCGCCAGCAGGCGCCCTTCCACCAGCCATACGCAGGCGGCGCAGCGGATGCCCTCGACCAGCAGTACCGCCTCGTTTTCCGCAGCGTCCGTACTGTTGGGGGAAACAAAGCGCGGATCGGCATCGTACAGCCGCAGTTCCGGCGGCACCGGCCCGGCATCTTCCGCGGTGGCGGCAAAACCGGTGCGTTCGCGGTAATAGCTTTCGTGGCCGATGTCGACGATCGTCTGCGCCACCGCGGCACAACCGGGGCAGCACATGTCGCGCGGCGCCCCGCCGACCGTCACGCGCCATGCCGAACCCGCGGGTACCGGCAGGCCGCAGTGAAAGCATTGCGGCTTCAGCATCGCGTTCATGCCGGCACTCCCAGGCACAGCGCGTCGAGCCAGCCGTGCGGCACGCCGGTGCCGTAGCGGACCAGGCCCAGCACGCCGAAGCCCAGCACCAGCATGCCGCAGGCGGCACGCACGGCAGGGTGCTGCATCGCCTGCCGCAGCCGCGCACCGGCCACGCCGAGTGCCAGCAGCATCGGCAGCGTGCCGGCCCCGAACGCCAGCATCACCGCGGCACCGCCGGCAGCGGAACCGGCCAGCAGCGCCGTCAGCAGCATGCTGTACACCATGCCGCAGGGTACCCAGCCCCATAGCGCACCCAGTGCGAAGGACTTCGGCAGCGTATCGGCCGGCAGCAGGTAGCGCAACGCCGGCAGCAGCCGGCGCCACAGCACGTTGCCGGCCGCTTCCACGCGCGCCAGCCCATGCCAGGCATTCATCAGGTACAGGCCAAGGGCGACCAGCATCGTATTGGCCAGCAGGTAGGCCACGCCCTGCCAGCGCGCCGCCAGCACCAGCGTGCCGGCGCCGTTGGCGAGCCCGCCAGCCAGGGCGCCGGCCACCATGTAGCTGGCGATGCGGCCGGCGTTGTAAGCCAGCACGCGCACGGCGCCGTCGAGGGCAGCCGTGGCCGAAGTGGCTGAGGTGGCCGAACCGGCCGAACTGGCCGGCGCGATCGGGATCGTGCGGCGCGCGCCGGTTCCACCCAGCGCGCCGCTCAGTGCGCCCACGATGCCGCCGCACATGCCGATGCAGTGCACGCTGCCGGCCATGCCGACGGCAAACGCGGGCAGCAGGTTCAGCCCATCCATGCTGGCCTCCCCACCGCTCAGATGGTGCGCGAATAGCGCAGCGGCTGCGTTGCCGCCGCGGCGGCCGGCATTGCCGCAGCCTGCAGGCGCGCCTGGCGCAGGTGGCGGTCGAACACCATGCAGACGTTGCGGATCAGCAGGCGCCCCTTCGGCGTGACGGTCAGCCAGTCATCCTCCAGCGTGACCAGGCCATCGGCCACGAATGCGCCCAGCTCCTTCAGTTCGGGCGCGAAATACTCTTTGAAGGGCACCGCCATGCCCTGCGCCACCGATGCCAGGGACAGCTCGAAATTGCACATCAGCCGCTGGATCACGAAGCGGCGCAGCAGGTCGTCGTTGTCGAGGCGATGGCCGCGCACGATCGGCAGCTTGCCGGCATCCAGTTTCGCGTAATACGCGTCGAGGGTTTTCTCGTTCTGGCTGTAGGTGCCGTTGACGGCGCTGATGGCCGAGACGCCGCAGGCCACCAGGTCCGTCTCGGCATGCGTGGAGTATCCCTGGAAGTTGCGGTGCAGCCGTCCCTGGCGCTGGGCCACGGCGAGGTCGTCTTCCGGCCTGGCGAAATGGTCCATGCCGATGTAGACGTAGCCGGCAACGGTCAGGCGGCTGATGCACAGCGCCAGCATGCCCAGCTTGGCCGTGGCGGCCGGCAGATCGCTTTCGCTGATCCTGCGCTGCGGCTTGAACAGGTGCGGCATGTGCGCGTAGTTGTACAGTGCGATGCGGTCGGGGTTGGCGACGATGATCTTCGACAGCGTCTCTTCCATCGTCTGCATCGTCTGTTTCGGCAGGCCGTAGATCAGGTCCACGCTGATCGAGCGGAAAGCCGCGTCGCGCGCCGCGTTCATCACCGCCATCGTCTCCTCGTAGGGCTGGATGCGGTTGACGGCCTTCTGCACGTCCGCGTCGAAATCCTGCACGCCCAGGCTGACGCGGTTGAAACCCTGCGCACGCAGCGAATGGATGCGTTGCGGGTCGACGGTGCGCGGATCGATCTCGATCGAGTATTCGCCCTCGTCATCGGGCGCGAAGTCGAAGTGGCGGCGCAGGTGCGCCATCAGTCCGGCCATCTGCGCATCGGAGAAATAGGTAGGCGTGCCGCCGCCGAAATGCAACTGCTCCACGCGGTTCATGCCGGCGAACAGCTTGCCCTGCATGGCCGTCTCCTGCTTCAGGTAGCCGAGATACGTGGCGGCCTTCGACCGGTCCTTCGTGATGATCTTGTTGCAGGCGCAGTAGTAGCACAGGCGGTCGCAGAACGGCACGTGCAGGTACAGCGACAGCGGCCTGCGCCCGCCGCGGTACGTCAGTCCCGCCAGCGCTTCGAGGTAGTCGCCGTAGCCGAAATCCGTGGTGAAACGGTCGGCGGTCGGATAGGAGGTGTAGCGCGGTCCGGACATCGACAGCTTGCTGACGATGTCTGCATCGAACTGCACGGACGGCATGGTGGTCATGATGATTCCAGTGAGGTCAGGCGGCCAGGCGTTGTGGGGTGTGCTCGATAGTGCGCGCGGGAGCGCGGCCGGGGCGCTCCAGGCGTGTGCTGGTTCGTTTGCCGAAATTGAACACGCTGACCGCCTGCGCGAGGCCGTGTGCTTCGTCGGCCAGGCTGCTGGCGGCGGCGGCGGCTTCCTCGACCAGCGCGGCATTCTGCTGCGTCACCTCATCCATGTGGCCGATGGCCTTGTTGACCTGGCCTACGCCGAGGCTCTGCTCGTGCGACGCGGTGGAGATTTCCTGCATGATCGACGTGACCTGCCGGACGGAGGCGACCACGTGTTCCATCGTGGCGCCGGCGCGGTGTGCGCGTTCCATGCCCGCGCCGACCTTGCCGACCGAGGCGTGGATCAGCCCCTTGATATCCTTTGCCGCCATGGACGAGCGCTGCGCCAGGTTGCGCACCTCGCCCGCCACCACCGCGAAGCCACGGCCCTGCTCGCCGGCGCGGGCCGCTTCGACGGCGGCGTTCAGCGCCAGGATGTTGGTCTGGAAGGCGATGCCTTCGATCAGGCCGATGATGTCGACCACGCGCTTCGACGACGCATTGATGTCGTCCATCGTGGCGATCACGTCGGCGACGATGGCACCGCCTTCTTCGGCCACCTGCGAGGCGGCCACCGCCAGTTTGCTGGCCTCCTGCGAATTGTCGGCATTGGCTTTCACCGTGGACGAGAACTGGTCGACCGACGCCGCCGTTTGTTCCAGGCTGGCCGCCTGCGCCTCGGTGCGGCCGGCCAGGTCGCCATTGCCGGCGGCGATCTGGCGCGTGGCCACCGCCATCGTTTCCACGTTGACGCGCACGTCGCGGATGGTGGCGATCAGGTTGCTGTTCATTTGCTGCAGGGCGCGCATCAGCTGGCCCACTTCGTCGGTGCTGCGCGTGTCGAACGAGCCGGAAAGATCGCCGGCGGCGATGGCGCGGGCGCCGTCGAGCGCGCGGGCCAGCGGCTGCAGCATGCCGGCACGCAGCGTGTACCACAGGAAGACGTTGATCAGCAGCCCGGCGAAGGTGGCCGCGAAGATGCCGTAGCGAACGCCGGCTCCCGTTCCATCGGCGAACAGGCTGGCCAGGCAGACAGCCAGCAGCAGCACGTTGACCACGCTGGTGGACAGCCAGATGCGCATCGCGAGGGAGACATGGGACAGGCGCCCCAGCAGGTGCGGCAAGCCGCGGTGGACGATCTGGCCATGGCGGATGGCGAGTGCGCGGCTGCCGGCGCGCAGCGCGGCGTAGGCCGCTGCCGCTTCGGCGACCTGCTCGCGCGAGGCCCGGGTGCGCACGGACATGTAGCCGGTCACGCGGCCGCCATCGCGGATCGGCGTGACGTTGGCCTTGACCCAGTAATGATCGCCGTTCCTGCAGCGGTTCTTGACGATGCCGGTCCATGGCATGCCGGCGCGGATCGATGCCCACAGGTCGGCGAAGGCTTCGGCCGGCATGTCCGGGTGGCGCACGATGTTCTGCGGCGCGCCGATCAGTTCTTCCTCGCTGAAGCCGCTGATGTGGATGAAATACGGGTTGACGTAAACGATGTTGCCGTCGAGGTCGGTCTTCGACACGATCGCGTGATCGTCGTCGAGCTCCACTTCGCGGGCGGTGACGGGCAAGTTCTTGCGCATCTGGTTACTCCTGGGCCTGGATATATTTTTATGTTTCTCAATGGCAATTGCGCCATGGGTTCCAGTTTAGGTAGGGCAACACTTGAAAACCTTGATGTAGATCAAAAATGGAACAGGCACCTGTTTCCGGGTATTGCCCCGGCAACAGGTGCCTGTTCCATTGTTTTAATTTTTTAGTTTTACTTCGGCGCTGTACGCGTTGGCTCGACATTTCCTGTAGGTACGGAACTTTTATCCGTTCTGTTGTCTCAAAGTGCCGGGACTCATCCGCTAAATTTTTCTATAGCAACGCCGAGCCACTGCCTCGGCGTTGTTAATACAGCCGCATCGAGCACGCGTTGCCAGCCTGCGTAGTTGGCCAGGTAGCGGCTCGCGACACCATTGAAGCGCCGCAGCCAGGTCTTGAAGCGACTGTGCCATCCGTTCACGTTCTGGATATGGATCGCGCCGCGCGCCCGGATGCCCGCCTTCACATTCACGGTTTCGTGCGTGATCCCGGCGCGCTGCGCGAAGGCCCGGTACGACCTGGCGGCATCGGTGACGAGTAACACGTCCGGCGCCAGCACCGGTCGCAGGTGCTGCGCCAGCTGGCTGGCACTGACCGGGCCGCGGCCGGTGACGAAGTCGCAGGTTTGCCGATTGCGGTCGCGGGCGACAAGGATGCAGTCGAACTGCTTGCTGATGCCGGGCCGGCTGGCTTTGCCGCCGCGCTTGCGGGGCGGGCGGTCCATGTGGCGCGAGCCCTTTTGCGATTCGAGATGATAAGTCTCATCTGCTTCGACGACGCCGGATAACTGCGGCCGCGGTTCCCGGCGCACGCCGGCAATGAACCGGTGGCGCCACCGGAAGCTGGTGGACCTGGCGACCGCGACCCGTTCCGCCGCGGCGCGCACGGTGGTCGAGTCGATCAGGCATTGCAGGTAGGGCAGCCATTTGTTGCGCAGCCGCAGGCGGGCCAGCGGCGTGCCGGTCAGGGCGTTGAAGCTGCGCCGGCACACCACGCAGCGATAACGTTGCAAACCATTGGCATGGCCGCAGCGGTGGCACCGTGGATTGCCGCACACCGGACATGCAGGTCTGCCGGCGGCTTCCTCGATCAGGCGCAGGCACTGGCCCGGTTGTACGAACGTGGCGAGCGCGCCTTGCAGCAAGGCGATCTCATTCTCGGAAAGCTGGAGTTTCGCGAGCGCCGCGATGACGGCGCCGAGCTCTGCTGCACCCATACGGCCTCCTGATATACATGAAGTATCTCAACAGGAGATCAGACAGCGGTTCCGGGGAGAAGTTCCCTCAGTTAAAGCGAACAGCGCCTTTACTTCCCTTCAGGATTCTCCTGCAACATTGCGTCCAGTGCATCGAAACGCTGTTCCCACATCCGGCGGTTGATCGTCACCCACTGTGCCAGGACGTCGAGGCCCTGGCCGTCGAGCTCGCACATCCGGACGCGGCCGACCTTGCGTGTCCGCAGCAGCCCGCAGGTTTGCAGCACGCGCAGATGCTGGGAGATGGCGGTCAGCGTCACACCCAGCGCAGTGGCCAGGGCGCTGACCGATTGCGGCCCCTGGGCGACCAGCTTGACGATCGCGCGGCGGGTGGCGTCTCCCAGCGCGGCGAACACCTGGTCCGCCGCGTCCGCCTGCATGGATGTCGCGTGGTTCATCGTTATGTGATTCATCGGTAGCTGATTTATCGTTACCTGTTTCATGCGGCCCCTTTAGTGGACCGCCAGGGCGGCATGCAATTGGTCCAGCAGCTGCTGCCAGCCGGCCCGCCGCAGTTCCGGGCCGTCCGCACCGTCGCCGAACATCGCCTGGTGGGTGAAGACCAGGCGCGTGGCGCCGGATCCGTCGCCGAAGAATTCAAAGGTATGCAACGACGCGGAAAAACGCCGTTCGCCCATCGCCATCGTCGCGGCGGCGACGATGCGTTGTTCCGGCACGATATCGAGGATGTATCCGTCCGATGCCAGCGCCACGCCCGCGAAGGGCGTACCGGGCTTGAAGCGGTAGCGCGCCAGTTCGCGCCCGCCCACTTCGAATCGCATGTCGTACTGTTCGATCTCGTGCTGGGCGCCTTCGGCAAACCAGCGCTTCTTCTCGTGCGGATCGCTGAACGCCCGGAACACGCGCGCCAGCGGGGCGGCGAAGATACGTTCCAGGGTGAAGGTATCGAACTGCGCTGCGTGAGCCATGGCTGCCTCCGATAGTGAAGTTGAGACTTCAGTGTAGGAGGGCGAAACACTGAAGTCAAGACTTCACTAATAAGGCGTTCAGGAATAGTGCGCGGGCGGGGTGGACCCCTGTGTAAAAGGTCTTGTCAGCCGTTCGCGGACTTGTCGTCGAGAGCGTCGACAGGCTCCGCGCTGTCGCGCACGTTCTTCTGCACGGCCACCGCCGCAAACAGGCTGAGCGCGAACGACATCGCATAGAACCCTTTTTCGCTCGGCGCCAGCGCGGCATTCCACAGGCCCACGCCCAGCAGCACCAGCGCGGCCAGCACGGAAACCCAGCACAGGCCGAAGTACAGCGACGTGACGCGGATGCCTTCCAGGCGGTCGCGCACGGACTTTTGCAGCGAGACGGCGGCAAACAGGCCATACAGCAGCAGCGTGAAGTAGTAGCCCTTTTCGTTCAGCTGCATCGTGGCATTCCACAGGCCGGCCAGGTAGGTGATGACGCCGACCAGCAGTGCCAGCCAGGAAGCGCCGACGAAGGCGGAAGTGGGACGTTGCGTGATTGCCATGGATACTCCTTCAGGAATGGTGTCGATGCGGACAGCGGCGTCGGATGCGCCGCTTCCGGATCAGACCAGAACCATCACGCCTTGCGCTTGATGCCGCGCAGCATCTTGCCAACGACGGTCACGACCGCCAGCACGATCGCGCCGGTGATGACGCCGACGACGATGTCCGCCACGTGCGGCGTGATCGCGCCCAGGACCGGGCCGCCGGCCGCCGCGGCGCTTTCGATCGCGTGATGCAGGAACGGCGCGCCGTGCGTGATGATGCTGCCGCCCACCATGAACATCGCCACGGTGCCCAGCACCGACAGCAGTTTCATCAGTTTCGGCGCGGCGGCCAGCAGGCCGCGGCCGATGGCGCGCGGCACCGCCATGCCGGCGCCGGTGCGCTGCGTGAGGTACAGGCCGGCATCGTCCATCTTGACGATGCCCGCCACCAGGCCATACACGCCGACCGTCATGCCCAGCGCGATGGCGACCAGCACCGCCACCTGCTGGCTGAACGGCACGCCGGCCACGGTGCCCAGCGCGATCACGATGATCTCGGCGGACAGGATGAAGTCGGTGCGCACGGCACCCTTGATCTTTTCCTTTTCCAGCGCCACCAGGTCCACTTGCGGGTTGGCCACGGCGGAAACGAGTTCGGCATGGTGCGCCTCGTCTTCTTCCTTGCTGTGCAAGAACTTGTGGGCCAGCTTCTCGAACCCCTCGAAGCACAGGTAGGCGCCGCCGATCATCAGCAGCGGCGTGATGGCCCACGGTGCGAAGGCGCTGATCGCCAGCGCGGCGGGCACCAGGATGGCCTTGTTCTTCATCGAGCCGACGGCCACCGCCCACACCACCGGCAGTTCGCGGTCAGCTTTCACGCCGGCGACCTGCTGCGCGTTCAGGGCCAGGTCGTCGCCCAGCACGCCGGCGGTTTTCTTCGCGGCGATTTTGCTCATGGCGGCAACGTCGTCGAGGATGGTGGCAATATCGTCGATCAGGGCAAGCAGGCTGGATCCGGCCATCGGAAAATCTCTCAATAATGATAATGCGGCAATCTTACCTTACTCGTTCGCCGGCCAGCCCCACGCTACAATCGCCTCTTTTCAGCAGGACCTCTTTACCAAGGATCGATATGAGTTTCGCCACCTGGCTCGGTTTCGCCATTTCCGCCATCATCATCGCGCTGTCGCCCGGCTCCGGCGCGGTGCTGTCGATGTCGCACGGCCTGTCGTATGGCGTGAAGAAAGCCAGCGCCACGGTGATCGGCCTGCAGTTGGGCCTGCTGCTGGTGCTGTTCATCGCCGGCGCCGGCGTCGGTTCGCTGCTGCTGGCGTCCGAAGTGGCATTCAATATTGTCAAGACGGTGGGCGCGCTGTACCTGATCTACCTGGGGCTGTCGCAATGGCGCGCCAAGGTCAAGGAAGGCGCGGAAGTGGCGGTGGCGCGTGCCGCGGCGCCGTCCGTGAAGCGCCGCCTGCTGACGGGCTTCCTCACCAACGCCACGAACCCGAAAGGCATCATCTTCATGGTCGCCGTGCTGCCCCAGTTCATCACGCAGGGCGAACCGGTGCTGCCGCAGCTGCTGATCCTGGCCGCGACGATGGTGGCGATCGACATGACGGTCATGCATGGTTATGCGTTCCTGGCTTCCACGATGCAAGGCTATTTCCGCGATGCGCGGGCCATGCGCCTGCAGAACCGCGTGTTCGGCGGGCTGCTGATGGGGGTGGGTGCCGCGCTGTTCTTCGTCAAACGTAACGCCTGAACGACGATTGGAAATTATTTGTAACGGACGTCCACTTCGGCGTGTTTCCGGCGTTATATCAGGTAGGTAGCTGAACCACATAACGATCCACATAACGTCGCCGGAGATACTGATGTCCCGCAAATTCTTGCACTTCCTGTTGCTGGCGGCCGTGGTGGCCGCCTCGTCGTTGGCGCTGGCCGCCGAGCCGCCGACGCTGGTGGGCCGCATTTCCGCTGCCGAGGGCCAGGTCACGGTGCGGACCGATGACGGCGACGAAACCGGTAACCTGCTGAACTGGCCCGTCAAGGGCGGCGACCGCATCGCCACCGCGCGCGGCGCCCGCACCGAATTTCGCGTGGGGCCGGTGGCCGTGCGCCTCGACGGCGACAGCGCGCTCGATATCGAGGAGCTGGACGAAGACGTGATGCGGCTGCGCCTGAACTATGGCGCGGCCAGCGTGCGCATCCGCGATGCGCAGGCGCTGTCCGGCTTCGAGCTGGCCACCCCGCACGGCCGCGTACTGCTGACCGAACCCGGCACCGTGCGCGTCGATACCGACCGCGAGCCGGACACCACTACCGTTTCCGTGCTGACGGGCATCGCCCGGCTGGAAGCAGCGGGCACGGCGCTCACGCTGCGCACCGGCAAACGCGCCGAGATCCGGGGCGACGACGTGCGCACCGGGCAGGCGCTGCAGGACTCGTTCGATTCCTGGGCCTTCGCGCGCGACCGCCGCGACGATGCCGCGATCGCCACCCGCTACATTCCCAGCTACGTGACCGGCTACGAAGAGCTGGACCATTACGGCAGCTGGACGGTCAACGACGACTACGGCCCGCTGTGGGCGCCCAGCTCCATCTCTTCGGGCTGGTCGCCGTACAGCGATGGCCGCTGGGCCTGGGTGGCACCGTGGGGCTGGACCTGGGTCGACAATGCGCCGTGGGGCTATGCCCCGTTCCATTACGGCCGCTGGGTGACGGTGCGCAACCGCTGGTACTGGGCGCCCGGCCGCATCGTCGGCCGGCCCGTGTGGGCACCGGCGCTGGTGGGCTGGGTGGGCGGCGACGGCTGGTCCGTGGCGTTCAACGACCGCCGCCGCCGTCCCGGCCTGGGCTGGTATCCGCTGACGCCGCGCGACCGCTACGTGCCGCACTACCAGGTGTCGCCGGAGCATGAGCGCCGCCTGGGCTGGCAATACCGCGGCAACGAGCGGTGGAAGAACACGCAGGTGCGCAGGGAAGGCATCACGATCGTGCCGCGTGAGCAGTTCGAAGACCGCCGCAGCGTGCGCGTCAACAATCTGCCGCGTGCCTCCGTGGCGGCGAACCCGGGCAACCTGCCGGTCGCCGCGCCGGTGGTGCCCGGTTTCGCCCGCTCGCCGGACCGCAACCGCGACGGCATCGCCGACCGGCCGCAGGCGGGCGGCGTGCAGGTCAACCGCCCGCAGATCACCGGGACACAGATTAATGGCGCTCCAATCAATGGACCTCAGACAAACCGGCTGCAGACCGAGCGCGAAAGCATTGCCGAGCGCCCCTACACCGACCGCAACCGTGACGGCACGCCCGATCGGCTGCAGACCGACCGCAATCGCGAGGCACCGGCCGTCAACCGCATCCAGACGGATCGCGATGGCGACGGTACGCCGGACCGCATCGACCGCGGCCGCGATGCCACGGTCAACCGGTTCCAGGCGGAGCGCAGCGTCGACAGCGTAGCCGAACGGATGCAGCGGGAACGCTTCGAGGCGCCGAACCGCGGCAACGTGATCGTTACCGAACGGCCGCGCGTGGAGCGGCCGCAAGTCGAACGTCCGCAGATCGAACGGCCCGTGAGCCAGCCGGTCTTCAACGCTCCGCCGGTGGCGGCACCGCAGCCCGCACCCCAGCCGCGCCCGCAGCTGGAGCAGGCGCCGGCCAGCGCCTTCCGGAACGAGCGCCTGGAGCGGCAGCGCGAAATCAGGGAAGAGCGGATGCAGGAGCGGGCGCAGGAGCGCGGTGAAGCGTTCCGCGACATGGAAAGCCGCCGGCAAGCCGCGGCTGCGGCCCAGCAGCGCATGTCCATCCAGCAGCAGGCACCGGCCGCCCAGCCGCGGCCGGCACCAGTGCCGATGCCGGCGCCGGTCATGCAGCCACGTCCGGCACCGGTTGCCCAGCCAGCACCTCCGCCGCCCGCGATGCAACCCCGTCCCGCACCGGTTGCCCAGCCGGCACCGGCGGCGCCGGCGCCCAGCGTGCAGCCGCGCGGTGGACGTCCCGACCGTTCGGAAGGCGTCCGCGAGCGCTAACAATCGGAATAAGCGGAACATTCCACGGCTGGGCCCCGGTTTTGCGGCCCAGTCCGGAATTTTGTTCGTTCATCCGCATTTTCGTGCAGCCTGTCACAAAGCCGTAGCGGACGATTTGTACACTGTCTACAGTGTGGAAATGCCGGGAAAGCACGCACGACAGGCCCCCGATGGTCCGCAGCAAGCCAATCCCGTGACTGTACCGATGTCCCAACTATTCCGAGCGCAGTTTTTCAGCCCAGAATAGTTTTTCGGCCAGCCTCAGGGCTGGCCTTTTTTTTGCCGCGCCCCGGTCCCGGTGCGTTTGGATAAAATAGAGGATTGGCGCGGCGGCGCATCGCGATGCGCGCCGCTCACTCATCCGCTGTTTTGTCTCACCGTCGATTGGAAATAATATGGCTGCGCTCCCTCCGAAAGAGTCCCTCATCGAATACCCGAGCGACTTCCCGATCAAGGTGATGGGCCCCACCCACGATGCCTTCACCGTCACGATCATCGAAGTCATCACGAAGCACGATCCGACTTTCCATGAAGGCAAGGTCGAAACGCGTCCGTCGTCCGGCGGCAAGTACACGGGCCTGACCGTGACCGTGCGGGCCACCAGCCGCGAACAGCTCGACGCGCTGTATTCCGAACTGTCCGGCCACCCGATGGTCAAGATCGTACTGTAATTGCAACAGCGCAACTGCCCGGTCTTTGAGCAAGCGCAAGGTCCCAGGCGTATAATGGCAGGGCTTTGACTCCTGTAGCCACCCGCAGCCCCGCCATGTCCGAGACACTCCTTGAAGCGGCACGCCTTGAAGCGGCACGACCAGAACCGGTAGAACCCCGGCCGGTAGAACCCGGGCCGGCACAACCCGGACCGGCCGTCATTCGCCACCTTGGCCACGCCGACTACGAACCCACGTTCGCCGCGATGCGCGCGTTCACGGACGCGCGCACGCCCGATACGCCCGACGAGCTGTGGATCGTCGAGCACCCGCCCGTCTACACGCTGGGCCTGGGCGCCGACCGGGGCCACCTGCTGGGCGGTGCCGCGCGGATTCCCGTGGTGCAGACGGACCGTGGCGGCGAAGTGACGTTCCACGGCCCCGGCCAGGTCGTCATCTACCTGCTGATGGACCTGCGCCGCAACAAGCCGGGCGGCAAGCTGTATGCCCGGCAGTTCGTGCACCGCATCGAGGCGGCGATCATCAACGTGCTCGCCGCCCATGGCCTGGCCGGCGAACGCGTCGAAGGCGCGCCCGGCATCTACATCGCCGACGGCCCGAAGCGCGGCGCGAAAATCGCCGCGCTCGGATTGAAAGTCCGGGGCAACGGCTGCACCTACCACGGCGTATCTCTGAACGTGGCCATGGACCTGGCGCCGTTCACCTGGATCAACCCCTGCGGCTACGCCGGCCTGGAAACCATCGACATGCGTTCGATGGGTGTCGACGTACCACTGGCCGCCGTGCAGCTGGCGCTGGCCGATGAACTGGTGCGCCAGCTCGACGTTGCGCAGGACACCGCGCCGTCCAGCCTCTCCGCCGCCGCCTGAACGTATCAACTAGAGAACCTTATGACGACCGAAACCACGACCGCCGCCCCCGCTTACAACCCGAGCGAAAAGCAGAAAGGCGCCAGCAAGACGTCGCGCATCCCGATCAAGATCGTGCCGATCGAGCAGGTGGAGCGCCTGAAGAAGCCGGAGTGGATCCGCGTCAAGGCGGCATCGGCTTCCAGCCGCTTCTACGAGATCAAGGACATCCTGCGCGAGAACAAGCTGGTGACGGTGTGCGAGGAAGCGTCCTGCCCGAACATCGGCGAGTGCTTCGGCAAGGGCACGGCCACCTTCATGATCATGGGCGACAAGTGCACGCGCCGCTGCCCGTTCTGCGACGTGGGCCACGGCCGCCCCGACCCGCTGGACGTGGACGAGCCGGGCAACCTGGCCAACACGATCGCCAAGCTGCGCCTGTCCTACGTGGTGATCACGTCGGTGGACCGCGACGACCTGCGCGACGGCGGTGCCGGCCACTTCGTCGAGTGCATCACGAAGACCAAGGCGCTGTCGCCGAAAACCCAGATCGAAGTGCTGGTGCCGGACTTCCGCGGCCGCCTCGACAAGGCGCTGGACATCTTCGCCGGCGGCCTGCCGGACGTGATGAACCACAACCTGGAAACGGTGCCGCGCCTGTACAAGGAAGCCCGCCCCGGCGCCGACTACCTGCACTCGCTGAAGCTGCTGAAGGACTTCAAGGCACGCTACCCGCACGTCAAGACCAAGTCCGGCCTGATGGTCGGCCTGGGCGAAACGGACGAGGAAATCCTGCAGGTGATGCGCGACATGCGCGAGCACGACATCGACATGCTGACGATCGGCCAGTACCTGGCGCCGTCGAACAGCCACCTGCCGGTGCGCCGCTACGTGCACCCGGACGTGTTCAAGATGTTCGAGGAAGAAGCCTACAAGATGGGCTTCGGCCACGCCGCCGTGGGCGCCATGGTGCGCAGCTCGTACCATGCGGATGTGCAGGCGCATAACCTGCTGGAAGCGGTCAACGGTTAAAGTTAATGCGATAAATCGGAGGTTGGTGAGACAGCCACCGACCTTCAGTCCGGGCCCCGCCCAAAGACGGAAATTCATGGCGTATCGATCGGTTCGGTGAACCGGCCTTCCCGAACCGGTCGATCCCGCCTTCCGTCCTCCAATTCCCCTCCCTTCATGCTGCTTCTCCGGCGCTCCCACAGCCCGTGTGGTTGAGGCGCTACTCGGCAATGGAAATATCGGTGCCGGCATTGTTGTTTAGCCGGATGCTCACTAAGCTGATGATCGAAATGTCCATTCGCGAGCCGATTGGCAGCCTCCGGAAAGTCCTGTTCCGCCCAGTGGCGCGCCCTTCAAACCAACCATGCTCATCATCTTTGACGGCCACTGCAACTTCTGTAACGGATGGGTTCGTTTCGTAGCGAAACGCGACAAAGCTGGTCTGTTCAATTTCGCGACGACCCATTCCATCACCGGATCGCCGATCGTTCGTGCGGCCGGCATGGACCCCGATGACGTGGAGTCCATCATCCTGGTCGACGGCGATCGCCGGCTGTTGAATTCGGACGCGGTCCTGGCCATCGTTTCACGCCTTGGCGGTATGTGGGCCATGGCTTCGGTGCTCCGGATAGTGCCGAGGAAGGTGCGCGATTTTTGCTACAGGCAGTTTGCCCGGCGCCGATACGCCCTGTTCGGCAAACGCGATCACTGCACGTTACCGCCGGAAGAATTGGGCCAACAATTGCGCGAACGTTTCCTGCCTTAGATTGGATGCTGCCGGGTCTTTGATTTGCAGCTTTCGTTGTCGATCGACTTTTGGCCTTTCGGGGCGCAAGGAGATTCATCGTGGCCAAACAAAAAAAGAGCAAGATCGAATTGATCCGCAGCGAATACGACAAGCCGGAGCTGGCAAGGCAACTGGCGGCAATGCGGGCGGACGAACAGCGCCGCGTCCTGCGAAAGACCCAGCCGGGTGCCATCGTCACCGCTTCGCGTGACTTGACCTTGTCGAAGAAAAGTTACTGGCTCAAGCCGATCCAGGGCTCCGTCATGCTTTTCTGGGGCAGGCAATGTTCCGACCTGATTCCGGCACTCGAACGAGCTTATGCGACCGGGGACGAAGCGGCACTGGAGCGTATCAGCGCCGGCTTTGCCGATCAGTTCGAACGCCGGCCCGTCGTGCCGCTGAAGGAGGGATTCGAAAAACTCTTCGCGACGACGATGTATTTTGATCTGGTCTATGGCGCCAAGCAGTTGATCTCCCGCCTGGCCCTGCCGGACGGGATCGAATATGGCGCCGTCGGGTTCGCCTACAACGGCGGCTCCCTGAGAAACGAAAGCTTCGCCCTGCTCGAGTACAGCAAGCCGTTCGAGCGGCAGGGCTATGAAACCCTGATCGTGAAGGTGCCACCGGAGCTTTCGGAGATCGAGCGGGAAGCGCTTGCGCTGGTGCCGCCGGAGTCCTGGGAATCGAATATCGGGCATGCCACCATGTGTCCCGTGGCGTGCGTCGGCATCGCCGCGATCGTGATCGCGCTGGTCACCTGCGCCGGCGGGTGCGCGGAACTCGAGAGGCAACTGGGAAAAATCTCGCTGACGGCAGACCAGCTTCGCCAGCTCGGGCCGCTCTCTTCGGCCAGCGAACTGCTGGCGGTGCGCCGGGAGGTTTTCGAGCAGTACGGATTCTGACGGACGGGTTTTCCGATGCGAGACGGTGGAGTCCGGGAGGCGGGATGAGCATTACCGCATGGGATTGCCTGGTCACGGCGGCGCTCGCAGGTTTGCTGCTGGCGACGCTGGCGCACAATATCGGCCTGCATGGCCGGCCACTTGCTCGTCTCGAGGCGCTGGCGCTCGTGCCCAAGTGGAAATTCTTCGCGCCCAACCCCGGCACGTTCAATCTCTATCTGCTGTATCGCGACCGATGTGCCGATGGATCGCTGACACCCTGGCTGATCCTGCATGCCATGGACCACGACAGGGATTGGTACACCTTTATCTGGAACCCGGACAGAAGGCTTCGCAAGGCCCTGCATGACTTGATCACGAGCCTGCCTTACCCCTTGAACGAGACGGACCCGCAACTGTTCAAACTGACGACCGCGTACCTGCTCATCATCAGTCATCTCGCGGCACTGCCGAGAATTGCCGACTCCCGGGAAACGCAATTTCTCGTGATGAAGAAGTATCTCGACGAGCCCTGCCAGGTCCTGTTCTGCTCGGAGCTGCACCGGCTATGAGCATGCTGCCGCTCACCTCCGCTGAAGACGCCATGGGCCTGGTGGTGCTCATCGCGGTGGCCGGCATCTGTATTTCCGCGGCCGAAGAGCTGCACCGGCGCGACGTCTTCAGCGAGACCGGACTGCTGAGCTGGTCGGTCCTGCGCTATGCCGGCGGAAGCGGCGTCCCGCGATGGTTCTCATGGTTGACGAACCGGTTTTTCTCATCCGTCGACTTCCACTACATCCTGTCGGTCAAGCTGATCGCGGCAGGATTGCTCGGATGCTCGCTCGCCCTGGGCCCGGCCAGTCCTGTGCCGACCGCCATCCTGTGTGGCACCGTCCTGTTCACGCTGCTGATCCTCAAGGCGCGAACCAGCTATGGCATGGACGGGTCGGACCACATGAATATCGTGATATTCCTTGCCGCGACACTTTTCTACGCAAGCCCGGCGGACTCGTTCGCACGCAATGCCTGCCTGTTCTACGTGGGCCTTCAGTCGGTGTCGTCGTATCTCGTGTCAGGGCTGGCCAAGCTGTCCGGTCCCGAGTGGCGAAGAGGTACCGCCCTGGCTGGCGTGTTCAGCACGCAGATCTATGGCCGCAAGTTCGCCGGGCACCTGTTTCGTGCCTATCCTGGCGCCGGAATGGCCGTGTCGTGGAGCGTGATCGCTTTCCAGTGCCTGTTTGTCCTGGTGCTCGGGGCGGACCAGCAAGTGATGTCGCTCCTGCTGTTCCTCGGCGCGGCTTTTCACGTGGCGAATGCCTTCCTCATGGGGCTCAACAGCTTCGTCTTCTCCTTCGTCGCCACCTATCCCGCCGTGATCTATCTGAATCACGCCCTGCACGGCTGAGACACGCCTGCCCGGGCAGCCACGCCGGCCTACGCCAGCATGGCCTCGATCTCCTCCGGCGGTACCGGCTTGCTGAACAGGTAACCCTGCATCTCGTCGCAGCCGTACTGCACCAGGAAATCGCGCTGCTGCTCGGTTTCCACCCCTTCGGCGATCACCCGCATCTGCAACTGGTGCGACAGCGAGATGATGGCCCGCGCGATCGCCTGGTCGTCCGCGCTGTGCGCCAGGTCGCGCACGAACGACTTGTCGATCTTCAGGCGGCTGATGGGGAACGACTTCAATGCCGCGAGGCTCGAGTAACCGGTGCCGAAGTCGTCGATCGACAGCGCGATGTTCATCGTTTCCAGTTCGCGCATCTTGTCGACGGCCTGCTGCACGTCGCGCATGATCAGGCTTTCCGTCACCTCCAGTTCCAGCCACCGTGCATCGAGGCCCGCTTCGGCCAGGGCGGCTGCCACCCGCTTCACCAGGCGCGGGTCGTCGAACTGGCGCGGCGACACGTTGACCGACATGCCGATCGGCGGCAGCCCGGCGTCCTGCCAGCGCCGCGCCTGGCGGCAGGCTTCGCGCAGCACCCATTCGCCGATCGCGACGATCATGCCGCTCTCTTCGGCCAGCGGAATGAACACGTCCGGGCGCACCATGCCCCGTTCCGGATGCTGCCAGCGCACCAGCGCCTCGACGCCGAACACGCGTCCCGTCGCCAGGTCCACCTTCGGCTGGTACAGCAGGCGCAGCTGGTTCTCGTCGACGGCGCGGCGCAGCCCTTCCATCAGGGCCAGCTTTTCCTCCAGCGATGCGTTCATCTCGTGCGCATAGAACTGGCAGTTGTTCTTGCCCATTTCCTTGGCACGGTACATGGCGGCATCGGCATTCATCATCAGCGTATCGCGGTTGCCGCCGTCGCGCGGATAGATGGCCGCGCCGATCGAGCAGCTGACCTGCACTTCCTGCCCGTCCAGCACGACCGGCCGCACCACGGCGGCGAGGATCTTTTCCAGCAGCACCGCGCGGTCGGTATCGTCCGCATCGGACTGCGGCAGCACCAGCACGAACTCGTCGCCGCCGAAGCGGCCCACGGTGTCGCTCTTGCGCACGCAGTCGACCATGCGGCTGGCCACTGTCTTGAGCAGTTCGTCGCCGGCCGTGTGGCCCAGCGTGTCGTTGACGAGCTTGAAGCTGTCCAGGTCCACGAACGCCACCATCACTTCCTGCCGCTCGCGTTCCGCATGCAGGATCGACTGCTCGATGCGGTCGCCGATCAGGTTGCGGTTCGGCAGCCCGGTCAGCGCGTCGTGCTGCGCCATGTGGAAGATGCGTTCCGCATCGCGCTTGCTTTCGGTGATGTCGCGCAGGATCGCCACCGCGCCGCGTTCCACGCCCACCACTTGCCAGTGCAGCCATTCGGCCCTGAACTCGGGCATGTCGTTGTGCCACTCTTCCTGGTGCACGCCGCCCTTGGCCGCGATGCGGCAAAGCGTATCGAACATGCCGGTTTCGCGCGCGCGCGGCAGCCATTGCAGCAGCGTGCTGTTGCGCATCTGTTCCTTGCTGCGCGCCGTCATCAGCTCGGCACGGGTATTGGTCGAGACGATGCGGAAGTCGGTGATCCGCTGGTCCTTGTCGTACACGGCGCGCAGGACAAAGAAGGCGTCGAGGTTCGCTTCCGACGCGGCGGCGTAGGTTTCCTGCGCACGGCGCACGCGGCGGCGGGCTTTCGCCCCCTGCCATGACCATATCCACACCAGCGCGACCAGGATGAGCAGCACTGCCGATGCCGTCCCGGCTTCCCACAGGTGGGTCACGCGCCTTGCGTCGAAGGCCGCCATCTGCTCGGCCTCGGCCAGGCCGACCACGACCGCCAGGCCATACGTGCGCAGCGTGCGCATGGCGGTGTAGCGGTGCACGCCGTCGAGCAGGGTGGTTCGCGGCAGCCCGGATGCCTGCTGCAACGCCGCCAGGTCGAGAAGCTGTCCCCACGAGGTACGCTCGCCGATCCGTGCGGTGCGCACCACGCCGTCCGTGCCGGCGATGGCCAGCAGGCCATGGTCGCCCTGGCGCGAACGCTCGTAGCCGCTGGTGAAATACGATGGATCCACTTCCAGGATCGCCACGCCGGCAAACTGCCCGTCCGGGCCGTTCAGGCGGCGCGTGAAGTGGATGTGCCAGTCGTTGCGGGCAGTATCGCGCTGCGTTTCGGCCACGTAGGCCTGACCGGTATCGCGCTGCCGGTGATACTCGAAATATCCCTGGCCGGCCACCGTCTGTTCGGGCGACGCGGGGTTGCTGGCAACGATGCGGCCGGATGCATCGGCGATGCTGACGGCGAACACCAGGGCCGGCGGCAGCAGGCCTTCCTGCGCCAGTTCCGGCAGCGCGGCGGTTGCGCCCTTGCGCTCGGAAGCATATTTGATCAGTTTCAGCGTCTGGTCGATGCCGTTCAGGTTGCGCGCCATCTGCGCTTCGTACGTGTCGAGCAGCTCGTTGACGGAGTCGCGTGCCGCCTCCTGCGCGGCCGTCCGCTCGTTGCGGATGAAATGCAGGGTCGCGGTCCAGATCACGCCCAGCAGGACGAGCGTGAACAGCGGCAGCGAGACATAGGTCTCCAGACCAAGCCGGAGCCATCGCATCTTGCGGGGTGCGGGGCGCCCGGCTGCCATCAGTGCACCGTCAGCACCGCACGCACGGTCGGATCGAGCGCCGAGCGATCGATGTAGCCGATCATGCCGGGGTTCTCGGCAACCAGTTTCTTCACCCCCGCATTGCCGGACGCTTCACGGGGCGGCTGGCCGCGGCCGGTGAAGATCATCTTGGTCCAGTAAGCCCGCAGGAGCGCAGGGGAGCGCCGGACCACCTTTTCATAGAATTCATCGCGCGGCGCCGTGCCGATCTGCTGGTCGACCGGCGTCGCTTCGCTCCCGTCCGGAAAGCGGTGCGACTCGGAAAGGAAGATATCGGCGACCTGCTCGGCACGCAGGGCCGGCACCGGCGCCCGGGCCGAGACAATGACCACCAGGTCGGCGGCGCCGGCACTGCCGAAGACCAGCATGGCCGCCAGTGCACAACAGAGTCCTGGCAAAGGGAGTTTGCGCTTCAGCATGCCGGCCCCGTTCAGAAAACGAAATCCACGCCGGCGCTGACGACGCCGAACGCCTGGCCGGAGCGGAAGCCCGGCTGCACATTGGTCAGCGTGCCGGTCGACCCGCCGCGCGGGCGCACGCGGTCGAACTGCGCCTTCACCGCGTAATCGGGCGCAACGTCCCAGCGCATGCCGATACTGGCGGTGTCCTGGATGCCGATCGAGCGCAGCTGGGCGTTCAGCTCGTCGTTCAGCAGCGTGGTCAGCCCGGCGACGGCGGGCGGCAGGCCCGCGGTGGGCAGCCCCTCGACGTGCGTCGCCATGTTGGCGTCGACCCGGGCAAGCGTGGCATACGGTGCCACCGTGCCGAAGCGGTATCCCGCGCTCAGGTAGCCCGCGGTCTGGTCGCCCAGCATCGAGCGGGTATTGACGCGGCCGATCTCGCCCATCAGGAACCAGTTGCCCGGATCGTAGCTGAAGCCCGCGTTGAAGATGCGGATCTTGCGCGAGGCGATGTCGTAGCGGTCCGCCAGGGCCTGCCCGGTTGGCCCGAAGCTGCGGAAGGCGTCGAAAAACGGTTCGGCGCCGGCGATGTCCATCGTCGTCGAGGCGGCGGTGGCACGCATCGTCAGCGCGCCCATCGTCGCATTGTGCGTGACGGCATAGGCGTTGCGGGACTTGCCGCGGATGTCGGGTGTGATCTGCACGTCCGCGACGCCGACCGTGACCTGGGTTTCATGCTTGGCACCCCATGCATTCCAGCGGTAGGTCGCATCGACGCCGTCGTTGCTCGATATCGGCATCAGGTTGTACAACTCGACCGGGGTACGCAGCCATGGCAGCGCGTAGCTCGCCTTGCGGTAGTCCGCGGCCAGGAACAGCGGCAGCGCGATACGGCCGGCCCGGATCGACAGCTCCGGCGTGACCTGGAACTTCACGTTCGCCCACTCGAGATGCGGTTCGTAGGCGTGCCCGACGCCTTTTTCGTGCACCACCTGCACCACGGCCGACCACCGCTTGTCGAACTGGACGCCGAGCTGCGCGCCGAGCCGGCTGTCGACGTCGAATGCCCATTCCTTGCCATGGCCGGCCTGGCCACGGTAAATCGGGCTGGCCGTATAGTCGGCCTGCTTTTCCGTCGAGTGGACGGCCGCCAGCGTGCCGAAGCCGCCGAACGTCCACCTGGCCTGTGCGTGCGCACCGCCGTGCGCGCACGCGAGGGCGAGCGCCGCAATGCAACCGGCTCTGCGCTGGAATGAAACGCGAAGATCAGATGACATGTTTTCCTGGGCCAGGCGCAGGGATGCGCGCAATGGCAAAGTTCTACTGTTTTAGCAAAAAGGGAGCAGGGGCAGCCAAGCGTGCTGCGGGTAGTTCGGCAATGGGTGGCGGTACGGGATCGGGGGACCGCGCGAACTGCGACTGTAGTGGATTGCAGTTCGCAAGTCGATAAGTTTCCGTGTGGAACTAACAGAAAGCCGGAATACAAGGCTTGCATACAACAGTCAAAGCCGGTGATGGCTCTGCAGCCACCCCCGCGCCATCCGCTCGGCGCGCTGAGTTTCTTTGAAATTCTTGTTAATTCATCACTATTCAGCTTCCAAGTCCCGCATGAATGCCGAAGAATACGGCTATTCGATGACATACAGGAAACGATGTGATGAATTTCGGCGAGAAACTCAAGCAGATCCGCACCCAGCGCGGCCTCACCCAACCGCAGTTCGCGGAACAGCTCGGCATCGAACAGTCCTATCTCTCCAAGCTGGAAAACGACAAATCGGTGCCTTCCGCGGAGATGTTGACAAGCATCCTTGCCGGGATCGGCATGGACACGGCGACATTCCTGCAAGACGTGGACAAGGACGTCCTGGCCACGACCCTGCGCCATATCCCGGCGGTCGACCAGTTGAACAGGCACGCCGTGGCGGTGCAGGTGCATCGCTACAGGCGCTGGGTGTACGGCTCCGCGGCGGCATGGATCCTCGGCTTTGCCATGATGCTGGCCGCGAACGATGGCATTTTCTTTTCAAACAAGGTGTATCGCTACGTTTCGCTCGGGGTCATCCTGGCCGGGGAACCGGAAACCATTTTCGAGAAGCAGGATGAAATCCTCAGCCTGCGGCAGATGGCCAGGGTGATTACGCATGAGCAGTTCGCCAGCCAGCTGGCTGATTTCAAGGCCAACCGGGTCAGGCCCGTGACCGTGGAGTTGCCCGCCTACCGCGGGAACTCTTTCCGGCAGCCGGAGCGCAATGGCTATCGCCGCTTCGACCTGCTCAAGACCCAGCACGTGCAGGCCTTCGGCAACCGCATCCTCCAGTTCCTTGGCGCGATCGTCTTTGCCAGCGGCTTCGCCGGCGTCTTCATCGAATGGCGCCTGCGCCGTATCCGCACCAGGCTTCGGTAATCAGCTTCACTAAGCAGCTTCACTAAGCAGCTTCATTAAGCAGCTTCATTAAGCAGCTTCATTAAGCAGCTTCATTAATCAACCAGAAAGGAGACCCGCATGTCGCAGATCCGTACCTTCCTCAGCGGCGCCACCGCCATGGCCGCCGCCCTGGCCGCCGTAGCCGCGCTGACGGGCGCCAAGACCGAACGCAAGGAAACGTTCGATGAAATTACCGTGGGCCGCATCAATATCGTCGAGCCGGACGGCACCCGGCGCATCGTCATTTCCAACAAGGCCCAGTTTCCCGGTGATTTCCAGCAGGGCAAGGAACGCGAGCGCCCGGACCGCCGCGCGTTCGCCGGCATGTTGTTCATCAACGAGGAGGGCACGGAAAACGGCGGCCTGATCCAGAAAGGCAGCATCGCTGCCGACGGCAAGGTGTCGTCCGGCCTGTCGCTGACGTTCGACCGCTTCCGCCAGGACCAGGCACTACAGCTGATCAATACCGATAGCGCCAGCCACCAGATGACAGCCTTCGGCATCAATGACGTACCGCATTATAAGGTCACCTCGATGGAGGACGTGACGCGCTTCGGCGAGGATGCGCGCAAGTTGCCCGAAGCCGAACGGCGCGCCTACTGGCAGAAGCTGAAGGACGAGGGGCGCCTGAGCGTGAACCGCATCTGGCTCGGCAATACCGGCGATAAAGGCTCGTCCCTGCAGTTGAAGGATGCCAGGGGCCGCACCCGGATGCTGCTGCTGGTCAGCGCCGACGGCAAGGCGCAGATCCAGATGCTGGACGAGCAGGGCAAGGTCGTGAAGTCGATCGAGCCCGGTTCCGGAACCTGAGGCCGCACGCTTCGGGCGCCGCCTGGACGTTTCGACAGGCGCCCGTATAATCGGGGCTCCGCTGCACACAGCCGAGCTGCGATCCACCGCGGTCGACCTGCGCGACGCTGGCTCATCGATGACTGTCTGTACGGACGGCGGCGCTTCACTGGGTGCCTCGGCACTTGCCGCCGTTTTCATCAACGGACCCGACCATGACCGTACGCATCGAACCCTCCTGGAAGCAGCACCTGCACGCCGAGTTCGACAAACCTTACTGGACCGAGCTCACGGGTTTCGTGCGCGCCGAATACCAAGCCGGCCACTGCTGCCCGCCGGGCAAGGATATCTTCCGGGCCTTCGACCTGACGCCGTTCGACAAGGTCAAGGTCGTGATCCTCGGGCAGGATCCATACCACACGCCCGGCGCCGCGATGGGCTTCTGTTTTTCCGTCCCCGATGGCAACCGCCCGCAACCCAGCCTGCAGAACATTTTCCAGGAGCTGGAAAGCGACCTGGGTGTGCGGCGTACCCGCACCGACCTGTCCGACTGGGCGGAGCAGGGCGTGTTCCTGCTGAACGCCGTGCTGACCGTGCGCGCCCGCGCCGCCGGTTCGCATGCCGGCAAGGGCTGGGAGACGTTCACGGACACGGCGATCCGCATGCTGTCCGAGGAACGCGAACAGCTGGTGTTCATCCTGTGGGGCAGTTACGCGATCGCCAAGAAGGCGCTGATCGACACGAAGAAGCACCTCGTCATCACGTCGCCGCACCCTTCGCCGTTCTCGGCGCACAAAGGGTTCTTCGGCAGCAGGCCGTTTTCAAAGGCGAACGAGTACCTGAGGGCGGCGGGGAAGGAACCGATTGCCTGGGGGTGAGGGCGGCACCTGCTGATCATGTCGTCCGACCGGTGCCCTGCCCATGTCGCAAACGTTCAAGACAATTGCCGTGCGGCGAGGCACACTGGCACCACATCGAGTCAAACGGAGTCCGCATGAGCACTGCCGCCCTGAAGGCACCCGCCCCACGCACCATTGCCGACCTGCCGGCGCCGCCCGGCCTGCCGCTGCTGGGCAATGCGCTGCAAATGAAACCATCCACCGTGCACCTGGCGATGGAACGGTGGTGCCGCCGCTATGGGCCGATATTCCGCGCGCGGCTTGGCCGATATGAAACGGTGGTATTGGCCGACAGCGATGCCATTGCCGCCGTGCTGCGCGACCGGCCGGACGGCTTCCGGCGCCCCGTCATCACCGCCGAGGTGTCGGCCGAACTGGGCGGGCAGGTGGGCGTCTTCATTGCCGAGGGCGATGCCTGGCGCAACCAGCGCCGCATGGTGATGAGCGCGTTTTCGCCCACCGCGATCAGGGCCTATTTCGAGCGCATGGCGCAGGTGGCGCAGCGCCTGGAGCACCGGTGGAGGGCGGCCGGCGAACGGGAAATCGACCTGTCCGGCGACCTGAAACGCTATACGGTGGACGTGGTTGCCGGGCTGGCGTTCGGCGCCGACATCAATACGCTCGACAGCGGCGGCGATGCGATCCAGGAGCACGTGGAAACCGTCATGGCCGGTGTCGCGCGCCGTTCGCTGCTGCCCTTTGCCTACTGGCGCTGGTTCAAGCTGCCGGCGGACCGCCGGCTGGAGCGCAGCGTGCGGGCGGTACGCGACGCCACGGATGGTTTCATCGCCGAGGCACGCGCCGCGATGGCTGCCGATCCCACGCTGCGCGAACGGCCCGCCAACATGCTGCAGGCCATGCTGGCCGCGGCCGACCAGCCGGGCAGCGGCGTGGACGAAAGCGCCGTCGCGGGCAATGTCACGACGATGCTGCTGGCGGGCGAGGACACCACGGCCAGCGCGCTGGCGTGGCTGATCTGGCTGTTGTGGCAAAACCCGGAAGCGCTGGCGCGCGCGCAGCGGGAAGTCCGGCTGCATGCGCCTGCGCTGACCGTGGAAAGCATCGGCGCGCTCGACTACCTGGAGGCCTGCGCACTCGAAGCGATGCGGCTGAAACCGCCCGCGCCGTTCCTGCCGCTGCAGGCGCTGCGCGACACCACGGTGATGAACGTGCACCTGCCGAAAGGTACGCTGCTGTGGTGTGCGCTGCGCCACGACAGCGTCGACGCCGGCGTATTTCCCGAGCCGCAGCGCTTCGATCCCGAACGGTGGCTGCCGGGAGGAGGGGGAAACCGGCAGGTAGCGCTGCCGTTCGGCGCCGGACCGCGCACGTGTCCGGGGCGTTACCTGTCGCTGATGGAATTGAAGGTGGCGATGGCCGTGCTGCTGGGGCGCTTCGACATCGTCGAGGTACGGGCGCGCGACCGTATCGAGCCGGCGGAAGTGCTGGGCTTCGTGATGGGGCCCACGCCGCTGGCGATGCGGCTGCGGGCGGCGTGACATGGGATGCGGAAAACCGGTGTCTGACACTATTTTCCGATGAAAACCGGAAAATAGTGTCAGACACCTGGCCCTTCACCGCTATTGGCTTGTTTTACTGATCCTTGCGCCAGAATCCCGCGTGCGACAGCTTCGCTTCCTCTTCGCGCAGCGGTCCGATGACCTCGGTGGGCCGCTGCCCGGCGGCGAATACTTCGCGGCACGGCAGCGACAGCGTCGGGTTTTCCGGATCGCTGCCGGTCAGCGACAGCAGCGTCGCTTCGGACATCGCATACACCACGCGCCCCACGCCGCTCCAGTAAGTGCCGCCGGCGCACATCGCGCACGGTTCGGCGTTCGTGTACATCGTGGCGCCGGCGAGTTTTTCCGGCGCATGCTGCGACGAGGCGATGCGCAGCGCGTTCATTTCCGCGTGCGCGGTGCGGTCGCTGCTCGATGCGTTCATCGCCTGCGCGATGACGTTGCCTTCGGCATCGGCAATGATGGCGGCGAACGGGTGATGGCCCTCGTCGCGCGAGCGCTGGGCCAGCGCGAGCACGTCCGTCAGGAACTGGTGGTCGCGCGTTGTGGCTTCGGTCATATGGTCTCTCGAAAAACGCGGGACGGGCGAACCCGCCCCGCAACAGGGTGATTACTTCGGAATCGTCCCTTCCACGCCCTGCACGTAGAAGTTCATCGACATCAGTTCCTTCCACGGCATCTGCACGCCGGCGGCCACCTTGACGGCGCCCGACTGGTCCTTGATCGGTCCCGTGAACGGTGCCGCCGTGCCGGCCGTGAAGGCCGCCTTCTTCGCGTCGAAGATTTTCGCGGCGTCGGCAGGTACCACCGGGTTCAGCGGCGACATCTTCACCATGCCTTCCTTCAGGCCGCCGTGCACGTGGCCCGGTTTCCATGTTCCGGCCAGCACGGCCTTCGCCACCTCGGTGTAGTAGCCGCCCCACTGGTTGGTGGCGGCCGTCAGGTGCGCCTTCGGTGCGAAGCGCTGCATGTCCGAATCCCAGCCGAATGCGTACTTGCCCTTTTCCTGGGCCGCCTGCAGCGTGGCCGGGGAATCGGTGTTCTGCGTCAGCACGTCGGCGCCCTGGGCGATCAGCGTTTCGGCCGCCTGGCGTTCCTTGGCCGGGTCATACCAGCTGTTGACCCAGATGATCCGGGTCTTGATCTTCGGGTTCACGCTTTGCGCGCCCAGCGTGAACGCGTTGATGTTGCGGATCACTTCCGGCACCGGGAACGATCCCACGAAGCCGAGGGTATTGGTCTTCGTCATCTTGCCGGCGATGATGCCCTGCAGGTAGGAGCCTTCGAACAGGCGTGCCTCGTAGGCGCCCATGTTCTTCGTGGTCTTGAAGCCGGTGGCGTGCTGGAACACCACGTTCGGAAACGCCTTCGCCACCTTTTCCGTCGGGTTCATGTAGCCGAACGAGGTGGTGAAAATGAGCTTGTTGCCATCCGCCGCAAGCTTGCGGATCACACGCTCGGAGTCCGCGCCTTCCGGCACGTTCTCGACGTAGGTGGACTTCACCTTGCCGCCCAGGGCCTTCTCCATTTCCAGGCGGCCCTGTTCATGCGCGTAGGTCCAGCCGGCATCGCCGACCGGGCCGATATAGATGAACCCCACCTTCAGAGGTTCCTGCGCCTGGGCCGGTGCGATGGCGGCCGCGCCCAGCGCGGCGGACAGGGATGCAAAGGCGAGCAGCTTGCGACGATTCATGATGTTCCTCTTTCAGGTTGGTCAGAAGTGGTATTCGGCACGCACCATCGGGGTCCGTGCGGTGGCGCCGCGCACCGTGTCCTCCGGATTACCGAACTTGTTCTTCCAGTACTGGTAGGCCACGCCGACCTTGAAGGTCTTCGGATTGGCGCCGAGCAGGGAACTGACGTCGTACATCAGCTTCATGTCGACGTTGATCTCCACCGCCGACGGCCTGCCGAACTCGTTGAGGCCCTTGGCGCCGATGTAGTTCGCATAGCCCTCGAATTCCAGCGGCACGTTCGGCACCGGAATGCTCCAGGAGCTGAACAGCGCCGCGTGCGTGTCGTAGCGGTAGCGGTTGGTGGCGGTCTGCGTGAAGCCGTTGTACGGCGCGTTGGATTCATGCAACGCCACCAGGCTCACGTTCAGGAAGCCCGGCACGTCGAACATCACCGTCGGGCCAAGGACCAGCATGCGCTTCTTCGAGTTGTAGCCGGCGTCCGTCTTGCTGTTGATGTCGAAGCCGGCCGTGATGCCCACGCCGCGCACGGGGCCAAAGGCGAGCTTCCGGCCGGTGACCTTGCCCAGGTCCAGGGTATGGCGGTACAGCGCATAGGCTTCATGGGCGCCCGAGCGGGCGCCGACCGCGGACGGGTCGTTCTCGTCCGACACCAGGTAATCGACACTGAAGAAATTGCTGCCGTACTTGTAGCCGCTGGCGTGGCTGAAGTTCACCACGTGCTTGACGATATCCTTGCCGTTGAACGGTTCCGAGAATTTCGAGCCGTAGCGGTAGCTCAGCGAGGTATCGCTCCAGTCGGCGGCCTGGGCGGCGCAGGCGCAGGTGGCGGCGAGGGTGAAGGCAGCAGCAAGACGAATGGGTTTCATGCGGGGTCCTTGTAAGTGTTGTGTCACGGATTGCATCCAATGTGCCGATCGATTGCATGCAACACGACAGTACCTTTAGCAAGTACCGGGCCACCCCGCTGTCTCCTCTACGAAATGTCCGTCGCTGTGTCACGCCGCACCAAGACGGATCGCTCCAACGCTGCCGATGTGCATTGCCGGTGCATTATGCACACAATTTTGGAGCGTTTTGTATACAATTTTTCAGCACCCGGCCAGTGCTTCGGCCAGGCTTAATTTGCGTTCCGGTGTGCCCAAATGCAGGCGCGCCTCGATTTCCTGCAAGTGATGCTCGATCATCGCGGTGGCGCCATGCTCGTCGCCTTGCTCGATCAGCGCCAGCAGGTCGTGGTGTTCGTGGTTGCCGCACATCGGTACGCCCGGGTTCTCGTAGACGGCAATGATCAGCGACGAGCGCGATACCAGTTCCACCATGAAGCGCTGCAGCACCGCGTTGCCGGCCAGCTCGGCCAGCAACAGGTGGAACTCGCCGCCCAGGCGGATCCATGCCGCACGGTCGCCGCTGCGGCGCGCTGCTTCCTCGGCATCCAGCGCGGCGCGGATGCGGCCGAGCGAGGCGGGCGTGACGTGGCGGATCACCAGCGGCACGATGGCCCGCTCGATGGCGCGGCGCGCCGTAAACACGTCGCGCGCTTCCTGTGGCGACGGCGATGCCACCACCGCGCCGCGGTTCGGCCGCAGCACCACGATATGGTCGTGCGCCAGCCGCTGCAGCGCCTTGCGCACCGTGGTGCGGCTCACTTCATACAGTTCGCAGAACTCGGCCTCGCCCAGCCGCGTACCGGGCGGCAGCTTGTGGCTCATTACCGCGTTCACGACCGCGCTATAGATGCGCAGGTCGACGGCGGCGGCGCCGCGCTTGCCGGCCGCCGTCTTGGCTGCTGTCTTGACTGCTGTATTGCCTACTGCCTTGTCGGCGGGCGTGTCTGCGGCATCGATGGCGCTTTCGATGGTTGCTTCATTGGCGGCCGCCGGGTTGGCGGCCGGTTTGGCGGTACGAGCGCGGCGGCCTGGTGGGCGCTCCGCTGGGGTGTGCTTCGTCATTGACAGTCTCCGCTTTCGGTTCGGGATCGGGCGGGATCGATCCGCACGCGATCGTAATGGCAAAGCAGGAACCGTGCACGGCAGTGGCGATGCGATGCTGTCGCGGACGCACGGTATTGGCGCAATAGTGCACATTTCATGGTGCAGTTTGTATACAAGTTGGCGCGTCCAGTGTTCCGTGACGGCCGGCTCTGCTTTTCCTGCCAGTGGAAATGATGGCATGCAACTTGCACAGGATTTGCCGTTACCCCTGATGGAGCCGCAGATGAGCGAACCTGAGATCAGCCAGCCAAGGGCCACGCCGCCCGGGCGGCAAAAAGCCGAACCGCGGCTGCGGCTGCTGGGAATTTCCAAGATCTATCCTTCCGTCGTCGCCAACGACAGCGTGGACCTGACGGTGATGCCGGGCGAAATCCACGCGGTGCTGGGCGAGAACGGTGCCGGCAAGAGCACGCTGATGAAGATGATCTATGGCGTGACGCGGCCCGATGCGGGCGAGATCCTGTGGGAAGGCAAACAGGTCACGATCCCGTCGCCGGCCGCCGCGCGCCGGCTCGGCATCGGCATGGTATTCCAGCACTTCGCGCTGTTCGAAACGCTGACCGTGGCCGAGAACATCGCGCTGGCGCTGGACGGCAAGACCTCGCCGGCCAGGCTGGCGCCGCAAATCCGCGAAGTATCGGCCCGCTATGGCCTGCCGCTCGATCCGGAGCGCCGCGTGCACAGCATGTCCGTCGGCGAACGCCAGCGCGTGGAAATCGTGCGCTGCCTGCTGCAGTCGCCGCGCCTGCTGATCATGGACGAACCGACGTCGGTGCTGACGCCGGATGCGGTGCAGAAGCTGTTCGTGTCGCTGCGCCAGCTGGCGGCGGAGGGCGTCAGCATTCTCTATATCAGCCACAAGCTCGACGAGATCCAGGCGCTGTGCGACAAGGCGACCGTGCTGCGTGCCGGCCGCGTTTCCGGCACCGCCACGCCAAAGACGCAGACCGCGCACGAACTGGCCGAACTGATGATCGGCGGCGACCTGCCGACCTGCACGCTGGCACCGCGCGAACCGGGGGAAGTGCGGCTGGCGCTGGACAAGCTGTCCTTGCCCAGCCCGGATCCGTTCGGCACCGACCTGCACGACATCACGCTCGATATCCATGCCGGCGAGATCGTCGGGCTGGCGGGCGTGTCCGGTAACGGCCAGCAGGAATTGATGAAGGCGATTTCCGGCGAGGTGCCGCTGCGCCAGGCAAAAGGCATCCGCCTGTTCGGCGTGGAAGCGGGGCGGCTGAACGCGGCCGCGCGCCGCCGGCTCGGCCTCGGCTTCGTGCCGGAAGAGCGGCTGGGGCGCGGCGCCGTACCCGCCATGTCGCTGGCCGACAACGCGCTGCTGACGGGATACCTGGCCGACGGCGCCGGCATGCTGCGCAACGGTTTGTTGGGAGGCCTGATCCGCCGCGGCGCGATCCGCGGCTTTGCCGACAGCGTCATCGGCCGTTTCAAGGTGAAGTGCGGCGGTTCGGGATCGGCGGCCTCCAGCCTTTCCGGCGGCAACCTGCAGAAATTCATCGTCGGCCGTGAAATCGCGCTGGCGCCGAAGGTGATGGTGCTGGCGCAGCCCACCTGGGGCGTCGACATCGGCGCGGCGATGCTGATCCGCCAGGCCATCATCGACCTGCGCGACCAGGGCGTGGCCGTGCTGGTGATCTCCGAGGAGCTCGACGAGCTGTTCATGATGTGCGACCGCATCGCCGTGCTGGCCAAGGGGCGCCTGTCGCGCGCCGTCGCCGTCGAAGACGCCACCGTCAACCAGATCGGGGTGTGGATGAGTGGCGACTTTTCCACAGCCGCGCAACCCGCTGCCACGAACCAGGAAGGAAACCGCCATGTCCCGGCTTGAAGCCCGCCCCGCACCCTCGCGCGCGATGATGCTCGCGTCGCCGCTGCTCGCCGCGCTGGCGATGCTCGTCACCGGTTCGATCCTGTTCCTGTTCCTGGGCCAGGAGCCGCTGCACGCGTTCTACGTGTACTTCATCAAGCCCGCCACCACGCTGTACGGCGTGGGCGAACTGCTGCTGAAAGCCACCCCGCTGATCCTGTGCGGCGTGGGCCTGGCGATCGGCTTCCGGGCCGACGTGCACAACATCGGCGCGGACGGCCAGCTGACGGTGGGCGCCATCGCCGCCGGTTGCGTGGCGCTGTATTTCGATGGCGTCGAGGCGCCGTGGGTACTGCCGCTGATGCTGGTCGCCGGCGCGCTGGGCGGCATGGCGTGGGCGGCGATTCCCGCACTGCTGCGCACGCGCTTCAATACCAGCGAGATCCTGGTCAGCCTGATGCTGGTGTACGTGGCTTACCTGCTGTTGAGCTACCTGGTGCATGGCCCGCTGCGCGACCCGGACGGTTTCAATTTCCCGCAATCGAAGATGTTCGGCGACTCGGCAACGCTGCCGCTGCTGGTCGAAGGCCTGCGCGTCAATGCGGCGTTCCTGCTGTCGCTGGTGGGTGTCGTGGGCGCATGGTTCTTCTGCCGCCACACGTTCGCCGGCTACCGGATGCAGGTCAGCGGCATGGCGCCGGCCGCCGCGCTGTATGCGGGCTTCTCGGCGCCGCGCAACGTGTGGCTGGCGTTCCTCGTCAGCGGCGCGATGGCCGGGCTGGCAGGGGTAGGGGAGGTGGCCGGTCCGATCGGGCAGCTGCAGCCTTCCGTATCGCCGGGCTACGGCTTCGCCGCGATCATCGTCGCCTATGTCGGCCGGCTGCATCCGGTCGGCGTGCTGCTGGCCGCGCTGCTGATGTCGCTGCTGTACATCGGCGGCGAGGCCGCGCAGATCGAACTGCAGCTGCCATCGGCCATCACCGGCCTGTTCCAGGGCCTGCTGCTGTTCTACCTGCTGGCGGCCGACCTGTTCATCCACTACCGCTTCAAGCCGCGCGTGCGCGTGGCATCCGCCGCGAAAACGGCGGCAACTCCGGAGATCGCCGCATGAATCCCGACTATGTAATCGCATTCCTGGCCAGCACCGCCGGTGCCGCCACGCCGCTCGTGCTGGCGTCGTCCGGCGAACTGGTGGCCGAACGCTCCGGCGTGCTGAACCTGGGGCTCGAAGGCATCATGCTGGTGGGCGCCGTGACGGGCTTCATGGCAACGCTGCACACCGGCTCGCTCACCATGGGCCTGCTGGCCGCGCTGCTGGCCGGCATGGCGATGTCGCTGGTGTTCGGCTTCCTCGTGCTGACGCTGCAGACCAACCAGGTGGCGACGGGTCTCGCGCTGACGCTGTTCGGCATCGGCCTGTCGGCCTTCCTCGGCCGCGACCTGGTGGGCCAGACGGTGGAGCCGATCGCAAAGCTGTCGTTCCCGGTCCTGTCGGACCTGCCGTTCATCGGGCCGCTGCTGTTCCGCTTCGATGCGGTCGTCTACCTGTCGCTGCTGCTGGTCGCCGCGGTGGGCTGGATGCTGGCGCGCACGCGCATCGGCCTGCAGATCCGTGCCGTCGGCGAGGCGCCGCACAGCGCCCACGCGATCGGCATGCCGGTGATCAAGCTGCGCTACGCGGCCGTGCTGTTCGGCGGCGCCATGGCGGGCGTGGGCGGCGCCTACATGTCGCTGGCATTGACGCCGATGTGGGTGGAGGGCATGACGGCCGGCCGCGGCTGGATCGCGCTGGCGCAGGTGGTGTTCGCCACGTGGAAGCCGCGCAACGTGGTGCTCGGCGCCTACCTGTTCGGCGGCGTCACCGTGCTGCAGTTCCACGGCCAGGGCATGGGGCTGGATGTACCATCGCAATTCCTGTCGATGCTGCCGTATCTCGCCACGATCGTGATCCTGGTGATCATCTGCCGCGATCCGAAGACCATCCTGCTCAACAAGCCGATGTCGCTGGGGCAGAATTTCAAGGCCGATTGAGCGTTTAGAACAGCCGCTCGGCTGGCATGGCGTGTTCCCGGGTTTATGATGCAGCATTCACACCGGGGACACACCATGGACGACATCCAGCAAAAACTCGAACGCTTCAACAGCCGCGCCAACGGCACGCTGCCGGACCACATGAATATCCGCTTCACCGCGGCTGCGCAGGGCGAGCTCTCCGCCGAGATCGAAATCCGGAAGCATCACCTGGCGCCGAACGGCTTTCTCCATGCCGGCACCGTGGTCACGCTGGCCGATACGGCTTGCGGCTACGGCTGCTTTGTCAGCCTGCCGGAAGGCGCCGAGAATTTCACCACGATCGAGCTGAAATCGAACCACCTGGGCACCGTGCGCGAAGGCACGATCGCCGTCACGGCCAGGGCCGTCCACATGGGCAAGACCACCCAGGTGTGGGATGCCACCGTCAGCAACAAGGCGACCGGCAAGACGATCGCGCTGTTCCGCTGCACGCAGATGGTGCTGTACCCGAAATGACATGCTGTACGCGGCGATAGCGATCATCGTTGCGGGAATCATGGCGGCGCTGGCGCCGATCGTGCGGGAATGGAGCGAGCATCGCAAGCGCAAGGATGAGGAGAAAAAGGAGAAGCAGGAGAAGGAGAAGCGCGGGCGGCATTAGCACTCCGGGGCGTTGAAGCGGTGCCGAAGTGTACTGGTACAACTTCCGTCACGTAGCCAGGGGTGATCGTCACCACTGTATCGGTACTGTACGAGCCAGTTCGATTAGCATGGATCCTCGTCCAAGGAACCATGCCATGCACACCCTGATCCCGTACCTGCCGCTGATGATGTTCGCGTTCGTGTCGTCGATCACGCCCGGGCCGAACAACATCATGCTGACCTCTTCCGGCATCTGGTTCGGCTTCCGCCGTTCGATCCCGCACATGCTGGGCATTACGGTCGGCTTCGGCGTGCTGCTGGCCATTTGCGCGACCGGTATCGGTGCGCTGGTGATGGCGGTGCCCGCGGCCCGGTTCGCGCTCAGGGTGGCGGGTTCGGGCTACCTGCTGTACCTGGCGTGGCAACTGCGCGACATGCGGTTCGACGGCGAGGCCGAGCAGGCACGCAAGCCGATGGGTTTCATGGCGGCGGCCGTTTTCCAGTTCTGCAATCCGAAGGCCTGGGTCATGGCGATCACCGGCAGCTCGGCCTTCCTGCCGCAAGGCATGCCGGCTTTGCTCGCGATCGCCGTGTTCTGCCTGGTCTTCTGCGCCGTCAACCTGCCCTGCATCTCCGTGTGGACCGGCGCCGGCGCACTGCTGCGGCGCTACCTGTCGCAGCCGCTGTGGCGCAAGGTGTTCTGCGCGGTGATGGTGGCGTTGACGGTGTATTCGGCGCTGGCGATGTGGCTGTGAGCGATTGCGTGCAATTCCTCTTTAGGTACCCAAAGCACACGATTTACAGATCAGCGAAAAGCATAACTCATGCATGGAATAAGGCCGGATTCTTGAGTAAAGCAGCAAGTTTGACATAATACTACTTCTCTCCGTGACAATTGGAGAGATTTCTTGCTGGCCACTACGAGCATAATGTAGGATTAATCTTACATAATTTCCTAAAGGATGGTATGGACGGCTCAGGTATAGTTGTTGGCAGAAGTATTCTTAGCTCGGTTATGCACCATATAGATTCACATAGTAACTCTGTTCAAAAAGTTCCGATCAGTGCAACGGCTAATGATCTTCATGGGTATTTGTCGAAACTTCTTAATGAGATTCAAGAACAATCTCACAAAAGAGTTTACTCACCTGTCAGCGTTGCGACAGAATTTGTGACGTGCCTAAAAAGTTTTTTAGTTAATCAAAGGTTAGATTCTAACCCATCTGCTGATTTACTTGCGCAACGATTAATGCGCGAAGAAACTGCTAGCGAAGCTAGGCACCCGAACTTAAACCCTGTTACGAAAGGTAGTCTGCTGCAATTTATTTATACAGACTCCGGGTTCACGTGGTACCTTGGCGTAAAAATTGAACATAGTTCGTTTATCGATATAAATGCGTTAATTCGTCGATCAGGTTTGGCTGAAGATCGAAAACTATATAAAGCTGTGAGTGTAAATATTGATACACTCTCTGGGCCATTTGATGTCCAAGTGTTTGATACTAATGGAACGCCGGCTGTTTACTGGTGGAAATATTTTTTAGAGCTTGTTGTTAAGCGAAGTGATTCAGAGAACACCAAGAATGCGGTAGATGCTGTTATTAAGACAGTCGGTATTCTCAAGCGTGAATTCCCTGCTGACTATAGTGTACTCAGGAATGCGACTATAGCCGCGTTTAAGCAAAAATCTGAGATGCGATTCGGTAATTTTGTCGATAATTTATTAAAGAGCTATGTCCCAATCGATGGAAATGCGAAACCTAAGCTAGCAATTGTCGAGCAAAAACTAAGAAATTTACCGATAACAAAAAATTTCGACGCGCAGTTTACGCTTGATCCTTCAGTGGTTTCCTATAATCAACGAAAAGTCGTACTGTCACCGGAGATTACATTGTCGATTAAGGAAGGCGTCGAAAATTTAAAGGATAAAATCTGGGCGTCCAAAACGGACGATGGTCGGAATGTTCTTGTGATTCAGACCGAAAACATCAAGGATTTTGATTTCAGAGGTTAAGTGAATGTTTAACCACTTCATTTCATCTTTAGTTAATGCGGATACTGTTGAAGTACAGGAGACTATTACTAGTTTTCTGTTATCGTACATAATTTCAATCCAAGATGTTCAGCCAGTAAATGCAGTAATCGCGACCTTATCGACAATTGCAGTTCGTGATACGTTTGAATTACACATCGAGGCTGGCGGCTCACACCTTACTATTAATACGATCCCGTTCGATACTGCCGAAGTAAACGCCTTTGCAATTGAAGCGGAGGAAGTAGGTGAAATATCGGTATCGTTGAAAATAACGAAAAATAAGGTGAATGATGTTATTTCGATCTACTCCATTGCAGAATTTGAAAAATATCTATCATCGGCTAAATTTACTGCAGTACTCGCCACCTTATCTAGCTTATTGGAAGGGATACTCCATTTTAATGTAATGGATAGTATTGGTGAATTTTCTACGCATACGCTTTCCTTTGGGCAAAGCCCGTCCAATGTACGAACGCAGAATTTGGACCGAAGAGCAATAATTGGCAATTTTAAAGAAGGTTCATCATTTTCTGGAGTAAGCGGATTTGCACTTCTCCCGAACGACTTTCATTTTCGTGATCCGTGTGGTCGTGCCGCCTTCGATAGGTTCTTCGCGCTTGCTTGTGGAACACTATCACTAGTGTATCTCTCGAATGTTTCCGATCTAGACCGTGATGGGAAGCTTTCATTGAGGATGTATGGATACAAAGCGGTAATTATTGAAAATATCGACACAGATTATGTTATTCAAAATGCGCCGATGTTGTACAAGATTTACCGTTGGGTATATGACACCGATACTGTGGCAGACCGTCTCGGATTGGCTAGAAATGTAATATCTTTACATTTGAATCAAAACGGCCATCCTATTTTTAGTCAGGCAGTTTTGGATGCCATTCATTCCAATTACCAGATCTATTTAAAAGGAAATATTGAAAGCTACTTAGAGGTTAAAGGGAAAATAGCAGAGATGTTACTTGATGCTATTAACAAAACAAATGTTTTGTCTGAAAGTATGCTAGATTCCCTTAAGAACAACGCCTTAATAATAATTACTTTTTTACTGACAGTAGTGATAATAAATGGTGTCAAAGATCTTAGCGTAAATTCAGTATTTTCTTGGCCCTACTTAATTATTGTGGTATTTCTATCTGCAACATCTTGGATTTGGCTTCGGCTGATGCGCAGCGATGTCAATGATAGATTTGAAGTTGCATCGGTTACGCTGGCAAATGTCTTGCAAACAAATTATCAGGGCGTTTTGTTACCAAATGAAATCAATAGATCAGTGACGCCAGCTATCGCCGAAAACAAAGTTCAATTGCAAAAACAAATAGATAAGTATGCCAGTTGGTGGAATAAAATGCTTTGGTCTTTCTTACTCCTTTACATCGCTGGTTTTTTGGTTTTTAATTTTGTTGCCGGACAAAAGAATATAAATTCGGATAGCAAAGTAGAAACTAAGGAACAACATACCGAACGTGAACGATCGGTTAAAAAAATCACAGTCAAGCCGCGATACATTGGTCCAGAGATGTAAATTTATTTGGAAGTTGTTTGTGTCTAGTTATCTACAGTATGAGGTGGGCGGATAATTATTATTTGGTTATGCGTTTACTTAGAGAATTGCAGTCAATATGTACGATAGGCCGGGTATATTGAAGTGCCAAAGTCTACTCCAATACCTTATTTTAAGGGTAAAATTACCCTTCGAAGAAAGCTCGGCTCTAATTCAATTCAGATTTTCAGGATCAGTGATCTCCTAAGCATATGCGTTATCTGCTTAGTCCATTCTTTTAACAAATCCCACATAAACGCGCCGCGCGACGAAATGATCGAAGCCGGCCTGGCGGAAGGTGCCGGTGTCCGTCCAATAAGTGCGCTTGCTGCCGTCGAGGATATCGCTGGCGTTGACGGTCAGGCTCAGCGTGCCGGTCAATGCGCGCTTCCAGGTCAAGTTCACGCTGCTGGTCGCCCCGCGCCGGCCGAGCGGGGCGATGGTGGCCGACTGGACATGCGCATCGAGCGACACGTCGTCATGACCGGCGCGGTACGCCGCCCTGAGGTTGAGGTAGCCCGCGATATCGTCCTGGCGCACCATGCCGGCAAAGTCGGGTGTCGCCAGCATGAGGCGGTACATGCCGCCGTCCATGCCCAGGCGCAGCTTCGCATCTGGCGTCCAGTCGATGGCGCCGGTGACGCCGGTGGAGCGGGCCTGTCCGCCATTCTGCTTCGACGTCACCAGCACGTGATCGGTAAAGCTGCGTGCATCGGTCACCGTGCATCGGTCACCGTGCTGCGGCTGACGCGGTGGAAAGCGCCCAGGCTGCCGTTCAGGTGATCGCCTGCCGCATCGGTGCCGATCTCCCATGCTGTCAGGCGTTGCGGGTCCAGGCCGGGATTGCCCCGGCTCAGGTTTTGCGCATCGACGTAGGTGGTGAACGGATTGAGGTCGCGCGGATCGGGGCGCTGCAGGCTGCGGCGATAGGCCAGCGTCAGGTCGGCCTTACCGGTGATCGCGTATTTCACGTGAAGGCTGGGGTTGAACGCCTGCCAGTGCCTGGCCAGCGCGCTGCCCTGCGCCGGCCCCACCCGCAGCGCCATGCGTTCGAAGCGGCCGCCCAGCAGCACTTGCCATTGGCTGTGCGTGATCTGGCGGGTCAGCCAGGCGGCGGCCAGCCGCGTCGTCACGGCATAGGCGTTGGTCGTATCGGCATCGGGGGCTTCCACGCCGGTCGCAGGATCGACGGCCGCCTGGTAGTTGGCGAGGTCGATGACCTCGTCCTGGAGATCCAGTCCCATGCCCCACTGGCCGTGTTCGCTCCTGCGGCTCCAGTCGAGCGTGGCCTGGTCGAGCCGGCGCGCCGACCGGGTGGCGCCACGGCCGTAGCCCGCGGCGCGTAGCGGTGCGACGAATACGTCCTGGTAGGACTTGTCGACCAGCCCGTTCGTCCTGCTGCGCTGGACGGTTGCCTTGAGTGCGGTGCCGCGGCCCCGGTGCGTATAGGCCAGGCTGGCGCTGTCGTCGGACTGCTCGTTGGGGCCGTGCGAAATGCGGTGGTAGATCGTGTCGCCGGCCCCGGTTCGTACCATGTTGAGCGTGTCCAGCAGCGGGCGCGAGCGGCGTTCGTCATGCCGTGCCGACAGGCTGACGCTATCGGTTTCGCTCAACGTGTAATCGACGCCCAATGCCGCGTTCTGGACGATGCGGCGGACGAAGACTTCCGAAGCCTGCAGTGTCTGCCCGCTCTCGCCGCTGAGCGGATCGTGCCGGTCGACCGCCGACCGGCGCGATTTGCGCGTGCCGTCATGGCGGTATGCCAGGCTGCCATGCACGCTGAGATCCTTCGTTGTCATGTCGCCGGACGCCGCGGCATTCCACAGCCCCTGGTCCGCGGCGCTGCCCCGCAGCTGCGCGCGGGCGCCCGGCTTGCGGTCGCGCTTCAGGACGATATTGACGATCGCACCGCCGTTGGCCTGCTGGGCGGCGGAGGGATTGGTGATGACCTCGACGCTGGCGATGTCGGCGCCGCTCATGGTCTGCAGCGCGACGGCCCGCTCGTCGCCCGACAGCGCCGCCGTCGGCTTGCCATCGACCAGCACCGTGACCTGGGCATTGCCCTTGACGGCGATGTGCCCGTCGGCCGTTACCGATACCTCGGGCGTTGCCTGCAGTACGTCCTGCGCGGTCCCGTTTGCGGCCCTGGCCATGCTGGAGACGTCGTAAACCGTCCTGTCGAGTTTCTTCACGACGGGCTCCTTCCTCGCCGTCACGGTGACCGTCGCGATCGGCGGCTCCCCGGCGCGCGCTGGCGGCAGCGCAAGGAGTGCGCACAGGCTGGCGAAAATGGTCGTTCCAGGTCTCATCGGTTCCAGGTCCCAGGTTTGGTATCGCATGCGGCGCGGTGCCGCCATGTCGGGAGAGCCCGAGTATAGGGACGCGTGCCGCCGGTGAAATCGCCGCTGTGACAGGGGCCGAAAAGCATGGGACGAGCGGCCAGGGGCCATCGGTTGCGTGACCGGTTCATGCCGGCCCGGACGGGCCGTAGGAATTTGTTACAGCTGGCGCGTGCACCGTCCGCAGTGCTGTTGCGTTATGGAATAAATCAGGGAACGACCAAGAACAAATCAGCAAACCACGTTCCGTGCGCGCATCGCGCCGGATAACGCATCAGATGGAGTATTTATGAAACACCTGTTCGCCACCGCAGCCTTGCTGGCAACCATGATCCACGCTGGCCACGCCGCCGCCGGCGAGATATCGCTGTATACGGATGCCGATTTTCGCGGGCCGAAAGTGACCGTGCGCGACACCGACCCGAACTTCGTCCATCGCAGCTTCAACGATCGCGCGTCGTCGGTCGTCGTCCATTCGGGTGCCTGGGAAGTGTGCGAACACAAGGACTTCGGCGGCCGTTGCCTGGTGCTGGAGAGGGGCGAGTACCCGACGCTGGGCCGCTTCAACGACCAGATCTCGTCGGTTCGGGAAGTGGATCGCCGGCGCGACCGCGGCGATGGCCGCGGTGGAAACTGGGGCGAAGGTCGGGGCGAAGATCGGGGTGAATACCGGGACGACATCCGCCGCGACCGCGACGAGCGCAGGGAGGACTGGCGCGACCGCAGGAACGACGAGCGGCGCGGCCCGCCGGTCGAGCTGTATGCGGCCCGCAATTTCGGTGGAGACCGCGTCGTCGTGGGGGGAGACACGGGCTCCCTGCGCTCGAAGGATTTCAATGACCGCGCAGGCTCGCTGATCGTGCGCGAAGGCCAGTGGGAAGTCTGCGAGCATGACGACTACCGCGGCCGCTGCCTGGTCTATGGGCCGGGCCGCTATCCGGCGCTCGAAGGGCTGAACAACCAGGCGTCGTCCGTGCGCCGCCTGCGCTGATGAAAAAAAAAGACGCCGCGGCGTCTTTTTTCTATCCCTTCAGCGCCTTCGCCAGCAGCTCGTGCAGCGCGGCGAATTCCGGCTTGCCCACGTAGCGCTTGATGATCCTGCCATCCTTGCCGATGACGAAGGTGGTCGGCGTCAGCGACACGTCGCCGTAGGCCCTGGCGGCTTCGCCGGTGATGTCGAGTGCGACCTTGAACGGCAGCTGCCGCGTTTCGGTGAATTTCACCACGTAGTTCGGCGGGTCGTACTTCATCGCCACGGCGATGAATTCCAGGCCCTGGCCCTTGAACTTGTTGTACGTGTCGACCATTTCCGGCATTTCGGCCACGCAGGTGACGCACGAGGTGGCCCAGAAATTGACCATCACCACCTTGCCGCGCAGGTCAGCCGGCGTGATGCGTTCACCCTTGATGCCGGTGAACGTGACCTGCGGCGCGGCCGGCGCGCTGGTCAGCGACGTGTAGGCGGCGAAGCCCAGGCCGGCGATCACGGCGGCCGCGAGCGCCGGCTTGACCCACGCTTTGGAAGAGCTGCTCATGCTGGATGCCCGTCAGTTCGCGCCGTTAGTTCGATGCCTGCGCCGGGGCCGGCGTGGTCTGGTACTGCTTGTACTCTTCTTCCGAGATGTATTCGAACACGCGCACCACTTTCGTCACGCCGCTGACGCCGCGGGCGATTTCGGTGGCGCGGTTGGCCTCGAACTGCGTTACGCGGCCCATCAGGTATACCTCGCCGCGCTCGGTGATCACCTTGAACGAATTGGCGGAAATGTCCTTTGCGTCGACCAGGCTGGCCTTCACCTTCGTGGTCAGCAGCGCGTCGTTCGAGCGCGACGTGTAGCTGGCCGGGCCGGCGATCGCCAGCTCGTTGGTGACCGACTGCACGCCTTCGATGGCCTTCACTTCGCGCTCGACGGCATCCTTCTTCGCCTGGTCGGGCACTTCGCCGGTGATCAGCACCTTGCGGTTGAAGGCATTGACGTTCACATGGCCGGTATCGTCGAGGATATTGCGCAGCCGCGTGCTGGCCTTGACCCCAATGGTCTTGTCTTCGGTTTGCGCGCCGAACGTGCGGCGGTCCGACGCCGCCATCGTGCCGGCGACGGCACCGCCGACCACCAGGCCGACGCAGCCCGACAGGCTGCTCATCAACACGCCACCCAGCAGGGCGATCGCGACCGGGCGCTGCAGACGGCTCAGCAAGGCATTACTCATGCACATCTCCTCCGAACAGGGCGACATCGATGCCGTCGCAAATGCAATGGATACACGTCAGGTGTACTTCCTGGATACGGGCCGTGCGTTCGGCGGGGACGCAGATGTGCACGTCGGCATCGGTCAGCATCTTGCCGATGGCGCCGCCGCCCTTGCCGGTCAGCGCCACCACGCGCATCTCACGCTCCAGCGCCGCTTCGATCGCGGCCATCACGTTGGCCGAATTGCCGGACGTGGAGATGGCCAGCAGGATATCGCCGGCCTGGCCGAACGCCTGCACCTGCTTGCTGAAGATTTCGCGATAGCTGTAATCGTTCGCCACCGCCGTCAGCAGCGACGTATCGGTGGTCAGTGCCAGCGCGGGCAGCGGAAAGCGCTCGCGCTCGAAACGGCCCACCAGCTCCGCCGCGAAATGCTGGGAGTCGGCAGCCGAGCCGCCGTTGCCGCAGGCGAGAATCTTGTTGCCGTTGGAAAGGGCTGAGAACATCAGTTCGATCGCCTGCGCCAGCGGTTGCGCGAGCACGGTGGCGGACTGGATCTTGGTTTCGGCACTTTCGTGGAAGTGCGAGAGGATGCGTTGGTTCGTCATAGTCTTGAAATTATATAGTGCTGCGCACCGTCGCGACCGGCAACGCCTGTTAATAATGCTTACAAAAGCAGCTTATGAAAAGGTTAAGAGTGTGCTTTCGGCCATGCGGCCGGGCCGTTCAGTAAGCCTTGCGGGCCGGCAGCGTCACCGTGATGTCCGTGCCGGCACCCGGCTTGCTGTCGATATCGAGCGTGGCGCCGATGCTGGCGGCGCGCTCGCGCATGCCCACCAGCCCCCAGTGGCCGGGCCGGCCGCCCGCCGCGGCGACGGATTCGGCCAGGCCGCGGCCGTTGTCGCGGATGCGCACGGCGAACGAGCGGCTGCCGTAATCCAGGCCGAGCTCGATCCGGGTGGCATCCGCATAGCGCGATGCGTTGAACAGCGCCTCGCGTGCGATGGCGTAGATTTCCTCGTGCACGTCCGGCCGCAGTTGCCGCGGCGTGCCGGTCACGTGCATGTCGAAGGCGTGCGTTCCGTGATCGGCCAGGCCCTTGCCATACCGGCCGAGCGTCAGTTCCAGCACTTCCGGCGCGGCCGTCTCGCGCAATTCCATGATCTGGTCGCGCCCTTCGACAAGCAGCCGCTCGGCCAGGTCCAGCGTCTGGTCCAGGCGCGTGCGTTCCAGCGAGCCTTCCTTCAGGTAGCGGCTGTGCGCGTCGAACGACAGCAGCAGCGATTGCATGCTTTGCAGCAGCGTGTCGTGCAGGGTGCGCGCGATGCGCGTGCGCTCGGCCAGGCGTTCGTGCAGGCGCTCCCGCATGCGCCGCGTGAGGTAGCGGATCCGCAAGGCGTAGGCGGCGTACAGCAGCAGCAGGCCGGCCGCCGCCAGCAGCAGCTTGAACCAGGCGCTTTGCACGAACGTGGGCGGAATGCCGATGTCCAGCGCGGCGCCTTCCGTGTTCCACAGGCCATCCTCGTTGGCGGCGATGACTTCGAAGCGGTAATGGCCCGGCGCCAGGTTGGTGTAGTTTGCCTGGCGGCGTCCGGCCTGCCCGCTGGTCTCCTGCCACGCGCGGTCCAGCCCGACCAGCCGGTAGCGCAGGCGCACCCGTTCCGGGATCGACAGGGAAAGCGCGGTGAAGTCGACCTGCAGGCTGCGGGTGCCCTGCGGCAGGCGCAGCGCCGGTCCGGCGATGGCATGGCGCACGCCGTCGGCGAGGATGGCGGTGATGTCGACCGGCGGCGCCAGCCGGTTGCGCGGGATGCCGGCCGGGTCGATGGTGCCCACCGAGCCCGTGGTGGCATACCAGAGCAGGCCGTCGCGCGAACGCCGCAGCGACGGTACCGGGCGCAGTTGCGCCGCATGGCCCTGCATGCCGTCGCGCGCATCGAAACGCTCGAAGTCCACGGCACGTCCGCTGTTCAGCCACGCGTCCAGTTCGGTGGCGGCGATGCGGTACAGGCCGTCGGCGCCGTGCAGCCACAGGTCGCCGTCCGGCAGCCGGACGATGCCCGACACGCCCCTGAAACGTTCGTCGCGCGCGCCGTGCAGGGCGATGAAGCGGCCGTTGCGATACAGGGCGACGCCGTATTCCCCGCCTGCCCATACCGCGCCGGCGCCGGCCTTGCCGTCGAAGCAGAGATACAGGACGGTGCCCAGGGCCAGGCCCTGGGCGGGGCCGAGCGTGCGTACCGTGCCGCCGTTGACGACGGTAACCTGGCTGCGCTGTTGCGCCATCCATAACGCGCCTTCGCCATCGCGGGCCATCGATGTGGTGAGCAGCCCGGGAATGCCCGGCAAGACGCCCGACTTTATCCAGTTGTCCGCGACGAGCTTGTAGACGCCGTCGCCGGTGTTGAAGGACGCCCACAGTGCGCCGTCGCGATCCTGCTGCATGGCATGGACCCGATATGTCTTCAGGCCGCCCGGGTACGGAATCGTCGCCAGCGTGCCATCCGGGGCGCGCCGCACGATGCCCTCCATCCCGCCCAGCCACATCACGCCATCGGGTGCCGTGTAGCTGGCCGTCAGGGCGCCCGGCACTTCGCGTGCGATGCGCCCGCCGGGGCCGTAGCGCCACAGGTCGCGGGCGTAGTCGCCGACCCACATGTCGCCGGATGGTCCGGCCACCAGCGCTGGATACTCGAGCTGCGTGGCGACCGGTACGGTGTGCAGCCGGTTCGGCCGCAGCCGGTCGATGCCGCGCGAGGTGCCGATCCACAGGTTGCCTTCGCGGTCCTGGAAGATCGCGCCCAGGATGGCGCCGCTGATGCCGTTCAGCGGCGACAGGAACTGGTCCGGCCGGCCTGCGCCATCCTGCGGCAGCTTGCGCTCCAGGCTGTCGGTATGCAGCATCCACATCGTCCCCTGCCGGTCGAAATACATGCCGACACCGGCGAGCTCAGGCCTGGCCGCCGGGCCGGCGGGCGGCGCGGTATGCACCCGGTGATAGCCGTGTTCGAAATCGTTGCCCCACAGCGTGCCGTCCGGCGCTTCGGCCAGCCAGACGAGCGTCTTGCGCGGCCACGCTTGCGTGAAGCGGGTTTCGCCCGGCCGGCGGAAATACGCCCCCGAGTTGGTCCCGATCCAGGTCGTGCCGTCGCGCGCGAACAGCACCTGGAACACGCCGCGGGCGGGCAGGCCGGCTTCGTCCTTCAGGTAACGGAAGCGCTTGCCGCCCGGCGGCAGTACGGCCACGCCATCGCGCATCGCTGCCCAGATCGCGCCGTCCGGCGCCGCTTCCAGGTGCATCACGCCGGCCGGCTGCACGCCGTCGTTCTCCATGTACGTATGCGTGCCTTCCTTGCTGAACACGGAAATGCCGCCGACCCGGTAGCCGACCCACAGGGCGCCATCCGGCGTGGTGGTCAGCGCCATGATGTTGCTGGACTGGAGAGCGTGTCCGTACACGGTGTCGGTGCGTTCGAACTGCACGCCGTCGTAGCGGTACAGGCCGGTCGGGGTACCGATCCACAGCCAGCCGTCCGGGCCCTGGGCGAATTTCGTGACGCCCACCGGCGCGCCATCCAGATCGGTCCAGGCGGTGTGGGTGTAGTCGGTGAGTAATCCGGCCTGGCCCGCGGATGCCTGAACCGCCGTAGCTTGACCAGCGGGTGCCGGTACCGCGGCGCAGGCCAACCCCCGGCAGGCCATCGAAACAAACAGCAGGATCCCGGCGATGCGAAAGATCATCGATCCCCGGCATCCTGCGGCAGGCGGACGGTAAACGTGCTGCCTTCGCCAGGGCCGTCGCTGGCGGCGTCGATCGTTCCGCCATGCATCAGCACCAGGCCCCGCGCGATGGATAGCCCGAGCCCGAGGCCGCCCTGGGAGCGGTCGATGGTGGTCGGCCCCTGCACGAGCGAATCGAAGATCGTCGGCAGCACTTCCGGCGCGATGCCCACGCCCGTATCGGCTACCTCGATGACGATCGTGCCTCCGGCGCAGCAGGTGCGCACCGCGATCTTTCCGCCATCCGGGGTGTACTTGATGGCATTGGCCAGGATGTTGTCGACGATTTGCGCGAGCCGGTTGGCATCGCCGATCACATGGGCATCGACGACGGAGACCGCCCATTCGTGCTCCTTGGCATTCGACACGCGCTTCGAATCGCAGCAGAATTTCACCAGTTCGCCGACGTTGACGCGCTCTGTCTGCAACGTCACCTTGCCCGACAGGACGCGCCGTACGTCGAGCAGGTCGCCCACCATGTGGGTCAGGTGGGCGAGCTGGCGATGGACGATGTTCCAGGCCTTTTCGCGGTTCGGTTCCGGCATGGCCGGCATGCGGCCCACGGCAATGCCGTTGGTGATCGCCGCCAGTGGATTGCGCAGCTCGTGGCTCAGCATGGAAATGAAGTTGTCCTTGGCATGGTCCTGCGCCTCGGCACGCTGGCGTGCCGACCGTTCCATGGCGAGCAGCCGTTCGCGCTCCTCCTCCAGTGCGGCGCGCGCCGCGCTTTCACGTGCAAGCGCCAGGCCGCTGCCGTGCAGCACGTGCAGCAGCGCATCCACTTCCTGCAGGCCCGAAGGGGCGACCGTGACCACCGTGCCCCTGGCCAATGCCTGGGCCGCCGAAGTCGCGCCCTCGAATGCCCGGTCGATACGGCGCGCGAAAAAGACCGCGATGCTGACCGCGCCGCCCAGGATCGCCAGCAGCGCGGCGGCGGCATACCAGGTGACCAGCCGCGCGGCCGACTCGATCTCCTCGACGGGCACGCCGATTGCCAGGGTCCAGCCGGTCAGGCTGGAACGCACGAACATGTTGTAGACCTGGACGCCGTCGCGTGTGGTGTTCTTCAGCATGCCGCTCGGCTGCCGGCGCGAGGCTTCCCACAGTTCCGGACGGACCGGCTTGCCGACGAACTGCGCGGCGCCCTTGTTGCGTGCCATCGAGATTCCGTTCGCATCGAAGAGGCCGACGATCCATTCCGGCTTCAGCGCATCGCGGTGCAGGATCTTGTTGAAGTAGTTCGGGTCGAAGATCTGCACGACGACATATTTCCTGCCGGCCGCCGCTGGAACGGGAACGTTGACCGATACCACGCCGCGTTTCGAACTCGCGCCGATGAAATAGCCGCCTATCCGGCTGGTCTGCCCATCGTAGATATTGGCAGCCCACTTGCCGGTATTTTTCGCCAGCGGCGCGCCATAGGGCAGCAGTGTGTTGATGACGCCACTGCCCGAGTAATCCGCGACCATCGTCCAGGTCAACGGCGAAGTCCGGGTCGCCGCCAGCAGGCGGTACAGGCCTTCGAAATCCTCGGTCAGGATCTCGCGGGAATTCGCGGCGACCCGGAGCGCGCCTTCGGCCCTGGCCACTTCGCTGTCGATCAGCAGGGTCGTGGAATTCGCTACCTCCTGGATGCCGCGCAAGCGCGATTCGCGTTCGGATTCCAGCAGCATCGACAGTCCGAGTATCGACAGGCCGGCGACGGGAACGATGATCGCCACCAGCATCATCAGGAGGTAAGTGCGTGTCTTCATGGTACAGGCGGGCGGGCATGCGCCGCCCGGGCAGACTCGCGGGTGATTGATCAGCTGGGTATGGTATCACTGGAATACGGCTTGCAAACCTGGTGCCCCGTGACGGCGGCTCAATCGAGCACGTTCTTCAGCCAGCCGATCGTGTCGCCGTCGATCGCTACCACGTCGAAGCGGCACGGCGGCAGGCTCCGGTAGCGCAGCAGGAACACCTGCGCGGCGATCTTCATGCGGCGCTGCTTGGCCGGTGTGATGCTGGCGGCGGCACCGCCGAAGGCACGGCTGCGGCGGCGCCGCACCTCGACGAACACGAGGTGGGCGCCATCGCGCATGATCAGGTCGAGCTCACCGCCCTTGCAGCTGAAGTTGCGTTCGACCAGCACCAGCCCATGCAGCCGCAGGTGGTCGAGGGCGGCATCTTCGCCCAGCTGGCCCTTGCGCTGCAGGTCGGTCCGGGCCATGGATGGATCATGGCGTGGTGAGCGGTGCGGTAACGGGAACCGGTACGCCGTTGCGGTAGATCGCCGTCGGCTCGACGCGCTTCATGCGCGCCGGACCGTTGCCGAAGTCGATCGACAGCTGGCCCGTGACGCCATCCAGCGCGATCGGCTGGCCGGGGCGCAGCGCGATTTCGCGCGCCACGCGGAAGGCGTCGATGCCCAGCGCGTACAGGCGCTCCATGTCGGCGGTGAGGCGTTCCTCGTCGCGCGGCGCCGGCTGCGGGTAGCTTGCCACCGTGGGGCTGTCGCGCTGGATCTGCCAGGGCAGGTCGAGCAGCTTCACGCCATCGAGTTCGGCGCCCTGGTACAGCGACACGCGGCCCGAGTTCAGCGACGACGTGCCGTACACCGGAATATCGCCCAGCGGCGGCGCGGAGAGTGCTACGCGGAGCTGGCGCGCCTGGTCGGCATCGAGCGCGGCAAACAGCAGGTCCACCGGCTGTTCGGCGAGGCGGGCGCGCAGCGCCACCATTTCGCCGTCGCTCAGGTAGCCGTTCAGCGCGGTCAGTTCCAGCGTCTTCGTGGCCATGCCCACCTGCGACGCGTGCGCGGCGAACGCCTTGGCGATGCGGTCCTGCCACGCGGCGCTGCCGGACAGGATCATCACGTTGGCGCCCGGGTGCTCGCGCGCGGCCCATTCGGCCACCTGGCGCGCCTCGTCCTCGATCGACAGGCCGATCGACAGCATTTGCGGCGGCAGCGCAGTGCCGTCGCGGTCCTCGGGATGGTTCAGCGCGATGGTGGGCTTGGTCACCGCCGGGCTGGCGGCCAGCGCGGTGACGGCGGAACGGGCCAGCGGGCCGACGATGATGTCCTGCTGCGCCAGCGTGGACTGGTAGGTTGAGAGGATCTCGCCGGCGGCATCGCCGGTTTCCACGACGGTGACTTCGAAGCCGGCGCGGTCGCGTTCCCAGGCCGCCATGAAGCCGGCGCGCACGGCGTCCGCGGCGCGGCCCAGCGCTTCGGAGCGCAGCGGCAGCATCAGGCCGATGCGAACGGTCTGTCCCGGCACCGCGGCAGCATCCTGGCCTTCGGGGACCGTGCCGGGCATCGCCACGGCGAACGTTTCGACCTGCGCCGATTCCTCGGGCGGTGGCGGCGGCTTGCGTTCGGGCGGCGCGGTCACGCGCGGCGGCGGACTTGTCACGGTTTCGATTGGCGCGCACAATGCCCCCGGACTGCCGCAGGGTGTGCTGCACGCCGACACGGAAAGCGCGGCCACCACGCACGACAGCAGTGTTTTGATCTTTTCAGCGAGCATCCTACCCCCAATGACAGTTCACGAATCCAGCCCGATCGCCGCCTTGCCGGTGCTCGGCGAGACCGCACTTCAGACGTATCCTACGGCAACATTGTATGTAGTGGCCACTCCCATCGGCAATGTTACCGACATTGGCCTGCGCGCGTTGCACGTTCTCGGACTGGTCGATGCGGTCGCCTGCGAGGATACCCGCAACACCGCCCACCTGATGGGGCGCTTCGGTATCAGCAAGCCCCTGCTGGCCGCGCACATGCATAACGAAAGGGAAGCCGGCGAGACGATCGTGCGGCGCCTGCAGGCCGGCGAGCGCATCGCGCTGGTGTCGGATGCGGGCACGCCGGCCGTCTCCGACCCGGGCGCGAAGATCGTCGACGCGGTGCGCGCGGCGGGCCTGCGCGTGGTGCCGCTGCCCGGCGCATCGGCCGCCGTCGCGGCACTGTCGGCCAGCGGGCTGGTCAACGATCAGTTCTACTTCGTCGGCTTCCTGCCGGCCAAGCCGAAGCAGCGCGACACCGCGCTGGGCGCCCTGCGCAACGTGACCGCCACGATGGTGTTCTACGAGGCGCCGCACCGCATCGCCGAGTTTGCGCAGTCGCTGGTGGCCGTGTTCGAGCCCACCCGGCAGGTGGTGTTCGCGCGCGAGCTCACCAAGCTGTTCGAAGAGATCCACCGCTGCCCGCTGTCCGAAGCCGAAGCATGGCTGGCCGGCGACGCGCACCGCGAGAAGGGCGAGTTCGTCGTGCTGCTGGAAGGCGCCGCCGCGCAATCGGATGCGCAGGAGGCCGAGGCCGAGCGGGTGCTGAAGATCCTGCTGGCCGAACTGCCGCTCAAGCAGGCCGCCAGCATTGCCGCGCAGATCACGGGCGCCAAGAAGAACGCCCTGTACGACCGCGCGCTGGCGCTGAAGGACGAAAACCGGTGACAGACCGCGGCGGCGGACCGTCCAGTTTTTTTGAAATGTTTCCGGAAAACCGGTGACAGACACCAGTTAATTTGAAATATTCGTTTCAGAATAACTGGAGCCTGTCACCGGTTTTGATTGGCGGTGCTCCCCGAACCCCTGCTTCCCTACCGGTTTTGCAGCAGTGATTCGATGCCGGCCGGTGGCACGGGCTTGCTGATGTAATACCCCTGCATCTGGTCGCAGCCGTGCTCGCGCAGGAACTGCAGCTGGCGCGCGTCTTCCACGCCTTCGGCCACCACCTTCAGCTTCATGCTGTGCGCCAGCGCGATCACGGAATGGACGATGGCCGCGTCGTCGGTGTCGTCCGTGATGTCGCGCACGAACGAGCGGTCGATCTTCAGGCTGTCGATCGGGAAGCGCTTCAGGTAGGCCAGGCTCGAATAGCCGGTGCCGAAATCGTCGATCGCCAGCCGCACGCCCATCTTGCTGAGCTGGCGGAAGATCGCCACCGCCGCCTGGGGGTTTTCCATCACTGCCGTTTCGGTGATTTCCAGCGCCAGCGACGATGCATCGCAACCCGTGTCACGCACCAGCCGGGCCACCAGTCCGACCAGGTCACGGTGCTGGAATTGCCGTGCGGACAGGTTCACGCTCACCGTCAGCGGCGGCAGCCCGGCGTCGCGCCAGGACTTTTGCTGCGCGCATGCAGTGGCCAGTACCCAGTCGCCGATCGGCACGATAAGGCCGGTCTGCTCCGCGAGCGGGATGAAGTCGTCGGGCGCGATCATCGGTCCCAGTTGCGGCTGCCAGCGCAGCAGCGCCTCGACGCCGATCACGGCACCGGTAGCGATATCCACCTGGGGCTGGTAATACAGCCGGAATTCGTCACGCTCCAGCGCGCGGCGCAGTGCGCCTTCCATGCGCAGGCTGTCCAGCGCATCCAGGCTCATGCTGTTGGCATAGAACTGGTACTTGTTGCCGCCGTCGCCCTTGGCGCGGTACATCGCCGTATCGGCGTTCTTCAGCAGGGTCGGGGTATCGGTGCCATCGCGCGGATATAGGCCGATGCCGATGCTGCCGGCCGGGAAGATTTCCTGTCCGCGCAGCAGCATTGGCTGGCATAGCGTGTCGAGGATGTCCTGCGCAACGGTACAGGCATCGGCCTCCCGCGCCAGGCCGCCCAGCACGACGACGAATTCGTCGCCGCCCTGCCGCGCCGCCGTATCGCCGTCGCGCAGGTGGCGCGCGATGCGCCGGCCGGCCTCGACGATCACTTCGTCGCCGGCATCGTGACCCAGGCTGTCGTTGATGTTCTTGAAGCGGTCGAGGTCGACGAACATCACCGCCACCAGCGTCTGCGTGCGCTGCGCGTGCGCGATCGCGTGCGACAGCCGGTCTTCCAGCAGCAGGCGGTTGGGCAGGCCCGTCAGCGCATCGTGGCTGGCCATCCGCAGCAGCGTTTCCTCGGCGCCCTTGCGGCGCGAGATGTCTTCCACCACGGTGATGTAGCGACGCTCGCCGGCGGCATCGAACAGGGCCGACACGGTGACATTGATCCACACCGCGTGCCCGTTCTTGTGCAGGTAGCGTTTTTCGCGCGAATATTCGGCGATGTCGCCGGAACGCAGGCGCTGCTGCAGCGATTCGTCCTGGGCGCGGTCGTCCGGATGGGTCAGCTCGCAGGTCGTCAGCCGCTGCAGTTCGACCTCGCTGTAGCCCGTGATGGCGCAATACTTGCGGTTGACGCGCACCGGCCGGCCATTGGCGGCCACGTGGGCGATGCCGACGGCGGCCTGGTTGAATGTCAGCCGGTACAGTTCCTCGCGCTCGCGCAACAGGCGCACGTCGCGCTCGTCGATCGCGGCAGGGCAGGTATCGCCGCAAGCTGGAACCGGTTGGCGGAATTTCAGGTTGGCGGCTATTGGGTCGGCCGCCTCGAACATGTCGCAAATCATGCCCGGCATTAAAGCAAGCCGGGCGTAAAAATTTATTGATTTAGATCAATTATTCAGAAATGAAATTCATGGTGTTCCTGCTCCGCAGTTCTCGGCATGGCCGGGCACTTGCGCCAGGCGCTCCATGTAGGCAGCCACGGCGGGCAGCTCGGCGCGTTCGATCGGCGTGGCACTCCAGCGATGCACGGAAACGCCGATGACCACGTCGGCCAGGGAAAGGGTGTCGCCGGCCACGAAGGCGCCGGTGCGCTCCAGGTGACGGTCCAGCAAGGTCATCTTCGTGTTCCAGTCGCGCACGCTTGCGGCGACCACTTCCGGGCTGAATTGCGTACTGCCGCGCAGCAGCGTCATGGCCGCCGGCCGCCACGCGGCATTCAGCTCAGTGGCCTGCCAGTCCATCCACTGCTCGATGCGGGCGCGCTGCAGGCGGTCGGCCGGCAGCAGGAAGCTGTCGTGCGCGAGGTAGCGGCAGATCGTGTTCGACTCCCACAGCACGGTATCGCCGTCGCGCAGCACCGGCACCTGGGCGTTCGGATTGAGCGCCAGGAATTCCGGCACGTTCGGATCGCGCTCCCCCTTGCCCCACGGTTCGAGTTCGTACGGCAATTCCAGCAGGCGGCAAGTCCACAGCACCTTGCGCACGTTGATCGATGGGAGCTTCCCGAGGATTGTCAGCATTGTTGTCCTTTCGTCAGAATTTGCAGCCACTGTCTTTTTTGTCCATCAACATGATCAGCGGTGCCAGCAGGCCTGCACCGGCATACGCGGTCTTGCAGTCGGGCCGCGCCGAGTTCGCAATATTGCGGCCCAGCCGGGCTTCGCGCGTTTCCTGCAATTCGCGCTCCTTCTTCAGTTTTTCCCCCACCCAGTTGCCCGACGGCGTATCGAGATCGTTTGCCATCGCCCGGGCGGCGGAGCGCGCCGCGTCGGGATCGAAGCGCGGCGTGCTGTCGGCCGGCGCCGGCTCGGCGGGATCGGCAGGCCTTGCCGGGACAACCGTCATGGCCGGCCCGGTGCGGTCGGGCTCGGGGCGCTCGGCGGTGATGGACTCGGCGCGTGCCGGTGCCGGACGGGCCGCCGGCTTGTCCGGCTTCGCCCGGGGCGGCGGGGGCTCGGCACGCACCACCGGTTCCGGCGGCGGAGGCGGTGGCACGATCCGGATCGTCAACGGCTGCGTCCAGCGCCGCTCGTCGACCTGAACGGGCGGCACCCCCGGCGTGCGCCACAGCGCCAGCAGCAGCGCGTGCAGCAAGATCGAGACGGCAATGCCCGCTACCAGCCTGCTGCGGCGCGGTCCACTGGGGTAAGTCAGGGTCTGTTGCATGGCTCCAAGTCCTGGAACAGGGATGCTTATATTCGCATATTGCTCATTTGCTATGTGAGCACCACAACGAATATTTTAAGAGACCCTTGACGCAATCGAGTTCGAGCGGTATTATCTTGCTTCTTCGGAGTGTAGCGCAGCCCGGTAGCGCATCTGGTTTGGGACCAGAGGGTCCAAGGTTCGAATCCTTGTACTCCGACCAAGATTCATCAGGAACCCCTGCAAGTTTAGGCTTGCGGGGGTTTTTGTTTGTGCGGACGGTTTTGAATAAAACTTATGGCACAGCCAGTTATTGCCTGTGTTACTCGTGTTTTCCATGTTGTCGAGCCCATGTCCGCGTGCCAGGCACGGTGACACGAGCTCAGCCGGAAAATCCGTGTCCTCATGCGTGTCCGCGTGCCAGGCACGGTGACACGAGCTCAGCCGGACAATCCGTGTCCTCATGCGTGTCCGCGTGCCAGGCACGGTGACACGGGCTCAGCCGGACAATCCGTGTCCTCATGCGTGTCCGCGTGCCAGGCACGGTGACACGGGCTCAGCCGGGCTATGCATGTCCTCGTGGCGTGTCCGCGTGCCAGGCACGGTGACACGGGCTCAGCTATATATCAGCCGTTGCGTTTGGCCAGCAGGGCATTCCCGGCGCGGCTGGAACTCTTGCGCCCAAGGAACTGCGAAATATAAGCGCCCGCATCCACCACGGCATCCAGGTCGACGCCCGTGTCGATGCCCAGGCCGTTCATCATGTAGAGAACGTCCTCGGTGGCGATATTGCCGGTGGCACCCTTTGCATACGGGCAGCCGCCCAGGCCGGCCACGGACGAGTGGAAGATCGAAATCCCCAATTCCAGCGATGCGTAGATGTTGGCCAGCGCCTGTCCATATGTGTCATGGAAGTGGCCGGCCAGCGCATCGACGCGGAAGGCGCGGATCGCCGTTGCCATCACCGCCTGGGCATGCCGCGGCGTGGCCACGCCGATCGTGTCGGCGATGTCGATCTCGTCGCAGCCCAGGTCGCGCATCCGCGCCACCACGTCCGCCACGGCCTCCAGCGGGACCTCGCCCTGGTACGGGCAGCCGAACGCCGTGCTGATGCTGCCGCGCAGCCGCACGCCATGGTCCTTCGCCGCCTTCGCCACCGGTTCGAAGCGGGCGATCGATTCGGCGATCGAGCAGTTGATGTTTCGCTGCGAGAAGGCTTCCGACGCCGAGCCGAAGATCACCACCTCGTCGGCCTTCGCTGCAAGCGCGGCTTCGAAGCCCTGCATGTTCGGCGTCAGCGCCGAGTAGATCACGCCGTCCCTGCGTGCGATGCCGTCCATGACCGCGCGGCTGGTGGCCATCTGCGGCACCCATTTCGGCGACACGAACGCCGCCGCTTCCACGTTCGGGAAGCCGGCGGCGGACAGGCGGTCGACCAGCGCGATCTTCACCTCGGCCGGCACGTTTTCCTTTTCGTTCTGCAGGCCGTCGCGCGGGCCCACTTCGACGATCTTCACTTTTTTCGGCAGGTTCATGTCAGTTCCCCAATCAATATCCCAGTTCGCGGTCGATGACGTCGGCAACCGGTTCGCCCCGCTCCAGCAGGCCGATCTTGCCGGCGATCTGCCGCACGCTTTCGCTACGCAGGGTCAGCGCGGCGATATGCGGCGTGATGGTGATGCGCGGCTCGTCCCAGAACGGATGCTGCCGCGGCAGCGGTTCGTTGCGGAACGCGTCCAGCGTGGCGCCGGCGATGTGGCCCGACTGGATGAACGCCAGCAGGTCCGGCTCCGCTACATGGGCGCCGCGCGCCACGTTGATCACGTAGGCGCCCTGTGGCAGCTTGCCCAGGTTGGCGCGGTTCAGGATATTGGCCGTGGCGTCCGTCAGCGGCAGCATGCACACCACCACGCGGGTGCTGCGCAGGAAAGCGTCGAGCCCGTCGTCGCCGGCGAAGCAGCGCACGCCGTCGATCTCCTTCGCGCTGCGCGACCATGCCTGCAACGGGAAACCGAACGGACGCAGGCATTCCAGCACGCGCAGGCCCAGCACGCCGGCGCCCATCACGCCGATGCTGAACGATTCGCGCTCGTGCGCAGCCAGCGGCCGCCAGTCGCCGACGGCCGCCTGGTCCTCGTACTGGTCGAAGCGGCGGAAGTAGCGCAGCACCGCATGCACCACGTACTCGCCCATCTGCACGCCCATGCCCGCGTCGCCCAGGCGCACGATCGGCACGTGGGCGGGCAGGGCGCTGCCCTGCTTCAGGATCGCATCGGCACCGGCCCCCATCAGGAAGACCGCCTTGACTTCGGCCAGTTCGCGCAGCATCGCCTCGGGCGGCGCCCACACCACAGCGTAGTCGCAGGGTGGCAGTTTCTCACCCTCGCGCCATGTCACGCACTGCGCCTGCGGCAGGTGGCGCGCAAAATCGTCGGCCCACGGGCCGGTGTTGTCATCCGAACGGTACAGCAGAATACGCATCGTTGTTTCCTCAGGCTGCCGTCCGGAAGGCCAGCAGCGGCGCGCCATCCGCTACCTGGTCGCCGACGGCGTACAGTATCTCGTCCACGGTGCCGTCGTGCGGCGCCGCGATCGTGTGTTCCATCTTCATCGCTTCCATGATCACCAGCGGCTCGCCCTTCCTGACGTCCTGTCCGCGCGATGCCAGCACGGCGACGACCTTGCCCGGCATCGGCGCGGTCAGCCGGCCGCCATCGGCCTCGCTTTCGCCGGCATGCGCCAGCGGGTCCTCATGGTGCAGCACGTAATGGCCGCCGCCGGTGAACACGTGGAAGGTGTCGCCATCGCGGCGCACGGTGCCGTGCACCGACGCGTCGCCCAGCCGCACCGACAGGTCCACGCCATCGCGCGCCAGCAGCGCCACGTCGACGGACATGCCCTCGATCGACAGCTCCCAGCCGTGCGGCAGGTACGTGAACACGGGCGCGTAGTTCCTGCCGCCTTCGTCGCGGAACGCCAGCGTGCGGGCGTAGCGGGAGTTCAGGCGCCAGCCCAGTGCCTGGCTCCACGGGTCGCCCGCGTTGGTGCCGCGCGCCCGGGTTTTCTCATGCTCGATCAGTGCCACGGCGGCCAGCGCGAGCGCCGCCACGGGCACCGAACGGGCCGGCGCGAACAGCACATCGACATTGCGTTCGATCAGGCCCGTATCCAGGTCCGCATCGGCAAACGCGGCGCTTTCCACCAGGCGCTTGAGGAATGCCACGTTGCCGGCCAGGCCGACGATCTGGTATTGCGACAGCGCCTGCGCCATGCGCGCCAGCGCCTGCTTGCGGTCGGCGCCCCAGACGATCAGCTTGGCGATCATCGGATCGTAGAACGGCGAGATCGCATCGCCCTCGCGCACGCCGGAATCGACGCGCACCGCGGCCGGCTGGCCGGGCGTGCCGCCCACTTCGAACTGCACCGCATCCGGCGTGTCGAGGTGGCGCAGCGTGCCGATCGACGGCAGGAAGCCCTTGTCGGGATTCTCGGCGTAGATCCGCGCCTCCAGCGCGTGGCCGCGGATCTTCAGTTCGTCCTGCCGTTTCGGCAGCGGCTCGCCGGCCGCCACGCGCAACTGCCATTCGACGAGGTCGGTGCCGGTGATCATTTCCGTCACCGGGTGCTCGACCTGCAGCCGCGTGTTCATCTCCATGAAATAGAAGCTGCCGTCCTGGTTGGCGATGAATTCCACAGTGCCGGCGCCCACATAACCGACCGCCTGTGCCGCGGCCACGGCCGCATCGCCCATGGCCGCGCGCCGCGCATCGGTCATGCCCGGCGCCGGCGCTTCCTCCAGCACCTTCTGGTGACGGCGCTGGACCGAGCAATCGCGCTCGAACAGGTAGATGCAGTTGCCGTGCGTGTCGGCGAATACCTGGATCTCGATGTGGCGCGGGCGCTGCAGGTATTTTTCGGCCAGTACCTTGTCGTCGCCGAAGGAGCTGATCGCCTCGCGCTTGCAGGAAGCCAGCGCTTCGGCGAAGGCGGCGGCGCTGTCGACCACGCGCATGCCCTTGCCGCCGCCGCCGGCCGAAGCCTTCAGCAGCACCGGGTAGCCGATGCGGTCCGCTTCGCGCTGCAGGAAGGTGGCCTCCTGCTCGTCGCCGTGGTAGCCGGGCACCAGCGGCACGCCGGCCTTTTCCATCAATGATTTCGCCGCCGATTTCGAGCCCATCGCGCGCATCGCCGCGGCGGGCGGGCCGATGAACACCAGGCCCGCTTCGGCGCAGGCTTCGGCGAATTCCGCATTCTCGGACAGGAAGCCATAGCCGGGATGGATCGCCTGCGCGCCGGTGGCCAGCGCGATGGCGATGATCTTGTCGCCGCACAGGTAGCTTTCCTTGGCCGGCGCGGGGCCCAGCAGCACGGCCTCGTCGCAGACCGCCACGTGCTTCGCATTGGCATCGGCTTCCGAATACACGGCCACGGTGCGGATGCCCATCTTGCGGGCGGTGGCGGCCACGCGGCAGGCGATCTCGCCGCGGTTGGCGATCAGGATTTTCTTGAACATCGATATGTCTCCAGTCTTATGAACCCGAGGCGAATTTCCGGGCCGGACCTCGTGAGTCCGGCCCGGGAATTCAACCGTTGGGCGCTGCATGCGGCATGTGCCGCCGGCTCGGCAATCTGGCTCTGCGGCCATTCGATCCCGTCGAACTATTCGATCTATTCGAACTATTCGATATCTCAGCAGCCGCAGGCTTCCTTCTGCACCGACTCCAGCATGGCGGCACGGGTGGACAGGCCCAGCTTGGCCAGCAGCGCACGGTCGTCGTTCGCTTCCGGGTTGTCGGTGGTCAGCAGCTTGTCGCCGTAGAAGATCGAGTTGGCGCCGGCCATGAAGCACATGGCCTGCACGGCTTCGCCCAGTTCGCGGCGGCCGGCGGACAGGCGCACACGCGCCTTCGGCATCGTGATGCGCGCCACGGCGATGGTGCGCACGAATTCCAGCGGGTCGAGGCGGTCCAGGCCGTGCAGCGGCGTGCCTTCCACCTGCACCAGGTGGTTGATCGGCACCGATTCCGGATACGGGTTCAGGTTCGCCAGCTGGGCGATCAGGCCGGCGCGCTGGTCGCGCGTTTCACCCATGCCCACGATGCCGCCGCAGCACACTTTCAGGCCGGCGTCGCGCACGTGGCCAAGCGTGTCCAGGCGGTCCTGGTACTGGCGGGTGGAGATCACGTTGTCGTAGAACTCGGGCGCCGTGTCGAGGTTGTGGTTGTAGTAATCGAGGCCGGCGGCCTTCAGGCGCTCGGCCTGGTCCGCTTCCAGCATGCCCAGCGTGGCGCAGGTTTCCAGGCCCAGCGCCTTCACTTCGCGCACCATGGTTTCGACTTTTTCCATGTCGCGCTCTTTCGGGCTGCGCCATGCGGCACCCATGCAGAAGCGGGTGGCACCGTTTTGCTTGGCCTGCCTTGCCGCTTCCAGCACCGTTTCGGTATCGAGGATCTTCTTGGCTTCCACGCCGGTATCGTAGCGCGCGGCCTGCGGGCAGTAGCCGCAGTCTTCTTCGCAGCCGCCGGTCTTGATCGACAGCAGCGTGGCCAGTTCCACGTCGCCATCCGGGAAATTGGCGCGGTGCGCTTCCTGCGCGCGGAACATCAGTTCGTTGAACGGCAGTTCGAACAGGGCCAGCACTTCCTCGCGCGGCCAGGTGGCCGATTCCGGCAGCTTGATGGCGGCGGTCGGGCGGTGCAGGGCGACGGTTTTCGGTTCATGCAGGGACATCGTGTTTTCCTTAATATTTACTTTTTACTTCGTGTTGCGGTGAGCCGGCCAGTTCGGCAGGCTCGTGAAATCGAGGTACGCGGCGGCGGCGGCGGCGCTCGCATCGGCCAGGCGCGGCACGCGGCCCAGCAGCGGCGCGCCGATGCGATCGGCCAGCGCTTCGATGTTTTCATCGGCGAACGCCATCTCCGGCTCCAGCGCATTGGCCACCCAGCCAGCCAGCTTCAGGCCGCGCGCGGCAATCGCTTCGACGGTCAGCAGCGCGTGGTTGATGCAGCCCAGGCGCATGCCCACCACCAGCACCATCGGCAAGTCGAGCTGCTGCGCCAGGTCGGCGGTGTCGTAGGTATCGGTCAACGGCACGCGGAAGCCGCCCACGCCTTCGACCACGGTGGCGTCGCTGGCGGCGGCGATCTCGAGATACGACGCCAGGATCGGCACCGGGTCGATGGTGACGCGTTCCAGCGCGGCCGCGATGTGCGGCGCGGCCGGTTCCTTCAGCAGGAACGGCGTGGTGATCGATTGCGGCAGGCGCACGTTGCCGGCGGATTCCAGCTGGTCGCAATCGTCGTTGCGCAGCGTGCCGTCGCGCATGACCGCGCCCGCCGCCACCGGCTTCATGCCGCACGCCTTCACGCCCTGGCTGACCAGCGCGTGCAGCATGGCGGACGAGATCAGCGTCTTGCCGATTTCCGTATCGGTGCCCGTCACGAAGCAGGCGAAGCGGGGCGGAATGCCGCTGGCGGCCACCGCCGGCGCGGCTTGCACTTCTTCGACGGCGTCGTCCGCCACCGCGGCTTCCCGTACCGGAGCGATCACCGGGTCTTCAAGCGCCATCGCGGCTCCTTTCCATGTGGGCATTGACTTCATTGATGTTGTCGAGCAGCCGCGCCACGTCGGCCGTGGTGTGGCCGGCCGACAGCGTGACGCGCAGCCGCGCCGAATCCGCCGGCACCGTGGGCGGGCGGATGCCGCCGACCCAGATGCCGCGCTCGTACAGCGCCGCGGCCGCTTCCATCGTCGCGTCGTTGGCGCCGATGATCACGGGCTGGATCGCGGTCTGCGACGGCAGCGCCGTCCAGCGTGCCAGCCGCAGGCCATCGTGCCATTGTGCCACCAAACCGGCCAGGTGCGAACGGCGCTCCCGGCCCTCGCCGCCGGCGATGATGTCAAGGCTGGCCAGCAGGGCATGCGCCAGCGCCGGCGGCGCCGCGGTCGTGAAGATGTAGGGCCGGGCGCGCTGGACCAGCGTGTCGATCACGGTAGCGTGCGCGGCAACGAAGGCGCCGCCCACCCCGGCCGCCTTGCCCAGCGTGCCCACGTAGACCAGGTAAGGCGAGCGCAGGCCGAAGTGCTCGAGGGCGCCCCGGCCGTTCTCGCCCAGCGTGCCGAAGCCGTGGGCATCGTCGACGACCAGCCAGGCGCCATGTTTCTCGCACAGCGCCAGCAATGCCGGCAGCGGGGCCAGGTTGCCATCCATCGAGAACACCGAATCGGTGACGACGATCTTGTTGCTCGCCTGGCTGGTGCCCAGCAGTTCGTCCAGCGCCTCGACGTTCGCGTGCGGATACACCTTGACCGTCTTGCGCGACAGGCGCGCGCCGTCGATCAGCGATGCATGGTTCAGCGCTTCGCTGAAGATTTCCGTGTCCCTGTCGCCTACTGCGAGCGCCGTCAGCACGGCAAGGTTGGCCATGTAGCCGGTGCTGAAGTACAGCGCGCGCGCATCGACGAGGTGCGGGCCGGCGAAATCGGCCAGCCGCTCTTCCAGTGCCGCGTGGGCGCGGAAGTGGCCGCTGATCAGGTGCGAGGCGCCGCTGCCGGCGCCATACAGTTCGGTACCCTCGCGCAGCGCGGCCGTGATGGCCGGGTGCGCGGCCAGGCCCAGGTAGTCGTTGCTGCAGAAGGCCAGCAGTTCGCGGCCCTCCACCGTCACGCGCGGGCCGCACGGCGTATCGACCGTGCGGCGCGTGCGGATCAGGCTTTGCTTGCGCAGTGCATCCAGGCTGGACGCCAGCTGGTCCAGCAGTTTCATGATGCCTCCGCCAGTGTCTGTTCGAAGACGGCCCGCGTGCGCGCGGCCAGGCCGGCGATTTCCTCGTCGTCCAGGATGTAGGGCGGCATCAGGTACACGGTCGAGCCGATCGGCCTCAGCAGCAGTTCGTTGCGCGTGGCGTTGGCGAAGAAGCGGCGCGAGAACGTCTTGTCCACGCCGGCGGCATCGAACGCCAGGATCATGCCGCGCTGGCGCAGGTTTTTTACGCGCGGGTGGTCGGCCAGCGGCGCCATCGCCGCGCCCAGGCTGGCGGCACGGGCGCGGTTCGCTTCGAGGACGTTGTCTTCTTCGAAAATGTCGAGCGTGGCCAGCGCCGCGCGGCACGCCAGCGGGTTGCCGGTGTACGAGTGCGAATGCAGGAAACCGCGCGTGATGTCGGCACTGTAGAAAGCCTGGTAGACCTGGTCCTTCGTCAGCACCAGCGACAGCGGCAGGTAGCCGCCGCTGATGCCCTTCGACAGCGTGACGAAGTCTGGCCAGATGCCGGCCTGCTCGCACGCGAAGAAGGTGCCGGTGCGGCCGCAGCCCACCGCGATTTCATCGAGGATCAGGTGTACTTCATGCCTGTCGCACAGCTCGCGGACCAGCTGGAGGTAGAGCGGATCGTGCATCGCCATGCCGGCCGCGCACTGCACCAGCGGCTCGATGATGATGGCGGCGATGCGGTCCGCCTTCTGTTCGAACAGGCGCTGCACGTCGGCCGCGGCGCGGCGTGCCACGTCCTGGGCCGTTTCGCCATCGCGGGCCTGGCGCGCATCGGGCGACATCACCGTTTGCGTGGCGCGCAGCAGCGGGCCGTAGGCATCCTTGAACAGCGCCACGTCGGTGACGGCCAGCGCGCCGATCGTTTCGCCGTGGTAGCTGCCCTGCAGGCAGACGAATTCCTGTTTGTCGGACCGGCCGGCGTTGCGCCACGCATGAAAACTCATCTTCAGCGCGATCTCGACGGCCGAGGCGCCGTCCGACGCGTAGAAGGCGTGGCCCAGCACGCCGCCGGTCAGCGCGGACAGCCGCTCGGACAGGCGGATCACCGGCTCATGGGTAAAGCCGGCCAGCATTGCGTGCTCCAGCATGTCGAGCTGGTCGCGCAGCGCCGCGTTGATGCGCGGATTGGCGTGGCCGAACAGGTTGACCCACCACGAGCTGATCGCGTCGAGGTAGCGCCGGCCGTCATGGTCGTACAGCCAGGCGCCGCGGCCATGGCTGACGGGAATCAGCGGCACACGATCTTGATCACGCGCGTGGTGCTGCATCTGGGTACATGGGTGCCATACGCTCTTCAGGCTGCGCGACACCCAGTCGCTGGTTTGATCTGTCAAGACTGAAACTCCAAAAATCAGGTGAGCCAGGAAGGCTTCCTCTTCTCGAGGAACGCGGCCACGCCTTCGCGGCCTTCGCCCGAGGCGCGGATGTGCGCGATGCGGTGGGCGGTGTCGGCCACCAGCGCATCCGTGACGGGCTGGCTGGCGATCTCGCGCACCAGCGCCTTGGCTTCGCGCACGGCGTTCGGGCTGTTCGCGGCCAGCGCATTGGCCACGGCGGCCACCTGGCCGTCCAGCGACGCCGCGGTGGCCAGTTCGTGCACGAAGCCGATGCGCAGCGCTTCCCTGGCATTGAAACGTTCGGCAGTGAGGAAGTAGCGCCGTGCGGCGTTCTCGCCCATCGCCTTGATGACATACGGCGAGATGGTGGCGGGGATCAGGCCCAGCTTCACCTCGCTGAGGCAGAAATGCGCATCCTCGGCGGCGATCGCGATATCGCAGGCAGCCACCAGGCCGACGCCGCCGCCGAAGCAGTCGCCGTGCACTTTCGCCACCACCGGCTTGGGGCACGCATGGATGGTGCGCAGCATGTTCGCCAGCTGCATCGCGTCGGCGCGGTTCTCGTCTTCCGAGTAGCCGGCCATCTTCTTCATCCAGTTCAGGTCCGCGCCGGCGCAGTAGGCCGTGCCGTTCGCGGCCAGCACGATGGCGCGGATCCCGTCGACCTGGCCCAGCGCCGCGAAGGCGGCCGTCAGCTCGGCGATCGACTGTTCGTCGAACGCGTTGCGCACGCCGGGGCGGTTCAGCGTGACCGTGGCGATCGTGCCCGCCGTGTCGAGGGTGAGGGTGTCGTAGTTCATGCTTGGTTCCTTACATGCGGAAGACACCGAACTTCGTGTCGGGAATCGGGGCGTTCAGCGCCGCCGACAGGCCCAGGCCCAGCACCATGCGGGTGTCGGCCGGGTCGATGATACCGTCGTCCCACAGCCGCGCGCTGGCATAGTACGGGTGGCCCTGGTGTTCATACTGTTCCTTGATCGGCTGCTTGAACGCGGCTTCCTCGTCCTGCGACCATTGTCCGCCCTTGGCCTCGATGCCGTCGCGCTTCACGGTGGCCAGCACCGACGCGGCCTGCTCGCCGCCCATCACCGAGATCCGGGCGTTCGGCCACATCCACAGGAAGCGCGGCGAGTAGGCGCGGCCGCACATGCCGTAGTTGCCGGCGCCGAAACTGCCGCCGATGATCACGGTGAATTTCGGCACGGCGGCGGTGGCTACCGCCGTCACCATCTTGGCGCCGTTGCGGGCGATGCCTTCGTTCTCGTACTTGCGGCCGACCATGAAGCCGGTGATGTTCTGCAGGAACACCAGCGGGATCTTCCTCTGGCAGCACAGCTCGATGAAGTGGGTACCCTTCAGCGCCGATTCCGAGAACAGGATGCCGTTGTTGGCGATGATCCCCACCTGCATGCCGTGGATGTGGGCGAAGCCGCACACCAGCGTGGTGCCGTAGCGGGCCTTGAATTCGTCGAACTCGCTGCCGTCGACGATGCGCGCGATGACTTCGCGGATGTCGAACGGCTTGCGGGTATCCACGGGGATCACGCCGTACAGTTCTTCGGGCGCGTATTTGGGTTCGACGACCTCGCGCATGGCAGTTGGCGGTTTCTGCCGGTTCAGGTGCGAGACGATGTTGCGGGCCAGCGCCAGCGCATGGGTGTCGTTCTGTGCCAGGTGATCGGCCACGCCGGAGAGGCGCGTGTGCACGTCGCCGCCGCCCAGGTCTTCGCTGCTGACCACTTCGCCGGTGGCCGCCTTCACCAGCGGCGGGCCGCCCAGGAAGATCGTGCCCTGTTCCTTGACGATGATCGATTCGTCGCTCATCGCCGGCACGTAGGCGCCGCCGGCGGTGCAGGAGCCCATCACCACGGCGATCTGCGGGATGCCCTGCGCGGACAGGTTGGCCTGGTTGTAGAAGATGCGGCCGAAGTGGTCGCGGTCGGGGAAGACTTCGTCCTGGTTCGGCAGGTTGGCACCGCCGGAATCGACCAGGTAGATGCACGGCAGCCGGTTCTGGTCGGCGATTTCCTGCGCGCGCAGGTGTTTTTTCACCGTCATCGGGTAATACGTGCCGCCTTTCACCGTGGCGTCGTTGCAGACGATGACGCATTCCTGGCCGGACACGCGGCCGATGCCGGTGATGATGCCGGCCGACGGCGCCGCATCGTCGTACATATCAAATGCAGCAAGCTGCGAGAATTCGAGGAACGGGGTGCCGGGATCGAGCAGCAGGCGCACGCGCTCGCGCGGCAGCAGCTTGCCGCGCGCGGTGTGCTTCGCGCTGGCCGCCGCGCCGCCGCCTTCGGCCACCTTGGCGACGCGGGCGCGCAGGTCGTCCACCAGCGCCCCCATGGCGGCGGCGTTGGCGCGGAAGTCTTCGCTGCGCGGATTGAGTTTGCTGTCGATGTGCGGCATGCGGTGTCCCCTTTATTCTTTGGTCGGAAAATCTCCGTCGACGTAGAACCAGCGCGGCGTGCCGCCGAGGCTCGGGTCGGGCTCGCGCAGGAAGCGGCTGATCTCGTGCAGCCGCTGGCCCTTGCCGCCCTGGCGGAAGCGGGCCACGAATTCCACGTAGTCCTGGTCCGGATGATCCTGGCCCGCGAAATCTGCTTTACGTTGACGTAAACGTAAAGTCGATTTTACCTCAAGTCCCAGCCATTGCAACGGCTCGTCCGGATCGACGATCCGCTCGGTCGGGCGGGTGCTGGGATGCCAGGTGACCAGCAGGTAGGGCTCGTTCTTCAGCGTGTAGGCCGTGTAGCGGGAGCGCATCAGCAGCTCGGCCGTGGCCGGCAGCGCGCTGCCCTCGATGTACGGGCCGCAGCAGGCCGCCAGCGACGGCCCGCCGCCGCAAGGGCACCCGGCCGGGGTCTTCGTCTTGGACATGGCAGGTCGGACAATGAAAAGGCGACATTATCCGCCATATCGCCCCGCCACCGCTCGCACCCCAAAAAGTTGCCCAAAACCGGGGTCTGACCCCGGTTTCAGGAAATATTTACCGGGGCCAGGCGAGGAAGTCGAGGGCGAACGGGGTGGGGCGGCCGGTCATCAGGTCGGCGAGCAGGGCGGCGGTGCCACAGGCGAAGGTGAAGCCGAGCGGGCCGTGGCCCACGTTCAGCCACAGGTTACCGTGCCGGGTGGGGCCGAGGAGGGGCGCGCTGTTCGGGGTGGCGGGGCGCAGGCCGGCCCATGGTTCGAGGCGGGAGTAGTCGGCGGCGGCCGGCATCGTTTCGCGTACCAGGCGCGCCAGGCCGGCAATGCGGCGCGGATCCAGCGACGTGTCTTCGCCGACCATGTCGACCATTGCCGCCACGCGCAGCTGGTTGCCGATGCGGGCATACAGCGTCTTGCGGTCGAAATCGGTCACGCTGACCTCCGGCGCCGTGTGCTGGGCGCCGACCGGCGCGGTCAGGCTGTAGCCCTTCAATGGATACAGCGGCAGGTCGATGCCCGCGGTGGCGGCCAGGCCGCGGCTGCCGATGCCGGCCGCCAGCACGAAATGCTCGCCCGTCACCCAGCCGGTCTCCGTCTGCACCGCCGACACCTTGCCGTTTTCCGTGAACAGGCAAGTCGCGTTGGCGTGGATGACGCCATCGAAGCGGGGATGCGCCCGCAGCCGCCGTTCCAGCGCCAGGCAGAAGCGATGGCAGTCCGCCACCGCCTCGCCGGCATTGAAGATGCCGCCGGCAAGGCGCGGTGCCAGCTCGGCCAGCGCCAGCTCCAGCACAGCGGTTTCCGCGCCGGTCAGCACGCGGCGGCGGTTTTCGGGATCGGGCCGGGCGATGGCGGCATCGAACGATGCCCGCGAGCGGTACACGACCAGTTTGCCCGCGTCGCGCCAGCCGAATTCCGCCAGCGGTACCGCCGCTTCCAGCTGGGCCATCATGCGCCGGCTGTGCTCTCCCAGTTCCAGCAGCTTGGCGGTGGTGCGCCGGTTGCTGGCCGCGTTGCAGTTGGCCAGGAACCGGCCGAGCCAGCGCCACTGGCGCAGGTCCGCTTCCGGCCTGAAACGCAGCGGGCCCGCTTCCTGGAACAGCCACTGCAGCGCCTTCCATGGCACGCCCGCATCGGCCAGTGGCGCCACGTAGCGATAGCTCAGCTGTCCGCCGTTGCGATAGCTGGCGCCGTTGCCGACAGCGGGCGCCCGTTCGAGCAGCACGACGCGAAAGCCCGCGTCCAGCAGCCACCAGGCCGAAGCGAGGCCGACGACACCGCCGCCGATGACGACCACCTGGTGTTCATTCTGCTGCATGCTGCCGTTATCCGTGCGGGTGAGGGAAGTCCAGGCAGGATACGATGCGCCGCGCTCCGTTGCCCACCCCGTTGCGATCCAATGAAACCTTGCCCGTCACGCACCCCTTGCCGATTACTTCTTCTTCCCGGGATTCATCGCCCGCACGAAGGCCACGTTGGCGCGCTGTTCCCGGGTGAACTTGGCCAGCATGTCGGCGGCGCCTTTCTTGTCCATCGACTCCTCGAACATCACGTAGAAGCCGGCGTGCAGCATCGCGAACGAAGTCAGCGCGTAGTCCCGGCTCGTCAGGCCATGGCGCTTCAACGCCGCCATCGCCACCTTGTCCTGCTCGATCTCGCGCACCAGTTCCTCGGGCGTCGGGTTGCCGTTCTTGTTTTTTCCATCGCGCTTGCCGGCACCGTCGTCATCTTCGTCGTCGCTGGTCGACGACTTATGGCCGTTTTTCTCGAACTCGACCTCGATCGCCTTCATCTTGTTCATGACGTCCGCGGACAGCAGGTAATGGTCGGGATCGAGCTTTGCCGCGCCGGCCGCGCCGGAGCAGGCGATACCGGCAGCGAGAAACACGGCGGAAATGGTGTGGAACAGCTTCATTTGTAACCTCTTGTCAGGGCGCCACGGGCTGCCGTCGCGGAAGGAGGAGATGCCCGGCGATGTTTCCTGCAGGGATGAAAGAAGCGGGCATTGTCCTTCGCCGTTACACTAGAAGGTATAGGAGAATTGTCATGATTTTGCAGCAAGCCCAGGAAACCGCCGTCCAGCAGCGCGATGGTTCGAAGCCCGAAGGGTCGAAACTGGATACGTCCCCCCTGTACATGCAGATCGCGCGCAAGCTGACGGACGACGTGCGCGCGGGCCGCTACCAGGTGGACCAGGCGCTGCCGTCCGAGCGCACGCTGTCCGAGCAGCTGAACATCTCGCGCGTCACGGCGCGCAAGGCCATCGACCAGCTGGTGGAGCAGGGCCTCGTCGTGCGCAAGCGGGGGTCCGGCAACTACATCGCGCCGCGCATCGAGCAGCCGCTGTCGAACCTGTCCAGCTTTTCCGAGCAGTTGCAGCAGCGCGGCTACCGGCCCGGCTCGCGCTGGCTGCGGCGGGAGATCGTCATCGCCGGCGCGGATGAGCAGATGAGCCTTGCGCTGTCGCCGAACACGCGCGTGGCGCGGCTGGAACGGCTGCGCCTCGCCGACGACGTGGCGATGGCCTACGAGGTCAGCGTGCTGCCCGCCACCGTGGTGCCCGATCCGGCCGCCGTCGGCGATTCGCTGTACCAGTACCTCGAGAGCATCGGCAAGCCGCCGGTGCGCGCGCTGCAGCACATCCGTGCGATGAACGCCCCGGCCGACCTGGCAAGGCAGCTCGACGTGCCCGAAGGCCACGCCGTGCTGTTCATCACCCGCATCGCCTACCTCGCGAATGGCGAGGCGGTCGAGCTGACCCATTCCTATTGCCGCAGCGACCACTACGATTTCGTGGCCGAGATGCGGCGCGGCTGAACTTTGGTATTAAACTGGCCGGATGCTGAAGACCGAGACCCCGAGCAGCGAACACCCGCAGCTGGACCAGTATCCGCTTCCCGAGCTGGTGGCGGCGTTCGTCGACGACCAGTTCAATGCCGTGCGGTCGGTGCGCGCGGCCGCGCCGCAAATCGCCGCTGCGATCGAGGCCGCGGTGCCCCGCATCGCGTCGGGCGGGCGCCTGGTCTACGTGGGCGCCGGAACGTCCGGCCGGCTCGGTGTGCTCGACAGCGTGGAGCTGTATCCCACTTTCTCGTGGCCGCGCGAGCGCGCCGTGGCGCTGCTGGCGGGTGGCGAGGCCGCCATGTTCGTTGCCATCGAAGGAGCCGAGGATGACCGCGAACAGGGCGCGCGCGACTTGCTGGCGGCGGCGCCCACCGCGAACGACGTGGTGCTGCTGCTGGCCGCTTCGGGCGGCACGCCGTATGTGCTGGGCGCCCTGCACGCCGCGCGCGAGGCCGGCGCACTGACGGTCGGCATCGCCAACAACACCCATTCGCCTGTGGCCGACGAGGCCCATGTCGGCATCGTGCTCGATACCGGCGCCGAAGTCATTTCCGGCAGCACGCGCCTGAAGGCCGGCACGTCGCAGAAGATCGTGCTGAACACGATTTCCAGCGCCATCATGGTCCGGCTGCACAAGGTGTACCGGAACTTGATGGTAGACTTGAAACCCACCAACGCCAAGCTGTTCGCGCGCACGGTGCGCCTGACGGTGCATGCCACCGGCGCCGGTGAAGCCGCCGCGCGGGCCGTGCTGGAAGAGTGCGGGTTCCACGTCAAGGTGGCCATCGTCGCACTGCTGAAGAAGGTGCCGGTGCCGCAGGCGGAAAGCCTGCTGGCGCAAGCCGGAGGCAGCGTGCGCGGGGCACTCAATGCCTGATCCAGTGCCTGCGCCGCGGATCGATCAGTCTTCGCAATTAAGGATGTAATGAAAGCAGTGCAGCGCAGTCCCTGGTGGTGGGTGCCCACCCTCTACTTCGGCCAGGGCATTCCCTATTTCGCCGTCATGTCCCTGTCGCTGGTGATGTACAAGAACACCGGCTTCTCCAATACCGACATCGCGTTCTATACGTCATGGCTGTACCTGCCGTGGGTGATCAAGCCGCTGTGGGCGCCGGTCGTGGAAATGTTCGGCACCAAGCGCCAATGGACGGTGGTGCTGCAGGGCGTCGTCGGCGTGGCGCTGGCGCTGGTGGCCTTCACTACCCACCTGCCCGGGTTCTTCCAGATCAGCCTTGCGGTGCTGTGGCTGATGGCCTTTGCATCGGCCACGCACGATATCGCCGCGGACGGTTACTACATGCTGTCCCTGCAGCAGAAGGAACAGGCGGCCTATGTGGGCGTGCGCAGCACGTTCTACCGGCTGGCCAACATCACCGGGCAGGGCGCGCTGGTGGCACTCGCCGGCATCCTGATCGCCCGCACCGGCGATCCGCGTACCGCATGGTCTGTCGTGTTCGGCCTGCTCGGGGGCGTGTTCGCGCTGCTGTGCGCCTGGCACTTCTTCATGCTGCCGCGCCCCGCCGCGGATGCGCCGGCGCGCCTGAAGGGCAGTCCGTTCGCCGAATTCTTCCTGACCTTCGCGGCATTCTTCCGCAAGGAGGGCATCCTCACGATCCTCGGCTTCCTGCTGCTGTTCCGCCTCGGCGAATCGCAGCTGCTGAAAATGGCGGTGCCTTTCCTGCTCGATCCCGTCGCCGAAGGCGGCCTGGGGCTGGACAACACGGAAGTCGGTTTCGTCTACGGCACCGTCGGCATCATCGCGCTGACCGTGGGCGGCCTGCTGGGCGGCCTGGCCATCGCGCGCTTCGGCCTGAAGCGCTGCCTGTGGCCGATGGCGTTCATCCTGCACCTGCCCGGCCTCGTGTTCGTCTATCTGTCGCATGCCCAGCCAGACAATATCGGCCTGATCACGGTGGCCATGGCGGTCGAGCAGTTCGGCTACGGCTTCGGCTTCGCTTCCTACCTGATGTACATGATCATGGTGTGCGAGGGCGAGCACAAGACGGCGCATTACGCGATCTGCACCGGCTTCATGGCGCTGGGCATGATGGTGCCGCAGATGGCCAGCGGCTACCTGCAGGAGATCATGGGCTACCCGAACTTCTTCATCTGGGCATGCCTGGCCACGATCCCCGCGTTCGCGATGACGGCGCTGGTGAAGATCGACCCGCAGTTCGGGCGAAACTGATCAGGGCGCGGCCCCGGCGCTGGCTGGGATTACAATATCGCCGCTTATTTCACAGGAGTGGCTTTGGCTTTCGATCGTAACAAGCGGCTGCTGCTTTCCGCCGGCGGTGCCGGCGTGCTGGCGGCAATCATGAGCGCATGCTCGACATCCCCGACACGCCCCGAGGCGCCCGCCCCCGGCCCCGATGCCGCCGGCCCGGTGCCGCATCCCGAACCGCCGCGCTACACGGGCGACGAACCGCCCCCGGCGCCGCGCGAGTTCCGCGCCGCCTGGGTGTCCACCGTTGCCAACATCGACTGGCCCAGCCGCAGCAATGCGCCGCCGGCCAAGCAGCAGGCGGAAGCGATCGCGATCCTCGACCGCGCCAAGGCGCTGAACCTGAACGCGATCGTGCTGCAGGTGCGCCCCAGCGCCGATGCGATCTATCCGTCGAAGCTGGAACCGTGGTCGGAATTCATGACCGGCCGCTCGGGCAAGGAGCCGTCGCCGATGTGGGATCCGCTGCAGTTCTGGATCGCCCAGGCGCACGCCCGCGGCATGGAACTGCATGCCTGGTTCAATCCCTACCGCGCACGCCACGCGGCGGCCCGCACGCCGCTGGCGAAAGAGCATTTCGCGAACACCAATCCGCAGGCCGTGAAAACCTACGGCAGGCTGCTGTGGATGGACCCGGGCGAGGAATCGGCCGCGCAGCGCACGCTGGACGTGATCCTCGACGTGGTGCGCCGCTACGACATCGACGGCGTGCACATCGACGATTATTTCTATCCCTACCCGATCGAGGCGCCGGCCAATGCGGGCGGCGAGGCGGCGGCACTCGATGCGCCATCGTGGCAGAAGCCGGAGCTGCCGTTCCCCGACGAACCGTCGTGGCAGCGCTACGTGCGCGGCGGCGGCACGCTCGACCGATCGTCGTGGCGGCGCCAGAACGTCGACCGGCTGATCGAACGGATCTACCTGGGCATTCGCCGCGAGAAGGCGTGGGTCAAGTTCGGCATCAGCCCGTTCGGCATCGGCCGCCCGGACCGCCGGCCGCGCGGCATCGCCGGCTTCTCCCAGTACGACAAGCTGTTCGCGGATGCCGAACTGTGGCTGCAGAAGGGCTGGCTCGATTACCTGGCGCCGCAGCTGTACTGGCCGATCAGGCAGGCGCCGCAGGCCTACCCGGTGCTGCTCGACTACTGGCTGGCGCAGAACACGCGTGGCCGCCATGTGTGGCCCGGCCTGTTCACCAGCCGCACCGCCGACGGTTCCGCCAAGCCGTTCGGGCCGGACGAGATCGTGCAGCAGATCGACGTCACGCGCAGCCGGCCTGCCGCGCAGGGCCACGTGCACTTCTCGATCGCGCCGCTGATGCAGAACCGCGGCGGCCTGTACGACCGGCTGAAGGCGCAGAGCTACCAGAGCGCCGCGCTGGTACCGGCCTCGCCGTGGCTGGGCGAGCGTCCGCCCGAGGCGCCGACGGTGGCCGTGAAGCGGAGCGAAAGCGGCCTGGCGGTGGCGCTGGGTACCGCGAAGAACGCTGTAACCTATGCGATCTGGGCCCGCTATGGCGACGAATGGCGCTTTACCGCCATGCCGGCAACGAAGAACGAAGTGGTGCTGCGCGACCTGGCCGGCGTGCCGGCGCGCGCGGTGGTCGTCACGGCCGTCGACCGCGTCGGCCTCGAAAGCGCGCGCGCCGGCGCGAAAGTGTAGGGCGCCCATGGACACCGGTCTCGGCATCGACGCGGGCGGCACGCAAACGCGCTGGGCGCTGGCCGATGCCGCCGGCGCGATCGTGGCCGAGGGGCAGGTGGCCGGATTGTCCGCGCTGCAGATGGCCAGCGCGGCAGGGCGGGAGCGGCTGCGCGCCACCTTCGAGGCGCTGGCGCACGAGGTACTGGATGCGGCGCGGGTGCATGGCCGGCCGCGGCGCATCAACGCCGGGCTGACGGGGTTCGGCGGCGATGCGCCATTGCTGGCCGGCTGGCTCACTGAACTGCTCGGCGTGGCGCCGCAAGACGTCAGCCTGTGCAACGATATCGAGATCGCCTGCCGCGACGCGTTCGAGCCGGGTGCCGGCTACCTCGTTTATGCCGGTACCGGCTCGATCGCCGCGTTCATCGATGCGGAGGGCACCCTGCACCGCGCCGGCGGCCGCGGCGTCGTGCTCGACGATGGCGGCGGCGGCTTCTGGATCGCGCGCGAAGCGATGCGCCGCATCTGGCGCCGCGAGGACGAGCAGCCTGGCGCATGGCGCGATTCGCCGCTGGCGCACGCGGTGTTCGACCACGTGGGCGGTAGCGACTGGTCGTTCTCGCGGCAGTTCATCTACACGCGCGAACGGGGCGAGATCGGCCAGCTGGCATTGGCCGTGGCCCGCAGCGCGGACGAGGATGAAGAGGCGCGCGAGATCCTGCGGCAGGCCGGCGTCGAACTGGCCCGGCTGGCGCAGGCGCTGGTGGCGCGCTTCGGCGTGCGGCCCATCGTGCTGTCGGGGCGGGCCGCGGCATTGCATCCGCTGATCGCGCAGGCGATGCGGGAAGCGCTGCAGGTGCCTGGACACGCGATACTGTCGATCGAACAAAGAACGGTGCGGCCGCACGCGGCGGCCGCCCGCCTGGCCATCCGGCCCGAACCAACGAAGACCTGACCGATGAAGAAAATCCTTCTTGCCACCCTGTTCGCCGCCGCGCTGGCCGGCTGCGCCACCACGCCCCCGGCACCGCCGTACAAGGTCGATCACTCGCTGACATCGAAGGGCCAGGCGAGCCGCGTGCGCTTCATCGTGCTGCACTACACGGTGTCGGACCTGCAGCGCTCCATCATGATCCTGACGGAGAGGGAAGTCAGCGCCCACTACCTGCTGACCGACGAGGCACAGCCGAAGTTCTACGCGCTGGTGGATGAAAAGAACGCGGCCTGGCATGCCGGCCTGTCGAGCTGGAAGAGCTACACGAACCTGAACAACAGCTCGATCGGCATCGAGATCGTCAACCCGGGTTTCACGCTGACGCCGGACGGCCGCCGCCAGTACTACCCGTTCCCGCAGGCGCAGATCGACCAGCTGATCCTCCTGCTGAAGGACCTGGCCAGGCGCCACAACGTGGCCCCGGAAAACTTCCTGGCCCACTCGGACATCGCACCCCAGCGCAAGCAGGATCCCGGCCCGCTGTTCCCGTGGAAGCAGCTGGCCGACGCCGGCCTGATCCTGTGGCCGGACGCGAACGCGGTGGCGCAGCACAAGGCGCGCTTCGAAGCGGCCATGCCGGATATCGCCTGGTTCCAGAAAAAGCTGGGACAGCACGGCTACGCGGTGCCGAATACCGGGGTGCTGGATGAAGCCACGCACAATGTGCTGGTGGCGTTCCAGACCAAGTACCGGCAGGCGAACTGGGATGGCTGGCCGGATGCCGAGAGCGCGGCGATCCTGGAAGTTCTGACCACGCCGAAGCCCGCATCTCCGGCCGCGCCTCAGCCAACATCGCAGCCGGCACCGGCCGCCACCGGGGCTGTCACGTCCTGAAGCGTTGAACCGTAGGGTTTCCCCACCCTGACAGTGCACGGAAGGATCGGCATGACGCGTACGATCACCAGCGAGCAGGTACCGGCCCACCCGGACTACCGCCACCTGTCGACGATCGCCGGCATCGGCATCGACCTGCGCTATGCGACGCCGCACAACTTCGTCGGCCGCGACCTGTACTCCCCGCTCGATTGCGCCTGGCTGCACCGCGAGGCGGCCGACGCGGTCGAGCGCGCCGCGGCGTGGCTGGCGGCGCGGCGGCCCGGCTGCACGCTGCTGATCCTCGACGCGCTGCGCCCCCACCGCGTGCAGGAACAGTTATGGGAAGCGCTGGCCGGCACCGGGCTGCGCATGTACCTGGCCGACCCGGCGCGCGGCTCGATCCATTCGTACGGCATGGCGGTGGACGCGACGATCGTCGACGAAGCCGGCCGGGAACTCGACATGGGCACCGGTTTCGACGACATGACGGAGCTGTCGCACCCGGCCCTGGAGCGGGAAATGCTGGCCGCCGGCCGGTTGACCGCGCAGCAGGCCGCCAACCGCCAGCTGCTGCGCGACGCCATGCTCGGTGCCGGCTTCGTCGGCATCAACAGCGAGTGGTGGCATTTCGACTGCGGCGACCGGGAAGCCGTGCGCGCAGGATTTACCCGGGTGCTGTAGCGAAAACCGGTGACAGACACCGGCTTTTTTGAAACATTTCTCCAAAACCGGTGACAGACACCTATTTTTCTGATCCGGGTGCTGTAGAAAGAAAATGTTGCTCGAAAAATGGGGTACGTCCCCATTTTTCCGGCAACATTTCCTGGGGCTGGAACCGGGTTACATCGGCGACGCGGCGCTGCTGTTGGCGGTCCACTCGATCAGCGCGTCGACGATGCCCCGCCCGGTGGCGTGGTCGATGTTGTCGTGGTTAATGATGGCGACCACGATGCACTGCTCGCCATTCGCGTCCGGCACGTAGCCGGCGACCGCCACGCCGCTGCGCAGGGTGCCGGTCTTGATGCGGGCCCGCGAGGCCGCCACGGTGCCCTTCAGCCGCCGCTTCATCGTGCCGTCGACGCCGACGATCGGCAGGCTGGCCTGGAATTCCGGCGCCCACGGCGATTCCTCCGCGGCGGCCAGCACGGCGGCCAGCTGCACGGGGCGCAGCCGCTCGATGCGCGACAGCCCGGAACCGTTTTCCACCACCATGCCGCTGTCGTCGATGCCGTGCCGCTTGAACCAGTCGCGCACCACGGCTTCGGCGCGCGCCTGCGTGCTGGACGGCATCGACGTGTCGCCCCCGTTCGCCGCCATCAGCATCGCCAGCCGCTGCCCGGCCGGCAGCGGGCGGCTGCCCAGCGTCTCATCGCCCTGCAGGCTGCCCAGCGACAGGAACAGCGTCCTGGCCCACGCGTTGTCGGATACCTTCATCGTGTCGCGCACCAGTTCCGGCAGCGCGCGCGAGAGGTGCTGCGCCAGCAGCCGCGTGCCGTCCACGTCGGTGCCGCCCGGGGACGAGGATGAGGACGCGGCTGAAGACGCGGTGCCGTCCGCGCTGCCGATCGCGCCCTGCGCCGCGGCGGCCGCGGCCAGCGCGGACGTGTGCTCGGCCAGGTCCACCGTGCGCGTCTTGCCGGCGATGGTGCCGCCCAGCCGCTTCCACGTGGCGCGGAACAGGCGGTCCGCGTAATCGTCGCGATCGAGCACGTTGATGCGGTAGCTCTGCCGGCAGTTGCGGGGGAAGGTGCCGTGCAGCGTAACCGTCAGCCGCCCGCCATTCCTGGCAACGGTGGGCGGCTTCCAGCCATCTTCCCAGGCGGCGCAGTCGGCATTCACCAGCGCCTGGCCGGAGCGCACGTCGACACGGTCCAGCTCCGGCAGGATCGCCGCCTTCACGGCACCGTTGCCGTGCGAATCCATGTCCACCGTCAGCAGGTTCATGTTCAGCAGCAGCGCGTCGGGGATGACGTTGTAATACGCTTCCGGCGCCTCGTCGAACTGCGGCTTGCCCACGTCGGCGCGGGGCGGCTGGAACAGCTGGCGGTCCAGCACCAGGTCGCCGGCGATCCTGCGCACGCCCTGGGCACGCAGGCGCTCCAGCAGGTGGACCAGCGCATCCTCGGTGAAGTCCAGGTCGGCGCCGCCGCGCACCAGCAGGTCGCCCTTCAGCGTGCCGTTGACGATATCGCCACTGCTGCGCAATTCCGTACGGCCGCGGAACGCGGGCCCCAGCTGGTCGAGCGCAACGACGGACGTGATCACCTTCATCGTCGACGCCGGCAGCATCGGCCGGTCGGCCTCGTTGGAGACGAGGATCGTGTCGCCGCGCAGCACGATGGCGCCGATCGCTTCCTCGGGAATGCCGGCCGCGTAGGCCAGCCTGGCCACCGGTTCGGGCAGTTCGGCGCGCGCGCCCGTGAAGACGAACAGGCCGACCAGGGCCAGTGTACGCAGCCGCATCGTCACTCGCATCGCTACTCCCTCAACCAAAGAACACGTAGGCCACGCAGATCGCGGTGATCACGCCGGCCAGGTCGGCGATCAGGCCGCACGAGATCGCGTAGCGCGTCCTGCGGATGCCCACCGAACCGAAGTACAGCGCCACGATGTAGAACGTGGTGTCCGCCGAGCCCTGGAAGATGCAGGCCAGGCGGCCGACGAACGAATCGGGGCCGTAGGTCTGCATCGCATCGATCATCATCGCCTTCGAGCCGCTGCCGGACAGGGGCTTCATCAGCGCGGTCGGCAGCGCCGGCACGAAATCGGTGTTCATGCCGAGCGCCGAGAAGAACCATTCGAAGCCGCTGACGAGGAAGCCGAACACGCCGGCGTTGCGGAACACGCCGATCGCCACCAGCATGCCGACCAGGTAGGGAATCACGGTGAGCGAGGTCTGGATGCCGCCTTTCGCACCCTCGATGAACGCCTCGTAGACATTGACCTTCTTGCGCATCGCGCCGACCAGGAACACGGTGATCACGCCCATCAGGATCAGGTTGCTGGCCACCTTCGACACCGTTTCGATTTCCGGCTTCGTCAGGAAATTGGTGAAGTACCAGATCATCGCCACGATCGCCGCCGTGATGCCGCCGATCCACGACAGCAGCACGGAATCGAACAGGTTGATTTTCTGGCGGATCGACACCGCGATGATGCCGGCCACGGTGGCGACATAGGTGGCGATCATGCAGGGAATGAAGATGTCCGACGGGTCGGCCGCGCCGAGGATCGAGCGCTGCGCCATGATCGCCAGCGGGATCAGCGTGAGGCCGGAGGTGTGCAGCACCAGGAACATGATCTGCGCGTTGCTGGCGGTATCCTTGTCCGGGTTCAGCGACTGCAGGCTTTCCATCGCCTTCAGGCCGAACGGCGTGGCGGCGTTGTCCAGGCCGAGCAAGTTGGCCGAGAAATTCATCACCATGTGGCCGGTGGCCGGGTGGTCCTTCGGTACCTCGGGGAAGATGCGCGAGAAGAACGGCGCGATCATCTTCGCGAACCAGGCGATGGCGCCGGCCTTTTCGCCGATGTTCATGATGCCCAGCCACAGCGTCATCACGCCGGCCAGCGGCAGTGCGATGTCCATCACGCCGCTGCGCGCCGATTCGAACGTGCCGTCGATGATCTTCTTGAAGATCTCCGTATCGCCGAGGAAGATCCACTGGGCGAGGGCGGCCGCGAAGCCGACGAGGAAGAAACCGGCCCAGATATAGTTAAGAGACATAAGCGAAAGGATAGTGGAACGCGATTTTGCAGGCAAAGTATAGAGTGCTCGGTGGCAAAGTGCCGGTCGCGCATGCGAAAAAATTGTCGCGGCAGGCGCCATCCCCGCCGCTGGTTTATGCTGCGCCACATGAACCGAGTCCGCCAATTCGCGACCGCCATCGTGCTGGCCGCCGCTTTTGCAGCGATATCAGCCGGCACCTGCGCCGCGCAACCGAAAGTGTTACGCGCGCTGTTGTCCACCGGTGAAACCGGCCTCGATCCGGCCGTCGCCTCGGACCTGGCCAGCCTGTCGCTGCTGGAAAACCTGTTCGATCCGATGCTGCGCTACGACTACCTGGCGCGCCCGGTGAAGTTGCGTGCCAACTCGCTGGCGGCCATGCCGTCCGTCGATGCGGCCGGCACCACGTGGACCATGCGGCTCAGGCCCGGCATGTATTTCGCCCCCGATCCCGCGTTCGGCGGCAAGCCGCGCGAGGTGACGGCGGCCGACTACGTGTATGCGATCAGGCGATTGTACGACCCGGCGCTGAAGTCGCCGTGGCTGTTCCTGTTCGAGGGCAAGCTGCTGGGCGATGATGCGCTGCGGCGAAAATTCGACCATGCGACGGAAATTGCCGGCCTGCGGGCCATCGACCGCTACACGCTGCAATTGCGCCTGCGCGCGCCCGATCCGGGCCTGCCGTTCTATCTGGCGCTGCCGGCCACCGGCGCCGTGGCCCGCGAAGTGGCGGAAAAATACGGCAGCCAGGTGGGCAGCCACCCGGTCGGCAGCGGACCGTTCCGCATCGGCGAATGGAAGCGCAGCGACCGGATCACGCTGCTGGCCAACCCCGGCTACCACCAGCGCTGGCAGGGAAAACAACTGCCGCTGGTCGACCGCGTCGAGGTGAAGATCATGGAGGAGTACCAGTCGCGCGTGCTCGGCTACCTGAACGGAGAATTCGACTACATCGAGCAGGTGCCCGAATCGATGCGCGACCTGGTACTCGACCCAGGCTCGCAAACGCCGGTGCTCAAGCCTGGCCTGGCGCGCCGCGGCATGGTGCTCGAACCATTTCCCGTGCTGCAGACGTATTACCTGTGGATGAACATGGAGCACCCCGTCATCGGCGGCTACACGCCGGACAAGGTGGCGCTGCGCCGGGCCATCGCGCTGGCCTACGACGGCGCGCAGGACGTGGCCCTGCTGAAGAAGGGGCTGGCCATCCCGGCGCAGTCGCCGCTGCCGCCGAACGTGCTGGGCTACGATCCGGCGTACCGCAGCCCCGTCGTCCACGACCTGCCGCTGGCACGCGCGCTGCTGGACCGGTATGGCTACCGCCGCAATTTGAAACAGGGCAGCGATGGCTACCGCACGCAGCCCGACGGCCGGGCGCTGGTGCTGACGATGCACAGCGAACCGACGATGGTCGGCCGCCTGCGCGACGAGATGTGGCGCAAGACGTTCGAATCGCTGCACCTGCGCGTGGCCTTCGTGACCGACAAGAAGACCGAGATCATCAAGGCTTCCCGGCTGGGCAAGGTGATGATGTTCGAGACGAACTGGGTGGCCGACTTCCCCGATGGCGACAACTTCTACCAGCTGCTGTATGGCGCCAACGTGGGGCGCGCCAACTATGCCCGCTTCAACCTGCCGGCCTACAACGTGCGCTACGAACAGGCGCGGCAAATGTCCGACAGCCCGGCCCGCACGAAGCTGTACGGCGAAATGGCCGACCTGCTGCATGCCTACAATCCATGGGTGCTGCTGACGCACCCGATCTCGGCGGACATCCGCCAACCGTGGTTAAAAAACTACAAGCGGCACCCCGTCGAATTCACCAACTGGCGATATCTGGACGTGCAGCCATCCAGCCGGGATCGTGCCGCTAAAATGTCCCGGAAGGAATAGCATAAAGATATGCATTCCATGCATGAACATGAATGCGCGGGACAGGCTGCTGCATCGACAGCGCCGCCCGATCGACGCGAACCGGAAGGCGAGGGCCGGCAAGCACCACTTGAACATCGGGAGAAGCTTGTGAAAGTAAAGAAACTGGCGCACATGATCGCGCTGATGGGTGTCGTGGGTCCTGCCATCGCCCAGTAAGCGGCGCAGCCGATGCAGCGCGTGGAAATCACCGGTTCGAGCATCAAGCGGGTGGCCAAGGAAGGCGCGCTGCCGGTGCAGACGATCACGCTCGACACGATCCAGAAGGCCGGCGTGACCAGTGCCGAGCAGTTGCTGCGGCTGGTGTCGGCCAACGGCACGGGGGCCGACAACATGACGTCGGGGAACAACGTCTTCGGTGCGGACGCCGACCGTACCTCCGGAGGCGCTTCGTTCGCCTCGCTGCGCGGCCTCGGCCCGAACGCCACGCTGGTGCTGCTGAACGGCCGCCGCATGGGCAACAATGGCGGCAGCGGCAAGGCCGTCGACCTGAATTCGATCCCGCTGGCGGCGATCGCGCGGGTGGAAATCCTCAAGGACGGCGCCTCGGCGATCTACGGCACCGATGCGATCGGCGGCGTGGTCAACTTCATCCTGAAGACCGATTACGAAGGCCTGGAAGCGTCGACCACGCTGAACGGCACCGAAGCCGGTGGCGGCATGGAACGCCGCTACACGCTGCTGGGTGGCGTGGGCAACCTGGACACCGATGGCTGGAATGTGATGGCCAGCGTGACGCGCGACGTGAACGAGAAGCTGGCATCGAGCCAGCGCGATTTCGCCAACGGCTACCAGCCGTGGCGCGGCCTGTCGCCGGACACCACCGGCACGCCGTACGCCAACCTGCTCACCGGCGCCGGCAGTGCGCTGGGCACCGGTTTCCTCATGCCGGGCGACAGCACCACCTACCTGCAGGCCAACCTCCTGAGCCTGCAGGGCAATTGCGATTCCGTGCCCGGCATGTCGCAATACGCAAGCGAACTGTGGACCAATGTCACGCCGATCACGCGCACGAAATACTCCTGCGCCTATGACTACGGCGGCGACTACGTGATGTCGTTCCCGGTCGAGCGCACCACGGGCGTGTCGCGCGGTACGTTCAAGCTCAATGCCGACCACCGCATGTTCGTCGAGCTGCTAGGCTCGCGCACGGAAACCACCGCCGAGCTGACGCCGCTGCAGATTTCCACCACGCTGGCCGCCGGCAACGCCTATCCGGTGGGTGGCCCGTACTACCAGGACCTGTCGGCCTACATCGCCAGCTACGACCGCACCAGGCCGATCCTGTACAAATGGCGCGCCACGCCGGTCGGCAACCGCACGCAGGACGTGGTGATGGATAACTACCGCGCGCTGGTGGCGCTGGAAGGCACGCTGGGCGGCAAGTACGACTACAAGCTGGGGCTGTCGAAGTCCGGCAGCAAGTCTTCGGTGGACCTGGTCGACGGCTATGCGTGGACGGACAAGCTGTACGCCGCGATGGGGACCGGCATCATCAATCCGTGGACCGGCCCTGGGCAGTCGCAGACGCAGCAGGCGATGGACCTGATCGAATCGGCCAAGTTCTACGGCCGCCTGAACCAGGGGCGTACCACAATGACGCAGTTCGACGGCGCGATCTCCGGTGAAGTGTTCGACCTGCCTGCCGGCGCCGTGTCGATGGCGGCCGGCTTCGACCTGCGCAAGGAAACGTATTCGTTCGCGCAGGTCGTGGATGCCACGCGGATCTGGCAGGCCCCGGGCAACGCGAACCTGGACCAGGCCACGCGCTACATCCGCGCCGTGTATGCCGAAGCGCTGGTGCCGGTCATCAAGGACCTCGAAGTGCAGCTGGCCATCCGCAAGGACAACTACAGCCTGATCGGCGCCACCACCAACCCGAAGGTGGCGTTCCGCTACCAGCCGACCGAACGGCTGATGTTCCGCGGCTCGGCCAGCAAGGGCTTCCTGGCGCCCAGCTTCACCCAGCTGTACGCGGGCCGGCTGTCGCAGGAACTGCCGAACGGCGTGATCGACCAGGAAGGCTGCGCGCGCAACCCGGGTAACCCGGACTTCTGCGCCATCCCCCGCCTCGACTACAACACGGGCGGCAATCCGGGCCTGCGGCCGGAAACGTCGAAGCAGGGCACGCTGGGCATCGTGGCCGAGCCGTTCAGGAATTTCTCGCTGTCGCTGGACTGGTGGGCGATCAACATCAAGGACCGCATCCTGAACCGCACGCCGCAGGTGGTGCTGCAGAACTGGCAGTACCTGCAGCAGTACATCGTGCGCGACCCGGCCTCCGGCGTGATCGACCACGTGGAGGCGGGCTGGATCAATGCGGCGGGCCTGAAGACGCGGGGCGTGGACGTCGGGCTTCGCTATGACGGAACAGCAGGGAGTCAATTCGGCGGCTTCAAGTACGCGGCGGTACTGGACGGCACCTACATGGACAGCTTCAAGTTCGCCGAGTTCGAGGGCCAGGATTACAAGGAGCAGGTCAGCCAGTTCAACACGCGCGACGTGTACCTGCGCTGGAAGCACAGCGCCAGCGTGACGGTCTCGAAAGGCAACTGGAGCGGACTGCTGCTGCAACGCTATGCCTCGGGCTACAACGACCAGGTGCCGAACGGCGGCAAGGGCGGCTTCCCGGCCGGTTTCGATCCGCGCGTGCACCATTACACGAAGTACGACGTGTCGGCCACGTACACCGGCTTTAAAAACACCACGCTGACGGTCGGCATCCAGAACCTGCTCGACGAAGACCCGCCGTTCACGGCGCACAACGTGGACGAGGTGGTGGGCGCCGGCTGGGATCCCCGCGTGGCCGATCCGCGCGGGCGGGCGCTGTCGTTCAACCTGAAGTACAAGTTCTTCTGACCGTGTGATGGACCGGCGCGGCTTCGGCCGCTCACTGGGAAGCTCGCTGGCCGCCGCGTTGGCCGCCGCCGCCTTTCCGATGGCGGCGGCCACGCCGACCTCTCCGAAAAAAACCATGCAACTCATCAAACCGCCGCGGCTGCTGCCCGGCGATACCATCGGCCTCGTGACGCCCGCCGGCCAGGTGTCGCGCGCGGCGATCGAGAAGGCCATCGCCAACACCGAAACGCTCGGCTTCCAGGTGAAACTGGGCCGCTACCTGGAAGAAGTGAACGGCAACTACGCCGGCCCCTGGCAGCACCGCGTGGACGACCTGCACGCCATGTTCGCCGACCCGGACGTGAAGGCGATCTGGGCGATCCGCGGCGGCTCCGGCGCGATGCAGCTGCTGCCCCACCTGGATTACGGCCTGATGCGGCGCCATCCGAAGATCCTGGTCGGCTATTCCGACATCACGGCGCTGCACCTGGCGATCCACCGCCACGCCGGGCTGGTGACGTTCCACGGCCCGGTGGGCATGTCCACGCTGTCCGATTACTCGACCGAACATCTGCTGAACGTGCTGATGCGGCCCGAAGACAGCTATGTGATCCCGATGGCGCTGGACAACAGCCGCAAGGCTTTCTATGAACCGGACAACGCCCATTTCGCGCTGCGCACCGTGGTGCCCGGCACTGGCACCGGGCGGCTGATGGGCGGCAACCTGGCGATGGTCAGCGCGCTGGCCGGCACGCCGTATGCGGCCGACATCCGCGACGCGCTGCTGTTCCTCGAGGAAGTCAACGAGGAGCCGTACCGCGTCGACCGGATGCTGATGCAGCTGAACCTGAACCAGCCGTTCCGCAGCGCCGCCGGCATCATGCCGGGCATCTTCGAAGGCTGCGGCCCGGCCGGCGACGGCCCGTCGCTGACGCTGGACGAGACCACCGACCAGCACCTGCGGCCTCTGGCCATCCCGGCCGTCACCGGCTGGTCTTTCGGGCATATCCGCCACCAGTTCACGTTGCCGATGGGGATCCGGGCCTGCATGGATACGGCCCGGCAGACGCTGACCTTGCTGGAGGCGGCGGTGCGGTAATGGGGCGTTAGCGGGGCGGTACGGCCCAGCAGCGCGTCGCGTCCGCTGCCGCCCCGATAGAATCGGCATCATGCCTATCCTCAACCGCCAGGCCGTCGCCATCGTGCTCGGCCATCCGCTGCGCTTCACGCTGCGCTGCCTGAAAGGCTTCCGCGCGAACCAGGGCCTGCTGCTGGCCGGTGCGGTAGCGTATTACTCGCTGCTGTCGATCGTGCCGCTGCTGATGCTGGTGGTCGTGGCGCTGTCGCACGTGATCGATCCGGCCGACCTGCTGGAAACCATCGGCCACTACCTGGAGTGGCTGGTGCCGGGCCAGTCCAGCGCGATCGTGACCGAGGTGGCGCACTTCCTTGAACACCGCGACCTGGTCGGCTGGCTGCTGGTGCTGACGATGCTGTTTTTCAGCTCGCTGGCCTTCACCGTGCTGGAAAACGCGATGAAGGTGATCTTCATCCACCGCGTGGGCGCACGGCGGCGCCATTACCTGACCTCGGCCATCCTGCCGTACTGCTACATCCTGTGCCTGGGCGTCGGCGCGCTGATCGTCACCCTGGTGGCCGGCAGCCTGCAGGTGATCGGTGCCGAAAGCGTGCGCCTGTTCGGTGTCGAGTGGTCGCTGGAGGGGCTGTCCGGCGCGTTGCTGTACCTGCTGGGGCTGGGCGGCGAAGTGCTGCTGCTGTCGTCGATCTACATGGTGATGCCGGTGGGCCGGCTGAGCTGGCAGCACGCGCTGATCGGCGGCGTGACGGCCACCGTGCTGTGGGAAATCGCCCGGCACGTGCTGGTGTGGTACTTCTCGACACTGTCGCAGGTGAACGTGGTGTATGGCTCGATGACGACGGCGATCGTGGTGATGTTCAGCCTGGAAATCGGCGCGACGTTGCTGCTGTTCGGCGCGCAGGTGATTGCCGAGTACGAGAAGGTGGTGGATGGCTCGGGGGATGTGGTGACGCAGTTGACGGCGCCGACGCAGGAGGCGAGCTGATTTGCAGTTTTTCGGTTAGAAACTGTCGAAGAAATGCCGGCTTTTGGCAGCGAAGATAGCGAGCATCTGAAATGCTGCGGTGCAGGAAGTGAATGCTGCAGTGCACAACGGAGTGTGCATGCTAAGCCGGCGGCAAACTGATCAGGAACCTCGCCCCACCCAGCGGCGACGTCTCGATAACCAGCGACCCGCCATGCAGCGAAACAGCCTTGCCGGCAATCGACAGCCCGAGCCCGAAGCCGCCCGTGTTCCGGTCGCGTGAACGGTCGAGGCGGTAAAACGGTTCGAACACCTTGTCCCGCTCTTCTTCCGGGATGCCGGGGCCGTCGTCGTCGACGGTGATCGTCACGCCGCCCAGCTTGCGCGTGGCGGACAGGGCCACTTTGCTGTTGCCATATTTTTGCGCATTGCGCAGCAGGTTGCCGGTGGCGCGCATCAGCAGGCGGCAGTCGCCGTAATAGGTCCCCATGCCGTCGGGCACGGAAACATCCAGCGACACACTGGCGGGCGGCAGCGAATTGGCGCAGCTGCGCAGCGCCTCGGTCAGGTCGAAGGTTTCATAGTGCAGCGGCTGGTCGCTGTCGAGCCGGGCCATGCCCAGCAGCTCGTTGACCAGCGACTTCAGCTCCGTCAGGTCGCCCTGCATGCTGCCGATGCGCTTTTGCAGCAGCATGTCCCCGGCCGTGTCGTGCAGCAGCTCGAAGGCGAATTCCAGCCGCGCGATCGGCGTGCGGATCTCGTGCGAGACCGAGTGCAGCAGGCCGCGCTGCGATTCCAGCAGCGTTTCGATGCGGCCCGCCATGTGGTTGATCCGTTCCGCCAGCGGGTAGATGCTGTCGCCCGGCTTTACCTCCGCGCGTGCCTTCAGCTGCCCGGCGCCGAAGCTGTCGGCTACCTTCATCAGCTCCTGCAGGCCGCGCCAGTGCGAGCGCGACCAGACTCCGATCGGCACCAGCAGCGCCAGCGCCACGATCAGGTAGCGCACCGCTTCCATCTGCAGCGCCACCTTGATGTCGATCGGCAGGTTTTGCGCGTGGATCGCTTCCTCGTCGCTGCCGATGTAGCGGTCGCCGGTCAGGTCGACCCGGCGGTACAGCGACCGGTCGGCCAGGTCGATCACCACTTCGCCCCGGTCGAACGCGGCGCGCTCGGCGGCGGAAAGGTGTTCGCGCACGGCGGCGAGCGGCACGAGGTCGAAGCGGACTTCGGAGACTTCGCGCACCTTGTTCAGACGGTCGAGCCAGCCGTCGGCCGGAGCCTGGTCGACGTATTGCTCGAGCAGGAAGATCTGCGCCGCCGCCTGGTTGCGGGCGATGTTTTCCAGCGGGTCGCCGAACAGGCGGTCGATGGTGAAGTACACGATGAACGCCGCCACGCTGATCGACAGCACCACAAGGATGAAGAAGCGTAGGAACAGGCGATTCATGTTGCCATTGTATAAGAATCAATGCCGTCAAAATCCAGGCCGACAAATTTATGACAAAAAGCCGACATGTGCGTGCGGACAGGTATTGCTTCGCTGGATAGGATGGCAAGACTTGTTTCCAGGAGCTAGCGATGCGTCTTATCGACCCGCAATCACGACCATCGCCGTTGTCGACTGTCCTCCCCATTGCCGCTTCCGGCTGCGGCGGTGCCGCGTCGGTGGCTAACTGGAAGTAGTGTCGTGACACACTGTTACTTGACAACGTTCAACCTTGGGCCGCAAGCCATATAAAATGGGAGGCATTGCTCTTTCAGAATGCACACATGTACAAGCTTTGCGTACTTGCCCTGGCGGGCGCGTGCAGTGCTGCCCACGCGCAGACTCCCGCCATCAATCCCATGCCCGACGGTAGCCGCGATATGTACGTGGGTCTCGGCGCGCAATACGCTCCCCGCTACGAGGGAGCGGCCGATCGCCGTACCACCGCCATGCCGATGCTGCAGGTCCAGTGGAGCAACGGTATCTTCATTTCGGGAATGAGCATGGGCATGCATCTGTCGAGTTCTCCTTCCGTCGAATTTGGTCCCCTCCTGGCACTGGCGCCGGGGCGCGACGCGTCGGGCACGAAAATGTTCCGGCTCGGCACCGTTGGCGACAACGCCGGCAATCCGGGCGGCCCTTCCACGTGGCTGCCGCCGCCAATCGTCGGCTTGCCGCCGCCTACCACCGAGTTCCCGCCCACCGACGACCTGCCGCCCACCGAAACCGGCGATGCCGTCAAGGGAGACGAGGCCGCGCAGGGCGGTGACGGCATCACGCCCGACAACACCGTCAACCTGCTGGACGGCGTGCACACCATCAAACGCCGCGTGCTGTATGGCGGGTTCGCCAATTTCTACCTGACGCCGCAGCTGCGCCTGACCACCAATGCGCTGTACGGTGCCGGCAACGACCGCAACGGTTTGCGTGTCCACGTAGCCTTGCAGCACCTGCAGCAGGATATCGCGCCGCACCACACGGTGGCGCTGTCGGCCGGCGTCACGCTCGTCAACCGCGCCTACAACATGGCGTACTTCGGCGTGACCCGGGAAGAGGCCGACAATTTCGGTTTCCATGCCGAATACCATCCCGATGGCGGCATCGAGGATGTGCGCGCCGGCGCGCGCTGGAACTGGGCGCTGGCGCCGGCATGGATGGTGACGACGGGCCTGCAGGTCAGCCGCCTGGTGGGCGATGCCAGGAAAAGTCCGCTGGTGGAGCGGCCGACCAACGTTTCCGTATCGACGGCGCTGGTCTACCGGTTCTGATGATGGCCGCGACCCGATTCCTTGCCGCGCGTGTCCCGTTGCTGCTCGCCCTGTGTTTCGGCGCGGGCGGCTGCCTGGCACAGGTGCAGGCACAGGAAGCGGGCTGGGTCAGCTACCGCGATGCCTACCGGTCCATGGTGGCGTTCGCCAAATACGGCAAGGCAAAGAATCTGCTGCAGAGTCATTACCAGGTGGCGCCGAAGGATGGCAGCCAGCCGCTCGACGGCCTGCGGCTGACGCTGTCCGGCCGCACTACGCAGCTCAACCTGCCGCTCGATGCGACGGGCCGCACCACGTTCCCGCTGCTGAAAGCGGCTTACGACGAGAATGCGATGCTGGTACTGAATCGCAAGATCAACCATTACACCTTCGGGCCGCGCATCTCGATCGTCGCGCGGGTCGACGGCGTGTATGAAAGTGCCGACCTGCGCGCCGCGTGCGACCAGGCGCTGCAATACCTGCGCCATACGGATGCCAGCTACGGCAACCGCCACTGTGCCGGCGCGCGCTTTGCCTTCCTGCCGAAAAGCGACGCCGCGGTGCGGGTACGCGATCCGCTGCGCGAATCGGCGCTGCCGGTCGGCGAGGGGGCCGCGTTCGATGGCGATGCCAACAGCGGTTTCCGGGTGATGGTGTACCGGTTTGCCGAGTGGCCGGAAAAGGTGCAGGTGATCAGCCAGAATGCACCGGTGGCGATTGCACCGGTGATCGAGTAAGGCTGGCCTCGGAGTGCCTTGCGATGCCGAAGCACCGCAAGGCACTGCGCCTGGCGCACCCGTGACGGTGGGGCGTTAAACAATCCGGCGCTGACCGGTCCGGCGACGCTTACTGGTCCTTCGCCGCTGTCCTCTCGCCGGCAGGCACCGCGGTCTCAGGCAACGCGAACACGGTCAGCACGCCACCGAGCTCGGTGTATTTCGCCAGGTCCTTGTAGCCGCCGGCGGCGCCGAGTCCATCCGTGCTCTTCGTCAGGCCGGCCGCAAGCCCGATGCCGGCCCAGCCGCCGATGCCGGACAGGACGCCCACGTACTGCCTCCCCTTGTATTCCCACGTGTTGATGTTGCCGATGATGCCGGACGGGGTCTTGAATTTCCAGAGCTCCTTGCCGTTGTGGTCGACGGCCTTCAGGTAACCTTCCAGCGTGCCGTAGAACACCACGTCGCCGGCGGTGGACAGCGCGCCGCTCCACACGGAGAATTTCTCCGGCTTCGACCAGACGATCTTGCCGGTACCGGCATCCCAGGCGATGAAATTACCCAGGCCGCCATGGCTGTTCGGCGCCGGGTACATTTCCAGCGTCGCGCCCACGTACGGCTGGCCCGCCACGTACTCCACCTTGAACGGCTCGTAATCCATGCACACGTGGTTGGTCGGCACGTAGAACAGCCCGGTCTTGCGCGAGTAGGTGGCCGGCTGCTGGTCCTTCGAACCCAGCGCCGCGGGGCACACGCCCTTCGAATTGACTTCCTCGCCGTTCTGGTCGGTGCTGTACTTGGCGACCACCTGCGGCCGGCCCGTCTTCATGTCGACGTGCGTGGCCCAGTTGACGGCCGGGTCGAATTTCTCGGCAATCAGCAGTTCGCCGCTGACGCGGTCCATCGTGTAGCCGAAGCCGTTGCGGTCCAGGTGCACGAGCGCCTTGCGCATCTTGCCCTTCACCTTCAGGTCTGCCAGGATCATTTCATTGACACCGTCGTAATCCCATTCGTCGTGCGGCGTCATCTGGAATGCCCATTTCGCCATACCCGTGTCGAGGTCGCGCGCGAAGATCGTCATCGACCATTTGTTGTCGCCCGGGCGCTGGCGCGGGTTCCACGTGCTGGGGTTGCCGGTGCCGTAGTACACCGTGTTCAGTTCCGGATCGTAGCTGTACCAGCCCCACGTGGTGCCGCCGCCCAGTTTCCACTGGTCGCCCTTCCAGCTCTTCAGCGACGAATCCTTGCCGACGGGCGCCATCTTGCCGTTGGTCCAGGTCATCGTCTTTGCCGGGTCGATCAGCATGTCCTTGTCCGGCCCGGTGCTGTGGGCCTGCCACACCAGCTTGCCCGTATTCATGTCATAGGCGGTGAGGCGGCCGCGCACGCCGAATTCGCCGCCGCTCACGCCGGTCAGCACCTTGTCCTTGAAGATGTGCGGCGTGTTGGTCGTCGTTTCGCCCTTTTTCGGGTCGCCCGTCTTGACCTTCCAGATTTCCTGGCCCGTCTTCGCATCGAGCGCCACGAGGGTGGTGTCGGCCTGCTGCAGGAAGATCTTGCCGTTCGCATACGCGACACCGCGGTTGACGACGTCGCAGCACATCACGGGAATCACGGACGGGTCCTGCTTCGGCTCGTATTTCCACTTGATGCTCTGGTCTTCCAGCGCGATCGCGAAGACCTTGTTCGGGAACGGGCTGTGCACGTACATCATGTCGCCGATGACCAGCGGTCCGCCCTCGTGCCCGCGCAGCACACCGGTGGAAAACGTCCATGCCACGGTCAGCTGGCTGGCATTGCCGGCGTTGATCTGTTTCAGTTCGCTGTAGCGCTGGTTGGCCAGGTCGCCGGCCTGCATCGCCCAGTTCTTCGGGTCCTTCGTCAGTTTCTCGACATCCGAGTCGGCCATGGCGAATGCGGGCAGGATGGCCAGCGCGAGGCATGGCCACCAGCGGCCGGGCCGCGTGGCACGGGTGACACGGTTCAGCAGGAACATGGGGGGTCTCCTTGGTTTTTTGGCCCGGCACGGTGGTGGACGAGCACTAGCCCAGGGACACGCGCATGGAACGTGCCAGCGGCACGCAGGGCGCGCGCCGCGCGAAATGTTCAAAATCAGACCAGCCGGGGTGCGCCACTGTCCCGCATCCGTGGCAACGGCACCGTGCAGGTGTCGCACGGCTGTCCACATTTTTGTAATTTCCTTATTTATTTTTGTACGGCAGCGTACTATCGTGAACACACGCGCAACGCGTAGACAACAGCCGCGGCAGGATGCCGATGCCGGCACCGCCAGCGGCGAAGGAGACAGCATGTCCGATTGTGCCCTGGCCCATGTCCGGCGGGTGCGTTCGATCGTCCAGGGCCGCGACGGCTCCGAGGCGACCGGCCCCAGCAACGCCATTACCCGTTCGTGGATCCGTTGCCTGCACGATTACCAGCTCGACCCCGGCCGGCGCGAGGAGCCGGAGGTGGTCGATGCGGCCGAACTGGCCGAGCGGCGCGAGCGGCTGGCGGGCGTGCAGGCCGTCGCCAAGGTCGAGATGGCCAACCTGTACCAGCAGCTGGCCGGTTCGGGCTACGCGATCGTGCTGACCGACGCCGCCGGCGTGCTGCTCAATTATTTCGGCGACCCCGGCTTTACCCACGCGGCATCCCGGTCGGGCCTGATGCCCGGCGCGGTATGGAGCGAACGGGCGCAGGGCACCAACGGCATGGGCACCTGCCTGGTCGAGCGCCGGCCCGTCACCGTCCACCAGGACGAGCATTACCTGGTCCGCCACATCGGCCTCAGCTGTGCCGGCGCCCCCATCTTCGACCATGAAGGCGAAATCGTCGCGGCGCTCGATGCGTCCGGCGAGTCGCGCCTGGCGCAGCAGCACACGCTGGCGCTGGTCACGATGTCCGTGCAGATGATCGAGAACCGCGTCTTCCTCGACCGCTTCCGGCACGACTACATCCTGCGGTTCCATAACCGCCCCGAGTTCATCGGCACGCTGAGCGAGGGGGCGATCGCGCTGGACCCCGCCGGCAAGGTGCTGGCCGCCACCCGTTGCGCGCTGTTCCAGCTGGGCTTTACGGCGCCGGCGGACATCGTCGGCCGCGACATCACGGAACTGTTCAACAGTTCCTTCCCGGGCCTGGTGGACAGTACGGTACGCAAGGCGTTCCACGCGGTGCCGATCTTCGGCCTGCGCAATGGCGCCCGGTTCTACAGCGTGATGCTGCCGCCGGTGCGCGTGACGTCGCCCGCCGGGAGGCAAGCGGCCGTGCCGGCGACGCAAGCGCCGTCGCCATTGGAGCGCGTGCATTTCGGCGACGCGGCCATGGCCGCCAACGTGCGCATCGCCACCCGCGTGTGCGAGCGCAACGTGGCGATCATGCTGGTCGGGGAAACGGGCACGGGCAAGGAAGTCTTCGCCCAGGCGCTGCACCGGTCCGGACCGCGCGCCGGCAAGCCGTTCGTGGCGATCAACTGCGCGGCCATTCCGGAAACACTGATCGAAAGCGAACTGTTCGGATACCGGGCTGGCGCCTTCACGGGCGCCAGCAAGGAAGGCCAGCAAGGCAAGCTGTACCAGGCCAATGGCGGCACGCTGTTCCTCGACGAGATCGGCGACATGCCTTATCCCTTGCAGGCCCGGCTGCTGCGCGTGCTCGAAGAGCGCACCATCGTGCCGCTGGGCGGCGGTGCCCCGTTGCCGCTGGATATCCAGGTGACCAGCGCCACGCACTGCGACCTGCAGCAGATGATCGCCGACGGCACGTTCCGCGAAGACCTGTTCTACCGCCTGCAGGGCATCACGCTGCGGCTGCCGCCCCTGCGCGAACGCACCGACTTGCGGGCCCTCATCAGCCTGATCGTCAGCGAGGAAAGCGATGACGGCGCGCCGCTGTCGCTCGACGAAATGCTGCTGGCCGCGCTGGAACGGCAGCGCTGGCCGGGCAACCTGCGCCAGTTGCGGCACCTGCTGCGCGCGATGATCGCGCTGCGCGAATCGGATCACCTGACGGTGCACGACCTGCCGCCGGAGTACCGCACCGGTATCGTGGCGCCGGAAGTCCCCGCGCGGGACAGCGGAGAGGCAGCGGCGAACACGCCCGATCCCGGCCTGCACGGCGCTGGCCCGCTGGCCGCCGGCCTGCCCCTGGACGATTTGCTTGGCGCCGAATCACATGCCCCTGAATCACATGGCACCGATCCGCTTGCGCCTGATCCACTTGCCACTGAACCGGATGGCCTGGATTCGTACGCCCTGAACCCGCTGGAACATGCCGAACGCGATGCCTTGCTGCGCGAGCTTCAGCGGCACGGCTGGAACATTTCCACGGTGGCGCGGCAGCTCCACATCAGCCGCAACACGCTGTATCGCAAGGTGCAGCGGCTGCATATCCGTCATCCCGGCAAGGCCGTGCCGTGCTGACCTGACGATCCTGGTCGTGGGAGCGCTATCGGCGCCGCCACATTTGCCATTTGCCCTGAATTGCCATTTTCCCTGGAAAGGAACGCCCATGCCGCCGCTTTGCCGCCACCTTGTTCCCGCCGTCCTGCTGGCCTGTGTACCCTCCTTGTTCGCCGCGCCATTCGCCTATGTGCCGAATGAAGGATCCGGCACGATCTCCGTGATCGATACGGCCACCGACGAAGTCGTTGCAGAGATACCCGGTGGCAGCAAGCCGCGCGGTCTGGCGGTAAGCCGGGATGCCCGCTGGCTCTACGTCAGCGACCAGCCGAAAAACCGGCTGCAGATCGTCAGCCTGGAGCGCCGCGCACCGGAAGGCACCGTGGACCTGGGCGAATCGCCCGAGGGCGTGGCGCTGTCGCCGGATGGCCGCTGGGTCGTCGCCGCCGTCGAGGAAAAGCACGAGATCGTCGTCACCGACACCCGCACGAACACGCGCGCATTCGCCATTCCAGTGAAGGGCCGCAATCCCGAACATGCCGTGTTCAGCCCGGACGGCAAGCAGCTGTTCGTCAGCGCCGAGAACGGCGACGCCGTCGACATCATCGACATGGCGGCGCGCAAGCAGGTGGCCCAGGTCGCCGTGGGCGCGCGGCCGCGCGGCATCGGCTTCCTGCCGGACGGCAGCCGCGCCTACGTGGCGGCCGAGAACGCCAACGAGGTGTACGTGATCGACGCGGCCAGCCATGCCATCGTCGCCCGCATCCCGGCAGGCCTGCGCGCCAACGGCGTGGCCGTGCACCCGGACGGCAGCCGGGTCTATGTGTCCAACGGCGGTGCCGCCAGCGTGTCCGTGATCGACACGAAGACCAACCGGGTGGTGGCCACCGTCGGTGTCGGCGAACGGCCGTGGAACATGGCGCTGACGCCCGATGGCGCCAAGCTGTACGTGGCGAACGGCCGCTCGGGCAGCGTGTCGGTGATCGATACGGCGCGCAATGAAAAGCTGCGCGATATTGCGGTGGGCAAGCTGCCGTGGGGGGTGGTGGTGCGGTGAGGGTGATGCGGCCCGGGTTCGGCGCATTGAGGGAAGCGAACTCGCGTTTTTACACAGGCCGGTAGCGGTCCTTGCTCGGTGACCGCTACCGGCCCAAAGCAGACCTTGTCACGTTCCGCGATTGATCTTCCAAGGCACGCCAAACCTGTCGATCACGATGGCGTAGCGGGAAGACCAGAAAGTCTGCTGCGGCGCCAGGATCACCTGCCCATCGGTCTGTAGCGCACTGAAATAAGAATCGACCTTTTCTTCCGAATCGACACCGAGCAAAACATAGAAGCCCGTTGGTCTTTTGTAGTTATGTGCTTCAACATCGGCACCGGCCAGCTCAACCCCATCGATGGAGATATTGGCATGAACAATGTGACGTCCCGGACGCGTCGTCGATGCCGGGATCGGTGAATCTGCGATCTTGAGCATCGTACCAATCTTCCCTCCGAGGCACGCTGCATAGAAGTTGAATGCCTCTTCGCACTCGCCGTTGTAGTCAATGTGAAATGACAAGCTCATCGTCTATTGTGCTTTCGTTGTAGTCCTGCTGTGATTGGGACATTCGTCAGCGGAGGTCTGCTTCCGGCCGATCGCAGGCCTCCGAGAAAGCAAGTCTACGTCCGTGACGCGACAATGGCGAATAATTTATCTCCTGAGGGCGCCTGCAATGGATGCCTAGCCCGGTGCAAACGCCGGCACATCCACGATGCACGCCGGCATCCGCCCCGGTGTCGAGATCGGCATCCCCGGCTGCAGCAGCGCCAGCACCGCCCCGGCCGGATTGATGCCGGTCGAGGCGTGCAGGCCGGCATACGAAATCGTCAGCCGCGGGTTCACGTCCAGTACCAGCGGCCCGCTGTCGGCCAGGATGAAGTCGACGCCCGCGTAGCCCCACAGGCCGGGCAGCGCGGCGGCGACGGCCATCCCCAGCGCTTCGAGCCGGGGTGCGATGCCGGCCAGGCCGTTGACCGTGACGCCGAGGAAGCGGAAGTGATTGTCGTGCACGGCCATGCGCTGCTCGTTGCAGGCCAGCACGCTGGCCATGCCGTCGCGGCACAGCAGCGACAGGCTGCCCACGCGGCCGGCGACGAACGGTTGCAGCACGAGTTCCCGCCCGGCGTGCGCGGCGGCCGCCAGTTGCGCCGCGCCGCGGTCGTGGAACAGCCGGGTATCGAGGCAGCCGGCGCCGTCGTCCGGCTTCACGACCCAGGCGCCGGGCGTCGCCGGCAGCGTATCGCCCTGGCCGAAGGTTGCCACGGTGGGAATGCCCGCGCCCAGTAACGCATGGCAGGCTGCCCGCTTGCTGCCGGCGAGCCGTACCGCGGCGGGGGTGCTGCCGAGCAGGATCCGCCCGTGCCGCAGCACCTCCCCCGACAACCGTTCCAGCACGCCGCTGCCCACGGGCGCCAGCGGCCACACGGCGTCGGCCGCCAGCACGCAGTCGGTGAAGCACCGGTCGAAGGCGCCGCCGGCAGGGCGCGCGGCCGCCTCGTCGAGCGTTACGAGTTCGACACCGGGCAGCCGCCGCAGGTCGGCGCACAGCGCGCGCAGCATCAGCTCGCCGTCGAAGCGCTGCGCCGCCGACGGCCGCGTCGCGCCCGCCGCGCCGGCGCAGGCATGATCGAATGCGAAGACTTTCAATGTCGCCACCTGCGGCCTCCGCCATGGCACGTGCCGGCGCCACGCGTCAGCGCGCCAGTTTCGTTTCGATCAGCCGTCCCTGTTCATCGAGCTGCGGCACGCCGTATTCGGCAAGGATGGCGCCGATGCGTTGCCGGTTGCTGTCGATCAGGCCGTCGATGCGCTGTTTCAGTTCCTTGTCGCCGAAGCGCACCGCCATCGCGATCTCGAAGTCGAAGCGGCTGCCCGGTGGCGATGCGAGGGGCACGGCCACGATGCGGTGCTGCGGCGACCGTCCGGCGAAATATCCGGCGATCGGCCCCCAGACGAAGGCGATATCGACCTTGCCCTCGGCCAGGTCGTTCTCGACGATCTGGCCGGGATATTGCTCGGCATCGCCCGATTGCGGCTGGTACGACACGACCTGCCCCATCATGCCGTGCGCCAGCAGCCAGTCCGCCACCGGCGAGCCGCCGAATACCCCCAGCTTGAGCCGCGCACGCCGTTCCGGCGGCAGCGCCAGCAGGTCGTCCAGCGTGCGCACGCCGTCGAGACCGTTGCCGCCCACATAGGCCATCGCATAGGTGGAACGGTAATAGGGCCGCGTCACGGCGCCCAGGTCGAACCCGGTCGCCACGCCGGTGACCAGGTCGCACTTGAAACGGTCCGTGCCCGGCTCCTTCGCGCGCAGCGTGTTGCGGATGAAGCCCATGCGTTGCGGGAACCATGTGTAGGCGATGTCCCAGCCCAGTTCCTGCGCGAACAGCGCGGCGATGCGGTTCTCGAAGCCGGCCAGGTCGCGCCGCGAGAAGGGCAGGTTGTTCGGGTCCTGGCAGACCCGCAGCACGGGCCGCGCGTTGGGTTCCATCGTGGGCTCCACCGCAGGCACGGCCTGCCCGGCAGGCTGCGATGCCGCCGGCACGGCCAAGCACAGCATGGCAGCGCCCAGCAGCGCCGCGAGCCGGGGCGTCATTTGCCGGCCTCCTGCAGCTTGCCGGGCGCGATGGCGCCATCCGAGCGGCCCTTCAGGTAGGCGTACAGGTTGTCGATATTGTCGACCACCTGCTTGCTGCCATCGAAGTTGGGCATGCCCTTGTCGACCCGGCCCTGCAGCACCGTCTTCCTGAAGTCTTCCTTCGACAGCCCCTTCATGCTTGCGGTCAGCGCGGGGCCGACGGCGCCTTCCTGCTGCGCGCCGTGGCACCGCTCGCAGGCCAGCGCGCGCCAGGTGCGCCAGCCGCTCAGGGTTTGCGCATCGACCTTGTTGCCATCCACGACCTGGTAGGGCGTGGCGTCGGCCAGGGCCGCCGGCGCGGCCATGCACATGGCCAGCGCCATGCCATGCACCGCGCAGCGCAGGCAACGTACCCAACGTACACAAGGTACACAACGGAGAAATGAGAGTTTGGTCACATCGGATTCCTGTCAATTTGCACGCGCTAGCGCAGCATGCAGGCCTTTGCCGCATCGGCCTGGATCGTCTTGTACTTCGCGGCCATCGTCTTGACGCTCTGCGGGTCGCGGAACTCGGCGCCGCGCGGCCCTTCCAGCGTCTGGTAGCGCAGCGCGGCGGACATCGTCACATAGTCGTCGTACGCCAGTTGCGCGCCGACCCGGTCGATCACGCAGGCGCACTGGTACAGGGTTTCCTGCTTGCCGCCATGGTTGTTCATGCACTCGAGCACGTACTCGACCCGTGCCACGGTGGGAAAATCATTCGCGGGCGCGACAGGCGCCCCTCCCGCAAGCAACGGGAGCAGCAGCGCCGCGGCAAGGATCGGCTTCATGCGCGCCTCCTCAGCCGGCCTGGCGCGGCGTGCCCGCCAGTTTCGCGGCGTTGGCGGCCAGCGCGTCCATCAGCGGCGGCGACAGGCAATCGTAGGGCGGCAGCCCGAGCTCGTTCAGGCGCGCGCGGATCGCCCCCATCTGTTCCGGGTCGGCGCCCGACTCGATGACGGACGAGACGAACGCGGCGAACGTGGGTGGTGCCCAGCCGGCTTCGCGCGACAGTTCCGTGTGCACGAAGTCCAGACCGTAGAACGCGTGCTGCGCGTTGTCGATGCGCCCATACAGGTGCACGCCGCAGCCGGTGCAGGCGTGGCGGCGGATGGTGGCGGCCGGGTCCACCACCTGCAGCTTGTGGCCGTTGGCGGTGACTTCGACCTGGTCGCGGCCGACCACGGCGATCTGCGAAAACAGCGCGCCGTCCGGCTTCCAGCACTTGGTGCAGCCGCAGGCGTGGTTGTGCGCCACCTGGCTGCCGATGCGCACGGTGACGGGATCGGTGGCGCAGCGGCACGCCAGCGTGCCGCCCTGGAAGCCCGGCGTTTCCGGGGCGATGCCCGCATCGATGGCGGGATGGATGTGGATGGCCATGCTGTCTCCTTGTGGTGATTTGTTCGTGATGCGTGTTGGGTCAGTACAGGACGACGGAACGGATCGATTCGCCCCGTTTCATCAGGTCGAAGCCTTCGTTGATGCGCTCGAGCGGCAGGGTGTGGGTGATCAGGTCGTCGATGTTGAGCTTGCCGTCCATGTACCAGTCGACGATCTTCGGCACGTCGGTGCGGCCGCGCGCGCCGCCGAAGGCCGAGCCTTTCCACTGGCGCCCGGTGACGAGCTGGAACGGCCGCGTGGCGATTTCCTCGCCGGCGGCCGCTACGCCGATGATGAACGACTGGCCCCAGCCCTTGTGCGTGCACTCGAGCGCCTGCCGCATCAGCGCCGTATTGCCGACGCATTCGAACGAGTAATCGGCGCCGCCACCCGTCAGCTGCACGATGTGGTCGACGACGTTCTCGACGTCGCGCGGATTGACGAAGTCCGTCATGCCGAAGCGGCGCGCGATGTCGACACGGCCCGGATTGATGTCGATGCCGATGATCCGGTCCGCGCCGACCATCTTCGCGCCCTGGATGACGTTCAGCCCGATCCCGCCCAGCCCGAACACGGCCACGTTGGTACCCGCTTCCACCTTGGCCGAGAACACGACGGCGCCGACGCCCGTGGTCACGCCGCAGCCGATGTAGCACGCCTTGTCGAACGGTGCATCCGCGCGGATCTTCGCCAGCGCGATCTCCGGCACCACGATGTAGTTCGAGAAGGTCGACGTGCCCATGTAGTGCAGGATGGGCTTGCCGTCGAGGGTGAAGCGGCTGGTGCCGTCCGGCATCAGGCCGCGCCCCTGCGTCGCCCGGATCGACTGGCACAGGTTGGTCTTGCGGGACAGGCAGAACTTGCACTGACGGCACTCCGGCGTGTAGAGCGGGATCACATGGTCGCCGGCCCGCACCGACGTCACGCCCGGCCCCGTTTCCAGCACGACGCCGGCGCCTTCATGGCCCAGGATCGCCGGGAACAGGCCTTCGGGATCGGCGCCCGACAGGGTGTAGTAGTCGGTATGGCAGATGCCGGTGGCCTTGATTTCCACCAGCACCTCGCCGGCCTGCGGCGGCGCGAGGTCCACGGTCTCGATCGTCAGCGGGGCGCCCGCCTGCCACGCAATGGCAGCTTTTGTCTTCATCGTCTGTCTCTCCTGGGGCACCGGACCGTTCCGGTGCCATGGCGCGGCGCACGGCGGCCGCAACGAGGTAATGGCAAATTGCGTGCCAATGCTCCTGAGAGGACAAATACGGGGGATCGTGCGGGGAGCGTGCCTTGAACGCGGCATCGGGCGGCGCGGTTGTGCAGGATCGGATCACCCGGCGCCGCCGCTGTTCCGTTTCCGGGGCGTGTCAGAAACGGTAGCGCAGGCCGGCCAGCACCGTGCGCGGCGCACCGGGTGCGACAAAGCGTGCCGGTGCCGCATCGGCGCCGGGCGCCAGCGGCCGGCCGCCCGGGAAGGCATCGTCCGCCACGGTGCCGTAGGTTTCAAAGCGCCGGTCGAACACATTGTTGACACGCACAAACACTTCCCAGCCGGGCGCCGGCTGCCAGCCGGCACGCAGGTGCAGCAGGGCATGGCCGCGGATGCGCCAGTCGGCCCGTTGCGGCGGCTCGTCGTCTTCCGCGTCTTCCGTCAGGCCGTCCTCGTTGCCCTGCGTGAGCAGGTTCGACACCGCCAGCACATCCACGCCCAGGGTCCAGCCGGGCGCGGGAGCCCAGTCGGCGCCCAGTTTCAGCGTGTGCCGCGGCAGGCCCGCCAGCCGCGTCCCCGAGGTTGCGCGCACATTGCGGGCGCCGGTAAACAGCACGCCATCGGCGGCATACACGGCGGCCAGGTAACTGTAGCTGGCCCGCAGCGTGACGTCGCCCAGCCGCGCCGTACCGCCGGCATCGACACCGGCGTGGCGCGTGCGCGGGAAATTGGCGAAATAGCCCTGCTGGCTGGTGCCGGCACTGTGGAACAGGATGTCGTCGCGATTCACGGTGCGGTACAGCGACAGCGCCGCGTCCGCCCTGGCCGTGCGCCAGCGCGCGCCGGCTTCCACGGTCCGCGATACCACCTGGCTCAGGTAGGGATCGGCCTGCAGCCCCACCGGCAGGCGGCAGGGCTGCTCCGGATCGGCACAACCCAGCTCGATCACGGTCGGCACGCGGTTGCTTTGCGCCACGTTGGCAAACAGCGTCAGCGCGGCATCGACCTGCCGGGCAATGCCGAGCGACGGGTTGAGCTTGCGGTAAGTGAATGCCTCGCGCGGCTGAACGCCATTGTCGTTCGTGAGCGTATTGGCCACCCGGGCGTGGTTGAACCGCGCCGACAGCGTCACATAGGTACCCGGTGCCAGCCGCCACGTATCGCTCGCGTAGAGTCCCGCCATGCGGGCACGGCCGGTGACCGACGATGACGGTTCACGTTCTTCTTCCGGATCGGCCAGCACCTCGCGCGCGGCGCTGAAGAAGCCTTCCTGCTCGAACTGGGCAAAGCGCACACGGTTGCGGTCGAACGACAGGCCCGCGCTCAGCTGGTGATCGCCGCGCGTGACGGCCAGCTGGACGCTGGCGCCTTCGCCACGCTGCCGAGACGCTGTGGTATTCAGGACCGCCGGATGGGGCGCCTCTTCGCAGTCCGGATCGTCCGGCTCCGCGGCACAGTCGCCGGTATCGGCTTCCTCGCCGGCATCGTCGTTGACATCGCCATTGACGGTGTCGCGCCGGCTGTGGCGGACGTACGCGGCGGCCGTCATTACGGCGCCGCTGCCCAGTTCCTGTTGCAGGTTGAAGGCCAGCTGGCCGAGCCGGTTGCGCGTGCGGTCGGGGTAGGTATACACGGCGCGACGGTCCAGGTCGTACAGGCCGGGCGCGTCCGCCGAGCCCCCCGGCAGCAGCCCGTTGCCGAGCAGCCTGCTGCGTCCGCCCAGCAGCGAAACGCTCCAGTCCGACCCGCCGGCGGCGCGGCCCACTTTCAGGAAGACGTTGCCGAGCCGGCCCGCCGAATGGTCGCGCCAGCCGTCTTCGTCGAAGGCCGTTGCCGCCAGCAGCGTATGCCATCCGGCCGATGCGGTGCCATAGGACATGTCGAGCCGGCGGCGCGCGCCGCTGCCCAGCGTGGCTTCCACCATCAGGCCGGGATGGCTGCGGCCCGACTTGGTCGTCAGCGACAGCGCGCCGCCCAGCGTATTCAGGCCATACAGGGGATTCGAGCCGGGCACCAGCAGGATCGCGCCCAGCGCCGCTTCGGGCACCATGTCCCAGTTGATCACGTCGCCGAACGGCTCGTTGACGCGCACGCCGTCGAGGTACACGGACAGCCCCTGGCCCGAGCCCAGCACCGGCGACGCCCGGTAGCCGCGGAACGTGACGTCGGTCTGGAACGGGCTGCCGGAAATATCGTTGACATGGATGCCGGCCGCGTGGCGCGACAGGTAGTCGGCCAGCGTGTCGGCGCGCGCCTGCGTGACATCCTGGTCGGTGGCGCGCTGCACCGCGTAGGGCAGGCGGTCGCGCTCGATGGCGGCGGCCGATTGCGGCGCGATGCCGACGATTTCCACGATGGGCAGCGGACCGAGGGGGAAGTCCGGCGTGCCCGAGATGGCAGCCGGAGCAAGAAGTACCGCGCCGGTGGCGAGCGGCGTGCGCACCAGTAAACGTAACAGCGGACGGGAAACTTGCTGGAGGGGCCGGCCGGCTTTCGGACTCTTCAAGATAAGACTCGCTGGTGGCAATAACGCTGAGTCTTATCCTGAAGCTAATTACATGCCATGCGTGGCGGAGCGTAACTGGACAGGGACTGTACCCAATCCGGTACAGTTGCGCCGCAGACGGTTCAATCGCCGCCCTGGCGCGACAGGCGGCCGATCGTCACCAGGAAGGCCGGATGCTTACTGCGCCCACGCGGAAGGGGAGAACAGGTAGCCCTCGCCCCACACGGTCTTGATCTTTTCGGAATCCGTATCGTCGAACTTGCGGCGCAGTTTCGAGATGCTGTTGTCGATACTGCGGTCGAGGCCGTCAAATTCGATGCCGCGCATTTTCTTCAGCAGCGCATCGCGCGACAGCACGGTGCCCGCCGATTCGGCCAGCACCAGCAGCAGCTTGTATTCCGTATTGCTCAGCACGCAGGGTTCGCCGCGCCACGTCACCGTGCGGTCGCTGGTGGCGATCGACAGCGCGCCGAACGTCAGCTGGTCGCTTGCGCCCTTGCCCTGGGCGCGGCGCAGCAGTGCGCGCAGGCGGGCCAGCAGCACGCGCGGCTGCACGGGCTTGTTGATGAAGTCGTCCGCGCCCTGTTCCAGCAGCGATACCTCGTCGTAGGAATCCTCGCGCGCCGTCATGATCAGGATCGGCACCTTGGTGATGTCGCGCAGCTGGCGGCACACCAGCATGCCGTCCAGTCCGGGCAGCATCAGGTCCAGCACCACGATGTCGGGCGGGCTCGCCTTGAAGCGCGCCAGCGCTTCGTCGCCCCGGCTCACCACGTCCACCTTGAACTCGTAGCCCGCAAGATATTCCGTGACCAGGTCGGCCAGCCGGGCATCGTCTTCCACCAGCATCACTCGATACATAGCAAATCTCCTATTTGTCTATTGTATAAGAGCAATGGCAAAAAAAGATCATCCGGTACGGCTGGTGTACAAAACCATACAGTTTCGTGACAACTCACAGCGCCCGGGCGATCAGCAGTTTCTGGATGTCGGAAGTGCCCTCGTAGATCTGGCAGACGCGAACGTCGCGATAGATCCGTTCCACGGGGAAGTCGGACACATACCCATAGCCGCCGTGCACCTGGATTGCATCGGAGCACACACGTTCCGCCATTTCGGACGCGAACAGCTTGGCCATCGCCGCTTCCTTCAGGCAGGGCAGTCCGGCATCCTTCATCGACGCCGCGTGCAGGATCAATTGGCGCGCGGCCTCGATCTGCGTTGCCATCTCGGAGAGTTTGAATTGTACCGACTGGTGCTGGAAGATTGGTTGCCCAAATGTCTCACGCTCTTTCGCATAGGCGAGCGCGGCGTCGAATGCGGCCCGCGCCATGCCCACCGCCTGCGAGGCGATGCCGATGCGCCCGCCTTCCAGGCCGGACAGGGCGATCTTGTAGCCCATGCCTTCCTCGCCGATCAGGTTTTCCGCCGGGATGCGGCAATTGTCGAACACGATCTGCGCGGTATCGGACGAATGCTGGCCCATCTTCTGCTCCAGGCCGGCAACGATATAGCCGGGCGCATCGGTCGGCACCCAGAACGCGCTGATGCCTTTCTTGCCGGCGGCCTTGTCGGTCACGGCCAGCACGATCGCCACGTCGGCGTATTTGCCCGAGGTGATGAACTGCTTGACGCCGTTGATCACGTAATGATCGCCATCGCGCGTGGCCGTGGTGCGCAGTGCCGCCGCGTCGCTGCCGGTGTGCGGCTCCGTCAGGCAGAACGCGCCCAGCATCGCGCCCCCCGCAAGCGGGCGCAGCCATTGCTCCTTTTGCGCCGCGTTCGCGTACATCATCCCGATGCTGCAGACCGGGCAGTTGTTGACGGAGATGATGGTCGACGTGCCGCCGTCGCCCGCCGCGATTTCTTCCAGTACCAGGGCCAGCGACACGTAGTCGAGACCGGCACCGCCGAATTCTTCCGGCACCGCCACGCCGAACGCGCCCAGCGCCGCCAGCTCCTTCAGTTCTTCCTGCGGAAAGTGATGCTCCCTGTCCCAGCGCGCCGCCTGGGGCGCCAGGCGCTCGCGCGCATAGTCGCGCAGCGCATCGCGGATCATCCGGTGTTCTTCGTTCAATACCATGAGGTCTCCCTGTTCTCTCTATTGTCCAGCCTTGCAGCAGGTGAAGCATCTACCACCCGATCGGCTGCCCGTCGTACGCGACGAAGACCGGCTGGGTGGAAGCGGGCAGGGCGGCGAGCGTGGCGCGGATGCCGCTGGCGCTGTCGGCCGGGTCCAGGTCGGCCTCCGCGCCGCCCATGTCGGTGCGCACCCAGCCGGGGTGCAGGGCCACGCAGGTGGCGCCCTGGCCGCCGAACGCCAGCGCGGTATCGACCAGCACGGAATTGAGCGCCGCCTTGCTGGCGCGGTACAGCGAACCGGCTGCGCTCTGGCGTTCGCTCAGCGAGCCCATCTTCGACGACATCACGGCCAGCTTGCCGCCGGCGGCAGCGACCAGCGGCGCGGCGATCGGCAACAGCCGCATCGCCGCCAGCACGTTGGTGTGCATGACGTTGTCGAAATCGGCCTGCACGGGAAAGCCGTCGTGCCGCGGGCCGTACACGCCGGCGTTGAGGATCGCCACGTCGAGGTGTTCGCCATCGAGCTTCCAGCCCAGGCCCGCCACCGCCTCGACGTTGTTGACGTCCAGCACGTGCGTTTCCGCGCCCAGCGCGGCCAGTGCCGCGCAATCGTCCGTCTTGCGGGCGGTGGCGATCACGCGCCAGCCGTCCTGCACGTACTGGCGCGCCAGTTCGTGGCCGATGCCGCGCGACGCGCCGATGATCAGTGCCACCGCCATTACACGAGCTCCACGCCGACCGCCGTCGCTTCGCCGCCGCCGATGCACAGCGCCGCCACGCCGCGCCTGCCGCCGCGCTCCTTCAGCGCCCCCAGCAGCGTGACGATGATGCGCGCGCCGGAAGCGCCGATCGGGTGGCCCAGCGCGCAGGCGCCGCCGTGCACGTTGACCTTGGCATGGGCGATGTCCAGCTCGTGCATGGCCGCCATCGGCACCGCCGCGAAGGCTTCGTTGATCTCGAACAGGTCCACGTCCGCCACCTTCCAGCCGTTCTTGTCCAGCAGCTTCCTGATCGCGCCGACGGGCGCCGTGGTGAATTCGTTCGGCGCCAGCGCATTGGTCGCATGGCCGACCAGCTTCGCGAGGATCGGTGCACCCAGTTTCCGGGCAGTCGATTCGCGCATCAGCACCAGTGCCGCCGCGCCGTCGTTGATCGACGACGACGAGGCCGCCGTGATCGTCCCGTCTTTCTTAAACGCCGGCCGCAGGGACGGAATCTTTTCCACCTTCGCCTTGGCGGGACCTTCGTCCTTGTCGATGACGGTGTCGCCGGCGCGGCCCGGTACCGTGACGGGCGCGATTTCCCAAGCGAACCTGCCGCCGGCCGCTGCCGCCTTGGCACGCTGCACGGATTCGATCGCATAAGCGTCCTGCTGCTCGCGCGTAAAGCCGAACTGCGTCGCGCATTCCTCGGCGAAGGTGCCCATCGAGCGGCCGCCACCGGTCTTTTCGTCCTTGCTGTAGGCGTCTTCCAGGCCGTCGAGCATCATGTGGTCGAACAGCATGCCGTGGCCGATGCGGTAGCCGCCGCGGCCTTTCGGTACCAGGTAGGGCGCATTGGTCATCGACTCCATGCCGCCGGCGACGACGACTTCCGCGCTGCCGGCCACCAGCTGGTCGTGCGCGAAGATGGTCGCCTGCATCGCGGAACCGCACATCTTCGATAGCGTGACGGCGCCGGTGGAAGTCGGCAATCCCGCCTTCAGCAGGGCCTGGCGGGCCGGCGCCTGCCCCTGGCCCGCCATCAGGCAGTTGCCGAAGTACACGTGCTCGACGAGTTCGGGCGCGATGCCGGCGCGTTCCACGGCGGCGCGGATCGCCACGGCGCCCAGGTCGTTGGCGGACAGGCTGGAAAAATCGCCCTGGAAGGCGCCCATCGGGGTGCGCGCGGCGCCGACGATTACGACAGGATCATTCATTTCAAGTCTCCGGTAAGGATGGCACCGTTGCCGGTGCCGGGGAATGGCGAAATCGGATGGATTGCGGGTAAGGAAACACATCCTCGACAATGCCGTCGAGAATGCGTTCCTTGCGCTGCTGCCACCAGCCGGGCGTCAGCAGCTCGGCATGGTGGCGCAGGAAACAGCGGCGGATGTTCGGATTACCCAGCAGGAACTGGCCGAACTGTTCGGGAAAGACGTCGTGCCGGGCCACCGGGTACCACGGTTCGGAAGCCATTTCATCCTCCTCGTTGCGTGCCGCCGGGATCGCGCGGAAGTTGCAGTCGGTGACGTACTCGATCTCGTCGTAGTCGTAGAACACCACGCGGCGATGGCGGGTCACGCCGAAGTTCTTGTACAGCATGTCGCCCGGGAAAATATTGGCGGCCACCAGGTCGCGGATCGCGTTGCCGTATTCGACGATGCCATGCTCCAGATCGGCCTCGTTGCCGCACCCTTCCGCCTGCGACAGCCAGATGTTCAGCGGCGTCATGCGGCGCTCGATGTACAGGTGCCGGATGATCAGCTGGTCGCCTTCTTCTTCGACCTGCGACGGCGCGTGCTGCTTCAGCTCGGCCACCAGCGCCTCGGCGAAGCGCGTGCGGGGAAACGCCACGTACGAGTACTCGAGCGTGTCCGCCATGCGGCCCACGCGGTCGTGGTATTTGACCAGCAGGTATTTTTCCTTTACCTGGGCAGGCGTGGTGTCCTTCGGCGGCGGGTAGAAATCCTTGATCACCTTGAATACATACGGAAAGGACGGCAGCGTGAACACCAGCATCACGAGGCCGCGGATGCCGGGCGCGGTCTCGAACCGGTCCGACGAGTGTTTCAGGTGCTGCAGGAAGTCGCGGTAGAACGCCGTCTTGCCCTGCTTTTGCAGGCCCAGCACCGTATAGATCTCGCTGCGGGGCTTGTGGGGCAGCAGCGTGCGGAGGAATTGCACGCAGGCGGACGGCACCTCCATGTCCACCATGAAGTAGGCCCGGGTGTACGAGAACACGCTCTCGACTTGCTGCCGGTCGATCAGCACGGCATCGACGGCCAGCCGGCCAGGGCTGTCGTGCAGGACCGGCACCACGAACGGCAGTTCGCGGTCGCCGTTCACGGCCTTGCCGACGATATAGGCGCCCTTGTTGCGGAAAAAGGGGCTGGACAGGACCTGGAACTGCGCATTCGGCGCCATCTCGTCGAAAAACGGCGCCAGCCGCTCTTCGACCCGGGCGACGTCGCGCGCCAGGTCGGCGAACGGGGCGCCGAACTGGAAGTCGGTGACGATGCGGGTCAGCGTGGGCCGCATGCCGTCGGCTTGCGGATAGTAGACGCGATAGGTCGGCGCCATCTCGTCGGTCTCGATGTACTCGGTGGAGACGACGGGGCGAACGAAGATGAACTCGTTGTTGAAGTAACGCCGGTGCAGCATCTTGCAGCAGACGGAATTGAAGAACGTTTCGGCCAGCTCCGGGCGCTTGTGGCGCGTGAGCAGGCCGATGTAGTGCAGCTTCGACTCGCGCCATGCTTCATCGGTCAGGTCCTCGGGCGCGTAATCGTCTTCCAGCAAGTGCACGCATTCTTCCACCCGGCGGTCGTAGAACCCGATCCGCTCGCGCGCCGCCGCCTGCGCCACCGCCCACTCGCCGCGCTCGAAATGGCCGCGCGCGTCCTGGCTGGCCTGGCGGAACAGGCGGTAATGCTTGTCGAAGCCTTCGAGGATCGTCCGCGCGATGTCGAACGCGATCTGCGAAGACAGCAGTTTGGGGAAGGCGGGCTGGATCATCGCCATCTCAGCCGTGGGCTTCGATTACATCGTTTCCGCGAACAGTTCGCGGCCGATCAGCATGCGGCGGATTTCGCTGGTGCCCGCGCCGATTTCGTAGAGCTTCGCGTCGCGCCACAACCGCCCCACCGGGTATTCGTTGATGTAGCCGTTGCCGCCCAGTGCCTGGATCGCCTCGCCGGCCATCCACGTGGCCTTCTCGGCGCTGTACAGGATCGCGCCGGCCGCATCCTTGCGCAGCGCGCGCACCTGATCCGGCGCTGTCGCACGGTCGCAGGCCTGGCCCACCGCATACACATAGGCCTTGCAGGCCATCATGGTGGAATACATGTCCGCCAGTTTTCCCTGCATCAGCTGGAATTCGCCGATCGCCTGGCCGAACTGCTTGCGGTCATGCACGTAGGGGATGACGGCATCCATGCACGCCTGCATGATGCCCAGCGGCCCGCCGGACAGCACGGTACGCTCGAAATCCAGGCCGGACATCAGCACATTGACGCCTTTGCCTTCGCCACCCAGCACGTTGTCGACGGGCACCTCGCAATCCTCGAACACCAGTTCGCCCGTGTGCGAGCCGCGCATGCCCAGCTTGTCCAGCTTTTGCGCGATCGAGAAGCCCTTGAAACCTTTTTCGATCAGGAAGGCGGTCATGCCCCGCGGCCCGGCCGCCAGGTCGGTTTTCGCGTAGACGACGAGCGTGTCCGCGTCCGGCCCGTTGGTGATCCACATCTTCGTGCCGTTCAGTACATAGTGGTCGCCCTTGCGGTCGGCGCGCAGCTTCATGCTGACCACGTCCGACCCCGCGTTCGGCTCCGACATGGCCAGCGCGCCGACGTGTTCGCCGGAGATCAGCTTCGGCAGGTACTTGCGCTTCTGCGCTTCGTTGCCGTTGCGCTTGATCTGGTTGACGCACAGGTTCGAATGGGCGCCATACGACAGCCCGACGGAGGCGGAAGCGCGCGAAATCTCTTCCATCGCCACGATATGGGCCAGGTAGCCCATGCCCGCGCCGCCGTATTCCTCGCCGACGGTAATGCCGAGCAAACCCAGTTCGCCCATCTTGCGCCACAGGTCCATCGGGAACTGGTCGGTGCGGTCGATTTCCGCTGCGCGCGGGGCGATTTCCGCCGCGGCGAATTGCTGGACGGCTTCGCGCAGCGCGGCGATGTCCTCGCCATGGTCAAAGGTCAGGCCTGGGAGATGCAGCATGTCTTCCTCGTCTTCTCGAATGGTTTTAGCAAATGACGCGCAATGACGCTCAATGACGCTCAATGACGTTCAGTGAAGCGCATCCACGCAGATCTGTGCCGCCTTACGCTTGTTTACGCTCATTGACGCTCATTTGCGCTCATTGACGTTAACGTAAACGTAAACCACCGCGCAGGCAAGGGCCTCGTGACCCTCCGAGCTCAGCCGTTTGCCGTCTCCTGTGCCGCCAGCAGCCGCCGGCATTCGTCCTCGTGCGCGGCGATTTCAGCCAGCGACATCTCGATATCCTCGCGCTGCTGTTCCAGCGTTTCGCGGTGCTGCGCGAGTACCGTGAGGAAGCGATGCATCTGCGCCGCGGTGTCCTTCGGTGATTCATACATGTCGACCAGGCTCTTGATCTCGGAGAGCGACAGCCCGAGGCGCTTGCCGCGCAGTGTCAGCTTCAGCCGCGTGCGGTCGCGCGGCGTGTACACGCGGTTGCGGCCGCCGGCGCCTTCGCGCGATGGCGAGAGAATGCCCTGGTCTTCATAGAAGCGGATGGCGCGGGGCGTGATGTCGAACTCGCGCGCCAGCTCGGTGATGGTATAGGTTGGCATGGCTTACAATGGGTGACTTCCGTTTACGTAACGTCAAAACGTCACGAGCATTGTAGCGCACTGCCTCCCAGGAGAATCATGAACCCGCTCGAAGCCCAGCTGCATTATCCATTCGGCGACATCATTCCGGCGCCCGGCGACGCCATCGATATCGCACCGGGCATGCGCTGGCTGCGCCTGCCGCTGCCGTTCGCGCTGGACCACATCAACCTGTGGCTGCTCGACGACGCCGAGGATACGTATACCGTGGTCGATTGCGGCGCCGCCACCGATGCCAGCCGGGCCGGGTGGGAAGACGTGATGTCCAGCCATTTCGGCGGCAAGGCGCTGGGCCGCGTGCTCGTTACGCATTGCCATCCCGATCATGTGGGCCTGGCCGACTGGCTGTGCACGCGCTGGGGCGCGCCACTGGCGATGACGGCCGGCGAATACGGCTTCGCGCGGATGATGGCGGCCGCGCTGCCCGGCGTCGATGGCACCGGCGCGGTCGAGCATTTCCGGCGCCATGGCCTGTCCGACCCGGACATGCTGGAGAAAATGCAGAGCCGCAAGAATTACTATCCATCGCTGGTGCCCTCCGTGCCGCATTCCTACTTCCGCCTGGAACATGGGCAAGAGGTGGACATCGGCGGCCACGCCTGGCAAGTGATCACCGGGTTCGGTCACTCGCCCGAACACGCGTCGCTGTATTGCGCCGCATTGAACGTACTGATTTCCGGCGACATGGTGCTGCCCCGTATTTCCACCAACGTGTCCGTGTTCGCCATCGAACCGGAAGGCAATCCGCTGCAGCAGTACCTCGATTCGCTGGAGCGTTTCGCCGGCCTGCCGGACGATGTGCTGGTGCTGCCGGCGCATGGCAAGCCGTTCCGCGGCCTGCATACCCGGATCGGGCAGTTGCAGGACCACCATGCCGCACGGCTGGCGGAAGTGGTGGCGGCCTGCGCACAGCCCCGCTCGGCCGCCGAAATCGTCCCACTGATGTTCCGCCGTCCGCTGGACGCCCACATGCTCAGCTTTGCGCTCGGCGAAGCGCTCGCTCACCTTCACAAATTATGGCGCGATGGTATCGTGCGACGTGAAACGGATAGTGGCGGCATGATACGTTTCCGCACCTGAAGCCGACAAAGCAGCGGTAGACGCGGCGGGTTTGCCAGCCGGTTTTTTTCAGCGAATTTTTCAGCGCATTTTTCGCGGATTTTCAGCAGGCATCTGGCCAATTTCCTGGGGATAGACTGGATGGGATGTGCCCGCAGGCGCAACCCCGTTTTGTCGTATTCCCGTGGTTGCATGAATCATAACTGATGTGTCTGTTTAGACAGGCAAGGGCACCAGCTGACATCTTTACACCTTGGCAATCCCGTGCAATAAAGCAACATATTGCGCAAAATAATTGCATTAAAGGTAGGTGAAGGGCTGGAATCGGTGATTGATTGGAGGTTACAATGTTAATTGTATCCACCCCGATTTTGTCACATTTGGTCTGAGTATGGTTGAGACTGACATTCAGATCGTGACATGAAATAGTGCAACTATGAATTCTTCGAATGAACGCGAAAGCTTCAGCCAGCGGCTTCAGCAGGCTTTAAAAAACGCCCACTACTCCCCGGACAGCCCTACACGGCTGGCGCGGGAATTCAACATCCGGTTCGAAGGGCGGCCGATCACCGTGCACGCGGCACGCAAGTGGCTTGTCGGCGAGGCGATCCCCACGCAGGAAAAACTGCGCATGATCGCCCAGTGGCTGGGCGTGCCGGCGGAGTGGTTGCGGTTTGGCGGGCCGGAATCGGCGGCGCCGGCCAGCGAAGGCGGCAACAGCCCGTCGCGCTTCGAGTCTGCCGACGTGAAGCTGATCGCGGACCTGCAGCGCCTCGATGAGCATCACCGGCAGATCGCGCGTGAATTCATCCGCATGCTCGTGCGCGTCAATTACCCGAAATAAATTATATGAAACGGATTACGCGTAAAAAATTACGCGTGATCCGTTACGCGCGATGAGTTAGGCGCCATAAAGAGGCACTCGAGGCGGGATCACGGGCTCCGGCTGGCCAGCCGGCCAGCGGCCAGCCCGTCAGCCGGCCAGCCCGTCAGCCGGTCAGCCCATTCCAGCGCGGCGTCGCCCCGTTTGCCCCTTCCAGGCCAATCAGGTCGAGGACGCGCGCCACCGTGTGATCGACCAGGTCGTCGATCGTCTGCGGCCGGTGATAAAAGGCAGGCAGCGGTGGGAAAACGATGCCGCCTATTTCCGTGACGGCCGTCATATTGCGCAGGTGTGCCAGGTTGAACGGTGTCTCGCGCACCATCAGCACCAGGCGGCGGCGTTCTTTCAGCATCACATCCGCGGCGCGCGCGATCAGGTTGTCCGCCAGGCCATGGGCCACGGCGGCCAGCGTCTTCATCGAGCAGGGCGCGATCACCATCGCGTCGGTCAGGAACGATCCGCTGGCGATCGAGGCACCCACATTGTGGGCCTTGTGCACGACGTGCGCGAACGCTTCCACTTCGCGCCGGGCCAGGCCCGTTTCCTCGTGCAGGGTCAGTACTGCGGCGTCCGAAATCACCAGGTGAGTCTCGACACCGGGCAAGCTTTGCAGCGCCTGCAGCAGCCGGACGCCATACACGGCGCCGGTGGCGCCCGTGATGGCGACGACGATCCGTCGCGGACGTCCGGTCATGGTGTCAGCCGCTGCCGAGCTGCAATCACGCTTGATTGTCCAGCAGCTTCTTCAGTTCGCCCGACTCGTACATCTCGCTCATGATGTCGGAACCGCCGACGAATTCGCCGCGCACATACAGCTGCGGGATGGTCGGCCAGTTCGAGTATTCCTTGATGCCCTGGCGCACTTCGCCGTCTTCCAGCACGTTGACGGTGGCGATGTTCTCGACGCCGCATGCCTTCAGGATCTGGATCGCACGGCCGGAAAAACCGCACTGCGGGAATTGCGCGGTGCCTTTCATGAACAGCACCACCGGGGTGCTCGTCACGGTTTCCTTGATCCACTGTTGTACGTCGCTCATAGCTGCCTCAATAAGAAAATTCGTAAGAAAAAAAACGTAAGAAAAACTTCGGAATAGCGGCATTTTACAGGGATTCGCGGACCCGCTGCAGACCGCCGCCGCTTGGCGAAAAGGCCCCGCACGGCCCGGCTTGACCGCATGGCAACACGCCGCGGGCGTGTGGCGTACCGCTGCCGCACTGTAGATGTTGCGCTGCGGTGCACAGTTGCCTCCGTGCTACCATAATCCGCTGGTAGCGCTCTCTGAACGGTGACAGGAGGATTGCGGGATGGACGGGGACCGGGGCAACAAGCGGGTCAGGAAAGTGAAGCTGGGCGCCACCTGGCATCCCGAGCGTATCGAGCGCTGGCTGGAAAGCCAGTCAGCCCAGGGGCTGCACCTGGAATCGGTGGGGCCATTCGGCATCTATACCTTCCACGCCGATTTGCCCGAACCGCACGACTACCGGATCGACTTCGCGTCGACCCGGGAAATCGAAGACCCGCATTACGGGGAAGCGCCCACCGCCGCCGGCTGGAAGCTGGCGGGCCACTCGATGAGCTGGATGCTGTGGCGCGCCCCCAAGGGGGAAGCACGCGATATCTTCACGCATGCCCCGGCCCGCGTAACGACCTATCGCCGCCAGGCCATCGCGATGCTGATCATTGCCGGCATCCAGGTGCCGCCGCTGGTCAGCGGCACGCTGGCGCTGCGCCAGCTCGACAAACTGCCCTGGGCCGGAGTGCTGATCCTGTCTTCGGCCGTGATGTCGCTGGCGCTGTATGCGCTGGCCCGCGTGGCGGGGCGGCTGCTCAGCGTGAAGGACTCCTGACCGGAACGAGGGGAAGGGTGGCGCCTCCCCCTGGGACGTATTGTGTTTCTTCAGCCGCGCAGCTTGGCGAACGCGGCCGCCATCGAACCGCCCATGGCCGGTTCGCGCGCGGTGTTCTTCTGCTGCTGGCCGATGGCGCGGCGGTCGTTGCGGCGATCCTCGTTACTGCCGCCGCGCTGTTCCGGCCGGGAACCCGGCGTGGGCGCGCTATCCGACAGGCGCATCGTCAGGGCGATCCGCTTGCGCTTCGCATCCACTTCCAGCACCTTGACCTTGACGACCTGGCCGGCCTTCACCACCGTGTGCGGGTCTTTCACGAAGGTGTTCGACAGTGCCGAGATGTGCACCAGGCCGTCCTGGTGCACGCCGATGTCGACAAAGGCGCCGAACGCGGCCACGTTGGTGACCACGCCTTCCAGGATCATGTCCGGGCGCAGGTCGGCAATTTCTTCCACGCCTTCCTTGAACGTGGCGGTGGTGAACTCGGGCCGTGGATCGCGGCCCGGCTTTTCCAGTTCCTTCAGGATATCGGTCACCGTCGGCACGCCGAATTTTTCATCGGCATACCGCGCCGGCGACAGCGCCTTCAGTACCGGTGCCGCGCCGATCACGGACTTGATGTCCTTCTTGATGTCGGCCAGGATCTTTTCCACGACCGGATACGATTCCGGGTGCACGGCGGATGCATCGAGCGGGTTGTCGCCGTTCATCACGCGCAGGAAGCCGGCCGCCTGTTCGAACGTCTTGTCGCCCAGCCGCGGCACTTTCTTCAGTGCCATGCGCGACGTGAACGCGCCCTTCAGGTCGCGGTAGCTGACGATGCTCTGCGCCACGCTGGCGGACAGGCCGGACACCCGCGCCAGCAGCGGCGCCGATGCGGTATTCACGTCCACGCCGACGGCGTTCACGCAATCCTCGACCACCGCATCCAGACTGCGCGCCAGCTGCGTCTGGCTCACGTCATGCTGGTATTGCCCCACGCCGATCGATTTCGGATCGATTTTCACCAGTTCGGCCAGCGGATCCTGCAGGCGGCGCGCGATCGATACGGCGCCGCGCAGCGACACGTCCATGTCCGGCAGTTCGCGCGACGCGAATTCGGATGCCGAGTACACCGACGCGCCCGCTTCGGAAACGACGATCTTCGTCAGCTTCATCTCCGCGTGGCGTTTGATCAGGTCCTGCGCCAGTTTGTCCGTCTCGCGCGACGCGGTGCCGTTGCCGATCGAAATCAGCGACACGCCGTGCTTCGCGGCCAGCTGGCCCAGCGTGTGCAGCGCGCCTTCCCAGTCGTTGCGCGGCTGGTGCGGATACACGGTGGCGGTATCGACCACCTTGCCGGTGGCGTCGACCACGGCCACCTTCACGCCGGTGCGCAGGCCGGGGTCCAGTCCCATCGTGGCACGGGGCCCGGCCGGCGCCGCCAGCAGCAGCGCTTTCAGGTTGGTCGCGAACACATTGATCGCATCGAGCTCGGCCTTTTCGCGCAACGCACCCATCAGTTCCGTTTCCAGGTGCATGAAGCTTTTCACGCGCCAGGTCCAGCGCACGGTGTCGGTCAGCCACTTGTCGGCCGGGCGGCCAGCAGCCTTGATGCCGAAGCGTGCGGCGATGCGGCTTTCGCACGGATTGTGCGGCGCATCCCATTTCGGCTTTTCCGCTTCGGTGTCGAGGCGCAGCGTCACGTCCAGCACGCCTTCGCGGCGGCCCCGCATCAGCGCCAGCGCACGGTGCGACGGAACGCTGGCCAGCGGCTCCGAATAATCGAAGTAATCGGCGAATTTCTCGCCTTCATCCTGTTTTCCTTCGATAACTTTGGATTCCACGACGCCATGGTCCTGCACGTATTCGCGCAGCGATTGCACCAGGTTCGCGTCTTCGGCAAAGCGCTCCATCAGGATCTGGCGGGCGCCGTCCAGCGCGGCCTTGGTGTCGGCCACGCCGGGATTGTTGCCGTCCGGCGTGGTGAACGCTTCGCGCAGGTAGCCGGCCGCCATGGCTTCCGGATCCAGCGCCGGATCGGCCAGCAGGCTGTCGGCCAGCGGCGCCAGGCCCGCCTCGATGGCGATCTGCGCCTTCGTGCGGCGTTTTTGCTTATACGGCAGGTACAGATCTTCCAGCCGGGTCTTGTCTTCGGCGTGCAGGATGGCGTCCAGCAGTTCCGGCGTCATCTTGTTCTGCTCGGTGATCGACGCCACGATCGTATTGCGGCGTTCTTCCAGCTCGCGCAGGTAGCGCAGGCGCTCTTCGAGCAGGCGCAGCTGGATATCGTCGAGGCCGCCGGTCGCTTCCTTGCGGTAGCGGGCGATGAAGGGGACGGTGGCGCCCTCGTCCAGCAGGGCGATCGCGGCGGCCACCTGGGCCGGCTTGGCGGCCAGCTCGACGGCCAGGCGTTGTTCGATGGAAGGCAGCATGTGTTCAGTTCTCAACAGACAAGCTTTTAATCATACATGACGGCACCCCGCCATGGAGCGAAGCCGGTCGCTGGAACATAAGTTGGAACATAAGTTAGAACATAAGCAAACACAGGAAGGCTGTTGGCGGATAATATTGCATGTTGCTGTTTTTGAACCGTCCTGAATACAACGATGCGACCAATGGATTTGACCCGCGACGAAGCTCCCGCAACTCCTGCTGCCCCTGCCTCCGCTCCCCCCAGCCCGCCAGCGACCCAGCTGCCGTACGCGGTCGCCATCTGGCTGCAGCGGGTCGACGCGGCTGCGCACCCGAAGGCGAAACTGGCCCCGGTCGATTCCGATCCGAAGCAAACCAGCTACAAGCTGATCTACGTTCTCGCTCCTACCTCGGGCGGCCGCCATGTGGCGCTGGCGCTGTACAAGGCACGGCTGCGCCCGAACGGCGACGTGGCCGCCGCCAGCCCCGTCAACGAAGTGTTTTCGCTGCTGTCCGCGCCGCCGCCGTTCCTGGAACCGGGCGACGAAGACCTGGTGCGTTTCTTCGTGGCGATGCGCACCGGCCCCAATTCGCCGACCGGCAGCGCGACGGAACCGCGCGGCAAGATCGGCGCGGCGCTGTTGCAGATGCTGTCCGAGCAGGAAAAACTGCTGTGGGCCAACTCCTGGGCGGATGTCGGCAATGGCCTGGTCTACCCGATGAAGGCGGGCCAGGTGCGCACGGCCAACCTGGCGTGGCGCGAAGAGGGCAAGGGCCTGCGGCTGGGCTGGAAGGTGGAAGCGCCGGAAAACGTGCCGGGCGGCGCGCGCCACGCCGGCGCCGACCAGATCGACTACATGCTGCCGACCGAACCGCCGTGGTATATCGACAACCTGTCGTGCGGCGTGCTGCACCTGAACCAGGGCGGCGCCGATATCGCGCTGGCCGAACTGCAGGCGCTGGTTGCTCAAGCACCACTGTTAATGCCTAACGACAAAATGCGTGTATCGCAGCTGCTGCTGGCGCATGGCTTGCAGCAACTGATGCCGCTGCCACAGCCGCTGCCACAGCGCCTGCGCGAAGACGTCAAGCCGCGCCCGATCCTGGTGCTCGACGCGGCGCAGCTGTCCGATGGTTCGGTGCAGAAATGGCACGACTACGCGGTGCTGTCCTATGACTACGATGGCGAGCGCGTATCGTTCGATCCGTCGCAGCGGGTGGTGCGCCAGCGCGGCGAAGTCACCGAAATCATCGTCCGCAACGAGGAACTCGAGAACGCCGCGCTCGATACGCTGACGCACCTTGGCTTCCGCAAGCCGACCGCGCTGCCGCTGTCGTCCGTCCGCGGCGGCCTGCTGCTGGCGAACCAGGCCGACTGGATCCGCTTTGCCGAGTCCGGCATCGCGGCGCTGCAGGCGCAAGGCTGGCAAGTCGAGAAAACGTCGAAATACCGCTATGACATGACGGTGGTCGACGAGTGGTATGCCGAAATCGAGGAAGAGGGCGCGGAAACGGGCAATGCGTGGTTCGAGCTGGAACTGGGCATCACCGTGGGCGACGAGCGCGTGCCGCTGCTGCCGGTGCTGGTGCAGATGATCCGCAACATGCCGAACGATTTCAGCGCCAAGGCGCTGTCCGTCCACGGTGAAACGGACCAGATGCTGGCCACGCTGCCCGGCGGTACCCGCGTGGCGCTGCCGTGGGCGCGCGTGAAACCGATCCTGGGCACGCTGGGCGAACTGTATTTCAACGACAAGATCCGCCATTCGGTGCGCATGAGCACGCTGGACGCGGCACGGCTGGACGAGCTGGCCCGTACGGGCGAGTTCAACTGGACGGGCGGCGAAGAGCTGCGCGACATGGGCCGCCGGCTCAATCAGTTCTCGTCCGTCAAGCGCGTCTCCACTCCGGCCGGCCTGCAGGCCACGCTGCGCGATTACCAGACCGAAGGCCTGTCGTGGATGCAGTTCCTGCGCGAATACGGCCTGGCCGGCATCCTGGCCGATGATATGGGCCTGGGCAAGACGGTGCAGACGCTGGCGCACATTCTGGTCGAAAAGGAATCGGGCCGGATGACGCACCCGACGCTGGTGATCGCGCCGACCTCGCTGATGGGCAACTGGCAGGACGAGACTGCCCGCTTCGCGCCCAGCCTGAAGGTGCTGCTGTTGCAGGGCAAGGACCGCGCCGAGCTGTTCGACAAGGTTCCGGAAGCGGACCTGGTGCTGACCACGTATGCGCTGCTGCCGCGCGACGAGGAAAAGCTGCGCGAGCACGATTTCCACATGGTGATCCTGGACGAGTCGCATTACATCAAGAACACCCGCTCGAAGGCGGCGCAAAGCGCCAGCCTGCTGCGTACCAAGCACCGGCTGTGCCTGTCCGGCACGCCGCTGGAGAATCACCTGGGCGAACTGTGGTCGCAGTTCCACTTCCTGCTGCCGGGCCTGCTGGGCGACGAAAAATCGTTCAACTCGCAGTTCCGCCACCCGATCGAGCGGCAGGACGACCCGCTGCGCAGGATGTTGCTCAATCGCCGGATCAAGCCGTTCCTGCTGCGCCGCACCAAGGACAGCGTGGCCAAGGAACTGCCGCCGAAGACAGAGATGGTGCGCAAGGTCGAACTGACCGGCGCCCAGCGCGACCTGTACGAAACGGTGCGGCTGGCGATGGACCAGAAAGTACGCGAGGAAATCGACCGCAAGGGCGTGGCGCGCAGCCAGATCGTGATCCTGGAAGCCTTGCTGAAACTGCGGCAGGTATGCTGCGATCCGCGGCTGGTCAAGTCGCTGTCGACCCGCAAGCAGCAGGCCGCCGGTTCCGCCAAGCTGGCCGACCTGATGCAGATGCTGGAAGACTTGCTGGAAGAAAAGCGCAAGATCCTCGTGTTCTCGCAGTTCACGTCGATGCTGGAACTGATCCAGGAAGAGCTCGATTCGCGCGATATCCCGTATGCGCTGCTGACCGGCGAAACCCGCGACCGCGGCGCCCAGGTGGCCGCGTTCCAGCAAGGGGCGGTGCCGATCTTCCTGATCAGCCTGAAGGCGGGCGGCGTGGGCCTGAACCTGACCGCGGCCGATACGGTGATCCACTACGATCCGTGGTGGAATCCGGCCGCCGAACAGCAGGCCACCGACCGCGCCTGGCGCATCGGGCAGGACAAGCCGGTGTTCGTCTATAAACTGATTGCCAAGGGCACGCTGGAAGAAAAGATCCAGGTGCTGCAGCAGAAGAAAGCCGACCTGGCGCAGTCCGTGCTGGCCGAAGGCGAGTCGCAGAAGATGGCGTTGACGCAGGAAGACCTGCAGCAGATCTTTGCCCCGCTGGTCGACTGACGGGCGGCATGATGGACGAGGCCGACTACAGAATGATGCTCGAGCACGGCACCGGGATCTCCTGGATGCTGGACTGTGCGACGGGACAGTTGCTGTACGTTAGCCCGCTCGCCGCACGGCGCTTCGGTTGGCCGCCGGACGGCGCCCTGGCCCGTGCCCAGGCCATCGCCGCGCCGCTGTTGCAGGATTTGCCGGAGCGGCTGGAGCGCTTCCGGCAGGGCGACGACAGCCGCCGCACCCTGCTGCGCGAAGCGGAAGTGGAAGGCGTTCCCTTCGAGATCGAATCGACGCTGGTCAATGAAACCCGGCTGGTCGGCGTGGTGCGCGATATCACGGCGCGCCGCGACTTCGAGCAGCAGCAGAAAAAATTCGCGTCGATGCTGTCGCATGAGTTCCGCTCGCCGCTGGCCACCATCGATGGCGCCATCCAGCGCCTGGTGATGACGGACAAGGGCGCGGACGAAGGCGCCACGAAGCGCTACCACAAGATCCAGTCCGCGGTGGACCGGCTGCTCGGCATGGTCGACGAATACCTGTCGCCGGAACGGCTGGCGGCCATCGGGCGGCCCCGGCGCGGGAATGGCATCGCGCCGGCGGAACTGATGGAAGCGGCTGCCGGGCCGGTGCGGGCGCGGCGCGCCGGCATCGTCGTGCACACGGGCGATGCGCCGGCGTGGGTGCGCGCCGATCCCGATGGCATGCGGATGTGCCTCGACGTGCTGCTGGACAATGCCATCAAGTACACGCCGCCGGACTCGCCGATCGACCTGTGGGCCGGCAAGGCAACCGGCGGCGGCGTGGAGTTTACCGTCGCCGATCGCGGTCCGGCCATCCCGGAAGGGGAAATCGGCCGGCTGTTCGACAAGGGTTACCGGGGCAGTGCCGCCGCGGGCATCGCCGGCTCCGGCATCGGCCTGTACATGGCAAAAGCGGTCATCGAAGTGCACGGTGGTACTCTCAGCGTGCAGAACTTGCCTGAAAGCGGCAAGAAGTTCCGGATTTGGCTTCCGGTCGCCGTATAAACCTTGCGCCGTATCGTTACTCCCGTGATAATTCTTTGAGTAGCGAACAACACTTAATGGCTATCGATGACGCAGATATTGATCGTGGAAGACAACCTGGAATACGCCGAAGAAATGGCGGATTACCTGGGAGAGCTGGGACACGGTGTCAGCATCACCAACAATGCCGGCGAAATGTGGTCCGCGTTGAGCCAGGGCAATGTCGGCGTCGTGGTGCTGGACCTCGGTCTTCCCGATGAGGACGGTATCAATGTGATACCGAGGATGCGCCAATTGTACCCCCAGATCGGCCTGCTTGTGCTTACCGGACGTGTCAATTTCGACAGCCGCATCCTGGGCCTGCGCCTGGGCGCCGATCATTACCTGACCAAACCCATCAAGTTCCCGGAACTGGCCGCGCATATCGAGGCGCTCGATCGCCGCGTCGGTCCGCAGGAAACCGCGCCCGCGCCCAGCAAATGGACACTGCGCCTGTCGGCCCGCCAGCTCGAACTGCAGGGCCAGGCCATCACGCTGACGGAAAAGGAATGCAATTTCCTGCACCTGCTGACCATCAATACCCGGCCCGTGCCGCGGCAGGTGATCGTGGCCGGCATCGGCGGCGACGATCCCGATGCGGGCCGCCGCGTGGACATGCTGGTCTACCGGCTGCGCAAGAAAGCCCGTACGGGCCTGGGGCAGGACCTGCCGCTGCGCAGCGCCTATGGCGAGGGGTACAGCCTGTCGACCAGTTTCAACCTGTCGTGACCGCGGCGGCAATGTCCAGCCGCGGCGACAGGTAAGGATGAAGACTAAATAGGGACAGAGCCGACGGGAAATTCTAGTTTCTTGAAAGCAATCGGGGACAGGGTCGTTGCAGCGGGTTATCATGGCTGTTTCAATCGATTCCAACCTGGCATGGCCCGACTCCCCCGTCTCATCGTTCCCTCCCAGCCCCATTATGTGATCCAGCGCGGCCTGAACGGCCAGAGCGTTTTCCAGGACACGGACGATTACACGACCTTTCTTGCCTGGCTGCGCACGGCGGCGCGGACCTACAAGGTCGCCATCCACGCCTATGTGCTGTTGCCGGACGGGCTGCACCTGCTGGCGACGCCGTCCGACGAAGAGGGCCTGGGCCAGATGATGCAATGGCTGGGCCGCTGCTATGTGCCGTACTACAACCAGAAATACGGCCGCGCCGGCACGCTGTGGCACGGGCGCTACAAGACTGCCGTCGTCGAGGCCGCGAACTTCCTGCTGACCTGCTGCCGCTACCTCGAGGCGGCCCCGGTGCGTGCCGGGCTGGTCCCGGCCGTCGACGCGTATCCATGGTCCAGCTACGCCCACCATGCCGGGATCCGGTCGGACAATGTCGTCACCGATCACCCGGCCTACTGGTCGCTCGGCAATACGCCGTTCCAGCGCGAGGCCGCCTACATCGAGCTTTCTACGCAGCATTTGCCCGCCGCGCAGACCGCTGTGGTCGAAGCCGCCGTCCTGAAAGGATGGCCGCTGGGCACCGACAAGTACAAGAAAGAACTTGAGCAGAAGGCCAAGCGGCAAGTCCTGCCCGCCAAGCGCGGCCGGCCATTCAAGCAGCCTCCATCGGCCTGATTCCCCGCCCAAACGTGTTATCTGTTGTTTAACAACCAGCTCAACAGCGCGTCCTCGTTCCTAACCTTCTGATTTCACGGATGTTGCTAAAAATCGGGGTCAGACCCCGGTTTTTGGCAATATTTGCCATCAGGACAGCGCTATTGCAACGGGCGAGCAATCTTCTTTCATGTATCCCACTCTGTCCCTAATTAAAATTTTGCGCAAAAATAGTGCATTTAATTCGACTCCGACCCTAATTAATTAAGTTGAGTTTACTTGTGCGATGCACTATTCTCGGTCTTCAATTTGCAAAACCGGAGCCATGCGTACCCGCCACGGTAGGTGTTCACGGCTTCCAGCTTCGGAGAAAGCCCATGAACGCGCAAGGTTTGTACGACCCAGCCAACGAACACGATGCCTGCGGTGTCGGCTTCGTAGCCCATATCAAAGGCCAGAAAAGCCATTCCATCATCGAACAGGGTCTGCAGATCCTGAAGAACATCGACCACCGCGGCGCCGTGGGTGCCGACAAGCTGATGGGCGACGGTGCCGGCATCCTGATCCAGATCCCGGACCAGTTCTACCGCGACGAGATGGGCAAGCAGGGCGTGGAACTGCCGCCGCCGGGTGAATACGGCGTGGGCATGGTGTTCCTGCCGAAGGAAAGCGCTTCGCGCATCGCCTGCGAACAGGAAATCGAGCGCGCCGTGCGCATCGAAGGCCAGGTCGTGCTGGGCTGGCGCAATGTGCCGGTCGATACGGAAATGCCGATGTCGCCGCTGGTGCGTGCGAAAGAGCCGGTGATCCGCCAGATCTTCATCGGCCGCGGCGCGGACATCATGGTGACCGATGCGCTCGAGCGCAAGCTGTACGTCATCCGCAAGTCGTCCGGCCACGCGATCCAGGCACTGAAGCTGCAACACGGTAACGAATTCTTCGTGCCGTCGATGTCGGCCCGTACCGTTGTCTACAAAGGCCTGCTGCTGGCCGACCAGGTCGGCGTGTACTACCGCGACCTGCAGGATCCGCGCTGCATCTCCGCGCTGGCACTGGTGCACCAGCGCTTCTCCACGAACACCTTCCCGGAATGGCCGCTGGCCCACCCGTACCGCCTGATCGCGCACAACGGCGAGATCAACACGGTCAAGGGCAACTTCAACTGGATGCGCGCCCGCGAAGGCGTGATGAAGTCGGCCGTGCTGGGCGACGACCTGCAGAAGCTGTTCCCGCTGATCTATGAAGGCCAGTCGGACACCGCCTGCTTCGACAATGCGCTGGAACTGCTGCTGATGGCGGGCTACCCGCTGGCACAGGCCATGATGATGATGATTCCGGAAGCGTGGGAAAACCACACGCTGATGGACGACAACCGCAAGGCGTTCTACGAATACCACGCCGCGATGATGGAGCCGTGGGACGGCCCCGCCGCCATGGCCTTCACCGACGGCCGCTATATCGGCGGCACGCTGGACCGCAATGGCCTGCGCCCCGCGCGCTACATCGTCACGGACGACGACCTGGTGGTGATGGCATCGGAATCGGGCGTGCTGCCGATCCCGGAATCGAAGATCATCCAGAAATGGCGCCTGCAGCCGGGCAAGATGTTCCTGATCGACCTGGAAGCGGGCCGCATCATCGACGACAAGGAACTGAAGGATACGTACGCCAACGCCAAGCCGTACAAGGCGTGGATCAACGCTGTCCGCATCAAGCTGAACAGCCTGAAGCTGGCCGAAAGCCAGCTGGCGCACAACGCGGCCAAGTACACCGCCCAGGGCGAAAAGCTGCCGGCATCGCTGCTGGACCGCCAGCAGGCGTTCGGCTATACCCAGGAAGACCTGCGCTTCCTGCTGGCGCCGATGGCCGCCGCCGGCGAGGAAGCCACCGGCTCGATGGGCAACGACTCGCCGCTGGCCGTCATGTCCAACAAGCTGAAGCCGCTGTATAACTACTTCAAGCAGCTGTTCGCCCAGGTGACGAACCCGCCGATCGATCCGATCCGCGAAGCGATGGTGATGTCGCTGGTGTCGTTCATCGGCCCGAAACCGAACCTGCTGGACACCAACAACGTCAATCCGCCGATGCGCCTCGAAGTGTCGCAGCCGGTGCTGTCGTTCGATGACATGGCGCGCCTGCGCCACATCAGCCAGCACACGGGCGGCAAGTTCAAGTCGTACGAACTGTCGATCTGCTATCCGCTGGCCTGGGGCAAGGAAGGCGTGGAAGCGTCGCTGGCATCGCTGTGCGCGGAAGCCGTCGATGCGATCAAGTCCGGCCACAACATCCTGATCGTGTCCGACCGCGCCGTGTGCGCCGACCGCGTGGCGATCCCGGCGCTGCTGGCAACGTCCGCGATCCACCAGCACCTGGTCAGCAAGGGCCTGCGCGCCTCGACCGGCCTGGTCGTCGAAACCGGTTCGGCCCGCGAAACGCACCACTTCGCGCTGCTGGCGGGCTACGGTGCCGAAGCCGTGCACCCGTACCTGGCGATGGAAACGCTGGCCGAGCTGGCCCACGCGATGCCGGGCGACCTGACGCCGGAAACCGCGCTGTACAACTACACGAAAGCCGTCGGCAAGGGCCTGATGAAGGTGATGTCGAAGATGGGCATCTCCACCTACATGTCGTACTGCGGCGCGCAGATCTTCGAAGCCGTCGGCCTGAACAAGGCGGTGGTGAACAAGTACTTCAAGGGCACCGCGTCGAACGTGGAAGGCATCGGCCTGTTCGAGATCGCCGACGAAGCGCTGCGCCTGCATAACCTGGCCTTCGGCAACGACCCGGTGCTGGCCGAATCGCTGGACGCCGGCGGCGAATACGCCTACCGCGTGCGCGGCGAAGACCACCTGTGGACGCCGGATGCGATCGCCAAGCTGCAGCACTCGACCCGCGCGAACAATTTCAACACCTATAAAGAGTACGCGCAGATCATCAACGACCAGAGCCGCCGTCACCTGACGCTGCGTGGCCTGTTCGAGTTCAAGATCGATCCGTCGAAGGCCATCCCGCTGGAAGAAGTCGAACCGGCCAAGGAAATCGTCAAGCGTTTCGCCACCGGCGCCATGTCGATGGGCTCGATCTCCACCGAAGCGCACGCCACGCTGGCGATCGCGATGAACCGCATCGGCGGCAAGTCGAACACCGGCGAAGGCGGCGAGGATCCGAACCGCTTCAAGGCCGAGCTGAAAGGCATCCCGATCAAGCAGGGCGCGACGATGGCCGACGTCATCGGCAAGGACCAGGTGGTGGTCGACATTCCGCTGCTGGAAGGCGATTCGCTGCGCTCGAAGATCAAGCAAGTGGCTTCCGGCCGCTTCGGCGTGACGGCGGAATACCTGAATTCCGCGGACCAGATCCAGATCAAGATGGCGCAGGGCGCCAAGCCGGGCGAAGGCGGCCAGCTGCCGGGCCACAAGGTCTCCGGCTATATCGCCACGCTGCGTTTCGCGGTACCGGGCGTCGGCCTGATCTCGCCGCCGCCGCACCACGACATCTACTCGATCGAAGACCTGGCGCAGCTGATCCACGACCTGAAGAACGTCAACCCGCGCGCATCGATCTCGGTGAAGCTGGTGTCCGAAGTGGGTATCGGCACCGTGGCCGCCGGCGTCTCGAAAGCCAAGGCGGACCACGTGGTGGTGGCCGGCCATGACGGCGGTACCGGTGCCTCGCCGCTGTCGTCGGTGAAGCACGCCGGCACGCCGTGGGAGCTGGGTCTCGCAGAGACCCAGCAAACCCTGGTGCTGAACGGCCTGCGCAACCGGATCCGCGTGCAGGCCGACGGCCAGATGCGTACCGGCCGAGACGTGGTCATCGCCGCGCTGCTGGGCGCCGACGAAATCGGCTTTGCCACGGCACCGCTGGTGGTAGAAGGCTGCATCATGATGCGCAAGTGCCACTTGAACACCTGCCCGGTGGGTGTGGCCACGCAGGACCCGGTGCTGCGCGCCAAGTTCCAGGGCAAGCCGGAACACGTGGTGAACTACTTCTTCTTCGTTGCTGAAGAAGCGCGTCAACTGATGGCGCAGCTGGGCATCCGCACGTACGATGAACTGATCGGCCGTGCCGACCTGCTCGACAAGTCGAAGGCGATCACGCACTGGAAGGCGCAGGGCCTGGACTTCTCCGCCATCTTCTACCAGCCGCGGGTCAACGAAGGCCTGTGCATGTACCACAACGAAGAGCAGGAGCACGGCCTGGAAAACGCGCTCGATCACAAGCTGATCGCGCAAGCCAAGGCCGCGCTGGAGAAGGGCGAGCGCGTATCGTTCATCTCGCCGGTGAAGAACCGCAACCGCACCGTGGGCACGATGCTGTCGGGCGAAGTGGCGGCGCGCTACGGCCATGCCGGCCTGCCGGACGACACGATCCACATCCAGCTGCAGGGTACCGCCGGCCAGTCGGCCTGCGCCTTCCTGGCGCATGGCATCACGATCGACCTGGTGGGCGAAGGCAACGACTACGTGGGCAAGGGCCTGTCTGGCGGCCGCATCATCGTCCGTCCGAACACCGAGTTCCGCGGCTGGGCCGTCAACAACATCATCATCGGCAACACGGTGCTGTACGGCGCGATCGCCGGCGAAGCCTTCTTCAACGGCGTGGCCGGCGAGCGTTTCGCGGTGCGTAACTCGGGTGCCACGGCCGTTGTCGAAGGCACGGGCGACCACGGTTGCGAGTACATGACCGGCGGTACGGTGGTGGTACTGGGCCACACGGGCCGCAACTTCGCGGCGGGCATGTCGGGCGGTATCGCCTACGTGTACGACCCGGACGGCGATTTCGAGAAGCGCTGCAACCTGTCGATGGTCAGCCTGGAAGAAGTGCTGCCGGCCGCCGAGCACGACGACAAGGCGACCTGGCACGCCCAGCACCGCAACGGCACGCCGGAGTCGGACGAAGCGATCCTGAAGCGCCTGATCGAACGCCACTTCAAGCACACGGGCAGCACCCGCGCCCGCCTGTTGCTGGATAACTGGGCCGAAAGCCGCGGCAAGTTCGTCAAGGTGTTCCCGAACGAATACAAGCGCGCTCTGGTCGAACTGGCGGATAACGCCTCGATCGAAGCTGAAACCCAGGCCATCGCCGCTTAAGGAAGGAAGTAGAGAAAATGGGAAAAATCACCGGTTTCATGGAATTCCAGCGCCAGGACGAAAGCTACCTGGCCCCGGAATCGCGCCTGAAGAACTACAAGGAGTTCGTGCTCAAGCTCACGGACGAGCAGGCCAAGGTGCAGGGCGCACGCTGCATGGATTGCGGCATCCCGTTCTGCAACACGGGCTGCCCGGTCAACAACATCATTCCGGACTGGAACGACCTGGTGTACCGCCACCACTATCGCCAGGCGCTGGACGTGCTGCATTCGACCAACAACTTCCCGGAGTTCACGGGCCGCATCTGCCCGGCGCCATGCGAAAGCGCCTGCACGCTGGGCATCAACGACGACCCGGTGGGCATCAAGTCGATCGAGCACAAGATCATCGACGAAGGCTGGGAAAACGGCTGGGTCAAGCCGCAGCCGGCCGACCACAAGACGGGCAGGAAAGTGGCGATCATCGGTTCCGGCCCTGCCGGCCTGGCCGCCGCCCAGCAGCTGGCACGCGCCGGCCATGACGTGACCGTGTTCGAGAAATCGGACCGTGCCGGCGGCCTGCTGCGCTACGGTATCCCCGACTTCAAGCTGGAAAAGTTCCACATCGACCGCCGCATCGAGCAGATGGAAGCGGAAGGCGTGAAGTTCCGCATGAACACGCTGGTGGGCAAGGACTTCCCGGCCAACGTCAACAACTGGGCCAAGGAAACCATCTTCCCGGAAGACCTGGAGAAGGAATTCGACGCCGTCGTGATCGCCGGTGGCGCGGAGCAGCCGCGCGACCTGCCGGTGCCGGGCCGCGAGCTGAAGGGCGTGCATTTCGCGATGGACTTCCTGCCGCTGCAGAACAAGGTCAACGCCGGCGACAAGGTGAAAGACCAGATCAAGGCCACCGGCAAGCACGTGGTCGTGATTGGCGGCGGCGATACGGGTTCCGACTGCGTGGGCACGTCGAACCGCCATGGCGCCGCGGCCATCACGCAGTTCGAACTGATGCCAATGCCGCCGGAGCAGGAAAACAAGCCGCTGGTCTGGCCGTACTGGCCGACCAAGCTGCGCACGTCGTCGTCGCACGAAGAAGGTTGCGAGCGCGACTGGGCGGTGGCCACCAAGCGCCTGGAAGGCAAGAACGGCAAAGTCGAGAAGCTGGTCGCCTGCCGCGTCGAGTGGAAAGACGGCAAGATGGTGGAAGTGCCGGATTCGGAATTCGAGATGAAGGCCGACCTGGTGCTGCTGGCGATGGGCTTTGTGTCGCCGGTACAACAAGTGCTGGAAGCCTTCGGCATCGAAAAAGACGGCCGCGGCAACGCCCGCGCCGCCACCGAAGGCAGCAATGCCTACGTTACCAGCAAGCCTGGCATCTTCGCGGCCGGCGACATCCGCCGCGGCCAGTCGCTGGTCGTGTGGGCCATCCGCGAAGGCCGCCAATGCGCCCGCGCGGTGGACGAGTACCTGATGGGCCACTCCGTCCTGCCACGCTGATCCACCAGCGCCCCCCGAAAGCCCGCCCGGTTCCGCCGCGGCGGGCTTTTTTGTTGTAAATCCACATCGGGGACAGTCCCCGAATTTCTACAACAGGTCTCGGTACCCCATTTTTTTGTCCGAGAATTTGTGGAAACTTGTAATTGCGACAATTCGTGAGAATTTAAGCAATGCTTGCGTATTAAGATCGTGGCTTCGTCTTGACAAGCCAGCGCCGGCATCCACATTCCATGAAAACCTCCTTCTCCTCCCTGAAACCGTCGAAGATCGCCGGCCAAGCGCTGGCACTTGGCGCGCTGCTCACCCTGGCCGGATGCGCCGGCACTGCCCCCCAACTGGGCGGCGCGCCGACCGTGGCTACTGGTTCGGCTGGCGGCGCCACCGCGAACAACGCCAACACGGCGCTGGAAAAATGCGACCGTTCGCTGGGTACCCTGAGCGTCGTCGAAGACCAGGCCTCGTCGTGGTACCTCCAGCTGTCGCAATATAAACTGGGCTCGACCGTGCCTGTGCTGCGCAAGCTGATCCAGCAATCGAACTGCTTCGTCGTTGTCGAACGGGGCGCCGCGATGAACAACGTGATGGCCGAGCGCGAACTGGCCGCCTCCGGCGAAATGCGCGCCGGCAGCCAGTTCGGCAAGGGCCAGATGGTGGCTGCGGACTATACGATGAGCCCGACCATCAACTTCAGCCAGAAGGGTACCCAGGGCGTTGGCGGCGCGCTGGGCGGCTTCGGCCTGATCGGCAGCGTTGCCGGCATGGTGGCCGGCGGCCTGAAGGCCAATGAAGCGTCGACCACGCTGTTGATGGTGGACAACCGCTCCGGCGTGCAGCTGGCCGCCGCCGAGGGCAGCGCCAGGAACTTCGACTTCAATATGTTCGGCGGCCTGTTCGGCGGCGGTGCCTTCGGTACTGGCGGCGCCTATTCGAATACGCCTGAAGGCAAGATCCTGATCGCCGCCTTCATGGATTCGTACAACCAGCTGGTGCAGGCGGTGCGCAACTACAAAGCGCAGGAAGTGGCGGGCGGCCTGGGTACCGGTGGCGCGCTGGGCGTCCAGGGTGGCATCACGCCGCCGGCCACGCCGGCATTGTCGGCGGCCCCGGCCCCGGCGAAGAAACCCGCGAAGAAGAAATAACCAGGCCAGCCGGACCGGAAACGCCAGCACGATGCTGGCGTTTTTTGTCATGGCTTCGCCGCAACGAGAGCAACTGCTGCGGGGGCTTGGTCGACGAATGCTGCTCTGCACAAAATTAACATGGTTTGCCAGATGTAAATTACCAAATCGACGGTTGGTAGTGTTGTATCATCGAATGCTTAACCGTTGTCATATAAGCCATTCTCAAGGCATGCGCAGCAGAGTATCGGCTTTCTGCATTACAATATGGCATTAAAAATAAAGACTGTCTGCCGTGGCAAACCTCGTTGAAATCCGTGATCTGCACTTCTCGTATGGGAAGCGCCCCATCCTGGCGGGGCTCCACATGGACTTTCCAAAGGGGAAGGTCATCGCGGTCATGGGCGGTTCCGGGAGCGGCAAGACAACGGTGCTGCGCCTGATCGGCGGGCAGATCCGGCCCAGCAAAGGGCAGGTCAGCGTCGACGGCCAGATCGTCCACAAGCTGAAAACCAACGAACTGTATTTGCTGCGCCGCAAAATGGGCATGCTGTTCCAGCATGGCGCGCTGTTTACGGACCTGACCGTATTTGAAAACGTGGCGTTCCCGCTGCGCGAGCATACCGACCTGCCGGAGGAGCTGATCCGCGATCTCGTGCTGATGAAGCTGAACGCCGTCGGCCTGCGCAACGCTGCGCCGCTCAAGCCGGGCGAGATTTCCGGCGGCATGGCGCGCCGGGTGGCGCTGGCCCGTTCCATCGCGCTCGACCCGCAGCTGATCATGTATGACGAGCCGTTCGCCGGCCTCGACCCGATTTCGATGGGCGTGACAGCGAACCTGATCCGCAACCTGAACGACGCGCTCGGTTCCACCAGCATCCTGGTGTCGCACGACGTGAAGGAGTCGTTCACGATCGCGGACTATGTGTATTTCCTGTCGCAGGGCAAGATCGTTGCCCACGGCACCCCGGCTGAAATGATGGTATCGACCGACCCTTACGTGAAACAATTCGTCCACGCCGAAGCGGACGGCCCGGTGCCGTTCCACTATCCCGGCAAGTCGCTGGCCGATGACCTCGGCCTGGGAGTGCGCAAATGATCGGCCGCCGCGTGCTGGCCGGCGTCGGCAATACCGTGCGCGATTACGTGGAAAGCGTCGGCTATGCCACGCGCACGTTCTTCACGATGCTGGGCCTGTCGCCCGGCATGATGCGCCGGCCCCACCTCGTCATCGAGCAACTGCATTTCATCGGCAATTATTCGCTGCTGATCATCACGCTGTCCGGCCTGTTCGTCGGCATGGTGCTGGGCCTGCAGGGGTATTACACGCTGAACAAGTACGGCGCCTCCGAATCGCTGGGCTTGCTGGTGGCGCTGGGCCTGACGCGTGAACTCGGTCCCGTCATCACGGGCCTGCTGTTTGCGGGCCGCGCCGGCACGTCGCTGACGGCCGAGATCGGCTTGATGAAGGCCGGCGAGCAGCTGTCGGCGATGGAAATGATGGCCGTGAATCCGATCCAGCGCGTGCTGGCACCGCGGTTCTGGGCCGGCGTGATCGCCGTGCCGCTGCTGGCGTCGATCTTTTCCGCGGTCGGCATCCTGGGCGGCTACCTGGTCGGCGTGGGCCTGATCGGCGTCGATGCGGGGGCGTTCTGGTCGCAGATGGAAGCCGGCATCGACCTGTGGAAGGACGTGGGCAACGGCTTCGTCAAGAGCGTGGTGTTCGGCATCGCGATCACCTTCATCGCCCTGTACCAGGGCTACGAGACGCGGCCGACGCCGGAAGACGTGGCCGGTGCCACCACCCGCACGGTGGTCGTGTCGTCGCTGATGATCTGGTGGCTCGACTTCATGCTGACGGCACTGATGTTCAGCAAGTGATGAATAAATAATTGCTTCGTGGGAATGCCCGGCGCACTTATGGAAAAACAGATAGGATAAGTAAAAATGCAACGCAAATCTCTGGATGTGTGGGTCGGCCTGTTCGTCGTCTTCGGTGTCGCCGCGCTGATGTTCCTGGCTTTGAAGGCCGGCAACAGCGGCACGTTCTCGCTCGCGAAGACGTATGAAATCACCGCCAAGTTCGACAATATCGGCAGCCTGCGCCCGCAGGCGGCCGTCAAGGCTTCCGGCGTGGTGGTCGGGCGCGTGGCGCGGATCGCCTTCGACGACAAATCGTACAAGGCGGCCGTGACGCTGGAGATGGACTCGACGTACAAATTCCCGAAAGACAGCTCGGCCAAGATCCTCACGGCCGGCCTGCTGGGCGAGCAATATGTCGGCATCGAAGCCGGTGGCGACGAAAACAACCTGGCCCAGGGCGACAGGATCGCCCGTACGCAGTCCGCCGCGGTGCTGGAAGACCTGATCAACCAATTCATCTACAGCAAAGCCGCTGAAGGAAAGGACTGAAACCGATGCGCCGTCAAACCTCCGTTTTGCCGATATTGGCCGCCTTGGCCGCCACGGCCGCATTGTCCGGTTGCGCCGTTGGCCCGGACAAGCGCGATCCGATGGAAAACTGGAACCGCGCCGTCTTCAATTTCAACGACAAGGTCGACACCTATGCGCTGAAGCCGGTCGCCACCGGATACAAGAATGTCACGCCGTCGTTCGTGCAGACCGGCGTCAACAATTTCTTCGGCAACCTGCAGGACCTGTGGACCGGCGGCAATAATCTGCTGCAAGGCAAGGGCGGCGACGCCGTGTCCGACATCGGCCGTTTCGCGCTGAACTCCACGTTCGGCGTGCTGGGCCTGTTCGACATCGCCTCCGAAGCCGGCCTGCGCAAGCACAAGGAAGACTTCGGCCAGACCCTGGGCCGCTGGGGCGTGCAGCCCGGCCCGTACGTGGTACTGCCGCTGCTGGGGCCGTCCACCTTGCGTGACACCGCCGGCCTGCCGCTGGACATCGTGGCCGACCCGTGGTCGTACAAGGATCCCACGCATGTCCGCACGATCGGCGGCGTGGTGCGCGTGATCGACCAGCGCGCGTCGCTGCTCGATGCGTCGACCCTGCTGGAAGAGGCCGCACTGGACCGCTACGAGTTCTACCGCGACGGTTTCCTGCAGCGCCGCCAGAGCCAGGTCTATGACGGCGACGTGCCGGAGACCAAGGCGGAAGAAAACGTGCCGGCACAGCCTTCGGTGAACCCGACCGGCGAAGGCACGGCGCAGCCGGCAACGTAACGGACCGTAACGCACGGTAAGGGACAGTAACGGCCGGGCGCGCCTCGGCCCGCCCGCCGCTATAATGGCGCACCGGCCGGGCATGGCACCGGCCTGTGATTGTCGTGCAACCAATATCGGTACAACCAACCTGGGTAGAACTCATGAAACTGATCAAGCAACTGCTCGCCATCGCCACCTTCGCGTTCGCCGCCACCGGCGTCGCCTCGGCGCAGACCGCGAACGAAGCACCGGACCAACTGGTCAAGCGCATCAGCTCGGAAGTGCTGAACACCGCCAAGAACGACAAGGAAATCCAGGCCGGCAACACCCGCAAGGTGATGGACCTGGTGGAAACCAAGATCCTGCCGTACGTGGATTTCGAGCGCATGACCGCGCTGGCCGCCGGCCGCTACTGGCGCGAAGCCACGCCGGAACAGAAGCGCGCGCTGTCCACCGAATTCCGCACGCTGCTGATCTACACGTATTCCGGCGCGCTGTCGCAGGTGCGTAACGAAACGATCGAATTCAAGCCGCTGCGCGCCGACCCGGCCGACACCGAAGTGGAAGTGCGCTCCCAGGTCAACATGACCCGCGGCGAACCGGTCCTGCTGAACTACCGCGTGGCGAAGACGGCCTCCGGCTGGAAGATCTACGACATCAACGTGCTGGGCGCCTGGCTGGTGGAAACCTACAAGGGCACCTTCAACACCGAGATCAGCAAGGGCGGCATCGATGGCCTGATCAAGACGCTGGCCGCGAAGAACAAGCAGCTGGCAAACAAGCCGCTGGCTACCGCCAAGAAGTGATCACTCCCGGGCCGGATCGCATCCGGCCCGTTCTTCGACGAAAACCAACTCCCGAGACCATGAACGACGCCGCCAACAACATGCTGTCCCTGACCGCATTGACCGTCGATAACGCCACGGCGGCGTTGGAGCACGGCCTCGTGGCGCTGCAGGCCGGCCAGAGCGTGTTCGACATGCGCAACGTGGTGGCCGTCGATTCGGCCGCCGTTTCCGTGATGCTGGCGTGGCAGCGCGCCGCCCATGCGGCCGGCGTCACGCTGCGCCTCGTGAACCTGCCGCCGATGCTGCAAAGCCTGACCAAGCTGTACGGCGTCTGCTCCCTCGTCTCGCCGGAAGCCTGCACGGCTGCCGAACTGCACCACCATTGACCCTCGCCTTCTCCCCCTCTCCGCTGTATTTCCGCCGGCCCGGGCATGATCGGGTCGAAATTCCAATATAATTGACCGTTGCTCTTGCCAGATTGGCCGGAGCGTCCGCATGAATGACTCCGATGCAGGTCCAATGCGCAGCATCGACGCAGGTTCGACGCCGATTCGACCCCAACTCGGCGCCGGTTCGGCATGAAGGCGCCGCAGCTTGGCACCAGGCGAACCGCCAGCGCAACGGTCGGCGTTGCACAGAATACAAACAAGGCATGACAGCAATCCAAATCAGCAATGTCCAGAAGCGCTACCAATCGCTGCAGGCGCTGGGCGGCGTGTCGCTCTCGATCGAGGAAGGCGAATTCTTCGGGCTGCTCGGCCCGAACGGTGCCGGCAAGACCACGCTGATCTCCATCATCGCGGGCCTGATCCGCGCCGACGGCGGTTCCGTGTCGATCCATGGCCACGACGTGGTGTCCGATTTCCGCGCGGCGCGCAGGAAGCTCGGCGTGGTGCCGCAGGAACTGGTGTTCGACCCGTTCTTCACGGTGCGCGAAACGCTGCGCCTGCAGTCCGGCTACTTCGGCCTGCCGAACAACGACAAATGGATCGACGAGGTGATGGAGAACCTCGACCTGACCAACAAGGCCGACACCAACATGCGCGCACTGTCCGGCGGCATGAAGCGCCGCGTGCTGGTGGCGCAGGCGCTGGTGCACAAGCCGCCCGTCATCGTGCTCGACGAGCCGACCGCGGGCGTGGACGTCGAGCTGCGCCAGACGCTGTGGAAATTCATCTCGCGCCTGAACCGCGAAGGCCACACCATCGTGCTGACCACGCACTACCTGGAAGAAGCGCAGGCGATGTGCAAGCGCGTGGCGATGATGAAGCTGGGCAAGGTGGTGGCGCTGGACACGATGTCGTCGCTGATCCGCCGCATCTCCGGCTCGCAGCTGATCGTGCACCTGAAGCAGGGCGACCTGCCGCAGGACCTGCAGCACCTGGTGCTGCACGCCGAGACCGGTTCGCAACTGTCCGCCTCCGGCCGCCAGTACAGCCTGAAGGTCAACGAATACATGGAAGTGGAAACCATCCTGGCGCGCCTGCGCGAGAGCGGCGCCGTCATCGACGAGATGCAGCTGCAGCAGGCCGACCTGGAAGACATCTTCCTGGAAATCACGGGTGGAGGGGCCGCGCAATGATGTCGACGGGCTTCCGCACCCTTGTATACAAGGAAACGCTGCGCTTCTACAAGGTGGCCACGCAGACGATCGCCGCGCCGATCCTGACCGCCATGCTGTACCTGCTGATCTTCGGCCACGTGCTCGAAGGCCGCGTGCAGGTGTACGAAGGCGTGTCGTACACGTCGTTCCTGGTCCCCGGCCTGGTGATGATGAGCGTATTGCAGAACTCGTTCGCCAATTCGTCGTCGTCGCTGATCCAGTCGAAGATCACCGGCAACCTGGTGTTCGTGCTGCTCACACCCCTGTCTCACTGGGAAATCTTCTCGGCCTACACGATCGCCGCGATGGTGCGCGGCCTGGTGGTGGGCCTGGGCGTGTTCATCGCCACCGCCTGGTTCGCGCACATGTCGTTCGCCTGGCCGCTGTGGATCGCCGTGTTCGCGCTGCTGGGCGCCGCCATCCTCGGCACGATGGGCCTGATCGCCGGCATCTGGGCCGAAAAATTCGACCAGCTGGCCGCCTTCCAGAATTTCCTGATCATGCCGCTGACGTTCCTGTCCGGCGTGTTCTATTCGATTCACTCGCTGCCGCCGTTCTGGCTGACCGTCTCGCACCTGAACCCGTTCTTCTACATGATCGACGGCTTCCGCTACGGCTTCTTCGGCCAGTCCGACATCAATCCCTGGACCAGCCTGGCCATCGTGTCCGCCTTCCTGGTGGTGCTGGCGCTGCTGGCGATCCGCCTGCTCAAGAGCGGCTACAGGCTCAGGCACTGAGCAGACATTAGAAACATCAAGCGACATGAAAGAGGTACCAACATGACCACGACCCCTGAAGCAATCCACGGCTACATCGCCGCCGGCCTCGACTGCACCCACCTGGAAGTGGAGGGCGACGGCCAGCACTTCACCGCCGTCATCGTCTCGACCGCGTTCGCGGGCAAGCGCCCGATCCAGCGCCACCAGATCGTCTACGCGGCGCTGGGCGACCGCATGCGCGAGGAGATCCACGCGCTGTCGATGAAGACGCTGACCCCCGAAGAATTCGCGGCCAAGGCGTAACAGGAAAAAACAAGAATAACGAACACCAAGGAAAATCGATGGACAAACTGCTCATCACCGGCGGCAAGCGCCTGGTCGGGGACATCCAGATCTCCGGCGCCAAGAACGCGGCGCTGCCCATCCTGTGCGCGGGGCTGCTGACCGCCGGCGACCTGCAACTGTCGAACGTGCCGAACCTGCACGACGTGTCCACGATGCTCAAGCTGCTGCGCCAGACCGGCCTGGCGGTCGCGCAGGATGGCGACAAGGTCACGCTGAACGGCGCGGCCATCAACAAGCTGGAAGCGCCGTACGAGATGGTGAAGACGATGCGCGCGTCGATCCTCGTGCTCGGCCCGCTGCTGGCGCGCTTCGGCGAAGCCAAGGTGTCGCTGCCGGGCGGCTGCGCGATCGGTTCGCGCCCTGTCGACCAGCATATCAAGGGCCTGCGTGCGCTGGGTGCCGAGATCTCGATCGACGCCGGCTACATCTATGCGAAGGCGAAAAAACTGCAAGGCACCCGCGTCGCGACCGACATGATCACGGTGACCGGCACGGAAAACCTGCTGATGGCCGCCACGCTGGCCGAAGGCGAGACGATCCTGGAAAACGCCGCGTGCGAGCCGGAAGTGACGGACCTGGCCAACCTGCTGGTGGCGATGGGCGCGAAGATCGACGGCATCGGCACCAACCGCCTGGTGATCCAGGGCGTACCGGCGCTGAACGGCGCGGCCCATGCGGTGATTTCCGACCGTATCGAAGCCGCCACGTTCCTGTGCGCCGTGGCGGCCGCCGGCGGCGACGTCACGATCCGCAATACCCGTACCGACATCCTCGACGCGGCGCTGGAAAAGCTGCGCGAGATGGGCGTGCGCCTGACCGTGGGCGACACGTGGATCCGCGCGCAGATGGATGGCCGCCCCACGCCGGCCTCGTTCCGCACCACCGAATACCCGGGCTTCCCGACCGACATGCAGGCGCAGTTCATGGCCGTCAACACCATCGCCAGCGGCCACAGCAGCGTGACGGAAACGATCTTCGAAAACCGCTTCATGCACGTGCAGGAAATGAATCGCCTGGGCGCGCACATTCGCATCGACGGCAATACCGCGTGGATCGACGGCGTGCCGCAGCTGATCGGCGCGCCTGTGATGGCGACCGACCTGCGCGCTTCGGCCTCGCTCGTCATTGCCGGCCTGGCCGCGAAGGGCGAAACGCTGGTCGACCGCATCTATCACCTCGATCGCGGCTACGACCGCATGGAAGTGAAGCTCTCCGCCGTCGGCGCCAACATCACCCGCATCAAGTAAATTCGCCAGATCACCATGAGTACACTTCCCGCCCAGGCCACCGACCGCTCGCAACTGATCCTCGCCCTGTCGAAGGGCCGGATCTTCGAGGACACGCTGCCGCTGCTGGCGGCAGCCGGCATCACCGTCACGGAAAACCCGGAAACCTCGCGCAAGCTGATCCTGCCGACCAACGACCCGCACGTGCGCGTGCTGATCGTGCGTGCCACCGACGTGCCGACCTATGTGCAGCATGGTGCCGCCGATTTCGGCGTGGCCGGCAAGGACGTGCTGTTCGAGCATGGCGGCGAAGGCCTGTACCAGCCGATCGACCTGAACATCGCGCGCTGCCGCATGTCGGTGGCGGTGAAGGCGGGCTTCGACTACGAAACCGCGGTGCGCCAGGGCGCGCGCCTGCGCGTGGCCACCAAGTTCACCGAGATGGCGCGCCAGCACTTTGCCAAGAAGGGCGTGCACGTCGACCTGATCAAGCTGTATGGCTCGATGGAACTGGCGCCGCTGGTGGGGCTGTCCGACGCGATCGTCGACCTGGTCAGCACCGGCAGCACGCTGCGCGCCAACAACCTGGTGGAAGTGGAAGAGATCTGCGACATCTCGTCGCGCCTGGTCGTCAACCAGGCCGCGCTGAAACTGAAGCGCGCCCGCCTGCAGCCGATTCTCGAGGCGTTCGAAAAAGCCTCGCAAGCCAAGTAAAACCAGTAAAACGCCAGTAAAACCCCTGAAGCCAGCCATCATGATCCAGATCCGCAAGCTCGACTCCACCGCCATCGACTTCCAGGAAACGCTCGACGCGCTGCTCGCGTTCGAAGCGGAAACCGATTTCGCCATCGAACAGGCCGTCACCGAGATCATCGCGCAGGTACGCGCGCGCGGCGACGAAGCGGTGGTCGAGTACACCAACAAATTCGACCGCATCCCCAACGGCGGCGCGGCCGACCTGCAGGCATTCGACATCGGCCAGGCCGACCTGGAAGCCGCGCTGGCGGCATTGCCCGATGCGCAGCGCGCGGCATTGCAGACCGCGGCCGAGCGCATCCGCGTGTTCCACGAGCGCCAGAAGCAGGAACTGCAGGGCTTTACCTACACGGAAGCGGACGGCACGATCCTGGGCCAGCGCATCACGGCGCTGGACCGCGTGGGCATCTACGTGCCCGGCGGCAAAGCGGCCTACCCGTCGTCGGTGCTGATGAACGCGATTCCCGCGAAGGTGGCCGGCGTCGGCGAAATCGTGATGGTGGTGCCGACACCGGACGGTATCAAGAACCAGATGGTATTGGCCGCCGCGGCGATCGCCGGCGTCGATCGCGTGATCGGCATCGGCGGTGCGCAGGCCGTGGCCGCGCTGGCCTACGGTACCGAGTCGATCCAGCCGGTCGACAAGATCGTCGGCCCCGGCAACGCGTACGTGGCGGCCGCCAAGCGCCGCGTATTCGGCGCGGTGGGCATCGACATGATCGCTGGTCCGTCGGAAATCCTGGTGGTGTGCGACGGCACCACGGACCCGGACTGGGTTGCGATGGACCTGTTCTCTCAGGCCGAGCACGACGAACTGGCGCAGGCGATCCTGCTGTGCCCGGACGCGGACTACATCGCGCAAGTCGAGGCTTCGATCCAGAAATTGCTGCCGACGATGCCGCGCCAGGAAACCATCCGCACGTCGCTGACCGACCGCGGCGCGCTGGTGAAAGTTCGCGACATGGACGAGGCATGCGAGATCGCCAACGCCATCGCCGCCGAGCACCTGGAGATTTCCGCCGAGGAGCCGCAGCAGTGGGCCGACAAGATCCGCCATGCCGGCGCGATGTTCCTCGGCCGCTTCTCGTCCGAATCGCTGGGCGACTACTGCTGCGGGCCGAACCACGTTCTGCCGACGTCGCGCACGGCGCGCTTCTCGTCGCCGCTGGGCGTGTACGACTTCCAGAAGCGCTCGTCGGTCATCCAGGTCAGCGAGGCGGGCGCCCAGACGCTGGGCAGGATCGCCGCCGAGCTGGCCTACGGCGAAGGCTTGCAGGCGCACGCCCGCAGCGCGGAGCTGCGGCTGAAATCATGAGCGCCTGGCTCGATCAGGTGTTCTGCGAGGATGCACTGGAAGGCTTGCACCGCATCCCGGATGGCTCGATCGACCTGATCCTGACGGACCCGCCGTACAACCTGGGCAAGGATTACGGCAACGCCTCCGACCAGCAGCCGGTGGACGATTTCCTGGCGTGGACCGAGCAATGGGTCGATGCCGCGCTGCCGAAGCTGAAGGAAAACGGCAGCCTGTATATCTTCACGACGTGGCGTTCGGCGCCGGAAATCTTCGTGATGCTGAAACGGCGGATGACGATGATCAACGAGATCATCTGGGACCGCCGGGTGCCGTCGATGGGCGGTACCGTGCGCAGTTTTACGTCGGTACACGACACGATCGGCCTGTTCGTGCGCCGCAAGGATTATTATTTCGACCTCGACGCCGTGCGCATCCCGTACGACGCCGAAACCAAGAAGGCCCGGTCGCGCTCGATCTTCATCGGTGCGAAATGGCTGGAACAGGGCTACAACCCGAAAGACCTGTGGAGCGTATCGCGCTTGCACAGGCAACATGCGGAGCGGGTCGATCACCCCACGCAAAAGCCGCTCGAGATCATCGAACGGATGGTGAAGGCATCGTGTCCGCCCGGCGGCGTGGTGCTCGACCTGTTCATGGGCAGCGGCACCACGGCCGTCGCGGCGCGCAACACGGGCCGCCACTTCACCGGCTTTGAACTGAATCCCGACTATTGCAGGATCCTGGCGGAGCGCCTGGCGGAGCCACCGCCCGCCGAGCAGCTGGGGTCTGACCCCAAGGCCCGCGGCCGGTCCAAGGTCCGCGCCACCGATCCGGGGTCTGATCCCGGTTTTCCGGCAGCGCCGCCTAAGAAGCGCGCAGTCAGGAAAACGCCTGCCAGGGCCGTCGCCCCGTCGGCAGCCCCGAATAACGAACTGGAGTAACTGAAAGCATGTCCCTCGACAGCCTGATTGCCAACACCATCCGCCCCGACGTGCGCAGCGACAAGAGCTACCACGTGCCGGATGCGAGCGGCTTCGTGAAGCTGGACGCGATGGAAAACCCGTACCAGCTGCCGGAGGAGCTGCGCCGCGAACTGGCCGGCCGGCTCGCCGAGGTGGCGCTGAACCGTTACCCGGCTGCGGCCTACGGCCCGCTGAAGGAGCGCATTCGCGCGAAGCTCGGCATCCCGGCCGGCTACGACGTGCTTCTGGGCAATGGTTCCGACGAACTGATCGCCATCATGGCCGCCACCTGCGCCTGGCAGGACCGCCGCGCCGTGATGCTGGCGCCCGTGCCGGCCTTCGTGATGTTCCAGCGTTCGGCCCAGGTGGCCGGCATGGATTTCGTCGGCATCCCCCTGAAGGCGGACCTGGCGCTCGACCTGCCGGCGATGCTGGCGGCGATCGAGCGGCACCGGCCGACGCTGATCTTCCTGGCCTACCCGAACAACCCTACCGGCAACCTGTTCGACACGGCCGACATCGAAGCGATCCTGCGCGCCCAGGGCGAGCAGGGCCTGGTGGTGGTCGACGAAGCCTACGAGCCGTTCGCGCAGCAGAGTTTCATGCCGCGCCTGCCGGAATTCGCCAACCTGATCGTGATGCGCACCCTGTCCAAGCTGGGGCTGGCCGGTATCCGGCTGGGCTACATGAGCGCGGCGCCGGCGCTGCTGGAGCAGTTCGAGAAGGTGCGTCCGCCCTACAACATCAACGTGATGACGCAGGCGGCGGCCGAGTTCGCGCTCGACCATGTCGAGGTACTGAACGAGCAGGCCCGCCTGCTGCGCGAACAGCGCACGGCACTTTCCGCCGCGCTGGCCGCGCTGCCGGGCGTGCAGGTGTTCCCGTCGGCGGCCAATTTCATCACGATCCGTGTGCCGGATGCCGACAGTGTCCATGCCAAACTGGTAAGTCGTAAAATCCTGATTAAAAATTTGAGTAAAATGCACAGTGTGCTGGCGAACTGCCTTCGCGTCACCGTCAGCACGCCGGACGAGAACGCCGCTTTCCTCGACGCCCTGAAAGACTCGCTGAGCTGAGGTTGAGTTAAAGCTTAGTGAATCAGAAGCTGAACCGACGCTGAGTCGAAACCGAGTTCGCGCCCCATCCTAACCCTGAGTTTCCCATGAATTTGCCCGCAGCCCGCATTGCAGAAGTCATCCGCAACACCAACGAGACGCAGATCCGCGTCGCCCTGAACCTGGACGGTACCGGGGTGCAGAAGCTCGATACCGGCGTGCCTTTCCTGGACCACATGCTGGACCAGATCGCGCGCCACGGCCTGATCGACCTGGACGTCAAGGCTACCGGCGACACGCACATCGACAACCACCATACCGTCGAGGACGTGGGCATCACGCTGGGCATGGCGGTGGCCAAGGCCATCGGCGACCGCAAGGGCATCCGCCGCTACGGCCATGCCTACGTGCCGCTGGACGAGGCGCTGTCGCGCGTCGTCATCGATTTTTCCGGGCGCCCGGGCATCGAGTACCACATCCCGTTCACCCGTGCGATGATCGGCACGTTCGACGTCGACCTGACGCTGGAGTTCTTCCGCGGCTTCGTCAACCATGCCGGCATCACGCTGCACATCGATAACCTGCGCGGCACCAATGCCCACCACCAGTGCGAAACGGTGTTCAAGGCGTTCGGGCGCGCACTGCGCATGGCTGCCGAGTTCGACGAGCGTGCCGCCGGCACGATCCCCTCCACCAAAGGAAGCCTTTAAACCCGCCGCTAGCTGATACTCGGCTTTCACACCATGAAAAAAATCGTTGTAGTTGACTACGGCATGGGTAACGTGCGCTCCGTTGCGCAGGCCCTGCGCGCCGTCGCGCCGGAAGCCGACGTGTCCATTTCCGGCGTACCGGCCGATATCGACGCGGCCGACCGCATCGTGCTGCCCGGCCAGGGCTCGATGCTCGACTGTATGACCCACCTGCGCGAATCGGGCGTGCACGATGCGCTGATGCGCGCCGCGCAGACGAAACCGCTGATGGGCGTCTGCGTTGGCGAGCAGATGCTGCTCGAACGCAGCGAGGAACGCAATGCCGAAGGCCTGGGCCTGTTCCCGGGCGCGGTGGTGCGCTTCCAGCTCGACGGGCAGCTGCAGGAAGACGGTTCGCGCTTCAAGGTGCCGCAGATCGGCTGGAACAAGGTCAAGCAGACCGCGCCCCATGCGATGTGGGCCGGCATTCCCGACGACGCCTATTTCTATTTCGTCCACAGCTATTACGCGCGGCCGGAGAACCCGGCGCACAGCGTGGGCGAAACCGTGTACGGCACGCCGTTCTGCTGCGTGATCGCGCGCGACAACATTTTCGCCACCCAGTTCCACCCGGAGAAGAGCGCGGCCACGGGACTGCAGCTGTACAAGAACTTCGTTCACTGGAATCCCTGAGCGCTCCGACAGCGTCCATTCACCCACTTACTCGACCTTTCAAACCACCATGCTGCTCATTCCCGCCATCGACCTCAAGGACGGTCACTGCGTTCGCCTGAAACAAGGCGACATGGAACAGTCCACCGTGTTTTCCGACGACCCCGCCGCGATGGCCCGCCACTGGCTGGAGCAGGGCGCACGCCGCCTGCACCTGGTCGACCTGAACGGCGCGTTCGCCGGCAAGCCGAAGAACGAAGGCGCCGTGAAGGCGATCCTGAAAACGGTGCAGGAGTTCGCGCTGGAGAACGATATCGACGAGATTCCCGTGCAGCTGGGCGGCGGCATCCGCGACCTGGACACGATCGAGCGCTACCTCGATGACGGCATCAGCTACATCATCATCGGCACCGCCGCCGTGAAGAGCCCCGGCTTCCTGCACGATGCGTGCGGCGCCTTCCCCGGCCACATCATCGTCGGCCTGGATGCCAAGGACGGCAAGGTGGCGACGGACGGCTGGAGCAAGATGTCCGGCCACGAGGTGATCGACCTGGCACAGAAGTTCGAGCAGTACGGCGTGGAATCGATCGTCTACACCGACATCGGCCGCGACGGCATGATGGGCGGCGTGAACATCGAAGCCACCGTGCGCCTGGCGCAGGCCGTGCGCATCCCGATCATCGCCTCCGGCGGCCTGCACAACCTGGCCGACGTGGAAGCGCTGTGCGCGGTGCAGGACGAAGGCATCGAAGGTGTCATCTGCGGCCGTTCGATCTACGAAGGCACGATCAACCTGAACGAGGCGCAACTGCGCGCCGACGAACTCACTGGCGAAATCCTCGACGAAGTCGCGGACGAGACGTCCGACGCGGGCGAAAAATAATATGCTGGCCAAACGCATCATCCCCTGCCTGGACGTGACCGACGGCCGCGTCGTCAAGGGTGTCAATTTCACCGAGCTGCGCGACGCCGGCGATCCGGTCGAGATCGCGCGCCGCTACGACGAGCAGGGCGCCGACGAGCTGACGTTCCTCGACATCACCGCATCGTCCGACAACCGCGGGCTGATCCTCGACATCATCGAACGGGTCGCCGCCCAGGTCTTCATTCCGCTGACGGTCGGCGGCGGCGTGCGCAAGGTGGAGGACGTGCAGCGCCTGCTGAACGCCGGCGCCGACAAGATCAGCCTGAATACCTCGGCCGTCAGCAACCCCCAGCTGGTGTTCGACGCCTCCCAGAAGCACGGCTCGCAGTGTATCGTGGTGGCGATCGACGCCAAGCAGGTTGCGCCCGGCAAGTGGCAGGTGTTCACGCACGGCGGGCGCAATGCCACCGGGCTCGATGCCGTCGAATGGGCGCAGAAGATGGCGTCGCTGGGCGCCGGCGAACTGCTGCTGACCAGTATGGACCGCGACGGCACCAAGAGCGGCTTCGACCTGGCGCTGACGCGCGCCGTTTCCGATGCCGTGGGCATTCCCGTGATCGCCTCGGGCGGCGTGGGCGGCCTGCAGGACCTGGCCGACGGCGTGACGAAAGGCCATGCCGATGCGGTACTGGCCGCCAGCATCTTCCACTATGGCCAGCACACGGTACAGGAAGCCAAACGCTTCATGGCGCTGCAGGGCATACCAATGCGCGAGGCCTGAGAGAACGATATGAGTATCCCGACGACGACGCCTAGCGTAGCCAAGGCAAAATGGCTGAACCGCGTGCACTGGGACGAGCATGGCCTGGTGCCTGTGATCGTGCAGGAAAACGGCAGCAACGACGTGCTGATGTTCGCCTGGATGAACCGCGACGCGCTGTACAAGACGGTGGAGCTGCACGAGGCCGTGTACTGGAGCCGTTCCCGCAAGAAGCTGTGGCACAAGGGCGAGGAATCCGGCCACGTGCAGAAGGTGCTCGATATCCGCCTCGACTGCGACGAGGACGTGGTGCTGCTGAAGGTGGAGCAGGCCGGCGGCATCGCCTGCCACACGGGGCGGCATTCATGCTTCTTCCAGCAGTTCGACGGCGATGCCAAGGACGGCGACTGGAACAGCGTGGAGCCGGTGCTGAAGGATCCGGACACCATTTATACGGAAAAGAAGAAATGAGCACAGGTAACGCAGGCAGCCCGAATGACGAGGCTGGCATCCTGGGCCGCGTGGCCGCCACGATCGAATCGCGCAAGGGCGCCGATCCCTCCACGTCGTACGTGGCCAAGCTGTTCTCGAAGGGCGACGACGCGATCCTGAAAAAGATCGGCGAGGAAGCCACCGAGACCGTAATGGCCGCCAAGGATGCCCGCGTCTCTGGCGATGGCGCGAAGGTGCTGTACGAAGTGGCCGATCTGTGGTTCCATTCGCTGGTGCTGCTGGCGCAGTTCGACCTGTCGCCGCAGCAGGTGCTCGATGAACTGGCGCGCCGCGAGGGTATCTCCGGCATCGCCGAAAAAGCCGCCCGTCAAGACAGCTGAAACAAGGATAACCGTGGATAACTGCCTGTTCTGCAAGATCGCCGCCAAACAAGTACCGGCAAGCATCGTCTACGAAGACGATGACCTGCTGGCGTTCAAGGACATCAACCCGGCCGCGCCGGTGCATTTGCTGGTGATCCCGAAAAAGCATATCTCGACGCTGACCGAGGCCCAGCCGGAAGACACGCCATTGCTGGGCAAGCTGCTGGCGCTGGCGCCGAAGCTGGCCGAGGAACATGGCGTCTCGGTGGTATACGGTGCCGATGGCAGCCCGACGCGCGGCTACAAGACGCTCATCAACAGCGGCCCGGACGGCGGGCAGGTGATTTATCACCTGCACATGCATATCTATGGCGGCCCGCGGCCGTGGCGCGGCATGCATTGAGCCGGGCAGGGCGCCGGGGCAGGCGCCCGGGCGCCAGGTGGCGCTGGCTGGATAGTCGAACAAGCAAGCGGAAGAGTTATTTCCGGCCGTTATCGTGACAGGAACATGACAACACAAGAGTCGTGTAAACTGTTTGTTCTTACCGAATTCGGGCGTTGTCGCCCTGCAAGGAGAATACTATGGGTTCCATGAGCATCTGGCATTGGGTGATCGTGCTGGTCGTCGTCATGCTGGTTTTCGGCACCAAAAAACTGGGCAATATCGGCTCGGACCTGGGCAAGGCCGTCAAGGGTTTCAAGGATGGCGTGAAGACCGACGACAAGGAAGCGGCCGACCAGCCCGCGCCGCCGCCCGCGCACGTGACCGACAAGGGCACGATCGAGGTCGACGCCAAGGAAAAGAACAAGCACTGATCGCAATCTGATTCATGATCGATCTCGGTCTTTCCAAACTGGCCATCATCGGCGTCGTTGCGCTGATCGTCATCGGTCCCGAAAAATTGCCCAAGGTGGCGCGCATGGCCGGCACGCTGTACGGCCGCGCGCAGCGTTATCTTCACGATGTGAAGAGCGAGGTCAGCCGCGAAATCGAGCTGGACGAGCTGCGCAACCTGCAAAAGAACGTGCAGGAACAGGCGCAGAACATCAAGGCCGATGTCGAGAATTCGATCCAGAAGAACATGTCCGAAGTGGAGAGCGCCTTCGATATCGAAGGCGGCATCCACTCATCTTCCGACGCGTCGACCAGCTATACGCCGGACTTCCATTCGGCCTCCACCGAGGACCAGGCGCGCAAGGCCAAGGAATTCCGCCGCAAACGGCTGGTGCGCACCTCGGCCGTGCCGCAGTGGTACAAGCAGCGCAACGGCGGCCGCATGCACGTGGTGTCCGGCGCCGCGCGCGTGGCGCGCTTCCGTCCGCGCAACGGTAAACCTCCCGCCTCCTTTTACTGATGAGCACTGAACAACCCGCCGAAGAAACCTTCATCAGCCACCTCGTCGAACTGCGCGACCGGCTGCTGAAGGCTTCCATCGGCGTCCTGATCGTCACCGCCCTGCTGATGGCGTGGCCGGGCCCCACCGTCCTGTACGATTTCCTGGCCCAGCCGATGATCGATGCGCTGCCCACCGGCGCCAAGATCATCGCCACCGGCGTGACCGCCCCATTCCTCGTGCCGATGAAGGTCACGCTGATGCTGGGCATTATCCTGGCGCTGCCATGGGTGCTGTACCAGGCTTGGGCCTTCGTCGCACCCGGCCTGTACACGCATGAAAAACGCCTGGTCGCGCCGCTGGTGATTTCCTCCTCGCTGCTGTTCATGGCGGGCGTGGCGTTCTGCTATTTCTTCGTGTTCGGCCGCGTGTTCCACTTCATCGCCACGTTCGCGCCATCGTCGATCGCCGTCACGCCGGACATCGAGAATTACCTCGATTTCGTGATGTCGATGTGCCTGGCGTTTGGCGCCGCGTTCGAAGTGCCGATCGTCGTCGTGATCCTGGTGCGCATGGGCATCGTGTCGCTGGCCAAGCTGCGCGAGTGGCGGCCGTACGTGATCGTCGGCGCGTTCGTCATCGCCGCGATCGTCACGCCGCCGGACGTCGTCAGCCAGTTCGCGCTGGCCATCCCGATGTGGATGCTGTTCGAACTGGGGCTGCTGGTGTCGCCGATGTTCGTCAGGATGACGCAGGCGCCCAAGGAAAGCGCCTAACTGCGCGCCGTGCCCTCCAGTTCGGGCACGTCCTTCAGCTCCTCATCCATCGCCCGCTTGATCGAGGTGTTTTCAAGAATCACCAGGGTCGCCGATCCGATGACCATGGACAGCCCGGCCACGGTGCCGACGAGCCCCACGTACTTCAGCACCGGGCTGCCCTTGAAGACCGCGTCGAGCGCGCCCGAGATCAATGCCAGCAGCAGCAGGATCGCCGCCCACAGGCCCAGGCTGGTCGCCCAGCGCATCTGCTCCACCCGCTTGCGATACAGCTTGATCTGGTTGCCGATCAGCTCGCGCCGCCTGGTGTCCTTGCCGGTCCTGAATTCCTCGATCATGTCCCGATACCGTTCGTACGCGGCGCTGTAGCGCGCCTGCAGGAACGTCATGAAGATCCACGATGCGAACACCAGGCTGGCGGTCGGACCGACAGCGCCCAGTACATCTTTCAACTCGAACTGCATGATTCCTCCTTTCGTTTGACAAGGAGGCCATGCTAAGCCAGCGCTTTCAGCAGCGGCACACGCTTCCGCCAGGATATTTCGGCGACAGCGAAAGGTCGCCGCAGCGCGCATCGGGCGAAAAAAAACGGGAGCGCCGGCTCCCGTTTTTTTTGTGCGAACGAAGTATTCGCGCGGCGTCGTTACTGCATCAGTTCCCGGATCACCTTCACCGGCGCGCTGCCGTAGCCGAGGAATTGCTCGTTGAACGCCTTTTGCGAGAACTTGTCGCCCAGCGCGGCGCGGCGCTGTTCGCGCAATTCCATGATTTCGCTGTAGCCGCTGAAGTACGACGTCAGCTGCACCGACGTGAGCGTGGCGCGGCGCCATTTTTCGGCTGCTTCCTGCTGCGTCTGGAACGCCTGCCGGGTCAGCAGGTCGAGCGCCTGTTCCTTCGGCATGTCCAGCACGTGCACGCTGTAGTCGAGGATCGTGTTGGTCACGCTGCGCAGGTTCCACTTCGAATACATCAGCCACATCTCGGGCGAATTGTCGTAGCCCGATTCCAGCATCATCCGTTCGCTGAACACGGCCCAGCCTTCGACCATCGCGCCATTGCCGAAGATCGACTTCACCAGCGACGGCGACTTGTTCGCATATACCAGCTGCGCATAGTGGCCGGGGATCGCCTCGTGCATGTTCAGGATCTGCAAGATCCAGTGGTTGTATTCGCGCAGGCTGCTTTCGGCCTGTTCCGGCGTGGCGCCCGTCAGCGGCGTCACGTTGTAGTAGGTGCGGTCCTGCGGGCGGTAGGGGCCGGGCGCCTCGATGCTGGCGCCGGCCACGCCGCGCTGGTAGGCGGGCGTTTCGCGCACCACCAGCGGCTTGTTCGCATCCAGCGTCAGCAGGTCGTTCTTCGTCACCCATTCCTGCAGCTTCGGGATCTGCGCCTTGATCTCTTCGACGAAGCGCTCGGGGGCCACGTGATTGGCCGAAAGCTTGTCGATCATCATGCCGATCTTGGCGTAGCGGTCGGCCGGTTTTTGCACGCCGGCCAGGTATTTCGGCCACAGCTCGTCGCTGATGCGGTCCATGTTCGCCAGCAGTTCGTCGCGCGCCACCAGGGCCTTGCGGTAGGTCTGCTCGCCGGTGCTGGCCGACTGGATGTCGAACGCGAATTTCTGTTCATACAGTTCGCGGCCGATGCGGAACGGGCGGGCGCCGGACACCGCCAGCAGCTTGTCCGTCTCGCCCAGCCAGGCGGCATAGGCTTCGACGGCGGTCTTCGCCGCGGCGATGCGCTGCTCGAACAGGCCTTTCTCGTTGGCGGCCAGCGAGGAAGCCTGTGCTTCCCGGCCCAGCTCGTCGAGCAGCGCGATCACGCCCGGTGCCTGGGCGATCGCCAGCTGGGTGTGCTCGCGCGTGGGTGTGGTGAGGTTGTTGCGCGCCGCCTCGTAATAAGCCGGCACGTTGGCGATGCGCCGCAGCAGCGTGCGCAGGCGCTGTGCCCGCGCCGCGTATTCGGTGTGCAGGATGTAGTCGATCGGGCCGGCGATGTTGTACATGGCCGGGTTCCACTCGAATTCGCGGAACGTGGTCAGGTACCAGCGGTCCGCATTGAGCTTGTTGACCAGCAGCGCCATGTCGGTGCGCTGGCGCGACGACAGCTGCCGCGCGTCGATCTTGCCGAAGCGGCCCAGCCACTCGTCGATGAAGGCCAGCTGCAGCTGGCGGGTGGCCATGTCGGGCACCGTCAGCGTGGCGGCGGTATCGTATTTGCCCACCGTGATCGCCGTTTCCGGGTCCATCCGCCACAGCGCCGTGAGGAACTGGTTGGACTGCGCATTGAAGGTGCGGTCGGCGCGGCTTTCGGACGCCAGCGCTGTCGCGGCCACCGTGGTGGCAGCGGCGGCAACCACGGCCTTCTTCGCCTTGGACTTGGTTTTCGAGGACTTCTTGGACGGGACGGACTTGCTGGTCTTCGCCTTCGACGGCTTCCTGGCCGCCTCGGCAGGCGCGAACGCCAGGGCCGCCATCATGGCGGCCAGCGCGAGTTTTGTCTTGATCATCGTGTAACTTTCTCTTACCGGGGGTCATGCAGGGGGCGAGATTATCATTAATCATCCCGCCTGGACCCGGCATGTTACACGACGGTACAAACCCTCACGCCAGCCGGTCGTCCCGCAGCGCCTGCTGGTGGCGCTCGTTGATGAGCGTCACGGCCTCGCGGCCGCGCGCCATGTCGGACAGTACGATGTCATTGGCATCCGTGAAACGGTGGGACACGCGGACCTTCCACGAGCGCAGCAGCCAGCTGCGGAACGACTGCACGTAGGACGCCCCGTCCAGGTCGCGCCACTTGATGCCGCGCACGCCGCGCTGCCACGGCAGCACGCCGGAATACAGCCAGACACCCGTGTCGTCGTAATACAGCTGCACGCTGCGGATCAGCAATACCCGGTAGCCGATCAGCAGCGTGGACGCGGCCAGTACGCCGGCGGCGGCCAGCTGCGAATGATTGAAAGCGAGCCGCAGCACGAACACCATGATCACCGCCATCAGGAAGGGCGGGATGTAGGCGGTCCAGGCCTTGCGGCACAGCGGGATGCCGTGCGTGGCGGCGGAGAGGTCGGTTTCCTTGTGTCGTTCCATGCCCGGATGATTGCATGGAACGGCCGTTTCGGGAAAGGGGCAGGCGGGCAGGCGCTTCGCCGGCTAACCGGTCAAGCAGGTCAACCGGTCACCGTTCAAACCGGTCCCTGCCGGCTGTCCAGCCGCTCGGCATGGTCGCGGCCGGCGAAACGGTCGAGGATGCCGGCCGCGCGCGTGCCGTCGCGGTCGTTGTCCACCTCTACCTGCAGCAGGCAATTGCTGCGCTGGACCGGCGTGCGCATTTCGCTATTGGCGGATTGCCGGTTCGGATTGTCGAACGACGGCGTGGGTTTTTCGGTGAGGTCGACGACGAAATTGCCTTCGACGGGGCCGGCTTCATCTTCATGGATGTTCATGGAGATGGCGGAAGCGGCGATGCCGGAGGCGATCAGCGCCTCGCGCGCCTGCTCCGCCACTTCCATGCTGTCGAATACGCGTAGCAGGGTGTCGGCCATGATGTTCTCCTGGTGGGATAGGTGATTGCAATCATCATAGCGAAGGCTGGCCGGCGGCAGCGTCCCGTTAGCTTCAGGAAAATTTTTAACGCCGCAGCCCTTCCTCCAGCATCGCCAGCATGTCCTCGGCTTTCATCCGCGCCGCCATTTCGCTGCCGTCCAGCAGGCTGTCGGCCAGCTCGCGCTTGTGCCCGTGCAGGTCGACGATGCCTTCCTCGATCGTGTGGCGCGCCACCAGCCGGTAGATCGTCACGGGGCGCTGCTGGCCCATCCGGTGGGCCCGGTCGGAAGCCTGGTCTTCCACGGCCGGATTCCACCACGGGTCCATGTGGATCACGTAGTCCGCCGCGGTCAGGTTGATACCCACGCCGCCCGCTTTCAGGCTGATCAGGAACACGTCGCCTTCGCCGGCTTGGAACGCATCCACGCGGGCCTTGCGGACCGCCGGCGGCGTCGAACCGTCCAGGTACTGGTAGGCGATGCCGTTGCGGTCGAGATGGGCGCGGATCAGTCCCAGGTGGTCGACGAACTGGCTGAACACCAGCACCTTGTGCCGGTTTTCCAGCAGGCCGCCTAGCAGCTCGGCGAACGCGGCCAGCTTGCTGCTGTCGAGTTTCAGTTCCGGCGCCACCAGGTTCGGATTGCAGCAGGCGCGCCGCAGCTTCATGATCTCGGCCAGGATCTGGATCGACTTCCTGTCCGCCGGCGCATCGATGGCGGCCAGCTTGTCCAGCGCCTCGCGGCGCAGCGATTCGTACAGCGCCGTTTCTTCCGCCGACAGATCCACTTCCAGCACGATCTCGGTGCGCGCCGGCAGTTCCGTCAGCACTTGCGCCTTGGTACGGCGCAGGATGAACGGCCCGATCAGCCGGCGCAGCCGGTTGCGCGCGCCCACTTCGGCCTTGCGGTCCTGCTGGCGCTCGATCGGCCCGGCAAAGCGCAGGTTGAACTGGTCCAGCGATCCCAGCAGGCCCGGATTGATGAAGCGGAACAGGTTCCACAATTCGCCCAGGTGGTTTTCCAGCGGCGTGCCGGTGCAGGCCATGCGGAAGTCGCCCGACAGCGCCATCACGGCCTGCGAGCGCTTGGTGGCGGCGTTCTTGATCGCCTGCGCTTCATCGAGCACGATGGTATGCCAGCGCGGCTTGGTGAACCGCTCCGATTCCAGCTGCAGCAGGCCGTAGCTGACGATCACCAGGTCGAACGGGCCGGCGTTGTCGATCATTTCCGCCCGGTCGCCGCTGCCGAACAGCTTCACGTTCAGCGTCGGGGCGAAGCGCGCCGCTTCGCTGACCCAGTTCAGGCACACGGACGTGGGCGCCACCACCAGCGCCGGACCGTGCGGCGCGCGCAGCAGCGCCAGTGCCAGCGCCTGCACCGTCTTGCCCAGGCCCATGTCGTCGGCCAGGCAGGCGCCCACGCCCCAGTGGGCCAGCCGGGCCAGCCATTCGAAGCCTTCGCGCTGGTAGTCGCGCAGCTCGGCCTGCAGGGTGGACGGCACCAGCGGCCGGTATTCCGCCTGGGCGGCGATGCGGGCGATATGCTCGCGCCACAGCCTGTCCGCTTCCAGGCCGCCCACTTCGCCAGCCAGTTCTTCCAGCACGAAGGCGGCCAGCTGATGGACTTTCGCACCGGCATCGTCGTCCTCGCCATAGGCGTCGAGTTCCGACAGGCGCCGGTACAGCTCTTCCGACAGGGCCAGGAACTGCCGGTCCTTCAATTCGATGAAGCGGCTCTTGCCGGCGCGGATCAGCTCCAGCAGCGAGCGCAGGTCCACCACGCGTTCTTCGTCCACCTGCAGCTGGCCGCTGACGGCGAACCAGTCTTTTTTGCTCTTGATCGACAGCTTCAGCTGCTTGGTATGCAGGGTCGGCGAGACCCTGAACTTTTCTCCCTCGGGCCAGCCGACCAGCACGCGCTCCGGCCCCAGTTCCTGCAGTTCCGTCAACAGTTGCAGGCACAGCGCCGGCTGGCCGATCAGCCATTCGCCGTGTTCCTGCTCGGCCCCTTCCAGCGCAGTGCACCGGAGCACCAGCTGGCGCTCGGCATCGCGCTCGCCGGCCAGGTCGCGGCGCACCTGCACCGGCTTGCCGCCGACGTCCGTGATGACGGTTTCGGCCCCCGCGCCGGGCGCATAGTAGGGTCCCGCATCGGGCAGGGGGCGCACCTGCACCTGCATCCGCAAGCCTTGCTGGTAGGGCAGCAGGTGCACGTGCAGGCGGATATCGGCATCGGCCGCGCCGGCACCGGCACTGCCGCCGCCGATGTCCGATTGCACGGTCACGCTGGCGGCCACCGTGCCGATCGCCTTCAATACCTGGTCCTTCGCATGCAGCGGCACCGTCAGGCCATCGCCGACGATGGTGGCGATGCGGCGGTGCTCGTCATTGACGGCGATCACGCGGATACGGTTCGGCGCTTCGCGCAGCGTGACGACCCGGTCGGTGCTGGACAGGCTGGGGTGCAGCGACAGGCGCAGCTTGCCCTTGGTCTCCTGCACCAGCAGTTCCGGCTCGCCGCCGCCGATCTCCACGCGGGTTTCCGGCGCGTCCATCCAGAACACCAGCGGATGGCCGACCAGCGCCGGCAGGGCCTCGAGCGGATCGATGTCGTAGCGCAGGCCCGACGAATAGGCCTGCCGCGACGGCGCGATGTGCGTGCTCAGGCGGACGTCCTGCGCCGTCAGGAAATCCAGCTCCGCCGCATCCTCGGCCAGCCGCTTCAGCGCGATCGGGCGGCCGTTGCTCCATTGGCCCTTGGCGCTGCGCTTCTGTTCGCGCGGTTCGAGTTCGCCGATGCCGGAGCGGTCGCTCCAGGTGATCATCCACACCAGCCGCGTCTCGCTCGCGGCCGGCGACGCCAGCTGGTGCAGGTTGATCAGCGCGTCGAGCTGGCGCTGCCAGCCTTCCTGCCGCTCGAACCAGGTGGCCATGTCCGGCAGGCCCAGCGCCGCCAGCATGTCGCCGGCGCGGGCTTCGGCCGCTTCGTCGCCCAGGTGCCCCAGCAGGCTTTCCGCCTGCGCGGCAATGAGAGTGTAGCCGGCGGCGCCGGCGTTCTGCGCCAGGTCCTGCAATTCGGCGCGGCGCTTTTCCAGCTGCGGCAGTCCCAGCCACCAGTACACCAGCGCCTGGAACAGTTGCGCCTGCAGCGGCGTATCCCAGGCGCGGGACAACACCACGTCGGCCTGCAGCGTGCCGGCGCGCACCTGGCGCAGCATCGACAGCATGCTGTAGGTATTGCTGTCGGGATTCTGCTGCGCGTGCACGGCCACCTCGAGGTAGCTTTCGGCCGTCTTCAGTGCTTTCGCATCGCCGGCGCGCAGCAGCGCCAGCACGTACAGGTAGCCGCCGAAGCCGGCGAACACCTGCTTGCGCTTGCCCGTTTCGCGGCGGATCGACTTCAGCGCGTTTTCGAAGCCGGAGACGGCATCGGCCACATGGCCGCGCAGCAGCATCAGCGCGCTGGCATGGAACAGCGCCAGCGGGCTTTGCACCGCTTCCAGATACGCGACCGCCTGCGGCAGGTTGCCGGACAGGATCGCGTCCTCGCCCAGCGCCAGCCGCAACGCGCCCGACACGTCGTCGCCAGCCTTGTGCCGGCGGTCGAAGTGGCGCTCGGCGGCACCGCGCACGGGCGGTGCCAGCGCCGGCTCGCGCTGCGCATGCTGGAGCAGCAGCATCAGGATGTCGTCCTGCATCGACGGGTGCACCAGCAGCAGCATGCCGGCTTCGAACGGCCGCGCGAAAATGTCGACGATCGGGTGCAGCTGCGCCGCTTCGTAGGAGCGCAGGCAGGCCGCCAGCAGCGGCGCCACGTCCTGCGGCGGCTGGCCGCGCAGCAGTGCCATGCGCAGCCGCGCCACGCCGTGCCGGTAGCTGCGCGGTTCCGGCGTGCCATCCCAGCTGCGGCGCATCGGGGTGACCGCTTCGTAGGCCTGGCAGATGTCGCCGAGCATGTGGGCACTGATGGCGGCGCGGATCGCCGGCCAGCGCAGCCTGGCATTGCAGACATAGCCGCGGCCGACGACGAGGCTCGTGAAAGCCAGGCGTTCCAGGTGGAACAGCATCTCGTCGCTGGCGGCCTGCCTGATGGAATGGCCGTCGTCGTCCTGCAGGTCCAGCTTGGCGATGTGCTCGTGCACCGCCGATTTGCCCATCGGCTCGCCCACCAGCGCCAGCAGCGCCAGCACGGTTTTTTCGTGGCGATGCAGCGCGCCGAATTGATCCTGCAATGACTGGTCCTGCAAAGCCCGGTCGTTCATGCCGCGCCGTCCAGGTTATGGATCTCCACCGGCGCAGGTGCCGCAGTATCGTGCAGCCCGAACATGCGGCGGTAGAAATACAGCTCGGCTTCCAGCGTGCGCACGATGGTCTCGGCCTTGCGGAACCCATGTCCTTCGCCTTCCAGCTCCACGTAGGCGACCGGCACGCCGCGCTCGCGCAATGCCTGCACCATCGCCGCCGACTGCTGCGGCGGCACCACCATGTCGTCCAGGCCCTGGAAGAAGATCATCGGGCGTGCCAGCTTGTCGGCGTGGTGGCTGGGCGAGCGTTCCAGGTACACCTGCCGCGCCTGCGGCTGCGGCGCGATCAGGTATTCGTTGTAGTGCGATTCGAACTTGTGCGAATCGTCGTCCAGCCCCTGCAGGTCGGAAACGCCGTAGTAGCTGGCGCCCAGCTTGAACACGTCATGGAAGGCCAGCGCGCACAGGGTGGTATAGCCGCCGGCGCTGCTGCCGCGGATGATCAGCCGGTCGCCGTCGGCGCGGCCCTGGTCGACGAGCCAGCGCGCACCGGCCACGCAATCCTTCACGTCGACCACGCCCCATTGCCCCTTCAGCAGGTCGCGGTAAGCGCGGCCGAAACCGGTGCTGCCGCCATAGTTCACGTCCAGCACGCCGAATCCGCGGCTGGTCCAGAACTGCGTGGCCAGCTTCAGCGTGCTGGCCGCCATGCCGGTCGGGCCGCCGTGGCCGATCACGATCACCGGCGGCTTTTCACCGGCCGGCGCGGCGCAGTCGCGATTGTGTGGCGGGTAGAAGAATGCGTACGCGGTTCGGCCTTGCGCGCTGGGGTAGCGGATGCTCTCCGGAACGGACAGGTAGCCGGCGTCCGGCAGCGTCTCGATCGAACGGGCCAGCACCTGCGGTTCGCCGTTGGCCACGCCGTTTCCCAGATCGATGTGCGCGATCTCGGCCGGGATGGTCGGGCTGCCGCCCAGCACCACGATGAAGCCGTCGCCGGTACGCAGTTCGCGGATTTCCTGGTACGGGTTGGCGATCGGCTCCAGTTTGCCGGTGCCGATCGCCAGGCGCGCCAGCCTGCTGACGCCTTCCTCGATATACGTGCAGGCGATTTCGCCGGCGGACAGGAAGCCGTACATGGCGTTGCCGAAGGTCCACTGCGGGCCGGCGAATTCCGCCGCCAGCGGGCAGATGGCGTCGACCTGGCCGGCCTGGTCGCCGTGGCGGTACAGGTTCCACCAGCCGCTGCGGTCGGAAACGAAGTACAGCCGTCCGTCCGGCGACCATTCGGGCTGGCAGACCGCCTCTTCAGGGCCGCCCGCGACCAGGGTGGGTGCGGCCAGCGTGCCGTCGGCCGCCACCTCGGCCAGCCACAGTTCGGTGCCCTGCCACGGCATGCGCGGATGGTCCCACGTCAGCCAGGCCAGTTGGCGGCCGTCCGGCGACAGCCGCGGCGACGAATAAAAGTCGTGCCCCTGCGCCAGGACCGTTTCAGTGCCGTCGAAAGCCACCGCGCACAGCGTGTTTTCCGGCTGCGCATGGGCGGCCGGGTCGGCTGGACTGGCCGGATGCTGCTCGCGCACGGCGACCAGCCGGCCCCGCGCACGGTCGACGACGAAATCGGCGAAGCGCTGGCGGCCTTCGGCGGTGAAGGGGACCGCGTTCGCGCTGCCATCTTTCCGGTACAGCCGGTTGTCGCCGGCATGGGAAAAGAACACGGTGTCGCCCTCCACGGCATAGGCGCCGCCGCCATACTCGTGCACGCGGCTGCGCACATTCAGCGGCAGGGGCGTCAGCTCGTCCACCCGCCCTGCGCGGCGCCGCAGCAGCGTGTTGCGCCCCCCTTCGCTGGCGCGGCCGGCCAGCCACAGGATATCGTTGCCGTGCACTGCGATGGAGGACAGCGGGGTGGCGCCGGCGGCCACCATGGCGGCGCCGATCGGCGACGGCCAGGTACCGAAGGAAGCGGTTTGCAAGGAGCTTTGAGCGGTCATTTCCGGGACGGGTGAAAAGAACGGGGGGATGCGATAATACCTTCTTTCGTCCCGCCTTTCATTGCCATCCATGCCACAATTCGCCCCGCTCCAGAACGACACCTTCCTGCGTGCGCTGCTGCGCCAGCCGACCGATTACACGCCTGTGTGGCTGATGCGCCAGGCGGGCCGCTACTTGCCGGAATACAAGGCCACGCGCGAGAAGGCGGGCTCGTTCATGGGCCTGGCCACCAATCCGGACCTGGCCACCGAAGTCACGCTGCAGCCGCTCGACCGCTACCCGCTGGATGCGGCGATCCTGTTTTCCGACATCCTGACGGTGCCCGACGCGATGGGCCTGGGCCTGTATTTCGTCGAAGGCGAAGGCCCGAAGTTCGAACGGCCGCTGAAAACCGAGGCCGACGTGCAGGCGCTGCGCATGCCCGAACCCGGCTCGCTCGACTACGTGTTCAAGGCGGTCACGCAGATCCGCACCGCGCTGAACGGCCGCGTGCCGCTGATCGGCTTTTCCGGCAGTCCGTGGACGCTGGCCTGCTACATGGTCGAGGGCCAGGGGTCGCGCGAGTTCCACACCATCAAGAAGATGCTGTACAGCCGGCCGGACCTGATGCACCACATCCTCGACGTGAATGCGCGCGCGGTGGCCGAGTACCTGAACGCGCAGATCGAGGCGGGCGCCCAGGCGGTGATGATCTTCGATTCGTGGGGCGGCGCGCTGGCCGACGGCGCCTATCAGCAGTTCTCCCTGCACTACATGCAGCGCGTGCTGGCGCAGCTGAAGCGCGAGCATGACGGCGTGCGCATTCCGGCGATCGTGTTCACGAAGGGCGGCGCGCACTGGGCGGAAGAAATCGCCGCGATCGGCGCCGATGCGATCGGCCTGGACTGGACTGCCGACATCGGCAAGGTGCGCGCCGCGGTGGGCGACAAGGTCGCGCTGCAGGGCAACCTCGATCCTGCCATCCTGTTTGCCGGGGCGGAACAGATCCAGGCCGAGGTGTGCCGCGTGCTCGACGCCTACGGCCCCCACACTACCGGCCACGTCTTCAACCTCGGCCACGGCATTTCCCAATTCACGCCGCCGGAGTCCGTGGCCGTGATGGTGGACACGGTGCATTCCCATAGCCGCAACCTGCGTATCGGCGGCTGAATCGCCGTTCCAGCCAGCAGGCAAACCCGACTTATGCACAATTTTTCTGGTTGCCAAAGTAAAAGGCAACTGGGAAAGTTTGGCTGCGGCAAAAAACACAAGTGCTTGATTTGACTGGGTAAAATCCCGGATGAAAGTTAGTGTTCTTTGCGATAAGTAAACCTTATCCCCGCCCTGTTCCAATGTTGTCGGGGCATTCTCCACAAAGTTATCCACAAAAACTGTGGAAAATTGACAAAAGCGCTTAGTAAACCGCGACTTAAGCTTTTTTATGCGGCGCTGCACGAATTTTAAGCAGGCAATGGCGCTCGTCATGGAAGAGCCTGCTTGGTAAAATAGCCGGTTTCGCCGGCCGATTTACCTTGTCATCGATCGATCAGGCGATTGAGCACAGGTGACTTATGCACAGCAAGATTAAAAATTCCTGCAAATTCGGTGCTCTCTGGGGCTATTTTTAAGTAACTGATTTTAAAAGAAAAAAATTGTGAAATTTGACGTTTCCATGCTTCATCTTTGGCTCGGTAACGCCGGTTTCCATCAATTACAACGTCAATGTCCACAAAGTTATCCCCAGAATTTGTGGATAGTTCACCGGTGATCTGATGCCGCATTGCATACTCCGGATCGCACTCGACACGCCGCTGCATGCGGTGTTCGACTATCGCTGGCCGTGCGTCGAGACGGCACGGCCCCAGGTAGGCCACCTTGCACTGGTGCCGTTCGGCACGCGCGAGGTCGTCGGCATCATCGTCGGCGTTGCCGACGATACCGATGTACCCGAGGAAAAGCTCAAGGATGCGCTGGCGGTGCGCACGCAACTGGCCCCGCTGCCGGCGCAATGGCTGGCGCTGGCCGGTTTCGCGGCCGAGTATTACCAGCGTCCGCTGGGCGAGGTAGCGCTGCCGGGCGTACCGAAGAACCTGCGCCTGCCGACCACCGTGGCGCTGGATCGCGCCATCAAGAAACTGGCGAAGCTGGACCCCGGGCATGACCCGACGCCGGCCGGCATGCCGGTGCTCAATCCCGAGCAACAACAGGCCGCCGATGCGATCGGCGCCGCGCAGGGATTCGCGCCGCTGTTGCTGTACGGGGTGACAGGCAGCGGCAAGACCGAGGTGTACCTGCAAGCCTGCGCCCAGGTGCTGGCGCGCGAGCCGGACGGGCAGATCCTCGTGCTGGTGCCCGAGATCAACCTGACACCGCAGCTGGAATCGAACATCCGTGCCCGCTTCCCCGGCGTCATGGTGGCCACGCTGCACAGCAGCCTTGCCGAGGGCGAGCGCATGCTGCACTGGCTGGCCGCGCACCAGGGCCAGGCCCGCATCGTGCTCGGCACGCGCCTGGCGATCCTCGCCTCGCTGCCGCACCTGAAGCTGATCGTGATCGACGAGGAACACGATCCGTCGTACAAGCAGCAGGAAGGCTTGCGCTATTCGGCGCGCGACCTGGCCGTGTGGCGTGCCTGGCAACTGAAGATCCCCGTCGTGCTGGGTTCGGCCACGCCGTCGCTGGAAAGCTGGCACCACGCGCAATCCGGGCGCTACCGCAAGCTGGAGCTGCGCGAACGCGCCGTGAAGCAGGCCGTGCTGCCGGCCGTGAAACTGGTGAACATGGAGCACGACAAGCCGCGCGACGGCCTGACCACGCCCCTGATCGATGCGTTGAAACTGCGGCTCGAACGGGGCGAACAATCGCTGCTGTTCCTGAACCGGCGCGGCTATGCGCCGGTGATCTGCTGCGATTCCTGCGGCTGGGTCAGCGACTGCCAGCGCTGCACCGCGTTCATGGTGCTGCACAAGGGCGAGTTCAAGCTGCGCTGCCACCACTGCAGCCTGGAAATGCGCATTCCCCGCCATTGCCCCACCTGCGGCAATATCGACCTGCAGCCGCTGGGGCGCGGCACGCAGCGCATCGAGGAAGGCCTGCAGGCCATGTTCCCGGAAGCGCGCATCCTGCGCATCGATGCCGATTCCACGCGCCGCAAGGGCAGCGCGCAGGAAGCATTCGATACGGTGCACCGCGGCGACGTCGATATCCTGATCGGCACGCAGATGGTCGCCAAGGGCCACGATTTCAAAAAGCTGACGCTGGTCGGCATCCTCAATCCGGACACGGCGCTGTTCTCGCAGGATTACCGCGCCAGTGAACGGCTGTTCGCGCAGCTGATGCAGGTGGCGGGCCGCGCCGGCCGCACCGCGCAGGCCGAAGGCGGCAGCGCCAGCGAAGTGCTGGTGCAGACCCGCTACCCCGAACATCCGCTGTATGGCGCCGTGGTCAACCACGATTACGACCGTTTTGCCGGCGCGCTGCTGGCCGAGCGCGGGCAGGCCGGCCTGCCGCCCTACCTGTACCAGGCCATGCTGCGGGCCGAGGCGCCGGAACTGGCCAAGGCGCTGGAATTCCTGCAGGCCGCCCGCGACTGCCTGCAGGGGGAGGATATCGTCGAGGGCATCACGATCAACGATCCGATCCCGATGAGCATGACGCGGGTGTACAACGTCGACCGCGCGCAACTGCTGGTGGAGTCGCCATCGCGGCCGGCATTGCAGGCCTTCCTGAAAGAATGGATGGCGCGGCTGCGGGAGATGAAGTCGCGCGTGAAATGGTCGCTGGAAGTGGACCCGGTCGATATCTGAGCGCCGGACGCAGCTTGCCGGGTTCGGTGGTGTACGATGCCGTCAGCATTCCTGGAGGAACTATGAAGACGATTCGTTGCGATGTGGCTGTCATCGGCGCCGGCAGCGCCGGCCTGTCCGCCTACCGGGCCGCGCGCGCGGCCGGCAAGCATGCGGTGCTGATCGAAGGCGGACCCTACGGCACCACCTGCGCACGCGTGGGGTGCATGCCCAGCAAGCTGCTGATCTCGGCCGCCGAGGCCGCCCATGCGCTGCAGGTGGCGCCCGGCTTCGGCGTGCATGCCGGGACCGTGCGGATCGACGGCCCGGCCGTGATGGCGCGCGTGCGCCGCGAGCGCGACCGCTTCGTCGGCTTCGTCGTCGAGAATATCGAGGGCTTGCCGGCCGCCGACAAGATCCGCGGCTATGCCCGCTTCGCGGCACCCGATCGCCTGCTGGTCGACGACCATACCGAAGTGCATGCCGAACGGATCGTCATCGCCACCGGATCGACGCCGGTCGTGCCCGAGGAATGGGCACGCGCGGGGCCGCGCGTGATCCACAGCGATGCCGTGTTCGACTGGACCGACCTGCCGGCATCCGTGGCCGTCATCGGCACCGGCGTGATCGGGCTGGAGCTGGGCCAGGCGCTGCACCGGCTCGGCGTGCGCGTCGCGCTGTACGCCCGCGGCAACAGCGTGGCCCAGTTGAGCGACCCGGCCGTGCTGGCCGAGGCCACCGGGGTGCTGAAGCAGGAGCTCGACATACGCTTCCAGACCCAGGTGGTGTCGGTACAGCCGGAAGGCGAGGCACTGGCGCTGGTCACGCGCGACGCCGCCGGCAACGAGCAGCGCGAGCTTTACGACCATGTGCTGGTGGCGATCGGCCGCGCGCCGAACGTGCAGGCGCTGCGGCTGGACCTGGCCGGCATCGAGCGCGACCGCCGCGGCGTGCCGCTGTACAACCACACCACGATGCAATGCGGCACCAGCCCGATCTTCATCGCCGGCGACGCCAACGACGAGTTGCCGCTGTTGCCGGAAGCGGCCGACCAGGGAAAAATCGCCGGCCACAATGCCGCGCTGTACCCGGACGTGCAGCCCGGCCTGCGCCGCACGCCGCTGGCGATCGCCTTCACCGAGCCGCAGATCGCCACCCTGGGTGCCGGCTGGCGCGCGCTGTCCCACAGCCATGAGGGCCGCTTTGCCGTCGGCGAAGTGTCGTTCGCGAACCAGGGCCGCAGCCGCGTCATGCTGCAAAACCACGGCATGCTGCGCGTGTACGGCGAGTATGGCAGCGGCCGTTTCCTGGGAGCGGAAATGATCGGCCCGCGCGCCGAGCACATCGGCCACTTGCTGGCGTGGGCCGTGCAGGCCGGGCTGACCGTGGCCGCGATGCTGGAGATGCCGTTCTACCACCCGGTCGTCGAAGAAGGCGTGCGCACGGCGCTGCGCGACCTGGCCGAGGCGTTGAAGCATCCGCCGCCGGAGCCGCTGCAGCCTTGCCCGGACTGCACGCCGGGAACATAAGAAGGAACATAAGCGGAGCCGAAACTGGTGTGAATCTTTCAGCAATGTCGCTTGATTTTCCTCAAGGACATGGTCGGTGCCTTACCTTATTGCTATAGACTATTGATATAAAGCAAAAGCTGAAATGCACGTGCATCCTAGAGTGATACGCGCAGGCAATATTTGGGGGCAACATGACGATACGGCGACTAAGCAGCGGCGACATCCGCGTGGGCGAACTGCTCGCCTGGGATGTGTACGGCGAAAACGGCGCACTGCTGGTGCGCAAGGGCTTCATGCCGTCTTCGGATGCGCAGGCCAACAACCTTGTCGACCGCGGCTTCATCGACGATCCGGCGTTATCCGTTGCGAAGACAGCCAGCGCCGAGCCGCCATCCGTGCTGCGCCTGCTGAACCACGCGGTCGCGGAGCTGGCGCCGCTGCTGCACCGGATCGCCGCCGGCGGCGGCGGCGTGCAGGCCGAACTGGAGCAGGTGGCGCTGCTCGTCGCGCAAGCCGTGGACATCAATTCGGAGGTGGCCGCGGCCTGCATCCTGCACAACCAGCGTGCCGCGGCGTATGCGGTACGGCATTGCATCGATACGTCCGTGGTGGCGCAGATCCTGGCGCGCGCGGTCAAGCTGTCGCCTGCCGAAACGCTGTCGATGTCGCTGGCGGCGCTGACGATGAACGTGGGAATGCTGGGGCTGCACGACGATCGCGGCGCGCTGACCGAAGAGGACAGGGCGCTCGTGCGCAGCCACCCGGAGCGGGGCGTGGCGCTGCTGCGCCAGGCCGGCGTGAGCGACCCGGTGTGGCTGTCCTGCGTCCTGTCGCACCATGAAAACGAGAATGGCAGCGGCTACCCGCACCGGCTGGTGGGCGATGCGATCGCCTTGCCGGCCAAGCTGATCGCGCTGGCCGACCGCTATTGCGCGCGCATCTCGGACCGGCCCTACCGCAAGGCGATGCTGCCGAACGCGGCGCTGCGCGATATCCTGCTCGATGCGCGCCATGCGCTGGATACCCAGCTGGGCGCCGTGCTGATCCGCGAACTGGGCATCTACCCCGTCGGCACCTTCGTGCGGCTGCTCAACGGCGAGGTGGGTGTCGTGTCGCGCCGCGGCCTGAATTCGACGACGCCGTACGTGCAGACGTTCATCGGCCCGCGCGGCGCGCCGCTCGACGTGTTCCTGCAACGCGACACGCGTGCCGACCTGTCCGGCATCCGCGACGTGCTCAGCGCCGACCAGGTCGATGCCACCATCCGGATGGACCAGGTATGGGGCAGGACGGCGCTGCCCTGAGGCTTTGTCAGGCGCTCCGGGGTTTTGTCAGTTCAATGTCGCATCCAGCCGGCCTTCTTCGGCCAGTTCGCGCAGCACGCGGATCGTGTCGATATCCGATTCCTGGTAGGCCGAGCGGCGGAACTCGTCGAACATCGCGTTTTCCTCGTCTTCGCGGGCGTTGTGCGCATCCTCGTATTCGAAGCGCACGAACAGGCGCTCCTGGCCATGCGATTCGATCGTCATCGTCAGGCTCGACTTGCTGATCTCCCCCTGCGCGGCCACCTCGTAGCGGATCAGGTTCGGGTATTCCAGCACCACGGTATCCTCGATCACCAGGTCGCCATAGCGCTGCGTGCGCTTGAACCCCTTGCTGGTGCGCTCGCCGATGCGCACCTCGTCCAGGTGCGGCACGAACAGCTTGGGCGATTCGGCGCGCAGCACGAGCCCGCGCCAGACCTGCTCGTGGGTAAGGGAATCGATCAACGGGTTCATGGGATCGTTGATTTCTATCAGATGTTCGAATTTCATAGCGTGGCAAGAATGTCGTGAGCCGAATGCCACTATATTCCTCCGGAGCCGGAAATATCAATGCCAAGGCGTTAGAATGGCGGGCTTGCGTGCTCGGCCGTGCTTGTCTCGCCGGCGCCTGCAACCCCGCTTTCAACCCCGCACTTGATCCTCTTTCAACATGTCCAATGCACCCAGATTCGGCCTGAACGGGCCGCAAAGCGAAGCCGTGCTGTATCTCGACGGACCCGCCCTCGTGCTGGCCGGCGCCGGCTCCGGGAAGACACGCGTGATCACGCAAAAGATCACCTACATGATCGAGGAACGCGGCTACGACCCCCGCACCATCGCCGCCCTCACGTTCACCAACAAGGCCGCGCTGGAGATGCAGGAACGGGTCGCCAAGCTGCTGAAGCAGCCGAAGCAGGCCAAGCAGCTCACGGTCTCCACCTTCCATTCGCTGGGCGTGAGGATCCTGCGGCAGGAAGCCAACCACCTGGGCCTGAAGGACCGCTTTTCCATCATGGACAGCGACGACTGCTATTCGCTGGTGCAGGACATGGCGCTCACCACCGACAAGGGGCTGATCCGCCGCATCCAGAACGACATCTCGCTGTGGAAGAACGCGCTGGTGACGCCGGAACTGGCGATCCGCAACGCCAAGGATGAAGACGAGGCGCAGTCGGCGCGCATCTATGCCAGCTACGTGAGCACGCTGTCGGCCTACCAGGCGGTCGACTTCGACGACCTGATCCGCCTGCCGGTGGAACTGTTCCGCGACAACGATCCGGTGCGCGACAAGTGGCAGCGCCGGCTGCGCTACCTGCTGGTCGACGAATACCAGGACACCAACACCTGCCAGTACGAGTTGCTGAAGCTGATGGTGACCGGGATCGGCAAGAAGCCGATGTTTACCGCGGTGGGCGACGACGACCAGGCGATCTACGCGTGGCGCGGCGCCTCGGTGGAGAACCTGGCCAACCTGCAGGTGGACTTCCCCGACCTCCGCCTGATCAAGCTGGAGCAGAATTACCGCTCCACCACCCGCATCCTGCAGGCCGCCAACGCGGTCATCTCGAACAACCCGAAGCTGTTCGAGAAGGCGCTGTGGTCCGAGCATGGCCTGGGCGAACCGATCAAGGTGCACGCGATGGCCAACGACGAGCAGGAGGCCGACCAGGTGGCGATCATGATCTCGGCCGACCACTTCGAGCGCCGCAATAAATGGTCGGATTATGCGATCCTGTACCGCGGCAACCACCAGGCCCGCATCATCGAGCAGGCGCTGCGCAACCAGCGCATCCCGTACACGATCTCGGGCGGCCAGAGCTTCTTCGACAAGGCCGAGATCAAGGACATCATCGCCTACCTGCGCCTGCTGGCCAACCAGGACGACGATCCCGCCTTCATCCGCGCCGTGACGACGCCGCGCCGCGGCATCGGCCAGTCCACGCTGGAAGTGCTGGGCGCCTTCTCCGGCCAGTGGCAATGCTCGCTGTTCGAGGCCGTGTTCAAGGGCGGCATCGAGGCAAAGCTGACGGACCGCCAGCTGCAGCCGCTGCGCGACTTCTGCAACTTCATCAACGACCTGGAATCGCGCGCCAGCCGCCCCGGTGCCGCCGGCAGCGGCGACAACGCCGCCCAGGTGCTGGACGACATGATGGAAGCGATCCACTACGAACACTACCTGTACGACACGCTCGAGGAGCGGGCCGCGCAGAGCCGGTGGCAGAACGTGCTCGATTTCATGGGCTGGCTGAAGGACCGGGGCCGCGGCGGCAAGGACCGCGACGGCGAGGAAAAGAACGTGCTGGAGCTGACGCAGATGGTGGCGCTGATGTCGATGCTCGAAGGGAAGGACGAAGACCCGGATGCGATCCGCATGTCCACCCTGCACGCGTCGAAAGGCCTGGAGTATCCGCACGTGTTCCTGGTCGGCGTGGAGGAGGGCATCCTGCCGCACAAGGGCGATCCGGACGCGCCGGTCGAAACGCTGGCCCAGCGCATCGAGGAGGAGCGCCGCCTGATGTACGTGGGCATCACGCGTGCGCAGCGCACGCTGCAGCTCACCTGGTGCAAGAAACGAAAACGCGCCGGCGAGCAGGTACACTGCGACGTTTCCCGCTTCATCGCCGAGATGCAGCTGGACGTGGGCGATGCGCCGCCGAAGGAAACCGAGGTGATCTCGCCGCGCGAACGCCTGGCCCGCATGAAGGAACTGCTGGCCACCTCGAAACCAAAGGAAATCACGTGAACCCGGAAGAAGAACAAGAGTCGCGCTTCGTCGACATCGAAATCAAGCTGGCCCACCAAGAAGACCTGGTCGAGTCGCTCAATGCCCGAGTCTACGAACAGCAAAAGCAGATCGACCAGCTCGAAGCGATGGTCGCCCGGCTGATCGAGCACATGCGCACGCGCGACACCGCCCAGGCGCCGCTCAACGAACGGCCACCGCATTACTGATTCCCCGTCATCCCGGTAGCGGCGGCCAGTTGCCGCCCCAGCCGCCGGCCCAGGCACAGCAGCGTAAGAGTCGGCGGCAGGCCCCACGGCGCCGGCAGTACGGCGGCATCGCAGACGAACAGGCCGGCGGTGCCGGTTTGCAGCTTGCTGTCGACCACCGTGCCGATCGCCGCGGTGCCGCCCGGGTGCGCGGCAAAGTGATGGCTGCTAAATACATGCTTCGCGCCGGCCTGGCGCAGGATGTCGCGCGCGAGCGCCGTGCCGCGGTCCAGCCTGGCCTTGTCGGGCGCCGTCAGCGTCTTGTCGACCCAGCGCGGGCGACGGCGCCACCCGCTTCGTCGGCGATCTTCACCATGATCGACAGTGTGCGCGCATGGGCGTGCAGCCGGTCGAAGCGGCCCACCTGGGCGGCGAATGCGCTGTACATCGGCCGCGGCAACGCGAGGTCGGCGAACGATATCCCCTCGCCAGGCAGCGCCAGGCCGGCCGCCATCGGCACCTCGGCGCCGCCGTCGAGATCGTCCACGCTGCCCATCACCGCCACCACCGGATCGCTGAAGAACGGCACGGCGGCCGGCGCCAGTCCCGAGCGGTGCAGCAGGCGCGGGCTGCCGATGCCGCCGGCGGCCAGCACGACCACGGGCGCACGCACCGCGTGCACCGTGCCGCCGACCGTGACTTCCACACCCGCCGCGCGGCCATGTTCCACGATCACCCGCTCCACGCGCGCATCGGCCACCAGTTGCGCGCCGTGGCGGCAGGCTTCGTCCAGGAAATCGCGGGCGGTCCACTTGGCGCCGAACGGGCAGCCATACATGCAGCGCCAGCAGCCGGTGCGGCAGAGGGCGGGGCGGATCATCTTGTCCAGCTTGCGCCAGCCCAGGCCGGCGTCCTGCGCGGCCGTCATGATGCGCCGCGCCATCGGTCCGATGAGGTCGTCGGGCAGCGGACCGAGCGGCAGTTCGGCGCGCAGCGCCCGTTCGTCGTCCGCCAGGTCGATGCCCAGGCGTGCGAAGGCTGCGGGCGGGGACGCCGCGGTGGCAAAGTTGATCGTGGAACTGCCGCCCGCCGTGACGCCGCGCACCAGCAGCGAAGCGTCGCGGTGGAAGAATGCGCCCTTGCCGGGAATGGCCGCCATGGCCGTCATCTGCGTCAGCGTGCCGGCCACCGGCGCGGCGCTGCCGCGTTCCAGGATCAGCACGCGCGCCCCGGTGGCCGCCAGCGTGCGCGCCACGCTGGCGCCGCCGGGGCCGCTGCCGACGACGATCGCGTCGTAATGGGGGTGGAAGGAAGCCATGGCCGCCATGCTACACGCTGCTGGAGCGGGGAGCGCGGTTTGCATTATTATCTTGCCTTCATGCTTGCCACCGGGCAGGCGTTTCCCGACACGGAGCCGGCGACGATCTCGCCGGCTGCAACGGTTAATCGAAAGACGATATGACCCCTCCACGTATGCTCGTTCTCGCGGCCAGCCTTGCGCTGGCCATCATCCCGGCAGCGCATGCCGCGCCAGCCGCCCAGGCGGCTTCACAGGCGGCTTCCCAGGTGCCCACGATGAATCCTCTGCTCAAAGCCAGCGCGCTGCCGCTGCATTATCCGCAGTTCGACCAGATCCGCGACGAGCATTTCCTGCCAGCGTTCCAGGCCGGCATGGCCGAGGAACTGAAGGAAATCGACCGCATCGCCAACAGCAAGGCGGCGCCCACCTTCGAGAACACGATCGTGGCGATGGAGCGGGGCGGGCGCACGCTGCACCGCGTGCACAGCACCTTCGCGAACCTGGTCGGCGCCAACACGAACGACAAGCTGGACGCGATCGACCGCGAGATGTCGCCGAAGCTGGCCGCGCACAGCGATGCGATCCACTTGAACCCGCAACTGTTCAAGCGTATCGATGCGCTGTACGCAAAGCGCGACAAGCTGGGGCTGGACGCCGAATCCCGCTACCTGATCGAGCGCTATCACGAAGACTTCGTGCTGGCCGGCGCGAAACTGTCGGCGCAGGACAAGGAAAAGCTGAAACGCCTGAACGGCGAGATCGCCACCCTGCAGACCACCTTCACGCAGAACGTGCTGAAGGAAATCAACGCATCCGCGCTGGTCGTCGATACGCGCGAGGAGCTGGCCGGCATGCCGGAAGCGGCGATCAATGCCGCCGCCACCGCGGCCAACGAGAAGGGTTTGAAGGGTAAATACCTGGTCCCGCTGCAGAACACCACCGGCCAGCCGCCGCTCGCCGAGCTGACGAATCCACAGGTGCGTGCCCGGCTGATGGCGGCATCGCTGGCGCGCGGCAGCCGCGGCGGCGAGTTCGACAACCGTGAAGTCGTGAAGAAACTGGCACGCCTGCGCGCCGAACAGGCCCGCCTGCTGGGCTATGAAAACTTCGCCGCCTATTCGCTGGCCAACCAGACGGCGAAGAACACGGCCAACGTCAACAAGCTGCTGGCCGAGCTGGCGAAACCGGCCGTCGACAATGCGCGCCGCGAAGGCGCCGACCTGGCGGCGATCGCCGGCGCCCCCGTCACGGCGGCCGACTGGGATTTTTATACCGATAAGGTGCGCGCCCAGCGCTTTGCATTCGACGAAAAGCAGCTCAAGCCCTACTTCGAACTGAACAACGTGCTGGTGAACGGCGTGTTCTTCGCCGCCACCAGGCTGTACGGCATCACCTTCAAGGAACGCAAGGACCTGCCGGTCTACGACCCGGACGTGCGCGTGTTCGACGTGGCCGATGCCGACGGCAAGCCGCTGGCGATCTTCCTGGCCGACCTGTACGCCCGCCCGAACAAGCAGGGTGGCGCGTGGATGAACGAATACGTGTCGCAATCGTCGCTGCTGGGCGAGAAGCCGGTGGTGGGCAACCACCAGAGCATTCCCAAGCCGCCGGCCGGCGAGCCGACGCTGCTGACGTTCGATGAAGTCACGACCATGTTCCACGAATTCGGCCATGCGCTGCACGGCATGTTCTCGAACGTGAAGTACCCGCGCTTCTCGGGCACCAGCGTGCCGCGCGATTTCGTCGAGTATCCGTCGCAGGTCAACGAGATGTGGGCCGTGTGGCCGGAAGTGCTGGCCAACTATGCGAAGCACCACCAGACCGGCGCGCCGATGCCGAAGGAACTGCTGGACAAGATCACCGCGTCGCGCAAGTTCAACAAGGGCTTTGCCACCACCGAATACCTGGCCGCCTCGCTGCTCGACCAGAAATGGCACCAGCTGCAGCCGGACCAGGTGCCGGACGACGTGCTGGCCTTCGAAGCGGCCGCGCTGAAGGAAGCCGGCGTCGACTACGCGCTGGTACCGCCGCGCTACCGCACCACGTATTTCTCGCACAGCTTCTCCGGCGGCTATTCGGCCGGCTACTACGCCTACCTGTGGGCCGAGAAGCTCGATGCCGAAAGCGTGCTGTGGTTCAAGGAAAACGGCGGCCTGCAACGCAAGAACGGCGACTGGTTCCGCAAGACGCTGCTGTCGCGCGGCGGCACCGCCGATGCGATGGAACTGTTCCGCAACTTCCGCGGCCGCGATGCCGCCATCGAACCGCTGCTGGAACGCCGCGGCCTGAATGTCCAGCCAACCAAGGAATAATGTTGAAATACCCGAAACTGATGACCTCCGCCGTCAGCCTGGCCTTCGCCAGCCTGGCCTTCGCCGGCCAGGCCCAGGCCGCGCTGCCGGCCGCCAATCCGTTCGCCGCGCCCAGCACGCTGCCGCTGCAATATCCGCAGTTCGACAGGATCGGCGATGCCGACTACGCGCCGGCGTTTGACGAAGGCATGAAGGCGCAAGCCGCCGAGATCGAAAAAATCGCCAGCAACAAGGCCGCGCCCACGTTCGAAAACACGATCGTGGCGATGGAACGCTCGGGCCGCCTGCTGAACCGCGTATCGACCGTGTTCTTCAGCCTGAACGGCGCCAACACCAACGACACGCTGCAGGCGCTGGACCGTACCCTTGCGCCGAAGCTGTCGGCGCACAGCGATGCGATGCTGCTCAATCCGAAGATGTACGCCCGCATCAAGGCCCTGTACGACAAGCGCGACAAGCTGAAGCTGGACCCGGAATCGAAATACCTGCTCGAGCGCTATCACACCGACTACGTGCGCGCCGGTGCGAAACTGTCGGCGGCCGACAAGGAAAAGCTCAAGGCCTACAACGCGAAGCTGGCTGAATTGCAGACGGCGTTCGCGCAGAATGTGCTGAAGGAGATGAACGCTTCCGCGCTGGTCGTCGACACGAAGGAAGAGCTGGACGGCATGTCCGACGCGGCGATCGCCAAGGCGGCGGCCGATGCGAAGGCACGCGGCCAGGAAGGCAAGTTCGCGATCCCGGTCGTCAACACCACCGGCCAGGCGCCGCTGTCGGTGCTGAAGAACCGCACCACGCGCGAGCGGCTGCTGGCCGCGTCGATGGCGCGCGGCAGCCGCGGCGGCGAGTTCGACAACCGCGAACTGGTGCTGCAACTGGTGAAACTGCGCGCCGAGCGCGCCGCGCTGCTGGGCTATGCCAGCCATGCGGCATATCACCTGGAAGACCAGACGGCCAAGGACACCACGGCCGTGAACCAGCTGCTGGCCGAATTCGCCCAGCCGGCGGTGCGCAACGCGCGCCGTGAAGCGGCCGATATCCAGAAGGTCATCGACGCCGAACAGAAGAGTAAAGGCGAGGGTGGCTTCCAGCTGGCGGCGCACGACTGGCAGTTCTACGCCGACAAGGTCAGCAAGGAGCGTTACGCATTCGACCAGAACGAACTGAAGCCGTACTTCGAGCTGAACAGCGTGCTGGAAAACGGCGTGTTCTTCGCAGCGAACAAGGTGTTCGGGCTGACGTTCAAGGAGCGCAAGGACTTGCCGGTGTACCAGGCCGACGTGCGCGTGTGGGACGTGTTCGATGCCGACGGCAAGCAGCTGTCCATCTTCATCGGCGATTTCTATGCGCGCGGCAACAAGCGCGGCGGCGCCTGGATGAATGCCTACGTGGGCCAGAGCAAGCTGCTCGGCACGCAGCCGGTGGTGGCCAACCACCTGAACATCTCCAAGCCGGCGAACGGCGAACCCACGCTGCTGACGTACGACGAAGTGCGCACTACGTTCCATGAATTCGGTCACGCGCTGCACGGCATGTTCTCGAATGTGAAGTACCCGCGCTTTGCCGGCACCCGCGTGCCGCGCGACTTCGTCGAATTCCCGTCGCAGGTCAACGAGATGTGGGCCACCTGGCCGGAGATCCTGAACAACTACGCGAAGCACTACCAGACGGGCGCGCCGATGCCGAAAGAGCTGCTGGACAAAGTGCTGGCCGCGCAGAAGTTCAACGAAGGCCACCGCACCACCGAGTACCTGGCCGCGGCGATCCTCGACCAGAAATGGCACCAGCTGTCGGCCAGCCAGGTCCCCACCGACGTGCTGGCATTCGAAGCCCAGGCGCTGAAGGATGCCGGCGTCGACTTCGCGCCGGTGCCGCCGCGCTATCGCACCACGTACTTCTCGCACGTCTTCGCCGGCGGCTACTCGGCCGGTTACTACGGCTACCTGTGGGCCGAGAAGCTCGATGCCGAAAGCGTGTTGTGGTTCAAGGAAAACGGCGGCCTGTCGCGCAAGAACGGCGACTGGTTCCGCCAGAAGCTGCTGTCGAAAGGCGGCACGATGGATGCGATGCAGATGTTCCGCGAATTCCGCGGGCGCGACGCGAAAGTCGAGCCGCTGCTGGAACGGCGCGGCTTGACCGACTGACCCGCTCCACCCCCGCAAAACCGCGCCACCCGGCGCGGTTTTTTTTCGCCCCCACAACTGCCGCGCTGGTCGCTTTACAACACCGGGACAGTCCCCTTTTTTTGGCAACAATTCCCAAAAGTGAGACGGCCCGATTTCGCGCTAGTGCACACCGTGTCGATAGCCTCTCATTTCTGGGAAAAGTTTCCAGAAAATGGGGACAGTCCCCGATTTTTGGCAACACTTCCGAAGCGCGTCAGCCCGCCACGATCTTGCGGTTGGCGGCTCCCGGCAGCATGCGCAGCACCTTGCCGACCGATGCCGTGTAGGTCTGCGAGCGGATCGTGTCCACGTAGCGGTATTCGGCACGGGTTTCGGTTGGCGTGACGGTCAGCACCACGAAGCCGCGCGCGCCGGTTTCCGCGTATTGCAGCGGGCCGATCAGCTGTTCCATGCCGCGTGCCACGGTCGCCGCGGGGAAGGTGGGGAAGTAGCTCTCGAAGCCGGGCGAGGTGACCGACGGCACGCCGAACTCCACGCCGACCGCCTGTCCGCTGGCATCGGCCAGGTCGCTGGCCCAGGCATTGTGCGTGTCGCCGGCCAGCACGACCAGGTTCTTGTTCAGCGTGCGCGCCATGGCCAGCACCGTCTCGCGCGCGGCCGGGTAGCCGTCCCAGGCGTCGAGGTTGTACGGCACCGGCGTGGCGGCCAGCTGCTGCTGCTCGGTTTCGCTCAGCGCCACGCCGGCCTGCACCTTGGCGGCGATGGCGAAGTAGGCCGCGTAGCCGACGGTGCCCAGCACCATCGGCGCCGGCAGCAGCATGCGCGCCATCAGCACCTGCTGGCCGAGGATCTGCCAGGTGGCGGTGGACTTCGCCATCTGGCCCTGCAGCCACGTGGTCTGCTCTGCGCCCATCAGCTGGCGCGCCGGATTCGTCACGTCCGCCGTAAAAGCCGCGGCGTTGAAGCTGCGGTCGGCGCCCACGTAGCCGGCATAGGCCAGCTGCTTGTCGCGCCCGATCACGCGCGTATCGAGCATGTGCAGCGACAGCAGGTTGCCGAAGTCGAAGGAGCGGTAGATGCGGTCCGGCCGTGCCGCCTCGGGCTGGCGGATCGGCATCCATTCGTGGTAAGCCTGGATGGCCATCTGGCGGCGTGCCGCCCACAAACCCTCGGTGGCCGGATCGTGGTTCTCGGCGCCGTCGCGCCAGGTGTCGTTGGTCAGCTCGTGGTCGTCCCACACGGTGATGAACGGCATGCGGGCATGCACGGCCTGCAGGTCCGGGTCGGTACGGTATTGCTGGTAGCGGCGGCGATAGTCGGTGAGCGTGATGATCTCGGTGGCCGGCTGCGACACGCGGCCCATCGCGGCGGCATTCTGCGAGGCGTAGCCGCCGGCCGCGTATTCGTAGATATAGTCGCCCAGGTGCAGGCCTACGTCGATATCGTCGAACTTGGCCGCGTCGCCATACACGTTGAAGTAGCCGGCCGGGTAGTTCGAGCAGCTGAACACGGCGAAGCGTGCCTGCGCGACGGAGCCGGTCGGCAGCGTCTTCGTGCGGCCTACCGGCGAATCGACACCCTGGCAGCGGAAGCGATAGTAGTAGCGGCGGTTGGCCGACAGGCCCGTCGCATCCACCTTCACCGTGAAGTCGCGCGCCGCACCGGTCCGCGTGGTGCCCGACGCCACGACTTTCGCAAAGTCGCTGTCTTCCGCCACGCTCCAGCCCACGTCGAGATCGTCCGCGCCGGAAGGCGCCGAGATGCGCGTCCACAGGATCACGCGGTCGGCCAGCGGATCGCCGCTCGCCACGCCGTGGGCGTAGGTAATGCTCTCGTAGGATGCGTCATCGTCGCCGCCGCAGGCGGCCAGCGGAATGGCGGACAGGGCGACGGAAAAATTGCGGATGAACTTGCGACGTGCGTTCGATTGGGTCATGGATGGGCAATTGCCGAAAGTGAAAGACGGCGCATATTAAGCAGCCGAAGTTACCCATTGATGACATCGGCAACGGCAAGTATTGCTCAGCCGTGAGCAGCGTGGCCGCAAGCGGCCGATTCGGTGTATAAGTGGCGTTATCGTTACTCAGGAAGGAACGCCATGGACAACAACCTGAAGGCATCGCTGCGCGAAGTGCACGCCGCGCTGGCAAGCGGGGCACCGGTGGATGAGGAGTTGCAGGACCTGCTGCGCCAGCTCGACGGCGATATCGAGCGCGTGCTGGAACAGCGCGCGGACGACGGCGCGGTCAGCGAGGAAGGCACCACGACTTACGGCCTGGCCGAGCGCACCCAGGAAATTTCGGCGAAGTTCGCGGCAAAGCATCCGGCCCTGGAGCCGACGCTGCGCGAACTGGCCCGTATCCTGGGCAATATGGGAATTTGACGAGGAACTGCGGCGCCCCCGCGGAGCACCGCGGGGAAGCTGCCGGGAACTACGGGAACGCCACCATGGGCGGCTCTTCGCCGCCGAAATTGAAGTCGGGATGCCGCTCGGCGATCATCGCCTCGATCTCGCGCATGCGCCGCACGGGCACGTCCACGATCATCAGCACCTGCCCCCGCTGCACGCGGTCCGCGAACTGTTCCAGCTTCTTGTTCGGGATCGCGCTGCCGTTCATGCCGGAAGCCCAGGCGCCGAACAGCGCGCCGCCGAGGGCCATCAGCAGGATCGTTGCCGTACGCATCGTCAGCCCTTCCGGCGGCATCAGCACGAGAAGGAAGCCGGCCACGAAGCCGACGATGCCGCCGATCAGCATGCCCAGCTGCGCGCCGTGGACCAGGTCAGTTTTCATCATGAAACTGCAGCCGGGCATATCGTCCGGCAGGGTGCCCTCGCGGGCCAGGAAGCGGATGTGCCGCTCTTCGATGCGCGCCAGCAGGAGTTCGTCCAGCATGGCGCGCGCGGACGGGATGTCGGGCAGCACGTAGTAGATTCGGCGTCGCATGGTCTCTCCTCACTGTATCGTAAGCTTATGGATTCGCTTATTGATTCTTTATAGGCCGCTGCCCGCGCATTGCAATGGCGCCATGGATACTTTTCCAACCTTTCCGCTGCCTGCAACACAAGTTATTGAATAATAAAAGCTTTTTCGCCACTTAAAAGTGGCGCGATGCGCGCCGCGGCACGCTTTTTGGTACAATCCTGCCTTATGAACGCCCCCCAGAACCTCTTCGCGACCGTCCCCAAGCGGTCTGCCCGCGCTCCTGTCGCGCCTTTCCTGCCCATGTCCCGCGCCGAAATGGAAAAGCTCGGCTGGGACGAATGCGACGTCATCCTCGTCACGGGCGATGCCTATATCGACCATCCCAGCTTCGGCATGGCGCTGGTCGGCCGCCTGCTGGAAGCGCAGGGGTTCCGCGTCGGCATCATCAGCCAGCCGGACTGGCAATCGGCCGATGCCTTCCGCGCGCTGGGCAAGCCGCGGCTGTATTTCGGCATCACGGCCGGCAACATGGATTCGATGGTCAACCGCTACACGTCGGACCGCAAGATCCGTTCGGACGACGCGTACACCCCGAACGGCGAGCCGAACAAGCGCCCCGACCGCGCGGTAAGCGTGTATGCGCACCGCGCCCGCGAAGCGTTCCCGGGCACGCCGGTGATCATCGGCAGCATCGAGGCATCGCTGCGCCGCATCGCCCACTACGATTACTGGTCGGACAAGGTGCGCAAGTCGGTGCTGATCGATTCGAAGGCCGACCTGCTGATCTTCGGTAACGCCGAGCGCGCGCTGGTGGACCTGACGCACCGCATGGCAAAAGGCGAGGACATCAAGGCCATCAAGGACCTGCGCGGCACCGCCTTCCTGGTGCCGCAGGGCTGGCTGCCGTCGGAAGAGTGGGGCGTGCACAACTCGACCCGCGTGGACGTGCCGGGCCGTATCGACGCGCATCCCGATCCGTACGCGATGGCCAAGGAAGACAAGGAAGCCTGCGCCACCGAGAACGCCGCGCCCGAACCGACCGTAAAACCGATCCGCATCATGACGCGTGAGGAACGCCAGGCGATGGCGAAGGAAAAGCACAACCGCACCGTGGTGCGGCTGCCTTCCTATGACACCGTCAGCACCGACCCGGTGATGTACGCGCACGCCTCGCGCGTGTTCCACCTGGAATCGAACCCGGGCAATGCCCGCGCGATGGTGCAGCAGCACGGCGACCGCGACGTGTGGATCAACCCGCCGCCGCTGCCGCTGGCGATGGACGAGATGGACGGCGTGTACGACATGAACTACGCGCGCGCGCCGCACCCGGCCTATGGCAACGCGCGCATCCCGGCGTGGGAAATGATCCGCTTCTCGGTGAACATCATGCGCGGCTGCTTCGGCGGCTGCACGTTCTGCTCGATCACGGAACACGAAGGCCGCATCATCCAGAGCCGCTCGGAACCGTCGATCCTGCGCGAGATCGAGCACATCCGCGACAAGACCAAGGGCTTCACGGGCACCATTTCCGACCTGGGCGGCCCCACGGCGAACATGTACCGGCTGGCCTGCAAGGAAAAGACCATCGAGGAATCGTGCCGCCGGCTGTCGTGCGTGTACCCGTCGATCTGCTCCAACCTGGGCACCGATCACAGCAAGCTGATCCAGCTGTACCGCAAGGCGCGCGCGATTCCCGGCGTGAAGAAGATCCTGATCAGTTCCGGCCTGCGCTACGACCTCGCGGTGCGCTCGCCCGAATACGTGAAGGAGCTCGTCACCCATCACGTGGGCGGCCTGCTGAAGATCGCGCCGGAGCACACGGAAACCAATGTGCTGTCGAAGATGATGAAGCCGGGCATCGGCGCCTATGACGAGTTCAAGGCGATGTTCGAGAAGTTTTCGATCGAGGCCGGCAAGAAGCAGTACCTGATCCCGTACTTCATCGCCGCCCACCCGGGCACGTCGGACGAAGACATGCTGAACCTGGCGCTGTGGCTGAAGAAAAACAACTTCCGGCTCGACCAGGTGCAGACCTTCATGCCCACGCCGATGGCGATGGCGACCACGATGTACCACAGCCGCAAGAACCCGCTGAAGAAGGTCACCGGCGATTCGGAAGTGGTGGAAACGCCGCGCACGGCCAAGGTGCGCAAGGCGCACAAGGCGTTCCTGCGCTACTACGATCCGGCCAACTGGCCGATCCTGCGCGAGACGCTGAAGGCGATGGGCCGCGGCGACCTGATCGGCAATGGCGAGAAGCACCTGATCCCGGCGTGGACGCCGGGCGAGGAAAACATGACGGCGGCCCCGGAAGGCAAGCGTGCGATGCCGACGCTGGCGCCGGGCGCACAGCGCGGTGCGCGGCCGGGTCAGCCCGCCGGTGGCCGCGCCCCTGCGCCACGCGGCGGCCGCCCGAATGCGCTGACCGGTTCGATGACGGCGCGTGAAACGGTGGAAACCAAGGCGCGGCCGTCGATCCTCGATACCATCAAGGTCAAGCCGAAGACCGCGGCGAAGCCGGCTCAGTCCACGACCAAGGGCCGCCGCTAACATTCGTTCGCACATCCGGCCGGCGGGATGGCGGTTCCGATAACTTGTTGTCGGTTCGACATCCCGGCTGGCCCGATTGCGGCCCGGACGCCACACCCGGGCAAGGGCGGCACTCGCTCAGCCATGGAGTCGCGCCCGCCGGGGGTACAATCGGGTAGCTCACTACGACAGCGGCCAGGGGCCGTCCCTCGAACGTTCCGGCGCCCTTCGTGCTCCCCGAATCCATCTCCTTTCCTGCCGTGCGCCGTGTCTTCGCCAGCCTGACGCTGCTGGTGGGGATCGTTGCATTCCCCGTGCATGCCGAGGACCGCGTGGTGCTCCAGCTGAAGCATACCCATCAGTTCCAGTTCGCCGGCTATTACGCGGCGGTGGAAAAAGGGTATTACCGCGAGGCGGGGCTGGACGTGCAGATCGCCGAGGGCATCGATGGCGAGGCGCCGCTGCGCGAAGTGCTGGCCGGCCGCGCCCAGTACGGCACCGGCAGCAGTTCGCTGCTGCTGGCGCGCCTGTCCGGCAAGCCCGTCGTCGCACTGGGCGTGATCTTCCAGCATTCGCCGTACGCGCTGGCGGTGCGGCAGCAGGGCGCAACGCCGGACCTGCGCCGGCTGGCCGGCAAGCGCGTGATGCTGGGGCCGCTCTCGGCTCCGCTGAACCATGCCGACGAACTGTCGGCCTACCTGAAGCGGGAAGGCGTGGCGCAGGAAAGCCTGCTCCGCGTCGAGCATACCTACGATCCTGCCGACCTGGTCAACGGCCGGGTCGATGGCATGTCGATCCACACCACCAACGAACCGGATTACTTCGACCGGGCCGGCTTCGCGTACGACATCCACAGCCCGCGTGCCGCCGGCGTGGATTTCTATGGCGACAACCTGTTCACCAGCGAGCAGGAGCTCAATGCGCACCCGGAACGGGTGAAGGCGTTCCGCGCCGCCAGCCTGCGCGGCTGGCAATACGCGATGAGCCACCAGGAAGAGATCGCCGACCTGATCCTGGCGAAGTATTCGCGCCGGCACGACCGCCAGCACCTGCTGTACGAAGCGCGCCAGATGGTGCCGCTGGTCCAGCCTGTGCTGGTCGAGATCGGCTACATGAATCCCGAGCGCTGGCAGCACATCGCCGACGTGTACGTCGATCTGGGATTGCTGCCGAAAGGCGTCACGTTCAATGGCTTCCTGTACAACGCCGAACCGGACGCCAACCTCGCGTGGCTGTACCGCATCGGTGGCGCCGCGGCGCTGCTGCTGCTGCTGGGCGCCGCGATCCACTTCGCCCTGCTGGCGCGCGAGCGGCGCCGCTCCGCCGATGCGATCCGGGCCGGCGAGGAGCGCTTTCGCACGATGTTCGAAGCGTCGCCGATCGGTATCGCGCTGATCGACGGCGTCAGCGGCGCATTTTCCGACGTCAATCCCCGCTACCGCGAGATTGCCGGCCGTTCCGAAGACGCCTTCGCCGCCCACAGCTGGCTCGATTTCGTGCATCCCGAGGACGTGACCGACTGGACGGTGCAGATGGCGCGCCTGGCGTCCGGCGACGTGCCGGAATTCCGCACCACGCTGCGGCTGGTCCGCTCCGACGGCTCGACCGTGTGGGTGGAAGCGTCCGTGGTGCCGCTGCAGGCCGGGCCGCACCTGAAGCTGTGCATGATCGAGGATGTGACGGACCAGAAGAAAACCGAGGCGCTGATCTGGCAGCAGGCCAACTTCGACCCGCTGACGCAGCTGCCGAACCGCCGCATGTTCCTCGACCGCCTGCAGCATGACGTGGTCAAGAGCCGGCGCGACGGCACCCGCATCGCGATCCTGTTCATCGACCTCGACCACTTCAAGGAAGTCAACGACACGCTGGGCCACCACCAGGGCGACGTGCTGCTGGTCGATGCGGCGCGCCGCATCGCCGGCTGCGTGCGGCAGGCCGACACGGTGGCGCGCCTGGGCGGCGACGAGTTCACGGTGATCCTGACCGAACTGCAGCTGACCGACCGGGTCGATGCGATCGCGCAGAACATCATCGACAGCCTGCTGGCGCCGTTCCAGCTGGGCCAGGAGCAGGCCTTTGTTTCCGCCAGCATCGGCATCACGCTGTATCCGGACGACGCGGCGAGCGTCAGCGACCTGCTCAAGCATGCCGACCAGGCCATGTACGCGGCCAAGGGCGCCGGCCGCAACCGCTTCAGCTATTTCACGCCGGCGCTGCAGGTGGCGGCGCTGAACCGCATGCGCCTGACCAACGACCTGCGCAGCGCGGTCAAGGGCGACCAACTGAAGCTGTATTTCCAGCCGATCGTGCATCTCGAGACGGGCCGCATCCGCAAGGCCGAGGCATTGCTGCGCTGGCAGCATCCGCAGCGCGGGCTCGTCAGCCCGCTCGAGTTCATTCCGCTGGCGGAAAGCTCCGGCCTGATCGTCGACATCGGCCAGTGGGTCTTCAACGAGTCGATCCAGTGGGTACAGCGCTGGCGCAGCGACGTCCACCCGGACTTCCAGGTGAGCCTGAACCAGTCGCCGGTGGAATTCCAGCGCGAGGGCGGCAGCTATGAAGTATGGCTGCGCGCGCTGCGCCAGGCCGGCGTGCCGGGCCAGGCCATCGTGGTCGAGATCACCGAGGGCTTGCTGCTCGACGCCAGCAAGATGGTCACCGACAAGCTGCTGCAGCTGCGCGACGGCGGCATCCAGGTGGCGCTGGACGATTTCGGCACCGGCTATTCGTCGCTGTCGTACCTCAACAAGTTCGACATCGATTACCTGAAGATCGACCGCAGCTTCGTGCGCAACCTGGCGCCCGATTCGAGCGACCTGGCGCTGTCGGAAGCGATCATCGTGATGGCGCACAAGCTGGGCCTGCACGTGATCGCGGAAGGCGTGGAAACGCCGCAGCAGCGCGACCTGCTGGCCGCCGCCGGCTGCGATTACGGCCAGGGCTACCTGTTCGACAAGCCGCTGCCGGCCGAGGAATTCGACGCCTTGCTGCGCTCCCACGCGGCCATGCTCACCGCGGAATAATCGTCTTACCGGTGCGTCCTTTATTGCCGAGGACGGTTAAAATAGTGGTTTATTTGCAATAATCACTTCCCGGTAAGGCTTTCCTCATGCTTGCACTGCCCGACCTGATGCTGCGGCAGGATACCCGTATCCTGCAACTGTCCACCCCCCTGGGGCCGAACCGGCTGATACCCGAGTGCCTGCGTGCCCAGGAGGCCATCAGCCAGCCTTACGAGTTGAAAGTGACCGCGCTGTCGACCGACGCGGGCATCGCCCTGAAATCGCTGCTCGGGCAGCCGGTGCTGCTGGAACTGCTGACCGCGACCCACGGCCAGCCGCGCCCCTTCCACGGGTACGTGACCGCTGCCGGCATGCTGGGGGCCGATGGCGGCCTGGCCCGCTACGAACTGACGATCGGCCCGTGGTATGCGTTCATGGAACTGGGCCGCGACAGCCGCGTGTTCCAGGACATGACGGTATTCGATATCCTCGATACGCTGTTCGCCTCTTGGCAGGGCCCCGGCAAGCTGGTGCCGCAGTGGCGCTACGACATCGCCGACCGCACGATCTATCCGCAACGCTCGCTGACATGCCAGTACCAGGAATCGAACCGGGCATTCGCGGAGCGGCTGATGCACGAGGAAGGCCTGTTCTACTACTTCGAGCACAGCGGCGAGCCTGACAGCTCCCCATTCGGCAGCCACAGGCTGGTGATCGCCGACCATAACGGCGCGTTCCAGCCGGCCGCCCAGTCCACCCTGCGCTTCACCCAGCCCGGCGCCGTAATGCGGGAAGACAGCATGGACCGCTGGCGGCGCGAAGTGCGCGGCACCGCCGGCGGCGTCGACATCGGCAGCTGGGATTACCGAGGCCTCGGCATGCGCCGCGCGGCGGCGGAGGACGGCGCGGGCCCCGTGCTGCGCGACACGCCGGGCGCGTATGCCTACACGTCGCCCGAGCACGGCCAGCGCATCGCCGACCGGCAGCTCGAAGCGCTGCGCACCAGCCGCGAAACCTTTGTCGGCGCGGGTACCGTCCGCACGCTCGTTCCCGGCACCACGTTCACGCTGCGCGAGCACGCCGCGGTCGAGGAAAATGAAACCTTTGCCGTACTGCGCGTGCTGCACCTGGCCCACAACAACCTGAGCGCCGAGGTCAAGGATGCGGCGCAGCGGCTGGGCGAACACCCGCTGGCCCGGCTGATCGAACGCGAACAGGCCGGCAGCCTGCACGCGACCGGCAAGGACAAGGGCGAACGGCCGCTGTACCGCAACCGCATCGATGCGATCCGCAGCAGCGTGCCGTACCGCAGCACCGGCAGGGACGGGCATGGCCTCGTGCTGCGCCCGAAACCGACGATCCGCGGCCAGCAGACGGCGATCGTGGTCGGCCCGCCCGGCGCGGTGATCCACACCGACCGCGACCACCGCATCAAGGTGCAGTTCCACTGGCAGCGCGGCGCGCAAAGCCACAGCCGCCTCGATCACCCGGCACCGGACGGCCATGCCGGCGCGCCCGCCGACGACCGCAGCGGCACGTGGGTGCGCATCGCCACGCCGATGGCCCCGGTGGCGGGCGCCAACTGGGGTGCCGTCGCCGTGCCGCGCGTGGGCAGCGAAGTGCTGGTCGATTTCATCGACGGCGACATCGACCGCCCCATCGTGATCGGCAGCCTGTACAACGGCGGCGGCGAGGCCGATGCGCAGCACAACCGCATCAACGCCGGCACCGGCGCCGCCACGGGCAACGCGCCGGCATGGTTCCCCGGCGCATCCGGCGCGCACGCGCACGCGGCGGTGCTGTCCGGCTTCAAGTCCCAGGCACTGCAAACCAGCCGGAGCGGCACCGGCGCCTACAACCAGCTGGTATTCGACGATTCGCCCGCCGAACCGCGCGTGGCGCTGCAACGCCACGCCGGCGCGCACGAAGGCACCGATGAACTGAACCTCGGCCATCTGCGCCACCAGGCGGACAACCAGCGCCTGGACACGGCCGGCTTCGGCGCCGAATTGAAGACTGCGCACGGCGCCGCACTGCGCGCGGGCCAAGGCCTGCTGCTGTCGACCGAAGCACAAACCGCCGGCGGCCAGCAGCTCGATGCGCGCGCGGCGGTCTCGCAGATCGGCGCCAGCGCGGAGCTGATGCAGTCGCTCGCCGATACCGCGCAAAAGCACAATGCCAAGCTGAAGAGTGAGCCGGAACCGGCCAAGCTGCCGGCCATTGCTGAATTGCGCAAGGGCACCAGCGTGCTGGATGCGACCGCCGGTGGTGGCGGCGCGGACGAGGGCGGCGGCGGCAATGCCATCGCCTTTACCGAGCCGCAGTTGCAGCTATCCAGCCCGGCCGGTATCGCCGCCACCACGCCTGCCAGCACGATCGTCTCCGCCGGCACGACGACCAGCTTCGCGGCGGGGCAGGACATCAATGTCGCTTCCCAGGCGAACTTGCTGCACCAGGTGAAGGGCGGCATCGGCCTGTTTACGTACGGCAAGGCCAGCGCGGCCACCAAGCCGAACCAGGAAACGGGCATCCGGCTGCATGCGGCCAGCGGCAAGGCCAGCGTGCAGGCGCAGTCCGATGCCGTGCGCGTTACGGCCGACAAGATGGTGACCGTGGCGAGCGTGGGCGGCAGCGTGTCGGTCAGTGGGAAGGCGCACGTGATGCTGACCGCGCAGGGGGCCTCGCTGAAGATCGAGGGTGGGAATATCACGATCCAGGGGCCGGGGACGATGGCGTTCAAGGCGAGCAAGAAGGAGCTGGCGGGGCCGTTAAGCGTTTCAAGCGTCGATATCGCTCATAAAGTTGGCGAACTGAACATCAAACGTGATCTGGAAATCGAATACGTGGATGCTGACGGAAACGTTCTTACCGATGAGCCGATTGCTATGCAGTTCTCTAATGGTACAGACCAGGGAATTACCCTTGATGCAAGCGGAAAGGCAACGATCAAGAATGCACCTTTAGGGCCGTTTCATGCAAAACAGCCTAGGCGAAAATAAAAGGAGAGATCAATGTCGTCGAAGACAGCGCAGAGCGTGAAACCAACGGTGCAGGAAGTATGCATTGACCTGCCTGGCGAGGTGGTTCGATGCTGGCGCTCCAGCGATAATATTAAAGTTGTGCTTCGGAAGCACAGGGACGTCTTTTTCGAGATAAACCTCAAGCCTGGAGCGACTTACACTGTGGAGTCCCGCGCGGAATTTTATTGCTCTAGAGATAAAAAACTGCTGCGCCGGTCGACCTTTCAGGACGGAGAACGCTTTCATGTCTGGGTCGGCAGGGAGTTCAAGGACGAATTATCCCTCAAGCAAGGAAATAGTTTGCTGGGGACTTATAAAGTTAACCAGCTTGATTCGAAGGCATATGGTTCCGATCCTAAAATCAAACCAGAACCCCTATTGGTCTTGATGGGGCAAAAACCGCTGTTTGCACGCTTTGAATGCACTATTAAAGATCAGTTCGGCGCTGGCGTTGCACATCAGCAACTGTTCAAGCCCTATGTAGACCCTAAGCTATCCTACTTACGCGAATTTGGTACCGAGTACAATTATCAGGTTTCGCCAGAGGTGCCGGAAATAAAGGAGTATGTTTCCGTAACCGAGGCCTTACCACACGAAATTCAGCCACAAGTCCGTAAGCAACTCGACAGTGGCGTCGCTGTGGCAGGAAGTCCCGAGCAGATCTTTATTGCGCCGACGAGGGAACAAAGCCCATCCTCGCTATATGTGGCGCTGGCATCCGCAGCTACATACATATCTGGCAATGAGCATCTTACCGCCAACTGGTTCAAGGAGAGTGCAGGCTATATGCAAGAGCACTGGCGAGCCCTCAATAAGCTCTCCATGACTGTTCGCATCGAAAAAAAGGTAAATGGAAAATATCGTGTGTTATTCAAGGGGCGTCCACTGACGAGGATCGCCAGCCAACTACTCGGTGCGGCCGCAAACAATAAGGTAGTGCACCAGAGAGTACCCCTTGGGGCGCCAGGGTCAGCTTTTGTAGATGGTGGATTGGGACGAACAGGAAAAGCCGGTTACGGCGGCGTCAAGCGAGTGGTACTGACCAGCGCGGATAATTTTCGCGGCGGCTTAAAAATCCAGATAATTGGCACAGTCATCGACTTGGTGGGAGATGTAAATTCCGTCTATTTTGACCAGAAGGGGAGCAAGGACTTCACGGAATTTTTGGGGCGGGCTGGGGTGTCCATCGCAAAGGCAGGGGCAACTGCAGCGATTGGTAGCGTCTTTGCAGCCATGGCAGTTGTCGGTGTTACCGCTGCAGCGGCGGCCGTAGGCTTGGCAGCAGCTCCTGTGGCACTTGTAGTAGGGGTTGTCGTGGCTGGATACATCCTTGCCGCAACCATTGTAGATAAGGCTGATGAGATATTTAATATCAAAGGAAACGTCGCGGAATGGACGCGCTAGCATGAGTAACGTTACACCGAGGCTTTTATTATTGTCCCTAGTAATCATGTGCATCGGAAGCGTAGGCGGGTGGGCCATTACCGATAATGTCGCCAGCCGGGATGATTCCTATGAGTTCGCATACGGATCGATATTCGCGATTTGCCTAATTTTACTTTTGCAGGTATCGCTGTACATCCTTGGACGCGAACGGTTATATTTTAAAGTGCTGTTCGGCGCATCGTTTTCCATGTCCATGATTTGGTTCATGATGTGCCTGGTTCTGCCACTCGCGTGGGCTGATAATGTCGATGTGTACATGCGCGCACTCATGTTCGCCTTAATCGTGCCACTTTCGTTAGGCAATATTGCGGAGGCTTTTCGCCGGTTTTCGGTGAAATGGGCGAAGAACGGGAGTATAAGTTTTGAAAAAGCTTTCAATCGTGACCAGGGGTCGGTGGAGTGGGAGCAAGTCACAAAATCGTTGAATTTAGAGGGTGTAATCTACATTCCTGGATTTCCAAGAAAGCTGACATCTGTTGTCGCTATATTGATTGTGCCGTGCATGTTGATTGGTTTGGCTCTGAGGAATGTATATCCCGAGGTAAGTCTTTTTGCTTGGGGTATCCCATCAATATTGATCGTGGCATTCTTTGTTCAATTGATCGGGTACGGACTTGCGCAAGCCAAAATTGTTCTTGAGCTTGAGGCGAAAAATGGACAAAAATTCAGGTAAAGTTTTCCTTGGCCTGATGTTTTGTCTGTCGGTGCTGCTACGGGGATTGATTTATTCGATGCGATTTTCGGTATCAAAGGGACGGCTGCCGGATGGGCTCGCTTACATGAGTAATAAGCCATTCAAGTATCTGCAGGCGTGGTGGCAGGCGCCGCGTTTATCTTCGGCGCAGCCGGCGCGCCTGTCTTGGGCATTGTAGCAGTTGTAGTGGGCGGGTATATTCTTGCTGCTACAGTTGTCGATCTAGTCGATGAGATTTTTGATATTAAAGGAACGGTCGCGGGATGGGCGCGCTGATATGAGAAATATCCCCCTAAAATATCTATTTTTATCTCTCGGTATTTTATTTGCTGGAAGTGTTGGAGGTTGGGCTGTCACGTACAGGCTTGCTGGCAAGGATGATTCAATTGAATTTGTGTACTGGTCAATCTTGATTGCAGGCGGACTTTTGGTAATCCAGGCGGTATTGTGTTTCCGAGCGAAAAGAGGATTATATTCTCATCTAATTTTTGTGGCAGCGTTTGGCCTATCCATTGTTTGGTTTATGATGTGCCTCGTGTTGCCAGTGATGTGGATTGAAGCAGTGAGCCTGTGTTTCCGTGTAGGCATGCTTTCCCTTCTTGTTCCACTCGGTATTGCTAATATTTTAGAGGCATTTCGTAGATTCTCGGCAAAGTGGGCGGAGAGGGGAGAGCAGCTTTTTGCGAAAGAATATAAACACGAGCATGCAACTGTTAATTGGTATCAGGTGACGAAATCACTAAACCTAACGGGTGTCATTTTCATCCCAGGACTTCCGCAGCGGTTGGTATGGCTTCCTTCGCTTTTGATAATTCCATCGATGTTGGCTGGCCTGAGTCTGCGCAACGTGTATCCGATTTTCAGTATCTTTGCGTGGGGGATTCCAACGCTGTTAATCGTTTCGTTTTTTTTCCAAATGATCGCCTACAATCTGGCGCAAGCCGCAGTGGTGCGAAAACTGGAGAAGAAAGTGGGCTCTGTCATTCAATCAGTTCAATAAGATGTACTGATGCCGGCACGCTGCAATGGCAAAGCACCAGCATGGTCGTGGGCAAGCTGGTGCCCATGCACATGCGGCGGTGCTGTCTGGCTTCAAGTCGCAGGCAATGCAGGCCAGCAAGAGCGGCACTGGCGCCTGCAATCAGCTGATGTTCGACGACGCGCGCGCCGAGCCACCCGGAAGCAGCAGATTCTGCAAGTCAAATTCAGGCGAGGCGCGTAGTAGATAGATATGGAGTCGTGGTTGATAATTTACCACAGCACCAAGTTTAGTGAAATAATTGACCTCAAGCTATCGATTTACTTCTACATTAGAATTGTAGTGCCGTGCAGAATGGATGCGCTAGCATGAGCTACGTTACACCAAGGCTTTTATTATTGTCACTAGTGATCATGTGCATCGGAAGCGCAGGCGGGTGGGCGATCACCGACAATATCGCCAGCCGGGACAATTCCTATGACTTTGCGTACGGATCGATATTGGCTATTTGCCTGATTTTACTTTTTCAGGCGTCCCTGTACATCCTCGGGCGCGAGCGGTTATATTTCAAATTGCTGTTCGGCGCATCGTTCTCCATGTCCATGATCTGGTTCATGATGTGCCTGATCCTGCCACTCGCGTGGGCCGATAATGTAAATGTGTACATGCGCGCACTCATGTTCGCGTTGATCGTGCCACTTTCGTTAGGCAATATTGCGGAGGCTTTTCGCAGGTTTTCGGTGAAGTGGGCGAAGAATGGAAATGTAATTTTCGAGAAGGCTTTCAATCGTGACCAAGGGTCTGTGGAGTGGGAGCGTGTCACAAAAGCGTTGAAATTGGAGGGTGTAATATTGATGGTGCCGTGCATGCTGATTGGTTTGGCTCTGAGAAATGTGTATCCCGAAGTAAGCCTTTTTGCTTGTGGGATTCCATCAATATTGATCATCGCATTCTTTGTGCAATTGATTGGTTACGGCGTTGCGCAAGCTAAGATTGTTCTTGAGCTTGAGGAAAAAATCGGGATTAAACTTAAGTAATCATCCCTTGGCTGCCACGATGGCTAGCCCGTTAGTAGCCGAGTTCATCCCCCGTATCACCAGCCCCAACAAAGGAGGTGCGATGAAACGGCCAATGGCATTGATATTGAGTCTGGTCAGTCACGTAGCTTGCCTTGCCGCCGAGCCGGAGTTTTATGTTCTAAATCTCACGCCCGACAGCCCAGCCCTGCTACACACGACAGCAAAAAAACTGGTCCCCGCGGCGAAGCTGCCGTTTGTCGTGTTGGGCAATGACCGGCAGGAATGCTGTTTCGTGCCACGTGCGCAGCCGAAGGACGGCCAGCGGAGCGGTGCCCCTTCATCGACGCTGGCATCGTCCCAAGGTGAGGAAACCTATCAGTTCGCTGGCGCGTATCGCCCCCTGGGCAAGCCGAGGGAGATCGACGACTTCGCATTCGGCATCGAAGGGATGACCACGGCAAAGAAAATTGGCAAGGACGTCTACGAAGTCGGGCTTACGGGGGCATCGCCGCTCATCGTCCGCCATTGCAGCGGTACGGAGGGTATCAACTTCAGGGTTTATCGCGCCTTGCGCGACAAGGAGCCGGTCGTGAGCTATTACTACTACCTCGGCTATGACATCGAGCCGGACTGCCCGGAACACTAAGCATCGCATCGTCCAGCCGCTTGGCCTCATGCAGGCGCACGGCCTTGAAGCCGCGCCATTACCGTCCCCTCAACCTTCACGATCTGACAAGAACGACGATAATAGCCGTCTCGCTATGACGTTCCGATAGTCAAACTCAATTGAAACTATTGTGACAATCAATTTTCCAAATAGCCGAGATCCCTCTAAACTAGCATCTCATTGATTCACAACCCTCACGAGGAAAACACAAATGTCTCTGATCAACACCCAAGTCAAACCGTTCAAGGCAACCGCTTACCACAACGGCAAGTTCATCGATCTGAGCGAAGAGTCCCTGAAGGGCAAGTGGTCCGTGTTCGTGTTCTACCCGGCTGACTTCACCTTCGTCTGCCCGACCGAACTGGAAGACCTGGCCGACAACTACGCAGAATTCTCGAAGCTGGGCGTGGAAGTGTACGGTATCTCCACCGATACCCACTTCGCTCACAAGGCATGGCACGACACCTCCGACGCGATCAAGAAAGTGCAGTACCCGCTGATCGGCGACCCGACCGGCCTGCTGTCCCGTAACTTCCAGGTCATGATCGAAGAAGAAGGCCTGGCACTGCGCGGCACCTTCGTGATCAATCCGGAAGGCTTCATCAAGGTCCTGGAAGTCCACGACAACGGCATCGGCCGTGACGCATCGGAACTGCTGCGCAAAGTGAAGGCAGCCCAGTACGTTGCTTCCCACCCAGGCGAAGTGTGCCCGGCCAAGTGGTCCGAAGGCGCAGCAACCCTGACCCCGTCGCTGGACCTGGTCGGCAAGATCTAAGTAAGTAGTTATTGAGCAGTACGCTGCCGGCATGTGCCGGCAGCGCATCGAAAAGGAAAAAAGTCATGCTGGATGCAAATCTCAAAACCCAACTGAAAGCCTATCTGGAAAAAGTGGTGCAGCCGATTGAGATCGTTGCATCGCTGGATGATTCCGCGAAGGCGCGGGAAATGAAGGAACTGCTCGCCGATATCGATGGCTTGAGCGACAAGATTACCCTGGTCGAGGACAACGCCGCCAACGTGCGCAAGCCGTCGTTCTCGATCAACCGTGCCGGCACCGACATTGGCGTGCGTTTTGCCGGCATCCCGATGGGCCATGAATTCACCTCGCTGGTGCTGGCCCTGCTGCAGGTAGGCGGCCACACGATCAAGCTCGACGAAGCCGTGATCGAACAGATCCGCAACCTGGAAGGCGATTTCGAATTCGAGACCTTCATCTCGCTGTCGTGCCATAACTGCCCGGAAGTGGTGCAGGCACTGAACGCGATGTCGGTCATCAATCCGCGCATCAAGGTCACCACGATCGATGGCGGCGTGTTCCAGAAAGAAGTCGAAGAGCGCCAGATCATGGCGGTACCGATGATGTTCCTGAACGGCCAGCACTTCGGCCAGGGCCGCACGAACGTGGAAGAGATCCTCGCCAAGCTGGACACCAATGCCGGTGCCCGCCAAGCGGCTGAACTGAACAAGAAGGACGTGTTCGACGTGCTGGTCGTCGGCGGCGGCCCTGCCGGTGCGGCATCCGCGATCTACGCGGCCCGTAAAGGCATCCAGACCGGCGTGCTGGCGGAACGCTTCGGCGGCCAGGTGCTCGATACGCTGGCGATCGAGAACTTCATTTCGATCAAGGAAACCGACGGCCCGAAATTCGCCGTGGCGCTGGAGCAGCACGTCAAGGAATACGAAGTCGACATCATGAACACCCAGCGCGCCGTGAAGCTGGTGCCGGGCAAGCTGACCGAGGTGCACACCGCCACCGGCGCCGTGCTGAAGGCGAAGACCGTGATCCTGTCCACCGGCGCACGGTGGCGCGAGATCAACGTGCCGGGCGAGAAGGAATACCGTAACCACGGCGTGGCCTACTGCCCGCACTGCGATGGCCCGCTGTTCAAGGGCAAGCGCGTGTCGGTGATCGGCGGCGGCAACTCCGGCGTGGAAGCGGCGATCGACCTGGCCGGCATCGTGCAGCACGTCACGCTGATCGAGTTCGGCAATGAACTGCGCGCCGATGCGGTCCTGCAGCGCAAGCTGCGCTCGCTGCCGAACGTGAAGATCATCCTGTCGGCGCAGACGACCGAGATCCATGGCGACGGCAAGAAAGTAAACGGGCTGTCGTACAAGGACCGCACCACGGGCGAGCTGCACCGCGTGGACCTGGAAGGCGTGTTCGTGCAGATCGGCCTGGTGCCGAACACGGAGTGGCTGAAAGGTACCGTGGCGCTGTCGAAGCATGGCGAGATCGAGATCGATGCCAAGGGCCAGACGTCGGTACCGGGCGTGTTCGCCGCCGGCGACGTGACGACCGTGCCGTACAAGCAGATCGTCATCGCCGTGGGTGCCGGCGCCACCGCCGCGCTGTCCGCCTTCGATCACCTGATCCGCTCGGGTGACGATGAAGTGGAAGCCGAGCAGGCCGCCATCGCCGCTGTCGCATAAAGCGTCATCGCAGCCAGCAAAAACGGGAGCCTCGGCTCCCGTTTTTTATTTCCCGAAAACCGGTGACAGCTCCGGTTCTGAGGAAATGTTTCAAAATAACCGGTGTCTGTCACCGGTTTTGAGGAAACGTTTCAAAACAACTGGTGTCTGTCACCGGTTTTCAGGAAATGTTTCAAAAAAAACGGTGTCTGTTACCGGTTTTGGTGGAATTTTTATTTGAGGTCGACGCTGGCCTGCTTGACCCGCAGGGAGCGGGCGTAGCGGTGCCGGGCCTGCAGGCGAGCGTCGGTGATCAGCACGCCGATGGTTTCGCCGACCACCATGGTCACGCCCAGCAGCGGCAGCACCAGCATCAGGCCCGTCACGCCGGCCAGCGCGCCGCCGACGAACAGCATCACCACTGTCACGAGCGGATGCATGCGCAGGCTGCGGCCCAGCGTCATCGGCATGAAGACGAAGTCGTCGAGCAGGCGGGCGATGATGAACACGAAGATCGCGCTGTAGGCCGCGGCATTGTTGTCCGGCGCATCGGCCGATGCCACCAGCACCACCAGCAGGCAGCCGGCGATCGAGCCCACGTACGGCACCCAGGCCAGCATGGCGGCAATGAAGCCGAGCAGCAGCGGGGAGGGCAGGCCGATGGCCCACAGGCCGATGGCCAGCACGATGGTATCGATGATCGTGAGCTTGAGCATGCCGTGGAAATAGCGGCGCGCGGTCTGGTCGACTTCATGCAGCAGGAACAGCGTCTTCTCGAAGAACGCATTGGGCACGGCGCGCGCCAGGAAGCGCTTGAAGCGGCGGCCGTCGCGCAGGAAGAAGAAAGCCAGGAAGGGCGCCAGCAGCAGCGACGGCACCCACGCCGCGGCGGCCACCACCACGTCCGCCAGGTGGCGCTGGAAGAACTCGCGCGAGTACTCGGCCAGGTTCAGGTTTACCGAATCGCCCAGCCGGGCCTGCCGCAGGATCGGGAACTGCCGTTCCATCGCCGCCAGCACGTTGCGCAGGAAGCGCACGCCCGCATCCAGGTAGCGCCCCGGCATGTCCTGCCAGTTCGTTGCCGGGGCCGGTATCCATATCGCCGCTACCAGGACTGCCAGCAGCATGGCAAGCACGAAGCCGGCGCCGACCAGCATGGCGGAGGTATTGCGTGTGAATCCCATCCGCAGCAGGCGCTGGAACGGCGACAGCAGCATGTAATACAGGATGATCGCCAGCAGGAACGGCACCGACAGCCACAGCACGCGCTGCAGCAGGTAAAGCAGCACGCAGGTCGCGGCGACGATGCCGCACCAGACGATGGGCCCGGACTGCTGCCGATCCACCATTACAGCACCTCGATGTGCGGCGAGTCGATCGACATGCGTTCGCGCAACCGGGAGCCGATGTGGCGTGCCAGCGCCAGCGAGATCTTGTAGCCGATCACGGCGTCGGTTTCCATCAGGCCCATGAAGTCGGCGCGGAAGAATACCGCCAGTTCGCAGTCGTCCCACGCGCGCGCCTGCGCGGTGCGGGGCGAGTTGTCCAGCAGGGCCAGGTCGCCGAAGAACGCGCCTGGCGACAGTTCGGTGATGATCTCGGGCATGCCGTTGACGTGGCGGTTGATCTGGACATGGCCGGCCGTGATCAGGTACAGCGCCTGGCCTTCCTCGCCTTCGTCGAAAATGATCTCGCCGGCGAGGTAGCGCCGTTCATGCATCAGGCCATCGACGATCTTCAGTTCGAGCGGTGTCAGGGAATTGAGGAGGACAGTTTCGCGCAGCCTGGCCAGGCGTGGCGACAGTGCGGGCGGCTTGAGAAAACCGAAAATCACGAAGGGCTCCAGGGATGGGATGGTTGCGTTCACATTGTCGCCGGTTTTGCATGGGCAATGGTGTTGCAGGACGCACACAGTGGAGAGGAAAGCGAAAAAGGTGCGGGGGTGGGGATTTTGGGATGCTGGCGGTGTGGATGGGGGAGGGTTGCGCGATGTGAGCGGGGGTTGCGGGTTTGGGTTTGGCGAAGCACGCTTCGCTCGCACGCGAAGCGTTGCTTCGCGATGTTGCCGCTCCCGCGGACTGGGGCTCGCCGACATCCTGCCGGCCGCGGATTCGCTTGCAAGCGAAGCCGCAGCCCTGCATGGCTGCGGCGTTCGGCAGGCGCGAAGCAGTGCTTCGCGAAACCCCTGCCTCACTCCATTCGATCCCCGCCGTGCTTCCCGCAGGGGAAGCACTCCGCTGCGCCAGCATCAGACGCAAAAAAGCCCGGCGAACCGGGCTTTTCTACTGATGCTGGCGGAGCGGACGGGGCTCGAACCCGCGACCCCCGGCGTGACAGGCCGGTATTCTAACCAACTGAACTACCGCTCCAATCAATGCTTGCGTGAACAAACACCGAAAAAAACTGCGTCGCTGCTGCGACATGAAAAGAGCCCGGTGTGTCGGGCTCTCTTCGAATCCTGGCGGAGCGGACGGGGCTCGAACCCGCGACCCCCGGCGTGACAGGCCGGTATTCTAACCAACTGAACTACCGCTCCAGGTCTTCAACATCGAATGCGTGGTGGGCGCTGAGAGGCTCGAACTCCCGACCTAATCCTTGTAAGGGATCCGCTCTACCAACTGAGCTAAGCGCCCTCATCACCTTCGATGCTTCGAACGTTTGTCACAACGTTCAGAAGAGGCCGTATTCTACTGCGCTGTTTTGAGATTCCGCAAGGGATTTCGCGAAATAATTTCCATCCGGCCTCATCCAGTGAATGCTACGCTGCGATTTTCCAGCAGGGGAGAACCGATGAACGCCGCCAGGGACGATATCCGCCTCGATGCGCTGTACGGGCGCGTGAGCCGCCGCCTGCTGCCATTCCTGTTCCTGTGCTACGTGGCCGCCTACCTGGACCGCGTCAATGTCGGCTTCGCCAAGCTGCAGATGCAGGCCGATCTGGCGCTGTCGGACACCGTCTACGGCATCGGCGCGGGCATTTTCTTCATCGGTTATTTCGTCTTCGAAGTGCCGTCGAACCTGGTGCTGGAAAAGGTGGGCGCGCGGCGCTGGATCGCGCGCATCATGATCAGCTGGGGTCTTGTCTCGGCTGCCACCATGTTCGCCACCGGCCCCGTAAGCTTCTACGTGCTGCGCTTCCTGCTCGGTGTGGCCGAAGCGGGCTTCTTCCCGGGCGTGGTGCTGTATCTGACCTACTGGTACCCGGCGCACCGCCGGGCCCGCATCGTGGCGCTGTTCATGAGCGGCGTGGCCGTGGCGGGCGTGCTGGGCGGGCCGCTGTCCGGCGCCATCATGGCGGCGTTTGCCGGCAAGGCGGGGCTGCATGGCTGGCAGTGGCTGTTCCTGCTGGAGGGCATACCGTCAGTCGTGCTGGGCATCTGGACCCTGTTCTACCTGGATGACGGTATCCGCTCCGCGCGCTGGCTGGACGATGCCGACAAGGCCGCGCTGGAGCGCGAGCTGGCGGCGGAAGCGGTATCGAAACAGCACCTGCCGCTGCGGCAGGTGTTCGCCAGCGGTACCGTGTGGCTGCTGGCGCTGGTGTATTTCCTGTTCGTGATGGGACTGTACGGCGTCAGTTTCTGGCTGCCGCAGCTGCTGAAGAACAGCGGCGTGCAGGACGTGTTCCACATCGGCCTGCTGACGGCGATCCCTTATGGCGTGGCGGCTGTCGTCATGGTGCTGGCGGCGCGGCACTCGGACCGCAGCGGCGAGCGGCGCTGGCATGCCGCGATCGCCGGCTTCGCCGGTGCGGCGGGCCTGGTGGCGGCCACCGTGTGGGCCGGCGATACCGTGCTGGCGCTGGCCGCGCTGTCGGTTGCGACCGCCGGCATCCTGACCACGTTCCCGATTTTCTGGAGCCTGCCGACGGCGCTGCTGGGCGGCACCGCGGCGGCGGCCGGCATCGCGCTGATCAACTCGGTCGGCAACCTGGCCGGCTTCGCCAGCCCCTACCTGGTGGGCGCGATCCGCGATGCCACCGGCAGCACCGCCATCGGCATATCGCTGCTCGCGGCCAGCCAGGTGCTGGGCGGGCTGCTGGTGCTCGCACGCGGGCAATCACCGGGCAGGCAAGAGCCCCCTAAGCGCGCTTGAGGGTACCTGAGCGCCGCGTTGCGGCCGGCTTAGAACTCTTCCCAGTCGTCGCCTTCCGGCGCTTTCTTGGCCGGACGCGCTTTCGCACTGCCCGTGCCGGCGGCCGTGCGGGCCTGCACCGGCGGCTTGCCTGCCAGTTTCGGATGCGGCGGATGCGCCACCGCGGAGGCGGGCGGAATCGCCGGCGCATGCGACGTTACATGGACGGGAGCGGGGAATGCCGGCGCCATGGCGCGGTCGTCGATGCGGAACACGGCGATGGCGGCCACCAGGCGCTGTGCCTGCTCGCGCATGCTGGCCGCGGCGGCAGCGGCTTCCTCGACCAGCGCGGCATTCTGCTGCGTGGCCGTGTCCATCGTGGTGATCGTCGTATTCACCTGCGCGATGCCGGAGCTCTGCTCCTGGCTGGCGGAGGCGATCTCGTTCATGATGGAGGCCACCTGCTGGACCGACGTCACGATGCGGTCCATCGTCGTGCCGGCCTGGTCCACCAGCCGGCTGCCGGCGTCGACCTTCTCGACCGAGTCGTTGATCAGTTCCTTGATCTCGCGCGCCGCGCTGGCCGAGCGCTGCGCCAGGTTGCGCACTTCCGACGCGACGACCGCGAAGCCGCGGCCCTGTTCGCCCGCGCGGGCCGCCTCCACCGCGGCATTCAGCGCCAGGATGTTGGTCTGGAAAGCGATGCCGTCGATCACGCCGATGATGTCGACGATCTTCGACGAGCTTTCCTTGATCGAGCCCATCGTCTCGACGACCTGGCTGACGACCTGGCCGCCTTCGTTCGCATGGCTGGCTGCCGATACCACCAGCTGGTTGGCCTGGCGCGCATTTTCCGCGTTGGCCTGCACGGTGGAGGTCAGTTCCTCCATCGACGATGCGGTTTCCTCCAGGCTGGCGGCCTGCTGCTCGGTGCGGTTGGACAGGTCCATGTTGCCACTGGCGATCTCGGCTGCCGCGGTATTGATCGTGTCGGTACTGTCGCGCACCGTGCGCACGGTACCGGTCAGCGCCGCGGTCATGTCGCCCAGTGCGCCCAGCAGGCGGCCCATCTCGTCCTTGCGTGTCGTGACGATGTGCGCGGTCAGGTCGCCGGAGGCCACGGTTTCCGCCACCCGCACCGCTTCGTCGACCGGGCCGGTCACGGAGCGCGTGATCAGCCAGCCGATCACCACCGACACGATGGTGGCCAGTACCAGCAGCACGATCATCAGCGTGGTCGCCGATTTCGCCGCCGCGGTCGCCGCCTGCGCATCGTGCGTCATCAGGTCGCGCTGCACTTTCAACAACTCGTCGAGGTGGCGGAAGTACACCGTCTGCGCCGGGATCACGCTGGCGAACAGGGCTTGCACGGCACCGTCGCGGTCGCCGCCGCGGAACTGGGCGATCGCCTTGTCGAGCCGTTCCTTGTAGGCGTAATACGCGGTGTTCTGCTGGTCGAAGATGGCGCGCACGTCGGGTGTCAGGTCCGACTTCGCCATCTCCGCGGCGGACACGCCGCCGGCTTCGTCGGCAGATGCCATCTGGCGCAGGAAGTCCTCGGCCTGCGCGGTGTCCGGCGTCAGCATCGCGTTGCGCACCGCCTGCGCACCGCGGTTGACCTGGCTGCGCATGTTGTTGAGCAGCGAGACCTTGACATAGCGGTCGTTGACGAGCTGGTCGGTTCGCGCCGCCACTTCCTGGATGCGGCTGATGCCGACCAGGGACATGATGAGCATGATGACGATGGCCACCGCGAAGCCGAGGGCCAGGCGGGCACCGATACGCATATTGGAAAGAGTCACGATCAGTTCCCCAGGATCAGAATGAATGGCGCACGCCCGCGCCATAGCTCATGGCGGAAGGCAGCGTGGTAATACGGTCGCGCATCGCGATCGTGTAGAAATCGGTACGCTTCGACAGCCGGTAGTCGTAGCCGAGCGATGCCGTGCGGCGCGACCGTTCGCTGCCGAACAGGGTGCCGCCGCGGCGCGTGTCGGCCACGTCGAACAGCACGGAACCGGGGCCGGCCGGCATGGCAAAGCCCAGGCTGACGGTACGGTCGCGCAACCCTTCTGCGCCTGCCGCGTCGTTGACGGTGCGCTGCCAGGTGCCGTACAGCTTGATGCGCGTGAAATCGTAGGTGGCGCCGACGAACAGGGCGCGCTGTTCGTCCAGCCGCGCATAGTCGACCGGGCTGCGCGTGGCATCGATGATGGGCAAGCCCGAGTTCGGGTTGCTCACGCGCACGCGGTGCGCGAACGCCGTCAGCGCCAGCGGACCCTTGTTGTACATCGTGCTGACGGCCAGGTTGTTGCGGTCCGAGTCGCCGCCCTGCTCGCCGGCCTGGTAGTGCAGCCCGGCACGCAGGCCGCCGAACGATGGCGTGGTGTACACCACCTGGTTGCTCCAGCCGCTGTCGCCGGCGTTCGTCGAAGCCCAGGTGCGCGCGCCGAACGGGCCGGTGGGCACATAGGAATGCAGCACGAGCGGCGAGAACGTGAACGAATCGCCGAACGGGTTGAACAGGATGTTCGGCAGGAAGCTGGGCGCCGAGGCGCGCCCCACCTGCAGCCGGCCGAGGCGGCCGACGAGCGCCACGTTGGCGTCGCGCGAAAACAGGTTGTCGCCGGCGAAACGGCCGGACACGCCCGTATCGGTCTGGAAAAAACCCGTCAGGTAGAACTCCGCGTACAGCCCGTCTCCCAGGTCTTCCTTGCCGCGGAAGCCGAACCACGAGGTGGTCATGCCGCCGCTGCCCAGCACGGTGGTGCGCGCCGCATCGCCGCTGTTTTTCATCGACCCCACGAAGGCATCGACGCCACCCATGATCGTGATGGAAGTTTGCGCCGCGGCGGGCAGGGCGCAGGCAAGCAGGGCGCAGGCAGGCAGCAATGTGCGGCAATGAAGACGGAAGTTGGGCGGCATGTTCGCGTGACTGGTCGAAAGACCAGATGGTACGCGCCTTCGGCCCTCGCACGATACCCATCCGCTGCCACTGTTGCGTAAATACGATGGATGAAATTGCACGCTAAGTGATTGAAAAATAAACTAAATAAGACAATTGGGCGGGGCGCTGGCGGACCCTGCCGCGCACTGTATATAATCCCAGTATCGGTCAATCCCAGTATCCGTCACAGCCGCCCCAGCCTTCGATCAGCCATGGTTCCGCCGCGCCGCATTGCCCACCTCGACATGGACGCGTTTTTCGCGTCGGTCGAACTGCTGCGCTATCCGGAATTGCGCGGCCTGCCGGTCGTGGTGGGCGGCGGCTCGCGGCACCAGCCGGTGCTGCAGCCGGACGGCACGCGCCGCTTTTCGAAGCTGCGCGACTACGCCGGCCGTGGCGTCGTCACCACCTCCACCTATGAAGCGCGCGCGCTGGGCGTGTTTTCGGCGATGGGCACGATGAAGGCGGCGGCGCTGGCGCCCGAGGCGATCCTGCTGCCGACCGACTTCGAGTCGTACAAGCGCTATTCGCGGCTGTTCAAGGAGGCCGTGGCCGGGATCGTGCCGGACATCGAAGACCGCGGCATCGACGAGATCTACCTCGACCTGACCGGCCATCCGGAAGAAACGCGTGCCCTCGGCATGCGGCTGAAGGCGGCCGTGAAGGACGCGACGGGGCTGACGTGTTCGATCGGCATCGCGCCGAACAAGCTGCTGGCGAAGATCAGCTCGGACCTGGACAAGCCCGATGGCCTGACGATCATTACGCTGGAGGATGTGCCGAAGCGGATCTGGCCGCTGTCGGCGAAAAAGATCAACGGCATCGGGCCGAAGGCGTTTGCCAAGCTGACTTCGCTTGGCATCGAAACGGTGGGCCAGCTGGCGGGGGCCGACCCGAAACTGCTGCAGGAACATTTCGGCCTCAATTCCGCCGAATGGCTGCACCGCGTGGCGCACGGGCACGACGAGCGGGAGGTGGTAACGCGCTCGGACCCGAAAGGGGTGAGCCGCGAAACCACGTTCGAGCGCGACCTGCATGCGAAGCACGACCGCGAGGCCCTGTCCGAGATTTTCACGCGGCTGTGCACGAAGCTGTCGGACGACCTGCACCGCAAGCGTTTCGCCGGCCGCACGGTGGGCATCAAGCTGCGCTATGCCGATTTCCGCACCGTGACGCGCGACGTGACCTTGCCGTCACCCACCGCCGACGCCGCCACGATCCGGCGCGCCGCCGGCGAATGCCTGCGGCGCGTGCCGCTGGAACAGCGCCTGCGATTGCTGGGCGTGCGGGTCAGCGCGCTGGTACCGCTGGACGAGGCCGAACGGTACCGGGCGGGCGAGCAGGGGGAGCTGTTTCCGGTCTGAGCGCCACCGGACCGGTGCGATGCGAAGTTGCATGGTTGCCATGGCCGGGAGGCGCGTGGAATGGCGAAAATCGCGGTAGTGCCCCCGCCGGGCCGGGTGTAAAATGCTGAGCTTTGCAACGCGTAAAACAAGGTCATTTGAGCATGTGGTTCAAGAATCTACAGATCTACCGACTGCCCGCTCCGTGGGCATTCGCTCCCGAAAAACTCGACGAAGCATTGCGGCCGCATTCGTTCACGCCGGCCAGCAGCAACGAGATGCTGCGCCAGGGCTGGGATTCGCCGCGCGGCAATGGTTCGCTGGTGCACGTGGTGAACCAGCAGATGCTGCTGTTACTGGGAACCGAGAAGAAACTGCTGCCGTCGACGGTCGTCAACCAGGTGGCGAAGGCCCGTGCCGCCGAGATGGAAGAACAGCAAGGTTTCGCTCCCGGCAAGAAGGCGATGAAGGAACTGAAGGAGCGCGTGCATGACGAACTGCTGCCGCGCGCCTTCACGATCCGCAGCAATGTGTGGACGTGGATCGACCCCGTCAACGGCTGGCTGGTCGTCGATGCGGCGAGCCCGGCAAAGGCGGACGACGTAATCAAGCTGCTGCTGAAGGCGGTCGACCGCCTGCCGCTGGAAAGCCTGCGCGTGCAGCGCTCGCCGGTGGGCGTGATGACGGCGTGGCTGCAGGAAGACGAAGCGCCGGCCGGCTTCACCGTCGACATGGATACCGAGCTGCGCGCGACCGGCGAGAGCAAGGCCGCCGTGCGCTACGTGCGCCACACGCTGGAGCCAGAGGAAGTGCGCCGCCACATCGAGGCCGGCAAGCAGTGCACCCGCCTGGCCATGACGTGGGAGAGCAAGATCTCGTTCGTGCTGACCGAATCGCTGGCGATCAAGAGCATCAAGCCGCTCGACGTGCTGAAGGAAAACGACGCCGTGACCCGCAACGACGACGAGCGTTTCGACGGCGACTTCATGCTGATGACGGGCGAACTGTCGCAGCTGCTGAAGGACGTCGTCGAAGCACTGGGCGGCGAAGCCACCGCCTGAAGCGTCGGTTCGACAAGACCACCGCCTGAATCATCCGGGCGGTGGTTATCTCGACACCAGGGAGCCGCCAGGTTCCCGATCCCACCCCGAACGTCATCGCCCGCATCGCTGGTTGCGGTGTCACCGCATGCTTCGCGTGCGCGAAGACGCTTCCGTTGCTACATCGGCTGGAAGACTCCCGCCGCGCGGTTTTTCTGCACGTTGTCCCACGCAAAAATGCGGCCGTTCATGGCCACGTACACGCCCGGCGGCAGCGCCTGCGCGACACCGCAGGCGAAGCCCAGGTTGAAGAAGGCGTCGGAGCCGTCGATCTCGTAGGGAATCATTGCACCCGTGAAGACGATGGTCTTGTCCAGCGTGGCAGGGCCCAGTACGGCGGCCGTTTCCTTCATCGTGTCGGTGCCGTGCACGATGACGATGGCGCGCTCCGGCGCGGCCTGGCACGAGGCCAGTACACGTTCCCGGTCGGCATCGGTCATGTCCAGCGAATCGAGCAGGGGCAGCAGTTCCAGCTCGACAGGCGCGGTGATGCGGGCGCGCGCGAGGGCGGTGGGCAAATGGCTGTCGGCAAAGCCCAGCGTGCCGTTCAGTTCGTTGTAATGCTTGTCGAAGGTGCCGCCCGTGGCGATGATGCGCAAGGTCATGGTGTTTCGTAAAAGGTTGCAGAAAAATCGAATGATAGCGTGCGGGTGCGCAGGAAAGTCAATGCGGCATCGACAAAAAGTTTATTTGTGCTCGGCTGGCAAGATCGCACGTCGTTGAGTACACTGGTGGATCGCTTGGCAACGATCGCCCTTCGGTTGCTGCTTCAGTTGCGACCTTGGTTGCTGCTTCAGATGCCAGCTCGGTTGCCACCTTGGTTGGCACCTCGATTGCCACATGTCCAATGGATTTCTTGCCTCCGCCATGACCGTGAAAGCGCTCGCCCCGGGAACCGTCATCTTCCATCGCCATCGCGGCTATGGCGTGATCACGGCCGTCAACCTGCTGACGGGCTGGATCGCGGCCCGCTTCGGCAGCGAGTCGCGGACGCTCGACCTGAACCTGTCCACCGACGAAGTGCAGTTTGCCGACGGCGAAGCGATCCTGTTCCGCCGCGCCCCGCCGGACCGCATGCCGCACGCGCGGCTGATGGCGCTGGTGCGCGCGCTGCACCGGGCCGGCTACCAGAGGCTGTACCTGTATTCGTGGCCGAAGCCTTCCGGCCTGCACTGGCGCTGGCACATGTTCACCGGGCAGCGCGACTGGATGCAGCGTTCGTGGCGCGAAGGCTGGTATGGCTCGGGTGCCGACTACAACGTCAATCCCGTGATGGGCTGGGGCGATACGCCAGGTGCCAGCACGGAGGAGCTGATCCATGCGCTGGCGAAGTTCGATCCCCAGGGACTGGCGCAGGCGCTGGGCCGGGACGAAGACCACACCGCGTGGTTCGCCAATGTTTGCGATGCGCTGCTGCCGGGTTACATGTACAGCCTGGACATGCAGCGCCCGCAGGGCACGCCGCTGACGGACATGCCGCCGGTGCCGGTGGTGCCCGTGCGCGCCGGGCTGGCGCCGTACAGCGGTCCCGACATCGGCTGGCCTCCCGGCTGGGCCGGGCTGTGGTCGAAGGTGCATGCGCCGCCGGCGCCGCGCATCAATCTCACCGGGATTCCCGAGACCTGACCGGGCCTGCCGGATTCCGGTTCCGGGAGCTCAGCCTGTACGAGCTCGGCCTTTACAGGCTCACCCTCTATCGTTACGCAGGTGGTTGCGGTAATCCGGATTCAGGATCGCCCCGCACCCGCCATTGAAGAAATCGACCAGGTTGCGGAAGGCATGGCTGAAGTACAGCTCGTAGCTGTCCTTCTCCACATAGCCCAGGTGCGGAGTCGCCAGCACGTGCGGCATGCGCAGCAGGATCGAGTCGGCGGGCAGCGGTTCGCTCTCGAACACGTCCAGCGCGGCGCCGCCCGGGCGGCCCGAACGCAATGCCGCTTCCAGCGCACCCGCCGCCACCAGTTCGGCACGGCTGGTGTTGACGAACAGCGCGGTCGGCTTCATCCAGGCCAGGTCTTGCGCCGTGACGATGCCGCGGGTGGCGTCCGCCAGGCGCAAGTGCAGGCTCAGCACATCGGCCTCCTCGAAGAATGCCTGCCGGGACGATGCGGCACGCCAGCCATCGGCTGCCGCCGCGGCACGGCTGTCGGCACTGCCCCAGACCAGCACGTCCATGCCGAATGCCTTGCCGTAACCGGCCAGCAGTTTGCCGATCTTGCCGTAGCCCCAGATCGCCAGCGTGCGGCCCTTCAGCGCCGTGCCGAGCGTATTGAAGGGCTGGCTGGTCGACACGGTCTGCCACGTGCCTTCCTTCAGGTTCGCGGCATACGGCACGATCTTGCGTTGCGCCGCCATGATCAGCGCCCATGTGAGCTCGGCCGGTGCAACCGGCGAGCCGGCGCCCTCGGCGATCGCGATGCCGAATTCGGTGGCGGCGGCCACGTCGATATGCCCGCTCACCTTGCCTGTTTGCGATATCAATTTCAAGTTTGGCAACTTGGCCAGCAATGCACGGTTGAGCTGGGTACGCTCGCGGATCAGCACCAGCGCGTCGAACGGCGCGAGCCGCGCAACCAGCTGCCCCAGGCCGCGCGTCGTGTGATTGAATACTTTTACGTCATGACTGTCGAGAAGCGAAAAGCAGTCCAGTTCGCGCACGGCGTCCTGGTAATCGTCGAGTATGGCAATTTTCATGGGAGTTAGATGAAATTCCTTTTCAATTAGTAGCTAGTTAACGAGATTGTGAATATCTCAAATAGCTTACTACTTTAGTCAACCATTTTTCCTACATTTTTGTCGGAAAGGATTAGGGGCAGGTGTACAATCGATCACGCCGTTGAGCGCCATCATTGTGCTCCGGCAATTATTCGTTCCTTCTCCTGTATAGCGCTCACAACTGCGCCGGGAGCGCGCCCTCGATTTTGCTGATCTTTAATGGTTTCGATGATCTGCAACCGGGCGCATCGACAGACCGCCGTACACCGCCGCGCATTCTTCCTTCGAATGCGGCCCGAGCGAGCTAGCCAAAAGCTGACGACGATCCTGCCGCCGGGACAACACCGCGGGACGACACAGAATTCTTTATTGGCATTGGAGGTAGTACCATGAACCAACCCCTGATGGAGGGCGTTGCTGCAATGAACGCACCAGCTTACATCAAACATCAAAAGCTGATCAATTGGGTGGCCGAAGTGGCCGCACTGACGAAGCCGGACCGCATCTACTGGTGCGACGGCTCGCAGGAAGAGTATGACCGCCTGTGCGCCGAGATGGTGGCCGCGGGCACGATGAAAAAGCTGAACGAGGCCAAGCGGCCGAATTCCTACCTGGCGTGCTCGGATCCTACCGACGTGGCACGCGTCGAAGACCGCACCTTCATCTGCTCGGCGAAGAAGGAAGACGCCGGCCCCACCAACAACTGGATCGACCCGACCGAAATGCGCGGCACGCTGAACGGCCTGTTCGACGGCGCCATGGTCGGCCGTACGCTGTACGTCGTGCCATTCTCGATGGGCCCGCTGGGTTCGCCGATCGCGCACATCGGCGTGGAACTGTCCGACTCGCCATACGTGGCCGTCAACATGCGCATCATGACGCGCATGGGCAAGGCCGTGTACGACGTGCTGGGCGAGAACGGCGACTTCGTGCCATGCGTGCATACCGTGGGCGCGCCGCTGGCCGCCGGCCAGCAGGATGTGCCGTGGCCATGCAACAAGACCAAGTACATCGTGCACTTCCCGGAAACCCGTGAAATCTGGTCGTACGGTTCCGGCTACGGCGGCAACGCGCTGCTGGGCAAGAAGTGCTTTGCACTGCGCATCGCCTCGAACATGGGCTACCAGGAAGCGCAGCAGGGCGGCAAGGGCTGGCTGGCCGAGCACATGCTGATCCTCGGCGTGGAATCGCCGGAAGGCAAGAAGCACTACGTGGCGGCGGCGTTCCCGTCCGCCTGCGGCAAGACCAACTTCGCCATGCTGATTCCGCCGGCTTCGTTCAAGGGCTGGAAGATCACCACGATCGGCGACGACATCGCCTGGATCAAGCCGGGTGCCGATGGCCGCCTGTATGCGATCAACCCGGAAGCGGGCTACTTCGGCGTGGCCCCGGGCACGAACGAAAAGACCAACTTCAACTGCATGGCCTCGCTGAAGGAAAACGTCATCTTCACCAACGTGGCGCTGACGGACGACGGCGACGTGTGGTGGGAAGGCATGACCAAGGAAGCGCCTGCGCACCTGGTCGACTGGCAGGGCAAGGACTGGACGCCGGCATCGGGCACCAAGGCGGCGCATCCGAACGCGCGCTTCACCGTGTCCGCCGTGCAGAACCCGGTCATCGACCCGGCCTGGGACGATCCGGCCGGCGTGCCGATCTCGGCCTTCATCTTCGGCGGCCGCCGCTCGACCACGGTGCCGCTGGCCACCGAGGCGCGCGACTGGGTCGAAGGCGTGTACATGGCTGCCACGATGGGTTCGGAAACCACCGCCGCCGCCGCCGGCCAGATGGGCGTGGTGCGCCGCGATCCGTTCGCGATGCTGCCGTTCATCGGCTACAACATGAGCGAATACTTCCAGCACTGGCTGGACCTCGGCAAGAAAGTGTCCGGTGCCAACCCGGCCGCGCTTCCGAAGATCTTCTGCGTCAACTGGTTCCGCACCGACGAGCACGGCCACTTCGTCTGGCCTGGCTTTGGCGACAACATGCGCGTGCTGAAGTGGATGCTGGAACGCATCGAAGGCACGGCCGGCGGCATCGAAACGCTGTTCGGCACCACGCCGCGCTATGGCGACCTGCACTGGGATGGCATTCCGTTCTCGCCGGAAGAATTCGAGACGATCACGTCGATCGACAAGGATGCCTGGCGCGAAGAGCTGAAGCTGCACACCGAGCTGTTCGACAAGCTGGCCTATCGCCTGCCGGAAGAGCTGCTGGCCAACAAGGCCAAACTGGAGCAGCGCCTGGGCGTGTAATCGCACACCGCCAGCGAAGCTGACAGATGAATGGCGCGCGCCGCAAGGTGCGCGCTTTTTTTTTCATGTTGCCCCCGGTAAGATGCAGCAGGCAATCAACTACACGGAGCAAGCATGCACGGTCACGAATCCAGCCGCCCAACCGCAGGCGCCAGTGAACTCGACGACGATACCCTCGCTTTCGCGCGCAAGGTATTCCAGATGGCCCGCGGCGGCGAGACGGAAGCGCTGGCCACGCTGCTGGGGCAGGGGATGCCGGCGAACCTGCGCAACGAACGCGGCGACAGTTTGCTGATGCTGGCCAGTTACAACGGCCATCCCGACACGACCAGGGCGCTTCTCGAACACGGCGCCGATCCCGAACTGCAGAACGACGCCGGCCAGAGCCCGCTGATGGGCGCCGCATTCAGGGGCGACCTGGCAATCGCCACGCTGCTGCTCGAGCATGGTGCCCAGGCCGACGGCCCTGGCCGCGACGGCAAGACGCCACTGATGTTTGCCGCCATGTTCAATCGCGTGGAAATTGCCCGGCTGCTGCTGGCGCGGGGAGCGGATCCGTTCGCGGTCGATGCCGCCGGCGTATCGATCCTTGATGCCGCCCGGAAAATGGGCGCAGCCGACACCGCCGCGTTACTGGAAGCACTGCCGCCGCGATGACTGGCTGTCGGTGCCGTCTCAGGCACCGCCCAGCTTGGAGAGCGCAAAGGCGGCCAGGAAGCCGGTCACCGTGATCAGCCCGGCATAGTCGTGCGCTTCCTCGAAGGCTTCCGGGATCATCGTGTCCACCAGCATTGCCAGGATCGCACCGGCGGCGACCGCCGTCGTGGCAGCGACGACCTCGGGCGGGAAACGCTGGAACACCGTATAGCCAAGCAGCGCCGCGGCGCCCGATGCCAGCGCGATGCCACCCCAGATGCCGAAGATATAGTGCATCGAACGGCCCGCCCGCTTCATGCCGGCGGCGCTGGACAGTCCTTCCGGAATGTTCGACAGGAAGATCGCCGCGACCGTTACCGTACTCACCGCACCGCCCTTCAGCAGCGACAGGCCGATGACGATCGATTCCGGTATGCCATCCATCAGCGCGCCAACCGCCAGTGCAAGCCCGTTGCCCTCATCCGCCTGCCGCCCGCTGGAGCGCTTGCGGTGCTTGGCGCCGAAGGAGGACAGCACCCGGTTGGCCACCGTGAAGACGATGGCGCCACCAAGGAAGCCGACCGCGGTGGCGTTGAACCCGCCCTGGCGGAATGCTTCCTCCATCAGGTCGAACGACAGCGCAGAGATCAGCACGCCACTGCCGAACGCCATGATGGCGGCGATCAGCCGCTGCGGTACCCTTATCCAGTAGCCGGCGGCGGCCCCCAGCAGCAGCGCCGAGCCCGCCACCAGGCCCCAGAAGCCCGCCTGGGCCCACAATGCGATACCGTCCATGTTTCTCCTGTTTCTCCTGTTTTTCCTGTTTCTTACTGCCCAGGTCGATTGTCGGGCCATTCCTTCCTGCGTGGCGTCCGGCACGAGATGGACGAAAGGGCTTGCTGTTTCGCACACCTGTGCTAAAGTTCCTGCATGAATATCCAGCAAAGCACCGCCAAGAGCGAAACCACCTATGCCACGATCATCGCCGCGGCGATGGACATGGCGGCCGCCGAGGGCATCGGCAAGCTGTCGCTGGGGGAGCTGGCGAAGCGCACGGGCATCAGCAAGAGCGGCGTGTTTTCACGGGTCGGCTCGCTGGAGGCATTGCAGGCCGCAGTACTCGACGAATACGACCGCCGCTTCGCGGACGAGGTATTCATGCCGTCGATGGCGGCGCCCAAAGGGTTGCCGCGGCTCGTCATGCAGGTCAACCTGTGGCTGAAGAAGGGCAGTGACGAGGCGCCGCGCGGCGCCTGCCTGTACACCGCGGGCGCCTTTGAATTCGACGACCTGGCCGGACCGCTGCGCGACCGCCTGGAACTGGGTGTGGCGCGCTGGCGCGCATCGCTGCGCAAGACCGTGCTGCAGGCCATGGAAGCAGGCCACCTGCGGCCCGATACCGATCCCGAACAGCTGGTGTTCGAGATCTACAGCCTGATCATCGGCGTGATGCACGACGTGCGCTTCCTGCGCGATGCCACCGCGCCGCGCCGCATGGGACGTGCCTTCAATCGCCTGATTTCGACGTACAAGAGTTTCAACGAAGCTGAGTAGTGCCGCGGGCGGACTACGCCCATTTTTTTGACCCAATTTCGCACGACTGTGCGAAATATTGCCGGCGACGGCTGAAGAGGAGTTTGTAATGTCCGCTCTATGGTTGCTGGTACTGCCCGTTGCCGGGCTGTTGTGGCATGTCGTCGCCGAAGCGATCAGTTCTCTGCCTGACTGCAACGACGATTTCGGCTTCTATTGAAGAGCCGGTCTACCTGCATGCCGGAGGCCGCTATGTTCGCTATAGCGCGTTGGAATCTGGGCGGCCAAGGCAAGGTGTAGAATGACTGCCGGATATGCTTCCCGGCTTGTAATGGCACATAGCAAAAGCATAATCAAACCTTGCGGAGTATGTCTCGATCCGTACCTGGAATGTGCGGCCGGCGCTCAGGTCTCACTGGCACCGATGATGGCGCCGCCGAAATGGCCCGGCGTTCCACTCCAGGCGTCACGGATGGAGCGAAAGCCCATGCGCTGGCATGACCCAAGCCGCGATCGATCGGGATGGCCTGCAACGTTCATACTTACGAATTGGCCGAACTAAATATGAAAAAAAGCGCAGTCGTCTTCGCCGGATATTTCCCCACTCCGTTCTCTGTGCAAGTCGGCAAAGAGTTCATCGATTATTTTTCAGCGCATTTTTCGGATTGCCATTTTTATGTCGGCCTGAACCAGGCTGAGTGCAATGAGCAGTTCGTGACATTGCTAGCGCAGTCGGGCCTTTCATATGAGTTGCGCATTGCTCCGGCAGAGTTGACGCTCAATAGCGATGCCAGTGCCTACCAGGCCGCGTTGGCGCAGCTGCGCGACAGTTGTCGCACCGATTTCGACTATGTCTACCTGTTCCACTCGAAAGGGGCAACCAACGTCGAGTCAAAAAAGCTGCGTGACCATTTCCTGCCACGCTTTGCGAACCGGTCGCACGTCGAGGCGGTGCTCGATATGGACCGGATCGGATCGTACTCGCTGTTCCTCAGCAAATCCAAATTGCGTTTCGAAGACCAGCTGAGTGGATATTTCCCGTTCGAGCGGCCATATTTCTTCACTTACCTGTATTTCCACACCATCTACGCATTTCGCGCACAGCCGGTGCTGGACTTCGTCTATGGCTGCAAGGCGGAATTTTTCCGTACGAACCTGAAGGACCGGTATTTCTTCGAGCGTGATTTTCCCCACGCGATCTGGCGTCAGGGTTATGCGCCGTTTGGCGACTTCATCGTGAACTGGAATGATGGTTTCCCGGCCGGAGAGGTGGACCTGAACAGCGATATCGCCGTGTATCTGGGCCGGCCACTGGACTTCAGGATTCGATAGGAAAACGGCCTGCGATATGCCGATCGGGCGAAAAAAGCCGGCGCTTAACAGCGCCGGCTTGGGGCCGACCCGGCCGTACTCACTTCTTCTTCAGCAGCGGCACCAGGTACTTGCCCGTCACGCTGTCGGGATTGGCCGCCACGTCTTCCGGCGTACCGGTGGCGATGATGCGTCCGCCGCCGGCACCGCCTTCGGGACCCAGGTCGACGAGCCAGTCGGCTGTCTTGATCACGTCCAGGTTGTGCTCGATGATCACGAGCGTGTTGCCCTGGTCGCGCAGGCGGTGGATCACCTTCAGCAGCAGGTCGATGTCGTGGAAGTGCAGGCCCGTCGTCGGTTCATCGAGGATGTACAGCGTGCGCCCCGTATCGCGTTTCGACAGTTCCAGCGACAGCTTCACCCGCTGCGCTTCGCCGCCGGACAGCGTGGTGGCGCTTTGTCCCAGCTTGATGTAGCCGAGACCCACGTCGAGCAGCGTCTGCAGCTTGCGGGCGATCGTCGGCACGGGCTTGAAGAACGTATGCGCGTCTTCCACCGTCATGTCGAGCACTTCGGTGATGCTCTTGCCCTTGTAGTGCACCTCAAGCGTTTCGCGGTTGTAGCGCTTGCCATGGCACACGTCGCACGGCACGTACACGTCCGGCAGGAAGTGCATCTCCACCTTCAGCACGCCGTCGCCCTGGCACGCTTCGCAACGGCCGCCCTTGACGTTGAACGAGAAGCGGCCGGCGCTGTAACCCCGTTCCTTCGCCGTCGGCACCGTGGAGAAGAGGTCGCGTATCGGCGTGAACAGGCCGGTATAGGTGGCCGGATTCGAGCGCGGCGTGCGCCCGATCGGCGCCTGGTCGACGGAAATCACCTTGTCGAAGTGTTCCAGGCCGCTGATCGAATCGTGTTCCGCCGGCTCCGTCTGCGAACCGTACAGGTGGCGCGACAGGACCGGGTATAGCGTATCGTTCACCAGCGTCGACTTGCCGGAACCGGAAACACCCGTCACGCACGTCAGCAGGCCGACCGGCACCGACAGGGTCTGGTTCTTCAGGTTGTTGCCCTTGGCTCCGGTAATCACCAGCTGGCGGTTCGGGTCCGCCGCCTGGCGCTTCTTCGGCACCTCGATCCTCAGCGAACCGTTCAGGTATTGCGCCGTCAGCGATTCCTTGTTCTTCAGGATGTCCTTCAGCGAACCGGCCGCGATCACGTCGCCGCCATGCACGCCGGCGCCCTTGCCCATGTCGACGATGTAGTCGGCGGTGCGGATCGCATCCTCGTCGTGTTCCACCACCAGCACGCTGTTGCCGATGTCGCGCAGGTGCTTCAGGGTGTCGATCAGCCGGTCATTGTCGCGCTGGTGCAGGCCGATCGACGGCTCGTCGAGCACGTACATCACGCCCGTCAGCCCAGAACCGATCTGCGAGGCCAGGCGGATGCGCTGTGCTTCGCCGCCGGACAGCGTGTCGGCCGAACGGTCGAGCGACAGGTAATCCAGGCCCACGTTGTTCAGGAAGGACAGGCGCGCCACGATTTCCTTGATGATGCGGTCGGCGATGTCGCGCTTGGCGCCCTTCAGTTTCAGCTGCTCGAAGAACGACAGCGTGTCGCGCAGCGGCTTTTCGGCAATCTCGTAGATCGCCTTTTCCTGCTTGCCGGTACCCACCTTCACGTGGCGTGCTTCCACGCGCAGGCGCGCGCCTTCGCACGTAGGGCACTTCTTCTCGTTGATGAACTTCGCCAGCTCTTCCTTCACCGCCATCGAATCGGTTTCGCGGTAGCGGCGCGCCAGGTTGTTCACCACGCCTTCGAACGTGTGCTCCTTGACCACGGCGCGGCCGCGCTCGTTGACATAGGAGAACGGGATCGTCGTCTTGCCCGACCCGTGCAGCACGGCATTCTGCGCGGTGGCGTTCAGTTTTTCGAACGGTGCATCGAGGTCGAAACCATAATGGTTCGCCAGGCTTTGCAGCATCGAGAAGTAAAACTGGTTGCGCCGGTCCCAGCCCTTCACGGCGCCGGAAGCGAGTGACAGGTTGGGGAATGCCACGATCCGCTTCGGATCGAAGAATTCGATGTGGCCCAGGCCGTCGCACTCGGGGCAGGCGCCCATCGGGTTATTGAACGAGAACAGGCGCGGTTCCAGTTCCTGCAGCGAATAGCCGCAGCTGGTGCAGGCGAACTTGTTGGAGTAAACATGTTCGGTGCCGGCGTCGATGTCGTAGGCGATCGCGCGGCCGTCGGCCAGGCGCAGCGCCGTCTCGAAACTTTCCGCCAGGCGCTGCTTGATCTCCGGGTTCACCTTCACGCGGTCGATGACCACGTCGATCGAGTGCTTTTCCGTTTTCTTCAGCTTTGGCAGGTCGTCCACTTCGTAGATCTTCGCGTCATGCGTACCGCTTTGCACGCGGAAGCGCACGAAGCCCTGGGCCTGCATCTGCTCGAACAGGTCCACATGTTCGCCCTTGCGGTTCGCCACCACGGGCGCCATGATCATCAGCTTCGTGCCTTCCGGCATGGCCAGCACTGCGTCGACCATCTGCGACACCGACTGCGCCGACAGCGCATGGTCCGGATGGTTGATGCAATACGGCGTGCCGACGCGGGCGTACAGCAGGCGCAGGTAATCGTGGATTTCCGTCACGGTGCCAACGGTGGAGCGCGGGTTGTGCGACGTGGCCTTCTGCTCGATCGAGATGGCCGGCGACAGGCCTTCGATCAGGTCCACGTCGGGCTTTTCCATCAGTTGCAGGAACTGGCGCGCATAGGCCGACAGCGATTCGACATAGCGGCGCTGGCCTTCTGCGTACAGCGTGTCGAATGCCAGCGACGACTTGCCGGAGCCGGAAAGTCCGGTGATCACGATCAGCTTGTTGCGGGGCAGGTCGAGGTTGATGTTCTTCAGGTTATGGGTACGCGCGCCGCGAATGCGGATTTCTTCCATGTATGTATGTGCCTTGAGTATGCGAGGGAACGACAGGGACGGCCAACCTGAACTGTCGCCCGCTTGGCGTGTGCGGCGTCCGGAGACCAACCTAGCCACAATGCTGGCGTTCGATTCGATTTCAAGACCGTTGGAACATTTTGATGCGGGTCAGGGGTCGAACTAGCCGTGGCCGATGAATACTGTATATAATACCAGTATTCAAAATCCGCTGCGCACCACACGCGGAAAACGTCCCTAACTTGCATCCCTTTGCATCCCTTTGCTTCCAAAAATACATCCAAATACATCGGCCGCGTGGTGTGCCGTCCACAGGCGCTGTCTTATAATGATCGTTTGGTAAATATTCACGCAGGAGTACTACATGGCATCTGTCAATAAAGTCATCATCGTCGGCAACCTGGGCCGCGATCCGGAGATCCGCTACATGCCGAGCGGCGATGCCATCGCCAACATCGCCGTTGCGACTTCCTTCAAGTCAAAGGATCGCAACACGGGCGAACAGAAGGAACTCACCGAGTGGCACCGCATCTCGTTCTTCGGGCGCCTGGCGGAAATCGTCGGCCAGTACCTGAAGAAGGGTTCGTCGGTCTACGTCGAAGGCCGCCTGCAGACCCGCAAGTACACGGACAAGGATGGCGTTGAAAAATACGCAACCGACATCATCGCGCAAGAAATGCAGATGCTGGGTGGCCGCCAGGGCATGGGCGGTGGCGATGCGATGGGTGGTGACGAAATGGGTGGCTACGATGCGCCGCCGAGCCGTCCGGCCCCGCGCCCGCAGCAGTCCGCCGCTCCGGCGCCGCGCCCGGCACCGAAGCCGGCGCCGAACTTCTCCGATATGGATGACGATATTCCATTCTAGGACCCAATAAGCGAAAGATGTAAATAAAGCCCTGCAAGTCTTTGATTTGCGGGGCTTTTTTCTTGTTTGCAAATTTCCTGGTAACAAGGTAAAATGTACCGTTACCTAATGAGGAAGTGTAAACAGCGATGAGCGAGTTTGGCCTAGTAACTGTAGATTTCGGGAATGGAGAGCGACTGCCACTACTCATCAGGAAGTCTACAAGGCTCGGCGATTTTGATGCAGCAACGTATGCCTTGTCTCTTCGAGACAGGGGACTTAAGGCGAAAACCATTGAATCTGCCGTCCGGGCAGTTCTCATCTTGTATGAGGTTCTTCAGCAGAAAGGCGTTTCTCTTTACGAGCGTACCTCACGTGGCGAACTGCTGACCCAAGCGGAGGTCAACGCTATCTCTGATCGGTGCAAAACAAGGGCCGACGCGCTTGATGACCCCGCACTCGGAGTGATTTCGCTTGCAAACGCAAGACGCAAGAAGGCACGATTCATTCGTTCAAAAGATGAGGCTGTCAGTTCCAAGACCGCCAAGATCCGCTTGCTCTACATCATAGATTTCTTGAAAAACTTCTCGGACCGAATGCGTCTTCAAAAAGTGCCGCCACGAGACGCCGAGTTTCAGAAAGTCAGTGATCTTGTCATAAAGGCGTTGTCGAGTAAAAAGCCTACGGTTCCAAAGGGGTCAGATAGACGGGGAATACCTGAAGAAGCGCAAGCTCGGCTTTTTCAAGTCACCCACCCGGATTTTGCTGGAAATCCCTGGAAGACTAATTTCCTTCGAAAACGAAATTATTTAATACTTAGATTGCTGTTAGAGCTCGGTATTCGGAAAGGAGAGCTGCTGGGCATTAAGCTAGATGACATTAATCTCAGAGCCGGTCTCATCTTTATTGCTAAACGCACAAACGACATTGATGATGAGCGTACTCGGCCTGCCACCACTAAAACCCTGCCGCGCTTGCTCACATTGAACGATGAGCTAGTGAAACTGGTGCTGGAGTATTTAGAGGGTGTACGTTCTACTCGTCGTCTTGCTGAGACTCATCCTTATCTGATTGTTTCGGATGAGGGGGGAGCCCTCGCTATCAATGGTGTTGACTACGTCTTCTCTTCACTTAGAGCGTCGTATCCCGAGTTCGTTAAGATTTGTGCGCATATCTTGCGACACACCACCAACGATAGATTCAAGAAACTCTGCGAGGGCATGGATCCAGACTTGGTGACGCTCATACAGAATTATCTGATGGGTTGGACAAAGAACTCTGATACATCGCGAACATATACCAAAGGCTATGTAGAAAAGAAGGCCATGGAGGTATTCATGAGGCTTCAAGGTAAAATCTTCCAATGAACTCCATTATTGCAACCGACCTCCAGCGAAACTTTTTTGATGCGCAGCTCCCATTGTCTGTTCGTCTTCGGAGCAAGGCAGTATTCAATCCAGAAGGGGATCATTGGAAGTTCATTGACGGTATCTACCAGGTCTATATGAACTTCACGGATTTGCCTGCTCAAGTTTTTCCGCTCGTGCTTAATGCGAAATTTGTGTTGATCAGTTTTCTTGAGCGCAACGCTCCGACGTACGCAGTTAATATGTACCGAGTTTTCTCGCGTTTAGCCGACGTAATTGTCATGACGGCAACTGATGAGGTAGAGGCGATTACTGAGGCTCACGTCCTCAATTACGTGGCAGCACATCGGCACAACCAAGGTGAAGAAGGTACGCTCTCAGCATTTATTGCTCGATGGGAAGAGCTTGGTCTCCCTGGATTATCGGCGGAGGCAGCTGAAGTCCTTCGGAGGATGACAAAGAAGGGAAATGTTAAGGGCAAGGCGGTTCGAACTCTGGATCCAATAGAGGGGCCGTTCACAGACCTGGAAGTGCAACTGCTGACCCAGGCGTTAGATATTGCTTACGTAGATGGCGCGCTTGCTCCAAAGTACTACTTTTTGACTTACCTAGCGATGTTGACCGGCCAGCGGGCCTCGCAGTACTGCGCCCTTAAGGTTTGTGACCTAATCGTCAAAAAGGATGTCAGTGGCGCAGTCACGTATGAGATTTCCATTCCAAAAGCTAAGCTACGCGGAGCTTCCATTAGGGATGAGTTTCTGGTACGCCCACTCTTACGCCAGTTTGGAGAGGGGTTGGCTGCATATGTATCCGATGTGCGGGCTCACTACCCTCACTTAGGTCAGAACGCTCCAATGTTTCCAACAGACGTGAATTCAGAGGTCGAGCAGCTCGACAGCGATTTTGCGGAGCATTGGACGCCTAGCACATTAGCTCGTGCATTCAGGTCTACTCTTAGCCATATAGTACCGCTAAGCCCCCGCACTTCTGCACCGATGCATATGGTGATTGGCCGCTTCAGGGATACGCTAGGCACACGAGCAGCACAAGAGGGCTTTGGGGAACTAGTTATCGCTGAGATCCTGGGGCATGTAGATACGCAAAATGTCAAATGCTATGTAGCTGTAGTGCCTGAGATCGCCAAACGCCTCGATAGGGCCTTATCGAAAGATTTGGCGCCGATTGCAAACGCCTTCGTAGGGAAAATAATCGCTAACCCTTCTGATGCCACCCGTTTTGGCGATGCCAGCAGCGATATTATCGACTACAGGAACAGCGGTGAGCAGGTCGGTGCATGCGGTACAACATATAATTGTAAGTTTAACGCGCCCGTCGCGTGCTACACATGCCCCAAATTCGAGGCTTGGTTGGATGCTCCTCATGTTGCCCTTTATGAGCAGCTGGAGCGAGAGCGCGAGGTAGCGCTGGAAGTTAGCGGCGAACGGATGGCAGCAGTCAACGATTTGACCATGCTAGCCATCAAAAATGTTATTGATGAATGCGCGCGTATGAGAGCGATGAACAAGAACGATATCCATGAATAAAACGCTCCTCTTTAAATCGAGGGCGGACTTAACAGCAGAAGAAAACCTGGCTGCCTTCGTGCGATATTGTCGTATGAACCTTGTCCTTTTTGGGGGCGACCTCGCTTTCGATGAGGACATCTGGGACATCACCGAGACCTATCCTGTAAAGGGTGCAACTAAGCGCAATCGTGCGTACTTCTCAAGCTATGAAGCTGCGAAAGCACAGCGGTACGCGCCGGCGATGTCGCCACAATTTAAGGATTTCGCTAAGGCTTATTTTAGATATTCACTAAGTCTTAGAAGCAGTTCAGCTTGGGCAAATCGAATTGCGGCTCTGCGTGCTTTGGACCACGCGTTAGTCCTAGAGGGGCAAGAGGGGAGGATTACTCGCGCGACGCATGATACATTCGTTCGAGCGTGCAGCATAATTCAGCAGGGATATGCGTCCATTACTGCGCCGAAAATTGCAGGGCAACTAAGCGAAATTTGTGACTTGGTAGTCAGGTTAGGTTTCTGCCAAATGAAAACTCCTTGGAAGAGTACTCTCAAGCGGAGTCAGGACTCCGGAACTCGGGTGGGTGTAGAGGCAGAGAAAGCTCGAGATGAGAAGCTACCGTCAAAGGCTGCTATCGAGGCGTTGGCTTATATATTTCAAAATCCGGAAACACCTGCGGAGCGAATCGTAACCTCTGCCGTTGCGCTTATGTACTGTTTCCCGCAGCGAATCAATGAAGTTGTGAGACTGCCGTACAACTGTGAGGTCGAGTACGACGCGGAAAATAACCCAAATTATGGTCTCAGGGAATCTGGTTCTAAGGGCTTTCAGGATTCCGTGCGCTGGGTCTTGGAGACAATGGAGCCTGTAGCCCGCAAGGCAATCGCTAATCTCAAGGAAGCTTCTCGTGAGGCACGCAAGGTGGCTGCTTGGTATGAGCAGAATCCTGGGAAAATCTATCTGAAACCAGAATATGAGTATCTCCGAGAACAACAGTATGTAAATCTGGACGAGGTCGGTCTCATGTTATATGGCCTTCCTCGGCAGGTCTTGTTTTGGACAGACGAAAAAGGCTCCAAATTTAAATTTCCCAAGATATGCTCTTTTTCCTACATTGAGCAACTAGTGCTCAGGAAGCTCCCGCCAGACTTGCTCCGGCCGTCGCCGAATCTCAAGTACAGTGAGAGCCTCTTTATTGCCTTACGATTCGAATTGAATGCCAAAATAATGCCGTATTGCTGCATCGTCGAAAGAGTCTCGCCAGGGGAAATTACATCCCGGCTAACTAGCAGTGGAACTGCACGATCATTCTTTGAAAATCGGGGATACACTGACACTGATGGCAAACCTTTAGAGATGAAGTCGCATCAAGCACGCCATTATCTTAATACTCTTGCTCAGTCAAACGGGGCTTCACAACTCGATATCGCAATGTGGTCGGGGCGCGCAGATCCTTCCCAAAATAGTACATACGACCACGTTACTCCTAGTGAACTTCTAAGCAAAACCAAAGCAATCGCGCTTGCAGGGAAATCGCAACTATTTGCGGGAGTTACCGATATACCGAAAATTCGCGTAGTGGCCCACCGTGACGATGCTACGGGCCGCTTGATAACCGGTACGGCACATGCGACGCTCTATGGTATGTGTCGGCATGATTTCGCCGCTTCTCCATGCCCAATTCATCGCGATTGTCTTAATTGTCACGAGCATATCTGTGTTAAAGGTGCGCACGTAAAGCTGGCCAACATAAAGCGTATGCATGATGAAACCGAAGGGCTGCTAACAAAGGCGGAAGCCGCCGAGGGCCAGGCTAAGTACGGCGCGTCTCGATGGGTTAGCCACCACCGTCAGACCCTAGAGCATTGCAAACAACTTATTTCCATCTTGGACAGCACGGTAATTGCGGATGGGGCGCTTGTTGCGCTAAACGATGTAGTGTCTGCTTCTAAGGTCGAGCAGGTGAAATTCTTGAGGGAGGAGAAATCGGGACAACCGCGTCAAAACAGGCTGTTGGAAAGGCTGCGTAATGGCAAAAAATAGGGCGCGGACCATAGATAACAACATTATCGAAGTAATAGATGAGATTCTTAGGCAATGGTCCGGTAAGTTGAGCTGGGACTTGCTGAGAGCTGCTATTAAGGACGGTATTGGGGTTGATTACACTCGGCAGGCGCTGGCGAACCATAAACATATTGTTGACGCATTCAACATACGAAAACGTGCGCTACAAATTGAAGCAGGTCGTCCTATCTCAGTAGTCAACGACGTTGCTGAGCTGCAAAAGAAGATTGCTCAGCTGGAAGCCAAAAATGAGATGCTTGCCCTTGAGTGCAAGAACTATCGCGCTATGTTTTTTGTATGGGTGAAGAATGCCGAGAAAGAAGGAATTTCGGAAAGGAAACTAAATGAGCCATTGTCGCCATCTCAGCAACAAAGCACCGACGATATAGTTTCCATCTATGACGTGAATAAGAAGAAGAAAAGTTAATGTCGTCAAAAAATGGAGCGTTATTAAATCATTAGAGCTCCACGAATTTGGCTTCGCGCGACGAAAAAACAGCCATTGTTGCTCATCGTAAAGTAAGCCGTCAATACTACTCGCTGACGTATACGGTTTTTGACGAAGTGTGATCTGACATGCTTATCACCACAGCGGCCTATAATTATAGTTGCCGTGAAGGCTATAAGAAAAGCGCCAGCAGAGGCAATTCTACGCACTAAACCTCGAACCCTGCGGCTCTTGACATTTCGCGCGCGGACCGTTTTTTCTATAGCTATACTGCTGTAGGCCCGCTGTAGTTACCTGACGTGGTACTGTAGACGCAAAAGCCAACAGCAGGTTGTCTTAGTCGCGTGGAGTTGCGCACCTCTAGGATTTCTTCCCTAAAAGAATTTCATTTTTCAACGCAGCCTCCTCAAAAGCCTCATAGAACCTAGCACCTGTAGTTCCGAGCGCCATGCACCATGTCCTCAACTCAACAGGGTCTATTCGCCGCTGCCCACGCTCGCATTTGCTGACAAAGACCTGGGTGACCTGCAGTCGTGTAGCGAGTTGCTCTTGCGATAGACCTGCAGCAAGCCTCTCTTCGCGGAGAAGGCGCAGCATGAGCGCGTACTGTTGAGAGTGAATCGATTTTTCCATTCGGGCAAGTTGTTGAAGAATTCAACACAGCTTGCGCGATGTTCAGAATTAGTCCAAAATAGACTATTCCAAAATCGAATACATGCAGTTGCCGGGAGGTCGCGTTTGATTGCACACAGGCCTGATTGGTCGGTATCTTGAGCAGTGATGTATGTCGGGTGAGTCCTTGCGGGCTAGCAATGACTGAAGAGGCGAAGGCTGGGCGAGCGAAACGGAACGAATATTCCTTCTTAGCCTTTATTCAACCGTTCGATAGCAAACCATATTTGAGTGGAGGGCGTAGATTGTTCCATGCGTATGAATCTTGGGAGGATCGGACAAAATCCGAGTTGCTTCAGGGCCTGTTTGGTCAGCCGGGACTGCGGCAATTTGTATTCGTTGAAGTACCATTGAATAATATGGTATTCCACGTAGATGTTGCGCCGAGGGATGCAGGCGGCTACTGGCGAAGGTTCATATTTAGCAAGTTCCGTGACATTCTTGACTTTTCAATGCAGGAGAAAGTGCCAATAGCAAATATCAGCGTTCAGTCTCGACGTGAAAACAGCCAAACATACAGCATCACCAATCTTAAAGAAGTTTATGAAATAACTACCTCCCAAGGGCTGCAAAGAAACCTGTTTGTTTGTGTTGATGGGACCGAGGTAGACGAAGAGCCTCATCGTGCCGGGGGTAAGCCTGTCAGAAAAATCAGAGTTTGGCCCGGAAAACAGATGTAGAATGAAATTATCGTGGACGCAGCCATTCTTAAATACGCACGGTGGTGATTGGTGCATTAATTCGTTGCCATGGATCGACTGGGAAATGAAGTGCAGGAATCTAGAATGATCGAGGCTGTTGATTATTATGGTCCAAGGTCAGGTATCGCAGAAACGCCCATCTGCTTCCTAGATTTTGATGGGGTACTCCATCCAGATGCAGCGTTTAAAGTGGCAGGCCGAGGTATTCAGTTGCTGGCTGAAGGGCACCAGTTGTTCGAATGGGCAGGCATACTCGAGGAGCTTCTTTTTCCTTATCCTAAAATTAAAATTGTACTCAGCACGTCATGGGTACCAATGCGAAGCTTTAAATACGCCAGATCTTGCTTGCCAAGCGGGCTTCAATCTCGCGTAATTGGAGCAACCTATCATAGTCGAGCAATTTCCAGGCATGAATTCGCGTTATTTACTCGAGGAGAGCAGGTTCGTCAATACGTCGTGCGACATTGTTTGACCCGCTGGTGTGCTATTGATGATGATTGCGAAGGTTGGCCGGAGCACTATTTATCGAGGTTTGTTCAAACGGAGGATAGTACGGGGATTAGCCACGAAGCTGTGCAGAATCGGTTGCGAGAAATTTTTGCATCGTTATGAGCTAGAATGCATTCCCGGGTATCAGCGTTTGGAAGAGTAACAGTAACTATGTCAGTTCCTATGTTTGTATTAACAAAAATGAGTATTTCGCGAGCATTGAGCAGCCGAAATAACTTTTTCTGGGAATGCTAGAACTTCAACCGGCGCTACGCAACCAGTACCAGCAATGTGGGGAACCCAAGCATTCGGGAACAAGAACCAAGCTGCGGTCGCCCAACCATCATCCAACTGAAGAAACTTGAGAGTGTTGGCTATTACTTGCAATGGTTTGCCCATTTCGTCAAATTGAAAATTTGCAAATAATTGTCTGTCACTGTTAGTTACCGCAAAGATCTGCTTATGCCTTATCCAAGTTTCGCGGAGCAATTTTGAAGATATGAAGTCCAGATTTTGACGCCGTTGTAACTCATCCGCCGTGATCCACTCCGTCATAGACAACATTTTATCGATGCTTTGCTGGCGAAAATCGTTCTCAAGCAACAGCTGATTTATAAGGTCAGTCATAGTATCGATCCAAGGCAATATCGGCCATCATACTGTTTCCTCGACAAAGCTGTAGCCGCAATGTACGCAACAGCTAATCTACTGACCCCAACCACATTTTTCCGATACTTGGGCACGCCCAATGCTACGATTAACGGGCTCTTCACCCAACTTGCCAGCCGCCCGCGACTGACAAATTGAAGTGTGGTTGCTTCGTGTGCTGATGCATGTTCCCTCCAATCTGGACTGCATCGCCTGCTGACCAGTTGACTCAACGCCTAGGCGAGACAGTTTGCAGGCGCGACAGCTATGAGCACGGCGGCATCAGCGGCCAACACGCAGCGGGCGTCTCCAAAGTGAGTAAATTACTTGGTTGTAAGCTTTACATCATTGATGGTGTGCTCGATTGCTTGCAGGACGGAATCTAAATCTTTAGGGTTCGGGCGCAACCCGGGATGACCAGCGGTATCGTTTCTAGCGTGTGCCAAGAGCGCTTCCAAGTTGACACCTTCCTTCTGTGCCGCGTACAGCACAGCGATCAAAGCGTGTTCGTAAATGCCTGCTGCCGCTGTGGTCTGGTTTTGGTTCATGGTCGTCTCTTAGATGGTGGAGCTGCCATCCTAGCACTATGCCGTTCCACAGCTCGAAAGGAGCGGCGACACTACCGCCGCCTCTACAGTGCTAGCTTTGCTTCGACCATACACTGGGCAATGGCATCAAGTGCACACGCTTGGAGCTTCGGATCGGGGTGGGCCAAGGCAAAATGCCTCAATACGCAGCAAATGGGTGACGTAAAAGGCCACTCGAGTTGAGTAAGGAGTCTACCAAGTCGAGGCAAAGTCACCAAGGTTGTGTAAAACCAGCTACTGCGCAGCAGTTGACGGCGAGACTAAGCGATAAATCAATGGGTTAGCGCAAGCATCGAAATCGCTGGTAATCCAATCTGTAGTTTTGGCACAATCGAAGGTGGCCTTTCGTCAGCTGTGACACGTACTGCACAATCCATGTGACCTTTACTGGCTCAAGAGAGGATTGCTACGTGTGCGTAAGCAACCACCTGCCGGTGCAAGTAATTGTCCTGAACATCAGGCAGGTCCAAGCGAAGCGAATGCCGGCATCATCTCTTCCATATGTGTTGCGTTGGCTCATGGGCTAACGAGGTTTGCTGCGGGGCGACGCGTCAATACAAGTTCATCCCATCACCAATTGTTCACGCGTCCGTTTGTACGACAGTCATGCGGGAGAGATCGATCGCATCCTTGACACGGTCGCCAAGAGCTACGTGACCCCGGTTCATGCATGTAGCGCTCCCAGGCAGACCGCGAATCGAATTTGGGAATCAGGATAATGGCCTACGTGTCGACCAGCTAGAGCTTTCTCGACCGCCAATTCCCAGATCCAGGCACGAGCGCCTGCAGCTCGCGCAACGTGTCGACCAAACATGAGACGCTTGATTGCACCAGTCATGGCATTACTCGTCGCTGCCCCAGCCTTCGAACAGTTAGCGGCATGCCAGCGGTGCGCACTGGTGATGGCGGGGAACTTGGCATCAGCCGTAACGGTACGCGGGCTGCGGGTAAAGGCCCGGGGCGATATGTCACTGGAACGGTCGGCGTCGATCCCCTGTTTTCCGCCAGCCCCCTTGCGTACAGCAGCAGCCTGCGTGAACTTCCAACCGGGGGCCCTGTCGGCCTAACATAGTCATCCGGTGGGCCACACTCATTTTGACTGCAGGCGTCGGGCGAGTCCAGCGCTGGGCAGGTAAGGTCGAGGAAATCTGTCCTGGCGGCGTGATCTGGACACCGCCAGGCGTCGAACACTGGCATGGCGAGCACCAAACACTGCGATGATGCATATTGCAATTCAGAAGCAGGTAGATGGCAAAGCTGTGGAATGGATGGGAAAGTTACTGAAGCCGAGTAAAACGCAGTGCGCGTGACGGGAGCGAAGACTACGCCATCCGACTGCAGCCTTGCCATAATTGATATAGCACTGGCTGAGCTGCAGAGCCTGGGCGTGCGCCACGCTGAGATCAAGTTCCGGAAGCGGGAACGCGAACAAACTACCCTTACATGATGGAAAAAACATGGACCACTACGACGAAGAATCCAACGAGCTGCTGCAGGAAACGATCGATCGCGGCTATATCGAGGAGGGCTCCGCTGCGAACGGTGTGGCCAGACAGTGCTTTGATCAAGGATACGACTCGCTCACAGACAAGCAAAAGGCGGTCTATGATCTGCAGGTTGTACCGCACTTGACGAAGATCGTTACGGAACGCGAAACAGAAATGCGCATGCGCGGCATGCCGGACTGATTGCTATTGGCATTCCCCCTCACCCTTCCCGGGGGGCTTATGGGGGGGCGCGCGATGGGCTCCGTGGCCCCGCTGCCGCCGTTTTTTCGTGGGGTCAGCTCAAGGATGGCAAGGCGGCCGGCTTCATAGCGCAAGCGGCGGCTCAAGGGGCATGACAGCGCTTTTTGCTGGCATGAAGCTTGAAAAGCTTGCCAGCCTCATTTTGGGCAGTGCGGGGGTTGATGTTGCCGTCGCTCGCCTTTCGCGCAGCGGGCATCATGGGTAGTGCGCTGTTGACGTTTCCTGCTCTTCGCAGATTGAGCATTGCGCTTCGCGTTGCGCGATCATTTCAGGCTTGAGTGGTGCCCACTGCAGCTTGCAGCTGCGGGCAACATGCCGTTGCGATAGGAGGACTGGAGGCGGCCACAGGCAGGTCCCGCAAGGGACGGAGCATAGCGAACCCGGAAGGAGGACGGCCCGCAGGGTATCGCCCAAGAATGGAAAATTGAGGGACCTTGCTCAAACCGAACAGCTGGAACGTTCGCGTGATCAGAACGTCTGCGCGCGAAACCCAAAACATACCCGAGGAATCGCCAATGCCTAGGAAGACGTCCTAGAGACGTCCGCCAGAAGGCGTATCGCAGCGGCGCCGATATTCCCGATCTCCTCAAAAAGTCATAAACAGGTTGCATGTGTGACGAATGGAGAGAATTGGGGCATCACTTTTCATTAATACTCTCCGCCAGGCATGCAGCACAACAAAAAAACTACTCCTCCAATCTAGTAACTCTTCCAGCCATGAACCTGCACCACATTCGCCTGTCGAATTTTCAATCCTTCGGGCCTGCCCCCGTCAGCTTCACCGTCCCCGAGTTGTGCTACCTCATTGGCCCCAATGGCTCGGGAAAAACCGCCGCGCTGCAAGCGATCTGCCGTCTGTTTGCGTTCGATCCGGCTATGCGTCGCATCAAGAAATCCGATTTTCATGTCCCCCACGATGAAGCCGAAGTGCCGGACGAGCGCAAGCTCTGGATTGAGGTCGATTTCGTCTTTCCGGAACTGGAGGACGGTGATGAAAGCAACGGCGTCGCGCCCAATTTCGGCCACATGCGGCTCGATGAGGCCGATGGCCTGGTCCGCGTGCGCTTCCGCCTGGAAGCGACACTGTCAGACGCGGGTGAAATTGATGAGTCGCTGGTGTACGTCCTCGACGTGAAGGAGGACGGCACCATCGTAAGTACCGCCCAGGTACCCAAGGCCGAGCGCAACGAAATTCACGTTCACTATCTGCCTGCTCGCCGTGATCCGGCGGATCACATCGCGTATGGCGCCAACGCCTTACTCGGCAGGATGCTGCGGGCGGTCAACTGGGACAATGAACGGGCCGGCATCAAGGAACTGACAGACCAGATCACCGAGCGCCTGTCGAGCAATCCGTCCATCAGCGCCTTTAGCGGGTGCCTTTCCGACACATGGACATCGCTGCACAAGGGGAGCTACTTTGCCGATCCGAAAATCACCTTCGCGGCCTCCGAGGTGGAGGCTATACTTCGCCATCTGTCGATCTCCTTCTCCCCTGCCCACGACGATCGCGTTGCTGATTTCTCGCGGCTGAGCGACGGCCAGAAGTCCATGTTGTACCTGTCCCTAGTGGTGTCATCCCACGCCATTGGTCGCAAGGTCCTCGCAGGAGAAGACACCTGTTTCGATGTCGAGAAACTGCGTCCCCCGGTCTTTACCATCATCGCTATCGAAGAGCCTGAAAACAGCTTGTCGCCGCATTTTCTCGGCCGTATCGTCAATACCTTGGCCAAGATTACCAGCGACGGTGACGCCCAAGCGCTGATCGCCACCCATGCGCCCTCGATGCTCCGGCGCGTACCGCCGGAAAACATCCGGTATCTGCGCTTGAACGCCGCGCGCACTACGCAAGTGCGATCCATACGACTGCCAGAGGCCCAGGACGAAGCGCACAAATTCGTCCGGGAGGCCGTCCAGGCCTTCCCCGAAATCTATTTTTCGCGTCTGGTCGTGCTTGGTGAAGGCGACAGCGAGGAAATCGTCCTGCCGAAGTTACTGCACGCAAAAGGTGCGCCCGTTGATGAATCGGGCGTGACGGTGGCGCCGCTCGGCGGGCGCCATGTCAACCACTTCTGGCGCCTGCTATCCGAACTCCAGATACCCTACCTCACATTGTTGGATCTGGATCTGGCCAGGTTCGGCGGTGGCTGGGGTCGGATCAAGTATGTAAATGACCAGCTCGGAAAGCACGAGCCCGCCAAGCAATTGCCCGCTAATTTCGTTATACCCGAGTGGACCGATGACGCGCAAAAAGTGCTCACCTTTTTCAATTATTTCGAGCAGTTGGAACAACGTGGTGTTTTCTTCTCCTCCCCGATGGACCTGGACTTTGCGCTGCTTGCGGCCTTCCCCGTTCAATACGGCGCAACACTGGAAGACCCGGACGCCGATACCGTCAAGGCGGTGCTGGGCAAGAGCCACCACGGTGCACAGCAGTACGTGCAACCGCAGTTACAGCTATTTGGCACGTACCACCGTTTATTCAAAGTCGGTAGCAAACCCGCCATGCACCTCGAGGCACTGGCACAGATCACCGACGAGGTAATGCTGGCGGCCATGCCACCGTCGTTAGCGCGACTTGCCGACGCCGTGATCGCCCGGTTAGCGGAGTTACCGGAATGATCGCGCCAGAAGCATGGTTGCCGGCCGACGGGCTAACACTGGAACCGAACGCCTTGCGCGCCGCCAAGGAGCGGCAAGCGAACCTGGCGTTGACCGCGGGGCCTGGCGCAGGTAAAACGGAAATGCTGGCGCAACGAGCAGACTTCCTGCTGCGAACGGGCGCGTGCCGCTATCCCAAGCGCATCTTGGCCATATCGTTCAAGGTGGACGCCAGTACCAATCTGAAAGAGCGCGTGAAGCGCCGCTGCGGCGCCGTGTTGGGGCGCCGGTTTGATAGTCATACCTTCCACGCCTTTGCCAAGCGCATTATCGACCGGTTTCGTCCAGTGCTCATGGGCGCCGATGCCCTCGATCCTGGCTATCAGATCGGGAACAATCGCGTCGCGCGCTCGCAAATCACGTTCCAAGACCTCCTCCCCCTCGCCATCAAGATATTGCGGCGGTCGCAAAGCGCCCGCCATGCCATTCGCCAGACCTACACCGACGTGTTTCTCGATGAGTTCCAGGATTGTACGGGCGACCAATACGAGCTGATCAAGGTGGCATTCATGGGAACACCAATCCGCATGACCGCGGTCGGTGACGTCAAGCAGAAAATCATGGGCTGGGCCGGCGCGCTGGAGGGGATATTTCAACTGTATGCGCGCGACTTCGCGGCGGTACCGCTGAACATGTACCGCAACTTCCGCTCGCAGCCTAAGCTCCTGCGAATGCAGAACGATATCATTCGGGTCCTGGACCCGGCGTCCGTGATGCCCCCGGAACAGCTGGCCGGTGAAGGGGGCGAAGTATTTGCTTGGCATTTTGCTGATAGCCGGCAAGAGGCCGAGTATCTGGCCAACCTGATCGCGGGCTGGACGCAAGGCGGCAAGCTGGCGTACTCCGAGGTCGCGGTACTGGTGTCCAAATTGCCAGATCAATATGCCTTCGACTTGATGGGGGCGCTCACACGTTTGGGCATCCCGTATCGCAATGAAACGCAGCTGCAGGACTTGTCGGCAGAACCGGTTACGCGGCTGATTGTCGATTTCCTCGCCTGCCTGTATGGGCAGCGCGAGCCAAAGGCCTGGACACGGCTGTCAGAGCAGTTGATGCCATATGACGATGACGACCTGCTGTCCGCCAAGCGACGCGCCTTTCACCAATTTGTGAAGCAGCAGAGGAAAGAAGTCGCGGTGGCGCAGTTGCTAGGTGACCCCTACGATGGTTGGTGGGAGCACGCGAAGCAATTTCTCAGTACGGTTGGCCTAGAGACGCTGGTGGCCCTGTCGCCGGACTATCAAGCACATGCGCGGCTGAGAGAGGTGATCCAGCAGGTCAAGACGAAGATCGAGGAGTTGCTCCAACTGGAACCGGTGCTACCATCGGCACTGAATCGTTTCGCTGACGATCAGGCGGTGCGTTTGCTGACGATCCACAAGAGCAAGGGCCTTGAATTTGATTCGGTGATTCTACTCGGGACCGAGGCGGAGGTATTTTTTGGCAATCCAGCCGACGAGCGATGCGTGTTCTTCGTCGGCGTCTCGCGGGCAAAGCGCCGGCTAGTGCTGACCTACGCGGATCAACGGCCCAAACCGCCAAACTACCAGAAGCGATGGGATGTCATCCGCCGCCCGCACAATGAGTTCTTGGGGTACGCAGTCCCTTTCTTAGCCCCTGAGTAGCGCAGCAGAGGCTGGGAGGGAGCACAAAGCCGGAAGACGGTATACGTCCAACCAGTCCAACTGTGATTTGAACGTCGTTGTTGGCAGACCCGGGTTTTCCATTTCAAGGCCCCTCCATGACCGGTCCGCGAACGCCGGCATCAATCTGGCACGAGCGTGTAGGCCACTGGCGTGCCAGCGGTCTAACCGCACACGCGTATGCCGATCAAAATAACCTGTCCCTGGAACGCCTGAGCTATTGGGCAGCCAGGATCGGATGCGAGACGCGGGCACCGCATCTGCTGCCCGTGCAGGTGCGGCCATCCGGCATTCCACTACGCTCCTGCAATTGCAAAGCCGCAACCGGTCCGTCGGAAGCAGAACCATTCTGGACAGATTTCCTGCGCGGCCTGACACGTCGCGGCCTGCGTGGCGTGAAGCTGAACAAACGTCATCGGCATTTTTTCCTAACGACGCCGCCATCGTCCGCCTGGTCGGCGCCATGATGCTTGAACAGGACGACGAGTGGTCCTTGCAGCGCCGTTATATGCAGCTTGAAGGATTATTATCCTTGAGCGACAATCAGCCTGCACGGCTCTCAGCCGTGATTAACTGATCGGGGGCCCAGCCCCTTGAGAATCACATCTTATACACCACTCCTGGGGACACCATCCTTCCCCCTATACCTACGCGATCACTGCGCGCTCGGCGGAACTGGGCTGCGGATGGCGGCTGCGCTTACAGGAGAATGGCGAGGAGATGGGCGGCGGGGCATTTCCAATCTTGGATGACTCGAACGCTGGCACGGCCTGGTGGAATGATGCAGTGAACATGAGCGCGGCCGCTGGCTGATGATGGCAGCATCAGCCCGGCCGGTCGACGCCTACCATGCATGTTTGCTGGCCGAGGGCTACGCCACCGCCGAGGCCGAAGGGCAGGCGTGGCTGGACAGCCGTGACGGGCGGATGGGTAACGCATCGCCCCGCGCGGCAGTATACGCCTGGTTGGTGGAGCTTCCTTTCGCCCGGCGTGGCCGCCGCGGTGAATCATTGGATGGGTGTGCCAGTGTCAGGGTAGCCCAACAGTATCCTTGCATGATAATCCTTGTTATCACGCAAGGCTTGCCTAGCTTGTGCGGCAAGCCGCTAACGTTCGCCCTTATCTGACTGACTCGTCTTCGCGAAGGTGGTGTTAGGGAAGAAGGCAGCGCAGCTACCTCAGAGGGAAGTGGACCAACCTGCCGGAATCGGCATCAACAGGACTGGCCGAAAACGCAGCATTTCTTTGGCAAGGTCAGCATGACCTAACTCTGCACACAGTAGTGAGAAAGTAGGACTGGCACAGTACGCGAGGATCGAAGCGAACAGCAGCAACCACCAATAATTGGATGGCGTTCGAGATCTTAAGGAAGGTTTGCGCCGATTGGCGCGAGATGAAGGGGAACGAGGACGCAGGGAGGGTGTAGAAGGTCGGGGTCCGTCACTGTCACCATCACCGTCGTCCCCATCGCCATCGTCACCACCGTCGTCTGAGCCACCGCCTGATGCGTCACCATTGTCGCAACTAACGCCGGCATTGGCCGCAGGTTTGACGTTTTCTTTCGCTGCGGGTCCCCTGTAGGACGGACGCGTTGGGACCAAGAAGTCGGCGAGCATGCGGGCATAGATGCTCTTACTAGTATCGAATGCCACGACTGCGCCTGGTTTTCGAATAATGCGCACTTCGTTGTCGAAGGGGCGGGAGACGTCGGACTTGGTACGGCGGGTCAGGATGATCTTCTGCATCGAAAACTCCTTGATGGTTGGGCTGCTAGGCTATTTTAACGGGAGCTCTAGCGAGAGTCCTTCTTGCGGCTTCTACACCCACTGGTCCTACTTCCTAAGTTGGCGGACGTCCGTGCAACTATTCATGCCGCCGCAGCCGACAAAACAATCACCGTGCAGGAATGGCGCGTTTTGATCGTTCGGGCCTCTAAGGTAAGTGAGCCGTTAACAGCCATTAGGTGGCGCCGAACCTTATCGTTCGACTGTCTCCTCAGGGGGGAACAGTCGGTGATGACGGTCTGCGAATTTTCAGGCGCAGCGATCTACTATGTTGCGTCGAGCGGCCGAGATCGGCGGAATCCCGACATCGAACGACAAGCATGGTTCATGCATGTTCGGCTTGAAATGCCCGCACGTCCGCGGCCTTGAAGCAGGAGCAGCTAACTCAAGTCAATAGAGAGGCAGCGGCCCTTGCCGCAGAACTGGCGGCAGGCAAACAGGCTGTCTACTTGGAGAAGGAGGTCAGCCGCCGTCTTGAACGTCGTGTAGAGCAGCTGCAGGCTGTCGAAACCCACGCAGCTACGCTCCAAAGCCAGGCGGCCGACGCAGGCGCGCGCGCAAGGGAGGCCGAAGCATCGTTGGCAGTCTCGCAAGAGACGTGCAGCGAGCTACGTCAGCAGAAGGCAGGGTTGGAAGCGCAGCTGGCCAGTATGGGCCAGGCCAAGATGCTGGAGCAGCGTATTACCGAGCTGCAGCAGGCCGTGTTTGGCGCCGATCGGCCGGTCGCTGCTTCCGGGAATAGCGGTGGGGAAGGCGCATCCTGACGGGGCGTGTATCAGCTGCCCCGTCAGTGACAAGTTAGCGCAGTGCCAGAATACGGCGAGCGCCAAGGAGTACGATCACCGCAATGATGGTCCCGATGATCAGGTCCGGATACGACGACCCGGTCCAGGTGACGAGCGCGCCGGCGACGATCACACCCAGGTTGGCAATGACGTCATTCGCCGAGAAGATGTAACTGGCTTTCATGTGCGCACCGCGATCGCGCTTTTTCGCGATGAGGACCAGGCACGCAACGTTGGCGATCAGGGCTAGCGCACCGACACCCATCATCAACGCCGATTCGGGCTCGCTGCCGGCAAAGGCGCGGCGTATAACTTCGCCCAGCGCACCCAAGGCCAGTGCCAGCTGCAGCCACCCCGCCATATGGGCGGCGCGCGTCTTGAGTGACGCTGCACGGCCCACTGCGTAGAGCGCCAAGCCGTACACGGCCGCGTCAGCAAACATGTCGAGGGAATCAGCGATCAGGCCCGTCGATTGAGCAATGACGCCCCACACCATCTCGACCAGGAACATCAGGCCATTGATGGCCAGCAGCAGGCGCAACGTGCGCGCCTCCGCGGCGTCGCCCGCTGTATCTGGCAGCGGCAAACTGCTGCCGGTCGCTGGCGTCGAGCTCACCACGCGCGCTCCCAGACCAAGAGGAGTCAACTGCTTCGCTATGGGGTCGACATCGCCTTGATGAACTACGCGGAGCGTCCTCGCAGCCAGATCGAATGCCAGCGCCTGGATCCCGACGGTATTGGCCAGGGCCATGCGAATCATGTTCTCTTCGGAGGGGCAGTCCATCTTCGGTACCGATATGACCGTCTCAACCAGCGCGGACGAGCCTGTCGTCTCCGCTGATAAGGGATGGCTCTCACGAAGTTGTGCCCCCAGCCCCAAAGGGGAGAGCGCATGCACCAGGTCATTTCCGTCACCGGCATGGTCAACCGTCACCGTCCGCGCCCCGAGGTCGAACGTCAGCGAGGTGATGTCATCGCGTTTGTCCAGGGCCATCCGAACGAGGTTCTCCTCGGACGGACAGTCCATTTTCGATACCGACAGTACGCTGCGCACGCGCGCCCCATCTGGCTTCACCGTTTCACTTGTCATTGGCACACTCCCAGGCTATCGCTATCGGCGCAGCATAAACCTTGAAGCGGCTTCAACGTCAAGCGTGCGCAAGCAGGAGAGGTGCCGACAGTCAAGCCGCTGGAGACAATGAATCAATGATGCGGCAATCCGCGACGGTACCGCCCCGGCACGACGCCAGCAGCGTGCGCAAATGGTCTCGCAGCAGCAAGAGGTCAGCGATTTTCTGCTCGACAGCGTGGAGGTGCTCGTCGGTCATCGCCATCACAGCGCAGCAGTCGGCCTCGCGTTGATCGGAAAACGTCAGCAGGCTGCGGACCTGGTCAACTGTGAACCCGATCTCCCGGGCCCGCCGGACAAAAGCGAGCCGGGTCAGGTCGTCGTTGTCGTACTGACGGTAATTACTACCCGTGCGGGCAGGGGCGGAGAGCAGCCCGATTTTTTCGTAATAGCGGATCGTTGCGGCCGGCATTTGCGCCGTAGCGGCCAACTGGCCAATCGTGAAAGAGGTAGACATAGCGCTTGACCTTGAAGTGACTTCAAGGTTTATAAAGTCCGTCTGTCTATCCGTCAAGACCTTTCCTCATGCCCATCCACGTTTCCAGGGTTCTGGCCAGCCTGATTCTTGCCGGCGCGTTTTCGACCACGACAGCACAAAGCCAACCGATGAAGCTGGCAGATGCAGTCGCGTTGTCGTTGCAGCGTGCGCCGAGCCAACTTGCGGCCGAGGCCACGCTGCGCGCCGCAGAAGCCAATATCGCAGTGGCAAATGCTCGCCCCAATCCAACCGTGAGCTATGAGCATGAAAATGTAATGGGTTCCGGGCGTTACGCTGGTTTCGGTGGTGGTGAGCGCACTCTTTCCGTAGCGGTGCCGCTGGAACTGGGTGGCAAACGCGCAGCCCGGCGGCGCGTGGCCGAGGCCGAACAGCACAGCGCCGGGCTGGGCATTGCCATGACGCGATCTGACATCGTGCAGCGGGTAACTGAAGCATTCGTCGCAGCGGTCGCGGCGCGGCGCCAACTTTCGTTGGCCGAGGAAGCGCTGGCACTTGCGCAGCGCGCCGCCCATGTTGCACAAGAGAGGGTTGGCGTGGGAAAAGCCTCGCCCATCGAGGCGCAGCGCGCAGACGTGGTCCGCATCAATGCTGATGTGGCACGGGACAAGGCAGAGCGGTCGCTGGCACTGGCGGAGGCGGACCTTGCGCGGCTGACAGGTCGTGCCCTGGAGGACAGTATTGCCGCGCCGTGGTTCGACGTTACCGAGGCCACTCCAATGCCGCGCACTGACGTATCTCCACTGTCGCTGATGGCCGCCGAAGCACAGGCTGCGACCGCCGCTGCCCGTGTTGCCGCCGCGCGGAGCGAGCGCGTGCCCGACGTGACGGTAACGGCTGGCATGCGCCGTTATGGCGACAATTCGGACAAGGCAGCGGTCTTGGGTATTTCGGTGCCGCTGCCCTTGTTCAACCAGGGCACTGCGGCCTTGGCCCGATCAAAGGCGGAGTATGACCGCGCCCTCGCTGATCGGGATGCAGCCGCGCAGGAGGCCAGTCAGGAGCTTGCGCACGCCCAGGTAGCCGTGGCGGATGCCCAGGCCGCTGCACAGGCGGCGAACGGGCCGGCCATGGCCGCCGCGCAGGAGGTGGCCCGCATCGCCCGCATCGGTTATGCCAGCGGCAAGTTTCCCCAGCTCGAATTGATCGATGCCGAACGCTCTCTGGCAGAAACCCGAGAAGCGGCAGTCGATGCTCTTGCAGCGTTTCATCTTGCCCGGGCCCGACTGGCACGGCTGCAAGGCAGTAATGATCCCATCTATAAGGACTGAACCATGCAATGGTTATCGCGCTTGAGCACGTGCGCCGCGCTGCTCGTTGTTGTCGGCTGCTCCCGCGGCCCGGAAGGCCAACAGCCCTCTGAATCGGCTGAGCGTTCCGAAGCGGCACCTGCAAACACGGCGTCCGCCGCCAAGTCGTCCGGTGAGGCTGAGTCCCGCCACGAAGGCAAGCGTGACGAGGAACACGGCGAAAAGCACGAAGAGGAGCATAGCGATGCTATCGCTCTCACAGCTGAGCAAATCAAGGCTGCTGGCATCGATATTGCCCCTGTGCGGCGCGGCTTTGCCGGCGCGATCGATGCTCCAGCCGTCATCGTGGCCGATCCGCAGCATGCCTCGGTAGTCAGCAGCACCGTTGGCGGCCGGGTAGTCGAAGCGACGCGCAACCTCGGCGAGACAGTCGCGCGCGGCGATACGCTTGCTGTTATCGAAAGCCGGGAAGTGGCCCAGTTCGGTGCCGACGCAGCGATCTCCCGTCGCCAGCGCGAACTTGCCGAGGCCAATTTCCAGCGCGAAGAGCGTCTCTACGCAGAGAAGGTCTCGTCTCGGCAGGAATATGAAGTGGCGAAAGCGGCATACGATGAGGCGCGCAGCCGGCAACGTCTGGCCGAGCAGCAAGTCGCCAGTGCCGGCGGTCGCACGGACCAGGCCGGCCGGTTACTGCTTCGCGCGCCGATCAGTGGCGTCATCACGGCGCGGCAGGTTGCCCGAGGCGACGTCATTGAGGCCCAGGCGAAATTGTTCGAGATCGCCGACCTGAACACGTTATCGGTCGAGTTGTCACTGACCCAGGCGGACGCCGCGCGTGTCTCCGTCGGCACAGCCATCGACGTTACCGCCGATGGTCGCAGCAGCACTGGCAAGATCACATACCTCTCGCGGGTTCTGGATCCGGCCACCCGTCAGGTGCGTGCTATCGCGTTGCTGCCAAACCCGCAGGCGCGCTGGCGTATTGGCGAAACCGTTCGGGCTGCCATTGCACTTGGCACGGACGGCGCCGGCCAGTTGGCTGTGCCACGCACCGCCGTGCAGACCGTCGAGGACAAGCCAAGCGTGTTCGTTCGGGACAAGAACGGTTTTTCGGTTCGCCCCATCGTGCTTGGGCAGAGTGCAGGTACCTATGTCACGGTGCAGTCTGGCCTGCATGGCGACGAACAGATCGCCGTCAGTAACACTTATATCCTGAAAGCGGAACTTGGCAAGGGCGAAGCGGGAGAAGACCATGATTGATCGGTACCGAGCCGCCGAGTTGCAGGAGGAGCCGGCATGATCGCACGCATCGTCAACATGTCCGTCGCCCGGCCCTGGCATGTGCTGCTGGCCACCCTGTTCCTGGCAATCATTGGCGCTCTGGCATTGGCGCGCTTGCCGATCGACGCTGTGCCCGACATTACGAACACACAGGTGCAGATCAATGTCGTGGCCCCCGCACTGGCACCGGCCGACGTTGAGCGGCAAGTGACCTATCCGATCGAAACGGCCTTCGCTGGCATACCGGGGCTGGAATCGACGCGCTCGCTGACCCGGCACGGCTTTGCACAGGTGACGACCATTTTCAAGGACGGCACCGACATTTACTTTGCCCGGCAGCAGATTGCCGAGCGGCTGCGCGCGGCTGAACGCTCGCTCCCTTCAGGCGTCACCACCACCATCGGCCCGATCGCCACCGGACTGGGTGACGTGTACATGTGGACCGTGGAGTTCACCAACACGCATGGTGCAAAAGGCGGTGCCGGCATGGCGCCCGACGACAGCTATGTCACCCCTGAGGGGCAAACGTTGCGCACGGCGGTCGATAAGGCGACGTATCTGCGTACAGTGCAGGACTGGATCGTCGCGCCGCAACTGAAAAACACGCCCGGGTTAGCTGGTGTCGATGTCATCGGCGGGTACGTCAAGCAGTACGTGGTTTCGCCCGACACGCAGCGGTTGGCCGCACTCGGCATCAGCCTGACGGCCTTGGCCGAAGCACTCGAACGCAACAACACCAGCGCAGGCGCGGGCGTGCTCGTCCAGAACGGCGAAGCGCTGACTGTCCAGGCGGATGCGCGCGTCGGAAGTGTCGAAGAACTGGGCAAGACGGTCATTGCCACCCGCGGCGGTATGCCGGTCCTGCTATCGCAAGTGGCCACCGTCGGCATCGGCCAGGAAATGCGCTTCGGCTCGGCCTCCGAAGGTGGCGTCGAGGTCGTTGTTGGAACTGCTGTCATGCGTATCGGCGAGAACAGCCGCACCGTGGCCGCCGCCGTTGATGCTCGCCTCAAGGAAATCGCACGGTCGCTGCCGCCTGGCTTGGTCATCAAGCCGGTGCTCGACCGCACGCGGCTGGTGGATGCCACCATCCGGACCGTGGCAACGAACCTCACAGAGGGCGCGCTCCTAGTGATCGCTGTTCTGTTCGCATTGCTCGGCAATCTGCGCGCGGCATTAATCGCGGCTGCCGTTATTCCCATCACGATGCTGCTGACTTCGGCAGGCATGCTGAAAGTAGGGCTTTCAGCCAATCTGATGAGCCTTGGGGCGCTCGACTTCGGGCTGATCGTCGACGGGGCTGTCATCATCGTGGAGAACGCATTGCGCCGCATCGGTGAGCGGCAGCAGGCGACAGGGAAGGTGCTGGACAAAGCCGAGCGCATGGCCGTCGTCGCCGCCGCGGCGCGCGAGATGATCCGTCCCAGCGTGTATGGCCAAGCAATCATCATCCTAGTGTACGTGCCGCTGCTGTCGTTCCAGGGCGTTGAAGGGCGCATGTTTGCCCCGATGGCCGTTACCGTCATCCTGGCCCTGACATGTGCTTTCGTCCTGTCCTTGACCATGGTCCCGGCCGTGATCGCTCTGTGGCTGTCGCGCAGCGTGCACCATGCCGACAACCGCATTGTCGCTGCCGCCGGACGCAGCTATGCGCCGTGGCTGGACCGCGCGATCGCGCGCCCGTGGGTAACAGGTGGCATTGCGGCCGGCGCATTGGCCGGCGCGCTGCTGCTGTTTCAAACGCTCGGGCAGGAGTTTCTGCCCACGCTGGATGAGCAGGACGTGTTACTGCAGGTGGCGCGCATTCCCGGCACATCCGTCGACCAAAGCCAGGCGATGCAGTTCGCAGTAGAAAAGGCGGTCGCCAAACTGCCCGAAGTCAAACTGGTGTTTTCGCGCACGGGCACGGCCGAACTGGCATCGGACCCTATGCCACCCAATGTGACGGACACCTTCGTCATCGTAAAGGAACGGGCCCAATGGCCCGACCCATCGTTGAGCAAATCGGAATTGGTCGAGAAGATCGAGCATGCGGTGGCGGCCGTTCCTGGCCAGAACTACGAATTGACGCAGCCGATCCAGATGCGTTTTAACGAACTGCTGGCCGGTGTGCGTGGCGATATCGCCATCAAAGTGTTTGGCGACGACTTCGCGGCCATGCTACAGACGGCCGAGCAAGTTGCGACCCAGCTGCGCGCCGTCGACGGCGCCGTGGACGTTAGGGTCGAGCAGGTCGAAGGGCTGCCGCTATTAGCCGCGCGACCTGACCGCGATGCGATGGCGCGCGTGGGCCTGACCGCCGAGGACGTGTTTTCTACGCTGGCCGCCGCAGTTGCCGGCCGCGAAGCAGGCACCATCTACGAAGGCGATCGCCGTTTCGACGTGGTCGTCAAGCTGGGCGATCAGGACCGCAACGACGTCGAGGCGCTGCGTCAGCTTCCCATACTGACCCCATCGGGCAGTTTCGTGCCGCTGAGCGCGGTCGCCACGCTCGAGAGCGGGAAGGGGCCCAATCAGATCAGCCGCGAAGACGGTAAGCGTCGAATTGTTGTGCAGGCTAACGTGCGCGGCCGGGATATCGCCGGCGTCGTTCAGGATGCCCGAGCAGCGATTGACGCAAAAGTGCAGCGGCCTCCTGGGACCTGGCTGGCGTGGGGTGGTCAATTCGAGAACCTGGAACGTGCCCGCCTGCGCCTCGCGGTGGTCGTGCCCGCCTGTTTCGCCTTGATCATTGTTCTACTTTACTCGGCGGTCGGCACCTGGCGCGCAGCCGGGGTCGTTTTTACCGGCGTACCACTGGCCCTAATCGGCGGCATTGTCGCGCTTTGGCTGCGCGGACTGCCATTCTCGATCTCGGCCGCTGTCGGGTTCATTGCCCTGTCCGGCGTAGCAGTGCTCAATGGCCTGGTAATGATCGGTGCGATCGACGACCTGGCCAAGACCATGCCATGGCGTGAAGCCGTCAGGGCAGGGGCCTTGCGTCGGCTGCGGCCTGTTCTGATGACGGCACTGGTGGCGTCGCTGGGCTTCGTGCCGATGGCACTGGCAACCGGGGCAGGCGCGGAGGTGCAGCGGCCCTTGGCAACGGTGGTCATTGGCGGGTTATTCTCTGCCACGCTGCTGACATTGTTCGTCTTGCCGGCACTATATGCGCGTCTCGGTCAGCTCCAACGCCCCGCGCCCGACGAGGGTTCGTCGAAGTCCGTGAGAAAGTCGCTACAATGAAACATAAAAGCGATTCTCTTGGTAATTCTGACAATTTGTCTTTGCACGAGCGCTGTCGCTGGAAAGCGCATGCGGCATGGCTGCTGTCCGGATCAGCATTATTCGCTGCAGTCCATCGACATGACCTGTGCACGAGGCATTCTGGCGATTGCCCCGCCGTCAGCCATAATTAGTTATAGCGCTTGTATACGGTCGTCCGACCATCAGCCTGGACTAGCAAAACCTCATACGGATCCTTGCGAGGCCCCTCCATGCCAGGAGAGCCGAGTGGCATGCCAGGCACGGCTAGCCCCTTCGCTCTGGGCGTTTCAGCCAACAAGCGCTTTATATCGGCCGCTGGCACATGGCCTTCGATCGCATAACCGCGCACCAGTGCGGTATGGCATGAACCCAGAGAGTCAGGAATGCCCGCCTTCTGGCGATAGTCCGCAGGATTCGCGACGTCCTGTGTCTTGACACTGAAACCATTTGCTTCGAGGTGTTTCACCCACTTCGCACAGCATCCGCAAGATGCGCTCTTGAAAACCTCAATCGTTGGTGCAGCCGCGTGAGCAAGAAGAGGAATGATTAAAGCGCCTGCAGTGGCGATGCGCGAGACGAGATGACGGATCATGGTGATTCTCCGGGAAATGTGTAGATGAGCGGCCGTGGACCGGCGTGAGCCGTTCCACAGTGACTGGCAGATTAAAGCTTCGTGGAGCCGGCGACCGGGTATCCAGCTTCGATGATCGCGGCTTTGACTTTGTCGATATCGACCTCGGTGTCGACCCGTACGGTGCGACTCGACAGGTCGATGTCCACTTTGGCACTGCTGTCAACGCCCTGCACGGAACGTTTTACACTGCTCGCACACCCACCGCAGTTCATTTTCTCTACCTGGAACTCATACATGGTTTTACTCCTTTGATAGGTTGAACGAAGGCATCGGCTGCTCGGCAAAATAACCATGGTCCACCGAATAAATCATCCGACGATTCGTTTGGTACTGTAGGCCTTCCAACCATGGCAAGGTCAAGTCCTATTGCGTCGTCGGGCTGGTTGTTGCTGCACATCCGGAGCCAGGTGGCAGCCTGCTCGATCGGAATGGGAATCAGCAGCGGGAACTTGCTGGGTTGTAGTGGCCAAGTCATCCAGTATCGGGCAGTCCGGCCTGTGGTTACCGTGGCAGGAATCGGACAATTCGTGCAGCTGATCGCGGATGGACTGCAATTTGCGAATGTCTTCCTCAAGCTCAGCAATATACTGGCGTGCCAGATCTTTCACGTCGGCGCTTTTACGATCCCGGTCTTCCCATAAGCCCAGCAATGTCTTGATCCGCTCGATCGAAAAGCCGAGATCACGCGAGCGCCTGATGAAGCGGAGCGTCTGAACTTCATTTTGTGTGTAGCGACGGTATCCTGCTTCGCTGCGGCCAGCCTTGGCGATGAGCCCGATACTCTCGTAGTAGCGAATCATTTTCGCAGACACCCCGGAGGCGTCCGCTGCCTGTCCAATATTCATAATTCCTCCACGTCTCTGGTCGGTTGCCAGCGGCGCAGCAGCAGCGAATTGGCCACCACGCTCACACTGCTCAGTGCCATGGCAGCGCCCGCAACCACCGGATTCAGGTAACCCAGGGCGGCCATTGGAATGCCGACGATATTGTAGATAAACGCCCAGCCCAGGTTCTGCCGGATCTTCCGGTAGGTTCGCTTCGATACATCGATTGCCTGCGAGACCAACAACGGATCACCGCGCATCAGGGTGATGCTGGCTGTATGCATCGCGACTTCGCTACCGGTTGCCATTGCGACCCCAAGATCGGCTGCAGCCAGGGCAATCGCATCGTTGATGCCATCGCCGACAAAGCAGACGGTCTCACCCTGCTGTTTCAGTGTCGTGACGACATGCGATTTATCGGCGGGTAACAGTCCTGATCGGACGTCGGCGATGCCAATTGCTTCTGCGATGACACGCGCGGCGCCGGCGTTGTCACCCGTAAGCATGATGGATTTAATTCCCATGTGGGACAAGCGGGCTACAGCGGCACGGGCGGAAGGCTTGAGCGTGTCGCCGAACGCCAGTATGCCGACCAGTTCAACGCCATGCTCGCCTTTCAATGCCAGCCACGAGACAGTACGGCCTGCCGCTTCGTGGCCCGTGGCGGCGTCCGCTAGGCCATTTGTCACCACACCGAGCTCGTGCATCATGCGCCCATTCCCGAGAAATACGGTGTTGCCGTCGATATCGGCCTGTACCCCACGGCCCGGCAATGCCTGCGCATTGGTGGCGGAAGGGACTGCAATAGCCCGACTGTATACTTCCGCCTGGACAGCTTTTGCCAGCGGATGGTCGCTCAGCTGCTGCACGGCGCTCGCCAGTTGCAGGACACCCGGTTCTGGCATGCCCGCGCTTTCGATAGCTACCACGGCAGGCTTGCCTTCGGTAAGGGTGCCTGTTTTATCGAATGCCACGACTGTCACGGCATGTGCCGTTTCGAGCGCCTCGGCGTCCTTGATCAGGATGCCGTACCGGGCTGCAGTCCCTGTGCCGACCATGATCGATGTGGGCGTTGCCAGGCCAAGGGCGCATGGACATGCAATCACCATCACCGCCACGGCGTTCAGCAAGGCCTGTTCCCAGTTACCGCTTGCTATCCCCCAACTGATGAAAGTCAGCACGGCGAGTACCAACACCACCGGAACGAACACTGCGCTGACCCGATCGACAAGCCGTTGGATAGGCGCCTTGACTGCTTGAGCATCCTCGACCATCCGGATGATGCGGGATAGCGTGGTCTCACTGCCGACGGCCGTCGCTTGGGCTACCAGGGCGCCGTCGGCGTTCATGGCGCCTCCCGTCAAGGTATCGCCTGTCGTCTTGGCGATAGGCAGGCTCTCGCCGGTCAGCAACGATTCGTCCAGGTGGCTGTTCCCCTCCACAATCACGCCATCGACGGGTACACGGCCGCCCGGCATGACGAGGAAGAGGTCGCCGTGCCGGACCTCGGTTACCGGTACTTCCTGGTCCACGCCGTCGCGCCGGACGATGGCGGTGGTCGCGCGCAACGACTCCAGCGCCTTGATGGCTGCGACGGTCTGGTGCTTGGCACGCTCTTCGAGCCATTTGCCCAGGAGGACAAGCGTGATGATGACCGCTGAGGATTCGAAATACAGGTGGTGCATACCATCGTCGCTGCCATGGGTGGCTAGCAGATATAAAGAGAGACCGTAGGCCGCCGAGGTACCGAAAGCTACGAGCAAGTCCATGTTGCCCGCGCCTGCGCGCAGCGCCTTCCAGCCGGCTTGATAGAAGCGGGCACCGAGCCAGAACTGCACTGGTGTTGCCAGCAAGAGCTGCAACCAGCCAGGCACTGACCAATCCCAGCCGAGTGGCATCACCAGCATGGGCACGATGAGCGGCAGGCTGAGCATCCCAGCTGCTGCAGCGCGCCACCATGGCGGTAGCGCGGGGCCGTCTGCCTTGGCACCGCTATTTTCCGCCAGCACAGCTTCGTATCCAGCCTGTCGCACTGCATCCATAACGACATCTGGATTTACCCCGCTTGCGACGCCGACCTGCGCTTTTTCGGTTGCCAGATTGACCGATACCGAGGTGACGCCAGGGACCTTGCTCAGCGCCTTTTCGACACGGCCGACACAGGAAGCGCAAGTCATGCCGCTGATCGACAGTGCGATCTTTTCCTCTGGAACGCTGTACCCAGCATTCTCGACAGCCTCGTGGATTGACGTCAGGCTGGTGGCAGAGGTGGCGCGCACTGTTGCGCGTTCAGTGGCGAGATTCAAGGATGCGCTTTCCACGCCGGGCACGGCTTGCAGTGCTTTTTCAACGCGCGCTACACAAGAAGCGCACGTCATGCCATTGACCTTGAACGCGTGGTCCAGTGCTGTTGCATTCGATGTAAAGGTGAGATTCATACCGTTCTCCAAAATCTGACCACCACCACCTTATCCCTTCCCATCATGGGAGGGTCAAAGGAATTTTCAAGAGAACGTGCAGCCTAGATCCTTGGCTGGCACCTTGACCTTAGCACTGTCTGCAGCATGTTTTGACCGGCAATAGGAAAAAACTCTGTTTGGCAGAATGTCGTAAAAAAGTCTATTTCTTGCTTGCACGAGAAATTCGCGCTACATTAAAAACGCTGCGAAATTGTATAGACAAGCGGTTAATCACAAACTTGATGCCACCATGTGCTGTCACCTGAAATCGCAGCGTTGCAGTCCTTTAGTACCCACAAAAATAGCCGGAGGGTAAATGGTTCGCAAATACGTCCCAGGAACGACAGCCGCGCTCGCAATGCTAGTCCTGCAGCAGAGCGTCCATGCACAGCAGCCCGCTACCAGCGAAAATACGCAGGCTAGCGGGATGGAGCGAGTACAGATTACGGGCAGCCGGATCAACCTGCGACAGGAGCAGCTCACTGGCGTCGGCCCGGTCACCGTGATCGACGCCGAGACCATCCAGCGCTCCGGTGCAATTTCGGTCGAGACGCTGCTCCAGCGCCTGCCGTCGTCCGCCGGCACAGCGGGGAACCAGACAAGCGCTTATTGGACCAGTAACGGTTATGGGACCACTCAAGTCAATCTACGCGGCCTCGGCATCGACCGAACACTGGTGCTTCTGAACGGTCGCCGCGTCGTGTCGGGTGGGACTGGCGCCAATAGTTCGGTCGACCTGAACATGATCCCGGTCGCGATGATCGAGCGGATCGAGGTGCTCAAGGACGGAGCGTCGGCGATCTATGGCGCCGATGCCGTTGCCGGTGTCGTCAACATCATCACCAAGAAGGCAATCGAGGGTGTCGAGGCCGCCGTCCGCTACGGGAAGACGGAACGCGGCGACGGTGACGAGAAGTCCGCTGATCTCGTATGGGGCACACGAAGCGAACGCGGATCGCTGATGGCATCGCTGAACTACTCCGAGAGCGGCGCCGTCAATCTGGCCTCACGCGCGCCTTGCGCGCTGTTCGAAGAGGACGGCGAGCTGGTCTGCTCCGGCAGTTCGTCCACCATCGGCGGCCGTGCCCGGCTCGCAGATGGCCGCCGCGTCAACTTCAACCAAGATCCGAACGGGAACCCACGCGGCTTCGAGACCTACAGCGCTGCCAAGCATGCGTACAACAGTAATCCCTTCCTGAACGCGGTCAACCCGATCAAGCGCGTCGGTGTCGGTGCCTTCGGCAATATGCGCCTGACCGATCGCGTGGACATGTTCAGCGAGCTCATGTTCACGAACCGCAAGTCGGAGCAGCTGGCGACGCCAGGTGCGATCGGTGTCTATCGTCCGATCGAGATAGCTGCAACCCATCCGACTAATCCAACGGGGCAGAACCTCACCTTGGAACGGCGTAGGGTGGCTGAAGTGGGGCCACGCTACTTCTTCCAGGAGACGAACACCTTCCGCATCGTTGCCGGCCTGAAAGGCGCTCTTGGTGAGAAGTGGGACTGGTCGGCCTCGCTCAACTGGGGCCGCAACACGGGCGTGGACGGGATGACGAACATCATCAACCTGGACCGGGTCGATGCGACGCTGAACGCAGCAACCTGCGGCCTGACGCCGGCCTCTGCTCCCTGCGGCAATTATCTAGGCTATGGCAACCTGAGTCCGGCGGTGCTGGAGTATATTCACTTCACGACGCGCGACCATGGCGGCAATGACCAGAAGAGCTTCAACGCGAGCATCAGCGGCGAGTTGTTCTCGATGCCCGCAGGGCCGGTCGGATTCGCGTCCGGCTTTGAATACCGCCGCGAGAAAGGCTGGCGCGACCCGGACAGCCTGATCGTGTCCGGTGCAGCCAATACGAACGCCATGGATCCGATTGCGGGCCAGTACAGCGCGCGCGAGGTATTTGCCGAGCTATCTGTGCCCTTGCTGGCCAAGCTGCCGCTGGTGCAGTCGCTGACCATGAATGCGGCCGCGCGCTACTCCGACTACAGCCTGTTCGGTTCGCAGGGCACCTACAAGCTCGGTCTGGACTGGCAGGTAATGCCGGCGCTGAAAATGCGCGCGAACAGGTCGACGGCTTTCCGTGTCCCGAACGTGCCTGAGCTGTTCGGTGGCGTTTCAGAGGGTAACCTGACGACGACGGACCCATGCAACAACTGGAATACGCTCGATCCGAACTCCGCGGTTTACAAAAACTGCCAGGCCTCCGGCGTCCCAGTTGGCTTCAGGCAATTTGGCCCGTCAATCCTCACAACGGGCGGCGGCAACCAGAACCTTAAACCGGAAGAGGCAGACACCTTCACGGTCGGGATGGTGTGGACACCGTCCAAAGCGCTGACCCTGACCCTCGACTATTTCAACATCGAGATCGACAACGCCATCGAAACGGTTCCGGGATCGACCAAGCTATCGGTATGCTATAACTCGCCCGGCCTCTCCCACATCTTCTGCCGTCCCTCGAGTTTCACCCGCGATCCGCGCACCGGCGAGATCAATTTCCTGTCGTCCCAGCCGGAGAACGCAGCGCAGCAGAAGGTCGCAGGCCTGGACTTCGGCGCCATGTACGATTTCAGCCTGTTCGGATGGACGTCGTCTATCGCGGCCGATGTCTCGCGCCTCAACCGCTTTGACGTGACGCCCTTCCCGGGCGGCGAGGTCATCGAGTACGCCGGCAAGATCACGGGCGGACGGGGGAGTTATGCAAAGTGGCGGTCGACGGCGTCCCTGACGGCGGCCAACGGGCCGTGGTCCGGTTCCTACACGGTCCAGTACATCGGCAAGGCCGATGACATCAATGCCGCGCCGGAAGACATTGGCTCGCGTGCACCGAGCATCGCGTACCACAACGCCAGTGTGAAATACGCGTTCAACAAGGCGATGGCACTCTCGTTCGGGGTCGATAACCTGTTCGACAAGCGTCCTCCGTATATCCAGAGCTGGACGGACGGGAATACCGATACGATGACCTACGACCTGTTGGGGCGCCGCTGGCATGTGCGCCTGGGCTACAAGTTCTAGTCTTCCAATGATGCCGGGCGGCCCGCGAACATGTATCCTTCGCGCCTGATCGCCCGGCCGCCTGGGTAATTTATCTATTACAACAACTATGCAATTAGCTTTCTGGGTGCGACGCGCGCACAAATGGATCGGGCTTGTCATCGGCGTGCAGGCACTGCTCTGGATGATCAGCGGCCTTTACATGGTCGTCGTCCCGCTTGAGGTCATCCACGGCGACCATCTGGCCCACGTCCCGACCGAACGGCTCAATCCATCCGCCACCCGTATCACCCAGGCGCGTCTCCATGAGACCTACCCTGGCATCAACAGCGTCAGTATGAAGAGCCTGCTCGGCAAGGAAGTCTACGAGATCAAGCAGGGTCAACAAACGAGCCTGGTAGATGCCACCAGCGGCAAGAAGATCAGCCCGCTCGACCGGGACCAGATCGTCGCCCTGGCGGATGCGGCTTACGTAGGGGAGGGCAGCATCAAGGGCGTCGAATGGGTGACGAAGGCACCCAAGGAAGTCGGCTCGCGTCCCGTTCCGCTGTGGGCCGTCCATTACGACGAGCCGGGGGAGACGACGCTGTACTTTTCCCCGCATACCGGTGACCTCGTGGCGCGGCGTCATGAACTCTGGAGGTGGTTCGATTTCCTGTGGATGTTCCATATCATGGACTACGAGGAACGCGAGAACGTAAACAACACGCTGTTGCGCACGGCCTCGATTACCGGCCTGCTGTTTGCCCTCAGCGGGGCATGGCTGCTCTTCTATAGCTTCAACCGGAAGAAGCAGGCATGAGCCACTGGATGAGACGCTTGCACAAGTGGGTGGGGCTGATCCTGGCGATCCAGTTCCTGTTGTGGATGTCGAGCGGTGTTGTCATGAGCCTGCTCGACGCAAAAAAAGTACAGGGGCGTGAATTCCGCGTCAAGCCGCCGGCGCCGCCTGTGTGGCCACATAACGTACTCAGCACGGACCAGGTACTTGCCGCCAGCCGGGAAAACGTCATGGCAATTACCTCCGGCTGGCTGGTCGACCGGCCCGTGTATCGGCTGCAGAACGACAAGCGCAGCTGGCTGGTTGGCGCAGCGGACGGGAAAGCGGTCGCGGTGGACGCCGGTTTGGCACGGGAGATCGCCCGCGCATCCTATTCCGGGAGTGGCAAGGCCGGCACGCCGCTCCTGCTGAACTTCACGCTGGAGGCAAGGGCACACAAGGAACCTGTGTGGCGGATCGACTTCGACGATGCGGATGAGACGTCCGTCTATGTCTCCAGCCGGTCGGGAGCGGTGCTCGAACACAGGAACAGTACCTGGCGACTGTTCGATCTGTTCTGGATGCTCCATATCATGGACTACAGCGAGCGGACCAACTTCAACAATCCCTTGCTCGTCTCCAGTGCGATCGGCGGCCTGTGGATGGCATTGACGGGTGTCTGGCTGTTGTTCGCCAGTGTCCGGCTCGCGGAATTCGTTCCGAGCCGGTGGCGTCGGCGCCGTATTGTCAATCTGGTCGACGCCAGCGGCGCGACGCAGCGCTCGGTCGATGCAGTGCAGGGCGATACCGTGTTCCAGGCGCTCGCCCGCTCGGGCCTGCAGCTGCCGTCGAACTGTGGCGGAGGCCAAAGCTGCGGATTGTGCGAAGTAAGATGTGTTGGGCAGGCACCCGAACCTACCGGCGCCGACCGCGCGCTGCTGTCGCCACAGAAGCTCGAGGCCGGATACAGGTTAGCCTGCAATCTCCCGGTGAAGCGCAGCCTCAATGTCGATGTCGGGAACGCCCTTGCATCGTCTGCTGAACGGGTGGGCGTGGTCACTAGCGTCAAGCCGGTGACGCCATTCCTGCGGGAGATCACAGTGCGGCCGCAGGGGAAAATGGAATGCCGGCCGGGCGCCTATGTCCAGATCCACGTTCCTGCGTATGCGCGAGATGCCAGCCACGTGCACGTACCAGAGGAGCACCAGGACGACTGGCGCACGGCAGGGCCGATGTCGACGCTTGCCAATGATGCGCCCGTTCGGAGGTCGTATTCGATATCGGTTCCCGTGGAGTGCGCCGGCTCGCAGTTGACTTTCCTGGTTCGCTTCATGCCGGGGGAACGGCCAGGGAGGGGATCAGGCTACATGTACACGCTCAAGCTTGGTGACGAGGTTTGCTTCAGCGGTCCTTTTGGTGACTTTGCACTAAAGCCTGGATCACGCGAGAAGGTGTTCATCGGTGGAGGTGCGGGAATGGCACCGCTGAGAGCAATGATCCATGAGCTGCTGCTGAAAGGCGCGACGGAGCCGCTGCACTTCTGGTACGGAGCGCGCAGCCGACGCGATGCCCCATACGTGCAGGAGATGCAGACATTCGCAACGAAACACACGAACTTCCATTGGCATCTGGTGCTGTCGGAGGAGCAGCCTGAATACGGCGCGCCGGTTGGATGGGTACACGAAGCTGTGCTGGAGGGCCTGCTGCGCAAGCACCCAAACATCGCCTCGGTCGAGTTTTACGTGTGCGGCCCCCCGGCGATGCTGTCGAGTACGTGCGCGATGCTGCGCAGTCTTGGGGTCGAAGAGGCGAACATCGCCTACGACGATTTCAAGATCTGACGAAACAGAGTGCATGTCTAGCCCTCTCGCTCTGACCTCCTTCAACGTCTCAAGTGGCGAATCTAGTCGAGTAGATCGTCCCTATCGTCCTACGATGATGTAGAGCACTTTTCTGAGCGCTGTGCGCTTAGCGCACCGATTGGTTGCAAGGTTAGAGCGCTGAGCATTCAGCTGGGTGCAACATGAACCGCTGCCTCAGCATGGACTGACCGGGGGCGTACCCGATGATATGCGCCAGCTGGAAACAGCTGAGATTACCGCCCTGATCAACACCACAATGTGTAACTAGCTTAGATTGCACGCCCTTCAGCGTGGGGTGGAGGATTCTGGCCGTGCAGCCAGAAGGGGGGCTTTCGTTGCCTTCGTTAGATTTTGTCGATGGCGATTAATCGCTTTATTGTCCGCTTGCTACGTTCGCTGTACCGGCCTGACAGCACTAACTCCAGCACACACCCGAGCCAAGGGGCGGCTATCTATTCACTGTCAATCTTAATACGCAGCTATCTGGCGCCGAGTACAATGAGCCGCCTCTCACTTCTGTTTGTGGAGTCGGGTGATCACCATCGTGTTCCCCCGGGATTCAATAGTGAAGTCAACTTTATCCCCAACTGCGACCTTGGCCGCAGTGCTCGCGCTCCTGATCGGAAAGCCATGGCTTCCAGCTTCCATCTTGTATTTGCCGATGGGCTCGTGATCGAGCGTAACTTTCTTTGCTGGCAGATCAATTTGTGTGATAGTTCCTTTGCCTGTCGTGCGTGACAGACCATGGGTACTGCCCCCTTCATCATGGCGTTGAGCGCTGGCGGTTGAGCCAAGCATCAGCCCGATGGAGATGAGCACTGCACTGGCGATTGAGGTTTTCATGGCTGCTCCGATAAAAGTGGTAAGAAGTTGCTTGGGGCCGAGTGGCCTCAGGATCAACTTATTGCAGATAAATAGTACTGAACACTGATGCATCATGTACTTGATGTATATCAAATAGGTTGGTATTCACGCATTCGACACCTATCGCATCGTCATCGCTTAATGCCCGTCCTGCCCTCGTCAGTCCTGATCTACATATCGGACATTGGCTGCATTGCCGAATCGCGCTGCATCATCTGTTCCATCATCATCTGCATCATGTCCATCCGTTTTTCCATCGTCTCCTGGCGCTTTTTGATCACGTCAGGTTTGGCCCCCGCGGTCCCTGCGCCGGTAGCAGTACCCTGAACCCCACGCATTGCGGTCATATTTTCGCGCATCGTTTGCATATGCTCATCGAGCAGTTTTGCGCGCTCTTTGGGATCCGTGGTCATCTTGATGTGTTCCATTTGGTTCTGCATTTTTTCGATATTCGCCTGCATGGTTGGCATTTGCTTGTCCATGTCCATCGGCGCGCGCTCCATAGGCATGGGAGGCTTCGCTGCGTCCTTTTTCATCGGCATCGGCATTTTGTCCATCGGGCCACAGCACATTGCCGGCTTAGCTGGGGTGGGGACGTTTTGGGCAGATACGATCTGCGACAACGTGCAGGTCATTAAAAGGCCAACTAACAATACGGTTTTCATGATGGTATTTCCTTTGGGTGAGTGAATGGTTCAAGCGGAATCCGGGTACCGACCAAATCAGTGAATCTTTTTCCAGCCGACGCCCTTGATGTCATTCCAGGAAGTCGTCTGATGGCACAGGTAGCACTGGTTTACCTTGGCGTTCGGCTGACCTGCAATACGAGCGGACATCATGGAAAAGTGCATCATGTTGTGACTCGGCGGCGGTTTATGGCACTGGGCGCACGCGGTTGAGTTGACCGATGGATGACGAAATTGGGCGACGGTCCATTGGGTCGTCGCGTGACATTGCACGCAATTTGTGCCGAGCATCCCTTGATGCCGGTCCACGGTCGCATGGCAGCTGGCACAATTGAGGTTCGCTTCACTGGCAATGGGCCGGGGATGCGACGGCGGCAGGGAGAGTGCATTCGGGGCACGAGACCCTTGGCAGTCACCCTTTGTAACGCAGGGCTCGACCGAATACCGGGTGGCGTCTATCGAGAATTGTGGTTTAGTCTCGACACTAGGCGCGCTCGCAAATAGGGTATTTGCCGTTTCAATGTCTGGTGCGCTCAGTCGGCCGTTGCTATCGCCAACGTTTGGTTTTTCCCCCTTGCTCTCCCGTTTGGCAGTTTCAACGAGCATGGCGTGATCCATGGTTGTTGGCATTCGGCTTGCACCCTGATGTTCCGTATGACAGCCGCTGCAGGTCTGGATATTTGCGTGGAACGCAGTTGGCAGCCGCTGGAGAAGTGCCGCGTTATCGGCATGGCACGAGATACACAACGATGGTGCAACCCCTTTGACGGGAACATGACATGCAGCGCAGTTGTTTGCCAAAAAAGCGTGCGATCGCGAGAGAGGGCCGGGAACGACAGCTTGCTGCCAAAGTTCTTCTACCTGGATATTCCTGCTGTTCCAGCTGAAGCCGATGCCTGCGACCAGGACGAGCCCGATCAGGGCAGCGACAAGGCGGATGGTCTTTGTCATCTCATCACCACCAGCGGAACCCGTATTGCATGGCAGCGCCTACGTGCGCCACTAGCAATACATAGAAAGCGATCGACAGGACGATGTGTATCGTGAGTGAAACTCCAAACAAATTTTTAAACAGTCCGTGAAGGCGGATCGCGTACTCGAGATCGGCGACAGCTTCGGCGATACGGGTTACCCGGCTGGCTGTGTCGATCGGGGGCTCCGGTACACCGACCAATGGGCCACTGGCCTCAGCTACCGCAGCATTTGAAGCAATATGCATTGCACTCGAAATGCTTTCGAGTTGTCCCCACGTGTTATCGAGGTCACCTCTGGCTGTTTGCAGAAGTATCAATTTATCCTTGATTTCCTGTGAAACCTGCGCTGACAGATAGCGCACTGCATATCCGCTGATGACAATGAGGAGCATTGCCGTCACCAGTGCGACGCCTAGCCAACTGTCGAATTTATGGCCGGTATGAATAATCGCCAACAGTGGCCCGAACAGACCTGCATAGACATGCAGCGTCATCAGAGACTTCAACGAAATTCGCTGCCCGATACGCACACGCACGAACCCGATCCGTTTGCATATGGTGTAGGCGAGCGGCACAAGCATGAGAAGCGCCGCGGTTAGACCCACGATGGTTCCCAAGCCACTGCCCGGAAAGCGCGGCGAGCGATGCAGGAAGAAGCCAAGCCAGCTCAACAGCAACAGACCTGCGATGCTGGTAACGATGAGACGGTCGTTATCCTGTTTTAGCATTATCAAGCCTCCACCGTGACGGGCCCTTTGGGCTTTGCCTGGCATGCCAGAACAATGCCTTTAACCTTGTCATCGGCGTCAAGCGCATCGTCAATCGCCATGTCGACTTCCCCGGCGGTCAGCTGTACCTTGCAGATCCCGCAGGTCCCGACACGACATGAGAATTCGATGCCGATGTTCAGTTCTTCCGACAATTCCAGCAGCGTTTGGTCTAGGTGAATTTTGGCGGACTTGCTGCTTTTGGAAAAACTGACCAGTGGTCCGGTAGCGGCTGCCGCAAATCTGTTGGAACCCTCGCCGGGGGGCGGAGCAGCCGTGCCGAAATCCTCGGTTTTTATCTGCTCAGCCGGTACTTTCAATTCCTGTAGCAGTGATCGGACCGCTTCCATCATGACCGGTGGGCCACACATATGAATCCTGCGCGAAGCGATGTGTGGCACAGCCTGCGACAGCACATCCGTGTTCAGGCGCCCCGTCAGGCCCTGCCAGTCGGTTCCGTCCGGATGCTCCATAACGACCGTCACATGCAGCCAGGGATTATGCCGTTCGAGCTCGGCAATCTCTTTCGCAAAGATGAAATCGGCGGGTGAGCGGCAGGCATAGATGAAAAATATGTCGTTTGGCCACGATTGCTCACTGAGGTACCGGGATATGCTCATCATCGGCGTGATGCCGACTCCGCCCGAAATCAAGACTATGCTATTGGCCTCGGTTCCCGTGAACGTGAAGCGTCCGACCGGGCCGCCGGCTTCAAGCTCATCGCCCACTTTGAGCAGATCAGCGATATGTCTGGAAACAGCGCCTCGGGGCTCACGCTTGACTGTCAGATCAAGATAGGCGCGCTGGGTTGGAGACGACGAGATCGAGTACGACCGGTTCATCCGGGCGCCACCGATGGAGAATGTCACGTTGAGAAACTGCCCGGGCAAAAACGTGAACGGTAACGCTGCCGCATCGGCCGCCGGACCAAGTCGGACTGTTTTCACGGTAGGCGTTTCAGTGATGACGTTCATGACACGAAGCAGACCGTGCCACTTGGCGTCTGGAATGGAGGGTAGTGTATCCGTAGAGGGGGAGCCTGCATCCCGGTGGGCTGTATGCACGGGCCCCTTTGTCTGAGTCTCAGTGCCCTGCGCGACCGGCAAAGTGCCGAAATCAGGTCGATTGGAACCGGAAGGGAGGGGAGCCCCTCCCAGCGCCGGCGCCGCGCCAGGGGGGGGCTTGCCAGAACCTGCATCGATGCGGCCGAACAGGGCAGCCGTGCGCCGCATCTTGAAGAAGTACATCGCGATCATGGCAATGGCAAATGCGACGAGCAAGGCCATTGCAATCATGTGCATCAGTGAAAAGCGCTCCAATGCCATGCCTGATTCCGGGTTCTCAACCTGGCCCAAGTCCATTTCGCCCTTGAACCAACGCAGCGCAGTGGACTGCGGTGACGTGCCTTCGGCCAGAACCCTGTGTGCGGCGGCGCCGCTATCGATGCGCCCGAGCCCATCGCGCAACTGCTGCATCGCTTCGGAAGCAATCTTGTGGTCGCCCGACGTGATGGCCCCGAAAAGCCGTTGCTGGCCTAGCTGAACCAATGCCTTGCCCTCGCCAATACGCGCTGCGGACAGGCGTTGCACCTGTACACGCTGCTCCGGCGTCATCGATGGCATGCCCATCATCAGAGGGTAAAGTTCATTCCCCGCAGCACCGCCACAACATTCCTGCCCCATTCCGCCCATCATACCTTCCATCATTTTACCCATGGCTGTCATGCCATCCGGTGGCATGCCGGCCGGTACTGGTGTCGCAGCTTGGCTGTTGGGTGTGTCCGGCGCGGGTTTAGGTAGCTGCAGGCTAGGCTGCTGTCCGGCGGTCATCGTCTGGCTGGCATCCGCGTTTGTCGACGGTGTTACGGGTGGTGATGCCCCTGTTGGATGATGGGACGCATGCTCGGATGCATCAGATTGCGCGAACAATGGAAGCGTGACCGTCATCGCTGCAAATAAAAAGCCGCATGCAAGCAGTAACGGACGCATGTCGATCCGCCGAAACCCATTGTTGAGTGTGGGCATTTGGGCCAGACAGGATCGGGCTCCAGACACGGCTCTCATGTGACGCTCCATAGATCGAACTCAAGCCGTCGATCCAACCGGGCCTCCGCTCTACGAGCCGGCAGCTGAGACTGCATACATTTTTGCCTGCTCAGGCGTACGATAATGAGTGGCGTGTGGTTGTAATCAGCCACCTCGCGTTGCTTCAATATGAATTGATAGTAGCCAATGGCGTTGGCAGAAGTATTTGATCTATATCAAATAAGGGCAAATTAGGCAAATATTGGAATGGCCGATGGTGGCCCATTGAACGTTGGACAATGGCAGCCTGCATTGTGTGCTCTCAGGCAAAGATACTAACCAGTCGATATCTATAACCGATTCATATCAATAAGTTGATTTCTGACCCTATCGCTTTATCTGTGGATACGTTATCAAAGGCGGTGATCGCTCAAAGCGCTTTCAAAGGGCAATCCTCTATCGGTCGTGACGACATCTATCAAGTTGCGTAATGTAAATATATTGTCGATTTAAAATTTCCTTGTCGAATGGTGTGACCGGATCCGCCTGCCGGATGCTAGTCTAATTGACATGAAACGCAGCCTCTCCACCTTTGTACTGTGGTTGCTGATCGCAATCCTGCCGCTCAATGCGGCGGCGACGCGATTTGCCTGCTGCTGGCCGACCGGTGAAGAGGCAACGTCCGAGTGCGAGCAGCACCGCGGGATAACCAAGCAGAGCGACGCGTCGATGGCCAAGCACCGGGCTGCCATCGGAGAACGCTGTTCACACTGTTCACTGTGCTGCGCACCCACGCCTGCCCTGCAGCAAAACGTTCTTGCCGTTCCTTTCAACTCTACCATCGCCCATGCGGAGGCAAGTACCGAGCCACACCGCAGCAGTTGCACACGCGATCGCCTCGATCGCCCGCCCAAATCCTTCCTCTCCTGAACTGTTCATAGCGCCGTCCGCCAGGCACGGACTGCCTCGTGGCGTGCATCGTCGCGCACGGTGGCTCGGCGTGTCTCGTATCTTGCGACTGAATCAAGGAGAAGAATCATGCATCAGCAATTTCAAGAATGTATCGACGCGTGCAATGCGTGCGCCGACGCCTGTGACCACTGCTCGGCAGCTTGCCTGCAGGAAGAGCATGTGCAAGCGATGGCACGTTGCATCGAGCTTGATATGGACTGCGCCCAGATTTGCCGTCTAAGTGCCGCTTACATGGCTCGAGGTAGCGAGTTTGCCGCCGCGCTTTGCCGTCTATGTGCCGATATCTGCCGGGCTTGCGCGGATGAGTGTGGCAAACACAAAATGGACCATTGCCGGGAGTGCGCCGCTGCTTGCCGGCGCTGCGCCGATGCGTGCGCCCGCATGAGCGGCGCTTAGTGCACTAAAACCGTTGCGATGGTACTCGCATATCACGCCTGAAGCGCGTCGTGTGCGGTTGCCGTTTTGCGGATCCAATCTGATGAAATCAATGGAGCAAAACCATGAAAGCACTTCCATTCGCTTTGAATGTAGTGGTACTTGGCGCAGCAATGTGCGTGTCTGCTGGAGCCCATGCCGAGATTACGCTGTACACCGACCGCGCCGCGTTCCTTGCCGCGGTACCGGGAACAGTGACCGACAGCCTGGACGACCTTGCGCCAGGATGGCTGGAAGGGGAGGCCGCGCGCGAAGCGGCATCCGTGTCCTATCGGATCAGCGCGGGGCCGAGTGACGCCGGACTCTACCTTGCTGGCCCAGCAGGTGCAGTGGCGGTCACCGCGACGATGGCATCCGATGCCCTGACTTTTGATCAGTTCAACCCTGGGATGCGCGGCTTTGGTGGCCTGTTCTATGGCTCCGATGCGTACGGTGAGTACAGCGCAGGTCGTGCGCTCGAACTGACGGCCACAGCAGGTGGAGAGACATTGACGTTTACGCTTGCACCGGACTCCAGCGAGTCGTTCTTCGGCCTTGTGTCGTCAACGAACCTGGAATCGGTATCGCTGCGTAACCTCGACGAAGATGGCAACGTTTACTGGGCCACAGCCGACTCGCTGGTATTGGCAGTTCCGGAACCAGCCACCTGGGCCATGCTCCTCGGTGGCATTGGACTCATGGGCGTCGGCACAAGCCGTAGACGGCGTGCACTCTTCTCGAAGCTTGTAGCGGGTATCGGCATCGCCACCGTTGCTTCGGTCGCCTACGCGGACGGGCCGGGCCGCGGGCAGACCGCAGCGTTCGAGAAAAACTACCTGACCTTCATCATCGATCATCACTACTCGGCACTACGCATGTCGGAACTGGCAGCAGGGACCGACACGACGCGCGATGCGCAGGTTGTCGATCCTGACGAGGGAACGTCCCCCAGTCCTGGATTTGCTGCAACACCGGGCAAGGCAAGCGATGTACAGATCAAGTCGATGGCTCGCCTGGCGAACCGGATGCAGCGTGAGGAGATCGGACGGGCCCAGCGGTGGTTGCGTGACTGGTATGGCATACAACATGAACCGCAACTCAATGACGAAGGGCGGCGCATGATTGCCATGCTTGACGGCACGCCCGAGGGGGCGCAATTCGACCAGGTCTTCCTGCGTATGTTCAGCAATCACCACCTGAGCGCACTCGCGCCCAGCCTGCATTGCGTGGTCAAGAGCGATATCGGACATGGCGACCTGCAACGCTACTGCGAGGACATCGTCATGACGCAGAAGAACAGCATCAACGACATGCGCAACATGCTGTGCAAGCAGTTCTCCCAGTGTGATTTCGTGCCTCTGACCGGGGACAAGCGTAAGGACAACGAATTTTAAACGCTGCATGAAGTAAATTCCATTCTTAAATTAAGGAGTACATGATGAAAAAACTGATGAAACAAGGCGCTGCCTGCGCCGCGGCGATGGCCTTCTTCTGCACGGTACCGGCGCTTGCGCAATCTTCACAACAGCAACCAGCAGGCGCGGCGCAGCAATCTCATGACATGAGTGGCCACAGCGGGCACGACATGGCGGGGATGAAAATGACTGGTGATGCCGATCTAGACTTTGCGACGAATATGCGATCGCACCACCAGATGGGCATCGATATGGCCAAGGCTGAGCTGCAAAACGGCAAGGACACACGGATGCGCGAGACGGCACAGAAGATCATTACCGATCAGACCAAAGAGATTGCCAAGCTCGACGCGTGGATTGCGAAGCGCAAAGGACAGTCCAAGTAATCCACGGGCTTTAGCAGACGAGTCATCGCAGGCCAAGAGGGCACAGTCCTCTTGGCTGGCCTGTGCGTGCGCAGCGCAGCGCAGGGACGGCGACGCGTCTTCCGGAGAAGGGAATGTCGTATGAAGCTTTCTATCAAGGCGGTTGTGGTCGGAGCACTTCTCGTGCTCATAGTGTTTGCCCTCGTCGTGGCCGCTGTTGTTACAGGCGGACTGTACAACTTCGCGGCGGACGACCAGCACTCGCGGCCGGTTTTCACACTGATCGAGCATGCACGGCAGCGTTCGATCTCCACCCGTTCGGCAGCAATTACGGTTCCGGACTTGTCCAGCCAGGACCGGATCAAAATGGGTGCAGGCAATTACGACGCCATGTGCGCCCAATGTCACTTGGCTCCCGGACTAGGGGCCTCCGAACTGAGCAAAGGTTTGTATCCCGCACCGCCGAATTTATCGAAGGTGACCGTGAACCCGGCGGCTGCCTTTTGGGTGATCAAGCATGGCATCAAGGCCTCCGGCATGCCGGCTTGGGGCATGTCGATGAGCGACGATGACGTGTGGAGCCTGGTTGCGTTTCTCCAGCAGTTGCCGCGGCTCGACGAAGAGCGCTACCGACAGCTTGTTGCTGGCAGCGCCGGCCATTCTCACGGTGGTATGCCAACTGCAGGCGGCACGCAAAACGCCACCGAAGCTCATCCGGACGACGAACATGACGGCCGTCACGGTCATCAACGAATGAACGAAGAACATCATGGCGCGAAGCGTTAGCGCCTTGCTGCAACTCGACAGGGGAAAACTATGCAATTGAACCACGATGAGAGAGGCGATGTCAGCGTTTGGCGACGCCGACTTCTCAAAGGATTTGGTGTACTCGCAACGGGCATGTCGGGGGTGTGGCCGCGCCGACTATTGGCACAGACCACGGCTTCGGACGCGTTGAGTGGAACACAATTTGACCTGCAGATTGGCCCCGTTCCGGTCAATTTTACTGGCGCAGACCGTATCGCCATTGCCGTCAATGGGCGCGTGCCGGCGCCGACACTGGTTTGGCGCGAAGGTGACACCATCACACTGCGAGTAACGAACCGCTTGCCGGAGACGAGCTCGATCCATTGGCACGGTATTCTCCTGCCGGCGAACATGGACGGGGTGCCGGGCCTGAGTTTCGCAGGCATTGCTCCTGGCCAGACCTTTGAATACCGCTTTGAAGTGAAGCAGACCGGCACGTACTGGTACCACAGCCATTCGGGCTTTCAGGAGCAGAGCGGTTTGTATGGGCCAATCGTTGTCCAGCCCAAATCGGGAGAGCGCATGCCCGCTGAGCGCGACTATGTGGTGATGCTGTCGGACTGGACCGATGCAAAGCCCGAGCGCATCTTTGCCAATCTAAAGAAGATGAGTGACTTCTTCAACAGTAACCAGCCCACGGTGGCGGACTTCGTGCGCGACGTGCGCTCGATGGGCCTGGGCGGGGCCCTCGATAAGCGCAAGATGTGGGGCCGCATGCGCATGGCGCCGACCGACCTCAGCGATGTGACGGCTAGTCGTAACGTGGGGGGAGGGCTGATCTACCTGATCAACGGCATGCCATCGAATCGCAATTGGACTGGCCTTTTCCGGGCTGGCGAAAAGGTGCGACTGCGCTTCATCAACGGCTCCGCCACCACAATCTTCGACGTGCGTATACCGGGCCTGAAACTGACGGTAGTGTCCGCCGACGGCCAGGACGTCCAACCGGTCAGCGTCGACGAATTTCGCATTTCCGTGGCGGAGACTTACGACGTGATCGTCGAACCTGTTGAGGAAAGGGCCTACACGATCTTCGCGCAGTCGATCGGCCGTTCCGGTTTTGTCCGGGCCACGCTGGCACCTCGCCCAGGGCTGCAGGCCGAGGTGCCGCCGATGGACCCGCCGCAATGGCTCAGCATGACCGACATGATGGGAGCCATGTCCATGTCAGGCATGGATGCAGTGGAGGATGTGCAGGGCATGAAGGGCATGGAAGGCATGCAACATGGCGCGCAGGCGCCCACTAGTGGAAGCGAAAATGTCATGCAAGGCATGGACCATGCTGCGATGGGACATGGACAAGAAGGTAAGCCGATGCACGCTGTAGGCGCTGCCGCAGCAGCTCGGCCTCCCAGGGTATCGCATGCACGGACGGAATACGGGCCAGGCGTGGATATGCACGTGGACATGCCCCGCACCAACCTGGACGATCCCGGCGTCAACCTTCGGGGCAACGGCAGACGTGTGCTGACCTACGCCGATCTGCACACGATCGGCGGGCCGATCGACCCGCGCCCACCGGAACGCGAGATCGAGTTGCACCTGACGGGTAACATGGATCGATTCATCTGGTCCTTCGACGGCCAGAAATTTTCCGAAGCGCTGCCAATTCACTTCCGCCTCGGCGAACGCCTGCGCATCGTCCTGGTCAACGACACCATGATGAACCACCCGATCCACCTGCACGGCATGTGGAGCGAGCTGGAAACGCCGGATGGCGAGTTCCTGGTGCGCAAGCACACCATCAACGTCCAACCCGCACAGCGCATTACTTATCGTGTCACTGCCGATGCTGCGGGTCATTGGGCATATCACTGCCATCTGCTGTATCACATGGAGGCAGGCATGTTCAGGGAGGTGGTCGTCTCATGAAAAATCACATCATCAGACACGGCATCGTTCCATTGATGGCCCTGTCGGCCCTTGCACTGCCCGCACATGGCCAATCGGAGAGTCAGGCTATGGATCATGCCGCCATGGGCCATGCAGCCGTACAGGAGCAGGAAAAGGCGAAGCCAGCCGACCACTCGGCCATGCAACACGGAGCAGCGGCCGGGAAACAAGACACGCCGGCGGTATCGCCACCGGCGGCGGCAAAATCCGAGCACGAGGCAATGGGGCATATGCCAATGGGACAGCCATCCCCGGTGCCACAGGCCGCGCCTTCCACGCTGGCAGGGCAGGGTGCCATGGACCACTCTGGCATGGCACATGGCACTGCGCAGCAAGAAGGTGCCATGCCGCCAATGACTGAGCACCAGAATATGGGCAAGCAAGGCACGCGGTCCAACACCAACGCACCGCGTTCAGCCGAACATGCGGGGATGGACCACCAGAATATGCAGCATGGTGGCATGGACATGGGGGCGATGCAGATGGGCCCCATGCAAGGCGGCAAGGCGCCGCCTGACGCCAGGGATCCCGCGGCCTACAATGAAGGCGCCCGTCCTGCCGGCTTCCCGGGCAATGCGATGGCCGACATGGCGCCGTTCGGTCGCATCCTGCTTGACAAACTGGAGGCAGTCAGCGGTGACGGCGAGCGTGGCCAGAACATCGAAGCCGAGGCGTGGTACGGTGGCGACTACAACAAGGCCTGGTTGAAAGCCGATGGCGAACGCCGCAGCGGTCAGCTCGAGGCGATGCGCACTGAATTGCTGTGGGACCGTACCTTCTCTCCTTTCTGGAGCACGCAGCTGGGGATGCGCCACGACACCGGTGGCGGCCCCTCACGCAGCTGGCTGGCAGCGGGCGTACGGGGGCTTGCACCGTATTGGTTCGACGTGGAGGCAACGGCTTACTGGCGTTCTGGCGGCGAATTTGCCGGCCGTTTGCAGGTAGCCTACGAGCTTCTTTTTACGCAGCGCCTCATTCTCGAACCCGAGCTCGAGCTCAATGTCCAGAATCGCAGTAACCGCTGGCGTGGCACAGGGACGGGGCTAACCGATGCCGAGCTTGGATTACGGCTGCGCTACGAGATCCGACGGCAGTTTGCGCCCTATATCGGCGTGACCTGGAATCGCAAATTCGGCAGTACTGCGACACTGGCACGGGAGAGTGGCGACGATCGCAAGACCTTGCAGGCCGTCATCGGCCTGCGCGTCTGGTATTGATGGCTGCGGCCCTGTCAGTTGCGGTAGACAGGGTTCGCTTCCACGAACACGTTGACACCGTGCACGTGCACATCTGCGGGGGCGATCGTCGCGAGATCGATGCGGCCTTCTCTCAGTGTGTCGAACTGCCAGGCGAACGTCTGGCCGCCGACGTTGAACTGCACGACGTCGCCCTGGTTGACATTGATGGAGCGGGTCTTTTCATCGATTGTGACACTGCGGGTGGCGGCGGAACCCGAAACCGCTTGGCCCAGCGGATCCTTGACGTATTCGCCCTTATGGTGCGCCATCGCGGCAACAGGGCTCAGCGCGGCAGCAGCCAGCAGGATCGCGACAGTTTTTTTGAAGGTGTTCATTGCAAAGTCCTTTCGGTGACAGTGTTAAGCAGCAATGGGACCATTCTAGAAGCCGTCCACGCACGCCAGCATGACCCGAACATTACATTTAAATGACAGCGCAATGGCCACACCCCGGCACCCGGCTTCGATGCTCAAGCCGACTTGCCTGACGGCCGCCTACCCCGGACGGTTTGGAAACAGCAGGCAAAATCGCGTGTCGCCGCCTGGTTGGCTCGTCACGGTGACGCGGCCATGTTGCAAGGTCATGATGGATTTAACGATGGCCAGGCCAAGGCCGGATGTGCCGGATGCGCTCGAACGTGATGGGTCGGCGCGATAAAAGCGGTCAAACAGCCTGTCGATATGTTCGGGCGCAATGCTGGGGCCAAAGTTGGTGACGCATACCGAAGTCCATTCGTCCTTCTCCGCGGCGTCGAGGCGCAGGCTGTTGCCCGGCGGCGTATAGCGCAGGGCATTCGACACCAGGTTGCTCACTGCCCGGCGCAGCAGCTGTGCGTCGGCGATCACCGTCCCCGAAGCACTGACTGCGATCTGGACGCCGGCATCGAGAGCAGGCCCCTCGAAATAGTCCGCAATACGCGTCAGCTCCTGGTGCAGATCGAGCCGCTCCAACGACAGCGCGACCTCGTCATGGTCCGCTCGGGCAAGAAACAGCATGCTCTCGACCATTCGGGCCAGCCGGCCAAACTCCTCGTGGTTCGAATGCAGCAGGTTCTGGTAGTCTTCCGCAGGGCGCGGTTGCGACAGCATCACCTCGGTCTGCACCATGAGGTTGTTGAGCGGCGTGCGCATGTCGTGCGCAAGGTCGTCCGCAAATTGTGACAGATTGTTGAAACTCGCCTCCAGCCGGTCCAGTACATCATTGAAACTGTCGGCCAGGATACGTAATTCGTTCGGGGCTGCAGCTCCATCCAATCGTACGCGCAGATTCTGTGCCGACACGTGGCGAGCCTGTTCGGCCAGAGCGGTGACACGCTTGAGCGCGTGCCGAATCAATATCGAGCCGAGGGTGGCAGTGATGGCCGCGCCGAGCAATGCTGCGCCAAGTACCCGCCAGCGATAGGCGGACAGTAACGCGGAGCGGTCGGCCGTGATGCGTGCCAATGTGACGCGCACCAGTTCGCCGCTGGCAACGCGGCCCGACACCGACAGTACCCGCTGCCGGGCTGACCTGTCTGCTTCGGTTTCGATAACGTCGGCTTGCACCGCGGGACGTGTGAGCGGTACGACATGACTCGCAGGGGAGAGCGACTCGGTGTTCTTGGCCAACGTTGTGCCGTCGGAGGCCTGCATCAGCAAGAATACATCGCCGTCCAGACTTGCCGAGTCGAGGAACCGGTGTGGGTCACGCGTTATCTCGGCCGTGTTCGACGTTTCGTCGAGGAAGTGGCGCATCAAATCGGCACGTTCGACCAGATCGGCATCATCCCGCTCCTGCAGTTGTCCAGCCAGCGAGCGATAAAGATAGACGCCGACAACCGAAAATACGGCAAATGCCACGACGGCCACCAGGGCGCTGAGCCGCAGTGTGAGCGAGACAGAACGAACGCTCATCCGCGCGCTTCCAGCACATATCCCATGCTGCGTATTGTATGGATGAGTTTCTGCTCATACGGGTCATCGATCTTTGCCCGCAAGCGTCGTACCGCCACATCGACGACATTGGTGTCGCTGTCAAAATTCATGTCCCATACCTGCGAAGCGATCAGGGGACGAGACAGTACTTCCCCGCTGCGCTTGGCCAGCAGGTGCAATAACATGAATTCCTTGGCGGTCAGGTCGATGCGCATGCTCCCGCGGCTGACCCGGCGCTTGGGCACATCGATTTCCAGATCGGCGATGCGGATGACGTCCAGTTCACGCATAGGTCCCCGGCGCAGCAGCGTGCGTACGCGGATAAGCAGTTCGGCGAAGGCGAACGGTTTTACCAGATAGTCGTCGGCACCCAGTTCGAGCCCCTTGATCCGGTCATTGAGCGCATCACGCGCAGTCAGGAACAGTACAGGCGTCTCGATCGTACGCCGAAGCTCGGTGACCACCTGCCACCCATCCATGTCCGGCAGCATCACGTCCAGTATGATCAGGTCGTAATGGCCGGTTGTGGCGGCATGCAGCCCATCTGGCCCGGTGCGCGCCAGGTCCACCACGAAACCGGACTCCGTCAGGCCGCGCTGGACGTATTCGCCCGCCTTCTGCTCATCTTCAATGACCAGTAATCGCATTGCATTCCTCGTGTTTAGGCCGCCGGCGTCGTGCCGGCGACGGTTCATTCTATCGCTGCGATATTGCAGACAGCGCACTGAGCTCTGTTCTCAGGTTACATCGACAGCCGTGCCATGACGCACAGCACGGCGGTGTGTCCGTTCGAGTTTGGCAACCTGCATCATTTCCCATGCCGCCGGTAGCACGAACAACGACAGCAGCGGCGCCGTAACCATGCCACCAACCATCGGTGCGGCAATGCGCGCGATCGCTTCGCTGCCGGCGCCGTCTCCAAACAGCATCGGTAGCAGGCCGGCAAGGATCACCGCCACCGTCATGGCTTTGGGCCGCACCCGCTGCACGGCCCCTTCCCGGATCGCTTCGGTGATCAGTTCGCGCGACAGTACATGGCCGGCTGCCAGGCGTGCATCAAGCGCATTACGCAGGTACACCATCATCACCACGCCAAATTCCGCGGCCACACCCGCCAAAGCGATAAAGCCTACTGCCGTGGCCACCGATACCGCATGGCCCAGCAGCCAGATGAACCAAAAGCCACCGATCAGCGCGAATGGCACCGTCAGCATCAGCAGCGCAGCCTCGGCCGTCGAGCGGAAGGCAAAATACAGCAGCATGAAGATAACGAGCAATGTCAGCGGTACGACCGTCTTGAGCTTGGCCGTGGCGCGCTCGAGGTACTCGAACTGTCCGGACCAGCCAATCGAGTAGCCGGGCGGGAGTTTCACCTGCTGTCCAACCTGTCGTTGCATGGCGCGCACCGCGCTGGCCAGGTCTGTGCCGCGCACGTCCACGTACACCCAGCCGGAAAGCCGGGCGTTTTCGCTGCGGATCATCGGCGGCCCGTCGGCGACCGTGATCCGGGCGACGTCGGCCAAGCGGATCTGTGCGCCCGTCGCGGTCACCACCGGCAGTTCACGCAGCGCCTGCAGTGAGTCGCGGTAATCGCGTGGGTAACGGACACTGATCGGAAAGCGCTGGCGACCGTCGATCACTTCTCCCACATTTTCGCCGCCGATGGCCGATGCAACGACCGACTGCACGTCGGCGATCGCCAGGCCAAAGCGTGCCGCACCGGCCCTGTCGATATCGACGTCGATGTAGCGGCCGCCTGCAAGGCGCTCGGCCAGTGCCGAGGTGACCCCCGTCACCGGTTTTACGGCGGCCTCGATCTGCGCGGCAATCCTGTCGATTTCGTCCAGCCGTGGCCCGGACACCTTGATGCCGACAGGCGTCTTGATCCCTGTGGAGAGCATGTCGATGCGATTGCGGATCGGCGGTACCCACACGTTCGACAAGCCGGGTACCTTGACGACGCGGTCAAGCTCCTCGATCAGCCCGGGAGGCGTCATTCCTGCGCGCCACTGGTCGCGCGGCTTGAACTGGATGGTCGTCTCGAACATCTCGAGCGGCGCCGGATCGGTGGCCGATTCGGCCCGACCCGCCTTGCCGAACACTGTGGCCACCTCGGGTACCGTCTTGATCAGCCGGTCGGTTTGCTGCAGCAATTCCGAGGCTTTCGACGCCGAGAGGCCAGGCAGTGCCGAAGGCATGTAGAGCAGGTCGCCTTCGTTCAAGGGCGGCAGGAACTCGCCGCCGAGGCGGGAGATGGGAATGGCCGTTAGCGCAAGGGACAGTGCGGCGATTCCCAGCGTCAGGCGTGGGTGGCGCAATGCCAGCTCGAGTACGGGCCGGTATGCCCGCACCAATGCGCGATTGATGGGATTGGCAGCTTCGCTCGGAATACGGCCGCGAATCAGGTAGCCCATCAGCACTGGCACCAGGGTAATGGCCAGTACGGCGGCGGCGGCCAGCGTGTAGGTCTTGGTGTACGCAAGCGGTGAAAACAGCTTGCCTTCCTGCGCTTCGAGCCCGAATACGGGAATGAACGAGAGCGTCACGATCAGCAGCGAGAAGAATAGCGCCGGCCCCACCTCGGTGGCCGAAGCCGCCATGATTTCCCAGCGGCGTGCGCCCGATACCGGCTCGTCCGGATGCGCATGCGCATGGGCCTCCAGATGTTTGTGGGCGTTTTCGATCAGTACCAGCGCGGCGTCCGTCGCAGCACCGACGGCAATCGCGATTCCGCCGAGCGACATGATGTTGGCATTGACGCCCTGGTAGCGCATCACGATGAAGGCGGCGAGCACACCGAGGGGCAGCGAGACGATGGCAACGAGGGCACTGCGCAGGTGAAACAGGAATACCGCACAGACGATGGCGACGACGACAAATTCCTCGACCAGCTTGTTACGCAAGTTTGCGACCGATGCGTCGATCAGCGTGGACCGGTCGTACGTGGTGACAATCTCGACGCCCTTGGGTAGCGAAGCCTTCAGTGATGCCATCTTGGCTTTGATAGCGCGAATGGTCTCCAGCGCGTTTTTCCCGGAACGCATCACGATGACACCGCCAGCCACTTCGCCCTCGCCATTCAACTCGGCGATACCGCGGCGCATTTCCGGGCCGATCCGCACTGTTGCGACATCGCGCAGCATCACCGGTGTGCCGTTCGGCGATGCGCCCAGCACGACGTTGTTGAAATCGTCGAGCGAGCGCAAGTAGCCGTGGGAACGCACCATGAATTCGGTTTCCGCCATTTCCACCACGCCCCCACCGGACTCCTGGTTGGCCTTCGCCAACGCCTCCAGCACCCGGGCATGGGACATACCGAACGCGCGCAGCCGCGCCGGGTCCAGTACGACCTGGTACTGGCGGACCATGCCGCCGATGCTGGCCACTTCGGCCACGTCCGCCACCGTTTTCAGCTCGAACTTCAGGAACCAGTCATGCAGGGCGCGTAGCTGACCCAGATCATGGGTGCCGGTGCGGTCCACCAGCGCATACTCGTAGACCCAACCGACACCGGTGCCGTCTGGCCCCAGTTCGGCGCGCATACCCGCCGGAAGCCGGCCCTGCACCTGGCTGATCGCTTCCGTTACACGCGAGCGAGCCCAATAGAGGTCCGTCGCGTCGTCAAACAGCACATAGACGAAGGCGTCGCCGAAGAACGAGTAGCCGCGCACGGTCTTCGCTCCCGGCACCGAGAGCAGGGCGGTCGTCAAGGGATAAGTGACCTGGTCCTCGACCAGCTGCGGCGCCTTGCCGGGGTACTGGGCGCGGATGATGACCTGCGTGTCCGACAGGTCGGGGAGCGCGTCGACCGGTGTTTGCCGCAGCGACAACACACCCCAGCCAGCCAGGACAACAGCCGCGATCAATACCCAGACGCGGTGCGCAATCGAGGCGCGGATGATGTGGGCAATCATTGCGGCGCTCCCGCAGCCGGCGTCACGGTGTCGAGCACATAGCCGTCCTCTGTCTGGTGGAACGTGAAGTCCACACGCTGTCCCGCCTTGATGCCCGGGAAATCGCCAGGGGCCGGCTTCGTGAAGTCCATCGTCATCGCCGGCCACTTCAATGCCAGGATCGGCTGATGAGACAGCGTCAACGCGTCCGCGCTGACCTGTTCTACGACACCCGTGCCTTGCAGCGATGCGGGCCCGGCTTTTTTCTCGGGCGCAGGCTCTGCCGCCGCCGGAGCGGTCCCGAGTTTCGGCAATATGGATTTGAGGTTGGCTTCCGAGTCGATCAGGAACTGGCCGGACGCGACGACTTTTTGACCCTCTGCCAGGCCGCTGCTAATCTCGATGTCGTCCCCGTAAACACGCCCGGTCGTGACGACGACGGGCTCGATGCTCCTGTCGCCGGCAGCGACAAGAACCACGGATCGCTTCCCGCTGCTGATCACTGCCTCGGCCGGAACAACCAGTCGGCGCGGACTGTCCGCTGTCGCCAGCTGTATGCGCATCAACTGGCCGGGTACGAGCGTGCCATCGTGGTTGTCCAGTTCCAGGCGCGCCTGCACCGTGCGCGTCGCCTCGATGACGCCGGGAAGGATTTCGCTCAACCGCCCCGTGTACTGGCGCGCCGGGTCGCTCTGTGGCGATACTGTCACCTTCATGCCGGTTTTAATCGAACCAAGTAACGCTTCAGGCACTTCTGCAAGCAGCCATAGCTTGTCTGTGCCACTGATCTTGGCGACGGTAACGCCTGGTGCCACCATCGAGCCTTCCCTTACTGCCAGTTCAGAGAGCACGCCCGTTGCAGGAGCTGTCAGCACAAAGCGGCTTTGTGGTTTGCCGCTGCGTTCGGCATTGGCCACCAGCGCGTCCGGAATCGACAAGGCACGCATCCGGTCACGGGCTGCGCGGGTGAGCGACTCGTCGCCAGAGCGACGCAGGGTCAAATACTCCTCCTGGGGCGCGATCCAATCCGGGACGAACAGCGTAGCGACAGCGTCACCGCGCCGAACACGTTGCAGCGGGGCGCGCGTATGCAATCGCTCGATATACCCGGTAACGCGGGTTTGCACGACTTCGGCACGGCGCTCGTCGAACTGCGTCGTACCCACCAGTTCCAGCGTATCGGGCAGCGCGATGCGCCGCACGGTGGCGAAACGGATCCCCAGGTTTTGTTGCAGTCCGGGGCTGATAATGACGCCACTCCCGGCGCCTGCCTCGTCGGCATAGACCGGGACCAGCTGCATGTCCATGAAGGGGCTCTTGCCTGGCTTGTCAAACCGCGTCCCCGGCACCATCGGGTCGTGCCAATACAGCACTTTGCGCTCAGTACTGGTTGGTGGAGGGATGTCCTTGTCGGAAGCCGCCGGGCCGGTGCCGTGACGCATGCCGGCCCAATACCCGCCACCAGCGAGTGCAGCGCCCGCCAGCAACAGTACCAGTGGGATCAGGATCTTGCGATTCATTGCGCGACTCCTTCACCGTTGTTTGCACTGGGCACAAGCGCGGGAAGCTCAAGCGCCGCCCATGTCAACGCGGCCTGCTGCTCCAGGGTGTTGATTTGCAGCCGCTTCTCCAGCAGGCCGCGGCGCGCCTGGAAGATGGCGGCGAGGGGGCCGCTGGCCGAGCGGTAGGCAGCAACTGCCAAGTCGACCTGCGCGTTGGCCGCAGGGAGCAGCTCGGCCTGCAGACGGGTAATCCGGCTGGTCAAGTTCTGCAGTTCCTCGCGAAGAACCTGTACCTGCATCTGCTGCTCGGCAACGGCGTCCTCGTACAGTAATCGGGCCCTGGTTCCCTGCGCTGATTTTTCCGCGACGTCGCGGTCCTGACGTTGGGCGCGGTTGACAGGTAGCGGGATTGTCACGCCGAACGAGACCATGTTGCCGTATTGACTGCCGCGCTGGCTGAAGCCAGCGTCGAACGCCCAGTCTGGATGGCGCTCGCGCGTGGCCACCGCAGTGTCGGCATCGGCCAGGGCGATGGCACGGCGTGCCGCCAGAACCGATGGCCGTGAGTTTTCCAACGCCAGCGGTGCGACGTCGGTCACTGTAACCGTCAACGCCGGCGCAACGTCGTCGACGACATCGATCTGCCTGCGCAGCCAGCGGGACAGGCGTATGGCGGCGGAACGGTGCTCCTGCTCGGCCCTGGCCAGATCATCGCGTGCCTGGACCAGCGTCAGGCGTGCCTGCACTACCTCGGTCGCATTTGCCTTGGCGCCTCGGTGCGCAGTTTCGGCCCCAGCAAGATCTTCTGCCATCTCGCGGGCCAGGTGCCGGTAGAGTTCAGCTGCGCGTTGCGCGTAGAGCACGGCAAACCATGCCTTGCCTGCTTCCTCGCGGACCGCTGCCGCGTTCTGCAAGCTCGCTGCCTGCTCCACATCGACGGCCGTGCCCGCGCGAGTTGCCTTGGCTTGGCGTTTCTCGGATGAGACCCATTGTTGTTCGATGCCGATGCGGCGCATCGTCATGAAATCACTACTGATACGCCACCGGTCCGGGCCGGATACCGGAAGATTCTCGACTCCCAGTTTCAGCATGGGATCAGGTAACTGCGTGGAGCGTGCCGCTGCCTGCACGCTCGCGTCAACCGATGCCTGCGCGGCCTGGTTTGTAGCGGAAGCCTGTGCGGCAATGCGCAATGCGGCCGCGAACGTCAAGCCAGGCTGCGCGGCACTGGCCAGGAGTGGCGAGAACGCCAGGATGGCCGCGAGCACTCCGGGCGCACGCGGTACTATTCTGAAAGACATACAACCCCCAAAGAAATGGACGAGCGCCGGCAGTGGGCCATGCAGGCCTGCCGGCAATACGGGAGGGGGATGTGTCAGATGCGCAGACGAAGGGTTGCCAGGTACGGCGGATCGATGCCAGCCTCAGGCAGCATACCTGTTGTCGTAGCGTTAAGGACAAAAGGAACGCGCGGCCGTGGGCTTGGGATCACAAAGCCGATCGTCAACACCGCGAGGGTCGGATTGGTAGCATGTTCGACCGTGGCTTTCGTCCCCGCCTTGTGCTCAGCGCAGTGCACCGGCTTTTCCTGATCTATTTCAGGGCAAGGTGTTCCGTGCGGCATCGCCATCGCTGCCCGGTTCACTGTCTGCTCCGGACACACATAGGCGGCCATCGCCAGGGCGGCGTTCGTGACAGTCACGAGCAGCAGCAGGGCGAGATAGCGAAACAGCGAAGGGAAGATACGGCGCATCCCATTAGTGTATTGAATAGTGTCGCCGTGCGATAGTAGTTCGGAAGGCGTATCCCAGCGAGCTGGTATAAACCTAATTGACCTTCCTACGGTAGGAAGGTGTAAGCTCATGCACGCTTGCAAGTAAATCCTAACCTGCGTACCATACAACCCATGCGCGCTTTTGTCCGTTATCTGCTGTGGCTGTTGATTGCACTGCTGCCCTTGCAGGGCGGTGCGGTCGCGCTCATGCCTTACGATAACGCTCATGCGTCCGTTGGCGTTGCGGTAGTGGACTTCCAGGTCATGTCCCATGCCGACCGCCAGGTCAGCATGGAGCCGTCGGCGCAGATGACCAAGATGCCGTGTCACGACGTCGGCGGCAGTGCAACAGTCAAGGTTCACGAGCACAGCAGCCATTGCGGCAGCTGCTGCATCGGCGCATCGGTTCCTGCGACCGTGCAGGCGCCAGATCGCCCTGTTACGTTTATTACGCCCGTTCGTATTGCCGCCCAGCCGGCAATGGTCGCGTTCATTCCTGCCACGCCCGAGCGCCCGCCGCGGCGCGTCCTCTGATCCTCCACTGACGTTGCGGGCTGCTTGCCCGCTGTTGTTGTGCCTTAACCGAAGGCACTGATCACCTATTGGAATTCACATGAACCGTTTCCGCACGCTGCTACTGGCAGCCGCGGGCGCGCCCTTGTTCGCATTCGCGCAGTCTGCCCCTGTGGTGGCAGATGCTGCGGATGCCAAGGTTGCCGTCGCACCGCCCGTTTATCGGTCTGCTTTTGCCGGCCTCCCTCCGGCTGACGTGTCGTCCGCTTCGCCGGACAAGCTTTGGCTACAGGCCAACCGTGTTGTTGCAGGAGAAGCCATCGAAGCCGTTGACAAAGGCAAATCGGGTACGCCTTCAGCCACCACAAAAGAGGGCCCGCCCAGCTCTGCCGGTCACGCGGCCCACCATGGGCACCAGATGCCGATGAAAGGACAATGACATGCGCAGTTTCTTGAATCCTGTGCCCCGACGTTTGGTCGTCGCGCTGGGCGCCGTCGTGCTCTCGGGATGTGCAACCTTCACACCTGATGGCGGCTTGAACGACGTCTCACGCCTGACCCAGGAGCGCATCGGCCAACCCGTTGCACTTGCCAAACCTCAGGCACAGCAGTCGGAAGCCACTGCCACGCAGGTGCAGACACTGCTCGCGCAGCCGTTGACGGCCGATTCGGCCGTACGACTGGCCTTGCTGAACAGTCCTGCGCTGAAGGCCTCACTCGCTGAACTGGGAATTTCCGAAGCAGAATGGGTCCAATCTGGCCGTCTGCGCAATCCGGGCTTCTCGTTTGGACGCGTGCGCGGCGCCGATGAAACCGAGATCGAGCGAAGCGTGACGTTTGACGTTATCGGTCTTCTCACCATGCCGGTCCGGCAGCGTATCGAGGGACGCCGTTTCGAACAGGCCAAATTGCTGGCGGCCACGCAGGCAGTGCAATTGGCGGGCGAAACACGCCGTGCCTATTACACGGCCGTGGCGGCGGCGCAAAGTGCCGCCTTTGCGGACCAGGTGCGCCTTGCGGCCGAGGCGTCTTCGCAACTGGCTGATCGCATGAGCAAGGTAGGCAATTGGAGCAAACTCGACCAGGCGCGGGAGCGCGCATTCTATGCTGACGCGGTCACCGAACTTGCGCGTGCGCGTCATGAAGCTACCGCCGCGCGCGAGCAGCTGACAAGGTTGCTGGGCGTGTGGGGTGCGCAGCAGGATTACCGTCTGCCAGATCGCTTGCCCGACCTGCCCGCACAGGCAACGACGATACAGGATGCCGAGGCTCGGGCATTGTCACAACGGCTCGACGTGCTGGCTGCTCGCCGCGACGCGCAGGCGACTGCTAGCGCGCTCGGGCTGACGAAGGCCACGCGCTTCATCAATGTGTTCGATGCGGCTTACACCAACACAAGCAAGTCTGGTTCGCCGCGCGAGAACGGCTATGAGGTGTCGCTCGAATTGCCGCTATTCGATTGGGGCACGGCCGCGCGCGCGCGGGCTGAGGCCGTGTACATGCAATCCGTCCAGCGTACCGCCGATACGGCAATCAAGGCACGCTCGCAGGTGCGCGAGACGTATTCGGCCTATCACACGGCATATGACATCGCACGGCACTACCGCGACGAGGTGGTCCCGCTGCGCAAGAAGATCTCCGACGAAATACTGCTGCGCTACAACGGTATGTTGGCCAGTACCTTCGAACTTTTGGCCGACGCCCGTGAACAGCTGGCCAGCGTCAACGGCGCGATCGCCGCACAGCGCGATTTCTGGATCGCCGAAAGCCAGCTTCAGTCCGCCATGAACGGCGGCGGTATGACACAGTAAGGATAACGACATGATTTCACGTAGAAATTTCTTCATGGGTGCGGGCGCAGTTGCCGTCGGCGCGGCGGCAGTGAGCAAGGCCGGTGCCGCGACACTGCCTGAAGCGGCGACCGCCAGCGACGCAAAAACCCGGATTCCACCGCTGCCATCGAACGGGCGGCCCTTTAATCCAGTCGTGACCCTGAACGGCTGGTCGCTGCCATGGCGCATGAATAACGGTGTCAAAGAATTCCACCTGGTCGCCGAGCCTGTCGTACGCGAACTCGCGCCGGGCATGAAGGCGAACCTGTGGGGGTACAACGGCCAGTCGCCGGGGCCCACGATCGAAGTAGTCGAAGGTGATCGCGTGCGCATTTTTGTCACCAACAAATTGCCCGAGCATACCAGCGTGCACTGGCACGGCCAGCGCCTGCCGAACGGGATGGACGGCGTGACCGGCCTCAACCAGCCAGGCATCCCCCCGGGGAAAACGTTCGTGTACGAGTTCGTGGCAAAGCGGCCCGGCACCTTTATGTACCACCCGCATGCAGACGAAATGGTACAGATGGCGATGGGCATGATGGGGTTCTGGGTAACGCACCCGAAGGATCACCGCCAGTTCGCCGTCGATCGCGACTTCGTATTCCTGCTGTCGGCCTACGACATCGAACCCGGCAGCTACGTCCCGCGCGTGAACACCATGCTCGACCAGAACTTGTGGACGTTTAACAGCCGCGTGTTCCCGGGTATCGATTCGATGCCGGTACGGCAGGGCGATCGCGTGCGTATCCGCGTGGGCAATCTGACGATGACGAACCACCCGATCCACCTGCACGGACACGAGTTCGTGGTCGCCGGCACTGACGGCGGTTGGACGCCGCCAGCGTCGCGCTGGCCGGAAGTGACGACCGACATCGCGGTGGGCCAGATGCGCGCGATCGAGTTCGATGCGACAGACCTGGGCGACTGGGCCTTCCACTGCCACAAGTCGCACCACACGATGAATGCGATGGGACACGACGTGCCGACAATGATCGGCGTCGACCATAAGGGCATCGCGGAGAAGATCAACAAGATCGTGCCTGACTACATGGTGATGGGCGACAAGGGCGGGTCGATGGAGGGCATGGAAATGCCCCTGCCGGACAACACACTGCCGATGATGACGGGCGAAGGCCCGTTTGGCGGCGTCGAGATGGGCGGCATGTTCACCGTGCTGAAAGTGCGCAAGGAGCAAAAGCGAGGGGACTATACGGATCCGGGCTGGTTTAAGCATCCAGCCGGCACTGTCGCTTATGAATGGACGGGGGCCCTGCCGGAGCCTACCCGTTCGAAGAACGCTGGTGGCCAGTTGATGCCGGCAAAAAACCGGCCGAATGTCGAGATGACAGTGCGCAAGCCGACGGGCCACGGCGAACATTGATTTTTCCAACCGATAAGAGGAGCTTATGAAACAGCTGAACAACGTAATCCTGACCGCTGCCGTTGCACTCTCCGCAGTGGCATTCGCGCCCGCCTATGCGCAACATGACCTGCATGCCCAACACGCGCAGCACGGTGAGCACGCGGCGGCTCCGGCCGAACTGACCGATGGCGAAATCAAGAAGGTGGACAAGGAGGGAGGGAAGCTGACCATCAAGCACGGCGAGCTGAAGAACCTGAACATGGCCGCAATGACGATGGTATTTCGTGTGCAAGACGCCGCGATGCTCGACAAGGTGAAGGCGGGTGACAAAGTTCGCTTCACCGCCGACAAGGTCAACGGCACTACCACCGTCACGCATATCGAACTGGCGAACTGACCCCATGGGCGGATGGCACTGTAATGTATCTGTAATCTTCAGGTCATGCTGCGGTGCGCATCCGCTCCCTACAATGATGCAATGGATTCGGTAACGAATACTCATCTAGCTCATTGGAGAAAACATGAAGCAAAGTCTGAACTACGTGACTGCAGCGCTGATCGGCCTGGTAGCCATGACCTCTGGCCCGATGGCATACGCGCAGCAGGCGACGGCAACGGCTGCGAGCGCGGCACTAACCGAGGGGGAAATCAAGAAGGTCGACAAAGATGCCGGCAAGGTCACGATCAAACACGGTGACATCAAGAATCTGGGCATGCCCGGCATGACCATGGTCTTCCGCGTACAGGATCCGGCAATGTTCGGCCAGGTGCGGGAGGGCGACAAGGTGCGCTTTACCGCGGACAAGGTCAACGGCGCACTGACCGTGACCAGCATCGAACAAGCTAAGTGAACAGAAACAGGAAATCATACAGATGAAAGCATTATTTAACGTGATGGGTGCCGCCGCCGTCCTGGCTACTGTCTTGGCAAGCCCGATTGCGTCCGCGCACGCTACGCTCAAGAGCTCCGATCCGCAGGCTGGTACCACCCTTGCGGCTGCGCCAAAGCAAGTCGCTTTGACGTTTAACGAGAAAATCGAAGAGGCATTTTCCAGCATCACCTTGACAGATGCGGCAGGCAATGCCGCTACCACCGGCAAGGCGAAGGTCGACAGCGCGAACCCTGCAATCGTGCGTGTGGACATTCCGGCGCTGCAAAGCGGCACTTACACGGTGAAATGGGCTGTGGCGGGGCACGATGGGCACCGCCGTACTGGCAACTTCGTGTTCACGGTGAAATAAGTTGGACGCGGTCGCGCTGCTGCAGGTCGGATCGGCCGCGCTGCTCAACCTGGGCTTTACCTGGCTGGTAGGAACCTGGTTCGCACGGCGTTGGCTGCCAGCCGGCAGGCCGATCAGCGACTGGCTGGTCAGCCTGCGCCGCTACGATAACGCGGCGATCGTGGTGACGATTGCGGCGAGCGCGGCGGCGCTCTGGGCTGCCACTGCCATCATGGCCGGTGTCCCGCTGGGCGAGGCGGGCAACATGTTCTGGACGATGCTCACCACGACTGCCCATGGCAATGCGGGCTGCGTTGCGATCGCGGTCATGGTTTTGCTGCTGGGCGTTCGCTGCCTGGGCAAAGACGGCCGGGCCACGGAAAGTCTTGTGCTGCTGCTGCTTGTGATATTTGCCGCCACGCGTGCATCGATGGGGCACGCAGGGGAAGAGGGCTGGTGGACAGCGCCGCACGTGGCTGAAACCGTGCACCTGGTTGCCATCGCCATATGGAGCGGTGCCGTGATCGTGTCAGCTTGGCCCGTATTACAGCCGGCACGTGTACAAGAGCTACCACGCGTTGCAACGGATCATTACCTGGACCGGATGTCCCAAGCTGCGATGCTTGCCGTGATCGCAATTGCGGCGACCGGCATCTACAGCGGCTGGCATCGTGTTGGCAGTGCCGAGCACTTGGTGCATACCCAGTACGGTTATACGTTGCTTACAAAGGTTGGGCTCGTTCTAGGGGCGATCGCCCTGGGTGGTTATAACAAATTTTGGGGTTTGCCCGGGGCTGCGAGATCAGCCACTGGTGTTGCCGTGGTGCGCCGCGTGCTGCAGATCGAAGCGGTGTTGCTACTGGGAGCGTTGGCGGCCGCGGCGTATCTGACAGTGCAACAACCTCCCGCAGTCATGTAATTCAGCGCGGCAATGACCAAGGCGTCATGGGTCTGCACGCTTGACTTTACCACCATGGTAAGGCGTATGGTCTCAGTGAGTAAGGTGGCACGGCAAGTGTCCGTGTCACCTCAATCCATCATGCCGCCAACGTAAGCGTAGAGCATCGGCGAACCATACAGGAGTTTGCATTATGCACAGCAGCGAAGGACAGCAGCACGACCATCGTCATCACGATCACCACCAAGCCAACGGGCCCGGTGCGTCGCCGCAGCCCGACGGCCACGCGAAACCGTTCACTGATCCGGTATGTGGGATGAAAGTTGGCCCGAACCCTGAGCGGGAAGTCGCCCACAAAGGGCACGTCTATCACTTTTGCAGCACCGGCTGCATGCAGAAATTCAGGGCGAGCCCCGCCAGTTACCTTGAAGGGCAGGGAGCAGCAGGCGCGAGCGCCGGGCAGGCGCCTGGACTTGCGCCCGCTGGGACTGTTTATACGTGCCCAATGCACCCCGAAGTCCGGGCACCACAGCCTGGTAATTGCCCTATCTGTGGCATGGCCCTGGAACCGCTCATGCCGACGGTGGACGACGAGGAAAACCCCGAGCTGGCCGATTTTCGCCACCGTTTTTGGTGGACGTTGCCGCTGACGGTGATAGTGTTCGCCTTGGCAATGTTCGGGCATGCGCTGTTTCCACAGGGGCTGCCGTACCAGAACCTGATCGAATTGGCGCTCAGTGCGCCCGTCGTGCTGTGGGCGGGCTGGCCGTTCTTCGAGCGTTGGTGGCAGTCGTTGTTACGCATGAGCCCAAATATGTGGACGTTGATCGGCACTGGGGTCCTGGCGGCATTCGGCTACAGCATCGTCGCAACGCTCGCCCCGCAGCTGTTCCCCGCGGCGTTCGCCACCCATGGCAGGGTGGGCGTGTATTTTGAGGCTGCGGCAGTGATCGTTTCGCTGACGCTCCTGGGGCAGATCCTGGAACTGCGCGCCCGATCGCAGACGTCGGCCGCCATCAAGTCGCTGCTCGGGCTGGCCCCAAAGACGGCGCGTCGCATCAACGCCGACGGCAGTGAAGAGGATGTCCCACTTACCCACGTCCATATCGGTGATGCGCTGCGCGTCAGACCAGGAGAGAAAGTGCCCGTGGACGGTGTCGTGATCGAAGGTGACAGTTCCGTGGACGAGTCGATGCTGACGGGCGAACCGATGCCGGTATCGAAGCGCGCTGGCGACCGCGTAATCGGCGCCACCATCAATAGCAGTGGAAGCCTTGTGATGCGAGCGGAGAAGATCGGCAGCGAAACGATGTTGTCGCAAATTGTGCAAATGGTCGCGCAGGCCCAGCGTTCGCGTGCGCCGATGCAGCGGCTTGCCGACAGTGTGGCCGGCTACTTTGTCGTCGTGGTAGTTGTGATCGCTTTGTTGACGCTGTTCGGCTGGGGACTCTTCGGCCCGGAATCGGGCTGGGTATACGGTTTTGTCAACGCAGTCGCCGTTTTGATTATCGCGTGTCCGTGCGCCTTGGGGCTAGCCACGCCGATGTCGATCATGGCCGCTACCGGCCAAGCGGCCACGAGGGGCGTGCTGTTTCGCGACGCTGCTGCCATCGAGGCGCTGCGCAAGGTCGACACGCTGATCGTCGACAAAACAGGTACCCTCACCGAAGGCAAGCCGGCATTCAACACCATCGTGCCAGCCGTTGGCTTCACCGAACAAGAGGTACTGAGGATTGCGGCCAGCATCGATCAGGGCAGCGAGCATCCGCTGGCCCATGCGATCCTTGCCGAGGCCCGAGCGCGTGAGATGGCATTGACCAAACCAGAAGCCTTTGAATCGGCAAGCGGCATCGGGGTGCGAGGGAACGTCGACGGCATGAAGATTGCGCTTGGCAACACGGCGCTGATGGACGCGCAGGCAATCGATTGGCATCCATTGGCCGACAGCGCTGAGCGGCTGCGAGGGGAGGGGGCCAGCGTCATGTACCTTGCCGCAGATGGTCGGCTGGCGGGCCTTATCGCCGTGTCAGACCCGATAAAGGCCACCACGTCGGAGGCGCTCTCTACACTTCGCAGCGAGGGTCTACATGTCATCATGGCCACAGGCGATGGCGTCACGACGGCAAAATCCGTAGCCGGACGGCTCGGCATTGACGAGTACTACGGCGAGGTGAAGCCGGTGGACAAGCTAGCGCTCGTCGAGAGACTCCAACAGCAGGGCAAGATTGTGGCAATGGCCGGCGATGGCATTAACGATGCGCCGGCATTGGCCAAGGCGAACGTAGGAATCGCCATGGGAACTGGTACGGACGTGGCAATCAATAGCGCCCACGTTGCCCTCGTCAAAGGCGACCTGCGAGGCATTGCACAGGCACGCGCCATCTCGGTCGAAACGGTGCGCAATATGTGGCAAAACTTGGGTTTTGCTTTCGTGTATAACGCAGCGGGTATTCCATTGGCGGCTGGAGTGCTCTATCCGTATACCGGGCAGCTGCTGTCGCCCATGATTGCGGCGCTGGCAATGAGCCTGAGTTCGGTTTCGGTGATCGCAAATGCCTTACGCTTGCGCCGAGGAGTGCCGGCGCGGCAAATCGGTTGAGATGTGACGATCGGCTAGAATCGGGCCGACGTTGCCCGCGTATGATTGCGCTTTCCATGATTTTCAAGCAAACATGTCCCAATCCGTACGTATTGTCATCGCCGGTTTGGCCATCGGCTTGTTGAACAACGGCGTTGCAGCGGAACAGGCACCAGCCGAGGGGCCGCTTCGCATTTCGGTAAGTAGTGCTGATCCTGTCGCGCCGATCGAGGTTCGAAATATCCATCGCGTGCAGTGCCGCGAAGGAACATATGAACTCGTCGAATGGCCGTTCAAAGGAAAGCTGGAATTCGCTTTCAAGGCAGGTGCCGGACGACGCGCCTTTGATCTAAGCGGGTCGGAATTTGCGAAGACCCTCGCGAAACGGCAGCTGTTCGGGCACTTTGGCTTCAGCTGCGGAGGGGGAGAGAACCTCAATATCCAGTACTGGGGACTACGTTCGCTGGACGGCGCTGAGCAGCCTCGACCGTTCTCCTATCGCCTGAACGTGTCGGCTGATGGGGAAATTCTGCAGGACCTCGACGTCAATTAAGAAACCGTTGAGACGCTCAGAAGGATTACTGGTTCAAGAAACTGCGAACAGAACGGAAACCAATCTGCTCGGTAGAAGTATTGAAGGATCGATTTTCATATCGCCGACTGTGTGGCAGTCCCTCCTTTACCTTCACCGTCAGTCCGTTAAGTCCACATGTCTGCGTCTACTACCGTCCTAGTTAAACGCTGTGCCCTCGAAGTTTCGCAGTGAGCGTTGTTCACCCTGTGATTGACTCTCCACTCACAATTTAGCGGAATCAGTCGTCGATTAGTGTCTGAATTATTGGGCAATTTGCGCCAGGGTGTTCGCTATCGCAGCGGGAGACCATAGTTGCGAGCGCGGTCTTCATTGCAAGCAGGTCGCTTAATTTTGCCTCTACCATGGCGAGCTTACGTGCCGCGAGATCGCGCGTACTGGCACAGGTTTGCGAGCCCTCCAGCTTCAACAAGCTCGCAATTTCGTCGAGCGTGAAGCCAAGGAGCTGCGCTCGCTTGATGAAGCGAATCCGGCGCGCATCGTCGCTCCCGTAGGTGCGGTAGCCGCTGTACGGCCGGGCAGGTTCGTCGATTAGGCCGCTTTTTTGATAGAACCGGACCGTTTCCACGTTCACCCCTGCTGCGCTTGCCAAGCGGCTGATGGTCATTTTCTCAGTCACGTACTTGACTCCGTATATGGGTACGGAGTTTATCCTATTTTATGTATAGCTAGCTGGAGTGGACATGGCATTCGGAACGAAGAGATCTCTGGTCGCGGGCGTGCTTGCGGCACTTGGCGCCTCGGCATGTTGCGCCGGCCCGCTCATTCTCATATTGCTCGGTGTGGGCGGCGGCTGGGCGTCTCACCTCATTGCGTTCGAACCCTATAGTCCGTACCTTACTTCCTTGACCGCGCTGTTCCTAGGTGCTGCCTTCTACAATTTATACCTGCGTCGGCGAGAATGTGCACCTGGTGACACCTGCGCTACTGAACGCGTCATAAGGAACCAGCGGCTCATGTTCTGGCTTATAGCCTTGCCAGTGATACTGTTACTCGCGTTGCCTTTGTACGCCCCATTGTTCTATTGAAAGGATTTCCCGATGCGTCTTTTGACTTTTGTTGCCGCGCTGTTGCTAAGCGGATCGGCTATCGCCGCGACGCCAGAGGTTCTCACGCTTAACGTGCAGAACATGACCTGTGCTACATGCCCGATCACCGTCAAGAAGGCACTTCAGCAAGTTGCTGGTGTAAGGGACGTGAAGATCGATTTCGAGCACAAGACGGCCACCGTTCACATAGATACGGCCAAAGCCACCGTTGCAATGCTGACCAAAGCGACGACGGACGCTGGCTTCCCTTCGACTGTCAGGAAGTGATGTCATGACCGACCCAATTCTAAAATCGGTCCTGACCTGTCCGCAGTGTGGGCAGAGCAAACAAGAAACCATGCCGACTGACGCGTGCCAGTTCTATTACGAGTGTGGAGGCTGTGCAGTTGTGCTGCGCCCAAAGGGCGGCGACTGCTGCGTCTATTGCTCATACGGTACGGTCAAATGCCCGCCGATTCAGCTGGAGCGCCCCTGCTGCCGCTAGCAGACCTCTCTAGGTATTTGGCTTTTGCTGGCTACCGCAATCTGGTGCACTTCAAGACAAGAACTCGTCAATGCACATAACCGGATAGTCTGTGATATGCGTTAGCACATATCGCACCCGGGTTGCTGGATCGATACCGTTCAGCCTAGCCTTCCGATCAGCTCGCAAATGCAGCGACGCTTTCGCCACCGTTGACGGCGCTGGCGCACAGGCAATTGCGTCGTCCCAGCGCATCACTGAGCGGGCGCAGCAGCGTGCTTGGGCACCTCTCCAAACGGCCAAGCGGCTGCGCTGAGCTTCGCGCGCTTGGATAACACTCTGGCGATAGAGTGGCAGGTGATCGGCATATTTTGCCACATGCACGTTTGTAGATTACTTCCGAGAGCAGCTCTCGGAAGCAAAATTGTGAGATCGCTGCCGGCCGGCTCCCTAGCAGACGCCATCGATCAGACGACACCATCTAACAGATTTACTTCCGAAATTTGGAAGTAAATGTGTTAGATGGCTGCCGCATGAACTAAGGTTGTTAGACCAGTGCAGGTTTCCGCTCGATGGAAGTGCGATATCTAGTGCTCAAAATTTACATCGCGACAGCGTGCCCGTGTAATGATGCCTGTCGTCGGTAGTTGCGCTTGCGACGCCCCAGCAGTCAGCCTGTCCACCTATCAAATCTGCCGAATTTGCCGGTCAATCGCCTTCATCGCCCGCTCACTACGCTCGCTGTACCGATCCGTCAGGTAATCGGTGCGGCTGCGCATCAGCAGCGTGATCTTGAACAGCTCTTCCATCACATCGACCACCCGGTCGTAGTAAGCGGAAGGACGCATGCGGCCCTCTTCATCGAACTCCTTGTATGCCATCGGCACCGATGACTGGTTCGGGATTGTGAACATGCGCATCCACCGGCCCAGCAGGCGCAGCGTGTTGACCACGTTGAACGACTGCGAGCCGCCGCATACCTGCATGACCGCCAGCGTGCGCCCCTGGCTCGGACGCAGCGCGCCTTGTTCCAGCGGGATCCAGTCGATCTGGTTCTTCATCACGGCCGTGATGGCACCGTGCCGCTCGGGACTGCACCACACGTGGCCTTCCGACCACAGGCACAGCTCGCGCAGCTCCACGACCTTCGGATGATCCTCGGGCACGCTGCCGGCCATTGGCAGCTCGGTGGGGTCGAAAATCCTGACTTCGCCACCGAAATGCTCCAGGATGCGCGCCGCTTCTTCCGTCAAGAAGCGGCTGAACGAACGCTCGCGCAGCGATCCGTACAGCAGCAGGAAGCGGGGCGGATGGTCCATGTCGCCAACCGGCTCCAGCTTCGGCAGAGCCGGCATGTCGAGCTGGTCGGCGCGAATATTCGGCAGGTTGGGAATCTTATCCATGGTGAATGCGTTGTCCTTGTTCGTTGATGACCGGTTCGCCGTCTTCCTTCTTAAACGCGCCGCGCTGCGGCTCGGCGAGAATGTCGAGCACAAGCTCCGACGGGCGGCATAGCCGCACGCCGGCCGGCGTGACGACGAACGGGCGGTTTATCAGGATGGGGTGGACGAGCATGGCGTCGAGCAGTTTTTCGTCGCTCACGGCCGGGTCATCCAGGCCCAGTTCCAGGTAAGGCGTGCCTTTCTGGCGGATCGCTTCGCGCACGGTCAGTCCTGCCTGGTCGATCAGCTCGACCAACGTCGCGCGGTTGGGCGGATGCTGCACGTATTCGATGACGACGGGTTCGATGCCGGCATTGCGGATCAGGCCCAGTGTGTTGCGGGACGTACCGCAGGCAGGGTTGTGATAGATGGTGACGTTCATGATATCTCCTCAAGCTAAGCGAACGGCCAGTGCGGCCAGGGTGATCAGCAGTACCGGTAGCGTCAGCACGATACCGACGCGGAAGTAGTAGCCCCACGAAATGTGGATGCCCTTGCTGTCCAATACGTGCAGCCACAGCAGGGTAGCCAGGCTGCCGATCGGCGTGATCTTCGGTCCCAGGTCGCTGCCGATCACGTTGGCGTAGACCATCGCCTCGCGCACTACGCCCTGGGTGCTGGTGGCATCGATCGACAGGGCGCCGATCAGCACGGTGGGCATGTTGTTCATGATGGACGACAGGATCGCCGTGATGAAGCCGGTGCCGAGTGCCGCGCCCCACACGCCGTACTCGGCGCATTGGTTCAGCAGGGCAGTCAGGTAGTCAGTCAAGCCCGCATTGCGCAGTCCATAGACGACGAGGTACATGCCGAGGGAGAAGACGACGACCTGCCAAGGGGCGCCGCGCAGCACTTCACGGGTGGAAATTTTGTGGCCACGCGCTGCGACGATCAGAAGCAATACAGCGCCGACCGCCGCGACCGCACTGATCGGCACGCCCAGTGATTCGAGCCAGAAGAAGCCGATCAGCAGCAAGCCCAGCACCCACCAGCCGGTGATGAACGTGGCGCGGTCGTGAATGGCTTCGTCAGGGCGCCTCAGTTGCGCCAAATCGTAGTCGGCGGGTATGTCCTTGCGGAAGAACAGCAGCAGCCCGCCCAAGGTAGCGGCGACGGAAACGAAGTTCACTGGCACCATCACGGCTGCGTAGCGGGCGAAGCCGATATCGAAATAATCCGCGGAGACGATGTTCACCAGATTCGACACCACCAGTGGCAGGCTGGCCGTGTCGGCGATGAAGCCGGCGGCCATCACGAAGGCCAGCGTCGAGCGGGCATTGAAGCGCAGTGCGTGCAGCATGGCGATCACGATCGGCGTCAGGATCAGGGCCGCACCATCGTTGGCAAATACCGCCGCAACGGCTGCGCCAAGCAGGACCAGCATGGCGAACAGCCGTTTGCCATTGCCTTTGCCCCAGCGCGCCACGTGCAAGGCAGCCCATTCAAAAAAACCGGCCTTATCCAGCAGCAGGCTGATGATGATTACTGCGACGAAGGCGCCGGTCGCGTTCCAGACGATGTGCCAGACCACGGGAATGTCGGCGACTTGGATGACGCCAGCGAGCAGGGCGACCAGTGCGCCGGCCGCAGCACTCCAGCCGATGCCGAGGCCGCGGGGCTGCCAAATGACGAAGATGAGTGTAACGAGGAAGATCAGGAACGCGATCAGCACGGGGGCATCCTAAAAAAGGTCAATCACGGCGCGCATGGGCGCCGTCAAGAAACCGCCGGTGGCGGCGAGCGCACATCAGGGTACGAGGGTACCGATGCGGTCCAGTTCGGCCTTGAAACGAGCCTTGTCGTTGCGCAGTTCTTCCAGCGGTAGTGCGAGGAATGCGTTGAGCCGGGCAATGATGATCTCGTAGGTGCGCTCGAACGCCGCCTCGATCTCTTCGTCGGTCCCGACGACATGGCTCGGATCGTCTAGCCCCCAATGCGTGCGCAGCACCGGGCCGAGGTACGCCGGGCACGTCTCGCCGGCGGCGCTGCCGCAAACCGTCACGACGATATCCGGGGTGACCGGCAGGTCGTCCCACGACTTGCTGTAGTAGCCTTCGGTCGAAATGCCCTTGCGGTTCAGCGTGGCGACAGCGCGCGGATGAAGCTGGCCAGCCGGCTGGCTGCCTGCGCTGATGGCCCTCAGGCCTGCCGGCGCGAAATGAGCAAACGTCCCTTCGGAAAGGACGGAACGGCACGAGTTGCCGGTGCAGAGGAAAAGTACATTCATATTAAACCTCTCATTAAAGGGAATGGCTTTGCTGGGGGCGGTCGCCCGGCAGCATCAACTGCCAGTACGCGACGTCGACCCATTGGCCGAGTTTGAATCCGACCTCGGTAAAATGCGCGACCTTCTTGAAACCCAGGCGCTCATGCAGGGCGACGCTGCGAGCATTCGGTTGGGCGATGCCAGCGATGACGGCACGCAGGCCGCGCGAATGCAACTCGTCCAGCAGGCGCCGATAGAGGCGCTCGCCGACCCCATGGCCGGATGCTTCAGGGTCGAGATAAATGGTGCTCTCGACCGAATGGTGATACGCCGGGCGGGCACGCCATCTAGTCGCGTAGGCGTAACCGATTATTTCCCCACCAAGGTCCGCGACGAGCCAAGTGAGGCCGGCCTCGTTGACATCGAGGATCCTCCGGGCCATTTCCATCTCGGCCACCGGTGCCTCCTCGAAGGTAATGGTCGTGGATGCGATATAGGGGTTGTAGATCGCACAGATGCGAGCGGCATCCGCAGCCACTGCAGGACGGATTTCAATGGTTGACATAGGGGCCTGCTGGTCGGAAATGAGCAAGGTGTGGCCTGCTCAGCATTGGCCGGTCGGCTGTTCAGGCCGGGGCATGGCATTGCCGTCGAGTGAGCAGGGAGCGCCACCGCAGCAGTTCTCGGTCAGGAAGCCGATGAGTCCGTTCATTGTTGAAAATTCGGCTGCATAGATCACAAACCGGCCATCCTGTTTCGAGGTCAGCAGCTTAGCGTGCGTCAGTTCCTTCAGGTGAAAGGAAAGCGAAGAGGGCGCAATGTCGAGTTCCTCAGCGATCTTGCTCGCCGCGAGCCCGGCGGGGCCGGCCTGCACTAGAAGTCGGAACACTGCCAGCCGGCTTTCTTGGGCCAGCGCCGACAGCGCCGCTAATACTTCCTTCGTTTGCATGATCATGCTCCATTTGATGTTTCAACAATCGTTGAAATATCATACAAGAGACTGTACGACATTCCAAATAATATCGAAGGATCTTGACAGGTCGATGACGGCGGCATGTAATGCATGGAGTGCTGTCACTCGCGCGTCCCGAAGAGGTCTTTAGCCTAGCTGCAGCAGCGGTAATCACACAGGAACTCGACAAGTTGGTGAGTAAGCCGCTCTATTTGCGCGCGGTGCTCATCCTCGTCTGAATAAGCAACAAAGCTCGCTGACAGTTAGATTTGTACCCTCGCGATCGAGGTGTGATTTGATCGACAATGCTGTAATGCCCGCCTCATCAACGCGTCAATGTTTGTTCGATCATGACAGCGCTGTTGCTCAGCACATGCCGAAGCAGGGGACGAAGGCTGCCTGCATTCAGTGCGTCTTTGCCGAGTTTCCCACCGATCGACTCGCCGAAAAACCGGGCCATCCTGTAGCCCAGCGGCTTGCACCCAGGTCGGTGGTACGGCGGGCTCGTTGGAAGGAAATCTGTTAGACGATTGCGAGACAGGGCATCTAACAAATTTACTTCCGAAAAAATAACAGAATTACTTCCGAGAGCTCGAGAGCTGAGAGCTAGCTGCTATTTCAATGGGCTGTCGGGTTAGCTCATCAGTAACCTTACATGATAACCCTAATTATCATGCAAGCGTTTCTGGGGGGGCGGTGTGAAACACGGCTACGCTGGCGTTTTCGACCGCGACGACCGACCACCCGCGCCGTATCCACTGATCTTATCCCTGACGCCTCATTGCCGGCCCCACTTCCGGCACTCGCCCTGGAAGACTTTCGTGCTGTCGGCCTGGCTGCGCTCTTCGTGGCTACCAGGACACCGGGTGATGATCTTGAGCCAGTACTGCGTCAGGCCGGCGCAGCGCGCCAAGACGCCGGCGGCCAGGCCCTCATGCTCTTGGCCGACATCTGTTCAATGACGCTCGTGCTCGAGCAGCCCGAGCTGGCGTAAAGCCTAGAGTTTCTCTAGAGGGCAAGCGATGCGATGCAGGCAGCGAACAACGAGTCCGTGATTATTAAAGATCAGGGACGACCTACTCACGTGCTGATGACCTTCGATACCTATCAACGCCTTGCACAGAGACCACGGAATATCGCCGATGCGCTCGCCATACCCAGTATTGTTGATATCGGTTTTGATCCGCCGCGCGTGGCCATCCGGGCGCGTGATGTTGAATTATAGAAATATGTGCTATGGAAAACCAATATGCATTTTAGTTATGCCTGAGTTGACGGTTATGGCGAATCGTGTCCTATTGAATTGAGTGCTAGAGACTGGCGAAAAGATGGGCTAATGGCAAGCACTCAGTATGTGCACCAGATGCGGCAGCTGGTTATAATTTCATCATAGCCTCGGCACGTAAGTGCCTGTGGCAAATCATCGAGCTGACGAAGGCACAGGCCAGCCGAGTATGGCTGCGACGCGACGAATAATCCAACAAGCCTCTTCTTCTGAAGTCAACTTCGTCGCAATAAGTCGAGGCAAGTATTGGCCAAGAATTTCAAGCTCGGACATGTGAGCACGTTTTCCAATCTTTGACTCAATCGATTTCTTGGCCAGTTGCTTAGCAATTTCTTCGCAAGCACTCCAGCGTTTAAAAATTTCAGGAGGGGTACAGCCTGGACTATAAAAGCGTCCGTTGTACTTTGTCATTATGAGCTTTGGCTGCGCTCCGGGAATGGCGCCCCAGTAAGCAGGCAATGGGAAGTCGGTCGGAACGTGATCATACGAAGCGTCTTCCATTTCTATAGCCCTAATCATTTAAAATGGTTCGCCTTTAGCACCTTGAGGCGCCATTTCTGATAATGTACTGGCGGTACGCCAGCGCATAGGAGCCCGTGGACTTGGTTAATGTATTTCGCATGTCTGGTGCGCCTGTCGGCTCTCGCCCACCATATTCCCGACATGGCAAGCGTCTACAAAGTTTTCACGTTGGGACACCCCGGTGTGTTCAAGCAGATGCAAGACCGGTTACGTTAGTAGTGGCGGCGCGCATGGGCACACTAATGCACCGACAGCGGCAGTCATTGGTGCGAGTCCAATCGCGCGACTCCTCGCGCCCGTGCTCTGCAAACAGGCTGATCCGGGGCTTCATCACCGCGGGCACTCGCAGGTTGGCTTACTCAGAACTTTACCGAAGAGCTGCAGCCATGGATGCGAATTTCGAAGTGCCCAGAATTAGCGCGATTCGTAATACCGGCGGCGCAATGGCGTGCCGATGATGCGCACGGCATCTAGGTGTAGCGGATTTATCTGCACGTTTGATTCCTCCGGTACGATGACCGAGGGCACGACCAGCAGAGCGACTCCTTGCTCAGCAGCCAGCTCTCGCCCGCACGCTAATCACCCCCATCGGCAACGTGTGTCAGCTGACCGACGGTGTGAACACTTGACGCGCTGCCCACACGTCATCTGGCACATCAAGTAGCGGTTCAATGGCAACTTGCGTACGTATGCACAAAATCTCGTGCGCGGCCAGCGCAATATTCTCGGAGGTGTACGTGACGGCTACGCCAACCGGGTTCCAACGCCCGCCGGTGCTCGTCACGCCTGTACCGGACATATTATCAACGACATACTTAGGTTTAATAGCACCGATCCGCCATAGCGCCACCGTCATGCATACGCTCCACTCTGAGCCATCTCTAGCAGATTGCTGACGTATTTCTGGCCCTCTACCGTATCCATGAAGCTCGCGGGCGTCGCGCCGCCCAGCGCGGGCAGCGGAGCGGTGAGCCAAGTCGCCAGCCACTTCGCGGCATCGAATTCGGGAGGACTATTTATATCGATCATCGCCTGCACTTGGCCGATTAGCGCCTGCATGCCCATCAAGCGTTCGGATTCTTGGGGCGAGAGAGTCTGCTCGCGCTGCACTTTACGGTTGATGGTGGCGCGCGACAGGCCCAGCGATTCCATTAACACCTCTTTTGGCATGCCCATAATCGAGGACAGTTCCCCCACGCTCCGCGCAGGCACGCCTGACCGAATGACGTGAATTCTGTCGGCAAAGTCCATCCTGTACCAAGCAAGGAACTGCGCACTTTTATCGGTTGGTGTGAGGCTGAGCATAGTTGCCTTACGTGCTCGTTTCTTGGCTGCGAGCATTACCGCGGGTTTAGCTTCCGTTGGTGGTGCTAAGCGCTTGGCAGCAGGCTTGCCAGATCGAGGGCGCGCTGTCATATATGGTTTCTTGGAGAGTTCATGCTAGCTCGCTTGAGCGCTACTCGCAACCGGCACACTGACTTTCGTCAGGGCAGCATAGCGCGTAATTGTCTGCTGGCAATGTCATCCATTCGCCTGAAAGCGGACTCAATTTGTTTGATGCCTTCAGCGCTTACGTCGAAAGACTCGAAGTGCGCTTTCCACTCCCGAACTTCTTTCCAAACTTGGGCGATTAAGTTTGCAGCATCCTTTTCGCCCAAGCCAAATTTCGCACGCGCTTCCATCGCGTTATCCAAGTTTGCATCTCTACCCTTGGGGCCGACTTCGAGAAACAGCCGCCGTTCTAACGAGACGCTTGGTTTGGGCATGACATCATAAAGCGGACTGAGTCTCCATCCCTTTAGGCCAGGGTCCCACAAGAAGCCGTGGTTGCGTAGATGATCGTCGTCGTTAGTGACGAAGATGTTATAGACCATACGCGCGAACAACTCCTTCTTGTTTTCGCGCACCACATCCACATGGCAATATTTTTGAATAGCTTCAGCCAAGTCCCCATAGCTCTTGGTTCGAGCATCGGTTTCGTCGCAAGCTAGAAGTGTTAAGCCACTCACAAATCCCAAACGCTTTTCGACCAAGCTTTCGCCGGGAGCCGATAAGTTAAACACGTCACCAGGAGCAAGAGGGGTCTGTTCAGCTGCCCAGTAACGGTCAAATCGCCGAATCAGCATAACCTTACGTTTGCTAACTGAAACGGTTTTGACGTCCGGAACCGTCATGCCGCACAAGCGGGCTAAACGCAAGGTTGCAGCTTCAATTGCTGGGACATCCAGTCGCTCGCCCTTGCTGGAAAATTTTGCCAACCACAGAGCGCCATGCTCATCGCGTACTGTTGCCTTCGGGCGCGCGCCGCCCAATGCCGAGCCCCCATCGAAGATGGCTTCAAGATGGGCAGGAATCGGCAGTCCTTCCTCAATTCGCTCCGCAGCCTCAATAAGATATTTCAAGCTGGTCAGAGGCACATGGCCGGCTTTAGCAACGCTATGCGGGGTGTCGCGGATGTCTAACGCGCCGACGCGCTCATAACCTGCTTCTAACAAGTACGTAGACTCGGGCAAAGAGTTTGCAGGTACCTTATGCTTGGCCTCAATTACACGGCGGCCCCAGGCGTCCGGAGCAGCGTCCCTGATGCCTCCGAAGAAGGATAGACGGTTTTCAGGGAATATTTTCTTATCCCGTAATGTTTCCTTGTCTTTCAGCGATAGACTAACTGGGTCGACTTCAAGGGCCCCCGGCCGCCCTAAATACCGCGTACCATAGGCAAACTCTGAGGCCAGCAAACGCTCATTGTCTTCGGTCAGGACTACCTTGCCAGCTGGAACAAATTCCGTGTCCAGCCAGGTAAATACGGTTACTTCACGTTTAGTCGACATCGGTTCTCTTAGAAGTCCAAGTTTTCCCGCTCTTTTTTCGTCAGGCCGCGCACACGTGTGCGTTGCTCGCTTACAGCCAAGGCAACTAGCGCGGGGTCATCTTCTTTCAGCAGTTCTAGCAGAGTCGTACCTGGAGCAAGAGCGTCAAGATACCGCAATACTTGCCCAAAAGCTAAACCTGCATCTCCTTTTTCAAGACGGTGTGCTGTCGTACGAGATATGCCAGAGCGCACTGCCGCTTCTGCTTGTGTCATGTGTCTGGCGATACGCAACCGAGCCAAGCGAGAGCCGATGTGCTCCATTTCCTTCAGCAGCGCAGTAGGAAGAACTTTATTTTGGTCAACTTTCATGTATGTAAAATGAAGCCGTATGCGATTAAAGTATCATTAAATGAACACGCCACTACCGAAGTCTGCAAGGAAACGAGTATAGCACGTCGTTCTGGAAAATGCCAAAAATGTTCATAATATGATACCTTAGGTATATTAATGACCCATTAAATATACAATTTCTAGCTTTTGCCCCAAATTTTGCGACAAGATTGATATCTTGCTAACAATGTAGGCCCAGCCACATGCTGAGCCTGAAAATGCGGGAGTGGTGCCGGCATGATAGTCATGTAGCGTTGCTACTGCGATCTTGCCTGTGCCGCATTGATCAGCGCTGCAGGGATGAGTGCACCGCGACGGTTTCGCAGGCGCAGTGCACATACTGCCGGCGCATATGGCAATGCATAAAAAGACGTGCTGGCGCCACACCCAATTGCTTGCTGACGTACTCGTCCATCATGACCAAGCCGGCGCCACATTGGCGCACTAGTGCGCGCCGACTCGGTTGGCTAGCAGGAGGCGCCATGCTCTATGTCTTTGCGGCTATAAGCCACGCTTTGGCAGTAAGCCACAGAGGATTCGCTCACATGGTGCCAATAGAGGTTCGCTTGGGCTTGTGGAGAGATGTGGAGGGATTGCAAACCTCCTTAACACTGTCGAATTTCAAAAAGTTGGCGCCGTTAGTGAAACTGCGCCAAAATCTTCCGCTCTTGTGGCGCGGTTCGAGAAACTGCGCCAGAATCGCGCCACATTTACTAACGCTCCTGCAATGAACCCACGACCGCGATGTGAAGGTAAGCGTTGTCTCTGCCATCTTGAGCCGATAAGCAAGAAGTGGGATGATGCTTACCACCCCGGTGGGAGCGGATTTAGCCGGCCAATTTGGCGGCACAGTTACACAGCAGGAGTTTTTGACGCAGTTCGCCACTGGCGGGGAGGAAGAGCTCAGCGTGCGGCGAGCTCGAGCGCCGGCGGTTACTCAATGTGAGCAACGCACGTGCTTTCATTCAAGGTGCTGAGGCGGCGCCCCTTCAACTCCCTGTTGAGCCGGGCGACGCTCTACCAGATGTAGATGATCAGCACCCTCGTCCAAGAGTGCGTCGTGTGAGTCCGGAATTCGTTGGGCACGTCGCCGCTCACCAGCGCGGCCAGGAGTACATCAGGCGTGAACACACCGGCGTAGCTGACGCTTGGAACTCAACCAGCGACCATGCGCTCGCTTTGGCTTCGCATCTCACCTAGAAGCCTATACTGCTCACATGGAGCAACTAAATAATCCAGCGATCGCTGTCCATTAACCAAGTGTTGCAGTTGGTTCTTGAAACCGCCTATCTTCAAAAGCCGTAGTACTTCTGTATAGCAGTTGCGAGCAAACTTCCCGCAGCCCCCACCTTGATATTCCAAGTGGTATCTATGGCTTTGTTCAGCATCCGTTTCATCCAGCTCTGGACAGCAGGCCCGTACTGATCTGGCATTGAAGGCTCTGGGTCTTCGTTAATTGCCTCATTCAGTGCGTCAATATCTTCTTGGCTCACGCCATTTTTTTTAAGCTCGGCAGCTAATGCAGCTTTGTCTTGCTTGAGATTAGTATTATGGACCTGCTGATGGTTGTAATTTCCAACTAAGATAGTAACGTTATCCCCCATGACGGCCCCATGAAACATGCCTTTCACATCCATTCCCGCTGTTGCCTTCTTTGCGTCGTCATCCGACATATCTTCTCCAATTTCTGCTTGCAGCGTTAAAACGAAATCTAACAGCCTCGACCTCACTTCGATCAGAACTTGCCTTATTTGTGATTGTTCGATCTGTGACCACGCATTCTGCACCATGTAACCGCCCCCAAAAGCCTCGCTGAGCGCACCCAAGAGTTCTGGAGGCGTCGGAACAGTAAGACTCTTCTTGCCATCGCCAACTAAGGATTCAAGAACACCGAGTGACTGCCCCATGGGAGCCATTTGGAGAAAGTCACGAATGTTAGGTCTCAAATGCATTAACGGAAGCTGATAATCTCTATATCTCCAAGCACTATTAGCCACGTTGCCGAATACGCGTGCTTGCAAACGACGGTAATGAGGAACGGCATCGGTATCTTCGTAACCATTTATCTCGTCGTTTACCCAATCGACAAGTTCTCGCTGGCCTATTTTATGCAAGAGCACCTTGGTCTTCAAAAGTGCCTCGTTGAGTGAACTACGGTCATTCATCAACAAGTCAACAATATCGTTTAGCAGTTTCATTAGGGTCGAGGAATTTGAGCAGTCATCAGTATACGTCCAGTATTTGCTACCAAACCAGCGTCTTGGTAGTCATATTGTGAACTTCGTCGTAGGCGTAGGAGAGCAAAGCAGAGACGATGAACGTTTCCACATCCTAGGCGAATAGGGGGTACGGCTACTGCAACATTTGTTAGCCCGGGTGTCCATAATAACGTGCCAGCACCGACGCCAGCAAAGTTCCCGCTACTGAGACGCCAGCGTTCCATGTGCCGTTATTTTGAGCTCGTTTCGAATGCACCAAAATCTGTACTTATAAGCTTGTAATTTGAATGCGAACTATAATTCAGAAAACTATCTAGATAAGCAACCGGTAATCATATGCGGCAGAGCCGAATGCATTCAGATATGAGCCAACCTGTGCAATAGAGTTCGCTGATGTTAAAGTCGCTGGCATTTGCGAGTAAAAGTCGAAGTGATTCCAATTCATTTTGGACAGTCCCAATATTTCGGATGCAACCTGCATGACATCTGATTGTCCGATATAGCGTTTTATGTATAAAGGGGCGGGAATTCGGCGCTTACCCTGATAATAGCGAAATTTCGGATTTTGAATGTTCAAAGCTGAGCCATGAACCCAAACCAATGCAGAGTGGCCGTTAAGAATAATAGTTGTGCCTCGTGGAACTGGGAAAGTGTCCGGTTCCATGCCTCTATCCGTCTTCTTAGATGCCAGATAACGCAGTGACTCGTCGATGTTTATCTCGATGAGTTCCACGTTCTTCACACCATCTAGGCCTTGGCAGAGGCCGCGCTGCTCTTCCTCTGTGAACCGTGTTCGTTTATGGACAACTACTCGGGAAGGCAACTTCATTTTTGCATCGAAAAACAGTTGACGTATTGTTTCACCTGTCCGCCGGGCGTCGTCTTCAGACATAAATGGATTGCGGCCTTTGATAATTGAGTTTTCAAGGCGGCCAAGCCGAAACTGCAATCCTTCTCCACGTGAACTGTAGAGATGGCTACACCCAAGTAAAATATGGCTCCCATTGTCAGCGCCTTGGTCAATACTGTATCCGATGCCCACATATGCGGTCTCGTCATCGATACAGTCAAGTCTCCATGGAGTACGTAGGGCTTTCGCGTAAAGGGCGAGAGCTAACCACCATCTGACCCTACAGGGCTGAGGCGACTGCACGGTTTCAGCCCGCAAAAACTGTGTACTTAATCCCGCGCGCGCAGCATAAGCCTTGACGTAGTCGTGCAGATTGAATGACTCGATGGGATCCTGTACAACCTTAAGACTCTCCCATCTAGAGGGAACGAATATTAAGGTTACAGCCCCTGGGCGTGTACTGGCACGTATATTGTCCAATGCTCTACATAGACGTTGTGCAAGAGCCTTCGCGGCCGCGAGTCGATCGCCTTCAACATTGTCATTGATACTCTGCCATCCTGAATCACCAGGTATCGGAATAACGAGAGGCAGACCAAATGCAGCAGTGAAACCGGGATACGGAAGTAAGTAATCCTGTTCGGTCTGAGGAGGAGTCGTTCGCTCATTAAGCTGATAAAGAAACCGAGAAAAAACGTTTGCATCAGGCGCAGGGCATATGACTGCTAGGTCCGTTTGAGGTGCGAGTCCATTGGAAGTTAGGCTAAAATCCCAAGGGCGATTTGTTACTAAGCCCCGGATTGGGTGGATGTCTTTAACTTCGGTATTACTACTGCGAGATGAAAACAGCAATGGCATGTCATTCACAACCAAGCCAGATTGCTTTACAAATCTTCGGGCGTTCTCGTCTAGGGGGCGTTTGCCGATCTCGCTTATTCCAGCATACCACGGCGCCTTCTTAATCCGAAATATACCGCCATCGAAGCCTGGTATCTCAATGTTCACTAACCGGTCAACCCAATGTCGAAGGTCTCGGTCGAAAATATTATTATGTTGATAGCCGTATACCTGATTTTGCAGTATCTTTGCGGTATCCAGGTCGGCTAAGTTACCAGCCGAGTCGTATACCACGACTTCTGGCATTAAAACAGCCAAGGTTCGTCCGGCTATGACATTTATTTCTGCTCGTAACGCATGGTGGATATGATAAAGCTTCCCATTTTGTTTGCGGCTTTCATAAGAGCCCTTTTCCCACGCGCGTGCGGTTGTGCCATGCGTTGATAAGTGACGCTTGATGCTCAGCAGAAAGCCTTTGCGTACGAGCGAGCGAATTCGATGGTCTCTGCCGATGTCAGTTTCGGAAACCGCATGCCTGACAATCTGCCCAATAAGGTAGTGTCTCAATGCAGCCTGTAGTTCTCTGGGATTTCCGTATAGAAATGCGCCATCTCGCGTTGCTACTCCACATGCATGAATTGAGCTAAGTTTCTCTTGCAACCATTGTCCTCGGCGTACATCGGCAGGAAATTCCAACTTTGCTTCAAATAGCTCGCTTGGGCAGGTTATTGGATAGGCATTACTCTTAAATAATGTGGTTGGCTCAATTGGAGGCGATGCAAAAAGCTTAGTAGGGGCCTGTGATGCACTTAAGGAACCTATAATTTCTTTAGCATTGCCTAAGTGCTTTGCATCAAGAAAACTTAGAGATAAACGAGTTATTGTATCGTCGAAGCCACCTGTAGGAACATAGAAGGCTTCCCGTCCATTGTTCCGCGTAGCGGCGATTAGACGTGATACTTCGTTAGGGGGCTCCGCGCCAAACCCACACCAGAAGAGCCGTGTTTCACCTGGTGACGAATATACCTTTCGGAGAATACTCATTATAGATTCGTCCCTGCCACTGTATCCAAGAACGACAAGGTCACAATCTTTCAGTTCAATACTCAGCTCTGTTCTGAAGTTTTCGTCTTGTTCAGCGAGCTCTCCAACTGTATTTTTCAGGGAGTCATATCGATAATCGCCATGCATTGAGACGACTCGCAGTTCGCCTTCAATAGGTGGGCGTAGGGTACGAATTGCTGAATCCATCCCAATCTCGACACACACTACGTCAGCCGCGGAGCAAGCTCGGCTCGCTAAGCCATCAAAGTTTGTTGTCCAAATTGTCCGAAGCAATCCCGCCTGTACAAGTAAAGGGATAAGCCTATAGCCAATGTGCGGTACAGCTTTCTTGACGTAGGCGTGGAAAAAACTCTTGCGGTCGGTTCTGGATGGGTAACAGGTTTCGGCAAAATAAGAATATTCGTTCTCACTTCCGGCTGGAGGATAATGTCCCTGCCTGTCAAGCCAAGATTGGATTCGCTTACGAGTGCCCTCGAGGCTTAGCTCCCCTACCGTCTCCCGAAGAGTAGGATTATTACTAACGAATATGTCTCTCTTCCAATCCCAAATGCACCGTTCGGCGCTAGGCATTCCTGAGGTGAGAGACGCGCCGGCTCCGAGCAGGAAGCACACAGGACGGCCACGGTTAACAGTAAGCGAGCGTACAAAAGCATCTACCCCTAAGCCGAGGGAAAGATAGGCATGGTCCAACTCTACTTCAGTTTGCGTCTTCATTCTGCCTCTGGGTCAGCACACGACCGTACAATTATAGTAAACAATCACTGCATAAACGCAACTTTCGCATGTTTGAAAGTTCGGCACGGCTCCGTACAGCCGCGCTAATTATTCATGCGCCATGACAACGAACCAGTTGTAATGGCGCAACATTGGAATCGGATCTCTAACATCCGGATTTACATCGAACTGATGTTGGAGGGGCTCATCCCATCGAGTTACTCACTCGACAGCAAGTAGGACAATACTCCTCGTGCTAGCCTCTGGGAAGCATACCGTTCCAGTTGAGGCACAGGAAAAGCTACGAATGAACTGCGTTCACTAGCTGTTGTACCGAACCTGATGCCAGATAGATTGAGCGTCGTGCTCTGAGGACATAGAGATACGCGAGGCGAACACACTGTTGGTGGGGCCTGCTGCTTTAAAATTAAGCACCTGACGACTGAGCTTCGCCCTAGGATGAAAGTGTAAACAACAGGTCAAAAAGCATGCGTTGTTTACATTGTCCGCCACCTGCGGGGTAGGAGTCAGTATACTTACTCAAGTGCTGGCTTGTTTACGTTTTTTGTTGGGCACAACCGTTCTGATTCCAACCACACCGCTGGATTCATGAGGTCCCGATACTGCTTGCAGTATCGGGACTTTGTCATTTAAGCCCTGGGGCCGGGTTCTTCGCGCGCCATGGGCTCCACGCGCGGGCTCATCGGCCTGCCCATGCACACAGTTCTTCGCGTTGTCGCCAACACCGGGCAACTGGCACATGCCGCAATGGCTGGGCTACCACGCGCATCTTCACTGCAAGACTTGATCTTGTCCGCACCCAGCGGGCAGTACAGATACTTCCGCGTCAACTGGGTTCCCTTGTTTGCTTGACGATCTTCAGCAAGCGCACGCTATCTAGTCATTGAAAAATAGCAATTTTTATTGCAAAAATTATAAGAAATAGCTCATTTTGTTGCTCCAGGGCTTTTTTTTTGTCTGGCGAAGTGCTATACGGAAACTAATCGGCCTATACTTCGTTCCATAGAGCATTTAATGAATCCTGGAAACATGCCGCCTATCAACACTATGGCGAGAATCCAGACTCAAATAATTGCGATGTTGCAGCCTAAAGTCCGTGCCTTTTTTTCCGATAAGCAACATCACGGTAGCTGCTCCCTTTGGTAATCCAGCTGGTCATCAGCCCACATCCCACGTTCCTATCCTAAGTTCCAGGAGAAAATAATGAGTAGCATCATCCCAGGCCTGACCAGTTCGGCTGCAATCCGCGCACTCAGCACTGCCAACATCGCAAATTTGACCACTGAAGACATGGCGGCGCTGACGTCGTCGCAGTTTTCCTGGCTGACCACGGCGCAGATCGGTGCTATCACGGTAGAGAACATCGCCAGCCTGACGTCGACCACCCAGCTGGCAGGCCTGAGCTCGGCCCAGGTGGGCGGCCTGAAGACGGCCCAGGTGGCAGCACTGTCGTCCGATGCACTGCCGGCACTGAGCAATTCCGTCATTGCGGCATTCAAGACAAGCGCGATCATCGCGCTGACCCAGGACCAGGTCGGAGCACTGAGCTCGGATCAGCTGGTCGCCCTGACGACCGCGCAATACGGTGCGCTGACGACCCATCAGATCGGTGCCCTGAACAGCGACGACCTGAGCGTCCTGCAAACGGCTGACGTGCGCGCGCTGAAGAGCGCTGTGGTCGCCGAACTGAACAGCGCCCAGATCGCCGGCCTGACCTCAGCGGGCATCGCCGCGCTGACGACTTCGCAGCTGACGGCGCTGGACAAGGAATTGTTCACCACCGGCCTGACGACGGCGCAGATCCAGACCCTGACGACGGCCCAAGCCGCTGGCCTGACCAGCGCACAAGTGCAATCCCTGTCGACCGACAACCTGCAGGCCATGGAAACGGCCGACCTGCGCGCGTTGAAGACCAACGTGATCTCGGCACTGAGCTCCGACCAGATCAAGGCACTGACTTCGACCCAGCTGTCGGCACTAAGCACCGGCCAGATGGCTGCCCTGAACAGTGATGCGCTGGAAAACCTGACGTCGGCCCAGCTGGCCGGCATGACCTCGGCACAGATCGCGGGCTTGAACACCGCGCAGATCGCTGCACTGTCGAC
>NZ_JACHXS010000004.1:486739-552611 GCF_014192225.1 Pseudoduganella umbonata | reverse complement strand
ACTTGCCGGCGCGCGCCGAAGCCGTCGATCGCGTCGTCGGTGTCGCTGGCGCGCATGCCGTGGAAGCGGATCGCCGGGTTGCCGGGCGTGGCGGGTGCGGCGGCCTGGCTGTCGAAGATCACCAGCTGGTGGCGCGCCTGGCCGTCGCCGGAAGCTTCGGCCTGGTCGTGTTCGAAGCGCCACGACAGGCCTTCGGAGGCCATCAGGCGGACGAAGAAATCGTAGTCGCTTTCGCGGTACTGGGTGCAGACGGGGCGCGTGGCCAGTTCCTGCGTGACGTCGAACGCGAAGCGCAGTTGCGGGTAGTCGGCGAACAGTTCGGTGACGATATCGAGCGCGTTCCTGTCCTGGAAGATGTAGCTGTCGCGGCGCAGGCGCAGCAGCGCCAGTGCCGGTTCCAGGTGCAGGCGGTAGCGCGCCACGCCGCCGTCGGCACCGACCCAGTCGGCGCGGGTGCAGATGCCGTGCCAGGCGCGGCGCGAGTCGTCGGGCTGCAGCAGCGTCACGGTCAGCTCTTCGCCGATGAACGCATCCAGCGCCAGGTCGGTCGACGTGCTGAGCGCATCGACCTCGAATGCATAGCACTCGTTGACCGCTTCGCGGCCGGCAAAGCGTTCGGCCATCAGCGCTTCGGGCAGGCTGGCATCCTGCGCACTGGCCAGCGTGATCAGGCGGGCGTGCTGGGAAAGCCCGGTACCGAAGCGCCCCAGCGCCGAAATAACGGACTGCAGGTCCATCAGGGCAGGGTGATGGTCAGGTTGGCCGCGCGCGGCGCCATCTTGACGACGTCGTGGTGCGCGGCCATCTGCTGTTCGGTGGTTTTGCCCAGCATGGTGCGCAGGCCGATGTAGCCGAGCGCGCAGATCAGCATGAACATGGTGGCCAGCACCCACAGCGGGAAATCGCTGCGCAGCTTGTTGACGATCTGGTCGGGCCGGTCCGCATGGGGCGCGAAGCCGCCGCGCTTGCCCTTCATGTGGGCGATCTCGTCGCCCAGGCGCGAGGTCAGGTAATTGAGCTTTTCCGAGCCTTCGAGCATGTAGCGGCCCTCGAAGCCCAGCAGCAGGCACATGTGGAACACTTCCAGCGCCTGCAAATGCTGGCTGCCGCGCACGCGCAGCGCGTCGAGGCGGTTGTAGAAATTCTCGCCGGCCAGCTGTTCGCCGAACAGCGCCAGTTGCAGCGGCTTCCTGCCCCAGCTGTCGCGGATCGGGAAGCCGCTTTTCAGGATGATCTCGTCCACCGCCGCGCAGAACGCGTATTTGGCGGCATCGATGTCGTCGGCCGACGCGCCCTGTTTGCGGGCGTTGCGGCCGAACTCGTCGAGGAACTGCGTCATCCGGGTGGCCAGGTCGCTGTCGCTTTGCGGCGCGTTGCCGTTCTTGAGCATGAACAGGGCATAGAAGCCGTCATACATCAGGTCGAGGAGCGTCTGCGGCGCCGCCGCGGCGTTGGCCGCGGCGGGCGCGGCGTCCATCAGGGAAGGGGCTGTCATCGTGTTCATCGGACGGGTAAATCCTTGGCAAAACCGGGCAGGTACCGGGAGCTGTTATCCGGATCAAGTAGCGGACCTCACGAGGTCACGGCCACCAGCTCCAGTTTGAGTTCGTTCATGCCGATCGGGACGTAGATCGAGATCGACTGGGCCTTGAGCATGCGTTCGTACATCTGCCCCCTGGCCTCCAGCGTGAAGTACACCGTGTCGGGCCGCACGGGAATCGCGGCCGGCACCTGCGGAGCATGCTGCAGCCGCACGCCCGGCATGGCCGAGAGCACGAACTTGTCGACGTCGTCGGGCGCGCCGACCTTGAAGCGCATCGGCACCGTGTCGACCAGCTCCATGGCCGGCATGGCGGCCGATACGGCCAGGTAGAACGCGGTCTTGTCGTCGATCTTGCCCGAATCGAGCTTGCCGAGGTGGTACGAAGGCCGGGTCTCTTCGAGCGCGATCGCGAAGTAGCGCGACGAGATCACGGTGTCGATCAGTTCGCGGATGATCAGGTGCAGCCGCGCGAAGCCGGGTCCCGGATCGTGGTGCTGGTAGGCCGGCAGGTCGGCCAGCGTCCAGCTTTTCGAGAACGTCATCAGCGCGCCGGCCAGCCCGAGCAGCTGCTCGAACAGGCGCTCCGGATGCAGCGCCGGATGGTGGAAGTAATGCGTCAGCGAGGCGTACGCCGAGCTGGCCGTATGCAGCAGCCAGAACGACGACATGTCGCCGGCGCGGTACTCGATCACGTTGCGGCTCGGTTCGCGGTGGTGGCCGTACAGCGCGCTGACCTTGGCCTGCAGCGCATCGAGCAGGCGGCGCAATTGCTGGGCCAGGACGGGCGCGCTGCGCACCGACAGGGCCGGCGGCATGAAGTCGGGATCGAGCTCGAAGCCGCCGGTGGCCAGCCGGCGCAGGCGCAGCAGCGCGAAGCTGGTGTACGAATCGCGCGGCTCGTATTCGGACACCAGCCGCACCGATTTCCTCAGGTACGCCAGCTGGGCTTGCGCGGCCTGCGTGTACAGGTCCGGCGTGTCGCGGTTGTCCTGCACGTAGCGGGCGCTGTCCAGCAACTGGTCGGGCGGGCAGAAGTTGCCGCCGAAGGGCTTGAAGGCGGGCAGCGCGGCGTAGAACGTCACGTTCTGCTGGCTCTGCAGCATGGCCGACAGGTCGATGCTGGGCGGCAGCGCATCGGCGGCCGGCGCATCGACCAGTTCGCCGTCCTGGAACCGCAGCGACAGCTCGAGCACGCGCAGCACGTTGTTGGCCAGCGCGTCGGTATCCACGCGCAGGTGGTTCACGCCCCATGCGTACGGGTGCACCGTGCTCAGGCTGTGATGCAGCCGATGCTCGTGGTACTGGTCCTGCTGCTGGAAGTGCTGTGGGCGCAGGAAGAGGCCTTCGCCCCATAAAACTTTGCTTGTCATGCGAATCGCTATCCGGTTGATTGCCTATTGACCTGAATCTTAAATTAGCGAAACAATAACACTTTTATCGGGCTTTCTGGAATAGCGCGGGTATCGAATCGTGCGCACATAACTAAAGTGAGAATGTGTGAGATTCGATGGTGTGAGAATTGGGGGCTTGCGCAAAACGTAAAGTGAGAATGTGTGAGATTTAAAAGTGTGAGTATTGGCGCTCGCCGGTCTCTGCAAAGTGAGAATGTGTGAGATTCGGAAGTGTGATTATTCGGACGTGCGCGAATACCAGAAAGTGAGAATGTGTGAGATTCAAATGAGTTCTACTTCATTTAATTTTCTGTTATTGTGCCGCCTATTCCGGTATATTGAATTTAATGCAATTACAACTTGTTACATATGCGGGGATTTTGAATGACCATCAGTAAGCATCTTTCGCGTGTCGGCGCAGCCGCTGCATTGGCCGCGGTTCTTTCCGCCTGCAGCACTACGCCCCCAGCCTTGCCACCTGCGCCGACGTTGCAGGATCTTCTGACGGACGCCAGCAAGGCCGCGGACAGCGGCAACAAGGAGCAGGCGGTCACGCTGTGGAAGCAGAGCGCCGCCGCTTTCCCGTCCGAGAAAACCCCGTGGACGCACATCGCCCAGACCCGCTACGAGGCGGGCCAGTACGGCGACGCCATCCAGGCCGCCCTGGAAGTGCTGGTGCGCGACCCCAACGACCAGCTGGCCAACAGCATCATCGCCATCAGCGGCCTGCGCCTGTCGACCCGCGCGCTGAACGACCTGAGCCGGCAAAACAGCCTGTCCGGCTCGATCAAGACCGAATCGCAGGACCTCGCCAAGCTGCTGCGCGAAAGCCTCGGCGAGACCGTGCTGGTACCACCGCCGCCACCGCCGCCCGCGGCCGTGCCGCAGCGTACCGCCCGCACGGCGAAGAAAACCAAAGGTACCAAATCGGCCGGCAGTTCCACCGCCAGTGCCAATCCTTTCGACGCGCTGAAGTAAGCCTCACTACGACTCATCAACAAAGGAATTCTCATGTCTAAATCAGAAAGTGTGCAAAAGCGCCTGCAGAAAGTCCGGGCCCCGCGGGTGCAGATGACATATGACGTTGAAATCGGCGATTCCATCGAAAGCAAGGAACTGCCATTCGTCATGGGCGTGGTCGGCGATTTCGGCGGCAATTCGGAAGTGGAACAGAAACGCCTGAAGGAACGCACCTTCGTCAATGTCGATCGCGATAACTTCGACGAAGTACTGAAAGGCGTGCAGCCGCGCGCTACTTACCAGGTCGAGAATACGCTGGCCGGCGACGACAGTACTTTCGCCGTGGACCTGAAATTCAATTCGCTGGACGATTTCCGCCCGGAATCGGTGGTGCAGCAGGTCGAGCCGCTGCGCAAACTGCTGGAGGCGCGCACCAAGCTGGCCGACCTGCGTAACAAGCTGGCCGGCAACGACAAGCTGGAAGACCTGCTCAACGACGTGTTGAACAGCACCGAGAAACTGGCCGAGCTGGGCCAGCAAGCCAACGCGAAGAAAGAATGATCATGTCCGCACAACTGAATACCGAAGGCGCTGCCGCCGCCCCCCAGGAGGTCGCGCTGCTCGACCAGATCGTCGAGGAAAGCCGGGTGGCCAGGTCGAGCACCGAGCATGAACGCGCCAAGGACCTGATTACCGAACTGGTCAACCAGGTCATGGAAGGCACCGTGGTGGTGTCGGACAACCTGGCCGCCACCATCGATGCCCGCGTGGCGGAATTGGACGAGCTGATTTCCGCACAGCTGTCGGCTGTGATGCATGCGCCGCAATTCCAGAAGCTGGAATCGAGCTGGACCGGCTTGCACTACCTGGTCAAGAACAGCGTCACGGGCCAGAACATCAAGATCAAGATGCTCAACGCGACCAAGAAGGAACTGGTCAAGGACTTCCAGAGCGCGATCGAGTTCGACCAGAGCACGATGTTCAAGAAAGTCTATGAAGAAGAATTCGGCACCTTCGGCGGCGCCCCGTTCGGCGCGCTGATCGGCGACTATGAAATCACCCGCCAGCCGGAAGACATGTATTTCATCGAGCAGATGTCGCACGTGGCCGCGGCCGCGCATGCGCCGTTCATCACCGCCGCTTCGCCGGAACTGTTCGGCCTGGACAGCTACAGCGAACTTGGCCGCCCGCGCGACCTGTCGAAGCTGTTCGACACGATGGAGTACTACAAGTGGAAGGCCTTCCGCGAGTCGGAAGATGCCCGCTATGTCGGCCTGACGCTGCCGCGCTTCCTGGGCCGCCTGCCGTACAACCCGGCCGACGGCGCCATCACCGACGGCTTCAACTTCGTCGAGCAGGTGGACGGCACCGATCACCAGAAGTACCTGTGGTGCAATGCCGCCTATGCGTTCGCCAGCAAGCTGACCGGCGCGTTCGAGAACTATGGCTGGTGTGCCGCGATCCGCGGCGTGGAAGGCGGCGGCCTGGTGGAAAACCTGCCGACCCACACCTTCAAGACCGACGAAGGCGAAGTGGCGCTCAAGTGCCCGACCGAGATCGCCGTCACCGACCGCCGCGAGAAGGAACTGTCGGACCTGGGCTTCATCTCGCTGGTCCATTGCAAGCATACCGACTACGCCGCCTTCTTCGGTGCGCAGTCGGCGCAGAAGGCCAAGAAGTACGCTTCCGACGCGGCCAACGCCAACGCGGTGCTGTCGTCGCAACTGCAGTACATCTTTGCCGTGTCGCGTATCGCGCACTACATGAAGGCCATGATGCGCGACAAGATCGGCAGCTTCGCCGCTGCCTCCAGCGTCGAGGATTTCCTCAACCGCTGGCTGACCCAGTACGTGCTGTTGGATGACAACGCCAGCCAGGAACAGAAGGCCCAGTTCCCGCTGCGCGAAGCATCGGTTCAGGTCACCGAAGTGCCGGGCCGTCCGGGCGTGTACCGCGCCGTGTCGTTCCTGCGTCCGCACTTCCAGCTCGACGAGCTTTCCGTTTCACTCCGTCTGGTCGCGGAGCTTCCATCGACCAAACCGTAATTCACACATACCACTGAAAGGAACAACATGGCAATCGACGTATACCTGCAGATCGACGGTATCAAAGGCGAGTCCGCCGACTCCGCCCACAAGGACTGGATCGAAGTGAAATCCGTGAACTGGGAAGTGCTGCAGCCGAAATCGGCCACCGCATCGACCGGCGGCGGCCACACCGCCGAGCGTACCGAGCACCGCGACATCGTGATCTCGAAGCTGGCCGACCTGGCAACCCCGCTGCTGCTGCAGAATTGCTCGTCGGGCAAGACCCTGCCGAAAGCAAAGTTCGAATTCCTGCGCGCCGATGGCCAGGGCGAACGCGTCAAGTACTTCGAGATCGAGCTGGAAAACGTGCTGATCTCCAGCGTTGCTCCGTCGGTCGAGCCGGGCGACATCCTGACCGAAGACGTGAAGCTGAAGTACTCCAAGGTTAAGTGGAAGTACACCCAGCAGAAAGTCGGCGGCGGCTCCGGTGGTAACACCTCCGGCGGCTGGGACCTGGCGATCAACAAGGTCGCGTAAGCGTCGCGCAGCGAGGTGCCGGTGCAAGGCTACACGCCAGGCCTGTTCGATCGCCTGATGGATGCGCCCGCCAGTGGCGCCTCGCAAGCAACGGTCACGAGGCTGTCGATCGAAGACCTGAAGGAAACGGTCGCCCGCGATCTCGAAGCGTTGCTCAACACCCGCGTAGCACTGCCGGACGAACTGCTGCAGCAGTTTCCGCAGTGCCGCCGTTCGCTGGTGACCTACGGCCTGCAGGATTTCGCCGGCCGTTCGCTGTCGAGTTTCGATGACCGGGCCTACATCTGCGCCTGCCTCGAGCAGGCCATCGCGCGTCACGAACCGCGCCTGCGCAACGTGCGGGCCACGCTCGAACTGCGCGAGGACGCCGTGAATTGCCTCAATTTCGCCATCACCGCGCTCCTGGTCGTCAACCCGGCCCAGGAACCGGTCAATTTCGACGCCATCCTGCAACCCACCAGCCAGCATTACACGATCAGCAAGGCGCGCCGGCCAGGATCGGCAGGAGCATGAGTTGGAACAGTTACTTCCGTATTACGAACGCGAGCTGGGATTCCTGCGCCGCTATTCGCGCGAATTCTCCGAGCGTTACCCGAAGATCGCCGGCCGCCTGCTGATCGGCGGCGAGGTCTGCGAAGATCCCCATATCGAGCGCATGATCCAGGCGTATGCGCTGCTCAACTCGCGCATCGCCAAGCGGCTCGACGACGATTACCCGCAGTTCACCGAGGCGCTGTTCGAGGTGCTGTACCCGCACTACCTGCGGCCTTTTCCATCGTGCTCGATCGTGCGCATGGATTACGCCAGCCATGCCGCGCAGCTGACGGGTGTGTCCGAGATCCCGCGCGGTACCCGGCTGGCCACCCGCAAGACGAAGGGCGCCACCTGCACCTTCCGCACCGCCTATCCGGTGACGATCGCGCCGGTCGCGCTGACCCGGGCGGTGTTCGCGCCGATCATCGACGCGCCCGACACGGTGCGCCTGCCGGCCGGCGTTACCTCCGGCATCAGCATCACCCTGTCCGCCACGGCCGGCCAGGTGTCGCTGGGCCAGCTCAAGCTCGGCAAGCTGCGCGTGTTCCTCGACGGCGAGCCGTCGTTCTGCGCCGCGCTGCGCGATGCGCTGTTCATGCGCACGCTGTCCGCTTACGTGGAAGAGGGCCGCAGCGGCCGCTGGATTCCGCTGGGCGCCGTGCCGCTGGCCGCCGCCGGCTTCGAAGAAGAAGACGCGCTGATCGATTTTTCGGCGCGTTCGCATACCGCCTACCGCCTGCTCACCGAGTATTTCTGCTTCCCCGAAAAATTCAATTTCGTCGACATCGACGTTGCCGCGCTGACGGCGCTGATTCCTTCGGGCGTGCGCGAACTGACCCTGCACCTGGGCCTGTCCGGCCTGCGCACCGATTCCGATACCGCCCGCATGCTGGGCAGCCTGTCGACCAACAACCTGCTGCTGGGCTGCACGCCGGTGGTCAACCTGTTCAAGAAGCGCGGCGAACCGATCCGCGTGACCCACACCAGGGCCAGCTACCCGGTGCTGGCCGATGCGCGCCGCGCGTTTGCCTACGAAGTCCATGCGATCGACTCGGTCAAGCTGGTGCGCCAGACGCCGGAGGGCGAATCCGTGATCGAATTCCGGCCGTTCTACTCGCTGCGCCACGGCCAGACGCCGGAAAAGGACGGCCACTACTGGGTCATGCGGCGCGACCAGGACCTGGCCGGCAAGCATCCCGGCTACGGTACCGAGGTGTCGATCGTCGACATCGACTTCGATCCCGCCGCGATCGAGACCGATACGCTGAGCCTGGAACTGACTTGCACCAACGGCAACCTGCCGGCCACGCTCACCTATGGCCTGCCGGGCGGCGACCTGTTCATGGAAGGCGGGGCGCGCGTGTCCGCCATCGGCTTCCTGCGCAAGCCCACCCCGTCGCAGCACTTCGCGCGCGGCGCCGGCGCCCACTGGCGCCTGATCTCGCACCTGTCGCTGAACCACCTGTCGCTGGCCGACGGCGGCGTCGAAGCGTTCCGCGAAATGCTGGCCATGTACGACCTGCCGCGCTCGCCGGCCTCGCAGCGCCAGATCGGCGGCATCGCGCAGGTGGCGCACAAGCCGGCCAATGCCTGGCTGCCCGGCAACCCGTTCGCCTGCCTGGTGCGCGGCATGGAAGTGCGCCTGACGGTGGACGAGGAAGCCTTCGTGGGCAGCGGCATCCATGCCTTCGCCCACGTGATCGAGCGCTTCCTCGGCCTGTACGTGCATGCCAACAGCTTTACCCGACTCGTCATCGTATCGTCCAAGAATGGAGAAGAATTATTGAAATGCAGCCCGCGCAGCGGCGATTTGAGCCTGCTGTAATCGAACGCCTGTTCGCGCATCCGCACCGCTTCGAGTACTTCCAGGCGGTGCGGATGCTCGAGCTATGGCTGAAGCGCCACGGCCGGATGCGCGAGGGGGCGGTCGCCAACTTCCTGCGCTTCACGAACTCGACTTCGCTGGCGTTCCCCGCCAGCGAGCTGGAGGCCATCCACGCCGAGCCGCGCGAGCCCGGAACGAAGGTCGGCCTGGACCGGGATTCGCTCGGCGCGGCGCTGCAGGACGCCACGCTGCGCTACGTGCGCATCACGCCGGCCTTCATGGGCCTGCTGGGCGGCACGGGTGCGCTGCCGGCGCACTACACGGAACGCATCGCCGCGCACGTGATCACCACGCGCGACGACGGCCCGCGCGCCTTCCTGGACACTTTTTCGAACCGCTCGCTGGCGCTGTTCTACGAAGCGTGGCGCAAGTACCGGCTGGAGCTGAAGTACCAGGTCGACGGCAAGGACGGCTTCCTGCCGCTGCTGCTGTCGCTGGCCGGCGTCGGCCAGCCGTCGCTGCGGCGCCGCTTCGCCGACGGCGAGCATGGCGGCCTGCTGGACGAATCGGTGGCCTATTTCGCCACCGCGATGCGCCACCGGCCGGCGTCGAGCGTGCAGATCGCGCGCGTGCTGTCCGAGTACTTCGACGTGCCGGTGAAGACCGAGCAGTTCATCGGGCGCTGGTACGAGATGCCCGAGGAGCAGCAGTGCCGGCTCGGCATGGCCAATGCCATGCTGGGCGCGGGCGCCATGGCCGGCGCGCGCGTGTGGCAGCGCGACCTGCGCCTGCGCCTCGTCATCGGCCCGCTCGAGCACGCGCGTTTCGAATCCTTCCTGCCCGGCGGGAAGGCGGCCCGCGCGCTGGCCAGCATGCTGTCGATGATGACCGGCGTGTCCCTCGAATACGAGGTGCAGCTGGTGCTGTGCGCGCGCGAAGTGGAAGGGGCCTCGCTGTCGGATTCGCGCAGCGGCGGGCGGCTGGGCTGGGATACGTTCCTGGTCACCGGCGGCGCGGCGCGCGACCGCGACGACGTGCGCTACGACGTGCACGCGCTGTGACCGCGCCTGACCGCCTCTACGACATTGCAATGACATTTACATCAACACCTGACCTGACAAGGGACCACCTGCATGAGCCTGAACCTCAAGACGCTGATCGGTAAGCTGAACGACACCTGCCGCACGGCCGCCACCCGGGCCGCCGGCCTGTGCGTGTCGCTCGGCCAGTTCGAAGTCGACCTGGAACACCTGTTCCTGGCCCTGCTGGAGCAGCCCAAAAGCGACTTCGCCATCATCGCCCGCCAGAGCGGCATCAGTGCCGGCATGCTGGAGGCGGACCTGCAGGCCGAGGTGGCGCGCTTCAAGAGCGGCAACGCGCGTACGCCGGTGTTTTCCGCGCGCCTGCCGAAACTGTTCGAGCATGCCTGGCTGATCGCCTCGCTCGACATTCCCGACGGCCGGCCGGCCGGGATCCGCAGCGGCCACCTGCTGCAGGCGCTGCTGACGGATGCCGAGCTGTCCCAGCTGGCCTACCGCGGCTCGAAGCTGTTCGACAGGTTCGACGTCGACCAGATCAAGCACAACCTCGACAAGATCGCCGCCGGCTCGCAGGAAGCCGCGCCGCCGCAGACCCAGGCCACGGCAGCGGCGCAGCAGCAAGGCAGCGACCCGGTGGGCGAGCTGTCCGCCACCACGCCGTCGAAGACGCCGGCGCTGGACCAGTTCACCACCAACCTCACGCAGCGCGCGCGCGACGGCAAGGTCGATCCGGTGATCGGCCGCGATACGGAGATCCGCCAGGCGATCGACATCCTGATGCGCCGCCGCCAGAACAATCCGATCCTGACCGGCGAGGCCGGCGTGGGCAAGACCGCCGTGGTCGAGGGCCTGGCGCTGCGCATCGCCACCGGCGACGTGCCGGACGTGCTGAAAGGCGTCGAGATCCACACGCTGGACATGGGCCTGCTGCAGGCCGGCGCGTCGGTCAAGGGCGAATTCGAGAACCGCCTGAAGAACGTCATCGACGAAGTCAAAAAGAGCCCGCACGCGATCATCCTGTTCATCGACGAGGCGCACACGATGATCGGCGCGGGCGGCCAGGCAGGCCAGAACGATGCCGCCAACCTGCTGAAACCGGCGCTGGCGCGCGGCGAGCTGCGCACCATCGCCGCCACCACGTGGAGCGAATACAAAAAGTATTTTGAAAAGGATGCGGCGCTGGCGCGGCGCTTCCAGGTCATCAAGGTGGAAGAGCCGAGCGAGGAGCTGGCCTGCGCCATGCTGCGCGGCATGGCGCCGCTGATGGAGAAGCATTTCGGCGTGCGCGTCTACGACGAAGCGATCACGGAAGCGGTACGCCTGTCGCACCGCTACATCAGCGGCCGCCAGCTGCCGGACAAGGCCATCAGCGTGCTCGATACCGCCTGCGCCAAGGTGGCGCTGGGCCAGAACGCCACGCCGGCCCTGATCGAGAACCTGGCGCGCAAGCTGGAGCGCATCGACGCCGAAGCCGCCGCGCTGAAACGCGAGCAGAGCTCCGGCAGCGGCCACGCCGCGCGCCTGGCCGAACTGGAAGAAGCCCGCGCCGCCGCGGCGGACGAGCATGCGGGCCTGGGCGCCCGCTGGGAAAAGGAAAAGGCGCTGACCGAACGCATCATGCAGGGCCGCCGCTCGCTGGAAGAAGCGGGCGAGGGCAATGCCAGCGCCGGCAACGACGTGCAGGCGCTGGTGGCCGAACTGCGCGCGCTGCAGGGCGAGACGCCGATGGTGCCGGTCCAGGTCGATGGCCACGTGGTGGCCGAGATCGTCGCCGGCTGGACCGGCATCCCGCTCGGCAAAATGGTCAAGGACGAAATCAGGACGGTGCTGAACCTGAAGGACCTGCTGGAAGAACGCGTGCTGGGCCAGCCGCACGCGATCGAAGCGGTGGCACAGCGCGTGCGTACCGCCCGCGCCAACCTGGACGATCCGAACAAGCCGAAGGGCGTGTTCCTGTTCGTCGGCCCGTCCGGCATCGGCAAGACGGAAACCGCGCTGGCGCTGGCCGACGTGCTGTACGGCGGCGAACGCAAGCTCGTCACCATCAACATGAGCGAATACCAGGAAGCGCACAGCGTCTCCGGCCTGAAAGGCTCGCCGCCCGGCTACGTGGGCTATGGCGAAGGCGGCGTGCTGACCGAAGCCGTGCGCCGCAATCCGTACAGCGTGGTGCTGCTCGATGAAGTGGAAAAGGCCCACCCGGACGTGCTGGAGCTGTTCTTCCAGGTCTTCGACAAGGGCGTGATGGACGACGCCGAAGGGCGCGAGATCGACTTCCGCAACACCATCATCATCCTGACCTCGAACGTGGCGTCGAGCACGATGATGCAGGCCTGCCTGAACAAGAGCGAGGAAGAGGTGCCGGCACCGGGCGAGCTGGAAGAGCTGATCCGCCCGCAGCTGATGAAGCAGTTCAAGCCGGCCTTCCTAGGCCGCCTGAAGGTGATTCCGTACTACCCGCTGCCGGACGAAGTGCTGGTCGAGATCATCGAACTGAAGCTGGGCCGGATCGCCCGGCGCATCGCCGTCAACCACAAGGCCGCGTTCTCGTACGACGAGGCGCTGGTCGAAGCCGTGCTGGCGCGCTGCACCGAAGTCGATTCGGGCGCCCGCAACGTCGACAATATCCTCAACGGCACGCTGCTGCCGGAAGTGGCCGAGTCGGTGCTGGGCCGGATGGCCGACGGCGCCGGCATTTCGCGCATCGCCGTCACCGCCGACGAACAGGGGCAGTTCGCCTACACGATCGAGTAAGCGAGGAAGGCGCCGCCGCGGCAGCGCCTTCCGGTGGATCCATCAGTTCGAATCCGGCTGCACGCCCAGCAATTCCTCGATGTGCGCCAGCGAAGCCGAGTCCTTGACCACGGAGCGCAGCCAGGTGTGCAGGTCCTGCTCGCCCGCGGTGGCGGCTTTCTCGGCGTAGTAGGAGACCGGGCTGTGCGGCTCGGTGCGGCGGAAGAATTCGGCGATCGTGCGCAGCTGGGCGATGGCCTGCTGGCGCGTGTGGATGGCGCCCGGCGGACCGGCCGGTGCAGCAGCCGGCACGGCCACGTCGCCGGTGACCACCGCCGCGCCGTTTCCCGCGGCGGCCGGCGCTGCATCCTCGGCCGGCGCGGGTACCAGGTCCTGCATGTCGCGGATGGCGTCGCGCGCGCTGACGAAGCCCGGCGCGTCGTGCCCCAGGCGCCGGTCGGCCACGCGCTCCAGGTCCAGCAGCGCATCCAGGCACGCCTGGGTATCGGCGGCGAAGGCGCGGCGGAACGCTGCCGAAGTGCCGCGCTTCGCCGCATCCAGCTCGGCGATGCGGCGCTCGTCGCCGCCTTGCCGGCGCGCGCTCTCGAAGTCGATGGCCGACCACGCGCCGCCGCTGCCGTCCGTGATCGGCATCTCGCGCACCAGCGGCTTGATGCGGCCCAGCAGCCAGCCCAGCGTGCCGATGCGGCGTTCCTGGTCGCCGTCGTCCGCCTCCGGGTAGAGTCCCCGGTCCCAGAAGCGTTCCAGCAGCCCGCCCAGCACGCGCAGGCCTTCGGCCAGGCCGCGCATTCCGTGCTGCCTGGCGGCGGCCTCGGTCAGCCAGGCGGCCAGGCGCAGGTCCTTGCTGGAGGTTTCCAGCAGGCTGGCGCAGCTGCGCACCACGAATTCCCAGTCGGCTTCCTTCAGGTCGGTGACCCATTCGCCCTGGTCGAGCGACGGATCGTCGAAGGTGCGCGCGTGGGCGATGGCGTCCAGTTCCGGAGAGAAGGACAGGTCGGCGCCGGCCGGCTGGTCCGGGCTGATCGGCTGGAGTAACTGCTCGGCTGAAAACATTGCTTGGTTCCTCATGCGTCGTGACCGCGCTTACTGCGCGATGCGGAATTCGATGCGGCGGTTGCGCGCGCGCCCTTCGGGGGTATCGTTGCTGGCGACCGGGCGGTCGGCGCCCTGGCCCGAGGCGGTCAGCAGCTCGCCATTAATGCCGTTGGCCGACAGGTAGGCCTTGACCGCCTCGGCGCGCGCCTGGCTCAGGCCCTGGTTGGTGGTGCGCAGGCCCTGGTTGTCGGTATGGCCGATGATCTCGATCCTGCGCTGCTTCAGTTTCAGCATGGCGCGCAGCATCTCGTCGAGGATGGCGCGCCCGGCCGGCGTCAGCGTCGCCTTGCCGCTCTCGAATTCCACGGTGCGGTTGGCCAGCGTGCTGTCGAGGATGCCCTGGTCGGCGCTGGAGACGCGCAAGCCGTTGTTGACGGTGTAGGTCGGATTGAGGCTGGTCGCCACGTCGCTGGCGATCTTCTGGCGCTGCGCCTCGTTGGCCACCTCGCCGCGCAGGCTGACGGTGGTGCCGTCGATCTTGAGCTGGCCGCGGCTGATCTGCTTCAGGTCGGGCGTCAGCAGCTTCTGCACATGGCCGTTCCAGTTGGCCGGCGTGGCGACCTGGCCGATGTCGACCTGGTCGACCACGCGGTCGGCGCCGTAGATCTCGCGCAGGCGCGCCAGCACGGCGGCCTTGGTGGCTTCATCGGGCACCGTGCCGGCCACGTTCACCTGGCCGGGCTGGGGCGCGGCGGTCTGCGCGAGGGCCGGGCCGGCAGCGGTGCCGGCGGCAACGGCGAAGAGTAAGGGGATCAGTCTTGACATCGTCAGCTTCCAATAAAGGCGGTGCCCAGCGAGTCGAGCGCGGCCTTGAGGGACAGACCGGGCTGGGCCAGGTAGGTGGACAGTTTTTTCACCGCATAGTCGTCGTTGACCTGGTCTTCCACCCAGTCCAGTTCATCGAAGGCGATATGGCGCTCCAGGCCCGCCTGCCGGTCCATGATGGCCTGCAGCGTCTGCGCCGAGGCGCCCGAAAAGCCCAGCACCAGCGCCGGCCGCCCGTCCAGCCGGGCGATGAACAGCGCCAGCTCGAAATCGGCGCGCGCCAGGAACGGCGTGACCACGTGCATCCAGAACGCCGCCGCCAGGCTGCGGTACATCGGGTCGGCCGGCAGCGGCAGCACCAGGCTTTTTTCCAGCCGGCTGGAGCTGCTCGCCATCACCGGCTGCAGCAGCATGCCCAGCGCAAGGAGGATCTGGCGCACCGACCCTTCGTAGCCGCCCTGGGCCAGCTGGGCCTGCAGGGTGCCCACGGTCTGCAGTTCGAGGAAATCGGCGAAGGCCGCGGCGTACGCGGCCGCCCGCAGGTCCAGCTCGACCGCCTGGCCGGCCGCGGCCTGCAGCGGCGCGCCCGGATCGGCCGCGCTGACGACGCTGTGGCTGAGCGCCGCCAGCCGGTTCCACAGGCGGTTCAGCACCAGCGGCGCATCGCCCACGAAGGTGGCCGGGTCGGGAACTTCCATGGTGCTCATCATCAGGAACGGGAAGCGCCGGTGCGACTGGTCGCTGCTGGCCACGATATGGCCGGCGATCGCATGGCGCCGGCGCGGGCCGATGATGGCGAAGTCGAGCGGGGCGACGGCGTCGTAGCTCAGCTTCCAGCGCGCGTCGGCGCTCATCAGGTCCATGGCCCTGGCCAGCCAGTCGTCCAGCAGCTTGATCAGGGCCGGGTTGTCGCTGCCCTTGACGAAGTCGCCCCGGCCGGGAATCTTGCCGAAGTAGCCGATGGTGGCGGCGGTGGTGGCCGTGCGGCTCGCTGAAGTGCTCATTGTGCTGCTCCTTCCGCTGCCGCCGCCGCCGAGACCACCGGGGCGGGAGCGATGATGGTTTCAGGCAGGCGCAGGCGCTTGAAGCCCTGGCCCGGCTGGGGTGCCGCCGCCACGACGGGGGCCGGCTTGGTGGTGCCGACGATCTTCAGGTTGGCGGTCACGGTCACGCCCGCGTTGCTCCAGCTGAGCTGGAACACGCCGTTGTCGCCGCGCTCGCGCGACGCCGTCTCCACCATCTTGCGCAGGCCATTCGCGCCCGGCTCGTTGAGCAGCACCACGCCGTTGCCCTGCGGCGTGATGGCAGTGATGCGCGCCCCCGGCGTGCCGCGCGCGTTCGGCCACACCATGTGCACCCACGGCTGCGCCTGGCCGCGCCAGCGCAGTGCCTGGCCGTCGATCTCGATGGTGAATTCGCTGGCGCCGATCGCCTTCAGCGCCTGCAGGTCAAACATGGTCTGCTCGACGGCGGCGGTAGCCGCCGCGGTGGCCACGCCGCCTTCGGACAGCGGCGCGACCCAGCCGGGGAAGCTGGCCAGCACCGCCGGCGACAGGTTGACGCCCATGTTGGCCCATGTCCTGGCGCTGAGCGCATCGCCGCGCCGTACCACGAGCGGGCCCATGGTGGTGTCGACGAATTTGGCGATCGCGCCCTGCGGGCCGAACACCTGGCCGATCTCGGCGTTGCTGGCTTCCTGCCTGGATTCGAGCGAGAACGGGTACTTGTTCACCAGGTTCTGGCGGAACGGCGTCAGCACCTGCGCGCCCCACACCTTGTCGATCTCGGCCTCGGTCGGCTTGACGATCACCGCGAAACTCTGCATCAGCGGGCGCACCAGCAGCGCGCGCACGGCCTGCTTCTGGGTGTCGCTCATGCCGGTCAGCATCTGCTCGTCGACATATTTCAGTGCGTCGGCCAGTTCCGAGCCGTTGCCGTCCAGCGTCTGCTGCATCAGCTGCTTGGCGCCCGGGCCGGGATCGCCCTGGTTCCGGATGGTGTTGAAGCGGCTGCGCAACTTGGACAGGTGGCCCATGTAGCCGCCCATCAGCGAGGCGTTGTTGTCCCGCGCGACGACCATGCGTGCCACGCCGGCGAACTCGCGGCCCACGGGGCCCAGCGGCAGGGCGGCGTTCTTCGCGGTGCCCGGCGCCGGAATGTTGATGTTGACGCGCGACGGCGACTGGCGCAGCACCGTTTCGCGGAACCAGGCGGAGATGCCGCGCTGCGCCTGGGCGATGCCGGCATCGGCCAGCGTCGGGTTGTCCCACGAAGTCTGCTCGTACACCACGGTGACCAGTTTGCCGATCGGCGAGATCTGCGGGTCGCCGAGCCGGTTCATCGCGGCCGCGGCGGCGTCGAATCCGGCCAGGTCGCGGATCGTCACGCCCTGCAGGAAGCGCTGCCACTCGCGCGCATATTCGGTCTTGTACAGGTCCACCAGGCTTTTCTGGATCTGTTCCGGGCTGCCTTCCAGCGTCAGGTCGTCCTTGGCCGACGTGCGCAGCACCCAGTCGGCGCTTTGCAGTTCGCGGTTGGCCGCATCGCGGAACGCATCGCGCACGAAGCCTTCCCATGCTTCGCGGGTGAACGTGCCGGGGATGGCATAGCTGCCCAGCACCAGTTCCTTGTCCTGCTCGCCGACGATGCGGGCCACCGTCATCGTCGGGAAGCGGGTCGCGGCGCGCGCCTTGACGTCGGCGTATACGCGTTCGCGTGCCGGCATGCCGCGCACCACGCGCTTGAGGCTTTCGCGCGTCTGGTCGACCAGGGCCAGCTTCGGCTCCAGGCGCGGCCACGACGTATCCTGGATCTGCGCCAGGTGGAACGTGATGATGCGTTCGGCGCCGCGGATCATCTGCTCGCGCGACATGGTGCCGCGGTTGGCATCCAGCCAGCCGCGCCAGAAGCGCGTCAGTTGGTCGTTCAGGTGCGCGCCTTCCGCGCGGGCCGGGTCGGCCAGCATCAGGTAGGTCTTCAGCGCGTTGTAGGCATCCTCGCTGCTGGTCGGCGAGGAATCCTTGAACTGCTGGGCGGCCGCCTGCACCGTCGGCGCGGCTGCCGTTCGGGCCTCGGGCTGCAGCAGGGCGGCATTGCGGTTTACTTCCGCCAGGTAGCCTTCGAGCGCTTCGCCCACCGGCTTGAGCATCACTTCGCGCACGCCGCTGAAGTATTCCTCGCGCAGCTTGCGTTCCAGCTTGTCGCCCTGGTACAGGCCCAGGCTGAGCGACAGCGGGCGGTTCTCGCGGTAGCTTTCCAGCTGCTCGATGCGGTCCTGCAGGATGCGCAGCGCTTCGAAGCGCGACTGCAGGTCGAGGCGCTTGTCCTGCACCCGCGCCGCATGCACCAGGTCGGCCTCGACGTTGGCCACCAGCTGGCGGTTGTTCACGTACGACCAGCTCCAGCCGCCCAGCGCCAGGCCGGCGATCGCGGTGGCGGCGAAGAAGGCCGCATAGCGCATGCGCGTCTTGGCCGGGCTGGCGTACTGCGCGACCAGGTCCTTGTCGGCGAAGATCACCTTGCGGAACAGGTTGAGCAGGAAGTAGCCCTGCTGCCGGTGCGCTTCCTCATGATGCTGCGACTGCAGGCGGATGTCGAAGCGCTGCGCCACGCGTTTCGACGATGCCGAGACCGGCGCGCCTTCCTGCAGCGCGCTGGTGAAATAAAAGCCGCGGAACACCGGCTTGAACTGGAACGGGTTTTCCTCGAACAGCGTGGCGATGAACGAACGCAGCGGCGCCTTGATGGTGGAGAATTCCAGCGGGAACGTGAACACGCCGGGCGGCATGCGTTCGCGCCGCTGCAGCGACATGTTGGCGGCGCTCATGTCCTTCAGACCTTCGTACAGTTCGTCGAAGCGGCTATCGAACTGGTCCAGCACGTGCTGGCCGCCGGCATTCTGGTGATAGGGCAGGGTGGCGCCCCATACGCGGTCGCGTTCCGCGCCTTCCGCATCCTGGAAGAATTCGGAGAACCCGGTGATCAGGTCGGCCTTCGTGAAGACCACGTAGACCGGCGCATGCACCTCCAGCTTCTCGGTCAGTTCCTGTACGCGCTGGCGCAGGTTCTTGGCCAGGTTGATCACGAACTCCGGGCGGTTGCCGGTCAGGTCCGCCACGCTGGCGGCGATGATGACGCCGTTGATCGGCGCCTTCCTGCGGTATTTTTTCAGCAGCGACAGGAAGCCGAACCACTCGGCGCGGTCTTCGTCGGCCACCGAGTAGCGCCCGGCGGTGTCGATCAGGATGCCGTCCGTGGTGAAGAACCAGTCGCAGTTGCGCGTGCCGCCCACGCCCTGCACGATCTGCGAATCGGCAAACGGAAACTGCAGGCCCGAGCTGGCGATCGCCGTGCTCTTGCCTGCCGCCGGATTGCCGATCACCATGTACCAGGGCAGTTCGTACAGCGCCGCGTCGCCCGACAGGTGGCCCAGCTTGGAGCCCTTGATGGTGGCGATGGCATCGAGCATGCGCTGGCGGATCGCTTCCTGTTCCTGGCGCTGGGCGGCGTTGGCCTGCGGCGTGGCGGCGACGGCCTGCTGCTCCAGCATGTCGCCCAGTTCGGCGGCGGCATGGCGGTTGCGCCACCAGCGCCAGGCCCACAGCGCCGCGCCGATGGCCAGCGCCAGCACGAACAGCCCCACGGCCCACGCCGGCGGCAGGCCGAGCAGCCGGGTGGAGATCCACAGCAGCGCGGCCAGCGCCAGGTAGCCGGCCACGGTCAGGCTGAGGCGGGTGGTGAGGAATTGCCAGATAGTGTCGATCATCGTCAAACTCGGTAAGGATTCAGCAAATGGATCATGGCGGCCAGGCCCGTGGATCGGTCAGGCTTGCCGGGGCGGCGGGCGAACCAGCACGGCGCAGCGGTAATGGGGATCTTCGTTGCTCACGCACAGTACCGGCGCCTGCCGTTCCAATGCGTTGCGGTGGGCCAGCGCCAGCGCCGCCACGAACGGTACGGCGCCCGCATGGCCACAGGCGCTGCCGGTGGCCAGCACGTCGGTGCCGGCGTCGAGCTGGACCAGCGCACCGGTGGCCAGCTCCATCAGTTCCATCACGCGGCTGGTGCGGTGGCCGGTATCGGCCAGCAGCATCGCCACGGCGGCCGGTTCGACGGCGCCCTGTGTGCAGGCCTGCGCGCCCAGGTTGCGCAGCAAGGCGGCATCGGGCTTGCGCGCCACGTCGGCGGAATCGTCGCGCCGCGCCGCGACCGTGTGCAGGTGGACCGGATCGCCCCCCAGCAGCGCGGCTGCGGATGCATCGGCCAGCAGCAGGCCGGCCGCCCCTTCGCCCGGCATCAGGCCTTGCTGCCGGGTGGCCGTGAACAGCCGGCCATCGGCAGCCAGCGCATTCACGCTGGCTTCGCCGATCTGCGAATCGCAGGCCAGCAGCATGGCGATGGTGGGCGTGCCGGCCGCCTGGGCGGTCAGCTGGATCAGCCAGTTCGATACCGCGGCGGCGGGCGCCGGCTGCGCCGCGACGCTGATGGCGGCATGGCTCGCAGGCCACCCGGATTCGCCGACCACGTAGTGGATCCAGGCCGCGGCGGCGCCGCGCTGCGCTTCGTTCCACGCGCCGGTCAGTGCCAGCAATACCTGCAGCACGGGAAGCGCCGGCATTCCCGCTGCCGGTACCGAAGCATCGTCCGGCAGTACATGCGGGTGCGCGCCCGCCTGATGCGCCAGTTCTGCGGCCACGCTGGTGGCCATGCCGAGCGCGCGCCACTGTTCGTCGTCGAAGAGCGGGTCGGGCTGGCCCTGCGCCGCCAGCCACAGGCCGATCTGCTCGCGCCCTTCGGCGTCGATCGGGTCGGCCACGCGCACGCTCATGACCGGATAGCCATCGTCGTCCAGCAGTTCGGGATCGAGGTCGCCGCGGGCACGCTGGTCCGTGATCGCTTCGGCCAGTTCCTCTGGCGCGGCGCCATGCGGCGTGCGCAGGGCGGCCGCCAGCAACGCCAGCGACGGCCCGGCAACCGGCGGCGCGGGCGTGGCCGCCTCGGCGGGGCCGCCGGCAGCCTCCGGTGCCGCGGCCGGCTTGCGCAGGTGCCGCACCAGCAGGAAGGTCGCCAGCAGCGCCAGCGGCGCCGCCAGCAGCAGGGCGGCCAGCTCGGTATTCGACGGCGAGCGGCCGGTGCCCTGCCACCAGGCGATGGCGCCGCCCCAGCAGATGCCGAACGCGACCAGCGCCGCCAGGCCGCCTTTGATCCAGGCGCCCATCGTCAGATCTGGTCGATGGTGTTCTGCTGGCCCGCGATCAGGGTCGCGCCGCAGCCGGTCTTGTCGCCATGGCGCGCCACCGGCTTGCCGTCCACGATGCAGGTCTGGTCGCCCGAGACGATGGGCGACGTGCCATGGCCGGGGATGGGGCAGCTGGTCTTGTCGCCCATGCGCGCGATGCCGATGCCGCCGGCGTCGCTCATGTTCGATGCCTCGATGACGGTGCCGCCATGCGATGTCTTGTCGCCCAGCCTGATCACGGGTCCTGCCATGTTTCGTTCTCCACTTCCTTGTCGTCTATCGTTGCCGCCGCGTTCAACGGCGCCGCATCACGCCGGGCAGCCGCAGCTCCGTATGCCCCAGGTCCATCATTTTCCAGCGCCCGCCCCAGGTCAGGCCCAGCGATTCCGCCACTTCGCCATACAGCTGGTAGCCGCGCATCGCCCACGGATCCTTTTCCGAGATGACGAGGCGGCCATTGCGCACGAAGGCGCAGTCGGCGGCCAGGCCGAACTGGTGCCAGCTCTGGAAAGCCGCCGCACCGGTGACGCCCGGCCCCAGCGCCGCCAGCATGTCCTGCCGCTGCGGACTGCGGTACCCCTCCAGCAGCGCCATCTCGTAGCCGTGCTTCTCCTTCATGATGCGAAACACGTGCAGCAGGCGTTGCTGGTAGGCCGCATTGAGCTGCGCCCAGTCGCGGCTCGCCGAGGCGATCATCGGCCGTTCCTTCTCCACTTCCGCGCTGGCGAATGCCAAAGGCGGCAGGGCAGGCGGCGGCACCAGCTGCTCGCCCTCGAGCAGCGTCGCCACCTGCGTATTCACCTCGCGCGTCGATTCCTCGAAGCCGCTCAGCTGCGCATGTCGGCCGCTCGTCAACGCAATCAGCGGCGGCACGCCCAGCAGCACCGCACCGCCCAGGCAAAGCAAATAATTGCGCCGCACAAAGGCGCCGGCTTCACGCAGCGACGCGCTGGATGTCTGCCCGATCGCATCGAGCCGCCGGCTTTCCCGCAGCGCGGCCGCCCGCCAGCCGCTCCGCAGCCGCTTCCCCGTCCCCGCCAATGCCTGTAGCACCAGTGCGCGGCCGGACGGGAACAGGACCAGCCAGCTGACCAGGCAAGCGAGCAGAAAGTACAGCGTGACAGCAACGAACAGCACGGTTGGTCCAATTTCTACAGGGAAAGCAACGGCGTTGAAAAAATCATTGCTTCGAAGTATAACTTAATCTAATGATAATTGGCCGCTTATAATATTGTGTGCGACGCGGGTTCACATATGAAAGCCAGTGGGCTATTAAAGAATTTTGCGCCGGGTATTATATAAATCGCGTAGAGTTAACCATAAAATAATATGGGAGTGTATTTTGCCGCATAATGAAGAAACCGGCCGTACCAGCCGGCCCAGCCTTCTTTCGGAACACGCGCAGCAAGGGCCGGCGGGGGAGGACCAGGGCATCCTGAATAAACTGGATGGTCGCGCGAGCCCGTCCGGTACCACGCATGCCCGGCGCAAACCGGGCCGCATGGGCGGCGTGGCCGCCGCGTTTGCCGCCGTGGCCGTGCTGGGCGGCGGCGCGCTGGCGTGGGCGATGCAGCATGAGGACGACAGCAACGGCGTTCAAGTCGCGGCAGCACCTGCTGCCCCGGCGCCAGCGGCTATGCCGGCGCCCGTGCCGGCACCTGTCCCCGAAGTGAGTTCGGGCGCGTCGGGCGATGCTCCCGTCGAGCAGGCAGCCGCCGTCCAGGCGCCGCCCGCGCAGGAATCGAGCGTGAGCGCGGCAACGATCCTCGACGAAGTGCCGGGCGCCGCCGTCGCCGGCACCGCCGCGGCGCTGGCCGCCGGCACGACCGCGATGGCGGCCCGCAGCTCCGCCAACAACGACGGCAAGGACGAACTGTCCGCCTTGCTCGACAAGCCCGCATCCGCCGGCGCCGATGCAGCGAAGGCCGGCGGCAAGACCGCTTCCACTTCGGCCAAATCGACCGCCGCGAAAAAAGCCGCCAGGGCAAAGGCCGAGCGCATCGCCAAGGCCAAGGCCGCCCGCGACAAGAAAACCGCCATTGCCGCGGCCCGCAAGAAGCCGGCAGCCAAGACGGCGCCGAAGGTCGACAGCGACGTGGCACTGCTGGCCGCGCTGCTGGCCCATTCGAAAGCATCGCCGGAACCGCGCCCCGGCAAATCCGCCACCGGCAGCAAGGGCTGCGCGGCACAAGCCACGGCGGACGCCGCCAAATGCCGCGAGCAGCCGTGCGCAAGCAGCAGCGCCAAGGTGAAGAACGAATGCAAGAGCCCAGCCGTGGCCGAGATATCGGGCTGACCATGGCGGGCGAGCTGTTTGATGAAGTGCGGTCCGCACTGGCCCGGTTTTCAAGCGCGACGCGGCTGTATGCGCTGGAGATCGGCGAGAAAACCGGCCAAACATCCGGGGAAACAGCCGGGGACGACAGCGCGGCGTTCGGCGACGCGCTGCTGGTCGAGGCCTTCCTGGCCGACGACATCGTGCAGGGAGTCGGCGCGCGCGACGTGATCGCCGTCTCCACCAGCGCGTTCATCGACCTGCCTTCCTTGCTGGGCCAGCCGGCCAGCCTGCAGGTCAGCCTGGCCGACGGCACGCGGGCCAGCTTCGCGGGCGAGATCAGCGAATTCGCCCAGCTGGGCAGCGAAGGCGGCCTGGCGCGCTACCGCATGCGCATCTCCCACTGGATCTGGCGCCTGGCCCACGTGCGCAACAGCCGCGTATGGCAGGACACGAGCGTGACCGACATCGTCGACGCGGTATTCGGCGCCCATGCCCCGGCCGCGCGCTGGCGCTGGAGCGACGAGGCCATGCCGTTCATGGACGCGGCGCCGCCGCGCAGCTACTGCTGCCAATACCGCGAAACCGACCTGGCCTTCGTCGAGCGCCTGCTGGCCGAGGAAGGCCTGGCCTGGCGCTTCGAACAGGGCGAGGACGGCCCGTCGATGGTGCTGTTCGCCGACAGCACCAGTACCAGCGGCGTGCCGGACGATCCATCGGGCGCCGGCACGGGCGTGCGCTTCCACGGCGCCCACGCGCGCGAGCAGAGCGACACGGTGCAGGCGCTGGCCGCGATGCGGAGCGTGGGCGCCTCCAGCAGCACGACGCTCAGCTACGACTACAAAGCAAAGAAAGCGGTGGCGGCCACGTCGCCATCGTGGCTGTCGAACGGCGCAAAACTGCCGCCACTCGAATCGTTCGATACCCCGGGCCAGTACGCCCACGCCGACGGCAGCCAGGCGCAGCGCTGGGCCGACCTGCAGATGCAGGCACGCGAGGCGCGCAGCCAGCTGTGGCGCGGCCGCTCGACGGTGCGCACGCTGTGCGCCGGCACCCGGCTCACGGTCACCGGCGCGCCCCTGCAGCGGCTCGGCGAAGCGGCCGGCTACACGATCCTGCGCGTGGTCAGCGTGGGCGTCAACAACCTGCCGTCGAAGGCAACCGAAGCGCTGGCCGAGCTGTTCGGCCCCATCCCGGAACTGCTGCATGACGTGCTGCACGAGGTGGCGCGCGACCTGCCGCCGGATTTCGACCTGGCCATCGAGCAGGCGCGAAAGGCCGGCTACGCGAACTGCTTCGAAGCGGTTGCCAGCGATGTGATCTGGCGCCCGGTGCTGGCGGGCAGCGACGGCCGCGCGCATCCGAAGCCGACGGCATTCGGCGCGCAAACGGCGATCGTGGTCGGGCCGGACGGTGCCGATAGCCCGTCCGGCGCCGAGGAGCTGTACTGCGACGCGCTGGGCCGGGTGCGCATCCGCTACCACTGGCAGGACAGCGGCGACGCAACCTGCTGGGTGCGCGTGGCGCAGCGCCTGGCCGGTGGCGGCATCGGCAGCCAGTTCCTGCCGCGCATCGGGCAGGAAGTCGTGGTGCAGTTCATCGAAAACGATATCGACCGGCCGATCGTCGTGGGTGCGGTCTACAACGGCCAGGGCGAAGGGGGCATCGCGCCGACGCCGGGCGGCGAACCTGCTACTGGCAATGATGGCGCCACGCTGTTCCAGCCGGCGCACGATCACGGCATTTCCGCGCAGGGCAACCTGGCCGGCGGAAACAGCCCGGTGTGGCACGGCGCCTCCGCCGACAACGCCGGTCACCGCAATGCCACGGCGCAGTGGGGCGTCCGTACGAAGGAATTCGGCGGCGCCGGGTACAACCAGCTGCTGTTCGACGATACCGATGCGCAGGGAAGGGTGCAGTTGCGCACCACGTCCGCCGCGTCGGAGCTGAACCTGGGGCACCTGATCCACAGTGCCGACAATTACCGGGGTTCGCTGCGCGGGCAAGGGGCCGAGCTGCGCACCGATGCCTATGGCGCAGTGCGGGGTGGGGCGGGCCTGCTGGTGTCGAGCTACAAGGTTGCCCATGGTGCCGCTTCTCGCGATCCTGCTGGCGATAACGCGGCGGGGATCGCCCTGTTGAAGCAGGCAGTCAAGCTGGGCGAGACGTTCAGCCAGGCCGCAGTGACGCACGAGACGGTGGGGCTGGCCTCTCACCTTGGCGCCGCGAAGGCGTCGTCCAGTGTGCTCGACGAAAATGCCGCACCGTTGCAGGCGATGCTGACCAGCGTGTCGGGCATGGTTGCTGCCGACAGTTTCGACGCTGCGCAGGGCGATGCCGCTGCTAAAAACATCAGCCCGGGGGACGGCAAACTGCCGCACGTTGCCGATGCTGTCGTCGCCATTTCCGCCAAGGCGGGGTTGGCGGTTGCTGCCGGACAGGCGGTGCAGCTATCCAATGGCGAGACCGTCAACCTGATGAGCGGGCAGGACGCCCAGTTCGTGACGGGTGGGCAGATGCGCGTGCATAGCGGGCAGGCCATTGGCGTGCTGGCCGGTGCCGTGAAGGCGGGCGAGGGCGATGCCGGGTTGCAGGTGATTGCGGCAAAGGATGCTGTCGATGTGCAGGCGCAGGCCGATGTGCTGAATGTGCATGCGCGCGACGATGTGAAGGTGGTCAGCGCCAATGCGCATGTGGATTGGGCGGCCGCCAAGCGGATCAGTTTGTCGACGGCGGATGGGGCGAATATTACGATTGAAGGCGGGAATATCACAGTGCAGTGCCCGGGGAAGATTGCGGTGCATGCGGGGAAGAAGAGTTTTGTTGCGGCGGCAAGTCAAGATTACATGATGCCCGTACTCCCCAGTACAAAGAACACTTGGACGGAATTACACGCCGAGTATGACGATGCATGGGCGACACCGTGGCCTCTAAGTGACTTGCAATTCGATGTGGCCGGTACCGTGATCAGCAAGACCGCTACCGTCAACCGGTTGAAATAGATATGGAAAAGAAACCTGCAGAAGACCTGCACTTGCCCGCGCCCAAGGGCGGCCAGGTTATGGTGACGGCCAAGCCCACGGTGACCGAGCGGGAAATTGTCCAGGAACGCGGCAACATCATTCAAACCCTTCATGCGGCGTACCTCACTCTGAACGATGCGATGGCCGAGTTCCAGCAGCGGTGGGACGCTAACCCTGCGATGTCGATTGCCGAAGGAGTGATCGAAGGTACTGCCGACGGCGGATCGACCTGGCTTAGTGACCAAGCCGAGATGTTCGAGAAACAGTACTGGCAGCAGCTTGGCAAACAGATCGAAGAGTTTGCCGGCGGTTGTATTGATCGCTTGGCGATTTATAGCCGCCAGCAGTACAACGATCTGGCACGCGATGTCAATCGACTGGTCGCTGACCCGGACAAGACAATCTATAACTGGGCATGGTGGCAGCAGTCGATCGAAGGCGCGGTCTCTGGCGCGGCACAGGAACAGATCGCCAAGCTAGAAGCGCTGGAAGCCGACGCAAGGCGTACTGCGCGCGCAGTGGCCGGCAGCGCGGAAAAGGCGCGCAAGCTGTATAAGCATCGCGCGGCCATCATGAATTTGCCTGTCTTGATTGCCGAAGGAGATCCAAAGCCAATTCAAGCGTTTGTCGAGAACGAATTGATGGACATAGATCCTGAACTCGCCAAGGCGATCCGAGGAGACCAGCGCTTTGCCATCGTGCTCGAAGTGTTGGCTGATAACGAAACCACGCTGACGTACATCGCCTATGCCGGCTTGATGATCGAGGCGATCCCACCAAACTTCGTTGCCTACATTGCCGGCAAGGGTGCCATGTATCTGATCATTGAGCTGGTGCTGCTGTTGGCGACAGCCTTGCTGAGCGCTGGAACTGCTGCTGCGGCACGCATTGCCACATTGCTGGCGCGCTTGGCGATGACGGGTGCGAGGTTATCAGGCGCAAGCCGTAAATTCCAGCGGGCAAAGATCGCGATCGCTGCCTTCGTGCGTGCGATCGAGGATTTGCAAACGGCTGTCACGCAGATCCATCAATTAGGCCCCAAGCTGATCAGTGCTCGCTCTAAAGGTCTCGTTGTGACGGGCCGCACAGAAACCAAATTGCTGGCAAAAAAGCAGAGCATTCGACGCGACAAGCGCTGCCGGATTTGCGGTAGCACGAAACATCCGACACCACGTAATCGCCGTGGAACTGTGGTTTATAAATGATTGCAATCGTAATGGGGTTGTGAAAAAAGCGGCTTGGTTTTTCTTGAAAGTCGTAAAAGGCGCAGTGAAACTAGAAATATTTTTTTTACTGCGATTGGTAACCTGCTTGAGCGAGGATTTCAGTTGACTAGATTGATCCCCTATCCTGTGGGTCATGAATTGCGTGGTAAATCAGCAAAAGACACGCAATACTTGTCCACTTTGATGCGACGGACTGATAAAAGTCTTATGCCACATCATCCACGTCACCATGGTGTGACGATGCAGGCACACCACGTAATCTCAGCGAAAGCTGTAGTTCTGGCAGGCCCCTCCATTGGTGATAGGCTGGAAGATTTTGGTTACAATATAAATATTCCAGGGAATCTGGTATTTATTCCGTCTACTTTGCAAGGGGCATGTCTGTTGCAGGTGCAGCCCCACCGTGGTAACCATACTGCAACAGATGCGCCGGATATTGATAACAATCGTGACCCTTCCTATCATGAAGGAGTGTCCCAACGCATTTCGAGATTAATGGATGTGCTTGAAGAGAAGTGTGGGGACCCCGGTGTGGACGTGAAGGAACTAGTTGAAAATGAATTGAATAAGGTGAGCCGGGTAATTATCAACCTTATCCAAAGAAAGCCAAGCCAGGCAAAGCTGACAAAGTTATTCGCTAATTTTCAGCCAGGAAATCCTAAAGGATGTGGAGGCGCAAAAAAAAGTGTAAACGACATCTCTGCGCCAATCTGCCCGGTACACAGAAATCATACTGGGCGATGGGCGCCAGGTCAAGAGAATGAAAATATCACATATCAGTTTAAAGAGACTTACCAATTAATTGCAGGACAATAAATGGATAACTTCGATCAAGACTATTTTTTTCTCAAAAAAGACGAGAATAACAGTCGGCTTCCATTCTTAGTCCCGGATGTGAACACAAGTGAACGTCGCTTTGGGAAGATTATGCCCCTAATGGGTTCGGCGCCGCTAATTTTCGAGAACGGCTGGAAGAATGAATTCCTGTCTAGCCACATCAAAGACGATATTGCCGATGTGCTTTTCGATGCTAGTTCGTGCATAGTCCGAGACCCTATCAGAGAGCGGCTATTAAAACTTGAATTGCCCAATGTGTATTTTCACCCGGCTATTTACGTTGATGATCAGGGGGGGTGGCATGAGGATTTTTGGTATCTCGGCCTTAGAGGTTTTTTCGACTGCTGGAGCCGTACGGAATCTACTTATGACGATGAAGTCATCGAAGTTGGCGATCAGAAGCTTTTCAGCATTTATACCTACTCGCTTGATTCCGAGATAATAAAAAATACACCACTGCAAGCGCGGCTCCTGTTTAGGATGGGAGGGACATTAGATGGCCTTGTAACGTGTCATAAATCGATTGCTACTATCTTTCGAGGGAATGGTCGGAGCGGTGCGACGCTTCAGGCTGTTGTGGAATATTAAACCCGCGACCTACGCCGCTATGAGGTCTTGTCCGGGAGTGTGCGTTCCAGCAACTTTCCGGTTGTCGCTTTCGGCAGCGTCAAACTGGCGTCGCTCGACTGGAGCGACACACTGGGATAGTACACATGCGCCGACAGCAGCAAGGCGCAGCGCTGGACCGACCCGCAGATGCAGGCACACTAGGACGCAGCCAACTGGCACGTCCGTTCGACAGTGCGCATGCTGCGCGACGTTCGCCCCAGATGTATGCGGAAAAGCGCTCCGGTGAGCCTGCCGACGGTGAGCCTTCGTATCGAACGACCTATCTTGAGTTACATAAACTGCTAAAAAAATTGCAGAGTGCAGTCGCACTTCATCGGTCCGACGAAAGTGGCAGACCTGCCAAATGTACGCGAGTCATTGTCAACGAAATTCGTGTCAGCATTTTCGGTTTCTCACGCGGAGCGACACAAGCTCGAGCCTTCACAAACTGGTTCAAGGCATGGCAAGACACGAGCGTAACCGACATCGTCGACGCGCTATCGACGAGGTAATGACAGCTAAGCAGACAGCAGAAATGGGCGGAACTCTCCCAATTTTCGATTTATTGACCGGTATAGTACGTAGGGAGCCTTACGGCTGGAGCTGCGGGTGAGAATCTGGAACAGCATTCAATGCTGACTTAGACCTGGAGTAGTTTAGGCGTTTCATAGCGACTGTGCACTGGATGAACTCCGAGTTGGACTCCAATATCAGGGTGTGATGTCGCGCCGTGCGCCATCGTGCGGCGCCTCGCATTGCCAGCCGCATTTGAACTAGCAAAGCGGGCAGGCCGAGATGAGTTTACTGAAACGTAATGGTGCGCCGAATTTATTGCCACGGATAACGTTGATATCGATAGTATCGCTGGCCGATTTGCGGCTTGGGTAGCGAAAAATCTGAATGAAAAAAGATGAGAAATTACCGACGGTTACTTTGCGTTATTCCAGTATTGTTGACTGCATGTAGTAGCATGACGTCCCCAATGGCAGCTTCCAAGAACGCAGTGTCGGTTAGCCTCCATGGTGTGAACTATACCGATCGCCCATTCGAGTATGTAGTCATCGACCAAGAAAATCCCAGCAATTCTGGCGGTGGAGAGCATATTGCTCCCTTTAGCGCTGGCGGTATAGTTTGCTGTTATACACTACCAAGGCAGTGGTCTCCCGGAATACAGGTTCAGGTACGTGCCACCTATTGGCTTCCTAAGACTGCCGACGGCAAGTTGCCAGAGATTACTAAGGTGCATACTGTCGATGTTCCAAAGTATGTTGATGGTGAGGTCGGTGAGCTTTGGGTGTTGCGAACCAAGGAAGGAAACATCGAGGTAGTGTCGAGCAATCACCAGCCAAATCACCCTAGTTGGCCTGGTAAGATAAAAGGTTGGCCTGAGCCATCGGTGGATTATCAGCGTGAAGGCTGGGCTATTCTGAAAAACATCGCGGAGGTGCATGTCCGAAATTATCGAAAACTTATCGATAAAATCGAGAAAACACCGTTACAACATAGTCAAGAATCTTGGAATTTTGCAAAAGAATATAATAAGAAGGAAATTGCGAATTTCAAAGGTCCAGACGATCCAGCGTACCTTGAGTACCTCAAGTCTGACTACGCAGAAGGGTTGAAAAATTCAGAAGAGGAACTTAAGGAAATAATGAAGAGGAAGCCTTGAATACGAAACTTTGCCCACCTTAAGCTGCAAGTTATACCTCTGCCCCAGATGTCGAAACATTCTTCGATGAGTTCAGTTTAGGTTGTTAAAGACGTATGCTAAGCGTGAGCAATCTTTGCCAGCTTCTCCGTTGGAATCCTGCAAAGTGAATTTATTTTTTGGGTTTTTCTTTGATGGTACACGGAACGATTATAAGAAAGCCGAAGCGACAAAGGGGTATTCCAATGTTGCACGTCTCTACGATTGTTTCCCTGGCCAGAGCGAAAAAGGCGTCCTGCTGAACGCAGCTAAATGGAAATATAATCCTGGACAGTTTGAAAATTTCTTTCGCGTGTACATACCCGGTGTCGCATCACCTTTGCAGACGTAAATGATACCGGGGAAGGAATGGATGAGACACGTGGTGCGGCTATGGGAGAAAAAGGTAACGACCGTATCGTCTGGGCGTTGATCCAGGCAATCAACAACGGTAAGCGATATTTCTTGGGCTGGCCACTTGTTTCGCCAGCGAGGTCGTAGCGGGCGCTGGCGGCCGTGGGCATCCGAAGCCGGTGGCATTTGCTGCGCGAATGGCAGCTGTGGTCCACGTATCAACCTGATTTTCTATAGCGTCGTGCCCGGCTAATAGATGAGTAAATACAACGACGAGTACGTCTTCATCCTGAAGAATGAAGACGACCTCCGCCTTCCATCGCTCAAGGCTGATATAACTACGTCACAGCGACAATACGATGTCGAGCCCGTCCCAACGGACTCATCTCCCTATGTTTTTTTCAACGGCTGGCGAGAAGAAAACATCAGGGATGGTTCCAAGGATCACGTCGCCAACATCTTGTTCGAGGGTGCGAATTTCATGGTGCGTGATCACATCCGGGAGCTTCTATTACAAAGAGAACTTCCAGGGTTGACGATGCATCCGTCCATCTATCTTGATGATGCAGGAAATCGGCACGAAGGCTTTTGGTTCCTGACCTTCAAGAGCGAGCTGGACTGTTGGGACCGTGACCGTTCCACCTTCATGCCAGGTACCTCTACCAGAGACATGGTGTTCAACTACAGCCTCAGCGCCGAGGTCCTGAATGCGATACCGCTTCAGCAACGCCTCCTTTTCCAGATGGGCGGTACTCTGGAATCGCCTGTGCTATGTCACCGATCGCTGGCTGCGATATTCCGGCAAAACGGAGATAGCGGCGCGATGCTGAAAGCCGTACGCGATTACCCGTAAGCCGGGGCGGAGTACTGCCGAAGTCATTGACTCTCGGATCAATAATCAGACCGTCATGCTGTGGAGTGAGTAATGGATTGCACTACAGAGTGAGGCGTACCGAAACATCCTCGCTCGCCAGCTCCGTTCGCGGCCACGATGACGCCTGTGAAAATGCCGAAAAGCCGGCCGTCAATCACGCTGCCTTAACATCGCGACCCACCCCAGCCCCAGGCTCCCCCTCACCCTCGCAATACTGGCTCTTCTGCGCAAGCTCCGCCCGATTCATGCACTGCCCCTGAGCCCAGGCACCACGCAGCCGCTCCCGAGAATCAAGCAGCGCTTGCCGCTGCGCCTGCAGCGTGCCGATCATTGCATCGATTTCACCCAGTCGCGCGTCCAGCCCTTGCATCAGGCCATCCTGCAGCGCTTCCCCCTGCAGTTTCAGCACGCCGCGGATGGCGTCCAGCGAAAAGCCCAGCCTTTGCCCCGTGTCGATCAGGTTCAGCTGTTCCAGCGCCGCTTCCTCGTAGACCCGATAGCCGTTAGCGCCGCGGCTGGCCTTCGGCAGCAGGCCCTCCTGTTCGTAATAGCGGATCGTCGACGCCGCCATGCCGCTGCGCGCGGCCAGTTCACCAATCTTCATCATTACCTGTAATTTTCCGCTTGACCTTCAAGTTGACTTGAAGCTTAGCATGCTTCATCTATTTCCCCAATCCGAGGTCTCCCATGATGTTCACCCCGCTCGCGCTGCCCAACGGCGCCACGATTCCCAACCGCCTGGCCAAGGCCGCCATCGAAGAAAACATGGCGGAAGCGGGGCAGCTGCCGGGCGCCGCGATCCACCGGCTGTACGAGCGCTGGGCTGACGGCGGCGCCGGCTTGATCATCACCGGCAACGTGATGGTCGACGGCCGCGCGCTGACCGGGCCCGCCACGCTCGTGCTGGAAGCGGGCACGCCGCTGGAGCCATTTACGCGCTGGGCGCAGGCCGCGCGGCGGCAGGGCGCGCAGGCGTGGATGCAGATTAACCATCCGGGGCGCCAGGTGATGGCCAATATGGGTGGCCAGGCCTGGGCACCGTCGGCCATCGCGCTCGACATGGGCAGGCACAGCAAGCTGTTCGCCCAACCGGTCGCCATGACGGAGGCTGATATCGCCGACGTGGTGGCGCGCTTCGCGGCCACGGCGCGGGCAGCCGAACAGGCCGGCTTTACCGGCGTGCAGATCCACGCCGCGCACGGTTACCTGATCTCGCAGTTCCTGTCGCCGCTGACCAACCGCCGTACCGATGCGTGGGGCGGCACCCTGGCTGGGCGCGCCCGGCTGCTGCTGGACGTGGTGCGCGCAGTGCGCGCCAGCGTGAGCGCGGGGTTCTGCGTCGCCGTCAAGCTCAACTCGGCCGACTTCCAGCGCGGCGGGTTTTCCGAGGCCGACGCACGGCACGTGGTGCTGATGTTGAACGACTTGCCGGTGGACCTGGTGGAGCTGTCCGGCGGCAGCTACGAGAGTCCGGCGATGCAAGGGCAGACGGCCGACGGCCGTACGCTAACGCGCGAAGCGTATTTCCTGGAATTCGCGAAGGACGTTGCGGCGGTGGCGCGCATGCCGGTGATGACCACGGGCGGTATCGCCCGGCGTGCCGTCGCCGAGCGGGTGCTGGCGGGCGGCGTGGCGATGGCCGGCATCGCCACGGCATTGGCCGCCATGCCGGACTTGCCGCGCCAGTGGCGGGAAGGGCACGATCCCGTTGCCGCCATGCCTTCCGTCACCTGGAAAGACAAGACGCTGGCCGGCCTGGCACGCCTGGCCCTTGTGCGCCGCCGGATCCGCGCGCTGGGCGCCGGCCGCGATCGCGGCACGGCTTACCAGCCGCTGCTGACACTGGCCGTCGATCAGTTGCGCGGCGCCTGGATGGCGAGACGCTATCGCGCATGGCTGGCACAGCGGCCAAGGAGTTTCGCCGCATAACAGTATGCGGTCCTGCCGCATAACAATATGCAAAGTTATTCGTGGCCGCTTTCATAACCCCTCCTTATGATGACATCACTCATCTGTAGTGATCTCATCTAAAGGAGAAGTTCATGTCCGCTGTACCGCGCCGCTTCAATACCCTGCCAACCTCGATCGCGCTGGCGGCAGGCATGATGCTGGCGATGTCGGCGACCGCCGCGCCGAGCGTGCACCCCACCGGCGTCACGCGATACGAGCCGGACCGCGCATGGAACGGCTACGTGCTGTTCACCGGCCAGGACAAGAAAACCCGCCTGATCGACATGAACGGCAACGAGGTGAAACAGTGGCCCTATGAAGGCTTTCCGCCCGTGCTGCTCGATCCCGCGCTGACGAAAGGGAAGAAGGGCAATGTGCTGCTGCAGCTGGCCCAGTTGCCCGGCGTGCAGCAGGCCGGCAATGGCCTGGGTAACAAGGCGATCGGCGAAGTGGACTGGAACGGCAACGTGCTGTGGCAGTGGGGCGCCGGTTCGCAGGATGCCTATGCTTCGGCATCGGTCGACAGCGGCGGCGCGCCGGGTGGTGCGGCCAAGCAGCACCATGACTGGGGCCGGCTCACCAATGGCAACACGCTGGTGCTGGCCAACAAGGTGCACGCCGTGCCGGGCTTCGCGGCCAAGGCGCTGCTGGACGACGTGATCTACGAGGTCACGCCGGACGGCAAGATCGCCTGGCAGTGGACCGCCTCCGAGCACTTGGCCGAATTCGGCTTCTCGCCCGAGTCCCTGAAGCTGGTGAAAGCCGCGCAGCCCAAGTACGGCGCGCAGGCGGTGGACTGGCTGCACATCAACGACATGGCCGTCGTCGGCCCGAACAAATGGCACAAGGCCGGCGATGAGCGCTTTAACCCGGACAATATCGTCATCGATTCACGTGAAGCCAATTTCGTCGCCATCATCGACAAGAAGACCGGCAAGGTGGTGTGGACGCTGGGCCCGGACTTCCCGGCCATCGCCGGCACGAAGGTGCCGCGCCCGGTGGACCAGCTGATCGGCCAGCACGACGCCCACATCATTCCAGAAGGCTTGCCGGGCGCCGGCAACCTGCTGGTGTTCGACAACCAGGGCGAGGCCGGCTATCCGAAGGTCAGCCCCGGCATCTTCCCGCACTCGCGCGTGCTGGAGATCGACCCGGTCAAGAAGGAAATCGTGTGGCAGTACACGGCCGTCGATTCGCGCCAGCCGGCGTGGAGCTTCTACAGCGCGTTCATTTCCAGCGCACGCCGCCTGCCGAACGGGAACACGCTGATCGACGAGGGCATGAACGGCCGCTTCTTCCAGGTCACGCCGCAGGGCGACATCGTATGGGAATACGTGAGCCCGTACTACGGCACTTCCGCCGTGGGTGGCAACGGCAAGCAGATCGACACCAACTGGGTGTATCGCGCACAGCCAGTGCCGTATGACTGGGTGCCCGAAGGCACGCCACGCGCCGAACGGCCGGTCAGCGTGCCCGCCATCGCCAAACGATAAAACCGCATTCCATGCAGCGACAGGCGCGCCCGCCAAGGGGGCAGGGCGCCGCCATGCCCAGACAACTATAAAAAGGGGAGTATCTTGATCAAACCGTTCAATCGCACCGCCATCGCGCTGGCCCTGCTGGCCGCATATGCCGGCAGTGCCCATGCCAACCCGCTGGTCGCCGCTGTCGCTGCCGCGCCTTCGGGCGTGGCACTGGCCTTCGCGGAAACCGATAGCGGCGCCGCCGCGGTGGACGCCACTGCAGCCGCTGTGGCCAATGCGGCCGATGCGGCCGCCGCGCCGGAAGCCCAGGCCACGGCAGCCGGCGCTTCCGCCGAATCGTTCGTCGGCGCCGTTCAGACCGTGCTCGTGACTACGCGCCGCCGCGTCGAAAGTTCGCAGAGCGTGCCCACGCCGATGACGGTGCTGGGCGACGACGTCCTCGAAGGCAGCCGCATCTACCGCGTGCAGGACCTGCAGCAACTGCTGCCCAGCACCACGATCAACTACGTGCATGCGCGCCAGCTGAGCTTTGCCGTGCGCGGCCTGGGCAACAACCCGGCCAGCGACGGCCTGGAAGGCAGCGTCGGCATCTACCTCGACAACGTGTACCTGGCCCGCCCCGGCATGGCCGCCTTCGATGCGCTCGATGTGCAGCAGCTGGAACTGCTGCGCGGTCCGCAGGGCACGCTGTTCGGCAAGAACACCACCGCCGGCGTGCTGAACATCTCGACGAAGAAGCCGACGTTTGCGCCAGAGCGCAGCGTCGAGCTGTCCGGCGGCCAGTTCGGCTACGTGCAGGGGAAAGTATCGTTGTCCGGCCCCGTCACGGAACAAGTCGCCGCGCGCTTCTCCGCGTACAAAACGCATGACGACGGCTACATCACCAACCGCTACAACGGCAAGAAGGTGCAGGGCGGCGACCGCCAGGGCGTGCGTGGCCAAGTGCTGTATGAACCGAGCCGCGAATTCAGCCTGCGCGTGATCGCTGACTACAACGAGGAAAACTCGAACAACGGCACGCTGGTGTTCTTCAACGCCGGCCCGAGCGGCCGGGCCATCGCGCAGGCCGCGCTGGTGGGCACTACGCCCGTGCTCGACCCGACGGCCCGCGCGGTCAACCTCGATACCGGTTCGAGTGTGACGGTGCACCAGGGCGGCGTGTCGGCCGAGGCCAACTGGACGTTCGCCAACGATGCGAAGCTGACGTCGATCACCGCTTGGCGCCGCTGGAACTTCGTGCCGCAGAACGACGACGGCCTGCCGGTTCCCGTCACGCTGAATGTGGGCGCTTCGGCCAACCACAAGCAGTTCACGCAGGAGCTGCGCTGGTCCACGCCATCGGGCCGCGCGGTGGAGTCCGTGTTCGGCGGCTATTACTACTACCAGGAACTGTCGAACAATTCGTTCACCGTCAACGGCCCGCTGGCCGACATCTACAACGGCAATCCTGCCGGCGCCTGGGCCAACGTCAACAGCACCGCGCCGGGAGAACTGCGCGTGAACAGCTATGCGCTGTTCGGCCAGTCGACCTGGCATGCGACCGGCAAGCTCGATCTGACCGCAGGCGTGCGCGCCAGCTACGAGGACAAGTGGGCCCGCGTGATCCGCAACGCGCCGACCGGCGGCGCCGCCGTGACCGGCGCTGCGCTGGGCGCCCGCAACGGCCGCTACGGCGCCTTCGATTCGGGCGACCTGTCGCTGACGCAATCGAGCCCCACCGCGCTGCTGTCGGCCGGCTACAAGCTGACGCCGGACGTGCTGCTGTACGGCAGCCTGTCGCACGGCGAGAAGTCCGGCGGCATCAACCTGGCCGTGCCGGGTGCCGGCGGCGTCGCTTCGATGCTGGTCGGCGCCGAGCGGGCCAACGCGCTGGAACTGGGCGTGAAAAGCACGGTGCTCGACAACCGCCTGCAGCTGAACGGCAACCTGTTCGCCACGATCGTGCACGGCTACCAGAGCAACGCCTATGACCCGATCAGCCGCACCTCGTATCTCACCAACGCGGGCGACGTGCGTACCCGCGGCATCGAGGTCGAAGCGATCGCCACGCCGTTCCGCGGCCTGACCCTGCGCGCCAACGGCTCGTTCAACGACGCCAGCTACCTGCGCTACACCAACGCGCCGTGCGCGCCGGAGCGGGCGGGCGTGTTCTGCGACCTGTCGGGCCGCAACGCGCTGGTCAACGCGCCGCGCTGGATCGGCAACCTGCGCGCACAATACTCGCGTGCCGTGGCCGAAGGCCTGCAGGGCTACGTCAACGGCAACTACGCCTACCGCGGCACCACGTACGGCACGCTGGATGCTTCCGAGTACGCCAAGATTCCGTCGTACAGCGTGAGCAACCTGTCGGTCGGCGTGCGCAGCACGCGCGGTGCGGCCTGGGACGTTTCGCTGTGGGTGAAGAACGCCTTCGACAAGCATTACTACACCAGCCTGTGGAACAGCGGTTTCGGTTCCTACAACGCCGTCATCGGCACCCCGCGCACCGCCGGCATCACCGGCCGCTACGAATTTTAAGGAGGAGAATTCATGACTATCAATCAAAAACGCCGCGCCGTCGTTGGCGGACTGGGAACGCTTGCCGTGCTGCCTGCTATCGCACTGGGCAAGGCCGTGCGCGGTAGCGCCGGCAGCAAGCCGAATATCATCTTCATCCTGGCCGACGACCTGGGCTGGGCCGACCTGTCGGTATACGGCAATACGGAGTTCAAGACGCCGAACCTCGACAAGCTGGCCGCGCAGGGCCTGCGCCTGACGCAGCATTACTCGAATTCCGCGGTGTGCTCGGCCACGCGTTTCGGCCTGATCACCGGCCGCTACCAGTACCGGCTGCGCGGCGGCCTGGAAGAGCCGATCGCCGGCGCATCGGACACGATCGGCCTGCCGCCCGACCACCCCACGCTGCCGTCGCTGCTGAAGGCGGCCGGCTACCGCACCGCGCTGTTCGGCAAGTGGCATCTGGGTTCGCTGCCGAACTTCGGCCCCCTGAAGAGCGGCTACGAAACCTTCTACGGCAACTACGGCGGCGCGATCGATTACTTCACGCACAAGCCGGGCGTGGGCCCGAACGTGAAGGAAGACCTGTACGAAGGCGAAACGCCGGTGTCCGAAGTGGGCTACTACACCGACCTGCTGGGCGACCGCGCCTCCGGCTATATCAAGAAGCACTCGTCCGACAAGCCGTTCTTCCTGTCGCTGCACTACACGGCGCCGCACTGGCCGTGGGAGGGCCCGAAGGACGAAGAGGTGTCGAAGCAGATTTCGAACATCTTCCACTACGACGGCGGCGACCTGGCCACCTACGCGAAGATGGTGGTGGCGCTGGATGCCTCGATCGGCCGCGTGCTGAAGACGCTGGAGCAGAAGGGGCTGGCCGACAACACGATTGTCATCTTCACCAGCGACAACGGCGGCGAGCGCTTCTCGAAAACGTGGCCGTTCGCCGGCCAGAAAACGGAGCTGCTGGAAGGCGGCATCCGCGTGCCCGGCATCGTGCGCTGGCCCGCCAGGATCAAGGCCGGGCAGGTCAGTGAGCAGGTGGCGATCAGCATGGACTGGCTGCCTACGCTGCTGGCCGCCGCCGGCACCGAACCGGCCGCCTCGCATCCGCCCGATGGTAAAAACCTGCTGCCGGTGCTGCTGGGCGACGAGAAGCCCGCCGAACGCACGCTGTTCTGGCGCTACAAGGCCAACGCGCAGCGCGCCGTACGTGCCGGCGACTGGAAGTACCTGAAACTGAACGGCAACGAGTTCCTGTTCGACCTGTCGAAAGACCAGCGCGAACGCGCCAACCTGGCCCGCAAGCATCCCGATAAACTGGCCGACCTGAAAGCGCAGTGGGAACAGTGGAATACCGAGATGCTGCCGGTCACGCCGGAGGTGCGCACGCACGGCGTGAACGGCAAGGTGCAGGCGGACAAATATGCGCCGGAGGGGACGGACTGACAGGCTGCTAGACGTGCGCGGCGCAGCGCACGCGCATCTTCCTGCCCCCGACCGGCTTGAACGCGTGCCGCTGGTAGAACGCCAGCGCGTTGGCAAATTCCGGCAGCGGCGGCGTGCACAGCTCCATGCATGCCCAGCCGCGCTGCGGCGCCAGCGCCAGCGCGGCTTCCAGTAGCGCCGAGCCGGCCGACTGGTTCCGGTACGCCGGCACCACGTAGCATTCCTGGATGATGCCGATCTTCCCTTCGGCATACAGCGCATGGCTTTCCGCGATCGCCACCACGCCAACGGCGTCGTCGCCGCTCCAGGCCAGCAATACCGTGTAGATCCCTTCATCGATCCAGCGCGCGCATAACTGCGCGGTCAGCGCTTCGTTATGGTCGAAATGGGTCTGGTCGTTGCAGCGGTCGCAGATTTCCCGGGTCAGGGCGGTGATCAGGGAGGCGACGAGAGGGGCATGTGCGGATGTGGCTTGGGTAATGTGAATGGTCACGTGACGGTTCCGTTGGCGCGCAGGTGCTTGTTAGAATGCCACCATTCTATTGCACCAGAGCCGCACGAAGGTGCCGGCAATCTGCCGGCCGTCCCGATCCCTTATCCGGAGCCGCTGCCCATGAACAGGACCCTCTGCTGCCTCATGTTCGCCCTCTCTTGCGGCGCTGCCCATGCCGTACCCGCATCGCCAGCAACCGCAGTGGAAACCGCCGTGCAGGCGGGCATGCGCGCCACCGGCGCGCGCGGCCTCGCACTGGCGATCATCGAGCCCGGCAAGCCCGCAGTCATCCGCACCTGGGGCGAGCGCAATGCTTCCGGCGCGAAGCTGGAAGCCGATACCGTCATGTACGGCGCTTCGCTGACGAAAACCGTGTTTGCCTACCTCGCGGCGCAGCTGGCCGGCGAGGGAAAGCTCGACCTGGACCGGCCGCTTGCCGGCTACCTGGCCATGCCGCTGCCCGAGTACGGAAACCTGCCGGCCTATGGCAAGTGGGCCGATTTGCACGGCGACGAACGGTGGCGCCGCATCACGGCGCGCATGGTGCTGAACCACGCCACCGGCTTCGCCAACTTCGCGTTCGTGGAACCGGACGGCAAGCTGCGCATCCATTTCGAGCCCGGCAGCCGCTACGCCTATTCCGGCGAGGGCATCATGCTGCTGCAGTTCGCACTGGAAAAGGGACTGGGTTTCGACGTGGGCGCCGAACTGCAGCGGCGCGTGTTCGACCGCTTCGGCATGCGCAATACGAGCCTGGTGTGGCGCCCGGATTTCGCGCGCAACCTCGCCGATGGCTGGACGATCGACGGCAAGCCCGAGCCGCACGACGAACGAAGCCGCGTGCGCGCGGCCGGTTCGATGGACACGACGATTACGGACATGGCGCGCTTTGCCGCCGCGCTGGTGAACGGAGAAGGCTTGAGCAAGGCGGCGCGCGACGACATGCTGCGGCCGCAACTGGCGATCGCCACGCGCAGCCAGTTCCCCACCTTGCAGCCCGCGGCGACGCCTGCGGAACGGGTGCCGGGCCTTGCCGCCGGCCTGGGCGTCGTCACCTTCACGGGCCCGCAAGGCCCCGGCTTCTTCAAGGGCGGGCACAACGAGTCGACCGGGAACATGCTGGTGTGCCTGCGCGCGCAGCGGCGCTGCGTGGTGATCCTGTCGAACGACGTGCGGGCCGAAGCCGCGTTCGCCGGCATCGTGCGGGCCGCGCTCGGCGACACCGGCATGCCATGGCAGTGGGAGTATGGTGCCAAGCCCGGGACCGAGCCCGCCAAGGGACCGTGAACGACTAGTGGTAGCGTAACCACATACCCGAAGTCAACTGTGCCCGCAAGCTGATATTTCAGCTTGTTGCTGCCTGCCGACTGTTCGCCGGGTATCAGTCAACTCACTGACCGTTTCGCCGCGCGCCGCTCAACTACCGGTATTCATCTTCTAGAATCGGATCGAAAGGTAACCACCTTTCATATCGATAATAAGATTCCCGGAGACCAGAAAGATGTCATCGAACCGCTCCCCGCGCGACCGCATCCACCCCACCGTGTGCGCCGCCGCCGTCGCTACCGCAATTTCCCTGCTGGCCGTTGAAACGGCCGTCGCACAACAGGCGCCTGCCGCCGCACCTTCGAACGTCGTCGTCGTTTCCGGTACCCGGGCATCGGTGGCGTCGGCGATCGACCGCAAGAAAAACGCTTCCACGATCGTCGATTCGATCGTGGCCGAGGACATCGGCGAATTCCCCGACAAGAACGTCGGCGAGGCGCTGTCGCGCGTCACCGGCGTGCAGCTGTCGCGCGACTTCGGCGAGGGTTCGCAAGTGAACATCCGCGGCGTGGAAGCCAACCTGAATCGCGTGGAGATCAACGGCCTGTCCGTGCTGTCCACCAACGGCACCGCGGGCCGCGGCGCCGAGCTGCGCGAACTGCCGGCCGAACTGATCAAGTCGATCGACGTGGCCAAGGGCGTCACGGCCGACCAGACCGAGGGCGGCATCGGCGGCACCGTCAGCATCAAGACCAACATGCCGCTGGACTTCAAGACGCGCACGCTGGTGACGAAACTGGAAGCGGAGCACAGCACCAACCGCGGCGGCGTCGACCCGCGCGGCAGCATCCTGTTTGCCGACAAGTTTCTGAACGGCCGCCTGGGCGTGATGGCCAACATCGTCTACGACAAGGTGATGACGCAGAACGATTACGTCCGCAACAGTAACTGGCGCTACCTGCGCGACTGGGATTTCTCGCCGGAGAAGACCAACACCAGCCTGAACGCGGCGGCCGCCGCGGTGACCACCAAGGACGGCTGCGCGGCGCTCAGCGGCGCCAGCAAGGCCGCCTGCGAAAGCCAGTGGAACGATTACTCGCCGGGCGTGCCGCGCTACGGCATCTGGACGCGCGACCACAAGCGATCGAGCGCCGAGCTGACCGCGCAATACCGGATCAACAACGGCTTCGACGTCTGGGCGCGCTACAACAAGAACGACCAGAAGCAGATGCTGAACGACCGTAACTACACCACGGACTTCGGCTCGCTGCACCGCTTCTCCACGGGCGGCGTGGCACCGACCTACGGCGCCAACGGCAACATCCTGGCCGGCTCTCCCACCGCCACCTGCGCCAATCCGGCCGCCGGCGCGACGCCGCCCGGCATGTCGTTCAACAACCACGTGATGACCGAGTTCACTGCCGGCACGTGCCAGAACGTGCCGGGGCAGGGCGCCTCGTACAACTTCGATACCGCGGCGCGCGACTTTGCGCTGAACATCAATTCGAACTACAAGTCGGCCGGCTTCAACTGGAAGAACAGCCAGTGGTCCGTCGATGGCCTGGTGGCCAAGACCGATTCGTTCTACGAGCTGCATACCAACCTGATCTCGATGGCCGGCAATATCCCCGGACTGAAGGTCGCGCTGGACGACCAGGGCCTGCCGAAGTTCACCTTCCCGGCCGGCTACGACCCGAACGACAGCAGCACCTATACCCGCATCCGCTCGCAGTACCAGCCTTCGTTCACGGACAACACGGAAGACCAGGTCAAGCTCGACCTGAAGTGGCGGCCCGACCTGCCGTTCCTGAAATCGATCTGGTTTGGCGGCCAGGGCCGCCGCGCCACGTCGGAACAGTACCGCTGGACCGGCTACATGGTCACCGGCGATCCGGGCACGACGGCGGACGACGTGTACGTGCGCAGCCCGGAAGTGCTGCACGAGATCATCTACGATCCGAACAACAAGAGCGGCGTGCTGCGCAACAACGGCGCGATCATCCCGGGCACCAACCTGACCGCCAACAACACCACCCGCTACGTGACGGCCGGCGAAATGGCATCGCTGGTCGACACGATCCGCACCAGCACGCCGGGCAGCTTCCTGAACGGCTACAGCGGGCTGTCCGGCTACCCGAACGGCTGGATGGCGCCGAGCTTCGCCAACTCCACCCAGCACTTCGACCTGTCCCGCTACAACCACGACCTGCTGCGCAATTCGATCGGCAGCGACGGCAAGAACTATCCGATGCCGCCGCAGTTCGCCGTCGAGGAGCGCATCCGCGCGTTCTACGTGCGCGCCGACTTCGCGCACGAACTGTTCGGTGTCGAGTGGGACGGCAACGTGGGCGTGCGCTACACCGGCACGCGCACCCGCGCCACCGGCCTGCAGTCGTCGCGCGCCTACCGGCTCGATGCGAACGGCGTGCGCGTCGAGGACATCCGGTCGAACCAGATCATCACGGTGGAGAACAAGTACAGCGACGTGCTGCCGAGCGTCAACCTGGCCGGCTGGCTGGTGCCGGACAAGCTGGTGGCCCGCATCGGCTGGGGCAAGGTGATGTCGCGCCCGCCGATCGACAAGCTGACGCCGAACTACAGCTGCATCGCCGGCAGCGGCCAGTCCATCTTCGGCGGCGATGGCGGCACCGACGACTGCACGGCCGGCAACGTGAACCTGGAGCCGTTCCGCGCCACCAACAAGGATGCCAGCGTGGAATGGTATCCGTCGGCGGACAGCCAGCTGTCGCTGGCCTTCTTCCGCAAGGATATCCGTACCTATATCCAGAACGACGTGACGATCGGGAACGTCGACCTGTTCGGCGACGGCCAGCTGTGGGATGTGAAGACCTCGATCAACAGCCGCGGCACCACCACCAAGGGCTGGGAGCTGGCGGGCCGGACGGCGCTGACCATGCTGCCGGGCCTGTTCAGCGGCTTCGGGCTCGATGCCAACTACACGCGCATGAGCTACAAGTATGCGGCGGGCAACGAGCTGCTGAATCCGCTGGACAACTCGGTGCTGCCATACCCGGGCCTGTCGCGCAACAGCTACAACGTGGGCGTCTGGTACGACCTGGGCAAGTGGAATGCGCGACTGGCCTACAACTACCGCGACGGCTACTACACCGGCACGGTGGATGCCAACGCCCAGCTACCGGTGTATGCGGAAAAGGCGGGCTTCCTGGACGCCAAGCTGCAATACCGCGCCACCGAGAACCTGACCCTGTCCGTCGAAGGCAAGAACCTGTCGGACGAGGGGCAGTTCCTGAACGCGGGTTCGACGGCGCGGCGCAACGAGCTGGCCTGGTCGGGACGGCGCTACTTCGTGGGGGCGACGTACAAGTTCTGATGTCGGCCTGAAGTATCGGCAACGGGTGTCCGGCGGCGTTGCTGCCTGACACCTTTTTTCATTGGCACCCTTCTTGCAACGCAAAACTGCATCGCTGCGTGCAGCACAGGAGGGTAATCATGGCTCACCAATCCAGGGCACTATTCCTTGCGCTGCCGGCGCTGGCGCTGTGGTGCTGCGCCGGCATGGCGATGGCGGCCAATCCGCTCGGTTTTGCCGTGGCCGCTGCGCCGTCGATGTTCGTGCTGGCAGTCGAGGAAGCCCGCGGCAACGACAAGGATGCCAAAGCCGCCATGCAGGAACGCGAGGCGGCGCTGGCGGCGGCGGAACAAGCGCGGCAGGTCGTACAGCCCGCGCCGCAGGAGCGCGCCGCCGCCCGCGCGACCGCCGACGACCGCAAGGTCACGCTGCGCTGAACGCGGCCACCGGGCACCGCCAAGGTGCACCGGAGCCTCGCGATGGGGAATCGTCCCCGTTTGCGGGCATCGCGCAGATTGATTGGGGCGCTTCGATGCGCTCAGGTCCTGAACGGATTGCGCTCGTTCAGCTCATCCATGTAAGACTCGATCCCGCCGCTTTCGCGCTCCAGGAACCGTTCGACGGCATCGGCGAACGCCGGATGCGCAAGCCAGTGCGCCGACCAGGTGCGCGTGGGCAGGAAGCCGCGCGCCATCTTGTGTTCGCCCTGGGCGCCGCCCTCGAACGTGGCGATGCGCTGTTCAATGCAGAACTCCAGCGGCTGGTAGTAGGCGGTCTCGAAATGCAGGCAGGGCACGTGCTCCAGCGCGCCCCAGTAGCGGCCATACAGCGTGTCTTCCGTGTGGATCAGCAGCGATGACGCGATCGGCCTGCCGTCCCGTTCCGCGATGACCAGCAGGATATTCTGCGGCATCGTCGCGCCGATGCGCTGGAAGAAGTCGAGGTTCAGGTAGGGCGACGAGTGATGTTCGGCGTACGTGTTGCGGTAGCAGCGGTGGAAGAAGCGCCAGTCGGCGTCCGTCGCATCGGCACCGCGCACGCGGCGCAGCGTCACGCCGGCCTCGCGCACCTTGCGCCGCTCGGCGCGGATGTTCTTGCGCTTCTTGTGCTCCAGCGAAGCGAGGAACGCCTCGAAGTCCGCATAGCCTTCGTTCAGCCAGTGGAACTGCACGCCGCTGCGCAGCATGAACCCGGCATCCTTCAGCGTGTCGGCCTGCGCCTGCGGCGGATACAGCACGTGGGTGGACGACACGCCCGAGGCCTCCTGCTGCTCGCACAGCAGCGCGACGAGCGCAGCCCGTGCCGCGTCGTCGCGCGCCATCAGCCGCGCGCCGGTCACCGGCGTGAACGGGATCGCCGACAGCAGCTTCGGGTAGTACTCGACGCCGTTGCGGTGGTACGCATCGGCCCAGGCCCAGTCGAACACGTATTCGCCGTACGAATGCGATTTGACGTACAGCGGTATCGCGGCGGCCAGCGCGTCGCCGTCCCAGAGGGCCAGGTATTGCGGCTGCCAGCCGGTCTTGCCGCTGGCGCTGCCCGATTCGTGCAGCGCGTGCAGGAAAGCATAGGAGAGGAAGGGATTCGGCGCGCGGCCGGGATCCTGTTGCGCCAGCAGGGCATTCCAGGCGGCTTCGCCGGCCTGCGACAGGGAAGTGAAGACGGCGGTTCGAAAGCTCATCGGCGCATTGTACGGGAGTTCGGCTGGCGTTGCCGGCCGCTTGCCGTCGTCATCCGGACGTAATTCGCGATAACGGCAGTGTATTTTCGCGAACCATATCGATCGTGATTACCCGGTCTTTTCATGGACGAGGTATATCGCCAATCAGCCGGTTGATTATTTTTACCGCGGCGGATATTTTATCGGCGCCCCGGCATAATCGCCGGGTTTTTAATGCGCCAGATAAAAATGCTATCCCGACTGACTTCCATATTAATATTTTCAGCGAGTGTTCCGGTCTTTGCGCAGGAAAGCAAGCCGGCCGACCCGCCAGCCGCGCCGCCATCGGAACAGAAACCGATGGCGAAAGTGGAGATCAAGGGTTCGGCCGAGGACTATGATCCGCGCCGCGACGATACGGCCAGCAAGACCGTCATCGGCAGCGAGGAAATCCTGAAATACGGCGACACCAATGTGTTCGACGTATTGAAACGGGCGCCCGGCGTCACCGTGATCGGCAACAGTATCCGCATGCGCGGCCTGGGCGGCAATTACACGCAGATTCTCGTGAACGGCGAACGGCCGCCGCCGGGGTTTTCGCTGGATAACCTGCCGCCGGAACAGATCGATAAAATCGAGGTGATCCGCGCCGGCTCGGCCGAGCATTCGATGCAGGCGATTGCCGGCACGATCAATATCGTGCTGAAGAAAGTGGTGGCGAAGGCGCAGCGCGATATCCGCATCAACACCAGTTATTCGCGCAACCAGCGCAACCTGTTCCTGAACGGCACGATTGCCGACCGTTCGGGCAACCTGTCGTGGTTTGCCAACCCCCTGTTCGGCCGCTTCCTGCTGGATTCGGAGGGCGACGGCTTCGACCGCTTCATCGATCCGGCAGGGGAGGTGACGAAGCTGCGCGAGTTTACGCGTACCTCGACGGGCAACAACACCTTCGTCGGTTTCGCCCCGCGGCTGAACTGGAAGCTGCCGGACGATGGCCAGCTCAATGCCAGCGCCCAGATCGGCGCCAACCGGAACGAATTCAACAATACCACGGCCTATGCCTACCGCATCGGCAGTTTCAACCGCACCGATTACGCCGATTTCAGGACCCGCAACGAAAACCGGGCGCGCAACGCGCAGGGCGAGGTGAACTGGATCACGAAGCTGGCGGGCGGCAGGCTCGATGCCAGGCTGTCGGCTTCGGGCCGCTCCGGGAAGCAGTCGTTGCGCGCGCTCTCCGTGACGGCCGATGGCGCGGCGACATACCGCAACGACAGCGATACCGATGAACACAACATCACCTGGAGCACCACCGGCAAGTACACCCGCACGCTGTTCGAGGGCCACGCGCTGGCCACCGGCTGGGAATACAACCGCCAGCGCAACGACGACGACGTGCTGCGCATCCAGGGGCGCCTGGGCAGCGAGCTTGCGGCCATCCCCGAACGGTTCGAACCGGTGGTGACGCGCTACGCTGGTTATGCGCAGGACGAATGGAACGTGACAAAGGACTGGTCGATGTACTTCGGCGTGCGCTGGGAAGCGATCCGCACCGACAGCGAGAGTACCGGGCTGGCGTCGACGCGCTCGAAGAGCCACGTGCTGAGCCCTGTCGCCCAGACGCTGTACAAGTTTCCGGACAAGAGCGGCCGCCAGCTGCGCGCCGCGCTGACCCGCAGCTACAAGGCGCCGGGCCTGCAGCAACTGACGGGCCGGCGCTTCTATGCGGAAGAAAACTCGCTGTTCACGCCGGACGGCGGCGGCAACCCCGACCTGCAGCCCGAGCTGGCAAACGGTATCGACCTGACGTATGAACACTTCTGGGCGCCGGGCGCGGTGTTCTCGGTCGGCACCTCGCAGCGCCGCATCCGCGACTACATCCGCACGCTGCTGCGGCAGGAAGCCGACGGTCGGTGGATGTGGCGGCCGATCAACAGCGGCAATGCCACCGTGCGCACGCTCGATGTGGAATTGAAGTTCCCGCTAAAGGCGGTGATGAAGGATGCGCCGGGCATCGACCTGCGCGCCGGCGTCAACCGGAACTGGTCGAAGGTCGACAGCGTGCCCGGGCCGGACAACCGCCTGGACGAGCAGATCCCGCTAACGGCGACCCTGGGCATCGACTACAAGGGCGGCGCGCACAGCGCGGGCGCCAGCCTGGCCTACCGGGGCGGCGGCCCGCTGCGGGTGTCGGTGGAGCAGTACCGGCGGCAGTTCCTGCGCCGCGACCTGGAAGCGTACTGGCTGTACAAGTTCACGCCGCGCTACCAGTTGCGCGTGACCGCCAACAATATCCTGGGCGAGGACAGCCACGAATACCAGCGTTACGTGACGGCCGCCGGTACCGAGGAAAACCAGTCGCGCAGGCCGGAATCGGCGCGCATCTCGGCGAACCTGGAGCTGAAGTTCTGACGGCATTCGTCGAGGGTGGCGGCAATGCCCGGAGGGCAATGTTAAAATCTTCGACATCCGACGCGAAGAACAGCCCCATGCCGCAATCCTTCCACAATCTGTACACCCATGATTTCGTCCGCGTCGCGGTGGCCGTGCCGCGCTGCCGCGTGGCCGATCCGCTCTACAACGCTCAGCAGACGATCGCGCTGGCCGAACAGGTCGCCGCCAAGGGCGCCATACTGGCGGCGTTCCCCGAGCTGGGCCTGTCCGCCTACACCTGCGACGACCTGTTCCACCAGCGCGCGCTGCTGGATGCGGTGCAGGTTGCGCTGGGCAATATCGTCGAGGCTTCGATCCGGATTCCCGTGACGATGATCGTCGGCATGCCGCTGCGCGTCGACCACCGGCTGTTCAACTGCGCGGTGGTGGTGCACGGCGGCCGCATCCTCGGCGTGGTGCCGAAGATCTACCTGCCCAACTACAACGAGTTCTACGAGGTGCGGCAGTTCAGCTCGGCCGACGATGCGGTGGCGACGGAAATCGAACTGCTGGGCCAGCGCGTGCCGTTCGGCGCCGACCTGCTGTTCCAGGCCGCCAACCTGCCGCTGCTGCGCTTCCACACCGAGATCTGCGAAGACGTGTGGGTGCCGATTCCGCCATCGTCGTATGCGGCGCTGGCCGGCGCGACCGTGCTGGTGAACCTGTCGGCGTCGAACATCGTCGTCGGCAAATCCGATTACCGGCACCAGCTGGTGGGGCAGCAGTCGGGGCGCTGCATGGCCGCCTACCTGTACTCGTCGGCCGGGCGGGGCGAATCGTCCACCGACCTGTCGTGGGACGGCCAGGCGCTGATCTATGAAAACGGCGAGCTGCTGGCCGAGTCCGAGCGCTTCCAGGACGACTCGCACGTGATCTTTGCCGATGTCGACCTGGAACGGCTGTCGCGCGACCGCATGCGCACCAATACCTGGGGCGACTCGATGCGGCGCCATGCCCAGCAGGTGGCAGCCTTCCGCGTGGTGAAATTCGCCGTCGAGCTGCCGGTGCAGGATGCGCTGCCGCTGCAGCGCAGCGTCGCCCGTTATCCATACGTGCCCGCCAACCCGGCCGTGCGCGACAAGCGCTGCATGGAGGTCTACAGCATCCAGGTGCAGGCGCTGGTGCAGCGGATGGGCGCCATCGGCATGAAGAAGGTGGTGATCGGCATTTCCGGCGGCCTCGATTCGACCCACGCGCTGCTGGTCTGCGCGAAGGCGATGGACCGGCTGGACCTGCCGCGCACGAATATCCTGGCGTACACGATGCCCGGCTTCGCGACGAGCACGCGCACGCTGGAGCAGGCGCGCAAGCTGATGGAATTCGTCGGCTGCACGGCCCACGAGATCGACATCCGCCCCAGCTGCATCCAGATGCTGAAGGACATCGGCCACCCGTATTCGGAAGGCGCCGAGCAGTACGACGTCACGTTCGAGAACGTGCAGGCCGGCGAGCGCACCAGCCACCTGTTCCGGCTGGCGAACCACCACAACGGCATCGTGATCGGCACCGGCGACCTGTCCGAGCTGGCGCTGGGCTGGTGCACGTACGGCGTGGGCGACCACATGTCGCACTACAACGTGAACGCCAGCGTGCCGAAGACGCTGATCTCGCACCTGGTGCGCTGGGTGGCCGAGAGCCGCCAGTTCGGCGAAGGCGACTCGCAGGTGCTGCTGGACGTGGTCAATACCGAGATCAGCCCGGAGCTCGTGCCTGGAAAAGCCAACGACACGGCTCCCGCACAGAGCACGCAGAGCGTGATCGGCCCGTATGAACTGCAGGACTTCAACCTGTACTACACGCTGCGCTTCGGCTTCGCGCCGGCCAAGGTGGCCTTCCTCGCGCTGCACGCGTGGAAGGACCGGTCGAGCGGCGCCTGGCCGGAAGACGCGCACGTGGTGCGCAACCAGTACACGCTGAAGGACATCAAGCAGAACCTGGGCATCTTCCTGCGCCGCTTCTTCCAGAGCCAGTTCAAGCGCACCTGCGTGCCGAATGCGCCGAAGGTGGGCTCGGGCGGTTCGCTGTCGCCGCGCGGCGACTGGCGCGCCCCGAGCGATGCCGAATCGGTGGTGTGGATGGAGAACCTGAAGACCGTGCCGGATGCCTGACACCTGTACCACGATTCCGGGTCGGCGCCTGACCCAACAATTTCTATAAGGAGAATGCCATGAAACAGATTACCGCCATCATCAAGCCGTTCAAGCTCGACGAGGTGCGCGAGGCGCTGGCCGAAGTGAACGTGACCGGCCTGACGGTCACCGAAGTCAAGGGCTTCGGCCGCCAGAAGGGCCATACCGAGCTGTATCGGGGCGCCGAATACGTGGTCGACTTCCTGCCGAAGGTGAAGGTGGAAGTGGTGGTCGACGATGGCGTGGCCGAGCAGGTCGTCGATGCCGTCATCAAGGCCGCCCGCACCGGCAAGATCGGCGACGGCAAGATCTTCGTGCAGAACGTGGAGCAGGTGGTGCGGATCCGCACCGGCGAAACGGGCCCGGACGCGGTTTAAGCAAAACCGGTGACAGACACCTATTTTTCTGGAACAGACGTTGCAAAAAAACCGGTGACAGACACCGGTTTTTTTGCAATGTTTCAGATAAATAAGAGCAGGCGCGGAACATGTTCCGCGAAAACCCTGCTACGACACCGGTTTTAATTACGGCCGGCCCACCCGCAAGTCGAACTTCCACGTCACCAGCCGCAGCACGGTGATCGTCGCCGCGGACGACCACAGCGCAACATCTTCCGATATCTCCACCTGCCGCAGCAGGATATACAGCCAGCAGCCGAAGAATGCGCAGATCGCGTAGGGCTTGCCGTCCCTGAACACCATCGGCACCTCGTTGCAGACGATGTCGCGCAGCACGCCGCCGAAGATCCCCGTGATCACGCCCATCATCGCCGCGATGAAGACCGGCATTTCCGCCGCCAGTGCCTGCGACACGCCGGCCACCGCGAACAGGCCCAGGCCCATCGCATCGGCGATCACGATCAGGCGCTCGGAAACGATGTGCCGCAGGTGCTTCATGAAGGGTGCCACCGCGAGCGCCAGCACGAACAGCAGGATCGTGTATTCCTGGTGCTGCACCCAGAACAGGGGGCGCTTGTCGAGCAGGATGTCGCGCAGCGTGCCGCCGCCGAACGCGGCAATGAAGGCCACGATGATGACCCCCACGATATCCATCCGCTTGCGCCGCGCCTCCACGAACCCCGAAAACGCCCCGACCAGGATGGCGATCACTTCGATGACGGTAACGAGGGAAACGTGGGGAACGATTTTCATGCGGGCTCATCAAGTAATGATGGCCACAGGTTAACAGAATTTGGGGTTCTGCACGGGAAAACCGGTGTCTGACACCGAACGGCCGGTGTCAGACACCAGACCCGCTCGAGCCGCTGGTGTCAGACACCGGCATCATCGGTGTCTGACACCGGTTTTCCCGGGAAAAGCCGTGGTCTGACGTCAGCGTTCGGGCCGCAGGGCGGCCCGCAGCAGCACGATCAGCGCGCCTTCGCCGCCCTCGGCGGCATGGGCCTGGCAGAAGGCGATGACGCCGTCGGTCTGCACCAGCCAGCTGTGCACCATCGATTTCAGTACCGGCTCGCCGCCGCGCGAGCCGAAGCCGCGGCCGTGGATCACGCACACGCAGCGCTGGTTGCGCTGGACCGCCTTGTGCAGGAAGGCGGCCAGGGTTTCGCGGGCGTCGTCGCGGCGCAGGCCGTGCAGGTCCAGTTCATCCTGCACCGGCCAGTAGTTCTTGCGCAGCCGTTTCATCACGTCGCTGCCCACGCCGGGGGCGAGGTAGTTCAGCGACGGTTCTTCTTCCATGTAGTGCTCGACCCCGAACAGGTCGGACAGCGATTCGCGCAGCACGGCCGCGTCGTCGTCCTTCTGTTCGGCCGCCGTCAGCTTGCGCTTCGGAGCAGGGGGCGGCGTGATGACCGGTTTCGGCAACTGCGGCACGTAGCGGTTCGACTCGGGCAGCTTGTTGACGCCCTTCATCGTGGTGCGGAAGATGCTCGCCTCGGCCACGCGCTGCTTTTCGCGCTCGATACGCTCGGCCTCGGCCTTGGCGCGCTCGGCTTCTTCCCTGGCGCGCTCCTCGCCCTTGCCCTTCAGCTGCTGGCCGAGGGCTTTCAGGGCCGCGAAATCTTTCAGGCTGCCTGCCATGCGCATTTCTCCATATCGTTACTCCTGTGCTTCCAGGTAGCGCTGTGCATCCAGCGCGGCCATGCAACCGGTGCCGGCGCTGGTGATCGCCTGGCGGTACACGTGGTCCTGCACGTCGCCGGCCGCGAACACGCCGGGGATCGACGTGGCCGTCGCCATGCCTTCGGTGCCGGCGCGCGTCTTCAGGTAGCCATTGTGCATGTCCAGCTGGCCTTCGAAGATGCCGGTGTTCGGCTTGTGGCCGATCGCCACGAACAGGCCGTGCACGGTGATCTTCGATTGCTCGCCATCGTTGGAGCGCAGGATCAGGCCCGTCACGCCGCTGTCGTCGCCCGTCACTTCATGCAGGTTGTTGTTCAGCTTCAGCTCGATCTTGCCCTCGGCAACCTTGGCCATCAGGCGGTCGACCAGGATCGGCTCGGCGCGGAACTTGTCGCGGCGGTGGATCAGCGTGACCTTGCTGGCGATGTTGGACAGGTACAGCGCTTCTTCGACGGCCGTGTTGCCGCCGCCGATCACGGCCACTTCCTGGCCGCGGTAGAAGAAGCCGTCGCAGGTGGCGCAGGCGGAAACGCCGCGGCCCATGAACGCTTCTTCGGACGGCAGGCCCAGGTACTGGGCGGAGGCGCCGGTGGCGAGGATCAGCGCGTCGGCCGTGTATTCGCCGGCGTCGCCGATCAGGCGGAACGGTTTCTCATCCAGCTTCGCAGTGTGGATGTGGTCGAACACGATCTCGGTATTGAAGCGCTCGGCGTGCTGCAGCAGGCGCTGCATCAGTTCCGGGCCCTGCACGCCCAGCGGATCACCGGGCCAATTTTCCACGTCCGTCGTCGTCATCAATTGGCCGCCCTGTTCGACGCCGGTGATCAGCATCGGCTTCAGGTTCGCGCGTGCCGCATACACCGCGGCGCTGTAGCCGGCGGGGCCGGAGCCAAGGATCAGGACGCGGGCGTGTTTGGTAGTGGTCATGGAAGCTTCTCTGCGAAATGGGGTATAAGCGGGATATAAGCCGAAAACAAGGGCGTGCACCCTATATGGAGGCCTTGCCGAAACGCACAAGTGGTTCCGTCAAGTCGTTCGGTCATCAAAAGCAAGATTATATGCGAACCCCTGCTTTCTTGAATCGGGAGGCCGGAAGCGGCCGGGATGCCTTAAAATAAGCGCAATAGAAACAATTCCCCTGGCGCAACTCGTGACTTGACCGTCTGCGCCCACCCACCGCACCGCATTCACCAAAGCAGCAATGAGCAAAACCACGCAACAGACGAGCACTTCCTACCGTCGCACGGCAACCGAGAGACAACCGTTGCCGAGCCGGCTGGTGCGCCTGCTCTCGGAGGCCCGCTGGCTGGCGCTGGCGTTCGCCTGCCTGTATTTCGTACTGATCCTGGCCAGCTACCACGAGGGCGACCCGGGCTGGTCGCATGCCAGCCTGGTACCCGACGTGAAGAACCTGGGCGGCCGCGGCGGCGCCTGGCTGTCCGACCTGATGCTGTACATCTTCGGTTTCTCGGCCTGGTGGTTCTGTTTCTACCTGGTCCGCTATACGTGGCTCGGCTACCGCCGGCTGACGAACAAGTTCGTACTGGAGAAGGAAGAAGACGAAGAGCACAGCCATGAAGGCATCATCCGGCTGATCGGCTTCGTGCTGCTGCTGACCGGCAGCATGGGCCTGGAATACCTGCGCATGTATTCGCTGCCGGTCGACCTGCCGCGCGCCCCCGGCGGCGTGCTGGGCCAGCTGATCGGCCATGCCGCACACGTGGGGCTGGGCTTCACGGGCGCCACGCTGATCCTGCTGCTGCTGCTGGGCATGGGCATCTCGCTGTTCTTCCATGTGTCGTGGCTGACCGTGGCCGAGCGCATCGGCGCGGGCATCGAGACGGCGATCGAATGGGCCATGCTGCGCTATGAAGACCGGCAGGATCGCCGGCAGGGTGCGGCCGCCACCGTGAAGCGCGAGGAAGTCGTCGTCAAGGAACGCGAGAAGCACGTCGAGAAGCATCCGGAAATCCTGCCGCTGAAGGTGGAGCCGCAGATGGTCGTGGTGCCGAAGGCCGAGCCGGTGGAAAAGCCCGAGCGGGCGCCGAAGGAGAAGCAGCAGACGCTGTTCCCGGAAACCGAGCTGCCGAAGGAAAGGCCGGTGCTGTTCCAGAACATCGAGAACACCGACCTGCCGCCGCTGGCGCTGCTGGACGAGCCGCCGCCCGTGCAGGAAACGGTGTCGATCGAAACGCTGGAATTCACCAGCCGGCTGATCGAGAAGAAACTGTCGGACTTCGGTGTCGAGGCGAAGGTCGTCGCCGCCTATCCGGGCCCGGTCGTCACCCGCTACGAAATCGAGCCCGCCACCGGCGTGAAGGGCAGCCAGATCGTCAACCTGGCGCGCGACCTGGCGCGCTCGCTGTCGCTGACGTCGATCCGCGTGGTCGAAACGATCCCCGGCAAGAACTACATGGCGCTCGAGCTGCCGAACATGAAGCGCCAGATCGTGCGCCTGACCGAGATCCTCGGCTCGAAGGTCTACAACGACAGCGCGTCGGCCCTGACGGTCGCGCTGGGCAAGGACATCGCCGGCAAGCCGGTGGTGGCCGACCTGGCGAAGATGCCGCACCTGCTGGTCGCCGGTACCACCGGCTCGGGTAAATCGGTGGGCATCAACGCGACCATCCTGTCGCTGCTGTACAAGTCCGACCCGCATGACGTGCGCATGATCCTGATCGACCCGAAGATGCTGGAGATGTCCGTCTACGAAGGCATTCCGCACCTGCTGGCGCCGGTGGTCACGGACATGCGCCAGGCCGGCCACGCGCTGAACTGGGCCGTCAACGAGATGGAACGCCGCTACAAGCTGATGTCGAAGCTCGGCGTGCGTAACCTGGCCGGCTACAACGCCAAGATCGCCGACGCAGCCAAGAAGGAACAGCACATCCCGAATCCGTTCTCGCTGACGCCGGATGCGCCGGAGCCGCTGGAAAAGCTGCCGACGATCGTCATCATCATCGACGAGCTTGCCGACCTGATGATGGTGGTCGGCAAGAAGGTGGAAGAGCTGATCGCCCGTATCGCGCAAAAGGCGCGTGCCGCCGGCCTGCACTTGATCCTGGCCACCCAGCGCCCATCTGTGGACGTGATCACGGGCCTGATCAAGGCGAACATTCCGACCCGGATCGCGTTCCAGGTGTCGTCGAAGATCGACTCGCGCACGATTCTCGACCAGATGGGCGCCGAGACACTGCTGGGCATGGGCGACATGCTGTACATGCCGCCCGGTACCGGCCTGCCGGTGCGCGTGCACGGCGCCTTTGTCTCGGACGAGGAAGTGCACCGCGTGGTGGCGCACCTGAAGGAACAGGGCGAACCGAACTACGTGGAAGGCATCCTCGAAGGCGGCACGCTGGAAGGCGAGGGCGGTGGCGAAGGCGCCGTGGCGGGCGAGGGCGGCGGCGAAGCCGACCCGATGTACGACCAGGCCGTGCAGGTGGTGCTGAAGAACCGCCGCGCGTCGATCTCGCTGGTGCAGCGCCACCTGCGCATCGGCTACAACCGCGCGGCGCGCCTGCTGGAACAGATGGAGCAGAGCGGCGTGGTATCGGCCATGCAGTCGAACGGCAACCGGGATATCCTCGTGCCGGCGGCTTCCGCCGAATAACGACGGAAGCAAGAGCGGAAATAAGAACAGAACCAAGGACGGAAATGGCAAAACAGCATATCAATCGGTTTATCCTGGCCGCGGCGTTCGCGGTGTCGTTCGCCGGTGCCGCGCATGCCGCCGCGCTGGACCAGTTCAAGTCGTTCGTGGGCTCGACCAAGTCGGCCCGGGGCGAATTCACGCAGACGATGACGAAGAACGTCGACGGCGCGAAGAAGACATCGGCGCCGTCCACCGGCACCTTCGTGTTCGCCCGCCCCGGCAAATTCATCTGGACTTACCAGAAGCCGTACGAGCAGGTGCTGCAGGCCGATGGCGAGCAGCTGTTCATCTACGACAAGGACCTGAACCAGGTCACCGTGAAGCAGCTGGGCGATGCGCTGGGCTCGTCGCCGGCGGCGATCCTGTTCGGTTCCAACGACCTGGAGAAGAATTTCACGCTGACCGAGGGTGGTGCGCGCAACGGCCTGGAATGGCTGAAGGCCGTGCCGAAAGCCAAGGACAGCAGTTTCGAACTGATCTCGATCGGCCTGAAGAACGGCCAGCCGGAAGCGATGGAGCTGACGGATAATTTCGGCCAGGTGTCCACGCTGGCGTTCCGCAAGTTCGAGAAGAACCCGTCGCTGGGCAGCACCGCGTTCCGGTTCGACGTGCCGAAGGGCGCCGACGTCGTCAAACAGTAATTGAACATTAATTGAGCAGGCAACCCGTGGCCGATCTCTTTTCCACCGAGCCCCGCCAGCCGCTGGCCGAGGCGCTGCGCCCGAAAACGCTGGACGAGGTGATCGGCCAGGGTCACCTGCTGGGCGAGGGCAAGCCGCTGCGCCTGGCGTTCCAGGCCGGCAAGCCGCACTCGATGATCCTGTGGGGCCCGCCCGGCGTAGGCAAGACCACGCTGGCGCGGCTGACCGCCAACGCCTTCGATTCGGCGTTCATCGCGCTCTCCGCCGTGTTCGCGGGCGTAAAAGACATTCGCGCGGCGATGGAACAGGCGCAGCAGAACCTGGACCAGTTCGGCCGCCACACGATCCTGTTCGTCGACGAGATCCACCGTTTCAACAAGGCACAGCAGGATGCGCTGCTGCCGTTCGTCGAATCGGGCCTGGTGACGTTCATCGGCGCGACGACGGAAAACCCCAGCTTCGAAGTCAACTCGGCATTGCTGTCGCGCGCCCAGGTGTACGTGCTGAAATCGCTGACGGATGCGGAGATGCGGCAACTGCTGGAGAAGGCCCGCTCGTCGGCCTTGCCGGGCCTGTCGTTCGACGACGTGGCCATCGACACGCTGGTCGGCTTCGCCGACGGCGATGCGCGCCGTTTCCTGAACCTGCTCGAGCAGGCCGACACCGCCGCGCGCTCGGCACGCATCACGCACATCGACGCGAAGTTCGTCGAGAACGCGATGACCCTGAACGCGCGCCGTTTCGACAAGGGCGGCGACAATTTCTACGACCAGATCTCGGCGCTGCACAAGTCCGTGCGCGGCTCGCACCCCGACGCGGCGCTGTACTGGTTCTGCCGCATGATCGACGGCGGCGCCGACCCGCGCTACCTGGCGCGCCGCATCGTCCGCATGGCGTGGGAAGACATCGGCCTGGCCGATCCCCGCGCGCTGACGATCGTCAACGATGCCGCCGAAACGTATGAGCGGCTGGGCTCTCCCGAGGGCGAGCTGGCGCTGGGCCAGGCCGTGGTTTACCTCGCCATCGCCGCCAAGAGCAATGCCGGCTACAACGCCTTCAACGCCGCCATGGCGTTCGTGAAAAAGGACAAGTCGCGCGAAGTGCCGGTCCACCTGCGCAACGCACCGACGAAGCTGATGAAGGAACTGGGCTACGGGCACGAGTACCGCTATGCCCACGACGAGCCGAACGCCTATGCGGCCGGCGAGACCTACCTGCCGGACGGGATTCCCGAGCCGCGCTGGTACAAGCCGGTACCGCGCGGGGTGGAGTCGAAGATCGCGGAAAAGCTGGCGTGGCTGCGCGAGCTGGACCGGCAGGCGGGGCGAGAGTAAGCCTGATCAGGCCGTGGCGCGCTGCTGGCGGCGGCGTGCCCAGCCGATCATCGCCAGCCCGGCGCCGAGCATGGCATACGTTGCCGGTTCCGGTACCGGGGTGAGGAGCACCGAATGGCAGGTGTCCTCCCGGCAGCCCTGGCCGACGATCTGCCCGAGCGAGTTCATGCCGTCGACGGAAGCGAATGTACTCCATCCCGCTTCAGTCACGAGATCGTCCAGCCGATACGTTTCGCCATTGAGCATCGCCACCACGGCGTACAGACTGTTATGGGTGTTGTAGCCCACCGCGTAACCGCTCGGATCGATGCCGGCAATGTAGCCGATATCGTATGGATAGCTGACCACGCCATCCTTGAGGAAGTAGCTGGCGGCGCCGCCGAATTCATCGGTCGCATAAGCGCCGACATAAGCGCCGTCGGGCTGGAATCCGGAGACCAGCAGGTTGTTCGGTGTCTCCAGCTTGGTCATCGCACCGTTTTCATAGATGAAGTTGTACCAGGTGCCGCTGCCATACTGCGACTTGCCGAGGATGCGGCCGGCGTCGTCGATGTCCGATATGCTGCTGTTCCTGCCGCCGAGCGTGCCGATGTCGACCATGCCGCTGCCGGTGGTGTAGATGAAGCCGTGTTCATCGCCATTCGCCAGCCGCGAGGAGCCGAGCACCGTGCCGTTGTCGGTGATGCCGTAAGCCGAGCTGTAATTGCCGCCGAGCGTGCCCAGGTCGGTCATCTTGCCGTCGCTGTAAAGGAAGGCATGCGATGTGTTCCCGACGCCGGTCTCCGAATCGCCGACGACCTGGCCGAGATTGTTGATGCCGTTCGGTCTGCTTAATGCGCCACCCAGCGTTCCCAGCAAAGTCTGCTTGTTGCCGTCGAGGATCGCGGCGACGGTTCTGCCATTTCCGGCGTGCATCTGAAGGATCTGGCCGTTGTCGTTGATGCCCAGCGCGCCGTCATTGAAGGGCAGGATATCGACACGGAACCTGGGTGGCTCGGCGGCCACGGCGGCGCTGCTGAGCAGCGACAGGGAAATAGCAAACAGGGAAATGCGCATTTTTTCTCCAGTTTAAGGCGCCGGACCATCCGGCTCGCACCGATCATAAGCAGTCCCTGGGGAAGATGCAATTTTGATATTAACTATCGAATGGCAATCGACCGGATGCCCATCGCGTCATTTTTGCTGGCCGATCAGCTCATGAGGGAGCTTCCCGACCCGCCGATCATGGCCATGTCGGTACATGCTATATTTCCTGCAATTCTTATAGGGATAGTGACCACATGAGCGTGATCCATATCGACGGCGTCCCGGTAAGCATCGACGGCACCGGCCCCGACACCATCCTGATGCTGCACGGCTGGCCCGACACCGCTGCCATGTGGGAGCCGCAGGTGGCGGCGCTCTCTCCATACTTCCGCTGCGCGCGCTTCACATGGCCCGGCTTCGAGACCGGCGCACCCCGCAAGGAGCATTCGCTGGATGAACTGATCGCGCTGTGCGAGCAGGTCGTGCGCGAAGTCAGCCCCGGCAGGGCGGTCACGCTGCTCGTGCACGACTGGGGCTGCGTGTTCGGCTACCAGTTCGCCCAGCGTCACCCGGAACACGTGGCGCGCGTGATCGGCGTGGACATCGGCGATGGCGGCTCGAAGGCGCACCTCGACGAGATCGGCCTGAAGGGCAAACTGGGCATCGTGGCGTACCAACTGTGGCTGGCGGCGGCGTGGAAGATCGGCGGCGGCATCGGCGAATCGATGACGCGCTCGTTCGCGAAGAAGGCGCGCGTGCCGGTGGCGCCCGAGGCGCTAACGCCGGAAAAGAACTACCCGTACTACTCGACCTGGACCGGCAAGTACAAGGCCATGAAGCCGTTCCGGCCAGCGTGCCCGATGCTGTTCATCTACGGCACGCGCAAGCCGTTCAATTTCCACTCGTCCGCATGGGCCGCCGAGCTGAAGTCCAAGGCGGGCTGCCAGGTCGTGGCGATGGACACCGATCACTGGCCGATGCTGCGCCAGCCTGCGCTGTTCAACGACACGGTGATCGGCTGGCTGCGCGCGGATGCGCATGCCGGTCTCCCGGCCGCCGCGCCCTGAAGCTGCATGCGACACCCGGACAGCGCGGTCAGGCCAGCCAGCTGCGTCGTGGCCGGGCCGTCCAGCCAACGAATGCGAGGCCGGCAGCAAGCATGGCCCAGGTCGTCGGTTCAGGCACCGCAGCCAGCGGGTCCAGGCGGATCGCGTAGCAGCCGCCTCCCAGGATGCAGCCGGTTCCGCTGATCTGGCCGGCATCGTTGATGTCCAATAAGGAGCTCCACGTCAGGTTGTCCGGATCGTCGACCAGCTGCTCGATGCTGTAGGCGCTGCCGTCGGGCAAGCCCAGCTGGCCGATATTGTTGGTGTCAAAATCGGTTCCCAAGGCCAGTCCGCTGGCGTTCATGGCCGTGATACTGCCGAGGTGGTAGGGCGTTTCCACCACGCCGTCGCGGAACACGATAGCATCGCTGGTCCCAAGGTTAGGCTTGGGACGGTAGCCGTAATAACCGCCATCGGGCGCGAACCCGGTCAGGGTCATGCCGGCGCCGAGGAAGGTCATGGCGCCGTTTTCATATACGAAGTTGTTCCACGTGCCGGTGGCATCCTCTGCCTGTCCCAGGATGCGCCCGTCGTCGTGGATCGCCTTGACCGTGCTGGGCCGGAGGCCCGGCATACCGATGTCGACCATGCCACCGGCTTCCGTATAGACGAAGCCGCGCTCGAGCCGGTACCCTGCCACGTAGGTCCCGATCACGGTGCCGGCATCATTGATACCGATGGCCGTGCTGCCGGCACCGCCGATTGCCGTCATGACGTTGTCTTTCCATATGAACGCCCGCACCTGATCGTTCGAATCCCGGGAACCGCCAACGACCGTATGGCTGCTGTTGATGTCATACCCGTAACTGGTGCGGCCGCCCAGCGTGCCCAGCATCGTTTGCTGCACGCCGTCCGTCACGATGGGGCGGCTGTCGTTCCAGTTCGATTGCGACAGCAGGACAGTGCCATTGCTGGCGATGGCAGTGGCGTACCAGTCATTGCTGCTCAGGATGACGAATTCATACTTCGGCGTGCTTGCCGCCAAAGCGGAAGCGGACAACGTCAATAGTACACATGCAGTGGCCAAGTTTCGCATTTCCATCTCCCGGTTGCCGGGCCGGCGACCCGGTCCAACCAGCATAGTCCATCGCCGCAGGAAAGTCGCTTCCGGTCACAGGCATTCTGCGCCGGGGTGATGCGTTAGCTGTACCATTCCAGACCTGTGTCCCTGCCGTACAGGCCGGGGCATCCACGACAAGAAACGTACTCACGCACAAGGAACGTACTCATGCATTACCTGCTGACTTATGAACTGGCCGACGACTACCTGCAGCGCCGCGGCGAGTTCCGCGACGAACACCTGAAACTGGCCTGGGACGCCGTCGAACGCGGCGAACTGCTGCTGGCCGGCGCGGCCGGCGAGCCGATCGACGTTGCCCAGCTCGTCTTTACGATCGATGCGCCGGCCATTGCCGAAGCGTTCGCCGTGGCCGATCCGTATGTGAAGCATGGCCTGGTCAGGCGCTGGACGGTGCGCAAATGGCACACCGTCGTTGGCGAACTGGCCAGCACGCCGGTGCGCTGAGCACGCGGTACCCGTTGCCGGGAAGGGGGCCTGGCGAGCTCCTAAGCAGCGCGGATGGTCTCCAGCACCTCTGCCAGGCGCTGGAAATCCACCGGCTTGACCAGGTGGTGGTCGAAGCCCGCGTCGAGCGCCGCGAGCCGCTCCCGTTCCTTGCCGTAGCCCGTCACCGCGATCAGGACCGTGCGCGCGGTTTCCGGTTGCTGCCTCAACCGGAGGGCCAGTGCATTGCCGTCCATGCCCGGCAAGCCGATGTCGAGCAGGCACACGTCGGGACGCAGCGTGCGGCTGCTGGCGCCTGCCATCATGATGGCCACCGGAGCATCCGTGCCATGCCGGCGGATCGGCACGGCGAATGCCGCGTCGGGTGCCTCGTCGTACGGTCCGCAGCGCTGCATGCCGATCCGGTCGCGCAGCCGTGGCACCTGGATCGCCGTCATGGCGTGCATCAGCTCCGCGACGGGCCAGCCGCCCGGCTGGTCGATCGACAGCACCGGCGGCGCAAACGTGGCGCCGCTATCGATGCCGTGATGGCCATGCAGGCGATACTGCGGGGCCGGCTGGTCGACGGTCGCCGGATCGGGTTCGTACAGCAGCATGAACGGCACGTCGAACTCGAAGGCGGCGAGCGTGTCGACGGTCAGCCGGAAGACCTCGTCGGTGGTGGTGGCCTGCGCCAGGCGCGCGGTCAGGTCGCGCACGGCGCGCGTGCGGCGTTCGCCCACCATGGTCGCCGTGGTTTCCGTTACCGGATGAAACAGGCCGCCGATGCCGCCGGTCTCGTCGCGGATCGGGCTCAGCGAGAAAGTAAAGAAGGTCTCTTCCAGGTAGCCGTTCCGGAACAGGAACATGCGCACGTTTTCCAGGAACGACGTTTCGCCGTTGCGGGCCCGTTCGAACGGGTCGCCGATGGCGGGCCAGGCCGATGCCCGGCATTCCTTGTAATCCATCCCCAGCGAGGCGGGGTGCTTCTCGCCGCACACGATGCGGTAGCCGTCGTTGTAGATCTGCACATTGCGTGGCCCCCAGATGATATTGATGGGGAAGCTCGATGCCAGGCACAGGCTGACCGTCGTGCGCAGGCTCTGCGGCCAGCCTTCGATCGGCCCCAATGGCGAGTTGGTCCAGTCCAGCGAGCGGATCAGTATTGCCATGTCGCTGCCGCCATCGAGAAAGCTGGCATCTCCGCCTCGCTGGTCAGGCACGGAAGCGGGGGCGCGGGCGGAGTCGGAATTCATCACGTTATGGCTGGTCAGGTAGGTGATTCCTGAGTGTGACGACAAGTCACTTGCCTGCACGCACGATTGCCGGTGCCGGCTGCATGCCGTGCCCCGCGAAGTTTGCTGACTGTGGCTTGATTTCCATCAGGCTGTTTCCTTGTGCCGGCTCAACTGGCGTCGGTCGGCGTGGCCTAACCTGTGATCCTCGTCAAACGAGGATTTGCCCTGTCGCAGCGCATTTCATGCCGCGTTTTTTGCGCTTCATCGCACGCGGATGGCAACGCAGACCGCCTGTAGGTACAGTGCAAACATCCCGGGACGCCTTGTGACACCAGCCAAAACCAACCACCATCGGAGCCCATCATGAACGCAATGAAACACATGGAAGCCATCTTCTTCACCGTCGCCGCCATCGGCATCGGCGCAGTCTTCGCCACCAGCGAACCCCAGCCGCTGGTCGTGGCCGCCGAGCGTCCGCTGTTCATCCATCCGGACGTGCAGATGCCGGTCGTGACGGTTGCCGCCAAGCGCCTGAGCGCCGCCGAAAAAGCCGAGCTGATGTAATGCGGCCGGCCCGGCAGGGCCACGCCGCGAGGGCGTAAAACTCCTGGGAAGGTGCGTCGTCTTGGTACAATTGCGGTTTCGACATTCGCCGCGTTTGCCATGATTGACATCCAACTTCTCCGTAAAGACATCGACACCGTGGCCGCCCGCCTGGCGACCCGCAAGTTCCAGCTGGACGTTGCCGGATTCACCGCCCTGGAATCCGAGCGCAAGGCGATCCAGACGCGTACCGAGGAACTGCAGGGCAAGCGCAATGCGCTGTCCAAGCAGATCGGCATGTTGAAGGGCAAGGGAGAAGACACCTCCGCCGTGATGGCGGAAGTAGCCGGCATCGGCGACGAGCTGAAGAACAACGAAGGCGCGCTCGCCGCCCTGCAGCACAAGCTTCAGGCTTTTCTGCAAGCCGTTCCGAACCTGCCGCATGAATCGGTGCCGGTCGGTACCGACGAATCGGGCAACGTGGAAGTACGCAAGATCGGCACGCCGCGCAGCTTCGACTTCGAGGTGAAAGACCACGTGGACGTCGGCGCCGCGCTGGGCCTGGACTTCGACACCGCGACCAAGCTGACCGGCTCGCGCTTCTCCGTCATGAAGGGAGGCATCGCGCGCCTGCACCGCGCGCTCGCCCAGTTCATGCTCGACACGCACACCGACAAGCACGGCTACACCGAGTGCTACACGCCCTACATGGTCAACGCCGAGTCGCTGCTCGGCACCGGCCAGCTGCCGAAATTCGAAGCCGACCTGTTTTCGGTGAAGAAGGGCGGCGTCGAAGGCGAGGGCGAGACCTTCTACCTGATCCCCACGTCGGAAGTGACGCTGACGAATACCGTGCGCGACGAAATCATCGCGGCCGACGCGCTGCCGCTGAAGATGACGGCGCATACGCCATGCTTCCGCTCGGAAGCGGGCAGCTACGGCCGCGACACGCGCGGCATGATCCGCCAGCACCAGTTCGATAAAGTCGAGATGGTGCAGATCGCCCACCCGGACGCTTCGTACCAGGCGCTGGACGAAATGGTGGGCCACGCCGAAGCGATCCTGCAGGCGCTTGGCCTGCCGTACCGGGTGCTGTCGCTGTGCACCGGCGACATGGGCTTTGGCGCCGCGAAGACCTTCGACCTGGAAGTATGGCTGCCGGCGCAGAACACCTACCGCGAAATCTCGTCGCTGTCGAACTGCGAAGCGTTCCAGGCCCGCCGCATGCAGGCCCGCTTCCGCAATGCGCAGGGCAAGCCGGAACTGGTGCACACGCTGAACGGCTCCGGCCTGGCCGTGGGCCGCACGCTGGTGGCCGTGCTGGAAAACTACCAGCAGGCCGATGGCAGCGTGGAAATCCCGGAGGTCCTGCGCGGCTACATGGGCGGTCTTACGCACCTGAAAGCTTCGCAGTGAAAACCTGAGTTCGGCTTTTGAAAATAGCCCTTCCATTTTCTTTTTGGGCTGGCTATAATCTTGCCTTCTCGCAGCGATGTGGGAAAAGGAGAGGTGGCAGAGTGGTCGAATGTACTTGACTCGAAATCAAGCGATGGTGCAAATCATCCGTGGGTTCGAATCCCACCCTCTCCGCCATGAATAAACAAAAACGGCCTTCCCTGCGGAAGGCCGTTTTTGTTTATTCGGACGGAGAGGGTGGGATTCGAAGACCACGCGCCTGCAGGCGCGGGGGCTCTCCGAATCGCCCATCTGCTGGCGCTTCAGCGCCAGCTTCGCGCGCCGAGGGCGCGCGGCGCATGCGTCGTCTATATCGGCCACCCCTGCGGGTGGCTTTTTTTGTTTATTCGGACGGAGAGGATGGATTCGAAGACCACGCGCCTGCAGGCGCGGGGGCTCTCCGAATCGCCCATCTGCTGGCGCTTCAGCGCCAGCTTCGCGCGCCGAGGGCGCGCGGCGCATGCGTCGTCTATATCGGCCACCCCTGCGGGTGGCCTTTTTTATTTATTCGGACGGAGAGGGGGGGCGCCGAGGGCGCGCGGCGCATGCGTCGTCTATATCGGCCACCCCTGCGGTATATCCGAAAGACCCATGCCGCTCTGATGCTGAAATACGCGCGACTGCTTCAATCAAATTGCACCTTTGATTTGACGCAACTTCGGTGCTGCTATAGAATCATGCCTCTCGTGTTGCAACGGATCTTTTCTGTGCCGCACGGGGATGCAGGGCGCCGAGTCAGCGTGCTGCAGGTACCACCAGGAGAGGTGGCAGAGTGGTCGAATGTACTTGACTCGAAATCAAGCGATGGGGCAACCCATCCGTGGGTTCGAATCCCACCCTCTCCGCCATGAATAAACGAAAACGGCCTTCCCTGCGGAAGGCCGTTTTTGTTTATTCGGACGGAGAGGGTGGGATTCGAAGACCACGCGCCTGCAGGCGCGGGGGCTCTCCGAATCGCCCATCTGCTGGCGCTTCAGCGCCAGCTTCGCGCGCCGAGGGCGCGC
>NZ_JACHXS010000004.1:362036-486642 GCF_014192225.1 Pseudoduganella umbonata | reverse complement strand
TCGCCCATCTGCTGGCGCTTCAGCGCCAGCTTCGCGCGCCGAGGGCGCGCGGCGCATGCGTCGTCTATATCGGCCACCCCTGCGGGTGGCCTTTTTTTGTTTATTCGGACGGAGATGTGGGATTCGAAGACCACGCGCCTGCAGGCGCGGGGGCTCTCCGAATCGCCCATCTGCTGGCGCTTCAGCGCCAGCTTCGCGCGCCGAGGGCGCGCGGCGCATGCGTCGTCTATATCGGCCACCCCTGCGGGTGGCCTTTTTTTGTTTATTCGGACGGAGAGGGTGGGATTCGAAGACCACGCGCCTGCAGGCGCGGGGGCTCTCCGAATCGCCCATCTGCTGGCGCTTCGCGCCAGCCTCGACAGCGCTTCGCGCTGGCGTTCCCACCCTGACCAGGCTTTAGACCTTCGCCAGCCTTCGGCCTTCGCCAGCCTTCGGCCTTCGCCAGCCTTCGGCCTTCGCCAGCCTTCGGCTTCGCCTGGCCCCTGCCTTCATCCCGCCCCTACCGCGAACGGCCATCGACCTGCCCATCCACCTCCAGGTCCATCGTCTCCATATCCGTATCCAGCGCCAGCGGCTTCCCCATCGCCTTCAGCCACGCAAATCCCGCGATGCCGGCCACCAGCGATCCCGCCAGGATCGCCATCTTCGAAGAGTCGATCGCATCGCTCTGGCCGGCGAACGCCAGGTTGGTGATGAAGATCGACATCGTGAAACCGATCCCGCCAAGCAGCCCCGCGCCCAGCACGTGGCGCCACGCCAGGTCGAGCGGCAGCCGGCACAGGCCGGCCGATACCGCGGCAAAGGTGAACAGGAAGATGCCGGCCGGTTTGCCCGCGACCAGTCCGAGGATGATGCCCAGGCTGTTCGCATCCAGCAGGGCGGACATCCATCCCGCGCCGATCGCGATGCCGGTATTGGCCAGTGCGAAGACGGGCAGGATCAGGAACGTGACGGGCTTGTGCAGCGCATGCTCGAGGCGGTGCGATGGCGACTGCGCATCGTCCTGCCGTGCCGAATATGGAATCGCGAACGCCAGCAGCACGCCGGCAATGGTGGCGTGCACGCCGGACTTGAGCATCAGGAACCACATCAGCGCGCCGCCCAGCAGGTAGGGCAGCAGGGACATCACGCGCAGGATGCGATTCATGGCCAGCAGGGCGCCGAACACCGCCAGCGCGCCAAGCAGGTACGCGAACGACACCTCGGCGGTATAGAACAGCGCGATGACGACGATCGCCCCGAGATCGTCCATCACCGCCAGCGCGGTGAGGAAGATCTTCAGCGATGCCGGCACCCGGTTGCCCAGCAGGGCAAGCACGCCCAGCGCGAAGGCGATGTCGGTCGCCATCGGAATGCCGACACCGGCCTGCGTTGGCGTGCCGCCATTGAAGGCGAAGTGGATCAGCGCGGGTACCGCGATGCCGCCGGCGGCAGCCAGCATCGGCAGCAGCGCGGTGCGCAGGTCGGAAAGTTCGCCGTTATACAGTTCGCGCTCGAGCTCCAGGCCGATCAGCAGGAAGAAGATCGCCATCAGCGCGTCGTTGACCCAGTGCTCGATGCTCAGTCCCGCCACAGGCAGATGCCAGAAGCCGAGATAGGCCGGACCCATCGGCGAATTGGCGATCACCAGCGAGACCAGGGTGCACAGGATCAGCACGATGCCGCCGGCCTTGCTTGACGAAGCGAAAGCCTTGAAGGTGTCGGACAGGCGCCGCTCGATGCGCATCATGCGGCCTCCGGAGCGGCAGGGAAAAGGACGGACACCGACAGAACGGGCAGGGACAGAACGGGCAGGGAGGGAAGCGGCAGAGAAAGAGGAAGATGGCTCATGGGTGGTCGCGAAAAAGCCGCGTGGCGGCCCGACCAGCGCGAATCCTGTCATGCCCGAACGGCATGATCACCCGGCAGTAATTATACGTCGTTGCCGGCAGGCCAGTCGCACAGTTCACGCCGCCGGCGCCCAGCGGTTACACTGCGCCCCCTGTCATTGGAGAGGGAAAGCATGCTGGTTCGTCGTTTCGTCCTGTTCGGGCTGGTGATCCTGTGGATGCTGGCGACAACAGGTTCGGCCATCGCGGCGCCGTCGTTCGAGCGCCGCATCTGGACGCGCGCCGATGGCGCGCCGCAATCGGCCTATGGCATCGCTCAGGATCGGGACGGCATGCTGTGGTTCGCTACCGTGGCGGGCCTCTACAGTTTCGACGGCGCGCATTTCACGCGCCACGAGACGGTATATGGCCATCGTCTGCCGTCGAACAACCTCGTCATGGTGGTGGCCACGCGCGACGGCATCGCCGTCGGCTACCAGTTCGGCGGCGTTTCCGAGTTCACGCGCGGCGGCGCACGCCACTACACCAGGGCCGATGGCCTGCCCGCCGGCGCGATCGGCGCACTCGCCGTGGGGCCGGACAATGTGCTGTACGCCGGCGCCAGCACGGGCCTGGCAAGGCTCGACGCAGGCAGGGGAAAATGGACGGTGATGGACGGGCTGCATGCTCCGCAGAGCTACATCCTGTGGACCAGGTTCGATGCCGGCGGCACGCTGTGGGTCGTGTCGAACTCGAACCTGTATGCAATGGCGAAGGGCACCGCGCGATTCCGGCACGTGGCTGCGCTGCCGCAGAATGCCGCTCCGACCATCGTCGGCGGCAAGCTGTCCGTCTACACGGGCAATGGCCAGCTCACACGCTTTTCATCCAGCGCCGTGCCGACGGCGTGGCCCAACACCGTCGGCTACGGCCGCGACCACATGCTGTTCGAGGGGCCCGATGACACCGTCTGGGCGTGGCTCAGCCAGGGCACCACGCTGTTGCGTACCGGGGCGGACGGCGCGCTGCATGCGGCCCAGACCTTCGACGGCGGCGGCCTGCCGGGACGGATGGTCGCGCGCACGCTGGTCGACCGCGAGAACAACCTGTGGGTGACCACGCTCGACGGCGTCGAGCGCTATCGGGTGCGCCGCCTGAACGAAGTGCCGCTGCCGGCTACCGCGCTGGGATTCCTGGCCGGGCCGGGTCTCGGCGACGCAATGCTCGTTGCCAGCGGCGCCGACGGCGGCGTGTACCGGATCGGCGGCGGCGGAGGGGAGCGCCTGCCCGGCCTGACCGGCGTCACCGCCATGTATCGCGAACATGCCGGCAGCGTATGGCTCGGCGGCCCGGACGGCATGTTTCACCTGACGCCGGCCGGGACGGCCTCGTGGCCGCTGCCCGCGCATGTCGGCAAGGATTTCGAAGTGCAGGGCATTACGGCGGACAAAGCCGGGAAACTGTGGGTGTCGATCGTCCGGCATGGCCTGTTCCAGTTCGCGAACGGCACGTGGACGAAGCTGGACGCCGCTATCCCGGATGGCGACGCAACGCCGGTCAGCATGCTGGCCGGCGCGTCCGGGCGCACCTGGCTGGGCTTCACCAATGGCCGCCTTGGCGAGCTGACCGCCGGCGGCGTCCGCGTGACCGCCACCGGTCTCGCCGGTACCGTCGGCAACATCCTCTGCCTGCTGGAGCACGGCGACGGGCTGCTGGTGGGCGGCGACCGGGGCGTCGTCTGGCTGCACGATGGCGCCGCCCGGCCACTGGTGCCGGAACACATGCCGGCATTCCTCGGCATCTCGGGGATGGGCACGGACCGCCGCGGCGACCTGTGGCTGCACGGCCCGGACGGCTTGTTCCGCGTCGCGGCCGAAGCCCTCGACCGCTTCCGGGCCGATGCCGGGTACCGCCTGCCGTGGGAAGTGTTCAGCTTCGAAGACGGCCTGCGCGGCCAGGTGGCGCAGATCCGCCCGCTGCCGTCGCTCAGCGTCGCCACGGACGGCAAGGTCTTTTATGCGACCGCGTCGCAGGTGGGCTGGATCGATCCGGCCGCCATCCGCCGCAATCCGCGCCCGCCGACCGTGCTGGTGCAATCGCTGCGTACGCGCGGCGGCAACTGGAACGCCGTGCAGGGCATGACGCTGGCACCGGGAACGACGGGCATCGAAATCCACTATGCCGCCACCGCGCTGTCGATCCCGGAACGGGTGCGCTTCCGCTATCGCCTGGTTGGCGTCGACCAGGAATGGCAGGAGCCGCAGGCCGAGCGCGCCGCCCGCTACACCAATCTCGGGCCGGGCGACTACCGCTTCCAGGTCTTGGCCGCCAACGAGGATGGCGTCTGGAACGAGAAGGGTGCCACGCTGGACTTCCACATCGCGCCCACGGTGTGGCAGACGGCATGGTTCCGTGGCACCGTCATCTTCGCCATCGTATCGCTGCTGTTCGCGCTGTATCGCTGGCGCATCGCCGCGGCGGCGCGCCGCGCCGCGGAAAAAACGGCAGCGCGGACCGAAGAGCGCGAACGCATCGCCCGCACCCTGCACGACAACCTGCTGCAGGGCGTGCAGGGCCTGGTCCTCAGTTGCCATGCGGTGCTGATGCGCATGCCGAAAGGCACGCCGGAAGAAAAAGCGCTGGACAAGGCGCTGGCGCGGGCCGATCTCGTAATCGAGGAAACCCGCGACGAAGTCATGAACCTGCGGCGCGAAGCGGTGCAGCCGTCGCTGGCCGCGCGCCTGGCGCACGCCGTCGATGGACTCGATCCGGCGGTGAAACGCCGGGTGGAGCTGGCGCTCTCCGGCTGCGTCGACCTGCTCGGCGATGAAATCGCCGACGAGCTTTACTTCGTGCTGCACGAAGCGCTCGTCAACAGCGCCACGCATTCGGGCGCGGCGCGCATCGTGGTATCGCTGCATGCTTCGGCAAGCGGTGTCGAAGGCGCGGTGGCCGACGATGGCTGCGGCATCGATGCCGGCCTGGCGCAGGCCGGCCGGCCGGGGCACTGGGGTCTGGTCGGCATGCGTGAACGCATCGCCCGGCTCGGCGGCACGCTGCGCATCGACAGCGAAGCAGGGCGCGGCTGCACGGTATCGTTCAGCGTGCCTGCGGCAAACCTGTTGTAAAAATTCGGGGACTGTCCCCGGTGTGGAAGTGTGGCCGTTTTGCCACGCGCAGCGGCCCGTGCCGTCGATTCCAGGTATCCATGCAATCCATACCCGCCGCACGCCAACGGCATTGACTTGGAAAAACACCGGCAATACTATAACTGTAATTCGGATTCTAAATAACAGGATCCACTCCGCCACCAAGTCAAAGGAACCACCATGCGCTTTTCCGTCTTCCTCAACGCGCGCACCATGAGTGCCGACGCGGACAAACAGCTGATCGCCGACCTGGAAGAGCACGCATTACTGGCCGGCGAGCTGGGATTCGATGCCATCTTCCTGCCGGACCATCATTTCAACGGCTACATGCCGGTGGCCAGCGACAGCTACATGTTCGCCTCGTACCTGGTGGCCAAGCTGCCGGACATGCACTTCGGCTTTTCCGTCACCTCGGTGCCGCTGCACCATCCGGTGCGCTTCGTCGAGCGCATCAACATCCTCGATCACCTGACGAAGGGCAAGCTGCTGGTCGGCATCGGTTCCGGTACCACGCCGGAAGAGATGATCGGCTTCGGCGTGAACTACAAGGATGCCGGCCGCATCGCGGAAGAAAACCTGCAGGCCGCCGAAGCCCTGTGGAACAAGACGGTCGACGACGCTCCCGTCGAACTGGACGGCTTCCACAAGGGCAGGGTGCTGCAGCGCATCGCGCCGGCGCCCTACGGGCAGAAGCACGCGCGGCTGATGCCGGTGGCGATGAAGGAAAGCAGCGCCACGCGCGCCGCCGTCAATGGCTGGCCCGCGTTCATCCCGGCGTTCACGCCGCCGCAGATCGGCGGCACCGACCCGCTCAGCCACGTGAAGAAGTACTTCGGCCGCTACCACGAGCAGTTGCTCGCCGCCGGGCATCCGGAAGATACGGTGGCCGATGCGCTGTCGTGGACCACGCACAGCTACCAGTGCGTGCACCTGGCGCCGACCGACGAGCAGGCGCACAGCGAAGTGCTGGAAATCCTGGCCTCGTACCAGGAAGCCATCGACCGCGAAGCCGCCTTCAATGCGAAGGCCGAGGCGGACGATGCGAACAAGAAGACCGACCGCACCGGCCATGCGCTGACCGAGGAGTGGATGGCCACGTGGTGCCTGTACGGCAGCCCGGAAACGGTGATCGCCAAGCTGCGCGCCTACCAGGAAGTCGGCATCGGCAACATCCTGTGCGGCACGGTGACCGGCCCGCTGACCGGACAGCGCCTGGCCTACGCCAACCAGACACTGCGCCTGCTGGCCGGGCACGTGCTGCCAGCCTTCAAGTAACCACACCGCATCGAAAAAAGAGTGGGGAGACAGGCATGACAAAAGAACAGAGCCGCGAGCTGACCGTCGCGGAGATGGCGACACTGACCGCCGGCGCGACGATGTGGACCACGCCGGCCATTCCGGATGCCGGCATCGCTTCGCTGTCGATGGCGGACGGGCCGATGGGCGTGGCCGGCGCCCGCATCGACGAGCGCGATGTCTCGCTGCTGACGCCGGCGCCAATGGCGCTGGGCGCCAGTTGGGACCCGGCGCTGGTGCAGAGGGTGGGCCGGCTGGTGGGCGGCGAAGCGGTGCGCCGCGGCGTCGACCTGATGCTGGCGCCGAACCTGAACCTGGCGCGCAGTCCGCTGGCCGGCCGCGCCTTCGAGTATTTTTCCGAAGACCCGCTGCTGTGCGGCACGCTGGGCGCCGCGTGGGTGCAGGGCTGCCAGGCCGCCGGCACGGGCGCCATCGCCAAGCACCTGGTCTGCAACGACAGCGAAACGGAGCGCGACCGCATGAATGCCGTGGTCGACGAGCGCACGCTGCGCGAAGTCTACCTGCTGCCGTTCGAGATGGCCGCGCAGGCCGGGTGCGCCGGCATGCTGACCGCCTACAACCGCATCAATGGCCAGTGGTGCGCGGAGGCCGGGCCGGTGGTGCGCGATATCGTCAAGGACGAATGGCGCTTCCCCGGCGTGTTCATGAGCGACTGGTTCGGCACCCACTCGACGGCGGCTTCGCTGAACGGCGGCCTGGACCTGGAGATGCCCGGACCGGCGCGCTTCCTGGGCGCGCGCAGCGCCAGTGCCGTGGCCGAAGGGCAGGTGCCGCTGGAGCGCCTGCAGGATGCCGCCCGGCGCGTGGCCGCTGCGGCGCGGCGCTTTGGCGCGGAAAAAGGCCAGCCGCTCGATGACGGCGCCGCCACCGCACTGCTGGTCGAAGCGGCCGCCGCCGGCTTCACGCTGGTGCGCAACGAAGGCGGCCTGCTGCCGCTCGACCCGGCGCGCGCGCAGCGTATCGCCGTGATCGGCCCGAACGCCAGCGCGCCATGCTTCCAGGGCGGAACCTTCGCCAAGATCGCCGTCAAGCCCGATGCCGTGCTGCCGATCGATGCACTGCGCGCGCGCTTCGGCGCCGCCATCGACAGCTATACGCCCGGCGTCGATCCGCAGCCGAAGCTGCCGCGCATGCCCGTGCGGCCGGCGCGAATGCTGGCCGACGGCTGCACGCGCGGCATGACCATCGACTACTTCGACAATGCCGATTTCGCCGGCCCGCCGTTGCTGAGCGAGACGCGCGATACGAACTCGCTGACATGGTTCCACGGCGTGCATGAAGCCGGGGCGCTGCAGGCCGACGCCGGCACCCGCGCGAGCGGCATCTTCACCGCCACGGAGACCGGCCAGCACCGCTTCCATGTGGGCGGCACGGGTGCGCTGCGGCTGCTGGTCGACGGCGTCGAAGTGTTCCGCCGCGACGAGCAGCTGGCGCCGGGCGACGTCATGGGCCGCCTGAAGAGCGGCGACGCGGACAGTGTCGGCATCGTGCTGGAAGCCGGCCGCGCGGTGGACGTAGTCGTGGAACTGCGTTACACGGCGGCCCGCTGCCAGGGCCTGTGGTACGGCGTGCGCGCACCGGGAACGGCCGAGGCGATGCTGGCCGACGCCGTGCAGGCGGCCCGCGATGCCGATGCGGTGATCCTGGTGGTCGGCGAAACGTCCGATGCCAGCGTGGAGAGCAAGGACCGCGCCGATACCTGCCTGCCGGCCGAACAGCTGGTGCTGATCGAACGGGTGTGCGCGGCCAATCCGCGCACGGTCGTCGTCACCAATGTCGGCCATGCCTTCGATACGCGCTGGGAAGGCCAGGCGGCGGCGGTGCTGCACTGCTGGTATCCGGGCCAGGAATTCGGCAACGCGCTGGCGCAGGTGCTGGCCGGCGACCGCGAGCCGGGCGGGCGCATGCCCGTCACGATCGCCCGCAACGACGGCGATTACCCGGCATTGTCGCTGCGGCCGGATGCGCAGGGCGACCTGCACTACAGCGATGGCGTGCGCTTCGGATACCGGGGGCTGGCGGCACGCGGCATCGCGCCGCGCCAGGCTTTCGGCGGCGGCTTCGGCTATGCCGCCTTCCACCTGCGCGACGCCTGTGTGCGCGCGACCGGTGATGGCTGCGAACTGACCGTCACACTGCGCAACACCAGCACGCGTGCCGGCGCGGAAGTCGTGCAGGTGTACCGCACGGTACCGGAACTGACGCTGGCCGGCTACGCCAAGGTGTGGCTGGAGGCGGGCGCCGCGACGAACGTCGTCATTCCCATCCCGCTGCGCCGGCTGCAGGTCTGGCGCGCCGGCTGGCACACGCTGGAAGGTCCCGTCCACCTGCTGGTGGGCCATTCCAGTGCCGACCTGCCGCTGTCGGTATCCATCACACTACAAGGAGACGCATCATGAACCACACCACCAATGCGGCGCGCGCCAGCGGCCGGACACCCTTCGTCGTCGGCATCGGCGGCACCACCCGCCCCGGATCCAGCACGGAAAGCGCACTGCGCGCCACGCTGCGGCACGCCGAAGAACTGGGCGCCGAGACCCGGCTGTTCGGCGGCGAGGCGCTGGCCGCGCTGGCCGGCTACTCGCCGGAACAGGGCGAACGCACGGAAGGCCAGCGCGCTCTGGTGGAAGCGGTGCGCCGCGCCGACGCGGTGATCTTCGCTTCGCCGGGCTACCACGGCGGCGTCTCCGGCCTCGTCAAGAACGCCATCGACCTGCTGGAAGACCTGCGCGCCGACGAGCGCGTGTACCTGGACGGCATGCCGGTGGGCTGCATCGTCACCGCCGCCGGCTGGCAGGGCTGCAATACCACGCTGGCCGCGATGCGCTCGATCGTGCACGCGCTGCGCGGCTGGCCGACGCCGCTGGGCGTGACGCTGAACACCGCCGGCGTGCGCCTGTTCGACGGCGACGGGCAGTGCCTCGATGCGCAGGTTGGCGCCAGCCTGCGCACACTGGCCGAACAGGTGGTGGGCGTGCGCAGCCCCATGCCGGGGAATTAGCATCAGGAATTAAAAAACAAGAATTCTGGTTCTGAAAATGGTATGCTCGACAGCGCGTGACGCCCGGCCATAACGGGCGCGTGCGGAAAAACTGTGCAAGAACAGCGCAAGAACAAGCGCAAGAACAGTGGAGACAACAGTGCCAACAACCGTAGCAGGCTTCCCCCTGCGCGCCGGTAGCGTCCGGCCGCACCATGCCATCCTTACTGCCTGCGCTGCCTGCGCCATGGCAGCCGGCGCTGCCGCCCAGGAAACCCCGGTGCCGGAAGGCCCGATCCAGGAAGTGATCGTCACGGCCCAGAAGACCGCGCAGCCGGCATCGAAAACGCCACTGGCACTGTCCGTGCTGGGCGGCGACGAACTGCGCCAGGCCGGCGCCACCAATGCGGTGGCGCTGGCGGAACTGGCGCCCAATGTGCAGATCACCACGGACACGGGAATGCTGCAGGTGGCGATCCGCGGCGTGGTCAGCCTGGACACCACCGAAAAGGGCGATTCGTCGACCGCCTTCAACGTCGACGGTGCCTACGTCGGCCGCAGCGAGGCGCAGCTGGGCAGCTTCCTCGACCTGGAACGCGTCGAAGTGCTGCGCGGCCCGCAAGGCACGCTGTATGGCCGCAACGCCACCGCCGGCGCCATCAACCTGATCACCAACAAGCCGACCGGCAAGCTGGAAGGCCGCGTGGACGTGGAGATCGGCGACTACAACGCCCGCCATGTCGAAGGCGTGATCAACATTCCCGTCAACGCCACGCTGTCGCTGCGCGCGGCGGCGGCGAAGATCAGCCGCGACACCTACCTGAAGCGCGGCCCCAACACCATCGGGCTGGACGACCGTGACGACAACGCGGCGCGGCTGCATGCGCTGTTCACGTTCGCACCCGCCACGTCGTGGCTGCTGACGGCGGAACGCAGCAGGAACGGCGGCAACGGCGCCAGCTCGGTACCGCTGGCGAATTTCTTCAGCGGCACGCCCATCCTGGGCGGCAACAACCTGGCCAATCCCGTGTATGTCGATCGCGGTGCCACCGCGCAAGCGACCGCCGCGGCCCGTTTCGCGGACGCCGGTTCGTACCGGAACAATACGGCGACGTCGCTGCGCTCCGAATTCAAGACCGGGCTGGGCGGAGTGGCCGACCTCACGTACCAGTTCGCCCGGCTGCATGCGCAAGTGGAGCAGCTGAACAATGGCACCTACTTCGGCTTCCCGATGTACAACCCGATCAGCGGCGAATCGACGCAGCGCACGCATGAGGTGCGCTTGGGCGCGCCGGCCGGCGCCGCGCTGAACTGGGTGGCCGGCGTCTATCACTTCACCGAAGACATCTTCCGCGCGTCGACCTACAACACCGTGACGCCGGGCCCGCTGATCTCGCTGCCGTTCTCGCCGACGATCGCCAGCCGCTCGAAAGCCGCGTTCGGCCAGCTGACGTGGCGCGCCGGCGACCGGCTGCGCCTGACGGTGGGCGCGCGCACCACGCGCGACGAAAAGTCCGGCCACGATCCGCTGAGCGGCAGCCTGGCGGGGCCCGGCTACAGCGCGCACGTGGAAAGCGCGAAATCGAACTTCCGGCTGGCGGCCGACTATGACCTGGCACCGGCGGTGATGGTGTATGGCAGCGTGTCGACCGGCTACAAGGCCGGCGGGTTCAACGACACCAGCGGCTCGCCGTACAAGCCGGAAAACATCACGTCCATCGAGGCCGGCATCAAGGGACGCTTCCTGCGCAACCGTCTGCGCCTCAGTGCGGCCGCTTTCCATTACGACTACAAGGACATGCAGCTGACTTCCGTCGTGTGTACCGGCGCGAGCGCCACGGACGGCTGCGGCGTGCTGACCACCAATGCATCGAACGCCGGCATCAAGGGTGTCGAGCTGGAAGGCAGCTGGCATCCGACGCCGGACGACCGCATCAACTTCTCGGTCGCCACCGCCGACGGCAAGTTCAAGGCCTACCGGCCGAACGCCACGGATGACTGGTCCGGCCAGCGGATCGACCGGGCGCCGGCCTACAACGCCACGCTCGGCTACGTGCATACGTTCGCCTTCGACGGCGGCGCCACGCTGCAGGCGCGCATCGGCACGCGGCTCAATGGCGCCTACTTCCTCAGCGATCCCTCGGCCGGCGTGCGCTACCGCCAGCCTTCCTACCGCAAGAGCGATATCGGCGCGACCTGGACGGCGCCGTCGCAGGCATATCACGTGCAGGCCTACGTGCGCAATCTCGAAAACGCCATCACGCTGGACAGCCTGGTACCGGGCGGCTTCGGGATCGGTGCGCCGCGCACCTACGGCCTGCGTGCAGGCATGCAGTTCTGACAGAAAGGTATTCCATGACGATCAGTAAAGTGCTGTTCTCCCGGCGCAGGCCGGCCACTGCTAACAATGCACATGAGCACCCACATGAACACGCACACCCGGGGGGCGTGTCGCGCCGCGACGTGCTGGCCGCACTGCTGGCCGGCGCCACGCTGGCTTCCACGTGGACCGGTTCGGCGGCGGCTGCCGCGCTGAAGGCCGCGGGTGCGGCCGCCACCGCGCGGCCCGCCCTGAGCGCCGGCGAAACCGCCATCCTCGCGGCCGCGGCGCAGGTAATCATTCCCGCCACCGACACGCCGGGCGCGAAGGAAGCGGGCGTGCCGCAGTTCATCGGCGCGCTCGTGGCGGGCTGGATGACGGACGACGAAGCGGCCCTGTTCCGCGCCGGCCTGGCAAGCCTGGACGACAGCGCGCGCCAGCGCTGGCAGCGCGGCTTCGCCGACTGCACGCCGGAGCAGGGCGCAGAGCTGATGCAGGCCCTGCGGGCCGCCAGCCCATACGGCGGGCGCACGTTCTCGCTGGCCGACCGCGTCCTCGACCCGAAAGCGCCGTTCTACCTGCGCCTGCGCGACCTGGCCGTGCTGGGTTACTTCACGTCCGAGGCGGGCAGCAACCAGGAACTGCGCTACCTGCCGGTGCCCGGCAAATTCGAATCGAACGTCGATATCAAGACCTGGCCCTACCAGGTCGTCATCTGAGGACCGCCATGAACAACAAGGGAAACAAAAGCGGGGGCAAGGGCGCGCAGTTCGACGCCATCGTCATCGGCTCCGGCATCACCGGCGGCTGGGCCGCGAAGGAACTGACCGAAAAAGGGTTGAAGGTGCTGGTGCTGGAACGGGGCGCGAAGGTCGAGCACCAGACCGGTTACGTGCACGAATTCACGCCGCCATGGCAGGCGCCCAACGGCGGCTTGCCGGAGCGCGAGCTGTATGCGCGCGACTATGAGATCCAGAGCAAGATCGAGCGGGGTGCGTTCAGCTGGGCCAACCGCCACTACTGGATCAACGACCGCGAAAATCCGTACGAACAGGTCAAGCCGTTCCGCTGGCACCGCACCAACGTGCTGGGCGGGCGGTCGCTGACATGGGGCCGGCAATCGTACCGCTGGGGCAACGACGACTTCCTGGCCAATGCCCGCGACGGCCACGGCAACGACTGGCCGATCCGCTACGCCGACCTGGCACCGTGGTACAGCCACGTGGAAAAATTCATCGGCGTCAGCGGCCAGCCGGAAGGCCTGGAGCACTTCCCCGACGGCGAATACCTGCCGCCGATGGAGATGACGGCGCTGGAGCGGGCCCTCAAGGAACGCATCGAGGCGAAGTGGAAGGAGCGCCGGGTCACCATCGGCCGCGTCGCCAACCTGACGGTCGAGCACAATGGCCGCGGGCAGTGCCAGAACCGCAATATCTGCAACCGCGGCTGCTCGTTCGGCGCCTATTTCAGCTCGCTCAGCTCGACCTTGCCGGCAGCGCAGAAAACCGGCCGGCTGACGATCCGCACCGACAGCGTGGTCGAATCGATCGACGTCGATCCGCGCACGAAACGGGCCACCGGCGTGCGCGTGATCGATGCGAAGAGCGGCGAGCGCATGACGTTCAAGGCGCGCGTGGTGTTCCTTTGCGCTTCCACCTACGGCACGCTGCAGGTGCTGCTGCAGTCGCGCGGCGCGGCCAATCCGAACGGTATCGGCAACCACAGCGACATGCTGGGGCGCTACCTGGTCGACCACCATGGCGTCGCGGCGTTCGGCGAGATCAAGGGTTTCGAAGACCGCAACTACAAGGGCCGCCGTGCCACCGGCATCCTGATTCCCCGTTTCCGCAACCTCGGCCGGCAGGACGACGATGCCGATTTCACGCGCGGCTACGGCTTCCAGGGCGGCGCCATGCGCGACGACTGGACCAATACGGCCGCGCTGACGGACGACTTCGGCGCCGGCATGAAGCACAACATCGCCCGCCCCGGCAAGTGGGTGGCGTTCCTCGGCGCGTTCGGCGAACAGCTGCCCCAGGCGCACAACCGCGTCACGCTGAACGACAGGAAGCCCGGCAACTTCGGCCTGCCGCAACTGAGCTTCGACGTGGCCTATGGCGAGAACGAGCGGAAAATGGCGGTCGATGCGGGAAAACAGGCCGAGCAGATGCTGAAGGCCGCCGGCGCCGAGCGCGTGCAGCTGATCCCGGTGCGCACCATGCCGGGCGTGTCCATCCACGAGATGGGCGGCGCGCGCATGGGGCACAACCCCGCGGACTCGGTGCTCAATGCGCACAACCAGGTGCATGGGGTGGACAACCTGTTCGTCACCGATGGCGCGGCCATGGCGTCGGCGGGGACGGTCAATCCGTCGCTGACGTACATGGCGCTGACGGCGCGCGCGGTCGATTACGCGGTCGCGCAGCTCAAGGCCGGCCGCATCTAGCCGCCGTGCGCGATATCCCATGCACGCCATCGACGGCCATGTCCGGCCACCGAAGCAGGGCCGCAGCCAGCGCTCGTTCGAGCGCATCGTCGAGGCCACCATCGGCCTGCTGCGCGAGCGCCCCTACGAGCAGGTGCGGCTGGCCGAAATCTGCGAACGCTCCGGCGTCTCCACGGGTTCGCTGTACGGGCGTGTCGGCGGCAAGGAAGACCTGCTGCGCGCCGTGCAGCAAGTTTTCCTGGAGCGGCTCGCCCTGCAGTTCGACGCCCATGCGGTGCGCATCGCCCGTGAAACGCATGGGCTGGCGCAGACCGTGCCTGCCGTGGTAACCGCGCTGGGCAAGCTGCTCGGCGAGAACGCCGGCGTGCTGCGCTCGTTCATGCAGGCCAGCGCGGCGGACGCGGCGATCGAGGAGCTCGGCAAGCGGTCGGCGCAGCAAAACCATGCGCGGTTCACGGCGCTGCTGATGCGGCATGCGGCGCAGATCAGGCACCCGCAGCCCGAACGTGCCGTGGCCAGCGGCATGCTGCTGATCTATTCCGCCCAGGCGCGTTCGCTGGGGCTGGACAGCTCCACCGGCGAGCTCGTCGCCAGCGAGTGGGACGCGCTGCTGCAGGACCTGAGCGACATGATGCTGGCATACCTGACGTTCTCGCCAGCCTCGCAACCGACGATCTTTCACCCGACAAATTTATAACCAGAATTCCAATTATTGAAAGGGCAGCAGATGACAACCCCGAAACTACGCTGGGCCTACATGGACCATTGGCGCATCGACACGCCGCAGGGCCAGCTGTCGCAATACACGTCGGTAAAACGTTTCGACGCGTTCCTGAAACAGGTGTCCGCCCTCGGCTTCGAGGCGATCGAGACGTTCGACTTCCACCTCGGCCCGCTGCGCGAGCTGTTCGGGTCGCTGGAGAACGCCCGTGCCTTCATGCAGGAGCGCGGCATCGACCGGGTGCTGAGCCTGTTCCATGCGGTGATGTACGACGAGCGCCAGAGCGCCCCGCACGTGCGGTCCACGCATGACCACATCTTCAACTATGCGCAGCACATCATGCGTTCCAGCGCCGGCCTGGGCGTCGAGAACTTCATCGTCATGCCGGCCGGCCTGTACTACGACGTCGAGCCGGTCACCGACGACAAGCTGCGCGCCTGCGCCGAACTGTGGAACCGCGTCGGCAAGATGACGCTGGAGTACGGCGTGAAGACCTGCTGCCACCACGAGTTCTTCTGCGGCATCCGCTCGGCCGAGCAGCTGCGCAAGTTCTACGAATGGACCGACCCGCGCTACGTGTTCCTGTGCCTGGACACGGCGCAGCACGTGATCGCCGGCGTCGACCCGGTCGACCTGTACCTGTCGCTGCACGAACGCTGCGGCGGCTTCCACATGAAGGACACGAAGCACGTCGACCTGACGGGCGACTACCGCCGCAAGCCCGACGCCGAGGTGATGGCGCCGACCACGCCGCGCTGGTTCCACGAGATGGGTACGCCGGGCGGCCTGGTGGATTTCCCCGCGCTGATGGCGGCGATGAAGGAGTGCGGCTACGAGGGCTGGGTCGGCGTCGAGCACGACAAGGCCGATGTCGGCGGCGGCAACTACCCGGAAAGCACGGCACTGTCGGCCTGGTATATCCAGCATGTGCTGAAAAAAATCTACGCATGAGGTGAATGGATGAACCAGCAGATCAAATGGGGTTATGGGGTCAACCAGTGGAAGGCCGGCTTCACGAGCTTCGCCCGCCTGGAAGAAATCGAGCGGGCGCTGAAGGTCACGGCCGCCTGCGGTTTCGATGCCGTGGAGCTGAATGCGGGGAGCGGGCGCTGGGATCCGATCGGGCGCCCGGAGAACGTCGCGATCAACTACGGTTCGGCGGCGCACTTCCGCCTCAAGCTGAAGGAACTCGGCATCAACCGCGTGCCCAGCACATTCTTCGATCCCACCGTGATGAGTTTCGAGGAACTGCATTTCGGCCTGATGAGCACGCAGCCGGGCGACCGGGACCGCATTGTGGCGCAGGCGCGCATCCATGCGCAGATGCTGGCCGAACTGGGCGGCGAGGTGCTCGTCGTGCGGCCTTTCCCGTCGTTCTGGAAGGAGGGCGCGCTCGACGATGCGCGCATAGCGGCCGCCGCCGCGTGCTGGAACGAGGTCGGCGCGATGGCGGCATCGCTGGGCCTGAAGACGGCGCTGCATGTCGATGCGCTGTCCGCACTGCGCTCGGTCGCGGAACTGGAACGCCTGCTGGAGCTGTGCGACAAAGACCATGTCGGCCTGGCGGTCGACACGGCGGAACTGACCATCGCCGGCCACGACGTGGTGGCGCTGTACCGCCGTTTCCACAGGAGGGTCGTGCACTTCCACTTCAAGGATGCGCTGGCCGTCGACACGCTGGGCGAATACCGGCTGCCGAACGCCGAGCGGGCAATGATCGCGGCGGGCGGCGAGCGCGAAGTACCGCGCTGGTTCGGCGAGATGGGCACCGGCCTGGTGGACTTCCCCGCGCTGCTGGCGGCGATGCGCGAACTGGGCTACGCCGGCTGGGTCGTCGTGGAAAGCGACAAGGGGCCGGAGCCGATCGCATCGGGCATGATGCTCAACGCCTGGTACCGGCAGAACGTGCTGGACCCGGTGCCCGCGCACGCTCATCGCTGACCGGAGCCGCCATGCATCCGCACCCAACTACCGAGGCGGCCGGCGCCGCCGCCGGCAGTGCGGCATCGCCGCGCCAGGCCGGCACGGCGCAGGGCATCGCGCTGATGGCGATCATGGCCATGCCCACGCTGGCGCTGGCCGCGCTGGTACCGGGCCTGCCGCAACTGTTCCAGCAGTTTTCCGCGGTGCCGAACTTCCAGCTGCTGGTGCCGATGATCATCACGATTCCCTCGCTGTGCGTGGCGCTGTTCTCCGGGTTCATGGGCGCCATCGCCGACCGCTGGGGGCGGCGCCGGCTGCTGCTGGTGTCGCTGTTCGCCTTCGCGCTGCTGGGCCTCGCGCCGATGCTGTTCGACAGCCTGCTGCTGATCGTCGCCAGCCGCGTGATCGTGGGGCTGGCCGAAGCGGCCATCCTCACCGTGGGCAATGCGCTGATGGGGGACTATTTCGAGGGCGAGCAGCGGCAGAAGTGGCTGGGCTACCAGAACATGTTCGCGCCGCTGATCGGCTCGGCCATCCTGCTGTCGGGCGGCTTCCTGGCCGGCATGCACTGGCGCTATCCGTTCCTGCTGTACCTGAGCGGCTTCGCCGTGTTCGCGCTGGCGTTCTTCGTGTGCGCGGAGCCCCGCAGGGCCGCAACCGGCGCGGCGCGGCCGGCCGCGACGCCGTTCCCGTGGCGCGTGTCGCTGCTGGTGTGCGGCGTGACGATCCTGTTCGCGCTGGTGTTCTTCGTGCAGGCGGTACAGCACGGGCGCATCTTCGCCGACATGGGCGTGTCCTCGCCGGAACGCATCAGCGTGCTGGCCACCGTCGCCAGCCTGGGCACCGTGCTGGGCGGCTACCTGTTCAAGCGCTGCGCCGGCATGACGGTGACGATGTGGATGGCCGTCGTGCTGGCCTTCTACGGCGTCAGCTACGTCGGCGTGGCCTGGGCGCCCAGCCTGTTCACCGGCCTGCCGCTCGATGCGCTGGGCCAGGTCGGCGGCGGCCTGATGCTGCCGGTGCTCGTTACGTGGGCGCTGCAGCACTACGGCTTCGAACACCGCGGCCGCGGCATGGGCCTGTGGGGCGGGGCGTTCTTCCTGGGCCAGTTCCTCAGCCCGCCATTGCTGACGCTGATCGGCAGCTTCGGCTTCACCTTCCTCGGCAGCGTGGCCGTGGTGGGCGCGCTGTGCGCCGCCGCCGCGCTGGCCATCGCCATCATTCACCTGAAAGAGAAATGACCATGCAACTGGCAGCCTGTATCGAATGGATGTTCGCCGACGCCGGCGCGGACCTGGCCTCGCGCATCCGAGCCGCCGGCGCGGCCGGCGTGACCTCCGTGGAATTCCACCTGTGGCGCGACAAGCCGCTCGACGCGATCGAAGCGGCGCTGCGCGAGGGCGGCGTGCGCCTGCGCAGCTTCTGCGTCGACCCGCGCCGCAGCCTCGCCGATCCCGCCGACCACGATGCCGTGCTGGCGGCCGTGGCCGACGCGATCCCGGTGGCCCGGCGTTTCGACGGCGCGGCGATGATCGTCGCTTCCGGCTTCACCCGGCCCGGCGTGCCGGAGCAGGAGCAGTTCGACGCCGTGGTCGCGGTGCTGAAGCGCGCCGCGGCACTGGCGGAGGAATCGGGCACCATGCTGTGGCTCGAACCCGTGTACATGATCGTCGGCGGCCAGCGCATGTTCGTCGACACGATCGGCCGCGGCCTCGATATCGTCGCCGCCGTCGACAGCCCGGCGCTGCGCCTGCTGGCCGACGCCTACCACTCCGCGCAGACGGGCGAGGCGTTCGGGCCGGCCATCAGGGGGCGCATCGCGCTGGTGGGCCACGTGCAGGTCGCCGATACCGAAGGCCGGCACGAGCCGGGCACCGGGAAGATCGACTGGGGGCAGTTAATGTCGGCCCTGCGCGACGAAGGCTACGGCGGCGAGATCGGGCTGGAATACTTCCCCACGCTGCCCGACGCCGCCTCGCTGGCCGCGGCGCGCAAGGCGCTGGGCCTGGCCGGCTGACACGCAAGTCCAAGCAACGAAAACCGGTGACAGACACCAGTTTCCAGGAAATATTGCAAAAAAACCGGTGACAGACACCAGTTTCCAGGAAATATTGCAAAAAAACCGGAGCCTGTCACCGGTTTCGGCGCGCTGGTGTCGGACACCGGTTCTTCGGTGTCGGACACCGGTTTTCTCCAGCGTGCCGGCAGCACTCATGCAAACACCGGTGTCCGACACCATGAAACCGGTGTCCGACACCAGGGACGCGAACGTCATCGGCGGTGATGAGAGCCTGTCACCGGTCCTGGCATACCTTCATTTTTACCTTCCGCCCCGGCGCACCGCAGGGCGGGGGCGCTTCTTCATAACCGGAGTTCTGGTTATAATCTCTCGCTGTCCCGCCTTCCCTCAACCGTCACCTTCCCGCGACTTCCATGCCACCCATCAGCGCCCATGCCCGCGTGCCCAAGCAGGGCCGCAGCCGCGAATCGTTCGAGCGCATCATCGTTGCCACGATCGAACTGCTGCGCGAACGCGCGTACGACCAGATCACGCTGGCGGAAATCTGCCAGCGCTCCGGCGTTTCCACCGGTTCGCTGTATGGCCGGGTCGACGGCAAGGACGAGCTGCTGCGCGTGGTGCAGGTGCGCTTCCTGGAAAACCTGGCCGAACAGTTCACCGTCGAAGCGGACCGCATCGCCGCCGAGGCGCGCGGCCTTGCGCAGGTGGTGCCGGCCGTTGTGGCGAGCCTCGGCAACCTCCTCAAGGAACACGCCAGCGTGCTGCGCTCGTTCATGCTGCGCGGTTCCACCGATCCCGTGATCGGCGCGGCGGGCAAGAAGGCGGCGTTTGACAATCATGCGATGTTCATCCGCCTGATTCTGGCGTGCCGCGACGAGATCCGCCATGCCCACCCGGAGCGCGCCGTCGAAACGGGCATGCTGCTCATCTATGCCACGCAGGCGCGCTTCCTTGGCCTGGACAGCATCGGCCGCAATGCGTTCGGCAGCAATTCGGCCACGCAGGACGAACTGTCGGACTGGCGGCAACTGCTGGGAGACCTTTCCGACATGCTGCTGGCGTTCCTGCTGTTCAAGCCCGGGCGCTAGCGATCGTCCGGCGGTCTAGACGTCGATGATCTCGATGCATTTTCGCAGGACCGTCAACTTGTCCATGCCTGCCGAGGGACTCCATTCATGGCTGACGAAACCGGTAAAGCCCTGCTCGGCAATGACGCGGGCAACGTGCCGGTAATTCAGTTCCTGCGTGTCGTCGATCTCGTTCCGCCCGGGCACGCCACCCGTATGGAAATGACCGATCCACTGCATATTGGCACGCAGGAAGTTCGTGATGTTTCCGTCCATGAGCTGGGCATGGTACAGGTCGACCAGCAATTTCACGTCTGGCGAGTTCACTTTGCTGACCACGTCCAGTCCCCAGGACAGGTGGTCGAACATGCTGCCGGGCGGAACAGGGGGGCCGCCGCTGTGGCCCGAGTTGATATTCTCGATCGTCAACGTGACGCCGCGCCGTTCCGCCTGTGCGCTGACCCGGCGCAGGAAGGCCAGTGCATTGCGTTTGCCCTCTTCATAGCCGATGGCGGCACGGTCGCCGCAGGTAAGGATGATGTTCGGGATGCCGTGCAGGGCCGCGGCATCGATCCGGTCGCGCAGCGCCGCCTCGAATGCGCCACCCTGGTCCGGCGTGCCGATCGCATTCCAGCCGGGCGGTCCCGCAGGCGCCCTGCCGGGGCGGGATAGCCCGCCGCCATGATCCACGCGCAGCATCGTCATGGTCAGCCCATGCCTTTTCAGCAGGGGCCAGTCGGCGGGGTCGCTGACGAAATCCAGCCCTTTGATTCCCAGTGCGACGGCCATCCTGCAGGTATCGTCGAGATCGGCATTGAAAAGGTGCGGTGTCAGGCCCTGGCGCAGCCTGCCGCGCAGTGGCGGAAAGGACGGGTAGGCGTGTGCCGGTCTTGCCGGCAGAAGCATGGCGGCACCGGACGCGCCGAGGAACGCCAGCAGTTGCCTGCGGTGGGAACTGACTGATTTCATGGTTTGCCTTTTGCAGGGTTATGGAAACGCCGGAGCCGCCTTCGCTGAGCGAGACCGGCCGCCATGCCAAGGAGAGCCTCAATGGCCATGCACCGGCCGCTGTCCCGTGGCCGGCATGACCCTCGCCAGCCGCGTCGTCAGGTACATCGCCATGGCCAGCAGCACCAGCAGTACCGGCAGTGCATGCAGGTAGGCCTCCGCATAGCGCGCGGCCGCGGCGCTGCCGATCCCCGCCGCATGGAAAAACACCCAGCCCGTCAGTGCCACGCCCACCGCGCCGGCAATCTGCTGCACGGCGGTGAACAGGCCGGCCGCCACGCCAGCATCGGCCATCGGCACATCCTGCAGGGTCGCGTTCGACAGCTGCGGCCCGCACAGCCCCATGCCCAGGCCCATGCCGAACTGCGCCAGCAGCAGGGGCACGTAGGCGAGCTGGCCGCCATGCACCGACCATGCCGCCAGCACCAGGCTGGCGCAGGACACGCCAGTGCCGATCAGCATCACGCGCACGCCGAGCCGGCGGAACAGCCAGGGGCCCAGCAGCACGATGCCGCCCATCGCGCCGGCGGCGATCGGTGCGCAGGCGTAGGCCATGTCGGCGGCGCTCATGCCGAGCCCGGTCTGCAGCACGAACGTCATCGCCAGCAGGTGGCCGGGCAGGACCGGATTGATGCACAGCGTGCACAGCAGGCCCATCGCCACCTTGCGGCGCTTCAGCAGTGCCGGGTCGACGAGGGCGTTGCCGCGCGTGGCCTGGCGCCAGCGCAGGTAGCGCACCGTGCCCCAGGCCAGCGGCACGGTGGCGCCCAGCAGCGCCACCAGGCCGGCCGGCCAGCCGCGTGTCGGGCCTTCGATCAGCGGCGCCAGCAGCGCGAACAGCACCAGCACGGACAGCGCGGCGCCGCCCAGGTCGATGCGCCCGGCGTTCACGCCACGGCCCGGCGGCAGCAGCAGCCAGCCGGCGGCCAGGCTGAACAGGCCGATCGGCAGGTTGATCAGGAAGGTCAGCCGCCAGCCCAGGCCGAACCAGTTGGCGTCGATCAGCAGGCCGCCCACGATCGGCCCCAGCGCGGCGGAAAAGCCGCCCAGGAAGCCGAACACGGTGTACACCTTGTAGCGCTGCTCGGGCGGGTACATGACCTGCACCAGCGCCATCACCTGGGGCACCATCAGCGCCGCGCTGACGCCCTGCAGCAGCCGGGCCACCTGCAGCGCCAGCGCATCCGGCGCCAGGCCGCACGCCACGGATGTCAGCGTGAACAGCGCGATCCCGGCCAGGAACATGCGGCGGTAGCCCAGGCTGTCGCCCAGGCGGCCGCCGACGATCAGCAGCACGGCGAACGCCATCGCATAGCCGGCGATGATCCATTCCAGTGCCGCCTTGCTGGCGCCGATGCCCGATTCGATCGACGGTATCGCCACGTTGATGATGGTGGTGTCGAGCAGGTCCATCACGAAGGCCAGCGCGACTGCCACGAGGGCCAGCGTGCGGCGGCGCGGGGTGAATGCCGCGGCGGCGGCAAAAGCGCTGCCCTCCGTGGCGGTAACGGTATCGTTCATTTCTGTATCCAGGTTGTTCAGGCGCCGTTTGCAACGTTTACAACGGCGCCGCGGTTGGTCAAACGGTGGCGGCGATGGCGATGACCTGTTCGCGGATCCAGCGGATCGCCGGGTCGTTGTTGCGGTGCTTGTGCCACTGCAGCATCTGCACCAGCCGCGGGATGCGCGGCGGCGGTTCCCACAGGCGGATCGGCAGCGTGCGCTGCGCCTGCAGCGCGATGCGCCGGTGCACGGTGGCGATGCGGTCGGTGCCGACCACCAGCGAGGGCAGGGCGGTCAGCGTCGGCGCCGTGACTTCGACGCGGCGCTTCACGTCGAAGCTCTCCATGAACCAGCCGTCGAACGTGGCCAGCGGATTGCCCGTCGTGAAGGCGGCCGTGACGTGGCCGCAGGCCAGGTAATCGTCGAACGTCAGGCGGTCGCGCACGCGGCTGTTGCCTTCCCACGTCACGCACAGGTAGTCGTCCTCGAACAGCGCGGCCGACGGATGGTCCTTCGACAGGTATTGCGACGGGATGACGAGGAAATCGGCCTCGCCCCGCTCCAGCAGGTCGGCCGGTTTTTCCTGCTGGTGGCGCAGGTGCACGCGCAGGCCGGGCGCCTCACGGTACAGCGTTTCCAGCAGCGGCGGCACCAGCACCGCCGTGGTGTAGTCGGACACCAGCAGGACCACGTCGCGCGACTCGCTGGCCGGGTCGAACACGGGCTGGGTGGCGATCGTGGTATCGATGCGCATCAGCACTTCGCGCACCGGTTCCACCAGGTCGCGCGCCCGCGGCGTGAGCATCATCTGGCGGCCCGCCGCCACCAGCAGCTCATCGTTGAAATAGGCCCGCAACCGTGCCAGCGCACTGCTGGTGGCCGACTGGCTGAGGAACACCTTTTCGGCCGCATGCGTGATGTTGCGCTCGGTGAGCAGCGCATTGAGGATCACCAGCAGGTTCAGGTCGAGCTTGTTGAAACGCATTGCATCTCCAGTACGCTCCAGTGCGTGGTCGGGTGAAAAAACGCTCCGAATATAGCCAAGAAACCGCCCGGCGACAGGGCCGGAGGGCTATTCAAGTTTTGGATATCAGCTATCCATACAATCCGGTAGCGTGGATAAATTTTTTGATGGGAAAACCCCAAGGAAAGCGATATCATAATTCGAATTCTGATTTTTAACCAGTTCGAACGGCCGCAGAGCCGTACAGGTAGAAACCTACAACCGACGGAGACAAAGATGCAGAACAACGGTCCTCAAGCAGTCCGCCAGGCCGACTGGCGCCAGGGCTGGATCCTGGTTTTTTCAGGCTTCCTGCCCGTGATGGCGATCATCGCGCTCGCCCCCACGCTGCCCACGCTGCTGGCGCATTTCCACGACGTTCCCAATGCCAAGCTGATGGTGCCGCTGCTGATCACGGCCCCCAGCGCCTGCATCGCGCTGTTCGCCCCGGCCGCCGGCGCGATCGCCGACCGCTTCGGCCGCCGCAAGCTGCTGCTGTGGGCGATGGCGTTCTACGGCTGCGGCGGCCTGATGCCGTTCTTCATCGACGACTTCTGGGCCGTGGTGGCGGGGCGCTTCGTGATCGGCATCGGCGAAGCCGGCGTGCTCACCGTCGTCAACACGCTGCTGGCCGACTATTTCGAAGAGCAGGCGCGCCACCGCTGGCTGATGATCCAGGGCGTGGTCGGCTCGATGCTCGGCACGCTGACGATCGCCGGTTCCGGCTTCCTGGCCGCGCAGGGCTGGCAATTCCCGTTCCTCGTGTATGGCGTGGCCATCCCGATCTTCCTGGCCAGCCTGGTCTACCTGTTCGAGCCGGGCACGCGCGGGCCGCGGCAGGCCAGGGCGCCGGGCGCCGCGCCGGCCACGCCGTTCCCCTACAGGGTGGCGCTGATGGTGTGCGGCGTGACGGTGGTGCTGTCGACGATCTACTACGTGCAGGTCATTAACTTCTCGCTGCTCCTCAAGGAGATGGGCGTGGGCGATCCGAAATCGATCGGCCTGTGGATGGCCATTCCCAGCATCGGCGTACCGATCGGCGCGGTGGTGTTCAAGCTGACCACGCGCTACGGCGCCGGCGCGCAGATCTTCCTGGTCTTCCTGTGCTACGCGATCGGCCTGGGCGGCATCGGCATCGCACCCGACTATAAAGTGGCGCTGGCCTTCGCCTTCGTGCAGCAGCTGGCCAACGGCATCATCGTGCCGGCGCTGATCGCCTGGACCCAGAGCAAGTTCTCGTTCGAGCATCGCGGCCAGGGCATGGGCTGGTGGGCCAGTTCCTTCTTCGTCGCCCAGTTCCTGTCGCCGGCCGCCGTGAACGCGATGCGCGGCCTGGTCGGCGACCTGCAGGCCGCGTTCCTGGCCTTCGGCATCGTCGCCGGCGTGTTCGCCATCGGCGCCTGCCTGCTGCGCCTGCGCCGGCCGCCCGCGCCTTCCGGCGCGTTCTCCTAGCGCCTCCCTCCACGGGCCGGAACGCTGCGGCGGACCGGCCGGTTTTCCAGCCCGAATCAACCATGGCCCGACCCGGCCAGGGACTTTTGCATCCCAAAACAAGCGAGGATCATATGAGCAAACCCCACGACATCAAGCGCGGCGTCTCCCTGTACAGCTACCAGTACGAGACGTTCCTGCGCAAGATGACACTCGACGACTGCATCGCCCACGCCGCCAGCCTCGGCGCGCGCGGCATCGAAGTCGTCAGCGAACAATCGTTCAGCGGCTTTCCCGACGTGCCGCAGCAGCAGATCGACGGCTGGTTCGCATCGCTGGAACGGCATGGCGCGTACCCCCAGTGCCACGACATGTTCCTCGACGTGAAGCTCTACAAGGACCGCAGGCTGAACTTCGACGAGATGGTGGCATCGCTGCAGCGCGACCTGCGCTTCGCCAAGCGCCTCGGCTGCCGCAACGTGCGCGTGATCGTCAACACGCCGCCCGAAGTGGTGGTGGCCTGCGTGCCGCTGGCCGAGGAGCTCGACGTGCGCATGGGCATCGAGGTGCATTCGCCGTTCCACTTCGACCACCCGTGGATCCTGCGCTACACGGAGCTCACGCGCGCCACCGGTTCCGACCACGTGGGCTACGTGCCGGACATGGGCATGTACACGAAACACTACCCGCCGGTATTCCGCGACCGCTTCCTGCGCATGGGCGCCACGCCGAAGATCGTCGAACACATCCTCGAAGCCCATGCGGCGCGCGTGCTGGCCGACTACGTGCTGATGGACGTGCGCAAGATGGGCGGCAATGCCGTCGACCTGCAGATGGCCGAGACGCTGCGCCACAACATCTGGAGCAATCCGCGCCGCATGCTCGAATTCATGCCGTGGATCTTCAACATCCACGCCAAGTTCTACGAGATCGACGACAGCGGCCGCGAACCGGCCATCCCTTACGACGAAATCGTCGCGGTGCTGATAGAAGGGGGCTACCAGGGCCACCTGTCCAGCGAATACGAGGGCCAGCGCCATATCGAGGACGCGTTCGAGGTCGATGGCCGCGAACAGGTACGGCGGCAGCAGGAAATGTTCAAGCGCCTGCTTGGCGAAGACTGAAGAATAAGGAGAAAACCATGTACGACCAGCACATCATCTATCCCGGCAGCGTGCGCAACGCGGACGACGGCTCCGGCTGGCAACTGGGCGCGCGCCTGCCGTACTACCGCGGCCAGATCCTGTCGGCCGTCGAGGATATCGCGCTGACCGTGGACGGCGCGAAGGTGCCGCGCGACCAGGTGCGCTTCACGGTGCGCGGCCGCACCTATACGCTCGACGAACTGGAAACCGAGTACGTGGAGCGGTGGGAATTCGGCGAAGTGGCGCAGGTATCGGTACTGCAGCCCGGCGGCCTGCCGGCCGGCGAACACCAGGTGACCGCAGCGGTGCAGCTGCGCATCTCTTACCTGCCATGGAGCCCGGTTACAAGCTGCACGATCGCTGCAAGCATCGGTGCAAGCGTCGGCGCCGCGCAGCCATGACCACCGCGGCCACGGGCGCAGCGGGCTCGTTCGCCGCCGCGCCATCGATGGCCGCGCACTGAAACTGTCCGGCACCGCCACGCAACGGCGGACCGGCAACGTATTCCACTTGACGGGCGCCAGCGCGCCTCACGCATGGCATGAAGCCGTGCGGGCGCGGCTTCGCCCGCGTGCGCCCGCCGCGCATGCCTGTGTATTCACCGTATCGATGCCTGCCATCCAAACAATCACACTGGAAGGCACACCGAAACGGGCAGTCCAGCAACTATCATTTTTCGCACAAACACAGAAACCAACGGCGGATTCCAAGCTGCCGGAAGACCAGGAGACGAAAATGAAACACCCCAAGCTCAGCTCGATCACCCAGGCCCTTTGCGCGGCAGGCTGCCTGTCGCTGGCCGGCGGCGCCGCCGCGCAGGCCGGTGACGCCAGCCAGGAAGCGCGGCCGGACCGCGGCGGCATCGCCGAGGTGATCATCACCGCGCAGAAGGTGGCGCAGCCGGCCAGCAAGACGCCGCTGGCCCTGTCCGTCATCTCCGGCGACGACCTGAAGAACGCCGGCACCAACGACCCCCGTGCGCTGGCCGAGTCGCTGCCCAACGTGGAAATCGCCCAGGAGAGCGGCATGCTGCAGGTCTCGATCCGCGGCGTGACGAGCCTGGACATGACGGAGAAGGGCGACCCGTCGGCCGCGTTCCACGTCGATGGCGCCTACATCCCGCGCTACGAAGCGCAGGCCGCCGCGTTCTTCGACCTGGACCGGATCGAAGTGCTGCGCGGCCCGCAGGGCACGCTGTATGGCCGCAACGCCACCGCCGGCGCGATCAACCTGATCACGAACAAGCCGAGCCGCAAGCTGGAAGGCAAGGTCGGTGTCGAACTGGGCAATTACAGCACGCGCCGCGTCGATGCGATGCTGAACGTGCCGATCGGCGACAACTGGGCGATGCGCGCGGCCATCAACACGAACCGGCACGACACGTACTACAACGCGGGCCCGAACAGGATCGAACTGGAAAGCCAGGACGACAAATCGGCGCGCCTGCACCTGCTGGGCAATTTCGGCAAGGACACCAGCCTGTTGCTGACGGCCGAGAAGAACAAGATCGGCGGCGGCGCCTCGTCGCCGGTGCCGATCACCAACTTCTTCGACGGCGAACTGATCGGCAAGCTGGGCTTCACGCCGGCCGGCCGGGGCAACCACATCAAGGACCCGGTCTATGTCGACCGCGGCAATGACGTGCAGCGCACCAACTTCTGGGAATTCAAGCAGGATGCCGGCTCGCACCGCGACAACGAGGCCACGTCGCTGCGCGGCGAGTTCAAGACGCGCCTGGGCGGCGTCGACCTGACGTACCAGCTGGCGAAGATGTCGCTGAACCTGGACCAGCTGAACAACGGCGTCTACTTCGGCTTCCCGTTCACCACGCTGAACGTGGGCGACAGCGATGCGGTCTCGCATGAGTTCCGCCTCAATTCCACCGGCACCGGGCCGCTGCGCTGGGTGGCCGGCGTCTACAAGTTCGACGAGGACATCTTCCGCCGCGCCGCCTACACCACCTACGTGACGGCGCCGTTCGGCCAGTTCAACATCGTGCTGCCGTTCCTGGCCACGCTGAACAACAAGTCGACGGCGGCGTTCGGGCAGGCCACCTATGCGGTGCGCGGCGATACCCGCGTCATCGTCGGCGTGCGCCGCACCCGCGACCGCAAGTCCGGCTACGATCCGCTGAGCGGCGAAGCGGCGGTGGCGCCGGCCACCGAAAGCTCGAAGGCCTATTCGGAAGACGTCCGCTTCAACAACACCAGCTGGAAGATCGGCCTCGATCACGACCTGCGTTCCAACGTGATGGTGTACGGCAGCGTCTCGACGGGCTACAAGGCCGGCGGCTTCAATGCCGAGCGCGATACCGGCGTGTACCGCCCGGAGACGCTGAAGGCATACGAAGCAGGCATCAAGGGCCGCTTCCTGGAGAACCGCCTGCAGCTGTCCGCCAACGTGTTCCACTATGCGTATGAAGACCAGCAGCTGACGACGACGACCTGCCGCACCAACGATCCGGCCTCGTGCCACTCGTTCACGGCGAACGCGGCCAACTCGGAAGTCGACGGCGCCGAGTTCGAGGGGCAGCTGCGGGTGTTCGGCGACGGCACGCTGCGCGCCAGCCTGGCCTTCACGGATGCGAAATACAAGCAATACCATCCGACCGCGACGATCGATTTTTCCGGCCAGAAGCTGGACCGGGCGCCGACGTCGACGGTCGGCCTGGGCTACACCCACCATTTCGCGGTGGCCAACGGCGGCGAGATCACCGCTTCCGTCAACACCCGGCACTCGACGTCGTACTACATCAGCGACCCGGTCGAAGGCATCCGCTACCGCCAGCCGTCGTACTGGAAGTCCGACGCGTCGATCGGCTATGCCAATCCGGACGGCACCTGGAATGTCCAGCTGTTCGTGAAGAACATCGAAGACACGGTCAAGATCGAAAGCCGCGTGCCGGGTTCGTTCTTCCTCAACGATCCGCGCACCTACGGCGTGCGTGCCGCGTACAACTTCTGACGGACACGCATCGTCCGTCAGTCAGCGTGGGGAACGGCGGGTACGCCCCACGCGTTGTCGTACAGGAGTTCGCCGATGTCGCGCCGGCTGTCCCAGCGCTCCGCCTGCAGCATCGGTTCAGGATAGAACGCATCGACATGCCCGACGCACAGCAGGGCGATGGGGCGGGCTCCTTCCGGCATGCCGCACAGCGCGCGCACATGCTCGGGATCGAACAGCGATACCCAGCCCACGCCGATGCCCTCGGCGCGCGCGGCCAGCCAGAAGTTCTGGATCGCGCACGAGGCCGACGCCAGGTCCATTTCCGGCATTGTGCGGCGGCCGAACACATAACGCTCGCGGCCCTCGACCAGGCCGACGACGAGCAGCTCGCCGCACGCCAGGATTCCCTCGACCTTCAGGCGCATGAACTCGCCGGACCGCTCGCCCAGCGCTTCGGCGGTGAGCGCGCGCTCCGCATCGACGTGGGCGTGCAGTGCACGGCGCAATGCGCCATCCGTGATCCGCAGGAAGCGCCACGGCTGCATGTAGCCGACGCTGGGCGCGGCATGGGCCGCGCCGATGAAGCGCGCCAGTTGCGCGGGATCGATGGGGTCGGGCAGGAAGTGCCGCATGTCGCGGCGCTCGCGGATCGCGCGGTACACCGCGTCGATCTCGTGCTGTTGGTACTGGTGGGGATTCGTCATGGGTCGCCAGGCTGGGCGTGGCCGGTTGCGGCCACGGGCGGACTGTATCATGAGCGGGCACCGGCCACTCACGAAAGGATCCGCCAGATGAATTTCCAGACCCTCGCAGCATTCGGCATTTCCGGGGTCTCCCTGGCGGCCTGCATAGGCTGGCCGGGTGCCAGGATCATCGAGGATACGCTTGGCACCAGCGTCACCGCGGAGGTGATCCGCACGCACTGGATGGCCGGACCGGAGCAGGCGGTGAAAACGGACCTGCCCCGGAAACTGCGCGAAAAATACGGGCCGGACATGGATATCGCCGAGGCGCAAGCAGCAGGCTTTGCATGCGGCGTCGATACCGCCGGTTGCGTGTTCGAAGGGACGATCGTCCGCGAACTGCTGAACCTTCCGGCGGCCAACCGCGCGCGGGCGAAAGAGCGGCTCAGGTTCCGCGTGGTTCTCCACCGCGCACAGCCGATCGACGTGACCGTGGCGGTGGCACACGAGCCGATGCCCTGAGCGGCCGCGCGCTCGGCTCGATCACTTCTTCGCGGCGGACTTCGGCAGCTCGCGCACCTGCGGCTTCTTCTCCGCCTCGGCAATCGCCGACTTGCAATCGGTATCCGGCACCTTGGTGACATTCACCAGCGGCAGCACGGCCGCCAGCGGCGACACGGCGGCCAGCGCGACGGCCGCGCCGGCCTTCATCGCCAGCGGGCCCTTGTACGGTCCCACGTCCGGATCGGCGAACGTGCCCTTCGCATACAGCGGCGTGCGCAGCGAGAAGATCCGGGTGCCCTTGGTTTTCGGGCGCACGTCCAGGTTCAGCTGCTCCTGCGCCAGGTCCACGTAGCCGGTCACGTCGACCACCGCTTCGTCCGTATCGAGCACGAAGCGCTGCACGTTGGCCCGGCCGTTGCGCACCGCCGCTTCGGCGGCCAGGCAGTTCATGTTGATCTGCTTGTCGCCGAACACCTTCACGAAGACCGCGTTGGCCACGTTCAGGCCGGCCAGTTCCAGCACGAACTGGCTGACCGAGCCCTGGGTCACCACGGCATTGAGTTCGCCGTTCGACGTGGCCAGCATCGATGCCACCGTATTGCCCTTGCCGGCCAGCGCCGCGTCGCCGTTGATCTCGCCGAAGCTGCCGCGCATCGATTCCAGTTTCGGGAACAGCTGGTTGATCTTCAGGTGCCGCGCGGCGACGCGGGCCTGCGCGTCGATGGCCTTGTCGCGGCCGTCGAGGGAGATATTGGAAATCACCTGGCCGCCCGCCATGCCGAACTGCAGCGGCGTGAGCTTCAGCACCTTGTCCTTCATGTGCAGGTCGGCCACCAGGTCGCGCAGCGGGATGTCGTTGGTGCGCACGATGCGCTTGCCGGTGAATTTCACGTCGGCATCGAGCGCGCCCCATTTCGACGTGTCGAATTCGCCGACCGGCAGTGCCTTGCCGGCCGCCGGTGCCTTCACCTTGCCGGCCGCTTTCGTGCCGGCGCCGGTGTCGGCGCCCACCGAAGGGCCCAGGTCGGCCAGGCGCAGCTGTTGCGACGTCAACTCGCCGCGCAGCAGCGCACGGGGCTTGCGCTGCGAATAGGACAGCGTGCCGGCGATGTCGCTGGCGCCGACCTTGCCGCTGAATTTCTGGTACGTGAACGTCCACGCGCCGGCGTCGTTCTTTTCGCCCAGCAGCCGGCCGTGGGTTTCGTACGGCGGCGTTACCGGAAGCAGCACGCCGGTCAGCGGATACAGCTCGCGCATGCTCGGTCCGGCCAGCTTCAGCTGCAGGTCCATGCCGGACAGCGATTTCGGATCGCTCAGCGTGCCTTTCACGCTGACCCGATTGCCGCCGAGATCGGCGTTTGCTTCGATCGGGAACGTGATGTCCGAACCGGTCAGCGTCAGCACCGCGCCGGCCTTGCCGCCGCCGGTAACCGGCGCCTTGTTGTACCGGCCGCCCAGCGTGAACGCCAGGCCGTAGGGCTGCGCGCCCGGCGCGGGGGGCGTGGAATTGCCGGAAGTATCGCCACTAAGCGATTTCGCGTCCGCGCGCAGGTCCAGGTTGATGGCTTCGTCCAGGTAGCGCAGCGTGCCGCTGGAGAACGCCAGGCGCTGGATGTCGACTTCCCATTCCGAAGGGCCGTTGTCCTTCAGCGTCCACGAATTGCTGCCGTCCTTGCGCCGCTGCAGCGCCACGTTCGGCTCGGCCAGCCGCAGGTCGGTGATGACGAATTCCTTGCCCAGCAGCGGCAGGATGCGGAAGCCCATGTCGACCCGTTTCGCCGTCGCCATCTGCTGGCCGACGGCACTCCACGCCGGGTTGCTCATGCGGATATTTTCCGCGCTGACATAGGGCCGCGGCACATAGCGGCGCCAGCCCGGCTCGCTGTCGAGGCCGCGGTGGAACTTCACGTCCAGGTTGCCCTGGATGGCGAATTCGCGCCCCGTGGTCTCGGAGACCTTGCGGTTGATGTACGGCCGCAGCATGTTCCAGTCGAACAGCGCGAACAGGATCAGTAATCCCACGATCGCCGCGAGAATGGCGCCCCCGATCTTGAGAGCCCTGGAATTTTTTTTCATAGCACTCGCCCACCTGGTTGTACGGCGCTCCACAGCCGAGACTGCTTTGTGCGCCAGAAAACATAAGGGTACCGCCGTTGCCGTGGCCCGTTTGTTAAACACACAACCATCTGTGCACATCGGCCATGACGGCCTGCCAACTGTGTGCGCCGCAGCCGACAAAATCCCGGCAAAGCGATAGCCAAAGGACATCGATTCGCTGGTTGTGCTGGACACGCTTTCAACATTAAAGCTACTGTTGCTGAAAGGTATTTCCTCTCCAGCGAGCCAGCCATGCGCCACTTATCCATCAAGCAAGCCTTCATTGCAACCTTCTTCCTCACCCTGTTGCTGGCGGCAGCGACGCTATGGGCAATGCTGCGCGTTTCCGACAAACAAGCGTCCGCCACGGCCGCCAGCCAGGCGCGCTACCAGTCCTACCTGCTGGCCGACGAATTGCGGCAGAGTTCCGACGACCTGACCCGGCTGGCCCGTACCTATGTGGTGTCCGGCGATGCGTCGTACGAGAGCCAGTACATGGACATCCTCGCCATCCGCAACGGCGCCAGGCCGCGCCCGGAGAACTACGGGCGCATCTACTGGGACTTCGTGGCCGGCGGCATGCCGGTGCCGCCGTCGTCCGGCCCGGCCGTCTCGCTGCAGGACCTGATGAAACAGGCCGGCTTCACGGAGCAGGAATTCGGCAAGCTGCAGGAAGCGCAGGCGAAATCGGATGGGCTGGTGAAAACCGAAGTGATCGCGATGCACGCCGTGAAAGGCCAGTTCGACGACGGCAAGGGCGGCTTCACGCGCCAGGGCGAGCCGGACCTGGAGATGGCGCGCCGCATCATGCACGATACCGCCTACCACCAGAACAAGGCGCGCATCATGCAGCCGCTGAACGAATTCCTGGCCATGCTCGATGCCCGCACGGCCGCCGCCGTGGCGCAGGCGGAAGGGGAAACGCGTACCGCGTTCGCGATGGCCGTGGTGCTGCTGGCCCTGTCGGTGGGCGGCACCGTGCTGTGCCTGCTGCTGGTGTACCGCTACATCGCGCGCAACCTGGCCAACGCCACCGCGACCGCCGCGCGGATCGCGCAAGGCGACCTGACCGAGGAGATCCGCGTCACCCATGACGACGAGGTGGGCATCCTGATGCGCGCCATCGCGACCATCAACGGCAACCTGGCCGGCATGATCGGCAAGATCCACGCCAGCACCGACGAGATGGCGGTGGCTACCGGCGAGATCGCACGCGGCAACGCCGACCTGTCGGCCCGCACCGAGTCGCAGGCCAGCTCGCTACAGCAGACCGCCAGCTCGATGGAATCGCTGACCCACGCGGTGCAGCGCAATGCCACCGATGCCGGCGAAGCGAACCGGCTGGCGGCCAACGCGTCGGCGATCGCCGCGCAGGGCGGCGACGTGGTGTCGAAGGTGGTCGGCACGATGGGCGCGATCCGCGACAGCTCGACCCGCATCGGCAACATTACCAGCGTGATCGACGGTATCGCCTTCCAGACCAACATCCTGGCGCTCAACGCCGCCGTGGAAGCGGCGCGCGCCGGCGAGCAGGGCCGTGGCTTCGCCGTGGTGGCAAGCGAGGTGCGCAACCTGGCCCAGCGCAGCGCCGCGGCGGCGCGCGAGATCAAGGAACTGATCGGCGATTCGGCCGGGACGGTGGAGCAGGGCGCGCGCATGGCCGACGAGGCGGGCAGGACGATGAGCCAGGTGGTGGAAGCCGTGCGCCAGCTGGAAGGCATCATGGCGGGCATCACCAGCGCCAGCGCCGAGCAGAGCACCGGCATCCAGGAAGTCAACCGCGCCGTCACGATGATGGACGACATCACCCAGCAGAACGCGGCGCTGGTCGAACAGGCCGCGGCCGCCGCGGAAAGCCTGCGCGAACAGGCGGCCGGCCTGTCGCAGGCCGTCGGCAGCTTCCGGCTGCGCGACTACACCGCGCAGGGGCATGTCGCAGCCACCCGTCGCGATCGGCTGCCGGCACACTGACCCCCTCCCGTCCGGCCGTCTCCGTACCGGCCGGGGGCCTTCGTTCAGCGCCCGATGCTGCGCCCGAGGAACTCCAGCATCGCCGCGGCGATCTCGCCGCCGTGGGTCTCGATGGCGAAGTGGCCCGAGTCGACGAAGCGCACCTCGGCCTTGCCGCTGTCGCGCCGGAATGCTTCGGCGCCGGCCGGCAGGAAGAACGGATCGTTCCTGCCCCAGATCGCCAGCGTGGGCGGCTGCCAGCGGCGCAGGAATGCGTGCAGCTGCGGGTAATGCGCGACGTTGCTGCCATAGTCGAGCAGCAGGTCCATCTGCGGCTCGACACCGATGCGTTCGATTGCCGCGTGCGCCAGTTGCCACGTCTCCGGCGCGATCAGCGACGCATCGGCGACCCCTTCCACGTACTGCCACCGCAGCATGTCCAGCGTATTGAAGGCGCGCAGCGCTTCGCGGTTGGCCGCGCTCGGCTCGGCCCAGGCGCGCCGCATCGGCGCCCACCCCTCGCTCAGCCCTTCCTCATACCCGTTGCCGTTCTGGCTGACGATCGCGGTGATCTTTTCCGGGTTGTTCACGGCCAGGCGCCAGCCGACCGGGGCGCCGTAATCGAACACGTAGATGGCGTAGCGTTCCAGCCCCTTGGCGCGGGTAAAGGCATCGATTACCGCGGCCAGGCTGTCGAAGGTCCACGCAAAGCCCGGCTTCACGCTGGTCTGCCCGAAGCCCGGCAGGTCGGGTGCGATCACGCGGTAGCTGCCCGCCAGTTGCGGGATCAGCTCGCGGAACATGTACGACGAGGCGCCGAAGCCGTGCAGCAGCAGCACGACCGGCGCTTCCGGCGCGCCCGCCTCGCGGTAGAACAGGTCGACGCCGTCGATGTCGATCGTGCGGTGGTGGACTTTGGCGGCATCTGCCGTGGCGCTGGCGGTGCGTGCGTTCATGACTTCTCCTCGGTATGCGGATCGGGTGGGTTGGATAACCTGTATAATTTAATTTAAATGGTTATGTGAGCTGGAGTGTGCGCCGCCTTTCGTAACCTGTCAATATGATTTTTAGAGGTTACTTGCATGTCGAACGCGGAACACCCGCCAGCCGAGGCCCCGCTGCTCGCCGACCACCTGGCCCTGGACCTGCTCAACACCGAAGCCCGCGACGATGGCACGGCCGTCGATTTCTGGCACAGCGGCGGCGATGTGCTGCGCTGGCTGGCGCGGCAGGGGATCGTTCCCCCCGCAGGCAGTGCGGAAATCGATCCGGCTGCGTTGCTGGCGCAGGCAGTGGCACTGCGCACGCTGGCGCGCGAACTGATCGGCCGGCGCAGCGCAGGGACGCCGACCGGCCTGGAACGATTGAACGCATACCTGCACACCCACGTCAGCGCGCCGCACCTGGCGCAGGGCGCCGACGGCAAGCCGGTACTGGTGCGTGTGCCGCGCGGCGGCGCGATCGCCGCATTGCTGGGCCCTGTCGCGGAGGCGGTTGCAGACTTGCTGGTGGCGGGCGATTTCGCGCTCGTCAGGCAGTGCGAGCACCCGGACTGCGTGCTGTGGTTCTACGACCGCACCAAGGCGCACAAGCGCCGCTGGTGCAGCATGGCGCTGTGCGGCAACCGCTACAAGGCGGCCCAGTTCAGGAAGAAGGCCGGCCAGGGAACGGCGGCATGAGCACCATCACGCTGGGCCCATTGGTGTTTCCGGTCCACGTGCTGCTGGCGCTGGTGGCCATCCTGCTCGCGACCGGGGTGGCCGACTGGTTCCACCGCCGGCGCGGCGCCGATGCCGGACCGCTGCTGTGGAAAATGATCGTCGCGGGCTTTGTCTGCGCGCGCCTGGTGTTCGTCTTCAAGCATCGCGACATCTATGCCGCGGCGCCGTGGACCGCGTTCGACATCCGCGACGGCGGCTTCGAACCTGCCATCGGCCTGGTCGCCGCGTGCGTGATCGGCGTGGAGCTGGTGCGGCGGCGCGAAGCGTTGCGCCGGCCGCTGCTGGTGTCGGTGCTGGCCGGTCTCGCGGCATGGGGCGGCGGCACGCTGGCGGTGCAATGGCTGGCACCGCCCGATGCGCCGATGCCGAACGTGACGGTGCGCCAGCTGGACGGCAGCGAGATCGCGCTGGCGCGCTTTGCCGGCAAGCCGCTGGTCGTCAACCTGTGGGCCACCTGGTGCCCGCCGTGCCGGCGCGAGATGCCGGTGCTGCACGCCGCGCAGGCCGCCAATGCGGACATCGGCTTCGTCTTCGTCAACCAGCGCGAATCGGCCGATACGGTGCGCCGCTTCCTGGCGGGGCAGGGGCTGCGGCTGCAGAACGTGGTCACCGATCCGGCCGGCCAGCTGGCGGCGGCGACCGGCTCGGCCGCCTACCCGACCACGCTGTTCTACGATGGCGACGGGCGGCTGGTGCTGCGGCACGTGGGCGAACTGTCGCAGGCCACGCTGCGCGACAAGCTGGAACGGATCCGCTGAAGCACGGGCAGCAGCGATGGCCGGCTGCCTCCGCAACAAGTGACCCGTCAGTGCGACGTCACGAGCTTCAGCCCGACGATGCCGCCGCCGATCATGGCAATGCACACCAGCCGCGCGGCGGAAGCGGATTCGCCGAACAGCACGATGCCCGCGATGGCCGTGCCGACGGCGCCGATGCCGGTCCAGATCGCGTACGCGGTGCCCACCGGCAGCGTGCGCAGCGCCCAGGACAGCAGGCCCACGCTGATCGCCATGGCCGCCAGCGTGCCCACGCTGGGCCACAGGCGGCTGAATCCTTCGGTGTATTTCAAGCCGACCGCCCAGCCGATTTCAAACAGTCCCGCAGCCACCAATATCAGCCAAACCATGATTTTCTTCCTCGATGAAAGGCCGAATGCCAGCCAGAGCGGGCATCCTATATAGTAAAAGCCGACGATAAAAGTCAGATACTATTAATTTTATTGACAGGTGGACCAATGGGCTTCGATGCCGACAATATCCGGCTGCTGCTGGCCGCCGTGGACAGGGGCTCGTTTTCGGCCGCCGCGCGGGCGTTGAACCGCGTGCCTTCGGCGGTGAGCATGGCGATCGCCAACCTGGAAGCGGAGCTGGGCGTGCAGTTGTTCGACCGCAGCGGCAGGGAGCCGAAGCCGACCGCCGCCGCGCTGGCGCTGCTGCCGCAGGCACGCCTGCTGGTCGAACAGATGCACCGGCTGGACATGCATGCGCGCGCCCTCACGCAGGGGCTGGAAACGGCGCTGGCGCTGGCCATTGTTCCCGAACTGGGCGCCGCGGCGCCCTGGAGCGACGCGCTGCGCCAGCTGGCCGCGGAGTTCCCGCTGCTGCAGGTGGAAGTGCTGACCGCGCCGCAGCAGGATGCGCTGGCCATGGTGCAAAGCGGGCGCGTGCACCTGGCGCTGGTGTTCGAGCGCTATGGCATGACGGCGGAGGAGAGCTTCCAGGAAATCGGCGAGGAAACGCTGGTTGCCGTGGTGGCGCCCCATCACCCGATGCTGGCCGGCGCGCGCGCCGGCGGCATCCGCGACGAGGACCTGCAATCGCAGCGCCAGGTCGTGGTGGCCGGGCGCGACTCGCAGCAGGTCGACAAGCGCTTCGCCATCTCGGCGATCCAGTGGCGCACCGACAGCCCGTCGGCGGCGCTGAGCCTCGTGGCGGCGGGGCTGGGCTGGGCGTGGCTGCCGTCGGGCTTCGTGCGCGATGCGGTGGCGGGCGGCAGCCTGGTACAGCTGCCGCTGCAGAACCTGACCAACGTGCTGCGGCTGTACGTCGACGTGGTCTGGGCGAGCCAGCGGCCGCTTGGGGTGGCGGCGCGCCGCTTCGTCGAGCTGCTCAACGCCCATCGGGCAGGGCAGGCCTGACCCGGCCGGGACCTCGCCCGGCCCTGGATGTCATCCGCCGGCCGGGCCGCCATGGCGCAGCGTGACGGGCCCCAGCAAGCCCGAGGGGAACAGCGCATCGCCCGCCTGGTAGGGATTGAACGTGGTCCAGGCAATGCGCCGTTCCGCGGGAAGGCCCGCATCCGCGATCAGCCGGTTCGCCCACAGGTTTGTCACCCGGATCTCCACGCGATTGCGGCCCCTGCGCAGGTGGCGGCTGACATCGCACGCGTACGGCGCCATCCACAGCGTTGCCGCTTCCGCGCCGTTGACGAACACGGTGGCCACCACCTCCACCTGGCCGAGATCGAGCCATGCCGTCCCTTGCGGCAGCCGCTGCAGGTCGAACTCCTTGCGGTACACCGCGGTGCCCGAGTAGTGGCGCACGCTGTCCAGCGCGTGCGTGGACCATGAGCCCAGTTCCGGCAGCACCAGCGCGGCGGGGCCGCCCCAGTCGGGATCGAAGCGCACCTGCCACGGCCCGCGCAGCGTGCGGCGCACGGGAACCTCGCCGATCAGCGGCAGGGGCGCCGGCAGTGGCGGCGCCGGCGGTACGGTGGGCGTGCCGAATACCACGAACACCGACGCATGCTGTTCCAGCCGCAGCGGTACCGACATGCCGGCCGGCGTGGTACGCGCACCGGGCAAGGCGAAGCGCCGGCCGCTGGCCGGGTCCCATGCCTGCGGCGCTCCGGCGCCGTCGCGGAACAGCGCTTCCACCGCGACGGGCCGCCCCCGGTGGTTGGCGACGAAATACAGGTCCATGCTGCCCACCTTGCGGTGCACGGCAAGCAGATCCAGCGGGTCGCGTCCGGGCGCATGGAAATCCCGGCCGATGCCCAGCCGCGCCAGGTGGACCGCCGGTTCCTCGCCCCACAGGACGAGGCCGGCGCCGACGCGGCGTTCGCCCCGCGCCGGCTGCGGTGCCGCGCCCCACAGTTCATCGGCGATGCGCAGCAGTTCCACGTCGCCGCCGCCGCCATCGGCGAAGGTGGGCGTGCGCCGTGGCCGCACCGGGCCGATGACGCGCGCGCCGCGGCGCACCAGGTCGAGCACGTGGCGCGCGGCGGCCAGCGTCATCGCGTCGCCGCCGGCCAGCACGAGCACCGGGTAGCGCATGCCACCCGGCATGACGAGGCAGCCGTCGTCGACATCGGCGCGCAGCAGTTCCCCGTCGCCGCATACATCGTAGTCGTGGCCGGGCGGCGGGGCCGGGCGCATGCGCGCGGTGGCGATCTTCAGCGGCGTGTCGCTGCCCAGGTGGTACAGCAGGTCCACCACCGGCCGGCCCAGCCCCAGCAGCCAGCAGGCGCGGCCCAGCATGTGCCAGAACGGCGCGCTTTGCGCCCACCAGGTGTTGTTGCGCTGGTAGGGCAGGAAGAATTTGTCCTCGGTGACGCCGGGCTTGCGCCGCCCTTCATACGGCTGGTGGTTGCCGGCCAGGACCACCATGCGGTTGATGCCGTTCGCTAAAGCGGCATCCGCGAACGGCTTCAGCACGGCGGGGTGGATGTGCGCCGGGCTGCCCGTGAAGGCCTCGGCGGCCGCGAACCGCTTGCCGTACAGGTGCGCCGCGCTGGCCGCTTCGCGGCAATCCATCGTGCCTTCCGGCTGGCTTTCGCCGCCGAACTGGTTGACCCAGAACTCGCCCATCGGGATGTCGACCCGGCCCTTGGCCTGGATATTATCGCCGGGCAGGCAGGTGGCGATGCCGGGCGCCTGCGCGGTAACCGTCATGCCGGCGGCGTGGGCGAGCGCCGTGAAGGTGCCGAAATATTCGTCGCTCATCAGGTCGGCGATCGTGCGGCGCACGTCGAACAGCACGCGGTCCGTCGTTTCCGCGCTGGCCACCGGGATGCCCGCCATCGCGGGCAGGTACCGCAGCAGGTCGTAGCCGCGCCGCTTGCGAAACTGCGCGACGAAATCCGGCGTCCAGTTCTGCGAGCCGTGTTCGGCGCTGTCGATGCCGATGCCCTCGATGCGCGCACCCGGCACGGCGCGCACCGCGGCCAGGATCGGGCCGATGTAGTGCTCGAACTGCACGCGCGTGGCGTGCGCGCTCAGCTTGTCGCATTCGAGTCCCAGCGCGCCCGGGTAGCCATGCTTGGTGCGTGCGCCGGTCGGCGTGTGGCCCAGCCGCAGGATCGTCCAGTCGCCGGGCGGTGCCTGCCAGTCCAGCGAACCGTCCGGCGCCAGGCGCGCCGTCAGGTCCACCACGGCGGCGGGATCGACGATTTCTCCGGGGCCGTAGCGCGGCGTGCGATCGGCCTCGGCAAAGTCCGCCAGGTTGCCGGCCTTGCTTTCCCAGCGGTCCACGCGGGCCGCGCCGCGCAGTACCAGGCCGCCGATCAGCAGGTCGCCGTCGTTGGCCGGGATATTGTGGCCCCAGCCGTGCAGGCGCAGGCGGAAGTGGCGCGCCGTCGTTGCCGCGAAAGATATGGTGAGCCGGTCCCACGATCCATGCTGGTAGCCCATGGCCGGCAGTTCCGCGACCGCCGTCCACCGCTCGCCATCGATGCTCGCTTCCAGCCTGCCGAGGGGAGGATTGCGGCGCATGCCCTGGCCCAGCGCATCGGGCCCCCAGCGGCCGGGCACCTGCGTGGCGATGACGGGCGCCTTGGAATTCTTGCGCTGCGTGAACGTCAGGCTGCGCAGCGTGACCGCGCTCCCGTAATCGAACGCGATCAGCACCGGCTGGCCGTCGGCGCGGGGGCGGATGCGCGCCTTGCGCCGGCCCGCTTCGGCTTCGCCCGCGGCGGGCACGCCGGCGAACAGCGCATCGAGATCGATGTCCGGATCGTTGCTGGTCGTTTTCGGCGCCGGCAGCGGCGCGGCACCGGCCGCGGCGGGCCAGGCAAGGCAGGCCACGTCGCGGTAGTACGCCAGGCCGGTTTCCGGCTGCCGCAGCTTCAGCGGCCGCCGCGTGCCTGCCGTCACGTGCGTTTCGCTGGCCACCAGCCGCTGCATGCCCAGCGCCGGCGTGATCCACGGTCCACCCGCCACGTAGCCGTTGCTCGCATTGATCTCCAGCGCAAGGCCGAGCCGCGCGCATTCGGCGGCGGCAAAGCGCACGCGCGCCAGCCATTCGGGCGACAGGCTCGCCAGCGAATCGGGCGCCGCCTTGAACACCTGCTCGTACAGCACCACGCCGCCGAAGCCGGCCTGGCGATACGCTTCCAGGTCGCCCGTGATGCCTTCGTCGGTGGTCACGGACTCGCCCCAGAACCACCAGATGCGCGGCCGGGCATGCATCGGCGGATCGGTGAAGGGCAGATAGAGATCGTTGCGCCCGGCCGCCGGCGCGGCGCCGGAAATGCGCGGCGCGAGCGTCAATGCCAGCGATGTGCCGGCCGTCGCCAGGAAGGCGCGCCGGGTCCAGAATGTCGGGTTGTCCATGCCTCTCCACCGGAGCGTTGTATGGCGCAGGGCTGCGCCGGATGTCCATAATATATTTAATACCACATGCCTTGCGCAGGGCCGGGTAATTCTCAGCTTCCTGATCGGGAGCCGGCAGGCCATCCAGCCTAACGCCCAGATTGCTTGCAGCTTGCAAGGCGGACGCGTATCCTTGATCCGTCCACGGTTGAGATTCCAATAACTCAACGGGGCGGGACACCGGGGCGGAATACAGGCCACGGATACACGCAGGAGTACGCAGGAGTCACACTGCAGGAGTCACACGAAACAATGGACAGGCCGAAGAGCATTACGCTGGCATCGCGCGCCTTGCGCACGACGCGGGCGACGGCGCTGCCGGTTTTCGCCTGGCCGTTCTTCGGCCTGGTCGTTGCCTGCACGTGCTGGGTGTACCTGATCCAGGTTCTCGACGCGGAGCGCCTGCAGTTCGAGCGCAGCGCCTATGAAGCGGCGGCGCGGGTCGCCGAAAGCCAGGCCACGCAGCTGTCGCGCGACCTGACGATGATCGACCAGATCCTCGTGCTGGTCGGCTCGCACTGGCAGGCCGTCGGCGGCAGGCCCGAGCAGCGCACGCTCGACGAGGTGATCGGGCCGGACAAGGCCATCCTCAACATTGCCGTCTTCAGCCCCGACGGCGCCATGCTGTTCACGAACAGTCCGGCCACCTGGCCGAAGCAGGAGCTCGACAGTGTCCTCCGCCTGCCTTTTTTCGCCGAACAGAAGCGCAATCCCGCGGATACGATGTTCATCGGCCCGCCAAGGAAGGTACCGGGGCTGGAACAGTACTTCATCCGGTTCTCGCGCAAGATCCTCGACGTCAGCGGCAACCTCGCCGGCATCGTCGTCATTGCCTTCGACAGCGAAGAGATGATCGCGCCGTACGACAGCGCCGTGCTCGGCAGGCACGGCTTCGTCACGTCGGTCGGGTTCGACGGCACGGCGAGGGCGTTCCGGGCGGTCGGCGAGCAGCGCAAGCTGCCCCCGTTGCCGTCATCGCTGCGGTTCGCGCTGGATAGCGCGGCCGGCAACATCTATGTCGCGGGCAGGGATTTCGGCGATGCCTTCAGCCGTTTCATCTCATGGAAGCGGGTGGACGGCTACCCGATCGTGGTGGTGGCCGCCGCCGACCAGGCGGACGCGCAGGCCGCCCTGAACGAACGGCGCCTCGCGTCGATCCGCGTCGCCGCCGGGGCCAACCTGGTGCTGATCGTGTTCGTGTTCATCGCCACGATGATGTCGATGCGCTTCCACCGCGAGCGGCGCGAGCTCGAACTGTCCCAGGCTGCCTATCGCAAGGCGACCGAGGGGGGCACGGAGGGGTTTTTCATCTGCAAGCCGGTACACGGCGGCGACAGCGCCATCGCCGATTACTGCGTGGTCGATTGCAACGAGCGGGGCGCCGGCTTCCTCGGCTCGTCGCGCCAGGCGGTTACCGGCGTGAACCTCGGCGAGCTGCGCGGCGGCCTGGCCGCCGCGTCGTTCAAGCCATTGCTGGACACGGCGCTCCGGCAGGGATCGGCCGCCGACGATTTCCAGCTCGATGCCGGCAGGGAGCGCGAGCCGCAGCATCTGCGGGTGGGCGCCGTCGAATCGCAGGGCGTGCTGGCCGTCACGGTGCGCGACGTCACGCTGGAAAAGTCGCACATGGCGGACCTGGAACGGCGCGGCAACGAAGACCTGCTGACCGGCCTGCCCAACCGGGCGTGGATCCGCGGGTACCTGCCGGGCATGCTGGAGCGGGCGGACGGGGCCGGCACGAAAGTGGCCGTGCTGTTCGTCGACCTGGACGGCTTCAAGCTCGTCAACGACACCTTCGGCCACGGCGCCGGCGACGAAGTGCTGCAGCACGTGGCCAAGCGGCTGAAGGTGGCGGTGCGGCCGAACGACCACGTGGTGCGCCTCGGCGGCGACGAGTTCGTCGTCGTGCTCGAACTGGTCGGCAACCAGTCGGAGGCCGAGCACGTGGCCGAACGCATCCTGCATGCGTTCCATGCGCCATTCTCCACGTCGAAGGGCACCGCGTCGGTCGGCACGTCGATCGGCATCAGCCTGTATCCGCTCGATGCCAGGGACATGGAGGCGCTGTACCAGCATGCCGACCTGGCGATGTACCAGGCCAAGACGTCGGGCAAGAACCGCTACCACCTGTTCAACCCGGCGTTCCACGAGGCGATGCACCAGCGTACCCGGCGCGAAAAGGAGCTGCGCGCGGCCATCGCGGAAAACCAGTTCGTGCTGCATTACCAGTCGCGGGTCGACTGCAAGAGCAGCAAGGTGACGAGCCTGGAAGCGCTGGTGCGGTGGAACCACCCCACCGAAGGACTGCTGGGGCCGGACGAATTCATCGGCCTGGCCGAGGAGACGGGGCTGATCCTGAACCTGGGCGAGCTGGTGATCGACCTGGTGTGCGCCCAGATCGCGCAATGGGCGCAGGGCGTGTACGGCCGCGTGCCGGTGTCGATCAACGTGTCGAGCCGGCAGTTCAACGAGCGCGACATCCGCGAAAGCATCGCCGGTGCGCTGGCCCGCCACGGCATCGAAGGGTCGAGCGTGGAGATCGAACTGACCGAGTCGTCGATGGTCGTCGACCCGCGCCGCACGGCCGACAACCTGCAGGCCATCCACGCGCTCGGCGTGAAGCTGCTGGTGGACGATTTCGGCACCGGCTATTCGTCGCTGTCGATGCTGCACAATATGTCGTTCGACGTGCTGAAAGTCGACAAGTCGTTCACCAGCCGCCTGGGCGTGGACGCGAACGGCGAGGTGTTCTTCCGGGCCATCATCACGATGGCCCATTCGCTGGGCATGCGCGTGGTGGCCGAGGGTGTCGAGACGGCCGAACAGGTGCGCATCCTCGAAGCGCTGCAGTGCGACGAATTGCAGGGCTTTTATCTGTTCCGGCCCGTACCGGCGGACGAATTGCCGCAATCCCTGGAGCTGCCGGTCACCGAGCTGGCGGCACGCTGAACGCGGGCACCCCTCGCGGTGCCCTCGCAATCCGATTCTTCGCGATCCCCCGCAGGCCGCGACGTGGCTCCCTGTGCGTCGGAATTCGTCCGGCAGTCCCCTGAAAATGTCGCCATTTGTCAGCAAATGTTTTCGTTTGTATTAGAAATTTATTAATGATGTGTCCGCTGTTGACGGTCGTATATTGCATCGGATTTAATCGGATTCACGCTGCTTTCATGCTCGCCAGATGTCGGCGGGAAAATACCTTTGACCGGAAATTCGGGCGCACCGCGCCCGGTGGAATCGCTACGCCCGCGCAAATGCAAACGAACGCGGCCGCTGGATTCACGCGATCGAAGACGCTTGAATTTTTTCAGCTCGATTTTCAGCTGCAACCGGCCGGCGGACGATGACTGGACATCGTCCCGGCCGTACCGACAACACATCATCAGGAGATGCACCAATGGCTTCAATCATCGGCACGACCGGTAACGACTCGATCACCGGCTACGCCAGCGCGGACAGCCTGTCCGGCCTGGACGGCAACGACACCATCCATGGCCAGGACGGCAGCGATACGGTATCGGGCGGCACCGGCGTGGATGCGCTGTACGGCGACAATGGCAACGACACGCTCAGCGGCGACGGCGGCAACGACCGCGCCGTCGGCGGCCTGGGCGACGACGTCCTGTCCGGCGGCACCGGCAACGATGACCTGTATGGCGAAGCGGGCGCGGACCGGCTCGACGGCGGCGCGGGCAAGGATTACCTGGCCGGTGCCGCCGGGGCCGACGTGTACCTGTTCGGCAAGGGCAGCGGCCAGGATACCGTCTATAACTACGACAGCGATGCGGTCGGCGCGAATGCCGACAAGGTGCTGCTCGGTGCCGGCATCGCCACCACCGGCATCACGCTGCTGCGCTCGTACAACGACCTGGTGCTGAAGATCAACGGGACGGACGACCAGCTGACGGTGCAGGGATATTTCAGCAGCGACGCTACCACCGCTTCGGTGGTGGAGACGATCCAGTTCGCCGACGGCACCATCTGGAACGTGGCGACAGTGAAGAGCAAGGTGCTGGCCGCCACGGCCAGCAACGATACGATCACCGGCTATGCCAGCGCCGACAGCCTGTCCGGCCTGGACGGCAACGATACCGTCCAGGGCAACGGCGGCAACGACACCATGGCGGGCGGCACGGGTGCCGACACCCTGTACGGCGACGATGGCAACGACAGCGTCAACGGTGACGCGGGCAACGACCGTGGCCACGGTGGCGCCGGCGACGACTCTCTGGCCGGCGGCACCGGCGACGACGAACTGTACGGCGACGCCGGCGCGGACCGGTTCGATGGCGGCGCGGGCAAGGACTACCTGTCCGGCGGCGCCGGCGCGGACGTGTACCTGTTCGGCAAGGGCAGCGGCATCGATACCGTCTACAACTACGACGGCGATGCGGTGGGCGCGCTGGCCGACAAGGTGCTGCTCGGCACCGGCATCACCACGGCCGGCGTGACGCTGCAGCGCTACTACAACGACCTGATCCTGAAACTGAACGGCACCAGCGACCGGCTGACGATCCAGGGGTACTTCACCACCGACGCTTCCACCAGCTCGGCGGTGGAAACCATCGAGTTCGCCGACGGCACGGTCTGGAACGTGGCGGCGGTGAAGAGCAAGGTCCTGGCCGGCACGGCCAACTACGATGCGATCACCGGCTACGGCACCGCGGACAGCCTGTCCGGGCTGGACGGCAACGATACCGTCAACGGCAACGGCGGCAATGACACCGTGGCCGGCGGCACCGGCGCCGACACGCTGTACGGCGACGAAGGCAACGACAGCGTGTCCGGCGATGCGGGCAGCGACCGCGCCTGGGGTGGCGCCGGCAATGACTCGCTGGCGGGCGGCAGCGGCGACGACGACCTGTACGGCGAAGCGGGCACCGACCGCCTCGACGGCGGTACCGGCAGGGATTACCTGGCCGGCGGCACGGGGGCGGACGTGTACGTGTTCGGCAAGGGCAGTGGCCAGGATACCGTCTACAACTACGACAGCGATGCGCTGGGCACGGATGCCGACAAGGTACTGCTCGGCAGCGGCATCGCGCCGGCCGGCGTCACGCTGCTGCGCTCGTACAACGACCTGATACTGAACATCAACGGCACGGACGACCAGCTGACCATCCAGGGCTATTTCACCGGCGAGGGCACCACCGCGTCGGCGGTCGAAACGCTCCAGTTCGCCGACGGCACGGTGTGGAATGTGGCCGCCGTCAAGGCCAGGCTGTCGAATCCGCCCGTTCTCCCGTCGAAAACGATCTATGGCACGGCGCTGGGGGAAAACCTGACGGGCGATGCCGGCAACGACTACCTGTACGGCTATGCCGGCAATGACCGCCTCGATGGCGGTGCGGGCAACGATTACCTGGATGGCGGCGCGGGCAACGATACCTACCTGTTCGGCGTGGGCTCGGGCCGGGATACCATCAGTGCTTACGACAGCACGGCAGGCAAGGTGGATGCGATCGTGCTGGGCGCGGGCGTGACGGCCGCGAACCTGACGGTCACGCGCGACAGCTCCACGCTGGTATTGAAGATCAACGGCACGCCCGACGAGCTGCGCGTCAGTAACTACTTCTACAACGACGCGGCGGGCAGCTACCAGCTCGAGCAGATCCGGTTCGCCGACGGGACCACGTGGAACGTGGCGGCGGTCAAGGCAAAGGCGCAGGTGGCCACGGCCGGGAACGACGTGCTGTATGGCTATGCCACGGCGGATGCGCTGGCTGGCCTGGGCGGCAACGACACGCTGTACGGCGCCGCCGGCAACGACACGCTCGATGGCGGCGCGGATGCCGACACCCTGTATGGCGAGGACGGCGACGACAGCCTGGTGGGCGGCGCCCACGACGACCGCGTCGACGGTGGCAACGGCCACGACACGGTTCTGGGCGGCACCGGCAGCGACGCGCTGTATGGCAACGCCGGCAATGACCGGCTCGACGGCGGCGCCGGCAACGACACGCTGGACGGCGGCGCGGGCAACGACGTCTACCTGTTCGGCTGGGGCGCGGGCAACGACACGATCAGCGCCTACGACGCCACGGCCGGCAAGGTCGACGCGATCCAGCTGGGCGCGGGCATCCTGCCGACCAGCGTGACGGCGACGCGCGATGGCTCGTCCCTGGTGCTGAAGCTGAGCGGCACCGGCGAAGAGCTGCGCGTTGCCAGCTACTTCAGCGGCGACGGCACGGGCGGCTACCAGGTAGAGCAAGTCAGGTTCGCCGACGGCACGATCTGGGACGTGGCCACGGTGAAAGCGAAGGTGCGGGCCGGCACGGCCGAGAACGACGTGCTGTCCGGCTATGCCACGGCGGATGCGCTGGCCGGCCTGGGCGGCAGCGACACCCTGTACGGCGCCGCCGGCAACGACACGCTCGATGGCGGCACGGATGCCGACACCCTGTATGGCGAAGACGGCGACGACAGCCTGGTGGGCGGCGCGCACGACGACCGGCTCGACGGCGGCAACGGACACGACACGCTGCTGGGCGGCACCGGCCGCGACGCGCTGAACGGCTACGCCGGCAACGACCGGCTCGACGGCGGCGCCGGCGACGACACGCTGGACGGCGGCACGGGCAACGATGTCTACCTGTTCGGCTGGGGTGCGGGCAACGATACGATCAGTTCCTACGACAGCACGGCAGGCAAGGTGGACGCGATCCAGCTGGCCGCGGGCATCCTGCCGACCAGCGTGACGGCGACGCGCGACGGCTCGACCCTGGTGCTGAAGCTGAGCGGCACCGGCGAAGAGCTGCGCGTTGCCAGCTACTTCAGCGGCGACGGCACGGGCGGCTACCAGGTCGAGCAGGTCAGGTTCGCCGACGGCACGATCTGGGACGTGGCCACGGTGAAGGCAAAGGCGCTGGCCGCCACCGCCGAGAACGACGTGCGCACCGGTTATGCGACGGCCGATACGATATCGGGGCTGGGCGGCGAGGACACGCTGTACGGCGCTTCCGGCAACGACAGGCTGAACGGCGGAGCGGACAACGATACGCTGTACGGCGACGAGGGCGACGACACCATGGATGGCGGCGCGCATGCCGACTACCTGGCCGGCGGCGCGGGCAACGACGTCTACATCGTCGACAACAGCAGCGACCGGGCGATCGAGTACTCCGCCAGCGGCAACGACACGGTGCAGAGCACCGCCAGCTTCGTGCTCGAAGCGAACGTGGAGACCCTGGCGCTGCTCGGCAACGCCGCGATCAACGGCACGGGCAACGCCCAGGCCAACACGATCACCGGCAATGCGGCCGCCAACATCATTGCCGGCGGCGGCGGCGCCGATGCGCTGACGGGCGGGGGCGGCAACGACATCTTCGACTTCAATGCCCTGGCCGACTCGGGCGTGACGGCCGGCACCTGGGACGTGATTGCCGACTTCGTGCGCGGGGCCGACAAGCTCGACCTCGCCACGCTCGACGCCAATACGGCGACGGCGGCGAACGATACGTTCACCGGCTTCATTGCCAGCGGTGCCGCCTTCACCCAGGCCGGCCAGCTGCGCTTCGCGGACGGTGTCCTGTACGGCAACACCAACGCGGACGCCGCGGCGGAGTTCGCGATCAAGCTGACCGGTATCGCGGCGCTCAATGCGGCCGATGTGGTGATGTAACGGCGGCCGTTGCGGCGGGCCGCTTGCGCGGCCGCTCGCCGCGTTCAAACATGCCTTGACTTCGAGTGCGCTCTAACCCGTAGCCTGTGTTCGTGCATGACCCCATGCACCCGCGCGATGGCGCGGCCCCATCACGGCAATCATGGAGGCAACGAGCAATGGCGAACAAGACATCGGCGGTTCCAACGGGTATCTCGGCGGGTATTTCGGCCGGCATTTCGGCCAGCCTGTTACTGGCGGGCGCACTGGCCGATACCTCGGCCCTGGCGGCTGAGCCGGCGGCAGGGCAGGAGACACGGCGCGCGTGCGGCGAAGCCGCCCTGGCAAAGATTACCGGGTCCGAAGGGCGCTCTGTCGTGGAAGGCATCCGGCGCACGTCGCCGGAACTGGGCGACTGGATCGTCGACTTCGCCTATGGCGACGTGTTCTCCCGCCCCGGCGTCTCGCTGTGCACGCGGGAACTGGCGACCGTGGCGGCCCTGACCGCCCTCGGCAATGCCCAGCCGCAGTTGAAGGTGCATGTCGAGGGCGCGCTGAACGTGGGCTGCAAGCCCGACGAGATCGTGGAGATCATCATGCAGATGGCCGTCTACGCCGGGTTTCCCAGCGCTTTGAACGGCATTGCCGCGGCGAGGGAGGTGTTCGAGAAGAAGGGCGTGCAGACTTCCGCGATGAAAGCGGCGGCGGAAGCCGCAGCACCTGCGCCCGGCCCGTAACGCCTGTGCCGACCGTGTCACCTGTATCGCTTGTGCCGCGGCGCCAGTGGCCCTACAGTTGCAGGGCCATCCACCTCTTCCCATCGACATGGAACCACACCTGAGCATCGACGAGGTTGCCCGGCGCACCGGCCTGACGGCGCATACGCTGCGCTACTACGAGCGCATCGGCCTGATCGCCCCGGTCGGCCGCGCCGGCGGCGGCCAGCGGCGCTACGCGGCCGCCGACCTCGCCTGGATCGAATTCCTGCTGCGCCTGCGGACCACGCGCATGCCGATCAATAAAATGCGTGCGTTTGCCCGGCTGCGGGCGGCCGGCGACGCCACCATCCCGGAGCGGCGCGTGCTGCTCGAAGAGCATCTTGCCGACGTGCTTGCGGAGATCGAAGCGATGCGCGGCGCCGCCGGTGTGCTGCAGGAAAAGATCGGGTACTACCGCGCCGCCGAAGGCGAATCGGCGCTGGATGCCGCTTGCCGCGCGTCCGCCCGGACGCGCGCGGCTTAGAACCCAACCTGGTACCGGGCGATGCGCCGACGCCGGACGAACCTGCCATCCGGATTGGCAGCAGGAAGTCCTGAAGCTTCACCGGCGGCAAGGGCGTGGACGTGACGATCGACGTCGCCGGCGGAGATGGCCCGCCTGCAGGTATGGAACTTACCGGGCCTTGGCAAGCTGGCTGGCGTCCGCCGGCCCTTCGATACCTGCGGCCTGGCTGCGTTCACCGCTGACGATACGGTATGCAACACCCGCCAGCGCGGCGCCCAGCAGTGGCGCAATCCAGAACAGCCACAGCTGCGATATCGCCCAACCGCCCACGAATAGCGCCGGCCCGGTGCTGCGTGCGGGATTGACCGATGTGTTGGTCACCGGAATACTAATCAGGTGAATCAAGGTGAGAGCCAGGCCGATGGCAATCGGTGCAAAACCTGTCGGCGCCCGCTCGTCCGTCGCGCCAAGGATGATCATCAGGAAAAAGAACGTCATCACGAACTCGCATACCAGGGCGGCGGTAAGCGAATAGCCGCCAGGGGAATGCTCGCCATAGCCGTTCGAGGCAAAGCCAGCCGAGACGTCGAATCCCGCCTTGCCCGAAGCAATCAGATACAGCACGCCGGCTGCAACGATTGCGCCGGCCACCTGGGCGACGATGTATGGCAGCAGGTCTTTCGCCTTGAAGCGCCCGCCGATCACCAGTCCCACCGAGACGGCAGGATTGAGGTGGCAGCCGGAGACATGGCCGATCGCATAGGCCATCGTGAGAACGGTGAGACCGAAGGCGAGCGACACACCGGCAAAGCCGATGCCCAGTTCCGGGAAGGCAGCTGCCAGGACGGCGCTGCCGCACCCTCCCAGAACAAGCCACATGGTGCCGAAAAACTCGGCGGCGAGACGGTTTGTCAATGGCATTTCAGCTCCGATACAGTTGGTGGATAGCAGGATGAAACTGATCGTTTGTCGAAATCTGTTTGATACGGAAAGTTTCAGCAATAGTGCAGGAGTAGGCAACCTATGTCTATAACAATGACAATTCATTGTCGTACCCGCGCACTGGAGTGCAGCAACGCGGACAGGGCCGTTGCACGCATTTGCGGCAGCGCCATTTTTTCGCTATAATGAGTGCTCACTCATTAATTGCACCCACTGTCCACCATGGCCCGCCCCAAGAGCGAAGAGAAACGCCAGCACCTGCTGCATGCCGCCGCCGAAGCGATCGCGCAGCGCGGCGTCGGTGCGCCGACGGCGATGATTTCCAGCATGGCCGGGGTGGCGGAAGGTACGCTTTTCCGTTACTTCCCGAACAAGGAAGCGCTGTTCAACGAGCTGTATCTGTACCTGTTCGAGAACATGTGCGCTTCGCTTGCCGAAGCACTGGACCTGTCGCAGCCGCTGGCCCAGCGTGCACAGGGGCAGTGGAACGCCTACATCGACTGGGGCATCGCGCATCCAGTCTGGTACAAGGCGATCAACCAGCTTGCCGTGACAGACATCCTGACAGCGCAAACGCGCGAAAAGGAGCTGTCGCTGTTTCCGGACGTGGCGCTGGTGGAAGCAGGCACGAAAGGCGAATTGTTCGGACACCTGAATCCGGACTTCAGCGATGCCGTGTTCCTGGCCATTGCCGCTGCCACGCTGGCATTCGTCGCGCGCGAACCCGCGCGTGCCGAGGAATACAAGCTCAGCGGTTTCAAGGCGTACGCGCGCGTTTTCCTGCCCAATGCATGAAGCTCCACAAAAAATTTCTCCAATAAATGAGTGAGTAGTCGCTAATAAACGATCACCAGTCACCGATAAAAACAGTCACGACCAGTCCAGACGGAATCTCCCATGAAACCAATAACCAGTCACCGGCCTGCCGCCGGCATCCTTTTCCTCGCATGCGCGGCGGCGCTGACCGCCGGCTGCGACTCCGACAAGCAGCAACAGGCCGGCGCGCCGGGCGGCAAGATGCCGCCGCCGCAGGTGGCCGTATATACCGTGAAGCAGGAAGCGCTGCCGGTGGTGACGGAGCTGCCGGGCCGCACGTCCGCGTTCCAGATCGCCGAGGTGCGCCCGCAGGTGGCCGGCATCGTGCAGAAGCGCCTGTTCACCGAAGGCGCCGACGTGAAGGCCGGCACCCAGCTGTACCAGATCGACCCGGCCACGTACCAGGCCACGTTCAGCGCCGCGAAGGCCGCGCTGGCGCGCGCCGAAGCAAACCTGCTGACGGCCGGTCCGAAAGTGAAGCGCTACAGGGAACTGGTGGAGATCGAGGGCGTGAGCCGCCAGGATTACGACGACGCGGTAGCTGCCGAAGCCCAGGCGCGCGCGGATGTGGAATCGGCCAGGGCGCAACTGCAGACGGCCCGCATCAATGTCGAGTACACCAGGGTGCAGGCGCCGATCTCGGGCCGCATCGGCCGCTCGAATGTGACGCCGGGCGCGCTGGTGACGGCCGGCCAGGAAACCGCGCTGACCACCGTGCAGCAGCTGGACCCGATCTATGTCGACGTGACCCAGTCGAGCGAAGACTTGCTGCGCCTGAAGAAATCGCTGGAAGGCGGCGGCGTGAAGAAAGCCGAAGGCAAGGTCACTTTGCGGCTGGCCGACGGTTCGACGTATGCGCAGGCAGGCAAGCTGCAGTTCGCCGACGTGGCAGTGGACCCGGGCACCGGCAACGTCACGCTGCGCGCGCTGTTCCCGAACCCGAAGCATGACCTGCTGCCGGGCATGTTCGTGCGCGCCGTCGTCGAAAACGGCGTGAACGAGCAAGCCATCGCCGTGCCGCAGCAGGGTGTGACGCGCAACCAGAAAGGCGAAGCGACCGCGCTGGTGCTGAACCAGCAGGGCATCGTCGAGCAGCGCGTGATCGCCACCACCGGCACGCTGGGCGACAGGTGGCTGGTGAAATTCGGCCTGGCCGCCGGCGACCGCGTGATCGTCGAGGGCATCCAGAAGGTGAAGCCGGGCGCGCCGGCCGTCGCCGCCGCCAATCCCGCGGCGCCTGCCACCGCCGCCAACAAGCCGGCCGCGGTGCAATAAGGAGTACATCACATGGCAAGATTTTTCATCGATCGCCCCATCTTCGCGTGGGTGATCGCCATCGTCATCATGCTGGCCGGCGTGCTCGCGATCCGCGGGCTGCCGATCGCGCAGTACCCGAGCATCGCGCCGCCGACGATCCAGATTGCCGGTGCCTACCCTGGTGCGTCCGCGAAAACCGTGGAAGATGCCGTGACCCAGGTCATCGAGCAGAAGATGAAGGGCATCGACGGCCTGCGCTACATGTCGTCGAATTCCGATACCACGGGCGCCGTCAGCATCACGCTCACGTTCGCCAACGGCACCGATCCCGACATTGCCCAGGTGCAGGTGCAGAACAAGCTGCAGCTGGCCACGCCGCTGCTGCCCGCCGAGGTGACGCAGCAGGGCCTGGTGGTCTCGAAGGCCACCGTGAACTTCCTGCTGGTGCTGGGCTTCGTATCCGAGGACGGCAGCATGAACAATGCCGACATCGACGACTACGTGGCATCGAGCGTGCTCGAACCGCTGTCGCGCGTGCAGGGCGTGGGCGAGATCACCCACTTCGGTTCGCAGTACGCGATGCGCATCTGGCTCGACCCGGCGAAGCTGACCAGCTACCAGCTGACCCCGAGCGACGTGATCGCGGCCGTGCAGGCGCAGAACGCCGAAGTCTCGGCCGGTGAACTGGGCGGCGCGCCGTCCGTGCCCGGCCAGCAGCTGAATGCCACGATCACCGCGCAAAGCCGCCTGCAGACCGCCGAACAGTTCGGCGCGATCCTGCTGAAGACGCAGGCGAGCGGCGCCACCGTGCACCTGCGCGACGTGGCAACGATGGAACTGGGCAGCGAGAACTACAACAGCGTGGTGCGCTTCAACGGCAAGCCGGCCGCCGGCCTGGCGATCAAGCTGGCCACCGGCGCCAATGCGCTCGATACCGCCGAAGCCGTGAAGGCGCGGGTCGACGAGATGGGCAAGCTGTTCCCGCAAGGGATGAAGGCGGTGGTTGCCTTCGACACCACGCCGTTCGTCAAGCTGTCCATCGAGGAAGTGGTGAAGACGCTGGTCGAAGCGGTGGTGCTGGTGTTCCTGGTGATGTACCTGTTCCTGCAGAACTTCCGCGCCACGCTGATTCCGACGATGGCGGTGCCGGTGGTGCTGCTGGGTACCTTCGCCGTGCTGTCGGCGCTGGGTTACTCGATCAATACGCTGACGATGTTCGCCATGGTCCTGGCCATCGGCCTGCTGGTCGACGATGCGATCGTGGTGGTGGAAAACGTCGAGCGCGTGATGACGGAAGAGGGCCTGTCGCCGAAGGAGGCGACCAAGAAATCGATGGGCCAGATCACCGGAGCGCTGGTCGGCATCGCACTGGTGCTGTCCGCCGTGTTCGTGCCGATGGCGTTCTTCGGCGGTTCCACCGGCGTCATCTATCGCCAGTTCTCGATCACGATCGTGTCGTCGATGGTGCTGTCGGTGATCGTCGCGATGGTGTTCACGCCGGCGCTGTGCGCCACGTTCCTGAAACCGGTGGAGAAGGGCCATCACCTGACCAACCGCGGCTTCTTCGGCTGGTTCAACCGCAGCTTCGAAAAGAGCACGAACAAATACCAGGGCGTGGTCGCCACGATGATCCGCCGCCGCGTGCCGTCGCTGCTGCTGTACGGCGCGCTGCTGGCGGTGCTGGCGGTGGTGTTCATGCGCCTGCCGACGTCGTTCCTGCCGGAAGAAGACCAGGGCGTGCTGTTCACGCAGGTGCAGCTGCCGTCCGGCGCCACGCAGGAGCGCACCCTGAAAACCATCCAGGAAGTCGAGAAGCATTTCCTCGTCAACGAGAAGAACAATGTCGAATCCGTGTTCTCCGTGGCGGGCTTCTCGTTCGGCGGCAATGGCCAGAACAACGGCATGGCCTTCGTCAAGCTGAAGGACTGGGCCGAACGGCCGGGCGACGAAAACACCGGCGCCGCCGTGGCGGGCCGCGCGATGGGCGCGCTGCTGCAGTTGCGCGATGCGATGGTGTTCACGTTCTCGCCGCCGGCGGTCATGGAGCTGGGCAATGCGGGCGGTTTCGACCTGCACCTGACCGACACCGCCGGCATCGGCCACAAGGCCCTGATGGCGGCGCGCGACCAGCTGCTCGGCATGGCCGCGCAGAATCCGAAGGTGGTTGGTGTGCGTCCTAACGGACAGGAAGACACGCCGCAGTACAAGATCACCATCGATCACCAGAAGGCCACCGCGCTGGGGCTGACGGTGGCCGACGTGAACCGCGTGCTGTCGGTGGGCTGGGGTTCGTCGTACGTGAACGACTTCGTCGACCGCGGCCGCGTGAAGAAGGTCTACATGCAGGGCACCGCCGAATCGCGCATGCTGCCGGAAGACCTGGACAAGTGGTTCGTGCGTAACGCGAGCGGCGAAATGGTGCCGTTCTCCGCCTTCGCCAGCGGCGAGTGGATCTATGCTTCGCCGCGCCTGGAGCGCTACAACGGCATCTCGTCGATGAACATCCAGGGCAGCCCGGCACCGGGCGTGAGCTCGGGCGTGGCGATGGCCGAGATGGAAAAGATGATTGCCCAGCTGCCGCCGGGCGTCGGCTACGAATGGACCGGCCTGTCGATCGAGGAACGCGACTCCGGCGCGCAAACGCCGATGCTGTACTCGATCTCGATCCTGATCGTGTTCCTGTGCCTGGCCGCGCTGTATGAAAGCTGGTCGGTGCCGTTCTCGGTGCTGCTGATCATCCCGCTGGGCATCATCGGCACCGTGATCGCGACATGGGGCTTCCACTTGGCTAACGACGTGTACTTCCAGGTCGGCCTGCTGACCGTGGTGGGCCTGTCGGCAAAGAACGCGATCCTGATTGTGGAATTCGCCAAGGAGTTGCAGGAATCGGGCATGGCGCTGCGCGAGGCCACGCTGGAAGCCGTGAAGATCCGCCTGCGCCCGATCCTGATGACGTCGATCGCCTTCGGCCTGGGCGTACTGCCGCTGGCGATCGCAAGCGGTGCGGGTTCCGGCAGCCAGAACGCGATCGGCATCGGCGTTCTGGGCGGCATGCTGTCGGCGACGTTCCTCGGCATCTTCTTCGTGCCGGTGTTCTTCGTGCTGGTGCGCAGCATGTTTACGCCGAAAGACGTGAAAAATCCGGAACCGCCCGCAAGTACCATTGCCAATGAAACGAACTGACATGAACAAGACTTTGATGACCCTGGCCGCGGCGGCACTGCTGTCCGGCTGCAGCCTGGCACCCGTGTATGAACGCCCCGCGGCGCCCGTGGCACCCGACTGGCCGCAAGGCGAAGCGTACCGCCCGGCCGAGCAGGCCGGCGCCAACGCGGCGCACGATATCGCCTGGCGCGATTTCATCGCCGACGAGCAGCTGGAAAAGCTGGTCGAGCTGGCGCTGGCCAATAACCGCGACCTGCGCGTGTCGATCCTCAACATCGAAGCCGCGCGCGCCCAGTACGGCGTGCGGCGCGCCGACCGCGTGCCGGGCCTGAACGCCAGCGTGGGCCAGACGGCCCAGCGCGTGCCGGACAACCTGTCCGCCACCGGCGACGGCTACATCACGCGCCAGTACACGGCAGGCCTGGGCATCCCGGCCTTCGAGCTGGACTTCTTCGGCCGGGTGAAAAACCTGTCCGAAGCGGCGCTGCAGCAATACCTGGGCACCGAAGAGGCGCGCCGTTCGCAGCAGATCAGCCTGGTGGCCGAAGTGGCCAACGCCTGGCTGACGCTGGCGGCCGACCAGGAGCGCCTGCGCCTGGCGCAGGACACGCTGAAGAGCCAGCAGATCAGTTATGAGCTCAGCAAGCGCCGCTTCGAAGCAGGAGCCACGTCCGGCCTGGACATGTACGAAGCGCAGACCAGCGTGGAAACGGCGCGCAGCGACGTGGCCGTGTACACCGCCCAGGTGGCGGCCGACCAGAACGCGCTGGCCTTGCTGGCCGGCGCGCCGGTGCCTGCCGGGCTGCTGCCGGGCACGCTACAACCGGGCACGCTGCAACCGGTCACCCAGCTGGCGGACCTGCCGGCAGGCCTGCCTTCGGACGTGCTGCAGCGCCGGCCGGACGTGCTGGCTGCCGAGCGCACGCTGCAGGCGAACAACGCCAACATCGGCGTGGCCCGGGCCGCGTTCTTCCCGAGTATCTCGCTGACGGCATCGGCCGGCGCGATGAGTTCGGACCTGTCGAACCTGTTCAAGGCGGGCGCCGGCACGTGGTCGTTCATGCCGCAACTGAACCTGCCGATCTTCGCGGGCGGCCGCAACCAGGCCAACCTCGACCTGGCGAAAGCCAACCGCGACATCGCCGTGGCGCAGTATGAAAAGGCGATCCAGTCGGCGTTCCGCGAAGTGTCGGACGCGCTGGCCCAGCGGGGCACGCTGGACGAGCGCGTGGCATCGCAGGCGGCGCTGGTGGAAGCTTCCGGCAAGAGCTACCGGATCCACGAGCAGCGTTACCAGAAGGGCGCGGAGTCGTACCTGAACGCGCTGGTCTCGCAGCGCAACCTGTACGTGGCGCAGCAGACGTATATCAGCGCGCGGCTGGCGAAGGCCAGCAACCAGGTGACGCTCTATAAAGTGCTGGGCGGCGGCTGGCAGTAAAGCCCGCACTCCGCCGGCGGCTTGGTACCCAGTAACGGCGGATCAGCTGGTGTCGGACACCCGAAGCGGTGTCGGACACCGGTTTTCAGCTTGCGATGAATGATGCCCGTCAGTTGCTTGCCGGGATCTGGAATAGAGGGAACGAGCAGATGAACGAACGATCGATCAATGCAGGCGAAGCGGTATCGCGCGACGTGGAAGTAACCGGCGCGGCCGGTCCGCTGCCGGCCCGGCTCCACATGGCCGGCCCGGCGGCGGGAAAGCGCGACACGCTGGTGGTGTTCTTCCATGGCGGCGGCTTCGTCGGCGGCTCGGTCGCGGAAGCCGACGAATTCCTGCGCCAGCTGGTCGGCACCGATCCCGGGCAGGTGGCGCTGTCCGCCGGCTACACGCTGGCCTGCCAGCAACCGTTCCCCGCCGCGGTGGAGGATGCCCACGCGATACTGCTGTGGGCAAAGAAGAACAAGGCGAAGCTGGCGTGGAACGGCAAGCGGCTCATCGTGGCCGGCATCGAGGCGGGGGCCAACCTGGCCGCGGTGGTGTCGCTGGTAGCGCGCGACCGTGGCGGACCGGCGCTGGCCGGCCAGGTGCTGATCATGCCGATGCTCGACCCGGGCCTGTCCACCTGTTCGATGCGCACGATGCCGGCCTGCGTGGACAAGGCCGCCGTCGTCGACGACGTTGCCCGTACCTGCGCGGAAGGCTACCGCGCCTACCTGCCGAACGCCGCCGACCGCACGCACCCGTATGCGTCGCCGCTGCAGTCGTCGCGGCTGAAGAACCTGCCGCCGGCGCTGATCCTGTCGGCGGACGACGATCCCCTTCGGGACGAAGCCGAACAATACGGCGCCCGGCTGATCGGCGCCGGCATTCCCACGGCGGTGAAACGCCTGCCGCCGCCGCCGCTCGAAGAACCGGGCGGCCGCGCCGACTGCGTCTGCACGTTCGCGCTGGAAGAGATCGCCGCGTTCATCGAATTGCAGCATTGAGACCCTGCCCGATCCCCGATCCCTCGTAAGTGCGCGGTACCCGCGCCCGGTTCCTGCCGCCTGCTCCGACGCCTGCTTATAGGCCGCCTTGACCGTACAGCAGCACGGTCCTGATGCATCCGCGGCCACACCGTCCGATAATGGTCGTCACGTTCAGAAACGCATCGCCAGCTTCAGCAGCACGCTGCGGCTGAACACGCTTCGCCCTGGATACGCGGCAAATTCGGGGTGGGAACGATGCAGCAGGTTGCGCCCGACCAGCGCCACGTCGATGTTCGGGCGCGGGCTCCACGTCCATTGGCCATCGAGCTCGTAATACGATGGCACGGCCGGAGCCGGCAGCGCTCCCACGTAGCGCAGCGTCAGGTCCAGCGCGCTGTCGTCGGTCAGGTCGTGCGAGGTGCGCAGCAGCCAGTTGCGCTTCGGGTCGTTGGTGGACAGACCGCTGCTGGCGCTGGCGTCCTGGCTGCCCGGCAGCAGGGTGGTGCGCACGCGCTGCAGCACCAGGCCGGCATTGATCCGCCAGGTCGGCGTGGCCTGCCATTGGCCCCACATTTCGATGCCCCGCGTGGTGCCTTCGCTCCGGTTCTCGAACGCGAGCAGCGACGTCGCCGCTGGACCGGTTTGCGGCTCGAGGGTGCGCAACCTGTCGTAGCGGCTGTAGAACGCCGTCGCCGACCAGGAGAGCGTGGCAACGGGTTGCGCGCGGTAGCCCAGTTCGATGACGCGGGCTACCTCGGACTGGAAGTCCGGACCGCCGCCAATCACATGGACCATACGCCCGCCGGCATTCATCGGTGCGCTCGGCGAATGCAGGTCGCGGTCGAAGCGCGACGGCGCGCGCACGGTGCGGGCCACGCTGCTCCAGACCAGCTGGTCGAGGCCCGGCGTCCACGCCAGGCGCAGGCTGGGCAGGTATTCGGCGCCCGTGTAGATGTTGTGCTCGACCTTTGCGCCGGCGGTCAGTTTCAGCGACGGCGTCACGGCGTATTCATCCTGCACGAACAGGTTCGACCAGCGCAGGTTCAGGTCGCCGGGCAGGAAGCCGAGTCCCTGCGAATTCGCCACCCTGTCCCAGCTCTGGCGGAAACCGCCGCCCCATGTCAGCAGATTGCGCTCGCCGAGGCGCACGTCGTGCTGGGCCTCCAGGTCCAGCGTGGACAGGCGCTCGACGAAGGCTCCCGGCTGGTCGCGCTCGGTGTGATCGACGATGACCTGCAGGCGCAGGTTGGCGTCGGGCGACAGCTTGCGTGTCACCCGGCCCAGCAGGTTGCCGCCCGAGATCTGCACAGGCAGGGCGAATGCCTGGCCCAGCTTGCCCTGGTAGGCGTCGCCGGACACGGTCACCACGCTGTCGTGCAGGCGCCAGTCGGCACGAAAGCCCGCCTGGCTGCGGTGCATGCCCGTATTGGTATCGAGTCCGGTTTCAGTAAAGGTATTGTTCAGCTGCCGGTATTTTCCGTACACGCGATAGGTGCCGCCGTTGGCCAGCGTGCCGCCATAGCGCAGCGAGGCGTGCTTGTCGTGCTCGCCGCCGGCGGCGGAAAATTGCCCGCCCTGGGTGTCCGCCGACGAACGCGTGATGACGTTGATGACACCGTTGACCGCATTCGCACCCCAGATCGTGGCACCGGGCCCGCTGATCACTTCGATGCGTTCGATGTCTTCCATCACCACGTCCTGGGCATCCCAGAACACGCCGGAGAACAGCGGGCTGTAGATGCTGCGGCCGTCGATCAGCACCAGCAGTTTGTTCTCGAACGGGGTATTGAAGCCGCGCGCGGTGACGGCCCAGTTGCGCGCATCGACCTGGGCCACCTGAAGGTTGGGCGCCAGCCGCAGCGCCTCCGGCAGCGACTGCGCGCCGCTGCGCCGGATGTCGCCACCGCTGATGATGAAGACGGAGGCCGCTGTATTGCTGAGCCGTTCCTCCTGCCGCGACACGGATGTGACGACGACATCGCTGAGCTGTTCGAGCGACATGTCGGCGAAGCGGTTGCCATCCGACTCCATGGCGTAGGCTGGCGCCGCACCCACGATCGCTGCGACAAGTCCTGCGCGTGAAAAGCTGGCTCTTCTGGTCATGACGTCCCTGCGGTTGCCGTCTTCTCCGCCACCTGCCACCAAGGCGGCGACAGTCCGAAAAACACGGGCTGATGCGCGTGTAACGAAATTATAGAGCACCCGACACATTTGCCATCCGATATTTTGCTTGTGCGCAACACCATCGGGATGTCATACCAGCGAAAAGGGTCTTGACGGTACGCAAGAGGGTCACTACAATCATGCCTCTTTCAGGGAGGTTAGCTCAGGGGTAGAGCACTGCATTCACACTGCAGGGGTCGCAAGTTCGAAACTTGCACTTCCCACCAGGATTCGTAGTAATAGAAAAGGCCTGCAACGTTGCGTTGCGGGCCTTTTTTGCGTGATGGGTGCGGGGCATGCCGCGTCTTGGGACGATCAATGATCCACGCGGATCGCCTGTTCTTTCTTATCTGCGTACATGGCATTGTCCGCAGCCTGGATCCAGCGTTGCCAGCTGGATCGACTTGATTTCCTGTTCGATCATTTCGCCCAGGTCTTGAAGAAGCTGACGGTCCTCTTCATCCAGCTCCCTCGGCTTTGTGTCGGATCGCACGCATGGCGGGACGGATCTGCGATTCGACAAACATAAAAGGCCTGCAACGTGTGTTACAGACCTTGTGGGCTGACCTCAGGCACGCGCGGAAAGCGGGCCGCAATGCCATGGCGGCCATCAGCGTGCAACTGGAAAAGTTTTCCCGCTCAGTTCCACCCGCCGGCATTGAGCCGGTAATCCAGCTGGCGAGGTTGGGCGATTTCGGCCTGCTTGCGCAGTGCCAGCATGGCGCGCGCCTGGGCCGCGGACAGCAGCGTGCGGACGGTGGCAGCGATAACGTGTTTCATGATGGACTCCCGGATAACGATTGCAGTGGGGATCGCAACGCGACCCGATGCTACCGTTATATAGGCGAGCCACCCGGAATTCCAATTCTCAAATGCAATACCAGATATACCGATCGTGAATGCTAGTCGAGCTGTCTCCCCAGCCAGCTGCGTATCCCGTCCAGGGAACGAAACTCCGTGACGGAGCGGCAGGCGATGCCGGGGTGGCGGGCCTGCAACATGCGCGACAGCGCGGCGCCCGGGCCCAGTTCCAGCGCGACGGTGGCGCCGGCTTCCGCGCAGGCGTCCATGCAGTCCTGCCAGCGGATCGGTTCGGCGATCTGGCGCGACAGGTCGCCCACGGCGCGCGTGGCGTCCCATGCCGGTTCGGCGCAAATGCCGGACAGAACAGGGAAGGCGGGTGTGCTCCAGTACTGGCGTGCCAGCAGCGCGGCGAATGGCGCGACGGCGCCCGCCAGCAGTGGCGTGTGCGACGCCACTTCGACCGGCAGCACGGTAGCCCGGCCGCCGGCCGCCACGGCCGCCTCGGCCAGGGCGTCGCGTTGCGCGGCGGGGCCGCCGGCCACCAGCGTGTCTTCGCCGGTGACGATGGCGGCATGAAAGCCAAAGCGCTGCAAGAGGGCGGCGGTACTGCCGTCGGGCATGGCGGAGAGTGCCACCATGGCCTGGGGCACGCCGTTCGACACGCATGCATCCATCAACGTTGCACGCTCGAGCGCCAGTTGCACGGCAGCGGTGGGCGCCAGCGCGCCCGCGACGGCATGGGCCGACAGCTCGCCGATGCTGTAGCCGGCGACCAGCGCCGGCTGTGGCAGCGAATCGGCGAGCGCCGTCCACATCGCCAGCGTCGCGGCGACGATCGACGGCTGCGCGATCCGGTTGGCGAAACGCGCGCTACCCTCGACGGCCGCCTGCAGCGGTTCGGCCAGCAACGGGTCGCCGAACCATGCGTCGAGCAGGCGGCCGGCGGCGGGATCGGTGCGTGCCATGTCGAACATGGCGGGGTGCTGGGCGCCCTGGCCCGGACACAGCACGACGAGCCCCGTCGCCATGTCAGTCGTACCCGCCGCGGGCCGCCTGGGTCATGCAGGCCTCATGCACGAAGCAGACGGCGCCGAGCAGGTCGGCCGCGCCGCCGGGCGACAAGCGCGAGGCGACGAAGCTGCGATGGCACGCCAGTGCGCGCGCTTCCCAGTCCGGCGCGGCGGTGCCGCCACGGGCGACGAAGGCGCGCGCCTGGCGCCGCACCGCCAGCGCGCCGTCCGGACCGCCGCGATGATAGACGTTGGTGTCGCTGACATGCGCCATCAGGGCAAACAGCGCATCGACCCGCGCGCACCGCGTGCCGCGGCCGGCGGCCAGCGTCCGGCGCAAGGCGGGCAGGCCGACGGCAAACACGGAAGGAAAGCCGCGCGCGCCTTCCTCGCGTGCGCCGCTGGCGGCATAGCGCAGCAGTGCCGCCGTGCCATGCGAGGGTGTGGCCAGGTCGGCGCTGTGGGCCCCCAGTGCCGGGCCCCAGTGCCGCAGCAGCGCGCCCTGGATCGCGGCCGGTGCCAGCGCATTGCCGCTCGCCCGGCAACGCCCGATGGCGGCGCACAGCAGGCCGAGGCAGAAGATGGCGCCGCGGTGGGTGTTGATCCCGCCGGTGGCGCGCAGCATGCGCGCCTCGGCCTCGATGCCCAGGCGTTTCAGTTCATGGAAGGGCGCATCGGCGATGCCCGCTTCGGCGATGCGCAGAAAATAGCGGCGCAGCGCGAACAGGCTGCGCACGAAGGTGGCTGCCGTCATGTCCTCGTGGCTGCCGTTGTCGACCAGCGAGACCAGGCCGGGCTTCGGATACAGGGCCAGTTCCGCATACAGGCTGCGCACGGCCAGGCGCGCCACCCATTGGCAAAACGCGCGGTCCGTGGCAACGCCGAAGGCCGGCGGCATGCGGGCAGGGAGCAGCAGCGCCCCGTTCAGCTCAGGCATGGCGCATCCTCCAGCGTCGCCAGCAGGTCGTCCGGTACCGCCAGTGCCACGCGCTCCAGGCTTTTCGCCAGCACGCGCGTGCCTGGCGTGGTGTCGAGCACCATGCGCAGCTCCTTCCATGCCACTGCGCGCCCATCGGGAAACACCACTTCGCCGTCGAGCGGCAGCAGCGCCGCATGCCGGGCCACCAGCGCCAGGCCGGCCGCCAGCTGCTCGCGGTCCAGGGGACGCAGCAGCAGGTCGATGTCCGAAGCCGGCGTCACATAGCGCTGCCCCGTGATAGCGGCCAGGGCCACCGAGCCGTACACGGCCAGGTCGAGTCCTGCGTCGGCGGCCTCGCGCGACAGTGCCGCCAGCGCCGTGCGCCAGCCGTCGGGCACCGCGCCGAGGGCGCCCGCGAGCGGCAGGGCAGGGGTGTGGCGGACGATCTCGGCCACGTCGACCCGGCTGCCGATACGTACCTTGCGGCCATCGCCGGGGCGCGGGGGCAGGGCGAAGCCGATGGCCACTTCTTCCGGTGCCGGATCGGCCTCCGCGCGCCGTACCACGGCGGGCCAGCCGGCGCCGCGCCATGCGTCCAAGGCTGTGATCAGCTCCTGCTCCGCCTCCGGCGCCATGCCGGCGCGCACCTGCCGCCAGCCCTGAGCCGTCAGCCACACGAGATCATGCCGGGCGAGCATGGCCACCCGTCCTGACTGCCTCGGCGACGGGCTGCGCCAGCAGGCGGCCGCCCCGGTCCTGGCCCAGCGCCATGCGGCCATCGGCCGGGTCGGTGCCGGCCAGCGCCTCGACCAGCCGGTTGGCCAGGTCGTCCGCCCAGATGGCGTGCAGGCCGCCCATGCGCAGGTAGTTCTCCGGCCCCGGCGCGAACACCGGGTTGTCGCGCGCCAGCTCGGTCAGCCGCTCTTCCGGTACCTTGGTGATGCGTGCCATGGCCGGCAATCCCATCACGCGGATGGTGGCCTGCGGCAGCGCGTAGCAGGCGCTGGCGATCAGGCCGCTGGTGATGAAGCCGCCGGACAGGGCCTGGTCGTACACCAGGCCGATCACGGCGTGGCCGCGCCGCCGCGCCAGGTCGACGCACTTGCCCAGGTGGGCCATGTAGCTGTTGATGCCCAACATCTCGTCGCGGTGGCGCAGGCGCTGGCCCTGCGTGTCGACCAGGATCAGGATCGGCCGGCCGGGATGCCGCTGCACCGTCCGCAGGATCGCCTGGGCCTGGGCCAGCGCGATCTCGATGCCGATCGGGACGTGCTCGGTGGTGCCGATCACGGCCACGGTCCTGCCGTCCACCTGGCCGGTGCCGGACAGGAAATTGTCGTGTTCGGCGATGTCGTGCCCGCCGGGGAACAGCTGGGTTGCCAGGGTTTGCCAGGTCATCGTGGTCCTCCCGCGCGGTGCGGTGCCGCCAGTTGCATGAAAGCGTCCGTGTCGAGCATCGGCACGCCGGCCGGATCCGGTACGCCCAGCTGCCGCCACACGTCGACCGGGTCGGGCAGCCCGGCGGTGTCGCGCAGGCGGCGCGCCAGCAGGTCCTGTTCTTCCAGCAGGCCTTCCAGGCTCAGGCTGGCGCTGCCGGCGCGGATCTCCGCGATGGCCTGCAGCGCGGCGGCGCGGAAGGCGGCGGTGTCGTCCGGCACCAGCACCTGGCAGTCGCCCAGCAGGTAGCGATGCTTGCCGCCGGTGGTGCGCCACACCAGCGCGCGGTCGCGCGAGTCGAACTCCTCCACGCCATTGGCGGTCTCGATCACTTCCGGGCCGGACATCGCCAGCCGGCCTTCTTCCGACATGATCACCGTGTTGGCGCAGCGCGCCGAGATGCCCATGCCGCCGAAGCAGCCGTTGGCGCCGCCCACCAGGGCCACCACGGGGATATTCGCGGCGCGCGCATCGAGCATGGCGCGCATCACTTCCGATACCGCGATCAGGCCGGCATTGGCCTCGTGCAGGCGCACGCCGCCCGATTCGAGCAGCAGCAGCACCGCGTGGGCCTGCTCGTCGATGGCACGGCGCAGCATGCCGACCAGCTTGGCGCCGTGCACCTCGCCGACCGAGCCGCCCATGAAGCCGCCTTCCTGGGCCGCGCCAAACACCACGTGGCCGCCCAGCAGGCCGCGCCCGACCACGACGCCGTCGTCGAACGACACGGGCGCGTCGAGCTGCGCCAGGTGGGGGCTGACGATGCGTGCCGAGGGCGGCAGGAATTCCTCGAAGCTGCCCGCATCGAAGATGGCGGGAATGCGCTGGCGCGCGGTCAGTTCCAGGTAGCTGCTCATGGCGTGCCTCCTGCCACCGATTGCGCCGCCTGGTCCAGCCGCAGGCTGACCACGGCCGGCGTGGCGCCCATGTCGTTGATGCAGATGCGCGCGTCGGCCAGGCTCCAGCGTTCGTGGAAGTCCGTCATCACGGCCTGCCACGTCGCGCCGAAGCCGACGGCCGCGGTGCGCACCTCGATTTCACAGGCGCCGGCCAGCGTCGCCGGCTCGATCAGCACTTCGAGATTGCCCGAGCCGACCACGCCGACCAGCTGGGCCGCGCCGGCCAGCGGGCGGGTGCCCTGTTCGAACCTGAATTGAAGGGTTTCCATGGTGTGTCCTTACCAGTTCCTGAAACGTTTCGGCGGATCGTACAGGCCGCCCGACGCGCGCACCAGGTCTTTCATGTTCCTGGCTGCCAGCAGGTCGCGCGTTGCCAGGCGCTTGTCGATGCCCAGGTCTTCCGGGCGGCGGATGATGCCGCGGTCGCGCAGGTTCTCCACCATGCGCTTGTCGCGGCCCAGGCCCACCGGCGTATAGCCGGCCACGCCGCGGATGGCCTGCTCGCGTTCCTCGTCGCCACGGCACAGCAGCAGGTTGGCGATGCCTTCCTCGGTCAGGATGTGCGTGACGTCGTCGCCGTAGATCATCACCGGCGGTATCGCCATGCCGGCCTGCTCGGCCAGCTGCCAGGCGTCGAGCCGCTCGACGAAGGCCGGTGCCATGTGCTCGCGGAAGGTCTCCACCATCTGCACCACGAGCTTCTGCCCGCGCGGGATCGTGTTGCGGCCGGCGCGGGCCTGTTCGCCTGCCTTCAGCCAGGCCGCGCTGGGGTGCCGGCGCCCGCGCGCGTCGGCACCCATGTTCGGCGCGCCGCCGAAGCCGGCGATGCGGCCCAGCGTCGCCGTGGACGAGTTGCCCTGCAGGTCGATCTGCAGCGTGGAGCCGATGAACATGTCGCAGGCGTAGTGACCGGCAGCCTGGGAGAAGGCGCGGTTGCTGCGCATCGAGCCGTCGGGACCGGTGAAGAACACGTCGGGCCGGGCCCGGATGTAGTTTTCCATGCCCAGTTCGGAGCCGAACGAATGCACCGATTCGACGAAGCCCGCCTCGATCGCCGGAATCAGCGCCGGGTGGGGATTGAGCGCCCAGTGGCGGGCGATCCTGCCTTTCAGCCCCAGGCTGGCCGCATACGTCGGCAGCAGCAGTTCGATGGCGGCGGTGTCGAAGCCGATGCCGTGGTTCAGGCGCTCGACGTCGTATTCGGCATAGATGCCCTTGATGGCCATCATCGCCATCAGCACCTGGATCTCGGAAATCAGCGCCGGGTCGCGTGTAAACAACGGCTCGATGTAGTAGGGCGTCGGCGACTGCACCACGTAGCCGACCCAGTCGGCGGGAATGTCCACGCGCGGCAGCTTGTCGACGATGCGGTTGACCTGGGCGATCACGATGCCGCTCTTGAAGGCGGTGGCCTCGGCGATGGCCGGCGTATCCTCGGTATTCGGCCCCGTGTACAGGTTGCCTTCGCGGTCGGCCATCTCGGCCGCCACCAGCGCCACCCGCGGCGTCAGGTCGACGAAGTAGCGTGCGAACAGTTCCAGGTAGGTGTGGATGGCGCCGATATTGAGCTTGCCCGACTGCGCCAGCCGGGCCAGGCGGCCGGCCTGCGGTCCCGAGAACGAGAAGTCCAGGCGGGCGCCGATGCCCTTCTCGAACACGTCGAGATGTTCCGGCAGCGACAGCACCGACAGCAGCATGTGCAGGTTGTTGACGCGCGCCGGATCGAGCCTGGCCAGCGCCTTGCCGAGGAAATCGGCCTGCTTCTGGTTGTTCCCTTCCAGGCAGACCCGGTCGCCGGGCTCCAGCACCTGGTGCAGCAGCTCGGCGATATGCGATGCCGCGACGATCTTGCCGTCCAGCGCATCGCCCAGTGCGGCGCCGGCGCGCGCCAGGCGGGCGTCGCGATTGCGTTGCTGGGTAGTCCAGCGGCCTTCAGGTGAATTCATGGATTATCCTTAATGTGGTGGTCGCGGCAGCGGTGGTCACAGCACCACGAACAGCAGCCAGACCACGACCGGTGCGACCAGCGTGACGATACCGCCATAGATCATCAGCTGGCGCAGGAATACGTCGCGGTCGATGTGCTGGGCGCTGGCCAGCACCAGCGCGCCGTTGGTCGAGAACGGGCTGACGTCGACGATGGTGGACGCCACCGCCATGGCGGCGATGAAGCCGATCGGATCGACGCCGGTGCCGGCCTGCAGGAACGGCACGGCCAGCGGAATCAGCGATCCCAGCACGGCCGTCGACGACGCGAACGCCGACACGATGGCGCCGACGAACAGCAGCAGCAGCGCCACCACCAGCGGCGAGGTCAGGCTGGCGACGCTGTCGCCGACCCAGGTAATGGTGCCCATCTTCTGCATCACGCCCACATAGGTGCTCACGCCGACGATCAGCATGATCTCCGGCCACGATACCTGGCCGATGGCGCGTTTCTGTACCTGCGGCGACATCAGCGAGATCAGCAGGCCGATCGAGATGGCGACAAAGCCGATATCGAGCTTGTACAGCAGCGTCAGCACGGCCAGCGCGACCAGCCCGGCCACGGTGACGATCTGCTGGATGGTCGCGCCTTCGTTCAGCGCCACGCCGGCGGCCGCGCCGGCACCCGCACCACCTGGTGTGCCGATCGCGCCGACGGCCGCGCTGGAGCGCTCCCGCGTCAGCCGTTCCTCGCTGGCCGCCTCGTTCTCGGCATCGCCGTAGATCTGCGGACCCTGCGCCGCCACCGCGACGGTTGCGCCGAACGGCCCGATGGGGTCGCTGCGGCCGGCTGCCGCCTTGGGCACCTGCTGGCGCATCAGCTTCATGCCGCCGAACACGAAGAACAGTAGCAGCGAGACGGCGAAGTTGAAGCCCAGGCTGACGAACGCGGTGGTCAATTCCGAGATCGGCAGCCCCGCTTCGTTGACGACTTTATTGGTGATGCCGCCGTAGATGCTGATCGGCGAGAAGCCGCCGCCCTGGGCGCCGTGGATCACCATCAGGCCCATCATCAGCGGATTGATGTGGTACTTGGCGGCGAAGCCCAGCGCGATCGGCGCGATGATCGCCACCGCCGCTGGACTGACGGCGCCGACCGAGGTGAGCAGGGCCGTGACGGCGAACATCACCCACGGAATGGCGGCGATGCGCCCGCCGACCGCGCGCACGGCAAGCCGCACCAGCCAGTCGATGGTGCCGTTGTTCTGGGCCTGGGCGAACAGGAACGTGATGCCGACGAGGGTGAGGAACAGTTCGGCCGGAAAACCGGCCATGATGCCCTTGGCCTGCATGCCGGCGACCAGCGTACCGACCAGGAAGGCACCGACAAAGGCGATGACGCCCATGTTGATGGGCAGCGCGGTGGCGATGACGAACATCAGCGCCAGCACGCAAATGGCAATCAGGTGAGTGGACACGGCATTACTCCTGGGCTTGCGGTGCCGGCTGCGGCCGGACCGCGGGTGATACGTCTCCATGCATTCCCCGGCCGGCAAAGCTGTGGCGCGGACATGCTCTTTTTATATCGTGTAGTCCAAGGTAACGCGGAATGGCGCCCGGATCAATTACTGCCGCAGGCCGATGTTTACTCTGAGCGGAAATATCGCCGGTCGCCTGCCAGCGTAAAGAGGCGGATTTTATTCTGCAATCATGTCAGAATGCCTACATGGATAATTCCCCAGCATTCCGACCCCTGTTTGCCGGCGAGGGCGTGGTTCGCGCTTTGCTGCGCGCCCGTGACTGGAGCGACTTCCCCTTCGGCGCTCCTGAAGCGTGGCCTGCCGAGATCCGCCGTACCATCGACATGGTGCTGGACGCGCCCGCGCCGATCAGCTTCTACTGGGGCCCGGACTGCCTGTACTTCTACAACGACGCATACCTCCAGGTCCTCGGCGACAAGCATCCAGCCGCGCTGGCCAGCCCGTTCTGGGGCAGCTGGGAAGAGCTGCGCGAGGGCTTCACCCCGATCCTGGCCGAAGCACTGGCCGGCAGGGCATGCAACCTGAGCGACATACGGTTCACCGTGGTGCGCGACGGCGTGCCCGAGACGGCCTACTTCAGCTATGCGCTGTTCCCGGTCTTCGATGCCGCCGGCAACGTCGCCGGCATCCTCAATCCCGCAGCCGACACCACCGCCACCTTCATTTCAAACCGCCGCCGCGAATTCCAGCTGCGGCTCGGCGACCTGCTGCGCGCGCTGACCGATCCCGCCGAAGTGGTCGCCGAAGCCAGCGCGCTGCTCGGCGAATACCTCGGGGTGGGGCGCGTGGCGTACCTGACGGTCGACGACGGGGGCGCGGCCGGCAGTGTCGGGCGGGACTGGACCAACGGCAGCCTGCCATCTGTGGCCGGCACCGCGGTGAACCTGGACGATTTCGGCATCTTCGCGGCCGAGGGGGCGCGGGCGGGCCGGCCGCTGATCGTCGGCGATGCCTCGACCGACAAGCGTTGCGCACCTTATGCGCACGCCTACGCGGCCCTCGGCGTGCGCGCCGTGCTGGCGATACCGCTGCTGAAGAACGGCCGCCTGCGCGTGATCCTCAATGCCCACGACGCGGCACCGCACCGCTGGACGAAGGCGCAGGTCGGCATGGCCGAGGACATGCTGGAGCGTACCTGGGCCGCCGTGGAGACCGCCTCGGCGCAGGCCGCACTGCGCCGCGAGCGCGACGAGAGCGAATACATCTTCGATAACATGGCCGAAGGCTTCGCGCTGCTCGATCCCGACTGGCGCATCGTGCGGATGAACGCGGAAGGCCTGCGGCTGACGCACCAGACCACGGCGGGTGTCATCGGGCGCAGCCACTGGGAGCTGTGGCCGGACCTGCTGGGAACGCCGGTCGAGGCGCTGTACCGGCAGGTCAGGGATCAGCGCACGTCCGGCACCATCGACATTCCCTATACACTGCCGGGCGGCGATGTCTGGATGGAAGTGCGTGCCTATCCGGCCCTCGAAGGCGGCCTGGCGCTGTTCTTCCGCGACGTTTCCGCCCGCAAGCAGGCCGAGACGCAGCTGCGCGAGGCGGACCGCCGCAAGGACGAGTTCCTGGCCATGCTGGCCCATGAGCTGCGCAACCCGCTGGCGCCCATCAGCGCCGCGGCCGACCTGCTGCAGCTGGGCAAGGTCGACGAGGCGCGGGTCCGGCAGACCAGCCAGATCATCGGCCGGCAGGTACGCCACATGACCAGCCTGGTGGACGACCTGCTCGACGTGTCGCGGGTCACGCGTGGCCTTGCCGAACTCGACATGCAGGGCCTGGACCTGCACCGGATCGTGACCGACGCCATCGAACAGGTCACGCCGCTGATCCGCATGCGCGGCCACCACCTGGCACTGGAACTCACGCCGGCGGCACCGCTGGTGATGGGCGACCGGAACAGGCTCGTGCAAGTGTTTGCCAACCTGCTCAACAATGCCGCCAAGTACACGCCCGAAGGCGGCCACATCGGCCTGCGCACCGAGGTGCGCCCCGGCAACGTGCTGTTCCACGTGACCGATACCGGTATCGGCATGGCACCCGAACTCGCGGCGCGGGCGTTCGACCTGTTCTCGCAGGCCGAGCGCTCCTCCGACCGCTCGCTGGGCGGTCTCGGGCTCGGGCTGGCGCTGGTGAAAAGCCTGGTGCAGCTGCATGGCGGCACGGTCACCTGCGCCAGTGGCGGCCTGGGGCAGGGCAGCAGGTTTACCGTTTGCCTGCCGCGTCTGGCCGCGCAGGAAGACGATGGCGCGGGCGTGCTGGCCGTGGAGCCGGCGCTGCACGATGGCGGCGGTCCACTGCGCATCATGGTGGTCGACGATAACGTGGATGCGGCGTCGATCCTGGCGCTGCTGCTCGAATCGGCGGGACACCAGGTCGTCGTCGAATACGATGCACGCGATGCATTAGCATTGAGCACCGCCGGAAGCTGGGACGTGTTCCTGCTCGATATCGGCCTGCCGGGAATGGACGGGAACGAACTGGCCCAGCGCCTGCGCGCGCAAACGGGAACGGCGGGAGCGACCCTCATCGCCGTCACCGGATATGGCCAGGAGAGCGACCGCGCGCAGACGGCCGCCGCGGGCTTCGACCATCACCTCGTGAAACCGGTCGACATCGACGAACTGTTCGCGATCCTGGCCACGGTCACCCGGGCAGGTGCCTGAATGTCCACCCGTTACAACGTGGCCTTCGTGACAGGTTGCCGGCCTACAAATAGTCACTTTTACCTTGTGAAATGCGCGTACACTGAGGCACAGCCGTTCCTGCGAGCGGCACCGCGGGCAACAAGCCCCGCCGGCGCCGTTCAGCGGCCGTGCCCGGCCCCGATGCGGCCAGCCGCATCCTGCATTCGTCGATGTAGTCGTCGATCTGGTTGTCGATGTAGTTGTCGATCTGGTCGTCGATCTAGTCGTCGATCTGGTCGTCGATCTGGTCGTCCATGCAGTCGTCCATTTTCGCCGGTCATCCGGTGGTCCTTCCATTCAAAGGGGTACAACATGCGTTGCAGTCATCTGGTGGCCAGCCGGAGGACGCCGTGAGCAGGTCCATGCTGGGGCTGTTCGCGGTGGCCGCCGCGGTGGCGTGGTTCCTGTGGCCGCAGAACGCCGCGTCCGACCAGCAGGCATCCAGCCATGCCACGAGCGTGATCAAGGTCGCCGAAACGCGCCCGAGGTAACGGCCGGCCGGCACCGCGTCCAGGGTGCCGGCCGGTCACGCGCATCGCGCCGGCCGCAGGAAAGCCGCTTCGAAGGCACCTGCCTCCAGCGCCTTGCCGTAGTAATACCCCTGTCCCTGCGCGCAGCCGGCCAGCGACAGGAACCCCGCTTCCAGCTCCGTTTCGATGCCTTCCGCCACGGTGGGCAGTTGCAGGCTGCCGGCCAGCGCGATCACCGCGTGCAGCAAGGCTTGCCTGCGCGGCACGGCATGGTCGATGCCGTGGACGAAGCTGCGGTCGACCTTCAGCACGTCGATCGGCAGCTCGGCAAGGTAGCCGAGGCTCGAATAGCCGGTGCCGAAATCGTCGATGGCCAGCGACAGGCCGAGGTTCTTCAGGCGCCGCAGGATGCTGATCGCGCTGTCCATGTCCTGCATCAGCGCCGATTCCGTCAGTTCCAGCTGCAGGCTCGCCGGATCCAGCCGCGCGTCGGCGATGTGCCGTTCGACATGATCGGCAAAGCCGGCATGGCGCAGTTCGCGCGCGGAAACATTGATGGCGATCGCGCCGGGAGCGAAGCCGCCGGCCTGCCATGCGCCGGCCTGGCGGACCGCCTCGGCCAGCACCCACCTGCCCAGCGGCACGATCAGTCCCGATTCCTCGGCACTGCGGATGAACCTGTCCGGCGTGACCCAGCCCCATTCCGGATGATGCCAGCGCAGCAGGGCTTCGCAGCCGCACAGGCCGCCATCGGACAGGCGGATCTTCGGCTGGTAGAACAGTACGAATTCGGCCGCGGCCAGCCCGGAGCGCACGCCGTCCTCCAGCTGCTTGCGCCGGACCGCGCTGGCCAGCATGGCCGGCATGAAGAAGCGGTAGCCGTTGCGGCCGGCGACCTTCGCCGCATGTAGTGCGGTGTCGGCGTGGTGCAGCAGGGCCTCGCCGGTGCTGCCGTGCTCGGGGAACATGGCGATGCCGATACTGCAGCCGATATCCGCCTTGGCCGATTCCAGCTCGTACGGCGGCGCCACGGCGGCAAGGATCCGTTCGGCGGCGCGCGTGGCGTCCGCGCGGCCGGCGCCGGGCGCCATCAGCACCACGAACTCGTCGCCACCCTGGCGGCTGACCAGATCGTCCGCGCGGAAGCAGCCGCGCAGCCGCGCCGCGACGGCCACCAGCAGGGCGTCGCCGGCGGCGTGGCCCATCGTGTCGTTGACCGACTTGAACTTGTCCAGGTCCAGGAACATCACCGCCAGCGGCACGTCGCCGTCCTGGGCGTCGCGCAGGATGCGCTTGAGGTGCCGCTGCGCCGCGAACCGGTTCGGCAGGCCCGTCAGGGAATCGTGCCATGCCAGGTAGTCGACCTGGGTCCGCAGCTGGTGGGCATCCGTGATGTCGTGGAAAACCATGATGCCGCCGCCGACCGCGCCGGCGGCATCGAGGATCGGCGCGGTGGAATCCTCGATGACGATTTCCGTGCCGTCGCTGCGTGCCAGGATCGCGCCCTTGGGAAGGCGCCGGATTTCGCCTGAGCGCAGCGTTTCCAGCAGCGGATGGGGGATCGGCGCGAGCGACGCGGCATCGTGCAGGCTCATCAGTTCCGTGATCGGCATGCCGATCGCCCGGTCTGGCGCCATCAGGGTGAGCCGCGCGGCCGCCGCGTTGACGTAGCGGACAATGCCGGCGCTATCCGTACCGACGACGGCATCGGCGATGGCTTCGAGCATGGCGCCGCGCTCGCCGCTGCCGGCCGTGGCCAGCCGCACCCGGCGCGCCGCGCTGACGATGCAGCCGAACATCTCGCACAGCAGGCCGGCCGGCGCGGTCTCCAGCACAATCCGGGCAACGACGGGGGCGGCGGCGGAGCCGTCGGGAACGGGGGCGTGTCCGGCATCCACGGTAGCCGTGTCGCACAGCAGGATCACCGGCGTGGCCCCGTAATGCAGCGCGATGGCCGCCGTCAGCGGGCCATCGCCCCGGCTGCGCTGCCCCAGCAGGTTCAGCAGGATGAGGTCGGGGCCGGGCGGGCGCGCGACGCGCAGTGCCTCGGCGAGGCTGCCGGCATAGATGAAGGACATGCCGGGTCCGGGGCCACCGGGACGGTCATGCTCACAGCCGAGCGGCTCGAGCAGTTCCCGGTCGTGCAGATGGGAAGTGACGACGAGAATCAGCATGTCCATCGATCTTCCTTTCCGCGGCGCGGAGCATTCCACTACCTTGGACTACCTTAGCACATGCAAGCCGACGGTGCCGTGGCCAGGTACGGCAATCGTCCGCCCCGGTCGCGCCGCGCATTCTGTCGTAATGGGAAGTGATTTCTCGCTATCGCGCGCTCCTCGCCCGATACATATCGCTATGGTGCCGAAGAGAATATCGTGGGTGGCATCTCCCTGGAGAACATGATGAAACCTAAAAGCAACCCGACAGGCCATCCGGCAGGCAACCCGACAGGCAACCCGACAGGCAACCCGACAGGCAACCCGACAGTCCCGGCCCGGCCGCATGCGTCGCTGCCGGGCCGGCTGGCCGACGTGATCGACGCCAGCTTTGCCGAAGAGTCGGCGGATGTGCATTGCCTGGACCGGCTGGCGGCCGATGCCGAGCGCTCCGCGCAGGTCGTCGACGATGGCATGAACGCCACCGAGGCCAGCGAGGACCGGCATGCGGCGGCGGAAGCGAACGCGATGCGCTAGTGGCGTTGGCCGTCAGTCCCGGGCCGCCCGGTCCCCGGGCGGCAGGTAGGGCGCGATGGCGGGTACCGCCCGCTTCAGCTCGTTCCCGACCATCGCCCCGAACAGCGCCGAGCCCTTCGGCCCCAGATGCGTCCAGTCGAACTTGCTCTTGACCTTCTTCCCGTCCGGCGACGGCGGTGGCGCCGGCGCCTCGGCCAGCGTATCCGCTTCGGCCTGGCCCATGGCCTGCACCGCGGCGGCGCTGTCCGTATTCAGGTCGATTACCGCAACGTTTTCCGCCGCCGCGGCCCGGCGCGTCGCCGCGGCCCACGGCGCCAGCGTGTCGCGCAGGTAGGCGCCCTTGAATGTGCGGCGCGTGAGCGGCGTCACCAGCACCGGCACGCCGCCCAGCGCGCGCACATCGGCGGCATAGCGCGCCATGTTGGCCGGGAACTCGGCGACCAGGTCCGTCGCGTGGCGCTTGCCCGGCTGGTCGTTGTGCCCGAACTGCACCAGCACGTACCGGGCGGCGAATTTTCCACCCTCGTTGCCACCGCTCTTGCCACCGCTCTTGCCACTGATCTTGCCATCGTCTTGCAGCAGCTCCAGCACCTTGTCCCAGCGCCCCTCGGCGCGAAAACTTTTCGAGCTGCGCCCGTTCGCACCCAGGTTCACGCAATCCACTTCCGGCGAAAAGCGGGCGCATAGCGCGTCGCCGTAGCCGTTATTGCTGGCGACGGTGGAGTCGCCGACGAGGATCACGCGGACCGGGGGCAGGGGGGCGGCACCGGCACTGGCCGACAGTGCCAGTGCCGCCAGTATCGACAGGCGCCGCATCGTCAGCCTGCCAGTTTCCGGTTGACGACCTGCCCGGCGATCGTCACGTTCTTCAGCACCACGTCTTTCGCGTTGTGCAGGTAGACCGGCTCCTTGCCGTTGCGCGGCGTACCGAAGTCGCAATCGCTGATCGTCACGTTCGACACCGGCAAGACCGGCGTGCCCGCCGGCCCGTTGAAGCTCGATGCCACCGGGCCGAGGATCAGCACCGCCTGCCAGCACGAAAACGCGCCGTCGGCCATCTTCGCGTTCCCGGCGCGCAGGTTCGAGATGTGGATGTCCGATACCGCCGGCGGCCGGGTGCGCACGCCATCGTCGCCGGCAGCGTAGTTGCAGTCGATGGTGACGATGGCGCCGCTGCCCGTCGCCAGCCCCTTGAAGGCATTGTTCGCGTCCGGCGGCGCCGCCTTGCGGGCGCGCGCGTCCACGCCGTTCGGCACGGTTACGTCGCGCACATACAGGTGGCGCAGGAAGCCGCCACGGTTCATGTTGGTCTTCAGGCGGATGGCGCTGCGCAGCGGGTCGGTGGCCCAGTGCGCGTTGCGGAACTCGATGCGCTGCGCGTACACGTGTTCGATGCCGCCCGCCATCTCGCTGCCCAAGGTCACGCCGCCATGGCCGCTGTTCATCACGCAGTCCTGGATCACCACGTTGCGCGTGGGGCCCAGCTGCGTGTCGCGGTTCTTGCCCGACTTGATCGCGATGCAGTCGTCGCCGGTGTTGAAGGTGCTGTGCTCCACCAGCACGGTGTCGCAGGATTCGGGATCGAAGCCGTCGTTGTTCGGCCCCGTGCTTTCCATGTTGACCTTGCTGAAGCGCAGGTTGCGGCAGTTCACCGGGTGGTGCAGCCAGAACGGCGACGCCACCACGTGGTAGTTCTCCAGCAGCACGTCGGAACAGCCGATCAGTTCGATCATGCACGGGCGCAGGTAATGGCCGGTGCCGAAGATGCGCTTCGATACCGGCACGCCGGCCTCGGACAGCGCGGGCAGGTAGCGCGTGTCGCCGTTCCAGCGGGGATGCGTGCCCTGGATCAGCGCGCGCTGCCCGGCCGGCAGTTCCGGCGCCACCGTCTCCAGCGGCAGGTTCAGCGGATTGACGCTGCCGGCATTGACCTTGCCTTCCTTGCGGTCGATCCAGTCCCACCATGGGCCTTCGCCGGCATCGACGTGCACGCCGGCCTGGCCATTGAGCACGCTGGTCCAGTCCTCGCCCGTCAGCGCGATGTTGGCCTGGTTGCAGGCGTAGACCAGTGGCGAGTAGTTCAGCACGTCGTTGCCCTGCCAGCGCGACAGCACCAGCTTGCCGGCCTTGCCGCAGTCGATGTCGCCGTACTTCGCGTAATCGGCCGGGTCGGCGCTGAAGTAGACCTGCGCGTTGGCCGCCAGGTGCACGTGCACGTTGGAGCGCAGCACGATCGGGCCCTTGCAGTACCAGTTGCCGGCCGGGATCAGCACGCGGCCGCCGCCGGCCTTGCTGGCCGCGGCGATGGCGGCGGCGATGGCCGGATAGCAGTCGGGGGAGCCCGGGGCGGGCGTCTTCACGTCCAGGATCTCGGTGCGCCAGACGGACTTCGCCGGCACCAGGGCGCTGCTCTTCGCACCGAACGCGGTGATCGGGAAGTCCTCGTTGCGGAAGAGCAGGGGGCGCGAGCAGCGCTCGACGATGCCTTGCGCGCGCTGCCAGGGATCGGCTGCGGTGGCGGCAGCGGCAGCAGCGGTGAAGTGCATGCCGCCGGCAGCCAGCAGGGCGCCGGCCGCGGAGGTGCCGCGCAGGAAGCGGCGGCGGGAGGTACCCGTCGTATGGCTGAAAATTTCCGTCATCTGGTCCATCCAGTCAAGGCAGTTTGTTGAATCCCTCGGCCTTCACGACCCAGCTGCCGTCGGTCGGGAAGCCCGGTGTCGTGCGCGTGGCGCCATCCCAGCCGCCGGCCATCAGCGCCACCGCCGCCAGCAGCGAGCCGTTGCCGGGCAGGTAGACCGGCAGCCGCTTGTTCGGGTTGTGGCCGGCCTTCGTGTAGCCGTTGTTCGGGCCGTCCGATTTCAGCAGCACGCCCACCGCCAGGTCGGGCGCGTCCAGCCGCGCGGCCGTCATCGCGATCATCGGGTAATCCCAGCCCCAGATCTTGGTCTGCCAGTCCCAGCTCGCCAGCACCGCGTCGAGCGTGCTGCGCATGACCTTGCGGTCCACGCCGTCGCCCGGCAGCTGGCCCAGCGCCATCAGGAACGACGGGTGGTCGTGGCGGCTGTCGACATTGTCCCAGGTGTCCGGGTTCGATTCGATCGCCACGTACTTGCCGTCCTTCTGGGGCAGCTTCGACAGCCTGGTGCGCCGCTCCTCCCAGCCGGCGTCGCGCGGCATGCCGAGCCGTTCGCGCCACTGCTGGGCGATCTCCAGGCCGCGCGCCCAGTAGCTCAGCTCATAGGTCGGATTCATGCTGGTGGCCTGGTCGTAGATCTCCTGGGCGATCCACAGCGGCGGGCCGAGCACGTAGCGCTGGCCCTTGTCGTCCCAGTTGAGCATCGATGCCATGCCGTCGGCCGTGTCGAACACCAGTTCGCGGTAGCGCTCCAGGGTTTCCTTCGTCGGGTTGGCGCGGTACAGCAGCTCGGCCAGGTGGATCGGGTGCGGCTGGTTCCAGATGATCAGCGGGTTGCCGCCCGGGCTTTCGCGGCCCCCCGGCCCGGTCATCTTCATCCAGCGCGCGCCTTTCAGGCCCCGTTCGGCCGCCACGGCGCGGGCCACCGGCAAGGTGCGCTGGAACCACGTCAGCGTGCGTGCCGTGAACTCGGGGCGGCCCCACAGCGTGAAGTGAGCGGTGTGCCACCACACCATCTCGGTGTGGTGCTTGCCATACCAGGTGGACGTCGTCAGTCCGCTTTCCGACGCCGGCATCTCGTCGCCCAGCTGGATCGCGGTCAGGTATTGCGACAGCACGACGCGCCGTTCCAGCTCGGCCGCGCGCGGATCGGTGCTGCCCTGGAAGTCGATGGCGGCGCCGCTGCGCCAGAAGCGGTCCCAGTGTGCGCGGCTGGCCGCGAACACGCCGGCCACGTCCTGCGCGGCCGGCGTGCCGTCCTTTGCGAACGACACCGTCAGTTCCAGCGTTTCGCCCGATTGCGGAGCGATCTCGAACACGTGGGCAGCCGGCTGCGTGATCGTCAACGGCGCGGCACTGGCCACCGTCATCGCGTAGCGGGCGGTGTCGCGCGTGTGCTCCACCAACAGCGTGCGGCCGCTCCGTTCCAGCACCTTCGACACGTGGCCGTCCGGCTGCGACCAGTCGAGCGGCGGGTTATGGTGGGCGCCCGGCCTGTAGCCATAGGGGAGGGCGATGCGCACCGCCACGCGCTTGCCTGCCAGCAGCGGCGAACGGATGCGCAGCGCGAGCGTGTCGCTGCCGGGGCTGACGGTGCTGCTCACGCTGACCGGCTGGCCCAGCAGCTGCACGCGGCTGTCCAGCCGGCCCTGCCACATGTCCAGGCGCTGGTCGACCTGCGTCACGTCGGCCGGCACGATGGTGCGCGCACCGGCGCCGGTCATGACAAAACCGATCTGCGGCAGCGGGTGGATGTGCGGGTTCTCGCGCAGCCACTGGCCGGCGGGAATCTTCGTGTTCATCGGGTAGCCCACGGTGCGGCCCCAGGCCGTGTACTCGCGGTTCACGTCCGACAGCTTGTAGCCCTGCGGATTGGCGTGCTCGTGCCAGGACCAGCGCGCGCCCGTCTCGGTCGGCGTGCCGTGGGTGTGGTAATGGTCCGGCAGCGTCTGCAGCCCGGTCACGTCGGCCGTGAACGCGAAGCGGCCGTTGCCCACGCTGAGCGGCGACATCGGGTCGATGGCCGTCAGCTGCGGATTGTGGCGCGCAACGACGGCCTGGCGGTCGATCGGCGCCGCGTGCGCGCCCGCCATGACCGCCAGCAGGGGCACGCAGGCAAGGTAAAGTCGTTTCGTCATCGCTGGTTCAGCCTTCTTTTTTCGCTGGATCGCGGACCACGAAGGTGCCCGCCGGCAGCCCGTTCACACGGCTGTCCTTGCCCACTTCCACCGGCGCCTCGGCGGGGATGGCCAGCTTCGTGTTGGTGAAGCGCCAGTCCCGCGCTTCGCGGATGTAGCCGCCGCTCTTCGCCTCGATGTCGATGCCGTCGAACACGAAGCGCTGCAGCGGCGCCTCGGCGATGCCGGCCACCTCGAACGCGCTTCTCGCGCCCGTGGCCTTGATGTTCCAGATCTTCACGTCGCGGAAGTGCGCCAGGCCCTTGTCCTTCGGCACCGGCGTGGCCATCACCTTCCAGTGCGCCGGCACGTTCTTCTCGCCGGCGGGAATGGCGGCGTAGCTGTAGTTCGGATTCCAGTTCATGTTGATGCGCATGACGATCGGCGTGCCCTTCATCGTGATGTCGTGCAGGCGCAGGTTCTCGCCGAAGCCGCCGCGCGTGTGGGCGGACTTGAACAGGATGCCGACCGGCGTGTTCTCGTCGAACGTCATGTTGTAGGCTTCGATATTGCGGAACCCGCCCGAGGTCTCGCTGCCGAACGTGATGCCGCCCTTCGAGGCGCGCACGATGACGTCGCGGATCACCACGTCCTCGGTCGGCCGGTTGACGCGCAGGCCATCGGCGTCGCGGCCCGCCTTCAGCACCACCGCGTCGTCGTTGACGGAAATGTCCGCATTCGCCACCAGTACCTTGCGCGACGAATCGATGTCGATACCGTCCGTCGACGGACCCTTGCCGTCCTCGTTGTTGCGGATGGTCACGCCATCGACCGTCACGTCGGACGAGTAGCACACGTGCACCGTCCAGAAGCCGGCGCGGCGCATCAGCAGGCCGCCGCCCACTGTCACGCCGGTCGAATCGAATACCTGCACCAGGCGCGGCCGGCGCGCGTCGTAGTCGGACGCCCAGCGCAGGCCGCGCGGCTGGTAATCCTTGCGCAGCGCCCAGTAGTAATCCCAGAACGGCTTGCCGTCGCCATCGATCGTGCCTTCGCCAACGATGGCGGCCTTTTCCTGCCGGTACACATTGACCAGCGCCGCCGGCCACGTCATCTCGATGCCGGCGATCCGGGTCGGCATCATCGGGTAATCGTCGATGTTGCGCGAACCGAGCAGGGTCACGCCCTTGTCGATTTTCAGTGTCACGCCGGATTTCACGAAGACCGAGCCGGTCAGGTAAGTCCCGGCCGGGAAGACCACCGTGCCGGCATCCTTGGCGGCCGCGTCGATGGTCTTCTGGATCGCGGCGGTATTCATCGTCACGCCGTCGCCCTTGCCGCCGTAGTCGCGCACGTTGAAGTCGGCCGCGAAGCCTTGGGCCGCGGCGAGCAGGAGGGAGGCGGCGAGTAGGGAGAGTCGCATGGATGATCCTGTCCGTTCAGTAAAAATGGTGTCCTGCACCGCAGTACTTAATAAATAACGGACCTTAGTGTAGCGATGTTTCCCTGGTCTGCAAGCCATCCGCGCACTTGCTCAAGAAGGTGACCAATTGGGCGGCCATTCAGTGACGGATGCGGCGGCGCGCGGTTTTTGCCAGCGGTGCGGGTTCCGCGGCTATAATTTATTGAATACCAAGTTCGAGACCCCATGGCCCGACCACCCCTCGTCTTCAAGCGCAGCACGAACGTGCTGCTCCAGCACATTGCCGACCACGTGGCGATCGGCGAACCGCTGCCGACCGAGCAGCACATGGCCGAACTGGTCGAGGGCAGCCGCACCGCGGTGCGCAGCGTGCTCGCGCACCTGCACGCCCAGGGCCTGATCGGCGACCTGAAGGAACGCCGGCTGCTGCGCAAGCCGCGGCGCAAGGATTATTTCGATATCGCCGAATTGCAGCCGGGCTCGGACCGCATCCGCGAAGTGCTGATGGAGCGCATCTACCAGCGCGACATGCCGCCGGGCGCCGAGTTCTCGGAGGCCGAGCTGGCCCGCGCTTCGGGCACCGGCACCATCAGCGTGCGCGAATTCCTGATCGAGTTTTCCCGGTCCGGCCTGATCGAGAAGAAGCCGCGCGGCGGCTGGCGCCTGTGCGCATTCGACCGCTCGTTCGCGATGGAGCTGGCCGACGTGCGGCAGATGTTCGAGTTCGCCGCGATCGACCAGTTCGCACAACTGCCGCCGGACGATGCCGCCTTCACGCAGCTGGCCGACCTGATCGCCCGCCACGAGCAGCTGGGCTCCGTGATGCCGGCCCGGCACAAGGATTTCCCCGCCCTGGACCGCGACTTCCACACCTTCCTCATCGGCCTGCTGCACAACCGCTTCGCGAAGAGCCTGTACGACGTGGTGTCGCTGGTATTCCACTACCACTACCAGTGGGACAAGGACGAGGAACTGGCCCGCAACCAGTACGCGGCGCACGAGCACCTGGACATCCTGCGCGCACTGGCGCGGCACGATTTCTCCGGCGCCCGCGAAGCGATGCGCATCCACCTGAACTCGTCGCGCAGCACGTTGCTGCAGGGCATACGGGCCAGGGAACAGAAGGCGCGTCCGGCGTAAGGCCGTTCAGTCAGCGCCGTCCGATGCAGTCAGCGGCAGCAGCGTTCTGGTGTCGGACACCGGTTTCAAGGTGTCGGACACCGGTTTTCTTGCGTGGAGATCGTGGTTCGTCTCCGAAAACCAGTGTCCGACACCAAGGGACCGGTGTCCGACACTGAAACGCTCACCACCGGGACAGTCCCCTCAGGAGGGACAGTCCCCTCAGGAGGGACAGTCCCCTCAGGAGGGACAGTCCCCCGGGTTTTTACAACAGTTCGCGAGAACGATAACGAGACAAGGCACCCATGACCGACTTCGACCAGCGCCGCCGTACCCTCTGCATGCAACTTCTCGGCGGCCTCGCCGGGGCCGCCCTCGGCGGTTCCGCGTGGGCCCGGCCGTCCGTGGACGATACCGGCAAAGTGTTCCGGCTCGATGGCGCCGGCGTCACCTATGCCTTCGGTGTCAACACGGATGGACAGTTGCAGACGCTGTACTGGGGCAGTGCGCTGGCGCCGGACGACAGGCTGGCGGCGCCGGTGCCGGTGCCGGAAAACTCGTCCAACGAAATGCCCGTCGTGCTCACGCCGTTCGAATTCCCCGGCTTCGGCGGCGGGCTGACCGTGGAGCCGGCGCTGAAGGTGACGTTCCCCGACGGCGTGCGCGATCTCGTGCTGCGCCACGTCGATCACCGGGTGGACGGCGACCGGATCGTGATCCGGCTGAAGGACGTCAGCCGCGCGGTGCACGTCACGCTGACGTATGCGATGGACGCGGCGACCGGCATCCTGGCCCGTTCGGCCGTGGTGGAAAACCGCACGCCGGGCTGGATCCAGGTCGACCAGCTGGCCGCCGCCAGCGTCAACCTGCCGTACGCGGACGATTACCGCATGTCCTACCTCACCGGGCGCTGGGCCGGCGAGTTCGCGTTGCAGACGCGCCCGATCGTGCCCGGCTCCATCGTCATCGAGAGCCGCAAGGGCGCCACGTCGCACCAGGCCAATCCGTGGCTCGCGATCAGCCGCGGCGCGACGGAGGAGGAATCCGGCCCCGTGTGGTTCGGCGCGCTGGGCTGGAGCGGCTCGTGGCGCATCCACGTCGACATGGACGGGCTGGGCGGCCTGCGCACCACCGCGGGCTACAACCCGTTCGACTTCGCCTACCGACTGAAACCGGGGGAAAGCCTGGCCTCGCCCGTCTTCCACGCCGGCTTTTCCAGCGAAGGCTTCGGCGGCGCATCGCGCGTGTTCCACCGCTACCAGCGCAGCAATATCCTGCCGGTCCCACCCGGCGCATCGGCACCGCGCCTGCGGCCCGTGCTCTACAACTCGTGGGAAGCCACGCTGTTCGCCGTCGACGAAGCGGGGCAGACGGCACTGGCGGAAAAGGCCGCCAGCATCGGCGTCGAGCGCTTCGTGATGGACGACGGCTGGTTCGGCGCGCGCAGCAGCGACAAGGCCGGCCTGGGCGACTGGGTCGTCAACAGGAAAAAATTCCCGAACGGACTGGCGCCGCTGATCAAGCGCGTCAACGCGCTCGGCATGGAGTTCGGCCTGTGGGTGGAGCCGGAAATGGTCAATCCGGACAGCGACCTGTATCGCGCCCACCCGGACTGGGTGATCCACTTCCAGGGCAGGCCGCGCTCGGAGGCACGCAACCAGCTGGTGCTGAACCTGGCCCGCAAGGATGTGTACGAGCACCTGCTGAAGATGCTGGACCGCCTGCTCGCCGACCACGCGATCGGCTTCCTCAAGTGGGACCACAACCGCGCCTGGTCGGAGCCGGGCTGGCCGGAAGTGGCGGCGGCCGACCAGCAGCGCCTGTACGTGGCCTACGTCGACAACCTGTACAAGCTGCTGGCCGAACTGCGCCGGCGCCACCCGAAGGTGGAAATCGAATCGTGCGCCAGCGGCGGCGGGCGCGTCGACCTGGGCATCATGGCGCTGACCGACCAGGTGTGGACGTCCGACAATACCGATCCGTTCGACCGCCTGCTGATCCAGGATGGCTTCAGCCGCGCCTACACGCCGGCGATCATGATGGCCTGGGTGACCGATGCGCCGAACTTCGTCAACCGGCGCGTCACGTCGCTGGAATACCGCTTCCTGTCGGCCATGCAGGGCGGCCTGGGCATCGGCGCCAACCTGAATCACTGGAAGGCCGAAGACTTTGCGCTGGCCAAGCGGCTGGTCGCCGGGTACAAGGCCATCCGCAAGACGGTCCAGCAGGGCGACCTGTACCGCCTCGTCTCGCCGCAGGGCGGCTCGAACCGCTCGGCGACGCTGTCGGTGGCGCAGGACGGCCGCCAGGCCGTGCTCTTCGCGTTCCTGCATTCGAGCGGCCTGCGCGAGGCCCAGCCGCGCATCCAGCTGCGCGGGCTCGATCCGAAGAAGGAGTATGCATTGCGGGCGATCGCCGGCAAGGCGGTGCCGCGGACGCCGCAGCGCGCCAGCGGCGCCTACTGGATGGGGCATGGGCTGGTGGTGGAGATGGTCGGCGACTTCCAGGCGGCGGCGTTCGTGCTGGAGGGCTGAAGGCTTTTTACTGCAGGTTTTCCGTTGCGGCAGCGGGATCCGCTCGATAAAATGCAGGGTCGTTATGAATAAAACAACTTGCCGATTGAAAGTCGATGCAGTTGCAAGCGGCAGGCCCTTCATGTACCTACTATCGAAAGTAAGCAGATGAAAAAGATATCCAGTCTGACGCTGGCGGCTTTCCTGGCACTTTCCTTCGGCGGCGCGCAGGCCACGTCGTCCAGCACCGTACGCGGCGGACCGCTGAGTTACCAGGTCATCGATTATCGCGACGACGGCATCGCCGCCGGCTATACGCTTCATAACAGTTACCTGACCACCAGCACAGGTACGGGAACGGCAGTCAGGGATACCGAAGATACCGTCAATGCACCATCCTATTCGTCGGTCGCCTCGCCGTATATCAGTGGCAGTGCCGCGATCGACACGAGCGGTGCGTTCTCGCTGGACCTGAGCACCAACAACGCATACGGACAGTTGATCGAGTGGACCAGCTCCTCGTCATGGGTGGATTTCGTGCAGTCGATCACGCTGGCGCCGCACACCGGTGTCATCGTGACGGGCCACTTCGACTTCGACCTGACGCAGGCGGCCCAGCCCAGGCCGGACGGCAGGCTCCTCAACACGGAATTCGAATTCTGGACACAGCGCTGGAGCCCACCGATCAATTGGGGTGACCTCGACTATCACGTCTGGAATTCGATGTCGCCGGGTACCGAGGAAGGCGGCTTCGACTTCACGATCCGCCTCGGCAATTTCACTGACGCCTACCAGACCGGTAACCTGGAGTTGACCGCGCAGCTGATCACCGATTTCCAGAGGCCCACTTACGAGCCACTCCTCCCGACGCTGGTCCCGGAACCCGCTACCTGGCTCCTGTTCGCCGCAGGTGTACCGGTAGCCGCCCTGTTTGCCCGCCGCCGGCGGGCGTAAGACAGCCGGGCCGGCTGCCCGATAGCCACCTTGGTTCCGGTTCAGCGCGAACCGGAACCTTGCTGCGCTGTCTTTGTCTTTGCATCGCCGCCTTCCGTCATTCCACGGGCGCAGCCATGTCATTGCCGTGCCTTCAGTCGAACAGCGTCAACCCGTCATATGGCGCGACACGCAGCGATGCCAGCCGCGATTCGAGGCTGCCGGCGTGGATCTCCAGCTTGTGCCCATCGGGATCGAGGAAGTACAGCGAATCGCCTTCGCTGCTGTTCTGCTGCCATTGCATGACGCCGCGGGCTTCCAGTGCCGCGGCACGGGCTGCGAACTGCGCCGCTTCGACCGTGAAGGCGATGTGCGTGTATTCGGGCAGCGGCCCTTGCCGGCAATGCCGGTCCAGCGACAGGCAAAGCCATAGTCCGTCGATGGAGAGATAGGCGCCCCGTGCCCATCTTGCGCGAGGCCGGAAGCCCAAGGTATCCACGTAGAAGGAAAACGATGCGTCCAGGTCGGACACGGATAGCGTGATGTGGTTCAACGAGGAGATCATTGGCGGTGGATGCAGGACCGGGAAGCATATTGTAGCGATGCAGAGTCTCGTGATGTCTCTTGATGCATGCAGTCACGCGCACGATTCTCAGCCGATTGATCGGCCGGCGGCAGTTTTGCCGACCGTGAGCTGATAGAGTTCACGCAGTCCCAACGATGCTTCCCGCCTTCGCATGATAATAATCGCTGCCAGATCGTTCGTCCTCGGCCTGTTCGCCGCCATCGCCTGCACCGCCGCCGCCCAGGAAGACCGCGGCTACAAGGTGTACCAGTTCCCCGCCAACAGAATCCCCGTCATCGACGGCAAGGCCGACGACTGGCGCGATTTTCCGGATGCGTGGAGCGTCGGCACCGACCAGTTGCGCGACGATTCGGGGAAGGGCCGCAAGGTCGATCCGAAAAGCCTCGACATCAAGGTGCGCGTGGCGTGGGTGGCGGGCCTGAACCGGCTGTACTTCCTCTACGAGGCGTGGGACGACCATTGGGACTTCGCCGATCCCGGCCTGCACAACGACACGTTCGAGATCGTCGTCGATGGCGATCTTTCCGGCGGGCCGCTGATCGACACGCTGCACCCGAACCAGTCGCTGCCCTGGCCGCAGCGCTATTTCGCGTACCACGGCGTGCACGCGCAGAACTATCACATCTTCACGCCGGCGGACGGCAAGGACTGGGCGCTGCTGTGGGGGCCGCAGGCATGGCTGAAGAAGCTGCCGTATTCGAACATCGCGTATTCGTACGATGCCAGGCCGGGCCAGCCCGGCAAGCTGACCGCCGAGTTCTGGATCACGCCGTTCGACTACGCCGGTGCCGATCCGGCCCGCGCCGTGGAAACGCAACTAACCGAAAACGCGAAGATCGGGCTGACCTGGGCCGTGATCGACTATGACGGTGCCGGCGAAGGCGGGCAGAAGGCGTTCTGGAATCTGTCGGCGCATCGCAAGATGTATGGCAATTCGAGCCTGGGCACCGTGTTCACGCTGATGCCGCTGGAGGCAAAGTACCGCAAATCGTTCGAGGCCCGCTGGTCGTTCGCGGTGACCGACATGGCGCGGCGCAGCGTCACGTTCCGGGACGAGAGCGTGGGGCCCGTCACGCGATGGCACTGGGACTTCGGCGATGGCGCCACGTCCGGCGAACGGCATCCGGTGCACCGCTACCGGGAGGCCGGGAAGTATCTGGTGGTGCTGACGGTGGAGGGGCCGCAGGGGACGTCGAGGATGGCGAAGCTGTGGGACGTGGCGGTGGAGTGACATCGCCCCGGCACGCGCTGGAGCGCTGCGGAACTTCTTACCGCTGAGCTGGTCCAAGCAAGGCATGTTTCAGCCAACCTGCCGCGAAAGGACGAACCGTGGACAAGACCAATGACAGTACCAATGACAGTACCAATGATAGTGCCGACGACAGCGCCAACGACAGCGCCAACGGCCACCCGGCCGCCGATCAATCCGGAGCCACGACTGGCGCCGCAACTGGAGCCATACCTGGAGCCATACCTGGAGCCAAGCCTGGTTCCGTGCACGGATTCAGGGTCCGGCCCAAGCCCATGTTCAAGCCCCGGCGCGTTCCCAAGACCAGGTTGACTTTCCGGCGCAAGTTGCGCGACTGCGAGGCAGCGGAACACCAGATGTGCAAGGCCATCGCCGCCCTCGGCACGCTGGCCGGCGTCGACGTCGGCATGGGGAGCGGCCCGGCGGACATGGACGACTTGCTGATCCTGGCCGCACACCAGTGCAATTTCGACGATGCCGAATTCATGGACGGACCGTGCTGCTTCGAATTCGTCAGGAATGTCGTCGATGCCGACATCCTCAAGCTGCAGGCCGACGCGGTGGCGCAAGGCCTGGCCAGCTACATCCGCCAGCACGGCGACGACGCGTCGATCGCTGCCGCCGGCCGGCAGCTTGCGCTGGTCGACGGCGCTTTCTCATGGTTGAAGAAATCGGTGGCGGGCAGGTGAGGCTACCCGGCATGCACCGCGCGGCGCGCGTCAGCCGCGCCGGGCGGCTTCGATCGCGGCGATGTCGATCTTGCGCATCCCCATCATCGCCTGGAAGGCACGCTGCGCCGCCGCCCGGTCGGAACCGGTGAAAGCATCGGTCAGCACGCGCGGCGTGATCTGCCAGGACAGACCCCATTGATCCTTGCACCAGCCGCACTGGCTTTCCTGGCCGCCGTTGCCGACGATCGCATTCCACAGGCGGTCGGTTTCTTCCTGGTCGTCGGTGGCGATCTGGAACGAGAACGCTTCGCTGTGCTTGAAATCCGGCCCGCCGTTCAGGCCGAGGCAGGGAAGGCCGGCCACCGTGAATTCGACGGTCAGCACGTCGCCTTCCTTGCCGGCGGGGTAGTCGCCCGGCGCCCGGTGCACGGCGCCCACCGCGCTGTCCGGGAAGGTCGCCGCATAAAACTGCGCGGCGTCCAGTGCCGTACCGTCGAACCAGAGACAGATGGTGTTCTTCGCAACCATGGCGTTCCTCCAATCGTTTGGTGAGCGGACAGCTTAGACCACGCCGGCCGCCCGGTCCACCCCGATCGGATGCCCACCGGGAGGCGTGGAGCGCTACAGGTGGTGAATCTGCAGCGGCGGCGTGTCCCAGTTGTCGTTCCTGCCGTCGAGGTAGGTGATGGGAGCATTGGCCAGCTCCTCGGCGGTGGCGTCGTCCAGGCACGCGACATTCACGGCAACGAACTCGCCCCACCGTGGCGAATGGCCGTTGACGAAGGGCCGCACGCCGCAATGCCGGCAAAACAGGTGCTGGTCCCGCTTCGTGTGAAACCGGTATTCCGTAAGCGCGGCCGCGCCGGCAAGCAGCCTGAAAGCATGCGGCTGGACGATGGCCGGCCAGAAGCGCGCCTTCGCGCAGATCGAACAGTTGCAGCGCAGCGTGCCCTGGCCCAGGTCGATGTCGGCCTCGAAACGGACCACGCCGCAATGGCAGCTGCCGTGGTAGGTTTTCATTGCTGAACTCCCGCAGCATCGGCTTCCCCAGGCTTCAGGTGACGCGCGCAAGCCATCCTCACGTATTCGACGTCCCTGTCGCCATACTGCTTGACCAGGGTCCCGGCGACATCGAAACCATGCCTCTCATAGAATCGCCGGGCCATGGCGTTCGATTTCGCCACGTTCAGCATCAGGTCGGGAGAGTGGTCGAGAACGCGGCGCAACAAGGCTGTGCCGACGCCCGTTCCGCGCGCATCGCTCCGTACGAACAGCGCTCGCAACTGCGTCTCATGCAGCGCGGCGAAGCCGACGACGTCCGTGTTTTCAAACACGAATACGGTCGACTCTTCGAACGCGGCCCTGAGCACGGGGTCCTGGTCCAGCGGCGTGATGTCGAAGCTGCCGTCCTCGAACTGCAGCTCCGCACGTCTGGCGTCCGCGTAAATGCGGCAGACGGCCGGGAAGTCGCTGCTGGCGTAACGTCGCACGGTCATCGCTGTTCCCGGGGAGGCAGTTGCAGCCTGCAGGTATCGCCGGTATCCGGTTTCGTCATGTTCCCGCCACCCGTGCATCCCCATCCTTGCCCGCGAAGTGCTGCCTGAGCGGATCGCTGAACATCAGGTAGACGATCCAGGCGCACAGCGCGACTTCGACGGTCGTCAGGAACAGCGCAGGTCCGGCCAGCGTGTCCCAGTCGGTGATCGGCGGCAACCAGGTGATCATGCATACCGTATAGAAGATGCGTGCCCAGTTGCGTCCCTTCAGCAGCAGGAGGTTGATCCAGGCGGCGAAGATGAACAGCAGCGCGGCGAAAGCCACCACGAGTTCCCACACGGGCGATTCGAGCCCGCTGACTTCCGGCGACACCAGGACATCGACGATGCTGAGCGCGAAGGCGGCCCAGATCAGGAAGCGGAAGCGTGCAAAGGCCGTGTCGAAGAGGGCCGTATCGGTGGTAGTCATCTTGCGTCGTGATGGAGAGGGGAAATGCGAGCGGCCATCCGCCGGACCGTGCCGCGTACGGGCGGTCCGGCAGGTGTTGCCAGGACAGCAGAGCATAGCAAATTGCAAATCTGCAAAACTCACCCTTTGTCACGGTATGCAAATTTTTCGCACGGCGACGGCCCGGAGGTCCCGGGCCTAACGCGTGGTCATCCATCCACGGGAACCGTTACAGTGTCGGCTTGTACCTGTTGAGTGACGGGGAGTAACGTGGAAGACCTGACCGGCATTACCGACAACCCGCAGCCGCGGCGCCTGCTGCTGGCCACGGACATGACCGCGCGCTGCGATCGCGCGCTGGACCGCGCCAGGCAGCTGGCCCTCGAGTGGCGCGCCGATCTCACCGTGCTGGTGGTGCAGGAGGGGCCGGGCACGCCCGAGGAAGTCTCGGCGTGGCTCGACGGCGGCAGCATCGGCCACGCGTTCGCGCCGGCCGCGCGCGCCGAACTCGCCGAGGAATTCGCCGGTACCGGCCTGGAGCCGGCGCTGCAGGTGCTGGAAGGCGACGTGACCGACGGCATCCTTGGTGCCGCCGCCACGTTCGCCGATGCGCTCGTCGTCATCGGCGCCTCGACCAATGCGCGCGTGCAGCATCTCATCCTCGGTTCCACCGCGGCGCGCCTGGCGCAGGAACTCGCGCACCCGCTGCTCGTGGTGCGGCAGCGCACCCGCGGCAGCTATGGCCGCATCCTGGTGGCGAACGACTTTTCGGATGCGTCGCGCCGTGCGCTCGGCACGGCCCTGCGCCTGTTCCCGGGCCGCCCGGTGACGCTGCTGCACGTACTGCAGGACGGCGCGAACGCCCCGGCCGGCGCACTGCGCGAAGCGCAGGAAAAATGCGAACGCTTCCTGGAAGGCTGCGCGCTGGAGGCCGGCGTGCGACAACGCATCCGCGCGGTGGTGGGCCACGGCCTGGTTACCGAAGCGATCACGCGCCATGTCGTGGAGGAGGCGGCGGGACTGGTGGTGCTGGGCGTGCACCGGCAGTCGGCCGTGGCGCGTGTATTCATGGGCAGCACCAGCGAAGACCTGATGCAGCAGGTGCCATGCGATACGCTGCTGGTGCGGGCGCCGGAAGGCGGTGACGATGGCTGACCGGCTTGCGCGGGCGGACCAACGCCCGCCCGGCGGGAGCTGACGATGCTCCTGCTGCTGCTCCTGCTGCCGTTCGGCGCGGCCCTGGTCACCGCCTGCATGCCAAGCGGCTCGCGCGACCGTCCCGCCGCCGTGGCGGGCGTCGCCAGCCTGGTGGCGCTGGTGCTTGCGGCCAGCCAGTTCGGCGCCATCGCCGACGGTGCCGTGCCGACAATGCGTTTTGCCTGGCTGCCCGCGTTCGGACTCGAGATCATCCTGCGCATGGATGGCCTGGCCTGGGTGTTCACCGTGCTGGTGCTGGGCATCGGCCTGCTCGTGCTGCTGTATGCGCGCTACTACCTGTCGCGGCGCGATCCGGCGCACCGCTTTTATGCCTGCGTGATGGCGTTCATGGGCGCGATGCTGGGCGTGGTCCTGTCCGGCAACCTGATCCAGCTGGTGGTGTTCTGGGAATTGACGAGCGCCACCTCGTTCCTGCTGATCGGCTACTGGCAGGAGCGCAACGACGCGCGGCGCGGCGCCCGCATGGCGTTCACCGTGACGACCGCCGGCGGCCTGTGCCTGCTGGCCGGCGTGCTGCTGCTGGGCCATATCGCCGGCAGCTACGAGCTGGAAAAGGTGCTGGCGGCCGGTAACACGATCCGCGCGCACGGCTGGTACGTGCCGGCCCTGGTGCTGGTCGCACTGGGCGCGCTGACGAAGAGCGCGCAGTTCCCCTTCCACTTCTGGCTGCCGCATGCGATGGCGGCACCGACGCCCGTGTCGAGCTACCTGCACTCGGCCACGATGGTCAAGGCCGGGATCTTCCTGCTGATCCGGCTGTGGCCCGCGCTGGCCGGCACGGAGGAGTGGACATGGATCCTCGGCAGCGCCGGCGTGTGTACGCTGCTGCTGGGCTCCTGGTTCGCCATCTTCCAGTGGGACATGAAGGGACTGCTGGCGTATTCGACGATCAGCCACCTCGGCCTGATCACGGTGCTGCTCAGCATCGGCACGCCCCTGTCGGTGGTTGCCGCCGTCTTCCACACGATGAACCACGCGGTGTTCAAGGCTTCGCTGTTCATGGCCGTCGGCATCGTCGACCATGAAACCGGCACGCGCGACATGCGGCTGCTGCGCGGCCTGCGGCAGGCGATGCCGCATACCGCCGCGCTGGCGGTGGTGGCCAGCGCCGCCATGGCCGGGGTGCCGCTGATGAACGGTTTCCTGTCCAAGGAAATGTTCTTTGCCGAGACGATGATCGTCGGCGGCAGCGACAACTGGTGGATGTCGGTGGCCGCCGTCATGATGGGCCTGTTCAGCGTGGTGTATTCGCTGCGCTTCATCAGCGTGTTCTTCGGCCCGCCGGCGCAGGGCCTGCCGTTCGAACCGCACGAGCCGGACCGGTGGATGCGTGCGCCCATCGAGCTGCTGGTGCTGCTGTGCATCGCCGTCGGCGTGATGCCGGAACGGGTGGTCGGCGACATCCTCGCGGTGGCGGCGCGCTCGGTGCTGGGCCCCACGGTGCCCGACTACGATCTCGCCATCTGGCATGGCGTCAACCTGCCGCTGCTGATGAGCCTCGTGGCGCTGGGCGGCGGCGTCGCCGTCTACCTGCTGCTGCGCAAGCGCTTCGGGCTGGCCGAACGCGACCGCGTACCGGTGCTGCACCGCCTGAAAGGCGCGCAACTGTACGAGAACGTGATGCTGGCGTTGTCCCAGGGCGCGGCGCGGCTGGTGGGCCTGGCCGGAACGCGCCGCCTGCAGCCCCAGCTGCGCGTGCTGCTGATCGCTTTCGTGGCCGTGCCGCTGCTGCTGGCCTGGCCGATGGACGACTTGCCGCTGCCGGCGCCCGGCACCGCCGATCCGCTGCTGTCGCTGCTCTGGCTGATCGGCGCCGGCTGTGCGCTGGCCGCCGCCTGGCAGGCCAAGTATCACCGGCTGGCGGCGCTGGCGCTGGTGGGCGGCACTGGACTGGTGACGAGCGTGACGTTCCTGTGGCTGTCGGCGCCCGACCTGGCGCTGACCCAGCTGATGGTGGAAACCGTGACCACCGTGCTGATCCTGCTCGGCCTGCGCTGGCTGCCGCCGCGCCGCCAGCCGGCCCACCTGGCCGGCAGTGCGCCGCGCAGTACGCAATGGCGGCGCGCGCGCGACGCAGCCGTCGCCGTGACCGGTGGCCTGGCGCTCGCCGCGGTCAGCTACGCGGTGCTGACCCGGCCCGGCGTGCCGAGCATCCGCGACTTCTTCGTGCTGCGCGCGTTGCCCGAAGGCGGCGGCGCCAACGTCGTCAACGTGCTGCTGGTCGACTTCCGGGGCTTCGACACGATGGGCGAGATCACCGTGCTGTCGGCGGTGGCGCTGACGGTATATGCGCTGCTGCGCCGCTTCCGTCCGGCGCCGGAAAGCATCGCCATCCCGATGCAGCAGGCCAGCGACGTCGATCCGGCGATCGCCCAGAAACCGGCGCGGCAGGCGGGCGACGGCTACCTGATGGTGCAGGCGGTCTACCTGCGCTTCCTGCTGCCGGTGATGGGTGTGATCGCCGTCTATTTCTTCATGCGCGGCCACAACCTGCCGGGCGGCGGCTTCGTGGCCGGCCTGATCTTCGCCACCACGCTGATCGTGCAGTACATGGTGGCCGGCACCGACTGGGTGGAGTCGCGGCTGCGCCTGCGGCCGCACCGCTGGATCGGCTGGGGCCTGGTGTGCGCGTGCGGCACCGGGCTGGGCGCGTGGCTGTTCGGCTATCCGTTCCTGACCAGCCATACCGCGCACGTCGCACTGCCGCTGCTGGGCGAGCTGCACGTGCCGTCGGCCTTCCTGTTCGACATGGGTGTGTTCCTCGTGGTGGTCGGCACCACCATGCTGATCCTGGTGGCGCTGGCCCACCAGTCGCTGCGCAGCCGCCGCGCGCCGCACGAGGCGGCGCGCAGTGCCGGCGTTTCCACCGCGGCCAGCGCCATTCCGCCACCCAAGGAGATCCAGTAATGGAAACCGTACTTGCCCTCGGCATCGGCATCGTCTTCGGCGCGGGCATCTGGCTGGTGCTGCGGCCGCGCACCTTCCAGGTGCTGATCGGGCTGATGCTGATGTCGTATGCCGTCAACCTGTTCATCTTCGCGATGGGGCGCCTGGCCGTCGACCGGCCGCCGCTGACGCCGGCCGGTGCCGGCGTCAGCGCCGCGAATTTGCCCGCTTCCTTGCCCGCTCCTTTGCCCGACCCCGCGGCGCTGGCCGACCCGGTGCCCCAGGCGCTGGTGCTGACGGCGATCGTGATCGGCTTCGCCACCACCGCGCTGTACCTGGTGGTGATGATCGGCGCGCGCGGCCTGGCCGGCACCGACCATGTCGACGGCGAGGAGCCGGACGAATGAGCGTGGCCTGGACCCAGCACCTGGTCGTGGTGCCGATCGTGCTGCCGCTGCTGTGCGGCGCCGCGCTGGCGCCGCTCACGCAGGGCTGGCACCGGCTCAAGTTTGCCGTGGCCTATGGCTGCGTGCTGGCACTGCTGGCCAACGCGCTGGCGCTGGCGGCGCTGGCCGATGGCGGCTGGCCCGATGGCATCGGCGTCTACCTGGCCGCCAACTGGGCGGCGCCGTTCGGCATCGCGCTGGTGGCCGACCGGCTGTCGGCCTGCATGCTGGTACTGGCGGCGGTGCTGGCGCTGGCCGCGCTGCATTACGCCCAGCCGCGCTGGAGCCGCATCGGCGTGCATTTCCATTCGCTGTTCCAGTTCCTGCTGATGGGGATCAACGGCGCGTTCCTGACGCACGACCTGTTCAACCTGTTCGTGTTCTTCGAAGTGATGCTGGCCGCGTCGTACGGGCTGGTGCTGCACGGGTATAACGTGGAACGGCTGCGCGCCAGCCTGCAGTACATCGCCGTGAACCTGGTCGCCGCGCTGTTCTTCCTGGTCGGCACGGCGCTGGTCTATGCCACCACCGGCACGCTGAACATGGCCGACATCGCCGGGCGGGTGGCGGCGCTGGCCGCCACCGACATCGGCCTGCTGAAGACCGGCGTGGCCGTGCTGGCGCTGGCGTTCCTCGTCAAGGCGGCCATGTGGCCGCTGGGCTTCTGGCTGCCCACCACGTATGCGGCGGCGTCGCCGCCGGTTGCCGTGATGCTGGTGCTGATGACCAAGGTGGGGGCGTACGTGATCCTGCGCATCTGGCTGCTCGCGTTCGGCGAAGGCGCCGGCGCGGCGGCGCGCTATGGCTACGATGCGCTGCTGTGGGGCGGCATGGCAACGCTGGTGTTCGGCGCCGCCGGCATGCTGGCTACCGACACGGCCGGGCGGATGGCGGGCTACGCGGCGATCGTGTCGTCCGGCACGCTGCTGGCCGTGATCGGCTACGGGCAGCCGTCGCTCGTCACGGCCGGGCTGTTCTATTTCATCGCTTCCACGATCGCGATTGCCGCGTTCGTGCTGCTGATCGAACTGGTCGACCGCATCCGCACGCCCGGCGCGGCGATGCTGGCGCTGACGGCCGAGGCGTTCGCCGTCGAGGACACGCCCGCCGAGCCGAAGGGCCGGGGCGTGCCGGCGGCGATGGCCTTCCTGTCGCTGGCGTTCGCGGCCTGCGCGCTGACCATCGCCGGGCTGCCGCCGCTGTCCGGCTTCGTCGCCAAGTTCGGCATGTTCCACGCGCTGATCAACCCCGGCCCCGATGCGCCGGCGATCGGCGCCACCGGCTGGACGCTGATGGCGCTGGTGTTCGTCTCCGGCCTGGTTGCCATCGTCTCGCTGATGCGCTTCGGCGTGCGCACGTTCTGGGCCGCGGAAACGGTGGGGCAGCCGACGCTGCATGCCGCGGAAGTGGTGCCGGTGGCGGCACTGCTGCTGGTGTCGGCGGTGCTGACCTTGCAGGCGCAGCCGGTGTTCGACTACCTGGCGCGCGCCGGCGACGGCATCCACCAGCCCAGGCTGTACATCGACCGCGTACTGGGCACGTTGCCTGTGCCGGCGCCGGTCCGTTCATCCGCACCCGCCGCGGAGGCGCCATGACCCGCTGGCTGCCGTTTCCCATCGTGTCGCTGGCGCTGTGCGCGCTGTGGCTGCTGCTCAACCAGGCGCTCGACCCGGCCAACGTGCTGTTCGGCGCGGCGCTCGGCGTCGCGGTGCCGCTGCTGACGCGGCGGCTGCAGCCGCTGGGCTACCCGCGGCTGCGCAAGCCGGCGGTGTTCGCCCGGCTGATCGCGATGGCGGCGGTGGAGATCGTCCGCTCGTGCTTCGGCGTATGCCGCGTCATCCTGTTCAAGGATTACGCCCGCGTGAACTCGCAGTTCATCCGCGTGCCGCTGGCGATGCGCGATCCCTACGGGCTGGCGATGCTGTCCTGCCTGATCAACATGACGCCCGGCACGGTGTGGGTGGAAATCCTGCCGGAGCGGCACGAACTGGCGCTGCACGTGTTCGACCTGAACGACGAAGCGTGGTGGGTTGACACGATCAGGACCCGCTACGAGCAGCCGCTGATGCAGATCTTTGACACGGAGAACGACGATGGAAACCCTGCTTGAACTGGCGATCGCCTACGCGCTGATCTGCGTGCTGGTGGCGATGGTGCTGTGCGCCATCCGGCTGCTGGCCGGTCCCGCCGCGCACGACCGCGTGCTGGCGCTCGACACGCTGTGGATGTGCGGCATGCTGCTGGCGATCGTGCTGGGCATCCGTTTCGGCACGCAGGTGTACTTCGAGGTGGCGATCCTGATCGCACTGGTGGGCTTCGTGTCGACCATCGCCATGGCCAAGTTCCTGATGCGCGGGGAGATCATCGAATGAGCGGCATCGAACACCTGCCCGGATGGGCTGCGTTGCCGGTGGCGCTGCTGCTGGTGCTGGGCGCCACCATCATCCTGATCGGCGCCCTCGGCCTGCTGCGCCTGCGCACTTTCTACCAGCGCATGCACGGTCCCGCCATCACCGTCACGCTGGGGGCGGGCTGCCTGCTGCTGGCGTCGATGCTGTATTTCACCGTGGCGCAATCGCGGCTGGTGATCCACGAGATCATCATCTCCGTGTTCCTGCTGCTGACGGCGCCCGTGGTGGCGATGACGATCATGCGCGCCGCCGTCTATCGCGACCTGCGCGCCAGAAAGCGGGAGTCGGGCGTGACGGCGGGGGAGGTGTACATCCTTTCCGACAGCGGCAAGGAAGTCCCGCCGGAGCCGCGCTAGCTCCTCCCGGCACGTGCGCGGTGTCGCTTTCATCGGCGGGGTGCAGTCCTACGTGAGCACAGGCAATCGGCGCTGCCATCCCGGCCGGGGGCACGGTAGAGTCATAAAAAACATGCAGGAGACCCAACATCAACCACGGAGTCTTCAATGATACAAACTTTCTGCGAACAATGGACGCGCCTGGCGTTCCTGCCCCTTAACCTGCACAGCGCCACGAACGATCCGGTCACCCGGCCGGATCCGGTCACTCAACCGGGCGTATCCGGCAACATATCCGGCACGGACGGCAACTCAACCGGCAATGCATCCGGCAACGCATCCGCCACTCCGGCCGGCAGCCTGTCCGCCGCTTTGTCCGGCAAGCCCCGCTTCATCAGCCGCACCTTCGACTCCGGCCACGGATCGCTGGCCTACAAGCTGTACGTGCCCGCCAGCTTCACCGGCCATGAGCCGACGCTGGTGGTGATGCTGCACGGCTACGGCCAGAGTGCCGAGGATTTCGCCAACGGTACCGACATGAACCGGCATGCGGAGGAAGCGGGCTGCCTGGTCATGTATCCCGAACAAACCTGCTTCGGCATGGTGGGCGGCTGCTGGAACTGGTTCGACAGGGCCCACCAGCAGCGCGACCATGGCGATGCCGCGCTGATCGCCGGCGCCACGCGGGAAGTCGCCGCGGAATTCCTCGTACCGTCGGGTAAGGTCTTCGTTGCCGGGTTGTCCGCCGGTGCCGCGATGGCCGTGGTGCTGGGGTGTACGTACCCCGACCTTTATTCGGCGGTCGGCTGCCATTCCGGCCTGCCGCACGGCTGTGCGGGCGATACCGCCAGCGCGATGCAGGCCATGCGCAACGGCGCCACGATCGAGGATGCCGCCGTGCTCACGCAAAACGCCGTGCCGGTGATCGTCTTCCACGGCGATAACGACCAGACCGTCCACAGCACCAACGGCCGCACCGTCATCGAGCATTCGCTGAGCGCTGTGCGCCTGAACGATGCTGCGCGGCCGCAGGTGGTGGAGGAAAGCGGCGTTGCCCGGGACCGCGGCTATACCAGGGTGGTCCACCGCGGCGCCGATGGCGCGATACTCGCCGAGCACTGGGTCATCCACGGCGCGGGTCACGCCTGGTCCGGCGGCAGCCTGCGCGGCAGCTATGCCGACGACAAGGGGCCGTCGGCCAGCGGCGAGATGCTGCGCTTCTTCCGCGACGTGCAATACCCGGTGGCGGCTTAGGTAAGCGCCAAGCCCGATGCGCCCGAGCAACGCCCGCGCGGTTCGGCGTGCTGCTGCCTCATGCGCCGCCGCTGTCGTGCGGCTGCGCCACGGGCGTGGCGCATTGCACGGCGCGCTTGACGAACGGACGGCAATCGACCGGAATGTCGATCGTGAAGGTAGTGCCGGTTTCCTCCGCGCTGTCGACCGAGACGCTGCCGCCGTGCGCTTCGGCGACGTCGCGCACGAAGGGCAGGCCGATACCCCATCCCACCGTGCCCGGGCCGCCATAGCGGAACAGGTAGCCGAAGATGCGTTCGCGCTGCTCCGCCGGAATGGCCGGCCCGCGGTTATGGACCGACAGCGACAGCCGGCCACGGCCCGTTGCGATGTCGATCCGGACCTCGCCGGCAGCGCCGTACTTCACGGCGTTCGAGACGAGGTTTTCCAGCGCCCGGCGCATGGCCGGGGCGCACCAGTGACCGCCGGCACTGTCGCCGGAAACCGTGAACGGGCCGCCGCCGTGCTCGCCGAATTGCCGGGCGACGTCCTGCGCCAGCTCGCGCATGTCGAAGGGCGACAGCACCAGCGGCGGCAATTCCTCGCGCAGCACCGTCAGCGCATCGAGCAGTTCGCCCATCATCGATTCGAGCCGCGCGGCATGGCGCAGGATCTTGTCGGCGGAACGTTTTGCCACATCGATGTCCTTGCTGTGGGCGATCAGCTGCGCGCCGGTGGCGATGACCGACAGCGGGGCGCGCATGTCGTGCGACAGCGCGGCCGCCATGCGCCGCCGCAGCGCCTCATGCGTGGCGGCGAACTCGCGCAGCGATTCGCAAGCGGCGATCTCGATGGACCGGCTGATCGCGGCCCACACGTCCGGCGTCCAGCGGATGCCATGCGCCTGGGCAACGTCGCGGATGGCATCGCGGAACAGCTGGTATTCGCGCAGTACCTCGTCGGGGCCGAAGCACGTCAGGCGCGCACGCTCGCTGCCGTGCGACATGGCCGCCGTAGTGTGCTGCGTGGCGGTCGCCCTGGCCCGGCCGGGGCTGACCGCCTCGGCGAGGTTATCGTAGAGACTGGGCAGGTTGTCCGTCAGTGCCGGACCGAGCAGCTCTGCCGCGCCCTTGATCTGTGCCCGGACGCTGGCTTCCCAATGGTCGAACACGGCGTCGCGTATCGACAACAGTTCCATTGCTCCAGCGGACAAGCCGCTGCCATTGCCGTTCCCATCGTCATCGTCATCGTCATCCCGGTCTGTAGCCAGATTCATCGCGCGCGCCCGTGTTCGGCCTGTTGGGCCGTGATCGACCGGCGCTTTTTCTCGCCGGCAGGTTGGTAGCGAATATTAACCTGAAATCACTGACGAGCGGTGTCCGGGCGCTGGGAGCCTGGGGCCGGCGTGGCGACGGCGGGGAAGTGCAGCGTGAACCGGGTGCGCGCCGCATCGGTGTGCACGGCCGCCGAGCCGCCGTGCAGCGCCATGATGGCGCGCACGATCGACAGGCCAAGGCCCGTCGATCCCCCGGCATGGTTCCGCGCGGCGTCGGCCCGGTAGAACCGCTCGAACAGGTAGGGCAGGTGTTCCGGCCCGATCGGCGTGCCGGTGTTTTCGACGCTCAGCGCGGTCGATCCGCCGTCCGCCTCCGCCCGCAGGTGGATCGTGCTGCCCGCGTCGGCGTGCCGTACCGCGTTCGACAGCAGGTTGGCCAGCGCGCGCCGCAGCAGGGCCGGATCGGCCAGCACCTCGCCGCCGCCCGCGCATGCCAGCCGCAGCCCGCGCTCCTCGGCCATCCCTTCGAAGAAGCCGGCCACCTTCGACAGTTCGTCCAGCGCCTGCAACGGCCGGCTGGCGGGTGCCACTTCGTCCTGCTCGGCGCGGGCCAGGAACAGCATGCTCTCGATCATCCGCGCCAGCCGCTCCAGTTCCTCGATGTTCGATGCGACCAGGGACTCGTACTCCGCGGCGCTGCGCGGCTGGGCCAGCATGACCTGGCTCTGTCCGAGCAGGTTGGCGACCGGCGTGCGGAATTCGTGCGCCAGGTCGGCGGAAAACCCCGACAGCCGCGCATAGCCTTCCTGCAAGCGCGCCAGCATCGCGTTCAGCGCGCCGATCAGGGGCTGCAGCTCCGACGGTGCGCCGGCTGCCGCGATCCGGCGGTCCAGGGTGCCGGGCCGCACCAGTGCCGCGTGCTCGGCCAGCACCCGCAGGGGCCGCAGCCCGCGATGCAGCATCCATGCCCCGCACAGTGCCGCCACCAGTGCGGCGATGGCCGCGGCGCCGGCGATGCGGCGGCGGTATTCGGCGAACATGGCCGTGCGGTCCGCATAGACGCGGGCGACGATGACCGTGACGGTGGAAGCGCCTCGCCCTGTGCCGGTGCCGCTGCCCAGCCGGGCGGTGCCGGCCACCACCCGGCCCGGGTCGCCCCGGCGGCTGGTCCAGCTCGCGATGGCGGCGCGGTCCGGCGCAGGTGACGCGGCGGCGGGCGGTACCGGATAGCGCTCGCCGGCGGCGTTGATGTCGGCCAGCACGGTACCGTCCGCACCCACGAAGCGCACCAGCGAATTCTCCTGGCCGCTCATAGTGTCGCGGAACAGGTCGGGCTGGGTGCGCAGCAGGGCGGGCGCGCCGGGGCGGCCGAGCAGCAGCTGGATCTGCCGCAGCTTGCCCAGCAGCGCGATATCGTCGCGCCGTTCGATCTCAGCCACGAACGACAGGTACAGCCAGGTGCCGAGTCCCGCCGCGGCCAGCGCGGCGACCAGCACGAACGTGGCGGTCACGCGCGCCGCCAGCGAATCGCGCAGCCGGGCCATCACGGGGCGGCCGCCGGTTCCACCTCGCAGACATAGCCCATGCCGCGCCGCGTGTGGATGAGTTTTTGCGGGAACGGGTCGTCGATCTTGCGCCGCAGCCGGCGCACGGCGGCGTCGATCACATTGGTGTCGCTGTCGAAGTTCATGTCCCACACCTGCGAGGCGATCAGGGCGCGCGACAGCACCTGGCCCTCGCGCCGCGCCAGCAGGTGCAGCAGGGCGAATTCCTGGGCCGTCAGCACGACCGGCGTGCCGTCGCGGCGCACCCGGCGCCGGATCACGTCGATCTCCAGGCCGCCGATGCGGATCAGTTCTTCCTCGCGCACCGGGCCGCGCCGCAGCAGCGTGCGGATGCGCGCCACCAGCTCCACGAAGGCGAACGGCTTGACCAGGTAGTCGTCGGCGCCCAGTTCCAGGCCGCGCACGCGGTCATGCACTTCGTCGCGCGCGGTCAGGAACAGCACCGGGATCTGCTCGGTCGCCGGTGCGCCGCGCAGCGTTTCGAGAACCTGCCAGCCATCCATGCCGGGCAACATCACATCGAGCACGACGAGGTCGATGCCGCCTTCGGCGGCGATGGCCAGGCCGTCGCGCCCGTTGCGCGCGAGCCGTACGGCGAAGCCGGATTCGGCCAGGCCGCGCTGCAGGTAGTCGCCGGTCTTCGGCTCGTCTTCGATTACCAGGATGGTCATGGCGTCGCGCGCAAAGCGTCCATTGTATGCCCGCGCGGCCGCGCGCTGGATGACGAAATTGTCATCTTGCCGTCACGCGGGCGTGGCCGGCCGCGCGCCACAATGGCGCCTCGAATCGACCGAAAGGAACCCACGGTGAAACCGACCGCTCCATTATCCGCCTTGCTTGCCCTGCTGGCCGCGCTGGCCGCCTTGCCCGCCACCGCCCAGGTGCGCCAGCAGGCCGACCTCACACTGGACACCGCCAACCGCCTGGTGGCCGGCGCCCTCGACGCCTGCCGGCGCCAGGATCGCGCAATCGTCGCCGCGGTACTGGACCGCGGCGGCAACCTGCTGGCGCTGCAGCGCACCGAATCGGTCGGCCCGCACAACATCGAGGCGAGCCGGCGCAAGGCCTACACGGCGCTGTCGACCCGCACCGCCACGCTGGATCTCGCCCGCGGTGCCGCGGCCAATGCGGACGCCCGCAACCTTGCCACGCTGCCCGAGCTGCTGCTGCTCGGCGGCGGCGTGCCGGTCGCCGCGGCAGGGCAGGTGGTCGGCGCGATCGGCGTCGCCGGCGGCGGCGGCGCGGCCAACGACCATGCCTGCGCGCTGGCGGCGATCCGCGCCATCCCGGGGCTCGACCAGCCCGCTAATTGAACTCAACCAGACAGGAAAAAATCCATGAACTTCATCAAGCACACCATCCTTGCCTGCACGCTGGCCACGGCCTCCTTGGTTGCCTCTGCCGCGCCGAACCCGCTCAGCGTCCACGTGCTCGACCTGCAAAGCGGCCAGCCGACAGCCGGCGTGCGCGTCACGCTGGAGCAGCGCGCGGGAGAGGGCTGGCGCGCGCTCGCCGCCGGCGTCACCAATGCGCAGGGCCGTATTCCCGCCCTGTACCCGGAAGACAAGGCGATGGCGCCGGGCGATTACCGGATCGTGTTTGAAACGGGCGAGCATTACGCACGGCTGAAGCAGGACACCTTCTTCCCCCGCATCCCGGTGGAATTCCGGGTGGGCACGGGCGCGCAGCACTACCATGTACCGTTGCTGCTGAGCCCTTTCGGTTATTCGACGTATCGCGGCAACTGACGACGGCCGGCACGGGTACCGCCCGTGCGCCGGGCGATCGCAGGCTTTCCTATACTCGCCGTTCGCCATGAACGTCGAGAAAACGGAGCCCGCCAATGCTGAAATCGCCCTGGATGAAATGGAGTGTCGTGCTGGGAGTCGCCCTGGGCGGATTCTTCGACGGGATCCTGCTGCACCAGGTGCTGCAGTGGCATCACCTATTGAGCCTGGTGCCCGGCATGGACGACCTGCGGCTGCAGGTGATGTGGGACGGCTACTTCCACGTGCTGATGTACGCGATCGCGCTGGCCGGCCTGTGGGGGATGTGGCGCGCCCACCGCCGCGGCATTGCCGCGCCCGGTGCGACGGCGCTGGCAGGCGCCGTGCTGCTGGGATTCGGCGCCTGGAACCTGTTCGACATCGGCCTGGCGCACTGGCTGCTGCAGATCCACCGCGTGCGCCTCGATACACCCGACCCGCTGCTGTGGGACCTGCTGTGGCTGGCCGCGTTCGGACTGCTGCCGCTGGCGCTCGGATGGTGGCTGCGCGGCCGTCCGTCGCTACCGGGCAGCGCGGCCGCCGCGCTTCTGGTGTTCGGGATCGGCACCGCCCTGGCCGGCGGCTGGGCCTTGCGCGAGCCGCCGGGCCAGGGTTTCACGGCCGTCGTGTTCGCGCCCGGCACCACGCCGGCCCAGGTATTCGATGCGCTCGACGCCAGCGACGCGCGCCTGGTCTGGACCGATCGGCCGATGGGCGTGGTGCTGGTGGCGGTACCGAAGGAAAAGCGCTGGCGCTTCTACCGCCACGGCGCCGTGCTGGTCAGCGGGACCGGCGTGCCGGCCGGGTGCATCGGCTGGAGCAAGGTGTGACCGTCCCGGCGATCAGGAAAGCTTCGGGCGCCTGGCGTCGGGCCACCTGGGCATCGTCACGGTGAACGTCGTGCCGTCGGCCTCGTTGGAGGCCACGTCGATCCGCCCGCCATGCGCGTGGGCGATCTCGCGCGCGATGAACAGGCCGATGCCGAGGCTGGTGCGTTCGGTATAGTCGGTGCCGACGCTGGCGCGGATACGTACCAGCGGATCGAAAATGCTGGCGATCTTGTCCGGCGGGATAACCGGTCCCCGGTTGTTGACGACCACGGACACGCTGTCGCCGGCGGTAATGCGGACATTGACCGGACCTTCCGCACTGCCGTGCTGGAGCGCATTGCCGATCAGGTTGGACAGCATCTGGGCGATGCGGCCGTCATCGAAGAAGGCGTCGATCGTGCGCGGCTCGCTCAGTTCGATGTGCCGGTCCGGGTGGCAGGTGCGCAACTCGTTGACCACCTGGCCGCAGACGGCCGCCAGGTCGCCCTGCCTGCCGCGGATCGGGATGCCGGGGCCCAGGTGCGTGCGCGTGAAGTCGATCAGGTCGTTGATCAGGCTGCTCATGCGCTTGGCGCTGTTGAACATGCGCGTGGCCACCAGTACATGCTTGGGCGGCATGTCGGCGGCCTGCAGCAGGAAGCTGGAACCGGTGATCAGGGTGCCGAGCGGGTTGCGCAGGTCATGGCCGAGGATGGCCAGGAACATGTTCTGCGACTGCTTCACCAGGCGCTCGTACCGGGCCACCGACTCGGCAAGCGCCTGGTCGACCGCCTCGTTGAAACGGGTCATGTCCGTCATCGCCGTGTGCGGACTGGCATCCTCGTCGGCCGCCCACAGGGCCAGCACGCTGGCGCGCAATGCACGGTACTCGGATACCAGCTGCACGACGGTATAGCCGGACAGCAGGCGCGCCTCGGCATGGACCTCGGCCGCCGTATCGCCGTCGCCGCGCGCGCCCTGGCCGATGGCCTTCGCGGCGCTTTCCTCGTGCGACTGTTTCGTGTCGAGGTCGTCCGCAAATACGAGCAGCATCTGGCGCGCATGGTCGCGCAGGTCGGTGTCGCTCATGGTCAGCGCGGGCGGCTCGATGGTGCGCGCGAAATCTTCCCATGCCTGCAGGATACGTTCCATATTGTCGCGAATAAAACTCGCGAGGGGGGAATTCTTCATAATGGTCGAGCCTATGTTATTTCCGGCTTTGCAACAGCCGCATCGCTCAGGGGCCGATAATATCAGCTGCCTGTCTGGTTGCGTGCCGAAAAGACCCGCTGAAACAGGCCGGGTAGGCTCGTGAAAATAAATCCGAAATAATTAGGCGTTTCCCCGAATGTGCTGTATCTTTTGTCTGGCACTACATCAAGTCGTTGTTATTGTTGGTCTTTCTCTCCCGCCTTGCCATTTGTCCCTGGGTCCTCGACTCGAATCATCTGGCGGTCCTGTTTGATTTCCTCCGTTATCCCTCTTGGTCGACCGTGCATTCCGGGCGTCTTTGCCCATGCAATATTTAAAGGACTGAATAAATGACTACTCAAACCGGCACCGTAAAATGGTTCAATGACGCCAAGGGCTTCGGCTTCATTACGCCTGACGCAGGCGGCGGCGATCTGTTTGCCCATTTCCAGGATATTCAATCGGAAGGTTTCAAGAGCCTGTCCGAAAACCAGCGCGTATCGTTCGAACGCTCGACTGGTCCCAAAGGCGAAAAAGCCGGCAATATCCGCGCGATCTGACCGGCCGGCCTGCTTGACAGGCTGCCCAGGCTGACCCGCCAGGCTGCATGCCGGCCCGCACCACGCAGATAGCGTGGGCGGCGCCACGGCGTGCACCACGCAAGACAAAAGCCCACCCGCAGCTTGCCTGCCGGTGGGCTTTTGCATGGGCATCGCCGATTCACTGCGTCGTCATTCACTGCATCGTCATTCACTGCATCGTCATCGCGCCGGCAGACTGCGCCGGCATCTGCATCAGCGCGTTCTTCATTTCCGCCGCTTCGTGGGCAGGGGTGCGGCCGAAGAAGCGCTTGAATTCGCGGCTGAACTGCGAGCTGCTTTCGTAACCCACGCGATGGCAGGCGGTCGCCGCGTTCAGGCCGTCCTGCACCATCAGCAGCCGCGCCTTGTGCAGGCGCGTCGTCTTCAGGTACTGGATCGGCGTGGTCTGCGTGACCGCCTTGAAGTGCGCATGGAATGCCGCCACGCTCATGCCGGCTTCGCTGGCCAGCGTGCCCACGTCGATCGGGCGGTCGTAGTTCGCATGGATGCGCCGCAGCGCCTTGCCGATCTTGCCGAAGTGGCTTTGCTGCGTCAGCGCGGCGTGGATGGCGCCGCCCTGCGGGCCGATCAGCGCCCGGTACACCAGCTCGCGCACGATGGCCGGGCCGAGGATGGCGGTGTCGGTCTCGGACTGCAGCGCCTCCAGCAGCCGCAGCAGCGTGTCGCTCATCGCATCGTCGAGCGGCGTCGACACGATGCCGACCGGCTGCGCGGCGCGCTGCCGATGTTTCTGCTCCAGCGCCAGCACCAGTTCGGCCGCCACCTTCAGGTCGATGGGCACGGAGACCGCCAGCATCGGTTCCGCGGGACTGGCCTCGGTCTCGGATTCGAACGGCAGCGGCACCGACAGCACCAGGTAGTGGTGGGCATCGTAGACATAGGCGGTGTCGAACAGGAAGCCGCGCTTGCGGCCCTGGCACACGATGACGATGCAGGGCTCGTACATGACCGGCGTGCGCGGGATGCCGCCGTTGGCGCGCATGAATTTCAGGCCGGGCAGGGCCGACAGGGTATAGCCTTCGTGCGGCGCCAGCCGCTCCAGCAGGCCGACGATGCGGCGTTGACGCGAGTCGTTCATGGGTGGAGTCACGGTGCATCCAGGGACGGAACGGGATTGGAGAATCAGGCAACCGGCAAATATTAATGGATATTTTCCGGCCGTGTGCGAACGACGATACTGCCTCCATCGCAACCAGTCACGGAGAACACCATGAACGCAGCAGAACGGAAAGTCGTCCTGATCACCGGTGCCAGCAGCGGCATCGGCGAAGCCACCGCCACCCATCTCGCCGCGCGCGGCATGCACGTGATCCTGGGCGCGCGCCGCACCGAACGCCTCGAGGAACTGGCCGCCCGCATCACGGCCGAAGGCGGGTCGGCGGCGGTGCGCAGGCTCGACGTGACCAGCCTGGAGAGCATGCGGGAATTCGTCGATTTCGCCCTCGGCCTGCATGGCCGCGTGGACGTCATCGTCAACAATGCCGGCGTGATGCCGCTGTCGAAACTGGAAGCCCTGAAGATCGACGAGTGGAATCGCATGATCGACGTGAACGTGCGCGGCGTATTGCACGGCATTGCCGCCACGCTGCCCGTGATGCAGCGGCAGAAGAGCGGGCAGATCATCAACCTGGCCTCGATCGGCGCCTATACCGTCAGCCCGACCGCCGCCGTGTATTGCGCCACCAAGTTCGCCGTCGCGGCGATTTCGGAAGGGCTGCGCCAGGAAGTGGGCGGCGACATCCGCGTCACCGTCGTCTCGCCCGGCGTGGTCGAATCGGAACTGGCCGAGTCGATCTCCGACCCGGGCGGCCGCGAGGAAATGCGCGGCTTCCGCAAGATCGCCATCAAGCCGGACGCGATCGCCCGCACCATCCACTTCGCGATCGAGCAGCCGGCCGACGTGGATGTCAGCGAGATCATCGTGCGGCCGACGGCCAGCCCGTATTGACGGAGGGCCGCGAGGGGGGAGGGTCTGGAAGTGCCAGGGAGTGTCCGGGAGCGTCCGGCTGTGCTGAAGAGCAGCCGGCCTTCCGCTACACTGCCATTGTTCCAGCCCGCACTCGGCCCACCCTCAGTCCACATAGCGATCCAACATGGCGAACCCGCAGACCCATTCCCCGCAATTCGACCCCGAAGCAAGCCGCGACGAGCAGGTGCCGGCCATCGCGGCCTCGATCGAACAGCGCCGGCACCAGATCTTCCCGGTGCTGGCCGAGCATGAAGTGAAGCGCCTGATGCGCTTCGGTACCGTACGCACCTATGCCGACGGCGTGCGCATCCTGGAGGCGGGCTTCACGCCGTTCGGCATGGTGCTGGTGCTGTCCGGCCGCATGGCGGTGTACCGCTACGACGGGCTGGGCAACTCGGCCCTCGTCGTCGAACACGGCCCGGGCGAGTTCACGGCGGAGGTGTCGCAGCTGGCGGGCCGGCCGTCGCTGGTCAACGTGACGGCTGCCGGCACGGTGGAAGCGCTCGTCATTCCCGCCGAGCAGTTGCGCGCCATGGTGATCGCGGAGGCGGAGCTGGGCGAGCGCATCGTGCGCGCGCTGATCCTGCGCCGCGTAAACCTGATCGAATCCGGTTCCGGCGGCCCGGTGCTGGTCGGACCGCCCGGCCACCCGAACGTGTTCCACCTGCAAAGCTTCCTGACGGCGAACGGCCACCCGCACACGGTCCTGGAACCGGGCGAGGACGATAACGCCAGGGCGCTGTGCGAGCATTACCAGCCCACTGCCGACGAATGGCCGCTGGTGGTCTGCCCGGACGGCAGCGTGAAGAAGAATCCGACGTTTGCCGACATGGGCCGCTGCCTGGGCATGCTGCCGGAGCTCCCGGCGGACAAGGTGTGGGACGTGATCGTGGTCGGTGCCGGGCCCGCCGGGCTGGCGACCGCCGTGTATGCGGCCTCCGAGGGCCTGTCCGTGCTGGCGCTGGAGCAGCGCGCATTCGGCGGCCAGGCCGCGGCCAGCGCGCGCATCGAGAACTACCTGGGCTTCCCCACCGGGATATCGGGCGGCGCGCTGGCCGGCCGCGCCTACGTGCAGGCGATGAAATTCGGCGTCGAGGTGGCCATTCCGATGAGCGCCGCGCGGCTGGCTTGCGATGCCTCTCCCCTGGCGATCGAGCTCGATGACGGCCGGCGGGTACTGGGCCGTACCGTCGTGCTGTCCTGCGGTGCCCGTTACAGGCGGCCTTCACTGGCCAATATCAAGCAGTTCGAAGGCCGCGGCATCTATTACTGGGCCTCGCGCATCGAGGCCAATCTGTGTGCCGGCGCCGAAGTGATCCTGGTCGGCGGCGGCAATTCGGCGGGGCAGGCGGCGGTGTTCCTGTCCGCCCATGCCGCCAAGGTCCACATGCTGGTGCGCGGCGACGGCCTGAAAGCCACCATGTCCACCTACCTGATCGAGCGCATCCGCGCCACGCCGAACATCGAACTGCACCCGCACACCGAGATCGTGGCGCTGGAGGGCGACGACGAAGGCTTGCAGGCGGTTCGCTGGCGTAACAGCCGCACGCTCGGCGAGAAGGAGTGCGCCGTCTGCAGGGTATTCCTGTTCATCGGCGCCGAGCCGAACACGGACTGGCTGGGCGACTGCGGCGTGGAGGTCGATGCGCAGGGCTTCATCCGCACCGGCGACGCGGTCACCGCGCCTGCCGAAGCGCCACGCTCGGCGCTGGAGACCAGCGTGCCCGGCGTGTTCGCGATCGGCGATGTGCGGGCCGGGTCGACGAAGCGGGTGGCTGCCGGCGTGGGCGAGGGGGCCCAGGTGGTGTCGCAGATCCACGAGTACCTGGCCGGCGTGCCGGCGGCAGGCCAGCGCACCGCCGGCCGCGCCACCCGGTAGCGCACGGGCAACTGTCCCGATGCCGGCATTGCTCATGAAGTGCTGCCGGCCTCCGGGAAATGCGTCGCCACGAACAGCGTCACCGCGGCGCGCACCAGCTTTTCCTGCTGCTCGGGCGAGACCTGGTCCGCCGTGTAGCCGGCGATCAGGTAGAAGTGGCCCAGCACGCACAGGTTGATGAACTGGATCGCGGCCAGCGTGGGGTCGTCGAACTTGCCGTGGCCGCGCCGCTTGAGCTCCTCCAGGCAGGCCCTGACCGGCTCGCGGAAACGGTCGCCTTCCTCCTTCATCATCTCCGCAAGCCCCTCCACGCGGCTCATTTCCGCCACCACCAGCCGGATGAGTTTCAGGTTGTCCGGCTTGAAGAAGAACGCGGCGATGCCCAGTCCCAGCCGGTACAGCACCTGTTCGGGATGCTGCGTGACATCGACGTGGAAGCGTTGCCCGTAGTCGGGCGAGCGCGCTTTTATCAGTGCCTTGAACAGTTCCTGCTTGGTGCCGAAGCGCCGGTACAGCGTCAGTTTCGAGCAGCCCGCGGCGGTCGCGATGCCTTCCATGCTGGCGCCTTCGATGCCCCTGGCGAGGAACTCGACGCGGGCCGCCTCGTGGATCCTGGCGAGAAGCTGTTCGGCGGCATCGCGGGTGGGACGCCCGGCGGCGGCAACGGGTGGGGAAGGCATGTGGCAGGCAACTGGAATCGATGGTGTGCGATTGTCGCATCATCGGCGCCCTTTGTGCGGCGCACCGCCCGGAAGGACGTAGTCTTGCAAAAACGTCATAAGCAATGGCGTTTTAATTCCTTTACGCCCACCCGACCGCCAAATTAATGTAACGGCACCGTTACATTAATTTGAAGGCTAACATGACCCGCAACACCCGTCTGGCCAGGAGTGCCCTGGTCCTGGCGCTGATGTCCGCGTTCGGCCCCGCGTTCGGGGCGGAAGAGCCGGTGCCCGCGCCGGCCGACGCTCCTGCCGACGCACCTGCCGACGCACCTGCCAATACCCTTGCCGATGCTCCTGCGGATGCCCCGCCGCGGGCGGAAGGCGAGCCGCCGATGGTGGAAGTGACCGTCACCGCGCGGCGCCGCACCGAACGCGCGCAGGAAGTGCCGGCGCCGATGTCCGTCGTGCGCGGCGACGACCTGAAGGCCAGCCTGATCTCGCAGGTGCAGGACCTGCAGCAGGCGCTGCCCAGTACCAATGCGGCGTTCTCGCAGCCGCGCGTGTCCAGCGTGGCGGTGCGCGGCATCGGCAGCAATCCCGCCAACGAAGGCCTGGAAGGCAGCGTGGGCCTGGTCGTCGACAACGTCTACCAGGGCCGCCCCGGCATGCTGGCGATCGACCTCGTCGACCTGGAACAGGTGGAGCTGCTGCGCGGCCCGCAGGGCACGCTGTTCGGCAAGAACACCACGGCCGGCGTGCTCAATCTCACCACGAGGAAGCCGACGTTCGCGCCGGAGCACAGTATCGAGCTGTCCGGCGGCCAGCGCGGCTATTACCAGGCGCTGGCGTCGCTGTCCGGGCCATTGAGCACGACGCTGGCCGGACGGCTGTCGGTGTCGAAGACGCACGACGACGGCTGGCTGCGCAACCGCCATGACGGCCGGCGCTACAACAGCGTGGACCGCGAGGGCATCCGCGGCCAGCTGCTGTACCGGCCGGACGCGTCGTTCGACCTGCGGCTCATCGCCGACTACCATCGCGAAGACGATACGCAGGGCACGCTGGTTCCCTACGGCTTCGGCCCCGCCGCACCGGGCAAGCTGGACTGGCAGGCCGCCGCGGCCGCCGCCCTGGGCCTGCCCGCGGGCAGCCGGCCGATCGACACCGATCCGCGCAGCCACCAGGTGGACTTCGACAGCGCGCAGCGCATGACCGCCTACCTGGGCGGCGTGTCGGCCGAAGCGAACTGGCGCCTGGCCAGCGGCTTCCAGGTCACGTCGGTCACCGCATCGCGCTTCTGGACGTTCCGGCCCCGTAACGACAACGACCTGACCCCCGCGCCCGGCCTGACCGACGGCGGCTTCAGCGTGAAGCACCGGCAGTTCTCGCAGGAGCTCAGGCTGGCGTCGCCCTCCGGCGGCAGGTTCGACTATGTGCTGGGTGCCTATTACTACCACCAGAACATCGGCGACGATTTCACCACCGCGATGGGGCCGAAGGCGGACATCCTGGTGCTGAACAATACCGCCGGCCTGGGCATCGTCGACAACACCTTCGGCAGGTCGCACGGCCAGGGCACCACCGACAGCTACGCGCTGTTCGGGCAGGGCAACTGGCACGTGAACGACCGCCTCGATGTGACGGTTGGACTGCGCGGCACGCATGAAAGCAAGGATGGGCGGGTCTACCGGGAAGCACTGGCCGGCGGCCGGGCGCTGTCCACGTATCCCGCCGCCGCGCGGGCCGTCGTTGCCGCCACGCGCGGTGCCATCGGCGGCGCGTACGACTCCGGCGACCTGCACGTGTCGGGCAACGCGCCATCGGGACTGGCCACCGCCAGCTACAAGGTCACGCCGGCGCTGCTGGCCTATGCCACGCTGTCGCACGGCGAGAAGTCGGGCGGCATCAGCATCAGCGGGGTCGGTTCGGCGCCCACGCTGGGGGCGCAGTCGCTGAAGATCGAACCCGAGAAAGCGGACAACCTCGAACTGGGCGTCAAGAGCGGCTGGTGGAACAACCGCCTGCTGGTGAACGTCAACTACTTCCGCACGCGCATCCAGGACTACCAGACCAATGCCTTCGTGCAGGGCCCGGTGACGAAGGTGCTGATTCTCACCAATGCCGGCGACGTGCAGAGCGATGGCGTGGAATTCGACGTGAAGGCGCGACCCGCGCGCGGCCTGAGCCTCACGTTCACCGGTTCGTACAACGATGCGCACTACACCCGCTTCGCCGACGCGCCGGCGGCGGCCGAGCTGGCGGCCACCGGCGCGACCAGGGCGGACCTGGCCGGCCGGCCGGTGGTCGGCGCGCCGAAGTGGATCCTCAATCCCGGCGGGCGCTACGAATGGCGGCTCGGCGACGACGTGCGCCAGTACCTGATTGCCAATTTCGCGTGGCGCTCGCGGGCGGAAGGCTATATCGACAACTCGAGGTTCGCCCGCATCGGCGCCTACGGGCTGCTGAACGTGGCGACCGGCTGGCGCTTCGGCGCGGGCGACCGGCAGTGGGACGTGTCGCTGTGGGCCCGCAATGCGCTGGACAGGCGCTACTTCCTCGCCGCGCAGGCCAGCCAGCTGACGGGTGGCGGCGGTTACTCCGCCGCGGCAGGCGCGCCGCGCACCGTGGGCGCCACCGGCCGCCTGGAATTCTGACTGACTAAGACACTGGAAAAACATGAGTAAAGACGAGAACACAGGCATGGGCACAGGCATGAGCACGGGTATGAGCTTAAGCGCCCGCCATGGCCTGCTGGCGGCCGGCGCGCTGGCCACGGTCCTGGCGCCGCTGGCCGATGCCGCCACGCCGCGCCCTGAGCCGGCCCAGCCACTCGCCGGCACGGGGGCGAATGCGGCCGGCAAGGCCGCGCCGAACGTCATCTGGATCCTGCTCGACGACGTGGGCTATGGCGCCGCTTCCGCGTTCGGCGGCCTGGTCGAGACGCCCAACCTGGACGCGCTGGCCGCGCAGGGCCTGCGCTACACGAATTTCCACACCACCGCGATCAGCTCGCCCACCCGTGCCGCGCTGCTGACAGGGCGCAACCACCACAGCGTGGAGATGGGCCTGTTCCCCGAAACCGCCACCGAGCGGCCCGGCTATACCGCCCGCATCCCGGCCAGCAAGGGCACCGCGGCCGAGATCCTGCGCGCGAACGGCTATGGCACCTTTGCGGTCGGCAAGTGGCACCTCACGCCGGTGGAAGAGGCGGGGCCGTCCGGTCCGTTCGAGCGCTGGCCCACCGGCAAGGGCTTCGGCCAGTACTACGGCTTCCTGTACGGCAGCACGGACCAGTGGCATCCGAACCTGGTCGAGGGCACCCGGCCGGTCGACGACGAGCCACGGGGCCGGCACCTGAACGAACTGCTGACGGACAAGGCGATCCATTACATCGACCGGCACAGGATCGACGATCCCGCGCGTCCGTTTTTCCTGTATTTCGCGCCGGGCGCCATGCATTCGCCGCACCAGGTGGCGCAGCAATGGATCGACAAGTACAAGGGCCGCTTCGACGCGGGCTGGGACCGTTACCGCGAGCAGGTGTTCGCCAACCAGCAACGGCTCGGCGTGGTGCCGCGCGATGCCGTGCTGCCGCCGCGCGATGCGTCCGTCAAGGCATGGGACGGGTTGAGCGCCGACGAGAAGCGGCTGTACGCACGCTACTTCGAAACATTCGCCGGCTTCCTCAGCTACACGGACGCGGAGATCGGCCGTCTGGTCGCGCACCTGAAGGAGACGGGCCAGTTCGACGACACCATCATCGCCGTGATGATCGGCGATAACGGCGCCAGCAAGGAAGGTTCCGGGCACGGCTCCCTGAACGGGCTGGGCGTGGTGCTGAACCCGGAGGCGGGCATATCCCGCGCGCTGTCCGCCATCGACCGGATCGGCGGCGAATACTCGAAGCCGAACTACCCGCTGGGCTGGGCCCAGGCGACCAACGTGCCGTTCAAGCGCTGGAAGCAGGATGCCAACTCGGAAGGGGGCACGCGCAACCCGATGATCCTGTCGTATCCGGCCGGGATCCGCGACAAGGGAGGCATCCGCGGCCAGTATGCGCACGTGATCGACATGCTGCCGACCACGCTGGAACTGGCGCGCCAGCCGGCTCCGGAACGCATTGGCGGCGTGCGGCAGGAAGGTTTCGAAGGCACCAGCCTGGCCTATTCGGTCGCCGATGCGAAGGCGCCGTCACGGCACGTTACGCAGTATTACGAGATCAACGGCAGCCGCGCGATCTACCACGACGGCTGGAAGGCGGCCACGCTGCACAAGGCCGGCACGCCGTTCGAGAGCGACGTGTGGGAACTGTACAACCTGGCCGAAGACCCGACCGAAGCGCGCGACCTGGCCGCCCGCCATCCGGACAAGCTGAAGGAGCTGCAGGCCCTGTTCGAGCGCGAAGCGAAGAAGTACAACGTGTTCCCGCTGAAGGATACGCTGTACCAGGAATACGCCCGCAACCGCAGCTACTGGCGCGGGCAGCAGGTCGTCGAACTGGCGCCGGACGTTGGCCGCATCAATGCTCAGACGGCGCCGCCGATCAACGGGCCTTACTACCGGCTCACCGTCCCCGTGGAGCTTCCGGAGCAGGGCGCAGAGGGCGTGCTGGTATCGAGCGGCGGCCGTTTCGGCGGTTCCAGCATCTTCGTGCAGGACGGCAGGCTGCACTACGCGCAGACCAACGGCGCCCAGCCGGCGCTGGTGTCGTCGAACCGGGTGCTGAGGCGCGGCAAGTCGCAGGTGACCGTCGAGTTCGATCCCGCCGCCAGCGGCGGCGCGCAGGTAAGGCTCTACCAGGATGGCGAACTGCTGGGGGAGGGCGCGGTGCCGGTGCGTAACGGCTTCGCCTACCTGCCGTTCGGCGAGAGTTTCGACCTGGGCCAGGACCCGCACACCCCCGTCAGCGAACGCTACAAGGTGCCGTTCCGCTTCACGGGCACGCTGGGCAAGGTGACGATCGACTATCGCCGGCGCGCGGCGCCACCGCCCGCCGCCAATTTCAACGCCGCACAACAAGGAAAATCATGAGTACCGATTCGCACACGAGCGCCCGGCATGGGCTGCTGGCCGCCGGCGCGCTGGCCACCGCATTGACACCGCTGGCCGATGCCGCCACCCCGCGCCCCGCGCCGGCGCAGCCAGCCGGCGGCAAGGCGGCGAACGGGCCAGGCAAGGCGCCCAACGTCATCTGGATCCTGCTCGACGACGTGGGCTATGGCGCCGCTTCCGCGTTCGGCGGCCTGGTCGAGACGCCGAACATCGACGCGCTGGCCGCGCAAGGCCTGCGCTACACGAACTTCCACACCACGGCGATCAGCTCGCCCACCCGCGCCGCGCTGCTGACGGGGCGCAACCACCACAGCGTGGAGATGGGGCTGTTCCCCGAAACCGCCGTCGAGCGGCCCGGCTATACCGCCCGCATCCCGGCCAGCAAGGGCACCGCGGCCGAGATCCTGCGCGCCAACGGCTACAGCACCTTCGCCGTCGGCAAATGGCACCTGGCGCCGATCAGCGAGTCCGGCCCCGCGGGTCCGTTCGCCCGCTGGCCTACCGGCAAGGGCTTCGACCGGTACTACGGTTTCCTGTCCGGCGAAACGGACCAGTGGTACCCGCAGCTGGTCGAGGGCACGAAGCCGCTCGACGACGATCCGCAAGGCCGCCACCTGAACGAGCTGCTGACCGACAAGGCGATCCAGTACGTGACGCGCCAGAAGCTCGACAACCCCACGCGGCCGTTCTTCCTGTACTTCGCGCCGGGCGCCACCCATGCGCCGCACCAGGTGGCGCGCGAATGGATCGACAAGTACAAGGGCCGCTTCGACGCGGGCTGGGACAGTTACCGCGAACAGGTGTTCGCCAACCAGAAGAAGCTGGGCGTGATCCCGCCGGACACGGTGCTGCCGCCGCGCGATGCGTCCGTCAAGGCATGGGACGGGCTGAGTGCCGACGAGAAGCGGCTGTACGTGCGCTACTTCGAAACCTTCGCCGGCTTCCTCAGCTACACCGACGCGGAAATCGGCCGCCTGGTCGAGCACCTGAAGAAGACCGGCCAGTTCGACGACACGATCATCGCCGTCGTCATCGGCGACAACGGCGCCAGCAAGGAAGGCAGCGAGCATGGCACGACCAACGGCCTTGGCGTGGTGCTTTATCCGGAAGCCGACATCGGCCGCGAGCTGGCCAACATCGACAGGATCGGCACCGCCTATGCGAACGCGAACTATCCGCTGGGCTGGGCGCAGGCCAGCAATGCGCCGTTCAAGCGCTGGAAGCAGGACGCCAACTCGGAAGGGGGCACGCGCAACCCGATGATCCTGTCGTATCCGAAGGGGATCCGGGACAAGGGCGGCATCCGCAACCAGTATGCGCACGTGATCGACGTGCTGCCGACGACGCTGGAACTGGCGCGCCAGCGCGCACCGGCGCGGATCGGCGGCGTGAAGCAGGATGCCTTCGAGGGGACCAGCCTGGCGTATTCGGTCGCCGACGCGAAGGCGCCGTCGCGGCACGTCACCCAGTACTATGAAATCAATGGCTCCCGGGCGATCTACCACGACGGCTGGAAGGCCGCCACGCTGCACCGGCCCGGCACGCCGTTCGAGAACGATGTGTGGGAGCTGTATCACGTGGCGCAGGACCCGACCGAAACGCGCGACGTGGCCGCGCAGTATCCGGACAGGCTGAAGGCGCTGCAGGCGCTGTTCGAGAGCGAAGGGAACAGGTACAAGGTATTCCCGCTGAAGGACACGCTGTACAAGGATTTCGCCCGCAACCGCGGCGCCTACCAGGGCCGGGACGTGGTCGAGCTGGAACCGGACGTCGGCCACATGTTCTCGCTGACCGCACCGACCGTGAACGGCCCCTACTACCGGCTGACCGTGGCCGTGGACATCCCGGCGGCAGGCGCCGACGGCGTGCTGGTGGCCAATGGCGGACGCTTCGGCGGTTCCAGTATTTTCCTCCAGGACGGCAGGCTGCATTACGCACAGACCAATGGCGTGCAGCCGGCTGTCGTATCGTCCGATGCCGCCGTCAAGCCCGGCAAGTCGCAGCTGACGGTGGAATTCCGCCCGGAGGCTGGTACCAACCCGCCGAACGGCGCGCAGGTCACGCTGTTCCAGGATGGCACGCCGCTCGGCAGGGGACGCGTGCCGCTGCGGGCGGGCGTTGCCTACTTCTCGTATGACGAAGGGTTCGACCTGGGCCGCGACCTGCAGACACCCGTCAGCGAACGCTACAAGGCGCCGTTCGCGTTCACCGGCACGCTGGGCAAGGTGACGATCGACTACCGCAAGCCGGCAGTGGAGAGCGCCGCGCGATGACGATGCAGACACCCGGCCTGCACCTGATGGCCAAGCCCACCGGGCCGTTGTGCAACCTCGATTGCAGCTACTGCTTCTACCTGGAGAAGGAGCAGCTGTACCCGGAGCGCCAGCGCTTCCTGATGAACGACGAGGTGCTGCGCGCCTACGTGGCGCAAAGCATCGCCGGCGAATCGGGCCCCGAGGTGCTGTTCACGTGGCAGGGCGGCGAGCCGATGCTGCGCGGCCTGCGCTTCTTCCGGCAGGCGGTGGCGCTGCAGCGCGAAATGGCCGGCGGCAAGACCATCCGCAACGCACTGCAGACCAACGGCACGCTGCTCGACGACGAATGGTGCGCATTCCTGGCCGAAGCCGGCTTCACGGTCGGCATCAGCCTGGACGGGCCGCGCGCGCTGCACGACCGCGATCGCGTCGACAAGGCGGGGCGCGGCACGTTCGACGCCGTCATGCGCGGCATCGCGCTGCTGAAACGGTACCGCATCGACTTCAACGTGCTGGTCACCGTGACGGCCGAAGTGGCGAAGCATCCGCTGGCGGTCTATCGCTTCCTGAAGGAGCAGGGCGTACGGCACATCCAGTTCAACCCCGTCGTCGAACGCATGCCGGCGGCGGACGAGCATGCGGTGAAGCTGACGTTCGCGAAGCCGGGACTGGCCAGCGTCTCCACGCCGAAGCTGGCGCTGGCGCCGCAAACGGTGAACCCCGGCGACTATGGCGATTTCCTCGTCGGCGTGTTCGACGAATGGATACGGCACGATGTCGGCCAGGTCTACGTGATGAACTTCGAATGGGCGCTGGCCTCGTGGCTGGGATTGCCGTCGACGGTTTGCCTGTTCGCGGAAAACTGCGGCCGCGCGCTGATCGTCGAACACGATGGCGACGTGTACTCGTGCGACCACTTCATGTATCCGGAACACCGGCTGGGCAATATCCGGCAGGCCGGCGTGGCGGAGCTGGCGGCCTCGCCGCAGCAGGTGGCGTTCGGCCAGGCGAAATCGGCGTCGCTGCCGGCGTTCTGCCGGCAATGCCCGTACCTGTTCGCCTGCCACGGCGAATGCCCGAAGAACCGCTTCGCCACCGCGCCGGACGGGGCACCCGGCTTGAATTACCTGTGCCCCGCGTATAAAAAATACTTCCGGCACATTACGCAGTACATGAACGCGATGGCGAAGCTGATCGGGGCCGGGCAACCCGCGGCGCTGGTCATGGAGGCGTTCAAGGGGCCGCTGGCGGTGCGGGTCGATCCGGCGCCGGCCTGACCGTGCCCGCAGCGCGGCTTTCCAGTGCTTTTAGTGCTTGGAGGCGGGTATCCGTTACCGACGCGGATAACGTTCTGCCGGGCGCTGTGCCGGAGGCATGACCTGTCCGGGCTCGCGGTCTAAACCGGCCTAAACCGATCTAAATACGGCCAGAATGGTCTAAAAGGGTCGCGAACCTACACTGCGTGCGGAGTTTTAGATCGAAATCGACTTTTCCCGGCCAGGGAGAGACCGGATTAGACTCTCCGGCTTGTAAATTCGAGACCGTTTTAGACCGATCCGCTTTTCGTTAGACCGTTTTCGCGGCAGGCCTCTTGTCAGGTCAGCCGCTTGCCCGCCGCGCACGCCTGCATCAGCTGCTCCAGCCGCTTGCTGCGCGTTTCCTCCCGCTTCGCGTTCGTGATCCAGTGCAGGATGGTCTTGCGGTAGCCGGGCGGCGCCGCCTGGAAGTACTCCCACGCTGCCGCATCCTGCTGGAAGCGTTCTCGTTCGGCATCGGCCAGCTCCGGCACATCGCTGCGCTCGTGGGCGTAGATACCGGACTTGGCCTCGACGCGCAGCGCGAAGGCCGTTTCTCCCGCCGGTGTCATCTTTCCCTCGGCGCGCAGCTTGTCCATCTTGGCGATGTTCACCACGCTCCAGATCGAGGATGCCTTGCGCGGTGTGAAGCGGATCGAATAGCTAACGTCGTCGATGCCTGTACGGCGACCGTCGATCCAGCCGAAGCACAGCGCTTCGTCGACCGACTCCGACCAGCTCATGCAGGGCTGGCCCGAAGCGACCTTGTGGAAGCCGACCAGCAGCTCGGTGGCGCTGGCGGCGTGCGTTGCTAGCCAGGCGCGGAAGGCCTGGGCATCGGGGAAGAAGAGGGGAGTCATGACGGCCATTATGCATTCTGATAGCGCGTTAAGGATGTAGCGGCATGAACTGTCATGTGGATTCCGTCGAACATGACTCGGGACACACCGGCCCCAGCTGCGCGTCGCGCGCATACAACGGCAACATTGGCCGACGCACAACAAAGTGCCTGAATGTTAGCTTGAGCCAGCGCAAAGTGTTAAATCAGCATTGATTCTTTTTTGCCGTACGTCAATAATTTCGTCTCATCGGTACATTCCCTCGCCCCTGCAGTGTCCCGTCGCCGTTTTGCCATCCAGGCAACCTCGTTACTCATCTCTTTTTGTGATTATCATGATCGATCAAACGTTCGACGACGCCCAGCCCGTAAACCTCTCCATTGCCGCCGCAGCGGGGCGCACCGAAATTGTATTTATTGAAGATAACGTCCCGGACCTGCCATCGGTCCTGGCTGGGCTGCGCCCCGGCATTGAATTCGTCGTGCTCGACAGCAAGGCGAACGGCCTGGAACAGATCGCCGCCCACCTGCAAGGGCGCAGCGGCATCGACGCCGTGCACATCGTTTCGCACGGCAGCGAAGGCATCGCCCAACTGGGTACGGCAAGCCTGAGCAATGCCAGCGTCGCCACCCACGCCGGCGCGCTGGACGCGCTCGGCGCGGCGCTGTCGGACGACGGCGATATCCTGTTCTACGGCTGCGATACCGGCGCGGGGGAAACGGGCCAGGCGCTGCTGCAGTCGCTGTCGACGCTGACCCGCGCCGACGTGGCCGCGTCGAACGACGCCACCGGCGCCGCCGCACTGGGCGGCGACTGGCTGCTGGAGTCCCAGGTGGGCACCATCGGCAGCGTCAACCCGTTCGCGGGCGCCTTCGCCGATGCCTACGCCGGCGTGTTTTCCGGCACCTACGGCGATTCGGTGGTAACCACCGGTAATTTCATGATCGCCGCGGCCCGTCCCGGCCAGTCCGGCACGCTGTGGGTCAACGATGGCGGCGTCGCCAACTACCCGTGGGCCGGCAGCGGCGCGGGGCGCGAACTGTCGTTCATGATCAATAAATCTGCCTACCCGGCTACTTACGCCGACGGCCTGCGCGGCCGCTTCGAATACGATACCGGCGATGGCCACTGGCACACGCTGCTGGTGGAGTACCAGGACACCACGGTACAGCCGATGGTCACCCAGGACAACGGCGGCACGCCCGCGCCCTATGGCGCAACGATCCGCTACGTCGACGAGCGTCCGAACGACGCTACCGTGCAGGAAATGCACATCCGCTTCTGGAACCCCGTCAGCAACGACGGCTTCACCAGCTCCAGCTTCAAGGTTGCCGGCGATCTTGCGCCGACCGGTATCGGCGCAAATACCCTGAACCTGTGGAGCAGCACCGCCCCCGGCGACAATGTCGCGACCCTGAAGGCGATCGACACCGGCACCACTGCGGGCGGCCTGTACGAACTGGTCGGCCAGTCGGAAGCGGACCTCTTCGCGCTGAACGGCAACATGCTGGTGAAGGGCAGCGGCCAGCTGGCCGCCGGCCAGACCGCCACCGTCACGCTGCGCTATTACGACGCCTTCGGCCGCAATCCGGACGGCACGCCGATCCCAGGCCAGGGCGTGGAGCAGATGCTGACCTTCACGGGCCGCGCCAACCCGTCCGGCTTCGGCACGGAAGTGCACGTCAACGCGACCACCGGCGGCACGCAGTACACGCCGCAGGTGGCCACTCAGCCCGACGGCAGCCACATGATCACCTGGTCCTCGGCCTCGACCGTCATGGCGCAGAAATTCGACGCGGCCGGCGCCAAGGTCGGCGCGGAGTTCACCATCTCGTCCGGCGCCAGTCCTTCGGCCGTCGTGGCCCTGGACAACGGCCGCTATGCGGTCGCCTATGTGCAGAACAGCGACAACGTGAACTTCCGCATCGTTGCCGCCGACGGGACGGTCGGCGCCGCGATCAGTGGTCCTTCCAACGCAGCGAACTATCAATGGTATCCCGTCATGACGAAGCTGGACAACGGCGGCTTCGCACTCGCCTGGTCCAACAGCGATAACAGCTGGGACATCATGTCGCGCGAATTCGACGCCGATGGCGTGGCAGTGCCGGGCAGCGAATCCATCGTCCACACTACCTCCGAGGGCCGGCAATGGAGCGCCAGCATCGGCACGCTCAGCAACGGAAACTACGTGGTGACCTGGGAAGCCAAGGACCAGGGCATGGACAACTCCGGCTCGGTGATGCTGCGCGTGATGGGAGCGAGCGGCCCGGTGGGCGGCATCGTCACGGTGGCCGAGAATATCGCGCCATCGACCTATGCCAAGGTGGCCGGGCTGACGGGCGGCGGCTTCGTGGTGGTCTACGAGGCCGAGGGCACGACCGAGGGGGGCGTGACGGACGGTGTCTACGTGCACAACGTCTATGCGCGCATCTACGATAATGCCGGCAATGTGGCCAGTCCGGCCTTCCTGGTCAATGGCGACGTGATCGGCAACCAGCTGCAGGCCGCGGTCACCGGCCTGAACGACGGCGGCTTCGCCATCGCATGGACTTCGGACACCGACCCGGAAAGCAATTGGGACGTGTTCGGCCGTACCTACGACGCCGACGGCACGCCGCGCCAGGACTACGACATGCTCGTCAACGAGAGCGGCCGTGGCAACTACCAGAACCAGGTCCTCATCGCCCCGCACGGCGGCAGCGGCTTCGTCGCCACCTGGGCCGACGCCAATGCGGACGGCGTCGATAACCTCGGCGTCATCACGCGCATCGTCGACCCGGCCAGCGCCAACCACAGCCCGGTGCTGGCCGGCGACGCGGCCCTCGATCCGATCCTGGAGGACGTCGTCAGCCTGGACGTCGAAGATGTCTCCGACTTGAATAATCCGCCACCCAACTGGGGCATGGACATGGCCGAACTGATCGACGACTCCGGCTTCAGCGATGCCGACGGCGACGTCTTCATCGGCGTGGCCATCAGCGGCAACGCGGCCGACCCGCTCACCGAAGGACGCTGGCAATATTCGAACGACCAGGAAACGCAGTTCTGGAAGGACATCGGTGCGGTCTCGGCGTCGTCCGCGCTGCTGCTGCCGGTCGGCTCGACCACCACCTACATCCGTTTCGTGCCTGCCGCCGACTTCAAGGGAACCCCGGGCGGACTGACCGTGCATGCCATCGACGAGACCGGTGTCACGCTGCCATATTCCCTGTGGGACGGCAACACTGAAACCGGCCAGCGCCTGGACCTCACCGCCCTCGACGGCACCTCGCCGGTGTCCAACGGCGTCACCTGGGGCGCCCAGGTCGCCTCCGTCAACGATGCGCCGGTGATCGCCAACCTGGGCAGCGCCGACAACCAGCAGGTCGCCGCCTCGGCGGGCGCGGTGCATGTGGACCTGGGCACGGCCGCTGTCGTGACCGACGTCGACAGCGCCGACTTCGTGGGCGGCGCCCTGTCCGTCGTGCTGGGCGGGCGCCAGGCGGGCGATGTCTTCGCCATCGAGACCGGTGGCGCGGTCGGCCTGTCGGCCGGGATGACGGCCGGCAGCGTCGTCACGGTGGACAATGTCTCCATCGGCACCATCGGCCAGGCGGACGGCAATGAGAAGGATCTCGTCGTGCTGTTCAACAGCGGCGCCAACGCAGCGGCGCTCACCAAGCTGATCCATGCGCTGACCTTCGACGCGGGCCCCACCGCTGGCAATCGCCACGTCAACGTGTTCGTCGGCGACGGCGACGGCGGCAACTCAACCTCGAGCGCGGCGACCGCGGTGTTCACGGTGACGGTCAACCCGACTGTCACCATCGGCACCGACCGCGCGGTGTTCACGGCCGGCGAGCACGCCAACCTGACGTTCACGTTCAGCGACGTGCCGAGCGGCTTCGTCGAGGGCGACATCAGCGTCAGCGGTGGCACGCTGGGCGATTTCACGGTCACCGCCAACCCGAAGGTGTACACCGCGACCTTTACGCCGAACGCCGGGGTAAACACCCTGGCCGGCAGCGTTTCCATCGACGCCGGCAAGTTCACCGATGCCGCCAACAATAGCGGCCTGGCTTCCAACCTGCTGTCGTTTACCGGCGATACCGCCGCCCCTGTCGTGCTTGATGCCAACCTGTCGATCACCGGCGGCACCGGCACCGGCGGCGCATTCAAGATCGGTGATGTGCTTTCGGCCACCTGGAACAATGGCGCCAGTGGCGACAACAACCTCGACCTGGCGGGCGTAACGTTCGACCTCAGCCAGTTCGGCGGCAGCGCAACCGCCGCCGCCACCCAGGTCAATGGGGTCTGGACCGCCACACACGCGATCACGGCCGGCGCCATCGATGCCGCCGGCCGCAACGCCAGCGTGCGCGCCGAAGACACGGCCGGCAACGCCACCGTACGCGCGGACAGCGGCAATGCGGTGCTCGACAACGTGGCGCCGGGCG
>NZ_JACHXS010000004.1:0-361938 GCF_014192225.1 Pseudoduganella umbonata | reverse complement strand
TGCCGGCAACACCGGCTCGCACGGCGGCGGCAGCGCCAGCGTAGATGCCCAGCGTCCGGGCGTGACCAGCATCACCCCGGCGACCGCCCCGGCCGCCAGCGACAGTGCGCGCGCCTACACGGTGGTGTTCAGCGAAGCCGTCAGCGGCGTCGACCTGGGCGACTTCGCGCTGGCTACCACCGGCAGCGCGGCCGGCACCCTGGCCGGTATCAGCGGTTCCGGCACGACCTGGACCGTCAATATCGACCATATCCGCGGCCTCGGCACGCTCGGCCTGACGCTCAAGAGCGGTAGCGGCATCGCCGACGCGGCGGGCAACCTGCTGGTCGACGGTGCCAGCGGTGCTCCGGCGGCGGTCGGCAGCAATGCCGCGCCGGTCATCAGTGCGCACGGTGGCGGCAGCACCGGTGCCGTCGAGGTGGCCGAGGCGCGCACGGCGGTAACCACCGTCACCGCCACGGACGCCAACCAGGACACGCTGAGCTACAGCATCAGCGGCGGCGCCGATGCCGCCCTGTTCAGCATCGACGCGGTCAGCGGTGCGCTGAGCTTCATCGCCGCGCCGCTGGCCACCCCTCCTGCGGACGCTGGCGGCAACGGCATCTACGACGTCGCCGTGACCGTCAACGACCAGTTCGGCGGCTCCGACAGTCAGGCGCTGGCAGTGACGGTGCTGGCCGACCTGGACCGCGATGGCATCGGCAATATCCACGATAACGACATGGACAACGACGGCCGCCCGAACGCCGGCGAAACCTCGGTGTCGAGCGCCTACGTCAACGGCGCCACCGGTCCGACGGGCGACGGCAACGGCGACGGCCTGGCCGACAACGCGCAGCTCAACGTCACCTCGCTGCAGACCCTGGGTACCGGAACGCCGTACGCCACCGTGGCGGTTGCCAACGGCCTGACCCTGACCTCGGTGGCGGCGTCGGCCGCCCCGGCGAGCGGCGTGCCGCGCAACGTCAAGCTGCCGCTGGGCCAGCTGGAGTTCACGATCGGCCAGGTGACCCCTGGCGGTACCGTGGAGGTGGCGGTCTACGTCGACGCGGCGCAGAAGGTCAACAGCTACTACAAGCTGGACAATACCGACAAGTGGGTCAGCGTCGCCAAGTCCGTTACCACGGTCGGCAGCAAGACCAAGATCACGTTCGACCTGACCGATGGCGGCGTGCTCGACGCCGACGGCGTGGTCAACGGCAGCATCAGCGATCCGGGTGGCGTGGCCGTGCTGACGCCACTCATCACCAGCAACGGTGGCGCCGTGACGGCGACAGCCACGGTCGATGAAGGGGTACGCGCGGTCACGACCGTCACCGCGAGCGCCGAGGCGCCGGTCGTCTATACCTTGGGCGGCGCCGACGCCGCCCTGTTCGAGATCGACCAGGCCACCGGCGTGCTGCGCTTCCGCGCGGCACCCGACTTCGACAAGCCGCAGGACACGGGCGGCATCGCGCACGACAACAGCTATGTGGTGGACGTGACGGCAACCGACAGCCATGGTGCCGATACCCAGACGCTGACAGTGAATGTGGCCGACGTGGCCACGCCGCCGGTGGACGATCCGGAACCGATGCCGAGCACCGTCGACGGCGTGCCGATCACCACCGGCAGCATCGTCAACAGCGACGGCGGCACCAGCCAGGTGATCACGGTGCCGGTAGTGCAACCGGGCCGTGCCGAGCAGGTCGGCAACAACACCGTGGCCGATATCCCGCTGGTCACGGGCGCCAACGGCGGCACGCTCCTGAGCGTCCAGGTACCGACCGGCGTGGGCCTGCAGGCGACCGGTAGCGGCACGCCCAAGGCGGCGGGCAACTCGCTGGCCGACCTGATCCGCGAGATCCAGGCGCATACGGTGGCCGGTTCGCAAGACCAGGCCAGCCTGACGGGCGGCGGCTCGACGTTCCTGTCGGACCTGCCGGCCAGCACGCCGCTGCTGGTGCAGACCATCGTGCCGACCTCGGTAGCCAACGCTGCCGGCCCGGATAGCGCGCTGGTGATCAGCGGCGCTTCGGCGTCGGCCGGCAATCCGCTGACCGCGCTGGTGATCGACACCCGCGGCCTGCCTGCGGGCTCGGCGATCGAACTGCAGAACGTCGAGTTCGCCGCGGTGATCGGCGAGGTCAAGGTGACCGGCGGGGCCGGCTCCCAGAAAGTGTGGGGCGACGGCGCCGCGCAGCACCTGGTGCTGGGCGCCGACGACGATGTGCTGCACGGCGGCGCCGGCAACGACACCGTCGGCAGTGCCGGCGGCAACGACCGCATCTACGGCGACGAAGGCGACGACATCGTGTTCGGCGGCCAGGGCGACGACGTCATCGACGGTGGCAGTGGCAAGGACACGCTGCTGCTGGCTGGCGCCGGCCGCGCCGAGTACACCCTGCGCGTCAAGGACGGTGCACTGGAGGTGAAGCATCTGGTGGAAGGTGCAGACGGCCTCGACATGGTCGCCGGCGTCGAGACCCTGCGGTTCGGTACGGCCGGGCAGGAGAGCGACTTCAACTTCAGCGAAGCGGCTTACCTGGTGCGCCTGTACAGCGCCGCGTTCGACCGCCTGGCCGACACCGGCGGCATCAACTACTGGATCGCCAGCCACGAAGCCGGCATGTCGCTGCAGGACATCGCCGATTCCTTCATGGGCAGCCAGGAAGCGGAGGGGCTGTACGGCGGCCTGTCGAACGAAGCGTTCGTCGCCAGCTTGTATGAGGTGGCGCTGCACCGCGAAGGCGATGCGGCCGGCATGACGTACTGGACCGAGGCGCTGGACAGCGGCGCCAAGGACCGGGGCGACGTGCTGTGGGGCTTCGCGGCGTCGAACGAGAACATCGGCCTGGTCGGCGCGATCGACACGTCGATCGAGACGATCTGAGTGGAACGGGCATGACTGCCGGCGCGGCGCGCCGGCAGGAGCGGTAACGGGGCGGCACTTGTGCCGCCCTTTTTTCATCTCCGCCAGATGCACCGGGTTGCCGGTATTACGCCACCGTCGGCGCCCCGCCATGGGCGCGTCCATCCAGCGGAATGTCGATCGTCAGCGTGGTCCCGCGCTCCGCGTGGCTGTCGAGAACAATGCTTCCCCCATGGCTTTCGGCCACTGCGCGCACGTAGGGCAGTCCGATTCCCCAGCCCTGCTGGCGCCTGGCATTGTCCGTCCGGCGATACATCTGGAAGATGCATTCCTGCTCCTCCACCGGAATCGGATCGCCTTCATTGTGGACCGACAGCTGCAATCGCTCGTCGAATTCGGCTGCCCGGATGGTGACCGGGCCGCGAGGGCGTCCATACTTGAGCGCGTTGCTGACCAGGTTCTCTACCGCGCGAGTCAGCGCAGCCCGGTCCCACCAGCCGACGATGGGGCTACCCGATGCGAGGACGATATTCGATCCCTTGACGCTGGCACCGACCTGGACTTCCTTGATGACCGCGTTGATGTCGAACTGCTCCAGCTGAAGCGTCAGGCGTTCGCCACTGTGGAAGGCCATCGTCGACAACAGTTCAGTGATCATGCCATCCATGCGCCAGACGCTGTCCAATGCCTTGGCGGCAAGCTGCTTGACTTTGCCGAGGTCGTTCAGCATCAGGATCAGTTCCAGCGCACTGGACGTAGCGCTCAGGGGACCACGCAGATCATGGGTCAGTGCCGCGGCAAAGCGTTCGCGCAGGCTGTTGTTGACCATGGCGAATGCACCCACCGCTTCCTGGATTCCCGTATCGATGCCGGCGTCGATCGTCAGGATATCGGCACGTGTCAGCGGAATGCCCTCGCTGATCATCACGTCATAAATCACCTTGCGCAGCAGTTGATATTCCCGGATGAGCGTTTCATGGTCGTATGCGGTCAGCCGGGCACGTTCGCCACCGTGCTCCGACGCCAGCGTCGAGCCATCGACGGCCGTGGCTCGCGGATAATTGGGGGTGAGGGATTGCGCGATATTGTCGTAGAACGCGGGAATCGTGTTGACCAGGATCGGGTGCGCAAGCTTGCTGGCGTTTTCCAGCGCTGTCCGCACGTGATTTTCCCAGCGTGCTACAACGAGGTGACGAACGGCGAGCATCCGGCGCGACGTCTCCGACAACTCGTTCGGGTCGTTTTGCTGATCGCTTGCCAAGGTCGTCATATCAGTCCAGTCCTTCGCCGGTTCAGTTGCAGTTCTACATGGTGTACATGAGGTGTACATGAGGTGGCCGGTCGCCGCCGCGCATCAAATCATCGATGCTCACCCACCTCCGACAGCAAGGACATCAGTTTTTCGATGTCGACCGGCTTGACGAGGTGATGATCGAAACCGGCAGCCCGGGTTTGCCTGCGGTCCTGGTCCTGGCCGTACCCGGTCACCGCGATCAGTACGGACCTGGCGGTTTCCGGCTGTGCACGAAGGTGCTGGGCCAGTTCGTTGCCATCCATCTCCGGCAATCCGATGTCGAGCAGGCAGACCTGGGGCGCTGTTTTCCTGGCCAGGTCCAGCGCGCGGTGCGCCCCGTGCTCGACCTGCACGTCGTGCCCGGCTATTTCCAGCAACATGGCCAGCAACGACGCTGCATCGACATTGTCGTCCACCACGAGGATGCGCAAGGAATGGCCCGCCTGTTTCGTAGCGGTGTCGCTATTGCCATGGCCGGTGCGGCCGTGCTCCTGGGGCAGGCGCGGCAGGCAAACGGTAAATCTGCTTCCCTTGCCCAGCCCGGCGCTTTCGCACGTCACCTTGCCGCGATGTAGATCGACCAGGCTCCTGACCAGTGCCAGCCCCAGGCCCAGGCCACCGGAAGACCGGTCGGAGCTGCGCTCGGCCTGCGCGAAAAGATCGAATGCACGATCCGCCAGTTCCCTGGACATGCCGATGCCGTTGTCCGTCACGTCGATCACGACATGCCCGGCATGTACCTCCACCTTCAGGACGATGTTGCCACCTTCCTGCGTGTACTTGGCGGCGTTGTTGAGGATGTTGGTAACAACCTGGACCAGTCGTTTCTTGTCGCCTGCCACCATGGTCGTTTCCGGGGGCAGGTGCAGGGCAAAGTGGTGACGCCTGGACCGGATCAATGGTGTCACCTGCTCGACCGCATCGCTGACGATGTTGCGGATGTCGAGTGGCTCATTGTCGAGCTCGATCAGGCCCCGGGTCACGCGGGAAACATCCAGCAGATCGTCTACCAGGCTCGTCATGTGCTGGACCTGGCGCCCGATCACCTGGCTGGTCTGGCGCACCCGCTCTTCATCCAGCTTCACCACCTGCAGCAGTTGCGCGGCCGCGCTGATCGGTGCCAGGGGATTCCTGAGTTCATGCGCCAGCATCGCCAGGAACTCGTCCTTGCGCCGGTCGGCTGCTTCCAGCTTTTCCTGGGCTGCCTTGCGTTCCGTGATGTCGCGGAAGAAAAATGCCAATCCACCGTCGAGCGAAGGATACACACGCGATTCGATCCACCGGCGTTCCATGTCAGGCATGGTATGGGGCGCTTCGACCACGCCAGGCTTGCGTGTCCGGATCACCTGCTCGAAGAGATCGCCAACGACAGTGCCGGCAAGTTCGGGCCAGACCTGCCAGTGATTTCTTCCGATAACTTCCTCTGCTGCGCGCCGGGTGATACGCAGACCCGCCGGATTCATGTACACGACGGTCCAATCCTTGTCCACCAGGCCGAATCCCTCGGTCATGTTGTCGAAGACATGCCGGCTCTGGTCGCGTTCGCGGCGCAGCTCGCTCTGGGCCCTTGAATTCTCCACGGCGGACCAGGTACGGTCGACCATGTCTTTCGCCAGCGCGATTTCATGTGTGGTCCAGTAATGCGGGGCCGAGTCATGCAGATTGAGGATGGCGCGCAGCCGCCCGTCTTTCAGTAGCGGAATGGAGACGAATGACCGTATGCTGCGCTCGGCATAGGCGGCGGCATGGGCGGCAGAGCGTTCGTCGGTCGTTATATCGGCAATGGCCAGGTCTTTTCCCGCACGGACTGCATCGCCGACCAGCGGGCCGAAATCATCCAGCCTCAACACCGCACCCGCCAGCGATTGCGATCCGCCACTGGCCCAGTCGGGTTTCATTGTCAGGATTTCTTCGGACTCATCGACTGCGGCATAGGCCACGCCGCCAATTCCGAGATGCCTGCCCAGCAATTCGCTTGCGGCAGCGACGATGTCATCGGAGGAGTTCAGGTGGCGCACACGCTCCGTCAGATCGGCCTGGAACGCATAGCGCCGTTCGACCTGCATCCTTTTGGTTGTCTCGACAGCCGTGATGTAGACCCCTACAACGGTGCAGCTGCTGTCCTTGACCGGGGAAAAGGACGATGTGTACCACCGCTGCGTCGGGACGCCGGTTGGCTCGACCATGTAGGGAATGTCCTCGAAGTACAAGGACTTGCCCGCCATCGCAGCATCGATGACCGGCTCGATTTCGGGCCATATTTCGGACCATATCGCGCTGAAGCTAGTCCCCAGCGACGCGGGATGCTTGTCTCCCAGCTGCACTGCGTAAGCATCGTTGTACAACGTGCTCAGCTCGTGCCCCCAGACCACGGCCGCAGGGGAGCGGGACTGCAGGACCAGGCCCACGACCGTGTTGAGCTGCTGCGACCATGTCGCGGGCGGTCCGATTGCATTGGCTGACCAGTCGAGCCGCGCCATGAGCGAGGCCACTTCGCCGTCGACATTAAACCAGGGAAAATTTTGCGATGAATCGTTCATGCGCAGAATTTTCGCATGGGTGGGCGCTTCCACGCCTCCCGGTTGACAACGGGGCCGGCGCCGGCCGGCCCCGTTCGGCCTCCCTCAGAACCGGTAATCCAGCGTCACCCCCACGCGGCGGAACGAGTTTTCTCCCAGCCCATACGCAAAGCCGGATCCGGCGCCCTTGCCCGGCAGCGGATAGATGATGGCGTTCGGCACCCGCGTGTCGTTCAGGTTGCGTGCATACAGTTGCGCGCTCCACTGGTTGTCCGGCGCGTTCAGCGACAGGCGCAGCGAGGAAATCGTGTGGCCGCGGAAGCTGCAGTTGTCGTCGACGGAGTTGCAGTAGCGCACGCGGCTCTTGTACACCAGGTCGCCGCCCAGGCGCAGTTCATACTCGCCCGGCAGGTCCCAGCTGTAGTCGGCCGACGCGGTGACCTTCTGCTTCGGCGAATACAGCAGGCGCCTGCCGCCCACGTCCTGGCCGTCGAAGATGAAGCCTGTCGGGTAGGCGGTGTCCAGGATCACGGCCATCGACAGGCCCAGTTGCAGCTGGGGCAGCGGGCGGGCGCGCAGGTCGGCCTCGAAGCCCTTGCTGGTCACTTCGGGCACGTTCAGCGGAATGCAGCTCAAGGCGCCCACCGCGGTCAGCGTGCAGTTCTGTTCCTGGAAGTCCTTGATCTTCGTGTGGAACAGGGCCAGGTCGACATCGAGCTTGCGCTCCAGCAGCGACAGCTTGGTGCCCAGTTCCACGCTGGTCGGCAGTTCCGGGTTCACCAGCTTGCCCGAATATGCCCCCGCAGCGGTCGCGGCGCTGACGGGCGAAGAGTTGTCGATCTGCGGACCCTTGTAGCCGCGGCTCACGGTCGCGTACACATTGGCCTGTTTCGACAGCGTGTGCTGCAGGCCCACCTTGCCCGAGACATTCGTCTCGCCCGTATCGCCGCTGGCGGTCGTGATCGAGGTCGGCACGCTGAACGCGGCGAAATTCACGGTGCTGGCCTCGATGTAGTTGGCCGATACGGCATCCCGCGTGTAACGCAGCCCGGCGATCAGGCTGGTGGCCGGCGCGAAGCGCCACGTGGCCTGGCCGAAGATCGCCTTGGTCGTCATCTGCGCGTGTTCGGTCGTGTCGGTGACGATCGAGCGCGGCACGGCGGCTGGCAGCATGGGGTTGGGCTGGATCGTCGTGATGGTCTGCTTGTCGATCTTCGAATCCGCGTAGAACAGGCCCGCCACGTACTCCAGTTGCTTGCCGCTGGGCGACGCGATGCGCAGCTCCTGGGAAAACTGTTTCGATTCCTGTGCCGGTGTCAAGTTGCGGATCTTGTCGTAGCCGAGCGACATGTCGATGCCGCTCGAGTTCGGGCCCACGTTGCGCTCGCGCCAGGCAGTGATGGAGGTCAGCGTCGAGCCGTTGGCAAGTGTCCAGTCGACCTGGCCGGAAACGCCGCGCACCTTGCTGTGCGAGAGTTCCAGCGCATCGCTGCAGATCTGGTTGTTGGTGCGCGACACCGTCACGCCGCAGGCAGCGAATTCGGCCAGCGGCCGGTGGTTGCCCGCCGTGTTGGTGGCGTTCGCGATCGCCGGCGCGAAGAATGTCGCGTAATCGACACGGTTGTTCGATGCCTCGCCGATCAGGTTGATGGACAGATCGCTGTTCGGGCGAAGCAGGTAGCGCAGGCGGATGCCGGCGTTGTCGGCCACGCTGTCCTTGTCGTTGTAGACATTGCGGTACACGCCCTTGTTGCGTTCGACCAGGCCGGAGATGCGCAGCGCCGAGATATCGTTGATCGGCAGGTTGACCGTCGAGCGCACGGCGGCGCCATAGGTGCCCTTGTATTCGAGCTGCACATTGCCGCCCGAGTCGCCGATCATCGGCGCCTGGGTCGACATATTGAGCACGCCCGCCGAAGCGTTCTTGCCGAACAGCGTGCCCTGCGGGCCACGCAGCACCTCCACCCGCGCCAAATCGAGCATCAGGCCGCTGGCCGTCGAGCCCTGCGGCACGCCGTCCACCACCACGCCGACCGAACCCTCGGCCGACGTGGTCATCACCGCGGTACCGATGCCACGGATCGAGGCACTGCCGCCCGGGCCGCTGGTCGAACTCTGGTCGCCGAATTCCAGTGCGGCGGCGGTCTTCGCCAGGTCGCCGATGTCCTTGACGCCGGCGCGCTCCAGCTGCGCGGCATTGACGACGGTGATCGCCAGCGGCACTTCCTTGATGTTCTGCGTGCGCTTCTGCGCCGTGACGACGACCGTCTCGATGCCGGTATCCCGTTTCGATGGCGCTGCAACGGCGGCAGCCGTTTCCACGACGGCAGCCGTTTCCGCGGCGGGGGCGGCGGCTTCCTGTGCAAGGGCGGGCTGGATGGCGGCGAGGCTCATGGCGAGGATGGTGAGCTGGCCGATGGCCGGCTGGTAAACATGGATGCGCATCTTGTCTCCTGGGTAATTGCCGGATCTGTGCCGGCTAGCTGTGTGCGACGCTGGTGCTGTCCCGGCCCGGGGCCGGCCAGCCCCGGTCGATTGAGGCGAGTATAGGTTCGGCTTTTCCGCGGCCTGAAGCCGTAAATCCTGATACCTGCTATCGCGTGCAACAGGTGATGGCTGACGCCCCGAACGATCGCAATCGGTGATACGTCGTATCGCAACTCAGGCGTTCGGTTTTGACAGGGCCGCTGATATCGTTGATTCCACAAGAACGTCACAACAATGTGGAGACAACCATGCAGAACCCCGCTCAAGGGCGTGCGCCGGAGACCTGGCGCGGCCGCGGCATCCTGATGCTGTGCCACTTCACCGGCATGGTCGACCTGGTAGCACTGCCCGTCTGGGTCGGCGCGCTGGTCCAGCACTACCGATTCAGTCTCGAACAGTCCGGCATCACCGTGACGGCTTTCCTGGCCGGCGCGGTCGCCGCCAGCCTGTTCACGGCGCCCCGGTTCGGCCGGCTGCCGCGCACCGCCTGCGTGGCAGGCGGTTATGGCATCGCCGCGCTGGCGTTCGCCGGTGCCGCCTTCACGCCGGACTTCGGCATCCTGGCCTTGCTGCACCTGGTTGCGGGTTTGGCCGCCGGCACCGCGCTGTCGGTCACGCACGGCACCATCGGCCGCAGCGCGAATCCGCACCGGCTGTTCGCGTTCGCCGGCACCGCGCTGGGCATCGGCGCCGTGGTGTTCTATGCGGCCGTGCCGCCGGCGATCGCTGCGCATGGCGGCGCCACGCTGTTCAAGGTGCTGGCCGGCCTGATGGCCGTGACGGCGCTGGCGGCGCTGGCCTTCCCGCGCCATGCGAAAGGGGGGCACGAACATGTCGTGCAGGGCCGGCTGTCCCGCGCCGCGTGGTGCGCCATTTTCGGCGTTGCCGCGATGGCGCTGAACCAGGCGCTCACGTTCAGCATGCTGGACCGGATCGGCATCATGCGCGGCTTCGGGCAGGAAGCCGTCAACCAGCTGCTGGTCGTGGTCGGCCTGGTGAACCTGCTGCCGGCGGCCATTGCCGGCTTCCTCGACAGGCGCCTGAACCCGGTGCGCGTGGCGCTGGTGGCGGCGCCGCTGCAGGCCGCGCTGGCAGTCACGATCTCGCTGGCCGCCGGCTATCCCCAATACGCGCTGGCCGCCTGCGTCTACCCGGCCGTGCTGATCTTCATGCATACCTTCCTGTTTGGCCTGATCGCCCGGCTCGATCCGAGCGGCCGCGCGCTGGCCTCCACGCCGGCCATGATGATGACCGGATCGGCGATCGGCCCGGCGCTGGCCGGCACGGTGGCGACACACGCCGGCTTCGGCGGCCTGGCCGCGCTGGCGGTGGCCGTGGGCGCCTGCGCCACGCTGTGCTTTGCGCTGGTGGCGCGCCAGGCCGGTACGCCCGCCGCGGCCGCAGCCTGAGTACCTGATTTTTAGAGAGGACCCGATGACACACGCACTGACCCAACCCCTGACCCTTGCCGAAGCCAACGGCATCCTGCACGCCGCCCTTGCCGCGGCACGCGCCGCCGGCATGCCGCCGGTGGCGGTCGTGGTACTGGATGCGGCCGGGCACCCGGTGGCCCTGCAGCGCGAGGATGGCGCCAGCATGCTGCGCGCCGACATTGCCCTCGGCAAGGCCTGGGCGGCGGCCGGCATGGGCGCCGCCGGCAGCGTGCTGCATGGCCGCGCGCAGGGCAATCCCGCCTTCTTCAACGCGCTGGCCGCGACCGGCCAGGGCAAGTTCATTCCCCAGGCAGGCTCGGTGCCCGTGGTGCGCGACGGCATCGTCATCGGCGCCGTCGGCGCCAGCGGCGGCAAGGGCGAGGACGATGAAGCGATCTGCGCCGCCGGCGTGCTGGCCGCGGGACTGGCGACGGCATGAGCATGGGCCTCCACGAGCACCCGGCATGCACCTGCGGCATCGACGTGCATGCGCACTTCATCCCACACGATTTTCCGCACTACATGGGCAGCGCCGTGCCAGCCGACTGGCCATCGATGGCAGCGGCCCATGCCTGCCACCGCCATGTGATGATTTCCGGAAAGGTGTACCGCACCGTGTCGGAGATGGCGTGGAGCCCGAGCCGCCGCGTCGCCGACATGGATGACATGGGCCTGGCGCGCCAGGCCATCTCGCCGATGCCGGAACTGCTGTCGTACTGGATGGCGCCCGGCGCGGCGGCCCAGCTGGTGCGCTACGTAAACGACCAGATCGCCGCCGCGGTGGACCTGTCCGGCGGCCGGCTGGTCGGCATGGGCGCGGTGCCGCTGCAGGACATGGACCTGGCGCTGGCCGAACTGGACTACCTGACCGGGCAGCTGGGCTTTCGCGCCATCGAAATCGGCAGCAACATCAACGGCCGTCCGCCGGGTGCGCCGGAATTCGCGCCGTTCTTCGCCGCCTGCGAAGAGCAGGGCGTGGCGGTATTCGTCCATGCCCTGAAACCGGCCGGTGCCGACCGGCTGGTCGGCCCGTCGAACCTGCTGCAGGCGCTGGGCTATCCCACCGAAGTGGGCCTGGCGGCGGCCTCGGTGCTGACGTCGAACCTGGTGGAACGCCACCCCGGCCTGCGCATGGCGTTCAGCCACGGCGGCGGCACGCTGGCCATGCTGCTGCCGCGCCTCGAACAGGCCCGCAAGGTGTTCCCGGCGCTGGCCGACGCGATGCCGGTCGGCCCGTCGGAACAGGCGCGGCGCCTGTTCTACGACACGCTGGTGTTCGATGCGCCGACGCTCGAGCTGCTGCTGCGGCGCTTCGGCGCCGACGCGCTGATGATCGGCACCGATTATCCCTTTGCATTCCGCGACGCGCGGCCGGTGGCCAGCATCGAGGCCGCCGTCGCCGATCCTTCGGTGCGCGAGCGGCTCGTCGCCGGCAACGCCGCGCGCTTCCTGGCCCTGGATTCTGCCGCCGATATTGCCCCCGATTCTGCCCTCGATTCCCAAGGAGTACCCGAATGACTTCCTCACCAGCCGGCCAGCTGCGCAGCATCGCGATCGGCGTGACCGACCTCGATGCCGCCGAACGGTTCTACACCGGCACCTGGCACCTCGACACCGTGGCCCGCACGGGCGACGCCGTCTACCTGCGCGGCACCGGCAGCTTCCACCACATCCTGTCGCTGCATCGCGGCGCGCAGCCTGATGTCCGGAACCTGACCTTCAGCGTGGCGTCTGCCGGCGACCTGGCTGCGATCGCGAGCCGCACGCCCGGCGCCGGCGGCACGGTCCTGTCCGGCCCGGCGCCGCTGGACGAGCCGGGCGGCGGCACGGCCGTCGTCATCGCCGATCCGCAGGGCCGCATCCTGCGCTTCGTGCACGGCGACGAACGCCACGCCGCTGCCGATGCCGGGCGCGACGTAAGGAAAGATGCACCGGTCCGTATCACGCACGCGGTCTTCAACAGCGCCGATGTGGCCGTGGCGCAGCAATTCTTCGAAGAGGCGCTGGGCTTCCGGCTGTCCGATCGGACCCGCGTGATGGCGTTCATGCGCTGCAATTCCGACCACCACAGCATCGCGCTGGCCGATGCCGGTTCGAACACGCTGAACCACATCGCCTTCGTGATGCCCGACCTCGACGCGGTGATGCGCGGCGCCGGCCGGATGAGCGATGCCGGCTGGCCGATCGAGTGGGGCGTGGGCCGCCATGGCCCTGGCAACAACGTGTTCGCGTACTTCGTCGGGCCGGACGATTTCGTCATCGAATACACGGCCGACGTGCTGCAGGTCGACGACAGCTACAAGGCCGGCGCGCCATCCGACTGGACCTGGCCGCCGGGCCGCTTCGACCAGTGGGGCGTGTCGAAGCCGCCGTCGGACCGCATCAAGCAGGCCCAGAAAAAAATCCGATTCATCGAACAAACCAATTGAGCAACAGGAGAAGCACATGAAATTCGTCTCTTACCGCAGCGGCACCGAAGCCCGCCTGGCCGTCCTCGACGGCGATACCGTCGTCGACCTGAACCGCCTGGTGCCGGAAGTGCCGTCCGATGCGCGCAAGGCGCTGCAATCGGGCATCGACCTGCCGGCCGCCGCGCGCCGCGCGCTCGAACTGGCCGGCCCGGCCGACCGCCAGCCGCTGGCCGGCGTCGCGCTGGCGCCGGTGGTGCCGGAGCCGGGCAAGACCGTGTGCCTGGGCCTGAACTATTACGACCACGCCGCCGAGAGTGGCCGCGACAAGCCGGTCTATCCGTGGTTCTTCCTGCGCTCGACCACGTCGCTGCTGGCGCATGGCGAAGCCGCCGAACGGCCGCGCGTTTCCGAAAAGCTGGACTACGAGGCCGAACTGGCCGTCGTCATCGGCAAGCGCGGCCGCCACATCACGAAGGAAGACGCGCTGGACTACGTGTTCGGCTACGCGGCCTTCAACGACATCTCGGTGCGCGACTACCAGAAGCGCACGCCACAATGGACGATCGGCAAGAACTTCGACCGCACCGGTGCTTTCGGCCCGGTACTGGTCACGGCCGACGAACTGCCGCCGGGCGGCGCCGGCCTGCGCATCCAGTCGCGCCTGAACGGTGAAGTCATGCAGGACGCGAACACCCGCGACATGATCTGGGACGTGGCGGAAACCATCGCGCTGCTGTCCGAATGCGTGACGCTGGAAGCGGGCGACGTGATCGCGATGGGCACGCCGGCCGGCGTGGGCCAGTCGCGCGTGCCGCCGGTGTGGATGAAGGACGGCGACACCATCGAAGTCGAGATCGAGGGCGTCGGCCTGCTGGTCAACACGATCCGGGACGAAGTGCAGGAAAAAGCACAGGCATGAGCACGCATCCCGACTACGACGTGGCGGTCGTCGGCTTCGGGCCATCCGGCGCCGTGGCTGCCGCGCTGCTGGGCCAGGCCGGCCTGCGCACGCTGGTGATCGACCGCACCGACGAGGTGTACCCGAAGCCGCGCGCGATCGCGCTGGACCACGAGATCATGCGGGTATTCCAGAACCTCGGGCTGGCGGACGCCGTCGCGCCATTCTGCGAGCCGTTCACGCCGTCCGAGTACTACGGTGTCGATGGCCAGCTGATCAAGCGGCTGGCCACGGTGGAGCCGCCTTATCCGCTGGGCCACACGCCGTCGATGGTGTTCACGCAGCCGCCGGTGGAAGCGGCGCTGCGCCGGCATGTGCGGGAGCTGCCCACCGTCGACGTGAAGCTGGGCCTGCGTTTCACCGGCCTGGAACAGGATGACGCCGGCGTCACGCTGCACCTGGAAGATGCGGGCGGCAAGCGCAGCGCCGTGCAGGCGCGTTATGCGATCGGCTGCGACGGTGCTTCCAGCGCCGTGCGCGAAGCGCTCGGCATCGAACTGGAAGACCTGCAGTTCGACGAACCGTGGCTGGTGGTCGACGTGCAGGTCAACGAGCGCGGGCTGGCGAAGCTGCCGTCGACCAGCGTGCAGTACTGCGAACCCGGCCGGCCATGCACCTACGTGATCGGGCCGGGCAACCACCGCCGCTGGGAAATCTCGCTGCTGCCCGGCGAAGACCCGGCCTGGATGGCAACGGAGGAGGGCGCGTGGAGCGTGCTGCAGCGGTGGATCGGCCCAGACGACGCCACCCTGTGGCGCCAGGCCAGCTACCGCTTCCATGCGCTGGTGGCGAAGGAATGGCGCAACGGCCGCGTCTTCATCGCCGGCGATGCGGCGCACCAGCAGCCGCCGTTCCTGGGGCAAGGCATGTGCCAGGGCGTACGCGACGTGGCCAACCTGGCGTGGAAGCTGCGCGCCGTACTGGGTGGTGAAGCTGGAGAAGCGCTCCTTGATACGTATGCGGCGGAGCGCCGCGAGCACGTGCGCCAGCTGACCACGCGCATCAAGGAAATCGGCGCCGTGATCTGCGAGCGCGATGCCGTCAAGGCGCGGGCCCGCGATGCGGCGCTTCTGAACGCAGCCGGCGGCCAGGTGAAAACGCAGGCACGGCAGGACATCATCCCGCCGCTGTCCGCCGGCCTGCTGGCCACGGATGGCGGCAAGACCGCGGCCGACGGTACCGGCAGGCTGTTCCCGCAGCCCCGCGTGAACGGTCCGGCCGGGCCGGTGCTGCTGGACGATATCGCCGGCACCGGCTGGCGCATCGTCACCGACCTGCCGGTCGAGCGGCTGCCGGCCGGGCTGCTGCCGGTGGCGGCGGGCCTCGGCATGCTGGTGTCGCTGCCGCCCGGTGAAGAGCGCTTCACCAGCGGTCCGCACCGCATGCAGACGGGCGAACCCGATGGCGTGGTGGCCGGCTGGCTGGCACGGCACGGCGTCCATGCCGCGGTGGTGCGGCCCGATCACTATGTGTACGGCGTCGCCGGCGATGGCGCCGGGCTGCTCGCGCTGGTGGCGGGCCTGAAGGACCGCTTGCAATAACGCTCATCACAACAACAATGGAGACAGGCATGACCGACCAGTTCAACAACGGTAGTACCCCAGACAATCCGCGCCGCCGCACGCTGCTGGGCTTCGGCACCGCACTTGCGGGCGCCGCCATGCTGCCAGGCGCCGCCACTGCCGCTGCCGCCACGAAGGCAAAGGGCCCTTTCCCGAAAGGCTTCCTGTGGGGCGCGGCGATCGCCGGCCACCAGGCCGAGGGCGACAACGTCAACAGCGATGCGTGGCTGCTGGAAAACGTGCAGCCGACCGAGTTCAAGGAACCGTCGGCCGCCGGCGTCGATCACTACCGGCTGTTCGACCAGGATATCGGCATGCTGGCGCAGGCGGGCCTGAACACGTTCCGCTTCTCGATCGAGTGGGCGCGCGTGGAACCGGTGGAAGGCCTGTTCTCGGTCGCCGCGCTGGAGCATTACCGCGACGTGCTGGAAGCGTGCCGCAAGCGCGGCGTGCGCACGATGGTCAGCTTCAACCACTTCGTCAACCCGCGCTGGTTCGCCGCGCGCGGCGGCTGGGAAGCGGAGGGCGCGGCCGAACTGTTCGCACGCTATTGCGACAAGGTGACGCGCCACCTGGGCCACCTGATCGACTACGCCACCACGTTCAACGAGCCGAACCTGGCACGCCTGCTGTTCGGCATCCCGGGCCCGCTGTCGGGCATGGCCGGCAATCCGCGCATGAAGGCGATGCTGGCCGAGGCGGCGCGCCAGACCGGCTCCGACAAATTCTCCGCCTGGCTGTTCGGCGATTTCGACAGGATCCAGGCCGGCCAGCTGCTTGGCCATGCGGCCGCTTACCAGGCCGTCAAGGCGGTGCGTCCGCAACTGCCGGTCGGCTTTTCGATCGCCATCGCGGACGACCAGGCGGTAGGCGACCCGGCCATGCGCGACCGCAAGCGCGCGATCGCCTATGAACCGTGGTTCAAGGCCATCAACGAACACGGCGACTTTTTCGGCGTGCAGACCTACACGCGCGAGCTGGTCGGGCCGGAAGGCGTCCTGCCGCCGCCGAAGGACGCGGTGATGACGTCGGCCCACATGGAGTACTACCCGCAGGCGCTGGAAGCCACGCTGCGCTACACGGCGCAACACGTGAAAAAGCCGCTGTACGTGACGGAAAACGGCACGTCGACCGACGACGACAAACAGCGTGTCGCCTACATCGGCACGGCGGTGGCCGGCGTGGCCAGCTGCCTGAAGGACGGCATCGACGTGCGCGGCTACGTGCACTGGTCGCTGCTGGACAACTTCGAATGGATCTTCGGCTACGGCCCCCGCTTCGGCCTGATCGACGTGGACCGCAAGACGATGAAGCGCACCGCCAAGCCGAGTCTCGCGGTACTCGGCAGGATCGCCAGGGCAAACGGAGTCTGACGATGGCGCCGCGATTGAAGATTGGTTGCCTGGCCGTGCTCGCAGCGGCCTTGCTGCCTGCCGTTGCGCTGCCCGCCTGGGGCGACGAGCTGGCGAAAGGGTTTGCCGATCCGCCGCAGGGCGCCCGCCCGCGCGTGTGGTGGCACTGGCTGAACGGCAATATCACGAAGGAGGGCATCCGCAAGGATATCGAGTGGATGTCGCGTTCCGGGCTGGGCGGCCTGCAGAATTTCGACGCCGAGATGATGACGCCGCCGCTGGTCGACAAGCGCCTGGTGTACATGGATGAGGGCTGGAAGGATGCGTTCCGGTTCGCCACGCAGCTGGCGGAAGAGAAGAACCTGGAATTCGGCATTGCCGCGTCGCCGGGCTGGAGCGAGACGGGCGGGCCATGGGTGCCGGCGCAGGACGGCATGAAGAAGCTGGCCTGGTCCGAGACGGTCATTGAAGGCGGCATCGTCGACGGCGGCAAGCCGGTCGAGCTGAAGCTCGCGCCCGCGCCCCGTACCAGCGGGCCGTTCCAGGACCTGTTCGTGCTGCCCGACATCATGGGGCACCGGCCGGACGCGCAGAAGCTGGCGCAGGCCGGCGCCGACATCGCCGCCTATGCGTGGCCGGTCGAGGCAACCTCCGGCGGGCTGCCCGCCATCCGGCTTGGCGAAAAAACGCTCGATGCACGTAAGCTGGCGACGGTGCAGGACGGCGACGTGGTCGAGATCGCGCCGCCGGCCGCCGGCGAAGCCATCGTCGTCGCGCTCGACTATCCGGCGCCGCGTACCGTGCGTTCGGCAACGATCTTCACGCCGGGGGCCGGGAACATTTTCGAGGGCCCCGCCTACCAGTCGGTGCTGGAAGCCAGCATGGACGGGCAGGCGTGGAAAAAAGTCGCGGACCTGCCGCTGTCGCTGGTGCCGGCCACGGCCGGCTTTGCACCGGTCACGGCGGCGAAGTTCCGGGTCGTGATCAAGGCCAACCCGCCCGCCGTCAATCCCGGCTTCATGCCGGTGCCCGGCGCCGATACGGGGCCGTTCGCGGCGATGGCCAAGCCGAAGAACCTGCGTCTCGGCCAGCTGGTGCTGTCGGCCGAGCCGCGGGTCAACCAGTTCGAGGCCAAGGCGGGCTTCGCGACCGTGGCCGATTACCACGCGCTGGACGCGGCCGCCGATCCGAACGAGGCCGGCACGCCGCCGTCGCAGATCATCGACCTGACGGACAGGCTGGCTGCAAACGGTACGCTGCGGTGGACGCCGCCAAAGGGAAAATGGAAGATCGTGCGGCTCGGCTGGTCGCTGACCGGCATCGAGAACCATCCGGCGACGCCGGAAGCCACCGGGCTGGAAGTCGACAAGTACGACAGCGGGGCGGTGCGCCGCTACCTGCAGACCTACCTGGGCAATTACGAAAGCGCGGTCGGCAAGGAGCTGATCGGCAAGCGCGGCGTGCGTGCGCTGGTGACCGACAGCACCGAGGTCGGTGCCGCGAACTGGACGCCGCGCATGCTCGAGCAGTTCAGGCGGCTGCGCGGCTATGACGCGCGGCCCTGGCTGCCGGCCCTGACGGGCCTCGTCATCGGCAATCGCGGCCGCACCGACGCATTCCTCTACGACTACCGCCGCACCCTGGCCGACCTGGCCGCCAGCGAGCACTATGGCACCGTGGCGGCCGTCGCGCGCGAACGGGGCATGAAAGTGTATGGCGAAGCGCTGGAGAGCGCGCGGGTCACGCTGGGCGACGACATGGCCATGCGGCGCCACGCCGACATCCCGATGGCGGCGATGTGGACGTATCGCCAGGACCTCGGACCCAACCCGACCGCCATCGCCGACATGCGGGGCGCCGCCTCGGTCGCGCACATCTACGGGCAGAACCTGGTGGCGGCCGAATCGATGACGAGCGCGATGGCGCCGTGGGCCTTCGCCCCGGCCGACCTGCGCCCGATGATCGACACGGAGTTCGCCAATGGCGTGAACCTGCCGGTGATCCACACGTCGGTGCACCAGCCGCTGGGCGATGACAAAAAGCCGGGACTGTCGCTGGCGATCTTCGGCCAGTACTTCAACCGCAACGAAACCTGGGCCGGCATGGCGCGGCCGTGGGTCGACTACATGGCGCGCAGCGCATACCTGCTCCAGCAGGGCCGCCACTACGCCGACGTGGCGTATTTCTACGGCGAAGAGGCGCCGCTGGTCACGCTGTACAAGGCCGGCCAGCCGGCCGATGCGCCGCGCCGGTATGCCTACGACTTCGTCAATGCCGATGCGCTGGCGCAGGCGCTGTCGGTCAAGGACGGCGACCTGGTGGCGAAGAGCGGTGCGCGCTACCGCGTACTGTACCTCAGCGGCAGCAGCCGGAAGATGACGCTGGCCACGCTGCGCAGGCTGCACGCGCTGGCGTCGCAGGGTGCGACGATTGTCGGCCCGGCACCCGCCGGCTCGCCGGCGCTGGCGGACGATGCCCGGCAGTTTGCCGCGCTGGTGAAGCGCATGTGGAGCGGCAATACGAGCGGCAAAGGCGGCACGGGCAGGGTCGGCAAGGGACGTGTCGTCGACAGCCGCGATGTGGAAGCGGTGCTGGCGACGCTGGGCCAGGCGCCGGACGTCGAGTACGCCGGCGCCGGCGGCACCCCGCTGTCGTTCGTGCACCGCCGGCTGGACGATGGCGACGTGTACTTCATCGTCAACCGCACGGCGGCGCCGGTCGCTACCGAGGCACTGTTCAACGTGCGCGGCAAGGCACCCGAGTTCTGGCGTGCCGACAGCGGCATCGGCGAGCCGGCAAGTTATCGAACGGAGGGCGGCAGGACGGCGGTGCCGCTGTCGCTGGGCGCCAACGAGTCGGTCTTTGTCGTGTTCCGGAAGGCGGCTGCCGGGCCAGGCGCCACCGTCGCGTCGCCGGAATGGGCGCAGGCCGCGCGCCTGGACGACGGCTGGCAGGTCGCCTTCGACGGCCCCGGCGCACCGGGCGCCATCGCCGGCCGGGTACCGGGCTCGTTGACGGACAGCGCCGATCCGCAGGTCAAATATTTCTCGGGAACGAGCATCTGGCTGCGTGGCTTCACGCTGCCCGATGGCGCCGAACCGGGCAGGCCGATGAAGCTGGACCTCGGCCGGGTGGGCGACGTGGCGGAGGTGATCGTGAACGGCCGGAGTGCCGGCATCGCGTGGAAGCAGCCGTATGAAGTCGACATCGGCAGGCTGGTCGTGGCGGGCGCCAATACCGTCGAGGTCAGGGTTGCCAACCTGTGGGTCAACCGGCTCGTCGGCGATGCGCAGCCGGGCGCGCGGAAGGTGACGTTTACCGCCGCGCCAACCTACCAGGCCGATGCGCCACTGCGTCCCGCGGGGCTGATCGGACCGGTCACGCTGCGGGTGCGCTCGAGGTAGCGGGGGGCGGCCGGGACAGGCAAGCGCAGATAGCAGGTATCGCCAAACAAGGCTTTGGCGATACCCGCGGCGCCACTAAAGTTGGGGCATCAATTTCAGAAATACAGGAGACACAAGTGGCTGGAATCATTATCAACAACGTACGCATCTTCGACGGTGCCCAGCTGCGGACCGGCATCGGCGCCGTGCGCGTCGAGGGCAACCGCATCAGCGAAGTGGCCGACAGCGGCCGCCGCATCGAACCGCAGGCCGGCGACCGCGTCATCGACGGGCAGGGCGGCACGCTGATGCCGGGCCTGGTCGAGGCGCACGCGCACCTGTCGTGGCCGAGCTCGGTCGAACGCTTCGTGCCCGGCATGGCGCTGCCGCCGGAAGACCTGGTGCTGACGACGGCGCGAAATGCGCGCATCCTGCTCGATCACGGCTTCACCAGCGCCTATTCCGCCGGCTCGCTGAGCAAGTCGGTCGAGGTGGTGCTGAACACGTTCATCACCAGCGGCGGCATGCCGGGTCCGCGGCTGGTGGCGTCGTCGATCGAACGTTCGCCGCCGACCATCGACGAACTGGATCCGGGCCAGGTGGCCGACCACGGCACCGGGCCGCAAGCGGTGCGCGAGTTCGTCAAGCAATGCGCGTCGATCGGCGCCAAGTCGGTGAAGTTCCTGCTGTCGGGCGAGGATGCATTGATGCCGGGCGCTTCGCAGCAGCTGCTGTACACGCAGGAGGAAGCCAGCGCCGCCGGCGAGCAGGCGCGCGAGTCGGGCGTGTGGCTGGCCTGCCATGCGCAGGCCAACGAGGCGGTCAAGATGGGGCTGCGCGCCGGCTTTCGCGTGCTGTACCACTGCACGTATGCCGACAGCGAAGCGCTCGACATGCTGGAAGCCAAGCGCGACGACATCTTCATCGCGCCCGCGGTCGGCATCATCCAGGCCACGCTGGACGCCAACCCGCCGCCGCACTTCGACATGACGCACATGAAGACCAGCGCCGCCGAGGTGCTGGCGCTGCAGAAGAAGCTGGTGCCGGAACTGAAGCGGCGCGGTTTGAAGGTGCTGCCGGGCGGCGACTACGGCTTCCCGTTCAACCCGAACGGGCGCAATGCGCGCGATCTCGAACTGTTCGTCGAGCACTTCGGCTACAGCCCGGAGGAGGTGCTGTCCGCCGCCACGCTGCTGGGCGGCGAGCTGATGGGCATGGGCGATGAGCTGGGCCAGGTGAAACCGGGCTTCCTGGCCGACCTGCTGCTGGTCGATGGCGATCCGGTGGCCGACGTAAGGGTGCTGCAGGACCGCAAGCGCCTGCGCGCCATCATGAAGGATGGCCGCTTCCACAAGGATCCCGCGCTGGCCGGGCTGGCGGGAGCATAAGCATGGAGGCTGTCCTGAACACGCCGGACACGCGCAAGCTGGAAAAGGCGATCCGTGCCGCCGGGCCGGTGATCGATCCCGCGTTCGCGAAGAACCTGTATGCGCCGCTTCTGGCCAGTGCGCCGCGCGGCGGCGGCATCGTCCGCGACATCGCCTACGGCGACGACGAGCGGCACCGGCTGGACGTGTACCTGCCGCTCGGCGCGCAGGGGCCGGCGCCGGTCGTCATCTTCCTGCACGGCGGCGGCTTCATCCGCGGCGACAAGGCCGACCGGGAAGCCGTCGGCCATTACTTCTCGCGGCACGGCGTGCTGGCCGTGCTGCCGAACTACCGGCTCGGCCCGCGCCACCGCTGGCCGGCCGGCGCGGAAGACGTATCGTCCGTGCTGGCCTGGGCGCGCACCCACGTGGCGGCGCACGGCGGCGATCCCGGGCACATCGTGCTGGCCGGCGAATCGGCCGGCGCCGCGCACGTGGCCGCCGCCACGCTGGTGCGGCGTTTCCATCCCGCCGAGGGCCTCAACATCGCCGGCGCCTTCCTGGCTTCCGGCGTGTACAACGCCGAACTGGAACTGCTGGCCCGGGCCCAGTTGAACATCGCCACGCCCGATCCGCGCAACGAAGCCTACTTCGGCACCGACTTCACGGCCTACCGCGCGATGTCCACGGTGGCGCTGGCCGACGCGGCACCGTTCCCGCTGGCGATCAGCTACGCGGAGCTGGACCCGGTCCAGATGCAGGCGCAGGCCGGCGAGCTGTTCGCCACGCTCGTCACCCGGCACGGCTTCCAGCCGAAGATCTCGGTGGTGCGCAACCACAACCACCTGACGCAGGTGTATGCGATCAACAGCGGCGACAACGCGCTGGCCGGGCCGCTGCTGGCGTTCGTGCGCAATCCGCGGGGATAGCCTGAAAACCGTTGGCACAAAAAACCGGTGACAGGCTCCAGTTATTTTGCAATGTTTCAAAAAAACCGGTGACAGACACCAGTCGTATTGAGGGGATGACCCCGGTTTTCGCGAGCGTGCAGGAATGCTGGCAAAAACCGGGGTCAGTCCCCTGACAGCGCCGGTGGCAAGTACGTTGGGCATCACTTACCGGGGACAGACCCCTTGTGACTCTGCCGCCACGTTCCAAACTCTTCTTTACATCCGTAACAGCCAGCCTTTCCAGATGACAGCAACCATAAAACCCCCTACAGTGGAAGATAAAAATATGCTGGCAATAAATAATATCAAGGAGACAAAACCATGCGATTCAACCGGCTGGACCTGAACCTGCTGCTCGCCCTCGACGCGCTGCTGGAAGAGCAGAACATCACGCGGGCCGCGGCCCGTGTCAACGTCAGCCAGTCCGCCATGAGCGGCATGCTGGCGCGCCTGCGCGAATTCTTCGAAGACGACCTGCTGGCCGCGGTGGGCCGCAACATGGAATTGACGGTGCTGGGCCGGCAGCTGGTGGGCCCGGTGCGCGACCTGATCCTGCACGTGCACGCCACCGTGGGCATGCGCGTGTCGTTCGATCCGGCGCGCGAGACGCGCTGCATGAAGATCATGGTGTCCGACTATGCCACCGAGGTATTCCTCAACAAGGTGGTGGCGCGCGTGCTGCGCGATGCCCCGAACATGACGCTGGACCTGGTGCCGCTGGCCGACGACGCGGCCGAGAAACTGCGCCGCGGCGAGAACGATTTCCTGATCATCCCGCGCCAGTTCCTCGACCCCGAGCACCCGCAGCGGATGCTGTTCGAAGACCATTATTGCGCCGTGATCTGGGAAGGCAACATGCAGGTCGGCGATACGCTCGATGCCGCCACCTACGAACGGCTGCCGCACATCGCGCCGATGCTGGGCCGGCCCCGCTCGCCAACGGTGGAAGAACTGCTGCTGAAGGCCCAGAACGTGAACCGGCGCATCCGCGTCATCACCGCCGATTTCACCAGCATGGCCACCGCGCTGGTGGGTACGGACCTGGTGGCCACGATGCACACCCGCCTCGCGCTGGCCTGCGCGCGCCGCCTGCCGATCCGCGTGCTGCCGCTGCCGTACGCGCTGCCGTCGATGGCCGAATGCCTGCAATGGCACCGCTTCCAGGAAAACGATCCCTGCCACATCTGGCTGCGCGGCATCATGCTGGAAATCGGCCGCGGCATGCCGGCCAATGCCGAGCTGGCGATGGCGCCGCACAGCGCCAACGCGCTGGAGACGATGCCGTCGCTGCGCCTGCCGGCGCTGGAACCGGCCTGACGAAGCGGCTTATGAAGCGGCCTCGCCGCCCCGGCGCGCCGCCGCTTCCAGCAGCAGCGCGTCGATGCGGGCCAGGTCGACCGGCTTGGTGAGATGCGCATCGAGGCCGGCGTCGCGCGAGCGCTGCCGGTCCTTGTCCGTGCCCCAGCCGGTCAGCGCCACCAGTATCGCCCCGGCCATGCCGTCGAGCCGGCGCAGGTCGGGCGCGACCTCGTAGCCGGTACGGTCCGGCAGGCCGATGTCGAGCAATACGATGTGCGGCCGCTCGCGCGCCGCGATGGCCAGCGCGTCCTTGCCCGTATGGGCCATCCGCACGGCGTGGCCGCGCATTTCCACCAGTGCCGCCAGCATCTGCGCGGCATCCACGTTGTCGTCGACCACCAGTACGCGCAGGGCACCGCCTTCGCCCTCCGGCGCGGCCGGATCGCCGGCGGCGGCGGACTCCGCCGCGAGCGCCGCGACGCCGGAATCGCCCAGCGGCAGCGTAATGGTGAAGCGGCTGCCTTGCCCTGCGCCGTCGCTATGCACGGACACCCTGCCGCCATGCAGTTCGACGAGGCGCTTGACGAGGTTCAGTCCCACGCCCAGTCCACCCTGCGCCAGTTCGTGGTGCTGCTTGACCTGCGCGTACATGTCGAACACGGCAGCCAGCATGGCGGCGTCGATGCCGATGCCGCTGTCGGTTACCGCGATGGCGATGTCCGCCCCCTTGATGCGGGCGGCAACTTCGATGTGCCCGCCGGGCGGCGTGTATTTCGCCGCATTGTTGACGAGATTGCTCAGCACCTGGGCGATGCGGTGCCGGTCGACGTGCAGCGTGACGGTGGCGGGCGGCAGGTCGACGGTCAGCCGGTGGCGGCCGGCATCCACCAGTGGCGCACTGATCTCCAGTGCGTCGCGGACCAGCCGGTCGAGCGGCACCGGTTCGCGGCGCAGTTCCACCTTGCCTTCGGACAGGCGCGCCATGTCGAGCAGGTCATCCACCAGCCGCACCATGTGCGTGACCTGGCGCCGCATCATGGCCTGCACGCGGCCGGTGTCCATCCCGGCGGGCGCGGCGCGCATCAGCTCCAGCCCGGTGCGGATTGGTGCCAGCGGATTGCGCAGCTCGTGCGCCAGCGTGACCAGGAACTCGCTCTGCATGCGGTTGGTGGCGGTCAGCTCGTCGGCCAGCCGCTGCAGTTCGCGCTCGGCGTGCGTGCGCGCATCGATATCGACGACGGTGCCGACGAAGCCGTTCGGCACGCCCGCTTCGTCGAAGCGCGGCATGCCCGCATCGATGAACCAGCGGTACGTGCCGTCGTGCCGGCGCAGCCGGTAGTCGAACGAGAACGGCACGTGCTCCGCATTGGCCGCCACGAAGATGTCGCGCGCGTGCGCGAAATCGTCGGGATGGACATTGTCCAGCCAGCCCATGCCCAGGTCCTGCCCGGGCGAGCGGCCGGTGTATTCGTACCAGCGCCGGCTCAGGTACGTGCACTGGCCGCCCGGATCGGTGGTCCACAGCATCACCGGCGCCATGTCGACGAGCGAGCGGAAATACGTTTCGCGCTGGGCCATCTCGGCATGGCGTTCGCGGCGTTCGCGCGCCAGGTCCAGCTGGCGCTGCACGCGCGCCAGCAGCTCGCCGGCGGCGAACGGCTTGACCAGGTAGTCGTCGGCCCCGGCCTGCAGTCCTTCGACCTTGGCCTCCTGGCCGGCCCGCGCCGACAGCAGGATCACCGGCAGGTGGCGCAGCGCCTCGCTGGCGCGGATGCGGGCGAGCAGGCCGAAGCCGTCCAGCCGCGGCATCATCACGTCGCTCAGCAGCAGGTCGGGCCGGTCGCGCAGCGCCAGCGCAAAGGCCGCTTCGCCATCGGCGCAGACGGTGACCTCGGCATGGCACTCGAGCAGCGCTTTCAGGTAGGCGCGCATGTCGTTGTTGTCGTCGGCGACGAGGATGCGGGGCAGCGGCGCGGCGGGATGGGCCGGTGCGCCGGTGCCGGTGAAACTGGCGATGGGGCGCGGCGGCTCCGGCTCGTCCGGCAGCCAGCGCAATGCTTCCTCGACGAAGGAGGCGGCGCCCATGCGGCGCGCGTCGTCGCCCGAAACGGACACGTCGTCCGCCGCATCCTCGCCGCGGTGGTCGACGCGCTCCTCGGGCAGGTGCGCGTGGCCGAACGGAATGTCGACGTCGAAGCGGGTGCCGTTATCCGGTTCGCTGTGCACGGCGATGGCGCCGCCGTGCAGGCGCACCAGTTCCTGGATCAGCGCCAGGCCGATGCCGGTGCCTTCGTAGGTGCGGCCCGGCGTGCCTTCGATGCGGTGGAAGCGTTCGAATACGCGCGGCAGTTCCGCCGCCGGTATGCCGCTGCCGGTGTCGCGCACGGACAGGCGCGCCATGCCGGCGTGGCGATACAGGCTGACGATGACCGCGCCCTGCAGCGTGAACTTGAAGGCGTTCGACAGCAGGTTGAAGACGATCTTTTCCCACATGTCGCGGTCGACATAGACGGGCTGCCCCAGGTCCTCGATGTCGAGGTGGTACTGCAGGCCGCCTTTCTCCATCGCCGATTCGAACACGCCGGCCAGGTCGGTGGTGAGCCGGGCCAGGTCGAGCGGCGCGTAGGTGGCCAGCGCGCGTCCGGCCTCGATGCGCGAGAAGTCCAAGAGCGAATTCACCAGTTTCAGCAGCCGCAGCGCATTGCGGTGCGTGACGTCGATGCGCTGGCGCTGCGCCGGCGGCAGCGGATCGCGCCCGTCCGCCAGCGCGTCGGCCAGCGGGCCCAGGATCAATGTCAGCGGCGTGCGGAATTCATGCGACACATTCGAAAAGAATGCCGTCTTGGCGCGGTCGATCTGGGCCAGTTCCTCGGCGCGGCGCTGCTCCTTTTCATAGGCGACGACGTTGCCGGCGGCCGTGTTGACGGTGGCGCCGAGCAGTTCGTAGAAGTGCAGGTAGTCCTCGTCGAGCGCGCGCGCGGCGCTGACGCCGGCCACCACGAAGCCGTACAGCTCCGCCTGGCCGGGGACGGTCACCGGCAGCACCAGCGCCGCATCGGGCGCGGTCTCGTAGGGGCCGCACGGCCCGTCGGCGAACCGCTCCCGCAGCCCGTGCACTTGCTGCGGCGCCCGGGTCCGGGCCGCGCTGGCGAATGGCCAGATCGCGTCGTCCGCCGCCACGATGGCCGGTGCCAGGTGGTCATGCCCGGCGGTGCCGGCCGCGCCGCGCAGCAGCAGCTTGCCGCTGTGCGCATCGAGCTGGTACAGCAGCACGAACGGCAGGTCCAGCGCCATGCCCTGGTACTGCGCTTCGATGTCGTGGGCGATGTCGCCGATCGCCCGGGCGTCGGATATGGCGGCGTTCAGGTCGCGCAGCACACGCGTGCGGCGCGCGTTCAGCACCGCCGACGTGGCTTCCGAGATCGGGTGGAAGATGCCGCCCACGGCGCCCGTTTCATCGCGGATCGGCGAGAACGAGAACGTCATGAACGCTTCCTCGAGGTAGCCGACGCGGTCGAGGAACATGCGCTGGTCGCGGATGTACACGCCTTCGCCGTGGTGGGCGCGCTCGAAAGCATCGCCGACCACCGGCAGCGCGCTGGCCCATACTTCCCTGAACGCGCCGCCCATCGCGCGCGGGTGCAGGTCGCCGCAGATGGGGCGGTACGCGTCGTTGTAGATCTGGATGTCGTCCGGCCCCCATGCGACGAGGATCGGAAAGGTCGACGACAGGCACAGGCTGACGGAGGTACGCAGGCTCTGCGGCCAGCTTTCCAGCGGCCCCAGTGGTGTTTTCGACCAGTCCATCGAGCGGATCAGGGCACCCATTTCGCCACCGCCGGCCAGCCAGCTCAGGTCATTGTTGATGGTGGAAGACGCGGCAGGGGCAGGGAGCATTGAGATCTACAATCGTATTTGGCACGACCGTTCTGGTCGCAAAGTATTGTAAATCACTTATGACAAGTTACCGGTAATATTGGCTTTTCAATCAACGCAATCGCGCATCGGGCGGTGCCAGCCCGCCACATGGCGCCACATACCATCGGGAGATCCATGTCCGCTTCATCCGCCACCGTCGAACAGGGCATCCTTGCCGCTGGCGTCGGCAAGTTCCAGTATCGCCTGTTCGTGATCTTCGGGCTCGTATGGATGGCCGATGCGATGCAGGTGCTGTCGATCGGTTTTTCGGCACCGTCCATCGCCACGACGTTCGGCATCGGCATGCCGCAGGCGCTGCAGACCGGCACGTTCTTCTTCATCGGCATGCTGGTCGGCGCGTTCGTGTTCGGCCGGCTGGCGGACCGCATCGGCCGCCGCCCGGTGCTGATGGCGGCCGTCGTGATCGATGCCTGCTGCGGCGTGGCCTCGGCGTTCGCGCCGGAGTTCACATGGCTGCTGGCGCTGCGCTTCCTGACCGGCATCGGCGTGGGCGGCACGCTGCCGGTCGACTACACGATGATGGCCGAATTCCTGCCCAGCGACCGGCGCGGGCGCTGGCTGGTGTGGCTCGAATCGTTCTGGGCGGTCGGCACCATCCTGCTGGCGATCCTGGCGCTGTTCGCCGCCAGCTGGGGCGACGATGCGTGGCGCGTGATCTTCTTCGTCACCGGCGTTCCCGCCCTGGTGGGCGTGGTGCTGCGCCTGTACATTCCCGAATCGCCGATGTACCTGAACCGCAGCGGCCAGCCGGAGGCGGCGCGCAAGGTGCTCGAGCGGGTGGCCGCGGCGAACGGCCGTAGCGGCCCCATCCCGCCGCTGCTGCCGGAGGCGGCGGGCCGCCATCCGCTGTCCGCGCTGTTCTCGCCGCAACTGCGCCGGCGCAGCATTGCGCTGTTCATCGCCTGGGGCCTCATTTCGATCGCGTATTACGGCGTGTTCGTCTACCTGCCGGTGAAGCTGGGCGCGCAGGGGTTCGGTTTCATGCGCGGCCAGGAATTCCTGATCCTGCTGGCGCTGGTGCAGCTGCCCGGTTTTGCGCTGTCGGCATACGGGGTCGAACGCTGGGGGCGCAAGCCCACGCTGGTGGGCTTCCTGGTGCTGTCCGCCATCGGCTGCATGGGCTACAGCGTGGGCAGCTCGATGCCGGTCGTCGTCGGCGCGACGCTGCTGATGAGTTTTGCGCTGCTCGGCACCTGGGGCGCGCTGTATGCGTTCACGCCCGAGGTGTACCCGACCGACCTGCGCGCCAGCGGCATGGGCACGGCCGGCGCCGTGGCCCGCTTCGGCGGCCTGTTCGCGCCGGCCATCGTGGCGCCGGTGATGGCGACGCACTTCACGCTGGCGCTGGCGATGCTGGCTGCTTTCCTGCTGGCCGGCGCGGTTGCCATCCTGTGCGTGGATGCGGAGACGCGGAACCGGGTGCTGGAGTAACGATCGGGAATGACGGGCAGCACCCGTGCTGGCCCGTCTTTTAAACTTGCCACTCTCGTTGACGAGGTGGCAAGATGAAAGGGATGAACGCCTATTCCCTTGCCAGACAATTCCTGTTGCCCGCGCTGCTGTACGCCGCAATGTTCGCGGCGATGTTCGCTGCCACATCGGCGCATGCCGCCGCCCCGGTCGCGCTGCGCGATTACACGCGCACCACGTGGACGGCGCGCGACGGTGCGCCGACGGAGGTGCAGCAGATGGCGCAGACGAGCGATGGCATGCTGTGGCTGTCCACCTCGACCGCCCTGTACAGGTTCGATGGGGTCGGGTTCCATGTCTACACGATGCCGCCCGGTGCCGAGGAAATGAAGGCCATCGTCGAACTGCGCGCACGGCCGGACGGCGAACTGTGGATGGCCGATGAAGTGGGTGGCTTGTACATGCTGCGGGCCGGCCGGGTCTACAACCGGTCGCCGCCGGGGCATGCCGCCACGGTACAGGGCATCGCATTCGACCCGGACGGCAGCGTGTGGGCGGCCATGACTTCCGGTCTCCATCGCTTCGATGGCAGGGCATGGCGGCGTTACGATGCGTTCGAAGGCGGGCCGGAAGGCGGGGCCTGGAGTGTGCTTGCCGACCAGTATGGGCAGATCTGGACCAACAACGGCAAGGGCCTGTTCCTGCTCGACAGGGCCAGCGGAACGTTCCGGCGCATTCTGGCCACCACGACCGAGAGCAGCCTGATCGCGTCGCCCGACGGCAAGTTATGGCTCGCCGGGAAGAACGTGCTCGTCGCGGTGCCGATGCCGCCCCAGCAGATTCCGTTGCCGCGCCCCGAGTATGCCAACCGCGCGTCGTCGCGTTCGCAGGCCCAGTTCGACCGTGACGGCAACCTGTGGTCGCTGCAGTGCGGTCCGGGCCTGTGCTACCTGCCCCGTGCGGCCGAGAATTCCGTGCGCGGGAAGATCGACCTGAAGGGCGCGGAGCACCTGTCCCAGCCGTGGCAGCTGTCTTCGCTGGCCGTCAACAGCGTGCTGGAAGATCGCGAAGGCAATGTCTGGCTGGCCACCCAGAATGGCCTTGACCGGTTTCGCAGCAACAAGGTGCTGGCGATGCCGATCCCGGGTGAACGCGGCGATTTCAGCATGGCCAGCGATACCGAGGGCAATGTCTGGGTCGCCGAACCGAATGCTTCGGTGGCATGGCGCCTGGGCCTGGACGGCCCGCCGGTGGCGGATCGCTCGGAACCGTTCCACCTGGTCGCGAACGATCGCGACGGCGCCCTGCTGCTGGCGGGCCGCGGCGCGCTGGTGCGCCGCTATCGCGGCACGGAAACCCGCCTGCCGCTGCCGGCCGGCCGGGACGGCAAGCCGACCGAGGTACCGCTGTTCGGCATACTGGATGACGGCAAGGTGCTGTGGATCGCGTCCGCGGAAATCGGGCTGATGGGCTACGTCGACGGGAAATGGAAACCGCGCAACGCGTTCCACTTCCCGCCGAAGGTTTTCGTCTCCGCCTACGGCGGCCGTCCGGGAACGCTCTGGCTGGGCTGTGGCGACGGCAGCGTGGTCTACTACGACGAAGGGAAGCTGACGACGTATGACGGCACCGCGGTGGGCATGTTCACCGCGGTGCTGCCGGGTCCGGAAATGGTCGTCGCCGGCATCAAGGGGCTCGCGGTCATGCGCGACGGACGCTTCCATCTGCTGCATGCCGACGTGCCGGAAGTGCTGCGGGGCGTATCGGGACTGGCTGTCGCGCCCAATGGCGACCGGTGGCTGAATGGCGGCCGCGGCATCGTCCAGGTGAGGGCGGCGGACTGGCGCGCGGCAGTGACGCATCCGGAGCGACCGCTGCGCTATCGCCTGATCGGTCCCCAGGACGGTTATCCCGGCAGTGCCATGGTGGCCAACCGGCTGCGCAGCATTTTCACCTCGCCCGACGGGCAGATGTGGTTCATGGCGAGCGGCGGGATCGTCCGGCTCGATCCGGCCGCCGTACCCCGCAACTCCGTGCCGCCCGAGGTTCGCGTGGCAGCCGTCACGGTCGGCAGTGCCACCTATCCCGCGGAGGGCACGGTGCGCCTGCCGCCCGGTTCGCCGAACTTCCAGGTAGCGTTCGTCGCGCCGAGCCTGGTGCGCGCGGACGGCGTGCGGTTCCAGTATCGCCTGGCCGGCGTGGATGCCGACTGGCAGGACGGTGGATCGCGGCGCACCGCGCGCTACACGAACGTTCCCCCTGGATCGTATCGCTTCGCTGTGCGGGCCATCAACGAGGATGCCGTGGCCGGGACTGCCCAGGCGGACATGCTGATCGACGTGGCGCCGGCGCTGGCGCAGACATGGTGGTTTCGTGCCGCCATCGCGCTGCTGCTCGCTGGCGCACTCTACGCACTGTACCGCTACCGCCTGCATCGGGCACTGGCACGCACGGCCGAGAAACTGCACGTGCGCATGGCCGAGCGCGAGCGCATCGCCCGTACATTGCATGACACCTTCCTGCAAAGCGTGCAGGCCGTCATGCTGCGCGTGCAGGCCATGGCGATGGAACTGCCCGCCGGCAGCGCGGCACGGCGCAAGCTCGAGACCATACTCGACCAGGTCGACCGTACTCTCGACGAGGGCCGCGACCAGGTCCATGAATTGCGCTCCGGCCCCGATATCGTGCAGGCGGTACGGATGGCCGGCGAAGCCCTCCAGGCGGCGCATTCCACCACGCGTTTCATGCTGGTCATTGCGGATGAACAGCGCAAATTGCAGGCACAGACTGGCGAGGAAGCGACGGAAATCTGCCTGGAAGCGATCCGCAATGCCTATCAACATGCCGGCGCCACGCAAGTGAAGGTACGGATCGCGTTTGGCGAGACGAACCTTTGGATTCAGGTTGCGGACAACGGCCGGGGAATGACCGAGCTCGACATCCGCGAGCGGCTGGAAGACGGCCACTGGGGCATGCTGGGCATGCGCGAGCGGGCAGCACGCATCGGCGCTACCCTGGCAATCACCAGCAAGCCCGGGGCCGGCACGACCATCGAACTGACGGTTCCGCGGCGGCTTGCCTACCCGGAGAGCGAGGTTGGCAAGCTGCTGTCGTGACAGATGGCTGCCTGGCCGGCGCTGCAGGCGCGCCGCCGGCAGCGGCCCGTCGACGAAAAACCCGGAACACCGCCCGCAGGGGGCCGGTGCCGTGCGCACTGAAATACTCGTCCGGGCCATGGGGGTCCGGGTGCACGCTACCCTTTTCGCCACTCGGTCTAAAGCGCTCTAGAACGCGCCCGAATGGTCTAATACGGTCCAGAATCAGCGCTGCTCCTGAAACTTTAGACCGGAATCGACTTTTTCTGGCGAAGATTGCGGTGAAATAGACTGGCCGGTATGGGCATTTCAGACCGTTTTAGACTGTCGCGGTCCATCTTTAGACCGGTTTCGCGGACGGCCATTAAAGCGTGCCCGGCAGTCGTCAGCCCGGATCCATGCTTCGTCACCAGGAAAGCGTAGCCAGATGAAACGCCATGCATTGCGTCCATTCAAGCGGCGATTGGCGAAGAGCGATGGCGTCAACGTGCCGCCATCGTCCGAGACACGCGATCGCCCCTGACTTTGGCGAACTCGACGTTTTAGTCGTGCGTACGCAGGATCGTTCCATCCGGCAGAAACAAGGTTTTCCATTGAAAGCCGCGCAATGCCGGGCCATTGATGTGCGAGCCATGAGTTTCGGTTTTCGCTGTCATCCAGCTCCTGAGCAATTCCATCAGGAACGCTTCGGGCTTCATGCCTGGCCGGGTATCGCCCAATGGAGTTCCAGTTGCAGGAGATCGGCAACAGTAAGGTACACGGGCCGCTTCGATTCGTATTCCACGATTTCGGTCCTCTCTGAATGGGTATAAAAAATTGGACCGGCACGCGGCGATTAGGTTGTTTTAGACTGTCCTCGATCTGAGAGAGACCGAAATAGACCTGGGCCGGGAAGGTTTAGACGCTATTCATTGCCGGGTTGTCGGAACGAGAGCGAATTAGACGCTTATCGACACGTTTAGATCGGTTTAGACCTGCCGTGAAAAGGTAGCGTGTGCCTGGCACCGGTCAATGAGGTGTGTTCGACGAATGCGAAACGCATATGCCTTTTGCCAACCCGGCACGTGCGCTGGACATGCCCTATAAAAATGCCTGGATGCTCGTGTGTTCACTCAACGACGGTTTCGGCAAGCCGCTCGTTGTGGGCGGCACGGTACTGACATATCGGTAAGCGTCTGCTCAGCACCGTCTTGAGCACCGAGAGTTAAAGCGACATGATGCTTGCCAAACCGCTGGGAAGCGGAGTTCAGCCGTCCACCCTGGCGGCACAGTTCCGGGCAGGAAGTCGTCGACACAGTTCACGGCTTGATCGGCGATATGCGTCAGCACATCGCGCTACCAGGCTTCTGGGTAGATACCGTTCAGCTTGGCCGTTCCGATAAGCCCGTACAATCAAACCTGACTGAACATTCAGCGACTTTAACTCGCTGGGTGCATACTCCGTAGCACACAGCGAAATCCGATATGGGACGTGCTGGTATCGATCGACTGCGGCTGTCGCGCGGCAGGCCGATAGCGCTGGCAATAACTCGGCGAGCACAGATGTGAACCGCCCTTGATCACTTTCCGACCGATACGCCCTCCTGTGCCGCCAGGGACAAGGCTCTCCTGTTCAGACGCGCCGCGCAGGTTACGCGGGATACAATTCGGGCAGGACGCGGTGCTCCTGGACGGGTCAGCGTACCAGTCGGCCGTCCATTCCCATACGTTGCCGATTATGTCGAACAGTCCGTATCCGTTTGCTGGATAGCTGCGTACGGGAGAGGTGCCGGCATAGCCGTCGAGCGCCAGATTCTCGAACGGGAACTCGCCCTGCCAGAAATTGGCCAGGTATTGCCCGTCTGGGAGCAGGGTATCGCCCCAGGCGTAGTCCTTGCCCTCGAGGCCCCCTCGCGCTGCGAATTCCCATTCGGCTTCGGTCGGCAGTTCCTTACCTGCCCAGGCCGCATAGGCCAGTGCATCCGCATAGGCGACGTGCACCACCGGGTGCTCATCCAAGCCATAGATATCGCTGCCTGGACCGGCAGGATGCCGCCAGTCGGCCCCGATCACGTATTGCCATCCCGGAGTCGGCCTGGTGCGATCGCCACCGTCCCGTGCGCCAGGCAGCACGAACGAAAGCGAACCGGATTTCAGCAAGTGGAGTTCGACACCCGGGTATGCGGCGGGATCAAGCGGCAGTTCCGCCACCGTGCGGTAGCCGGTCGCATCGACGAACGCGCTGAAATGCGCATTTGTCACCGGCGTTTCGTCGATCCAGAAGCCGTCCACGGCGACCGGGCGGACCGGCGCTTCTTCGGGATAGAAACGCTCGGCCCCCATCAGGGTCGTGCCGCCCGCAATGAACCGCATGCCGCGGTATGCCGGAACACCAGGCGCCGTCATGCCAGCGTACGCAGCAATGCCACGCCTGCGTCGCCGACGGTCGCGATCCCGGGCTTGTAGAGCCCCTTCAACACTAGCACCGCGTAGATTCCAGCACCGAGGAGGTACTCGTCATTAGTGTTGATGGTGGCGATGCGCATGCGCTCCACGACCGGTGCCGCTGCAGCGCCGACATGGGTTAACGCCTCGATGGCGTGCAGTCTCACTTTCACCACCGGATGGCTTTCATACAGCTCGATCAGCACATTCAGCGCATGGTGGCCGGGGACGAGCTTGACAAGTGCTTCGGCCGCCACCACACAGGTTTGCGGCAGTTCGTCGCCGAGCATGCGTTCGAGATCGGCGATGGCAGGCCTGGCGTTCTCGCCCAGCATCAGCAAACCCTGCGTACCCCAATGGCGTATCAACGAATTGCTGTCGAGGGTAGCTTGGCGCAGCCGCGGCAGCGAGTCCGGTTGGCGCCGGGCTGCAATGCCCCCAGCTCGATCAGCCGTGCAAGCGGATAGACGCCAGGCACCCGGCTCGCCTCGTAGCCTTCCTGTGCCGCGCTCTCCGGGATGAAGCCATTGTCGTTAATGGCGAGCATCTGCTCGTCCAAGGCTGCGCGCATTTCGATGATCTTCGCCTGGCGCGAAGGATCGTCGATCAGGTTGTTGATCTGGTCGCGGTCCGATCGCAGGTCATAGAATTCCTCGAAAGGCTTTTCATTCCAGAAGCGCTCCTGCACTGGATTCAGCCGGCCCGCCAGGTGTTCGGTTTCCCACGACTGGTAGCTGAGCAATTGCGCCGAAAAGGCATTGCGAAGGCCCCAGGGACGGTGCGGCATGTAGTGGCGGATATAGAGCTCATTGCCGTCCGTGACTGCTCGGCTGAAGTCGGTCCGTTCGTCCATCCGGTTGCGCATGCTGAAGACATAGCTGGTTGTGCGCGGGAAATCGGAGCGCGATGCCAGCGCGGAGAGCAGCGGCTCGCCCTGCATGTGAGCAGGCGCCGTCAGGCCGGCCAGGGCCAGCACAGTGGGCGGGAAATCAATGAACCCCACCGGCGTCTCGACTTCCTTGCCCAAGCCTTTCGGAATGACGTTTCTCCATCGCTCAGGGACGCGCACCACCAGGGGGCAACGCACGCCTTCGTCGTAGAGGAAACGCTTCGAGCGGGGCATCACGCCACCGTTGTCAGAGAAGTAGAAGACGATCGTGTTCTCCGAAAGCCCGTCGTCGTCCAGTTGTTTCAGCACCGCGGCGAGTTCCGCATCCATCCGCTCCATGCGGTTGTAGTAGCTGGCCAGGTCCCTGCGAACGCTGGGCGTATCGGGCAGGAAGGCAGGCACCCTGACCTGTTCCGGCTTTACGTTTCCTTCGGTGATTGCGCCGGGAATCAGCGCGCTTTCATGCGTCGTGAACGTGGTGATCACCGAATAGAACGGTTTGCCGACCGGGCGCGAGCGCCAATGCGCAGTGCGCGAGTTCTCGTCCCATATCTTCGTTTCGTCGAAGCTATTGGTGTTGTAGTCCGTCTTCCAGTTATTAGTGCAGTGGTAGCCATGGGCGCGCAGGTACTCCGGCACGCTGCGCATGATGTCCGGCAGCTTCGCCACACCGCGCATGTGGTGTGCCGGGCCACAGCTCTGCGGGAGGACCCCGGTGATCAGGCTGAATCGCGTTGGCGCACACACCGGGGCGGTCGAGAAGACATTTCGATAGAGGATGCCGGTCCTGGCGAGCTGGTCGATTGTCGGCGTGCGGGCTATCGGGTCGCCGTAGGCGCCGATATAGGGGTTCGCGTCGTCGCTGATAAACCAGAGAATGTTGGGGGGGCTGTCCGGAAGGGACATGTTTTCGCCAGAGCCGCATGCGCTCAGGAAGGGGAGACCAGCGAGTGCTCCTGCACCCGCCAGCAGTTTACGCCTTGTTACCATGAGTTCCTATTAGTTGTAGCAGAGCTGCTAAGCACGCTGCAGCGTCCTATCGTTGCCGGCCTGCGCGATTGATAAAGCGGGAAGTCTATCGGGCCTCAACTCAATAGCGAAGTTGGTTTTTCGATAATGCAAATAATCTGTGCGACTATCCAGTTTTCTTAATTACACTTACTTTATTGCGCCTTGCACTTTACGGTGCAAACGGCCGGGGGCGCTGACTAGCCACTTGGTCGTTCGCCGAGGACTTAGCGTCTCTCCTGGCCGGGGCCGTAAGTGGGACCTCGCGGGCGCGAAAAAAAAGGCCCTCCCCGAAGGGATAGGCCAGAAAACAGAGGCTTACGCCACCGCAGGAGACATTAGCTCAACAATTAAAAATTGTAGCGGAATAGCGTAAGCGCCTTCTCAGCACCGTCTTGAGCACCGAGAGTTAAAACGAGATGATGCTTGTCACACCGCTGGGAAGCGGAGTTCAGCCAGCCAGCTTGGCGGCACAGTTCCAGGGCAGGAAGTCGTCTACACGGTTCACAGGATGATCGGCGATATGCGTCAGCACATAGCGCAACCAGGCTTCGGGGTCGATACCGTTCAGCCTGGCCGTTCCGATAACGGCCTTGCCGCATTGTGCTGTGGAGCGCAGGGATGGGTGCGTCGGTGGCCCTGATGAAGTGAAGTCAAACTGCGCGTGCCTGCGGGAGAGGCAATCAACGGGCAGTGCTTCTCGGCGCGCGCACGACGCGGCCCGACACCTGCAGTATCTTCTCTCATGACTCTGCCATAGGTGCCGGCCAACCTCTTTTGTATACAATATGTGTATGCAATTTGCTCGCATGATCGCGCGGAGCGGCTGGCGCCTGCTTGCCGGAACCGCGCCATCCGCTGGCGGCCAGGCATCCCAAACGGGGCAGGGCAGCGCAGCGCGATGATCGGTGGCCATCGCCACTTTCCCGGTATCCCCCATGTGTCCCCCATCCCTGGACAGCCATGCCCGAACCGGCAAGCAGGCATCATCCATTGAACGAGGTGTCCATTGAATTCGAGAGTGAAGCTGGCGATAGCGCCATTGGCGGCGCTGGCCGTCGCGGCAGGTGCGGGAGCGGCCGGTAACAGCACCCACTGGGAATACCAGGGCAAGGCGGGCGCCGAACACTGGGGCGAGCTGGCGCCGGAATTTTCCGCCTGCCGGGAGGGCAAGGCGCAATCGCCCGTCAATATCCGTGCGCACAGGGCGGGCACGTCGGCGCCGATCGGCTTCGGCTACCGCGCCGGCAGCGCCGATATCGTCAACAACGGCCATACGGTGCAGGTCGACCTGGCCGACGGTGGCGGCATCGAGGTGGCCGGCACCAGGTACCGGCTGGTGCAGTTCCACTTCCACACGCCGAGCGAGGAAGCCATCAACGGCCGGCGCTATCCGCTGGTGGCCCACCTGGTGCACAAAAACGACGCCGGCGAACTGGCCGTGGTGGCGGTCCTGTTCAGGAAGGGCCGCGACAATGCGGCGCTGGCACCCGTGTTCGCCGGCATGCCGGCGGCGGCGGGAGAAAAGCGGGCCGCGGGCGTCGAGTTCGATCCCGCTACGCTGCTGCCCGCGCGGCGCAGCTACTACGGCTATACCGGTTCGCTGACGACGCCGCCCTGCAGCGAAGGCGTGCGCTGGCATATCCTGAAGCAGCCGGTGGAAGTCTCGCCCGCACAGCTGGCGGCGTTTCGCAAGCTGTACCGGATGAACGCCCGTCCGGTGCAGCCGCTGAACGGCCGCGAGGTGGTGGTCAACCCCTGAGCGAAGTTCCCGGCAGTGGCGGGCCGGGACAGGAGCGTCAGAACTGCGCCCGCAGCGTTGCCGACGCCGTGCGCGGGTCCGCATAGTGCAGGCCGTTGTAGAAGCCCACGCGGTTGTAATACGTCTTGTCGAACAGGTTGTTCACATTAACGCTGGCCGTGAGATGGTCGTTGATGCGGTAGCTGGCCATCAGGCTGGCCAGCCAGATCGAGCCCTGCGAGATGCGTGACAGCGCCGTGACGGGTGTGCCGCTGGCGTTGAACGCGCCGGTCGGCTGCTGCGCGGTGCTCCACAGGTTGCTCTGCCAGTTCACACCGCCGCCCACCGTGTAGCGCCGCTCCGCGCCGAAGCGGTAGGTGGTGAACACTTTCAGCATGTTGCGCGGAACGATGGTGTTGATCGGGTTGCCGCGCGCATCGCGCGAGCGGGTGTGGCTGTAGCCGGCGGAGAGGTTCCAGTCGCGCGTGACCTGGCCGGAAGCCTCGGCCTCGAAGCCGTCGACCTTGTTGCCCTTGCCGGTGGAACGGTAGGCCTGCACGGCCCCCGGCAGGGAATTCGGCGGCACGCTGTCGTCGATCTCGCCCAGGTTGTCCTTTTCGCTCTTGAACACGGCCGCCGCGAAGTTCACGCGGCGGTCGAACAGTTCGGCCTTGATGCCGGCCTCGATATTGTTGCCGTCCACCGGTTCGAGGAAGTCGTTGTTCCGGTCGCGCAGGTTCTGCGGCTGGAAGATGCTGGTGTACGAGGTGTACACGGTCCAGTCCCGGTTCAGGTCGTACAGCAGGCCCACGTACGGGGTGTTGATGGCGTTCAGCGCATAGCCGGTGGTGCTGGTGACGGCGCCTGCCGCGCTGAAGTTGCGCGTCGTCGTCGCGTAGTCGCCGTGGCGCATGCCGACCACCGCTTTCAGTTCGTCCGTCAGGTTCAGGCGGGTGGCAATGAACGCGGCCTTCTGGTCGACGCTGCCGATGCTGGTCGGAACCGGTTCGATGGTGGCCGGGAATTGCGCGATGTCGCCGGTCCAGGTCTGCCAGTTCGGGATCCTGTCGTAGCCGGCGGGCATTGCGCCGAGCGTAACGCGCCCGGACACCGTCTCGCGATCCGCCTTGCCCCAGCCGAACACCACGTCGTGGCGGCGGCCGAACAAGTCGAACTTGCCGTCCACGTTCACTTCCAGCACGTCCATCGTTTCGTCGACAGGGAACCGGTTATAGGCGGCGACGATGCCGCTGCCGTCGGCGCGCGGGTAGCCGCCGTAGCCGAAGTACAGGCTGCCGTCCTGCACGCGGTCGGCCTTGGTCCAGCCGGCGCGCAGGCGCCAGTCGGCATTGAAGCGGTGTTCCACCGTGGCGAAGGTCTTCCTTTCATCCATGTTCCACGAGCTCCACGGCGTTGCCAGGTTCAGGTCGGACGGCAGGTTGGCCAGCGAGCCGTCGGCGTTCCAGTAGGGCACGGTGCCCCACGTGGAGCCGCGCGGATCGGATTGCTGCCGCTCGTAACCCACCGCCACCGTGGTGGCCGTCCCCAGGTCGGCTTCGAGGATGCCGTACAGCGCGCCGAGGTCCTGTTCATACATGGGCCGGAACGACTCGGCCTTCTGCTTCGCGGTGACGAAGCGGCCGCGCAGCTTGCCGTCGAACGCCAGCGGGCCGCCGATGTCGAGTTCCGCGCGGCGCAGGTCGTAGGTGCCGATGCGCAGCGCGGCACTGGCCTGGAACTCGCGGGTCGGCCGCTTGCGCACCTGGTTGATGGTGGCCGAAGGGTCGCCGGCACCGGTGGTCAGCCCGGTGGCGCCGCGCACGACTTCGATGCGGTCGTACACCACGTTGTCGCCATTCGCCTTCAGCGAGCTGCCGAACAGGTTCAGCATGCCGTCGACCTGGAAGTTGTTGACTGCATAGCCGCGCGCGTTATAGGTGATGCGCTCGGTGTCGTTGTAGTTCACGTAGATGCCGGTGACCTGCTGCATGGTTTCGGCCAGCGTCTGCAGGCCCTGTTCCTCCATGCGCGCGCGCGTGACGACCGACAGCGATTGCGGTATCTCCCGCGGCGTCAGGTCCAGGCGCGTACCGCTGGCGACCGGGCCGGTCGTCGTGTAGGAGCCACTGTGTTCGGTGGTCGCATCCTGGCTGGCGGTGACTTCGATTTCGGCCAGCGTGGCCGGCGGCGCTGGTGTCGTTTGATTGACGGTTTCCTGCGCGGCGGTCTGCGCGTGCGCGTACCAGGCCGGCAGGATGCCGAGGATGGCCGCGGCGGCGGCGCGCAGGGTCAGATGGGCGAGGGGACGGGCGTGGGCTGAAGGGTGGCTCATGTCGATATGGTTATTGGCGTGGACAGTACATTTTTGCAAGCGTCAACTGAAAATGATAACACGAATGATTATCATTTATGAGTCGGTCGCTTCTCGTACGTTATCCCTTGCTATGCCATTTTTTTGATGTCAATATTGCATTGTTTTGTGCCGGCACAAGCGCCGGTGCGCCTTCGTTGCTCTCGATGCCTTCGTGCCCGCACTGGCCGGCAGCCAGCAGGAGAAACAATCATGGCGAACCGTGTTTACCTGACCGGCCTGAACGAAGACTTCTTCGAAGATGACGATGTGTCGATGCACGCGCTGGTGGAACGCAACTACGCGATCCCGCTGCTGTGGTTCGGCCTGTTCGAAGCGGACGACCTGAAGCTGTACAGCGACGTGCCGATCCTGCTGACGTCGCGCGACAGGGCACTGGCCAACCTGCGGCGCCGCGCGCCCGGCCTGAAGGCCTTCCTAGGCGACCTGGCGGCGCCGGTGGTGGATCACTGGATCACGTTCATCGAGCAGAACGCGTATGCCAACTATCTGCTGAACACGCTGGAACTGGCGCAGATGGAGGAAGAGGAGGGCGAATTCCAGCGCGACCTGGAACAGTACCAGGCCGAGTTCGAGTCCATCGTCGCCGGCACGTTCGCCAGCCGCGAACTGAGCGTGATCCTGCAGGAAACCGACCAGCTGGCGCAGTTCCCGTACGCGGGCGGGCCGCTGCACCTGTGCGGCTACAGCTTCGATCTCGAACTGCCGTGGGAACGCAAGGCGGCGTAGGCACGTTTCGTGCTGGATAGCGATATGGGATGGTGCATTCCGCCATCGCCATTCGCTCCCCCAACACTGAAAGGACTGCCATGCAACGTACCGACGTCACCGAAATGATCATGACCGCCAAGATCCGCAAGGACATCAAATGGTGCGACGTGGCGGCCCAGGTCGGGCTGTCGAAGGAATGGGTGACGGCCGGCTGCCTGGGCCAGATGACGTTCGATGCGCGCCAGGCGGCGATCGTCGGCGAGGTGTTCGGCCTGCCGGAAGAGGCGGTACTGCTGCTGCAGCAGGTGCCGTACCGCGGTTCGCTGCCGACGGCGGTGCCGACCGACCCGCTGATCTACCGTTTCTATGAGCTGGTCAGTGTCTACGGCACCACGTTCAAGGCACTGATCCACGAGGAATTCGGCGACGGCATCATGTCGGCGATCGACTTCCGCATGGACATGCAGCGCGAGCCGGATCCGGCCGGCGACCGCGTCAGCATTACGATGTCCGGCAAGTTCCTGCCCTACAAGACCTACTGACAGCTTACCGGTCAATCTACTGGCCGCTCTGCCGGCCGATCTGCCGGCCTTGCCGGGCCGGGCGCGCACCAGCGCGGTGCGCCTGCCCGTTCGTGGCGCAGGCCGTTCGTGGCGCAGACCGTTCAGCCGGCGCCGCGTCCGTCCAGTTCTTCGATCCGGTGCTCGGCAGCTACCGGCCGGCCGAACAGGTAGCCCTGGAAATGCGAACAGCCTTCCACCTGCAGCTGCCGGAACTGTTCCTCGGTCTCCACGCCTTCGGCGGTGATTTCGATCAGCAGGCTGCTGGACAGACCGGTGATCGCACGGATGATCGCCATCGCCTCGCGGCTTTCGCCCATGTCGCGCACGAACGACTTGTCGATCTTGATCTTGTCGAACGGGAAGGAGCGCAGGTAGCTCAGCGAAGAATAGCCGGTGCCGAAATCGTCCAATGAGATGCGCACGCCCAGGTCCTTCAGCGCCTGCAGCGTGCGGATATTGCCCTCGGTGTTGGCGAGCAGGACGGATTCGGTGATTTCCAGTTCGAGGCGGTGCGCCGGCAGGCCCGCATCCTCGAGCGCCAGCGCGACCGTCTTTACCAGTTCGCTGTTCTTGAACTGCACCGGCGACAGGTTCACCGCCACGGTGGCGCCGTTGGCCCATGTCGCGGCTTCCTGGCAGGCCAGGTTCAGCGCCCGCGCGCCCAGTTCGTGGATCAGGCCGGTCTCCTCGGCGATCGGAATGAAGTCCATCGGCGGGATCGCGCCCCTGACGGGATGCTGCCAGCGGATCAGCGCCTCGTAGCCGGAAATGCGGCAACCTTCCTTTTCGATGATCGGCTGGTAGTGCATCTGCAGTTCGCCGCGGTGCAGCGCGCGGCGCAAGTCGATTTCCACCTGCCGGCGCACGCGCGACGCCGCTTCGAGTTCGGGGCGGAACAGTTCGTAGCGGTTGCGGCCATTGTGCTTGGCTTCGTACAGCGCCATGTCGCCGAAGCGCAGCAACTGCTCGGCGCTGCTGCCCTCGTGCGACGAGATCGCGATGCCGATCGACAGGCCGACCGTGAAACTGTGGCCGTCGATCGCGAAGGGCGGCGCGACCGCATCGATCAGCCGCCGCGCCGCGTGCTGCGCCTCGTCGACGCGGCCGATACGCGGCAGCACCACGGCGAATTCGTCGCCGCCCAGGCGCGCCAGCGTATCGTGCTCGCGCACGCATTTCTTCAGCCGCGCGGCCAGCATCAGCAGGATCTTGTCGCCGAAGCCGTGGCCGAACGCATCGTTGATGTTCTTGAAGTTGTCCAGGTCCAGGCACAGGATCGCGGCGTGGCTGCCGTCCGCCGCGCTGTCGGCGATGGCCGCTTCCAGGCGCTGCTGGAAGAACGTGCGGTTCGGCAGGTTGGTCAGGCCGCCGTGCTGCGCCATGTGGTGGATCTGCGCGTAGGCCGCCAGCTCGTCGGTCACGTCCTCGGTGATGACCAGCAGGTAGTCGCCGGCGCCATCGGGCTTGCTGCCCACCACGGTGCGGCTGCGCAGCGTGCGCGGGCCGAGCGGCGTCTGTACCAGGCTGTCGTCCGGCGGCGCTTCGCCGCTCGCCGAAGCCGCCGCCAGGCCTTCGAGATAGGCCGCCACCTCGGCACCGAGGCAGCCGCGCACGGTCTGGCCCTGCATGGCCGCCCCGCCGGAAAACAGGCGGCGCGCCTGGGCGTTGGCCAGCAGGATTTCGCCGGGACCCCCCTCCAGCTCCCCGTTCACGTCCAGCGCCAGCACGCTGCCGGGTATGTTCGTGATCACCGAGTCGAGGAAATGCGACAGGGACGCCATCTGCTGGCTGTACTGCTCGGCCAGTTCCTTGGCCTCGACCAGCTTCAGTTCCTGCTGGTGGCGCTCGGTGATGTCGCGTGTGATCTTGGCAAAGCCGACCAGCTTGCCGTCGTCGTCGTGGATGGCGTCGATCACCACGTTGGTCCAGAACCGCGTGCCATCCTTGCGCAGGCGCCAGCCCTCGGCCTCGAAGCGCGACTCGGCGCGGGCGGTTTCCAGCGCCTGCCGCGGCAGTCCCGCCGCGCGGTCCGCTTCGCTGTAGAACACCGAGAAGTGGCGTCCCACGATCTCTTGCGCGTTGTAGCCCTTGGCACGCTCGGCCCCGGCGTTCCAGTTGACGACATTGCCGTCGGTGTCGAGCAGGTAGATCGCGTAGTCGACCACGCTCTGCACCAGCAGGCGATAGATCAGATCGGAAGAGGAGGCAGTCATCGCTTGCTTGCACTTGAGTGATATCGGAGAGGCGGCTCGGTTCCAGGACAGGGGCTCGCGGGGCCCGTGCCTGTCCAGCGCAGGAAAAACTATACCTTAGTTAATGCCGGCAGGAAACAGCGGTTTGTCCTCGACAGTTGTTTTGTTGCTTGCCGGACTGTCACTGAGAATGATAATGCATTATCATTTGCGAAAAGACCCGTTCCCGGCAGTCCCGTATCAGTCAGTCCATTGTCGGCAATCCCTTTTCCCATTCGAGAGGAAGATCGTTTGAACATCGCAACTACCCACGCCGTGGCGGCAACGGAACGCGGCCACGTGCTCGAGGCCACGGCGGTCGTCGCCGGTTATGGCGGCAAGACCATCCTGCGCCAGCTCGACCTGCACATCCGCGCCGGCGAGATCTATGCGCTGCTGGGCGCCAACGGTGCCGGCAAGACCACCACACTGAGCCTGTTCCTGGGCTTCGTCACGCCGGGCGCCGGGCAGGTGCGCGTGCACGGCATCGATCCCGTCGCGCAGCCTGACGACGCGCGGCGCCATCTTGCCTACATCCCCGAGAACGTGGCGCTGTACGAACACCTGAGCGCCCGCGAAAACGTCGCCTACCTGCTCGACCTGGCGGGGCAGGGCGGCGATCCGGGCGCCATCGACGCGGCGCTCTCTGCCGCCGGCCTGGCCGCGGCGGCGTTCGACCGCCGCGTATCGGGCTTTTCCAAGGGCATGCGGCAGAAGGTGGCGATCGCACTGGCGCTGGCGCGGCGTGTGCCGGCGCTGCTGCTGGACGAGCCCACGTCCGGCCTGGACCCGCAGGCCACGGCCGAATTCAACCGCCTGCTCGGCGTGCTGCGCGAACAGGGCGTGGCCGTGCTGATGGTGACGCACGACCTGCTCAGCGCCGCCGACGTGGCCGACCGCATCGGCTTCCTCGATGGCGGCCGCCTGCTCGAGGAGGTGGCCGCCAACGGCGCCGACCGCTTCGACGTGCGCGCCCTGCACCGCCGCTACGGCGGCCACGCGGCATGAGCGCCGCTCGCGGTAGCAACGTCGTCGCGCGCATCGCACGCGAGGAATGGCGGGCCCTGTTCCGCGACCGGGCCGCGGTGGCCGGCATCGCACTGCTGACGATGCTGATGCTGGTGGCGGCCCTCACCGCGCACGAGCACCGGCGCGCGGCCGATGCCGAGCGTGCCCGCTACCAGGCGCAGGCGAACCATGAATTCGAGGCGCAGCCGGACCGGCACCCGCACCGCATGGTGCATTACGGGCACTTCCTGTTCCGGCCGCTGAACCCGCTCGCCGCCTTCGATCCCGGCATCGACGGCTTCACCGGCAATACGCTGTTCCTCGAAGGGCACCGGCAAAACAGCGCCAACTTCGGCGACGTGCGGCAAACCTCGCTGCTGCTGCGCTTCGGCCAGCTGACGCCGGCGTTCGTGCTGCAGGTGCTGGCGCCGCTGCTGCTGGTGTTCTTCGGCCATGCGGCGGTGGCGCGCGAACGCGAATCGGGCACGCTGCGCGTGCTGCTCGCGCAGGGTGTGCGCAGCCGGCAGGTCGTGGTGGGCAAGCTGCTGGCACTGGCTGGATTCGCCGGGCTGGCGCTGCTGCCGGCACTGGCGGCGCTGGCCTGGTTCGCGCTGGATGGCCATGCGCCCTGGCCGCTGGCCATGGCGCTGGCCGCCGGCTACACGGGCTGGCTGCTGCTTTGGGTACTGGCGGTGGTGCTGGTCTCGCTGTGCGTGGCGCGCGGCCGCGATGCGCTGCTGGTGCTGCTGACGGCGTGGGCGGTGATCGTCATCCTGCTGCCGCGCTGGGTGCCGGACATGGCCAACACCGCGGTGGCGCTGCCGACGCGCTTCGAGGATGCGATCCACGTGCAGCGCGAGTACCTGGCGCAGGGCGATTCGCACGATCCGGACGATCCGAAATTCGCCGCCTTCCGCGACAATCTGCTGAAGCAGTACGGCGTGGCACGCGTCGAAGACCTGCCGGTCAACTTCAAGGGGCTGGTCGGCATGGAAGGCGAGCGCAAGTCCAGCGAACTGTTCAACCGCTATGCCGCCGCCGCGTTCGACCGGCAGGAACGGCAGGCCGCGCTCATCGATGCCTTCGGCTGGGCCAGCCCGGCGCTGGCGCTGCGCCGCCTGTCGATGGCGGCGGCCGGCACCGACCTGGCCAGCTACCGCAGCTTCCTGGAGCAGGGCGAGCGCTATCGCTACGCGCTGATCCAGGGCCTTAACCGCCTGCAGGCGGAGCGCGTGGCCTACGCCGACGATATCGACCGGAGCAAGGATACCCGGGTGTCGCGCGAACACTGGCAGGCGTTCCCCGAATTCGCCTTCGAACCGCCGCCGCTGGGCGATACGCTGCGGCGCATGGCACCCGCCGGCGCCATGCTCGTCCTGTGGCTGGCGGTGCTGGGAGCTGCGGCCTGGGTACTGGCCGGCCGGCTGGGGAGGGCGGTGCGATGAACCGGCTCACGTTCGAATTGCGCCTGGTGCTGCGTTCACGGCTGTCCGCCGCTGCGTTGCTGCTGCTGTTGCTGCTGTCCGTGCTGGCCGTCTGGTCCGGCATGCGGGAAGTGCAGCGCCAGCGGCAGACCATCGAGCGCCTGGCGCCCCTGCACGAGCGGGACGTGGCCGCGCTGGCGGCCCGCTACCCGGACAGCAAGGACGCCGGCAACCCGGCCTACTACACGTTCTACAACACGTGGGATCCGCCGTCCGGCGCGGCCTTCCTGGCGCTGGGCCTGCGCGACGTGGCGCCGTACGTGCTGCGCATCCGCGCGCTGGGGTTGCAGGCCCAGCTCTACGAAGGGGAAACGTTCAACCCGGAAGTGGCGCTGCCGGGCCGCTTCGACTACGCGTTCGTGCTGATCTACCTGGCGCCGCTGTTCACGATCGCGCTGCTGCACGACCTGGTCTCGGCGGAAAGGCAGTCGGGGCGCCTGCGGCTGCTGCTGGCGATGCCCGACGCGGGGCGGCTGTGGCGGCGCCGCGTCGGGCTGCGCTACGCGCTGCTGTTCGCCTGCCTGGCCGTGCCGGCATGCGTGGGCGCGGCGCTGTCGGCCAGCGGGATCGCGGCCACGATCGTTGTGCTGGCGGTGACGGCGGCCTGCCTGGCTTTCTGGACCGGCCTTTCCCTGCTGGTCGCCACGCGCCAATGGCGTTCCGTCACCAACGCCACGGTGCTGATGGGAGCCTGGGCCATGCTGACGCTCGTGCTGCCGGCGCTGGCCAACGTGGCGCTGATCCGGGCGATCCCCGTGAACCAGGGCGTGGACCTGATGCTGGCCCAGCGGCAGGCCGTGCACGGCGCGTGGGAAATCCCGCGCGCCGAAACGATGCGCAGGTTCGTTGCCGGCCACCCGGAGTGGAAGCACCAGGCGGACGTGCCGGGCCGCTTCCACTGGAAATGGTATTTCGCCTTCCATCAGGTGGGCGACGAGAGCGTGGCCGGCGCAGCGCGCGCATACCGCGACGGGCTGGTGGCCCGGCAGGCGTGGACGGGGCGGCTCGGCTGGCTGCTGCCGGGCGTGGGGGCGCAGGCCGTGCTGCACCGGCTGGCCGGCACCGACCTTCCGGCGCAGCTGGCGTACCAGGACGCCATCGTGGCGTTCCACCGCGAGATCCGCCATTTCTACTATTCGTACCTGTTCAACGACCGGCCGTTCGGCTCCGCCGATTTCGCCAGGCGGCCGGCCTTCGTGCCGCACGCGGCGGCCGGGATGCCCGGCGGGACCGAGCTGTTCGCGCTGTTCCTGCTGGCCGGCGCGGTGTTCGCGGCGGGGGTGTGGCGGCTTGGCCGCTTGCGGATGCATGGGGGAGAGTGAACGCAAGCGGTGACAAACCGGCATTTTCACCTGTAGAATCCGGCGCTTGACGTGAACGGTGCCCTCCCGCCTGCCGGCTGGAGGGTGAAACGGGAAGCCGGTGACGCGCGGGATCGCCATCCCCCGCCAGTCCGGCGCAGCCCCCGCTGCTGTATGCCTGACGAACCGGTTCCATCGCCACTGTGCACGCACGGGAAGGCACGAACCGGCCAGAATGACGGCGAGCCAGAAGACCGGCCGTTCGCAATGGATGTGCCGGGCCCGGGGTGTGGTCCCGCCAGTTGCGTATACATGGCTGGCCCGCACGCGGGCAGGGCCGGACCGGTCGGATCAACTTGAATCTCTCTCCCTTCCTGCGCGCGCTGCTTGCGCTGCTGTGCATCCTGGCCTGCGCCCGCGGCCAGGCCGCCACGCTGTTCGCCATCGTCACCGAACGCGCCGCGCCGGTGGCGATCGAGGCGGCGCACCGCCACCTTGCCCTGCACCCGAAGGACCGCATCGAACTGCGCACGCCGGCGCAATGGATGGCGCTCTCCGACCGCGAGGCGGCGCGCCTGGTCGGCGGGGCCGACACCATCCTGGCCGTTTCGCTGTTCGGCGATCCGGCCCACCGCCTGAAGACCGCGCTGGCGCGCCACGCGAAGCTGCGCACGGCGGTCCTGGCATTCAACGGCGAGGCGGGACTCAGCCTGATGAGCCGCGACGGGCATGGCGCGATGAGCGATTTCCCGCCCGACACGCTGCGCGACCTGTCGACGGAAAATCCGCCGGCCGCGGCGCTGCGGGCGGCACAGGCCCATCCCGCGGCGCCGCACTGGCTGGCCGCGCGCCGCCTGTGGCAGGCCGGCGGCGTCGACAACACCGCGGCGCTGCTGGCCCACCGGCTGCACCCGGCCACGCCGCTGGCCGGCCCGCAGCCGGAACCGACGCTGCGCGTGCGCGCTGGCCGGCGCGAACTGGTCGACGGCGCCGCCTGGGGCAACGCTGCCCGGCTGGGATTGACGGCGCGGCCGGCCGTGGTGGTGCTGGACCTGTCGAACATGGACGCGGCCGTGCCGGCTGCCGTGTGCGCGCGCATCGAAGCGGGCGGCCAGCCGTGCGTGCAGGTGCTCACGCGCTGGGGCGGCGCGTCGCGCGAAGCGCTGGAACGGCTGCCGGAACTGGTGGCGCCGGCACGGCCGGCGGCGCTGGTGGTGCTGCAGGATTTCGTGGTCGGCGCGGCCGAAGGACGCGAAGCGGTCGCTGCGGCGCTCAAGCGCCTCGATGTTCCCGTGTTCAAGGCCATCCGGCTGTCCGACCGCACCGCGCTGCAATGGCGGCTGTCGCCCGACGGCCTGCCGCCCGATTCCGTGCAATACCGCGTGGCGCTGCCCGAACTGCAGGGCATCGGCCAGCCGATCGTGGTGGCGGCGCTGGGCCAGGCGCAGCGCGACAGGGCGACCGGCATCGAGAACCGGCCACCCGTCGTGCTGGACGCCGAGGCCGGGCGGCTGGCGGCCCGCGTCACCCGCTGGCTGGCGCTGCGCGAAAAACCGAACCGCGACAAGCGCGTGGCGCTGATCTATTACAACCACCCGCCGGGCCGCCAGAACATCGGCGCCGACAATCTCGACGTTCCGGCCTCGCTGTTCGACATGCTGCATGCGCTGAAAGACGCCGGCTACACGGTGGGGGAGCTGCCGGCGTCGCCCGAGGCGCTGCTGGACCGGATCATGGCGCATGGCGTCAACCTTCCCGAAGACCGCGCCGCCCTGCGCGAAATGGCCGCCGCCGTCAACACGATCGGCGCGGCGGACTATGCGAAGTGGTTCGGCACGCTGTCGCCGCGCGTGCAGCGGGAGATGGCCAGCGGGCTGCTGGGCCGCCTGCATGCCGACGTGCTGGAAGCGGAAAAGGCCGGCGAATGGCTGCTCGGCCGCAAGCAGGTGGACGTGATCGTCAAGGAATTGCAGCACCTGGTCGAAGGCGCCGACCATCCGCAGCGCGCGGCGGCGATGCGCGGCCTGGAAGCGCTGGGCAACGGCTACCGCGCCTGCCTGGAGGTGCGCGCGCCACACCGCTGCGGCACGCTGGAACCGCTGAACCGCACGGTGGCCGGCTACGGCATCGAAGGCTTGAAAGGGTGGGGCGCCGCGCCCGGCAGGATCATGGTCGACCAGGGCAGGATGCTGGTGCCGGGGCTCGTGTTCGGCAATGTGTTCATCGGCCCGCAGCCGCCGCGCGGCTGGGAAGTGGACGAGGAACTGCTGCACGCGAATACCAGCATCACGCCGCCGCACCAGTACCTGGGTTTCTACCACTGGGTGCGCGACCGGTTCCGGGCCGATGCGCTGGTGCACGTGGGGCGCCATTCCACGTACGAATTCCTGCCGGGTAAGGCGGTCGGGCTGGCCGGCGACGACTACCCGAGCCTGATCGCCGGCGACCTGCCGGGCATCTATCCGTACATCGTCGACGGTGTCGGCGAAGGCACGCAGGCCAAGCGGCGCGGCCTGGCCGTGATCGTCGACCACCTGACGCCGCCGCTGGCCAGCACGCCGCTGTACGACGACCTGCTCGCGCTGCGCCAGGTGGTGGAAAGCTACGAGGCGGCCAGCTCGGAATCGCTGAAGACGCAGGCGGCGGCCCTGATGCGCGAACGCGTGGCGGCGCTGAACCTGAAGGCGGAACTGGAAGCGTCGATGGCGGACGTGCTGGAAGTGCGCGGCATCGGCTACGACGCGGCCGACGACGACCTGCTGGCGCACGAGATCGGCCACTACCTGACCAAGCTGCAGGAAAAATTCATGCCGCACGGGCTGCACGTCTTCGGCCGGCAGTGGAAGCAGGAATCGGTCGACCTGATGCTGGCGTCGATGAAGAAGGGCGGCGTCGAGGGGCCGGAGGTGGCGGCGAAACTGGCCGATTCGCCACGCCTGGAAATGCTGGCGCTGCTGGCCGGGCTGGATGGCCGCTACATCGAACCGGGCAAGGGCAACGATCCGCTGCGCTCTCCGGAGGCACTGCCGACGGGGCGCAATTTCCACGCGGTCGATGGCGACATCCTGCCGACGAAGCTGGGCTACCGCCTGGGCGCGGACCTGGCGGGCAAGGCGGTCGCCCGAAGTTCCGACGCAACCGGCAGCGAAGGCATCATCCTGTGGGCGTCGGATGCGGTGCGCGACGAGGGCGTGATGGTGGCGTTCGCGCTGGCGATGATGGGCGCCGAGCCGGTGTGGAACGCGCGCGGCATCGTCACCGGCGTGCAACTGAAGCCGGGGGCGCCGCGGCGCGATGCGCTGGTGACGACGTCCGGCCTGTTCCGCGACCTGTACCCGAACCTGATCCGGCTGATCGACCGCGCCGGCCGGCTGGCGCTGGCGGCATCGGCCAATACGCTGGCGGCGCAGGATCCTTCGCTGCGCGAAGCACTGGAAGCCGCGCTGGCGCCGCTGGACGGCGCTGCCTGGGGCGACGAACCGGTGGCCGGCAACCGTGTCGCCGGCGAATGGCTGACCCGCCAGCGCGCGCTGGTGCGTGCCGGCCAGCCGGTGGCCGAGGCCGGGCGGGGCGCCGCGCAGCGCGTGTTCGGCGATGCACCGGGCGCCTACGGCACGGGCGTCAACCGGCTGACCGAGCGTTCCGGCGCGTGGCGCGAGCGCGACGAGATCGGCGACGCCTACCGCAACCGGATGGGCCATGCATACGGGCTCGACGGCAGCGGCGAAGCGCAGCACGCGGCATTCAACGCGGCGCTGGACGGCATCGCGCGCACCTACCATGGCCGCGCCAGCAACCTGTACGGCCTGCTCGACAACAACGATGCGTTCGATTACCTGGGCGGGCTGTCGCTGGCGGTCGAGGGCCGTACCGGCCGCGTGCCGGAGGCGCTGATCCTGCAGCACGCGCAGCCGGGCCGCGCCGACGTCGAGCCGCTGGCGGCGGCGCTGCTGGGCGAGCTGCGCGGCCGCTTCCTGAATCCGGCGTGGCTGAAGCCGCTCATGGAGCACGGCTATGCCGGCGCGCGCACGATGGGCCAGGAATTCGTCGAAAACCTGTGGGGCTGGCAGGTCACGCGGCCCGACCTGGTGAAGAACTGGGCGTGGGACGAAGTGAAATCCGTCTACTTCGACGACAAGCACGGGCTGGACCTGCCGCGGTTCCTCGGCCAGCGCCACAACGCGCACGTGAAGGCGCACATGCTGGCGATCTTCATGGTCGCCGCGGAGAAGGGATTCTGGAAGACCGATCCGGCCACCATCCGGCAGATGGGCGGCGAGCTGGCGCGGCTGGTGGCGGCCAACGGCCTGCCCGGCAGCGGCCACGCCGCGCCCGATCACCCGATGTGGAACTGGCTGGCGCCGCAGCTGGACAGCGCCGACGCGCAGGCGCTCGGCATCACGCTGGCCAAGGCGCGCGGCGACCTGCTGCCCGCCGGCAGCGATGCCAGCGCTGCCAGCGAAGCCAACAATGCCAACAACGCCAACAATGCCAACGATGTCAACAGCCGAGCCCGTGTTGTGCGAGCAGTGCTCGCACTGCCTGGCACCGGGACACGGGCTCATCAGCAAGCGCAGGCGCAGGTAAAGCCGGGCGACGAAATCGTGGTCCCTGACGTGCCTGCGCCGCGCGCGTATGAATTGCACCGGGAAGCTGACGTGGCGGAGGCGCCCGGCATCACCGTCGTCCGCCTGCTGGCCATGCTGGCGGCGGGCCTTGTCCTGTTCGGGGCGGGCCTGTGGCGCGGCCGCGCCGTACCCCAACCTTCGGGCGGCCGCCCCGTACCTCAACCTTCAAGGAGCTTCACATGATCGATCCCCATTCCTTCGGCTGGCTGCACGATGCGGTCAGCTGGCTGCTGGTGCCGTCGCTGGCGGCGCTGCTGGCTGCCTGCGCCATCGCGCTGGTGGAAGCCGGCATCGCGGTCGGCGAACGCTTCCACGGGCTGCGCCGCCTGCGCGACGGCGGCAATGTCGCCCAGGTGCAGGCGATCGCCCGCCACCGGCTGGAGCGCGCCGACCTGCTGGCGCGGATCCCGCCGATGCTGGGGCTGATGGCGACGATCATTCCGCTGGGCCCGGGCCTGGCCGCGCTGGGTGCCGGCGATCCGGCGCAGCTGGCCAGTGCCGTCACCGTGGCGTTCGATGCCACGGTGCTCGGGCTGGTGGCCGGCATCGGCGGCCTGGTGATCGGCAAGCTGCGCCGCCGCTGGTATGAAGAGACGCTGGAAGCCATGGAAGACGCGATGGAAAACGCGGCATGAGCACGAGATCCACGAATTCCACGAATGCCACGAAACCCGCACGCCGGCGGCTGCGCCTCTATTCGCACCTCGATGCGCGTTTCGACGGCGGCGACGAAGATCCGCGCGCCAGCCTGGTGAACCTGGTCGACGTGATGCTGGTCTTCGCCTGCGGCCTGATCGCCGCGGTCGCCGGCAGCCAGGGCGCGTTCAAGGCGCCGCAACCGGTGGAGAAGGGCCGGCAGATCGAACGTCCCGCCGCCGGCATCACGCAGGCCGGCAGCGGCTACGACCGGGTCGGCGAAGTGTATCGCGATCCGAAGACGGGCAAGCTGGTACTGGTCGAGCCGGGGCCGCAGGCGACGAAGTAACGACTCTTGCGCCCCACCTACCCCTGGCGGACCGCCAGGCCGCCGGCGCTTCGCCGCATCGCACCAGGCCCGGTGGCGCCGCCGCCGCGTGTGCAGGCCTGCAACAGACCCACTTCACTTGGTGAAGCCGCGCACAGTTCGCGTCTTCCTTGCACGGCATACTCGGAACCGTAGGAACCTATCGAGACAGGTCCGCCGGCGTGCCGGCGCGGCTTATCCACTGACTGATACCGGGGAGGCAAACATGATCGGCGCAGAACTGTCGAAGTTGAAAACAGTGCAATACAAGGGTTACGAAATCTGCATGGGCTCGGTCTACAAGGACGGCGAGCCGTTATTTCACTACTACGTCCCGCTCGGCATGAACGACGGCGGCGTCGAGCAGGGCAAGCGCATCATCGACCAGATCGGGCAGGAGGACTGAGCCAGGGACTGAGCCATTGCGTAGCTGAGCGATCCGCCGGCCGGCACCGCCCGGCCACTCCACCCGCCGCCTACTTGAATACGCCCTGCCGCACCCACTTGGTAGCGACCCATTTCTCGCCGCGCGTCACCGGCGCGCCGCCGTGCAGGCTCGCCTCGTCGAGCTGGCCTTCCGCGTTGACGTATTCGAAGTACACCGCTGACCCCTTGCGCGGCACGATGGACAGGCCGAGCTTCGGGAAGATGGTGTCGCCCGCTTCTTCCACGTCGTTCAGGTAGACGATCAGCGTGGCCACGCGCTGCCCGCCGCGCCTGAGCGTGGCGGCAAAGCCGCTGTTGGCGGGATCGAAGTAATCGTGGTGCGGCTTGTACTCGGCACCCACGCCGTAATGCAGTACGTGCAGCGCTTCGCCATGGGCCACCGGCTGGTTCATGATTTCGGCGATGCGCCGGTTCAGGCGGCGCAGCACCGGCTCGTCGGCATCGTCGAGGAAGGCGCCGAGGCTGGTGCGGTGCTCCTTCACCTGGTTTTCGCCGGTGGTGGGGCTCAGCGTGGCCGAAGGCTGCAGCCGCGCACGCGCCAGCGCCACCACGGCATCGCATTCTTCGGCCGAGAACACGTCGTCCAGCACGGCGATCACCGGCTGTTCGATGCGCATCGATACGCGCACCGTGCGGTCGCTGGTGGCGATCAGGTTGTTGCGGTGGCGGATCGTCGGCGTGCCGTAGCGGTACGGACCGGCCGTTGCCGCCGCCGGCGCGGCCTGCGCCCGCCGCGCAAGGCGTTCCTGCACGGCCCGTTCCGCATACGCCGCATCGTAGTTCGCGGCCACCATCGCGGCCACGATGTCTTGCGTGCGGCAACCCTTGTCCAGGCTGGCGTCGAGCCAGCGGTCCCATTCGTCGGACATGCGTGTGTATTTGTTCATGGTGACGAAGTATACCTAAAGCGGCTGCCCTTCCGCAGGCGCATCCGGGGCGAGAGGAGCGCTCGCCGGCGGCCCGGCAGGGCGTTCGGCAACCAGCGTGTCGGGCACGCGCTGCACAACACGCTGCTGGACGACCTGCGTGGCAACGGCACGGCGGGGCGGTTCGGGGCGGGGCGGTTTCGGAAACATCGGGTCCTCGAGTGAATTTAAGCAACAAGTGCCGGTGCAAATGCGGGTCGTTGCGCAATTTGCAAGGCCGATGTGCTACTGTGCGCGAGGGGATACGCCGGCGTGCTTATAATTCTTGACAACAAATCAACCTGCCTGGCGCGGCTTTATGAGACCAAACAGACACGGTCCGATGACACGTGCTCCAACCATCCAGCGTCCATCCGGGATTCGTGCGCCGATTGCGGCAGCCTGCCTTGCCATGGCAGCCGGGCTTGCGAATGGCGCGCCGCTGCAGGACGACATTGCGGAACTGTCGCTCGAGCAGCTGAGCGACATCGTCATCACGTCCGTCTCCCGGCAGGAAGAAAGGCTGGGCAACGCCGCCGCCTCGGTCTACATCGTTTCCGGCAACGAGATCCGCCGCAGCGGCGCGCGCACGCTGCCGGAAGCGCTGCGCCTGGCGCCGAACCTGCAGGTGGCGCGCGTCGATGCGCGCGGCTACGCCATCACGGCGCGCGGCTTCAACAGCCTGCAGTCGAACAAGCTGCTGGTGCTGATCGATGGCCGCACGCTGTATACACCGCTGTTTTCCGGCGTGTCCTGGGAAGCGCAGGACGTGCTGCTCGAAGACGTCGAGCGGATCGAGGTGATCAGCGGGCCCGGCGCCACGATCTGGGGGGCCAACGCCGTCAACGGCGTGATCAACGTGATCACCCGTTCGGCCAAGGACAGCCAGGGCGGCCTGGTGGCCGGCGCGGCCGGCAAGGAAGACCGGGACGGCAGCGTGCGCTATGGCGCGGCATTGCCGAACGGCGGCCACTACCGCGTCTATGCGCGCTATGCCGAGGCGGACGACGCGGTGCGCGACACCGGGCGGGCGGCCACCGGGTACTCGCGGCGGCAGGCCGGCTTTCGCGCCGACTGGGACCGTGCGCGCGGCGGCCTGATGCTGTCGGGCGACGTCTACGAGGCCGACCTGGCGCAGCGCACCGGCGGGTCGACGCTGCTGTCCGGCGCGAACCTGGTGGCGCGGCTGACGCGCCGGCTGGCGGACGATTCCAACGTGCGCCTGCAGCTGGTGCTCGATCACACCGAATGGAACCAGCCGAACCTGATGTACGAGCGGCTCGACACGGTCGAGCTGGAAGCACAGCACGGCGTGCGCCTGGCGGCCGATTCTTCGATGCCGCACAGCGTGACCTGGGGCGCCGGCTACCGCTACTCGCGCGACCGCATCGCCAACGGCCGCGCCCAGGCTTACCTGCCGAACGACCTGGCGATGCACTGGGGCAGCCTGTTCGTGCAGGACGAAGTGGCGCTGCGCGGCGACCTGCGGCTGACCGGCGGCGTCAAGGTGGAGCACAACCACTACACGGGAGCCGAAGTGCTGCCCAGCATGCGCCTGGCGTGGACCCCGGACAGCCGCCAGCTGCTGTGGGCCAGCCTGGCGCGCACGGTGCGCGCGCCGTCGCGCATCGACCGTGATTTCCACCGGCCGGTCAATCCCGTCCTGGTGGGCGGCGTGCCGCGCTATATCTTCGGCGGCGGCCCCGATTTTCAGTCGGAGACGGCGAAGACGGTGGAGCTGGGCTACCGCATCCAGCCATCGCCGCGCTGGTCGTATTCGGCCACCGCGTTCATCGCGAAGTACGACCGGCTGCGTACCCAGGAACCCAATCCCGACGGGCCGGCGTACAGCGGACTGACGGAATTTCGCAACATGGCCCATGGCCACACGCGCGGCATCGAGATGTGGGCGCGCTGGGAGCCGCTGGACGGCTGGCGGCTGAACGGCGGCCTGGTGGTGCAGCGCGTGCGCACGGCGCTGTACCCCGGCAGCCGCGACCCGGGAGGCAGCGGCGGCGTGACTGGTGCCGACCCGAGCCATTACTGGCAGCTGCGCTCGTCGCACGACCTGCCGGGCGACATGCAGCTGGACTGGACGCTGCGGCGGGTCGGCGCGCTGCCGCGCCCGGCCGTGCCGTCCTATCATGAACTGGACCTCCAATGGTTATGGAAGGCCACGCGCAATCTCGACGTGGCGCTGATCGGCCAGAACCTGCTGCACCGGTCACACCCCGAGTTCGGAGCGGCGCCGAACCGCAGCGTGTTCGAGCGTACCGCCGTACTCCGGCTCACTTACCGTTTCTGACATGACGTCACTCGCGATCGCACACCACCGGCCGATTCCGGCATTGCCCTGCTGGCCGGGCTGGCTTACTGCACTGCTGGCGCTGGCCATGCTGTGCGTGCTGCTGAGCTGCCCGGCGATCGGGCAGCCGGCGGCACCGGCCGTGCCGAACCTGGAGCGCAGCGTGAAGGCTGCCTACCTGTTCAAGTTTCTCGGCTATGTGGAATTCCTGGCGGCGAAGGAAGGCGCGGAAGGCGGCAATGCGCTGGCCGTCGGCGTGATGGGCGCGGACGACGTGGCCGCCGAACTGTCCCGCATCACGGCCGGGCGCACGGTGAACGGCCGCCCGATCACCGTGCGCACCCTGCGCGAAGGCGAACCGGTGGCGGGCTTGCAGATGGTGTTCGCCGGTGCGGCCGACGACTTGCCGAAGGTCCTGCGCAGCGCCACGCAGAGCGGCGCGCTCGGCGTGGCCGACGACGAGAACGGCTTGCAGCATGGCGCCGTCATCAACTTCCGCATCGTCGAGGAGCGCGTACGCTTCGAGGTATCCCTGCCGGCCGCGGAGCGCAGCAACCTGAAGCTCAGTTCGCGCCTGCTGTCGGTGGCCTGGCACGTGCAGAAGGGCAACTAGTGCTGTCGCACCTACGTCCCGATACCGTGCGGGCAAAGCTGGTGGCGATGGCCCTGGCCACCACCTTCGCCGCGCTGGTCACCACTTCCGTCAGCATGCTGGTGTACGACCTGACGACGTTCCAGCAGAACTGGGTGGACGACCTGACCACCCAGGCGGAAATCGTGGCCACCGTGTCGGCGCCGGCGGTGGGCTTCAACGATCCCGCCGCGGCGCGCCAGAACCTGGCGCTGCTGCGGGTGCGGCCGCAGATCCAGCAGGGCGCGATCTATGGTGCCGGCGGCGCCGTTTTCGCCGACTACGCGCTGCCCGGGGCCGACGTGCCTGCGCTGCCGGCGCGCCCCGGCCGTTCCGGCCATGCGATCGAAGGCGGCCGGATGGTGGTTTACCACCCGATCGTGGAGAACGGCGAGCGGGTCGGCACCGTGTACCTGAGCGCGCGCTACCGCCTGCTGGACCGGCTGGCCAGCTATGCCATGATCCTCGGCGTGGTCATGCTGGCGAGCCTGCTGCTGGCGGCCCTGGTGGCGAGCCGGCTGCAGCAGGCGATCACGCGGCCGCTGCAGGCGGTGACGAACGTGGCGCGCGCGGTGATGCAGCGGCGCGACTTCTCGCTGCGCGTCGACTACGACGACGATCACCATGGCAAGCATGGCGGCGAGATCGGTACGCTGGTCGATGCGTTCAACGACATGCTGGCCGAGATCGGGCGGCGCGCCAACGCGCTGGAGGAAGCGAACCTGACGCTGGAACGCGAGATGGCCGTGCGGCAGGGCGCGGAACGGGCGCTGTTGCTGGCCGACCGGCGCAAGGACGAGTTCCTGGCCACGCTGGCACACGAGTTGCGCAACCCGCTGGCACCGCTGCGCACGGGGCTCGACATCATGCGGCTGAACGGCGGCGACCCGGCCGCCAGCCTGCGCGCGCGCGGCGTGATGGAGCGCCAGCTGAAACAGATGGTGCGCCTGGTCGACGACCTGCTGGACGTATCGCGCATCAATACCGGCAAGCTGACGATCCGGCGCGAGAACCTGGACCTGCACGCGGTGGTGGCCAATGCGCTGGAGATCGCGCGCCCGTTCATCGACGCGCAGGGGCACCAGCTGGCGGTGCACCTGCCGCCCGGCCCGGTGCATCTGCTGGGCGACTCGACACGGCTGGCGCAGGTGCTGTCGAACCTGTTGAACAACGCCGCGCGCTACACGCCGCGCGGCGGCCACATCGCGCTGTCGGCCGAAGTGGGCGGCGACGGCAGGCTGCGCATCCACGTGGCTGACGACGGCATCGGCATCGCGCCGGACATGCTGGGCGCGATCTTCGAGATGTTCGTGCAGGCCGACGCCACGCTGGAGCGCACCAACCAGGGCCTCGGCGTGGGCCTGTCGCTGGCGCGCCGCCTGGTCGAGCTGCACGACGGCGCCCTGGAAGCGGCCAGCGACGGGCAGGGGCAGGGCAGCACGTTTACGGTCACGCTGCCGGTGCTGGCCGAAGCGCCGTCCCCCGTGGCACGGCCCGCGCCGAGCCTTGGCGGCGAACGGAAGTTCCGCATCCTGCTGGTCGACGACAACGAGGATTTCGTCAACGCGATCGGCGGCCTGCTGCGCACGATGGGGCACACGGTGCATGTGTGCCACGACGGCCCGCAGGCACTGGCCGACGCCGCCGGCTTCGCGCCCGATTTCGCCTTCCTCGACATTGGCCTGCCGGGCCTGAACGGCTACGACCTGGCGCGCGCGCTGCGCGCCATGCCCGCACTGGGCCGCACGGTGATGATCGCCGTGACCGGCTGGGGGCAGCAGAAGGACCGCGACCTGGCATTCGAGGCCGGCTTCGCCCAGCATCTGGTCAAGCCGGTCAGCGTCGAACAGATCCTCGCCATCCTGGCCGGGAAAAGCGATTCCGTGGCCGTGACGGACCGGGGTTAGCGGTTCGGCACGCTATCCGCCGTACCGTTCAGTGCGGATCGCGCGCGGTGCGATGCCGGCCGCCACCAGCAACTGGGCAACCGTTTCGACGAACCCGTTGGCGCCGCACACGTAGCAGGTCGACGGCGCGCCGCCCAGGCGCGCCAGTGCTTGGTCGATCATCGCGCGGTCGATGCGGCGGGCGTGACTGGCGGGTGCCTCGTGACCGGGTGACGCATGGCCGGATGACGCATGGCCGGATGAACCGGCGTCCCGGGTCACGGTGGTGATGTAGTCGAAGTTCGCGTGCGCATCGGAGATGGCGCGCAGGTCGTCGCGGTATGCCAGGCTGTCCCAGGCGCGTGCCGAGTGCAGCAGCAGCGCCGGCACCGGTGCCCCGGCCTGCCGCCATGCGCGCGCGATGGAGACCAGCGGCACCACGCCGGAGCCGCCGGCCACCAGCAGGATGGCGCCCGGCTGTTCCGGATGCCAGACGAAATGGCCGCCCAGCGGGCCGCGCACGTCGAGCGTATCGCCCGGCTGCGCCATGTCGTGGAACCAGGCGGAGACTTCGCCGTCGTCGAGCAGCTCGATGGCCAGCTCGATGTCGGCGGCGCCGGGGGCCGAGGCGATCGAGTAGCTGCGGCGCGCCTGGTAGCCGTCCGGCGCCGTCAGCCGCAGGTCGACATGCTGGCCAGCCACGTGGCGCGCCAGCGGCGCCCGCAGGTAATAGCTGCGCATCCGCCCGGTGCGCTGTTCGATGCGGGCGATGACGGCCCGCTGCCAGCCGGCGCGCCCGGCGTCGTTCATGTGGCTGCGCTCATTCGTCGCCCCCATTCATCGTGCGTCATTCGTCGTCCGTCATTCATCGTCCCCGTAGCGCTGCTCGCGCCACGGATCGCCGCGCATGTGATAGCCGCGCAATTCCCAGAAGCCCGCTTCATCCTTCTCCGTGAACTTCAGGCCCCTGATCCACTTGGCGCTTTTCCAGAAATACAGGTGCGGCACCAGCAGCCGCGCCGGGCCGCCGTGTTCCGCCGCCAGCGGCTTGCCGTCGAAATGCGTGGCGACCATCGCCTGGCCGTTGACCAGGTCGGCAACCGGGACGTTGGTGTCGTACTCGTCGTACGACTGCGCCAGCAGGAATGCGGTGGGCGGGGCGACGCCGGCCGCGGCGAGCAGGTCGTCGACCGAAACGCCTTCCCACAGCGTGTCGAACTTGCTCCACGTGGTGACGCAGTGGATGTCGCCGCGCCACGTGGTGCGGGGCAGGGCCAGGAACTGTTCCCAGTCCCAGCTCGCCAGCGGGCGGGCGCCGTGGCGCAGCGTGAAGCGCCAGCTCGCCAGGTTGATCGCCGGCGCCGGGCCGAGCGACAGCACGGGGAAATCGTCGGTTTCGTGCTGGCCGGGCGGCAGGCGGCGCGCCGCATCGGCGCCGGGCCGGCGGCCCGTGAATCCTCGTGTGCTCATGGTGTACTCGCTGATGAAGCGGCAGTGAAAGTGATGCGACAGTGTAAACCGCCGCTGCCGGTTGAAGGCCTCTGCCATTCGGCATGGCCGGCCGGCGGGAGCGGGGCAGCGTTACGCCTGGGCTGATCCGGGCGCCGTGTTCGCGCCGGTAGTGATAAGCTTTTTAGCAATATTTAATGAGGAGCATCATTATGAGTGGAGACCTGGAGCGCCTGACGACGCTGGAAACGATATCGGGACCGGTGTTGTCCCCGATATCGGCCCATATCACCCCCGACCCCGATACCCCGCCGCCGGGAGAGGATCCGCCGAACCAGCCGCCACCGATCGAAAAGCCGCCCAGCGAGATCCCGCCGGTGGAAGAGCCGAGCGCGCCGCCGCCGCCGATCAAGATGCACTGAGCAGGATGCACTGAGCATTAACTTCCGGGCGGCACGGGCGGCGCGATCCGCTTACTTGCCGTCTTTCGGCGGCGTGGGCGTGTGTTGGGGAATCTGGCGGATCTGCTCTTCGGTTTCCTTCTCGCCCGGCGATTTCTCGCCGCTGCCGATATCGGGCTCGTTGATCATGTGGCCGCCATTTTCCGAATTGTCCGCCGCGTGGTCGTTCGCTTTGTCGTTCTTCTGCGCTGCGCTCATCGTCTTCTCCTGTGAGTAGTAAATGAGTCATCGTAGCAAGGGGGCGTTTGCAGCGGCGCCATATTGACGAGAAGGACACAGCTGTTGCTAACTACATACAGGATGTGGTTATTTGTGCTGGCTGTCACAGTCGCGTCACTGAAGTGTTCCTATAATTGAGCCAGTAATAAACGATTCATCTGGAGACTGTCATGGGTAATTCTCTGCACAACAAAATTTATCTTGGCCGCCGCAGCCGTACCGAGCGCCTTCGCATGCTGCTGGCCGGCATGGCCGCGGGACTGGGTGTTTTTCTGCTGGCATTCAAGGCTTTCAAGTAAGCCTTGCTTGCGGGGGGCCTCCGGCCCGCGTACCATGACGGCCGCATACGCCATCATGGAACAGGTTCAATGAAAGACGAAAAACTCACTACCGACGAATACAACGCGCTGGACGAAGTGCGCCGCGGTATCCAGGGCAGGCCCAGCGCCTGCGTTGCCCGCAACACGAAGCGCCTGTCCGGCCTGAAGATGTTGTCGTTCGCCCGTAACGGCCACTTGTCGCTGACCGACAAGGGCAAGGAAAAGCTGTTCCTGCGCCGCTGCATTCTCGGCCTGCGCGCGCTGGCGGACGATCCCGTCGCCAAGGTCGACGACGAGGTGATTGCCTTCCTCGGCAAGAAATCCCATATCGTCCCGGCCGATACCGGCTTTGCCGTCACCGACAAGGGCCGCGAGACGCTGGCCGATATCGAGGCGCAGGGGCTGTAGGAATACCGGCGGAGGCACCAGGACCGGTTTGCCGGATCGGGTTCTTCCGCCATCGCCTGGCCCGCAGCGATCTCTATCGCATTTTATTCTTGACGCTCAGTCAAAAGTAATTCGTTCCTATAGGGCTTAATCCGCAAGGATAAGCCACGCATACTACGCTCCATCGACCACATCCGAGGAGTTTGCAATGCGTATCCCCGCCCATGGCGCCGACGCCACGAACACGAACCCTGCCGACGCGACCGATCGCGGCGACCCGCTGTTCCAGCCCTGCCGCCTCGGCGCCGTCGAATTCCCCAACCGGATCGTCATGCCGCCGATGACGCGCTCGCGCGCCAGCCAGCCAGGCGACGTGCCCAACGCGCTGATGGCCGAGTACTACGCGCAGCGCGCCAGCGCCGGCCTGATCGTCAGCGAGGGGACCTGGATTTCACCGCTCGGCAAGGGCTATGCATGGACGCCCGGCATCCACACGCCGGCACAAGTCGATGGCTGGCGCGCCGTGACCGGCGCCGTGCACGCGGCGGGCGGCCGCATCTTCGCCCAGTTGTGGCACGTGGGGCGCCTGAGCCACACCAGCCTGCTGGACGGGCAGGTGCCCGTGTCGTCGTCGGCCCTGCAGGCCGAGGGCGTCAATGTCTTCGTCGATACGGACGGCAAGCCGGGCTTCGTGCAGGCCTCGATGCCGCGCGCGCTGTCCGCCGATGAAATCCGTGCCATCGTCGACGACTACCGCCAGGCCGCGAGCAATGCCATGGCGGCCGGCTTCGACGGCGTGGAACTGCATGCCGCCAACGGCTACCTGGTCAACCAGTTCATCGATTCGAACGCGAACACGCGCACCGATGCCTATGGTGGCACGCTGGCGAACCGCCTGCGCTTCCTCGGCGAGGTGGCCACGGCACTGGTGGAGGGCACCGGCGACCAGGCCCGCGTCGGCATCCGCCTGGCGCCCCTGACCACGCTGAACGGCTGCGTCGACGCCGATCCGGAAACCACCTACGTGGCCGCCGCAAAACTGCTCGGTGAAATCGGTGTGGGCTATATCCACATCGCCGAAGCCGACTGGGACGACGCGCCCGAGATGCCCGTCGACTTCAAGCGGCGCCTGCGCGCCGCCTTCCCCGGCCTGCTGATCTACGCCGGCAAATACACGGCCGAACGCGCCCGCGCCGCCTTGTGCGAAGGCTGGGCCGACATGATCGCCTTCGGCCGTCCATTCGTCGCCAACCCGGATCTGCCGGCGCGCCTGCGCAGCGACGCGCCGCTGGCCGCGCACGACCGCGATACGCTGTTCGGCGGCGGGGCGCAGGGATTGACGGATTATCCGGCGCTGGATATGCGGGCGGCTTGATTGGTGGACGGATAAGGGGAGGGTGCGGCGCCGCAGCCTGTCCGGGAAGGACTATCGGTCGGTGTCCCTCTCCGCCGATATTGTCATCAGGGTTGCTTCGGTGATGTCGTGGGTGACCGGATTTGTGCCGATGCCTTGATGCGTTCGATAACGCCGAGCAGGTCCGTGTCCGATGGATTGCCGGTGAAAGCCGGCACGCAAAGATGCCGGGTGGGCTGCCGGTGCAGTTTTTCGGGACTGTCGTCGATCGTGATGATTTCGTCCGCGGAATAGTCGTGCTTCAGCGAGTAAACGGCAGCTTCCGCCCCAAAGCGGACGTTGGCACTTTGCTTGCGGCTCACATTGCGTTAGGCCGTCCCAGTTGTAGACCAGTCGGGGAGCTATCAGTATTGCCGGAATGGAGCGAACCGCTGGCTAAGCTCAGTGGCGTCTTTTCGTCAGGCGAGAGACGCGACGCCGGTCATATCGCCAGGCGCTAGCTCGACGGTATAGTGGCCGCCTTCAGCCTTCGTGAGCATGAGTAAATCGTAGGTCTTCAGCATGTCCACAAGGCCCGAGTATCCGTACACGGCCGGTGAGAAAGCAGGATCGGTACGCTTCAGGTAATGGCCAACGCAGACAAATGCACCTGGCCATCGGCGGTCGGTCCGGCTAGTAGTGCCACCGAATCGACCACAAATCTGGCCCACGCTTGATGACGGTCTTGTCGCCGGGACGGACAACTAGTGTGGAGGACTGAAAGTCCGAGGAATGGCCCCGTTCAATATGGGCGATACGGTTGCGCCCTGCTCACGAAGACCTAGGGCAACTTGGGCCTGTTGCAATGTTTGTGTTCGAAATTGCTTTTCTTAGAACCGCTGATGACCCTTCTACAGCATCTTGATTTATAACAGGAGTTATAACTCAAGTTGAAGGCTGACCTAACCCAACCGTTCCCTTCCTCTAAGTCTCCCCCTCAATAGGTCGCTATGATTCTCGGATCGTGAGCGCAGCGTGTTCGACAGAAAAAGTGGTTGCGGTGGTTGTAGGCCACTCTACGCAACAGCCAGGGAGGGAGCAGATTCCCAAATTGTAAGCTAAGTGTAGAAGGTGCCGGTTTTGCGAAAAATGGTAGTAAGGCCCCCCACAGGCAGCAGTACTTGGTGTGCTCTCCTGCACGGGCTTTAACACCGCACGATAGCAAAAGCAGTTGCTCATTAGGCGCGGACTGCGGGACAGAGCTAGTTGCTATGTGAAATCGTTGTTTTCTGAAGGCGTACCTAATACTTGCAAATATTTATTGCACCTCGATTAAAGGCCCACTACACTTGACTTGCCATAAGACCGCAGTCATGACACGATTTCTTTCCGACCGATGACTAAGGAGACGAGATGCCAAAGCTTATCTTGCTAGAAGAAATGCCAATTGAAATCGGACGGGGTGTAGATTGGGCTACTGGAAATCTGAAAAGCACTGTTCTTCCAGAAGTTGTGGAGGTAAGAACTATCGACGGCGTACAAGCCAAGAAAACGACGTTCGATTTAGTTTTCGCAGAAAGTTCGGCAAAGTTTCTTGAAACAAAAACTAGCGCCGCGAGGGCGTCATTCGGAAATGGCGTTTTCTCTGCGTCCGGAAGCGTTACTCAATCGTTAATGAAGAACAGCTCAGCGTACTCGGTCCGTATTTTTGTTGCAGTCGACGTACAGTTAGCGACCGAAGTAGTCGGGAAGGCGATTGCGGAAGATCCAAGTGTGGACGAAGTAACACCCCAAGAATTTGTATTGAAATATGGAACGCATTTTGTACAGGGGCAGCAATTAGGCGCTACTCTAGTTGGTTTGCTCCAAATTGAAACAAATTCGTATCATGAGCGCTTGCAATTAATGGCGGAACTGAGTGCAAGCGGGGTGATGGGCTACGGCCAAGGTGGAGGCGCAGCATCCCACAATCAAGTATTGGAAAAAATTCTCAGCGGAAAAAAATTAAGATCAACTATCAACACGCTGGCGGATCATTTAGTCCTGCATCCGATGTATGGAAGGATTTCTTTAGTGCAGCGGACGCTTTTCCCAGTACGGTTATGCGAGAAAATGCATATGTTCGAGAAATCTGGTTAGAGGGCTATGAATATGTTAAAGAAATATCTGGGGATCTTGGCCTCGCCGTGCGTAAGCTTGTACGAGACCAAATTTTTAGATTAGACACACTTGCTATAGCTTCGTCACGACTTCTGGACGTTATAGCCGACATAAAAAGCGTATTAGCGAATTCCGAGCGTTTTACCGATAATGCAGTAGAAGAGGCTCGCGATTTACTTCCGCAATTCGAGGAGTCTCATCGGCTGCTCCTCAAAGAAGTTGGATCCGTAGAGGATGATGTTGGATACGAACCACCAAAACAGTCAATACCGCTTTATATGCGACCTGTTGAAGTGTCCCCACCACCTGTCGAGCCACCAGTCGGGTTGCAACCTCGGGTGATCATATACACTGGGCCATCGAGAACGGGAGAGCGTCGTGAGGTTTTTGCCGGCCCCCTGCCGCCAGATTTAAAGAATAAAATAAAATCTTTAGAAATTCTAGGTGATTTCCAGGTGAACACCTGGTGGATATCCTTCCGCCTTTACACGAATGGTCCAATAGACTTCCAAACATTTATATCGCCGTGTGTAGTCAACGTCCTATCCGAATTCGGTTCTCCACGAACATATCGGGCATTTAACATTATGACCGGAAATGAAGAGGATATTCGGTTGTCTGACTGGTTCGGAGGCACTTCGGAAGTTGTCATTGTTAAGAATTCGGATTCATCCAAGTTACCACCAACCTTTAATGGATTGGGTTCGATGGGTATGCCGTTAAGTTAAGAGATTTCTGGAAACCTCAGCCGCAACAAGAGTGGCACATTGGAAACCCGCTAATTGCAACCGGCGGCTATGCGAAGAAGTCAACATGAACTTGGCGTACCGCTGGTTCTGTCGGCTTGGACTGAGAGACAAGGTTCCGGATCACTCCAGTTTATCCAAGAACCGGCATGGCCGTTTCCGTGATCACGACGCTTTTCGCCAGCTGTTCGATTCCGTTCTTCGGCGTTGTATGGCTGAAGGTTTAGTTCAGGGTGAGAGATTTGCGACCGACGCCAGCATGATCAAGGCTGACGCCCAGCGTCAACGATCTCGACCAGGCGATGCCGGTATCTAGTTACGTTGCATAGTCGAGCGAGCGACCTCATTGCTGGACTGCTCCGCCTACGCGTCTAGTGACCGCTCCTGGCCGAAAGCACCCCATCCAACCCGCTGCGTACGCCCCACACCTTTCAATTCATCCAGTGGCCCCCGGCACTCACTTCACAACCGGCTTGAACCCATCGGCACTGATATCGAGCTCCGTCACCTCGCCATACTTGGCAGCCACCTTGCGGATGTCATCGGCCTTGCCGACCAATAGCATCTGCAGGTTATTGCGCGGGAAGTGCCGGTCCACCAGCTGCTTGGCCTTGGCGGGCGTCAGGCCGTCGACGTCGCGCATGAAGTTGTCGATCTGGCCGCGGTCCACGCCCAGCGCATACATGTCGCCCAGCAGGCTGGCGAGCTGCTCGCCCGTTTCAAAGCGGGGCGGGAACTGGCCTTTCACATACGCCTTGGCCGAATCGAGCGTGGCCTTGTCGATGCCGCCCTGTTTGCCCTCTGCCCACAGCCGGTTGTACGTCTTCAGCGCCAGGTCCAGCGCCGCCTCGGTCTTGGCCGACGCGGTGAAGCTCGACATCGAGAACACGCCCGATTGCGCCAGCGGCGCAAAAGCGCTGTTGGCGCCGTAGGTGAGGCCTGAGTTCACGCGCAGTTCGTCGTTCAGCCATGACGTGAAGCGCCCGCCCAGCACCGTGTTCAGCACCTGCAGCGGCACGTAGTCGGGATCGTTGCGGGCGATGCCGGCGCCGCCGATGACGAAGGTGGTCTCGATCGCATCGGGCTTGTTGACGAGCCATACGCGCGGCTTGTCGGCCACCGGGCTGCCGTAGCTGGTGCCTTGCGGCGCAGGGCCTTCCGCCTTCCACTGCCCGAACAGCGTTTCGATCTGCCGGCGCATCGCGGCCGGGTCGAAATCGCCGACCACGATCACGGCCGCATTGTCCGGCCGGAAGTAGCGGCCGTGGAAGCCCTGCACGTCGCGGCGCTGCAGCGCCGACAGGCTGCCGACGGTGCCGGCGGCCGGGCTGGCATAGGGCGCATCGCCATACAGCATGCTGCGGTAATACGTGCCGGCCACCTGGCGCGGGCTTTCCTTGGCCTGTTTCAGGCCGCTGACCTTGCGGTTCTTCAGCTTGTCCAGTTCGGCGGCCTCGAAGGCGGGCTGCTGGACGATCTCGGCGAACAGCGGCAGCAGGGCCGCCGCATCGCTCTTCGCGAAGTTCGCCTGCACGGTGGTCTGCTCGGTGCCGCTGCCGCCGGACAGCAGCGCGCCGCGGAAGTCGAACGCTTCGTCGATCGCGGCCTTGGCGTGTTTTTCGCTGCCCAGCAGGATCGCGTCGCCCGTCAGGTTGGCCAGGCCGGCCTGCTTGCCATCGTTGACGGCACCAGCCCGGACGACGGCGCGCACGGCGATCAGCGGCACCTCGTGGCGCTCCATCAGCATCACGGTCAGGCCGTTCGGCAGCTTCGTCGTCTCGAACGGCGGCAATTTGAATTCAGCGGACTGCGCGCCCGCGGCGGCGCCCACCAGGGCAGTGGCGAATACCAGTTTCTTCATCATTCTTCCTTCGCGGCCAGCATGCCGATGGTGCGCTGCGATTTCTTCAGGTAGCGGGCGGCCACGGCCTGGATGTCGGCCGGCGTCAGCTTCTCGTATTCGGCCGGCGCGTCGAACAGTTCGCGCCAGTCGCCGAAGAAGGTCTCGTAGTTGCCCAGCTGCTGGGCCTTGCCGTTGATGGTTTCCTGCGCGCGGTACAGGTTGACGAGCTTCTTGTTCTTCACGGCCTGCAGTTCCTGCGCGCTGATGCCGTTCTTCACCACGTTGTCGATCTCGTCGAGCAGCGCCTTCTCCACCTTCGCACCCGCGACACCGTCGGCGGCCACCGCGAACACGTACAGCAGGCCGGGGTCGAAGCCGTCGGTGGCATCGGCGCCGACCGACGTGGCCAGCTGCTTTTCCACCAGCGCCTTGTACAGCCGTGAGGTCTTGCCTTCGGTGAGCACGCTTTGCAGCACGTTCAGCGCGTAGTAATCGGGGCTGTCCGCGCGCGGCACCTTGTAGGCCACCATCAGGTTGGCGGACGTGGCCGACGGCTTGGCAACGAACAGCCGCCGTTCGCCTTTCTGCTCCGGTTCCACCGTTTTCACGGCCGGCGGCATGGCGCGCTTGGGGATCGCGCCGAAGTATTTCGTGGCCAGCGTCTTCACCTGGTCGGCCTTCACGTCGCCGACGATCACCGACACCGCGTTGTTCGGCGCGTAGTAGGTGCGGAAGTAGTTGACGAGGTCCTGCTGCGTCCATGCCTTGATGTCCGACTCGAAGCCGATGACCGGCCATGAATACGGGTGGGCGGAAAACGCCACGCTGTTCAGGTCTTCCATCAGCATGCGCACGTTGGAGTTTTCCAGGCCGGTGCTGCGTTCCGACAGCACCACGCCGCGCTCGCTCTCGACCATCTTCGGGTCGATCGTCAGGTGCGCGATGCGGTCGCTTTCAAGCCTGAAGATGGTTTCGAGCGACGATGCAGGGAACCAGTCCTGGTACACCGTCACGTCGCTGCTGGTGTAGGCGTTGTTGCTGCCGCCGTTCGCTTCCATCGTGCGGTCGAACATCTTCGGCCCGTAGTTCTTCGAACCGTTGAACATCATGTGTTCGAAGAAGTGCGACAGGCCGGTGGTGCCGGGTGCTTCGTTGCGCGAGCCCACCTTCCAGAACGTGTACATGTTCGCGTTCGGGATCGTGCTGCTTTCCAGGACGATGAACTTCATGCCGTTGGCGAGCGTGAACGACTTGACCTGGTCGGCCGTGAACGCGGCGTGGGCAGAGCTGGCAAGCACATGGCTGGCAAGAGCTGCCGCGACGGTGGCGGCGAATTTCCACTTCATGGGTGGATCCCTTCGATGTCGATTATTGATGATGCGCAAGCATACGACATTGCCGTTAGAATGTGTAGGACCCCTCATCCACATGGAAAGCACGATGGAAAGCGCAATGCACTGGTCGGCCCACGAGCTGACGATGACCGTCCTGATGACACCCGACATGGCCAATTTCTCCGGCAACGTGCATGGCGGAACGATCCTGAAATTCCTCGACAGCGTGGCCTACGCGTGCGCCAGCCGCTATTCGGGCAGCTATGTCGTCACGCTGTCGGTGGACCAGGTGATGTTCCTGCAGCCGATCCACGTGGGCGAACTGGTGACGTTCCTGGCATCGGTGAACTACACGGGGCGCACGTCGATGGAAGTGGGCATTCGCGTGGTGACGGAAAACATCCAGCAGCGGCTGGTGCGGCACGCGAACAGCTGCTACTTCACGATGGTGGCGGTGGACAAGGACCGGAAGCCGGTGGCCGTGCCGCCGCTGGTGCCCGAAACGCCGGAGCAGATCGCCCGCTTCGAACAGGCCGAAGCGCGCAAGGCCGCGCGGCTGGCGCTGCACGGGGCCAAGAACAAGGCCAAGGGCCAGTAACGGCAAAACCGGTGACAAAACCGGTGACAGGCACCTATTAATCTGCAACAGGTGTTCCAAAAACACTGGAGCCTGTCACCGGTTTTGTGTTTCAAAAAAACTGGAGCCTGTCACCGGTTTTGTGTTGGCAGCGAGTCAGCGCCGGCGGTACGACGGCGGCGTGACGGTACGCCGCCGCTTCGGGTACACGAGGGCGCGTACCGCCACCTCGACCGGCACGTGCATCGAAGCGAGGAATTCGGCGGACTTGCGGATGCCCACCTCGGGCATCGCGGTCACGGCCTGGTCGACCAGGTCGCGCATCTTGCGGTTGGTGCGCGCGTGTTGCGGTTTCAGCAGATACTGTTTCTTGACTCGTGCATTCATTGTTGCCATCCCTGTTTTTTTTCGTTTCCGGCCGGCCCGCTAGGCGGGCAGGGGAATGGGTTCCGGTTCCGGCGCCGGCTCCCTTCGTAACTCCGCCGCCAGCGAGCGGCCGCTCCGGATCATCTTTCCGAATTCCTCGGCCGGCACCGGCCGGCTGAAATGATAGCCCTGCATTTCGTCACAGCCGTGGGCGCGCAGGAATTCGAGCTGAGCCGTAGATTCTACCCCTTCGGCGATGACCCGCAACTTCAGGTTGTGGGCCAGCGCGATGATCGACACGACGATCGCCGCCTCGTCGGCATCGCTGGCGATGTCGGCCACGAACGAGCGGTCGATCTTCAGCACGTCGATCGGGAAGGTGCGCAGTGACGAGAAGCTCGAGTAGCCGGTGCCGAAATCGTCGATCGACAGCGCCACGCCCAGCGCCTTCAGCTGGTGCAGCAGGTCGAGGGCCTGCGCCACGTCGTCGACGAACAGGCTTTCCGTCAGTTCCAGGTCCAGGCAGGCGGCCGGCAGGCCGGTGTCGTCCAGCACCGCGGCGATGGACGCCACCAGGTCCGGCTGGGCGAACTGGCGTGCCGACAGGTTGACGGCCACGCGCAATGGCGCCAGCCCGCACAGCTCCCACATGTCGTTCCACGCCTTGGCCTGCGCGCAGGCGGTGCGCAGCACCCAGGCGCCGATCGGCACGATCAGGCCGGTCTCCTCGGCCAGGCCGATGAAGCGCTGCGGCGGCACCATGCCCAGCTCCGGGTGCTGCCAGCGCAGCAGTGCCTCCATGCCGACGATGCGGCCGCTCGCCAGGTCCACCTGCGGCTGGTAATGAAGCACGAACTCATTGCGTTCCAGCGCGCTGCGCAGCGCACCCTCGATGCGCAGCCGTTCCTCGGTCTGCTCGTTCATCGCATCGTGGTAGAACTGCCAGCGGTTGCGGCCCAGCTTCTTGGCCGCGTACATCGCGATATCGGCATGCTCGATCAGGTGGTCGGCCGGCGTGCCGTCCGCCGCGTAGGCGGCCACGCCGATGCTGCAGGTAACGCAGAACTCCTTGCCTTCCAGCGTCATCGGCTGCGCCAGCGCGCCCATGATGCGTTCGACCACCTCGTCCACCAGGGCGGAGTCGGCGTGTTCGCAGAGGATCACCACGAATTCGTCGCCCGACAGCCGTGCCACCGTGTCCGATTCCCGCACCGCGGCGCGCAGCCGGCCGGCGATCGTGCGCAGCAGCTGGTCGCCGGCCTTGTGGCCCAGCGTATCGTTGACGAACTTGAAGCGGTCCAGGTCGATCAGCAGCACCCACATGCGGCGTCCGCCCCGGTTGGCCCAGGCCACCGCCTGCGCCAGCCGGTCCTGCAGCAGGATGCGGTTCGGCAGTCCCGTCAGCGCATCGTGGTGGGCGATGTGGCGGATGCGCTGTTCGGTCATCTTGCGTTCGGTGATGTCGCTGCCGGTGCCGCGGTAGCCGCGGAACTCGCCCTGCGCATCGTAGACCGGTTCGCCGGTGGACTGGAACCAGCGCGTGATGCCGTCGTTGCCGGTGATCTCGTGCTCCAGGTTGGCGAACGGCTGCCGCGCTTGCAGCAGTGCGTAATGGTCGCGGCCGACCTTCGACTCGAGGTAGCCGGGCGCGATCTGCCAGCGCGTGCGGCCGATGTAGTCCTTGCGCTGCACGCGTGCCTTGTCGAAGAAGCCGTCGGTGATCTGGGTGAAGCAGAAGTTGGCGTCCTGCTCCCAGTACCAGTCGGAAGACAGCGCGAGCAGGCGCCGGAAACGGTGCTCGCTCTCCTGCAATGCGCGCTCGGTGCGCTTGCGTGCCGCCACGTCGTCGTTCAGTTGCGCGTTGCTGCGCCGCAGGTCGGCAGTGCGCTCGTCGACCAGCCATTGCACGCGCCGCGAGCGCTGCTCCAGCGTGTGGACCAGGGCGGCAGCCAGCAGCGAGAACAGCAGGCCGCCCACCAGCGCGATCAGCGAACCGGCATGGTCGGCCAGGAACGGGCGCGGCAGGGCATCGACGCGGACATGCCAGGTCTGGCCCAGCAGGTCGAAGCGTTTTGCCACGTGCTCGGGGCGATGGATGTCCAGCCAGGGCGGGGGCGTGAACCAGCGGCGGTCGTCCGCGTCGGTCTCGGCGCCGGTGGTGTAGACGAGTTCGGCGTCATCGCCGGCGTACACCCGCAGCAGCAGGTGCGGGTCGTCGAGCAGGCCGCCGTATTGCAGGATCGTGTGCACGAGGTGCGGGGCGCGCACCAGCGCGGCGGTCTCCCCGCTCCACGCGGCGCGGCGCTGCCGCGGCGTTTCGGTCGGCATGCCAGGGCGGTACAGCGGCATCAGCAGCACGAAGCTGTCGCGTTGTACCGGCTGCATCACGCTGACGAGCGGGGTGGCGGCCGGCTTGCCGGTGTGGAGCATCCGCTCCGCCGTCGCCGGCGTGGCGGCCAGCGGCCAGACATCCAGGCCCAGGGTACCGGGCTGCGTCGTCAGCGGCGCGAACAGTTCGGCGACGAGGTAACGCTCGCGCTTCGCGGCAGGCACGATCTGGCCGGCACGGATCTCGGTGACCGTGAAGCCGGGCCGGCCGGCCGCCACGCGCGCCTCGAAGGCAAGGCGCTCGTCGTGCGTCATCCAGCGCTGGTGCGTGAACGACAGCATGAACGGATGGCGCTGCAGCAGCGGCCGGGCGAAGTCGCTGAACTGCTCCTGCGTCACCTCGGGCATCGTGCGGAACAGCTGGTTGGTCACCGTGAGCACTTCGACGGCATCGTCCAGGCCGCGCCGGATCGCCGCCACGCGCAGGTTGGCGCGCTGCTGGAAGCCTTCCGACTGTTTGCCGTATTCGAGCGCGCTGACGGCGAGGAACAGTGCGCCCGTCACGCACAGGCCGGCCGCGAGCGTGACTGCCGCCGCCAGCGATACCGGGGTAAACCTGCGTGCCATGGAACTCCTGTCGTTTCAACCAAACCGTCGGGCAATCGGGCCCGGCCGTCAGTGTGGCATGAATCGATAAAGTTGCCGAGTGGAATCTAATTAAATGGCACTAAGTGTTGCCGAATTACATCTTGACGGTCAACGGGCTGCGCGGTGCCGCAGCCGCGCAACCACCCAGTGCGCCAGCAACCGGTTGAGCGGCGCGAGGCCGGGCCACAGCGCGCCGCACAGCGCCACGCGTTGCACCAGGCGGTGCGCAGGCGTGGCGGAACGGGCGGTGGCGGCGCTGGCCGGCCGCAGCGCAAACAGGATGTGGTTGTTGCCGGCGATGCCGCGGAACTGGCACACGTTGTCGCTGAATGCCTGGCGCAGCCGGTGCTTCATGGCCCCGTAGTGGGGATCGTAGCTGAACATGTTCGCGACCAGCAGCCCGTCGGGCTTCAGCGCGCGGCGGCAGTCGGCGTAGAAGCGGGCGCTGCCCAGTACGGGCGGCAGGCCGGCCGCGTCGAAGCCGTCGACCAGCAGCACATCGGCGCTGCCGGCCAATCGTGGCATGTGGTGCGCCGCATCGGCATGGATCACGTGGAAGCGCTCGCTGTCCGGCGGCACCGCGAAGTGCTCGCGCAGCGCGATCACGTCGGCCGACAGTTCCAGCACCGTGATGCGCGCATCGGGCAGGTAGCGGTGGCAGAACTTGGCCAGCGAACCGCCGCCCAGGCCGACCATCACGATGTGCGCCGGGCGTGGCTTGAACAGCACGAAGCACATCATCGCCCGCGCATAGGCCAGCACGAGCCGGTGCGGATCGGCCAGGTCCATCTGGCTCTGCACTTCGCCGGGCACGAATTCGAGTGTCAGGCGGCCCTTGCGGCGGCTGAGCACGGGCGGGGCCGGCGCGTGGCTGGCGGCGGGATCGAGGGACTGGGACATTGGCGACTTTGCATCGGTTGGTGCCGGGAACGCTTTCTGCTAAGCTCTCGGGCTCGCAAAAGTGTACCCCGGCGGCCGGGTTTGCACGACAATACCTTAAAACGGTTTATCGGTACACTGACCCACCGGCACGGCCGGCTCTCGATGGAGATTACTGATGTTCCTGGACCACCCGACCATTACCGCCACCAACAGCTTCACGGAGCCCGACCGCATCGAGCGCCTGAACCGCGTGTATGGTTATGCGGCCGCGCTGGCCGATGTGGCAGGCCGGCAGAACTTCATCGAGAAATGCAGCCAGCTGCATGACCACAAGGGCACGCTGATCGTGTTCTGGCACGACGCGCCGAGCGAGGAGGAAAAGGAATTCTTCGTCCGGGCGTGGGCATCGAAAGTGGGCGACGGCACCACCAACGTCGAGCACGAGATCTGACGTGGACGTCAGGACGCTGGTCCTCACCCTGGCGCTCGGTAACCTGGCGCTGTGCGCAGCGCTGTTCTTCCACGATACGGACAACCGCCAGCGCGGCGGGCTGGCCAGCTTCGCGCTGGCCCGGCAACTCCAGGCGGTGGCCTGGCTGCTGCTGTATTTCCGCGGTGTGATTCCCGAACTGCTGGCCGGCCCGGTCGCCAACGTGCTGCTGTTTGCCGGCGTGGCGTTCGATGCCGGCGCGCTGTGGGAGCGTGCCGGGCGCCCCGGCTGGCGGCGCGTGGTCCTGCCGGCGCTGGGCGCATGCGCCGCCGCCTGGCTGGCCTGCTTCGTGGCGGGCGTGGAGACCGGTATACGGGTGGCGGCAGGTTCGGCCATCGTCGGCGCGTTCTATCTTGCCGGCGCGGCGGCCCTGGTGTCCGGCTGGCGCCAGGCAACGATGCTGCGGCGTTTCCTGGCGGTGTCGCTGTCGGTGCTGGGGCTGGCGATCGCCGGCCGCGGCCTGCTGGCCATGGCCCTGTCGCTCGGGCTGCTGCAGGGCTGGGCCGGTGTCGCGCCGGTCCACCTGCAGGGCGTGGGCTATGTGGCATTCTACCTGGCGATGCTGATCGGCAGTACCGGCTACCTGCTGCTGGCGCGCGAGACGCTGCAGGGCGAACTGGCGCGTCTGGAAGTGGTGGATGCGCTGACGGACGTACCGAACCGCCGCGGCTTCTACGGGGCGCTGGCGCCGTGGCTGGCGCTGGCGCGCCGCCCCGGCACGCCGACCGCGCTGCTGATCCTCAACCTGGACGGCTTCAAGCGCGTCAACGACCATTACGGCCACGCGGTGGGCGACAAGGTGCTGAAGGCCATGGTCGAAGCCTGTCGCCGCCAGTTGCGCGACAGCGACCTGATGGGCCGGCTGGGCGGCGCCGAGTTCGCGATCCAGCTGCCGCGCACCACGCTGGCCGACGCTGTCCACGTGGCCGAGCGGATCCGCGCCTCGATCGAAGCCAATCCGGTGAAGGCCGAGCGCGCGGTGATCTCGCTGACCGCCAGCCTGGGCGTGACGACGATCCGCGCCGACGATTCCACCGTCAGCCTGTTCAAGCGTGCCGACGAGGCGCTGCAGGCGGCCAAGCTGCGCGGCCGCAACAACGTCGTGGCCGCGCAGCCACCGCAGGAAGGCGAAAGCACGGGCACCTGAGCGGTTCGTCCGCAACCGTGCGCCGGCGGCAATGCCCGCACGCGATCCTGTCATCAAGCCGTCATGCGGGCGGTCTAATGTGATAGGATTTTCTATATAAACAATATAAATGGATTCTCCGATGTATGCAGCGGTCGATCTCGGATCGAACAGTTTCCGCCTGTCGATAGGCAAACACGATGGCGACACGATCCGCGTGCTGAAGAGCATGCGCGAACCCATCCGGCTTGCCGCCGGACTCGATGCCGCCGGCAACCTCACCGAAGCGGCCCAGCAGCGCGCCATCGCCTGCCTGCAGAACTTCGCGATCACGCTGTCGGCCTACCAGCTCGACGCGGTGCGGGTGGTGGCCACGTCCACCATGCGCCAGGCGCAGAATATCGCCACGTTCCTGCCGCAGTGCGAGGAGGCCATTGGTTTTCCGATCGAGATCATTTCCGGCGAGGAAGAGGGCCGGCTGATCTACATGGGCGTGGCCAGCGCGCTGGCCCAGCCGAACGAGCGGCGCCTCGTGGTCGACATCGGCGGCGGCTCGACCGAGCTGATCCTGGGCCGCGGCCCCGACATCGAGCGGGTGGAGTCGTTCAGCGTGGGCAGCGTGAAGCAGAGCCTGGCGTTCTTCGTCAACGGCTATGTCGACGCGCCGTCGTACGAGGCGGCCATCCTGTCCGCGCGCAGCCATTTCGAGGATGGCGCGCCGCCGTACATGCCGCAGTTCTGGAAACGGGCCTACGGCTCGTCCGGCACGATCCGCTCGATCGCCGAGGTCATCGAGAAAAACGGCCTGGGCAAGGGCATCACGCCGGACAGCCTGGAGGCGCTGAAGCAGCGCTTCATCGCGCTGGGCCACGTCAACCGCATCGACCTGCCGGGCCTGCGCCCGGACCGGGCATCGACAGTGGTGGGCGGCCTGGCGATCCTGATCGGCGTGATGCACGAACTCGATATCGACGAGCTGACGCCGATCGAGGCCGGCCTGCGGATGGGCGTGATGTGGGACCTGACCATGCGCGAGATGCGGCGCGACCGCCGCGAGCAGTCGGCGCGCGACTTCGCCCGCAAATTCCACGTGGACGAGGCCCGCGCCGCGCGTGTGGCCGACGATGCGCTGGCGCTGCTCGAGCAGCTGAAGCCGTCCAGCGAGGCCACCAGCCGCCTGCTGTACTGGAGCGCGCTGCTGCACGAGGTGGGGCAGGCCGTGTCGCAGACCGGCCACCACAAGCATGCCGCCTACCTGATCGAGCATGCCGACCTGCCGGGCTTCACGGACCGCGAGCAGCGCACGATGAGCCGGTTGCTGATGGCGCAGAAAGGCAACCTGCGCAAGGTCGAGGAATTCCTCGCCGACGGCGACTTCGCCCGTGCCGTGGTCGCGCTGCGGCTGGCGATCGTCTTCATGCACGCGCGCATCGCCGTGGCCGATGCGCAGCCGAAGCTGCGGATGAAGAACCGCATCGAACTGGAATTGCCGCGCGCGCTCGTCAGCGGTCATCCGACGCTGTCGTACTGGATCGAGAAGGAACAGGAAAACTGGGACGAAGTTGGCGTGGACCTGGGCCTGCGCACCGTGACCTGAAGCCTCGGGCGGGCCGGCGGGCTCGGTGACGCCGTTTTTCGGGAGATTGTGGCATTCTCGGCAGCGATGCTGCTGCCGCGGAACGCCCCGGTGCCGCAGCCCCGTCATCGAGGCCAAGGAACCAGACTTGCACATTTCACCCATCGCCGCGCCCGACTATCAGGCCCTGTTCGATGCCGCGCCCGCGCCTTGCCTGGTGGTCACGGCAACACTGCACGTCGCGTCCGTTAACCAGGCGTACCTGCAGGCGACGAAAACAGTGCGCGACGACATCGCCGGCCGCTACCTGTTCGACGTCTTCCCCGACAATCCCGCCGATCCGTCGGCCACCGGCGTGGCGAACCTGCGGGCATCCCTGCAGCGGGTCCTGCAGGACCGGTGCGCCGACACGATGGCCGTGCAGAGATATCGCATTCCCGTCGCGACGCCGGGCGGTACCCGCGTCGAGGAACGCGACTGGAGCGCCGTCAATACGCCCGTATTCGACGCCGCCGGCGGGATCAGCCATATCAGCCTGTGGTTCGGCGCGTCCGACCTGCACGACCGGAAAATGGCCGAGGCGGCGCTGCGCAAAAGCGAGGAGCGCTATCGCTCGCTGTTCGAGTCGATCGATGAAGGGTTCTGCATCATACGGATGGTGTTCGACGAACGCGGCCACCCTGTCGACTACGTGTTCTGCGCCACCAATCCCAGCTTCCGGCACCAGACCGGCCTGGTCGACGCGGTGGGCAGATCCATGCGCGAACTGGCGCCGGAACACGAATCCCACTGGTTCGACATCTATGGCCGGGTTGCCACGACGGGCGAACCGCTGCGTTTCGAAAACCAGGCCAGGGCCCTCGACCGCTGGTTCGACGTGTTCGCCTTCCGGATCGAGGAAGACGACGGCCCGAGAGTGGCGTTGCTGTTCAAGGACATCACCGAACAGAAGCGCATGACGGAAACGCTGCGCCGCAGCGAGAGCGCCGCCATCGAGTCGGCGCGGCAGGCCGAATCCGAGCGGTACCGGCTGGACGCGCTGTTGCAGGCGGCGCCGGTGGGGATCGTCGTCAGCGATGCAAAGGGTGCGATCCTGCTCGCCAACGCAGCCCACCGCCAGCTATGGGGCGAGCGGCAGCCCGGCGCCACGGACGTCGACCAGTTCGATGCCTGGAAAGGCTGGTGGGCCGATCACTCGGAACGGCACGGAAGGCTGCTGGGGCCCCGCGAATGGACCACTGCCCGCATCCTGGACGGCGAGCAACATCCGCGCGACCTGGTGACGATCGAATCGTTCGACGTGCCCCCGGTCCGTCGCACGGTCCTGATCACGGGCGCCCCGGTGAGGGACCGCGAGGGCGCGATCGTCGGCGCGGTGGTGGCGCAGATGGACATCAGCGACCGCATCAAGGCCGAGGACGCGTTGCGCCAGGCCGACCGGCGCAAGGACGAATTCCTGGCGATGCTGGCCCACGAGTTGCGCAACCCGCTGGCGCCGATCGCCGCGGCGGCCGATCTGCTGGCGCTGGGCAAGGCGGATGAAGCCCGGAACCGGCAAACCAGCGGCATCATCGCGCGCCAGGTCAAGCACATGACCGGGCTGGTCGACGACCTGCTGGACGTTTCGCGCGTCACACGCGGCCTGGTAAAGCTGGACAAGACAAGGCTCGATGCAAAGAAGGTCCTGGCCGATGCCGTCGAACAGGTGCGGCCGCTCATCGAGGCGCGGCGCCACGCGCTGGCCGTGGTGGTGCCGCCGGATCCTGTCTTCGTCATGGGGGATGCCAAGCGGCTCGTCCAGGTTGTTTCCAACCTGCTCAACAACGCGGCCAAATATACGCCGGAGGGCGGCGACATCGAGCTGGCCATGGCGCTCGACGGCGGCGAGGTCGAGCTCGCCGTTGCCGACAGCGGCATCGGCCTGACGCCGGAATTCCAGGCCCTGGCATTCGAGCTGTTCACCCAGGCGGCGCGCACCTCGGACCGGTCGCAGGGCGGCCTCGGCATCGGCCTGGCGCTGGTGCGCAGCCTGGTGGAACTGCATGGCGGCCGCATCGCCGTACACAGCGGCGGCGTCGGCATGGGCAGCCGCTTCGCCGTACGGCTGCCGCGCCTGGACGACGTGGCCGCCAACGTTGTCCTTGAAGCGGGCCCGGCGGCCACGCATGGCGCGTGCCGGAAACTGAAGGTCATGGTGGTGGACGATAATGCCGATGCGGCGCAGATGCTGGGCATCGTCGTCGAAGCGATGGGACACCAGGCGATCGTCGTCAATCACCCGCGCCGGGCGATCGAACGTTCGCGCATCGACTTGCCGGACATTTACCTGCTCGATATCGGCTTGCCCGACATGGACGGTTACGAACTGGCGCGACAGCTCCGGTCGCAGCCCGAGACGGCGCGGGCGACGCTGATCGCCGTCACCGGCTATGGCCAGGAACAGGACCGGCTGGCGGCACTGCGCGCCGGCTTCGACCAGCACTTCGCCAAGCCGATCGACAGCGCACGACTGGCTGCCGTGTTGACGGATTCGGCGTCGGCAACGTGACAGAGCACTGGCTTTTGCCTTGTTGGCAATATTCGCTATACTATGGCGCCGCGCGGCTTGATAAGCGCCATGCATGCCGCATTTAATCGCACATGCAGGCCCATGCAGGTACTTGCGGGTACATGCGTGCATTAGAGTGCGCATGAGGGCACATCAGCGCGCACCAGCGCACAACCACGAAAGAATCTCATGCACGGTGAAACCATTTCACAACGAATCCGCACGCTGGTCCGCTCGCTGCCGCGCACCGGCATCACGCTGAGCGAACTGATCCATCGCGTCGGCAACGACGGCCTGTTGCTGCTGACCGCGCTGCTCACGCTGGTGTTCCTGATTCCCGTATCGATTCCCGGCGTCAGTACCGTGTTCGGCGGCGCGATCCTGCTGATCGGCCTGTCGCGCCTGTTCGGGCGCGAGCTGTGGATTCCGGCAAGGATGCGCGAGAAGGTGATCGGCACCAGGAAGCTGCGCCCGGTATTGCGCAAGGCGCTGCCGTGGTTGCAGAAGATCGAACGCGTCAGCCGCCCCAACCGCATCCGCTGGCTGGTCGCCGATGGCGCCGTGAACCGCATGAACGACGTGTCGATGATCCTGGGCGCCGTGCTGTTGATGATGCCGTTCGGGATGATCCCGTTCAGCAATACCTTCCCGGCCGTGGCGCTGCTGTTCTTCGCCATCGGCCTGCTGCAGCGCGATGGCGTGTGCGTGCTGCTGGGCTACATTGCCAACCTGGTCACGATCGCGTACTTCGGCGTACTCGTCACCGGCGGCGGCCTGGCCGCGCGCGAGGCGTTCAACCGCCTGAGCGCCTGACAAGACTCCCCGTCCGCGTTGCAGCGCCTCGGCCTGAAGGTTCGGCCAGGCGCCGCGTTCATTCGCGTCACTTCGTTCCCGTCACTTCGTTCCCTCCACTTCAGTCCGGCACGGCCTTTCCCCCTGGGAGAGGTGCGCCGCAATCCCGTCGCCGATACTGGCGCCAGTGGCTGCAGCGCGACTTTTAAGTTTCCCCTCATCTTGCCTTAACTAAATGTTAGCGATGATTTCGCTAACGTTGCCGCTGCCGAACCGCGCGGTCATGGGGCCCGCGCGTTCGTCGCCGTAACCTCATTCAACGAACGGATCATCATGAAAAAAACATTGCTGATGCTGGCAGCCGCACTGGCCGCCATGGGAAGTGCACACGCAGCGGACAAGGCCGCCGCGCACTGGGAATACACGGGCAAGTCCGGCAGCGCGCACTGGGGCGAACTGGAACAGGATTTCTCCGCGTGCAAGCTGGGCAAGGCGCAATCGCCGATCGACATCCGCCACGAGAAGGCCGGCATGCCGGCACCGATCGGGTTCGACTACACGGCCAGCACCGCGGACATCGTGAACACCGGCCACACCGTGCAGGTCAACCCGGCACACGGCGGCACTGTGCACCTGGCGAGCGGCGATTACCAGCTCGTGCAGGTTCACTTCCACACCCCCAGCGAAGAGAAAATCCACGGCAAGCGTTATCCGCTGGTCGCCCACATGGTGCACAAGAACGATGCCGGCGAGCTGGCGGTGGTGGCAGTGCTGTTCAGGCAGGGCAGGGAAAATGCCGCGCTGAAGCCGGTATTCGCCGGACTGCCGGCACACGCGGGCGACAAGCATCCCGTTGACGGCGAGTTCGACGCGGGCGCGCTGCTGCCGGCGCAGCATGCCTACTATGCCTACATGGGTTCGCTGACGACGCCGCCGTGCAGCGAGGGCGTGCACTGGCAGGTGCTGAAGCAGCCGGTGGAAGTGTCGAAGGCGCAGCTGTCCGCGTTCCGCAAGCTGTACCCGATGAACGCCCGCCCGGTGCAGCCGCTGAACGGACGGGTGGTCGAAGTAACGGGCTGATCGCGGGCCGGACCGGCTGGCGGGACAGGGCGCTTTGCTGGAAGGCAAGCGAGCGCTGCTGTCCAGGACAGCATGCGAGGATGCCTCCCTTCATCCAGAAAGGAGGGCTTTGCATGAACCGAGACCAGCCGCCGCGCCGCGATTTCCTGCGTTATGTGGGAACCCTGGCCGCCCTGTCCACGCCCGCGCTGCATGCCGGTGCCAGCGAAAAGGACAAGGTGGAATTCCCGCCCATCTATGACAAGTCCGAGAAGCCGGAAAAGACCGAGCCGCCGGCCGACCCGTGGAACGAGCGGGTCGGCATCGCCCTCGTCGGGCTGGGGCGCATCACCGTCAACGAAATGCTGCCCGCGCTTGCGCAATGCAGGCATGCCAAGCCCGTGGCGCTGGTCACCGGGGACCGCGCCAAGGGCCTGAAGATCGCGCACCAGTACAACATTCCCGAGAGCGCGGTGCTCGACTACAAGGACTACGACAGGCTGGCGCAGATGCCGGATGTGCAGGGCGTCTACCTCGGGTTGCCCAATCATATGCACCTCGAATATACCGTGCGCGCCGCCCGCGCCGGCAAGCACGTGCTGTGCGAAAAGCCGATGGCCAACAGCGTGGCCGAGTGCCGCCAGATGATCGACGCCTGCCGCAAGGCCGGACGCAAGCTGATGATCGCCTACCGCAGCCAGTACGAGCCGATGGACCGGGCGCTGGCCGGCATGGTGCGCGAGAAGAAGCTGGGCGCGCTGAAGGAATTCGTGTCCGTCAATTCGCAGAACATGGGCGATCCGCAGCACTGGCGGCTCAAGCGCGCGCTGGCCGGCGGCGGCGCCTTGCCGGACATCGGCCTGTATTGCATCAATGCGGCGCGCTTCCTCAGCGGCGAAGAGCCCAACGAGGTGATCGGCAACATCTGGTCGACACCGGGCGATGCGCGCTTCCGCGAAGTCGAGGAATCCTGCCAGTTCATCCTGCGTTTCCCCAGCGGCTTCATCGCCAGCTGCTCCACCAGCTATGCGGCGCACAAGTCGCAGCACTTCCGCCTGAACGGTGCACAGGGGTGGGCCGAGATGAACCCGGCCTATGCCTATCGCGGCCTGAAGCTGACGGTGTCGCGCGTGGTGGACGGCAAGGAGCAGGCCACCGATATCCAGGTCGAGGAAAAGAACCAGTTCGCCCTCGAGATGGATCACTTCGCACAGTGCATCCAGCAGGACAGGGAAGTGCACACGCCGGGCGAGGAGGGGCTGCAGGACCAGCGCATCATGGAAGCGATCTACGAATCGGCGCGCACGCGCAGGGCCGTGAAGCTCACGCCGCCCGGGCGCACGCGGGGGCCGGAACCGCAGCAGGAGGCGGGCTGACGGCCGAAGTCGTTGCAGTCGCGCCTTGGCGGCGCTTCCAGGATGCCGCGCTCCCCCGATTCGCCGTTGCCGCCACCAGCGGTGCACTGGAAATATTGTCAAACAGAATGTACCCCTGCCTTGTAGTTTTGCTTACACTATAGGCTTGCGAGCATGGAGGCGGGGATGACGGTCGGGAGCGCTTGGCGCGGGAAGCTGCTGGTGGGGTTGCTGGGCATTGGCGCCGGGCTGGCGGCCGTGCCGGCATACGCCATGCAAGCCTCCTCTTTGCAAGCCTCCCCCTTGCAAGCCTCCCCCTTGCTAGCCGCCGCGGTGCCCACCGTCACGCTGTGCTACGAGCGCGCCAACGTGCAGCCGTGGCGCACCGAGGATGGCCGCGGCCTGAACTTCGAGCTGCTCAGGCTGGTGGGCCAGCGCGAGAACATCCGCTTCGATTTCCAGAGCATGCCGTGGAAGCGCTGCCTGGCGCAGCTGCAGGCCAATGCGGTCGACGGCGCGTTCGCCGTCAGCTTCAAGACGGACCGCCGCGAGATCGGCGAATACCCGGGCGGTGCCACGCCCGACGCGGCCAAGCGCATGCACATCGACCGCTACATCCTGATCCGCCGCAAGGGCAGCAACGTGGAGTGGGATGGCAAGGCGCTGCACAACGTCGACGGCGCCATCGGCGCCCAGCTCGGCTATTCCGTCACCGACCTGCTGCGCAGCCTGAACGTCACCGTCGACGAAGGCAGCCAGCGTTCCGACGAACTGGTGCGCAAGCTGCTGGCCGGGCGGCTCGCCGCGGCGGCCGTCGGCGGCGGCGATGCCCGCACGCTGCTGGCCGGCCCCTTTGGCGCCCAGATCGAGGCGCTGCCGCGGCCGCTGATCGAGAAACCGTATTTCCTGCTGCTGTCGCACCGGCTGGTGGAGCGCCAGCCACAGCTGGCACGGCGCATCTGGGATGCCGTGGAAGCGGTGCGCGACGGCGAGCAATACCGCAAGCTCGAGAAATCCGCACTGCCGGCGGCCGGCAAGGGCAAGCAACCTTGATACGACGGGCGAATGTACTGCACACCCTGCGGGATGCCTGGCGGCGCGACATCGTGCTGCGCCTGGCTGTATCGATCTTCCTGGCCGTCGCGCTGTCCACGGCCGCCTACACCACCTATGCCGTGCGCACGCTGCACGCCGAGGCCGAGCTGCAACTGCAGGAGCGCTCCGAGCGGCTCGTGACGGTGCTGTCGCAGGCATTGGCGCGGCCGCTGTTCGACATCAACGGCGCGGCCATCACCAGCGTGGTCGACGCGATGCGCGCCACGCCGGAAGTGCTGATGCTGCGCGTGCTGGCGCCGAACGGCACCGAGCTGGCCGGCTTCGGTACCGGCAAGTACGGCGCCGCCAGCGCAATCACCGTGCACCGCGACATCAGCTTCCAGGATGGCGCCCGCAACTACAAGGTGGGTGCGATCGACCTCACGTATTCGCGGCGCGAGACCGACCAGGCCCTGCAGCGGCAGCTGCTGAACGCGCTGATGGTCAACCTGCTGCTGGCGCTGACGATCGTCGGCTCGGTCTTCGTGGTGGCCCGCAAGGCCGTGCGGCCGTTCGGCGACATCCAGAAATCGCTGGAAAAGCTCGCCCAGGGCAAGACCGATATCCAGCTTTCCGGCATCGGCCGCGCCGACCAGGTGGGCCGCCTTTCCATCGCGGTGCGCAGCTTCCGCGACACGCTGACCCGGCTGCGCTATGCGGAAAGCGAACTGCGCGAGCTGAACGGCGACCTGGAACAGAAGATCGACACGCGCACTCAGGAACTGAAGCGCACCATCGCCGCGGCGCGCGACAGCGAAAGGAAGCTGCGCGCGATCGTCGATACCGCGCTCGATGCCGTCGTCAACATGGACCGCAACGGCCGCGTGGTGGGCTGGAACCGCCAGGCCGAAATGATCTTCGGCTACGCGCGCGACGAAGCGCTGGGCCAGCAGCTCGACACGCTCATCATTCCGCCGCGCTACCGCGACGACCACCGCAAGGGCATGGCACGCTACCTGGCCGGCGACGGCCCGGGCGAAGTGCTGGACCGGCGTATCGAGGTCGAGGCGCTGCACGCGGACGGCACCGAGTTCCCCATCGAACTGTCGATCACGCGCATCGACCTCGATGCCGGCGAGTTCGAGTTCTGCGGCTTCATCCGCGACATCTCCGAACGGCGCGAGCGCGAACAGAAGCTGGTGGCCGCCAATGTGCGGGCGGAGGCGGCCAACATCGCCAAGTCCGAATTCCTGGCCAACATGAGTCATGAGATCCGCACGCCGATGAGCGCGATCATCGGCATGGCCTACCTGGCGCTGCGCACCGACCTGAACACCAAGCAGCACGATTACGTCAGCAAGATCCACCGCGCCGCGCTGGCGCTGCTGGGCATCATCAACGATATCCTGGATTTTTCAAAGATCGAGGCGGGCCGCCTGGAAGTCGAGCAGGTGCCGTTCTTCCTGGACGAGGTACTGGCCAACGTGGCCAGCGTGACCAGCCAGCGGGCGGCGGAAAAGCAGCTCGAATACCTGTTCAACGTGCCGCCATCGATTCCGCGCCACCTGGTGGGCGACCCGCTGCGGCTGGGGCAGGTGCTGATCAATCTCGTCAACAACGCCGTCAAGTTCACGCCGCAGGGCGAACTGGAACTGTGCTGCACGCAAATGCCGTCGCCGGGGCCGGCCCACGGGGCGGGCGCGGACCGGGTCGTGCTGCGCTTCTCCGTGCGCGACACGGGCATCGGCATGCCGGAAGAGCAGATGGGCAAGCTGTTCCGCGCCTTCAACCAGGCCGACGGCTCCACGTCGCGCCAGTTCGGCGGCACCGGCCTGGGCCTGTCGATCTCGCAGCAACTGGTGCGGCTGATGGGCGGTTCGATCCGCGTCGAGAGCGAGCAGGGCAGGGGTTCGGTCTTTTCGTTCGCGCTGGAATTCGGCCTGTCCGGGCAGCCGGAGCGCTCGCCGGTGGTGCCGGCCGCGCTGAACAACGCCCGCGTGCTGCTGGTGGACGACAGCCCGGTGGCGCTCGAAGTGCTGGGCGAGGCGGCGCGTGCGCTGCCCCTGCGGGTACAGACCGCGTCGTCCGGTGCCGAGGCACTGGCCGGCGTGGTGGCCGCCGACGCGGCCGCCGACCCGTATGCGCTGGTGCTGACCGACTGGCAGATGCCCGGCATGGACGGCATCGAGCTGGCGCGCCGGGTCGCCGCCGCGCCGCTGGAACGGCGGCCGGGCATGGTGCTGCTGACGGCATTCGGCCGCGAGGAGGTGCAGCGCGAGGCGGAAGATGCGGGCTTCGTCGGCTACCTGTTCAAGCCGATCGGGCAATCGGTGCTGGTCGATACGCTGGTGGCGCTGTTCTCGCCGCCGCGCCGGCACGGCCGGCCGGTCGATGCCGGCAAGCCCGGCATGACGGGCCGCGTGCTGCTGGTGGAAGACAATCCCGTCAACCAGCAGATCGCCGCCGAGCTGATGGGCATCCAGGGCATCGCGGTGGAGTTCGCCGGCAACGGCCGCGAGGCGCTGGACCGGCTGGCGCAGGTGGGCCCCGGCCACTACGACCTGCTGCTGATGGACCTGGAAATGCCGCTGCTCGATGGCCATGAAACCACGCTGGAACTGCGCCGCGACCGCCGCTTCGACGGCCTGCCCGTCATCGCCATGACGGCCCACGCGCTGGCCGACGTGCGCGAACGCTGCCTGGCCGAGGGCATGCAGGATTACGTCACCAAGCCGATCGACCCGGACATGCTGTATGCCACGCTGGCGCGCTGGCTGGGCCGGGCAATGCCGCCGGTGGCGCCGCGGCCGCCGCGCCTGCTGCGAATATTGGGCCAGGATGGCCTGCCGCTGCTGCCGGGGATCGACACCGCGCGCGGCTTGCGCCACGTGGCCGGCAACGAGACGCTGTACCTGCAATTGCTGGACCGGTTCCGCAACTCGCAGCGCGATGCCGCCAATGAAGTGGCGACCGAGTTGCTGCACTGCGAACGCGACGCCGCCCGCAAGCGCGCCCACACGCTGCGCGGCGTGGCCGGCAACGTGGGCGCGAACGCCGTCGAAGCGGCCGCCCGGGCCATCGAGGAGCTGCTCGACGGGGGCGAGGTGCCGGCGGCCACCCTGGTCGAGGAACTGAGCGGGGCGCTGCGCACCGCCATTGCCGGCCTGGATGCCCATTTCGCCACCACGCCGGGCGCCGGCGGCGAGGCCGGCACCGGTAAAGCGGGCGCCGTGTCCGGAGCGGAGGAGGGAACGGCGGCGGAGGTGCAGGCAGAGGTGCAGGCAAAAGCGGCGCTGGCCAAGCTGCGCGAACTGCTGGCTGCGTACAGCGGCGACAGCAATGACTATTTTGCCGGCGCGCGCGCGGCGCTGGTGGCCGTGCTGTCGCCGCCGGTGCTGGAGCGGGTAGCCGCGCACATCGCCAGCTATGAATTCGACGCGGCGCGCCAGGCGCTCGACGCCGCAGCTCCGGAGACACCATGAACGCCGCCCGCCCCACCATCCTGATCGTCGACGACACGCCGGACAACATCATGCTGCTGGCGGCGCTGCTGAAGGAGAAGTACCAGACGAAAGTCGCCACCAATGGCGCCACCGCCTTGCAGATCCTGGCCGGCGGCGGCGTCGACCTGGTGCTGATGGACGTGACGATGCCCGGAATGGATGGCCACGAGGCATGCCGCCGCATCGCGCAGGACCCGCGCACGGCCGACGTGCCGGTGATCTTCCTGAGTGCGAAGAGCCAGCCGGAAGACGAGGCACGCGGGCTGGCGGCGGGCGCGGTAGACTACATCGTCCGGCCGATCAGCCCGCCGACCCTGTTCGCGCGCGTGGCCACGCACCTGGCCCTGCGCGCGGCGCGCCGCGAACTGGCGAGCCGCAACGCGCAACTCGAAGCGCTGCTGGCACGCCGTAACGGCGGTGCCGCAGGTGAGCCTTGAAGTTGCCGCGGAATTGCGGGGACAGGTGCTCTTTTCCCGAAAATGGTATATATTGTTTATATAGTTCAACTTTTTCAGGAGCATCAATGAACGCCAAGACCGATGTGATCAAGACTTCCGCCGATACCGCCACCAAGCCTGCCGCCCCGGCCGCCGAGAAGCCGGCCGCGAAAACCGCGGCACGCAAGCCGGCCGCCGCGAAGGAAGCCGCCGTGAAGGAAGCAGCAGTGAAGGAAGGCCAGGCGAAGGAAGCCGCTGCGGAAACGCCGTCGGCTGCGCCGGCCAAGGCGAAAGCGCCGAAGGCGGCAGCGAAGGCCGAAGCCGCCGTCGCTGCCAAGCCTGCAAAGGCCAAGGCCGCGCAGCCGAAAGCCGTGAAGGTGGAAGCGCCGGCCGCGCAGGCCGAACCGAAGGCAGCCAAGGCGGCCAAGGCCATCGCCAAGCCGGCAAAGGCTGCCAAGGCCGTAGCCAGGCCGGCGGCCAAGCCGGCCAAGCCGGTCGAGAAAGCACCGGCGCCGCGCAAGGAACGCCTGGTGCGCGACAGCTTCACGATGCCGGAAGCGGAATACGCGGTGCTCGGCGATGTGAAGAAAGCCTGCCTGAAAGCCGGCTTCGAGATCAAGAAGAGCGAACTGCTGCGCGTCGGCGTGGCGCTGATCAGCCAGATCGACATGGCCACGCTGCAGAACGTACTGGCCTCGCTGCCGCAACTGAAGACGGGCCGCCCAAAGAAAGACTGAGCGCTTCCGGCGCCGGCGCATCGGCTTCCGTCCTGGAAGCCGATGCGCCGGCGCGACGGTCACCAAACCGACACGCCGCTGTCATGTTGCTGAAGTAATCCGCCGTTACGCTGTGCTTCGTCTCCACTTCACCGAGAGGACGAAGCATGCAGCAGACGACCATCGCCAGCAGCGCCCGCGCGCCGCGCCCCCGCCTTGTAACGAGCATCGCCACCACCGCCGAGGAATTGCGCGAAGCACAGCGCTTGCGCTACCGTGTCTTCATCGAAGGCCTGGGCCTGAAGGCGCTGGCGCGGCCGGACGGCCTCGATTGCGACGAGTTCGACGAACACTGCGATCACCTGCTGGTGCGCGACGCCATCACGCTGGAGGTGGTCGGCACCTACCGCGTGCTGGCGCCGGCCGGTGCGCGCCGGCTCGGCCGCTTCTACTCCGAGGGCGAGTTCGACATGGGACGCCTGAATCCGCTGCGCGGCCGCATCATCGAAGCGGGGCGCGCCTGCATCCATCCGGCTTACCGCGGCGGCAGCGTCATCATGCTGCTGTGGGCGGCACTGGCCGAGTACATGGAACGGCAGGGCTGCGATTACCTGGCCGGCTGCGCCAGCATCAGCGTCGCGGACGGCGGCCATAACGCCGTCGCCGTGTACCAGCAACTGCGCGAGACCCGCATGGGGCCCGCCGAGTACCGCGTCACGCCGCACCTGCCATTCCCCCACACGAAGATCGCACCGGCCGCCACGGCCAGCGTGCCGCCCCTGCTGAAGGGCTACATGCGCTCCGGCGCGTGGATCTGCGGCGAGCCGGCCTGGGATCCCGATTTCGACAGCGCCGACCTGTTCCTGCTGATGCCGCTGGCAAACCTGGATGCGCGCTATGCGAAGCATTATGGCGTGGATGGATCGGTGGAGATGGCGATCGCGGCGTGACGTCGGTCGGGCTCGATGTTGCGGTTAGCGGTTGAGTTGCAGGGGTCTGTCCCCGGTAAGTGTGAACATTGGCGCTCGCCGGCAGCGCTTCGAGGGGACTGACCCCGGTTTTTGCTGGCGCCATCAATTCGCTGGCAAAGGACCGGGGTCAGTCCCCTGACCTTGCCGCTGGCAAGCACTACCACTATTCCTTACCGGGGACAGACCCCTGCGGATCGACCGTGGTTTGTGCCATCGATCTTTACTTCACGACCCCGCCCAGTCCCGTGTCGGCATGGTGCCGCCTGTGCGGCGCCGTGCCGGAGATGCGCAGCGCGAACGTGCGCAGCAGCACGTAGAACAGCGGCGTGAGGAACAGCCCGAAGAAGGTGACACCCAGCATGCCGGCGAACACGGCCACGCCCATCGCGTGCCGCATCTCGGCGCCGGCGCCGCTGGAAAACACCAGCGGCAGCACACCCATGATGAACGCGATCGACGTCATCAGGATCGGCCGCAGCCGCAGCCGGCACGCTTCCAGCGCGGCCTGCACCACGCTGCGGCCATGGTCTTCCAGCTCGCGGGCGAATTCCACGATCAGGATCGCATTCTTCGATGCCAGCCCCACCAGCACGAACAGTGCGATCTGCGTGAACACGTTGTTGTCGCCGCCGGTCAGTTTCACGCCGACCAGCGCGCACAGGATCGACATCGGCACGATCAGGATCACGGCCAGCGGCAGGGTCCAGCTTTCGTACTGCGCGGCCAGCACGAGGAATACCAGCAGCACGCACAGGGGGAACACGTACACCATCGTGTTGCCGGACAGGATTTCCTGGTACGTCAGTTCGGTCCATTCATAGGTGATCCCCTTGGGCAGCGTGTCGCGGGCCAGCGCCGTCATGGCTTCCTGCGCCTGGCCGGACGATACGCCGGGCGCGGGGCCGCCGCTGATGTCGGCCGCCAGGTAGGCGTTGTAGCGGTTGACCATGTCCGGCCCGTACGTGTCGCTGATGCGCATCAGCGACGACAGCGGGATCATTTCTCCCTTGTCGCTGCGCACCTTCAGCTGCGCGATCTGCTCGCGCTGCGAGCGGAACGGCGCATCGGCCTGTACCACCACCTGGTAGGTCCTGCCGAACTGGTTGAAGTCGTTCACGTACAGCGAGCCGAGGTTGATCTGCAAGGCCTGGTACACCGATTGCAGCGGCACGCCGAGCTGCTTGGCGCGGGTGCGGTCGACGTCGGCGAACAGTTGCGGCACGTTGATCTGGTAGCTGGAAAACACCCCGGCCAGTTGCGGCGTTTGCCATGCCTTGGCCTGCAGCGCCTGCACCGCGCCGTACAGCGCGTCGTAGCCGAGGTTGCCCCGGTCCTCGACCATCATCTTGAAGCCGCCGATCGATCCCAGGCCGTTCACGGGCGGCGGCGGGAAGACCATGATGAACGCATCCTCGATCGCCCCCAGCCGCTTGTTGACCTCGACCGCGATGGCGTCGCCGGAGAGATTGGCCGACGTCCTTTCGCCGAACGGCTTCAGGCCGATGAACACGATGCCCGTGTTCGGCGCGTTGATGAAACCGTTGATCGACAGGCCGGGAAAGGCCACCGCGTCCATCACCCCCGGCACGTCCTTGGCGATGGCCGACATGCGGCGGATCACGGCGTCGGTGCGGTCCAGCGCGGCCGCATCGGGAAGCTGCGCGAAGCCGACCAGGTACTGCTTGTCCTGCTGCGGCACGAAGCCGGATGGCACGGCGCGGAACACGAACACCGCCGCCACCGTCAGTGCCAGGTACACGCCGATGCCGAGGCTCTTGCGCGCCATCACGCCCTGCACGCCACGGCCATAGGATGCCGATGCGCGGCCGAAGAAGCGGTTGAACCAGCCGAAGAACGGCCCCAGTACCTTGTCCATCGCGCGTGTCAGGCGGTCCTTCGGCGCATCGTGCGCGCGCAGCAATGCCGCCGACAGCGCCGGCGCCAGCGTCAGCGAGCACAGTGCCGAGATCACGGTGGAGATCGCGATGGTCAGCGCGAACTGGCGGTAGAACTGGCCCGTCAGCCCCGCCACGAAGGCGATCGGCACGAATACGGCGCACAGCACCAGCGCGATCGCGATGATCGGGCCGGAGACTTCCTTCATCGCCTGGATCGTCGCATCGTGCGGCGTCAACCCTGCGGCGATGTTGCGCTCGACGTTCTCCACCACGACGATCGCATCGTCGACCACGATGCCGATCGCCAGTACCAGGCCGAACAGCGACAGCGTGTTGATCGAAAAGCCGAACAGCAGCATCACGGCGAACGTGCCGACGATCGATACCGGCACCGCCAGCAGCGGAATGATCGATGCGCGCCAGGTCTGCAGGAACACGATCACCACCAGTACTACCAGCGCCACCGCCTCGAGCAGCGTGTGGATGACGGCGCGGATCGACTCGCGCACGAACTGCGTGGGGTCGTAGACGACCTGCCATTCCACATCCTCGGGGAAGTCCGCTTCGAGTCTCTTCAGCGTGGCGCGCACGTCGTCGGACAATTGCAGCGCGTTGGCGCCCGGCGCCTCGAAGATGCCGATCGCGGCCGCCGACTTGTTGTTCAGCAGCGAACGGAGCGAATACGAGTTCGAGCCCAGCTCGACGCGGGCCACGTCGCGCAGCAAAGTCACGGCGCCGTCGTCGCCGGTGCGCACGATGATGGCGCCGAACTCGTCGACCGTCTTCAGGCGCCCGGTCGTGTTGACGGTGAGCTGGAACTGCGACCCCCTGGTGGGCGAGGCGCCGACCACGCCCGCTGCCACCTGCACGTTCTGTTCGCGGATGGCATCGGTCACGTCGGCAGCCGTCATGCCGCGCGCGGCCAGCTTCTGCGGGTCGATCCACACGCGCATCGCGTAGTCGCCGGCGCCGAACAGGATCACTTCGCCCATGCCGGGAATGCGCGCCAGCTGGTCCTTCACGTTCAGCACCGCGTAGTTGCGCAGGTAGACGTCGTCGTAGCGGCCCTTCGGCGACACCAGGTGGGCCACCAGCGTCAGGTTCGGCGACGACTTGGCCGTCGTCACGCCGATCTGCCGCACTTCCTCGGGCAGCCGGGGCAGCGCGCGCTGCACGCGGTTCTGCACCTGTGTCTCGGCCTGCTCGACGTTGGTGCCGACCTTGAAGGTGACGGTCAGCGCCAGCGCGCCATCGGAGGTGCCCTTGGAATCCATGTACAGCATGTGCTCGACGCCGTTGATCTGTTCCTCCAGCGGCGCGGCCACCGTTTCGGCGATCACCTTCGGGTTGGCGCCGGGATACTGGGCACGCACCACCACGGAGGGCGGCACCACTTCCGGATATTCGGAAACGGGCAGTGCGGCGATCGACATCAGGCCCGCCACGAAGATCAGGATCGACAGCACGGCCGCGAAGATGGGCTTGTCGACGAAGAAGCGGGGGAAGTTCATCGTCAGCCCGCCTTCGGCTGCGTTGCCGGATCGCCGCCGGCCCGTGCCGGCGCATCCGGATCGGTATCCATCGGCACCAGCTTCGGTTGCAGCGGCGCACCGGGACGCACCCGCTGCAGGCCGCCGACGATGACCTGCTCGCCGCGCGCCAGCCCCTTGCGGACGATGCGCAGGCCATCCGCCGCCGGCCCCAGCACCACCGGCCGGTACTCGGCCTTGCCGTTCCTGACGACGTAGACGAACTTGCGGTCCTGGTCGGTGCTCACGGCGCGGTCGTGGATCAGCAGCACGCGCGCGGCGCCGCCGCTGCCTTTGCCGTGATCGCCCGCTGCGATCTGCACGCGCGCGAACAGGCCGGGCACCAGCGTGCCGTCGGCGTTGGCAAAGGTGGCGCGCATGCGCACGCTGCCGGTGGCCGGGTCGAGACGGTTGTCGACGAATTCCAGCCTGCCTTCGTGCGGGAAGCCCGTTTCGTTGGCCAGGCCAATCCGCACGCGCACCGGCGCCTGCGCCGCGGCGTCGCGCCGGGAACGCACGCGCAGGTAGGTATCCTCGTCGCCGTCGAAGCTGGCGTAGATGCGGTCCGTCGATACCACGGAGGTCAGCACGGCATTCTGGTCGACCAGGTTGCCGACCGTGATCTCGGCCTTGCTGGCGCGCCCGGCGATCGGCGCCGTCACGCGCGTATAGCCGAGGTTCAGGCGTGCCGTTTCCACTTCGGCCTGGGCCGACCGGGCCGCCGCATCCAGTTCCTTTTGCGCGGCGGCGCGTTCGTCGAATTCGCGGCTGGCAATCGCGCGGTCGGCCAGCAGCCGTTCGGCCCGTTCCAGCTCGACCTTGGCCAGCCCGGCCCGCGCCCTGGCGGAATTCACGTTGGCTTCGGCCCGTTCGAGTTCGGCCTGGTAGGGGCGCGGATCGATCGTGAACAGCGGCTGGCCCTTTTTCACCAGTGCGCCGGGCGTGAATTGCACGGCGGTGATGTAGCCGGGTACGCGCGGGCGGATCTCGACCCGTTCGACCGCTTCGAGGCGGCCGGAAAACTCCTGCGTCTCGACGATGTCTTTCTCGATGACGGTAGCGGTGGAAACGGGGGCGGGCGGCGGTGCGGCGGCGGGCTGGCCACCGGCGCGGTCGCAACCGATGAGAAGGAGCGCGGGGATCACCAGGGCGGCGGCCGCGCATAGCGAGCGATGCAAAGGCTGGCGGGACGGTTCGGACATCGCTTTACCCTCCGGAAACGGCAGGTATGCCGTGCACCAGTGTAGGGCGAGCTGGGGAGGGCGGCTTCTCCCTAAAGGAAGACGATCAGGTTCGACAAGCTGAGCGGCTGCAGGTAGCGTGATGGCCTGGGAAGTGAATGACGCCTGTTGCGCGAATGCCGGGAGGGGAATGCTGGGGGATGCTGCGAGGGGAATGCCGCGGATGCCTGACGCGGATACCCGGTACGGAAACTTGGTGCAAATTCTTGGTACGGATACTAACTGCCGGTATTTATCGCTGGTGCTTGCTACGGATACTTATTGAATCAATTGCGGATTATTTACAACAGAAAGAAAAGAAGGGCGCCGGTAATGCGATGCCGGCGCCAGGCATTGCACGGTCAGTGCACGGACGCATTGGTCAGTTCTTTGAGTTCCCGGATGCTCAATTCCGACTTCTCATGCATGCGCAGCAGGATGGTTGCCCCGACCGCCAGCTTGCGATGCCGGATCTTGCTGATGATCGGCGGCTGCACCTCGAGCACCCGGCACAGCTCGGCGTCGTTCTTGAGGTTCATCCGTTCGATCAACGTATCCAGCAACTTGTTCGGCACGAAGCTGGAAGGCTCCAGCGCCCGCGCCCGGTTCATTGCTTCGATGAGTTCCATTTTCTTTTGCCTTACGCTCATTTGCTCCTCCCTGAGTAGATCGTGAAAAGGCGTGGGGCTTGTTGGACTTATAAATATATTGATAACCAAGCAAGTTAACTAAATCATACTACGGCTGGAAAAAAAAGCGCGCGTCCTATACAAAAAATATGACGTGTTAATGACCAAACGGCTTGACACCCGTAGCATCCTGCAATCCAGCTCGCGTAAGGATGAGCGTGCGGTCGGCCATCGCGGCAGCCGCTTCGGAATGAGTGACCATGATCGTGCAGGCCCCGCTGGCGCGGATTTCCGTACGCAGTACGCCGAGCACGGCATGGGCGGTGTCCGGGTCGAGGTTGCCGGTGGGCTCGTCGGCCAGCACCAGCGCGGGGCGGTGCACCAGCGCCCGGGCGATCGCTACCCGCTGCATCTCACCGCCGGACAACTCATGCGGATAGCCGTGCTCGCGCCCCGCCAGGCCGACGGCGCCCAGCATCTCGGCGGCACGCGCCTGCGGCAGGCCGTTGAGCAGCAGCGGCAGCGCCACGTTCTGCAGCAGGGTCAGGTGGGGAAGCACGTGGAATGCCTGGAAAATGAAGCCCATGCGCTGGCGGCGCAGGCGGGTGGCGGCATCGTCGTCCAGCGACGCCATCGCCACGCCGTCGACGAGGATCGGCGCTTCGACGCCGGGATCGGGGTGGTCCAGGCCGGCGATCAGGTTCAGCAACGTCGATTTGCCGACGCCGGAGTCGCCCATGATGGCGACGAATTCGCCGGCCCGGAAGCGGTACGACAGTTTGGACAGCACCGGGCGGTTGCCGCCATACGACTTGCTCAGATCGCGCAATTCCAGCATCGGTTTCCCTGCAGTAGTTGGTTTTTCAGCGGGTTAGCAGGCGGCGCAGCCAGAAGCTGGCGCCATCCACCAGGGCCACCAGCAGCAGCATGGCCAGGATGACAGTGGCGGCCTTTTGCATCTGGAACAGCGACAGGTGGTATTTCAGCATCTGGCCCAGGCCGCCGGCGCCGACCACGCCGAGAATGGCGGCGGCGCGGATATTGTTTTCCCAGCGATACAGCGTGTACGACAGCATTTGCGGCAGCGTCTGCGGCAGCGTGGCGTAGAAAAACGCCGCCATCGGCGTGGCGCCGTTGGTGCGCAGGCTTTGCTCGGGCAGCGGCGTGGCGTTTTCCAGCGCGTCGGCGAACAGGCGGCCCAGCACGCCGGCGGTGTGGGCGCCCAGCGCCAGCGTGCCGGGGAACGGGCCCAGGCCCGCGGCGATCAGCAGCACGGAGGCCCACACCAGTTCCGGGATCGAGCGCAGCACGTTCAGCACCGCGCGTACGACGCTTCGCAGCGGGCGGCCGAAGCGGCCGGCCGCCGGAATCGCCAGCAGTACGCCGGCCAGTACCGCCAGCAGCGTGCCGACCGCGGACATCGCCAGCGTTTCGGCGCTGGCGATCGCCGTTTTCGTGAGGAAGCCGGCGGCCATTTCCGGCGGCGCGAAACCGCCGATGAATTCAGCCACGCTGGCGACCGCGTCGGCGGTGAATAAATCGGCGAAATGCAGCGGCAGGCTGGCGAAGCTGGCCACGACCAGCGCGGCCAGCAGCAGCGCCAGGAAGGTGCCGGACCAGCGGCGCGGCGGCGCGGAGGGCATGCGTGGAGCGTTCATCCGAGGCGCTTCCTCAACTGTTTCGATACCAGGTCGGCGCAGGCGACCAGCAGCACGAAGACCAGCAGCATCGCCGATACTTCGCCGCCGGCCAGCATCTTCATCGATTCGTCCATGCGCTGGCCCAGGCCGCCGGCGCCGACGAAGCCCATCACGACGGACCCGCGGATCGCGCATTCCCAGCGGTACACGGTGTACGACACCAGTTCGGATGCCGACTCCGGCAGCGCGCCGTACAGCAGCGCGGCCAGGCGCGAGCCGCCATTGGCCAGCAGCGTGTCGCTGGCGTGCCGCTCGGACGATTCGAGGATTTCGGCATAGACCTTGCCCAGCATGCCGCTGTAGGTGAGGGCGATGGCCAGCACGCCGGCGGTGGGCCCCAGGCCGATGATGCGCACGAACAGCAGCGCCCACACCAGTTCCGGCACGCTGCGCAGCAGCACCAGCAGCCAGCGCACGCCCTGGCGCACGGCGCGCGCGGGCAGCGCCATGCGCCCGGTGCCGAGCCGCGAGATCGACAGGCGCTCGGTGATGACCAGCGTGGCCGGAATGGCGCCCAGCAGCGCCAGCGTCAGGCCGGCCGTGGCGATGGCCACCGTCTGCCAGGTCTCGCGCAGCAGCAACTGCAGGAACTCGGGCGAATGCGCCGGCGGCAGGAAGTCGGCGAGGAAGCGCAGCGTGGCGGCCAGGCTGTCGCCATCGAACAGGATGGCGGGCTTGAATTCGCTGGCCACCAGCATCGGCCAGAGGACCAGCAGCGCCACGACCGTGTACGTGACGCGGCCGCGCCAGGCGGGATCGGGGTGGCGCGCGGAATAGGGGGCGGCGGGAATACTCTGCATTGGATCGGCTGACTGGATCGACTAACTGGCTCGGCTGGCGGCGGGCGACATGGCTGGCGGCTACAGGCAGGCACCGACGGCCAGCTTGGCAGGCAGGTCGTCGGGATGCGGCATGTTCGCCGGCGGCTGTTCGTTCAGGTACAGCTCGTCGATCATCGCCTGCGTGACCTGTTCGCGAGGCAGGTCGAACACGATGCGGCCTTCCTTCAGCGCCACGATGCGGGGAAAATGGGCCAGTGCCAGGTCCACCTGGTGCAGGCTGCATACGAGGGCGGCCTTGCGCGCCGCCGCTTCCTGCTGCAGCGTCGTCAACGTCAGCTGCGACAGCGCCGGATCGAGCGCCGACAGCGGTTCGTCGACCAGCAAGGCATGCGCCGACGACAGCAGCAGCCGCGCCAGGCCGCAGCGCTGGCGCTCGCCGCCGGACAGCCGGTCGACGCGCGCATACAGCTTGTCGCCCAGGTTGAAACGGGACAGGGCGCGCCATGCGGCCTCGGGATCGGCCGGCCTGACCAGCGACACCAACGCCTGCCACAGGCTCCATTGCGGCAGCCGCGCGGCGAGGACAGCGGTGACCACGCGCTGGCGCGGCGGCAGCGGCGGCGTCTGCGGCGCCAGGAACAGCCGCGCGCGCAGCTTGTGCCGCTCCCGTTCGGACAGGCGCCACGGATCGGTGCCGAAGGCCTCGAAGGTGCCGCCGTCGGGCGCATGCCCCACCGACAGCGTGGCCAGCAGCGTGGTTTTGCCGGCGCCGGAAGGGCCGATCAGCGCGAGCTGTTCGCCCGGCCGCACGGCCAGCGTGATGTCTTGCAGCGCATACGCCCGCGTGCCGCCCGCGTGGCGGGCGGACAGGCCGTCGAGCCGATATACCGGCGTCTCTGCAGGCACGCTTACGCGGTCGGACTGCACGTTACTTCTTCAGCAGGCCGGCGTTCTTGGCAGCCGTTTCGATGGCCCCGTAGTTTTCCGGTTTGGTGGGAATGAATTTCGTGGCGCGCTGCAGTTCCAGGATTTCCTTGCCTTCCGGCGTGGACGGATCCAGGGCCAGGAAGGCATCCGTGATCTTCTTCTTCAGGTCGGCCGGCATGTCGGCACGCACCGTCCAGTTGTAGTCGTAGTAGGTGGGCGTGGTGTAGAACACGCGCACTTTCGACGGATCGACCTTTTTCTCGCCGACCAGCTTTTCCCATACCGAGATGTTCAATGCGCCCGCATCGACCTTGCCGCCGGCGACAGCGGCCACGGTGGCGTCGTGCGCGCCGGAGAAGGCGATGCGCTTCAGGTCGCTGTCCGGATCGACCTGCGCGGCCAGCAGGAACGAACGGGGCATCAGGTGGCCGGACGTCGACGATTCGGAACCGAACGACAGCGTCTTGCCTTTCAGGTCGGCCAGCTTCGTGATGGACGGCGACGTGGTGATGAACACGGAACGGAATTTCTCATCTTCCACGCGCTGCACCAGCGGCACCACCTGGCCCTTGCTGCGATCCTTGGCCTGCACGAACGTGAAGCCGCCGAACCAGACCATGTCGAGCTTCTTGTTGACCAGGCCTTCGACGGATGCGGCGTAGTCGGTAACCGGCGTGAACTCGACCTTCAGGCCGGTCTTCTTCGACAGGTACTCGCCCAGCGGCTTGAACTTGCGCTGCAGTTCGGTCGGCGCCTCGTCCGGAATGGCGGACACGCGCAGCACCTGCTGGGCGTGGGCGGACAGGGAAAGCAGGGTGCCGAGGGCGAATGCGCCGAGCGCACGTTGGAAGGTAGGTTTCATGACCAGGAAATAAAATTGTTATTGAATGAAAACGCGGAATGAAAACGCGGAATGAAAACGCGGAATGAAAACGCGGAATGAAAAGCAGAATAAAAAAACGGAACGAAAAACGCTCACGGACGGTTCAGGGGAACCTGCCAGGGTGCCCTTGCGGACTCTCTGCCGTGCCGCTCTGCCATGTGTAATTGAGTATCATAGCAAAACTGCCTTCGCCGGCCTGCCGTTAACAAGATCGACCGATAAGAACAGGAACAGCGCCATGCCAATGACCAGTACCGCCACCGCGCTACGCGTGCCCTCAGCCAGTATGTCCAGCAGACCCGGTAATTCCGATATGTCCGATATGACCGCCATGACCGCCATGACCGGGCCGCACGGCGACCGCGCCACGATCGCCGAGCTCGGCGCCGGACTGCTGGCCCCGCAAGCACGCACTTCGCCGAAGTACCTGTACGACAGCCTCGGATCGCGGCTGTTCGAAGCGATCTGCGAACTGCCCGAGTATTATCCCACGCGTACCGAAGCGGCGATCTTTGCCGCGCACGGCGCCGACATCGCCCGCCGCATCGGCACCGGCAGCACGCTGATCGACCTGGGCGCCGGCAATTGCGCGAAGGCTGCCAGCCTGTTCCCCTTGCTTCAGCCGCAACAATACGTGCCGATCGACATCTCGCGCGATTTCCTGAACGAGGCGGTCAGCCGGCTCCGGCAACGTTTTCCATCGATTGCCATGACGGCGCTGGCGCTCGACCTTTCCGGCCCGTTCGCGTTGCCGCCCGCCGTGAACGCGGCGCGCAGGGTGTTCTTCTATCCCGGTTCCTCGATCGGCAACTTCGCACCGCATGAAGCCATCGCCTTCCTGCGCCGGGTGCGCGAGAACACGTCCGCCGACGGCGGCCTGCTGATCGGCGTCGACCTGGTCAAGGATGCGGCCGTGCTGGATGCCGCCTACGACGACGCGATCGGCGTCACGGCCGCGTTCAACCTGAACATGCTGCGCCACGTGAACCACCTGGCCGGCGCCGATTTCGATGTGCGCCAGTGGCGCCACGTGGCCTTCTTCAATGCCGAGGAAAGCCGCATCGAGATGCACCTTGAAGCGCGTACCGCGCTCACCGTGCGCTGGGCCGGCGGCGAGCGCCGTTTCGCCCGTGGCGAGCGCATCCACACCGAGGACAGCTACAAGTACACGCCCGACAGCTTCGCCGACCTGCTGGCGCAGGCCGGCTTTGCCGCGGATGCGGTATGGACCGACGATGCAGGCTGGTTCGCCGTGATGCACGCGCGCGCGGCGGCGGCATAGGGGCCAGGAGGACAGCATGCAACTGAACGATCCGGCCGTGTGGACGGCCCGCTACCGCGCCGTGCGCGAACATTCGCTGGCGCTGGCCGCGCCGCTGTCCGACGAGGATTGCGGTGCCCAGTCGATGCCGGACGCCAGTCCGATCAAGTGGCACCTGGCGCACACCACCTGGTTCTTCGAGACCTTCATCCTCGAGGCGATGGAGGGCGATTTCCAGCCATTCCACCCGGCGTTCCGGGTGCTGTTCAATTCGTACTACAACGGCGTGGGGCAGAAGCATCCGCGGCCGCAGCGCGGCTTGCTGACGCGCCCGCCGATGGCGCAGGTGCGCGCCTACCGGGTCGATGTCGATACCCGCATCGCCGCGCTGATCGGCAGCGGGCTCGACGCCGATGCGCGTTCGCGCCTCGCCGCGCTGCTCACGCTGGGCCTGCAGCACGAACAGCAGCACCAGGAACTGATGCTGACGGACGTGAAGCACCTGCTGGCGCAGAATGGCCTGTATCCCGAATATCGTGCCGAACCGTTGCCGGCCGCTGCGCCGGCCGCGGCGATCGCCTGGCTGCCGTTCGACGGCGGCGTGACGCAAATCGGTTACGACGGCGACGGCTTCTGCTTCGACAACGAGCTGCCGCGCCACCGCCAGTTCGTGGAACCGTTCGCGCTGGCATCGCGGCTGGTGACGAACGGCGAATACCTGGCGTTCATCGAGGCGGGCGGCTATCGCGATGCGGGCTTGTGGCTGGCCGAAGGGTGGGACTGGATCGGTGCGCAGGGCCTCGACAGGCCGCTGTACTGGCACCGCGGCGACGATGGCCAGTGGCATGAATTCACGCTGATGGGCTTGCAGCCGCTGGATCCGCACCGGCCGCTGGCGCATGTCTCGCTGTTCGAGGCGGACGCCTACGCGCACTGGGCCGGGGCCAGGCTGCCGACCGAGGCGGAATGGGAACACGCGGCGCGCAGTGCCGGCGTGAAGCCGGGGGCGCCGCCGCCGTTGCCGCACCCGGGCGGCGCCACGCCGCCGGAAGCGTTGCACGACATGTTCGATCACTGCTGGCAGTGGACCAGCAGCAGCTATGCGCCGTATCCCGGCTTCAGGCCGGCGGCCGGTGCCATCGGCGAGTACAACGGCAAGTTCATGGTGAACCAGTACGTGCTGCGCGGCTCGTCATGCGCCACGCCGGCCGGGCATGCGCGGGCCAGCTACCGGAATTTCTTCCCGGCGGGAGCGCGGTGGCAGTTTACGGGGATACGGCTGGCAAGGTGAGCAGCTGGTGTCAGACATTTTTTTCGGGTGCATTATCCGAAAAAGGTGTCTGACACCGGTTTCCCGCGCGGCTTCGTGAACGCCAGCGAAAACCGGTGTCTGACACTATTTTCCTGCGAAAAATAATGTCAGACACCAGGCACAAAAAAGCGCACCGGGGTGCGCTTTTTTTTTCAAGCCAGCCCGATCAGGCCGCGGCGTCGCTCGCCGTGGCCGGTGCCGCTTCCTTCTGCTGCAACTGGCGATTCACCGCCGACAATACCGCCTTGAACGATGCCGTCACGATATTGCTGTCGATGCCGGCGCCAAACAGCGTCGGGCCGTTGTCGAGGCGCAGTTCGACGTAGCAGGCCGCCTTGGCGTTGGCGCCGTGGCCGATCGCGTGCTCGTGGTAGTCCATCAGCTTGACGTCCAGGCCCAGCGCGTCGACGAACGCGTCGATCGGGCCGTTGCCGCCGCCCTGCAGCGCCAGCGTGGCGCCACGGTGCAGCAGGCCGATGTCGATCTGCACCGATTCATCGGCGCTGCTGTCTTCCACCATCTTGTGCGCCACGTAGGCATACGGCGAGGTCTGCGCAAGGTACTCGCGCTCGAAGATCTCGTGGATGCCGTCGGACGTGATTTCCAGGCCGGTCTGGTCGGCCACGGCCTGCACGGCGCGCGAGAACTCGATCTGCAGGCGGCGCGGCAGCACCAGGCCGTAGTCCTGTTCCAGCAGGTAGCTCATGCCGCCCTTGCCGGACTGGCTGTTGACGCGGATCACCGCGTCGTAGCTGCGGCCCAGGTCGGCCGGATCGATCGGCAGGTAGGGGATTTCCCACTCCGCGCCCGGCTGCTGTTTTGCAAAACCCTTCTTGATCGCGTCCTGGTGCGAGCCGGAGAATGCGGTGAACACCAGGTCGCCCACGTACGGGTGGCGCGGGTGCACCGGCAACTGGTTGCATTCCTCGACGACCTTGCGGACCGAATCGATGTCCGAGAAGTCCAGGCCCGGATGGACGCCCTGGGTGTACAGGTTCAGCGCCAGCGTGACCAGGTCGACGTTGCCGGTCCGTTCGCCATTGCCGAACAGGCAGCCTTCGACGCGCTCGGCGCCGGCCAGCACGGCCAGTTCGGCCGAGGCGACGGCGGTGCCGCGGTCGTTGTGGGGATGGACGCTGATGATGACCGCATCGCGGCGCTCGATGTTACGGCACATCCATTCGATCTGGTCGGCGTACACGTTCGGCATGCTGCATTCCACCGTGGTGGGCAGGTTGACGATCATCTTCTTTTCCGGCGTGGGCTGCCAGATCGCGGTAACCGCGTCGACGATCTGCTTGGAGAAGTCCAGTTCCGTCGTCGAGAACGATTCCGGCGTGTATTCGAAGGTCCAGTTGGTTTCCGGGTGCTGGGCCAGCAATTCCTTGACCAGCGTGGTGCCCGTGGTGGCGATGTTCACGATCTCTTCGCGCGACATGTTGAACACCACCTTGCGGAATACCGGGGCCACCGAGTTGTACAGGTGGACGATGGCGTTCTTCGCGCCGGCCGCGGCCTGCACGGTGCGGCGGATCAGTTCGTCGCGCGACTGGGTCAGCACGATGATGGTCACGTCGTCCGGGATGCGGTTCTCGTCGATCAGCTTGCGCACGAAGTCGAAATCGGTCTGCGATGCCGAAGGGAAGCCCACTTCGATTTCCTTCAGGCCCGTCTTGATCAGCAGCTCGAAGAAGCGAAGCTTCTTCTCCACGCTCATCGGCTCGATCAGCGCCTGGTTACCGTCGCGCAGGTCGGTGCTCATCCAGATCGGCGGCGTGGCGATGGTCTTGTTCGGCCAGGTGCGGTCGGCCAGCTGGACGGGCGGGAAGGCGCGGTATTTCGCGGCAGGGTTCTGCAACATCATGGTGTACTCCTGGGTTCTCGAATTTTGTCGGGCAAACCGACGCTGTCAGTAGCGTTACTTCGGTCGCGTGCATGTGGCGGAGGGCTGCCTGGTGGGCCACGGGGCGCTAGACCAGGCAACCGGTCGCTAGCGATAGCGATCGCATCAGCGACGGTGCGCGTGCGATGGTTGCGACGGTAGGGCAATGGATGGCGGGCATCGGTGCATCTTTCCTGACTGTGAGACTGTGCGGCTTATGGCCGGCTTTGGAGGGTACAGCAGTTGTGCAGCGCGCACAGGGGTGAAACGATCAGGCGCGTGCTAGCAGGTGCGTTGCCAGCGGTAGGCCGGCAAGCGATAGCAGGAAAGCGGATAGTTGCGGATGCGTGAACATGGCATCAATGTAAGAGAAGGGCTTTGCTATTGTCAAGACAATTCGGCCCCAAACGTGGTATCGGCACAGCCCTAAAACCGGTGGCGCATCAGGGGTTTCGCGGAACATCGCTCCGCTGCGCAGGCATTCTGGAAAAAAACCGGTGACAGACACCAGTTAATTTGAAACATTCCTGAAAACCGGTGACAGACACCCGTTAATTTGAAATGTTTCCCAAAAATCGGAGCCTGTCACCGGTTTCGTGTCACCGGTTTCGTGCTGCGCCACCGGTTTTGCGTGCTGGACTGCGTCAGGCGGCGACCTGCACGCGGGCGTCGCCCTCGGTCATCTCGCCGATCACGGCGGCGGCTTCGAAGCCGTTGTCGCGGAAAATGGCCAGTACCTCGTCGACTGCCGCCGGATCGCACGACACCAGCAGCCCGCCCGAGGTTTGCGGGTCGGTCAGCAGCGTGTGCTGGGCCGGCGTGACGTTCGACGACAGCGTCACGTCCTTGCCATAGGCGTCCCAGTTGCGGCCGGAGGCGCCGGTGAAGATGCCGTCGTGCGCCAGCTGTTCGACGCCGGGCAGCAGCGGGATCTGCGACATCGTCAGCCTGGCGGTGAGCCGTGCGCCGCGCGCCAGTTCCAGCAGGTGGCCCAGCAGGCCGAAGCCGGTGACGTCGGTCAGCGCGTGCACGCCCGGCAGTTCGGACAGCGCCTTGCCCGGCTTGTTCAATTTCGTGGTGTTGGCGATCATCGCCGCGTACCCTTCGTCGCCCAGCAGGTTCTTCTTCAGCGCGGCCGACAGCACGCCCACGCCCAGCGGCTTGCCCAGCACGAGCACGTCGCCGGCCCTGGCGTCGGCGTTGCGCTTGATCTTCGACGGATGCACGAGGCCCAGCACCACCAGCCCGTAGATCGGCTCGACCGAATCGATCGTGTGGCCGCCGGCGATCGGAATGCCCGCTTCGGCGCAGATCGACTCGCCGCCCTTGATGATCTGGCCGATCGTCTCGACCGGCAGCTTGTTGATCGGCATGCCCACCAGCGCCAGCGCCATGATCGGCGTGCCGCCCATCGCGTACACGTCGGAAATCGCATTGGTGGCGGCGATGCGGCCGAAGTCGAACGGGTCGTCGACGATCGGCATGAAGAAATCGGTGGTGGCGATCAGCGCCTGCTCGTCGTTGAGCTGGTAGACGGCGGCGTCGTCGGCCGTTTCGATGCCGACCAGCAGTTCCTTCGGCACCGGGAAGCCGCTGGAATTTTTCAGGATCTCGGACAGCACGCCGGGCGCGATCTTGCAGCCGCAGCCGCCGCCGTGGGAAAACGAGGTGAGTTTGATCGGTTCAGTAGTCATGTTTTTTTGCCAATTGGGTGTCGGGGTGTCGATGGGAGCAGATTATCCACCAGCGCCAGCAATGCTGCCCGCTCCGCCTCCGGAGCAAACAGCGGCACGCGGGCGGCACATTGGGCGCGCAGGGTGGCGAGGAAGGCGCCGTCCTGCACGCTGCGGTCGATCAGGCGGGCCAGGGCGGCCGCGTCGCCGGCCGGGAAAAAGCCCGCGTAGCCGTCGCCCAGCATGCCCCGGTTGCCGCTGATGTCGCTGGCCAGCACGGGCACGCCGCTGGTGATCGCCTCGACGATGACGTTGGCGCCGCCTTCCATCGTCGAGCAGATGGCCAGCGCGTGGCTGCGGCGGATGCAGTCGCGCGTCAGCTCGCGGGAGGCGCCGCCCAGCCAGGCGTAATGTTCCAGATCGGCTGCGGTGCGTTCGGCGAGGCGTCCGAGATCCGCATCGAGTGCCGCGCCGATATGCTGCATGAACACATCCGGCGCCTTCACCAGCGCCGCGGCGCGCATGAACGTGGCCGGATCCTTTACGCCGCGCAGGTGGCCGGCCATCGTGATGTCTTGACGGCCGGGCAGGCCGGGCAGCGGTGCCAGCGCTTCGGCGGACTGGTAGATCACGTGGGCATTCGGCCGGATGGCGTCCGGCAGTTCGTCCAGCGCCGCCGGTTGCAGCACCACCAGCGCATCGGCCAAGGCGAGCGCCCCTTCTGCCTCGGCATCGTGGTGGATGTCATGGTAGACGTCGGTGCCCGTCAGCACGAGCAGCGCCGGCCGGTCAGGGTAATGCCGCCGGAAATCAGCCAGCGACGGCGCGGAGCGGCGCGCATGCAGCGCGATCAGCAGGTCCGGCGCGGGCCATTGTTCCGACCATCGTTCCTGGATGACAATGTCGTAATCGCCGCGCAGGAAATGCGCCCAGCGGTCGGCCGTGTGCCAGTTGCCGTTGTTGTCGCGCGCCGTGCCCGGACTCACGATACAGATCGATGGTTTGCCGGAAGCTGCCATTGGTTACAATCCTTCAATGAATTCCATTACCGCCTCTTTTCGCACCGCGCGCACGCAGCAGCTGGCCGAGGCCATGCAGGATGCGCGGCATTATACGCTCGCCCTGTTCGACTGTTTCGCGGCCGCCGGCATGGACGTGCCGCGCAACGTGCCGCAGCTTCGCATTGTCAATCCGCCGTTGTGGGAGCTGGGCCATACGGCCTGGTTCGCCGAATGGTTCATCCTGCGCGAGGCACTGTCGAGCCACCCGGCGGATGCGCAGTTCGCCTCGCTGCTGACCAAGGGCGACGACTGGTTCGATTCGGCCAACGTGCCGCACCGCAGCCGCTGGACGCTGGACCTGCCGACCACCGGCGGTGTCAAAACCTACTGCCATGAAGTGCTGGACCGCGTGGTCGACAAGCTGTCGCGCGAGGCCAATACCGACGAGGCGCTGTACCCGTACCGCCTGGCGCTGGCGCACGAGGACATGCATGGCGAAGCGTACCTTTACACGCTGCAGACGCTCGGCCTGGATGCGCCGGCGCACCTGGCGCACGATGAACCTGCGTCCGCTGACCGCGGCAGCATCCGCTTCCCGGGCGGCACCCTGCAGCAGGGCTGCGCGGCCGATACCGCCGGCTTCGTGTTCGACAACGAAAAGGTCGCGCATCCGGTCTACGTGGCGCCGTTCCACATGGATGCCGGCCTGGTGACCAATGCCCGGTACATGGATTTCATCGCCGATGGGGGCTACGACAACCGGCAATTCTGGAGCACGGGGGGGGCCGCGTGGCTGATGCGGCAGGAGCGTTCCGCGCCGCGCTACTGGCAGCGCGACGGCGGCGGCTGGCGTACCGTGCGTTTCGGCCGCCCGGCCATGCTGAATCCGGACGAACCGGTGCGGCACGTGAGCCTGTACGAGGCGCAGGCTTACTGCGCGTGGGCCGGCCGCCGGCTGCCGACGGAGGCGGAATGGGAATTCGCCGCGCTGCATGGCCACCCGGCGTTCCGCTGGGGGCAGCTGTGGGAATGGACAGCCTCGCCGTTCGAGCCCTATCCCGGTTTCACCGCGGACCGCTACCGCGAGTATTCGGCACCGTGGTTCGGCACGCACCAGGTACTGCGCGGAGCGTCGTTTGCCACGCCATCGCGCTTCGGCTCAGCGAAATTCCGCAATTTCTTCATGCCCGAGCGGGACGATATCTTCTGCGGCTTCAGGACGTGCGCCTGGGACTAGCCCGATCGCCGGGCAGGGGCGATCCGGATGTCCAGGCCGCATGCAGGGAAGGGGGCTTGCGCCGGACCCAAGGGACTCATAGAAGACCCAAGGGCTTATAAAGACCGGCGGGTCTTGTAGAGGACCTGCGGGTCTTATAGAGGACCTAAGTATTATCCCGAATAGGTGACATGCCGCCTCGCGGCCTAAGATTCGTCGCCCTCCACCGGGCCTTGTACCTTCAATAGACGCCGGAACGATCACGTGCCTTCCGCATGCCGGAAGCGGCACGCCGTCGTTTGCCGCCTGTCTTCTGTCATGGCTGATCGATCCAGTTCCTGTATCGCTCCGTGACGTTGCTTCCGCTGTGCGTCGTGTTGCCCGATCTTCGTGGCCGCACGCTCTTTCCGGAATTTTTTTGGCCGGCCCACCGGGTCTGCCGGAAGTATGCCGCAAGGAGCCATTGAAGTTTTTTGCAACCAGATCTTGGCCGATGCCGGTATTGCCGGCATTGCCATATTGTCCAGGTAATACCAATCATGCGTAGATCGCTTGTAGTCCTGTTATCTTGTTTCATCCTTTCATCCTGCACCAAGTCGCCGCCGCCGTCGGCGGACAAGCCGGTCGACGTGGTACTGGTCGGCGCGGGCGTCATGAGCGCCACCCTTGGCACGATGCTCCATGAGCTGCAGCCCGGCCTGACCATGCAGATGTTCGAACGCCTCGATTCGGTGTCGGCCGAGAGCTCCGACGCGATGAATAACGCCGGTACCGGCCACTCCGGTTTCGCGGAGCTGAACTACACACCGGAAACGCCGGACGGCGGCATCGAGACCAAGAAGGCCGTCGACATCAACGAGCAGTTCGAAGTGTCCAAGCAGTTCTGGGCCTACCAGGTGCAGAAGGGCTACCTGGGCGATCCGCGCACCTTCATCAACAACGTGCCGCACATGTCGTTCGTATGGGGCGACGAGAACATCGCCTACCTGAAGAAGCGCTACGCTGCCCTGCAGAAGGAAAACCTGTTCAAGGGCATGGTCTATACGGAAGACCAGGAACAGCTGCGCCAGTGGATTCCGCTGGTGATGAATGGCCGCGACAAGAACCAGAAAGTGGCGGCGACGCGGATGGAAATCGGCACCGACGTCAACTACGGCACGCTCACGCGCAGCATGGTGAAGCACCTGACCGAGAAGGGCGGCATGACGCTGTCGCTGCGCCACCAGGTCGAAGACATCAAGCGCGGTAACGACGGCAACTGGAACGTGACGGTCAAGAACCTCGCCGACAATTCGCTGAAGACGGTGCGCGCGAAGTTCGTCTTCATCGGCGCCGGCGGCGGCTCGCTGCCGTTGCTGGAAAAGAGCGGCATTCCCGAAGCGAAGGGCTTCGGCGGCGTGCCGGTCGGCGGCCAGTGGCTCGTCACGACCAATCCCGAACTGATCAAGCAGCACTACGCGAAGGTGTACGGCAAGGCATCCGTGGGTTCGCCGCCGATGTCGGTGCCGCACCTGGATACCCGCATCATCGACGGCAAGCAGGCGCTGTTGTTCGGCCCGTTCGCCACGTTCTCGACGAAGTTCCTGAAGAACGGTTCGTGGATCGACCTGCCGGCGTCCGTCGGCAGCGACAACGTCAGGCCGATGATGCAGGCCGGCTATGACAATATCCCGCTGACGAAGTACCTGGTCGAGCAGGTGATGCAATCGCCGGAAGACCGCCTGGCCACGCTGCGCGACTACCTGCCGGAAGCGAAACTGGAAGACTGGACGCTGGTCAACGCCGGCCAGCGCGTGCAGATCGTCAAGGACGATCCGAAAAAGGGCGGCCTGCTGCAGTTCGGCACCGAAGTGGTCAGCTCCGCCGACGGTACCATGAGCGCGCTGCTGGGCGCGTCGCCCGGCGCCTCGACCGCCGCGCCGATCATGCTGAAAGTGATCGAGAAGTCGTCGTTCAAGGCCCAGCTGGCAACGCCGGAATGGCAGGCGAAGATGAAGGAAATGGTGCCGTCGTATGGCCGCAAGCTGAATCCCGATCCGGCCTACGCGAACCAGATCCGCCAGCAGAGCAGCACCGTGCTGGGCCTGAAGGCGATCACGCTGGACGTGCCGGCCGCGGAGCAGCAGGCAGCGAAATAACCCCGTCACGGGCCCTGGCCCGGGTATGAAAAAATCCCCTTCCGGGCCTGGCACGGAAGGGGATTTTTTATGGCGGGCGAGGGCGGTCGCGCCGGGACCCGGCCGGCCCTCAGCCTTCGTACAGCTCCAGCGGCAGGCCATCGGGGTCGGCGAAGAACGTGAAGCGCTTGCCGGTGTATTCATCGATGCGGACCGGCTCGACGGCCACGCCCTGCCGTTCAAGATGCGCCTTGCATTCCTCGACATCGTCGACCGCGAAGGCCAGGTGGCGCAAGCCGCGCGCTTCCGGATACGAAGGGCGCTCGGGCGCAAGGGGGAAGGAAAATAGTTCGACCTGGGAGCCGTCCGGCAGTCGCAGGTCCAGCTTGAAGGATTGCCGCGCCTCACGGTAGTTCTCGGCAACGACGGACAAGCCGAGCACCCTGGTGTAGAAATGCCTGGAGCGCGCATAGTCGGAGCAGATGATGGCGGCGTGGTGGATTCTCTTGAGCATCGGCGTCCTTGTCAGCGTGGGTTGAATCGGCCGGATGGCGGCTGCCGTCCGGCCGGGCATGTCACTTCTTCAGGTGTTCATCGAGCCAGCCGATCACCGTGTGATGCCACTGGATCGAATTGGCCGGCTTCAGTACCCAGTGGTTCTCGTCCGGGAATACCAGCAGCTTCGACTTGATGCCCTGCCGCTGCAGCGCGGTGAAGGTGCCCAGCGCCTGGGCGGTCGGGATGCGGAAGTCCAGGTCGCCCTGGATCACCAGCATCGGCGTCTTCCACTTCGCCACATGGTGCACCGGGTTGAATTTCTCGTAGCCTTCCGGGTTGGCGTAAGGCGTGCCGCCGTTTTCCCATTCGGTGAACCACAGTTCCTCGGTCGAGTAACCCATGCCGCGCTGGTCGAACACGCCGTCGTGGTTGACGATGCACTTGAAGCTGTCGCTCCAGTTACCCTCGATCCAGTTCATCATGTAGCCGCCGTACGAGGCACCCAGCGCGCAGGCGTTCGCCGTGTCGAGCCATGGATACTTCTGGCCGGCCGCGGCGAGGCCCTTCTTCAGGTCTTCCAGCGGCTTGCCGCCCCAGTCGCCGCTGATCGAATCCGTGAATGCCTGGCCATAGCCGGTCGAGCCGTGGAAGTCGATGAACACTGTCGCGTAGCCGGCGCCGGCATACACCTGCGGGTTCCAGCGGTAGCTCCACGCGTTGCCGAAGCTGCCCTGCGGGCCGCCGTGCACGAGGAAGGCCACCGGGTACTTCCTGCCCGGCTCCGCATTCCACGGCTTCATCACATAGCCGTAGACCCTCTCGCCATTGGCGCCGGCGAACGAGAACTGTTCATACTCGCCCATCTTCACGCCGGCCAGGCGCTCGCGGTTCGCCTGCGTCAGCTGGATGGCCTTGCCGCCGGCCAGCTTGTACAGCTGGGCGCCATCGTGCAGGCTGTTCTGCGCCATGACGACGGTATCGCGCTTCGCATCGAATTCCGCGACATAGCCCTTGTCCGTCAGCGCGGCGACCTTGCCGCTGGCGACGTCGAGCGAGAACAGGCGGTGGTTGCCGATATCGTCGGCGTTGGCCAGCAGCGCCTTGCCGTCCGGGCGCCAGCGGTAGTCGGCGATCGAACGGTCCCAGCTCTCGGCCAGCACGCGCTTCTTGCCGGTGGCAACGTCCTGCAGGATCATGTGGAAGCGGTCCGCTTCGAAGCCGGGGCGCTTCATCGCGAGGTAGGCGAGGGTCTTGCCGTCCGGGGAGAATTGCGGCTTGGTGTCCCAGGCGGGATTGTCGGCCGTCAGGTTGCGCGGCGCGGCGCCGCCGGCGGCCGGCACCTCATACAGGTCGAAGTTGGTCGACCAGGCTTCGCTGCTGCCCGCCACGCGCACGGAGAACACGATGCGCTGGCCGTCGGGGCTGAACGTATATTCGCCGCGGTCGCCGAACGGCTTGCTGGTGATGTCGCCATCGAGCGTGCCGGACAGGCTGACCGCGCTGGCGGCAGGGGTGGAACCCAGGGGCACCGAGTACAGCACGTTGCGCTTGCCGTCCGCCCACGTATCCCAGTGGCGCACGAACATCTGGTCGTACAGCTTGCCGGTGGCCTTGCCGGCGGCGCGCTCGTCGTTGCGCTTCTTCGTGCAGGCCAGGTCGGCGCAATCGCGGAACACGGCCAGCGTTACCGCCAGGCGATCGCCCTTCGGGGAGACGTGGAAGCTGTCGACATCGAGCGGCAGGTCCGTCACCCTGACGGCTTCGCCGCCGCCTGCCGGCAAGCGCCACACCTGCGACGAGCCGGAGCGGCTGGACAGGAAATAGACGGCGTCGCCGCTGGCCGACCATTCGGGGTCGAGGCTGCTCGCATCGTGGGACGTGAGCTGCTGCGGGGCTGGAGGAGTGGACTGCGTCGCTGCGCGCAGGTCGATCATCCACAGCTGGGTCGTGCCGCGGTTCTTTTCCAGGCTGGTGCTGCGCACGGTGTAGACGACGCGCGAGGCGTCGGGCGACAGCACGGGGCTGCCGACGCGCTCCATGCTCGCCAAGTCTTCGATGGTGAGGCCGCGTGGCGCCGCCATCGCGAGTGGGGCGGCCGATAAGGCAACCGCCGCGAGAGCGGCGCTGGTTGCCAGCAGGCGTAGGGTCATCCGGTTTCTCCGATCTTCAAAAAGGGGAGGCCGGCGCGCGCCGGCCAAGGCGCGCATGATAGCAAATGCATTCCGCCGGATGACTGCTGCCGAGCCCGTGTACCGGTGCCAGGCACGGTGACACGGGCTCAGCCAGGCAGGAACCCGGAATCGTCGGGAAATATCGGTGGGGGGACTGCAGCCGAGCCCGTGTTCCGGTGCCAGGCACGCTGACACGGGCTCAGCCATGCAGGAGCCGGGATTCGTCGGGAAATTTCGGTGGGATGATTGCTGCCGAGCCCGTGTCCCGGTGCCAGGCACGAGGACACGGGCTCGGCAACCGGTGCCGGCGGCGCTGGATGCGTCAGTGCGCCTTGTGATCGAACGGCAGCCCGTCCAGCGATTCGGGTTCGACGATCGCCTCGCCGCGGCGCCGGGCGCGCAGTTTCGACGACATCTCGTAGGCCGCCTTGCGCACGCGGTTGATGGAACCCAGCGGCCGGTGCGCGGCCAGGCCGTGCCAGACCGAGAAGCTCATGCCGTCGTCGACTGCCTCGGAGAGCGCCTCGCTCCAGCCGATCTGCGGCGGCGCCACGACGCGCGCCACGGTCACGTAAGGGCTCAGGTCTTCCGGCCATTCGCCCGAGGCATCCTCGACCGGCATTTCCTCGATGTTGGTGCAAAGCTGGACGCGCAGGTCCCATTCGCCGCCTTGCTGGGCAAAGTGCTCGGCGACGACCTGGCGCAGCACGTCCGCGCCGGCCGCGTAGTCGACCGGGGCATCCTTCAGGCGCGTCAGCCCAACGGCCGTCGGCACCAGCGCCCATTTCGCCATGTACCGGCCGAACAGGAACGGCACCTGGCTGTAGTAGGTCTCGCCGAGCGGATGGGTGGCCGGGTGGCCGCCCAGGCCCTTCAGTTGCGCGCTCTCGCCGCCGGCTTTTTCCACCGCTTTCTCGACCTGCCGCAGCGCGGCCGAGAGCATCTTCTTCAATGCGGGCGCCTTGTCGGTGGTAGCGGCGAGCATCGTCAGCCCGCCGAGGAAAGCCTTCGGGCCGGCATTCAGGAAGGTGGTGGCATTGACGAGCACGAAGTCTTGCGTGGCATCGTTTTCACTGCCGGGCAGGCGCGGGCCCTGCACGCCGAGCACCTTCAGCGCCATGCCGCGCGGCGTGGAAACGCTGTCTTCCAGCACGTCGCCGGGCGTGGTCGACAGCCGCATCACGACCGGATACGTGCCGGGCCCGGCGAACAGGCCCTGCGCCAGCACGGACGGCAGGTCCGGCAGCACGCGCAGCTCGGCGCGCAGCAGGCCGTGGCTCTTGGCATGGACGCTGCGCAGCGGCCGGCCGGTATCGGTGAAGGTCGTGTCCGCGATGGAGTGCAGCACGTCGAGCAGGTCGGCCTGCGTGTCGGCCTCGCCGTCTTCCGGCACTTCGTAACGCGGGTCGTATTCGATCGGTGGGCGCATGGCTGTTCCTTGTTGCTGGTCTTGAACACCATGCCATTCTGGCGCGCCGCGGGGCTGGTTGTCTGTGAGCCAGCAAACAAATACCGGCGGTTTCGAGGCGGCCGCTACCGGCGCGCGCAAAGAAAAAGGCGCTGCCTCGCGGCAGCGCCTTCCACTGTCTCCCCCGCTTCTCTTGCGGAATTGTCGGGACTCTTTGCTACATTGATCTTTGCCAGCGCAATCTTGCCAGCGCAATCCTTGCCAGTGCCTGCCGTTACGGATACAGGCCGCGCACCTCGCGCGCCTGCAGCACGCGGGTGCAGGCCAGGATGAAGGTGGCCGTGCGCAGCGACACCTTCTTATCCTGCGCCACTTCCCACACCGCGCTGAACGCCTCCTGCATGATGCGGGTCAGGCGGGCATTGATCTCGTCCTCGCTCCAGAAGAAGCTGGAGAAATCCTGCACCCACTCGAAGTAGGACACGGTCACGCCGCCGGCATTGGCCAGCACGTCCGGCACGATGAGGATGTCCTTGTCGTTGAGGATGTCGTCGGCTTCCGGCGTGGTCGGGCCGTTGGCGCCTTCGAGGATGATCTTGGTGCGGATACGCGGAGCATTCGCCGCCGTGATCTGCTGTTCGAGCGCGGCCGGGATCAGGATGTCCGACGCCACGTCCCAGAACGCATCGCGGTCGAGGAACGCGTCGGCGCCGGGGAAGCCATTTACGCCGCCGGTCTCGGCGACGTAGCGATGCAGTTGGGCAGTATCGAGGCCGCCTTCGTTGACGATCGTGCCGGTGTGATCCTGCACGGCGACGATCTTCGCGCCGGCCTCGGCGAACATCGTGGCGGCCACGCCGCCCACGTTGCCGAAGCCCTGCACGGCGACGCGCGCACCGGCGATCGCCACGCCGCGCTGGCGCGCCGCTTCTCGGCCGACCACGAACACGCCGCGGCCGGTGGCTTCGCGCCGGCCCAGCGAGCCGCCCAGCGAGATCGGTTTGCCGGTCACCACGCCGGTCGACAGGTTACCTTCGATCATCGCGTAGGAATCCATCATCCACGCCATCACCTGCTCGTTGGTGTTCACGTCCGGTGCCGGGATGTCCTTGGTCGGGCCGATGATCAGGCTGATCTCGCTCGTGTAGCGGCGGGTCAGGCGCTGCAGCTCGCCTTTCGACAGCGTCTTCGGATCGACGCGGATGCCGCCCTTGGCGCCGCCGTATGGCACGTTGACCGCGGCATTCTTGACCGTCATCCATGCGGACAGGGCCATCACTTCCGACAGGGTCACGTCCTGGTGGAAGCGCACGCCGCCCTTGCCCGGACCGCGCGACATGTTGTGCTGCACCCGGTAGCCCTCGAAGTGGGCGATCGACCCGTCATCGCGCTCGATCGGCACGTCGACGGTGAGGATGCGCTTCGGGCGCTTCAGCGTTTCGACCCAGCGCGACAGGGCGCCCAGGTGGGGCGTGACGCGGTCGATCTGCTGCAGGTACTGGCCCCATGGTCCGAGATCGTCGGCATTGAGGTAGGAAGGCAAGGCATGGCTGATCATGGTGATGACTCCTGATGTTGGGTTGGCGGCTCGTTACCGCCAGCGAGGCGAATCATAGGATGGCCGCCTGTTTCCCTGCCAATGCCGCTTGCGCATCCGGCTATGCAAAAAATGCATAACGTGGTTTTGCGCTGCCGGGGATCGCCTAGCGCTCCGATGCCGGCACGCGCCGCTTCGCCGCGGGCGGCTGCAATTGCGCGGCGAGGAAATCCCACAGTGCGGCGACCAGCGGCTTGCCCGGCCGCGCCGGCGACGGGCGCTCGCGGTACAGCCGGATATCCATCTCGATTTCCCAGCTGCCGCCCGTGTCGGCCGGTGCCAGCAGCTTCTGCTTCACCTCGCGCGTGACGGCCGATTCAGGCAGGAAGGCGATGCCGCGCCCTTCCAGCGCCATCATCTTCAGGCCCTCGGCCATATCGGTTTCATAGCGTTTGTCCAGGTGCAGCGCGGGCCTGGCGTCGGCCAGGATCAGGTCGACCATCCGGCCCAGGTAGGCATTGGTGGTGTACGACAGGAAGGGCAGCGGTGCTGCTTTCCGGCCCGGCAGCGTGAACATCGGCTGGCGCGCCTTGTCGCAGCGGGCATAGGCGCGCAGCGCCTCGCGGCCCATCACCAGCATGTCGTAGCGGCCCGGATCGAGCTGCACCGGCTGGCGCGGATGGTGGTAGCACAGCAGCAGGTCGCAGCCGCCTTCCACCAGCTGCAGCACGGCGTCGTGCACGTTCAGTGCCATCAGGCGGCTGTGCAGCGGGCCAAGTTCGGGGCCGAAGTCTTCTTCCAGTTTCGTGATCCACTTCGGCACGAACGTCAGCGACAGCGTGTGCGGCACGGCCAGGTCGATCGTCGTTTGCGCGGCCACCCGCTTGTGCCGCAGCAGTTCGCGTACGCCGTTGATCTGGCCCAGCATTTCCAGCGCCTGCTCGTAGAACACGTGGCCGGCCGGCGTGAGCCGGGTAGGGAAGGTGGTGCGATCGATCAGGTCCGTGCCGAGCCAGTTTTCCAACGACTGGATGCGGCGCGAGAACGCCGGCTGCGTCACGTGGCGCAGCTGCGCCGAGCGGCTGAAGTTATTGGTCTCGACCAGCGAGATGAAGTCTTCCAGCCATTTGGTTTCCATCGTGCGTTCCCGTTGTATTGCGCGGTTGTGTTGTGCCGCTCGTTGCGCCGCTCGCTGCGCGGTTCATTGCGCGGCTGCCCAAGGCCGGCATTGTAGCGGCGTCAGCCGGTGCGTTCATGCGCCCGGCCCCAGGATGTTGCCGAGCACGGCCGTGAGCGAGTCCAGCTGGTCCTGCGGCGCATGCCGGAGCAGGTCGGCGCAGGTTTCGCGGGCCGTGTGCAGCGCATTGTCGAGCAGCTCGTGGCCAGCCGGCGTGATCGCCGCGAAGCCGACCCGCGCGTCGCGCTCGTCCGCCAGGCGTGCCACCAGGCCGGTTTTTTCCATCGGTAGCAGGGTACGGGTGACGCCGGATGCCGTCAGGCCCTGGCGCTCGGCGAGGTCGACGCGGCGCAGGCGTCCACCCGGGGCTTTCGACAGGTGGTGCAGCAGCATGAAGTCGCCGAACGACAGGCCGTGATGGCCGCCCAGTACTGCGTCGAGCCGGCGGACCACGGTGGCCTGCGCGCGTGCCAGGCGCAGGCAGAAGTCCAGGGCGGCGACGCCGCGGTCGTTGTCGGAGTGATTATCCATCAGGGATCCTTGAAGTGAGCTTGAACGATGTTTGAAGTGTGCTTGAGTAATCAAGTATATGACAAAGAGTTGCAACGCGCCATAAAATCCGCACGTCGGCGAACAGGAGTATCATTCACCCATGAACAAACGTCGATCATTCCTCAAGAAATCGGTAGCCGTCGCGTCCGCATTGAGCATGCCCGCGCTGGCCCGTGCCGCGGTGGCGGCTCCGCACGAACGCATCCTGCGCTTCCACAACACGCACACGGGCGAATCGCTCAAGAGCGTGTTCTGGGCCGAAGGGGAGTTCATTCCCGACGCACTGCAGGACATCAACAAGCTGCTGCGCGATCACCGCAGCAACACCATTGCGACGATCGATCCGGCGCTGCTGCTGCTGGTCGAGAAGGTCTCCGCCCAGTTCGGCAGCAATAACGTCGTGCACATCATTTCCGGCTATCGTTCGCCGGAAACCAACCGCAAGCTGGCCGCCGCCAGCGGTGGCGTGGCCAGGCACAGCATGCACCTCGAAGGCAAGGCGATCGACTTGCGCATCCCCGGCAAGGACTTGCGGCAGGTGCACAAGGCGGCGCTGGCGCTGAAGTCCGGCGGCGTGGGGTATTACCACGATTCGCAGTTCGTGCACATGGATACGGGGCGGGTACGCCACTGGTAGCCTTCCGCGCTGGCAGGCTTTCGCCCCCGTAGTCCTCTGGCGACCTGAAGCAAGAGGGAGCACCGTTGCCTGGCTTTGATCCCGGATGAGTCACCCGGAATCCGTCGGGCATCGCGCTATCTGGTCGGGCATCGCGCTATCTGGCGACTGCCGCCAGGTACGGATACGGGTTCACCGGCGTGCCTTCCCACCATTTCTTGTCCGCGCCCAGTTCGAAGATCGCGAAATGCAGGTGCGGCGCGTTCGGGTCGGAATTGCCCGTTACGCCCACGTAGCCGATCATCTGGCCACGCCGGATCGTGCTGCCTTCCTTGAGCTCCGGCGCATAGCTGTCCAGGTGGGCATAGTAATACGCGTATTTTTCCGACGGATCGAACTGGTACACGGTCAAGCCGCCCGGCTTGCTGGTGAACAGCTTGGTAATCTTGCCGTCCGCCACCGCAAGGACGGGCGTGCCTTTCGGCGCGGGGATATCCAACGCCAGGTGTTGGCGCTCGGTACCGCGCGGCTGGCTGAAAGTATCGGACAGTTCGCGCGGACTGACGCCGGCCACCGGCAGCAGCAGGGGGCCGATCGCCGGTTTCACGTCGATGTCGAAACTGGTGGTTGCCGGATCGACCGGGGCCGGCGGCTGCACCTCCGGCAGGTCCTTGGACGAGATTGGAACGCCGGCGGCACCGCCGGCGCCGCCTGCAGGTACGGCTGCGCCTGCGGCTGGTGCAGGGGCCGGTACGGCGGCTGTCGGCCCGGCGGGAAGCGGGGCGGGAAGCGGGGCGGGAGTCACCGCTGTTTCCTGGGGAACGGTCGGCGGCACGTCACGCCCCAGCCACAACACCGTTCCCACCACGCCGAGCGCGGCACCCAGCAGCAAGGTCAGCAGCCATTTCATCAAGCGTCTCCGTCTGTTTTAGTCTTGCAGGATCACTTCGAAGCCCGGCGATACGACATTCGCGACCTTGGCGGCGTCCCAGTTCGTCAGGCGGATGCAGCCGTGCGATTCGGTCTTGCCGATCTTCGACGGCACCGGCGTGCCGTGGATGCCATAGTGTTCCTTCGACAGGTCGATCCACACCACGCCCACCGGGTTGTTCGGCCCCGGCTTGATCATCGCCTTGCCCTCGCCGGGCTTGGCATCCCAGAACAGTTTCGGGTTGTAGCGGTAATCCGGGTTGCGGCCGACGCCATTGATCTTCCAGGTGCCGACCGGCAGCGGATCGTGTTCGCTGCCCGTGCTGGCGGGGAACTGGGCGATGACCTTGCCGCTGTCGTCGAGCAGGGACAGCGTGCGGTCCGAGTCGTCGACGACCAGCCTGGCGGCCGCAGGCAGGGGACCGGACGCGCCCGTGTTGGGCACGAGGATCTTCTCGCCCGCTTGCATGAAGTTCTTGCCGGGATTCATTTGCTTGAGCAGCTCCGGGCTGGAATGGAAGCGTTCGCCCAGGGCTTCCTCGATCGTTTCATAGTGCAGCGAAGCCAGCTTGGCCTTGTCCGCCATCGATTCCGGGACGGGGCCGTACGGACCCTGCACGTCGACATCCGTGATCGTATAGGTACCGAGGAGCGGCTGGCGGTCTTCCAGCGCGGCCGAGGTGGCCTGGTCCAGCGTGCCCGTGACCTGCAGGCCGCGTGCCTTCTGGAAGCCGGCGATCGCCTGGCGCATGTTGCTGCCGACCTTGCCATCGATCTCGCCGGGCGAGAAGTGGGCGCGGTCCAGCAGGATCTGGGCACGCAGGTCGGGCGGCACCTGGTCCGGCGTGATGGGCGCCGGGGCCGATGGCTGGCCGGGCTGAGCAGGCTGGCCCGCTTGCGTGGCGCCGGCGGGCGTCGACGGCTGAGCTTGCGTCGCGGGTTGAGCCTGCGGCGCGGGTTGTGCGGACGGCGTCGGCTGGGCAGGTGGTGCAGGCCGGGCCGTCGGCGTGTTCTGGGCATGCGCCAGCGGCGCAGCGAGGAGCAGGGTTAGGGCGAGCTTTTTCATGTCCCAAGTGTGCCGCGCAGTCGAGCCGCGTTCTGTACGGCAGCGTACATGTGCGCTGCTGAGCAGCTGAACAGCGCAAAAAAAAACCGCCGGGCGAACCCGGCGGTTTTTCATGCTACGGCTTCACGCTGGCGATCAGCGTTCGCCCCACGGACGGCGCGGTGCGTCGGAACGCGGAGCGCTGTCGCGACGGAAACCGCCGCCTTCCTTGCGTGCCGGCGCGCCTTCACGGCGGAAGCCGCCTTCCGGACGCGGTGCACCGTCGGCGCGGAATGGCGTGCCTTCGCTGCGGTAGTGGCTGCTGTCGCGGGCGAAGCCGCCTTCACGCGGTGCGCCGCCTTCGCGCGGGTAGGCAGGCTTCGAGAAGCTGCGCTGGCCCGCCGGCTTGCCGCCGCGGCCTTCGCCCGGCTTCCAGCCCGGACGTGCCGCGGAACGCGGTGCCGCCGCCTTCTTCGGCTCGAAGCCTTCCACCACGTTGACCGGGATCGACTGCTTCGTGAAGCGTTCGATGCGGCGCACGTTCATGTTTTCCGAATGGTTCACCAGCGAGATCGCCAGGCCATTGCGGCCGGCGCGGCCGGTGCGGCCGATACGGTGCACGTAGTCTTCGGCGAACTTCGGCAGGTCGTAGTTGAACACGTGGGTGATCGTCGGCACGTCGATGCCGCGCGCGGCAACGTCGGTGGCGACCAGCACTTTCACGGTACCGCGGCGCATGCTGTCGAGCGTGCGGTTACGGGCGCCCTGGTGCATGTCGCCATGCAGTGCGGCGGCCGAGAAACCGGCGATGTTCAGGCGGTCGGCGATCGTGTCGGCATCGCGCTTGGTGGCCGTGAACACCACGGCCTGGTCCAGCGTTTCGTCGCGCAGCAGGTGATCGAGCAGGCGGTTCTTGTGCGACAGGTCGTCGACGAAGTGGACGCGCTGCGTGATGTTCTCGTGCTTGTTGGCAGCCTGCTTGATCTCGATCGTCATCGGATCCTTGGTGATGCGGCGGGCCATGTTGCCGACCGTGCCTTCCAGCGTGGCCGAGAACAGCATCGTCTGGCGCGAAGCCGGGGTGGCGGCAACGATCTTCTCGATGTCGTCGATGAAGCCCATGTCCAGCATGCGGTCGGCTTCGTCCAGGACCAGGATTTCCAGCTGGGAGAAGTCGATCTTGCCCGATTCCATGTGGTCGATCAGGCGACCCGGCGTTGCCACGATGATTTCAGGATTGCGCGACAGCAGTTGCATCTGTTTCGGGTACGGCATGCCGCCCAGGATCGCCACTGCTTTCAGGCGGCGCAGGTTCACTGCATACTTGTCGGTATTGGTGGTGACCTGCAAAGCCAGTTCGCGGGTCGGGGTCAGTACCAGCATCTTCGGCTGGGCTGCCTTGAAACGGGGACGCTCGCCGCGCGCCTGCGCAGCCTGCTTCTCCTGGTTCGGGGTGCGGCCGGCCGATTCCGCCGGGGCCATTTCGGCCAGGCGGTGCAGCGACGGCAGCATGAAGGCCGCGGTCTTGCCGGAGCCCGTTTGCGAGGAAACCAGCAGATCCTTCCCGGCCATTGCGGCGGGCAAAGCTTGTTCCTGGACTGGCGTAGGCGTGGTGTAGCCGGAATCCGTCAGGGCTTTCAGGATCGATGCGTGGAGACCTAGTGCTTCAAAACTCATGTATTTCTTTCGTAAAATTGCGCGTTCCTGCACAAGCGCAGAACGCAACATAGCAACGCCAACCAAACGAAATGACTCTAGACAGCAAGAATAGAAATTTCGGCACAAAAGCTTTGCGCCGGGACGGTGTCGAGCAGCGATATCCTGTAGATATCGTGCAGCCACTCAGGGGCGGGGGGCTTTTTATAAGCGCCATCCGGGCTTTGCATTAGCATGTGTTTGCATGCTGTATTGCTAAATGCACGGGCAAAGAAACCGGGATGCGCGAAGGCTTGCGAAGCTGATTAAATAGCTAAATAACTCTTATGTTCTTCTTCTTTGTGCGAAGTCTGTTGCAACGCACAAAGAGCATGATACCCGATTTCCATAAGTCCTGCACGGGTTTCTGAACCGTGCAGACAGGTCGGGACGATGCCGGCGCCCGCGTTGCGGAGGCACCGTCCCGGCGCGTGCCGGGATTGCTGGTAATTTACTGGTAATCGCTGGCGTTCAGGCCCATCACGTGGGAGAAACCGCCGTCCACGTAGATGATGTCGCCGGTGATGCCGGACGACAGCGGCGACAGCAGGAACGCCGCCGTGTTGCCCACTTCCTCGATCGTCACGTTACGGCGCAGCGGCGCATGGCTGGCGGCAAAGCCGAGCAGTTTCGAGAAATCCTTGATGCCCGAGGCGGCCAGCGTCTTGATCGGACCGGCCGAGATGCCGTTCGAGCGGATGCCCTTCTGGCCCAGGTTCTCGGCCAGGTAGCGTACCGATGCTTCCAGCGATGCCTTGGCCAGGCCCATCGTGTTGTAGTACGGGATCGCGCGCATGGCGCCCAGGTACGACAGCGTCAGGACCGACGAGCCTTCCTTCAGCAGCGGCAGCGCAGCCTTCACCATGGCCGGGAAGCTGTAGGCGGAGATATCGTGGGCTACGCGGAAGTTCTCGCGCGAGAAGCCGTCCAGGAATTCACCGGCGATCGCCTCGCGCGGCGCGAAGCCGATCGCGTGCACGAAGCCATCCAGGCTGTCCCAGCTCTGGCCCAGGTCGCGGAACAGCGCTTCGATCTGCTCATCGCTGGCCACGTCGCAATCGAACACCAGCTTGCTGCCGAACTCGGCGGCGAAATCGGTGATGCGGTCCTTGAAGCGTTCGCCAACGTAGGTGAAGGCCAGCTCGGCGCCTTCGCGGTGGCAGGCCTGCGCGATGCCATAGGCGATCGAGCGGTTGGACAGCAAGCCGGTGATAAGGATTTTTTTGCCTTGCAAGAAAGCCATGATTACTCCAATTGCCTGTTGCGCGCGTTCGGCGCAGCACGGGTTGTTGTTCTAGTTGGTGACGGACCAATCGATGACGGGTACGCATTACCGCAGGATCGAGATTGTATGGCTTGGGGACGGCGCCTGCAAGCTTGGCGGATTGCTATCCGGTGTGTGCCGGGCCGCGCCGCGGGCCATGCTGCGGTTCATCCTGCGGAGCATCCTGCAGTTCACCTGTAAACCGCAAAGGCTGCGGGGCCATCGGCCCCGCAGCCTTTGCGTGCGGGCGGTGCGATCGATCCGCCGGTCAGTTCCTGCGCTTCTTGCCGGCCTGGTCGCGCGAGACGCGCGCCTTGACCAGCTTGATCGGCGACTTGCTCTTGCCGCTGGAGGCCTTCGCCTTGCGGTAATTGCTGCGCTTGGCGACCGGTTCGTCGGCCACGCCGACGGTGGCGTTGTCGGCGATCTCGACAGGGATGTCGAAATGGGCACTGGTGGAAATCTTCGGCACCAGGATCGTCGAGCCGGCCGTCAGCACGCCGCGCGACGGCAGGTTGTTGGCCTTGCGGATCACGTCGGGCGTGGTGCGGAACTTCGACGCCAGCGAGGCGATGCTTTCGCGCGCGCTGCTGACGCGGTGCGTGGTCCAGGTGGACAGCGCCTGGCCCCACTGTGCCAGGTTCAGGTGGAACTTTTCCGCGTTTTCCTTCGGCAGCAGGATCTGCGTCTGTTCGCCGCCGGTGATCACGGGGCGCTTGAATTGCGGGTTCAGCGCCTTGAACTCATCCACCGACAGTTCGGCCAGTTGCGCGGCGATCGCCAGGTCGATGTCGCTGGTCTTGTCGACGGCCGTGAAATACGGCTCGTTGCGGATCAGCGGCAGCGACAGGCCGTAGCGCGCCGGGTTGGCGACGATGTTCTTCACGGCCTGCAGCTTGGGCACGTAGTTGCGCGTTTCCGCCGGCATCAGGTCGGCCAGGCTGTCGAAATCGGTCGGCTTGCCGGCGGCGCGGTTCTTCGCGATCGCCTTCTGCACCGAGCCTTCGCCCCAGTTGTACGCGGCGAGTGCCAGTTGCCAGTCGCCGAACATGTCGTACAGCTTTTGCAGGTAGGTCAGCGCGGCGTCGGTGGATGCCAGCACGGAGCGGCGGTCATCCTTGAAGGCGTTCTGCTTCAGGTTGAAATCGCGGCCGGTGCCGGGCATGAACTGCCACATGCCGCCCGCGTTCGCGCTCGATACGGCCACCGGATTGAACGCCGACTCGATGAACGGCAGCAGCGCCAGTTCGGTCGGCATATTGCGCTTTTCCAGTTCCGTGACCACGTGGAACAGGTACAGCGACGCCCGTGCCGACGTGCGGGCCATGTGGTCCGGCCGCTCGGCATACCAGTTGGCATGCTTCGACACGAGGGAATTGTTCAGGTCGGGAATCGAAAAGCCGGTGCGGATGCGGTTCCATACATCCGTTTCACGGAACGGATCGTCGGAGGATGTCTTGGTGGCGGTTGCGGGGGGCGTGGCGAGATTCGGTGCAGGTGCCTTGATGGCGGAGGACAGCGGGATCAGGGGGAGGGAAGCTCGGTCCGTCGCTACGGCGGACTCTACCGCCTGGCTGATCGCCGGTGCCACGGCAAGCGCCGCCAGCAGGGAGATGTACTTAATTCGCATAGTGCTCCATTGTGTTGTCGTCAGGTTAACCAGGGCAGGCCCAGGGCGGGACGGACTACCAATTCAAAGGCCGAGTTTAAGGACGTTGCCGGGCCGCCGTCAAGCAATATGTCGGCTCCGTTACAAAAAACTTGAGCAGCGGCATCGAGAGAAATAATGGCAAGATCCGTGTGGATCGCAGCGAAATAACAGCAAATGGCGAAAACGTCATCCGATGCGTACAATGGCGAACCAGTATTTCAAAGCCGGGATTTAATCATGAATAATAGTACGAACAGTGCCGCGGTGGACCACGCAAGCGCCATCGCGGCAACCGCGGACTGGCTGGAAAAGGCCGTGATCGGGCTGAACCTGTGCCCGTTCGCCAAGGCTGTCCACGTCAAGCGGCAGATCCGCTACGTGGTGTCCGATGCCACGACGCCCGAAGCACTGCTGGAAACCCTGATGGATGAGCTGCAACGGCTGTCGGACACACCCGCCGAGGAAGTCGATACGACGCTGATCATCCATCCCCAGGTATTGAATGACTTCGAGGACTACAACGAGTTCCTCGACGTGGCCGACGCCGCGCTTGAAGACATGGGACTGGTGGGCGAACTGCAGGTGGCCAGCTTCCACCCCGATTACCAGTTCGCCGATACCGATCGGAACGATATCGGCAATTATACCAACCGGTCGCCCTATCCCACGCTGCACCTGCTGCGCGAAGACAGTGTCGAGCGGGCCGTCGAAGCCTTTCCCGAAGCGGAAGCGATCTTCGAGAAAAACATCGAGACAATGGAAAACCTGGGCCACGAAGGCTGGGACAAGCTGTTTCCGCGGAAACAGCCATGACGGAGGAAAAGCTCCCCGAACGTCCGGACACGCCATGCGTGGCCGTGTGCTCGACGACGTTCGACGACGTTTGCCGCGGCTGCGGCCGTACCTATATCGAAGTGGCGCACTGGGTATCGATGTCGGCCGAGGACAAGGAAAAAGTCTGGCAGCGCATCCTGGCGCAAGGCTACCCGCGCCGCAACAGCTGAAAAGCTACATGCCAGCAAAGCAAAACCGGTGGCTTCGCCACCGGTTTTGCTTTGCGGTGTTCCTTACTGCGCTTGCTGAGGGATCGTGCCGATGAAGTCTTTCTTGCCGATCTCGATACCGTTGTGCCGCAGGATGTCGTAGGCGGTCGTGGCATGGAAGAAGAAGTGCGGCAGCACATAGTGCAGCAGGTAGGTCTGGCCGGTGAAGTGCCGGGTCTTCTCGCCGCTGCCGGTGGTGATCGCACGCTCCGCGCTGTGCTCAATCTCGTTGCGTGGCAGGCCGTCCAGGAAAACCAGCGTCTTCTTGATGCGCAGTTTCAGCTCGGCAAAGCTTTTTTCCGAGTCTTCCCAGGCCGGCACTTCCTGGCCGGCCAGCCGGGCGCCGGCGCCCTTGGCGAAATCGGTGGCGATCTGGATCTGGCGCGTGAATGGCAGCATGTCCGGGAACAGCCGGAATTGCAGCAGCGCGTTGGGGTCGATCCGCGTGGTCTCGACGTGTCTGTCGGCCTTGTCGAGGATCTCGAGCAGGCTGTTCAGGATCTGGTGGAATACGGGTACCGAGGCGGAATACAGTGAAAAACTCATGGCAGCTCCTGTCAAAGAGTGGCCATCATAACAAGTCCGGCGTGATGGCGAAGTTTTGCGTTGCCCGCATGCTTCGTTAATGTAAGGCATTCGTGACTTGCGTATCGCTTTGCAGCATAATTGCACCACGATAATTATGCACCGTGCAAGATGCTTCTGCTTCTGCTTCTCTCGCCTGCCGCTACCGCATGACCCGGCCGCCAACCAGCGGCCTGCGTGCCCGGCTGGGCGCGCTGTACGGCCAGTCCCTGTATGGATCCCTGCTGCTCGTCGTCTTCGGCGGGCTGATCGTGCCTGCCATCGTCGGCAGCTACCTGATGGTCGGCGTGCGCGAACAGCAGTCCACCCGCACCGCGCTGAACGAGGCACTGCAGCGCAATGCCGACATCCTGGCGCTGGGCATGCAGGAATCGCTGTGGAACATGAACGCCGAATCGGCGCGATTACTGGTGCAGTCGGTGATGCGCGACAGCTCGGTCGTGCAGGTGCGGGTCACCGGCCAGGCCGAGGCGCAGTTCATCCTCGCGGAAGCACCGCCGCGGCCGCTGGGCAACGTGGTGCGCGCCGAGCGCGACGTGATGGTACGGGGCGAGCGGATTGGCCAGGTCATGGTGGAGATGGACGACGCCCGCAGCCGCCAGGAACTGAACGACAAGCGCCGTTCCTACCTCTTCGTGCTGGCCGCGCAGCTGTCCGTGTCGCTGCTGCTGATCCTGCTGTTCCTGAACAAGCGCGTGATCGCGCCGCTGCGCCGGCTGATGCGCATGTCCGACCGGCTGGCGCAGGGCGACTTCGACACGCCGCTGAAAATCCGCGGCAACGACGAGCTGGGGCGCCTCGGTGCTCGGCTCGAGCAGACCCGCGAGGCGTTGCGCCGGCTGTTCGAGGACGTGCGCCAGCGCGAGGAGCGCTTTCGCACGATCGTGACGCAGGTGCCCGGCGCCGTGTTCCGCTACCGGCCGGATGGGCCGATCGAATTCGTCAGCGACGCCATCGAGGCGATCTCCGGCTTTACCGCGGCCCAGCTGATGCGCGGCACCACCCATTCCTGGGTCAACCTGATCACGGCGGAAGACCGCCGCGCCCAGCGCCGCGCCGTCAAGCGCGCCATCGACGAGGGGCGCGCGTATGAAACCGAGTACCGCATCGTCGATGCCAGCGGCACCGAGCGCTGGGTGCTGGAAACCGGCCAGCCGCAGGTGCCGCCGGAGGGCGGCGAACCGTGGGTCGACGGCATCCTGTCCGACATCAGCGAGCGCAAGGACAACGAGATGCGCATCGAGGCGCTGCTGGCCGAGCAGGGGGCGATCCTGGACAACGTGATGTTCGGCGTGATGTTCGTACGCCACCGAACCATCATGTCGGTGAACCGCCGCTGCGAGGAACTGTTCGGCTATGAACCGGGCGGCATGGTGGGCAACTCGACCGCCATCGTGTTTCCCACGGCGGACGCCTTCGAGGCGGCCGGCGCGCGCCAGTATCCGGCGCTGGGCCAGGGCCAGTACTTCAGCGAGGAGCGCCATTACCGCCGGCGCGACGGTTCGCTGTTGTGGTGCATGGTCAGCGGTTGCGCGATCGACCAGAACCGGCCGAACGAGGGCAGCATCTGGGTCTATGCCGACATCACGCCGCGCAAGGAAGCCGAGGACAAGCTGCGCCTGTCGGCCACGGTGCTCGAACACATTGCCGACGGCGTCGTGGTGGTCGACCGCGATGGCCTGATCGTCGCCGTCAACCCGGCGTTCACGCAGATCACCGGCTTTGCCGAAGCCGAGGCGCTGGGCCGCGACTTCAGCCTGACGCGCTCGGCGCGGCACGACGCGGCCTTCCACCAGCAGCTGTGGGAGGACCTGGTCGGCACCGGTGGCTGGCAGGGCGAGCTGTGGGCGCTGCGCAAGAACGGCGAACAGTTCCTGCAAGCGCTGACGATTACCGCGGTGCGCGATTCGCACGGTGTCACCACGCATTATGCGGGCGTGTTCAGCGACATCACGCTGGTCAAGGAAAACGAACGCAAGCTCGACCACCTGGCCCACCACGATTCGCTGACCGGCTTGCCGAACCGGCTGTTGTTCAACGACCGGCTGCAGCATGCGCTCGACCGCGCGCAGCGCAGCGCGGAGCAGCTGGCGCTGCTGTTCATCGACCTGGACCGGTTCAAGAACGTCAACGACACGCTGGGCCACCACATCGGCGACGAATTGCTCAAGCAGGTGGCGGACGCGCTGCGCGCGCGGCTGCGCGATGGCGATACGCTGGCGCGGCTGGGCGGCGACGAATTCGTGGTGCTGCTGGAAGGCGTCGGCGGCGAATACTCGGCCACGCTGGTGGCGGAAAAACTGGTGGCGATGTTCGAGCAGCCATTCACGGTCGCCGGCCATGAACTGTTCGTCACGTGCAGCATCGGTATCAGCCTGTACCCGCACGATGGCACCGACCGGAACGTGCTGATCAGGAATGCCGACGTGGCGATGTACCAGGCCAAGGCGCGCGGGCGCAATGGCTACCGCTTCTATGCGATGTCGATGACGGGCGAAGGCGTGGAGCGCCTGCGGCTGGAAACCTGGCTGCGCCGTTCGCTGGAAAAGAACGAAATGTTCCTGAATTACCAGCCGCAGGTGGAAATCGACACCGGGCGGCTGATCGGCGTGGAGGCACTGGTGCGCTGGAACCACCCCGAACTGGGCCTGGTGCCGCCGGCGCGCTTCATCCCGCTGGCCGAGGATTCGGGCTTCATCAGCCAGCTGGGCGAGTGGGTGCTGGCCCAGGCGTGCCGGCAGATGGTGCTCTGGCAGGAGGCCGGGCTGGTGGTGCCGAAGATCGCCGTCAACCTGTCGGTGCGCCAGTTCGAGCGGGGCACGATCGTGTTCACCGTTGGCGACATCCTGCGCCGTACGGGGCTGGAGCCGCACCGGCTGCAGCTGGAAGTGACGGAATCGCTGATCATGAACACGGGCGATGCGCTGCAGTACATCAACGGCCTGCACGCGCTGGGCGTCAGCCTGGCGATCGACGATTTCGGCACCGGTTACTCGTCGCTGGCCTACCTGAAGCAGATGCCCGTGCAGACGCTGAAGATCGACCGCTCGTTCATCAAGGACATCCACGCGGATGCCAACGACGAGGCGATCGCGATCGCCATCATCCAGCTCGGCAAGAGCATGAACCTGGCGGTGATCGCCGAAGGCGTGGAGACGGACGAACAGGCCGCCTTCCTGCTGCGCCACGGCTGCAACCAGGCGCAGGGTTATTTCTACAGCCGCCCGGTGATGCCGGACGACCTGCTGCAGCGCTGGCGGCCGTAAGTGGCACAGTCGACGCGGCGCCGCTTCCTGCTGGCCGGCGCCGCGGCGGCCGGCGCGCTGGTCGTCGGCTGGGGAGCGCTGCCGCCGCGGCAGCGCCTGAACACCGCGGTGCCGCTGGCACTCGACGGCGGTGCGGTGGCGCTGAACGGCTGGGTCGCGCTGGCGGCGGACAATACCGTGACCGTCGTCGTGCCGCGCGCCGAGATGGGGCAGGGCGTGCATACCGCGCTGCCGATGCTGGTGGCCGAAGAGCTGGACATGCCGCTGGCCCGGGTACGCATCGCCGCCGCGCCGCCCGACAAGATCTACGCCAACATCGCCGCGATCCGCGATGCGCTGCCATTCCACCCCGACGATACCGGCAATACGCAGGCCTTCGCCCGCTGGACGCTGGCCAAGGTGGCGCGCGAACTGGGCATCAGCCTGACGGGCGGCTCGACTTCCGTCAAGGATGCATGGCTGCCGATGCGCGAAGCCGGCGCGGCCGCGCGCGGCATGCTGGTCGCGGCCGCCGCACGGGCGTGGGGCGTGGCGCCGGACGGCATCCGCACCGCCGACGGTGAACTGTTCCACGATGCCAGCGGGCGCCGTGCCACCTACGGCAGTTTCGCCGCGGCCGCAGCGAGCGAAAATCCGGGCGATGCGATATTGAAGGAGCCGCACGCGTTCCGGCTGATCGGGCGCGCGGTGCCGCGGCGCGACGCGCGCACCAGGGTCGACGGCACGGCCCGTTTCGGCATCGATGCGCGGCCCGAGGGCATGGTGTACGCCGCGCTGCGCATGGCGCCGGCGCTCGGCGCCACGATCGCCGGCACCAACGCGGCCGGCGTGCTGCGCCTGCCCGGCGTGCTGAGCGTGATCGACATCAGCAATGCGTTCAGCTGGCGGCTGGCCGGGCACGACGGCGCGCCGGCCGGCGTGGCGGTCGTGGCGCGCACGTTCTGGCAGGCGAAGACGGCCGCCGAGGCGCATGCGATCCGCTGGGATGCCGGGCCGCATGCGGAACTGTCGAGCGACGGGATACATGATGACTTGCGCGCTGCCCTCGACGGCACGGAGCACCATGTATATTTCGCCCAGGGCGACGTCGCGGACGCGCAGGCGCACGGCCGCACGATCGACGCCGAATACAGCGCGCCGTTCCTGGCGCACGCGGCGATGGAACCGGTCAACTGCACCGCCCAGGTGGCCGATGGCAAGGTGCGGCTGTGGCTGTCCACGCAGGCGCCGTCGATCGCGATCGGCATCGCCGCGGCCGTCGCCGGTGTCGACCGCGAACAGGTCGAACTGCACGAGCACCTGCTGGGCGGCGGCTTCGGGCGCCGGCTCGAGGGCGACATGGTGGCACAGGCGGTTGCCATCGCCCGCGAGTGCCGCGGCCTGCCGGTGCAGATGATCTGGACGCGCGAGCAGGATCTCCGGCACGACGCCTACCGCCCGGCGGCGGTGGCGCGCCTGGCCGCGACGCTCGATGCGGCAGGCACCATCAAGAGCTGGGATTTCATCGGCGCGGGCGGCGCGCTGACGGACCACTTCCTGCGGCGCAATCTCGGCCTGCCGGGCGCGGGGCCGGACAAGACTACTGTCGAAGGCGCCTACGACATGCAGTATGCGATCCCGCACCAGCGCATCGCCCATGCCGCCGTGGCCAGCGCGGTCCCGCTGGGGAACTGGCGCTCGGTGGGGCATTCCTTCAATGCGTTCTTCAAGGAGAGCTTCATCGACGAGGTGGCACACGCGGCCGGCAAGGATCCGGTGGCGTTCCGCCGCGCCATGCTGCTCGGCCACCCGCGCCACGTAGCCGTACTCGATGCGGCGGTGCGCGCGGCCGGCACGCCGCCCGCGGGCCGCGCGCATGGCGTGGCGCTGCACCACAGCTTCGGCGCGATCGTGGCGCAGGTGGCCGAAGTGTCGGTGCACGACGGCGCGATCCGTGTGCACCGGGTGGTGTGCGCGATCGATTGCGGACTGGCCGTGAACCCGGGGCACGTTGCGCAGCAGATGGAATCGGCGGTGGCCTTCGGGCTGACGGCCGCGCTGGAGGGCGCGATCACGGTCGCAGGCGGCGCCGTGCAGCAGTCGAACTTCGGCGATTACCCGGTGCTGCGGATGGGGCAGGTGCCGCACGTGGACACGGTGATCGTGCTGTCCGGCGAGCCGCCGGAAGGGGTGGGCGAGCCCGGCGTGCCGCCGGTGGCGCCCGCGGTGGCCAACGCCGTCTTCCGGCTGACCGGACAGCGGCTGCGCAGCCTGCCGCTGCGGCTGGCGTAACGGGCCGCGGCATGCTGCTTCAGCGGGCAGCGCGACCGGCGGCGCGAACCGGTACACGCACCCACCAGAACAGCAGCGCCGCGATGCTGACGCCGGCGCCGAGCAGGCATGCCAGCGGCCAGCCGCCGGCGGCATGCGCGGCCGTGGCGGCCAGCGCGCCGGCGCCGCTGCCGGCGGCATAGAACAGCATGTAGCAGCCGACCATCCGGCCGGGCGCCGCGCCGCCGCGCAGCACCACGCTCTGGTTGACGACATGCAGCGCCTGGACTGCCAGGTCGAGCGCGACGATGCCGGCGGACAGCGCCAGCAGCGATGCCGGCGTGAATGCCAGCGGCACCCAGGCAACGCACAGCAGCAGCAGGGCTGCGCCGGTGACCCGTTCGCCATGGCCGCGATCGGCCAGGCGGCCGGCGCGCATGGCGCCCAGTGCGCCGGCCAGTCCGACCAGGCCGAAAGCGCCGATCGCCGTGTGCGGCATCGCACGGGGCGGCCCGGCCAGTTCCAGCGCGAGCGCGCTCCAGAAGATGTTGAACACGGCGAACATCAGCAGCGCGATGATGCCCCGTTCGCGCAGCACGCGATCGGTGCGCAGCAGCGTCAGCATCGAACCGGTCAGCTCACGGTACGGCAGGGGCCGCGCCGGCGCCGGCAGCGGCGGAAGGGCGCGCCATAACAGTACCCCGATCGCCACCGTCAACCCGGCCGATACCGCATACACGGCACGCCAGCCGCCCAGGTCGGCGATCGTACCGGCCACCACGCGCGCCGCCAGCAAGCCGAATACCACGCCGCCCTGCACGGCCCCCACCACTCGTCCCCGCTCGCCCTCATCCGCGGCGGCTGCCACGCCGGCGATCAGACCCTGCGTCATCGCAGTGCCCAGCAGGCCGGTCAGCAGCATCGCGCCCAGCAGCGGTACGGTGGTTTGCGCCGCCCATACGCCCACCAGTGCGAGCGCCAGCGCGGCCAGTTGCGCGAGCAGCAGGCGGCGCCGGTCCAACCGGTCGCCCAGCGGTACCACGAACAGCAGCGCAAGCACGCTGCCCAGTTGCGTGGCGGTGACGATGCCGCCGGCCGCCGCGCGGTCCAGCGCCAGGTCGGCCGCGATCAGGTCGAGCAGCGGTTGTGCGTAATACACGTTAGCGACGCACAAGGCCGCGGATACGGCGAGCAGCGCAAGACGGGCGGTTGAAAAATGCATGGCTTCTCCCAACTGGTTGCAAATCGAAACTACTTGTAGCGTAGCTGTTGTAGTTTTAAAATGCAACTACTTGCAAGGAGGCTTGGATGGCGGGCAGGAAAAACAGTCGGAAAGAGCCGTGTCCGGTGGCGCGGGGCGTGGACCTGGTCGGCGAGCGCTGGGCACTGCTGATCGTGCGGGATGCGTTCGATGGCGTGCGCCGTTTCGGCGAATTCCAGCGCAGCCTCGGCGTGGCGCGCAATATCCTGGCCGACCGGCTGCGCCTGCTGGTGGAAGCCGGGATCCTGGCCAGCCAGCCGGCGTCGGACGGTTCGGCCTACCAGGAATACGTGCTGACGGCCAAGGGAGAGGACCTGTTCCCGGTGATCGTCGCGTTGCGCCGCTGGGGCGAACGCCACCTGTTCGCGCCCGGCGAGCCGCATTCGGTGCTGGTGTTGCGTGATACGGGAGGAGTGCTGACCGGAGAAGTGCTCGGGGACGAAAGACATGGTGCGCAGGCACTGGCGCTGCGCACCGCCGACGGACGGGAACTGTCGGCGGCGGATGTCTATGTGAAGAAAGTACCGGCCGATCCGGACCGGCAGTGATGCAGGCAGCGGGTCAGGCCGTGCCCATCAACTGACGCAAGTTGCATTGCTGCTGCCACTGGCGGCGTTCGGCGGTGCTGCCGGCCTGGCGGTCCAGCTCTGCCTCGCCGGTGGCGGCGATCGTGTCGATCAGGCGGCTGGCCACGTTCGGATCCGGCAGCATCGTGCCGAAGAAGGCCACGGTTTCATGCCGCTGGATCAGCAGGGTGGGAAAGTTTTCCACGTCCAGGTCGCCCACCAGGTCGGCATGGTCCTCGATGTCGACCCACAGGAAATATTTGTCCGGATGGCGCGCGGCGAGTTCCTCGAAGGCGGCGCGGTAGCTGGAACAGGTGCCGCACCAGGCTGCGCACAGGCAGGCCACGACCAGGCGGTCCTGCGCCAGCGCGGCGGCCACTTCGGCGCGGTTGTCGGCGTGTAGGGTTGTGCTGTGCATTGCCGCATTGTACAGCGTGGCGCGGCGGCCTGCGCCGCCAGCGATGGCTGGGCCGTCGCCGCCGCGCAAGGTAAAATACGGCCTATGCCTACGTATTCGCCGACCATTCTTGCCCTGGAAACATCCTCCGAACTGGCCTCCTGTGCGCTGCTGCACGCCGGCCGCCTGAGCTCGCGCAGCGCCGACGGCGTGCGCACGCATTCGGCCTCGCTGCTGCCGATGGTGCAGGAACTGCTGGCCGGGGCGGGCATCGCGCTGGCCGATTGCGACGCGATCGCCTACGGTGCCGGGCCCGGTTCGTTTACCGGCGTGCGCACGGCCTGCGGCATTGCCCAGGGGCTGGGCTTCGGCGCCGGCCTGCCACTGGTGCCGGTGGTGACGCTCGATGCGATGGCACTGGCCTGCCGCGAGCGCCATGGCGCCGCCCACGTACTGGCCGTGCTCGATGCGCGGATGAACGAGGTGTACTGGGCGCAGTACCGTTTCGATGAGGATGCAGGCGACGCTGCGGACGGGTTGCCGACGGGCTTGCCGATACCTGTGTTGCCGGCCGCGCTGTCGGCCCCGGCCGACGTGCACCCGCAAGGCGCGCCGCTTGCTTGCGGCAATGGCCTGGCGGCCTATCCGGAGGCGTTCGCGGGCAAGCCGTTCGTCGCCGGCGCGGATACGGCCGTGCTGCCGCACGCCGAGCAGATCGCCCGGCTGGGCGCCGCGGCGTTCGCGGCCGGGCAGGGCGTTCCGCCTGCCGCCGCCCAGCCGCTCTACCTGCGCAACAAGGTGGCGTATACGAAGGCCGAGCGGGCAGTGATCAACGCGGCGCAGGGCGCGCTTCAGTCCGGAGGCAAGGCATGACGCAGCGGCCCACCTGGGACCTGGCGCGCCTGGTCTACGAACCGATGCAGCTGGCCGACCTGGATGAAGTGGTGGCGGTCGAGCATGCCGTGTATCCGCATCCGTGGACGCGTACCAATTTCTCCGACTCGCTGAAAAACGGCTATCACGGCTGGGTGCTGCGCGATCCGTCGCGCGAGCTGATCGGCTACTTCCTCGTGATGGCCGTCGTCGACGAGGCGCACCTGCTGAACGTGGCGGTGGCGGCGCGCTGGCAGGGCAAGGGCCTGGGACGCTTCCTGCTGAACCAGTCCGCCGCCTGCGCGCGCGGCCTCGGCATGGAATCGATGCTGCTGGAGGTGCGCCCGTCGAACGTGCGCGCGCTCGGCATCTACCGCCGCTTCGGTTTCGCCGAGATCGGCCGGCGCAAGGGCTATTACCCGGCCGCCGGCGGCCAGCGCGAGGATGCCATCGTGATGCGGATCGTGCTATGAGCCTGACGCAGCGCAGCAGCGCATTCCTGCAGGAGATGGGCGTCGGGCCGCGGTGGCTGTTGCGCGACCGGGTGCATGCGGTCGTCGAAGAGCATGTGTCAGTCAACCAGCAGGCCGCGGTCGAAGAGCCGGTCGTGGTCGCCGAGCATGCCGTGCCCGTGCCGGCCGTCGGACGGGCGACTGCCTTCGAGCAGGCCGCAACGGTCGTGACGCTGCCGGCCCGGCCTGCGCCGGCAGTGGCCGAGCCGGCTGTACCGGTGCCGCCTCCGGCCGCATTGGTTCCACCGCCGGCCGCTGCACCGGCCCCGGCTTCCGCCGGCGAGGATACCGCCTGGTTCGACGATGCCCCGGCACCGCCGCCGAAGGCGCCCACGCTGAAGCAGCCGGCGCCGCCGCGCACCAGGGCGGAGGCGGCGCCGCCCACGGAAGACACGTCGTGGTTCGACGCCGTACCGGCCGCGCCGGTGCCGCGCGCCCCCGGACGCACCGCCGCCACCGACGAGGAAATCGCGGCAATGGACTGGCCGGAACTGCAGGCGGCGGTGCGCAGTTGCACGCGTTGCCGGCTGTGCGAAACGCGCCGTGCCGCCGTGCCGGGCGCGGGCGACGAGAAGGCGCGCTGGCTCGTGCTGGGTCTTGCGCCCACGCGCGCCGACGAGAAGGCAGAGCAGCCGTTCGCCGGCCCGCCCGGCCAGCTGCTGCAGAACATGCTTCGCGCGGTGGCTTTGTCGACGGAGCGGGGCGCCTATGTCACCACGCTGGTGAAATGCCGGCCGGCGGCGGACGATGGTGCCGATCGCCTCCCCGCGGCCGACGAACTGGCGGCCTGCCGCCCGTACCTGCAGCGCGAGCTGGCGCTGACGGGCGCCGGCCTGGGGTTGACGCTGGGCGGCGTCACCGCCAAGGGCCTGCTCGGCATGGCCGCGCGCGGCAAGGTCCTGCGCCTGGATCACGCCGGTGGCGGCCTGCCCGTCGTCGCCACGTTCCATCCGGCCGACCTGCTGAAGAAGCCCGAAGACAAGGCCAGGGCCTGGGCCGACCTGTGCCTGGCGCGCTCCGCCGATGCCGCCCGCTGCTGACACCGGCATCGAATCCACTTGCCAGGCGCGTTTCGAGCGCCGCTGGCGGCACCTGACGCGCCCCCATGTGCGGGCGCTGGCGTGGCTGCTCGACGCACCCGGCCTCCTCGACCCGAACGCGCCGTACTGGCAGGGCAGCATCGCCACCGAGGGCCCGGCCGCGCCGGATGTCGAGGCATGGCTGGCGGCACTCGAGGCCGACCCGGCGCCGCTCGACGCCGCGCTGGGCGGCCGTTTCTATTCCCGCCTCGGCCTGTATGCCGAAAAGCTGATGGCGTTCTACTACGCGCAGCAGGGCACGCTGGCCGCCCACGGTCTGCAGGTGCGCACCGCCCACCAGGGCGGCAGGGCCGGCAGGGAAACCGTGGGCGAATTCGACTTCCTGCTCGATGAACCGGGCGGCGGCCTGCGCCACATCGAATTCGCCACCAAGTTCTACCTGCTGGACAGCGGCGCCGCCACCGGCGACCACGACCTGCTGGTGGGCCCCAACCTGGGCGATACGCTGGGCCGCAAGATGCGCAAGATCTTCGAGCAGCAGCTGGTGCTGGCGGAACATCCCTCCGCCCGGGAAGTGCTGCCGCGGCCCGTGACCGCGGCCCAGGCGCTCGTCAAGGGCTGGCTGTTCCATCCGGCCGCCGGGGTGGCGGGCGCAGGAAACAATGAGGTGTCCGATGAGGTATCCAATGAGGTATCCAATGCGGTGCCGCGCATTCCCGGCATCGCGCCGGATCACTGCCGCGGGCGGTGGCTGACGCTGGCCGGCCTTGCCGGCGAGGGAGGGCACCCGGACGAACGCTTCGTGGTGATGCCGCGCTTGCAGTGGCTCGCGCCGCTGAAGGCGCGTACCGCCGATGCACCGCAGCCGTCGAGCCGTGGCGGCCTTGCGGCAATGCTGGCGGAAAAGTTCGCGGCCGATCCGTCGCCGGCGATGGTGGCCACGGTGCGGGAAGAGGATGGCTGGCTGCTGGAACAGGCGCGGGCATTCATCGTGCGCGACGACTGGCCGGCGCGGGCGGCGCTCAGGCGGGAGACGGGGCAGAAGCCGCCGGCGTAGAAAAAACCCGGTGCCTGGCACCGGGTTTTTTCTTAGTGCTTGTGCTCGCCGATCAGCGCCAGCGAATCGTGCTCGCGCTGGTTGGCCGCATGCAGCCGCTTGATGGCGATCATGGTGCCCGACAGGAACAGGCCGAACAGCACGATGATCGTGTTCAGGTCCAGGTCCATGCGCAGCATCAGCGAGTACATCGCCAGCATCGTCAGGATCGACAGGTTCTCGTTGAAGTTCTGCACGGCGATCGAGTGGCCGGCGCTCATCAGCACGTGGCCCCGGTGCTGCAGCAGGGCGTTCATCGGTACCACGAAGAAGCCGGCCAGCGCACCGATCACGATCAGCATCGGATAGGCGATCACCGGCGTGTTGATGAAGGCCATCGTCATCACCATGAAGCCCATGGCGACGCCGAGCGGGATCACGGTGAGCGACTTGCGCAGCGTGATCATCCTGGCCGACATGATCGCGCCGACGGTCACGCCCAGGCCCACCAGCCCCACCATCGTGGTGGCCTTTTCATAGCTCATGCCCAGCGCCTGCTTGGCCCACTCCAGAACGATGAACTGCAAGGTGGCGCCGGTGCCCCAGAACAGCGTGGTGACGGCCAGCGAAATCTGGCCCAGCTTGTCGCGCCACAGGATCATGCAGCAGTTGGCGAAGTCCTCGATCAGGCGCACCGGATTGCGCTCCTGGTGCGGATATACGCAGCCGGTCAGCGGAATACGCAGGTTGAACAGCGCGGCGCAGACATACAGGACGCCGACGATCATCAGCGCGCCGTAGGCGGGGTTGGCGATGCCGATGTCCCAACTCAGGATGATCGTTTCGGCGCGGTCGCTGACCAGGGCGCCGCCCATCACGGTGCCCAGGATGATCGACGAAATGGTCAGGCCTTCGATCCAGCCGTTGGCGGCCACCAGCTTTTCCGGCGGCAGCAGTTCGGTCAGGATGCCGTACTTGGCCGGCGAATAGATGGCCGCGCCGATGCCCACGATCGCATACGCGGCAAGCGGATGCACTTCGTAGAACAGCAATGCGCAGCCGAAGATCTTGACCAGGTTCGCGATGAACATCACCCGGCCTTTCGGCAACGCGTCGGCAAAGGCTCCCACGAATGCGGCCAGCAGCACATAGAACAGCACGAAGAGGAATTTCAGCAGCGGCGTGATCCATGCCGGCGACTTCATCGTGATCAGCAGGTCGATCGCGACGAACAGCAACGCATTGTCCGCCAGCGACGAAAAGAACTGCGCCGCCATGATGGTGTAGAAACCACGATTCATTGTGGAAGGGCCTTAAAACCGATATCGGCTTGCTTTATACCATGAAAGATATGCTTTCCAAAGAAAACGGCAGGGCAAACCGAATGGTCGTTCGATTGACAGTAAGCCGCGCCCGCAGTGGCCATCGTGGCCGCCGCACACGCTCGCTTAAGCTCCGCCTAAGAGTGCGTGTGCGGTAAAATGCCCGCTTCCCATTTCGCGCGTATTTCGCCTAATCCTGCCATGCCAAGGCCGATCGTAGCCACCATCCACGTCGCTGCAATGCAGCATAACCTGGCACGCGCGCGCGCCTGCGCGCCTGGCGCGAAGGCATGGGCCGTCGTCAAGGCCAACGCCTATGGCCATGGGCTGCAGCGCGCGCTGCGCGGCTTCGCCGACGCCGACGGGCTTGCGCTGATCGAATTCGACAACGCGGTGCGCCTGCGCGAGATGGGCTGGAGCAAGCCGATCCTGCTGCTCGAGGGCTGGTTCGACGCCGCCGACCTGCACGCGATGGCGGAGCACGGCCTGGCCGGCACGGCCCACTGCGCGGAGCAGATCGCGCTGCTGGAGCGCACGCCGCTGGCCCGGCCGGTCGACGTGCACCTGAAAATGAACACCGGCATGAACCGCCTCGGCTTCAAGCCCGCCGACTATGCCGCGGCGCATGCAAGGCTGCGCGCCATTCCGCACGTGGGGTACATCACGCTGATGACGCACTTTGCCAATGCCGACGAGGCGGCGCACGAGTGCCTGCCGATCCGCGAGCAGATCCGGCGCTTCGATGCCGGCGCGGCGGGGCTGGATGCGCCGCGCAGCCTGGCCAATTCGGCCGGCGTGCTGCGCATGCAGGAACTGGGCGGGGAACTGGTCAGCGACTGGATCCGGCCCGGCATCATGCTGTATGGCGGCACGCCGGGCGGCGGCAGCGCGGCCGACTACGGGTTACGGCCGGCGATGACACTGGAAAGTGAACTGATCGGCATCCAGGAAATCGCGGCCGGCGATTTCGTCGGCTACGGCAGCCGCTTCGAAGCCGACCGCGCGATGCGCATCGGTACCGTCGCCTGCGGTTATGCCGATGGCTACCCGCGCCACGCGCCGACCGGCACACCGGTGATGGTGGATGGCTGCCGCACCCGTACCGTGGGCCGCGTATCGATGGACATGATGGCGGTGGACCTTACCGGCATCGATTCGGCGCGCGTGGGCAGCCGCGTGGTGCTGTGGGGCGAGGACCTGGCCGTAGACGACGTCGCCGCGTCCGCCGACACGATCGGCTATGAACTGATGTGCGCGGTGGCGCAGCGCGTGCAGGTGAGGGAAGACTGATGGCCAAGGCAAAGACCCAGTATGTGTGCAGCGAATGCGGCGGCACCAGCAGCAAGTGGACCGGCCAGTGCCCGGCCTGCCGGCAGTGGAACACGATGGTGGAATCGGTGATCGAGACCGGCGGCGTGAACCGCATGTCGCAATCGCACCAGGCGCTGGCGCAGACCGCGCCGGTGCTGTCGCTGAGCGAGATCGAGGCGCTCGACGTGCCGCGCTTCGGCACCGGCATCGAGGAATTCGACCGCGTGCTGGGCGGCGGCCTGGTGGCCGGCGGCGTGGTGCTGATCGGCGGCGATCCCGGCATCGGCAAGTCGACATTGCTATTGCAGGCGCTGGCCAACCTGTCGCTGTTGAAGAGCGTGCTGTACGTATCGGGCGAGGAGTCCGGCGCGCAGATCGCCTTGCGCGCCAAGCGGCTGGCGATCGACGCGAAGGACTTCAAGCTGCAGGCCGAGATCCAGCTGGAAAAGATCCTGCAGACGCTGGACACCGTCAAGCCGCAGGTGGCCGTGATCGACTCGATCCAGACGCTGTATTCGGATGCGCTCACGTCCGCGCCCGGTTCGGTGGCGCAGGTGCGCGAATGCGCGGCCCAGCTGACGCGCGTGGCCAAGCAGACCGGCGTGACGATCATCCTGGTGGGCCACGTGACGAAGGAAGGTGCGCTGGCCGGCCCACGCGTGCTCGAACACATCGTCGATTCGGTACTGTATTTCGAGGGCGACACCCATTCCAGTTTCCGGCTGGTGCGGGCGATCAAGAACCGCTTTGGCGCCGTCAACGAGCTGGGCGTGTTCGCGATGACGGAAAAGGGCCTGAAAGGGGTGTCGAATCCTTCCGCGCTGTTCCTGTCGCAGCACGACAACCAGGTGCCCGGTTCGTGCGTGATGGTGACGCAGGAAGGCACGCGGCCGCTGCTGGTGGAAATCCAGGCGCTGGTCGATGCGAGCCACCTGCCCAATGCGCGCCGCCTGTCGGTGGGCCTGGAACAGAACCGCCTGGCCATGCTGCTGGCGGTGCTGCACCGGCATGCCGGCATTGCCGCGTTCGACCAGGACGTGTTCATCAACGCGGTCGGCGGTGTGAAGATCACCGAACCGGCGGCCGACCTGGCCGTGCTGCTGGCGATTAATTCGTCGATGCGCAACAAGCCGCTGCCGCGCGGTTTCGTGGTGTTCGGCGAAGTGGGCCTGGCCGGCGAGATCCGTCCCGCGCCGCGCGGGCAGGAGCGCTTGCGCGAAGCGGCCAAGCTGGGCTTTTCGATCGCCATGATCCCCAAGGCCAACGCGCCGAAACAGCCGATCGAGGGCATGACGATCATCGGCGTGGACCGCATCGACGATGCGTTTACGCGCCTGCGCGAGCTGCAGTGAACGTGGGCGCCCGTGCGCGGTGACGCCGATGCAAGATTGCTCGTTGCGCAGTAGAATAACGGTCGGCCTTGCCGGCCGTTGTCATTTTTAACGAGGATTCACAAGTGTTAGTCGATCAAAGGCAGGGCGTTCGCAAGATCTTGCGCGTGAGGGCAATGGTGGTCATCGATGGCGCGGCGCCCACTCCCGCGCGCACCTTCGATCTTGGCCTGGCGGGCATGTCGGTGACGAGCGGTACCAAGGTGGAGCCTGGCCAGGCGGGGCAGGTGGTATTCGAAATGCTGGTCGATGGCAAGCCGCAGATCATCACGTGCCGCGCCAAGGTCAGCCATTGCATCTTTTCCGGCGACGAGTTCAAGGTGGGCTTCGTGTTCCAGCCGCTGAATCCGGAAGCCACGGCGGCCATCACCAAGTTCATGCGCTGACTTGCCGAAGTCGTAACGGGAAGACAACGGGGCATGTCCCGCTCTGTTCGCTTCTTTTGATTCCTGGCCCCGATGGGACCATAATAATCCGACATCGGAGGTCACCATGGTTACAAACGCCAGCGCCATCCTTGCCGCGCAATACGGCACCAACCCGTTTGCCACGGTGTTCGGTACGAATTCCACCCCCTCGCTGAACGGCAATGCCTCGCTGTCGCCGACGGTCGCGGCGCGCGTGCAGCAGGCGCTGGCGGGCCAGCGCGGCAATATCGACCTGCTGAACGCCAGCCTGGCGAGCACGCAGACCCGCCTGTCCGGCCTGGGCCGGTTGCAGAGCGCGCTGGACGCATTCGAGGCGCTGGCCGAAGGCCTGGCGGGCGCGGGATTGTCGACTTCCGCTTCGACGTCCACCAGCGGGGTGCTGAGTGCCGCCACGACCGCTTCGGCCAAGCCGGGCCAGTACGAGGTCGATGTCCGGCAGCTTGCCCAGGGGCAGGTGCTCAACAGCGGGGTGCAGCCGACGGCGACTGCCACGCTCGGCAGCGGCATTGCTTCCACCGTCAAGCTGGAGTGGGGCAGCATGGGCGCGGACGGGTTCCAGGCTACGGCCGGCACCGCCCGTACCATCACGATCGACAGCGGCAACAACACGCTGGAAGGCGTTGCCGCGGCGCTGAAGGAAGCCGGCGTGAACGCCACGGTGGTGCGCTCGAATGGCGGCTATGCGCTGCAGGTCAATGGCAAGGAAGGTGCCACGCAGACGCTGTCGATCAGCGTCACCGGCGATGCGGCCCTGAAGGCCGCGATCGGCTTCGATCCCGACCAGCCGCGCGCGGGCGGCATGACGCAGGCGCAGGCCGCCCAGGATGCGATCGTGTCCGTCGCCGGCAAGGAATACCGCAGCGGCACCAACACGGTGGCCGGCGCCATCGAGGGCGTGACGCTGACGCTGGCGGGCAAGGGGACGACCCAGCTGGCAGTCAGCCAGGACAGCAGCCAGATCGCCAGGAACGTGGCCGCGTTCGTCGAGGGCTACAACGACATGGCCGACACGCTGGCCGCCCTGCAGGGCGGGGCGCTGCGCGGCGATAACGCGCTGTCCCGCGTCTCCGCGCAAATGACGGGACTGATGCGGATCGGCGGCGCCGGTTCGTCGTCGCGGGGCCTGGCGGACGTGGGCCTGTCGCGCGACGCCGATGGCAGGCTGGTGCTGGACGAAGTCAAGCTGAAGGCGGCCATCGCCGACGATCCCGAAGCCGTCAGCCGGCTGTTCACCAATGAAGGCAGCGGCCTGGCGGACCGCCTCGACGAACGTCTGGGCACGCTGACGGCCGAGAACGGCCTGGTGCGCCGCGCCCAGGACCGCACCACGCGCGACCTCGACGTGCTGACCGACCGGCGCGAGCGGCTGGCGCAGTCGCTGACCGCACAGGCCCAGGCACTGGCGCAGATGTACACGATGCAGGAACAGATGGGCGGGACGGGTTCGCTGCTGGATCTGCTGGGGTAGCCCGCGCCGGTCGGATCCCGAAGGGGCTGCACAAAACGAAGGCCCCGGCCGCAGACCGTATCGCTACGGGCTGCCACGGGGCCTTGCTGTCAGCTAGCGCTGCATTCGCTATTCGTCGTGATAGCGGTCGGTGAGTCTGCCGTTGCCACCTCGGCCTTCTGCAATGATTTCGTAGGCGATCAGTCCCACGGTGGCGATAAAGATGCCGATCGTCAGTAGAGTTGGCATGATAAATCAGCCATCCTTTCGGAGGGCTGCTCCTTGGTGAAGCACTAAGAACAACTTCCCGGTACTACATTTCTAATGTAGCAGACGGTTTGGTCATTGCAAGGTGCCTCTTGGTGGCTTTCCCGGTGGCTTATTTGACGACCAGGTCGGCCGCCATTACGGCCTTCAGGTACAGGCTGGCGGGGTCTTCCGGATCGCGTTGCACGAACCACCAGGCCGACGCCTTCTTCATCTCGACGTCCAGCGCCTCGCCTGTCAGCAGCAGTGCGGCGACCTGGCCCAGCGTCGGCTGGTGGCCGACGATCACCACGGTTTCCCTGGCCGCCGGCCAGTTGGCTGCCTGCAGGATCGCTTCCGGTGCCGCGCCCGGCACCAGTTCGGCGTGCGTCTTGTATTTGCGGCCCAGGCCTTCGGCTGTCTGCACCGTGCGCACAGCCGGGCTGGCGAGGATGCGGCAATTTTCCGGCAGTTGCGAATCGAGCCACTTGCCCATGCGCCGGGCCTGCTTCACGCCTTTCGGCGTCAGCGCGCGTTCCAGGTCGGGCAAGCCTTCATGGCCCGGCTCGGCCTCGGCATGACGCCACAAGATCAAATCCATCGGGTTCTCCGTCTTTCTGCAAACTGTTCGGCGGTAACGCTCTTCGCTGCCGCGGGCTCATTCGGCCGAGGTGCCGAGCGTTTTCATCAGGTATTGCTGGGCGCCGAACGGCTGCTGCTTGCCGCGCGGCTTGCGACGCTGGTAGTGGCCGTCCGGTTCCAGTTCCCACGCGTTCGTATTGTCCTTCAAATACGGATTCAGGCCCTCGGCCATCACGCGCCGCTTCATCGCACGGTCGAGCACGGGGAAGGCCACCTCGATACGGCGGAACAGGTTGCGGCTCATCCAGTCGGCACTGGCAAGATACACGTCGTGCGCCAGGTCGTTGCGGAAGTAATAGATACGGCTGTGCTCGAGGAAGCGGCCGATGATCGAGCGGACCTTGATGTTTTCCGACAGCCCCGGCACGCCCGGCCGCAGCGTGCACGCGCCGCGCACGATCAGGTCGATCTTCACGCCATCCTGCGATGCCGCGTACAGCGCGCGGATCACCGATTCGTCCACCATCGCGTTGACCTTGACGATGATGCGGCCCGGCTTGCCGGACTTGGCGATCTTGGCTTCGTTGCGGATCGCCTTGATGATTTCGCTCTGCAGCGCGAACGGCGCCAGCCACACGTGATGCAGCTTGTGCGGCTTGGCCAGGCTGGTCAGGTGCATGAACACTTCGTTCACGTCGCGCCCCAGGTTCGGTTCGCACGTCAGCAAGCCGAAGTCGGTGTAGAACTTGGTGGTGGTCGGATGGTAGTTGCCGGTGCCCAGGTGGGCGTAGTAGCGCAGCTCCGAATTGTCGGCGCTGCCTTCGCGGCGGATCACCAGCGCGATCTTCGCATGGGTCTTCAGGCCCACCACGCCGTACACGACCTGGGCACCGGCCTGCTCCAGCTTGTCCGCCCAGTTGATGTTCGCTTCCTCGTCGAAGCGCGCCATCAGTTCCACGATGACCGTCACTTCCTTGCCCAGCCGGGAGGCCAGGATCAGCGCTTCCATCAGGTCGGAATTCATCCCGGTGCGGTAGACGGTCTGCTTGATCGCCACCACGCACGGGTCGCTGGCCGCCTGCCGGATGAAGTCGATCACGGTCTGGAACGACTGGAACGGGTGATGCAGCAGGATATCCTGCTTGCGCAGCGTGGCGAAGATGTCGCCGCCGGTCGGATGCACGCCCGGCACGAACGGCGTGAAGCGCAGTTCGGGCATCTTCGTGTGTTCGATCATCTCGTTCAGCCGCACCATGTTGACCGGGCCGTCCACCTGGTACAGGCGGGAACGGTCCAGGTCGAACTGGTCGAGCAGGAACTGGGACAGCTCCGGCGGGCAGTTCTTGGCCACCTCCAGGCGCACCGAGCGGCCGAACTGGCGGCCCTGCAGTTCGCCCTTCAGCGCCTGGCGCAGGTTCTTCACCTCATCCTCGTCGACCCACAGGTCGGAATCGCGCGTGACGCGGAACTGCGAATAAGCCATCACCTCGCGGCCGGCGAACAGCTCGGAGATGTGCGCATGGATGATCGACGACAGCAGGCAGAAGCAGGTGCCCGGCTTGTCCGACAGCTCGTCCGGCAGCTTGATCACGCGCGGCAGCACGCGCGGCGCCTTGATGATGGCGATCGCCGTGCCGCGGCCGAAGGCATCCTTGCCGGACAGCGCGACGATGAAATTGAGACTCTTGTTGACGACCTGCGGGAACGGGTGGGCCGGATCGAGGCCGATCGGCGTCAGCAGCGGGCGCACTTCGCGCTCGAAATAATCCTTGATCCACGCGCGCTGGGCTTCCGTGCGTTCGGTGTTGCGCAGCAGGTGCACGCCATGTTCCTTCAGCAGCGGCAGAATCTGGCTGTTCAGGATGTCATATTGCCGGGCCACCAGCGCATGGCACTCGGACGACACACGGTTCAGGTTGGCGGTCAGGGCAGGGTGTTCGGACAGTTTGCCGTCGACGGTGGCCGCGGCCAGCAGGCTGGCAACGCGCACCTCGAAGAACTCGTCGAGGTTGCTGGAGGTGATGCACAGGTAACGCAACCGCTCGAGCACGGGAATCGATGGATCCTCAGCCTGCGCCATGACGCGGCGGTTGAACGCCAGTTGGGAAAGCTCGCGATCGAGGAACTGGCTGTGACGCGTGATTTCCGCGCGGATCTCGGGTTTCATGGTTTTATCGGTTTTTCTATTCATTATGACAAGATTTTAGCGCTACCCATGGCAGCGCTGGCGCTTGTGACAGTGTAGATAAGAAATATGACAACAACATGACATCGAAAAGCGGTATCGGGGGATTTATGACACGTGGTTTATTCCTTTGTTTTCAAGGGCTTGCGAGATTTGTGACAAGGCGTGCGGAGACTTATGACAAGCTTCCCGGGCAAATATTTCAACCTGCGTCAAATATGTCATAAAGCCGTCATATTCGACTACTACACTGCGCAGCATTCAACACCCCAACCCCGAAAGAGGAACTTTGATATGCGTATGAAACAGTTGATGGCCTCCCTCATCGTAGGCGCTTCCGCAGCAGTGGCCTTCACTACCGCCGCCGCAGCGGACATGACCGGCGCCGGTGCTACCTTCCCTTACCCGATCTATGCCAAGTGGGCCGAGCAGTACAAGGCTTCCACCGGCAACGGTCTGAACTATGCTTCCGTGGGGTCCGGGGCAGGTATCAAGCAAATCAAGGCAAAGACGGTCGATTTCGGCGCGTCCGACATGCCGCTGAAGGCGGAAGATCTGGATGAAGCCGGCCTGATGCAGTTCCCGGCCATCATGGGCGGCGTGGTCACGGTGGTCAACCTGCCTGGCATCACCCCGGGCCAGCTGAAGCTGACCGGCCAGGTCGTCGGCGACATCTTCCTGGGCAAGATCACCAAGTGGAACGATCCGGCGATCGCCACGCTGAACGCGGGCGTCAAGCTGCCTGACGACGACATCACCGTCGTGCACCGCGCCGACAGCTCGGGCACGTCGTTCCTGTTCACCGACTTCCTGTCCAAGACCAATCCGGAATTCAAGTCGAAAGTGGGCGCCAACAGTGCCGTGAAATGGCCGACCGGCGTGGGTGGCAAGGGCAACGAAGGCGTGGCCGCCAACGTGCAGCGCATCAAGGGCGCGATCGGCTACGTCGAATGGGCGTACGCGAAGAAGAGCAAGATGCAGCACACCCAGCTGCGCAACAAGGATGGCGTGTTCCTGCAGCCGGACGACGAGAACTTCAAGGCCGCCGCCGCCAATGCCGAGTGGACCAAGACCCCGGGCTTCGGCGTGGTGCTGACCGACCAGGCCGGCAAGCAGTCGTGGCCGATCACGGGCGTGTCGTTCATCCTGATGTACAAGCAGCAGGCTGACGCGGCCAAGGGCAAGGAAGTCGTCAAGTTCTTCGACTGGGCCTTCACCAACGGCGACAAGGCCGCGGTGGAACTGGACTACGTGCCGCTGCCGGATACGGTGGTCAAGCAAGTCCAGGCCGCATGGAAGCAGAACCTGAAGGACGCTTCCGGCAAGGCGCTGTACTGATCGAACGATCCTGCTCCCTCGGTTGACCCCGAGGGGGTTAACCGGGGGAACTCGGCTGGTAACCCAGCGGGGATCTCCCGGCTAGCCATTTTGAGAAAAACATCTAAAACTATGTCCATGAGTGCTGAAATGACTTCCGTCCCAGCGGCGGAGACGCAGGCGGTATCCACCGTGTCGCAGGCGGCCATGCAATCCGTGATGCGCCGCCAGCGGATGCAGGACTGGATCTTCCACAAGGTAACGATGACGTTTGCCTTGTCGGTGCTGTTCGTGCTGATCGGTATCATCATCTCGCTGGCCATGGGTGCCTGGCCGGCGCTGAAGGAATTCGGTCCCGGCTTCGTGACCCGCGTCGAGTGGGATCCGATCAATGACCAGTACGGGGCGCTGATCGCCATCGTCGGCACGCTGGCCACCGCCGGCATCGCCCTGCTGATCGCCTTCCCCATCAGCTTCGGCATCGCGCTGTTCCTGACGGAGATCTGCCCGGTGTGGCTGAAGCGCCCGCTGGGCACGGCCATCGAACTGCTGGCCGGCGTGCCGTCGATCATCTACGGTATGTGGGGCCTGTTCGTGTTCGTGCCGCTGTTCGGCGACTACGTGCAGCCGCTGCTGAAGTCCACGCTGGGCCAGCTGCCGTTCATCGGCGTGCTGTTCTCCGGCCCGACGATGGGCATCGGCATCCTGACCGCCGCGCTGATCCTGGCGATCATGATCATCCCGTTCATCTCTTCCGTGATGCGCGACGTGTTCGAGATCGTGCCGGCCGTGCTGAAGGAATCGGCGTACGGCCTGGGCTGCACGCGCTGGGAAGTGGTGCGCAAGATCGTGCTGCCATACACCAAGACCGGTGTCGTCGGCGGCGTGATGCTGGGCCTGGGCCGCGCGCTGGGCGAAACGATGGCCGTCACGTTCGTGATCGGTAACGCCAACAAGCTGTCCGCGTCGCTGTTTGCGCCGGGTAACAGTATCGCTTCCACGCTGGCCAACGAATTCGGCGAAGCCGCCACGACGCTGCATGTGTCGTCGCTGTTCGCCCTGGCGCTGATCCTGTTCGTGATCACGTTCATCGTCCTGACCGCCGCCAAGCTGATGCTGGCCGGCATGTCCCGTAAAGAAGGTGTCAAATAATGTCGACCGCCGCCGTCAAATCCCCCATGAATCCCGTCTACCGGAGGCGCCTGTGGACGCACCGCATCGGCATCGCCATGTCGATCGGCGCCATGTCGATCGGCGTCATCGTGCTGCTGTGGATCCTGGCCACGCTGCTGATCAACGGCCTCGCCGCACTGACACCGGCGCTGTTTACCGAAACCACGCCGGCTCCCGGCAGTGAAGGTGGCGGCCTGATGAACGCGATCGTCGGCAGCCTGCTGATGGTCGGCCTGTCGACGCTGGTGTCCACCCCGATCGGCATCCTGGCCGGCATCTACCTGGCCGAATACGGCGAGGAAAACAAGGTGGCTGCCGTGACCCGCTTCGTCACCGACATCATGCTGTCCGCGCCATCGATCGTGATCGGCCTGTTCGTCTACGCGCTGTATGTCGCCAACGTGAATCACTTCTCCGGTTATGCCGGTTCGCTGGCGCTGACGCTGATCGCCGTGCCGGTGGTCGTGCGCACCACCGACAACATGCTGCGCCTGGTGCCGAACAGCCTGCTCGAAGCGGCCTTCGCACTGGGTGCGCCGCGCTGGAAAGTGGCGACGCTGGTGCGCCTGCGCGCCGTCAAGGCCGGCGTGGTGACTGGCGTGCTGCTGGCCGTGGCCCGCGTCACCGGCGAAACGGCACCGCTGCTGTTTACCGCGCTGTCGAACCAGTTCTTCAACGCCGACATGAACAAGCCGATGGCCAACCTGCCGTACGTGATCTACCAGTTCGCGATGAGCCCTTATGACAACTGGCGCGACCTGGCCTGGGCCGGCGCGCTGCTGGTCACCTTCAGCGTGCTGGCACTGAACATCCTGTCGCGCACGGTCTTCTCGCAGAAGATCCCGAACTGACGATCGGCGCAGCATCCGGCGAATCCATCATCGAATTCTATACAAGAGAACAGCACATGAACGCGCAAGCGACCGCAGCCGCAAAATCGGCATCGAAGATCATCGAGATCAAGAACCTCAATTTTTTCTATGGCAAGACCCGCAGCCTGCACAACGTCAACCTGGATATCCATGAGCGCCAGGTGACGGCCTTCATCGGCCCGTCGGGCTGCGGCAAGTCGACGCTGCTGCGCACGCTGAACCGCATGTACGACCTGTATCCCGGCCAGCGCGCGGAGGGCACGATCGCCTACCGCGGCACCAATATTCTCGAAGGCAGCCAGGACGTGAACATGCTGCGCGCCAAGGTCGGCATGGTGTTCCAGAAGCCGACGCCGTTCCCGATGTCGATCTACGACAACATCGCTTTCGGCGTGCGCCTGTATGAAAACCTGTCGAAAGGCGAAATGGACGAGCGCGTCGAATGGGCGCTGAAGAAGGCCGCGCTGTGGACCGAGGTCAAGGACAAGCTGGGCAAGAGCGGCTTGTCGCTGTCCGGCGGCCAGCAGCAGCGCCTGTGCATCGCCCGCGGCGTGGCCGTGAAGCCGGACGTGCTGCTGCTCGATGAGCCGACCTCGGCACTGGACCCGATTTCCACGTCGAAAGTGGAAGAACTGATCAGCGAGCTGAAGCAGGATTACACGATCGCCATCGTGACCCACAACATGCAGCAGGCCGCCCGCTGCTCCGACTTCACCGCCTACATGTACCTGGGCGAACTGGTCGAGTTCGGCGAAACGGACCAGATCTTCATGAACCCGGCCCGCAAGGAAACCCAGGACTACATCACCGGCCGCTTCGGCTAATCGGAAGGGAAAATACAATAATGATTGGCGAACATTCCTCGAAGGCCTACGACCACGACCTGGAAGCGATCCGCTCGAAGGTGCTGCTGATGGGCGGCATGGTCGAAACGCAATTCCTCGACGCGATGACCTGTTTCCGCATCGGCAACCAGGAGCGCGCCGAGCGCGTGATCCGCGAAGACGATGCCGTCAACCAGCTCGAAGTGCAGCTGGACGACCAGTGCAGCCACCTGATCGTTCGTCGCCAGCCGGCCGCGAACGACCTGCGCACGATCATGGCCACGATCAAGGTCATCACCGACCTGGAGCGCATCGGCGACGAAGCCTCGAAGATCGCGCGCACCGCGAAAAGCCTGCACAGCCGCGGTGCCGTCACGGTCAACCATTATGAAATGGTGCGCAACATCGCCACCGCCACCAGCGACATGCTGCACGACGCGCTGGATGCGTTCGCCCGCAACGACCACAGCCAGGCCGCCCAGCTGATCGCCCAGGATGCGGTGATCGACCATGAGTTCCGCACGATCATGCGCAACCTGATTACGTTCATGATGGAAGATCCGCGTACAATTTCGGCTGCGCTGGACACGATGTGGGTTGCCAAGGCGATCGAGCGCATCGGCGACCATGCCAAGAACATTGCCGAGTACGTGATCTACGTGGTGGAAGGCGTCGACATCCGTCACAGCAGCCGCCCGGTAGCGGCCGGCGAAGGAACCAGGGAAGACTGAACGACAGATGGCAGCGGATAAAACGACAGTACTGATTGTTGAAGATGAACCGGCGATTGTCGAGCTGGTCACGTTCTCGTTACGCGAGTCGGGCTGGAACGTCAGCTCGGTGCAGAGCACGCAGGAAGCATGGGATTTCATCCATGAGCGCAAGCCGCAGCTGATCCTGCTCGACTGGATGCTGCCGGACCAGACCGGCCTGCGCCTGCTGGCGCGCATCCGCGGCGACCGGCATTTCGCCGACATCCCGATCATCATGCTCACGGCGAAGAGCATGGAGGAAGACAAGCTGGCGGGCCTGAACAATGGCGCCGACGACTACATCACGAAGCCGTTTTCGCCGCGCGAACTGCTGGCCCGTTCGCGTGCGCTGCTGCGCCGCAAGAGCCCGGAACATGCCGATACGGCCATGCGCGCCGGCCCGATCACGCTCGACCCGGTCAGCTGCACCGTATCGCTGGGGCAGGGCAAGATCGATATCGGCCATGCCGAATACAAGCTGCTGAAGTTCTTCCTGGCGCACCCGGAACGGGTCTTCTCGCGCAGCCAGCTGCTCGACAAGGTGTGGGGCGACCACGTGGTGATCGAGGAACGCACGGTCGACGTGCACGTGCTGCGCCTGCGCAAGGCGCTGAAGGAAGCGGAACACCTGATCAAGACGGTGCGCAGCGTCGGCTACATGCTGTCCGAGAAAACATGAACCCCAAGTTCGTGTTCTGGGTACCGGTCGCCATCCAGATGACGGCCGGCGCGTTCGGCATCGGCCTGTTGTGGTGGTGGTTCGGCATGCTGCCGGCGCTGTTGACCGCGCTGGCCGCCCTGGGCACGATGGTGCTGGTGCAGTTGCATTACCTGTACCAGCTGTCCGGCTGGCTCGACGAACCGAACAGCGCCAAGCTGCCCGATGGCTGGGGCGAATGGACGCCGGTGTTTTCCCGGCTGTACCGGCTGCGCCGCGACGACGAGAAAAACCAGGCCGAGCTGACCGAGTGGCTGGCCCGCTTCCGCCAGGCGATGCACCTGCTGCCGGACGGCGTGGTGATCATGGACGACGTGCTGTTCCTCGAATGGTGCAACCCGGCCGCCGAAGAACACCTGGGCCTGCGGCACGACCGCGACAAGGGCATGCGCGTGACGAACCTGGTGCGCAGCCCCGATTTCATGGACTACCTGATCCTGGGCCGCTACGACCAGCCGCTGGTGCTGTCGTTCCGCGGGCGCAAGCTGATCACGCACATCATTCCGTTCGAGAACCGCCGGCAGATCCTCGTCACGCACGACGTCACGGAAAGCGAGCGTACCGACATGATGCGCCGCGATTTCGTCGCCAACGCCTCGCACGAACTGCGCACGCCGCTGACGGTGGTGCTGGGCTTCCTGGAAATCGCCGCCGCCGAGCAGCTCGACGAGACCACGCGCCAGGCCCACCTGAAGCTGATGATGGACCAGGCCTACCGGATGCAGCACCTGATCGAGGACATGCTGACGCTGTCGCGCCTGGAATCGATCGACCATCCGGTGCGCGCCGAGCGCGTCGATATCGGCAACCTGCTGGACAAGGTGCGCCGCGATGCGCTGGCGCTGTCCGCCGGCAAGCACGAGATCGTGCTCGAGATGGACGGCGGCGACGTGATGGGCAGCACGGATGAGCTGTACAGCGCGTTCGGCAACCTGGCCGCGAACGCGGTACGCTACACCCCCGCCGGCGGTACCGTGTCCCTGAAGTGGGAGGATACGGCGGCCGGCGTGCGGTTCACCGTGCGCGATACCGGCATCGGCATCAGCCCCGAGCACATTTCCCGGCTGACCGAGCGCTTCTACCGGGTCGACAAGAGCCGGTCGCGCGAGACCCAGGGCACCGGCCTGGGCCTGGCGATCGTCAAGCACGTGCTGCTGCGCCATAACGGCACGCTGTCGATCAGCTCGGAGCCGGGCAAGGGCAGCACCTTCACCGTGAACCTGCCGAAGTCGCTGTCGGCAGCGCCCCATCCGGCGCCGGCGCCTGCCGCGGCGCTGTCCGTGAACTGATACAATCTGCCGTTTGAGCGCGCGCCGATGCGCGCGTTTCCGGCGCGCCGCTGTTCCTGCGCCCCAACCGAAGCAGATTGACACCGATGTTCCTGAAACGATTGACCGCGTACGCGCTGGCCGCGGCCTTCCTGGCCGGCTGTGGCAGCGCTCCCATTGCGCCGGGCGCCGGTCCGGCCGTTGTGCCGCCGGTTCCCGGCGCCGCCGCGCCGGGAGCAGCCGGGACGCTGCCGCCGGTGATTCCGCCCGCGCTCGGCGATCCAACCCCCACGCTCCACAATCCCGCGCCGCCGCAGCGCAAGGTGAAGATCGGCCTGGCGCTGGGCGGCGGGGCCGCGCGCGGTTTCGCGCATATCGGCGTGATCAAGGCGCTGGAGGCCAACGGCATCATGGCCGACGTCGTCGTCGGCACCAGTGCCGGCAGTGTCGTCGGCGCGCTGTATGCCGCCGGCAACAACGCGGGCGCCCTGCAGAAGATGGCATATGCGATGGACGAGGCGGCGATCTCGGACTGGGCACTGCCGCTGTTCGGCACCAAGTCCGGCGTGCTGAAGGGCGTCGCGCTGCAAAGCTACGTCAACAAGGCCGTCAACCAGCGCCCGATCGAAAAACTCAAGCTGCCGTTCGGCGCCGTCGCGTCCGACCTGAAGACGGGCCAGCCGATCCTGTTCACGCGTGGCAATACGGGGCAGGCGGTGCGCGCCAGCTCGGCCGTGCCGGGCGTGTTCCAGCCAGTCACCATCGGCCAGCGCACCTACGTGGACGGCGGCCTGGTCGCGCCCGTGCCGGTGCGCTTCGCCAAGGAGATGGGCGCCGAGTTCATCATCGCCGTCAACATCAGCACGCAGACCGAGGCGCAGGCCGCCGTCTCGTCGCTCGAAGTGATCATGCAGACGTTCTCGATCATGGGCCAGCGCATCAACCAGTACGAATTGCGCGATGCCGACGTGGTGATCCAGCCGCCGCTGGGCAATATGGCCAGCAACGACTTCGCCAGCCGCGCGCGGGCGATGCAGGCCGGCGAAAAGGCCACGCTGGCACTGATGCCGCAGATCAAGCAGAAACTGAAGGCGCGGCGCGAATCGCCTGCCGTGGCCGTGAAGTGATTGACCGTAGTAAGTTCATCAACCGAAGGAAGAATCCCATGCAAAGCAAGCCTTACCTGACACTGGCCGATGTGAAGAAGATCGCCGCCGCCGCCGAAGCCGAAGCGCTGTCCAACGGCTGGGCAGTGTCGATCGCGATCGTCGACGACGGCGGCCACCTGCTGTGGCAGCAGCGCCTCGACGGCGCCGCGCCGCTGAGCGCGCACATCGCCCCGGCCAAGGCCAAGACGTCGGCACTGGGCCGCCGCGAAACCAAGGTCTACGAAGACGTGATCAACAAAGGCCGCTATGCGTTCCTGACGGCGCCGGAAGTGGAAGGCCTGCTGGAAGGCGGCGTGAACATCGTCGTCGACGGCCATACCGTGGGTGCGGTGGGTGTGTCGGGCGTGGCTTCCGACCAGGATGCGCAGATCGCCAAGGCCGGCATCGCCGCGCTGGGCTGATTTTCCGCCAACCTCCGTCTGGACTCTTCGGCGCCGGCTGCTAATCTGTAAGCCGGCACAGCTGAAGCGGCGGCGCCCGCCGCCGCATCCACGAAGTTCCATGCTTCTCCAACGGACGGAGGTTTCCCATGAAACGTGCATTGGCCGGGCTCGCGCTCGGCGTGCTGTTGTGTTCTCCCGCCATCGCCGCGACCAGTATCGACACGGCGGCATTCACGATCACCTACGTCGACGGCCCGGTGCCGGAAGACTGGAGCATCACGCAGGTCGACGTGTTTCCCGACACGTACAGCTTTTCGCTCGATACGCTGAACCAGCACCTGGCCGTGGAAGCCCACGACATCGCCGGCGCCGGGGCCACTGCCGACCAGAACTTCTGGAGTGCGCTGCGGCTCGACATCGATGCCGGTTACCGCGTATCGCGCATCATGCTGACCGGTGTCGCCTTCGGCCAGATGGCGCCGGGGCAGCTGCCGGATTTCCCGCCGGGCATCGTCCACAACGAAGCAAACGCCCACCTGACCGTCGGATCGACGACGTGGAGCGCGCTGCACACCGACATCGGGGCGGAAAACCCGATCGACGTGTCGACGCCGGTGCTGGACCTGACCGGCATGGCCGATGTCGGCATCTCCGGCATGCTGCTGGCGCAGGCCTGGGGTGTCGAGGGCGGCGGCGCGTTTGCCGAGTCGATCGCGTCGGCATCGCTGTACAGCCTGGTGCTGCACGTGGAAGTGTCGCCGATTCCCGAGCCGCACGCGTTCCTGATGCTGGCGGCGGGCCTTGGCATCGTCGGCTGGGCCGCGCGGCGGCGCGACCGGCTTCCTGGGCAAAGCAAGCGGGACGGTTAGCGGCACGGTAGTGGCATGGTAGTGGCATGGCAGTGGCATGATAAGCGGCGCGGCAGATCGCCGGCGGGGCGGGCGGACGGTCGCCATGGCGGCGCCGCCCATGCGCGTTACGGCCTAGAATGGGCCGGTCGATTAGCTGCCCGCCATTGCCGAGTGGACTTCTTTGAGTTATAATTCAAAGGTTTAGCCAATACTTATCTACCGTAGCGCCTACCACATCATCCCATTCTCATCCGACTCGCAGCCTGGCCTAGCCCGGCTAATTTTTTATGCGGGTCGCTGACGTGGCGCGGCTACGGTAACTTTACAGGAGTTGCCCTTGCCGCCATTTTTTTCTGGCCCATCCGTTCCAGCCATCCTGGCTCTTGCCGATGGTACCGTCTTCAAAGGTTATTCGATCGGCGCCGCCGGTCACACCACCGGTGAAGTCGTCTTCAACACGTCCATCACCGGGTATCAGGAAATCCTGACCGACCCCAGCTATTCGCGCCAGATCGTCACGCTGACGTATCCGCACATCGGCAACTACGGTATCAACACCGAGGACGTCGAGGCATCGAAAGTCCACGCCGCCGGCCTGATCATCCGCGACCTGCCGCTGCTGGCATCGAACTTCCGTTCCACGCAGTCGCTGGGCGACTACCTGAAAGCCGAGAACGTGGTGGCCATCGCCGGCATCGATACCCGCAAGCTGACGCGCCTGCTGCGCGAAAAAGGCGCGCAGGCCGGTGCCATCCTGACCGGCACGCAGGGCAACGAACCTTCGGTGGCGCAGGCTGTCGAACTGGCCCGCTCGTTCCCGGGCCTGGCCGGCATGGACCTGGCCAAGGTCGTGACCACCCAGGCCGCCTACGAATTCACCGAGACCGAATGGACGCTGGGCGAAGGCTACGGCAAGTCGGAAAACCCGCGCTTCCACGTGGTGGCGTTCGACTATGGCGTGAAGCGCAACATCCTGCGCATGCTGGCGCAGCGCGGCTGCAAGGTTACCGTGCTGCCGGCGCAATCGACCGCGGCCGATGCGCTGGCGCTGAACCCGGACGGCATCTTCCTGGCCAACGGTCCCGGCGATCCGGAACCGTGCGACTACGCCATCCGCGCCACGCGCGAACTGATGGAAAAGAAGATCCCCACGTTCGGCATCTGCCTGGGCCACCAGATCATGGCGCTGGCCTCCGGCGCCAAGACGCTGAAGATGAAGTTCGGCCACCACGGCGCCAACCACCCGGTGCAGGACCTGGATTCGAAGCAGGTGCTGATCACGTCGCAGAACCACGGTTTCGCCGTGGATGCCGCGACCCTGCCCGACAACTGCCGCGTCACCCACGTGTCGCTGTTCGACGGTTCGCTGCAGGGCTTTGCCCGCACCGACACCCCCGCGTTCTGCTTCCAGGGCCACCCCGAAGCATCGCCTGGCCCCACCGACGTATCGTATCTGTTTGACCGCTTCATCTCGATGATGGAAGCAGCGGAGAAGAAATAAAAATGCCAAAACGTTCAGACATTAAAAGCATCCTGATTATCGGCTCCGGCCCGATCGTGATCGGCCAGGCCTGCGAATTCGACTACTCCGGCGCGCAAGCCTGCAAGGCGCTGCGCGAGGAGGGCTATAAAGTCATCCTGGTGAACAGCAACCCGGCGACGATCATGACCGACCCGGAAATGGCCGACGTCACCTACATCGAGCCGATTACCTGGCAGGTAGTGGAACGCATCCTGGCCAAGGAACGGCCCGACGCGATCCTGCCGACGATGGGCGGCCAGACCGCGCTGAACTGCGCGCTGGACCTGCACAACAACGGCGTGCTGGCCAAGTACAACGTGGAGCTGATCGGCGCCACGCCGGAAGCGATCGACAAGGCCGAGGACCGTTCCAAGTTCAAGGACGCGATGACCAAGATCGGCCTGGGTTCGGCCCGTTCCGGCATCGCCCACTCGATGGAAGAAGCCTGGAAAGTGCAGCGCGAGATGGGCTTCCCGACCATCATCCGGCCATCGTTCACGATGGGCGGCAGCGGCGGCGGCATCGCCTACAACGAGGAAGAGTTCGAGCAGATCTGCAAGCGCGGCCTGGAAGCCTCGCCCACCAGCGAGCTGCTGATCGAAGAGTCGCTGCTGGGCTGGAAAGAGTACGAGATGGAAGTGGTGCGCGACAAGGCGGACAACTGCATCATCATCTGCTCGATCGAGAACCTCGACCCGATGGGCGTGCACACCGGCGACTCGATCACCGTGGCACCGGCGCAGACGCTGACCGACAAGGAATACCAGATCATGCGCAACGCCTCGCTGGCGGTGCTGCGCGAGATCGGCGTGGATACGGGCGGCTCGAACGTGCAGTTCTCGATCAACCCGAAGGACGGCCGCATGATCGTCATCGAGATGAACCCGCGCGTGTCGCGTTCGTCGGCGCTGGCGTCGAAGGCCACCGGCTTCCCGATCGCCAAGGTCGCCGCGAAGCTGGCCGTGGGCTTCACGCTCGACGAGCTGCGCAACGAGATCACCGGCGGCGCGACCCCGGCGTCGTTCGAACCGTCGATCGACTACGTCGTCACGAAGATCCCGCGCTTTGCATTTGAAAAATTCCCGACCGCCGACGACCACCTCACCACGCAGATGAAGTCGGTGGGCGAGGTGATGGCGATGGGCCGCACGTTCCAGGAATCGTTCCAGAAGGCGCTGCGCGGCCTGGAAGTGGGCGTCGATGGCCTGAACCAGAAGACCGTGGACCGCGAGAAGCTGGAAGAGGAACTGGGCGAGCCGGGTCCGGAGCGCATCTGGTACGTGGGCGATGCGTTCGCCCAGGGCTTCACCATGGAAGAAGTGCACAACCTGACCAAGATCGATCCGTGGTTCCTCGTGCAGATCAAGGAAATCGTCGACCTGGAACTGTGGCTGGATACGCAGAAGCTCGACAACCTGGACAAGAACACGCTGTACCGCCTGAAGCAGAAGGGCTTCTCGGACCGCCGCCTGGCCTACCTGCTGCAGACCACCGACACGGCCGTGCGTGAAAAGCGCCGCGAACTGGGCATCCGCCCGGTGTACAAGCGCGTCGACACCTGCGCCGCCGAATTCGCCACCAACACCGCATACATGTACTCCACGTACGACGAGGAGTGCGAATCGAACCCGACCGACAAGAAGAAGATCATGGTGCTGGGCGGCGGCCCGAACCGGATCGGCCAGGGCATCGAGTTCGACTACTGCTGCGTGCACGCGGCGCTGGCGATGCGCGAGGACGGCTACGAGACCATCATGGTCAACTGCAACCCGGAAACCGTGTCGACCGACTACGACACGTCGGACCGCCTGTACTTCGAATCGCTGACGCTGGAAGACGTGCTGGAAATCGTCGACCTGGAAAAACCGGTCGGCGTGATCGTGCAGTACGGCGGCCAGACGCCGCTGAAGCTGGCACTCGACCTGGAAAAGAACGGCGTGCCGATCGTCGGCACGTCGCCGGACATGATCGATGCGGCCGAAGACCGCGAGCGTTTCCAGAAGCTGCTGCAGGACCTGGAACTGCGCCAGCCGCCTAACCGCACTGCGCGCACGGAAGAAGAAGCCCTCAAGCTGGCCCAGGAAATCGGCTACCCGCTGGTGGTGCGTCCTTCGTACGTGCTGGGCGGCCGCGCGATGGAAATCGTGCACGAGCAGCGCGACCTGGAGCGCTACATGCGCGAAGCGGTGAAGGTGTCGAACGATTCGCCGGTGCTGCTGGACCGCTTCCTGAACGATGCGATCGAGTGCGACGTGGATTGCATCTCCGATGGCGAGACCACCTTCATCGGCGGCGTGATGGAGCACATCGAGCAGGCCGGCGTGCACTCGGGCGACTCGGCGTGCTCGCTGCCGCCGTACTCGCTGTCGCAGGAAACCATCGACGAACTGAAGCGCCAGACCGCGCTGATGGCCAAGGGCCTGAACGTGGTCGGCCTGATGAACGTGCAGTTCGCGATCCAGAAGCAGGAAATCGACGGCGTCGAAAAAGACGTGGTGTTCGTGCTGGAAGTGAACCCGCGCGCGTCGCGCACGGTGCCGTTCGTGTCGAAGGCCACCGGCCTGCAGCTGGCCAAGATCGCCGCGCGCTGCATGGTGGGCCAGACGCTGGCGTCGCAGGGCATCACGCAGGAAGTCGTGCCGCCTTACTACAGTGTCAAGGAAGCCGTGTTCCCGTTCGTGAAATTCCCGGGCGTGGACACCATCCTCGGCCCTGAAATGAAGTCGACCGGCGAAGTGATGGGCGTGGGCCAGACGTTCGCCGAAGCGTTCGTGAAATCGCAGCTGGGCGCCGGCGTGAAACTGCCGAAGTCCGGCAAGGTGTTCCTGTCCGTGAAGGCTTCCGACAAGCCGCGCGCCGTGAAGGTGGCGCGTGACCTGGTCGAGGCTGGCTTCACGCTGGTCGCCACGAAGGGCACGGCGGCCGTGATCTCGGCGGCGGGCATTCCCGTAACGCCCGTCAACAAGGTCGTCGAAGGGCGTCCGCACGTGGTCGACATGATCAAGAACCACGAGATCGCGCTGGTCATCAACACGGTCGAGGAAAAGCGCAGCGCCATCGTCGATTCGCGGGCGATCCGCACGTCGGCCCTGCAATCGCGCGTGACGACGTACACGACGATCGCGGGCGCCGAGGCCGCGGTGGCCGGTATCCGTCACCTGGACGAGTTGCAGGTGTACGATTTACAAGGACTGCATAAGTCTTTACACTAAGCCTCATTGCGGGTCGTTGCAGGCTCGCTCCAAGGCTGTAGTCGGAACCGAGCCAGACTCGGTCCCGACCCAATACAGAGCCCGCGCCGAAGCATGGCGCGGGCTCTGTGCTTTTTCAATTACCCAAGAGACGACACATGAATTCTGTTCCCCTCACTAAATACGGCGCCGAACTCCTGAAGGAAGAACTGCACCAGCTGAAGACCAAGGAACGCCGTATCGTCATCGATGCGATCGCCGAAGCGCGGTCGCATGGCGACCTGTCGGAAAACGCCGAATACGATGCCGCGAAAGAGCGCCAGGCTTTCGTCGAGGGTCGCATCGCCGAGCTCGAAGGCAAGCTGTCGAGCGCGCAGATCATCGATCCGGCCACGCTGGACGCGGAAGGGCGCGTGGTGTTTGGCGCCACCGTCGACCTGGAAGACCTGGAATCGGGCCAGAAAGTCAGCTACCAGATCGTCGGCACCGATGAGGCCGACATCAAGGTCAACAAGGTTTCCGTCACGTCGCCGATCGCCCGCGCGCTGATCGGCAAATCGGCCGGCGACGTCGTCGAGGTGCAGGCCCCGAGCGGCCCGCGCGAATACGAAATCCTCGAAGTGCACTACGTCTGATGCTGGCGAAGGTGCGGCTCCTGGTCGCGGTGGCATGGGCCGGCAGCCTGTGGACCGTCGGCTACCTGGTGGCGCCGACGCTGTTCGCGACGCTGTCCGACCGCGTGCTGGCCGGCACGATCGCCGGCGCGATGTTCCACTCCGAGGCGATGCTGTCCCTGGGCTGCGCGCTGGCGCTGCTGGTGCTGCTGAAGTTCGCGACGCCGGACTGGACGCCTGCGCGGCGCCGCACCGTGCTGGCGCTGGTGGCGGCGATAGCGCTGTGCACCGTCGTCAGCCATTTCGGCCTGCAGCCGATGATGGCCGAACTGCGCGCCGCGGCGGGCCCGGGCGGCGTGATGGAATCGGCCGCCAAGTCGCGCTTCGGCATGCTGCACGGGATTTCCAGCGTGATCTACCTGGTGCAGAGCTTCCTGGCCGGCTGGCTGATCCTGAAGCAGTAGTTTCCTGAAAAGTGGGGACGGAGGAGGGCGGGCTCGCATGCCCGCATCGCGCCGCAGGCGAGGAGCGGTGCTCCTCGAAACCCCTGCCGTGCCCCGTTTTCAGGCAATAAAAAAGCGGGCAATGCCCGCTTCGGTCGTGCTGGTCAGGCAGCTCAGCCGACGTTTTTCTTGGTGCTGGTCTGGCGCTTTTTCGCGCGCTTGATCGTGCCGCCTTCGGTGACGCGCTCGTTGCCTTTCAGCATGACCTTGCTGACGGACGGCTTCTTGGTGCCGCTGGCGCTGGGCTTGACGATGGTGACCATGCGCATGCCCTTGCCGGTTTTGCCGGTACGGGCTTTCTCGGCTTCCTTCTTCGGACGGTACAGCACCAGCAGCTTGCCGATGTGCTGGACGGGAGCGGCGTCGAGTTGCGCGCAGATGGTTTCGTACATTTCGATGCGGGCTTCGCGATCGTCGCCGAACACGCGGACCTTGATCAGGCCGTGGGAATCCAGTCCCAGTTCGATTTCCTTCATCACGGCCTCGGAAAGGCCGGCTTCCCCAATGAGGACGATGGGCTTGAGCGCGTGGGCTTCTGCGCGCAGGGCGCTGCGCTCAACAGGGGTCAGATTCAACATAATGGTTTATAGGTAGTTCTCTTAAAGGCAGTATTCTACGCGAATGGCAAAGAACAAATTAAACAAAAACTGGTTACACGACCATATTAACGACCCTTACGTGAAGGCTGCGCAGAAGGATGGCTACCGGGCCCGGGCCGCATACAAGCTCAAGGAGATCGACGAAGACGAGAAGCTGGTCCGGTCGGGCCAGGTGATCGTCGACCTGGGCTGCACGCCCGGCAGCTGGGGCCAGTATGTGCGGCGCAAGCTGGCCGGCAAGGAAGGCGGCGGCATCAATGGCACGATCATCGGTCTCGATATCCTGCCGATGGAGCCGATCGCCGACATGCATTTCATTCAAGGCGATTTCCGCGAGCAGGAAAGCGTCGACCAGCTGGCCGCGCTGCTGCAGGGCCGCAAGGTCGACCTGGTGTTGTCGGACATGGCGCCCAACCTGTCCGGCATTGCCAGTGCGGATGCGGCCAGGATGGAAGACCTGATCGACCTGGCGCTCGAATTCTCGCAATTGCACCTGAAACCTGGCGGCGCGCTGCTGGTCAAATGTTTCAAGGACATGGGCTTTTCGCAGATCGTGGAAAAGTTTCGCCATGAATTCAAGACCGTCACGCAAAAGAAGCCGAAGGCGAGCCGTGATAAATCCTCGGAAATCTTCCTGCTCGGACGCGGCCTGAAGCAGCCGGCCGAAAACTGACTTTCCGGCTATGCGGCCATGCGGCTTTCCGGTTTTCCGGCTTTCCGTCGTCCGTCGGGCGACAAATCCCTCAAATGCTGGAAATATTGCGCGGCGGGCTTGTAATTCGCGCGGAAAGCCGCACATCGAGCGCGTGCAGCATGTTTTGTGTGCCACCGGCGCCCGTTTTCAAGCGGGCGGTTTGGTGTTTTGACACGTGCGCGACCGCTTTCGCGCACCTTTAGGCCGCTTTGTAGCGCGCTTTGGCCTAATGCGGGTAAAATCGAATTTCTGCTACAGGTAACAGGTGCGCCAGCATCCAAGGAGTTTTCGTGAATAACATGTTTTCCAAATCCGCCATCTGGGTTGTCGTAGCCCTGTTGTTGTTCATGCTGTTCAAGCAATTCGACAACCACAGCATCTCCGGCGGCAGCAAGACCATCGCGTATTCCGACCTGCTGGATGAGATCAAGGCGAAGCGCATCAAGGACCTCGTCATCGAGGGCAGCACCATCACCGCGACGAAGACGGACGACACGCGCGTCCGTACCACGTCCACCTACCTGGATCGCGGCCTGATCGGCGACCTGCGCGACAACGGCGTGCGTTTCGACGTGCGCCCGCCGGAAGAACCGTCGTTCCTCCAGCAGGTGTTCGTCTCGTGGTTCCCGATGCTGCTGCTGATCGGCGTCTGGATCTTCTTCATGCGCCAGATGCAGGGCGGCGGCAAGGGCGGGGCATTCTCGTTCGGCAAGTCGAAGGCCCGCATGCTGGATGAAACCAACAACACCGTCACGTTCTCCGACGTGGCCGGCTGCGACGAAGCCAAGGAAGAAGTGACGGAGATCGTCGACTTCCTGCGCGATCCGACCAAGTTCCAGAAACTGGGCGGCCGCATTCCCCGCGGCGTGCTGATGGTCGGTCCTCCGGGTACCGGCAAGACGCTGCTGGCACGGGCGATCGCCGGCGAAGCGAAAGTACCGTTCTTCTCGATTTCCGGTTCGGACTTCGTTGAAATGTTCGTCGGCGTGGGTGCGTCCCGCGTGCGCGACATGTTTGAAAACGCCAAGAAGCATTCGCCGTGCATCATCTTCATCGACGAGATCGACGCGGTCGGCCGTCACCGCGGCGCCGGCATGGGCGGCGGTAACGACGAGCGCGAGCAGACGCTGAACCAGTTGCTGGTCGAGATGGATGGCTTCGAAGCATCCTCCGGCGTCATCGTGATCGCCGCCACCAACCGTGCCGACGTGCTCGATAAAGCGCTGCTGCGTCCGGGCCGTTTCGACCGCCAGGTCTCCGTGGGCTTGCCGGACATCCGCGGCCGCGAGCAGATCCTGAACGTGCACATGCGCAAGGTGCCGATCAGCACCGACGTGAAGGCCGATATCCTGGCCCGCGGCACCCCGGGCTTCTCCGGCGCCGACCTGGCCAACCTGGTCAACGAGGCAGCCCTGTTCGCCGCACGCCGCAGCAAGCGCCTGGTGGACATGGCCGATTTCGAGGATGCCAAGGACAAGATCTTCATGGGCCCGGAACGCAAGTCGATGGTGATCCGCGAAGAGGAACGCCGCAACACGGCGTACCACGAATCCGGCCATGCCGTCGTGGCGAAGCTGCTGCCGAAGGCCGACCCGGTGCACAAGGTCACGATCATGCCGCGCGGCTGGGCCCTGGGCCTGACCTGGCAGCTGCCCGAGCACGACCGGATTTCGGGCTACAAGGACAAGATGCTGGAAGAAATCTCGATCCTGTTCGGCGGCCGTATCGCCGAGGAACTGTTCGTCGGCCAGATGTCCACCGGCGCATCGAACGACTTCCAGCGCGCCACGAAACTGGCCCGCTCGATGGTCACCAAGTTCGGCATGTCCGATTCGTTGGGCGTGATGGTCTACGAAGACGAGGCAAACGAAGGCTTCCTGGGCGGCAGCAACAAGACCATCTCGGAAGCCACGCAGCAGAAGGTCGATGCCGAGATCCGCAGTATTCTCGACACGCAGTATGCGCTGGCTCGCAAGCTGCTGGATGAAAACCGCGACAAGGTCGAGGCGATGACGAAGGCGCTGCTCGACTGGGAAACCATCGACGCGGACCAGATCAACGACATCATGGCCGGCAACGAGCCGCGTCCGCCGAAGGCCGGCGTCACGCTGCGCAAGCAGCCGAACGGCGACGGTCCGTCGTCCGCTTCGCCGAACGCCACCGCGCCGGCGTAATACAACTGCCGATGCCGTGTACCTGAAAGGGTGAGGAGCGATCCTCGCCCTTTTTATTTGCGAATTTACTTTCCGAACGCATTTGGCGGCGCATTTGTCCAATTTGTTTGTCGAACTTGCCCGTCAAACTTCTTCATCAAATTATCCGTTCAAGTCATTCATCGCAGTCATCCTGTAGAAATCATGTCCCGCATTCCTTTCGGCCGCCACCTCCTGGCGGCCAACCGTGCCCTCGTGATGGGCATCCTGAACGTCACTCCCGATTCGTTTTCCGATGGCGGCAAGTTCGCCGCGCTGGATTACGCGCTGTCCCATGCCGAGCAGATGATCCGCGACGGCGCCGACATCATCGATGTCGGCGGCGAGTCCACGCGTCCCGGCGCGCCGCTGGTACCGGCCGAGGAAGAGCTGCGCCGCGTGCTGCCGGTGCTCTACGCGCTGCGCGAATGCGGCACCCCGGTCTCGCTCGATACCTACAAGCCCGCACTGATGAAGGAAGCCGTGCTGGCCGGCGTGGACATGATCAACGATATCAACGCCTTCCGTGCGCCGGGTGCGATCGAGGCCGTGCGCGACAGCGACTGCGCGCTCTGCATCATGCATATGCTTGACAAACCTGCAACAATGCAGGATAAACCTGCCTATGACGATGTCGTACTGGAAGTGACCGCATTCCTGCGTGAACGGATCGACACACTGGCGGCAGCAGGCATTGACCGGCGTCGCCTGTGGATCGATCCGGGGTTTGGTTTCGGCAAGACCGTCGAGCATAATTACGCTCTGCTCAAGGCTGGCAGGCGCATGGTCGACGAGCTCGGGGTGCCGCTGCTGGCCGGCGTGTCCCGTAAATCGATGATCGGCGCCGTGACCGGCAAGCCTGTCGAAGGGCGGCTGGCCGGCAGCATCGGCGGTGCGCTGGCCGCCGTCGCCAATGGTGCCCGCATCGTTCGCGTGCATGACGTCGGCGAAACGGTCGACGCATTGAAGGTATGGCACGCAGCAACTGGCAACTAAGTGAACACTAACTGAAGAGAACAACATGGCACGTAAATATTTCGGAACCGATGGTATCCGTGGACTGGTTGGCGAAGCACCGATCACGCCGGATTTCGTGATGCGCCTGGGTTACGCCGCCGGCAAGGTGCTGGCGCGCACGGTCACGGCCGGCGCCGTCCGGCCTACCGTACTGATCGGCAAGGACACGCGCATTTCCGGCTACATGCTGGAAGCGGCGCTGGAAGCGGGCTTCGCGGCCGCGGGCGTGGACGTGATGCTGGCGGGCCCGATGCCGACGCCCGCCATCGCCTACCTGACGCGTGCCTTGCGCCTGTCGGCCGGCGTCGTGATTTCGGCGTCGCACAACCCGTTCCAGGATAACGGTATCAAGTTCTTCTCCGAGCAGGGCACCAAGCTGCCGGACTCCGTCGAACTGGCCATCGAGGCGCAGATCGACCAGCCGATGGGGTGCGTGCCGTCCGAAAAACTGGGCCGCGCCAAGCGCCTGGAAGACGCGCGGGGCCGTTACATCGAATTCTGCAAGAGCACGTTCCCGAACGAGCTGGACCTGCGTGGCCTGAAGATCGTCGTCGACAGCGCCCACGGCGCCGCCTTCAACATCGCACCGCACGTCTTCCATGAACTGGGCGCCGAAGTGGTGTCGATCGGTAACAAGCCGGACGGTTTCAACATCAACGAAGGCCATGGCGCCACCGCGCCGAAAGCCATGGCTGCCGCCGTGCTGGCGCACGATGCCGACCTCGGCATCGCGCTGGACGGGGATGCGGATCGCCTGATCATGTGCGACGCGAACGGCCGCCTGTACAACGGCGACGAGCTGCTGTACGTGATGGTGATGGACCGCCTGGCAACGGGCGAAGTGAAAGGCGCGGTCGGCACGCTGATGACGAACATGGCCCTGGAAGTCACGTTCAAGGAAAAAGGCATCGGCTTCGCGCGCGCCAAGGTGGGCGACCGCTACGTGCTCGAGGTGATGAAGGAGAAGGGCTGGATCCTGGGCGGCGAGGGCAGTGGCCATCTGCTGGCGCTGGACAAGCACACCACGGGCGACGGCATCGTTTCCGCGCTGCAGGTGCTGTCGGCACTGAAGCGCAGTGGCCAGACGCTGGCACAGATCGCCGGCCAGCTGGAACTGTTCCCGCAAACGCTGATCAACGTGCGCGTGCCGGCCGGCTTCGACTGGCAGCAGAATGCCGCGATGGTGGCCGAGAAGGAAGCCGTCGAGCGCGAACTGGGCGACAGCGGCCGCGTGCTGATCCGCGCTTCCGGTACCGAACCGCTGATCCGCGTGATGGTCGAAGCGCGCGATGAGAGCCTTGCGCAGAAGTGCGCCCGCCGCATCGCCGACAAGGTCGAAGTGCCCCAGGCCGACGCCGCCTGATGACTGGCGCACTACGGGCGTCGATTGACGCCCGTAGTGCCGAGCGGTTATCATTTTGCTCCGACAGCGGGCGCCAGCCCGCTTTTCAATTGCCGGCAAAGCTGCCGCGCTCCCCGCGTCATTCTTTTCTGCCCATAGCTCAGCTGGATAGAGCAACGGCCTTCTAAGCCGTAGGTCGCTGGTTCGAACCCAGCTGGGCAGGCCAGTCACCGCCGCACCGCCTTGCCGCCTTGATTTCCCGGCCGTTCGGTCACATTTGCTTACCATCGAAACACCGCCGTTGCGCGTGCGAAGTGCGCCCGGCGCTATGCTGAACTTGCCGGTGCGCCGGCCATCAGCGAGGTCATCCATGCACGAAGAACACATCACATCGGACCAGGCACTGCGCAGCGATGCCGCCACTGCCGCCGTTATCGAGGAAGCGCTGCGCCTGTGCGCCAGCGAAGGCATCGATGGCGCGATACGCTATATGGAAGAGCACCATCTCGACCGCAAGACAATCTTGCGGGTATTGTGCTCGCCGAAGTTTCACCGCTGATTCAGTGTCATTGCAACAACAATCTTTACCCACAAATAGTTGTCGTCGTTATAATGACACGCTTCTGATTCGGAGAGTGTCATGTCGGAGATCCGGTTTTCCAGCAATTACCAGGACCTGAGCCAGTCGTCCGGCGTCGATGCCGGCTTCCAGTTCGAGTTCTATTGCGAGCGCTGCAGCGATCGCTGGCGCACCCACTACAAGCCGTATCGCAGCGGCCAGGCATCCGGCTGGATCCAGAAGGGCGCCAGCATTTTCGGCGGCCTGCTGGGCAATGCCAGCACGGTGGTGAGCGGCATGGCCCAGGCGGGCTGGCACAGTGCCCGCGACGATGCTTTCAAGGAAGCGATTGCCGACGCCAAGGAGCACTTCAACCGTTGCGGCAACTGCCACGACTACGTGTGCGAACCGTGCTTTGACGGCGCCAATGGCCTGTGCTTCAACTGCGCGCCGAATGTGCAGGTGAAGATCACCCAGGCCCGCGCCCAGGGCGAAGTGCGCAGCGCGGCCGATCGCGCGGCAACGGAAGGCGAAAGCCGCGGCACCCGTCACGACGTCAGGCAGGACATGCAGCTTGTTTGCCCCCAGTGCCGCGCCGAAACGCACGGCGCCAAGTTCTGCCCCGAATGCGGCTACAAGATGGCGCAGCAGGTAGCGTGCACCGCGTGCTCCACGCTGCTGCAGCCCGGCACGAAATTCTGTACCGAATGCGGCCACCGGCAAAGCGGAGCCGCCTGAGCGCTCATGAAGGCCCGGTGATGAAGGCCCGGTGATGAAGGCCGGTGATTAAAGCCGGGTGATTAGCGCCGAGCCATCAAAGCCGTGCCTTCACAGCGCGGCCAGGCCGTCGATGACGAGGTTCGCCGCCAGCAGCAGCATCACCGCGCCGGTCAGCGCTTCGATGCACTTCCATGCCACGGGACGCGCCAGCACGCCGGCAAAGCGGGCGGCACCGAAACCAAGCAAGCTGAACCAGAGCAGCGATGCCGTCATCGCGCCGGCCGAAAACGCGCCGCGGTCGGGCGCCGGATAGCGCCCGCCGATCGAACCGAGCAGCACGACGGTATCCAGGTAAACATGGGGATTGAGCAGGGACATCGCCAGCACGCTGGCCAGTGCTGCGGTGGCGGTGCGCGGCGTTGCGGCGCCTGCGATGTCCAGCCGGTTGCTTGCCAGCAGTCCCCGCCAGCTGCGCAAGCCATACCAGATCAGGAACGCAGCGCCACCCCAGCGCGCCAGCGCCATCAATAGCGGCGAGCGCTCGATGAGTGCGCCTGCGCCAGCCACACCCGCCCAGATCAATGCCATATCGATCGCGATGCACGCGATGACTGTCAGCGCAACATGGCTGCGCTGCACGCCCATCCGCAGTACATGCGCATTCTGCGCACCGATTGCCATGATCAGGCTGGCCCCCAGACCCAAGCCGCTCAGGAATACCTGTGTCGTCATCTCGCTCTCCGTGAAAAATGCATTGTCACGAAAGTCCGACAAAAAATGAAGCAGGGTTAATATAATTCAGCTTTCATTAAAATCTCTAAGGAAGTGATGGACACTCGTCATTGCGAAGCGTTCCTGGCAGCCGCCGAGACGGGCAGTTTCGAGGCGGCGGCAGCCGAACTGAACGTGACGCCGTCCGCCGTATCGCAGCGCATCGCGGCGCTGGAGACGGCACTGGGTTCACCACTGCTGATCCGCAGCCGGCCGTGCCGCACCACGGCGACCGGCCAGCGCCTGCTGGTGCATTTGCGCCGCACGCGGCTGATGGAGGAAGAGTTCTTCGCCGGCTTGCACGAGCAGTCGCCGGCAGCGCTGCGGATTCCCATCGCCGTCAACAACGATACGCTGGCGACATGGTTATTGCCCGGAGTTGCCGATTTCCTGCAGCGCGAGCACGTAACGCTCGATATCGTGCTGGACGAGCAGAACTACACGTATGCGCTGCTGGAAAAAGGCCAAGCGGTCGCTGGGGTTTCCAGCGAGCCGAAAGCCATGCGTGGCTGTATTGTCCAGCCGCTGGGTACGATCCGTTACCGGATGCTGGCCTCGCCGGCATTCGCGGCGCGCTGGTTTCCGGCCGGACTGGAACGAGCCGGCGCCCGGCAGGCGCCGGTCGTGGTGTTTTCCCGCAAGGATCGGTTGCAGGCCGATTTCATCCAGACGGAGCTCGGCCTGATGCCCGGCAGCTATCCGGTGCACTATGTGCCGGCCAGCGATCCGTTCCTGGACGCCGTCCGGCTCGGTCTCGGCTACGGCATGCTGCCGTCCCAGCAGGCAGGCGGTGCGGTGGCAGCGGGGGAACTGATCGATCTCGCACCGGGAAAGTTCACCGACGTACCGCTGTACTGGCACGCCTGGCGCGTCCAGTCGCCCGCCCTCGAACGCCTGGGCCAGGCGGTGGTGGAGGCGGCCCGGGCCACGCTCCACCAGCCGGAACGTCAATAGGTGTAGAACATGCGCTGGATTTCCGCCGTATTGGACGTTTTCGTCAGCGCCAGCATCAGCAGGATGCGCGCCTTTTGCGGATTGAGCGTATCGGCGGCAACGAAATCGAGTTCGTCGTCGTTCGCTTCGCCGTTCCTTGCCAGGATGCCCTGGCCGACGCGGCTGGCGCGCACGATGATGGTCCCTTTCTTGCGCGCGGCAATCAGCGCAGGCTTGACGCGGGCCGCCAGGCTGCCGTCGCCGACACCCGCGTGGATGATCCCCTTCGCGCCCGCGGCAACGAATGCATCCAGTGCCACCGGATTCATGTTGGCATAGCCGTACACGATATCGACCTGGGGCAGGCTGGCGATGCCGGAAATGTCGAACTCGGTGTCGGCCGTATGCTTGCGCGTGGAAGTGCGGTAGAAGAATGCCTTGCCGCCCTGCAGATAACCGATCAGTCCCAGTTCCGGCGTCTTGAAGCTGTCGGGGGTCGAGGTATTCGTCTTGGTCACGTCGCGCGCCGAGTGGATCTGGTCGTTCAGTGCCACCAGCACGCCTTTGCCGGCCGCTTCGCGGCTGCCGGCAACGAGCACGGCGTTATAAAGGTTCAGCGGTCCGTCGGCCGACAGCGCCGTCGAAGGCCGCATCGCGCCGACCAGCACGACCGGCTTGCGGCTCTTCACGACCAGGTCGAGGAAATAGGCGGTTTCTTCCAGCGTATCCGTGCCATGCGTGATGACGATGCCATCGACGTCGGCCTGGGCCAGCAGCGTGTTGACGCGCTTGCCCAGCGTCAGCCAATGCTCGTTGGTCATGCTCTCGCTGGCGATCTGGAACACCTGTTCGCCCTTGACGTTGGCCACCTTTGCCAGCTCCGGCACGGCGGCGATCAACTGCTGCACGCCGACGGTGGCGGCGGTGTAGCCGACTGTCGTGGTGCTGGTCGCACCGGTGCCGGCAATCGTGCCGCCGGTAGCCAGGATCGTCACGTTCGGCCGTGTCTGCGCGTGGACACCGGTGAGAACGAACAGCAGGGCGGCCAGCGCAACGAAGAGTTGCGGGTAATGCACGGTCTTCTGTCTCGACATGCGAGTTCCTTTCAGGACTTGTTGGATTATCCGCATCATAACAAGGCATCCAGGCAACTCAAACGAGTTTCCTGGCCAGCAATCCGGGCCCCGCAGCCTGGACGAACGACCCGGATGACCCATCAAGATGAACGAGCTCGACGCACGGCCGGGGGACGGCAGGATGACCGGCCGGATCACATCGTCCAGTCAGGTGCCCTGGGCGCAAAAAAACCCGCCGCAGCGGGTCCTTGCCGGGGCGGTTGACGATCAGCCCAGCTTGTTGTCGATCTTGCGGCGTGCAGTGAAGGCCAGCAGGCCGATGCCGATGCCCAGCATCGCATAGGTAGTAGGCTCCGGTACCGGCGCCAGGTTCAGGGTGCCGGCATAGGCGCCACCCAGGTTGGTGGCCAGCGTATTGCCGGTGACCGTGAATCCGTAGGCGCCGGCATTGAGCGAGTCGACCGGATAGAATTCGATGCCTCCGTCGGTAGTGAAAACAGTGTCCAGGTCCGTACGGGTTCCATCGTCGGCTTCCCAGAAGAACTGGATGTCGGTGATGGCGTAGTTTGCCTGGCGGGCACCATTGATCGCCGTACGTCCCACGACGGCGGTACCGGAAGCCCAGGAAGTCGTGTCGACTTCGAACAGATACGTGTCGATATTGCTGGCGGCGGACCAGTCGTGCAATGCAGAGAAGGTCGCGTTGCCATCGGCATTGAAAGTAAGCGTGGTTTGAGCGGACGCAGCGCCAGAGGCAAGCAGACCTGCGGAGAGCAGCAGGGAACCCGCCACTTTGCTGAATAAGGCTTTCTTCATTTCGATATACCCCTTGACTCGTTTGTTGTTGCGAAGTAATAGCGCTTAGTCGGCGAACTTGTAAACTCCCCATTCCTGAAAAAAATATAAGCTTACAATGTTGCCAACATTGTTAATATAATCCCATGCCTTTCCCACTTACTTCACTGATGAAATGTGCAGGTAACGGCGGGCCACGTAGCGTTGCCGTTACCAAGGGCAGAGCTGACGCTGGATCAAAGGTCAAGGAAAATCTTTTATTGCCGAGTTGTTTCGGCGGCACGGCCGGTGGCACACCGCCGATCCGTATAATCCGCTCCATGGACATCAATTCGGACGACCTGCTGACCTTCGTGACGGTAGTCGACAGCGGCTCGATGAGCGCCGCCGCCGTGCACCTGGGGCAGACGACCTCCGGCGTCAGCCGCGCGCTGGCCCGGCTCGAGGAAAAGCTGCAGACATCGCTTCTCACACGCACCACGCGCCGCATGGAGCTGACCGAGGAAGGCCAGCTGTTCCTCGACCGCGCGCGCCGCATCCTGGCCTCGCTGGAAGAAGTGGAGGAATGCATCAGGATGCGCCGCCAGCAGCCGGCCGGACGCCTGTCCGTCGATGCCGCATCGCCGTTCATGCTGCACTGTATCGTTCCGCACGTGGCCGAGTTCCGCGCACTGTACCCGGAAATCCGGCTGGAGCTCACGTCGAACGACCGTATCGCCGACCTGATCGAACACCGCACCGACATTGCCATCCGTATCGGTACCCTGAACGATTCCACGCTGCATGCACGGCCATTGACGTCCAGCCCGCTGCACGTGCTTGCCAGCCCGGCCTACCTGGCACGGCATGGCGTGCCGGCAACGCCCGAGGAACTGGCCGGCCACGCGCTGCTCGGCTTTGCGCAATACGAGCAGGGCAATGTCTGGCCCTTGCGGCACGCGGCCGGCGACAGCATGGCGATCGCACCGGCGCTGGCGGCATCTTCCGGCGAAACGCTGCGCCAGCTTGCGCTGGCCGGCGAGGGCATCACGTGCCTGGCCGATTTCATGACGCGCGCGGACATCGCCGGCGGCCGCCTCGTGCCTGTCCTGGCGGCCTGCAACACCGGCTACCGCCAGCAGATTCACGCTGTCTATTACCGCAACACGCAGCTGGCCCGCCGCATCGGCTGCTTCCTCGAATTCCTCCAGCAAAAGCTGTAGGCACGTCGCCACTGCATCGATGCAATGCTGTAGGCGCGCTCCCACATGTACACGCGCGAAAGCGCCAGCATCATTGTTCGTTGGCGCACTGTCGTTCCAAGGGAGCGTTAATAAGATGGAGTTGCGTGACTAAGTTACGTAACCGAGTTGGGTAACAGAGCGCGATGCAACGAACAGCATAACGAAGCAGGCCGCTCGTCCGCAGGCAAGCCGGTCGCCTCAAGCGCCGGCACCAGAATTTCAAACCAGGCAGCGACGCACCCGACACAGCGACAGGGCAGCGAACGCGAACTTAAAGGAGGTCATCATGATGACGACGCAGAGCGGCCACCCGTCGAAAGAAGCGGTGCGTGAATACCTGGAACGCAGGACGAACGAGGCGGAACCACCACCGACGCCGGAAGAAATCCGGCGCCAGCTTGGTTGGGGCCTCGTGATGTCCGAACAGAAGTTCGACGGCAGATCTTGAAATTTGATAACAAGGAGAAGACATGACGCACCGTATCGGCAACAAGGACATCGCGCAAATGCGCGGCAAGGAAGAAAAGAAGCGTACGCGCGCCTTCAACAAGGCAATGGAGGCCGAGAAGCAGGCCATCGCCCGCGCGAAATACCGCAACCAGGTCAAGGGCCAGGCCGCGCCTGCCGCATAGCCGGCCGCTCTCCCGGGATACCACACCCCATGCCCACGGCTTGCCGTGGGTTTTTTTACCGTTGGTTGTTCAACCCGCGCAGCACCCGTTTCGTCCTGGCAGATTGATGTCATCAGCGCGTCGATCAACGCCGCAAGCAAAACGGCTTCCCGCCACCTTCCACGCTTTCACCATCGTGCGCCGCCCCGGCATTCGCGCACGCCACCGCCGTCCACCGATTCTTTCGTCATTCACCGGCGGCCAGCCGCCGTTCGCCGAAAAGCGGTGTCCGTTGCCGCCGGCGTGGCGTATCGTTCCGTCATCGATCCGATGGAGGAACCCATGCAAACCGAAATGGACAGGGCGCGGCTGAAACTGCGCCGGCAAGTGATCTGGGGCCTGACGCTGGTGGCGTTCGGCGTGGCTTACCTGGTCAATCGCGACGACCATGAAGCCGTGATCGGCCTGTGGACTTACTGGCCGCTGGTGCTGATCGCCTTCGGCGTCGGCAACATGCTGCCGCCGGTCGATGGACGGCGCTTCGTCGACGGCCTGTCGCAGGTGCTGTTCGGCGCCTGGTTCTATGCCACCTACGAAGGCCTGTGGGGCCTGACCTTCCGTAACAGCTGGCCTTTGCTTATCATCGTGGCCGGTGCCGGCATGGTGTTGCAGCCGCTGGCGACACGTTATTTCGATCGAAAACTGGGAGAAGAAGCATGAGCACGGAACGCCAGCACAATCCGGCCGCGCAGATCGTGGTCGGCCTCGCCGTCATCGCGGCGGGCCTGCTTTTCCTGCTCGATAACCTGGGCTGGCTCGAGCTGGACATGAGCGTGCAGTTCTGGCCGATCGTGCTGATCGTGGCCGGCGTGCTGAAAATCATGGGAGCACGCTCCACCAACGGCAACATCATCGGCGGCGCGCTGCTGCTGTTCGGCGTGGTATTGCTGCTGAAGGGGATCGGCCTCCTGGCGGTCGGCTGGAACGTGCTGGCACCGCTGGTGATGATCGGCGTGGGGATCTTCGTGGTGGCCCGCTCGGCGCTGCACCGCCGCCTCGATACCCGCTTCGCGGCGCCGCTGAAAGGCGGCAGCGACGATGCCGTCTTCGCCACCGCCATCCTCGGTGCCTACAAGCGCCGCATCACGTCGCAGCAGTTCGCCGGCGGCGAAATCACCGCGATCATGGGCGGCTGCGAACTCGATCTGCGCGAAGCTTCACTGGCCGGCGACGCGGTGGTGAACATCTTCGCGCTGATGGGCGGCATCACGATCCAGGTGCCGGTCGACTGGGCCGTGCAGCTGGAAGGCGCGCCGATCCTGGGCGGCATCGAGGAATCGACGCTGCGGCCGAAGGACGGTGCCAAGCGCCTGGTCGTGCGCGGCTACGCGATCATGGGCGGCGTGGAAATCCGCAACTGATGGCATGGTGGCCGTGAGCTGGCTGACCCGGGCGCGGCGCGGCGCGCTGCTGTACCTGCTGGCGTGGCTGATCGTCGGCGCGGTGCTGGGCGGCGTGTGCGCCGTGCTGGCGCCGGCGCCGCCCGTCAACGCGCTGCTGTTCGCCATTCCCGGCACGCTGGTGTACGGCGTGGCGGCCGGTTTTTCCGCGTATTACCTGTGCCGCGCCAATCCGCTGGGCGCGCGCCCCGTGGCGCTGGTGGTGCTGATGCTGTGCACGGCCGCCGTGGTGGCCGCGTTCATGTGGCTCGCGGTGCTGGGTGGCTGGAACGAGCTGTGCCTCGCAGCCGGCGTGCGCTGGGCCGGCATCGTGCAGACGCCGCTGCTGTCGGCGTTCCTGTTCGCGCTGGGTGCGCTGCTCTACGGCCTGCTGGCGGCGATCAACTACCTGGCGACCGAATCGGGCCGCGCCCGCAACGCCGAACGGCGCGAACTGGAATCGAAGCTGATGGCGCAGGATGCGGAATTGCGGATGCTGCGCACGCAGGTCGACCCGCACTTCCTGTTCAACAGCCTGAATTCGGTCAGCGCGCTGACCTCGCACGATCCGAAGGGCGCGCGCGAAATGACGCTGCGGCTGGCCGGTTTCTTCCGCCGCAGCCAGGGCCTGGCCGGCCAGCAGCGCATCACGCTGGCGCAGGAAATGGAGCTGGTGCGCGACTTCCTCGCCATCGAGAAGGTGCGCTTCGGCGACCGGCTGGTGACCGAGGAAGCGCTGGAGAAGGGCGCGCTCGATTGCCTGGTGCCGCCGATGATCATCCAGCCGCTGGTGGAGAACGCGATCAAGCACGGCATCGGCCAGCTGACCGAAGGCGGCCTGGTGCTGGTGGCGGCCTGGCGCGACGGCACGCGGCTGTCGATCACGGTCAGCAATGCGATCGACCCGGAGGTGGCGCAAGGCCGCGGCGGGGGTATCGGCCTGGCCAATGTGCGACGGCGGCTGGCCTGTGCCTATCCGAACGGGTCGGCGCTCGAATGGAAGCGCGAAGGTGACACCTTCAGTGTGCAAATCAGTCTGCCGGCGCAGACTTCCGAAACGACCGGCAGCGATGCCGGAACATGACGCGAGAATACGATGAGGCTGATCCTGGTCGACGACGAACCCCTGGCGCGCGGCATGGCGCGGGAATACCTGGCCACGCATCCGGATATCGAGATCGTGGCCGAATGCGCGAATGGCTTCGAGGCCGTGAAGGCGGTCACCGAACTGGCGCCGGACCTGGTGCTGCTCGATATCCAGATGCCGAAACTCGACGGCTTCGAGGTGGCCGAACTGGTCGGCAACAAGACGCGCATCATCTTCGCCACCGCGTTCGACCAGTACGCGATCCGCGCCTTCGAGATCCATGCGCTCGACTACCTGCTCAAGCCGTTCAGCCAGGAACGCTTCGACGGCGCGCTGGCCCACGCCCGCGCCAGCCTGGCCAGTGCGCTGCCGCGTCAGCAAGCCGCCGTGCGCGAGGCGTCCGCCACCCGCGACAGGCCGCTCGGTCGCGTGCTGATCCGCGATGGCGCCAGGGTGCACGTCGTCGCCGCCGACAAGATCGCCTGGATCGAAGCGCAGGACGACTATGTGCAGATCCACGCCGACGGCAAGGCTTACCTGAAGAACGGCACGCTGGGCGAACTGGAAGCCCAGCTCGACGCCGGCCGCTTCCTGCGCATCCACCGCTCCTGTCTCGTCAACGTGGAACACGTGGCGCGCATCGAACCGGCCGGCAGGGACAGCCACGCCGCCATTTTGGCCGACGGCACGAAGCTGCCCATCAGCCGTAGCGGCTACCAGAAAATCCGCGCGGTCATGCAGTAAGCCGCACCGCAATCATCCCGGCACATGCCACCACGCCGGCAGCAGGGCGCGGATGTCGGGCCGGGCGAAGCGGTCGTCGATCAGGTGCACGGTGCCGGTGTCGCTGGTGGTGCGGATCACGCGGCCGGCGGCCTGCACCACCTTCTGCAGGCCCGGGTACAGGTAGGTGTAATCGTAGCCGGCGCCGAAGATCGCCTGCATCCGTTCGCGGATCCGCTCGTTGACGGGATTCAGCTGCGGTAGTCCCAGCGTGGCGATGAAGGCTCCGATCAGCCGCGCGCCGGGCAGGTCGATGCCCTCGCCGAAGGCACCACCCAGCACGGCAAAGCCGATGCCCTGGCCGGTTTCGGTGAAGCGTGCCAGGAAGGCGTCGCGCTCGGCTTCGCCCATCCGCCGCGGCTGGCGCCATACGGTCACGTGCGGGTGCTCGCGCTCGAACAGCGCTGCGGCCTTGTCCAGGTAGTCGAAGCTGCTGAAGAAGGCCAGGTAGTTGCCGGGCTGGCGCTGGTACTGCTCGCCCATCAGCGCGGCGATCGGTGCCAGCGAGCGGTCGCGGTGCTGGTAGCGGGTCGAGATGTGGCCGGCGATGTGCACCGTCAGCTGCGCGGCCTGGAACGGCGAGGCCACGTCGACCCACGCGGTGCCGGCCGGCATGCCCAGCGTGTCGCTGTAATAGTTCCAGGGGCTGAGCGTGGCCGAGAACAGCGCCGTCGTGCGCGCCGCGGCGAAGCGCGGTTGCAGGAACGGCGCCGGCACGATGTTGCGCAGGCATAGCACGGAATCGGCACGCGTGCCGCCGCCGGCGCCCCGGTTCGCGATCGTGACATCGAAGACAGAGTGATCGCCGAAGCTCTCGGCCAGGCGCGTGAAATGCAGCACGGAGAAATAAAAGTCGAGGATGTCGGCATCGAACCAGGCAGGATTTTCCGCCATGTAGTCGCCGATGTCGGTGGCGGCGGTCTGCAATGCGTTGACGAGTTTTTCCGGCAGCGCGTCGTAGGCATGGTAGTCGTCCTGCTGCTCTTTTTCGAGCGCCGACCATTGCCGGTGCACGCGGTCCAGCGCCTTCTTCAAGGCCGCCGGGGCGGTCTTGCGCAGCAGCCGCAGGCCGGCGTGTTCCAGCTCCGCCGAATACATCTTGCGGGCGCGCGACACCATGTTGTGCGCCTCGTCGGCCAATACCGCGATGCGCCAGTCGTTCATCACGGTCAGCGAATGCAGCATCGCCGTCACGTCGAAATAATAGTTGTAGTCGCCGACGACCACGTCGGCCCAGCGTACCAGTTCGCTTTGCAGGTAGTACGGGCACACACCATGCGCCAGCGCCACCTCGCGCACGCCGGCGCGATCGAGCATCGGCTGCCGCACCGCCGCGGCGCGGGCCGCCGGCAAGCGGTCATAAAACCCTTTCGCCAGCGGGCAGGATTCGCCATGGCAGGCCTTGTCCGGATGTTCGCAGGCCGTGCTGCGGGCCGCCAGTTCCAGCGTGCGCAGCGGCAGCAGCGGGGCGCTGGCCCGGATGTTTTCCACGGCATCGAGTGCCATGCGCCGGCCGGACGTTTTCGCAGCCAGGAAGAAGATCTTGTCGTGGCCATGCGCCGCGGCCGCCTTCAGCAGCGGGAACAGGCTGCCCACGCTCTTGCCGATGCCGGTCGGCGCCTGCGCCAGCAGCGCGCACGAACGGGCGCTGGCCTTGTACATCGCTTCGGCCAGTTCGCGCTGGCCGGGCCGGAAATCGGCATGCGGAAAGCGCAGCGCCTGCAGTTGCTCGTCGCGCGCGGCGCGGTGCGCCAGTTCGGCTTCGGCCCAGGCCAGGAACAGGCCGCACTGCGCCTCGAAATACGCCTGCAGCGCCGCGGCGCTGTGCTCCTCGACGAGGTGGGTTTCCTTCTGCGAGCCGATATCGTAGTAGACCAGCGCCAGCCGCAGCGACGGCAGCGCGCGCGCCGCGCACAGCAGGTGTCCGTACACCTTGACCTGCGCCCAGTGCAGCGCCCGATGGTTGCCGGGCATGCGCTCCAGCTCGCCCCTGAAAGTCTTGATTTCCTCGAGCTGGTTGCGCTTCGGGTCGTAGCCGTCGGCGCGGCCGCGCACGTGCAGCGGACCGAATTCGCCGGACAGCGCGATCTCGCGCTCGTAATCGTCGTCGCGCCGGGAGGTGACCACGCCGTGGCCGGCAATGCCTTCCTGCGCGGTGGGCGAGGGCGTGAAGCGCAGGTCCAGGTCGCCGGCCTTGGCGGTGAATTCGCACAGCGCCCGCACAGCCACCGTGTACTTTGTCGCCATCTCGTGCGCTTCCATCGGCCGCGGCGAGGCTTGCGTCATTGGGGCGCCCACTGCAGGTAGCAGACTGTGACCGGCATGCGGTGCTGCGCGCAGTAGTCGATCCAGCGCAGCTGGTTGTCCTGCAGGCGGTCGCCGGGCCCCTTCACTTCGATCATGTTGTAGCGGCGCTCGGCCGGCCAGAACTGGATCAGGTCGGGGAAGCCCGTGCGGTTGGCCTTGATGTCCTGCAGGATGCGCAGGAACGCCTGCTTCAGGTGCGCCGGCGGAATGCAGTGCAGCGCCAGGTCGAGCAGCGTTTCATCGAGCGCGCCCCAGAACACGAACGGCGACGAGATGCCCCGCTTGGCGTCCAGGTTGCGGCGGATCGTGGCGTGGTAGCTGCCGTCGTCCAGCTGCGCCAGGCAGGCGTCGAACTGGGCGGCGCGGCGCCGGTGGAAATCGGCGCTGTGCAGGTCCGCCGGGCCGTGGTGGAACGGGTGGAAGAACGCGCCGGGGATGGCGGCAAACACCGCATCCCAGCACAACAGGCCGAACAGAGAATTGATCAGCGCATTCTCGACATAGAACACCGGCGCCTCGTCGCGGTTCAGGTGGTCGCGCACCACGCCTTCGACCCACCACTGGCCGTCCGGCCGGGGCAGCGCGAGATCGAGGCGCGCCGGCGGCACCGGCTTGCCGGCCGCGCTGCGCGGGTGGCCGAGGCGGCGCGCCAGCCGCGGCGCCATGCGCAGCAGGTGCTGGCGTTCGGCGTCGCTTTCCGGCGCCGCCATCGCCACCCGCAGCCGCTCCCAGGCGGCGCCGAACTGTTCATCCTTTTCCAGCACGCGAATGGCCCTGGCGCGCGCGCCCGGATACGCGCAATCGTCGTAGACGGCGCATGCGCCGGCCCACTCGCGCAGTTTTTCCAGGTGCTGGCCCATCTGGAACAGCAGCTTGTGGCGGCGGCTGGCCAGCCATTCGTTGCCGGTGCCGGGTGGCGGCACGTCGCGCAGCACGTCGAGCGGCGCTTCGCCGTTGCCGAAGCGTTCGCGGCACGCATGCAGCTGCAGGTAATCGTCGATGTCGCGGCGCGTCCGAAAACCCCGCGCCGCTTCCGAGATCTCCACCTGTTCGAAGCGGAACACGCCGAGGTCGGACAGCACGAACTCCGTCCAGTCCTGGTGATAGTTGCCGAAGAAGATCAGCCGCAGCCGGTCGCACAGCGGTTTCGCGACGATGCGATAGGCTTCGTCGCGCGCGGCGATGTCCTGCCACCACGCGGAAAACGCCCGTTCGCCGCCATGGTCGGCACGCAGCGCCTCCAGTTGCGCTTCCTTGCGCGCCGCGCGTAGCGCGCCGGCCAGGCCGAACGCCTGGCACAGTTCCGGTTTTTGCAGCAGGTCGAACAGTTCGTCGAGCGACACGGCGGGATCGACGACGATCCAGCCCGCCTCGGCCAGCGGCCCGGCAGCGGCACGGGCGCAGCCGATCTCTTCATAGACGAGCTTGGAGGCGCGGAACAGTTGCCCCTTGCGCATCACCATTCGCACGAACAGTGCCCGGGAAGCCCGGGGCAGTGCGGGGAAGCGATCGATGAAACCGCGTTCTTCGCTGTCGAGCAGGTCGGCATAGCGTTCGCCGATCCATTCCAGTACGCGGTGGAAATTATCCAGGTAATAAAAAAGGTTTTCCAGGACGGGTTTCATGCGAACAGCGGGAGGGCGGGAAGGGATGGCGGGAGCGAAAACGGAAAGGGCTAGCGCAATAATGCTGGCAAAAGCGGTGTCGAAAGCGGTGTCGAAAGTGGTGTCAAAAAGCGCTGGCAGAAAAAAAGCGGGAGAGGCAATGAACTGTATTTATATACAGTCTATCGCTTCTCCCGCCGCTTGCACAGCGTTTTATTCTATGCAGGCAATATGGCGTCAGTGCTTGGTCTGGCTCTCGCGCTGCTGTTCGGCGATCGCCGCGGCCTTCGCCAACTGTTCTTCGAACGTCGTCACGGCCTGGCGCGTGGCCTTGGTGACCTGCTCGTAGCCGGCAAAGGCGTTGTCGATCGCCGTCTTGACGATCTGCACCGCGTTCTCGGAGCCGGGCCGCACGTTTTTCGTCACGTCGTAGATCAGGGCCGTCAGGTTGCTGCGCGCTTCGGCCAGGTGGGCTTCCGCGGCGCTGGTGAATTCGCCATGGATCTCGGCCAGGATCTGGCCCAGCTGGTGGTTGTATTCGGCGACATTGGTGAGGTTCTGCATCCGGGCGCTGGCCGCCGCCATGGCCGCCTTGGGATCCGGGGCCTGGCTCATCTCGCGGCCTGCCGCCAGGTTCTTCTCGACGCCACTGCGGGCGGTATCGATATTGAGCTGCAGTACCTGCTCGAGGCCTTGCACCGCCTTGCTGGTCAGCGTGTTGAAGGTTTCGAGCTGGAACTCGAACAGGGTTTTCGTCGCTTGGGCGAACTGCTCGGGATTCTGAAACATGTCTCCTCCGTCGGTGTGAAAATGCTTTGTGGGCCCATTATTGAACACGAATCAACTTCTCGCAACGAGAATCCTTGTAGGGGCCAAGCAACTTTCGCCAGCCGGGTCCGAGCGGCGTTTGCGAACAGACCTTGGCACCGTTGCCGGTCACGCTTTCCCACAGCCACCAGGGCGCGGGCGCGGCGGCGGCCGCCGTGGCAAGCAGCACAGCGCCAGTGGCCAGGGATCGTTTCAGGAGGGTGGGGAGCGAATTCATCGGGAGCAGGTTCCAGGGTAGCTCCGGCGCTGTACAGGTTCGGCGTGGTACAGGTCCGGCGGGGTTCGGCAAGGCCAGGGTTCGGCGAACGGCGGATTCAGCCAGGGGCGATGGCGGGCAGCGTCATCGTGAACGTGGTGCCGGCGCCCGGCGTGCTGCGCACGGCGATCCGCCCGCCCAGCACGCCGGTGACGATATTGTGCGTGACATGCAGGCCCAGGCCGGAACCGCCGGCCCCGGGCCGGGTGGTGAAGAACGGATCGTAGACCCGCGAAAGGTTGCCCTCGGCGATGCCGGCACCGTTGTCGGCCACCGACAACGCAATCATGCCGTCTTCGAGTGCATGCGCGGACAGCGTGACGATGCCGTCGCCGCGCCCGTCCAGTCCGTGGATTACGGCGTTTTCGAACAGCGCCGAGACGGCCTGGCCGAGAGGCCCCGGATAACTGTCCATCGCCAGCCCCGCGGCGATTTCCTGCACCACGCGCGGACGGGGCGCCACGGTGGCGGCCATCAGCGGCAGCACCAGCTCGGCGATGAACTCGTCCAGCCGGAACTGGCGGCGCTGCGAGCTGGCCGTGTCGACGGCCACCTGGCGGAAGCTGGTGATCAGCGCGGCGGCCCTTCGCAGGTTGCGCACCACCACCTCATCGGCCTCGCCGGCCTCGGCCAGGTACTGCTCCAGGTCGGAGCGGCGCAGCCCGCTAGCGAGGCCGGCGCGCAGGCTGCCCAGCCGTTCGCTCATCGCGCCGGCGATCGTCAGCGAATTGCCGATCGGCGTATTCAATTCATGGGCAACGCCTGCCACGAGGGCGCCCAGCGCGGCAAGCTTGTCGCGCCGCACCAGTTCCTCCTGGGTCTTGCGCAGGTCATCCAGCGCGGCGGCCAGTTCGGTGCTGGCCAGTTCGGCGCGTTCCTTGGCGCTGCGCAATTCGGCGGTGCGCGCCGCGACCAGGTCTTCCAGGTGGTTGCGGTGCCGTGCCAGCTCGGCCTCGCGCCGGGTGCGCTCGATGGCGATGCCGGCCAGGTGCACGGCCACGCCGATCAGCCGCTCGTCGTCCGCGCGGGGCAGGCGCACGTCGCGGTAATAGATCGCGAACGACCCCAGCACCGTGTGCCGGTCGGTCATGATCGGCATGGCCCAGCACGCGTGCAAGCCGTGCCGCGCGGCCAGTGCATGCCAGCCGTTCCAGCGCGCATCGTGGCGGATGTCGGCCACCACCACGGGTTCGCGGCGGAACATCGCGCTGCCGCAGGAGCCGACTTCCGGGCCGATCTGCAGGCCGTCGAACGCGCGCAGGAATTCCGGCGGCATGCTGGGCGCGGCGCCGCCGCGCACGGTGACGCCATCTTCCTCCAGCAGCAGCACGGTGCAGACGAGGCCGGGTGCCTGGCCTTCGATCAGGCGCAGCAGGCTGGCCAGGATGTCGGGCAGGGGCGCGCCGCGCGCGATCATTTCCAGCAGCCGGTTCTGTCCCGTGCGCAGCGCCTCGGCGATGCGCTGGCCCGTCACGTCCGCCACGCGCATGTGCAGCAGGCGCAAGCCGTTCTTTTGCAGCACGACGAGGCGCAGTTCGCCGTCGATCTGGCGTCCGCTGCTGTGCTGGAATGTCAGCGGAAAGATGCGGATGTCGCCGGACAGGCCGCGCGCCACCAGGGCATCGACCGCATCGGAGGACGGTGTGCCGTCCGGCTGCGCGGCCGGGCACAGGTCCGCCAGCCGCATGTGCATCAGTTCCGCGCCGCTGCGCCCGAACATCCGCTCGGCGTTGCGGTTGACGTCCACCGGCAGGCCGAGCGAGGCGTCGAACAGGATGATCGCATCCGGCGAGCCGGCCAGCAGCGCGTGGTAGTTGACTTCGAGGTTGCCGGTATCGAGCGGCCCGCCCACCGGCAGCCAGGCCTGGCGCGCAGTCAGTTCGACCGCGATTTTTTCCACCAAATCGTCCGTTTCCGCGGGAAGCCGCAGGTAGCCTGCGGCGCCGGCCTGCAGCGCCTGTTCCTGTTCCTCGTCCGTTGGCGCGGCCGACATGACCAGTACCGGTACCGTACCGGCAAGCCGTGTGCACAGTTCCATCCGGGCGCTGCCAGCCAGGGCGACATCGAGCAGCACGAGCGCCACGTGCTCGTCTGGCGCCGCGGCACGCATGGCGGCGAGCGCGCTGTCGCCGCGGTTGGCGACGGCCACCTGGAAACCGGCGCGCGCCAGCGCACGCTCCAGCATCGGATAAGCGGTGGCGCTGGCGATCAGGATCCTGTTTGGCGTCGGGGACGGAGGCATGCTGGACATGGGCAAAGTGTAGACCATGTAGGCGGATGATAGTGACCAATGAAAAACGCCGCCGATTCTCGCGAATCGGCGGCGTTTCAGGGTTTTTTCAAACCCGGCATCCGGTAGAGTGGTGCCCACGGAGGGACTCGAACCCCCACACCTTGCGGCACATGGACCTGAACCATGCGCGTCTACCAATTCCGCCACGTGGGCACTGGTGCTTCTCAGCGTTACTTCTCACTGTTGCTTCTCAGCGTTACTTCTCGCTGCTACTTCTCATGTATCGAAAACAGGACTTGGTGCCCACGGAGGGACTCGAACCCCCACACCTTGCGGCACATGGACCTGAACCATGCGCGTCTACCAATTCCGCCACGTGGGCCCTGTTTTCTTTACTTCGTTGCGGTGTTCAGCAACAGAAGGCACGCATCTTAAAGGGCACAACCGGATCCGTCAACCATCATTTTTGTTTTTGCGAAATATTTTTCGATTTCCGGGCCGATTTGCGCGCGCGGCCACCCAGCAGCAGCAGGCCGGCGCCCAGCATCGCGTACGTCGACGGTTCGGGGACCGGCGACACGTTCCAGCCGATCACGTCCATCGCCAGCAGGTCTGTCTGCGAAATCGCCAGCGCTTCGCCCCGGCCACCGGTAGGGTCCATCAGGCCGATGTAGAGGTCGTCTTTCCAATGGCTGGCCTGGCGCCCGTCGCCATGCTCGACGCCATTAGAGAACAGGGCGATTTCCGTGGCGCCGCCATCGATCGAGAAGTACTTTTCGCGGTTGTCGGCGGTCCAGTCGGTCACGCCCGATGCCGCGCTTTGCGCGGAATAGCGGAACATGTCCAGGCCGGTGACGTACGTGAACGCATCGTCCGGGAATACCTGGGGCGGCGTGGAGTTGTAGTCCAGTACGTCGACACCGCTGATGAAGCCCAGCGTATGGCCGATCTCGTGTGCCGCCACGCCGACGAAGTCGTAGGCATTCGCGCTGACGCCGTCGTTCGGGTTGAAGTCGAACGCAAACTGGCTGTTGAACTGGATGAAGCCATCACAGGTGCCGATGCAGCCGCTGAGCGTCTGCTGCTGCGTCGCCAGGCCGATCGCCTTGGCCTCGGCCGTGGTGATGTTCACGTAGGCGTTGTTGTCGTCGCCATCGGTGTCGAGAAAGGGCGTGGCGCTGCCCGAACCGTTCGGGCTGTTGGACGTGCGGTTCAGCAGCATGCCGAACGTGTTGCCGGCGGCAAGGCTTGCCGTCGCCGTGGCATCGGCGCCGGACGAGATGTCGCCGACCAATCCCTGCCGGAACGCCGAATACGAATACATTTCGGTGGCCGACTGCGCCTGCCCGAGGATGCTGCCGCCCAGCGGGTTGAAGCCGACCGTGAGGTTGATCGTCACGTCGTCGGTAAGCAGGCTGGACCAGCGCGAGGCGGCGGCGATGAATCCCTGCTGCGCCTGCAGCGAAGTGCCGGCGGTGAACTGGAAGTTGAAGGCCGGTGCGGCGGCGGCCGAGCCGGTGGCAAGCACGGCGCTGGCCAGCGCAATGATCGAGACGAGAGTTTTCATGACGTGATCCCTGTGTTTTTGGATAAAACTATCTACGCAAAAAGCATGCAAAACCTGGGTGCCAGGCGGGAAAATCTGCCGCAGCCGGTGCGGCCACGCCGGATCGTAAAAAAGGCCGACGCGATAAGAAAAGAGCCGCGACCTGGCGATCCGCGGCTCCCTCGTTGCAATGTACCGCAATGCTCGGCAGTACTAAAAACATCATATCGACGCCAGGCGAACTCAGCAATAAAAAGTTATTTATTTTATAAAGGTGCCAGTCGCGGCAGGGTACTGCGCGTGAAGATCGGGATACCAATGAAAAAAGCCGTGAATCTCGCGATTCACGGCTTTTTATCGTATCCGGTAGAGTGGTGCCCACGGAGGGACTCGAACCCCCACACCTTGCGGCACATGGACCTGAACCATGCGCGTCTACCAATTCCGCCACGTGGGCACAGTCTCAAGCTACTGCGCTTCGTTGCAATGTTCTGCAACGAGGCACGCATCATATCGGCCAAAAGCTAACTCGGCAATAGGATTTTTATGCTTCCGCGTAAATATTTCCGACTGCCGGGGAAAGTGTCCGGTTATCTGCCGGCGATCGGCGCATTGGCAAAGCAGGACGGACGCGGAAATGGCGCGAGGGTGGAACGCATCAGTGAGATAAAGCAGGCACAAGCAGCAGGCACAAGCGGCAACGATAAGCGGGCTCTCCCGGCGCGCAAAGAAAGCATCGATAACGAAGGTAAGCGCGATGAGGGAGTGTGAATCGATGGGGGAGTGCGAATGACGGCGCGCAATGGAAAAAGCCGCGAATCTCGCGATTCACGGCTTTTCATCGTATCCGGTAGAGTGGTGCCCACGGAGGGACTCGAACCCCCACACCTTGCGGCACATGGACCTGAACCATGCGCGTCTACCAATTCCGCCACGTGGGCACTGCATTACAGCGAAGGGCTCATTCATGCAGAACTGCATCAAAAATGCAATGCTGTCCGCGAATGCGTTTGCAGCTGCGTTTGCAATCGTGTTCCAACCGTGTTGCAACTGCGTTCCCAACTACTGTTATGATATCGCCTTGGAGAGTTTTGCGCCAGATGAACTTGCATTCCACACTGCACATCAACCCTTTACAACGCCTTGCTGCGATCTGCATCGCTGCAAGAGCCAGAATTATAGAGCAATCTTTTCGATTGTCAAAGCCCCCTGGAAAGTCTCCCGGGCGCACGTTCCGATTGGCGCATGTTAGGCAAACCGGCCAGCCTCCGGTACACTACGCTGCCACCTTTCCTAGATCATTCCAATACCCTAATAAGATTAAAGAACAGTTTTGAACCAGACGATCCATACCATTCCCAGCCGCGAGGAAATCCTCGGCATTTTCCGCAGCGCCAACGCGCCGCTCGACCTGCGCACGCTGTCCATGTCGCTCGGGGTGAAATCCGAATCCCAGGATGTGCTGACGCGCCGCCTGAACGCGATGGAGCGTGACGGCCAGATTCGGTCCGATGGCAGCGGTTTTTATGTACTGGCCGACCATTCCGGTTTCGTTTCGGGCCGCGTCAGCGCGCACCGCGATGGCTTCGGTTTCGTGATTCCGGATGAGCCGGGCGACGACCTGTTCCTGACCGAACGCGAAATGCAGAAGGTGCTGCATGGCGACAAGGTGCTGGCGAAAGTCACCGGTTTCGACCGCCGTGGCCGCCCGGAAGGCACGATCGTCGAAGTGGTCGAGCGTGGCAACACGCACATCATCGGGCGACTGCTGAAGGATAACGGCGTGTGGATCGTGGCGCCGGAAGACAAGCGTATCGGCCAGGATATCCTGCTGGCCGGCTCGCCTGGCAATGCCAAGAGCGGCCAGATCGTCAGCGTCGAGCTGACCGAGCAGCCGGGCCGCTTCAAGCAGCCGGTCGGTCGCATCGTCGAGGTGCTGGGCGACATGGACGACCCCGGCATGGAAATCGAGATCGCCGTGCGCAAGTTCGGCGTGCCGCACGTGTTTTCCGATGCGGCCCTGAAGCAGGCCGCCAAGCTGCCCGACGTGGTGCATGAAAAGGACTGGGGCGACCGCGTCGACCTGCGCGACGTGCCGCTGGTGACGATCGATGGCGAGGATGCGCGCGATTTCGACGACGCCGTGTACTGCGAGCCGGTGAAAGTGGGGCGCGCCAACGCCTTCCGCCTGATCGTGGCCATCGCCGACGTTTCCCATTACGTGAAGCCGAACGATGCGCTCGATACCGATGCGATCGAGCGCAGCACGTCGGTGTACTTCCCGCGCCGGGTGATCCCGATGCTGCCGGAAAAACTGTCGAACGGCCTGTGCTCGCTGAACCCGGCCGTCGACCGCCTGACGCTGGTCTGCGACGCGGTCGTCACCGCCCAGGGCGAGATCAAGGCCTACCAGTTCTACCCGGCCGTGATCCACTCGGCGGCGCGCTTCACGTACACCGAAGTGGCGGCGATCCTGTCGAACACGAAGGGCCCCGAAGCGGCCAGGCGCGCGCACCTGGTGCCGCACCTGCAGAACCTGTATGCCGTCTACCATGCGCTGCTGAAGGCGCGCCTGGAGCGTGGCGCGATCGATTTCGAGACCACCGAAACCTATATCGTCTGCAACCCGGCCGGCAAGATCGAGAAGATCATCCCGCGCACCCGCAACGATGCGCACAAGCTGATCGAAGAATGCATGCTGGCCGCCAACGTGTGCGCGGCCGACCTGCTGCTGCGTCACAAGCACCCCGGCACGTACCGGATCCACGCCGCCCCGACCAAGGAAAAGCTGACCCAGGTGCGCGAGTTCCTGAAGCAGGTCGGCCTGTCGCTGGGCGGCGGCGATACGCCGGTGGCCGGCGACTACGCCGAGCTGATGAGGAAGATCAAGGAGCGCCCCGATGCGAACCTGCTGCAGACCATGCTGCTGCGCTCGATGCAGCAGGCCGTCTACAGTCCGGAAAACATCGGCCACTTCGGCCTGGCCTATGAGGCGTACGCGCACTTCACCAGCCCGATCCGCCGCTACCCGGACTTGCTGACGCACCGTGCCATCAAGGCCATCCTGCAAGGCAAGAAGTACGAGCCGAAGATCGGCGACACCAGCGTGCTCAATACCACGGTATCGAACGCCACGCGCCGCCAGCAGGTGAAGGACAAGGCCGCCGGCAAGGAACCGAAGGCGGCGCGCGACCTCACCGTGTGGGATGCGCTGGGCGTGCACTGCTCGGCCAACGAACGCCGCGCCGACGAGGCGTCGCGCGATGTCGAGGCCTGGCTGAAGTGCTACTTCATGCAGGACAAGCTGGGCGAGGAATTCAGCGGCCTCATCACCGGCGTGACCACGTTCGGCATCTTCGTGCAGCTCGACCAGCTGTTCGTCGAAGGCCTGGTGCACGTGACCGACCTGGGCGCCGATTACTTCCAGTACGACGATGCACGCCACGAACTGCGCGGCGAACGCACCGGCAAGCGCTACCAGCTGACCGACCGCGTGATGGTGCAGGTGGTGCGCGTGGACCTGGAATCGCGCAAGATCGACCTGCGCCTGGCACCGAGCGAAACCGAAGGCATGCCGCCGGCACCGCCGCGCGGCGGGCGCAAGGGCGCCGCGTTCCACGACGACGGCTTCGGCGAGGAAGATGTCAAGCCGCGCCGCGGCAACCAGCGCGGCGCGGGTGGCCGCAATGGCGCAGCGGGCAAGGGTGCCGGCAGGGCCGAGCCGGCCGCGGAGCAGGGCAGTACTGCGCGCAACGGCGAAGACAGCGCGCCACGCAAGGGCGCGGGCAGGCGCCGTGGCGGTGCCGCGGATGAAACGGCGGATGCCGCCGCTCCGGCACCGTCGATCACACTGCTGCCGCAGTTCGACCCGGCCCCCAAGGGCCGGGGCGCCGCGCCGGCCAAGCGCGGCAAGACCCAGACCGCAGCGGGGTCGGCGGCAAAAGCGGCCGCCAAGTCCGGCGGCAAGACCCGGAAGAAGCGATAAGAAAGCACAGGGCCGCCGCGATCAATGATCCGGCGGCACCTTGAAATCCCCGCGCCGCGGCAACCGCCGCGGCGCATCCCCGGCGAATCCGTTCGCCACACCAGAACTACGTACCATGTCCAAGAACAAAATGATTTTCGGCTTCCATGCCGTCACCTCGCGCCTGCGCCACGAAGCCTCGTCGGTCGAAGAAATCTTCGTCGATGCCGGCCGCGACGACCGCCGCATGAAAGACCTGATCGCCAACGCCAAGGCGGCCGGCGTGCGCGTGATGCCGGTCGATTCCGCCCGCCTCGACAAGATCGTCGGCACCCGCCGCCACCAGGGCGTGATCGCCTTTGCCTCGCAGCTGGCGCTGGCCCGCAACCTCGACGAGCTGCTCGACGCGATCGATGGCCCGCCGCTGCTGCTGGTGCTCGATGGCATCACCGACCCGCACAACCTGGGCGCCTGCCTGCGTGTTGCCGACGGTGTCGGCGCGCATGCGGTGATCGTGCCGAAGGACCGCGCGGTGGGCCTGAACGCCACCGCCGCCAAGGTGGCCAGCGGGGCCGCCGAGACGGTGCCTTACATCACGGTCACGAACCTGGCGCGCACGATGCGCGAACTCAAGGAACGCGACATCTGGCTGATCGGTACCTCCGACGACGGCGAGAAGGGCCTGTATGAAGCCGACTTCACCGGCCCGACCGCGCTGGTGATGGGCTCGGAAGGCGAGGGCATGCGCCGCCTGACGCGCGAGACCTGCGACGTGCTGGTGAGTATTCCGATGTTCGGTTCCGTCGAGAGCCTGAACGTGTCGGTCGCTTCCGGTGTGTGCCTGTACGAGGCACGGCGGCAGCGTATCGCCAGGGAAGGCTGACCGGCCGCCCGCCAGCCGGCAGCAGCCCGGCTGGCAGCTGCGCGGGAGTTCGGCCTCCCGGCGAGCGGACTGCAAGCCGCTTGCCGATGCGCTACCATCGTGGTTCGACCGTCCTACCTGTTTCCCCCATGTTCCGCCACCTGCGCCAAGACATCCGCAGCATCATCGAACGCGATCCCGCGGCCCGCAACGCCTGGGAGGTGCTGACGTGCTATCCCGGCCTGCATGCCATCATCGCGCACCGCCTGGCGCACTGGTGCTGGACCCACGGCCTGAAATGGCCCGGCCGCTTCATCAGCGCGCTGGCGCGCATCGTCACGGGTATCGAAATCCATCCCGGCGCGCGGATCGGCCGGCGTGTCTTCATCGACCACGGCTTCGGCGTGGTGGTCGGCGAGACGGCGGAAATCGGCGACGACTGCACGATCTACCAGGGCGTCACGCTGGGTGGCACGTCGCTCACGCCGGGCAAGAAGCGCCATCCCACGCTGGAACGCGGCGTGATCGTCGGTGCCGGCGCCCAGGTGCTGGGCGGCTTCACGGTGGGCGAGTACGCGAAGGTGGGCTCGAATGCCGTGCTGCTGAAGCCGGTACCACCGGGTGCGACGGCAGTCGGCAATCCCGCCAATATCGTGCAGAAGCATGAACAGGGAACCCGACACCCTGCGCAGCACCTGTTCGCCGCCTACGGCGTCACGCCGAACGGCGACGATCCGATGTCGAAAGCGCTGCATGGCCTGATCAACCATGCGGCCGCGCAGGAGCGCCAGATCGAGCGCATCGTCGCGCTGCTGAAGGAGAGTGGTTTGCAATGCGGGGACATCGAGGCCGTCGGCAAGTCCGACCCCGCCCAACTGAACAAGCTGGTCGATTGAGGAACAGAAATGACAGATGCAGGAAATGCCCCGGCAGCGGATAGCTCCGCAGTAAAAGCCCCGTCCGATACGCTGGATCCGTTCGAGATCCGCGTGCTGGCCGTGCTGGCCGAAAAGGAGGCGCTGACACCGGATAACTATCCTATGTCGCTGAACGCGCTGACCAACGGCTGCAACCAGACGACCAGCCGCGATCCCGTGATGCAGATCTCGGAAGACACGGTGGCCGACGTGCTGGCCCGGCTGACCGAGCGCCGCCTCGTCAACGCGGTGGCCGCGGCCGGCGCCCGCGTCACGAAATACGAGCACCGCATGCGTATCAAGTGGTCGCTCGAGCAGGACAAGCTGGCGGTGCTGACCGTGCTGATGCTGCGCGGACACCAGACGGCCGGCGAGATCCGCACGCGCACCGGCCGGCTGCATGAATTCAAGACGGTGGCCGATGTCGAGCAGGCACTGCAATTCCTGATCGACAAGTACCCGCCGGTTGTGGCCAAGCTGGCGCTGGCGCCGGGCACCAAGGAGCCTCGCTATGGGCAATTGCTGGGTGGAGAAATCCAGCTGGCAAGGGAAGAGGCGGGCTACGGGACGGCGGCGGTGGCGCCCGGCGGCGCATCGCGCGCCGATCGGGTGGCGCAGCTGGAGCTGGAAGTCCAGCAGCTGCGCGCCGACTACTCGGCGCTGGCCGAGCAGTTCGAGCAATTCAAGCGGCAATTCGAGTAGCGTTTTTGTTGCTCGGAAAATAGGCGGTCCGCCGAAGCGGACGTACCCCATTTTTCGAGCAACATTCCGCCATGATGTCGCCGGGCGACGGAGGCTTGTGCGGTGCAGGCAGCAGTTCAGGCCGCGATGCGGATCGACGGCTGCGACGGTGCCCCGGCGGCGGCGATGCCGCGCAGTTCGGCCAGCCCCTCGGCCAGCGGATAGTCGCGGCCGGCGAGCAGCGCGCCGACCAGCCCGGTCGCCAGCTTCAGCGCCGCATTGGCCACGGTGCCGCAGCGGAACGGCAGGATCAGCCGGTAGCGCCCCGGCATCTTCGGCACACGGCCGACAAAACCCATCATCACCTCGTCGCCGGTCAGGCGGTGCAGTTCGATCGCCACGCTCTGGATCAGGCGCGCCAGTTGCAGCCCGCGCCCGGGCGCGTCCACGTCGTCGCCAACCACGCCGATCAGGCTGCGCCCCTGGCGCAGGCCCGGCAGCGCCATCTTCAGGCGCGCACGCAGTTGTTGCATGTCGCTGGCCGAATACGGGGCAGGGTGGCCGAGATCGAGAATGCTCAGCAGGCAAGGCTCGGTGCAGTAGCGGTTGGCGCCGTCGAGATAGCGCTGGTCTATTATTTTCATGGTGAACCATCCTTTAAAGCAACAGCCAACGCGAGACCGGGAGGTCTGGCGCTGGCGGAATGGTTGCCATTATCCCAACCCGCAGCCCCGCACGGCATCGGTGCGGGGCTGGTAGCGCTGTAAGACACGGCTTACAGCTGAGCAGATGGCAACAACCTTGCGGTCATCGCCAATGTTGCCGTCAGCCCTCCTCGCGGCGGCGGCGCAGCCAGATCGCGCCGGCGATCATCGCGGCGCCTGCCAGCGCGCCACCGATCATCTCCGGCGTGGCCACGGCGGCCCAGGACGACTGGTAGATCATGTCGAAGGCGGCAACGGGGCCCTGGCGGTTCGCCACCACGTCCATGTCGCGTGCATGCTCGGCGGCGCCGCTTGCCATCAGCCAGGTACCCGGCATTACGCCGATCAGCAGCCGGGAAATGAATTTCTCGATCAGCCACTGGGTGTCGACCGCCACCCGCAGGCCTTTCTCCATCCAGACGACAAGGATCATCGCCGCAATGGGCGCGCCGACAGCCCACAGGAACACCTTCGAGCGCGCCCAGGCGGAAACCAGCAGCAGCCAGCCAACGGTCGGCAGCGCCCACAGCGCATACACCGGCAGCAGCGAAAACACCTTCAGGGGGCCGAGCCAGAACTGCGGGTGCGACAGCACCAGCGGGAACACGTTGATGCCCTTCAGCGCGAGGGCGGTCATGCCGATCGCGACAAGGATCAGCGACGTGACCAGTTCCACCACGATGATCAGCAATGGAATGCCGATCAGTGCCAGCGCCGCCTTCGACAGCACGGTGGCCGCATCCGATACCGGCAGCGATTTCCAGAACAGGATGCTGCGGTCGCGCCGCTCGTCGAACAGCGCGCCCAGGCAATAGAAGAACACCATGAACGCCAGCGACAGGTAGATCGGCATGGCGCTGATGGGGGCGGCGGCGGCGATGCCTTCGGCCAGCCGCTGCTGCTGGCGTTCGCCCAGCTCGATGGTGGCACCCGCGACGGACGTCGTCACGCCATCGACCTCGATGGTGGCGTTGTGGCCGCTGATGGCCACGACCAGCACGATCACGATCATCAGGACCGACAGGACCAGCGGCACCCACACCAGCATGCCCTGGTGTTCCCAGAACTCGCGGCGGATCAGCCAGGGCATTGTCCGGCGCAGGGTAGCGGGAAAGTGCTGTGGCGCGGCATCCGGGATCGCATCGGGCATTGTGTTCGGCATCGTGTTCATTCCTGGTTCCCTTTCATGCTGGCGACGAACAGGTCCGCCACGCTGGGCGTGCGCAGTTCGCCAAGGTGTTCGAGCTGCTGCTTCGGCACGCCATCGAACAGCATCACGCTCCGGCCGAACACGGTGCGCTGCGTCAGCGGCTGCAGCGCCGCGGCCGCGGCGGTGTGTTGCGGGTGCACCATCACTTCCGTGTAGCGCTCGCCGATCTCTTCCATCGAGGCGGCCAGCGCGATCCGGCCATCGCGGATGAACAGCACGTCCGACAGGATGTGTTCCACTTCCTCGATCTGGTGGGTGGTGATGACGATCGTCTTGTGCTCGTCGAAATAATCTTCCAGCAGGTTCTGGTAGAAGTCCTTGCGGTACAGGATGTCCAGGCCCAGCGTGGGCTCGTCGAGCACCAGCAGCTTCGCGTCGATCGCCATCACCAGGGCCAGGTGCAGCTGCACGATCATGCCTTTCGACATGGCTTTTACGCGCATGTCGGGTGCCAGCTTCGTGCCGGCGATGTAGCGCTCGGCCTTGGCGCGGTCGAAGCGCGGGTGCACGCCGGCCACGAAATCGATCGCGTCCTTCACCTTCAGCCAGCGGGGCAGGATCGCCACGTCGGCGATGAAGCAGACGTCGTTCATCAGCTCGTCACGGTGCGTGCGCGGATCCAGTCCCAGCACGGACAGCTCGCCGTCGAACTGGCACAGGCCCAGGGCCGCCTTCAGCGTGGTGGTCTTGCCGGAACCGTTCGGGCCGATCAGGCCGACGATGCGGCCCGGCTGCACGTCGAAGCTGACGCCATCGAGTGCCGTGCGCTTGCCGTAGCGCTTGACCAGGTTGCGGGCAGCGATGACGGCACTCATGAGGCGCTCCCCGGCCTGCCTTGCTGCTCCACGCTCAGCAACTGGGCCACGTCCAGGCCGAGACGGCGAATCCGTTCCATCATCGCCGGCCATTCTTCGCGCAGGAAGCGCTCGCGTTCGGATGCCAGAAGCTTCTGCACCGCCCCTTCGGTTACATACATACCCAACCCCCTTCGTTTTTCCACCAAGGTTTCATCGACCAGCTCCTGGTACGCCCGCGACACGGTGATCGGGTTCAGTTGATAGTCGGCCGCCACCTGCCGTACCGAGGGCAGGGCATCGCCGGGCTTGAGCAGCCCGTCGAGCATCATGCCGATCACCCGCTCCTTCAGCTGGCGGTAGATCGGCGCGTTGTCATTCCACATACATGGTTCCTCCGTTGTCTTGGGCTGCTGTTGCGTGGACTGGTGTTGTAGTGAACTATAACACCAGAGCGGCGGCACGCAACCCTCGATTGCAAAAAATCCGGCAAGCGGCCTGACCTGGCCGCTACCGAGGCCATGCCCGCCCAGTCCTGGCGGGTCGACGGCGACTGCGAAACATCTTTATTCAACCTAAAATAAAGATATATCCTGCGGAAATGACGGTTATTTGGCATTCGCATTATCCTCGGCAGGCCGCATATATCCTCGCATCGATATTTCAAAGTTAATAATGAAAATATCCTGACAAAAAAATATAACTTTGCGGAAATACGTAGTTATACGGATTCCCGAAAATAGCCGATTGCGCATCGCAAAAAACGCGTGCTATATTGTTTCGACAGATGGAGCATCGTTGACATTTCCCGATTATTGACAGGGAAATGCGGCTGCTTCGCTATTCATTGCCGGTGCAGTGACTCCGTCAGTCGGGAGAGCTGCCGCCCACGATTATTCGTTAATCGGCGTATCTAATTACAGATTCGTGGGATGAGGGGCTGGCGCGTACGACTGATAATCGATTCGAACGCGTATCGACATGAATATCCATCACCTCAAGCAAGATATCCCCGCAGGGATCGTCGTATTTCTCGTCGCCCTGCCGTTATGCCTCGGCATTGCCCTGGCCTCCGGTGCGCCTTTATTCTCCGGTATTATCTCGGGCATCATCGGAGGCATTATCGTCGGCCTGATCAGCGGGTCGCATACCAGCGTCAGCGGCCCGGCCGCAGGTCTTGCCGCCGTCGTGCTGGCGTCCATCACGAAACTGGGCGCATTTGAAATCCTGCTCGCCTCGGTCGTCATCGCCGGCGTGCTGCAACTGGCAATGGGCATTTTCCGCGCCGGGTTCATCGCCAACTACGTACCGTCCAACGTCATCAAGGGCCTGCTGGCGGCGATCGGCATCCTGCTGATCCTGAAGCAGATCCCGCATGCGCTCGGTTACGACGCGAACAACGCCGACGAGTATTCGTTCCTCCAGGCCAACGGCGAAACCACATTCTCCGCCCTGGCAAGCGCACTGGGCAGCATCACGCCGGGCGCGGTGGTCATCGCCGCGCTATCGATGCTTGTCCTGGTGTTCTGGGACCGCACGCCGTTCCGGAACGTCAAGCTGCTGCCGGCGCCGCTGTTCGTCGTGGTGATGGGCGTTGCGCTGCACCTGCTGTTCAGCCGATACGTGCCCGGGCTCAGCCTGTCGCAGTCGCACCTGGTGGAGATCCCGCCGGTGGACGTGGGCAACCTCGGTGCCTACCTGAATTTTCCGGAATTGCGCCATTTCGCCAACCCGGACGTGTGGTTCGTCGGCGCCACGATCGCCATCGTGGCCTCGCTCGAGACGCTGCTGAACCTGGAAGCGGTGGACAAGCTGGACCCGCACAAGCGCGAATCGCCGCCGAACCGCGAACTGGTGGCGCAGGGCGTCGGCAATATCTGCGCCGGCCTGCTGGGCGGCTTGCCGGTCACCTCCGTCATCGTGCGCAGCTCGGTCAATATCCAGACCGGTAACGCTACCAAGGTGTCGGCGGTGTTCCATGGCCTGCTGCTGCTGGCCGCCGTGCTGGTGCTGAGCCCGGTCCTGAACCACATTCCGCTGGCGGCGCTCGCCGCGATCCTGATCGTCACCGGTTACAAGCTGGCCAAGCTCGCGCTGTTCCGCGACATGTACGGGCGGGGCGCCTCGCAGTTCGTGCCGTTCGCAATCACCGTGCTGGCCATCGTGCTGACGGACCTGCTGATGGGCGTGCTGATCGGCCTGGCCGCCAGCCTGTTCTACCTGTTGCGCAGCAACTTCCGCAACCCGTTCGCGATCGAGCAGTACCGGCTGCACATCGGCGAAGTGATCAAGATGGAACTGCCGAACCAGGTATCGTTCCTGAACAAGGCCACGATCAAGACCGCGCTGTGGGAGGTGCCGGCCGGCTCGAAAGTGCTGATCGACGCCACCAATGCCGACTACATCGACAGCGACGTGCTGGAAACGATCGAGGACTACCGCGTGGCGGCTGCCGAGCGCGACGTGCAACTGAACGTGATCGGCCTGCGCGACGAGTACAGCCTGGCCGACCCGATCCAGTTCGTGCCGGCGCTGGACAAGGAAACCCAGACCCGGCTGCAGCCCGCGGAAGTGCTGCAACTGCTCAAGGACGGCAACGAACGCTTCCAGGCCGGCCGCTGGATCAAGAAGTATTACCTGCACCAGGTCGATGCCACCGCCGGCGGGCAGCACCCGATGGCCGTGGTGGTCAATTGCATCGACTCGCGCACGTCGCCGGAAATCATCTTCGATGCCGGGCTGGGCGACCTGCTGACGATTCGTATCGCCGGCAACGTGATCAGCGACGAGATCATCGGCAGCCTGGAAATCGCCCACAAGCTGGGCGCCAAGCTGATCGTCGTGAAAGGCCACTCCAGCTGCGGCGCGATCGGCCTGGCGCTGAAGAACGAGCACGCGCACAGCATCGGCACGATCACGGGCAAGATCCAGACGTCGATCTGGCAATGCCAGTGCGCTACCCACGGCGGGCCGGTGCCGGCCGGCAAGGAGTTGCTGGAACGGGTCACGCGCCAGAACATCGAGAATTCGCTGTCCGAGATCATCAACGGCAGCGAGTACCTGCGCGGTTGCATCGAGCGGGGCGAGATGGGACTGATCGGTGCCTACCACGACATCGCCACCCGGGTCGTGCACTTCGGCGAGCTGGTCACGCCCGACCGGTTCGACCGTTACCGTTCCGATCGGCCCGGCATGGCTGCCTGATCGGGCAGACCCAGCAATTCCAGCGCATTCGCGGTGGCGGCACCGCTCGCTGTATTGTCGAGGATGCACCACGAGGCGGGGTGCCGCGCCAGCCAGGCGCGCACCTCGTCCATCCGCTCGGGCGTATAGCGCGAGTAATAGATGCGCGGATTGCCATGCAGCCGCACATAGGCTGGCGCTGCCGTCGCCTCGAACGGACCCGAGTAGGCGACCACGGGATCGGCCAGCACGCGCGTCACACCGGCCTGTCGCAGCAGGTCCGTGGCGGCGGGGGTGAACCAGCTGGCATGGCGTGCTTCGCAGGCGATCATGCAGTGGAACCGTGCGTGCAGCGCATCGAACAGCGCGCCTGCCGCCGGTGCGTCCAGCGCCAGGCTGGGCGGCAGTTGCACCAGCACGGCGCCCAGCTTGTCGCAGAGCGCGCCCGCTTCCCCCGCGAACCGCGCGAGCAATGCATCGATCCCGTGCAGTTTCGCCTCGTGCGTGATGGTGCGCGGCAGTTTCACGGCGAAGCGGAACTGCGACGGCGTGGATGCTGCCCAGCGTTCGTAGGTTTTGGGCTGGTGCGGCCGGTAGAAGCTGGTGTTGATCTCGACCGCGTTGAACACGGTGGCGTAGCGTTCCAGCTGGCTGCCCTCGGTGGGGAAGGCATTCCAGGTCTCGCGCGGCAGGCTCCAGCCGGCCGTGCCGATGCGGGCCGGAATGTCGGCAGAAGCGTCAGCGGAAATGTCGGCGGAAGATGATTGCATGGCGCAACGTTACGCGGCGGGATGGTGCGCGACCGTTCGCTTCCGCACACGAGAACACTGTTACATTTTTTGACACACATGGCGGGCCGATCGGCTATCATCCGCAGACTTTGAGATGAGGGTGATATGCAGACGATGTCCATGCCGCGCCGCGGCTTGCTGCTCGTGCCGCTGGCCGCGGCGGCGTTGCTGGCTGGTTGCGCCGGCCTGACGGGCCCGCGCGAAGTCGAGGTGCCGCTGGAGCGCCTGCAGCGCGGCCTGGACGAGCGTTTCCCATTGCAGCAGCGCGCCCTTGGCGTCTTCGAGCTGCAACTGTCCCGGCCGCAGCTGGCGATCCTGCGCGATAACGACCGGCTGGCGCTGTCCGCCGATGTGTCCGTTTCGTCGCCGCTGATGCGGCCGGCGTTGCAGGGCAGCGTGGCCCTGTCCGGCCGGCTGCTGGTCGACAACGTCCGCAACGCGGTAGTGCTCAGCGATGCGCACATCGAGCGCTTCTCCGTCGGCGACGCCGATTCCCGCACGATGGGGCAGTTGACGGCCGCGGCCAACGTCGTCGTCGAACGCGTCGTGCGCGACGTGCCCGTGTATTACTTCCGTCCGGACGAGCTGCGTTATCTCGGCGTGCAATATGTGCCGACAACGATCCACACGACGCGCGACGGCCTTACCGTGCGGCTCGAGCCCAGCAAATGATGGGGCGGGCAGGCTGTCGATCAGATAGGAATTGTCTTGCAGATCATAAGTTGTACGGGAGAATCGAAATCCCTACAATGAACGCTCGTTGAACCGTGGAGAGCGTGATGACGGCCTTTGTAATCTGGTTGCACGTGCTGATCGCCATCTTTTTCTCCGTCCATGCGATCCGCAGCCGGCAGCAGATCCCGTGGTTGCTGATCCTGTTCGTCATCCCGCTGCTGGGCGCCTTGCTGTACTACGTCGGCATCTACCTGCCGAGCTGGCGGCGCGAGCGGCACGACCGCAAGGCTGCCGCCGAGGGCGCTGCCAAAACCGTCGATCCGGTGCGGGCACTGCGCGACGCACAGGCCGCCTTCGACTTCGCCCCCAGCGCCCATAACCAGGTACGCTTGGCAAACGCCCAGCTGGTGGCTGGCGATGCCGAGGCCGCTGCCGCGACATTTGGCGCATGCCTGCAAGGCGTATTCGCCAACGATCCCGAGATCCGCCTGGGCGCTGCGCGGGCCAGCATTGCGTGCGGCCGGCATGCCGGGGCGATCGGCTACATCGAGCGGTTGCGGCAGACCGATCCGGACTTCCGTGCGGAGCAGGCGAGCCTGCTGCTGGCGCAGGCGCTTGCCGGCGTGGGTCGCGCCGCCGAGGCACGTGCCGAGTTCGAGGCCGCCGTGAAACGCCACGGCAGTTTCGAGACAAAGGCCGAATTCGCCATCTGGGCCGCGGGCGCCCGCGAATTCCAGCTGGCGCACCGTTTGCAAAACGAATTGCGGTCGACCATGGACCGGTGGAACCGGCATACGCATGCGATGAACCTGCCGCTGGTGCGCCGCCTCGAGGCGGCGTTTGCCGAAGTGCCGCCGCAGCATTAGCGGGTGAAAGCAATAAAGGCAGCCGGCAACCGTCAGGCGAGGCTGCTGCGCAGCAGTTTGTACACTGCCAGCCTTTCCTTCAGCCCCACCGTGCCGCCGTTGATGCGGCGCGTGATTTCGACGAAATCCTCCACGTCGCCGTCCGGCTTGTCGTGGTCGGCCAGCGCGTTGAGGCCGCGGCTGTCCCAGAACCAGGCGGCCGACAGCGCCGCGACTTCCTTCGATATCAGCCGCTCCGGCGCGGCCACCAGGTCGATGCCGAGCGCTTCGCCGGCCTGCTTGTAATTGCTGCGGCCGGTCAGCTGGATCAGGCCGCGGCCGCGGAAGCGGAAACCGTCGCCGCTGGTTTCGTCGCCATTCCCCATCCGGCGCGCATAGACGAAGTTCGCCAGCCGTTCCGGATTCTGCACGAACGGGGTGGCGCTGGCCGCGTCCGGAAAACGCTTCGGCCAGACGGCCATCAGCCGGGCCGGGGTGCGGTAGAACAGCGATTCCTCGAGCCGGTTGAAGTGGCCGGATTCATGGCTGGTTTGTGCGACGAAGGCGCAAACCCGGTCGCGCGTGGTGATGTGAAAGCGGCTCAATGCGGCGTCGAGCGCGGTAGCCCAGTCGTCCGCCTCGCTGCAGTCGGGAAATACCCGCCGCAAAGTCTCTCCATTCAGCATGATGGCTCCTCGGGACCGTGCCCGTTCGTTTAGACTGCCAACTTCCAGCATATTTCACGGCTGGCAATTTTCAAGTCACCTCGCTATCTTTCGACAAGGATGTCACATGCCGCCCCAACCACTGTCGCGCTACCTGCTGGGCCAGGCCTACAACAATGCATGGGCCGATCACCGGCTGCTGCGCGCATGCAGCGCCCTGTCGCAGGCAGAGTTCGACGATGCGACCCGCACCAGCTTCTTTCCCAGCATCCGGTACACGCTGAACCATAATCTCACCACGCAGCGCTTCTACCTCGACGCGCTGTGGCGGGACTGGCGCGGCGAGCCGCCGCACCCGGATTACCAGCAGTTTTTCGAACCCGAGGAGCCGTACGCCACGTGCGCGGCGCTATGGCAGGCACAACGCGAAAGCAACGATGCGCTGATCGCCTATTGCGCCGAACTGAGCGACGACAAGCTGGACGCCGTCGTCACCATCGATCGCGGCGATGAGCTGCAGCGCGATACCCGCCAGCGGCTGCTGGCGCACCTGTTCCAGCACCAGGTCCACCACCGCGGACAGGTGCATGCGATGCTGGCCGGCACCCCGGTAGCACCGCCGCAGCTCGATGAATTCTATTCTTCGGGAGAGGCCGACCTGCGCGCGCAGGATTTCGCCGAACTGGGCTGGACCGAAAAGCAGGTATGGGGCGACGAAAGCCTGTAACCGAAAACCGGTGACAGACACCAGTTATTTTGAAATGTTTCCAGAAAACCGGTGACAGACACCGGTTATTTGGGAATTTTTCTCGAAAACCGGTGACAGACACCGGTTATTTTGGAATGATTCCTGGAATCAGGCTGGCTGGCCATGCCCAGTGTGACGGGCGTCCGGTCTTCATGCGAGGACGCTGCCGTCCAGTGCGTGCCGCGTGATCGCGCCGTCGTCGCCGATCGCGATCCAGCCGCCGCGGGGCGACGACGCTTCCGGCTCCCAGTCCGGCAGCACGTAGCGCAGCCGGTTGCCGCTGCCATGCAGGGCAGGGCGGTGCGTATGGCCGTGGATCATCACCTGCGCGCCGGTTTGCGCGAAGACGTCGTCGATCGCCTGCGGCGTCACGTCCATGATCTCGTAGGATTTTTCGCCCTGGTCCTTGCGGCTGTTGTCGCGCAGGCCGGCGATGATCGCCTTGCGCTGCGCCAGCGGCATCGCCAGGAACTGCTGCTGCCAGCCCGGCTGGCGCACCTGGGCGCGGAAAGCCATGTACTTGACGTCGTCGGTGCATTGCGCGTCGCCGTGCACGAGCACGATGCGGCGGCCATGGTCTTCGATGACCCAGGTTTCGGGCAGCAGGGTCAGGCCCGCGGCGGCGGCGAAGCGTTCGCCGACCAGGAAATCGCGATTGCCGGCGATCCAGAAGATGTCGACACCGGTATCGGCCAGCGCGCGCAATGCGGCGGCAATCCGGGTGTGGAACGCATCGTCCAGGTCGTCGTCACCGGCCCAGTATTCGAACAGGTCGCCCAGCAGGTACAGCTGCCGGGCGGATCCGGCCCGCTCGTCGACGAAGCGCAGGAAGGCTTCGGTCAGCGCGGGCCGGTCGACCTGCAGGTGCAGGTCGGAAATGAAAAGCATCAAGGCGGGATCGCGTCCGAAGAACCTTAAGCGGCTTCGACTTTTTCGATGATCACGTCTTCCACCGGCACGTCGGCGAACATGCCGCTGCGCGTGGTTTTCACCTTGCGGATTTCATCGACGACTTCCTTGCCTTCGGTAACCACGCCGAACACGGCGTAGCCCCAGCCATCCTGGCCCGGGTAGTCGAGGAAGCTGTTGTTCTTCACATTGATGAAGAATTGCGCCGACGCGGAGTGCGGCGCCGAGGTACGGGCCATTGCCAGCGTGTACGGCTCGTTCTTCAGGCCGTTCTTGGCTTCGTTTTCCACGGTCTGGTCGGCCGGCTTCTGCTTCATGCCCGGCTCGAAACCGCCGCCCTGGATCATGAAGCCATCGATCACGCGGTGGAAGATCGTGTTGTCGTAGTGGCCGGCCTTCGCGTAGTTCAGGAAGTTCTCGACGGTCTTCGGCGCTTTTTCGGCATCCAGCTCGGCAACGATCTTGCCCTTGTTCGTGGTGATGGTAATGGTGGTCATGGTCTATCCCGTTGAATGTGGAACTGTGTTCAGAAGAGGGCCGCGATATTACCGCAGCCGATGGCAAAACGCTATTTTACTGTGCCGGGGCCGCCGGTGCTTCGGCCGGTGCGTCCGGCTGCGCCACGGGAGCCGCATCGGCCGGCTGTTCCGCAGCCGATTCCGGCGCCGGCGCGGCCTGTGCCTGCCCCGGCGGCTGCTTCGGCACGATCGGCTTCTTCAGCACGGTGGCCGACGTGACGACGATCGGCGTGACAGGCACGTTCTGGAACGTGAAGCTCTTGTCGTCCACCAGCACGCCCTTGATCTTGTCCACCACCTCGTAGCCGGAAATCACGCGGCCGAACACCGTATAGCCGACGCCATCGAAGTTCGGGTAGTCGAGCGCCATGTTGTCGGCCACGTTGATGAAGAACTGCGAGGTGGCCGAGTTCGGGTTGTCCATGCGCGCCATCGCCACCGAATACATCACGTTGTTCAGGCCATTCTTCGATTCGCTGGGAATCGGCGGGCGCGTCGGCTTGCCCTTCAGGTCTTTCGTGTAGCCGCCGCCCTGGATCATGAAGCCGTCGATCACGCGGTGGAAGATCGTGTCCTTGTAGAAGCCGCTCTTGACGTAGGCAAGGAAATTCGCCGTGGACTTCGGTGCCTTTTCCTGGTTCAGCTCCAGCACGATCTCGCCAGCGGTGGTTTTCAGCGCCACCTGCGGGTTGGCGGCAAACACGGCGCCGGACAGCAGCAGGCCGGCGATCATCGTTGCGTAGTGGAGCTTATTCGTATGCATGTTCTCGTCTTTCTATTGCAGGGTGGATATTGAGCCCAGGGCATTTTATCAATGCTATACTTGGCGACGGCTTCCATTCTAGACCGTCAGGAGTGGAAAGCAGAACATGAGAACGAAGAACAGAACGAAGAACTAGCGAGAGCTACTGCGGTCTGTCCGGCGTCCCAGGCAATCGAGAAAACCCGGTGCGGCAAGCAACGCCAGCGCCCGGTTTTCTCTTTGTGCGTTGGGGCTGGGCGCCGAAGAAAACAAGAGTCCGATGAGCAACTTAAAGATCTATAACACGCTGGCGCGCGACAAGCAGACGTTCACTCCGATGGAAGCGGGCAAGGTCCGCATGTATGTCTGCGGCATGACGGTCTACGACTACTGCCACGTGGGTCATGCGCGCATGATGATGGCCTTCGACGTGATCTACCGCTGGCTGAAGGCATCGGGCTACGACGTGCAATACGTGCGCAACGTCACCGACATCGAGGACAAGATCATCCGCCGCGCGGTCGACAACAACGAGTCGATCCACGCGCTGACCTCGCGCTTCGAACGCTACATGGACGAGGACACCGAGGCGCTCGGCATCCTGCCGCCGACCGACGTGCCGCATGCCACGCAATACGTGCCGCAGATGCTGTCGATCATCGAACAGCTCGAGGCGAAGGGCCTGGCCTACCGCGCCGAGGACGGCGACGTGAACTATGCCGTGCGCGGCTTCGACGGCTACGGCAAGCTGTCCGGCAAATCGCTCGACGACCTGCGCGCCGGCGAGCGCGTGGACGTCAACACCGGCAAGCGCGACCCGCTCGACTTCGTGCTGTGGAAGGCATCGAAGGAAAGCGAACCGGCCGAAGTGAAGTGGGAGTCGAAGTGGGGCAGCGGGCGGCCGGGCTGGCACATCGAGTGCTCGGCGATGTCGTGCGCGCTGCTCGGCGAACAGTTCGACATCCATGGCGGCGGCCAGGACCTGCAGTTCCCGCACCACGAAAACGAGATCGCCCAATCGGAAGGCGCCTTCGGCAAGCCGCTGGCGAACTACTGGATCCACAACGGCTTCGTGCGCGTCGATAACGAGAAGATGTCGAAGTCGCTTGGCAACTTCTTCACGATCCGCGACGTGCTGAAGAAGTTCGACGCCGAAGTGGTGCGCTTCTTCATCCTGCGCGCCCACTACCGCAGCCCGCTGAACTACTCGGACCAGCATATCGAGGATGCGCGCGGCGCGCTGACCCGCCTGTATACGGCGCTGGATGGCGCGGCGGGCGATGGCGCCGAACTGGACTGGAACGAAGCCCATGCGAAACGGTTCGCCGAAGCGATGGACGACGATTTCAATACACCGATCGCCGTTGCCGTGCTGTTCGAGCTGGCCTCGGAAGTGAACCGGTCGAAGTCGCCGGAAGCGGTGCGCCAGCTGCAAGGCCTGGCCGGCGTACTGGGCCTGCTGCAACGCAGCCCGCAGGAATTCCTGCAGGCCGGCGTGGCGGATGCGTTCGGCGAAGCGTCGATCGAGGAAGCCATCGCGGCGCGCGCCGCGGCCAAGAAAGCGCGCGACTTCGCGCAGGCGGACAAGATCCGCGCCGACCTGCTGGCGGCCGGTGTCGTTCTTGAAGACAAGCCCGACGGCACGACAAACTGGCGCCGCGCATAATGGTTCTCCAGTCCAGGGAAAAATCGGGCGGCACGGGCCGCCAGGTGGCCTTGCCGCCATACTGGGAGGAGGCCAAGGCCGAGCTGATGCGGCGCGACCGCATCATGAACAAGCTCATCCCCCAGTTCGGCGACCTGCACCTGGTGGGGCACGACGACCCGTTCACCACCCTGGCGCGTTCGATCGTCAACCAGCAGGTGACGCCCAAGGCCGCCAACGCGGCGTGGCAAAAGCTGCTGGTGGCGATCCCGAAGTTCACCCCGGCGCTGATCATCAAGGCCGGGGCGGAAGAACTGGCCGCATGCGGTCTTTCCAAGCGCAAGACGGAATACATTCTCGACCTGGCCGACAACTTCAAGGCAAAGAAAGTGCATGCCGGCGAGTGGCACCAGATGGAGGACGAGGCCGTCATTGCGGAGCTGGTCCAGATCCGCGGCATCACGCGCTGGACAGCGGAAATGTTCCTGATCTTTAACCTGCTGCGGCCGAACGTGCTGCCGCTGGACGACCCGCGTTTAATCGCCGGCATCAGCCACAACTATTTTTCCGGCGAGCCCGTTTCGCGCAGCGACGCGCGCGAAGTGGCCGCCAATTGGGAACCGTATCGCACCGTTGCTACCTGGTATTTATGGCGTAGCCTCGATCCTGTTCCGGTAGAATAGCCAAAAATTTTTGAAGCCTCGCCCGCTCCGCCTGCGCGAGCGCGCCCTGGGTTCATACTCTCGGAGGACCAATGACCAAAACTACTTTCCTCAATTTTGAACAGCCCATCGCGGAGCTCGATACCAAGATTGAAGAGCTGCGTTTCGTGCAGGACGATTCGGCCGTCGACATTTCGGAAGAAATCGACCGCCTGGCCAAGAAAAGCCAGCAACTGACGAAGGACATCTACGCCAAGCTGACGCCATGGCAGGTGTCGCAGATCGCCCGCCACCCGCAGCGGCCGTATACGATGGATTACGTGAACGAGATCTTCACCGACTTCCACGAACTGCACGGCGACCGCACGTATGCCGACGACCAGTCGATCGTCGGCGGCCTGGCCCGCTTCAACGGCCAGCCCTGCATGGTGATCGGCCACCAGAAGGGCCGCGACACGAAGGAACGCGCACTGCGCAACTTCGGCATGCCCAAGCCGGAAGGTTACCGCAAGGCCATGCGCCTGATGAAAGTGGCCGAGAAATTCAACCTGCCGATCTTCACCTTCGTCGACACGCCCGGCGCCTTCCCCGGCATCGATGCCGAAGAGCGCGGCCAGTCCGAAGCGATCGGCCATAACCTGTACGTGATGGCCGAACTGAAAGTGCCGCTGATCGCCACGATCATCGGCGAAGGCGGCTCCGGCGGCGCGCTGGCGATCGCCGTCGGCGACTCCGTGCTGATGCTGCAATACGCTACCTACTCGGTGATTTCGCCGGAAGGCTGCGCATCGATCCTGTGGAAGACGGCCGAGCGCGCGTCCGAAGCGGCCGAGGCGCTGGGCCTGACCGCGCACCGCCTGAAGGCGATGGGCCTGGTCGACAAGATCGTTTCCGAGCCGCTGGGCGGCGCCCACCGCGATCCGAAGGAAATGGCCCGCCTGCTGAAGCGCGCACTGGCCGACTCGCTGCGCCAGTTCCAGGGCGTCAAGACGAAGGACCTGCTCGACCAGCGCCACCAGAAGCTGCTGAGCTACGGCAAGTTCAAGGAAACCACGTCGCCGGAATAATCCACGACGAGTACCTGCTTCAAAATCGGGGACGGACCCTGTTTTCCAGGAAATTTCCTGAAAAACAGGGTCCGTCCCCATTTATTTTCTTCGACATGAACTCGCGCCAATCCGACCTCGCAACCGTCTTTTCCTCGGCGTTCGCCGCGCTGCCGCGCCAGGCAGGCCAGCCGATCGCCATCGCCTGCAGCGGCGGCCTCGACTCCTCGGTGCTGCTGCACCTGGCGCATGCCACAGCCGGCGATGCGCCGCTGTTTGCCTTCCACATCCACCACGGCCTGAGCCCGAACGCCGATGCGTGGGAAGCCCACTGCGCCGCCGAATGCGACAAGCTCGGCATCGTCTTCGCGTCGCGCCGGGTGACGCTGGCTGACCGCAAGTCCGGCACCGAGGCCTCGGCCCGCCAGGCGCGCTACCAGGCAATGGGCGAGCTGTGCCGCGAGCATGGCGTGCCGCTGCTGCTGACGGCCCACCACCTCGACGACCAGGCCGAAACCATCCTGCTGCAACTGGCGCGCGGGTCGGGCCCGGCGGGCCTGTCCGGCATGGATGCCTTCAACACGGCGCCCGGCCTGCTGGGCACCGGCGATATCGTGCTGGCCCGTCCATTGCTGGCAGCTTCGCGCGCCCAGCTGGAGGCCTACCGCGACGCGCACGGCATCGCCCACATCGACGACGAGTCGAACGCCGATACCCGCTACGCCCGCAATGCGCTGCGCCACACGGTGATGCCGGCGCTGGCGGCCGCATTCCCCGGCTACCAGGAGCGCTTCGCCCGCAGCGCCGCGCACGCGCGCTCGGCCCAGCGCCTGTTGACGGAACTGGCCGAGCAGGACCTGCAGGCCGGCCTGGCCGACGACAGCGTTGCCGTCGACCACCTGCGCACGCTGGGTGAAGACCGCCGCAACAACTTGCTGCGCCACTGGTTCGGCGTGCGCGGCATCCGCATCCCTTCTGCGGCCTGGCTGGCGGAGATGATCGCGCAACTGCTGGAGGCCCGCGAAGGGGCCGAGCTGCTCGTCACGCACCCCGACTGCGAAGTGCGCCGCCATCGCGGCCGCGTTTACCTGGTGCCGAAGCCTAAAGAGCTGGCCGGCGCCGAGGAAGACGAGTACGACGAACGGCCCGTCCAGCATTTCCGCTGGGCCGGCGAAGCGTCGATCGCGTTCCCCGATTACGGCGGCACGCTGCATTTCGACGCGGCAGGGGAGGGCCTTCCGGCCGACTGGCTGCGCGGGCAACTGCTGACGATCTCGTTCCGCCGCGGTGGCGAGCGCCTCAAGCTGGCGCCGAACCGCCCCACGCGCGGCCTGAAGCAGCACCACCAGACCGTCGGCACTCCAGCCTGGCAGCGCTCCCGGCTCCCGGTAGTCGGCGTCCCGGGCCGACTGTTGTTTGCGGCAGGCATCGGCATGGATTGCCATTATGTTGCCGCGGATGCGAATTTCCGCATAGCACTACGTTGGGTGGCCGAATAAAGTTTGGTCACCCGCGGGGATTCTTATGAGCTTATGCCCTAAGTGTATGACTTCATTACTTTTTTGACTTGTCGTTTTGCATTGCAGCAGGTAGAGTAAAGGGCTCCCTTACTTCAACCGATTGAAAAACGCAATGGCTTTAATCGTTCATAAATACGGCGGGACGTCGATGGGTTCGACGGACCGTATCAAGAACGTCGCGCGCCGTGTCGCCAAATGGCACGATGCGGGACACCAGGTGGTGGTGGTGCCGTCGGCAATGTCCGGCGAGACCAACCGCCTGATCGCGCTGGCCAAGGAAATCCAGAATCCGCCCGACCCGCGCGAACTGGACATGATCGCCTCCACCGGCGAACAGGTATCGGTTGGCCTGCTGTCGATGGCCCTGCAGGCGATCGGCAAGGCTGCCGTGTCCTACGCCGGCTGGCAGGTCGGCATCAAGACCGACTCCGCGTTCACCAAGGCGCGCATCCAGTCGATCGACGACAAGCGCGTGCGCGCCGACCTGGACCAGAACAAGATCGTGATCATCACGGGCTTCCAGGGCGTCGACGAGAACAGCAACATCGCCACGCTGGGCCGCGGCGGTTCGGACACTTCCGCCGTGGCGATCGCCGCCGCGCTGAAGGCGGACGAATGCCTGATCTACACCGACGTGGACGGCGTCTACACGACCGATCCGCGCGTGGTGTCGGAAGCGCGCCGCCTGAAGAACATCACGTTCGAAGAGATGCTGGAAATGGCATCGCTGGGTTCGAAAGTGCTGCAGACGCGTTCGGTGGAATTCGCCGGCAACTACCGCGTGCCGACGCGCGTGCTGTCGTCGCTGACCGACCCGCTGATGGACCTGGCCGAGGAAGCCAAGTCCGGTACCCTGATTTCGTTTGAGGAAGACAATATGGAACAAGCAGTCATCTCCGGCATCGCCTTCAACCGCGATGAAGCCAAAATCACCGTGATGGGCGTGCCCGACCGTCCGGGCGTGGCTTACCACATCCTGGGCCCGGTGGCCGACGCCAATATCGAAGTGGACATGATCATCCAGAACCAGTCCGTCGAAGGCAAGACCGACTTCACGTTCACCGTCTCCCGCAACGACTACAACAAGGCACTGGAAGTGCTGGAAGGCGAGAAGGGCGAGCTGGGCTTCGCCTCGCTGGTCGGCGATGCGAAAGTGTCGAAGATCTCGGTGGTCGGCGTGGGCATGCGCAGCCACGTGGGCGTGGCCTCGCAGATGTTCCGGACGCTGGCCGACGAAAGCATCAACATCATGATGATCTCGACCTCCGAGATCAAGATTTCCGTGCTGATCGACGAGAAATACATGGAGCTGGCAGTGCGCGCGCTGCACAAGGCTTTTGAACTCGAAAAAGAGTGAATATTTCAGAAAAAAACCGCCGATTTCCTTGACCAAACAGGTCGCGGCAATTACTATGGCGGGCATCTGATCTGACGCAGAAATGTTGCAGAAAAGATGATAGGTGAGTAATCATCTAGGAGACGTGGCCGAGTGGCCGAAGGCACTTCCCTGCTAAGGAAGCATATGGCTTATACCCGTATCGTGGGTTCGAATCCCACCGTCTCCGCCAAGCGTTCTGAAGAAGAGCCCCACAATGTGGGGCTTTTTTTCGTCTGTCATAGGGAAAAACGCGCATTCCACTGTCCAGCATCGTCCTGCTGAATCCGCCACTATCCACGCATGAAAGGTGGGTAGAAAGGTGGGTAGGATCAGGAGCTAAAAAGGTGGGTAGGAATGGCTGATGACGGTGGCGATTTACGGGCTCACAGGTATCATCATCGCTTCCTCGAGCAATCTCCCAGCAGTGCAGTCCGCGCTCGTATTTTCCCTACAGCGTGGTCCCACCAATAGCGTCGGCGCCGTTGTTAGCCGCTATCCCAGGTCTTCTATTGATGGCTTTGCTCCGCCTGCGTCTCGGCGCCAGACGGCAGCGTATCCTTCTTCTGCAAGCTCACACAGGCAACCGCACGAGGCGAGTACATTGCCGTCGGGCGGCGCAAGCATTTGGCGGGACACGCTACGGGAGGCTCATGCATCTGCTGGCAATTCAGAGGCCAGGTTGTTTATGAGCTGGCTTGGGAACCGATCGATGCGCCGTTGGTCAAAGTGGCATGTCGATAAGAGGAGGGTGAGATGGTTGCGCGATTCAAAAAACTCTCGGCACTCGTCGTCCGCAATGTTGACAAGCCTGGCCACTATGGCGATGGCGGCGGGTTGTGGCTGCAAGTTTCCCGCAGTGGCTCCAAAAGCTGGGTGTTTCGGTACGACCGGGCCGGTAGCCGTCACGAGATGGGGCTAGGGGCGGTGCATACCGTCGATCTCGCCACCGCTCGGGTCCAGGCTCAAGCGTGCCGTCTTCAGCTGCAGAATGGCGTTGATCCACTGGTCGAGCGTCAGCAGGCACGGGCTGCACGCATGCGTGAGATTGCACGGCAGCTGTCATTCGACGAGTGCGCCGCCGCCTATATTGCAGCACACCGCCCAGGGTGGGAAAACGCTAAGCATGCTGCTCAATGGGAATCCACACTGGCACGTTACGCGAGCCCCCACATCGGTGACCTTCCGGTGGCGGCAGTCGATACGCATTTGATCGTCGAGTTGCTCAGTCCGATCTGGGCGACAAAGACCGAGACCGCTACCCGACTGCGTGGTCGCATCGAAAGCATCCTGGATTGGGCAACCGTGAAGCAGTACCGGGACGGCGACAATCCGGCTCGCTGGCGCGGGCACCTCGACAATCTATTGGCAATGCCGACCAAGATTGCTCCCGTGCGCAATCATCCCGCGCTCCCATGGCGCGATATCGCCGCGTTCGTGGCTGATCTTCGGCAGCGGGAGGGCAACGCGGCACGTGCCGTCGAGTTCGCGATTTTGACGGCTTGCCGCTCGGGCGAGGTGCGCGGGGCGACTTGGAGCGAGATTGATCTCGGTGCGAATCTATGGATTGTTCCCGCTGAACGGATGAAGGCACGGAAGGAGCACAGGGTGCCCCTGTCGACAGGCGCAATGAATCTGCTGGCTCCGATGAGTCAGGGTTCTGGTCACATCTTCACTGGGCGGGACGCAGGCGTTCCGTTATCCGATATGAGCCTGACAGCAGTCCTACGACGTATGGGTCGGCACGACATTACCGTGCACGGGTTCAGATCGACTTTTCGGGACTGGTGCGCAGAAGCTGCGGGAAATATGTTCTCGCGGGAAGTATGCGAGCACGCTTTGGCGCACAGCCTGCCTGATAAAGTAGAGGCCGCTTATCGACGTGGCGATCTGCTTGAGAAGCGCGTGTTGTTGATGCAGGCCTGGTCTAGTTTCTGCTTGACTAAAAGCGCCTGACTAAATCGTTTACTTGGCCTGAGCGCCCCAGTATCCTGCGCGGGTTTAACGCGATAAGCTGCTTTCAGCCAGAAGCAGACGGTCGCTGTTCGAAATTGATCGGCACAATAGATGAGGTACGCCGGATGGAAAATCTTAAGTTTACTGATCAACGGCTGGGCGTTTACTGCTGCGGGCACTTATTCCGAGGAGAACGACCCGCGCTTTTGGTCGTTAGAGAAGACGAGGACTGGCAATTCTTGTGCGGTAACGTCGATCACGACGATCCGCTTGAACCCTACCATGTGAGCTTAGGCGTGTTGCTTGTTGCAGACCTCACCCTAAACGAGATCGCAGACCTGCTGCCTGGCTGGGAAGCCGAACGTTCCGAGATCAGGGCCGATTGGCTAAAAACGCATGGGCAGCAGTAAGTTTGGCGTTGGCTGTTCCAATGCAAGCCGTTGCAAGGGTTATCAAGGTCAGCTTTGGGGCGGAAGCGGCCGTACGTGGCACGGTCCGGGCACATAGACGATGGCCGTGTTCGCAGGAACACTCATGCCATTGGCCAAGCACTTCTCCCTAGAAACCACCAGTCGACTCAGGATCGATTGACCTAGAGGGCGACGGTGTGCATGCTCATGTTCGACCTGCTTTCTGGCTTTCATACAATTCAGGATGGGTGAAAGCAGGGCACTAGCGTCAGGGTGGGGGGCACATCGAACCCGGTCATCCAGCAGCCGGGAGGTGTGTGCTTTTGCTGGAGAATAAGGGTCTTGAACTACCCGCGAGGTCGCGACTGGGGTAATTTGATTGCCACGTTATTGTCGGACCCTTTCGCAGCGGTAGATGCACCTCTTGTTTGCCGGATTTTTTGCCCCATCCAGTTTTCAACCTCATGCCTGATCCAGGCGCGTGCGCGACCGCCAATAGCGACCGGGCGCGGAAACTGTCCTGTCTTGATCGCCTCATAGACACTGCTGCGGGACAAGCCGCAGATGCGGATCACTTCCTTCAGGCGGATCAGTGTCAGATGGGTCGTTCGCGCCACGGACCGGCGCTCTTGGAACGTTTCCATTGTTGTCTCCAGTGATGGAAAGTCTTGCAAAGCATTGCGATGCGTATCGCTGATGCTGGTAAGTGATTTGAGTTCCCTTCTCACATGCAGGCTAGCTGATCTGAACCAACGCGTGGCATGTTCGCCCTGCGGTAGATCAATCACTCAGGGATTTTCTTCGCTATAGGTCTACCCAGCGCGGCAGCGACCGGTAGTCGCGCCAGGTTCTGATCTCGCGCAATTTGGGGCATTCGGTATCGATGATATTGAATGCATGAGCTCGAAACTACCCTTGCCGTTGAAGGTGCCGCCGGACGTCTGGAAGTGGGTGCGCGCGCAGGCGGCCGAACGGCGCATGCCGGTCGGGAACTATGTCCTTGAGCTGCTGCGGCGCGGCATCCTGGACGAGACCGTTGACCAGACAGTAACCCGGCTGCGTTCCAGTGCCAGTACCGCGGCGATGGAGGAACTGCTTCGCCAGATCCTGCTCTTGCGCTTTGCACTGGAGGCGCACCTCGGTAAGCCGGCCTGGACAGTCGTTCAGCGCGATGCAGCGCTGCGTGCAGAGGAAGAACTGCGCAGGCTCCTCGACGCTTCCCCGTCTTCATCGCAAACCATGCCAGACAGGTGAACCGATGGGTTTCATTCGCCAGGGAAAACGCGCGGAACTGGTTCGGGGAGCCGAGCTGGTACGCCACGAGTTCGGTCTGTACTTTACCGCCATCCGTTTCGGCGCCGGAATGGGGCTGATTGTCTTTGCCAGCACGTTGTATTTCGCCGCTGACTGGTTCATGAGTGCGCGATCCAAGGAGCTTTTGACTTGCCGCCTGGTGGCGATGTACCACGTCTCGTCCGGTGCCCCCGACATGCGTGTCCAGGTGCTGCTGGAGAAGGGGCGGGATGTCCGGCGATACGCGATTCCGGCACGGGATGTGCTGCAGCTGACGGCGCCGGAATGGGCGACGATCCGGCTGCAGCTGCTTGCGTGCGGCACATTCGCGGCGTTGGCCAGTTCGCTAATCGTCCTGCTTACGCACCGCAACTGGCGACGGCATGGTCGGCACGCGGGGGAAGACGAGGTCTTGCGGGGTGCTGAATTCATCGAGCCCGCTACCGTCGTCCGCGAGTTGCAGCAGCGCGGCGTGGCTAGCCATGTGGCGTTCGGAGGCGTGCCCCTGGAGCGTGGCTGCGAAGTGCTCAACACCATGGTGACGGGAACCGTTGGCTCGGGCAAGTCTGTCGCGATCAGCGGAGCACTGGCGGGTGTCCGCTTGGAACGTCAGAAGGCCATCGTGTTCGATCCGACCGGCGAGTACGTCGAGCGGTTCTATCGCGAGGGCCGCGACATCGTCCTGAATCCTTTCGACCAGCGCAGTCCATTGTGGAAGCCGTGGAACGAGGTGCGTGTCGCGTACGACTACGCCAACCTGGCCGAAGGGTTCGTGCCCGTCATGAACCTCAAGGAACCGTTCTGGGAGAGCGGGGCGCAGATCGTCCTCGAAGACGTGATGGGCCGGCTCGCCAAGCTCGGCAAAAACACCAACCGCGCGCTGGTGCATGCGATCAATGTGATGGCGCTGGAGGAAATCCAGCAACTGGTGAAGGCGTTGCCTGCATCCGTCTACATGGATCCCGAAGCGGCACGCACGGCGCTGGGCGTGAGAATGAACGTGGTCCGGGCGGCGAAGTCACTGCGCTTCCTGGAAGATGGACCTGCGGAGCGGCAGTTTTCCATTCGCGACTGGGTGGCGGCACGCGACCAGGACAGCTGGCTGTTTCTCTCCTGCCGGGAAGACATGCTGACCACCATGCGGCCGCTGATCACGGCGTGGATGGACGCTGCCCTGCGTGCCGTGATGACGCTCGGTCCCGACGTGTCGCGGCTGATCTGGAACGTCATCGACGAACTGCCGGCCCTCGACAAGATCCCGTGCCTAAGCCAGGTGGCAACCCGCGGCAGGAAATACGGCATCGCTTCCATCCTCGGCTACCAGAATTTTGCGCAACTGAAGCGGGTGTACGGCCCTGAAGACGCGCAGACCATCATCTCGACCTGCCAGAACATGCTCACGCTTCGGGTGCCTGACTTCGCGACGGCGGAACAGGTCGCCAAGAACCTGAGCGCGCAGGAAGTGTTGGAGAAAAGCGAGAACGTCAGTTTCGGCAAGGACCCCGCGCGCGACGGTGTCAGCATCTCGTCGCGTCGCGTGATGCGCAACCTGGTGCTGCCGGCGGAAATCCAGGGGCTGCCGCAGTTCCATGGCTATCTGCGGCTTGCTGGCCGCAACGACCTGATGAAAATCGCCTTCGCGTACCGCGACTATCTCCGCATCGCGCCGCCCTTCGTCGAACGAAGGATCGTGGCCTATGATCTCGACCAGTAATCTGAAAAGTGTTTCCGCGGCGGCTGGCTACTACGCCGAGGATAACTATTACACGCAGGACGAAAGCACTGAACGCTCGATGTGGCAGGGAGAGGGCGCTGCCGCTCTCGGTCTCAGCGGTCCGATCGAGCCTCACACATTCGAGGCCATCCTGGCGGGGCACGTGGGCGACCAGGACTTGGGACGCATCACCGGCCGCGACAGCGAGACAGGCGATCTGCTCCGTGAACATCGTCCCGGCTATGACGTGACGCTGTCGGCGCCCAAATCGGTGTCCCTGCTGGCGGAGGTCGACGGCCGGAGCGACGTTCGGGCCGCGCACGAGGCCGCGGTCGATGCAGTCCTCGACTACATCGAAAAGCACCTGGCTTACGCGCGGGTCACGGTCGCAGGCCAGACCCGGCTGGAACAGACCGACAATATCGTCGCCGCCCGCTTTGCGCACACGGTCAGCCGTGCGCTCGATCCACAGACCCATACGCACTTGGTTATCGCCAACGCGACGATGGATAAGGAAGGCGTCTGGCGGTCGTTCGACAACTCGGCGCTGTACCGGCACCAGAAGCTGCTTGGCGCGATCTACGACACGGAGCTGGCTGCCAACCTTCGCCAGCTGGGGTATCGCATCGAACCGGGTCCGAAGGGCAACTGGGAAGTTGCTGGATTCAGCCGCGAACAAGTCGAGCATTTCAGCCAGCGGACGCGGGCGATCGACGAACGGCTGCAGGGATTTGGCCTGACGCGGGAATCCGCAACGGCCGCGCAGCGCGAGGATGCGGCGTTGCGGACGCGGCCGTCAAAGCCGGCGTTCGACCGCGAGACGCTGCGCGAAACGTGGCGGCAACGTGCGCAGACGGTCGGCATCGATTTTCAACGGGTGGAGCAGCAACGTACCATTCTCGAGCGAAGCTCTGTCGATCCATCGTACACGGCGCAGAGTGCTGGCGGGGCAGTGGCGTTTGCGCTGGCGCATGTGGGCGAACATGAAAGCGTCATGTCCCGCACCACCTTGATCGAGGTAGCGCTGTCGCATGTACGTCAGACAGTGCCATGGTCGCTGGTGACGCTTCCCTCTGTCGACCGTGCGATCGACAGTGCGATTGCGTCAGGCAGCGCCCTGTTGACCCCGTCGCGAGACATCACGACGGCCGAAGCACTCGAGCGCGAGAAAGCTATGCTGGCTCTGCTGGAGCAGGGCAGGGGCGCTGTGGTGCCGATCGCCAGCTCTGGGATTCTGGAGCAGGCAATCACGAGGTACGAGGCGGCGAAAGAAACGGCATCCAGCCAGCCTTTCGCGCTCACCTCTGGACAAGCGGCAGCAGCCGAGCTGGTGCTGACAAGCGCGGACCGCTTTATCGGCCTGCAAGGCTATGCCGGGGTTGGCAAGACCACCATGCTCGATCTCGTGCGCCAGCTGGCCAGCGACCAAGGCTACAAAGTGCTGGGAATGGCGCCGAGTGCCGAAGCGGCACGGACGCTGCAGGATGAGACAGGCATCGAAAGCCGCACCACGGCTGCCTTCCTGATGGAGTTGACTACTCACCAGCGCGCGGTCGCAACCATTCGTACGGTCGAACTGACGGCTGCCGTTGACCTCGCCGGCAACGATATCCGCACGTTATCGGTCAAGCTGCCAAACGCGCCGCAACCAAATCTGTCAGGGCGTGCGCTGTGGGTGCTGGATGAGGCGTCACTGGCCGGACAGCGCGAAGTGACCGAACTCATGCGCGCCGCCGAGCGGATGGACGCGCGTTTGGTCTTGGTGGGCGACCGGCTGCAGCTTAATGCGGTGGAGTCCGGAAAACCGTTTGAGATGCTGCTGCGCCACGACATCGCGCAGGCTGAAATGACACAGATCAACCGTCAGCAGGTTCAGGACTTGCGCGATGCGGTCGCGGCGGCAGTAGAACGCAACAATGTGCTGGCGCTGGGAATCTTGCAGGACAGGATCGTGGTGGAGAAGGACAGCGTCCGTCTCTTCGAGACCATTGCGAGGGACATCGTTGCCATGAATCCGGAACAACGCACACGGACCCTGCTGATCGTGCCGCTCAATGCAGACCGCCAGGCAATCAACGGCCTGGTCCGCACAGAGCTGCAAAACCAGGGGACGATTGCGAGTGAGGAGCATGTTGCAGCGGTACTGGTCCGGTCGGACTTGACGCAGGCGAAGCAGCAGTCGGCCGGATACTACGAAGCGGGCATGACAGTGCGTTTCGATCGGGCGTACAGGGAGCTGGGCGTAATGCGCGGTGACTATGCCACCGTGAAGGCGATACGTCCGCTCGGCGCACGCGTGACCCTGGAAACCCGTGATGGCCGGTCGATGGATTGGGATCCGGCCAGGCATGCGAAGGTGGAGACGTATGTACAGGAAACGCGCGCCGTCGCGGTGGGCGACGACATCCGTTTTACGCGCAACAACACTGAGCTCGATATCCGCAACGGGACGCCGGGCAAAGTGACTGGCCTGGAAGGCGAACGCATGACGGTCAGTGTGGGTGGACGCAGCATTCAGATCGACCTGAAAAATCCGGCCCACGCGCATTGGGATCACGCGTATGCGATGACGGTCCACGCAGCGCAAGGGCGTACGGCAACGAGCACGCATTTCTTGATCAACCAGGCGAGCGGCCAGGCGATGGGCGAACGCTCTTTTTATGTGGGGATCACGCGCCCACGCCAGGACTTGAAGATCTACACTGATTCCATGCCGCGGGCTGTCAGGTTGATCCAGCAGGCACAGCAGAAAAGCAGCGCCATGGAAGGCGTGGCGCCACGCAGCGATGTTACTACGGGACCGAAGCAAGGTGCCGGTCGCGTTCGTGGCGCTGATCTCGATAGGTAAAGGGAACTTTTTTCAAGACCTGTTGTCCCAGTTTCTTTGTGGAAGGTAGCTATGGACACCGTACCGAAAATGAGCACTGACCAGGCGGACTTGCTGGCCAAGGAACTGATCGAACGTGAGCCGCGTGTGCGGGATAGCTGGCTCGGCCAATGGGCTCGCGGCTGGGCGACACGATCGCGTGTCGGCGAAACCAGAGGACATGAATTCAGCCCACTCTCGCATCCAAGCTCGCCCCGATGGTCTGTCTATAACAGCATCTTCGATCACTGGCACAAGTAAGCAGTTGCAGCGTGATCACTCGTCTTTTGATTTCTTCTGCCCGGGCTTGAAGAATTCCTTGTGGAGCCTGTCCTGGTGTTCGGCGACGGATCCTGGCTCTGCCTGTTCAGGTGCTTCCCCTTTTGGAACAAGATTCTTACGGTCCAGTAAGGGCTTTACGCGGGCCTTGCCTGCATGGATCTCGCCTCCTAGTTGCTGTTGGTTCTGCTCCATGCGCTTCTGGACGCTCTCTAGGGCGTCTGACACGGGAGCGGTGAGCGGGTTGGTGATCACGTTCACCTCCTTGTACCCTCGCTGGCGTATCTCGCCCTTATACTGCTCGTGGAGTTGATCGATCGATTCCGCCGATGCAGGCGTCGTGCGGGCTTGGTGCATACCTGTTGCCGCTGCTATGCCGGCGAACGTCGACAGTTGTTTGATGTCTGTTGTGACCGGGGGCAGGGTTGGCAGGACGTCGAAATTCGTTTCGGCCAGATATCCTGCGGCGACTTCCGCGGCCTTCTCGGGATGCGTCTGGTACAGGCTGCTGAACAGGCCAAGCCGCCCATCCTGTTGCAGCCGGGAAGCGATATACCCTTCGTAGTTCATCGACGAATGCACCCAGTGATCGGTGACGACACTGGCCTGCCGTGACAGGGTCTCGGCTTCGGACTTCGCCTGCTCGGCAGCAGCCTCATGCTGACGCGATTTCGCCAGGGAGGCTTCCGAACCATTGACCGATTCCGACCGGTGCTGCGCGCCCCAGTGGAACACGTCACTTCTTCTGAAGTCATCACTCAGTGCATCGTCGATGGTGATACCTCGGGACTGTAATTGAGCCTTGGCGAAATCTGTTACCGCTTCCAACGCCTTTCTCTTCCCGGCCTCATCCAGTCTACTAGTGTCGATCCCGAGTTTGGCGCCAAGAATCTTGCTGAAGTCGATGGACGCGCCTGTCGCCAGAGTGCCGACAATCTTTCTCCCAATGTCAGAGCTGCTGGCAAGTCCCAGCTTGTCATTGACGGTCTCCGCAATCTGCTGCAGTTGCGAGAGGGTTTTCGTCGCCCGGCTGGACTTGGCAATTTCGTCGGTGTTATTGGTACCGTGTTCGTCGGTATACGCTTTGGTGATGCCCATGCGTTCCGTGAGGGCCGTACTGCGAAGATCGCTCGCGGTGGTGCTCTCGCGTTTTGCCTTTTCCTGACGATTCGATGCTTCTTGGGTCAGGGCGTTGCCGATCTTCTGGCCGAAGTTGGCGGTGAAGCCCAGGCTGCTCTGGTTGGCCTGGTAGCGGAAGGTGCCGTCGGGGCCGGAGATCGCCGTGCCGGCGGCCGTGCTGGAGCGGATGTAGCCGGATGCAACGGATGGCGCAACGTCGTAGTGGTGCGCATTGACAGTATTGGCGCTGGTGGTGTCGAGGCTGACGTTGCCCTGGCTGAGATTGCCGGTTGCCATGCCGCTGGCGGCGCTGCCGCCGGCCCCGAAGGCGGGGCCATTCATGGCGCTGAAGAGGGCGGCACCGCCGACTTCGCCGGTCTTTACCAGGCCCCAGGCGATGACGGGGATGAACAGGCTCATGTAGCCGGCAATGGCCATGTCGGAGAGACCCTGCTGGCTCAACTGGGCGATGTTTTGCAGATTGACGGCGGGCGTTCCGTCGGCGCTGCTGGCGATGCCGACCAGTGTCGGTTTTCCGGACCGGACCATAATGAAGTTGAGCACCGCATACAGTGGTGGAATCAGCTGCACCCACGCCAGTGTCATGGCGTAGGTCTTGAGGATCTTGCCCATCTGGTCGATGGCGAGGATCAGCAGGCAGACGACCATCGGGAAGACGAAATCGCAGATGATCTCGATGACGTTGCGCATGCGCGGCGTGGCCCGCTCGGCAACTCGCGCCATGGCCATGTATTGCAGGTTGGCCGTCATCTCCGTCTGCGCCTGGGTTGCACCGACGATGGCGGCGCTGCTGGAATCCAGCCGCTGTGCGGCGATCATCTGCGAGTCGCGTACGGCGTTGAGCGCCATGTTCTGGCGCAGCGCGGCGACCGCATCGACGGACATGCCGGCGAGTGCCGCGTAGCTGCTGGCGATCTGCGATGTCAGCAACGTCGCAGCAACGGTATTGTCGATGGCGGCCGGGTTCAGGATCCGGCCGCGCGCCCTGGCCAGGCTGGCGATTTCGTCTTTCCACCGGCCGTTCAGATTCGCGTAGGCATCCTTGCAGGGCATGGAGCCTGCCTCGGAACCGGTGATGGGGGTGTTCAGTGCGTTCGACGTCGTGGCCATGGTGTTCCAGATGTCCGCGCTGGTGGTCAGCGTGTCGGGGCTGATGCGGCCGCTCAAGATGTCGTAATAGGTGCAGTTGTTGACAAAGCGTGTCAGGTCGTCGCGGAAGGTCGCCGAGACCGGCGCCGCTTGCAGTGTGTCGACGAAGACGGCGCCGCCGAACATCAGCCCGCGCTTCTGGAACAGCAGGTCGTCCGGCAGGGCCATGACGGTTTCCGCACCACGGGTCAGCGCATCGCCCGCCCTCGATGTGAGTGAGTTCAGGTAGGCAAGCACGAGGGGCACGTTGTCGATCACGACCGGCGCTGCGCCGCCGGTGCGGTCCACCACTGAGACTGTCACTTTGGGAACGACCAGCAGGGATTGGAAAGCCGTGACGACGATGATCCAGCGGATGAACTCCATGGGGTCCTGGTCGCGCCGGAATGCCAGCCCGAACAGCATCGCGATAAAAGCCACCATCGTGACGGTGCGCAGCATGTCCTTGAACGTGCCGCTGGCCGTGAGCGCCGCGATTGCGTTGTACAGGTCGGCGCGTTCCGCAGCGTTGAAGTAAGCGAGGACGGTGATGGTGTCGCCCATGTCAGCGCCCTCCGGCGGCGAAGCGGAGGTTGCCGGCCAGGTTTGCGGGTAGGTTCGCCATCAGCGTGCGTTCCATGAAGAGGATTTCGTCGGCGATCCGCATCGCCGACTCGGCCTTGCCATAGGCGGTGCGCAGTTCTTCGCGCGCATCGGTCCGCACGCGGTCGACACTGGCAATCATGTGCCGCAGTTCGTCCTGCGCGGGGGCGGGGGCGGCGGCAGCGGCCTGCGAGTAAGCGTGGCGCAACTGCTGGGTGGCGAGGATGATGTACTGGTAGGCGTACTCCGCCGCGATCAGGTCGGCGTACTTGCCGATCCAGACGGCGTCGAGGCCGACATTCGGCAGCGCGGTCGACACGGCCAGGGCCTTGTAAACCGGCAGGGCCGTGACGTTGATGAACGAAATCTCGTCGCTAGTCAGCCGCTCGTTGTTGCGGAATTTCGCCGCGATCGCCTGCAGCTTGGCTCCCACCTTTTTGGCGAACGGGGTGGTCGCCAACTCGCCGTCGGCAAGCTGCAAGCAGGCGTCTGCGCCCGTACCGTCCGTGCACGTGTAGACGGGCAGCTTGCCGTCCTGGTTGCCGCGGATGAATTGCTGTACCGTGATCGCTTTCGGCGGATAGTAGGCGGGAGCGACGTCGGCAGGCTGCTCGCGCGGGATGACGACGGTACCGGATAGCGACATCAGTAACTGGCGGTCGTCCACGTCCAGGCCGGCAAGCTTGTCGAGGGCGCGCCAGCCGACATTGCCCGGCTGGAGATACGCTTTCTGTGCCGGATCGCTGACGGCATTGACCACCTGGTTGACCTTGGCGTTGTCGGCCTGGGTGGCGGCGCGCGCTTCGCTGTGGTCGCTGAACATGCCGGTCACGGGACCGGCGACCTTGGCGAAGTACTGCGCGGTGCGCTGCCAGTCGCCCGTCATGCCGCGGGCCAGCGCCTCGCTGGCTTCGCAGGAATTGATGTTCATGGCGTTCATGTCCTGCGCGACCTGCTGCAGTTCCGTCAGCGTCTTGTTGATCTGCGGCGAGATCGAGTCCAGGGCAAGTTTGAAGGCATACGCGACGGCGCTGGAACCGATGTTTTTCATCAAGCTGACCAGCGCGTCCTTGGAGATGAACGAGAACGATCCGGCGTACAGGTCGATGCCGCCACAGCCCAGGCGCAGGCTGGGCAGCTGCATCTGCGCGATCGGCTGGTTGCGTTGCGGCACGCGCATGAACAGGCTACCGCCCGACAGGATGTTGACGCCCTGGGCGCGGTAGGCGCCCGGGCCGGTGGCATTGCCATAGGCGCCGATGTCGTCGAACAGCTGCTGCATGCCGCCGTCGCCGGCATGGGCGGGCAGGGCGACGACGAGGGCCATCGCTATTGCGTGAGGGGCGGGAATACGGCGCATGTCAGTACTCCTCGCCAGGTTGGGTCCGCGTCAGCGTATGCACGCGGGTGACGATATCCTCCAGCGACATCAGGCCATAGCCGATCGGCTGGATGGCTCCACTGCGTTTGTCAGCCAGGAACAGGGCGGGCACGGCGTTGACCTGCAGTTTCCGGGCGGAGCCGTTGTCGCGCCGGGCATTGGGGAATTCGGGCAGTGTGCCGCCGTCCAGCGAGACCGGGAACACCTCGACGCCGTAAGCGCGCTGGTACATGTTCAGTACCGGCGCCAGCTGATGGCAATAGCTGCAGTCGCCCTTGAAAAAGAAGAACAGGCCGTGAGTAGCGGCCAGCGCGGCGGAGGTGCCGTTGCGCGCCTGCACCCGCTGCGCATCGTAGGCCGCCACGGCCAGGGCGTTGGCGGGCCGGCCGCGCAGGCTGTAGTCCAGTTCCGGCGAGGCCCAGACGGTGCGCCGGAACACGTCGGAGAAGCGACTTGCCCTGTTCATGGCGTATTGCTGGGCAAGCAGGTAGCTGCGGACGGTCTCAGGGGTCTGCTGTTCGACGGCGATGTTGAGCAGGCGTTCGATCGCTTCACCCAGCTCCTTGTTGCTCATCTCGGTCATGGGGCGTAACGTCTCGGGTGGCGCTACCGGCTGGCGGGGTGTGGCGTACCACAGGAAGCCGCGCTCGGGATCGTCCCAAGTCGAGCGTGACCAATACGTGGAACGTTCCTCGGCGCTGACAATGCCGCACAGTGCACCGAGCAGTAACAGCAAATAGCGTTTCATGGCTTGTCCTGGCGAAGGTCGAAGTAGGAGCGCGGGTAGTGGTATCGCTGCCCGGCGTCGGCAGAAGCGGTGGCCGGGCGGATGTCGTCGTAAATCTCGCGGAAATCGATGCGGGACAGGTCCAGCTGCTGGAACTGTTCCACCGAGATACCCTGGCAGGCTGGCGCCTTTGGCGTGCCCCAGTCGAGGCCCGGTAACTGCTCGCGGGCGGCCTCGGCAATCAGCCGCGCGATCTTGCTGTTGAAGCAGCAGTGGGTTTCCTTATGTTCGATGCAGATGCTGGCCAGGCCTAGCCGGATTTTTTTCGAACAGTACTCGCCTACGTGGTGGCAGAGACCTTTGCGGCGCCGTAGTGCCGTTAGCACTTCCTCTTTGTCGCACTGGAGCATCTCGGCGACGGTGTCGCGTGACGCCTCCAGCGCGTAGCCCAGTGGATCGATGCCGGCCGCCAGCGTGGACGGTACGCCAGAGCCGGACAGTACGTCGTAGGTATGCGGGCTGCCGCCCTGCACAGCGCGGTTCGACAACTTATCGACATTGCTGCGGGCGCTCTTGCAGCAGTTGCGCGCAACGGTCTTGGCGCAGCGCCGGTCCTCGCCGCGAAAGATGCGCAGGTTGTCCTGGTCGAGGTACACACCAGCCTCCCGTGCCATCTCCAGCGCGCTGACGGCTTTCTTGAAGTCACCGTCCGGCGCCGTGCCGGTGTCGAAGCAGTTGCCGTCGATGCAGTACTGCTGGCCGGCGCAGTCGGTCACGGTCGAGGTCTCTCCGCCGCCCGTCGGGCAAACGTGTTCGCGCTGCTCGGTCATGCACAGCGTCGTGCCGTCTACCGTGGCATATTCCTGGCACTGCGCGCCGACTTCACGGCAGCCGCGCTCGCGTGGCGCCTGGCAGGTATCGCTGGCGTTGGGTTCGACGCACCCGTACTGCGTGGTGCGTTGCCAGCAACTGCGGGTAATCCGCATGCCGTCGATCTCCTGCACGCGCGGTCCATCCGTACACTGGGTCTGGGTTTCCGCGCACACGCGCTGAAAACCGGTGGCGGTGTTCGTACGGTTGTTGGCATCGGCGGCTGCGCTGGCCGTTGCCATCAGCATCCAAAAAGCAATCGACAGCCGCATGGCTGGCCTCCTGTCGCAAAGCGGTGGTTCGTGGTCAGTTGGTGATGGCACCGCGCGCGGCATCGAATGCACCGCAGTCGGAATCGTCCCAGTGATCCTCGAAGACCGGGACGTCGGCGGTGCCCGTGTAGTCGCCGGACGGCTTGAAGCAGTGTTCCGCGGTGCGGGGCATCGCTGTGCACTGCGCGATCGTGCGTGGTGGATCGGCGTAGCCTGGATCGGGTGGTGCACTGCACTGCCTGGCGTCGTAGCCATGGGCTCGCTCGGCACCGAGACAGTCGGTGTGAAGAATCAGGCGTTCGGTGCCGGTGCCGTGCCCCTGGTCGGCGCACGATACCTGCCGTTCGCGGTAGCTGGTGGTGACGGGAAGAGATAGCTTGTCGCCCCGTACGGTGCCGCCTTTGCAGCGGGCGTATGCGAGTTCCGCGCCCGGCTGGCTGGCGTAGCCCTGCCAGGTATAGGTCAGCATCAGGCGGCGATGGCAGCTGCCCTGCGTGACGGCATGGCCAACCAGGCAGCGTTCGGTCTGGTGCTGCAACGGCGTGCGGGTCGTGCGGTCGACGCAGGCTGTGTAGGTGCCGCTCAGGCCCGGCTGGTCCCCTGTGAACGCCCTGGGCGCGCTGCGCACGGTCGCGCCGGTGGCAATGGCAGGTTCCGACCGGTCGACGGTGGTGCGCGGGCGCTGCTCCGGATTGCGGTGGAGATAGTTGATCGTGGCGCATCCCTGGTTGGCGTAAGCGTCGCTGACCGGCGCCTGTGTCGCGCAGTCGGCAACTTTCGCTTCCCCGGCCTGCGGCAGCGGGGTCCCGTACAGGTCCTGCAACGTTCCCTCGCTGGTGGCGTCGCGCCCAGGCACGGCAGCCGCGGTGTCGGTCCGGATGGCGCCAACGGCATGACCGTTTTCATCGCGGTAGGCCTTACCTTGGTTGAATGCTTCGCCTTGCGTGGTTTGTCCTGTTGCGGGAACGGACAGGCAGCAGAGCGTCAACGCTACGGGCAGGACGCTCACGGTTTTCTCCTCAGCCGGTCCAGGTAATACTGGGCCAGGGGCGCCGATGCTCCCTGCGCCAGCCGTTCCAGGGCATAGTACAGCGTCACGTCGCCGACGATGACCGGTCCGGCATCCTCGGGCACGCACGCGTTCTTGCAAGCCGGCGCCGGTGCTGCGATCAGGTAGGCCGGGACGCGCGTGATGCCGAAGCGCCGGAAGGGGCCGGGATCGATTTCCACGCTGGCGCCTGGCGCCGTCTCGATCAGTTGCGCCGTCCGGCGCGCCGTCGCCGACAGCGATTCCTCCACCATGCCGCGCAGGACGAGCGGTACGCCGGCCTTCGCCGCCTGGCTGGCAAGCTGGCGTAGCGACGCCGGGGGCATGGAAAACGACACGAACACATACAGCCTCGCGGAGGTTGGTAGTGGCGCTGACGGTACGCCGTCGGGTTCGGTGGGTTGGCTTGCCGGGCTGCCGACCGCCATTGCGCCTTTCGCCAGCTGTTCCGCCTGTTGGAGCACATCGATGGTGGCGTCACTTGGTGCGGGGCCGTGATGAATGGCGCCGGCCTGCTGTCCCGGCGAGGCGGCGGCTGCCATCGCCACTGTCGCAAGGATTGCGATGGCCATGCGTTGGGCTTGGCGCCATGGGCGGCGGTGCCGCTCTGCTTTTGCTGTGCGCTTCATTTGACCCACCCATAGATGCGCTCGCAGCAGTTGCGCTTGCGGTACAGCATGTAGACAAAATCCTCGCCCTGGACCGGATATTCCTTGCCGGCGGCCCACAGGTGCGTGGTGCGGCCCAGCGGCTGGCAGCAGCGCCCGTCGACGCCTTGGCCCTGGGCGCTGGGATACAGCATCGAGTACTTGTAGATGCGCTTGTCCAGTACCGGCATCGGATACATGCCGCACCAGCCCGGGATACCGTTGCCGGCGAATGCCAGGAACTCGCGGTGCAGCTTCATGGCGTAGCGCTGCAGGATCAAAGACGATGCCTGGGGACCGCTGACGTGCGCCTGCACGTGGCCGTTCAGGGGGTACATCGAACCCTGGCAGCCGCCGCACCATTGCATGGCCGCGATCGGGAAGCCGGCGGTGGCGGCGACGCAATCGGCGGCACAGGCCGCCTGCGCGGCCGGATTGGCAAACAGCGTGGCGTCGGGCGACAGGATGGCGGACAGTTCGTCATCGTTCCAGCTGGGATCGAGCTCCGTCACATAGGCGAGATCGAATCCTTTCTGTTCCAGGCAGCTGGTTTCCGACAGCATTTCCAGCCAGTACAGCACCGGATTGATGTACCAGTGCGCCTGGTAGAACGAGCCGTTCGAGCCGCGCCGTCCCTTTAAACCATAGCCAACTCCCGGCACGGGTACGTCGCTGCCGCCGCCGATCACCTTGCCGCCCAGCGACGGGAAGCACCACGGAGTACGGGTAACGTCGACCTGGCGCGCAGGTTCCCAGAAGCCGATGCTGACACCGATCTTGCCGTAGGGTGGCGGTCCGCAGTTGCAGATGGGCGAGCCGACGTTCTCGATGTCCTCCTGGCCCATCGGCAGGATGGGCATGCTGCCGATCGTCAGCGGGAAGATGCACGACCAGCAAATATCCGACATCGGGTTCATGGTCCGGCCGTGGCAGGTGACCGTGCCGGTCGGCAGGTCCTGGGCAAGGCCTGGCGTTGACGCGATTGCCAGTGCCAGTGCTAAAGCTGCTGCGGTGGGTTTACAGGGCGATTTCATCGATTCTCAACCTCAGCCCATCCTGGGCGACGATGGCGGGGACATGACGGATGCCGAGCCGTTTTACCAGGGCACCCTGCTGGTCGAAATACACGGGGATGCGCCAGCGGTGCATCAGGTCGACGTAGCTGCCGCCGACCAGGACGGGGCGGGCGAGACCTTCTCGGCTGTCGAGGTACCGCTGTGCAAACGCAACCTGGTCGCGATCGCGCGCGTCGAAGAAGATGAGTGGACGGCTGAGCGAGACCGTCGTCAGCGGGTTGATCTTCATGCCTGCCGCAATCAGGATCGTTCCAGCGGGCGAGGCAATGGTTCGCGGTGCCGTGTACGTCGGATCAAAGTAGGCCGTACGCGATGTTTTTGCGCGTGTGATACCGGCAACCGGCGCCGGATTTTCCAGCGTGGTTTTCGCACGCGAAACCGCGGCGTCGACCTTCGCGGCGAGCGCGCCGCTGGCCTGCTGGGCGGCCAGGCGGCGTTCGATCCATGCCAGCATGTCCGGTTCGTCGATCGCGTAGTGTGGTCCGACGACCAGCGCTGCGGGCAAAGCTGGGGTGGCGCATGCGGCGAGCAGCAGCGCCGTACCGTAGACTTTAAAACAGGACATGGGCCCTCCCGACGATGCGGTCCGGTCCGATGAGTCCCGTTACAGCGTAGCGGCTGTCCAGGCTGTCGGGGTGGGCAGTGCCGACGTACAGGTAGCCGCAGGGGATAGTGCCTGCAGCGACCGGTGTCAGTGGTGTGCCGCGCCGGCTGGCGGTCTTGGCGACGCCCTGGAACTTGCCGTTGACATAGACATTGCGGCCGACGACGTCGATGCGCTGGCCGGCGATGCCCCGGATCTCTTTCAGGAACAGCCGGTCGGGCCGAAAGAACGCGTTGCGCTGCCAGCGGAAGACGACTAATTCTCCGTTGCGGCGGGGCTGGACGTTCAGCTCGATCAGGTACAGACGGCCGGGCAGGCTGGCGGAATGGTTGATGCCCAGCCGGTAGTGCAGCGAGCACCAGCCGAACAGAACGACGCCTGCCGCATAGCGTGGCCAGCGCCGGCGCAGGTGTTGTCCGAGGCCGACGATGACGAGCCTGGTACTCGTGGGTGTGATGATGCGCATGGGTTCCTCACGGGGTGTCGACCAGCGCCACGAGGCGCGCGGTCAGGTCGGGAACGTCGCCGGCCACGATGGCCTCGCGCAGGACCAGGATGCAACCGCATTCCTGGCGCAGCGCCGCGATCGCCTGTTCGAGTGCCGGACCATAGGCGGCGCTCTGCCGGCGAAAGCGCTGCCGGTCATCGTTGGACGCGGCTTGGGCCATGCCCGCTGCCAAGCGGACGTGATGCTGCCTGACGATCGCGGTGATGTCGACAGTCGCCAGCGGGGGGGGCAGCAGTCCCGGCAGCATGGTGCGGCAGATCATGGCGGTCAGGGCGGCCAGCGCCGCCGTGGCAAGGATCACCAACAGGTGGGGCAGGCAGTTAACGAGACGCATGCGACGCTCCCTGGTGGATGGCGCGGTCGCGCAGCACGGATTCGATGGCGTCGACGATCGACAGTCCCTGCGCGCGGTAGTGTTCGATGGCGCGCCAGTCGTCGGGGGCGGTGCTGTATGCCAGCAGCGAGAACGGATCCAGCAGCAGGCGCCCGACACCACGGCCCATGGGCGAGCTGACGAAGATCTCCGAATACAACCCCTGTTCGGTTTTCAGCGACGTCAGGATGCGCTTGAGAACATCGTCCATCTTCATCCGACCGCTGCGGGCCAGCTTTTCGATGGAATCTTCCTTCTGCCGCAGCAGGAACAGCCAGTCCGCGTTCTCTAGCGCAGCCTGTGCCGCAGGACTCTTGTCGTAGTCGCCGATCGATTGCGTCAGTGTGCCAAAGCTGCCGCCGTACTTGCGTGCGCGCCGGTAGCCCTCCTCGATGAAGCGGCCGGAGTTCCCGCCTGCCATCAGGTCCCATGCCTCGTCGATGCCGCATAGTTTTCTCCGGTCGCGGCGCTGCCGGTACATCTCCTGGGAGATCCGGAACATCATGATGAACAGCGCCACGCTCTGCAGGTCTTTTTTTGAATTCAGCTCTTCCAGTTCCAGCACGATCAGGTCGTTGGTGAAATCGATCGTGCACGGTCCCTCGAAATAGCGGCCGTACATGCCGTTCTTCGTGTAAGGAAATAGCTGGTCGGCCAGGCGCCGCGCCTCGCGGTCCCGATGCGCCTGCAGCACCGCCGCGATGTTGTCGATCGTCATGGCCTGGCCGTGCTGGCGCCATGCGGCGAGGATCGCAATCTCGAGCACCGAGCGGTGATAATCGGTCAGGGTTCCAGACGGAGACGCCATCTGCGCGACCATGGGTTTGAGCATTTCCATGTCTTCGGCAATGTCGACGATCTGGTCGAACGGATTCATGCTGAAGCGCTCTTGTGGATTCAGCTTGAACTCGATGAAGGTGCCGCCGAATAGGGCGCTGATCTTTTCGTAGCTGCGGCCGACATCGATCCAGCGAACCTGGCCGCCCGTGCCAAGGTATCCGGTAGTCAGTTCGTTGGCCAGGGCCGACTTGCCGGAGCCCGACGACGCGGCGACGGCGAAGTTATAGTTGCCACCGGTGTTGTCGAACAGGTCCAGCGACATCAGTTGGCCGCGCCGGCCGACTAGCTGCAGCACGGGGGTGGGCGTGCCTTTCCATTCGGCGATCATCGGCGCGAGATTGACGGCGTTGTGCGAGACCTTTTTGGACACCAGTCCGGTGCGGCGATAAAAATCGCGCAGCGCCGGCGTGAAGCCGAGGGGAAGCGAGGTCAGCATGGCCGGTACCTGCATGTACTGCTGGCTGACCAGTCGGAACCCGCGCGATCCCCACAATGCAGTTGCCGACATCTCCGCCGCGTCGATTTCGTCGGGTGGCGCCATCAGCATCAGCTGGTGAAACATCTCGATCTCGCCGTGGCCGGCGTCGTAGGCGCGGTTGACGGTGTCCCAGTCAGTCTTTATCTGCTGGAACTGCGGCATGAACCGCGCCATCGGCGACGACGCATTGCTGGTGGCGCGGGCCCCGCGCATCGTCGCGGCATCGCGAAGTCGCGACGGGTCGAGCACGTGGACGCCCATCGTGATCAGGAACGGGCACGGATACCCCAGCTGCTGCTGGTAAAAGTCGCCGATGAGGTTGCCCATGCCCCACAGTGGGTAGTCTTTCGGATAGCGGTTGACGGCATACAGGCGGCAGTGCGTCTCGTCCGGCGAGCCAAGCTGGCCGTAACGCAGCGATTTGCCGTCGTCGCTGGGGCAGCAGACGGCATCGGCATCGACGATTTGGTGCAGCAGCAGCCGGCCTTCGTCGTAGCCGGCCGCTGCGCTGCCGCTTAGGTACTTGTCGGGATTGACGAGGGTGCGGCACCAGCCGATCAGGTCGGCCGCGTTCCAGTCCCAGTTCCGGAACTCGGCCGATTTCAGTGTCGAGCGCATGCCGTCGCGAAAGCGCAGCAGGGTAGCTGCCGACTCGCCATCGATGCTGGGAGCCGGCAGGCAGACCGACACGAACAGCCGGTAATCCCGGATCAGGCTCGGCATGTGCGGGATCGGCCGCTGCCGCGTGTGCGCCAGGTAATGGCCGGCGCGTTGGCGCATGAGCACTCGGTAAATGTCGGTACTGCGGCGCTCCATGCCCAGGGGCGGTTGCATGGAGCGGCCACGCAGCAGGCTGGCGTGCTGGATGTGTTCGCGGATGTCGGTGCCGCCGTACAGGGACACCTGCAGATTGGCCCCAGGCGGCGCGTCGGCGAACAGCGGCAGCAGCACGCTGATCATGTCTTCCGTTGCCCCCGTTTGCGGCACCAGTTCGATGACGAACCCCAGGCCCTGGACGCGGCGATTGCGCTCGCGGGCGCCCGTGTCGAGTACGAACAGCCCGCTGTCGGCAAGGTAGGCGCTGTGCGGCAGCAGTGACGCGAACTGCTGTGGCCGCGTCAACGTGCGCAGGGCGCTGGCGGTGGCGGACGGTGACGGCGTCGCCGGGCGGAGAAACGGGGCGACCAGCTGGTGCAGCAGGTTATTCATGGGCTTGTTCCTGTTGGCGGGTGGCTTCCACGGTCGCGCGGGCGGCTGCCTGCGCATTGCCGTCCTTGCGGACATTGGCCAGCGGCTTGGACGGATTGGATGAGGGAACGGTGACTTGGCGCGCAGCTATGGGCGTCAATGGCGTAGGAGCATCGACCGGTGGGCGTGGCCGCTTGGCGAGTCGCTCGCGCAGTTCGCCGATCTGCCAGCGGCCTTCACCTACTTGGGTGTACAGGAATGCCTGGTCGTGCAGCGTCTCGTCGCTGTCGATCCAGGGCGCCAGCCAGATGCGCAGCGTGCGGCCTTCGCTGCGCAGCGGATCGCCGGCGACCGGCATGGCGAGGGCAGTGCCCGTTGGGGAAGGCGTGGTGGTCATGTGCGTGGCGCCCTGGCGCTGGAAGGGCAGGTTGTGCGCATGCAGGTTGGCATGGACCCCCGATACGGACGAACACGCCACGCCGTCGGGTGCCTTGCACGCGAACGATTCGCGGGCGCCGATGATGCCGGTCAGCGGCTGGCACCCTGTAGCGACAACGGCGATGAGATATAGGTGGAGACGCATGGCGGCTTCCTATCGCAGGTGCCGTTCCAGCTCGGCGTGGTTCAGTGTGCCGACCGCATGCTTGCCGTTTTCAAAGACGATGTACGGTGTGCCTGCGATCCCATGGTGTTCGGCGAAACTGGCGATGCGGGCCAGCGGGTGCGCACATGTCTTGGCTGGTGGACGATCGCCGCGCAGCGCCTGCCGCCAGGCCGCTTGCGGGTCGTCCGCGCACCAGACCGATTCGGCAATGGCTGGCGCGTCGGGATGCAGGGCTGCCAGCGGAAGCAGGAAGGTGTACACGGTGACGTTGTCGAGCTTGTCGAGCTCCGCTTCCAGCTGGCGGCAGTAGTGGCATTCCGGATCGGCGAAGACCGCCATGCGCCGTGTCCCTTTGCCGCGCACGGTCTTGAACGCGTCGCCCAGTGGCAGGCTGTAGAAATCCGGCTGCGTGGACGGGACGGGTGGCGCCGGCGCGCCGACACTGAGGTCGGTCTGCGTCTCCATGTCGACCAGGTGGCCAAACAGGAAGTGCCGGCCGTCCGCTGCGACATACGCCGGCTGGGCACCGAGCTGGATCTGCCAGATGCCGGGCAGCGGTGTTGCCTTGATGTCGCCGAATGTAGTGCCGGGGTAGCGCTGGACCAGCAGCGCGCGTAGCGCCGCGTGATCGTGCTGAGGTTCGGCCGAGTAGGCCGGGGTGCAGGCCAGCGCCGTCACCAGTTGCAGGCTGACGGATTTAATGAGTGAGCTGGACATCGGTAGTGACTCCTTCGGTGAGAATGACGTCGGCCACGCGGCCGGCGTCGACTTCGATGACGGGAAACAGCTTTTCGGCGAGCGCGATGTAGTAGTTGGCGAGCCGGTCCAGCGAGCGGCCGACCCCGGCACCGACCGCCGCCTGGAATTCCTCGCCCGGCTTGACGGCGCTGGTCGACCCCAGCGGAGAGACGGTCTGCAGGTTGGCGGCGCGTTCGACACCGGTGCCGATGCCACCGACGACGCCGGCCAGCAGCGCGTTGCCCAGCACCTGACCCTGCTTGCTGACCACGCGCCCACGCATGCCGGCCTTGCCGTCCTCGCCGACAATGAACCCTTTGACAGACACGTCGAGCACCTTGCCGTCTTCCGCGACGCAGGACAGCGTCTCGGTACGGATGTAGGCACGCTCGCTGCTCAGGTCGCCATACCCGGCACCGATCAGGCGGCAATGCTTCCAGTTGTAGCGGTAGCGGTTCGGCAGCACGGCCAGGTCGGTGAGCTCCAGCAGGACCGGATGGGGGTTAGACTGCGACTGGCCACCGGTGGGGGCGTCCAGGCCAGAGAGGAACGCGGCCTGCCCGAACATGCCTGCTGGCAGGTACGTGTCGGTGGTCCGTTCGCTTGCCTGCTTTTGATTGCCGTCTCGTGGTGGCGTGCCTGCTGCAATCGCCGGCTGCACCAGGGCAGCGGGGGAACGCAAGCGCACGGTGACGATGTCGCGCGGTGGCGCCAGTGGCGGCGCAACGGACCCTGTAGCCGGCGGGTTCGTGGGCGGATGGCTGTCGGCGGGCGGCGCTGGGTTGCTGTTGTTTGCGACTGCCACAGGATCGGAAGGCCGGCCTGGCGGGTACGTCGCGGCCTTGCGCTCGTATTCGCGCAGCCTGGCATCCAGGTCGATTGTCCCCGGCGTCGCCGCGGACGGCGGCTGGTCGGATGGCGGATCCGCTGCGCGAGGTTTTTTTTCCAGGGCCTCCAGCTTGTCCTCGATCGAATTCAGGCGGCTGTCGGACACGCCGCGCCACGCGTCTTCCGGGGCGACATTCTCGCCGGGGGCGATGTACGAGCGAACGCGGATATCGGCCGGTGCCGGGGCTTCGCTGCCACCGGATCCGGTCATCAGCACGCCGATCGAGGCAATGCCGAACAGTCCTCCCGCCACGCCGATGGCGGTAAAGATTTGGCGGCGCCGTGCGCGCTGGGTGGCGGACGGTTCAGTCATCGCGGCTCCTTTCGCGCACGACGTACAGCGCCGACGTATCGCCAGGGGCCAGCGACAGGCGCTCGATACCGACCGCGTTGACCCCCGGCCGGTAGAATTCGCGCTCTTCCAGTGTGACGACGGCCATGCTGCGGTTGTCGATCAGGTAGCGTTCGGCGACCAGCGTGTCGGTGGTGAGCGTGCGCCGCAGGCTCATGCCGACTTCCTTCCACAGGAGGACTGGCGTGGACAGCTCGCGTACCTCGGCGCGCCGGGGGATCTCGTCGGCGGCAAGCGCCACGATCAAGCGCCGCTGTGCCGCCACATAGTCCGTACTGCGCGTTTCTCCGGTACCGTGCCGTGGCGCGGCCGGTTGCCGGAGGATGATCGAATCGGCCGGCACGTCGGCGGGCTGCAACAGCAGCGTGACCGTGTGCCCGGCATCGGTCGTCAGGAAGGCGTTGACTGGCTTGGTGGCGCCTTCAGGAACCGTTACGAACAGTTGGCCGGTTTCGTCGTCCGGCTCGTACGCAAGTTCGCCGGCCCGGAAGCGGAAGGCGTCGATACGGCCGCGGTCCAGCGCAATACGCGTGATGTCGCGGCTGCTGATTTTCAGATAGACCGTGGTGCCGTCTGCCGCATCCACGATCTGCACGCAGCGTGCCGCTGGCGAGAGAATGGAGCTTGCCACGAGAACCAGGGCCGCTGCCGATCGTCGCAGCGCGACTGCGCTGGTGTTATGGCTTGAGAATGCGTGGATCATTGTCTTCCACCTTTTCGTGGGTGCCGACGTAGAAGCGGCCATCGGCATGTTCGAATTCGATCAGGTACGTGCGGCGCGTGGGCCGAAAGCGCTTGTCGTTGATGATGGTCTGGTGCATGCCTTCCAGGACCACGCGGCGCAGGCGTGCATCGCTACGAACGGACTCGATGGAGAACCATTCGACCGCGCTGTCGCGTTTTATCCGCTTGGCTTCGGCGTCGCAGCGGCGCTGGTACTTGGCACGGTCGCGCGGCAGCACGTAGCGCAGGTAGGCGCTGCAGGCTGTCTCGACGGTTTCCGGCGTGATGTTCAGCGGCAGGCCGTTGATGAACTGGCCCATGTCCTCGAAGTACTCCGACGACGCTTCCCTTCCAGCGAGCCAGAATGGGCGGCTGATTTCCGGCGGCAGGAAGTGCTGGCGTTCGTTGCCGCTCTGGCGCTGGATGCTGCAGGCCTGGACCAGCGCCAGCACGATCAGGGCGCCGATGGCGGCCTGGTGCCGGCGGACGCTGGTCTTGACGCGGTCCAGCTCGTTAATGAACTCTTCGCCGTGCATGGCATCACCCGACGAATTCGCGCACGGACGAAGGGGGCAGCTGGGGGCAGGGAAGCAGCCATTCGCCCGGCAGGTACCAGTACAGCACATGGGCGATGTACATGCGGTGCTTGCGCGCCTTGTGCCGGCCGTACCAACGGCCGGCAAAGATGCCCATCGCGAGCCCCAGGGGCATGACACCGGCGACGATGCCGAACACGAAGGCCAGGCCGAAGATCAGCGCCTGGTCGAAGTCCCACCAGAGCAGTTTCGGCGCGCTGTCGTGAAGCTGGGGAATCGCGAAGTCCATGGCATCCTCATACGACGGCGGAGAGCACTTTTTCCAGCAGCGCCGGGCCGATGCTGATGATGATCGCCAGGATGAGGCCGAAGATCACCGGCATCATGTTCTGCTTGGCGGCCGACCAGCCCGCACCGAGCAGGAACGACAGCATGGCGATCACCCTGCCCAGGTAACCGTTGGCCCAGTCTTTGGCGTTGTCATACAGTTCCTTGAATTCGTCGCCGGTAGTACCGGCGCTGGCGATGCCGACCAGCAGGACGCTGCCGATGGTTAGCATGACGAGGTGTTTTCGTGTCAGTCGTGGCATGCCGAGGCGGGGGAAGTGCGTTGCGACGTTCATGGCGGTTCCTTTATGGGCGGGTAGGGGTGGGAATCAAATGCACTGTTGCCCGGCGCTGGTGGCGCCGCGTTGCGGCGGGAACCGCCGTGTCGGTTGAAATTTCGTGGTCGATCGTGACGTCGGCGCCCGGCGTAGCGGCAAGAACAGCCGTACGGACCGCGTCGGCACGTGCCAGGGCGATACGCTGGCGCACCGATGGCTCGCCGAGAGCGTCCGAGCGGCCGGTGATCCGGACCGAGACCGGCGCCGTTTCTTTCACTGTCGCCCGCAGTCGGCGCAGGTCGGCAGCGCGTAGGGCGGTCGCATTGAACGCGAAGGGCAGATCGATCGACTGGGCCGGTTGGCCGGCGGCACGGCCTGGCGGTGCGGTTGCCGCAGTTGCCGGACGGTAGTCGACGCCGGTGCCGGCTGGCGTTTTTGGCGAGGCGACGGAACAGGTTCCAGTCGCACAGAACGCAAATCGCGATGTGCCCCGGTGTACCAGCGGCGTGATGGCGAGCGACACCGGGCTTGCTGGAGCGGCCGTGACCTGCAAGCGCTCCCGTGCAGGCGGCGTATGGCATCCGCCGGCTGCGACCAGCGCTGCGATCAGCGTGCAGCGCGCGGCTGCATGTGCGCGAGGATTTTCCATGCGTACTCCCTGCGTTTCGATTCGGTGACGGCGTTGTAGGCACCGATAGCGCGCCAGGTATCGCCATGCTGGCGAAGGTTCCGGGCGAGGATCCACGCGCCGACGTGGAGGTTGGTGCAGGGTGTTTGCAGTGCCTGCTCGTTGATGCCGAACTCCCGGCTTAACCTGGGCAGCCAGCCCGAGTTGATGCCGGCGCAGCCGATGTCGTAGGTGCCGTTGCGGTTGCGGGGATGGCGGGTGGTGCAACGTCCTGCTGTCTCCTGCTGCACGATGGCGCGCAGCAAGACGGTAGGCACATCGAACCTTGCTGCGGCCTGCTCGATGCATGCGAGGTCGGCGGCCAGCGACGTGCCGGAAAACAACGCAAACATGCCGACTAGGCCAATGCGCCTGTGTATCGCAGGAATTGTTGAGCGGTTGCAAGGCATCGCCGGACCCATTCCGTAAAGTTGATCGGATAACGTGAATGGATGATATTTCTCGGCTGTGGGAACCTTTTGTGAGCGCGCAAAGCGAGCTCAGCCTTGATTCGATGCACCGCAAGAGATCGTGTGTTCGAACGAACTTCAGAGAGATTCGATCGTCAGCGAGGCCGTGAAGAATGGAAGGGCAAGACACGGCCGATACGGCCGGTTAATCGCGACGTTTCGTCGACAGTGCGCCTGTTTGCGCTGCCGCTAATTGCTGTTCAGCCTGCCTGTTAGGCTGCACCGCAGTTTGCCATTTGACGGAGGGAACCATGCGTAGATTGACCAGTTATGCGGAGCAGATGGTCGCTGCCGCGCACGCGCTGCAGTTGACAGCGGATCAGCAACTGACGGTGCTGGGGATGGCTGCCAGGATCGTGAGCCAGCGAAAGGAGTACCGCGCCCAGCACGCGTCGCCGGTCGCACGCGGACGACGACGCATGAATGAAGGCTATGACCGGGGAACCGGTTACGTCAGGGAATCGGTGGACAGTTTGGAACCTTCGATAGCGTCCGGGCCGGTGAACGCGGGCTCGACAAGCTAGCCAAACCGCGACAGCCCATCGGTCGCCAGAGGCTGCTCGCTGGATGTATGCCAATGAAAGCATAAGAGATCGACGATGGCGGCGCCACTGATCGTGCGGTATTCAACTTAACTCTAAATCCGGCGCACCCCTGGGCGAAATCGCCGATGGCTTGGTGAATCTGCATCCGGATAACCGCCCGGTTGGCCGCGCTGCCACGTTTGCGTTAATCGAAATCCTGCGATCGATGCCCGGCCAAGTGCGTTCGATGAAGTGTTCAGTGACCAGGCCGTCGAGAAGAGTTTCGCGCAGACCTGACACCAATCGTTCATCGCTGGTTTGCATGCTGGCTGCGCGGGGAGCTGCTATCTCGCATCGGCCGCGAGGGAACTGATGTCTGGCTAGAGACGGGAGTTCATGACAGGCATTTACACCACGATAGCGATGGGTTGCATGGGCCCGGTATTGCAAGTTCGATAGCGATCGGATACGGTGTGCAGAGGAGAGCGGTAACGGCTGTATCCAGCCCGTGACAGCTGGACAATTGTTGCTGCGCTTCGGTTGACGCCCCGTTACATGCCGGCTTGCCATTGACCGATAGGTTGTTTTCCCAGGAGATGCGACATGGATCGGAAATGGAAAATGCTAATCGGCTGTGTATGGTTCATGCTAGCGCTATTGTCCGTTTCGTCAGTGCCGGCGTCGCCCAGTGCCACCACGTGCGAGACCACCGGCTCCGGACCCGGCAATACAGCTTACTGCGGCGCGCTGGCGACTACCTGCGTTACGACCGGATCCGGCCCTGGCAATCATGCTGCCTGCGGCGGTCGTGCCGCGACCTGTACCACGACGGGTAGCGGCCCGGGCAATTGGGCAGCGTGTGGCGGCCTGGCGATATCGTGCATCACCACTGGTTCGGGGCCCGGAAACCGCGCCGCGTGCGGCGGGATGGCGATCAGTTGCGCGTCGACCGGTAGTGGCGCGGGCAACCACGCCGATTGCGGCGGCCGTGCGATTTCTTGCACGACGACGGGCAGCGGCGTCGGCAATAGCGCCGCGTGCGGCGGCCTTGCTCTCTCCTGCACGACCACAGGTAGTGGTGCCGGCAATGATGCTGCATGTGGCGGCGAAGCGATATCCTGTACGACAACTGGCAGCGGCACCGGTAATGCCGCGGCGTGTGGCGGCAAGGCCATCTCATGCACGACTACCGGCAGCGGCAGTGGCAATTCGGCTGCCTGTGGCGGGCTGGCGATCTCCTGCGCCACCACGGGTGCGGGAAGTGGCAATCGCGCTGCCTGCGGCGGTCTGGCCTCTTCGTGCACCATCACAGGGTCCGGGTCGGGAAATCACGCTGCCTGCGGTGGCCAGGCGACATCGTGTGCGTCGACAGGCAGTGGTGGTGGCAACTGGATCGCATGCGGCGGTGCCCGCTAGTCGTACAGCATTGACGGTATCGAAGGGCGCGTTACGCATAGATCAGACGCATGTGACAGCGGTAGGAGATTTCGCCGCCACGACGCAGCCTTTGAAGCAGCGCTCATTGGTGACTGGCCGCGCCGCGCGGAGCGAACTGTCGAAGGCCGCAAGACATCTTTGCGGTTCGCGACGGCCTTGCGTTGCATCGCTGATGCAAGAGCGCCGGACAAACCGCGCGATGCATCCTTAGTAGATGAGTTAGCAAGCAGGTGATTCCAGTTGCCGCCTAGCTCGCTGTTCCGTCATCGGGCTCGACAGAATACGCCACTGCCCAGCGGGGAAATCATGCACGTAGTTGATCAGGAGTCGGCACCGCGAACCTTGCCGGTCGCCGCGTATGCACGCATGTCCACGGACAGCCAGAACCACTCGATCCAGCACCAGCTTGACAGCATCGCCCTATATGCGCAGGGCAGGGCAATGCGCGTCACACGGACGTTCGTCGACGAGGGACGCAGCGGCTTGTCTTTGCATGATCGTCCGGGGCTGCAAGCGCTCCTGGCTGCCGTGACAGAACGACCCTGCGGCTTCGCAGCCGTCATCGTGTATGACGTTAGCCGTTGGGGGCGTTTTCAGGACGTGGACGAAAGTGCCTTCTATGAATATCTGTGCCGGCGTGCTGGCGTGCCGGTGGTGTACTGCGCCGAATTGTTTGCCGATGACGGGTCGCCGATGCAAGCGTTGCTGAAGGGGATCAAGCGCATCATGGCGGCCGAATACAGCCGGGAACTGTCGACGAAGGTGTGGCACGCACAGTGCCGCTTCATCCGTTTGGGCTACAAGCAGGGTGGCTTGCCCGGGTTTGGGCTGTCCCGGGTTTCCGTCTCGGCGGATGGCCTAAAGCGGGGCAGGCTGGCACCGGGTGAACGCAAGTTCCTGGCGACGGACCGCGTGGCGCTGGAACCCGGCTGCGATGCCGACGTGGCATTGGTGTGCCGCATCTACATGCTGTACACCATGCATGGGTTCAGTGACAGCGCGATCGCCAGGCAATTGGACGCCGAGGGGTTACGCACGCATCTGGGCAAGCCGTGGGATCCGGCTACTGTGCGTCGCATCCTGACGAGCGAAAAATACTGCGGAGTTCTCGTCTTCAACCAGACGACGCGCAAGCTGCGCAGTCCCGTGGCGGGCAATCCCCAAGATACCTGGGTGCGCTGTGATACTGCGCTGGCGCCGATCGTCAGCCGGGAGACCTTTCAGCATGCGCAAGACATCCGTGCAGGGCGTGCTACCGGGCCGGATCGACAGCGTATTTTGGCCCTCCTGCGCGATATCCATGCGCGGCACGGGACGATCAATGCACGGTTGTGTCATCACCCCGAGCTGCCGGGTCGGAATATCATGCGTGCTCTATTCGGCGGCTATGTGGGAGCTTATGCGGAGGCGGGCCTGCCCGTGCAGCGAACCGTGTCAGGCGCCCTGGCTATACGGTCGACCCGAGTGATGATGAAGAGGCTCATCGAGCAGTGCGCAGCGACGGCAAGGCGGGGTGGTGCGACGGTCGCCGCGTCGGGTGCCTGGAATGTCCTGTTGTTCAATGACACGCTGCATGTACGGATCGCCCTTGCGTCCTCCCGGCGTTACCCGGACACGGTGTGCCGTTGGCGCGTGCCTGTGCGGAAAGGCGCGTCCGCCGACTTCGTCTTGTGTGCGCTGCTGGATCGCCGCAACGATGAGATCGAGCGGTACATTCTGGTGGAAACGCACCTGTGCGACCAAGGTAGCCTTTTTCTGAGCGAGCGGAAGCTGGCCGGCTACAGCCAGCAGTGCTTCGCCACGCTGGAGGAAGTATTCGGGCTGGCGCGATGACGCGCGAGAGCGCAACCCATCCGAAGACGGCAAGCGAAGCAAGCCTGCTGCACCTTGTCCTAGTGCGCATGTTCAGACTGGCGATCCGCAACATACTGTGGCGTTGGCTATCCTGAGAGCGTTCGGTCGGCATGTCGCTTGACGCATTCGGAGGCGCCGGCAGACACGATGTGCTTTCATGTTCTTTTGAAGATGAACTATTGGTAATCCAACGCACAGAACTCCGCATCCGCTTTGCTAATCTTCCGATTTGCTGTGACGTCCTGGCCTGCACGGTGCTGCCGACGCGGCACCTGGTCGAGCAGTGTCGAGCAGCCCGCCCACCGGTCTTGCGCATCAGTGCAAATGCGCAGATCGATGCGGTGTGTGTTGTACACCGATTCTTTTCAGTAGATAACGTAACGTTTGCCAGCGCCTGAATGCGAGTGTGGCGGGGCATGCGGCCATTAGCCGAGATCGGAGACCCTAATGAACGATAGCAGTGTTGCCGGCTCCGGCGGGAGTGGCATACCACTGTATCGACACTTTGCCATCCTGCCCAGCATCATGCAGGCATGGGAGCAGCGGGTTAATGCCGAGGTTCCGAATACCGCGAAGCTGAATGCCTCCGTTCTGGTCGGCGCTATGCCGTTAGTCTATTACCGGGTGATCGAAGCTTTGTCAGGCGCGACCTCAGCATCGGCACAGGCCGACAGCACACTGGGCATGGCGCATGGCCGGGAACGCGCCTTGATGACGGAGTATCGCCCATGTGATCTCATCCACGAACTGCAGATCTTCCGCGATGTGATCCTGAGTGCTCTCGACGACTTGAAAACGGTGCTCACCAGTGGTCAGCTGGCAGACGTTCGTCGCATCATTGACGAGGTCAGCAGAGATAGCCTGAATGGGTTCAACGACGTTCGTGAACAGGCGCGGCGGCTGTTTCGCTCTGCGCTGTCGCGTGACGTGCGCAACGTCCTCAATGTCGTCAGCGTGACGGCCCAGTTAATGGAGCAGAAGTCCCGGGATCCTGGCATGTTGACAATGGCGAAACGCATCATCGGCAAGGTGGGCGAAGCGGACAGTATGCTGATGTCCGCTACCAGCGAACGTTCCCTGAACAGGAATCTCAAGCTGAAGCTGACGATTGGCCCTGTAACGTTGTTGCCGCTAATTGACAACGTTTGCGTGGATTTTCAGGACGACACCGGACGGATCCAGATCAGCAGTGATCCCATCAATGGGTACTGGAGCTGGGCCGCCATGGAGCATGCGCTCAGAAATCTCATCAACTACGCGCGACAGGCGGGCGCCAGCGCGAGCGAGATCGCAGTCTCTGCCACGATCGCTTTCGGACGGATCTTACTCTCTCTGCATACGACGAAGTACTTCCTCACGATTGCCGACATGGAGATGTTGTCCGACGAGCTGGATGATGATACCGACGTCCACCCCCCTGATGGAAGAGGTTTGAGCTACGTCCGGGCTGTCGCGGAAGGTCACGGCGGCTCGCTGATTACGCGAAGTTCCCAAGCGACAGGGACGACGTTTGTTATCAATATTCCATTGGACGCTCGCCCTTACGTCGAAAGCTAGTAGACCTCTGAATCCGTCTCCCGCACCATCGGCTGGGACGGTCTGCCGCAGACATTCCTCGAACTCGATCAGGTCCTTGGCGTCAGGATCGACAACAATCGCGCGCATAGCGTGTCGGCTTACTTCAGCTTTGGTGCTGATCTCGAGCAGAGTCTGTCTCCTCCGTGCTGGAACCGGCCACGTACGCAGTGACCCTGGTCGGCCTAGGTATCGTCGGGCTGGCGCCCCGGAAGCGCAAGACTGCACCAGCGTCCATGCACGCTATTAGACAGTTGGCATAACACCAGCAACCGACAGGCTGTTGTACGGCGCCCGGCATTTTCGCCGCCTAATACGGGGGCGAGCCAGAAGACACAGCACGCGGTGTTTGGAATCCGACACTTGCAAGATAAAACCAACATTGTTCATTTGCCATGCAAGACACAGCCAAGTAGTCTGGTTCATCCAACCAAGGAGGAACTGATGGCCTACCTGAAAGCCATGCTGACTGCGGCACTCATTGCGAGCACCGCTCATGTCCATGCTGATAGCCGCGCGGAAGTATCGTATTCTGGGTTGCGCTATACACTGATCGACCTGGACGTCAATGATGGAATCACCCCCAATATGCACGTTCACCTCGCGCCGAATTCCGGACGTTTGTCATTGTCAACCGAATCAGAGAACGAGGGTTCAAACAGCTACAGGGCTGTCGGCGAAACTACGGAGCCACTGGCTGGCGCGCTCAGCACCCCAATCGCTCACGCGTCTGGCAGTATTACAGGGAGAGAGTCCGCATGGACGGAAAGCTTTGTTGGAACGGTGGCCATCATGGGCGATCGCAGTACTGATCGCGATGAGCTCGCAGACCTTTTCGCTAGCAGCACACTGGTCTACCTCGACCTTTCTCCCAAGACAGAGGTTGTATTTTCGTTCGACGCCCGGCTCGCTCTGGAAACGAACGATCTCGTTGGCGAAAATGTACAAGCTAACTTCTGGGCAAGCCTGATCTTTTTCCCTCCCGAAGAAGGCGCAATTTATGCGGAGGACAGTCTATCCGGTTCACTTGGCGCTGGCGGTAGGCAGCAGACGTCGCTGATTCGCGATGAGGTTCTTACAGTTTCCTTTGTGAACAACCGTACGGTAAGCGTGGGCGGTCGCTTCTTTTACAATGCTTCGATGAGTGCTTTGAACCTTTCCGCGGTTCCAGAACCAGATACCTATGGGATGATGCTCGCTGGCCTCGGGGTTGTCGGGCTTGTGAATCGGCGACGCAAAGCTGCGTAATGGCACCAATGAGACATTCATCTCAATCGGTCGCCACGGTGGCCGTTTTCGTTTTCACCTATTGTCGCGCGGCCCGCTTGGCCTCGCGCTGAGGTGTCGATCCGACATCACCCTCGTCCAGCTCAATTGTGCACAGCCACCCTTGCGCGTAATGGACAAGCTCGCCATCAACGTCGCGCATCTCAAACCCACGTAACTCGAAATTCTGGTCGGTGACCCAGCTGATTTGCGAGTCGTGCAGCTCAAGCACGCGGTCACCGGTGTCCAGGGCCAGGCGAGCGATCTTTACCACGCGGCGGAGCGCCGGCACCGAGATATCTGCAATGGTGAGGCTGCCCCAATGCTTGACGGCATAGCGGTCGTGCAGCACTCGGCGTGGCAGCACTACGCCTTTGTCTCTCATCCTGATCATCCTGACACGCATGGCCGGCCTCGCAAAAAAAGAATACTGTATAAAAACACAGTATATCGTATGGTCGACTCGTATTTGTGTAGAGGTCAGCACAGTTCATTTGTAAGGTCGTCGGGCTTGCAGGAACACGAGGCATTGCTTCTGCCAACGATCGGCTTCGTCAGGATCTGTCTGGTAACGTTAGGTAACGTGCCGGTCCATTGGCGGCGATTCGACGCTGTCCGTAGGTGTCACGTGCCTGTAATCGGGGCGACCTAGTTTCGTTCCATCGACAAGCGCAGACTGGACCTGCTGAGGCACGTCGTGAAGGGCTGGCGTGACGTCTGACGCTGTGCATGGGCAAGCGGCCGGCATGTAGATACATTTCGCAATCCTGGACTTGGCGCCGGTAGCGGGGGGCAGTTGATGCGCTATCGTTCTCGGGAGTAGACCGCGCCGGAAGCATTGGATGAACTGCGCGTTCCGGTAGCCACTGTTAGCAACACATGCCAGATGCGCTGCCGGGAAATCCGGGGGCGAGCGGAGGCTTGCCAAATCGAACGCTTTCAATTGCCCAACCCAGTTATGCTTCAGTGAGGCGGTCCGGGGGATAGGCATGGGTGTTACAGACTTTAGCAGGATGATTTTGGAGGAAACGCCTGACGCGGTGATCATCACGACGGCGAAGGCAGTCATCGTGCACTGGTCGCAGGGGGCGGCGCAAGTGTTCGGCTATTCGGCAGAAGAGGCACAAGGACGCGTGCTGACGGAACTCGTGAGTTCTTCAACAATGCGCACTATCGCGCACACGGTCATTGTCGACACGTTGAAAAACGGCCACGCGACGCATGAGGCCATATGCCGCGCCAAGGATGGTTCGATCGTCTTTATCGACAGCGTAAGCAAGCGTGTCGCCGACCCTGCAGGCCAAGGTGATTACATCCTGTGGACCAAACGGGATGTGACAACGCTGCGTGTCGCGCGCGATGCCGCCTTGGTCGAGGCCCGGTTCGGCAGATTGCTCGAGTCGGTACCGGACGCCATCATTATGGCCAACGCGGCAGGGCGCATTGTGCTGGCCAATCTGCAAGCCCATCAATTGTTTCGCTATGCGCAGGGCGAACTTCGCGGCCAGTTGTTGGAGATCCTGATTCCTGAACGTTACCGCCGGACCCATGTTGGACAGCGCGCGGGATTTTGGACGGCACCCTCGCAACGCCCGATGGGGATCGGTCGCGAACTCTACGGCTTACGTCAGGATGGCGAAGAGTTTCCTGTCGAAATCAGCCTGTCGCCACTGCAGACGGAAGACGGCATGCTCGTGATGAGTGCGATTCGGGATATGAGCGAACGCAAGCGTATCGAACATGCGCTGCACGACAAGAATGCCGAGCTTGCGGCGGCAAGCCTGGCCAAGGACAGTTTTCTTTCCAGTATGTCCCACGAACTGCGCACCCCGCTCAATGCGATCATCGGGTTTACCGGAACGCTGCTCATGCGTCTCCCAGGGCCGATCAATGCCGCACAGGAATCGCAACTGCGCACAGTGCAGACCAGCGCCAAACATCTGCTCTCGTTGATCAATGACATCCTGGACATCACCAAGATCACTTCAGGCACTGCGACGCTGCATCGCGAATCGTTCGATTGCTGCCGACTGGTGGAAGACATCGCAACCATGTTCATGCCACTCGCCAGCGCAAAAGACCTCAACCTGCGTGTGTTGCTGGCAGAACCTTGCGCGCTGGTCATGAGTGACAGACGCGCCGTGCAGCAGATCGTCATCAATCTGGTCAACAATGCGCTCAAGTTCACGGAGATGGGGGAGGTGCGCATTGAAGTCGCTATCGATGACGCTGCCGCCGGGCCTGTCGTTGCGATACGGGTGGTCGACACCGGTATCGGTATTGAGCAGGGTAACCTGGGGATGCTGTTCAAGCCGTTTACGCAGATTGACCAAGGCAGCACCCGACAGTACGAAGGTACCGGACTGGGACTGCATCTTTCCGAACGGTTGGCCGACTTGATCGGAGCATCCATCGCGGTCGATAGCGAAGTTGGCACAGGAAGCACATTCACAGTCCGGCTGCCTCTGGCCGAGTAGCCCAATACTTCCAGTACTATTGCCGCTCGCGCAGTCGTCCTGTGGCCGGTCCCACCGCGCACAGTGCACGTTCGCTGGCACAGGACGAAGTCCAGGCGAAATCTGAAGCAATGGCTTTCAGGAATCATGTGGCCGCACGCGTTTCACGACAGTCGCGCGTCGACGGCGGTTTTGATGGGCGAAGTGGTCTTGGCGGATCCCTTGCCTTCCAGGGCGCGCTTGACCTGTCGCCACCTGCGGCACGACAAGGCTGCGTCATCGCTACAGGGCAGGGCCTGACCACCATATCCACGCACGTAAGAAATTACCGCTGACGTTTCGCAGCCAGAAGGTCGACCTTAGCGAGCAGCAAGTCCAGGTTGAAACGACTTGCGCCGCGTGGCTGGGCAACACGTTCGTTAGGAAGACACATATTGCGACGTACTATTTTGCAGTTATGATATACGTCATTGGATACACGGCAATATTTGTCCAGGACGTCGATGAGAACAGCGAGATGAGACACTACGTACGCCCGCCGCAACCCGATGACGAGCTGGACCGTTTGGAAGCACTGCATGCCATGCAGTTGCTCGATACGGAACCGGAGGAAGTATTCGACAGGATTACCCGGATGGCCTGTTCGGCGCTCAGTGTGCCGGTCAGTCTAGTCTCCCTGGTCGACAAGGATCGGCAGTGGTTCAAGTCCAGCTGCGGCCTGCAAGCGAACGAGACCAGCAGGGACGTCTCGTTTTGTGGGCATGCCATTCTGTCCGATGCGCCTTTCGTCATCGACGATGCCGGCAAGGACCCGCGGTTTGCCGCTAATCCGCTGGTGACGGGCGCGCCGGGCATCCGTTTTTATGCAGGTGTTCCGATCCATGCAGGATCCCACCGGATCGGCACATTGTGCATCATCGATACGGTCCCCCGATCGCTCGCCTCGCGTGACCTGACATTGCTGAAAAGCCTGGCGCGGACAGTGGAAGATCTGCTGTATGTTCGACAAGTCACGCTGGAATCGGTGCACTCCCTGAACGACTGGATGTCACATTATGGCGCGAAGTCGCGCGAGCATGCGCAGGCATTGCGACATCTGGTACTGCGCGACCATTTGACCGGCTTGCCCAGCCGCGTCGCAATTGACGATGCCATCGTCGACATCGTCGCCGATGGCGCACACCACAAAGGCGCAGCGCTGCTGGCCGTGATTGACATCGATAATCTGTCGGCAGTCAACCAGCGGTTCGGACACGACGTCGGAGATGGTCTGATCGCGCTCACGGCCGAACGGCTGCGCCAGGTGTCGAACAATGTTGATGTCGCGGCACGCATTGGTGGCGGCATGTTCGCGTTCTTGCTGCGCGGCGCACCTGATCATCGCTCCGCGGTCGACCGACTGGCGCAAGTGCATGCAGCGGTAAACCAGCCGTTCATCGGAAGCCACGGCGTAATTCAGTGCAGCCTCACGACTGGTTATGTGCCGCTGGGGCAGCAAGAGGGTAATTCCGAAGCATTGCTCGATACGGCGCATGAAGCGGTGCGGCAGGCGAAAGCGCTTGGCCATGGTTTGATGAGCGCCTATAACCGGTCGCTGGGTCGTCTCGGTCATCGTGCGCTCGAATACGATTTGCGTGCCGCGATTTCGACGGATCAGTTTTTCCTGGTCTATCAACCGAAGATCGATTTCAACAGCCGGGCGCTGGTCGGCTGGGAAGCCTTGCTGCGATGGCGGCACCCGTCCCTCGGACTCATCGCTCCCTGCGACTTCATTCCGGTCGCCGAGGAAAGCGGCGTCATCGTGCCGTTGGGTCGGTGGACGCTGAACGAAGCGTGCCGCCAACTGCGTGCATGGCTCGATGCAGGAAAAGCGGATGCTGGCGTGGCCGTCAATTTGTCGCCGCGCCAGTTTTTGCATGGCGATATCGTGGAAGCAGTACGCACGTCGCTGGCGGCCCACGGTGTGCCTGGAAGCCTGCTCGAACTGGAACTGACCGAAACGGTCGCGGTCTGCGACATCGACCGTGTCATTGCCATCATGCATGAGCTGAAACGGCTGCAGGTCAGGTTGAGCATTGATGATTTCGGGACAGGCTTCTCCAGTCTGTCCTACCTGATGCGGCTTCCGGTGGATATCCTCAAGATCGATCGATCCTTTATTTGCCAGCTTGTGACGGACCAGCGTGCGCAGGCGCTCGTCAAAGGCGTGATCGACATTTGCGAGGGTCTCGGGATGCGCGTCATCGCAGAAGGGGTCGAGACCATCGCTCAGGCATCGCTGCTGTCGGTACTTGGTTGTTCGACAATGCAGGGGTATCTGTTCGGCCGGCCAATGTCTCCTGATCAATGCGAAGAAGCGCGGCAACCGTTTGCCGATGCATGAAGAACTGGTCTGAGCCACGCAGGGCGGTGATGTGCCCGAACGGAAGAAGCCAGCATGCAAGTGCTGCAGCGAGGATGGCGTATCTCGCGGCAACCGCACACCTTGAACCCCTACAATGCAGGCTGCAACACTCGGCAGGAATCGCCGGGGCCGGCGGGGAGCGCTGGCTGGTTCCTGTTTTGCCAATACACGGTTGCCAGGCAACGCTACCAGTTCTTAGGAAAACATGTATTGACTGACTCCTTCAAACTCGATCGACTTCTCGGTACGCTGCTGGTGCTGCTTGGTGTAAACACCATGGCGGGATGGCTACTGCAGGTACCCGCCATGGTGGAGATCGTTCGTGGTCTGGTTCCCATGGTGTTCAACACGGGTCTGGGCTTTGCGCTGACAGGCATGGCATTGCTGGTTGGCGAACGTCGCGCCGGCGTGCCGCGCACGGCCCTTGGCTGGTGCATGCTGCTGCTGTATAGCTTGACGTTGGCGGAGCATGTACTGGATGCCAGCCTCGGTGTCGACATGGCGTGGGTACACCATTGGTACGACTACGGCAATACCCGTCCCGGGCGGATGGCACCCAATAGCGCATTGGGGTTCATGCTCATCGGTGCGGTGCATGTCGCGGCGGGCCGGGTGGACTCCCGTGCCACCGCACGCTCCGTCGTGGTGCTGACCTTGTGCATCCTGACCATCGGGCTGACCGGGCTGGGGGGATACCTGCTGGCGCCGGACTTGCTGTTCGGGTGGTCGCGCTCCGCCAGGATGGCAGTCCACACGGCAGTGGGCATGATCGCGGCGGCTGTCGGGATCTGGGCGGGCTGGTCCAGGAGTGCCTGGTATGCCGGCCGGCGCTTCTTCACCGAGGCGGGCAAGGTGCGCTTGCTGGGGACGGCAATCCTGATCGTGGTGACGACGACGGTTGGCCTTGCCGGTTTCGTCCTCATGCAGGAATCCCTGGAAAAGGCCATCGAGGGCCGCCTGCTCTCGGTCGTGCAGAGCCGTGGACCATGGCTGGCGACAATGACCCGTGATACGGTCCAGCATGCCCACAGCGAACTGCGCATGGTGGCGGCACAGGAAGCCGCGCTGCCCCTGCTGCGCCCGTCGACACTCGGCGGCCGGTCGAACACTTTCGATGACGCTGCCCGACGTCTGCTGGTGGAAGGGTATGCGCATGTGGCTGTCGAGGATGCACAGCGGCGTGTAGTGTGGGAGGCCGGTGAACTGGCCACGCCGGCGCAATTCACTGCCATGCTGGACAAGGATGGCACCGAGCTGGTCTGGAACGGCGTTCCCCTGTTGCGCGTCCGCGCACCCGTGATCGACAACGGCGAGGTGCTTGGTCACCTGCGGCTTGACAAGTCGATGCAGGCCTTCAGCCGCGTGTTGTTCAATGTCGCAACGCTGGGCGAAAGCGCGGAGGTGTCGGCCTGCGTACGACAGAGCGGACGCATCGTGTGCCTGCCGAACCGCCAGCAATCGCGTCCTTTTGAGCTAGGTCTCGCGGAAAGGGATTCTCATCGGGACTTGCCGATGGAGTATGCCCTTGGTGGCAGGACAGGCGTCATGTACACGCTCGACTACCGTGGACACAATGTGGTGGCGGCCTACGGTGCCATTGTGCCTGGCATGGGCTTCGTCGCCAGGCAGGACACCATCGAGGCGTATGCCGTCATACGCCGGGCGCTTGCATTGGGCGTGCCGATCATCCTGCTGATTTCGCTCGGCGGCGCCTACGTCTTGTATTCGCAGACCGATCCACTGGTCACCCGCATGCACGATTCGGAACGGCGCGCGGATCAGTCCGCAGCCGAAATACGCGCCCTGATGCACGCCGTCGCGGACGGCATCATGACCGTTGACGGGACTGGGCGCGTAAGGTCCGCCAATCCTGCGGCCTGCGCGCTGTTCGGCCACGCGGAAGGGGCGCTCGCGGGATACCCTGTCGCCAGCCTGATCGATTGTGCTGCATCGAAGGCCCACGCGGAGAGCGCCGCACCGCAGGCGCACAATGATTTCGCGCAACTGGTTGGCACGGCGAACGTCCGTGTCGACGGTCGACGCAGCGATGGCGTGCGCTTTCCCCTCGAGCTGAGCGTCACCGCTGTCCATGTCGGGAAGGCCAGGCATCTCGTGGTGATCATGCGCGACATCACCGAGCGCCAGGCCCTGGAGCGCAGGCTGGAGCGGATGGCGCAGTACGATTCGCTGACCGGCCTCGCCAATCGCACGCTGTTCATCGATCGTCTGCGTATCGCCTTGGCGCGCAGCCAGCGCGCGCAATCGTCGCTGGCACTGCTGTTCATCGATCTGGACGGGTTCAAGCAGGTGAACGACACGCTGGGGCACCACGCTGGCGACCAGCTGCTGGTTGCCGTCGCGCAGAGGATGACGATGTTGGTGCGCTGTACCGATACCGTGGCCCGGCTTGGCGGCGACGAGTTTACCGTGCTGCTCGAGGATGTCACGCAATCTCCCCTGAGCGCCAGCGCGGTGGCGGAAAAGATCCTCGTTCAATTGCAGGAACCGTTCGTCATCGATGCCGGATGCGTGCAGATCGGTGCGAGTATTGGCCTAGTCGTGCGCGATGGCGCCGGGCCGGTCACCGACATGGAACAGCTGCTGCAATTGGCAGATTCCCGGATGTATTTGGCTAAGCAGAGCGGCAAGAATCGGGTGGTGGGTCCCTAATGCCCGCTTGGCCAATGCCGGGCGATGTGGCGGGATACCTGGTGTCCGCTGGCAGGTCGCCATTGTTTCGCAGACCTTGCGTGATCCGGCTCCGTGAGATTCATTGCCGATGCGTTGCAAAGTTACACAGCCGCTCGCTGGCGTCCCACGATAGTGATCTGTGCGTCGTTAATGTATTTCCATCGGCTTTGGCGTGCTGCAGCCGTGATAGGGATGCGCAGGGCGTGATCGACTCCGCTCTGCCAGAAGTGCACCCCACGCCGTCTCCAGCCGGCGTCCCGCACGCGCGTGCCGGTCGCTCACCTGCTCATGCCAGCAGACTGTTGATAAAGGATTGGTTCAATTGAATTTTGCCGCAACAGTGCCGCCGGAAAGCCTTGATACGTTGGCCATGTCGCCAAGGACGGACACGCACAGTGCCCGATGGGTTCATCCCGAATACTTCAACGTGGACTTGGCAGGGCAGGGGCCTGTGTCCGACGCTCGGTCGATATCGACGTTTACCCCAATCGGCGAGTTCACCCCGGCAAGCCGACGTGCCGACGTACCCGGCTTGACCCAGTGCGGCGTGATCCGGACATGCTGACCCAGACAGAAGTCTTTGGCGTCCTGATAGTCCTGGGGTTGGCAACTGCCGTCGTGTGGATCGTATTGGAGATTCTTGAAGGACGCGAAGGTGGCACACGGCATCAGCATGACACCGAGCAAGTTGATGAAGACGAATGACAGTGCGCATAGTGCGGCGCGCAAGGCGAGTGTCGAAGTAAATCCAGTCTTACTGGCCGTCAGTGCGAGAGGCATGTTCTTGCGTCAAGAACGTCTCCAGTGCTGCCAGCGGCATCGGCCGGGCGAACAGATATCCCTGGCCTTCATCGCAAAGGGCGTCGCGCAGCGCTTCCATCGCCGCGCGATGCTCGATTCCTTCGGCGACCACAGACAACTTGAGCACATGCGCCATGTTGACGAGCGAGCGCAGGAAATCATCGCCGGCCGGATTTTCGGCCACGAACGAGCGGTCCAGCTTCAGTACGTCGATCGGCAGGCGCTTCAGGTAGGACAGGCTGGAATAGCCTGTGCCGAAATCGTCGATCGACAGGCGCACGCCCAATGCCTTCAAACCTTGCAGCACTTGTACGGACTGGTCGAGATCCTCGATCAGCGCGCTTTCGGTCAATTCCAGTTCCAGTGCCGCTGCCGGCAAGCCGGATTCGGCCAGGGCCGCTCGTACCTGTTCGATCAGGTCGGGCGAGCGCAACTGCCTCGCTGAGACATTGACCGACACGTGCAATGCCAGGCCGTAGCGGTCATTGAGGGACTTCACGTCGTGACACGCGGCGTTCAGTACCCAGCAGCCAATGGTGCCGATCTGGCCGCGCTCCTCGGCCAGCGGAATGAACTCCAGCGGCGGAATGCTGCCGAACTCGGGATGCTGCCAGCGCAGCAGCGCTTCGACGCCGAGCGTACGCAGCGAGCGTAAATCGACGCGCGGCTGGTAGTGCAGGGTAAACTGGCGCTGTTCCAGCGCACGATGCAGTGCCGCCTCCAACTGCAGGCGGCGCTTGGCCTCCTGGCACATGACCGGTTCGAAAAACTGGAACGAGCCATCGCCCAGCGCCTTGGCCTTGTACATGGCGGTATCGGCCTTCTGGAACAGTTCTTCGGTCGATGTGACGTCGGCACCGGCCTGGCTGATGCCAATCGATGCACCGACGCGCATTTCCATGCCGTCGGCATCGAATGGCTGGTCCATCGAGGCGAGCAGGCGCTGCGCAATGGCCGCCGCCGCGTCCCGGCCCTTGCAGTTCGCCGCGACCACGAATTCATCGCCGCCCAGCCGGGCCACCGCGTCGCCCGGACGCATGCATGATTGCAAGCGCCGGCCGACCTGTTGAAGCAGGCGGTCGCCGGTGGCGTGACCCAACGAATCGTTGACTTCCTTGAACCGGTTCAGATCGATGAAGAACAGCGTTGTAGCACCGGGGTTCCGACCCAGCATATCGGACACGCGCCGGTTGATCCAGGTGCGGTTCGGCAAGCCTGTCAGCGTGTCGCGCGTGGCCAGTATCTCCAGCTGCGCCTCGGCGTGCTTGCGCTCGGTGATGTCGGTAATAAAAGCCGTCAGCGAGCGTGCGTGGCCTTGCGCATCCAGTTCGATGGTCTGGTTGACCAGAGCGACGATGCGATGCCCCTGGCGATGCCGCAGCACGGTCTCGATGGCATGTTCACGGGTGCCAGTGTGGCAGATATTCAATGCCGCACTGGTCGCGCCGCCCACCAGGATTGTCGCCACCGGATTGCCGACCAGTTCCTCGCGCGAATAGCCAGACAGCTGGCATAGCGCGGGATTGATGTCCTCGACGATACCGGCGCCGTTGACGAGCATGTACCCGGCGGGCGTGATCCGGATTGTTTCCCGGAAGCGCCGCTCGCTGTCGCGGATCTGCTGTTCGGCGGCCACGCGCTCGGAGATGTCGTGGAAGAACACCGACAGGCCTTCCTCGTGCGCATAAATCCGCTCGCTGACCCAGACACCGACCGGTTCATAGAATGCTTCGAAACTGGCGCTTTCGCGGCATGCCATGGCCTTGCGCAGTTGCTCACCGACGATGGATTCAGCCAGGCCCGTCGCAACGTCCCACACGACCTTGCCGATGGCGCTGTCGCGCTCGACGCCAACGAAGGCCGCCGCGCGATGGTTGGCGTAGACGATTTCCCACGCCGGATTGACCGAGAAGAAGCCGTCGTTGATGCTCTCGAGGAGCGTACGGTTCTGCTCGGCCATGCGTTCCAAGCGCTGCACCATTTCTTTTTCTCGCGCGATATCGCGCGACACGAACACGGCTCCCAGACTTTCGCCGCTCGCGGGGTCGATGACCATCCGGGTCTTCGATGCCAGGGTCAGATAGTGGCCACGGGTATCGCGCTTGCGAAGTTCGATGGCGTCCGACCTGGTCTCGCCAGCCAGGATGCGGCCCATGTCGTCGTTCGCATGGGCGTGGTCGTCCGGGTGCACGAAGTCGATCGCGGGTTGCCCGACCAGCTGTTCTCTTGTCCACCCCAGGGTGCGCGTGAAGGACGACGAGACGTCGATATAGCGCCCGTCCAGTCCGCAGTAGCCGACCAGGTCGGTCGCATTGTCGACCATGAGCCGCAGCGTGGCCGCGCGGCGCGTGGCTTCTTCCAGTGCATCGTGGCGTTCGGTCACGTCAACCAGTGCGCCGGCATAGCCGCCCTCCGGCCGGGGCAGGCCGGTGACCAGCACGTGCCGACGTTGGCCGTCGCGGCACGCGACCTGCAACGCGCACTCGAAGGGCTGGTGCCGGGCCAGCACCTCAGCGAGTTCGCTTGCCACGGCTGCAGCGTTCGTGACCGCGACGGCAGCCAGCCAGTCCACGAGTGCTTGGCCAGTCATGTCGGGCAGCATCCCGGAGCACCACTCCAGCGGGGATGCGCACACGCCGTCCGCATTGATAGACCATGCCATATGGAGAAGCGGTTCTCTGCTTGCGGTGCGTTCGCGGATCATGATGGGCGGCCTCGTGTCGCAAGCGCGGCGCGCAGGCCTTGCTTGCAGGATGATCAAATGGAAGATGGCCAAGCCAGCGAAATGATGGGGGCCGGCAGCTCACGGATCTCGTTGGACAGACAGGGGCAGGGCCATAGTTAGCTGAACCAGCACGTTACCATGAACAGTTCCTTGCGGCAATTGTTCTGCGTACCTGCGTTGGTTCGTGGCGGCCATGCAACGCTATTGCTGGGACGGGAAGGGGCGGCGTTTACCGGTGAAAATCAATGCGTCCTGTCGCCAGTGACGCCCTGCGCACGTCGCCTTCTTGTGCAAGCGGTCTACCAGCTGGCAGCCTTGTGATAGGCAGCCTGTACCCAGAGAAGAGGTGCGCGGGCTGTGGTCGCGGTGCGGTTGCGCTCTCGGTTCCTGGTCGTCAAGTGCGCATTTCACGATTGGCGCCATCGTGCGCGCAGGGCAGCACACAGAGTGGGCTCCGTCGGTATTGCCTTCCGAGGGTACTGTTGAGATTGAGCGCATTGCCGAGACGTGCACCGTGCGTGCGGTATGACTTTGCCCTTAAGCTTGGGATGGTGGTCAATGCAGGTGAAAAATGCACGCTCACTATCGCGGAAGCGCTGTAGCGCATCGCATTGGAGCGACGTACGCGATAGGACGCTGCTGAGTAATTCTCAATCGATCAAGTCGAGACGGATGGTTTTCGAGACTACTGTCCAGCGTCGTTTCTGTCATTGGGTCGACCAGTTGTGGTCTGCTGAATCTGCCGGTGGTCATCCGAATACAGTAATCGATTGATCAGGTGCGGTGCAATTCCGACAGAGCGCAGGTACGCTTCAGCTTCGGACGTGCCCAGCATTTCTTTATAAACAAGACCAACCTGCAGGTGCTGCGCTGTCAGCACGTCTTTACGACTATTCATTTGAAAGTTGCTTATTTGACATGTGGGGGCGTACCCTAACCGATAGTCACGGTGACTGCAACACGTTAGCGCTGAGTAAAATCTAGTTTGTTCAGCCAAGGTGCCGACGTATACCTGCGCAGTTGACGGCAGCTTGACCATCAAGCGTGAACGAAGAAGCGCGCGCAGCACGCGCGTGGCAATGGCGCCACCACCCGGCCGAGAATCCGGGCTGCTCACCACGGACGCAGGTTCCAGTTCGGGGCACGATGTCGCGTGCCTGTGCCTGTGCCGGCGCGGCAGCGCCACGCACGGGACCGATCCTGATCGCGCGTTTTGCACCAAGACGTCTGCGTCAGGCGATTGCGGGGAATAACGAACAAGCTGGCATCGGTCGACGTTTTGACATAGCTGCAGCGCGGCCGTCAGCTCGATCGGATGTGATGTGCCGATAGGCTGGCGCTGCGGACGGTCATATAATGCAGCGCCTGTTCCGGCGTCGGCTCCGGGGCAACTAGAGCGGACTGCTCCCCGTGGAGCGCACGCTGCGCTTGCGCATTTCAGCTGACCAGCGCGACCAGATCCGAAAAGTCGGCAGGTTTGGTGATGTGGGCATCGAAACCTGCCGCCTTGCTTTTTTCTCGTGACGCGGCGTCACCCCATGCGGTCAGGGCGATCAGTTTGACGCCGGACATCTTCTCATCGGCCCGCAGCGCCGTGGCGACCTGATAGCCATCCAGCTGCGGCATGCCGATATCCAGAAAAATCACGCTGGGTGCGATGGCCTTTGCCGTGGCCAGTCCCTCGGGCCCGCCATAAGCGACTTCCACGTTTAGTCCGAACAGTCGCAAGGCTTCCGCAGTCATGTCTGCGGCGTCCGCATTGTCATCGACGATCAGTATTTTGTTGGCTGCCATATCTTCGTCTGAGGCGGTCTGGTGCCCGAGAAGCGCGATCACGCGCGCTCGGCTGAGTACTGGTAGTAATTATACGACTGCTTGTCGCTTCCCGCGATCATCCGGTGTTCAGGCCGGCCGTGCGGGCTGGCCCCACTGGGGTGCTCGCGCCGCATCAATGAAGATTGCTCGGTGATCTTCGAGGACGACGCTGACCCAGGTGGCGCAATACACGCCAGACCGTTTCAAGCGGTACGCCGCATTCGCACAGCATTCGGGCAGCAACGTAGATGCCGCAGGACCCCATGACGTCGATCGATGTGTCGATGAGCTGCGCGGTGTCCTTGTTATGTCGTGGTTTCATGGAAATATGCTCTGGTCGTGGATGAACGATTCGCGCATGAAGTGTAGAGAAATGGGCCGGGTGCAGGAGTACGTTTCGATTGGACATGACGGTAGTCTCATCTGACAGGCGATCAGTGCTGCCGTGACCGAGTCTTCATGTCGGCAAAGGCAATGGCCCGTGGCATCGCGCGTCAAAAACCGGCTCGCGGTGCAAGCGTCGGCGCTTGGGCTGCCGTCTGCCCAATCGCGCGTGGTGCGCGACGTCCGGAAACCGTGCGCAACGCAACAGTCGCCTACAATCTCACCCCATCCATGTCGCGTCGAACCTGGCGATGTCCGCCAGCCTGGATTGACGCGTTGACATGCTGCTGACATACCGGCCGTTTACGATAGGCCAGCGGTTCCTTTCCAAGCTACGGAGCGTTCATGAGTTCTGTCCAGGTCCACATTCCCCTCACGATTACCGTGTCGCTCGGCGACGCGATCACCACTGCTATCCCGGTACTTTCCACGCCAACGGAAGTACCCGTTCCGGACGGCCTGGAGCGCGTCGACATCGATCCGGATTACGCCGCGCGCCGTGGCTATGATCCGCAATTCCTGGGAGTGCCGGTGCCATTGCCGGTCCTTGACGAGGAACAGCGGCGCAACGCAGCCAAGAATGCGCGGGCCGGCGAGGGGCAGGATGCTGCGGTACTCCCGTACCACCATTTTTCCATTGTCATGAATCGCCGCCGCCAGCTGGCCTATTACACGGCGGTCAACATCGATGGCGCCCAGGCGAAGCAACCCAAACGTGATCGCGATACGTGGTATTTCGATCCGCGTATCGCCGAATCGGAGCAGATCGGCGAAGCACTGTATGCCCGCAATGCCCTCGATCGTGGCCACCTGGTACGCCGTTTGGATCCCGCCTGGGGCGTCGAGGCCCTGCAGGCGAACAACGACACCTTCCACTTCACGAATTGCTCGCCCCAGCATGCGGACTTCAACCAGAACAGCGAGACGTGGCTGGGCATCGAGGATTACCTGCTCGGCGTGGCAACAGGACTGCGTCGTCGCTTGACCATCTTCACGGGACCGGTCATGACCGAAGAAGATCCACTGTACCGGGGCATTCGCCTGCCGCGGCATTTCTGGAAGATCGCGGCCTATGTCGGCGACGATGGTGCATTGACGGTATCAGCCTTCCTGCTGGGGCAGGAAGGCCTGCTGGGTGGCCTGGAGCGTTTCAATCCGTCGACGTGGCAGGTCTCGGTCGGCGAAATCATCGCGCGCACGGGACTGGATTTCAGTGCCTTGTTGCCGTCGGAAGTTGCGATGACGGCGCGGCCAGGACTCGAAGCGATGGAGGAGGGCGGCCGCCGGCGCCTGGATGCCGTCAGCGACATCGTTGCCTTCTGAGGGCGCCATGAACAGGCTGCGTCCCGTCTATGAGCAAGCCAGCGCCCGCTTGGATGGCAAGGCCGGCACGCGGGCCCAGACCCACAAGCATATTGCCAGTCGTACCGTGCGATTGCTTGACCCACCGGTGACATCGATGCGTGCCAAGCGGTTGGTGCAGTCTGCGCTCACTGCTTCCGCCTTCGACGGTGAAGTGGCGCAGGAGTTGCGCGAGCAGCCGGATGTCAGCCAGCTCAGCGCCAGGGCACAGAACCAGCTGGAACGCGTCGTCAACGATGCGGACTTCCTGCCGGTGTGGTTCCTGCAGCGCGGCGCGGATTTGCGGCGCACCGTCGCGCAGGTGCAGGCCAGGTCGCCGGCCGGCGTGCAGATGAACGGCACCGGCTTCCTGGTGGGCCCCGGGCTCCTGCTGACCAATGCCCACGTGCTCGACTGGTCGGACATCGGTGGCGAATCGCTGGACGTGATCGTGCACGGGTCGACCGTGGTCTTCGACTTCGAGCAGCGCTTCGATGGCTCGTACGCACCGATGGCGACGTTTCGCCTGGATCCCGAGACGCTGCTGCTGGCGAGCCCGTGGAACGAACTCGATTACGTGCTGGTGGCGCTGGCGCCACGCAGCGTCGATGGGAAGGTCGCGGTCACAGACTATGGCTACAATCGCCTGACGGCGGAACTGGGCAAGGTTGCACGGGGCGAGCCGGTGTTCATCATCCAGCACCCGCTCGGCAAGGAAAAGCAGGTCGTGCTGAACGAGAATCGCCTGATCGAGCGCGACGAACGATCGACGGTACTGGTCTATGAGGCGGACACGAACAGTGGTTCGTCCGGATCGCCGGTCTACAACCGCCAATGGGAAGTCGTGGCCTTGCACCACGCGCCCCAGATTGCCCGCAACGAAAACGGGGAGGTGCTGTCGATTGACGGCGGCGTCTGGACCGAAGCGCAGGGGCCCGATCGAATCCAGTTCCTGGCGCTGAATGAGGGTATCCGTATCAGCAGCATCTTGCACGACCTGATACGGGTGTTCGGCGATTATCGGCAGAGCAACGCTATCCAGGCACCGCAACGGCTGACGTCGGAAGGCGCGGGCAAATTGGAAATCATGTTGCAGACCCTGGGCGCAACGCCCGACGCATTGGTGGCGCCTGTCCCGGTGGCGGAAAAAGCCCCGGCACAGGATGCCTCGCCAACGCGGCGCTACCCGCGACCTGATTAGGAGCCCCTGGCAACTGCGCTCCAGTAATGAGCGCAACGACATCGCAATGGCGACCCGGGGCCCAGTCGCTATTGGCCAATTCCCCGTACGGATGTCGTTGCGCGATTTGGCCACTCAAGAGGGGACGAAGGGGCGGCAGTCGACAGGAACGTCGATCAAGAATGTCGTGCCGGTCTCGGCGGAGCTGTCGACCGAGACGCTGCCACCGTGGCTTTCCGCGACCGCGCGAACGAAATGCAGGCCGATGCCCCAGCCTGGCACAGAGGCCGTCTGCACGTCGCGACTGAGGTATTCGAAGATATGGTTGTGCCGAGATTCTGGAATTGGGTTCCCCTCGTTGTGCACACTTAGCATGAGCCGCCCTCGTGACTCCCTGGTCGCGATCGTAATGGGCCGCTGGTCGCCATACTTGATCGCGTTGTTGACAAGGTTCTCCACGACGCGGCGCATGCACCCGCGGCACCAATAGCCCCAGACCGACCCACCGTTCAAGTCGACCTGGACACCGTCTGTGCCGTACCGGAAATTTTCCCTTTGGAGGTCATTAAGCATGTCGACGATGTCGAACCGCGACAAACTCAGTGGAATCTGGGCGCTGCCATGGTAGGCCAGGGCGTTGAGCAACTCGCTGATCATTTCACCGAGCCGGGACGCGTTGGTACCGATCGCGGCGGCGGCCCGGCGGGCTACCTCCTCCTGGAGAGACATGCGGATAAGCTGAGCGCCATTGGCAATGACCGACAGCGGCGTGCGCATGTCATGGGACAACGCGGCGGCCGTCCGGCGCCGTGACTCATCTTTGATGTCCATGAAGGCGCGCAAGACTCCCGCATCGCGGCGTTAATGGAGCTGTCGATAATATCCCAATCCTTCAGTCCAAGCGCGACCCGCCCATCAGTGAGCGCCGCGATCGACTCGCGCAGGATCTGATGTTCATGGATGAGGTGGTCTGGCGCATAGGGCGTCATGCGAGCGCGCTCCCGGCCATGCGCGGTGGCAAGGTTGGTGCCGCTCGATCCGATGCGCCTGGGATGCGTCGCGCTGAGCGCCTGCGCAATGTTGTCGAAAAAAGCGGGAAGGGTGTTGGTCAGCACCGGGCCTGCCAAATCCTTGGCGCCCTCGATGCGCTCGCGCACTTGCTGCTCCCAGTGGTCCATCACCGCGTCGCGCAGGGAGGCGAACCGCGATACCGTGGGGGATGTCCCGCGCCCGTGTTGATCCTGATCCGTAGCCAATGTCATGCAACCCTCGTTTTGTAGGCCTTTGCCCACGCTGGCGAAGTTGGGGCCGCGTCGACTGAGCCGCGCGCCGAGCGGCGCATTGAAGCCGTCGCGGGAGCGGAGCAAGCGGCCGGCGGAGTTCCGAGCGCGCATTTTAGCAAGAGCGTTTGGCAAGTAACGTCCGATTCAGGCGATGGTATGTCCGATGATGGAGTGGACCTAATTATCAGTAGGGAGTAGGGTTACTTTGGCCGCGTGTGCAATCTGTATGCAGTGAATTGATGAGCTACAATGGCGGCTTACCTTGATACCCGTGCTGCCATGTTCGCCAACTTGTCGCTGATCGAAAAAATAGAGGTCCTGCAGGATTTACTTGTGGACCATGCTACCGGCGGCGGGGCGGATGAAAAGGAGTACAAGGAACTTCGAGCTATCGTTATCAAGGACGGGAGTTCGCTAGGGAAAGCAGCACCGACGTTCTTGCGAACTTGCAGGGATCTGTCCCAATTCTGGCAGTTCATCAAGTTCAAATTTCCTACGTACGCGGAACGTCGTCGGTATCTGTGGGATGAGTTTAGTCCGTTGCTTGAACAAGCAGAACGTGTTGACGCGGCACCATCCGATGCGGTCATTTCGAGTGTAATTGCGCTGTTCGATTCCGCACATGTGATGGAGGCGTGGCACAAGGCGCTTGAGCGGCGAGGAGACGATCCGGAAGGGGCGATAACAATGGCTCGCACGTTGCTTGAGTCGGTGTGCAAACACATTATTGAAGAGCGCAACGGAAAGTGCGACGAAACTCCGGACATGAACAAGTTGTACCGGCAGGCGGCAGAACTGCTTAACATTGCGCCATCCCAGCATTCGGAACCCGTGTTTAAGCAAATACTCGGTGGCTGTACAGCAGTAGTGGAAGGGTTAGGGGCGCTTAGGAATAGGCTCGGTGACTCTCACGGGAAGGTGAAAGCGGCAGTCAAGCCTGCGGCACGGCACGCAGAGCTAGCGGTAAATCTTGCGGGAACATTAGCAATGTTTCTACTGGCAACGAGTCAGGCGCAGTCTCGGCGTTAGGGTTTCAGTTCAAGTCTAAGTGTTCCCGCAGCAGAGCTCCTACCTGGTCGTTAGCGCTGGTTTACGCACTCGCCTTTTGAGTTGTTCGAATTCACGGTCGTACTTCTTCATCCAGTATGCTGCTTCCTCTGTTTTACCTTTAACCTCCTCATCAAGTGCGATCCGATAGCTCGACACTACCGTAGCCGCCTATTCAACACATGGGTTATCAGATTTTTGATAGAACCCCGTAATCGTTTTCGGTATCACGCCTAGATTCTTGGCAGTCGTGAGGATTTCGGCGGCATTAGCCTTTTCTTTTCCGTCTTTTTCGACAAGAATCGTTAATTGCTCTTGGGTACAACGTGGCCCGGGGCAATCTGCAGCAGAGGTTACGAACAATGAACACTACAAGCAAATACAACGTCGAGATCGCAGCAAATCCCCCTGATCTGCCGGCCGGCTGGACCTTGCGGGTGCGCGACGACGCCGGTGAGGTAGCCTCTGGCGTCTTTTTTGTGGATCAAAGCGGCCCTGATCAACTCGGCGCTGCACAGGCCGCTTTTCGACAGGCCGAGCGATTTGCACTCAGCTGGCTTGCTGCGCATTGAGGCCCGGTGCTCGGGTTCATGTGCCACCGCCAGGTGAGACAGTACCGTGTGGCAGGCCGACCTCCTGGCTGGCAACGAGCCCGCCCTGCTAACCTTTGAGTTTGATGAGGGTCGAAACAGGGCCACATCTGCGGTGGCATCACGTGCACATCGTCGCATGCAACGATGTGGCGACATGCTTTCATACGAGGGCCGCAAATCCGATTGGTAGATGCGGCATCGGTGGATGGCATTAATGCAGGGGGCTGGTGCGACGGCACTTCAGCTTGAATAAATGCGAGCAGGTTGGCATCTGTCAGAGTGGCAGATCGTTATCTTTGTCGGCTGCGTGACATTTCTGCCGCAGCCGGATGCACTGCACCCGTGCAGCGTGTACTAGCGCGGCGGCGTGGCGCCGTCGATCAGGTCCAGGGTGACGGTAAAGGTACTCCCAGTGCCTGCGCCTTCGCTGCGGGCGCTGACCGTGCCACCGTGCATGGTGACGATATTGCGCACCAGGGCGAGGCCGATGCCCAGGCCGCCCAAGGTCCGGTCGGGAGAACGCTTCCCTTGCGTAAACAGCTCGAACACATGGGGCAGCAGGTCGTCGTCCAGGCCGATGCCGTTGTCGGCCACAACCATGTCGACGGTGTGGCCGTTGCGCGCCACGGTCAGCGTGATCCGGCCGCCGCGCGGGGTGTACTTGGCGGCATTATTGAGCAGGTTGACGAGCACTTGCACCAGCCGGTGGTAGTCGCCCAGCACCTGGGCGCCCGGCACGGCACCATTGACCGCCAAGGCATGGCCGCGGGCATCGATCAGGGGCAGTGACTGCTCGACCGCGCTGGTCAGGATGGCCATCACGTCGACCGGTTCGCGATCGAGTTCGATCAGGCCACGCGTGACGCGTGACACGTCGAGCAGGTCATCCACCAGCGACGTCATGTGCCGTACCTGCCGGTTGATGACGTCGCTGGCCCGGCGCACCCGTTCCTCGCTGGCGCTGCCCAGGCGCAGCATGTCCGCAGCGGACGAGATCGGTGCGAGGGGGTTGCGCAGTTCGTGCGCCAGCATGGCCAGGAATTCGTCTTTGCGCCTGTCCTGTTCCTGCAGCGAGCAGTACAGGCGCGCGTTCTCGAAGCTGTTGGCGGCCAGGGAAGCCAATTGCATCAGGATTGACTCGTCCTCGACCGTGAATTCGCCATCCGTCTTGTCGGACGCCTGGATCAGGCCGATATTCCGGCCGGTGCGGTCAATCAGCGGTACAGCCAACCAGCCCCGCATCGGCGGGTGGCTGCCGGCGTGGCTGCCGAAGCCCTTCCACGCCGGGTGCGCTGTCAGTTCTGCCTGCGTCAGCCGCATCACCTGGTTGGTGCGGCACACCTCCGCGTAAATGCCGGTGCCGTCCGTGTTGACTGCATAGTCCCGGTAGCGCGCGTACTTGTCCGACAGCGACACCGCATTGATCGCCTGCAGCCAGGTGTCACCTTCTGTCAGCGACACCACTGCCTGGTGCACCTGCAGGATGTCGCGCACCTGCACCACCAGGGCGTCGGCGATTTCCTTGCGTGACAGTGCCGTGTGCAGGATGCGGGAGGCTTGCGCCACCTTGGCCAGCAGGGCCGAGTTGCGTTTTTCCTGCTCCAGGCGCCGGGCCAGTTCCGTCTCGGCCATCACGCGGTCGTGAATATCTGTATTGGCACCGATCCACTCGCGGATGCCGCCGAGGGCATCGGCGATCGGCAGGCCGTTGACGGCCATCCACCGGTACTGGCCATCGGCCCGGCGCAACCGGTAACGGGTGTCGAACACGGATTGGGTAGCGACGCAACGGGTCCACAGGGCGATGGTCCCGGCGCGATCGTCCGGATGCAACGCGTCGAGCCAACCGAACTCGCGCCATTCCTCATAGGTCTGGCCCGTGAAGGCGCGCCACGAGGGCGAGTCCTCCAGCACGCGTCCGTCTGGCGTATTGGTCCAGACGATTTGCGACGTCGCCATCACGAGCAGGCGGAAGCGTTCCTCGCGGATGCGCAGTGCGGTCTCGGCCTCGATCCGCTCGGTAATATCCTCGTGCATCAGCATGACTTCGAGCACGGTGCCATCGCCGTCCTTGACTGGATGTGCACGCGCCGATACCCAGCGCGCAGGTCCGGCGCCGCCCAGCACAGCGACGTCATAGCGGATTGGGGGAATCTGGACTGATTCGCCGGCAAAGGCACGCGCGAGATAGGGCGTGATACCGCCGGCTTGCACTTGCGCATCCGTCAGCACGTTGTACTCGGCGCTGAGGACGTAGTCCATCAGGGCTGTGCCTGCGCGGATCTCCCACAGGTCTTCCCATGCCCGATTGACGCGCAAGGTGCGCCCGTCAGTGGCAAGGATCTGGATGCTGACGGGTGCCTGCTCGAAAAGCGCCTGAAGGCGGGTTTCGGAACGCGTGCGCTCGGCGAGCTTGGCGGATTGGATCATGGAAACGGGAAAGCAGTGTTTAATGGCTAGCAACGGCAGCGGCCAAGCATGATGTCACAGTTCCGGGAACGCCGCCCGACTATTGCCTGGTCAGCCAGAGCGCGGTTGCAGACATGTCCGCACCGGCGTGCCCGGTCGTCAACGGTCTCTAGATTTGCTCAACGGCAAGCCGTGCGGCGTCCTCGGCGGAATTCACGTTGCAAGGGCGTACTGCCGCTACGGTGGTAATGGTGTCAGCGGCACTCAGTGGGGCAGCGTTAACGCATTTAGCACTTCTGATCGTCCCTGACCAGTGGTGCGTCTGAATGCGACAAGAGAATCATTGACGCATTGTCCTGGCAGGCTGTTCCTTTACTGCACTATACGGCGTGCGTGAGAACAGCTGCGATACGATGCAATGTGGTTCAGCGAAGTCAGCAGTGGACGTCTACGGTGCGGCATTTAACGGAATGGACAACAACTTTTCGATATGGTGTTGGCCACGAAAGCGCAGAGATAATGACACGCAGAATTGATAACCGCACTGCCGAGCTGATTGATATTGCTCTTCTTACGAAACTGGCTTTTGACGAGACAAAGGTGACCAGCTTTGTTGTGTCAGTAGGCCTTCCCGTTCATCTCCTGGCTCAGGTTCTTTCCAGGCAATCTCATCAGCTTCGGCCAATTGGCATGGCTTGCTGCTCAGGAAGCAGCGCAGACCGCCGAAGCAGGCGAAATACCGCATAGCGCTGAATTTGCATTAGCTTGTAAGGATAGAATGATGAATAAGATACCGCGCGCGGATATATTGACCCGCCAGCACATCGAGGTTGCTATCGTGTTCCAACGAATGATCGGTACAGAGGAAGCGCTTGCTTACCTACGAAAACACAGAGTTCCGATTGACACTGCGCAACGAGTGCTGTTTTCCCCGAAAGATCGTAGGGGGCCACAGGTGGCCGCAAACGGCCCGCTCACCTACACGAGTGTCGAAGCTCACGCAGAAGGTGAGGGGCAATATCGCACTGCCGTCTCTTCTGCTGTACATACTTGAGTAGTGCTCATCGTTTTACGGATTTTAAATTCGATGCCGGTCTTCTCGAATTCACTGATGTAAGGTAATACTACCTGAATGGTTGTGCTCGTCTTTTTTCAGGCTCCGTAAGGATGCGCTTGATCTCCTCAGTTGACCAGCCTACGGAAGCGAGGAATTCCGCCCCAGCAGCGAAGCCATGCTCCACCTCGATGCGTATTGCCGTCTCAACAAGGGAGGCCCGCGAAAAATTCGCGCGGCGGCACGTCATTTCGATGTGTTGAGTTATCGGTAGAGTCATACGTCAGGATATCGAAAATCGGCACCGACAGTGCGTTGGGTTATGTCAGAACACCACTGCGTTGACGATTGCTGACATGGGGCCTGCGCTGACACGGACCGCAGTTATCTATCCGCAATGACAACACCATCAGATCTTGTATTGCTCAGGTCCTGTGTGTTCCGCTCGACACTGGAGGCGCAGTCATCGAAAGACTGCGGCTGCATTCCTGAACAAGCCGATAGCTGCGAAGGGACATCCGGCTGCGCAGATGCGCCACCAAGTCCTGCGCCGCGTTCGACGTAATACCGAACGTACCTGAATGGTCCCGTCGGGGGCCCGCCACCTTACTACCCGGCGTTGCGAAGTCATGCCGGACAGGACCCGCTCGATAATTTCCTCCGGTACCCTACCTGCAACCAGAAGGGCAGCCCCCCGTGAGGTTTCAAACGTACCTTGTACGATGACGGCAGCATCGACAAGTTCGGCTAGTTCAGTGTTCTGTCGGATCAACGTCTCCCCTGTGATTGAGCGCGCGCGACAAGCTTGCTGGCGACTAGATTTCAATGTGCAAGTGATTGTCCCGTTGACATTTTAGCAAATTGGAAGTGACGTTACTTTCCGATTCTTACCAGATATTTACGCCGATCTGCCCGGTCACGCCGCACAGTGCTTAAGCAACTACGCGCGGGTTCAGGAGCGCTGATGGGTCGCTTACGGCCGCGTGCTTCTTCGTCATGACTTGCCGTATCTTTCTGAATTTGACCGAGGGGCGGGTTTTTTACTGGAACGTGGAGCAGGCGCCTGCTACGCTGGAAATGAAATCCCAGCAGGAGAGCCGCTATGAAATTATTCACCGCCGTGTTCGCGCTTGCACTTGCCGCCCACCCGGCACCAGCCTGTGCCGGCGCCTCCGGCAGTGTTACCGTGGGTCAGCTGACTTATACGCTTGTCGACCTCGATACGGCAGACGGTATTGCCCCTTCGCTGGTGTTCGAACCGCTGCCGAATCCCAACCCGTCGGATCCGAGTCACCTGGGATTCGCCAGCGTTGTTTACAGCATGGGGTTTGATACCGGCCACCAGGAGCAGGCTGCGGTCGGCACCGAGCCGCTCGAGCTGAGCTACGACTTGGGCAGCGCCGGGGCGGTCACCGGGCGGCTCGATGGCCGCGCCATGCCCGCCACACAACAGCTGACTGTCGAAGCAAGCGCCAACTACGGCACGCACGGTGGCGTGCGCACCGGCGCATACATGGACACCGGCTACATGGGCTTCACGTTGTCGCCGCGCACCCGCGTCGAATTCAGCACGATCATGCACGTTCAAGCCGGGGTGACGAGCGGGCCGGCGCTGAACGAATGGTTCTTTGGCAGAGGCGTTATGAGCCTGTGGTTCGGGGACTTGCCGGAGCCGACAGCCTATTACCAGGACGCTGCGTTTGCCGCCGCAACCGTCGATCCGCTGTCGGGCCCGCGCAACGTGGACGAGTCGTGGACGATGACTGTGGCCCATGACAACACCAGCCTGGAGGGCCAGCTCGGCACGGTTACCTTCAATACCTCGACCACAGCCCAGTCCGTTTCGTTCGTGCCCGAACCAGGTGCGCTGTCCATGGCGCTGGCGGGCTTGCTGGTCCTTGGCGGCGCGCGGTGGCGCGCGCGGTCGCGGCGGCGCGTCTGACGCCGCGGCTGGCTCCACCAGGAAGCTTTCCAGGCTTGCGCTCCCGCTAGACTTTGACCACCCGATCAAAGCCACTACCTTCCTGCGCAACGCCAGCGCGCACCGCCGATCTGCAGGCCGGCACAGACTTGCGGAACACGCAATTCCTTCACCGGCTGGCATCTAGCGATCCTGAAGTCAAAATGCTGCCGCAGCCTTTGGCGTATTCGATTGATAGCCACGAACAGCGACTGCGCCGCTGTGGTGCTTTCCGCTGCTACCAACCAATTTGAACGTACTGACCAGCTGGGAAAGGGAACCTGCCTGGTCTTCCAAAGAGCTTGCCGCGGCTGCCGCTTCTTCAACCAAGGCAGCATTTTGCTGCGTGACATCATCCATTTGAGTGATCGCCGCGTTGACCTGCTCGATACCCAGCGTTTGCTCGGCGCTTGCGCTGGCGATATCGGCCATGATTGCCGTGACGCGCGTGATGCTATCGACGATCTCTTGCATCGTGGTACCTGCTTGTTCGACGAGCTGTCCCCCGACGTTCACCTTTTCTACCGAGTCACTGATCAGGTTTCGTATTTCTTTCGCGGCCGCCGCCGAGCGCTGCGCCAAATTACGCACCTCGGACGCAACGACTGCGAAGCCCCGTCCCTGCTCGCCAGCCCGTGCCGCCTCGACCGCAGCGTTCAACGCCAGAATGTTGGTTTGGAATGCGATGCCGTCAATAACGCCGATGATGTCTGCGATCTTTTTGGAAGATTCATTGATTGATGACATGGTGCCAACAACTTGTAAGACAACGTCGCCGCCGCGCGTTGCGATGCCCGAGGCATTCTGCGCCAGGACGTTGGCTTGACGTGCGTTGTCGGCATTCTGGCGCACCGTGCTCGTCAGCTCTTCCATCGACGAGGCCGTTTCCTCCAATGAGCTGGCCTGTTGCTCTGTGCGCGCCGATAGATCAAGGTTGCCGGCAGCGATCTGCTGTGAAGCTGTGACGATCGTATCCGTGCCGGCGCGCACTTGCGACACCGTCTTCAGCAAGCTCTCGTTCATACTCTTCAGCGCCGCAAGCAAAGTGCCGACTTCATCTGTCGAAGTCACCTGGATATCTGCGGTCAAGTCACCGGAGGCCACCTGTTGGGCCACGCTGACCGCGCGAGCCAGCGGGCGCGTAATGCTTCGAGTAAGCAAAGCACCTAACACCACGCCGAACCCTAATGCCAGGGTTCCCAAGGCAATCAGGAGCCTTTTGGCGTGTGTATGAACTTCCTCGATCCGGCGATTTGCCTCCTGGAACAGCTTGTCTTGATAGATAACGACGGCATCAATCGTCGCGAGATATTTCTTCATTTCCGGAACGAGCTTGTCGACGACGATCGCTTTGAAATCGGCACTGGTGCCAAGATCGGCCTTGCGCTTGAAGACGTCGTTACGGATCGCGCTGTAGGTCTTGCGCTGCGCGGCGACAGCTTGCAGGTTCGCTTTTCCTTCTTCGCTAGTGACGAGGCCTTCCAGTTCCTCTTGCACCTTGCTCACCTGGGCACTCACTTCTTTCATTTCACTGTCGAGTACTTGCTCTTCAGCCGGGTCGGCGCTCCGAGCTTTCGCGAGCGTTCGGACACTGTTTGTCGCGATACCTTCCCGCCAAGCAGCCGCGAGCTTCGCCTTGTGACTCGCTTCGACCATTTTTCCTTTCGCAACGTCGATTTCATGAAGTTGCCACAAGGTGCCGCAAAGTATGGTGCCGAGTAAAAGGAGGATCAATGCAAAGGCTGCACTCAGGCGAGTTCCGATGCTCAGATTGGTAAGGTTCATAAGTATGGGGATGGACAACGCTAACAAGGTAAGCTGTAAGCGCACCGAGATCAGGAGCCCTACAGCGGGACACTATATAGGATACATTCTTTCAAATAATAGTGATAAAACGGCCGTCGAAAATCTCTTATTCATATCAGCAATATAACGTAAAGTCGTCGCATTACAACATTCTGATGACACGGATTCAACTGAGTTGGCGAAATAATACCTGTAGTTTGTAAGGAATCAACTTATATGATTTATTGCTATCTGAACGGCTTTGAATTATTTCTCCATGGATGTGCTAACGGTACTTGTCCGGATAAATGTTTGCAGCGAACACAGCACTAAAGTTTATTCGATGAAGCGGCTCGCCATTTATGGAAAGCCATCTCTTTTAATGCGTATGGCCGTGAGTGCGGGAACATGCCTCACTTACTTCGATTGGATTTCAGGTTTCGAGAGATAGAGAATGACATATTCCGAAAAGTATGATAATAAAATGTCTATTTCTGTGCTGTCTATTGCTTATGCTAACTTATACGAAGATATTCTTACAATGTCGGGCCAGCTACTATGCCCGAGCAGAACAGGGGCGCACATGCTTATCTGGCACCGGTGTGGCAACGGCTAAGTGCGAGTAGTTGAAGAAATACGAAGCAGTAGAATCTCCTGCATCGTTAGAAGGCAATGTACACGATGAGCATCGCAAACTATGATCCTACTCAAGTATTGGGCACTGACGGTTGGTGGCCTACAGTTTTCGGTCCAATCAGACGCTGTACGGCACTGAACTCATTGCATAGATCGCGATCAGCGTGTCGCGACGGTAGTCCAGCTTCTCGTACTCAGGCAGTCAGAACGTTGATGTGGAGCTGGGTTAGGGCAACTGCTTCAGAAGATCGCCGAACTACTCGGTCAAAACGTTTTTTAGTATAGGACCCTGTATTGTTTGATCCACGGGACAACCGGGAAAGCGTGGTCGCAATTGGATCTGTTCAGCCTGATGTCGCTATCGAAGGACGATCCTTTACTCTCCGCTACGATTCTGGAACGTGCGAGTCGTTGCAGGAGGTACCGCTAGCGTGTCTCCTGACTTCGTGTGCAGCGCGCTACCGATCAGTGTGCGCTGGTGGTCTGCAAGCTTTGGCCAGGCGGCGTCAAGGAGCATGCCATTGTGAAGCAAACGCCTTTGTTCGGCGTCCGGTCCGCGTGTCAGGGCCAGCGTCGCGATGCTGCCGACGGCGAGGCCGAATGCCAGGCCAACGCAGCATGCCGCGGGGTCTCTCCACCAGTGACGCCACCCACTGCGGCGCAGAACGTTGCGCCGAATGTGGTCGAGGGTCTCGGCCGCCGTGCGGGCGAAGCTGGCGCGCAGGGCGGTCAGTTCCTGGTCGCTGACGGCGTGGACGCCATCGGCCATCTGGGCGTAGGCGCGGGCCACGGCGCGGTCGACGGCTTCAACGTGGGCGCGGCTGGCCGCGACCGCGGCGGCCATTTCTGCCGTGGCTTCGGTGGTTCGCTTGGCCAGCTGGTCGCCGATGCGTTGCGCGATGTCGTCGAGCATGCTCGTCTGCAGCAAGGCGGCCACCACCACCGGATCGTCGCGGGTGACTTTCTGGCCGGTGAGCTTGAAGATTTGATGAATGACGTCGTCGACGTGGTCATCCGCCGGCGGGGCAGGGACCGGCGGGTAGTCGATGAACTCGGGCATAACTGGTTCTATTCGCTCCGAATCTTCGAGCGATAGTTCTTGCTGCTTGGGGCGTTTGGCCATGTCACAGTCCGATCGCGGCGAGCTGATTGAAGATCATGTCGCGCGTCATTTTCAGGCGCTGGCGCGGCATGATGCCGAAGTGGTCTGAATTCAGCGCTTCGGCGAACGTGAGTTTTCGCTGCAGCATCAGCTCGACGTCCTTGCCGAACGTGTCCGCATTGGCGCGTTCGAGTCGGACGATGCCACGGATGCGGTCGGCGTGGCGTTGATAGAGAATGGAGTCTTCGAAGCCGCGGCCGTCGCGTCGGACCGGGCCGAAGTATTCGTTGATCCAGAGGACGACGGGCGCCTGGTGTGCGGACAGCACGGTTTCCAGCCCCAGTTGCGTATCGTCGAATGCCTGGCCACCGGTCAGCACGCAGTGCAGCAGCACGGGTCGGCCAGCGTCGCGCAGTACCGACAGCACGTGGTTCTCGACAAGGTAGGCCATCAGCGGCACGAAGGTCGAGGCGCCGTTGTCGATGACCGCGATCTTGTCGTCCCACAGCAGGGCATCGACCAGGCTGTCGAAGGCGCGGGGGTTGATGTTCTTGTCCGGTCCGAGGATATCGGTACGCTTCGCACCCAATGCCCCGTACTGGCTGAAGGTATCGTTGACGGGATCGGTGTCATAGCAGCTGATCGGCACGTCCCGGTGCAGCAGGTACTGCGCCAGCAGCGCGGAGCCCAGCGACTTGCCGACGCCGCCACGGCCCTGCAGCATGAGGTGTACGGTATTCGTGTCCATGAGGGGTTCCTACCAGGGAGTTTGGGGTTTTCCGGGTGTCCATGCGCACATCGGCAAGCTGGGCGCCGCACGACGTCGGTTCCTGCAATCTTGAAACAGGTATGCGACGCGTTAGGCTCTACGCGGACGTGCATGGGGATTGCGCATCGTTTCACCACAATCCGCCATGCCTGGTCATGTGCCCGCACGTCGATTGGCACGCCACGTCCGCAATGCTGGCATCAACGCTACCAGTCTGCACGGCGCGATGGCGGTCCGCTTTCATTTTGGTGCTTTGACGTGGGCCGCACTGCCAGGGCGCTGCCGCGGTTACCTGGCTCGAGTGTAGCGATCGGCGATGAAAACGGCTTGCGGCAGGTCAGGTGAAGTTAAGTGCGCTAGGATGGTCGATGATGTTGCGGCTGCTCCAGACTTGCCGCATGTTCAATGCTGGCGTCCGCGGCTGGCACTCTCCTGCAGCCGCCGAATGGCGAGCGGCAGTTCCGCGCTGGAACCTTCGCGATACGATGGCCAAGGCACAAAGGGTTGGTCAAGGTAATCGCCGAACACGATGTTGCTGGGGCATCGGTAGGTGGCTTCGCGGCGATCCGGCTCGAGTCTGACAAGGATAAAGCCGCGTGCACACGGCACACCCGCTTCTTCGGCGATCGACGCATCGAGGTACCCGGTCCGCTCCTTGTCCTGGTAGAAGTGCAGATGGTCGAGTGCCGTGAACCCCAGGTAGAGACAGCCGAGAAGCGCGGCGAGTGCCGCCGCACTGAAGGGTGTTTTTTCACTGCTGCGTCGACCGCCATACAGAACCGCTGCACATCCCACTGCCGTCATGATGGCGCCTGCGAGCAGGATCTGGGGTGTTGCTTGCTGCCAGCGCAGTTCCGGCATCATCAGTGGCAGGAAGACAGAGGCACTGCTGATCCCGGTGCCCAGGAAGGTCACCAAAGCGGCGAGCTGCCGCGATGGTGTCGCCCTGTTTTTGGGACTGACCGAGCTGAAGAATGCCCAGATTCCGTACAACATGATGCAGTTGATAGCGATCAGAAACGTCATGGCCGATGGGTGCGGATAGAGAGTCTTGCAAGTTTATATGAGTCTAGTGTTTTGCCACCGTAAAGCTCTGACCAGCGTCCCATGAGACTGTCTGGCTAACGCCGGCGTGTCAACGTGTGTGAGATCCGCGGCGAACAGCAGGCACCTATCGGTCACGTGGATCAGTGACGCCGAATCCATCGGAATATGCGTCTCATGAAGCGACGGATTACATAGCCATCGATGCTCGATGCCAGCCTGCGCAGTTGCTGCTTGGCGTCGCAAGGCAATGTCGTGGCGGCGAGTTGCCTGTTCAGGAGGAATTCCCCGATCAACGTCGCCAGCACTGCCAATACCGCGAGCGCTGGGGCGACGTGTTCGATGATGTCGAACAGGTAGCGCATGCTGCCGAACAGCTGGGGCGAGTCGCTGACGATGCGCGCAGAGACGACCGCGGCGATCAACAGCAGGAGGTTGTAGACCACCACCTTGTGGCGGATCGTCGCGAGCGACTCGGCACCCTGCATGTAGGCTGCTGCGTAGAGCATCTGGTCGTCATCCAGGTCCAGTTGTGCAAGGCGATATGGCATGGCGGTGTCGAATGTCTCGTCCATGATCTTTCCGGTAGCGAAGGCTGGAGGAGCCGGTGCAGGTCCTTGCCGGCTCGGGGATTATCGACGGTGGGTCGAGTACGCTGTTCCGTGATCGCCGACGGGTTGAGCCAGATCAAATAACGTGCAGCTAGCGGTAGTGAGGTATCGGAAGGATCTGGAGCAGGGAACGCTGTCGGCCAGTTAGCTTGCGCGCCTTACCTGAACAGTACGGAAACTGGACCCGCCGCCGTCTATGCCGATGAGCCACTTCCGACCGCTCCAGCAGCGAATCGAGGGTGATCGTTTTGTCCGGCGCCGCCTCCCAGAAGTCTGCGCGCACCTGGGCCGCGCTGGGAATTTTCGCGCGTGAGGAACAGTGCAGTGTCCAGCCCGAAAGGCGTCAGACTTTCGCCCCGGCCCTCGGCCAACATTTGCCCTCCCGGCCTGAGCATCGCGATGGCAATAATGCAACCGCTTAGAACAAAACCGGATGCAGACATGCTAACGTCACAACGCCATGGGGCCATGTACGCCGTTGCGTAGTACCCATCTCAACCACTTCTAAGGACTGCAATGAAACTGACTCGTGTCTTGTGCAGCACTGCTGTTGCAGCAACACTACTTTGGGCCCACGCGGCGAACGCGGAGCGGTACCAGTTCATCCTGAGCGGCGACTACTCGGCGAAGTGGGTGCTCGATACCGATAAGCCGGACAGCGCCTCACCTGGAAATGGTATCTCCTATTACGATGTGGCCGGCACGTATCCCGGCTCTCCCTTTGACATAGCCGACATTCGCTTTGGTAACGGCTCACAAGGTGGCGGGCTCTTTATTGTTGATTCCGGAACTGCCACACCGTTACTGCAGAGCACAGGTCCGCAGATCTATGGCGGCAGCGAAGATAATTTCGTGTTTGCCGCAGGTACCTATGCACTGTCCGGGTTTGACGTCCTGACTGGTGCAGGTAGCTACTCACTGAACATTTCCGTCGTGCCCGAACCGGCAACGTACGGCATGCTGCTAGCAGGCTTGGGTCTAGTCGGGGTCACACTGCGCCGTCGCCAAGTCAAGTGAACAAAGCAGGCCGCTGGCCAAGCTTGAATTAAGCCGTCGCATGGCGGTATATCAACCATTCACTAAGGACTGCAATGAAACTGACCCGTGTCTTGTGCGGCGCTGCGGCTGCGGCAACACTACTTTGGGCCAACGCTGCAAACGCGGAACTGTATCAGTTCACTGTAAGCGGCGACTACACGGCGACGTGGCAGCTCGACAGCGATCAGCCGAGTGTCTACACGCCGGGTAGGTATGTTCGTTACACACTAGTCGCCGGCTCGTTTCCTGGGTCGCTCTGGGACATAGCCGACGTCACCTTCGCAAGCAACGGAATGGGGATTGGTGATTACGCGACCGGCTTCCGCCTGTTAACCGCCGACGGTCGCCAGGTATATGCCGAGAGCGAAGATGGTTTCGAGTTTGTGCCCGGTACATATGCGTTGACGGAATCCTACGCTTCTCGTTTGGGTCGCTACACGCTAACCATTTCGGCCGTACCCGAACCAGCAACGTACGGCATGATGCTGGCAGGCTTGGGCCTGGTCGGCGTCGCACTGCGCCGTCGCCAGGTCAAGTGAACAAAACGGATCGCACGGGCTAGCTTAACTGCGTCGCTACGGACATCGTTCGCGTGAACGATGCTCTTCTGTCGATGGAGTGCCCGACGGTCACCCTGAAGGGTGGCTGCGCACGCGTGGTCCTTGATCAGGGTGCACTGCACGCTGACCTCGCGGCCTGGGCTCGTGTCTCGGTAGACGAACAGCACCTGGTCGACCGTGACATTCGAAGCGGCGAGCGACAGGCCTGCAGCCTTGGCGGTGCAGCCGGCAATCACGGATAGTATGGCGTGACGAAGCTTCGGTGCCGACACCGTTAAGCCTTGCCGTTCCGATCAGCCCATGGATGTTGACCACCTGTTCGCCACCGCTCAGCAGCCGTCTGAGCAGCCGTCTGTTCTCCGTCCCGTAATACGAAGGTGACGCCTCAGAACGGGCATTGCTGTACTTTCAGCTTTGTCGGTTACTCGCTCCCTGCCAGGCCGATGTTCCGATTTGCATAGGCGAGGCAGTCGATCGATGTAGCCACCTTTGCCGCATCGCCAATCATCCTCCAGGCGAGCCGAATTTTCTGTCCGCAGCCACCATGCTATGGCCTACCCCATACAGCGCGGGCATATGCTGGTGCGGCCAGCAGCCACGGCTTCTCTCCAGTGGCGGGATGATGTCGGTCCGGAGCATGGCGCAGGGCTGGGCGATGCCCTGCGGGCCCGTCCTCCTTTCGGGTTCGCTGCGCTCCGTCCCTGCGGGACCGGCCTGCGGCCGCCTCCAGTCCTCCTATCGCAACGTCAACGTCAACAGCAACGTCGACGTCAACAGCGAAGGCCGCGTCAACGGCATGGCACCGCAGCAGCAGGCTGCAGCGGCGCCACACAGGTCTGTCCGGATCGCGCAGCGCAGGCGCACCGCTCAGGATGAAGAGCAGGGCAAACCCGGCAATGCGTTGTCGTGCCCGCTGCGCGGGTCGGCCGGCCCAGTCAAATGCCACGTCAACCCCACAAGGCCTGAAGTGAGGGCATGAAGGCTTTCAAGGGACATGCCAGCAAACGACGCTGTCATGCCCCTTGAGCCGCCGCTTGCGCTATGAAACCGGCCGCCTTCTCGCCCTTTGACAACCCCTACGAAAAAACGGCGGCAGCGGGGCCACGGGGCCCATCGCGCGAATCCCCCCACAAGCCCCCCGGGTAGGGTGAGGGGGGCTTGTGGGGGGATAAACAGCGCGACGGGCGAGCAGCAAGCGGCCCGTCACGCCCCACTGCCTGGCAAACCACCCACTCCCCGCTCGCCCTGAGGGCGAGAGCGAGAGAGATCAAATGAGAGGATGCGATTTCGACCTCTCTTTCTGATCAACATCTTTCTGACGGAGGTTGTCATGGATTGCAGCAATGGAAATGCGGTGGTGGAACGGGTGGTGCGCGCGCAGCGGGTGGGGGAGGCAGGACGAATCGACTGCCTGCCGCGGCACTTCGGGGTGATGGGCATCGTCGCCGAGCATGCAACGTACGGCACGCTGGCCCGCCTGTCCGAGAATTACCGGGGCGGCTACTGGCACTACTACGAACTCGATAACGGCGGCTTCTACATGGCGCCCGATGGCGACAAGCCGTACCTGATGATCGTCGAAGGCAACGGTTACGAGGGAATCGTCAGCCCCGACGCGGCAGGCATTATCGCGTGCGCAATGGTGTATAGCCACTTGTCGTTCCGCTGGGATGGTGCGCAGTTCGTGCGGGCATTCCACCAGTTACGCGAATTCATCTTCATGCACGGCGAGCACACCGACATCCTGCAGGCGCTGGATTGACGGCAGGGCGCGGCGGTGTTCTGCCGGCAGCGCCGCCGCACCATCCGATGCCGGTTTTGACTGTCATTCAATGGAGGTCATCATGGCCGCAGTACTGAATATGCCTGAAAGTGTTGTGTCACCCATCCCGATGCAGGACAACGCGCTGGCGTTGCGTCATGCCACCATGGCGCGAGCCATGCATGCGCAACTGGCGCGCAGCCGCTACAACGTGCGCCGCAAGCGTACGCCGCTGGCCGAACTGAAAGCACTGATCCGCTCGCAGGGGCTGCTGCAGAACCTCGTCGGCTTCTGGCAAATCGTCGATGGCGTGCCGACGGGCCGGATCGAGATCGTCGCCGGTGAACGGCGCATGGACAGTATCGGTGAACTGATCGCCGAGGGCGAACTGCCGTCGGATTACGAAATCATCGTGCTGATCGTGTCGGAACAGGAAGCCATCGGCATCAGCCTTGCGGAGAACATGGGCCGCGAGCCGATGCACCCGGCGGACGTGTTCGATGCAATGTTCGCGCTGGCGAGCGCCGGACGCGATGCCGACGAACTGGCGCTGGCGTTCGGCACTGATACCGCAGCAGTACGGCGCTGGCTGCGGCTGGCACGGGTGGCGCCGACACTGCTGGACCTGTACCGCAAGGATCAGGCGAACTACGAGCAAATGGCTGCGCTGGCCGTCAGTGAGGATCAGGACGCACAGGTGCGGGCATGGGAAGGCTTGCCGCCGCATGAACGCTCGGCATGGCGTCTTAATAACCTGCTGACCGTAGGCGAGATCAATGTGCGCACCGACCGGGTGGCGCGCTTTGTCGGCATCGCGGCACTGGAGCAAGCGGGCGCGGTCATCCGCAAGGATTTGTTCAGCGAGCAGGGCGATGGCTATTTAACCGATGCGGCCTTGCTGGAAGATCTGGCGGTGGCACGGCTGGAGCGACTGGCGCAGCGCGTGCGCAGGGAAGGGCATGCATGGGTGGCCGTGGTGCTGCGCGCCGATCATGCCTTTGTGGCCGGGTATGGACGGGCACCCCTGCGCGACATCGAACCCGACGATGCGCAGAAGGCACAACTCGCGGCAATCGACGCTGAACGCGAAAGGGTGCTGGCGACAACCTCGGACCCATTGACCGATAAGCAGCACGCGGCGCGTGAACGCCAGTTGCGCAGTCTGCGCGAGCGCAGGCAGGCGATCGAGCGCGCGCTGGTGGTGCCGGAAGAGGCCTTCCATGCCGTTGCTGGCGCACTGGTGACCATCGACAGCGATGGCAGGCCGGTTATTCACCGGCACCTGATCCGACCGCAGGACAAGGTGCCGGCGCAGCCAGCAAAGGCGCAGCGCGGTGAGCGTCCAGCGCACCCGGAACGGCTCGTCCGACACCTGACCGCGCACCGGACCATGGCGCTGGCGGCGACCGTGCTGCAGCAGCCGCATGTCGCGCTGGCGCTGGCGGTGCAAGCCCTGTGGCGCAATCTGTATGGCCGGGGAAGCGGCGTGGCAAAGATCCAGATGGTGCCGTTTGCCTGCCCGTCCGATGTGGCGGAGGGCCCGGCCGCGCGCACAATGGCGGCGCGCGAGCAGGGGTTCAACCCACAAACCCTGCCGACGGGCCTGCCACTGGCATGGTTCGCCAGCCTCACACAGGAGCTGCTGCTGGAGATGCTGGCCTTGGCCGTGGCCCGGTCTATTGACGCGGTACAGTCAGGGGAGGGGGCGCACGCGGGATTCGACGAAGTGGCCAACGAAGTAGGACTCGACATGCGGCAATGGTGGCAGCCAACGGCGGACGGCTACTTCGCCTATCTGACCAAGGCGCGGCTGGTCGAACTGGTGTCGACGACTGTGTCGAAAGAGGCCGCCGTACCGCTGGAAGGGACTACCAAGGAGGTGGCAGCGCAGCTTGCGCAGCAAGTGTTCGCGGGGACGGGTTGGTTGCCAGCATTGCTGCGCAGCCGGGAGGAAGCAGCGGTGCATGAGGTGAGCGACGTGGGCGAGGCGGAAGAGAGCGCCGACGAAATGTGATGGCTTGATGCGTGAGTGGAACGGGGCGGGCATTCTATGGCGAATGCTCGCCCCGATGCATTAGGGCGCGCTCATCGTCGCGTTGGCGCAATGGCAGACGCACAGGCTAGGGTTGCACGCAACATCCCACCGGCAGCCTGTCACAAGTCAACGGCGGCCATCTGGGCAAAGATGGCATCGCGGGTCATCGTCAGGCGCTGGCGCGGCATAATGCCAAACTGCTCGCTGTCCAGGGCCTCGGCGAAAGTCAGCTTGCGTTGCAACATCAGTTCCAGATCCTTGCCGAATGTATCGTTGTTGCCCTTTTCCAGTCGGATAATGCCCTTGATACGGTCGGCGTTCTGCGCGTACAGTGCCGAATCCGTAAACCCATAGCCGCCGCGTTCCACCGGTCCGAAGTATTCGTTGATCCATACGACGACCGGGGCCCGATGCGCCGCCAGGATACCTTCCAGGCCCTTGCGTGTATCGTCGAACGCCTGCCCACCCGTCAGCACAGAGTGCAGCAGGACTTGGCGCCCGGCGTTCTGCAAGACGTCCAGTACACCGCTTTCGACCAGGTAGGCCATCAATGGCACAAACGTCGAGGCGCCATTGTCGATGACGGCAGCCCGGTCGTTTTCCAGCAAGGCGGTGACCAGTTCATCGAAGGCGCGACCGTTGATATTGTTGTCGGCGCCAAGGATATTAATCTGGCGCGCGCCGAGGGCAGTGTACTGGCTGAACGTGTCGTTCACCGGGTCTGTGTCAAAGCAGCGCATCGGCACATCGTAATGCAGCAGATACTGCGCCAGCAGAGAGGAGACGAACGATTTACCAACGCCTCCGCGTCCCTGCATGGTCAGGTGAATGGTCGTGTTGGTCATGGCAAGTCCTTTCGAAAGGGTGTGAGGAGAGCGGCATGAAGAAGCAGGCAGGCTTGCGAAGTAAACTCGGCCGAGCGTAATATCGCCGTGTGCAAGACCTGATACGCCGGTCACGCGACAGACAGCGGGCCAGCGTTGCAGCGACGTTGTCGCCGGGGAGGTGATGCGGGTTGCACCAGCATTAACTGTAGCGTCTGCTTTGCCAACGCTTTTGCGCGGGATCACGTAATGGCGGCACGTGAAGAGAGCTTCCGGCTTACCAACGTGTTAGCCGTTACCACGGCGTCTCGGGTTTGCCGGGTTTCCATTCGAATTTGGGCAGGCCAGGGCGCTTGGTTTGCTCGGGACTTGTAGAGTTGACCGGCTTACGGGCAGACCGCTTAATCTGATCCTGTCTGCCACATCGGTGCAAGAAACGATGGACTTCGCCTGACTTGGCGGTGACGCCTTGCTCCGCCAGAAAACGGCAGATCGTCATCAGCGAGGCGCCTGTCTGGCGTAATTCAATGATCTCGGCCTGCCACTCACCCAATTTGCCTGGACGAACAGGTTGCCGCGCGAGGAATTCGGAAACAGCACTCATTTCGGTATCTCCTTCCGGCACCATCTTATCGCCGGTCGCTTTGCAGCTTTTGTGGTCGGACAATAGGAAAACGAATCTCTCGTTCACAAAACGATGCCTGAGTGCGTCGCATGGATGCGTTAAACAGGTGCGGCCTGAGATCTGCTGACAGGTACAACGAGCAAGACTTGCGCCAACTCAAGAGTCACTGACCGGCTACTGCCAGGGTACTGACGGATTGCTGTCGTCGTGCTGACGGGGGGCTGATCGAATCGCTGTCGATTACTGTCGTTTCTGCTGCTGCCTCACTGTCGTTTCCGCTGTCAGGTTTTCTTCAGCGCACCGAAAACGGTGCCGATGAGCATGAAATTGCCAAGAGGCATTGCACTATGGCATGCGCGGGGAGGCCCCGCGGCCCCGAGGGCGGTCTCACACACCACGCAACCTGCGGTTGCGCAGTTGCGCCTTCAGGCGCTCTTTGCGTCCGTCATACACTACCCACTCCAATAGGAAGAGCGCATACAACGTCTGTTTTGACTAGCCGAAGCTTCGACATGCAGGACTCGTGAATCTAAACGATTCGATAGGACAAGCGAACACAGCTATAACATTTCTTTGGCAATTTTTCAAAAAGTCACATTTGGATACCGCTTCTGGAGGGGCATGCCCCAATAGTTTCCAAAATTCACTAGGAAGGTAATCTCCGATTTCCAGTGTTCCCTATGAGGATCGAATTCAGAGCCAGACGATCGGCCTTCAAGTTCCTAAAAATTAGCCTAATACCGTCAACCTGAAGCAATCGCGACTCTTTTTTATCCGGATTGGACTGTAATTATTATAGGTTATCGGAAGTCCTCTGGACTTCTGTTCGCGAAATTGAGAGGGGCTGGATATTAACTGCGAATATTTTTGAAAGAATTCTGTGCGTTTTTGACTGGTGTCTCGCGTTTGTAAAAGATTTAATACTTAGCGCGACGCGAGAGAAATCGTTCCCAATAGTTAATAGTCGGTGCAGTCCTTGCATTATTCGATAACCCTAATTCTCTTTCAAGCGTTTTTGGTGGTTTTCAGCATGGAACTCGCGTAGAAAGCGCTGGTGTTCCGGCACGCGGATTCCGTACTCACTCTTCGCAACTGCACGACGCCGTGCCAGCGATCGCTATCCAAAGTACTCCATAACAGCCCAGGGGCGGGAATGGCGGCCAATGCTCGAGAAATGTGCTGAATGAAAGCTCACTATACAACCCGGCACGTCAGCTAACGAGTCAGTGAGTGTGTCAAGCTGGAGCTCTCCTTAGACTTTGATGGAAGCGGGTGGGCCCGAAAACACAGAAGGAAAAAATTGAGTCGCTAAACTGCTGGGAATGCGCGTGGCTGGGCATAAACAGTGTAACAATCGTTGGAGTAAATCTCGAAGGGCTCTCAGAGCGGAAACCAGTCATGCTATGTCGACTCGAGCTTGGTTGTGACCTCGCTGCCTGTGCGAGCTAAAAACATTCACCACTTTACGGCATTGCATGTTGCTCATGAAATCGTTTTCAGTTATTGTCCCGTAGCTCAACGATAAGACTCCGGAGGCAGCACGTGACGAACCAATCCCGCCGCAACGTTTTCAAGACAATTCTTGCCAGCACTGCGGCTTTGCCTGCTGCGCGGGCCCTTGGCCAGCCTGCTGCTAGCTCGAGCGGTGAGCCAACCGCCATGCAATGGGCTCGCGGTATTGAAGACCAGCGTAAGGCTGATCTAGGCAACGGGACGTACATCAACCCAATCATTGCCGGCGACCACCCAGATCCCACGATCCTGAAGGACGGCAGCGATTACTACATGACGTTCTCGTCGTTCTATTCCTATCCCGGCATTGTGATCTGGCATTCGACCGACCTGGTGAATTGGCGCCCTGTCGGCCCGGCGCTGAAAAAGCCGTTGGGCACGATCTGGGCGCTTGACCTGTGCAAGCACGATGGCCGCTACTTCATCTACATCCCCGCCGCGCCGGACGGCAACACGTGGTCGATCTACGCGATCTGGGCCGACCGCATCGAAGGCCCGTGGAGCGATCCGGTCGACCTGAAGATCGCCGGCTGCATCGACCCCGGCCACGTCGTGGGCGAGGATGGCAAGCGCTACCTGTTCGTCAACGGCATCCGCAAGATCCGCCTGACCGACGATGGCCTGGCAACTGATGGAAAACTGGAAGACGCCTATAAGCCGTGGCGCTATCCGGAAGACTGGGTGGTCGAGAACTTCGCCCCTGAGGGCCCGAAATTGCTGCGTCACGGCGATTGGTTTTACCTCGTCACCGCTGTGGGCGGCACGGCCGGCCCGGTCACCGGCCACATGGTGATTGCCGCGCGCTCGAAGTCGGTCCACGGCCCGTGGGCGCACTGCCCGCACAACCCGCTGGTGCGCACAACGAGCACGGCGGAACCGTGGTGGTCGCGTGGCCACGCTACGCTGGTAGAAGGCCCAGCGGGCGACTGGTGGATGGTGTACCACGGCTATGAGAACGGTTACCGCACGCTCGGGCGCCAGACGCTGCTGGAACCGATCGAGTGGACGGCGGACGGCTGGTTCCGCGCCAAGGGTGGCGACCTGTCGAAGCCGTTGCCGAAGCCGCGTGGAGGTAAGGCAGGGCAGAACAGCCAGCCCCTCTCCGACGATTTCACACGCGACCGGTTTGGCGTGCAATGGAGCTTCCACGACCCTGCGCCGGACGAAATGGCACGCGTCCAGTACTTGAAGCCCGGCCTGCGTATCCAGGCCAAGGGCAGGTCGCCGGCGGACAGCGCGCCGCTCACTTGCGGCGTTGGCGACCGCTCCTACCAGGCCGAAGTAACACTCGTTCTTGAGGGCGGTGCCGAAGCGGGACTGCTGCTTTTCTACAATCACAAGGCCTTTGTTGGCGTCGGCTTCACGCCCGACACCGTCAAGACCTGGGAGTATGCTGAGGAGCAGCAGTGGATGCGAGCACAGCGTGCCACGAAGAGCGTGCGGGTACGGCTGACCAACGTCGACAATGTGGTCACTTTTCATTACTCGTACGACGGTGGCAAGAACTGGCTGCTGCACGGGCTGCGCATGGAGGTCTCGGGTATCCACCACAACGTGTTTGGCGGCTTCCTCAGCCTGAAGGTAGGTATCTACTGCGCGGGCAACGGAGCGGTCACACTGCGCGATTTTCGTTATCGGGCGTTGTGAAAACGGCCGAGAAGATTTGGCGCCGGCCTATACTTTTGGCGCATTGGCGCTCGATGACGTAGCGTTCAGCGTCGTTGCGCTCATTGCGGCAGAACTGGTGCCCTGCTAGCTAGTTCCCGAACGCCTATAACGCGTTACGGCACGCTGCGCCTATAGGAAAAGCAGACTGATCGACATTGGGTTCCAGAGGTGTCTGCCGGTATCCTCGGCCAGTATGCCCGGCGACAGAAATGACCTATGCCGCCTGGCGGTCGTGGCGTGTTCGAATTACAGAGTGCGTGCGTAAAACGCCGTCAGCTTATTAATTGCAGCGTTGACATATTTCGGTACCCAGTAGGTTTCGATGTGTGTCGCGCCCTCGATCCTGAACAGTTCCTTGTCTTTCGTGCCGGTCGCCTTGGCGAATGCATCCTCGCTCATGTACAAGCTGTCGGCCTTTGTGCCCGCAATCATCAGTAGTGGCTGCTCGATCAGCTCGATCTGGCTTGTGGCATCGAAACGCATCAGGTCCAGCAGACTGCTCGTTGTGTACTTGAACGTCGAATTTGGGTGTGCATGCGTTTTCCAGTAGTACTCATAGCCCTGCCGGTAAAGGTCGAACGGCAGCTTGGCAATCTGCTCGTCCGTCAGATCTGCGTCCCCGGAATAAAGAACCTCTCCGCCTGCTGCCTCTTGTGCACGCGCGGCCGACGCCTGCTGCAGGCGTGACTGGATCGTCGCCAGTTGCGAGTCGGCATAGCCGTTGCGACGCACTCGTCCAGAATTGAACATGCTTACCGTGGCGATCGACTTGAATCGTTTGTCGGTTTGCGCCGCAGCCAGCGAGTATCCGCCACCGCCGCAAATGCCAAGCAAGCCCAGTCGTTTGACATCGACGCCAGCATATCCGCTAATAAAGTCCGCCATGCCATGGATATCCTCGATGCGGAAGGCTGGCTTGTCAGTGCTGCGTGGTTGTCCACCACTCGCACCCTGGTAAGCCGCATCCGCAGTAATCGTGATGTAACCCTGTTCGGCCAGTCGTTGCGCATATAGGCCGGCCACCTGTTCTTTTACGCCGCCGTTCGGGTGTGCCACCACTACAGTGGGATAGCTCATCTTCGGATCGTAGTTGTCCGGCGTGTAGACGTTGGCGACGATATCGAGCCCATTGAGCTTATAGGTGACCGGGTGAATATTGACCTTGCCCGGTTCGTTCTTCGTGATAGCGCCGTCGTATACCAGGGTGAACGGGTTTTTCTTGTAGTCCGCCGCGCCGGCTCCGTGTGTCGAGGTGCCGATCGCCGCTGCGAGCAGAGCAGCCTTTATCAATATCTGTTTCATCTACATGTTCCTCAAGATTGCAGAAGGCGCCGAGACGCCCAGTGCGTGCCCGTCCTTTCAACAAGGGAAATCGTACTGGAAAGCGTCTGTAGGATTAATCCCCGGATTCGGCATGCACTATTAAGCTGAAATTATGAGTAGCCAGGAACGCTCTTGGCGATGGACTGCGTTGAAAGTCGGTGGATGTTCATCTTGAAAAAGGGAGGCTGCGGCTGCAGCTTCTCCGAGGGGCAAGAGTCTGGCCTGCTTTTCGCTACAGGTGTCTGTCGTTGGGGCCACCTTGTGCCGGGCCTGTTCATTTTCCAGATGCGGCGGCACTTGCTTGTGCCAGTGCCGCCCTGGCGCGCTCGCCGGACTGTTGATCCACGTGCTCGCTTAGCACCTGGACGACTTCGCGCAACTGCGCAGTACTCAGGCCTACCCGCAGACTGGCACGCATGTGCGAACGCAACTGGGCTTCCACTCCCGGCATCGCGGCCAGTGCGCCCAGCGTCGCAAGTTCGCGGCTTTGCCAGTCGAGGTTGTCGCGTTCGAAGATGTCGCCGAACAGGTGTGATTGCAAATACTGATTGATAACGGGGGCGAATTCGAATACCGGGCTCGCGACAGGTCCGCCGGAGATGCGTTCCTGGTTGGCCTTGCCCGCCTTCTGCAGGGCTTCACCGGTGGCGATGGTGCGACTTGGTTCCCGGCCCGGTGCATCATGGATGCCACGCTGCTTGCGGCTTTCCAGCACTTTCATCAGTTCGCCCAGTGCGTTCAGGCTGCGCGGGAATCCAGCATAGGCGTAGAGCTGTACCAGGAGCTCCTTCGTCTCGCTGATGGTAAGGCCAGCGCTCAGGCCCCGATCCAAAGCTGCATTGAGCTTCGGCATATCGCTCGTGGCCATGAAAGCCGCAATCATGGGAATTGCCCGTTGTTTGGCGGTCATGGTTTCCGCCACGTCAGAGGCGCCAGGGTTAGGTGCTCCCGGCGCGCTTTGCCCGGCAGAGACGGGTGCGGGTGCCAATCCGACGCAGAGTGCGGTGATGGTGGTCAGTGCAAGAGTCTTGCAAAGCTTGTTGCGTGTCATGCTTGTCATGGGCAGCTCCGTAATACGGCAGGGTGGCTTGGCAGCAGCAGCTGCCACGGTCGCCACTACTGTACAGCGCAAAACGGCACTCGAGTAGTAGAGTGATCCGCAAGAAGCTATAAGCCGGGCTAATCAATGACGACGGCACTGCCGCAAGCGGGCAGGCGCATGCTTCAACGCTCGTAACGCAAGGCATCCACCAGCAGCGTGAAGGCGGGCGACGGCTGCCGTCGGCTTGGGTAATAGAGGTGATAGCCTGGGAAAACGTGGCACCAGTCGTCGAGAACCCGGACAAGCGCTCCCGCGTCGATGTGTTTTTGGACCACTTCCTCGAGAATGAATGCCAGGCCCATGCCGTCCAGGGCAGCTTTGAGCACCTGGGGGAAACCGCTGAAAATCAGTGTGCCTTCGACCCGTACGTTCAGTTCTTGCGAGCCTCGCTTGAAATCCCAAGGCAGCAATCCCCCATGGGTTGGCAAGCGGACATTGATGCAGTCATGCTCGGTGAGCTCCTGCGGGGCCGCAGGGATCGGGTGCCTGGCGAAATAGCTCGGCGCGCCCACGACCGCCATCCGCACATCCGGCCCGATACGCACCGCGATCATGTCCTTGGCAAGCGATTCGCCCAGGCGTACTCCTGCATCGAAACGCATCTCGACGATATCGACCATCCGGTAGTCAGTGCTGATCTCGACTTTGATGTCCGGGTAAGCGCGCAGCAGCTTCGTCAGCTTGGGCATCAGGATCGAGTCAGTAGCGTGCTCGGAAGCAGTAATGCGCAAGCTGCCCGCTGGCTTATCGCGCATATCGCTCAACGCTGCGAGAGCGCCCTCGATTCCCTCGAGGCGGGGGGCTATTTCGGCAAGCAGCCGATCGCCGGCATCTGTGGGGGCAACGCGCCGCGTCGTTCTGGTGAACAGGCGTACGCCCAGGCGCTCTTCCAGGCTGCGGATGGTTTGGCTCAGCGCCGATTGCGACACGCCGAGCTGGGCGGCGGCGCGCGTGAAACTGCCTTCACGGGCCACGATGACGAATGCAGCAAGGTCGTTAAGATTTGGCTTCACTGTTCATTAGTTTTTCTAATAAGGTCATGCTGATTATATAGACTTATCAACTGATGCTGTTGCCGGTACATTCATAGTCCAGGGCTCGTAACGCAATCCAGGAGGATTGCCGGACCCGAGTCACACCGAGGCATGACCGGCTCCCGTATGCGCGTCCACTCCGCAGTGACGTACTGCACACGAAAGGAAACAAAATGACAGTTAATGAAGAATCGAAATTGGCCCGGCGTGGGTTTCTTCTCGCAGCGGGAGTATTGGCGGCGGCACCACTCGCCGGCCAGGCAGCCATGCAGGCTGGACAGGGCGCGAAACGCGGCGAAATGTCAGTGCCGATTGGTCCGATAGGCCGACGCAAGCTCGGCAAGCTGGAAGTCTCGAGCATCGGCTTGGGCGTCCAGAATATGAGCCGTACCTACCAGACGACAGTGCCGAGCCGTCCCGAGATGTTCAACATCATTCGCACCGCCTACGATCGTGGGGTTACCTTCTTCGATGCTGCCGAGGCTTATGGCCCGCACGAGGTCGAGCGGATCCTTGGCGAAGGCGTAGCGCCCTTTCGAAACAAGGTGGTGATCACGTCGAAGTTCGGCTGGAACATCGATCTCGAAACGGGCAAGCGCCTGCCGGGGTTGAACAGCCGGCCGGCTCATATCAAGCTGGCAGTCGAGGGCATGCTGAAACGCCTGCGTACCGACCGCATCGACCTGCTCTACCAGCACCGGGTCGATCCTGCAGTGCCGATCGAGGACGTGGCCGGTGCGGTCGGTGACCTGATGAAGGAGGGCAAGGTACTACACTGGGGTCTGTCGGAAATGGGGCCGAACACGCTGCGCCGCGCGCATGCCACATTGCCGGTCGCTGCCGTGCAGAACGAGTACTCGATGCTGTGGCGTGGGCCCGAGGAGGGCATCATTGCGCTGTGCGAGGAACTCGGTATCGGGTTCGTGCCTTGGAGTCCGTTGGGCGTCGGCTTCCTGACCGGCGCCATCGATGCCGCCACGCGGTTTGCGCCAGGCGACATCCGTGGCGCGGAGTCGCGGTTCGCGCCGGAAAATCTCCCTGCTAATCTTGCGCTTGTGACCTTGCTGAAGACCTGGGCCACGCGCAAGAGAGTAACTCCTGCCCAAGTGGCGCTGGCATGGCTGCTGGCGAAAAAGCCGTGGATCGTGCCGATCCCCGGCACCACGCAGATGGCGCATATGCTGGAAAACATTGGCGCGGCCGGGGTGCGCTTTTCGTCCGCCGAATTCGCCGAGCTGAACGGGGCAGTAACGGCAATCGCGGTACGTGGCGCGCGGCTGCCCGACGTCGTGCTGGCGTTCTCCGGCGTCGAGGCGCCGCCGAAACCCTGAAATACGATATCCCGCCAGCCATCGGCCCCGCATAGCGCGCGCCCAATATTGCCATAGGAGGATTCCATGCATGAAGCGAATGGTATTTCGAGAAGACACGTGCTGCTGGCCCCACTGCTGGTGCCACTGGCAAATACCGTGTCCGCGGCAGACCCGAGCGGCAGGCTAGCAACGCCAGGAAAGATACTGGTAGCGTATTTTTCGCGTACAGGAAATACGCGCGTGGTTGCTGGTCAGATTCAACGTGCCCTCGGTGCAGACCTGTTTGAAATTCTTCCAGCCACGTCTTATCCGGAAGACTACGCCCAGACGGTCGAGCAGGCTCGTCGCGAGCGCGACAATAATGTCAGGCCGGCCCTGAAAAGCGGCGTGCCGCGCATCGCGGACTATCAAACGATTTATCTCGGCTTCCCAATCTGGGGCGAAACAGCACCGCCAGTCATTCGCTCGTTCCTCGCAAGCCATGATCTTGCTGAAAAAACGCTGATCCCGTTCATTACCCATGGTGGGTATGGCGTCGGCAGCAGCATGGACGTGCTTTCGGCGCACGCCCCGCGGGCCAGGCTGACAGACGCCGCGTTTGTCATGCAGGGCGAGCAGGAAAAGCAGACGCTCGAGCGGGTCAGCGGCTGGCTCGGCAAGATCGGTGCGGGCAAGGCGCGCGCAGGGTGAGCTCGACTGCGGCACGCCTGGAGCAATCCTTTCGAAAACGATGATGAATGCCCTCGACAGCCCACGGCCATGTTTCACATTTCATAAGTTTTGCTTATAAGATCATGCAGGTTACATAGGCTAATCACTTGGCACCATTGCCGGTAGAGTCGTAACCGCCGGCATCGCCAATCATTCATGGGGAACGCCACACTGCAGGGCAGCCAGATCCTTGAATCGGCACGCGCGAATTCCCGGCAATCCATCCCGCAGTGATGCTCTTCAACGAAAGGAAGTGACATGGCAGAAAAACCAGGATCGGAAATGGCCCGGCGCGGATTTCTTCTCGCAGCCGGGGCGCTGGCCGCGGCGCCACTCGCAAGCCAGGCCGCAGCGCAAGCTGGTGAGGTCGGCAAGGGTTTTGGTTTCGCAGGGGCCAGCCTGACGGGCCGCCGCAAGCTCGGCAAGCTGGAAGTCTCGAGCATTGGCCTCGGCGTGCAGAACATGAGCCGCACGTACCAGACGACGGTGCCAGGCCGTCCTGAGATGTTCAATATCATTCGCACCGCCTACGACCGTGGTGTCACGTTCTTCGACGCCGCCGAAGCTTATGGCCCGCACGAGGTCGAACGGATCCTGGGCGAAGGCGTGGCGCCTTTCCGGAACAAGGTCGTGATCACGTCGAAGTTCGGCTGGAACATCGACCCCGAAACCGGTCAGCACCTGGGAGGCCTTAACAGCCGCCCCGCACATATCAAGCTGGCGGTCGAAGGCATGTTGAAACGCCTGCGTACCGACCGCATCGACCTGCTCTACCAGCATAGGGTTGATCCCACGGTGCCGATCGAAGACGTGGCCGGTGCGGTCGGCGACCTGATGAAGGAAGGCAAGGTACTGCACTGGGGCTTGTCGGAAATGGGGCCGAACACGCTGCGCCGCGCGCATGCCACAGTGCCTGTCACCGCCGTGCAGAACGAGTACTCGATGCTGTGGCGCGGGCCGGAGGAGGGCATCATCGCGCTGTGTGAGGAACTTGGTATCGGATTCGTTCCGTGGAGCCCGCTGGGCGTGGGTTTCCTGGCCGGCGCCATCGATGTCGCCACACGATTTGCGCCAGGCGACATCCGTGGCGCCGAGTCCCGGTTTGCGCCGGAAAACCTGCCCGACAATCTTGCGCTGGTTACATTGCTCAGGGATTGGGCCACGCGCAAGCGAGCTACCCCTGCCCAGATTGCATTGGCATGGCTGCTGGCGCAAAAGCCGTGGATCGTGCCGATTCCCGGCACCACGCAAATGGCGCATATGCTGGAAAATATTGGCGCGTCGCGTGTCCGGTTTTCGCCGGACGACATCGCCGAATTGAACCAGGAGGTGGCGGCGATCGAGGTGCGTGGCGCGCGTCTGCCCGACGCCGTGCTGGCACTATCCGGGGTCGAGGCACCACCGAAGCCCTGAACACACCACAACGGGCTTCGTATACGACCGGAGAAAACCATGAAACGCATCAGGCAAACCATAGTTTCGCCGGCCGGCCTGCTGCTGTCTTCCGTGCTCGGCATGGGAGACGCGGCGGCACAGGAAACTTCGCAACCAGCGACAAGAGCGATGCAGCAGCGGGTCAACGTCCATCTCACGGTGGATACGAGAATCGGCGACATGCTGCGTCATCCCGCATTTGCCGGCTTTGCGCCATTACTGCTGCCATGGGACGATCGCCCCGTAGACGAGGCATTGCTCCTGAAGGATGCCGGAACGCTGCTGCCCTACCACAACAATGTCGATCCCGGCATTGTTGTGGCTGCACTCAATCGCATGATCGATGACGCAGCAACGGGAAGAACGGTGTTCTACCCCGTCTATTCGGCGGCACAGAGGCAGGCCGATCCCGAGCTTGGCCAGGTCGGGCTGTTCTTCATGCGTGGCAAAGCCGGCGCACCGTTCGCTGTCATTGCACCCGGTGGCGGTTTTCAGTACGTGGGTTCGCTGCACGAGGGCTTTCCCTATGCGGCGGAGATTTCGGGCAGTGGCTATAACGCGTTCGTGTTGAAGTACCGGGTGGGCGCCGGCGGTAGCAAGGCAAATGCCGACCTTGCCGCCGCGCTGAGTTTCATTTTCCAGCATGCGGATCAATTGGGCGTCAGCACACGGGGCTACTCGCTCTGGGGCAGTTCCGCAGGTGCCAGGATGGCTGCCGCCATCGGGTCTTATGGGACGGCGCGTTTTGGGGCCAATGAAACACCCCGGCCTTCAGCCATCGTCATGGCCTACACGGCTTACGCCGATGTCGGCAAGGAGGAGCCTGCCACGTTTGTCGTAGTCGGCGAGCATGACCGGATCGCACCGCCTGCGGTCATGCGTCGTCGCGTCGATGCGCTGGCCCGGCAGGGGACCAGGGTTGCCTATCACGAGTACCCTGGTGTAGCACACGGCTTCGGCACCGGCGCGGGCACCAGTGCAGCTGGCTGGATCGGCAAGGCAATTCATTTCTGGGCACAGGCCATCGAATAACTCCGCCAAGGCGGACTGCTGGCGCGACTCCGGTAAAACCTGCCATTGCTGGCTTGCCGGTCAATCCATCGCGCGCCACCATGCCTGTCCGGCCTTCGGCTGACGCAGGTCGACCACCTCACCCATTTCCGGCGTTGCCAAGGCCACGCCACGTGCCTCGGCCAGCGCTGTAATCCGACTGAATGGTTCCTGCCAGCGATGCAGGCCCAGGTCGAACGTTCCATTATGCATGGGCAGCAGCGATGCTCCCTTCAGGTCCTCGAAGGCCTGCAGCGTCTCTTCCGGCTGCATATGAATGTCCGGCCATTGTTTGTCATAGGCCCCGGTCTCGATCATGGCCATGTCGAACGGGCCGTACTTGGCGCCGATCTCCTTGAAACCGGGGAAATAGCCGCTATCGCCGCTAAAGAACAACCGCAGGCTGTGGTGCAGAATCACCCAGGATGCCCACAAAGTGGTATTGGCATCGTTCAGGCTGCGCCCGGAGAAGTGCCGCGCTGGTGTCGCCACGAAGTGCACGCCATCAACGTCGATTCCCTGCCACCAGTCGAACTGGCGCACCTTTACCTTATCGACACCCCAGTCGATCAGGCGATTCCCAACGCCCAGCGGTGTGAGAAACAACGTGGTTTTCGGTGCCAGCGCCATGATAGTCGCATGGTCCAGATGATCATAGTGGTCGTGAGAGAGGATGACAGCCTTGATCGGGGGCAGTTCGTCAATCCCGATTGGCGGTGCATGAAAGCGGGCGGGACCTGCCCACTGTACCGGCGACGCCCGTTTAGAAAAAATCGGATCTGTCAGGTAGAACTCGCCAGCGAGCTTGATCAGCATCGTCGAATGGCCCAGGCGGTACAGGGTATTGTCCGGGGCCGCCAGCAGTGTCTCGCGGCTCAAGGTGCGTACCGGGATGGATTGGCGCGGCACCGTACCGGCGGGCTTGTCGAACAGGAAGGTCCACCACATGCGCACCATGTCGCCTGAACTCTGCTTGTACATGGGCGCGCTATTCCGAAACTGTCCGTCACGAAATTGCGGCGAGCCGGCGAATGACGGCAGGGCCGAAGCGATAGAGCAGCAAGTCACGATGGACACGATACCGATACTGAGGGCGACAATGGGTAAGCGCATGGCTGGATCACGAATAAAACGACGTAACAATGGACCAGGCCCGTACGAGATACTTTGATGACCTGGCGGATCGGTGTGGTTCAGAGCTCCTGCTGTGTCGGGCGGAAGAGGATTTCATTGATATCGACCGAAGGGGGCTGCGAGATCGCAAACAGCAGGCATTGAGCGAAGCTGGACGCCGGTATGGCAACCTGGGCATAGTAGTCGGCGATTGCTTCGGCTACGCCTGGCGCCTTGACAGAGCCAGGAAGGTCCGTATCCAGCGCGCCGGGCGAGATAACCGTTGTGCGAATGCCGTAAGGTTTGACTTCCTTGCGCAAGCCCTCGGAAATGACGCGCACCGCGGTTTTCGACGCGGAATAGACAGCCGTACCCGCGCCGACAACGTGACCGGCCACGGATGAGACTGACACAAACTGGCCACTCCTCTGGGCCTTGAAGTAGGGCAGTGCCGCGGCAATACCCCACAAAACGCCTTTTACGTTGACGTCGATGCAGTCTTCCCATTCATCGGTGCGAAGCATTTCCAGCGGTGCCAGAGGCATGACGCCCGCATTGTTGACCATGACGTCAATGCGGCCGAAGCGCTGCACTGCAAATTCGACCAGGGACTGCACGTCCTCTCGCCTTCTGACATCGACTCTATACACGGCGCAGTTCTCTGTTCCCAGTTCGGTGGCAAGCGCCTCGAGCCTGTCGAGCCGGCGTGCGCCGAGGACTACCTTTGCCCCACCTGTTACAAGTGCCTTCGCTGATTCCGCACCAAGTCCGCCACTGGCGCCCGTAATGACAACCACTTTGCCCTCGATACCTTGCGTCATTTTCATTTCCTTAATGATGTGTGAAAGCTGCCTGCATCGACACCGTCCGATGTCAGCTGTCCTCAGGTTTGATGACGTATCTTAGAGGGCACACTATCAAGAAACTAGACGTATTCTGCCTGCATCAGCTACAACGGGTAGTTGATAATCAAACGACAAAATACGAGAGTGACCTATGGCGTTCAATACATTCAAGGCAGTCGCCACGTTTGCCCAAGCAGTCGAACTCGGCAGCATTCGCCAGGCGGCGCTGGCCCAAGGCATTACTTCCCAGGCGGCCAGCCAGGCAATCGCACAGCTTGAGCAGGATTTGGGCGTACGCCTGCTTCACCGCACCACGCGCCGCTTGTCCCTGACCGAGGAAGGGCGATGTTTGCTGGAAAATTCTCTGCCGGCATTGGCGGCGCTCGATCGCAGTCTCGCACTCGTGCGCGGTCTCAAGGACGATATTTCGGGCCCTCTTCGTATCGTCGGGCCGAAGACTGGTCTTCCAGCGTTATTGATGCCCGTACTCGACGAGTTTTGTCGAAGTCATCCGGGTATCCAGCCGGAGGTACAACTCGACGACAGCATTGGCAACTGGGTGCAGGACCGGGTCGATATTGGTTTTCGCATCGGCCCGTCGCCGGATAAGAATGTGATCGGGCGGCGCCTTTTGCCTGTGCAGATGATCATCTGCGCTGCACCACGTTATCTCGAGATTCACGGTGTTCCGGCCTCGCTCGATGAGCTTGCCCAGCACCGTTGCAGCGTCTATCGGCATGCGACAACGGAACATATCACTCCGTGGTTCCTGAAGATCGACAATGAAGTGGAACAACGCTTCATGACGCCGGCATTCTCGACCAACGAGGCGGAGATGGAGCTCCAGGCCGTTCTGGCGGGTCTTGTCATTGGCCAGCTTGCCAATTTTTCGGCGGCGTCACATATTCGCGCGGGCAGGCTCATCCCTGTCCTGGTGGAACATGTAAGCGATGACATCGGTCTCTATGTGTACTACGGCAGTCGGACTTCGCAACCTCGAAGGGTCCGAGCGTTCCTTGATCTGGTACTGATGCGGCTGAAAGAGAGCCCGGACATTGTTCTGTCTCACGCCGAGCTCCACGCTGCAGCGAGACGTTGAATTGCATGGTCCAGTGGCCACAGTGAAGATTTGGCGCTTGCCCCGACCCATACGAATTTGCGGCCATGGAGGCAGTTGCTTCGTACGCCATCGTCCTGCGCCCAGCGCCTGGTGCCGCAGGCTCCAGCAGGATGACCGTGACGGTCGGTCACCCAGGTTTGCCTGCAGGCGCTCATGGCACCTGTCGTCAGTCGAGCCCTTTGTCCGCAAGGAACTTTGCCACGAGATCGGCGATTTTCACATTGTTCATATCCGACATGAGAAAGTGCGTGTTGCCCTTGATCCCAAGCTCTGGCAGATGAACGAGGGTGACGTCGCCACCGTGTTTGTTGACAGTCTCCCGCCATAGCCGGGCCATCGCGAGGCGCGCTCGCCAGCTGTCCTGGGCTGGCAGGTCGACCGCTTGCGCGGGAATGTTGTCGCCATACAGGACCAGGATCGGAATGCGTGTCAGGGCCATGAACTGCGCCATGGGTACGGCAGCGCCTTGAACGGTGTCGAAAGCGCTCGGGATTGGCGCCGGCACTTCGCCCTCCGGGAAAATGAAGCTGCTGCCAGGCTCGAAGGCAACGATTGCCTTAACCTTTGCGTTCTTGATTGCCGTCAGCCAGCCAGGCCCACCGCCCTGCGAGTGAGTGAACAAGATGCCCGGCCCCGTCCTGTCAAATACTGCGGCCACCGCATCCGAGAGCACAGCCATGTCGAACGGCCCGGTGTTTGGGGTCATGGAACGAAAGAACTGGTTACGCGTTTGTGCATCTTGGGCGAACTGTACGCCCTCGAAGTAATTCGGCCATAGTCCGATACGGAACTGGTTGAACCAGAGCTGTTCGTCAGGTGTCGGCGTGATGGTCGCCGCAACCATGCTGCGACCCGCATTGCCACGCCGTGGCTGGTCTATCAGGTACACGCCGAACCTGCGGCGCAGGAAGATGTTCTGAAAGCCTTCGCGGCCATCGGCGGTGGTCTCCCAGGTCTTGGAAAACTGCCCTGCGCCGTGCCACATCACGATCGGCATCTTCCGAACATTGACGGGAATCTGGTAGAAGGCATAGGCGTGGTCGCCGTGGTAGGTCTGTCCATCTGGTGCCATGGGTTTGCGCGGGTCAAATGCACCTGGTGCGGTCGTCATCGTGCCACCCGCAGCGAAACTGCCCTGTTCCTTGATTTGGATCGGAACTGCAGTCCCGGGCGGCACATCAGGAATTGTTGTGCATGCGGCGAGCAGGCTTACCATTGCGACAGCGAGCAGCGTTCTAATCATCATCATTCACCATTTGTTTTGCAAAGCTTGTTGCGTGTCATGCTTGTCATGGGCAGCTTCGTAATACGGCAGGGCCAGCTTGGCTGCTGCTGCTGCTGCTGCCCGGGTCGACACTACTGTACAGCGCAAAAGGGCACCCGAGTAGTAGAGTGTCCCGCAAGAGGCTATAAGCCGGGCTAAGCAATGAAGTCGGCTCTGCTGCAAGCGGACAGTCGCATACCTCACGGCTCGTAACGCAAGGCATCCACCAGTAGCGTGAAGGCGGGCGACGGCTGTCGTCGGCTTGGGTAGTACATATGGTAGCCCGGGAAAACGTGGCACCAGTCATCAAGAACTCGGACGAGCGCCCCGTGTCGATGTGTTTCTGGGCCACTTCCTCGAGGATGAAGGTCAGGCCCATGCCGTCCAGGGCAGCTTTGAGCACCTGGGGGAAACCGCTGAAAATCAGTGTGCTTTCGACCCATACGTTCAGTTCTTGCGAGCCTCGCTTGAAATTCCAGGGCAGCAATCCCCCATGGGTTGGCAAGCGGACATTGATGCAGTCATGCTCGGTGAGCTCGTGCGGGGCAGCAGGGATAGGGTACCTAGCGAAATAGCTCGGCGCGCACACGACTGCCATCCGTACATCCGGCCCGATACGCACCGCGATCATGTCCTTGGCAAGTGATTCGCCCAGGCGTACTCCTGCATCAAAGCGCATCTCGACGATATCGACCATCCGGTAGTCAGTACTGATCTCGACTTTGATGTCTGGATAAGCGCGGAGCAGCTTCGTCAGCTTGGGCATCAGGATCGAGTCAGTAGCGTGCCCGGAAGCAGCAATGCGCAAGCTGCCGCTGGCTTATCGCGTATATCGCTCAAGACGCCGCGTCGTTCTGGTGAACAGGCGTACGCTCTCCCAGGCTGCGGATGGTTTGGCTCAGCGCCGACTGCGACACGCCGAGCTTGGCTCGGGGCGCGTGAAACTGCTTTCACGGGCCACGATGACGAATGCAGCAAGATCGTTGAGACTTGGCTTCACTATCCATTAGTTTTTCTAATAAGGCCATGCTGATTATATAGACTTATCACCTGACGCTGTTGCCGGTACATTGATCCACGGACGGCAACGCAATGTCGTTGAGAGAACTGCATGACCTTGGCTAGCACCGGATCAGAACCCGCACCCGCATGCGCGTCCACTCCGCAGTAGCGTATTGCACATGAAGGAAACGGGATGACAGCAAAAAAAGAGGATCGGAATTGGCCCGGCGCGGTTTTCATCTCGCAGCAGGAGCGCTGGCCGCGGTCCCGCTTGCGAGCCAGGCAGCCACGCAGGCCAGGCAGGGCAGGAAAGGCAGAGCTGCACCCGCATCGGCCGGCGCGATTGGCCGCCGCAATCTGGGCAAGCTGGAAGTGTCGAGCATTGGCCTGGGCGTACAGAACATGAGGACGTCATGCCACTGTTTGTCATAGGTAGTTCTTTATGTGGAGCCCCGGCTTCGGCGATCGCACTGCTGATGTTCGAGAACGTGCCGCAGCGCCAAAGAATGACACTCACGCGCTCGAGCAGCTCGGCGGCGGACAGCAGCGCTTTGCATTCGGACCGCCGTTCGCGTGGCTTGGGACTATACGTTTAATCCCGTCGAGAACGGCCACGGCCGAGCAGATTTGGCCGGGCGCTCAATAACAGTGTTGGCTACCTTCATCTTTTACGAATACCGCCTGTATCGGAGGCAGTTTGTCCGGCTGGCCCAGTCCTTCAATTGGCGTGATGCGGTCACTTCATGCATGACGTGAGCGGCATGCTGGCGTCGAGCAGCGTTTGCGACGAAAGAACGTGCGGCAGCGTTTTCAGCGGATAAACTGGAACACAGCGATTCGAAAGCCAGCGGAAAATATTACACTTTTAGAATAGGAAACAGAATGGATTGGACCGCAGGATATACATCTGACATTGAGTACACCGCTGGCTTTTACCGAGAGCAAAGCCCAACATGGCTGAATTTGGTCTGTATCCTTAATGGATGTGAGCCGGTTGCGCTGGACCAGCCTTTCACATACTTTGATCTCGGATGTGGCCGCGGTTTAACCGCACAGATCCTTGCAGCGGGCAATCCCAATGGTCGCTTCTTCGCTGCTGACTTCAATCCATCGCATGTGGCAAGTGCCAACCGCCTGACTGGCCTGGCGCAACTAGAAAACCTTACTCTGCTCGAAAACAGTTTCGAGGAACTTGCAAATGGGTGCGTTGACCTGCCGCCGTTGGACTTTATCACAATGCACGGGGTTTACACTTGGGTGAACGAGGAGAATCGTCGGCATATCGTCAGCTTCGTCAACCGGTACCTGAAGCCTGGCGGAGTGGTTTATGTCAGCTATAACGCTATGCCCGGCTGGGCGGCAGCGCTTCCTTTACAACGCCTTGTGGTCGAGTACGCTGGTCTATTCCCAAACCGAAGCGATCAAACGATCAAGGGGGCGAGCGAACTTGTTGATGCATTAGTGCATGCACAAGCTGCTTATCTGACGCAAAATCCTGCTCTGAGCATCCGTACCCATACCCTGCGCACTGCAAACCCAAACTATCTGGTCCATGAGTACATGCATAGGGACTGGAAGCCACTCTTTCACGCCGATGTTGCCCGTAACTTTGCCTCGGCTAAAATGACATTTATCGGTTCTGCCGACCTTCCCTTTGCCTATCCATCATTGTTTCTAAACGAGGAAATGGCTGCACTTCTGGAACAAATTAACACCCCGGAAGTGCGCGAAACGCTGAAAGACTACTTTTGGAATACCTCGTTCAGGAAGGACGTTTTTGTGCGTGGTCAAAACCGAATCGGTCTGGTCCGGCAAGGGGAGCTCCTGGAGCAAGTCGGCCTTGTCCTGATGGTCCCGCGCACGGCAGCTACGGCAGAAATAAAGCTTACAGTGGGCGATTTCAGTCCTGAGACCGTATTGTATGACGCGGTCCTCGATGCCATAGCAGTGCGGCCCCATACCTTGGGAGAGCTAGCCAAGATTCCTGCCCTTAACGTTTTAAGCATGCAGGAACTTGCACAAATTGCGGTGCTGCTGTGCGCGTCGAATCAGGTAGAGTTATATAATTCCGCCAATGTCATCTCTGGCTGTGAAAAGGCAAAACTCCTCAATAACGTCCTCGCTGCTCAGGTGCGTTATGGCGACGAACATGCCGCGTTTTGTTCACCTCTGCTCGGTAGCGGTGTCGCGGCCGATTCAATCGAACGCCTTTTTTACCTTGCCTTGTCACAAGGCGTGGCTGAGGACGAGCCCGTCACGCTGGCACGTCACGTTTGGCAGACCATGGCACCCATCAGACGACGCATGTTTCGAGAAGGCTCGGCTCAACGGTCAGAGATTGACAACCTTCCGGAACTCAAATTATTGGCTGAAAAATTCGCGGCCGAAAAAATTCCTGTGTGGCGCCTCTTGAATATTTTATAGCCGAGCATTGAGAGCGGCGCTGTCATTCGGGCGCGCCTTCGTAATTCCGCGTGGGGGCAAGCCACAATGGCGACCGGGGCGATTCACTTCTGGTGCCGCCGGCGCGAAGCATTAGTCACCAAGAAGTCGCGTGAAAGCGAGCGAGGCTAATGTCCAGGTTTTGCCTTGACGCACATACACCTCGGTCACCATAAAGGGATTGGTCACCTCATTGCCCCCCACCACCGCTCCAAGTCGCATCTTCGTCAATACGATGGCGGTGCTGTCGACGAGCCGCACAGAGGATTCCTGTATGTCGACTTTCTTGTACTGGATATTGCCGCTTTTAATGACATCGAGCTCCTCACTCTTGGTCAACGTCCTGCTCATGTGGACGAACATGACTTTGTCGTTATAGAGCGTGGTGAGTGCTTCCGTGTTTCGATCCGACATCCACCGCCACATCTGCTGCGACAACGCCAAAACATTTTTTTCAGTTGCAGAAAGCGCTTCGCGGACAGGCTTGCCCGTCATACCTGCCGCTTGAGCCGCAGCGGTTGGTGCCGGGGTCTGCGGGACTGCGTCGGCTCTCACGGGCGCCGCTGTGGCGCATCCGATCGTCAATGCGAAAAATAGCGGAATGATTTTAGACTTGTCTACGAAGACCATGTCATGTCCTTAAAGTTGATCCACGGTAGTCGTGGAATATCATCTGATGTTGGCTGCAGGACAGTCCGGACACCGTTCTGTCTGCTGCCGAGCGTCAAGCTGCAGCTGGTGGGTGACTCGTCAGGGACCAGTATCACCGGCTGTGGGTTTCACCCCGGCCCGGTATTCACACCGATTGGCGGCCGTCCAGGAAAGGATGTCGTTTACGCGGTGGTGATCATCGCTGGTACTGTGCATCGGTAACCTTTTCCATCCAGTCAGTCGATTTCCCATCAAGCGCTTCGGCTATCGCCACATGACTCATGCCCATGGACCGGCTGGCGCCATGCCAGTGCTTCACGCCAGGCGGGATCCACACAATGTCGCCCGGCCGCATTTCCTCGACCGGCTGCCCCCATTGACCCACCCAGCCGACGCCGGCGGTGACGATCAGCGTTTGCCCCAGCGGATGCGAATGCCACGCGGTGCGCGCCGCGGGTTCGAACGTCACCACGCCGCCGCCCACGCGGCCTGGTGCTTCCGCCTGGAAGCGCGAATCGACACGCACGATTCCTGTGAAATTTTTTTCCGGGCCGGCCGTAGAAGGCTGCGCGCCAACCCGCGTGACGGTTACCCTTGCGGCTGACGGTTCGGCTGCGAGAGCCATCCCCGTTGCCAGCAGCATTGCCGCGGCGGCCGGCATCATCATCGACATATGCTTCATCATATGTCGAGCCGACGTTCGCTCATCCACTTGACGATGGCGGGATCGCGATGGGAGAAGAAGCTGCTGGCGGCCGTCTCCAGCGTTGCAATGCCGGCGAGGTCTGCATCGTCGAGCACGAAATCGAACACCGCAAGATTCTCGGCCATGCGTTCACGGCGCACGGTTTTCGCGAGTGCCACGATATTGCGCTGTACCAGCCAGCGCAGCACGACCTGGCCGATGGACTTGCCGTGCTTCCCGGCGATGGCCGCCAGTACCTCGTTCTGGAACAAGTTGTTCTTGCCCTCGGCGAATGGTGCCCAGGCCTGGGCCTGCACACCATTTTCGGCCATGAACGCCGCTTCTTCCGCTTGCTGGTGGAACGGGTTGATTTCGACCTGGTTCACCGCAGGCTTGATTTCATTGAACGCGATGATGTCCATTAACCGGTCTGGCTGGAAATTGCTGACGCCGATCGCACGCAGCTTGCCGGCCCGGTATGCCTCTTCCATTGCTCGCCACGAGCCGTGCACGTCACCATAGGGCTGGTGAATCAGGTACAGATCGAGGTAATCAAGCTGCAGGCGCCGCAGGGAGTCATCAATTGCCCGCTGGGTGTTTTCATAGCCGGTGTGCTGTACCCACAGCTTGCTGGTAATGAACAGGTCCTCGCGGCCAACACCGCTGTTCCTGACGCCATTGCCGACGGATGCTTCGTTCATATAAGACGCTGCCGTGTCGATCTGGCGGTAGCCCGCGGCAATCGCATCGATCACCGCGCGTTCGCATTCCTGCGGATCGGGGATCTGGAACACGCCGAATCCGAGAATCGGCATGCGCAGGCCATTATTGAGTGTCACGTATTCCATAATCCATTCCTTTCGACGGGTGCCATGCCGGCCACCCGATGACTTCTTTCGTTAGGTCGCCTGCCGGGGCAGGCGGTCGAGCAGCTTGTCCAGCGTGACCGGATAATCGCGCACGCGGATGCCCGTGGCGTTATAAACAGCGTTGGCGATTGCCGCGGGCACGCCACTGATGCCGAGCTCTCCGACACCCTTGGCCTTCAGTGGGCCGGCGGTAGGATCCACTTCATCCAAAAATATCACTTCCTGGTGCGGGATGTCGGCGTGCACGGGAACTTCGTAACTGGCCAGGTCGTGATTGACGAAAAATCCGATTCGCTTGTCCACCACGAGTTCTTCCATGAGTGCCGCACCGGCGCCCATCGTCATGCCGCCGATGATCTGGCTGCGCGCCGCAAGCGGGTTCAGGATGCGGCCCGCGGCGCACACCGCCAGCATGCGCCGGATGCGGATCTCGCCGGTGGCCGAGTCCACGGCAACCTCGGCGAAATGTGCGCCGAAGGTCTGCTGCGCGAAGCGCCTGGCAAGGTCGCCATATTCCATGAAATCCTGCGCGACCAGCTCGCCGGCAGCGACGGCGTCGAGCAACGGTCGGCTGAGCCCACCTGCACGCACGCGCCCACCGATAAATTCGATGTCGGTGCTCGTCATGCCGAGCCGTTGCGCGATCATCTCGCGCAACTTCACGCACGCCGCGTACACCCCCGCGGTCGAGGAGGCCGCACCCCACTGGCCGCCCGAACCGGCGCCTTCCGGAAAGGTCGAGTCGCCGAGGCGCACGGTTACCTTGTCCAGCCCCACACCCAGCATTTCAGCGGCGGTCTGCGCAATGATGGTGTAGCTACCGGTTCCGATATCGGTCATATCGGTTTCCACTATTACGGTGCCGCGGTTATCGAGCCGTACGCTGGCGGCGGACTTCGCGACGGGCGCACCGCGAATCGCCGCCGCTACGCCCATACCGATCATCCAGCGGCCTTCGCGCCGCATGGCCGGCCGCGCGCTGCGGGCCTTCCAGCCGAAGCGCTCGGCACCCGTTTGCAGGCACTCCACGAACTGGCGTTTCGAGAACGGTCTCTGGGGTGCTTCGGGATCGACCAAGGTATCGTTCAGGATCCGGAAGGCTACCGGATCGAGGCCGAGTTTTTCCGCCATCTCGTCCATCGCGATCTCGAGTGCCATCATGCCCGGCGTTTCCCCCGGGGCGCGCATCGCATTGGCTTCCGGCAGGTCGAGATGCGCGACGCGCAGGCGCGTCATGCGATTGGCACCGGCATATAGCATGCGCGTCGGCGCAGTAGCGAATTCCGGCTGGTTGCCGAGGTTGCCGGACCAGCTTTCGTGGCCGATTGCCGTGATGCGTCCATCGTTGCCTGCACCGATGCGAATACGCTGGATCGTGGCGGCGCGGTGCGTGGTGTTGTTGAACATGAGCGCGCGCTGCAAGGTCACCTTGACGGGCCGCCCTATCTGTTTTGCGGCGACAGCGGCCAGCACGGCGTCGGCGAGGATGGAGCCCTTGCCGCCGAAACCGCCGCCAATGTATGGCGAAACGATGCGGATGTTTTCTTTTGGGATGTCCAGGGTCTTCGCCACATCGCGCATGCCCCAGCTTACCAGCTGAATGGCTGTCCACAGCGTCAGCTTGTCGCCATGCCACGCCGCGATCGTGGCATGCGGCTCCATCATTGCATGGCCGTGATCGGGGGTCGTGTAGGTAGCGTCCAGCGTCACTGGCGCGGCAGCGAAGGCACCGTCGAAATCACCAACGGCGGTGTCCGCGAATCGCTTCTGTTGCAGTGGCTGCTGCGCGGGCTTCTTGCCTCGTGCCTGTTCGAGATCGAAGCTGCCTTCGCCGCGCGCATAACGTACACGCACCAGATGGGCAGCGGCGCGCGCCTGCTCGAACGTCTCGGCAACCACGATCGCCACCGCCTGGTGATAGTGGTCGACGTCCGGGCCGGCAAGTGCGCGGGCAACATAGAACGCGCCGACGCCGAGTTTTCCCGCATTGGCGGCGGTGACGATGCCAAGTACGCCAGGCGCGGCTTTCGCCCGGTCGACGTCGATCGACTCGATCCGTCCCTTGGCAATGCCGGCGCCGACGATGTAGCCGTACGCGGCGCCGGGGGCGGCATTGTGTTGTTCGTAGGCGTAAGTTGCGGTGCCGGTGGTTTTGAGTGGACCGTCGATGCGCGCGGTCGGCTGGCCCACCACTTTCAGACGGTCGATAGGGTTGCGGCTTGCAGGAGTATCGAATTTCATGATTTGCTTGTCCTCGCGTCGGCAAGTATGGCATCGAGCGTGCGCTCGACCAGGGGCACCTTGAAAGCGTTATCCTCCATGGGCTTGGCGCCGGCCAGCAGGCTGGCCGCGGTGGCTTTCGCTCCCTGCGGCAACAGTGCATCGGCTGCGGGTACGCGCCATGGCTTGTGGGCGACGCCGCCCAAGGCCACGCGGCCCGTGCCGTCGGGCTGCACGATTGCGGCCACGGAAACGAGTGCAAACGCATAGGAGGCCCGATCGCGCACCTTGTGATACACGTGCTTGCCGCCAAGCGGCTTGGGCAGCGTCACTGAGGTTATCAGCTCTCCGGCCGTCAGCGTGTGTTCCACGTGCGGTGTATTGCCGGGCAGGCGGTAGAAATCCGCGATCGGAATCGTGCGCGTACTGCCGTCCGGCCTTACCGTTTCGATGCCGGCATCGAGCAGTTGCATGGCCACCGCCATGTCGCTTGGATGGGTGGCGATGCAGGCATCGCTGTGGCCGATGACCGCATGGCCACGGGTATGGCCTCCGATCGCCGAGCAGCCGCTTTCCGGCAGGCGCTTGTTGCATGCCTGGTTGGTGTCGTAGAAATAGGGGCAGCGGGTGCGCTGCAGCAGGTTGCCGGCGGTGGTCGCCTTGTTGCGCAACTGCGCCGAGGCGCCTGCCAGCAGCGCCCGCGACAATACGCCATAGAATCGGCGAATGCGAACATCCGCTGCCAGGTCGGTATTGCGCACCAGCGCGCCGATGCGCAGACGCCCATCTGCCGTCGGCTCGATCTTGTCCAGTCCCAAGCCATTGACGTCGACCAGATGGGCAGGCGTTTCGATCTCGAGCTTCATCAAGTCGAGCAGGTTCGTGCCTCCGGCGATGAAGCGGGTACCGGGCTGACGCGCAGCCATTGCCGCTGCTTCGGCGGGTGTGCGTGCGCGCTCGTAAGTGAAAGCCTTCATGCTTTGCCGCCGACTTCGACGATCGCGTCGATGATGTTGGAGTAGCCGCCGCAGCGGCACAGGTTCCCGCTCATCCGCTCGCGTAGTTCGGCGGCGGACAGCAGGGGCCTGGTACCCAGGTCGGCCGTCACGTGGCTGGGGATGCCACGCTTGATTTCATCGAGCACGGCCACGGCCGAGCAGATCTGGCCCGGCGTGCAGTAGCCGCACTGGTAGCCGTCGTGTTTGACGAACGCTGCCTGCATCGGGTGCAGTTTGTCCGGCTGACCCAGCCCTTCAATCGTCGTGATGCTGTCGCCTTCATGCATGACCGCCAGCGACAGGCAGGAATTGATGCGGCGGCCACCCACGAGCACCGTGCAGGCGCCACACTGGCCCTGGTCGCAGCCTTTCTTGGTGCCTGTCAGGTGAAGATGCTCGCGCAGTGCATCGAGCAGCGTGGTCCGTGTGTCGAGTTCCAGCGACTGGCTCTTGCCATTGACGGTCAACGAAACCGTGGCTTTCGGCGGCGGCGCAGTTGCGTTGTCGTTGTCCTGGGCGTAGGTGACAAGTGGCACGGCGGTTGCCGCCGCCGTCGCGGCACTGGCTTTCAAAAAGTCACGGCGGGTAGTGTCGGGTCCATCGGGAAATCCCATGAGCGATCCTCCAGTATTGGGTGAGCGATGCGTGGCAAGGTACTGCCGTCGGCGGGAGGAGGGCGATGCATCATGCCGCGCAAGCCGCCAAAAGTGTTGTCAACTTTACTGGAGACGATTGAATGCGAATAGTACGGGAATTGCGCAAGAAGCTATAAGCCAGGCTAATCAATTGGGTAATGCTCGGTGAGCACATATTCCGGCCCGCGGCCAGCGCGGCCTGGTTGCTCGAGTCGTTTTCATTCAACTTGAACCGCTGTAACCGTGCTTTCACGAGCGCCGAGGTTCAAGCTGGCCAACTCCACGAGTTATCGAACATGCATGTGCGCCTTGCGCCCGGTCCCGGCAATGTGCTGCCGGAGCACCCGGACTGCCTGGCCATCGCCGAAGCAGGTGACCGAATCTCAATGCTGTGGCGAACGGCCGCGTACGTGTTGCAGGTCGTTGCGCACGCTGTCAGGCTCGGCACTAAGGGCCATGTTGGGCGCATCATGGACAGCATCGAGTGCACCCTGGATATCCCTGTCGAGTTTTTCCGCTACGACATCGAGGTCGTCCTGTTCCGGGCCGTCGTCGGAGGTCAGCTCGAAGGTTTTTCCCCGGGCTGCGTCGGATCGGACACTCCACAATAGTACTCGTGCCAGCTGCTGGCGTGCGATGACACCGTCGCGGGGTGTGCCCGACTGGTTCCTGTCCCCTTGCAGCATAACGATGCGATGCTGGCCAGGTCGATTGGCATCGAACCAGCCCGGCCGCACGATGGTATAGGGCATGCCACTCGCGCGAACCAACCGCTCGCCACGCCGTTTCCAGTCATGCGCGCCCTTGCGGTCGGTTACTGCAACCGTCGTCATCAGCGCAATGCGAACCTGCCTGCCTGCCAGGGCAGCGAGCACGTTGCGTACTGCGCCATAGTCGACTGCTTCCGGTCCGGGAGGACGACCATTGGCGCCGTGCGTGAACACGACAGCGTCGATGCCATCCAATGCAGGGCCAAGCGAAGATGATTCTGTCAGGTCGCCAACCGCTACTTCGACGCCGGTCGGAAACAATTCGGCCTGCTTACGGTCCCGTACCAGCGCGCGCATGGCAAGTTTTGCCTGGTTGCCTTCGATGATGACCTGCCGGCCAATACTTCCCGTTGCGCCAACGACCAGAACCTTTTTGACGGCCGTGCTCATGATGTTTTCCTCCTTTATGCAGCTTTGACTGTTATTCACTTCATGCAGCGATGGTTACGTCCGTATCGGGCCGTCTCGCGGTGAAGAATGCAATGAGTAATCCCACCACAAGCATCGCGGCGGCGCACAGCATGGCGTTTCCGATCCTGTGGGTGAGCAGGAGCCTGCCCGTCAAAGCCCTCGCTCCGATAGCCGACGCAGCGATCTGCAAGCCGAGCCCGAGCGAACTGCCCAATTGATGCGCTACATTGACGAGCCCGGACGCTGCGCCTGCGTCGCTTGCTGAAACATTGGCGATGCCCGCCGAAGTCAATGGCCCCAAGGCGCCTCCCTGGCCCAGGCCGATCAGCAGCATAGGCACAGCCAGCCCGCTGAGGTAAGTCGTGCCGACAGATACTTGGCCCAGCAGTAACATGCCAAGCAATCCCGACAGCATGCTGCCGAAAAGAACGATACGGCTGCCGAACCGGGCGATTACCCTGGGGGCAGCAAGCGCTGCGATGAAATTAACGATCATCGCCGGCAGGAACGCCAGGCCAGCCTGGGCGGGACTATAGCCCAGTACACCCTGCATATATTGCGTGGAAAAGAAGAAGAAACCGACGTTTGCGCCAAGGAAGAGCATGCGCACGGCATACGCGCCAGATCGCTCGCGACTGGCAAAAAGTCGCAGTGGCATGATTGGCTGTTTGGCACGCGCTTCCAGGAAAACAAAGATGCTCAGCAAGATTATCCCAGCGAGCACTGCCACAGCAGGCCGCAGGGGCGCTCCCTCCGCCGCCACCGAATCGACAATGCCAAATACCAGGGCGCTCATGCCGAGGGTCGATGTGATCGCACCGGCAATATCGAAAGTGCCAGGATGTTGCGCGGTTTCCTCGATGTGCCGTAATGCTGCAATGATCAGGCCCAGACCAATCGGCACGTTGATGAAAAAGCCGACGCGCCAGGAAAGCCAGTCCGCCAGCACGCCACCCAGCACCAGCCCGATACTGGCCGAAATTCCCGCAGCCGACGCATAGAAGGAAATCGCTCGGGTCCGCTGTGGGCCTGCCGGGAAGTTGGTTTGCAATAATGCCAGAGTCGAAGGAGCCAGGATAGCGGATCCAAGGCCTTGCACGGCGCGTGCACCCACAAGCCACGAGGCTGTGCCGGCCATGCCGATCATGAGCGATGACACCATGAAGATCGACAAGCCTACGATAAACATCCTGCGCCGGCCGAGAATATCGCCGGCCCGGGCGCCCAACAGCAGGAAACCTCCGAACACCAAGGTATAGGCGTTGGATACCCATGAAAGCCCCTCGCTGCTGAAACCGAGTTCGGCTTGGATTTTCGGTAAGCCCGTGATGACGATCGAGATGTCGAGGACAATCATCACGTAGCTCACCATGATGATCGCAAGTATGGCCGTTTGATTGGCTGGGAAGCGTACTTCGGATGCGGCGGAGTGTGGAGGCCCCTGCATGTTGGCCGATTTGATAGGCATGACTCGATCCTCTTTTTCTGTAGTCATCGTTGCCAAAGCGCTGGCTCGTTCGTTTGACGCCAACTATAGCGCGTGTGCAGGCAGTGATTAAGAGGTGGAATCCGCATGAGCTAATTAGTGGCGCTTATGAGTCAGGCAGTTAAACCGATCCGGGGATTGCCCCGCTGCGGTTATGCAACGGCGTCGCGGTGCTGTGAAAACATGGAACGTCAGTCGGATACTGCATGGATCGATGCGGGCCATCGATTCGGCGCAGGAATGGGCACAAGCGCCATGAGTTGGCTGGCTACACAAAGCAACCCGCTTCAGGGCGAAGGCCATCAAACACTTACGGCATAGAGCACCGGAGCACCGGTTCATCGGCTCTTGGCGGTTCCCATTGATTAGTTCTACTAATAACGCCTTGCGATATTTTGTAGCTAATCATTTTCAGTCTTGTCCGGTACAGTGAAGAAAATGCAAGTCGGAGGCTTACCAGGAATCGGCGGCGTGCCTGCCGCTATCGTCGATGCCGTCCACAACGCGATGGCGTCAGCGTGAGCGATCATCCGATCACGCTGGACAAGCCCTGGTCCGCCTGCCGCGCACGGTGTGAGCGGCGAGCCTGTTTCCAACCTCGATACGAAAGATACCCCCATGATGAAAAGCGCCCTGGTCGCCATGACACTGTCGAGTGCAATCGGCGCGGCGTGTGCCGCGGAACAGGCACAGGCAAGCGTAACGGTCAACCGTGCCGGCTCGCAGCCCTCCCGCGCCGGACCGGCCCAGAATTTCACCGGTTCTGTGCGCGTCGACTCGCCATTCCGGGCGTCCGCGCCCGGCCGCGTTTCCGGCGGCGTGGTCACATTTGAACCCGGGGCGAGGACGGCATGGCATGTCCACCCGCTGGGCCAGACCCTGATCGTGACCTCGGGCGTGGGCCGCGTGCAGCAATGGGGCGGGGCGCAGCAGGAAATCCATCCTGGCGATGTTGTCTCGATTCCCCCCGGTGCCAAGCACTGGCACGGCGCGAGTGTTTCGACAGGCATGAGCCACGTAGCGATCACCGAATCGCTGGACGGCAAGACGACCGACTGGATGGAGAAGGTCAGCGACGCGCAGTACCAGCCATGAACCATCGTCATCGACAGAAACCACCGATGAAACATCTGGTCAGAAGCATCCTTGGCACCGCCTTGCCGACAGAATGGCTTGACGGAAGCGGAACTGGTGGAGGCCATCACGCATCTTGCGTTCTATACCGGCTGGCCGAATGGCGTGGGGGCCGATCCTGATCGCCAAGGAAGTCTTCAATGAACCATGACCCCATGCGGCGCCGTGCCTGCCGCGATGCCAATGTCCGCCACGCATTCCCGAATTGAAAGGAAGCATCCCGATGGACCACCATGACATCAATCAGACCCGGCGTGACCTGCTGATCACCGGCGCCCTGTCCGCGACCGCTACCGCGCTGCCGGCCGTTGGCCATGCACAGGCGCTGGCCGAAGCGGGCACGGCGGCATCGACCCCCGCGCCGGCGACGGGCAAGGTCGCGCTGCGCGTCAATGGCCGGCAGGTCGAGCTGGACGTCGACACCCGCACCACGTTGCTCGACCTGCTGCGCGAGCACCTGCACCTGACGGGTACCAAGAAGGGCTGCGACCAGGGCCAATGCGGTGCCTGCACCGTGATCGTCGATGGCCGCCGCATCAATTCCTGCCTCAGCCTGGCGGTGATGCATGAAGGGGCCGAGGTCACGACGATCGAAGGCCTGGGCCAGCCCGGCAAGCTGCATCCAATGCAGGCCGCCTTCATCAAGCATGACGGCTACCAGTGCGGCTACTGTACGCCAGGCCAGATCTGCTCGGCCGTGGCGGTACTTGACGAGGTGCGGCGCGGCATTCCCAGCCACGCAAGCGCCGACCTGAACGCGAAGCCGCTGCTGTCGGCGGCCGAAATCCGCGAGCGCATGAGCGGCAATATCTGCCGCTGCGGTGCTTATTCAAACATCGTCGACGCGATCACCGAAGTCGGGGGAGGCAAGGCATGAAGGCATTCACTTACCAACGCGCAAAAACACCGGCCGAAGCGGCAGCCGCGGCGCTGCAAAAGCCGAACACGCGTTTCATTGCCGGTGGCACGAACCTGCTGGACTTGATGAAGCTCGAAATCGAGACGCCGGCCCATCTGATCGACGTCAATGGCCTCGGTCTCGACAAGGTCGAGCCAACGCCGGAGGGCGGCCTGCGCATCGGCGCCCTGGTACGAAACACCGACCTGGCGGCGGATGCGCGCGTGCGCCGCGACTACGGCGTGCTGTCGCGTGCGCTGCTGGCGGGCGCCTCGGCCCAGCTGCGCAACAAGGCCACCACGGCCGGCAACCTGCTGCAGCGCACACGCTGCCCGTACTTCTACGACACCAACATGGCCTGCAACAAACGCGTGCCCGGCAGCGGCTGTGCGGCAATCGGCGGCTTTACACGGGGCCATGCGATCGTCGGTCAGAGCGATGCGTGTATCGCGACGCATCCAAGCGACATGGCAGTGGCCATGCAGCTGCTCGACGCGGGCGTCGAGACCGTCAACCCGGACGGCAAGGCGCGCACGATTCCGATCGCCGATTTCTACCGCCTGCCAGGCAATACGCCGCATATTGAACACGCGTTGCAGCCGGGCGAACTGATCACTGCGGTCACGCTGCCCAAGCCGCTCGGCGGCAAGCACTTCTATCACAAGGTGCGCGACCGCGCATCCTACGCCTTTGCACTGATCTCGGTGGCGGCAGTGGTGCAGCCCGACGGCGGCGGCCGCGTGACCCTTGGCGGCGTGGCGCACAAGCCATGGCGCGTGCCGGGCGCAGAACAGGCTCTGCCGCGCGGTGGCAAGGCGGTGACTGAGGGGTTGCTCGCGGGCGCACGCACGACCGACGAGAACGCCTTCAAAGTGGTACTGGTGCAGCGCACGATCGATGCGGTACTAGCCGAAGCACGGGGAGCATGAGGACATGAAATTCACTACAGCAGCCACCACCAATCCGATTGACCGCCTGCGGGTCGTCGGCAAGCCGGCCGACCGGATCGACGGCCCGTTGAAAACTACTGGCACCGCGCCCTATGCCTATGAGCAGCATGCAGCGGTGCCCGGCGCAGTCTACGGCCATGTCGTCGGCGCGGCGATTGCCAAAGGCAGGATCGCTGCGATCGACACGGCTGCGGCCCGGCGTGCGCCGGGAGTCATTGCTGTCGTCACCCATGAGAATGCGGGCAAGCTCGGGCTGGGCAATTTCAATACCGCCAGGCTGCTGGGCGGACCCGAGATCGATCATTATCACCAGGCGATCGCCCTGGTCGTTGCCGAAACGTTCGAACAAGCCCGCGCGGCCGCTTCGCTCGTCAAAGCGGACTATGTGAAACAGCAGGGCAGCTACGATCTGGCGGCCGCGATGAAATCGGCAACGTCGATCCCCAGGCAAGATGTAGGCGCCGGCGACTTCGAGGGCGGCTTTGCCGCCGCGCCGGTCAGGCTCGATGCGACCTACACCACGCCGGATCAGACGCACGCGATGATGGAGCCGTATGCCTCGACCGCGCGCTGGGATGGCGACAAGCTGACGGTGTGGACCTCGAACCAGATGATCAACTGGACCAAGAACGACCTGGCCAAAACGCTGGGCATTCCTGCGGAAAACGTGCGCCTCGTTTCCCCGTATATCGGCGGCGGCTTCGGCGGCAAGCTGTTCCTGCGTGCCGAGGCGCTGCTGGCGGCGCTGGGCGCCAGGGTGGCGCGACGCCCCGTCAAGGTGACGATGCAGCGCGCGCTGATCATCAACAACACGACCCACCGTCCGGCGACCATTCAGCGCATCCGGATCGGTGCCACGCGCGAGGGCCGGATTTCGGCGATCGCGCACGAGAGCTGGTCCGGCAACCTGCCGGACGGCAAGCCGGAAACTGCCGTGCAGCAGACCCGCCTTCTCTACGCGGGGGCCAACCGCATGACCCGGCTGCTGCTCGCCACCCTCGATCTGCCGGAAGGCAATGCGATGCGTGCGCCAGGTGAGGCGCCGGGCCTGATGGCGCTGGAGATCGCGATGGATGAAATGGCGGAAAAGCTGAAGATGGATCCGGTGACCTTCCGGATCATCAACGACACCACGGTGGACCCGCAAAAGCGCGAACGCAGATTCTCGCAGCGCCGCTTCGTCGAGTGTCTGCGCCAGGGAGCGGATCGCTTCGCGTGGAAAAACCGCAGCGCGACGCCGGGAAAGGTACGCGATGGCCGCTGGCTGGTCGGCATGGGCGTAGCATCGGCCTTCCGCAACAACATGAACATGAAATCCGCGGCGCGGGTGCGGCTGGAACGCGATGGAACGGTAACGGTGGAGACGGACATGACCGATATCGGTACCGGCTCCTACACCATTATCGCGCAGACCGCTGCCGAGATGCTTGGCTTGCCGATCGAACGCATCGCCGTGCGGCTTGGCGACTCGGACTTTCCGGTGTCGGCGGGTTCGGGCGGGCAGTGGGGCGCAAACAGTTCGACGGCCGGCGTCTATGCTGCGTGCGTGAAATTGCGTGAAGAGATTGCCCGTAAGGCTGGCCTGGATGTGGAACAGGCAGACTTCACCGGGGGCGTCGTGGCCGCTGGCGGGCGTTCGATGTCGCTGCGCGACGTGGCGGCGAACGGGGAGATTGCCGCCGAGGACACGATGGAATACGGTGACCTGGCGAGACATGCCCAGCAAAGCACGTTCGGCGCGCATTTCGTCGAGGTGGGCGTGGACATCGCGACTGCGGAAATCCGCATCCGCCGCATGCTGGCGGTTTGCGCCGCCGGCCGCATCCTCAACCCCAAGACCGCGCGCAGCCAGGTGATCGGCGCGATGACGATGGGCGTGGGCGGCGCCATCATGGAAGCGCTTGCTGTCGACAAGCGGCTGGGCTTCTTCGTGAACCATGATCTGGCTGGATACGAGGTGCCAGTACACGCCGACATTCCGCACCAGGAAGTCATTTTCCTCGATGAAGTCGATGCGATGACGTCGCCGATGAAAGCGAAGGGCGTGGGAGAACTCGGGCTGTGCGGTGTGAGCGCGGCGGTGGCGAATGCCATCCATAACGCCACGGGCATTCGTGTGCGTGATTACCCAGTCACGCTTGACAAATTGTTGGACAAGATGCCGGCCCTGAGGTGAAAAACAGGGCGTGCAGGTGAAGCCGGCTTGACCGGCAGGGGTCTGCACGGGTGTCTCGTACATGCCGATTGTAACCAGGTCGAGCTGGCAGTTCAGTGGCTGCGAGAGCCATGCATGCAAGTCCATGCAAGTCCATGCAAGGCCAAGTACATCGCGCTCACTGCGATCAATGTCGTGGTGTTGTAGCCGATTTTCTGATTTGTCTACCCGTGCGGCGCCAGCTTGTATGACCCCGTCAATATCCATCACCAAGACCTGGGCCGAGAACGTGCTTGCGCGTTGTCGGTGCCGTAAGCCTTCTCTCCGTCGGGAAATTCATTAGTGCACCTTATAACTACAAGCGGTCACGACTACCTAGTCAGCGCAAGTACGGTCCTGTAAAGTGATCAAAATCGCAATTTCTAGATGGCAATATGTGCTGGTGCCCGTGCATCCACGTCCCCGCGCCTGTCTTCCTTGGGAATTGCCAACGGTTCCATGCCTGCCTTGAAATAACAGGGCGCGGGATATTACATTGAGACCTTGAGAGGAGTTTGCATGTCTGACTGGACCGCCGGCTACGTTGCCGACGTTGGATATACCTTTGGCACATACGCCGAACTGAACCCGCAACGTATCAAGCTGGCGTTCCTGATGGCGGGACTCGTGCCGCCGGAAAACGGTACGGCCTGCGAGCTTGGCTTCGGCCAGGGCATGAGCGTCAACATTCATGCCGCAGCGTCGGTAACGGAGTGGCACGGCACCGATTTCAATCCGTCGCAGGCAGGGTTCGCCCGTGAACTGGCCGCTGCCTCCGGTGCAAACCTGCACCTCAACGACCAGGCGTTTTCCGAATTCTGCTTGCGTACCGACTTGCCGGAATTCGACTTCATCGGATTGCACGGTATTTTCAGTTGGATCTCCGACGAGAACAGGCGCATCATCGTCGACTTCGTCCGCCGCAAGCTGAAGGTCGGCGGGGTTCTTTACATCAGCTATAACACCCAGCCGGGCTGGGCCGGCATGGCACCGGTCCGGGATTTGCTGACGGAGCATGCCAATGTGATGGGGGCGGCCGGCAGCGGTTCGCTGGCACGTGTGGACCAAAGCTTCAATTTCGTGGAACGGCTGTTTGCCACCGATCCGCTCTTCGTGCGCGCAAACCCCAATGCCAAGCTCCGCTTTGAAAAGGCGAAAGAGCAGAACCGTGCCTACCTCGCGCATGAATATTTCAACCGCGACTGGGTACCGATCGGTTTTGCGCACATGGCGCGGTGGCTCGAGCCTGCCAAGCTTACCTATGCATGTTCCGCGCACTATCACGATCATATCGATGCGATCAATCTCAGCCCTGAACAGCAAAAACTGGTCGCAGAGATAGGGGACACGCATTTTGCCCAGACGGTCCGTGACTTCATCGTGAACCAGACGTTCCGGCGCGACTACTGGGTTCGCGGTGCGCGGCGACTGAGCCCGCTCGACCAGGAAGAACGCCTGAACGCATGCCGTATCGTGATGTTGACATCGCGCGAGCAGGTCGCCCTGAAAATCACGAGTCCACGTGGCGATGTGACGCTGCAGGAGACTGTGTATGGCCCGTTGCTGGACATGCTGGCGGACCAGGGCACCCACACGATCGGTGAACTGAGCGAGCGTGGAGCGCGGGAGCACCAGGTGAATAAACTGCAGGTATTGCAGGCGGTATTCATTTTGGCAGGTAGCGGGAAAGTGGCCGTCCTGCAGGACGACGACGTAATTGCCCGCGCCGCGCCGCAAGCGCAGAAGCTGAATTTGCATCTGTGCACGCTGGCGAAATCCAGTACCGATTTCCATGAATTCGCACTGCCGGCGACAGGTGGATCCATGACGGTGGACCGCTTCCAGCAGCTGTTTACGCTGGCACGCGCGCAGAGCGGAAAAGACGATGTCGAGGCATGGGCATCGTTCGCCGCATCGGTGCTGGCGCGGCAGGGACAGCGTATCGTCATTGACGGAAAACCTGTGGAATCGGACGAGATGCAACTGCGTGAATTGACGAAACGCGCGGTGCAGTTCCGTGACCATACTCTGCCCATGCTGAGAAAGCTAGGTGCAGTGGCCTGATTTGGCACACCACAGGATATGGAGGGCGCTATCTTATGGACAGCGCATCGAGTGGGAATGAGCAGCCTGTAGCTGAAACGCCGATCGGGAAGTGCCCGCAAGGGAGTTACTCGCTCGATAGGCCGGCGAAAGGCCGGCAGTCCACCGACACATCAACCAGGAAGGCCGTTCCGGTTCCAAGAGAGCTGTCGACGCAGACGCTACCGCCACGGCTCTCAGCCATCGCCTGTGCACACTGCAAGCCGATCCCCCAGCCCACCGCCGACCGAGGCGCGTCCTCGCGACGCAAATGTTCCACGGCATTTCAAACTGATGGGAGGAATCGGCTTCATCACCAGTATGCTCGGCAAAATCGGTTTGCCACCCGCGCTGGGCTACTGGTAGATATTGGTGAAGTCATCGCCCCGTGCTGATGCTGGCCGGCTTGTTCACCCGGGGAGCTGCGCTCATGGTCGTCGTCAACATGGTCGTCGCGCTGTTACTGGCGCATGCCGGTCAGTTCTTTTCGCTGAACGAGACCGGCGGCTGGACTCGCGAATTGCAGGGAATGTACCTCGCTGTCGCCGTTGCCTTGCTGGGTGCGGGCCGCTATAGCATCGGTGGAAACCGTGGCCGCTTCAACTGAAGCGGCCACGGAAACGCGCCCTGCAAGAGGCTATAAGCCGTGCCCATCGATCGACAGGGTGCTGCAGCACAATCGATGCTGGGTAAGCACCGGCACTGCTGCAGGAGGCGGTGCGTACGGCATATGGCCATACGCGCGCGAGGCGGCTAGCCTTGCTGGCGTGCAGTTTAGAACCAGGCTTCGGCGTGGAATCCGAAAGAAGTCCCGCTTGTCCCGTTGTTATAGACCGGTCCGGAGTTGTTGGCAGCATTCACGGATGCCGTTGCCGCGTTGTTCCACCTGCCGTAGGTCACGAATGCGCGCAATTCGGGACGTGCCCATAAATCCGGGCCAGCAGCAATGGTGGGCGCGAAGGTCAGCTTGGTCAGCCGCTTTGCCGGGCCTCCGTTAGGTGAAGTCACGCGGTCCGCGCTGAACTCCCCGATCAGCTTGAGATGCCTGGCGAGCGCGTACACCGGGCGCACGCCCATCGACATCCAGGTACTCGACCCGTTCGCGTTGGACTTGTCCTTCTGGACCAGCGCAATCATCTCCATGCCGAGATTCCAGGTCGGTTGAATCCACAGGTTATCGAGCATGCGCGTGCGGGTCACGTCCGCCCCCAGCAGCGTACTGCCGGACGCTCCCATGCCGCCGTGGCTGCCGCCAATGCCGGTACCGGGACCGACACCGTGCTGGATGCCGAAGGTATTGGCGCCCCCGAGCACGTTTTTCTGCTTGTGGAAAACCGACACCTGCCAGCCGTCGTGCCGTTCGCCCCGTGCTTCCGTGCCTTGCGCCGTAATGAGGGATAGGGCAACGTCGATGGTGCCGCCGGCATTGACAGGCAACTCCTGGTACGCCAGGTTCTGCCGGATCGCGGCCGTGCTGTCCAGAACCCGTCCATCCGGCCCGGTGAGGTTGAGGTCGTTGTCCTTGAAGAACGCGTAAGAGAACTTCCCCGGCCCTAGTCCAACTTTGTCAAGCCCGGCACCGGTGCCGCTGAAATTGATGTACTGGAAATCCATCATGTGAATGCTGGGCCGGTTGTAATAGCGCTTGCCGATCCATGCGGTGCCACCGCGCAGGAAGTCCAGGCCCTTCGCTTCGATATAACCCTTCAGCAAGTCGATCTTGGCATCCTGGAAACCGGTCTTGTTGCTGTAGGCAGCGCCCCAGATCGTGGCGACGTATTGCACGTCGCCCGACTGCGCCACGGTCTTGGTATAACCGCCTTCGAACACCGAGTCGCAGTCGTTGCCGAGGCGGTACGGCACAGTATTGCCGCCCAGGCTATAGCAGCTTTGCGGGCCGCGGTCGTTGCTGGCCGAGGTCCCGGTGCCGACGCGCATATAGGCGTGAAATCCTTCCCGGTCCTGGCCGCTGTCGGCAGCGGCGCCGCCGCAGGTCGCTGCGAGGAGGGCGGCCAATAGTCTGGATCTTCCGGTGCGGTAGTACATGTTTGTCTCCTGTCTGGTTGTTTTTGGTTTCTTCCAGGCGTGCGAGTACATCGCGCCGCCCTGGGGTAACACTTGTTGATTGATGCTGTGATTGGGTGGCAGCGCTGGACGCTTTCCGGCGCTACCAGGCGCGGGTCTAGCCGGCGCCTCGCGGCCGATCGGCCGCCAGGGGATTAATCATGGCTGTCTCCATCGTGTTTTTGTCATGGTGGGGCAGCCGGGCCACCGTAAAGAAAGTCTAGCAGCGGGGAGCGGCCTGGATCGATACGGAAACCGCGAGTATCGATACTCTGCGGCACTGCAGCCATCCGCTATCGGGACGCGGCGAGCAGGGTCTCGACTTCCGCACGCAGGGGCGGGCTGCAACCCTCGCGCATGACATTGATGCTGGCAGTGGCAATGGCATATTCGAGTGCACGTCCCATGGTGCCGGGCGCCAGTTCGGACAGGGCCTCCGCCGACAGCACACCTGCCTGGTGCAGGCTGGCTACCAGGCCTGCCTGGAAGCAGTCGCCTGCGCCGACCGTGTCCACGACGGTCACGCCCGGCGGAATCGGCAAGGCAAAGCTGGACTGGCGCGACAACAGCACCGCGCCGCGCTCGCCCAGCGTCAGCGCGATCAGCCGTGCCGCCGTGCCATCGAACAGCGTGCGTGCGGCGGACAACGGGTCCGGGCTGCGCATTCCCATGTACAGCAGGTCTTCGTCACTGACCTTGATCAGGTGCGCCACGTCGAGCGCGCGCCGTACCCCGGCCACGTAGAGCGCCTGATCGGCAACGGCCAGGGGACGCAGATTGGCGTCGACCGAAAGCAGTGCGCCCGCATCGATCGCCGCCGTGGCGATGCGCAGCGTGGCGTCGATGTCCTCGGGCAGCAGGGCCAGGCCGCCGGTATGGAACAGCGATGGCGCCGCCGGGAGCAGCGCGCAGGCTTCCTCGGGCGTGATATCGCGGTCCGCTACCGCGGCGCGATGGAACGCATACGATGGCACCTTGTGCGCATCCAGCGTGACCACCGCCAGCGAGGTCGGTAGTGCACTGCGTGTGCCGCAGGCCAGGCGGATGCCGGCTGCCTCGAGATGCCGTGCGAAACGCTCGCCAAAACTGTCCGACGAGAGCGGGTTGAGGTAGCTTGCCTGCATGCCCTGGCGTGCTGCCGCCAGGGTGAAATTGCACACCGCACCACCCAGTACCGCGGCAAAGCGCCCATCAGGCTGCTCGATCAGGTCGACCAGTGCCTCGCCATATGTCACCACCATGTCATTCTCCTTGTCCTCGGCCGGCGGAACGCCGGCTCCATTGCGCATCTTGCCGTGCCACTGGACAGGAAACTACGCGGATTTGTCGCGGAAACCGATACTTTGGGGCGCAGTCAGGCGCCGAAGCGCGCCTGGGATTGCTGGCGGAACTCCTTGGGTGTCATGCCCTTGAGTTCGAGGAAGCGGCGGTTGAAATTTGCCACGTTGTTGAAGCCGACGTTGTAGCAGATGTTGGTGACATACAGTTCGGTTTCCATCAGCAGCTGGCACGCCTTGTTGACCCGCAGGCGGTTCACGAAATCGGTGAAGCTGTTACCCGTGGCGCTGCGAAAGAAGCGGGTGAACATGCGTTCGGACATGTCCAGCTGCTGGGCAATATCCTTCATCGAGAACTGCGTGGTGATGTTCTGCACGATGAAATCCACGGCCGCGCTGACACGTGCCAGCGCATCATCGTCATCGGAGGACTGCATGGGAACTGTCGACAGCAGGCGGTAGTCGGTCGTGGCGGCCAGTTCGCTCAGCAATGTGAGGAATTCGATAAAGCGGGGCAGTCCGCTGGCTTCGCGTATGCGGATGAAGCGTTCCCTGGCCCGATCGCTCAGGTCGGAAAATTCGATGCCATAGCTGGCACGCTGCAGCAGCGGCAGGATTGCCTTCACTTCCGGGATGGCATGCGCCATCTGTTCCAGCGGCGCATGAGAAAACTGCAACACCATATCGCGCAGCCTGACGCCCTCGGCGGGCGTATCGAGCGACACCCAGTTATGCGGTACGCGCGGACCGGTCAGTACCAGGTGCCCGGGCTCGAACTGGCCGATATAGTCGCCGACAAAAACCCTGCCGCTGGTCGCGCAGATGAGGTGCAGTTCATACTCGTCATGACAGTGCCAGCGGATCAGCGGGCTGGGAAAACCGTGTTCCAGGTAACGGATGAAGCCGTACCGTCCGTTCGGCTCGTATCCTTCGTTCGGGTCGCGCACGCACTCGTGCTCCATCTCGAGCGTGCGGCGGATGCGCTTGGTCGGCATGAAAGTCTCCTGTTCATCGCAGTATGCTCTGCGTTCCCTTGAGTATAGCAAGGCACGCCGGCCCGGCGGAGGCGGACCGGCGCACGTACCCGGGCGCGCTATTGCGTGGCAGCCAGCACATGGTTCAGCGCGGCTCGCGTCCCGTCGCGATAGAGCCGCCCGAGCGCGTCGGTCATTTGGGCGGCAAAGCGCGGATCGTCGCTGAGCTCACCGAACAGTTCGTGCAGCGACAGCAGGTCGGCCGGGTCCTCGCCGCCACGCAGTGCCTTGTCGCGCAGGCGTTCTGCATGCACGTCGTTGAGGGGGAGGGCGATGCCCTGGTCCGAGCGGCCCGCCAGGTAGCGGAACCAGCATGCCACGGTAAAGGCGAGCAGCGTGGTCGGACCGCCGCGCGCGAGTTGTTCGCGGACCGATGGCAGCACGAATTTCGGGATGCGGGCCGAGCCGTCGGTGCCGATGCGGGCCAGCTGGTCGCGGATGGCCGGATTGGCAAAGCGTTCGACCAGGGTGCGCTTGTAGAGGGCCAGGTCGATGCCCGCGACCGCTGGCAGCAGCGGCGTGACTTCCGCATCCAGCATCCTGCCGAGCAGCTGCCGTATCCCTGCATCGCCGACTGCTTCGTGCGCGAACTCATACCCCAGCAGCATGCCGATGTAGCACAGCGCCTGGTGGCCGGCATTGAGCAGGCGCAGCTTCATCAATTCGTAGGGCGCGACGTCGTCCGTCATCTGGGCGCCCACCAGTTCCCAGGCCGGCCGGCCGGCCGGGAAATGATCCTCGATCACCCACTGCAGGAATGGCTCGGTGGTCACGGGCCACGCATCGGCCAGGCCGAAGCGCTGCCGCAGGAGCGCGCGATGCTCGTCGGTGGTGACAGGCGTGATCCGGTCGACCATGCTGTTGGGGAAAGCGCCGTGCCGTGCCAGCCAGTCGGCCAGGCCCGGGTCGCGCAGGCCGGCGAACGCCAGCAGCATCGAACGGGTCAGGTCGCCATTGTTCTGCAGGTTGTCGCAGGACATGACGGTAAACGGCATGAGGCCGCGATCGCGCCGCCGCTGCAGTGCTTCGGCAAGGTAGCCGAACGAACAGCGCGGCGTGCGCGGGTGCGCCAGGTCGTGCGCGATGTCGGGATGCGCCGCGTCGAACTCGCCGTTGCCCTGGTTGATGTAGTAGCCGCCTTCCGTGATGGTCAGGGCCACGATGCGCGTACCGGGATCGGCCAGCTTTTCCAGTACGGCTTCCGCATCGTCCGGCGCGTAAAGGAATTCGAGCACGGAACCGATCACGCGGGGCACGTCGCCCTGCGCGCTGCGTTCGAGTACCGTGTACAGGCAATCCTGCGCCAGCATGGCATCGCGGATGCCGGCGTCATGCGGCAGCAGGCCGACACCGCAGTAGCCCCATTCGGCCTGATCGGGCAAGTGCAGCAGCCGGTCCAGGTAGACCGCCTGGTGTGCGCGGAAAAATCCCCCTACGCCAATGTGGACGATGCTGCGCGCGACGTTCGAACGTGCGTAGGCGGGACCGGCGACGCCGTCGGGCAGGCGAGCCAGGGCGGCCTGATTCAGTTTGATCATGGTAGTCATTGGATTGCTCCCCGCGCGGTTGCGGCACGGATGTTGCCGAGACGGTCGAAGTGATGCACCGCCGTGGGGTCGAAACTGAGTCTTGTCCGGTCGCCCGGTTGCAGGTCGCGGCGCTCGCTGCCGCGCGTAATGACCTGCGTGTTGTTTTCGAGCCGCGCATACACTAGGGTTTCCACGCCGAGCGACTCCACTATGTCCACGGTGGCAGGCAGACTGTCGGCGGCAGATTGCTGGCCCGGCGGGTGAAGTCGCACGTGTTCGGGCCGGATGCCGACGAAACCGTCTGCGTCGCCTTCCGTGCCGGCAAGCGCCGCGAGGTGCGGCAGCGCGCCGGCCGGGACCACGTTCATGCTGGGGGTGCCGATGAACTGTGCCACGAAGCGGTTGGCCGGCCGGTCGTAAAGATCGAGCGGCGCGCCGTGCTGCTCGATCTGTCCGTCGCGCAGGACCACCACGCGGTCGGCCATCGTCATTGCCTCCACCTGGTCGTGCGTGACGTAGATGGAAGTGGCACCCAGTTCGCGGTGCAGCTTGGCGATCTCGATACGGGTCTGCACGCGCAGCGCGGCGTCCAGATTCGACAGCGGTTCATCGAACAGGAATACCTTCGGATCGCGCACGATCGCGCGGCCGATGGCGACGCGCTGGCGCTGGCCTCCCGACAGCTCCTTCGGGGTACGGTCGAGGTATTTGCCCAGGTCGAGGATCTCCGCCGCCTTGCCGACCTTCTGGCGGATAATGGCGCGATCCACGCCGGCAAGCTTGAGGGCGAAGGACATGTTCTCGAACACTGTCATGTGCGGATACAGCGCGTACGACTGGAACACCATGGCCAGGTCGCGCCTGGACGAGGGCAGGGCCGTGATGTCGCGGCCGTCCAGGCGCAGGTTGCCGCCGTCGATGGTTTCCAGCCCGGCAATCAGGCGCAGCAGCGTCGATTTTCCGCAGCCGGACGGACCGACGAAGACCACGAATTCGCCCTTTTCAATGGTGAGGTCGATGCCCTTGATCGCACGATGCGCGCCGAAGTACTTTTCAATCTTGTTCAGTTGTAGGTAAGCCATGGTCACTTCCTGTCGAGGTTATTTTCGGGATTCATTTGACGGCGCCGAACGTCATGCCCTGCACCAGCTGCTTCTGGCAGAACCAGCCCAGGGCCATGATCGGTGCGATGGCCATCAGCGAGGCGGCCGAGAGCTTGGCCCAGAACAGTCCTTCCGGGCTGGAGTAGGAGGCGATCAGCCAGGCCAGCGTGCCGGCATTGGCGGAACTCAGGTTCAGCGACCAGAACGATTCGTTCCAGGCCCAGACCATGCACACCAGGCCGGTCGAGGCGATGCCCCCCACGGAGAGTGGCAGCACGATATGGCGGAACTCGTGCAGCAAGCCCGCGCCGTCCATGCGCGCCGCTTCGAGGATTTCACGCGGCAGCTCGCGCAAATTGGTGTACAGCAGCCAGATCATGATCGGCAGGTTCATCAGCATGAACATCAGCGTCAGGCCGAAACGCGTGTCGAGAAGGCCGAAATACTGGTAACAGACATAAATCGGCATCAGTGCGCCAACACCGGGCATGTAGCGCGAGCTGAGAATGAACTTGAGCAGGCCCAGCGTGCCTCTGGCAGGAAAGAACACCATCGAGTAGGCCGCCGGGAAGGCGATTGCAAGACCAATCACGGTCGACAGCACGCTGGTGAACAACGAGTTCATCGCATAGCCGATGTAATTGTCGCGAGCCATCACTTCGCGAAAGCTCTCCAGCGTTGGCGTGAAAAAAAACAGTGGCGGGGTCGAGATGGCCTGCGCCTCGGTCTTGAACGCCATCATTCCCAGCCAGAAGATGGGGAAGAACAGTAGCAGCGCAAAGAACCATGCCGCGGCAGTCCGGAGGTGCAGGATCGTATGTTTGTTCATCAGAGGTTCCCGTTATGAGCTGTTTCTGGAGGCTTATCTGGATATCGAGGCTTACTTGGACAGGTTCCTGCCGATGACGCGCATCAGGAAGAACGCCGCGATATTGGCAAGCAGCACGGCGAACAGCGCGCCTGCGGAAGCGGCTCCGATGTCATAGGACTGCAGCGCCTGCTGGTAGATCATGAAGGTGATGGTGGTCGTGTCGAACCCCGGCCCGCCGCCGGTCGTGGTGAATATCTCGGCGAAGATGGACAGCAGGAAAATCATTTCGATCATCAGCACCACGGACATCGCGCGGCCCAGATGGGGGATGTACAGGTAGCGCAGCTGTTGCAGGTAGTTGGCGCCGTCCATGCCGGCCGCCTCGAGCTGCTCGCGGTCCATCGACTGGAGCGCGGTCATGAAGATCAGGCAGGCGAACGGCAGCCATTGCCAGGACACCATCATGATGATCGACAGCATGGGATACTCCGACAGCCAGTCGACCGGCGCCTGTCCGAGGAACAGGCTGACCTGGGCAAACAGGCCATGGATCGGATTGAGCAGCATGTTCTTCCACATCAGCGCATTCACGGCAGGCATCACGAGGAACGGTGAAATCAGCAGTACGCGAACGATGGCGCGGCCGGGGAATGCTTCATTGATCAGGAGTCCGAGTGCTGCGCCGCCGAGCACCGTTACCAGCATGACGGAGAACATCAGGACAAACGTATTTTTCAGCGCCGGCAGGAAGGCCCCGTCGGTGAAGAAGAACTGGAAATTCGTCACGCCATGAAATGGATGTTCGCCTGGTGTCAGCAGGCTGAACTCGACGAAAGCGTAGTACAGCGTGATGAGTAGCGGGACGATGGAGATGGCGGCGATGGCGAGCACCGCTGGCGTGAGCAGGGTTCGAGGCAGGAATCGTGTCATGGGTATCTCTTGGGCGTGCGTAAGATGCAGGGGCGTGCAGGGTCATCCGGCTTCGACGGCATGGCCGGCGGTTCCGAAGGACTCGAATGTGGGAGCGGGCCGGCGCGCTGCGTCAGCCCTGCGCCGCGGCTACTTGTAGTAGCCGGCCTTGCGCATCTGCCGGTCGGCTGCCTGCTGCGACATGCCCAGGGCCTGGTCCACGCTGATCTTGCCCAGCAAGGCCGAGGCGATCTGCTGCCCGGCCGCCACGCCGATGATCTGAAATTCCGGAATCACGGCAAACTGCACGCCGACGTAGGGCGATTTCGGCAGTGTGTTGTTCTTCGGACTGCTGGTGGCGATCGCCTGGGCTTCTGCCGCGGCGAATTTCGCGACCTTGGCGAACTCCGGCTCGCTGTAGGTCGACTTGCGCGTGCCCGTCGGCACCTTGTTCCAGCCAGACTCCCTCGCCACCAGCCTGATGTACTCCTTCGACGTGGCCCAGTTGACGAACTTCTGGGCCGCTTCGGGATTTTTCGAGCTGCGTGGAATCGCCAGCGACCAGGCCATCAGCCAGTTGGCGCCGCGATCGGTCACGGCGACAGGTGCCTGGGCAAACGCCACCTTGTCAGCCACTGTGCTTTGCTTCGGATCGCTGACGAACGATGCAGCAATGGATGCATCGATCCAGATGCCGCATTTGCCCTGGTTGAACATCGCCAGGTTTTCATTGAAGCTGTTCGCCGACGATCCGGGTGGGCCATATTTCCTCAGCAAGTCGACGTAGGTGGTCACCGCGTCCTTCCAGGGCTTGCTGGTGAACTGGGGCTTCCAGCCCATGTCGAACAGCTGGCCGCCGTACGAGTTTGCCATGGTGGTGATCAGCGACATGTTGTCGCCCCAGCCCGGTTTGCCACGCAGGCAGATGCCGTATACACCGTTGGCGGGATCGTGGATCCTCGCCGCCACGTTGCGCAGGTGGTCCCAGGTGGGCCTGTCGTCGATCGCCATGCCGGCTTTCTTCACGAGGTCGCTGCGATACATGATCATCGAGCTTTCGCCATAGAAGGGCGCCGCATACAGGGATCCGTTGTGCGACAGACCTTCGCGGATGGTCGGCAGCAGGTCGTCGATATCGTAGGCGGCGTCCGGCTTAATCGGCAGCAGCCAGTTTTTCCTGGCCCACAGCGGCGTCTCGTACATGCCGATCGTCATCAGGTCGAACTGGCCGCCCCCGGTGGCGATGTCGGTCGTTACGCGCTGGCGAAGGATCCCTTCCTCGAGCGTGACCCATTTCAGCTTGATGCCGGGATTGGCCTGTTCGAAGAAGCGGCCGAGCCTTTGCATTTCGATCATGTGGCCATTGTTGACGGTGGCGATGACCAGGTCGGTGGCCGCGAGAACGGTGCTGCTGCTCCATGCAAGACTCGCGCACAGCGCGCTCATGGCGATACGGTTCATGATGTTGTCTCCGGTTTTATGATTTATCCGTCTGTGCGGCGCCTGCCTGCACGACACTGTCAAGGTATCACCAGGGCCTGATATGGTCTGATACTCGGGCAGCCAGTATCGATACTTTTTGACGCATGAAACGATGAAAACTCGTTCAGCTCATGCGATTGAGTATCTGAATTCCCGGAATAGCATGCCCGCGCGCTGTTAGCGCCACGAGCTTTCGCTGTTCGGGGCTACTGGATCAGAAGCGCAACGGATGGGTGCAAGCGGTCACGACTGCCTGGTCAGCGGTCACACATCGGGTATTGAACTTTGAGCGCCGACATGTGCAAGGGTGCTGTCCGGCCTACCAGCCCTTGCCACGCGGATGTTGCCGCGTTGGCAGTTGTCATGCGCCGGGCTTGGGGTCTGTACATGCATACACGAGGTGCTGATTGACCGGCCGTCGTGAAGTACCTTGCTTGACAGGATACTAGCGTAAGGATACAGTTGTTCTTATATACGACGTAGAGTTCGTATATAGGAATAAGAAATCAGCAAATGTTCGAACGATGTCGATTCCATGCTCCTGCCTGCATATTGCATCTTACGACACCGTGCATGGTGGTCAAGCGGGCAGGGGACCAACGAGATTTTCACAAAGTTGCGTCTGACTATTGAATGCATGCTTTTCCACAAGCAGGCAGGCACGAATAGGGAAAACATGCTCGTGGAAGAGGCTTGGCGCACGGGAAAACATGCAAGAGATTTGCCAGGCAGTCGGCGCCATCCGCTGGATTCATGGGAGGCGACGGTTTTCGCTAGCTTGTCGTGGCAGTTCAGCAATGAAAAAGGGAAATAATGGATCAGCGCACCCCCGACGTTCGTCCCCAACGCGTTCCGGAGAACCACCGTACGGTTGACAGGGTGACTCGTATCCTGGAAGAGGTGGTATATAACCCAGGAATGACTTTTGCCGAACTCGTGAGAGCCCTGGACGCTCCAAAGAGTTCGATTCACGGTTTTCTCAGCGGGCTGCTGGCAAAAGGGTGGCTGTATGAGGTCAATCATCGCTATTACCTTGGCCCCGCCGTGTATGGACTCACGCTCGCAAGCGGTCATGTCCGCGCGGGGCTCGTGACACATTCAGATCTTGTCAAACTTCATGAGGAAACTGGTTTAGCGGTTTTTCTCGGCGTGCAAGCCGGGGATCATCTCATCTATATCGCGGAAGCAGGTAGCGATGCCATCGCCGGGTTCGAGGCGCGCACCAACATTCGTCGAACGCTGTTGGCCACCGCGGGAGGGAAGTCTTTGCTTGCGGCTCGGTCGATCGTTGAGCGGGAATCCTATTTGCGCCGCCGTAGCGCTGACGAATCCGAACTGGTGAACACCTTCCTCCAGGAATTCGATGAAATCATGAGAACGGGACTTGCCACGAATACGGGCCTGAGAAGCCCGCGTTTTGCAGTTGCCGCAAGCGTGCGCAATCAAAACGGTGAAGCTGTGGCGTCGATCACGCTAGTGGGCCCCGCTGCCGACATGAAGGAGCGGGTGCCGCAGTTGGGTGAAATACTGCTTAGACATGTCGACTCTTGGTCGCATCGAACCATGGCGCCGAGAGAGGCGATCTGACAGGACGGCCCACTGGTAGCTTGCTTCTCCGGCGAATGCATCTGCTTACGGCTCCTTCACCGCCTGAGCAAATTCGGAAGAAACCTGCAATGCAGGTATTGCACCAGGGCCGCCACGTATCGATCTGATTGCGTGACGCTTTTCTGGCGGCGGAATCTTGCCGCAATCAGTCTGGACTTGCCGCGGGTGAACACAGTTGTTAACCAGAGGAGTTGTCTCATGATGAAAGACGTCGTGGTATTGAGCGCTGCGCGCTCCGCCATTGGTGCATTCGGTGGTGCACTGTCCGGGTTGGAACCGGCCGAACTTGCCGGCTTGGTGATGAAAGAATGCATCGCCCGTTCCGGCGTAGCGCCTCACTTGATCGGCAATGCTGTCGTCGGTACCTGTATTCCTACCGATGCCCGTTACGCCTACGTATCGCGGGTCGCTTCTATTCAGGCCGGCATGCCGATGGACTCGATCGCCATGCAGGTGAACCGCCTGTGTTCGTCGGGACTGCAAGGGATCGTCACTGCGGCGCAGAACATCATGTTGGGTGACTTTGACTATGGTATCGGGGGCGGCGTCGAAATCATGTCGCGTGGCGGCTACATGATGCCGGCATTGCGTAGTGGGGCCAGGCTGGGCGATACGAAAGCGATCGACCTGGTGGTTGCCGCGCTCAACGACCCATTTGGCGTTGGGCACATGGGCATCACAGCTGAAAACCTTGCCGTCAAATGGAGCATCTCACGGGAGCAGCAGGATGCGTTCGCGGTCGAGTCTCAGCGTAGAGCGGTCCTCGCAATCGAGGAAGGCCGGTTCAGGTCCCAGATCGTACCGATCGTCACACAGACCCGGAAGGGCGACATTGTTTTCGAGACCGATGAGCATGTGAAGCCGGGCACCACAATGGCATCGCTGGCAAAAATGAAGCCTGCATTCAAGAGCGACGGCACGGTCACTGCGGGCAATGCATCGGGGATCAACGATGGCGCGGCGTTCTTTGTTCTGGCCGCAGCGGACATTGCCGAAAAAGCCGGACATCAGCCAATTGCCCGCATCGTATCGTATGCCATCAGTGGCGTGGCAAATGACATTATGGGCGAGGGGCCGATTCCAGCGTCCAGGCTGGCCCTCAGGAAGGCGCAACTGACTATCGATCAGATGGACGTCATCGAGTCGAATGAGGCGTTCGCAGCGCAAGCCATTGCTGTCAATACCGGTCTGGAACTCGACCCGGCGAAAACCAACCCGAATGGCGGGGCAATCGCGCTCGGTCATCCCGTCGGCGGTTCCGGCGCCATCATCGCGACCAAAGCCATCTATGAGTTGCAACGTATCGGCGGCAGATACGCGCTGGCGACAATGTGCATCGGTGGTGGCCAAGGCATCGCCGTGATCTTCGAACGGGTCTGATCGGAACGGTGCACTTGCCCAGAGCTGGCGGGCGGAGAGCAGTGAAGTGCAGTGGTTCATCTACTTATTTATGCTGCAGAACCGTGCAGCATGATGTCGGCGCTGGCCGAGCTCCATATTTGGCAGTTCGCGATATATTTCAACGTCGCCGGCAATGGAACCGCCAAGGCCACTGGCCATTGTACTGCTGCACTATTGGGGGCATCTTCTCGGTCGGATTCGCACTCATTCACCCGCACTCGCGCCGTTCAGGTTCTATTGCATTCAACGACTTGCACAATTTCCGATCCATTGGTTTGCCCTGGCTTGCCTTCATCTACCGATTTGGATCAAACGTTCCGACGCTCAATCGGCAAGCCAAGCTTGCCAAAGCGGCTAAGCGCTACGATGGGCGCTGTTCAGGTCAATAATGGAGGACGCGTTGGAGATCTGTCGACCGCGGGGCTGGATCCGCGCCTACGCGCGATATCGCAAGGCGGTCGCCATGGATCGCCTGGTGGCGAGCTCAGACTCGGGCGGGCGGAGCAGGGCGGCCAAATGGGCGTTGGCGTGGGGAGTCGCGGCCCAATTTTGGCCAGCCGAGGACGAACTCGGCCCGGCGCCGCTGCGACGCGTCTCATTGAACATCCACACGCGCAAGCTCGGCGCCGACCTTCCCCTCGGCGTCGATGGCTCTCACGGCGACCGACCAACCGCGGGCGGCAGTGCGGCAATCGAGGACCAACTGCCGGCGCTCACCCAAGCGGGACGCGGGCCCGTTGCCGGGGACCGGGCCGAGACCGACGAGCGAGCACGCCATCGCGGAAGTTATTGAAGAGCCTTCGCCGCCCACGATCCGGGCTTCGAAATCCATGTCGCCCAGCCGCGGCCGGCCAGAACCTGGGATCGCAACCGCGCGTTGGCGACGAGCCACGAGCATAACGGCCCTGCCGAGAGGTCGAGCCACGCTTTAATCGGAATGGCGACGCCCTCGGCTTTCTCCGCAGCGGACGGCTCGCCGCCGAGCGCGCTGAGCGCTGTCCTCGCCCAAGCGGCCGAATCAGACCGCCATAGGAGAAATGTAGGAGCCGGCGGGAATAAAAAACGGCGGGATGCGGAAGTCCGGACCAAGTGATACACGAGTACCAGATCTTCCGGGAATCGATCGCAGCGGTCGCCGAAGGCCGCGTGACTCTTGGCGCACGCGACTGGGCGGTCATCGACCAGTCGATCAATTCGGCCACCCGGGAAGCGATAGGTGGATTTACAGACATTCATGAGGAGATGCGGCGCAAGGTCGCAGCGGCACTCTCGCATGACATGCGCACGCCGTTGGCCGTCATCGCCAACGGCGCGCAGCGGATCGGCATTGCCCCGAGCATCGAAGTGGCGCGCCGAACCGCATCCAAGATCGAATCCAATGCGCTGCGTCTTCGGGATATGATGGCCGAACTGCTGGACGCCTTGACCTGTCAGGGCCATGTGAAGGTTCCCCTGCATTTATCGACGTTCGACGTGCACGGTTTGGTCCAGGAGGTTTGCGACCAATCTGGCCAGACGCTGGCGGGCGTTTGTACGTTCGAAGCGCTGGGTAATCCGGTCGAAGGCTACTGGTGCCGATCCAACTTGCGCCGGGCCCTGTAAGAGCTGGTCAACAACGCGATCAAATATGGCGACGGGAAGAAAGTCAAAGTACGAACGCGCGCGACGCGAGGTAGATTGATGCTCAGCGTCCACAACGAGGGCAATCCGATTCCCGAGGATCAGCACAACCGGATATTTGACTATTTGCGCCGAGAGGGCGACTCGACGGCGGTGCCCGGGTGGGGCATGGTCGACAATTCGTCAAGGCTGTTGCGGAAAGCCACGGAGCCAGCGTGGCCGCGGATAGCTCACCCGAGATGGAAATCACTTTCCTCATTGACGTGCCTGTCGATTGCCGCCCTTTTGTTGCATAGACGTGAGCAATGGAAGTGCGTTGCAGGGATGCGTAATTGTTGGTGGATGCAACTCGTCATTCCCCTGTGCCCCCACGCCCACGTCAGATACCAATTATCAGTCAATGTGCAGCACTGCCATGGTAAAAAATCGCGGCTTGGCATCCTGAATGCCGTGTTAGTCTCGCATCAGGATAGCCGGGCTTTGACCACATCGCGCTGGCCAGTAGCTGACACCGTGAGACGCGGGCGAGGCGATATCCAGACAGGAGGTCGTGAAAACAACGTTTTCTCGTCCTCACTGAGCCATTCACACATCGAGCCGTCCGTCATCGAGCATTGATAGCTCCCCTCAATGCGATCGACGGTTCGTATTGCCGAGCCGGATTCTGATCCCTGACGCTCTAAGCCACCACTGAAAGGAATGGCGTTGAAACTTCTCGATGACCGGCGAAATATTGTCGTGATCGGCACCTCCGCCGGTGGCGTTGAAGCGTTGTCGAAACTACTGGGCTTCCTTCCCGCCGAATTCGACGCTGTCATCCTGGTCGTCCTGCATGTCTCTCCTTCGGCACCAAGCCAGCTCGACGGCATCTTGGCCAAGCGCACTTCCTTGCGGGTCAGGCCAGCTAGGGACGGTGACGAGCTTCAACCCGGTACGGTCTTTACCGCCAGTGCGGATCGGCACCTGATGGTAATGCGAGACGGTATCCGGCTGACACGCGGCCCCAAGGAGAGCCGCTCCCGACCAGCCGTCGATGTCCTGTTCCGCTCTGCTGCGGTGGCTTATGGATCGCGGGTCATCGGCGTGGTCCTGACAGGAGCACTCGACGATGGCACGGCGGGGCTGTGGGCGATCAAGGACCACGGTGGGCTGGCATTCGTCCAGGATCCGGACGAAGCCAGTTTTTCTTCCATGCCGCAAAGCGCCATTGAGCAGGTGCAGATCGATTGTGTGGGTACGTTGCGCGCACTTGCTGACCGGCTTGCTACCGAAGTGCTTGCACCGGCCAGTTGGAAAAGGCGCACGGACAGCGATGCGGAACGCGCACGCACGGAAGTCGCTATCGCCCTGGAGGGCAATGGAATGGCCGCAGGCATCATGGACCTGGGGCCGGTATCGAAGTACACCTGTCCGGACTGCCATGGTGTGCTTGTTCAGATCAAGGAAGGGACGATGGTGCGGTTCCGCTGTCATACCGGCCACGCCTTCTCCCCGGTGGCACTGATGGAGGAAGTGAATGCCGAAATCGATAACGGATTGTGGGACGCGATCCGAAGTGTCGAAGAACGCATCCTGCTGATCAGGCAACTGGCGGAGATGCACACGAAAGTAGGGCGCATGGCGAACGCAGAGAGATTCGAACAGCAAGCGGCTGACGCGGAGTCCCGGCTGAAGGCGCTGCGCGACCTCGTCCTGGACCCCGGCTTCTTCGGACATGCCCCTGATGAGTGAGCCCTCGCCAAGGTCGAGCGATTGCAAGTCCTGAGGGATGTGCTGGAAATCGCCACTGACACGGAATTGTCCGCGTAGCCGCTTTTCGCAGCATGCATGTCGCACCGTGCGGGAGCGAACCGACCGCACGGCGCGCGCTAAGCAAGCGTGCATGGCGCTAGTTTGCGCGCCGCAGCATTTGGTCCGCGGCCGTTGGGCGTCGCTGGATGAAATTGATCGACGCGGCCGAGTCCGCATTTTTCATGGCGCGATGCTCACGCGGAGCCATGGGGGAGAGTGGATCGCTAGAATTTTCGTAAAAAACTGCGCCTTCTCAACCTATCGAGTCAGGCCTTCGGCCCTCAGCGAAGAAGGGGAGGGACCGCGCCTTTGACGAAGGGCCGGCAATCGACAGGCGCGTCGATCGTGAAGGTAGTGCCCGCTTCGTCGGAGCTGTCCACCAAGACGCTGCCGCCGTGGGCCTCCGCGACATTTTGCGCGGACGGAAGACCGATGCCCCATCCGGCGACGCCTAGGCCGACGTCGCGCGCGAGGTAACCGAAGATGCGCTCGCGGCGGTCCACGGGAATTGCCGGGCCAAAGTTGTGGACCGACACGGAGACGCGCCCGCGCTCCTGCTTGACGGCGATCGCGACCTCGCCGCCAGGCGCGCCGTGGTTGATGGCGTTCGCGACCAGGTTCTCCAAGGCCCTGCGCATGGCGGGGGCGCACCAATGGCCCTCGACGACCTCCCCCGAGACGGCCAAGGCGCCGGAGCCTTCCTTCTTGAATTCGTCCGCCACTTCGCTCGCCAAATCGAGCATGTCGAAGCGCGAGAGGGCCAAGGGGCGCGACTCCTGCCGCATCGCGGTCAGCGCGTCAAGGAGCTCGCCAATCATCTCGTCGAGCCGCTCGGTTTGATGCTTGATTTTTTCCGCGAAGACTTTGGCCGCGCCGAGGTCGTTGGTCAGCGCGATGAGCTGCAGCCCCGTGGCGATGACCGAAAGCGGCGCGCGCATGTCATGGGACAGCGTCGCGGCGACGCGGCGGCGCAGCGCTTCATGCGTCGCGGCAAACTCCCGCAGCGACTCGCGCGCCGCGATCTCGATCGAGCGCCCAATCGACGCCCAGGTCTCGGCGGACCACCGCGCTCCGCGCTCGTGGGCGACGTCGCGAATGGCGTCGCGAAACAACTGGTATTCGCGCAAGACCTCGTCGGGGCCAAAGCGGGTGAGGCGGGCACGCTCGCTTCCGTGAGACTGGGCGGCGGTCGTGTTTTCGGTGGCGGTCTGGCGGGCTATGCCGGGGCTGATGGCCTCGGCCAGATTGTCGTAGAGGCTTGGCAGATTGTCCGTGAGGGCGGGGGCGAGCAGCTCGGCCGCCCCCTCGATCTCGCCGCGCGCGCTGGCTTCCCAACGGTCAAAGACGGCCTCACGCATGGATAGAAGCTCAATGGCCTCCTCGGAGAGCCCTTCGGCGAAAACGTTTTTCTCTGCGGCCCATGCCATGGCGTCACCCCGGATCGACAGTTTGCTTTGAAAAGCGGACCGAGTCCGCGACCAGGCGTTGGTGTCGACGCGCCTGCCGCCAATGTTCAGGACAAGCGTAACTCGAAAACGCACCGCTGCGCCTGGGCAAAGCGCGGCAGGTCACAAATATTGCTCGCGCGACGCAACGGTGGCGCGTTTCAACGCGGCCTACGTCGGTGTCGAGGATAGGCTCGCTCTCGCGACGCCTATTGTCCAAGCGAGGCGCTGGAATAGGGCCGATCGCCAAGCCGCCTGCGGGGCGAAGCCAAAACCCGCGCAATCGTGTCCGAGGCAGCTCCGTTTGCCGCCATGTGGGTCCACGTGGCGACGCTGCCGCGGGCGCCGTCGATTTCCAGGCCGCAGCGGACCGCGGCGGCCATCTGGATGTCGCTCCTTGAGTTGGCTGGTCAAAATTTCTCCTCCGCCGCATGGCCTCCGAGCCATCGCCATCTTTAAACTGAACGGGCTTGCCCCTGCCCACTGATTTGTCGATAACGTGTGACGGCAGGCCGGCCCTGAACAGAAAAATCGGTTAGTTTACTGCCTTTCTGGAGCTCTACACGGGATTGAAGCGAGGCGGACGATAGGGCTGCTGCCCGCCAACATCACTTCTCCACAATTCCCGCTTGATCTGCTCGAGGTCCGGCACCGGACCGCCGGTAATATGACGATTTCTCATCCAGTCCCGTATCTGGTCCTTGGTCGGCCTTTCCGACTGGTTCATCGCAATTCCTTTCATGCCATCTATCGAAAATGCAGCAGGTTCCGATTAAGCCAGTGCCTGTCAGTTGAGCCACTCGGTTTCGGGAAAACCAAGCGAGCTGGCTCCTCCATGCATGATGGCCGACACCAGCGCGGAGGTGCGCGCCAGAATATGTTCGCTATAAAACTCTGCCGCCAATGCCGTGGCATGCAGTGATTCCTTTCTATTTCCGGTCCGGAGGACAGCTTGGAGGCGCAGGACGTGCATCCAGCCCCCGAAAACGGTTCCCCAAAGTTCGGCGTAAGGTACGGCTCCGGCATATACCTCGCGAGGCGCGGAAGCATGCTTTCCAAGAATCCATTCACCAACCCGGCGTAACGCGGCGCAGCCTTCGATCATCTGTGAAGACAGCGCACGGCCAGACGCATCGCTCTCTTCCCGCAACTCGCACGCGCTGTGCTCCATGCTTTCGATCAGCATCAATGCCGTCCGGCCTTCATCCCGGATGGTCTTGCGGCCGACCAGGTCATTGGCCTGGATGGCGGTGGTTCCTTCGTAGATCGTAAGAATGCGCGCGTCTCGATAATATTGAGCCGCGCCCGTTTCCTCGATGAAGCCCATTCCACCAAATATCTGAAGCGCGTCATACGTAACGTGCTGCGCGTTTTCGGTAAGCCAGGCTTTGAACACTGGGATGAGAAACTCCATTCGGCATTGCGCATTTTCCCTGGCATGGCCGGTCATCGAATCGGAGTGAGCGATGTCCTTTTGAACCGCCAGATACACCGCGAAGGCACGCATTGCATCCACTTTGCTTTTCATGGACAGCAGCTGGCGGCGCACGTCCGGGTGGCGAATGATCGTCTTGCCGTGGCTGCCATCGTCGGCAACGGCCTTGCCCTGTATTCGTTCCTGTGAATAAGCCAGCGCATGTTGATAGGCACGCGCCGAAATCGACAGGCCTTGCAGGCCTACGGAAAATCGCGCTTCGTTCATCATTACAAACATATATTCCAGGCCGCGGTTCTCTTCACCGACCAGATAGCCGACCGCTTCTTTTTCCTCGCCGAAGAGCATGACTGCTGTGGGGCTGGCGTGGATGCCCAGCTTGTGCTCGATCGAAGCGCAGTGGACGCCATTGCGGTTTCCAACCGACCCATCTGGATTCACCAGGTATTTCGGCACCACGAACAGGGAAATGCCTTTCACTCCCGGCGGCGCATCGCTGGTTCGTGCCAGTACGAGATGGATCACGTTGTCGGTCAAATCGTGATCGCCATAAGTAATGAAAATCTTTTGTCCCTTGATCCGATAAGTTCCGTCCGCCTGGCGCGTCGCCTTGGTCTGGATAGCCGCCAGATCCGAACCTGCCCCAGGTTCGGTCAGGTTCATCGTGCCCGTCCATTCGCCGCAAATCAGTTTTTCCAGGAACATCGATTTCACGTCGTCGTCTGCCGCAGTGAGCAGCGCTTCCACGGCGCCGTTCGTGAGCATCGGGCACAGCGCGAAGCTGATACTCGCGGCGTGCCACATTTCATCGACCACTGTCGAGATGACGGCGCTCAGGCCCTGCCCGCCATATTCTTCCGGGAAGCGCAAGCCATTCCATCCCCCTTCGGAAAACGCTCGGTAGGTTTCCTTGAAACCTGTTGCCGTGATCACGGTGGACCCTTCCAGACGCACGCCTTCAGTGTCGGCGGAACGGTTGATCGAATCGATCCGTTCGCTGGCAAACTTTCCCGCTTCTTCAGCAATAAAAAGGGCTGTGTCGCTGTCAACGCCGAAGCCGCACTGCTGCGCATGCCGATCGAAGTCGAACACATGTTTGAGCAAAAAACTGACGTCTTTCAAGGGGGGCTGATATTGGCTCATTTTGATGACAAGTGTTGGATAGGGGATGGGAAATAACAGCTGCTGCTTGTCCGGTAAGCCAGCCGGGGTTCCTTCCCAGCTCACCGAATCGTTACTTATTTGTTCGTATATAAGAACAATCGAACGTATATGCGTATAAAAGGTTAGGCCGGTATGTAGTTCGTGTCAATGGAAATCTTTGTCCAGACGTGACGCCGTCACAAATCCTGCAGGTCGAGAAAGCTTGACACCCAAAAAACGCCAAGCTAAAGTGAGATCGTCTATACGATCATGTATACGCATATACGAACAGGAGATAAAATGGACCAGCCTGCAGTGATCAATAAGGAGCTTGCTCTAGGAAAATTCACCGATAAGATGCTCGATGACATGCGCGCACTCATTGGCACCGACCTGCGCACGGAATCTTGTCTGAACAACGAGTACGCAACGCGCTTGGCGATCATGCGGTTCTGCGAAGGCATCGGCGATGACAACCCGTTGTGGACGAGCGCCGACTACGCGAAAGATGGGCCGTTCGGCACGCTGGTTGCTCCACCCAGCTTCATTTTTGCCTGCCTGGGTTCGGTGCAGGTGGGTTGGCCTGGGCTGGGCGGTTTTCATGCGGAAACCAAGATGAGCTTCGGCGAACCGATTCGCGTAGGCGAGAAGATCACTGCCAAGGTGACCTTTGATGGCTTCGATGGCCCCATCGCCGACAGCAATTTCGGTGGAAGGCGCATCAAGGATTACCTGCGTCAGGAGTACCGCAACGATGAGGGCGACCTGAAGGCAACCTTCATTTGCTCACGCATGCGCTTCGAACGCGGGGAAATGCAGAAGCGCCGGGAAAGCCGGGCGATCGAAGTGCCTCATCCATGGACGGATGAAGAAATTTCCGAGATCGAGGCAAGGGTTCTCGCCGAAAAGCCGCGCGGTGCCGAGCCGCGCTACTGGGACGACGTGCAGGTCGGTGATGAGATCGACGTCATTACCAAGGGGCCGCTGGGCCTGACCGATTTCATCGCTTTCATTGCGGCCGGTGCGGCGCCGATTCCACGCATTGCCGCACACGCGGTATCCCTGAAACGCTACCACAGGCACCCCAAGTGGGCTTTCCGCGATCCTCGGACGCATGCGCTGGAACCTGTTTACTCCGTGCACTACAACGATTATGCGGCCCAGTTGCAGGGCGCGCAGATTGCCTACGACGTGGGCATTCAGCGCACCTGCTGGCAGATCCATTCGCTGACCAACTGGATGGGCGACGCCGGCCGCCTGCTCGAGCTGACGGGGCAATACCGTTCGCACGTCTATCTGGGAGATGTTGTAACCCTGGGCGGTCGTGTCGATGCCAAGGAGGTCGATGAACAGGGCCGCCACATCGTTCGTCTGACTACCTGGGCAACGAACCAGCGCGGCCAGCAGGCGATGCCCGGGACGGCCGTGATCGCACTGCCCACGCGTTCTGCTGTTTGACCAAGCGAACTCCACACGAACCAATCAAGGACCGTGATAACCATGACCACAATCAGTGATATCGCGACCGCGATAGCGAAAGGTGAGGAACCTCGTTCGCCGGCGTCTGCTGAATTGGCAACCGACAACCAGGGGCAAGCTCAGGCGGACCCGTCTCTCCCGCTCAACGGGGTGCGCATTCTCGACCTGACGCGCTATCTCTCCGGACCCTATGCGACGCTGCTGCTCGCGGAGATGGGGGCAGAGGTCATCAAGGTCGAGGTGCCGGAATCCGGTGATGACACCCGTCACATTGCTCCACTGCAGGGTGATGTGAGCTTCTATCACTCCACTGTCAATCGCAGCAAGGCATCGGTGGAACTCGATCTGAAGTCCGACGAAGGAAAAAGGCTTGTGCACGCCATGGTCGCGGACTGCGATGTATTCATCCAGAACTTCCGCACCGGGGTTGCCGAGCGCCTGGGATTCGGATACGAAACGCTTTCCGAGATCAATCCACGCCTGGTGTATTGCTCGATTTCTGGCTTTGGCGGATCGGGGCCGGAGAGCCGCCGGGCCGCTTTCGACCTGATCGTGCAGGCGGAGTCAGGCGTGATGAGCCTGAACGGCGAAGGCGACAGCCCACCCAGCAAATTGGGGCTTCCGGTGGCTGACCTGACGTCGGGCATGTTCTCGGTTCACGGCATCCTCGCCGCGCTTCTGCGGCGGTCGCGGACGGGCAAAGGGGGACTCGTCGAGGTCAGCATGATGAGCTCGCTGCTGTCGCTGTCGGTTTACAACGCCACCCGATACTTCGTGACGGGCGAAACGCCCAAGCGCATGGGGTCGCGCCATCCGGGCGTGGTGCCTTATGGCCAGTACGCGACTTCGGACGGCAATGTCCTGCTGTCCACCTTCAGCGACGGCTCCTGGAAGAAGATTGTCGATGCCATGGACCGTCCCGAACTCGCGGACGATCCTCGATTCATGACAGCCGCCTCCAGAGTCGTGCACCGGGAGGCGTGCGATACGTTGCTCAGCGGCGTATTCGCAGGATTTACGTCCGAGGAAATCGTGAAACGGCTGCATGACGCGGGCATTCCCTGCGGCGTGGTACGCACTCTCGGCGAGGCACTGGAGAACGAAGCTGCCAGCGGCTCCGGAGCGATCGCAGACGTACAGTATCCAGGCAATGTCGGCACGATCCGCAGCGTGCGGATACCCATCAAGTTCGACGGCAAATGGTGTCCCGCGAGCCCTGCGCCGGCGCTCGGGCAGAACAACGCGATCCTGGATCGCTACAAATCAACCTGAACACGCAGAGAGATGGCGTGTGCCTTCTGGGCCCGTTGCGGCAGCCAGCACGACGCATGCGCACCTTATGCACCAATACGGAGACATCAATGTCATTAGTAGAAACGACATGGGGCAAGGAGATCGCGACCGAGACAGTCGGCGGGATTCCGTTTCGGATGTACACGGAGCGGCCACGCAGGGCCGAGCGTTTGCTCGACTTTGCCAGCCGCTGGCACGCCCGGCCTCACATCATCCAGGGCGAACGCATCGTCACGTTCTCCGATCTTCGCCAAGGCGCAATTGCCAAGGGCCACCAGCTTTCCAGCCAAGGCATCCAACGCGGAGATCGCATTTTCCTCCTGGGCTGGAACAGTCCGGAGTGGATCATCAACTTCTGGGCCTGTCTCCACGTCGGCGCCGTGCCTGTTCTGGCGAACGCCTGGTGGAGCGAAATGGAGGTGGGTAATGCTCTGGCAGCCCTGCAACCAGCCATGACGCTTGCGGATGACCGTTGTGCCGGGCGTGTGCCGGCAGACGCGGCTCGTGGCCCCTGGGGCATTGGCGCGATCGAGGCGCTGGGTGGAGAGGGGGCTGACGATACCGGTGGGGAACGCTCCGAGGAAGAAACCGCCCTCATTATCTTCACCTCAGGAACCTCGGGCCAACCGAAAGCGGTGGTGCTGTCGCATCGCGCATTGCTGGCACGCCTGCAGATGACTTTGCACATCACGCGCAAGCTCCCGCAGCAAATCGACGAGACAGCGCGCGACGTGACGCTGGTCACGGGCCCGCTGTTCCATGTGGGCAGCATGCAGACGCTCCTGAGGGCAGTTGTGGTGGGCGACACCCTGGTGCTTTCCGAAGGCAGGTACGACCCTGCCGAGGTGCTCGCCTGTATCGAACGCAACAAGGTGCAGCGCTGGAACGCCGTGCCAACCATGGTGACACGGCTGCTCGATCATCCCGACGTTTCCCGGAGGGATCTGAGCAGCCTGAAGGCCATCAGCATTGGTGGCGCGCCGGTCCATGCGGAACTGATGCAACGCATCCGGACTCAACTGCCGAGCGTCAGCCCGCGGATTCCGACCGGTTACGGCCTGACGGAGAACGGCGGACAAGCCACGGCCGCCGCAGGCTCCGAAGACATCGCGGAATTGGGATCGGCCGGCAAGCCGCTTCCGTGCGTGGAGATCCGCTTTCTCCCGCATCCAGGCCTCCCTGATGGGGAAATCCTGCTGCGCTCGCCTACCCAAATGTCCCGCTTCTTCGGGCTCGACGAATCGCCGATCGATGAGCAGGGCTGGCTGCACACCGGCGACCTGGGACGGCTCGACGATAAAGGCAATCTCTGGATCACCGGACGCTGCAAGGACATGATTATCCGTGGCGGCGAGAATATTGCGCCTGCGGCGATCGAACGTGCGCTGCTGGGTATTCCCGGCGTCACGGAAACCGTCGTGTTCGGCGTGCCGCATCGCGATCTGGGAGAAGAGGTCATGGCGGTCGTGGTGACCGACGCCGACCTCACTACGCAACAGTTGCAGGAACAGTTGCGCGCCCGGATCGCATCGTTCGCGGTGCCCAGTCGCTGGAGGATCCAGCGCGAACCGCTGGCAACAAACGACACCGGCAAGGTCGACAAAAAGGCGATCAGCGCCCAGGTCCGTGCCGAACTACAGAATGGGGGCTTGACATGACGCTGCAAAACTTCCAACACGTCACGCCGCCGCTGCGGCTGTTCCATGGCGCCGACAGCCTTTCGCAACTGGGGCGCGAGCTTGACCGGGTCAAGAGTCAAAGGGCTGTCGTCGTTTGCGGTGACTGGTTGGCCGCGGGACCCCTGTTCGAGCGGGTCCGCGTAGCGCTCGGGGAACGCTTTGCCGGCGTGTTCGGGGAAGTGCAGGGCCACAGTCCAGTATCCTCGGTCGAGGACGCCGCAGGGCTGCTGCGCAGCCTGAAGGCCGATTCCGTGATCGCCGTCGGTGGTGGATCGGCGATCGTCACCGCCCGAGCGGCCAGCATTCTGGCGGCAGAGGGGAAACCGGTATCGGAGCTATGTACCGTGACCGGAGCCGACGGCGGCTTGCGCAGTCCGAAGCTGTCGTCGCCAAAACTGCCGCAGTTTATCGTGCCGACCACGCCGACCACGGCCATGGTAAAGGCAGGTAGCGCGGTGTTCGATCCTGCCAGCGGCCAGCGGTTGGCGATGTTCGATCCCAAGACGCGTGTGCATTCCGTGTTCATCGATCCCGAAATGATCCTGTCGGCGCCGCGCAGCCTGGTCGCAACTGCCAGCATCAACACATTGTCCATGGCGATCGAAGGACTGACTTCCCGTTCGGAGGACGCCCTGGCCCAGGGCGCGCTGATGCAGGCGCTGAGGCTGATTGGCCAGCATCTCCCTCGGGCAGCACGCGTCGACGATGCGGTCACGCGCGGCCAACTGGTACTTGCCGCCATCCTGTGCGGTCAAGGAACGGATCACACGGCCGCCGGCATTACCACGGTGCTCGGTCACGCGATCGGTGCGCGTCACAATATCGAGAACGGCACGGTCAACGCCATCGTGTTGCCCCACGTGCTTCGCTTTAACGCCGAGTTTGCAGCAACTGGCATGGCGGACGTTGCCGCCGCTCTGAATTCTCCGCGCACCGGTGCCCAGGCGGATGTGGAACCAATCATCGACAAGGTCACGTCGATTCTCGACGAGCTTGGCATTCCAGGGCGTCTGAGGGACGTGAACGTGCCGCGCGAAGGCCTGGCCGATATCGCCGCGCATGCGATGGGCGACTGGTTTTTGCGCGGCAATCCGCGGCCTGTGCAGAGCGCTGCCGAACTACAACAAATTCTGGAAGAGGCCTGGTAAGACATGATCGAACTCAAGAAGATCTATATCAATGGCGAATGGATTTCTTCGTCGGGCCGGGGAACGCTGACGATTATCAACCCGGCGACCGAAGAAGCGATTGCCACCGTGCCGCGTGGGACTGCGGAAGACGTCGAGCTCGCCGTGCGAGCTGCGGCACATGCGTTTCCGGCATGGTCGCAAAGCCCGGTGGAAGAGCGCATTGCGCTCTTCGGCAGGCTGGCACGGTTGACCGAAGCCCGCGCCAACGACATCACGCAGACCCTGGTAGCCGAGCTCGGCTACCCGATCACGGCGCTGCGCACCTCGCAGACCCTGGCGGCCGTGGAGGAGCTTGACATCATCGCCGAGTCCCTGGCACAGATCACATGGGTGGAGTCCGTGGGCAATACGCAGGTGTGCCGTGAGCCGTCCGGCGTGGTCGGCTGCATCACGGCCTGGAATGCGCCTTTACGGTCCGTCATCTCGAAGGCGGGTGCGGCTATCGCAGCGGGATGCACCGTCGTTCTCAAGCCATCGGAATTGGCGCCACTGACCGCATTCCTGTTCGCCGAACTGTGCGAACAGGCGGGCCTGCCGCCAGGAGTGTTCAATCTGGTATGCGGCACCGGCCCCGAAGTCGGCGAGCCGATTGCGTCGCACCCACTGGTCGACATGGTGTCGATCACGGGTTCGGTTCGCGCGGGACGCCGCGTCATGGAAGTGGCATCCCAATCCGTCAAACGTGTACACCTGGAGCTGGGTGGCAAGTCGCCAAACATCATCCTGGCCGATTCGGACTTCGAGCGCGCAGTGGCCGACGGTATTGCCGACGCCTTGCGCAACACAGGCCAGGTGTGTGGCGGCCTGACCCGCATGCTTGTGCCACGCCAACGCTTGAAAGAAGCAGAGGATCTGGCAGTGCGCAAGGCGCAGAGCTATGTGCTCGGCGACCCGCTGGACGAGGCGACTACACTCGGTCCGGTATCGTCTTCCGCGGCACGTGACCGGGTTCGCGCATACATCCGCTCGGCGCAGGAAGAGGGTGTGACAATGCTGACCGGCGGAGCGGACGCGCCCGAGGGATTGCCTCGTGGCTGGTACGTGCGACCGACGATCTTTTCGGGGAATAATCACAGTCGGGTTGCGCGCGAGGAGATCTTCGGGCCAGTCGTCGTGCTCATTCCTTTCGATGACGAGGAGGATGCGATCCGCATCGCCAACGACTCCGATTATGGACTGGCAGGTGGTGTCTGGTCCAACAACGTCGAACATGCCCGGCGTATCGCTGCACGCCTGCGGGTCGGGCGTGTGCGCATCAACGGGGCGCCGCTGGACAAGCGCGGCACCCATGGCGGGTTCAAGCTTTCAGGTGTCGGCCGCGAGTGGGGGCGTTTCGGCATCGAAGAGTTCATGGAATACAAATCCATTCTCGTCTGAAGCCCATGTAGTGCGGGTAACCGCATCTGGAAAGGTTCGCATGATTACTGTCAACGCCCGTTGTACTTGCAGTCCCGGTGGCTCTTTCCAGTCGACAACGATTCGGCGTCGTAGGGTAGGCGATCACGACGTTTTGATCGACATTGCCTACGCTGGCATTTGCCATTCGGACGTCGAACATGCACGCATGTCGCGGCAGGGGGGCAACACGCTTTACCCCCTGACACCTGGGCATGAAATCGCCGGGGTAGTCACCGCTGTAGGGGCGAACGTCACCAGATTCCGGGTTGGTGACCGGGCCGGGGTCGGCAATATGGTTGATGCATGCCGTTCATGCCCGAATTGTTCGGCCGGGCTGGAACAATATTGCAGCAAGCGGGTATTGACGTATAACTCGATCGGCCGGGATGGACTGCCAACACACGGAGGCTATAGCCAGAAAATCGTCGTCGACGAAACGTTCGCGGTGCGGATCCCGGACAGCATTCCACTCCAGAACGCCGCGCCGCTGATGTGTGCTGGCATCACGCTGTATTCGCCGCTGCGGCACTGGAACGCAGGGCCGGGCAAGCGAGTAGGTATCGTCGGCTTTGGCGGGCTGGGACATGTAGGTGTGCAGATATCGAAGGCGCTTGGCGCTCATACAACGGTATTCGATCTGTCCGAGTCCAAGCGCGAAGATGCGCACCGTATGGGCGCAGACGAGTTTTGCGTTGCAATGGATACTGCTGCTTTTTCACGGCTCGCCAGTTCGTTCGACCTGGTCATTTCCACGGTTCCCGCGAGCGTCGACATGGATGCCTATCTCGGTTTGCTGGCACTGGACGGCACGTTCGTCAACCTGAGCGTTCCGTCGAAGCCCGTGAACTTTTCCGCCGCATCGCTGCTCGCCAATCGGCGCGCGATTGCCGGTACCCGAAGCGGCGGCCTGCGGGAAACACAGGAAATGCTGGACTTCTGTGCCAGGCATCAGATCGGCGCGGAAATCGAGGTGATCGCCGCAGATCGCATCGATGAGGCTTTCGAACGTCTGCTGGCCGGGGATGTCCGATACCGCTTCGTCATCGACATCAGTACCATGGCCGACGATTGATCTTTCTTATCCTGTTTCCCCGATCAGGGCAGTGCTAATGGCCTGGCGAATCGATAGTAACCGGGCCGGCTTCAGCAGCCCGGTTCATGTGTGCTTTCCCGCCCCGCTTCCTTTCATGCCTTCCCAAAATCATGCTACACCCGGCCTTCGAACAAGGCTTGCGGCGGCCAGTCCTGCGTGCAGGGTTGCGAGTGCTCCTCGATCAATGGGTGAACTAAGCCAGCTCACTCACAAAGCGCTTAATCCTGGGCGGTTCAGCGCCAACATGGCAGTCCAGTCGACGTTGCCGAAGATGCATGTCTGAAGCATTGAGCCGTTCCAGTCGGCGCTGATGCTCCACCCAGTTTTCGTCCAGGAAGTACTCGATGTAGCGTCCTGGTTCGGTGGTGTCGCGTAATAGTCCCCACGTCATGGCGCCTTGGCGTAGCCTTGCCATTCGGGTCTCGCGCATCACGGCAGTAAATGTTTCCAGATTGGCAGGAGGGATCTTGTATTCGATCGTGACCATGATCGGCCCGGTATTCGGGGCGATGTCGAATACAGGAGGCAGGGCCCCACCGATGGGCGCGGCTGGAGACAGATCGACATCCTTGTCTCCGCCTGCGCCATGGCGTCTGGTCAACACCAGCAGCAAAGGGCCGAATGCCGAAGCGACGATGACGCTGGTCGATACTGAAGCGACCTGTGCGACAGCGCCCCAGAGGGCTGCTCCGGCCGCGCCTCCGGACATGACGGCCATATGGTAGATCGACATGCCACGCGCGCGCACCCAGTTGGGCAGGGCCAGCTGTGCGGCCACGGTCAACGAATTCGCCGCGGCGATCCAGGCCATGCCTGCCACCGCCATCGCTGGCAGGGCCAGCCACAATGAAGTGGACAGTGTGGCCGAGACAGAGGCAACCGCATGGACGCCGATGCCCCAATACACGATGGTATCGCGGCCGATGTAGGGACGCACGCGGGCAAGGTTAAGGGCCATCAGCAGTGCCCCACTTCCCATCGCCGCCAGCAGGGCGGTGAAAATGCCGGGGCCTCCGCCATCGATCCCTCGTGCGATCAGCGGCAGCAGTGCAGTCAGCGCAGTCGCCTGAAAGAAAAACAGAAATATTCGCATCAGCAGGATCCGCATCCGGGGCGAGCGCGCGACATGCTGCAGCCCCACGCGCATGGCGGCCAAAAAGCGTTCCTTGGGTAGGGTGCTCACTTTTGGAGCGGGACGCCAACGCAGGATCAGGGTGAACGACACCATCGCCAAGGCGGCGTTCAGGGCGAACACATATCCGCTGCCGGCACCTGCGATCAGCGCTCCAGCGGCGACCGGGCCAATCACGCGCGACATGTTCATCGCGACGCCGTTCAGCGCTAGCGCTGCCGGCAATTCGTGGCCTGGAACCAGATCCGGCACGATGGCCGCAAATACGGGCCAGCGCATCGCCATGCCGATGCCGTTTGCAAATGTGAGTACCAGCAGCAAGGAGGCGGAGAGAGCCCCTGTGAAGGACAGCACTGCCAGCAATACGGCGACCACGCAAACCCACACCTGGGTCAGTGCGAAGTAGCGGCGCCGGTCGACAATGTCCGCCAGCGCGCCGCTCGGCAGGCCAAGCAGGAACACCGGCAAGGTCGAAGCCGTTTGCACCATGGCGACCATGAAGGCGTTGTCGGTCAGCGTAGTCATCAACCATGCGGCGGCGACGTCATTCATCCACATCGTCATGTTCGCGCCGAGCCAGGCCAGCCATAACATCCGAAACGCGGAGCGGCGCAGCGGAGCGAAGGTCGACATTGCGGTATGGGGCGAGGGGGGCACGCAGTATCTCCTGTTTTTCGCCGAGTATAGCCGGTGGCGGAGTGCAATTTCGACGTGCCATCCTTCCGATTTTCAGGAACCCGATTCGCAAAAATAGAAAGTATGTCGAAAGCGAAATAGCGTAGACTTATGACGCATATAGGATTGAATGTTCACATACGCGAACGACATTGTGGTGAATACCGTGACAAGCGTGCAGACATACCCGAGCCTCACTGGCGATCCGCATCCAGCGGATGCCACGCTGCAGGTTAGGCCCGGTCTTGAGTTGCATGATGGAGCACAAGATTCAAACAGCGGTCCCCGGCCGCTGCAAGATAAAAACCAATGGAGATAGAAGCCGATGAAAACCCGTACCTTCCTCAAAACGCTCGGGCTGGCAGTGCTGCTGCCCACCAGTGTGACGGTGGCGCAAGCACAATCCAAGCGTCCTGTCCGTGTCATCGTTCCTCTTCCTGCCGGGTCGTCGAACGACTTTGCCACCCGCGTGCTGACACAGCAGTTGTATGGGATCCTGGGCCAGAGTTTTATCGTCGATAACAAGGCCGGCGGCAACGGCACCATCGGCACGCTTGACGTGCTCCGCGCCAAGCCCGACGGCTTGACCCTCATGTGCGGTTCCAATTCGCCGCTGGCAGCGAATGTGGCGTTCGTAAAGAATCTACCATATGACCCGCTGCGGGACTTCACCCCTATCGCCGGCGTCACCCTCACCAATCATGTCTTGCTCGTCAAGGCAAGCCATCCAGCCCGTACGCTTGCCGAATTCATTGCATACGCCAAGCAGCGTCCTGGAAAGGTGTCGGTCGGATCATCCACAGCATCGGTACGGCTGCAGATCGCCACGCTGAACCAGCGCGCCGGCATCCAGCTCATGGACGTTCCTTATCGAGGTACGCCGGCCAGTATCACGGATGTCATGGGAGGCGTGCTCGAGGCGACATTGACCGATCCAGGCAATGCGCTGTCGCAGGTCCAGGGGGGGCAAATGCGCGCACTTGGCGTTACGTCACTGCGCCGCAATCCGGCCACGCCTTCGTGGCCCGCCATCTCGGAAACGTTGCCGGGCTTTGACTTTCCTTCGTGGAACGCACTGGTTGGGCCAGCCGGCATGCCACGCGATGTGGTGCAACGACTTGCCGACGCCGTAGCAAAGGCGCGCAAACACCCCGATGTGGTCGCAGCGCTCAAACGCCACGGATCAACTACGCTGGACATGGGGCCAGAGCAGTTGAAGGATTTTATGGCCGCGGAAACCAGTAAATGGGTGAGCCTGGCGCGCGCGGCGGGCATCCAGCCAGAGTAAGCACGATATCGGGAAGTGCCGCAACTATCGTGGGGAATGGCTGAGCGCTGCCGTGACAGGCAGCGAATCAAGAACAGTTGACAACCTGGAGCGAGACAAGCATGTACAAATTGCCTGCATCCGTCGTACGCGTAATTCCCCTTGCATTAATGACGCTGACTGTTGTCGACGTGGCCGCGCAGCAGGCTTACCCACGCCAGCCAATCAGGATACTGGTCGGTGTCGGTCCTGGTGGCAGCACCAACAATATGGCAAGGCTGATCGCACAAAAGTTCCAGGAGAGCTGGGGGCAGCCGGTGATCGTGGAGAACCGCAGCGGGGCCAACACCAGCATCGCAGCCGAGGCGGTGGCCAGGGCCGTGCCGGATGGCTATACGCTGCTGGTGGCGACCAATACCCATATCGCGGTGCCTTTGATGATGAGGGTCAGGTACCAGCCCCTGAAGGACTTTGCGCCAATCGGCACACTCGGCGTCAGCCGCTACGTCATGTCGGTCCACCCATCGGTGCCGGCCAGGACATTGAAGGAATTCATCGCCTATGCCAAGGCACGCCCCAACCAGCTGAACTACGGATCCTCCGGCAGCGGCGGCGGTTCGCACATCGACGGCGCGGTATTCGACCTGCTGACAGGAGTGCGCACCCAGCACGTGCCGTACAAGGGCGGCGGCCAGGCATTGGTTGATGCCATCGCCGGGCATGTCCAGATCTCCTACAACACACCGATGATCGTCGCGCCGCACGCTGCCTCGGGAGCGCTCAGGCCGCTCGCGGTGACAGGGCCGAAACGGGTCGCGCTCCTGCCCGGCGTGCCGACTTTCGCCGAGGCCGGACTGCCGGCCTTCGACGAGAAGGCCTGGTGGGGCTTGTACGCGCCCGCAGGCACGCCCAGGCCAATCGTTGACAAGCTTGCCGCCGAGCTGAAAAAAATACTGACGACGCCGAGCGTGCAGCGCACCCTCGAAAGCCAGGGCGCGGAAGCGCTGATTTCAACGCCGGATGAGTTCGCGGCCATGATGAGGGCGGAGTCCGCCAACCTGGGAACGGTCATAAAGTCCGCCAACATCAAGATCCACTGAAGGAATTCATAGCATGAGCGATACCATCAGCCTAACGATCGCGAAGTACGCAGCATCGACGTCGATCGCGGGAATTCCGGCCGAAGTCAGAGAGCGCGCCAGGAAGGTCATCTTCGACGAGATCGCCTGCGCATTTTTCGCCCGGCGCAGCCTGGCAGGTGCGCTTGCCGCGCGCTTCGCAGCGCAGTCTGGCGGTCTGCCAGAGGCGCGCATCCTGGCCACCGGACAGCGCGTTCCGGCCGCCAGCGCTGCCCTGGCAAACGGTACTGCTGGCCACGGCGAGGAGGTCGATGGTGCGCATGTGGTCGGCGGCCATCCTGGCGCCAGCATCGTGCATGCCGCCCTGGCACTGGCTGAACGCCAGCGCGCCAGTGGTGCAGAACTGCTCAATGCGGTAGTGCTGGGCTATGACGTCGGTGTGCGCATCGTCGAGGCTTGTGGCGGCCTGTTCTCCGTCAAGAACCGCTTCAGCCTGAATTCCGACTTTCTGTTCGCCATCGGCTGCGCGGTGGCCGGTGGCAGGCTGCTTGGGCTGGACCCGGAGCGGCAATGCCACGCCATGGCGCTGTCCAGCTTCAGCAGCAACGCTTTGTGTGCTTTGTACGCGGAGAAGCGCCATATCAGCAAGTCGCTGTGCAATGGGCAGTTCGCTGCCGCCGGGGTAACGGCGGCGCTGATGGCAGCAGCCGGCCTGCAGGGCAACGAAGACATCATCGGCGCGCCGCATGGCGTGCTCGATGCCTGGGGTGAGGACGGCCAGCGCGTGCTGGCGACACGCGGCCTGGGCGATCGCTACGCCATCATGGGGGCCAATTTCAAGTTCCTCAACTGCGGCTACCCGATCCACGCTGCGGTCGAGGCGGCCCTGGCGCTGATCGCCAAGCACGCTATCGACACCGGCGAGATCGTGTCGGTGGACGTGGGCATGCCGACCGATACGATGAAAGTGGTGGACAACCGTGCCATGCACAATATCTGCCTGCAGGACATGCTCAGCGCTGCCCTGGTGCGCGGCGGGCTCGGACTGCGCGAGTCGCCATTTCCGGCAGTGCTGTCCGATCCGGCCTATATCCGGCTGCGTCCCCTCGTCACACTGCGCGGCGATGCAGATCTGGATCACTACCAGCCAAACGGACGCGGCGCAACCGTGGCCATCTCCACACGTAGCCGCCCCACGGTCTCGATGCGGATCGACCATCCGCGCGGTCACAGCCTGCGCGGCGAGGTGAGTTGGCACGACCTCGCCGCGAAGTGGCGCGACGGGCTGCCGGAATGCGATGTCGATCGGATGCTGGAGGCCGCCCAGGGACTGGAGGATCTGGACGACGTTGGCACATTGCTGGACGCGTTCACCACGCGGCACTAACCGCGCTGCTGCCCGCCCAATACAATTTTACGACTGACAGGAAGCACACCATGTCCGATTTTCTGATCTACGAACAAGACGGCCCGCTCGTCATCCTGACCATGAACCAGCCCGAGCAGCGTAACCCGCTGACCGGCAACAGTGCGGTGCCGGAATTTCTCGCTGCCATCGAGCGCATTCACGACGATCGCGGCGTGCGTTGTGTCATCCTCACCGGAAACGGCCCTTCGTTTTGCGCGGGAGGGGACATCCGCGAGATGAAGCGGCAGGCCACGGCGGAGGTGAGCGAGATGGATATACGCCATGATTACCGCCGCGGCATTCAACGGTTGACGCTGGCGTTGTTCAACCTGGAAGTACCGGTCATCGCTGCCGTGAACGGTCATGCCATCGGCGCCGGCCTCGACCTTGCCTGCATGTGTGATATCCGTATCGCAGCTGACAACGCCAGGTTCGCCGAGAGTTTCATCAAGCTGGGTATCATACCCGGGGATGGCGGGGCCTGGCTGTTGCCGCGCATCGTCGGCATGTCGCGCGCGGCGGAAATGGCATTTACTGGCGATATGCTGGACGCGCAACAAGCGCTGGCCTGGAACCTGGTCTCGCGCGTGGTGCCGCGAGCGGAACTGATGGAGGCAGCGCGTGAACTTGCCGGGCGCATTACCCAGCATGCTTCCCACGGTGTGCGCTTGACCAAGCGCCTGATGCGCGAGGCGATTCACGGCCGCCTGGACAGCGTGCTCGAGCTGTCCGCAGTGTTCCAGGCCATCGCTCACAAGACACCGGATCACAGCGAAGCGGTCGAAGCCTTTCTCGACAAGCGCGCACCGCGCTTCGGCTGAAGCCGTGCTGGATGATCACATCATGTCCATGACTTTCGACGAATCCCTCCACCCGCAGCCACAGATCGGCGGGGATGTCAGCAGGGAAGAGTTGCATTTCCGCCGCATTGATATGCGAGGCTTCCGCCGCTCGGACGGGTTGTACGAAGTCGAGAGCCGGCTGGTCGACCGCAAACCCCGCGATTTCGCTTCTGCCTATGGTAGCCGGCAGGTCCCGGCCGGCGAGCCACTTCACGATCTGGGCGTCCGGCTGGTGTTTGATGAGCAGCTGACCGTGTGCGCCGTGCAGACCTTTACCGATGCCGCGCCTTACGGCCAATGCCCCGAGGGGGGCCTTGCGCTGCAGTCGATCAAGGGAATGCGCATGACCCGCGGATGGAGCAAGGCAGTACGCGCAAAACTCGGCGGCGCTGCCAGTTGCACGCATTTGATGGAGCTTCTGATGCCCATGGCCACTGTTGCCTTTCAGTCGCTGAGCATGCTGCGCAAAGGCAAGGCAGAACCGCTTGATGCCGATGGTCGCCCTCTGCGCATCGATAGCTGTTATGCCTATGGCGCGAAACAAGAGCTGGTGCTGCGCTACTGGCCCGAATTTTACCGTGCCGAGGAGCCAAGATGACATGACACGTCCAGGCTGGCAGTAGTGCCGTGATTGCGTCACGGCGGAAAAATATACAGACGATAAGGAGACAAGCGGTATGTACATCAGAAATCAGCAGGACTTTTGGGCGGGCGTGATGTTCGTCGCATTCGGCGCCTTCTTTGCCAGTGTCGGCACGGAATACGATTTTGGATCGGCGGCCCAGATGGGACCAGGCTACTTTCCCACGATACTGGGCGTAATCCTCGTGTTGGTTGGTCTCAAGGTCTCGGTCGGCAGCCTGTCGAAGAAAGCGGCACGCCAGGCAGTCAACAAGTTCGCCTTTTCGAAGCTTTTGCTCATCCTCGGACCGGTCGTACTGTTCGGCGTGCTGCTGGAGCATCTCGGCCTCGTGCCGTGTCTGCTACTGCTTGTCGGAATCTCCAGTTACGGGAGCGACGAATTCACCTGGCGCGCGACGATCATCAATGCTGCGGTACTGAGCGCGTTATGCCTGTTCGTTTTCGTCTATGCCCTGGAACTGCAGTTCCAGATGTGGCCAACGTTCCTTGGTAATTAAGGGGAGGGCCACATGGAACTTCTGCTTTCCCACCTCAGCCTGGGCTTTGGCGCGGTATTGGCGCCGGAAACCCTGACCCTGTTCGGCATGACCTTCAACGTGCCGATGAACCTGGTGTATTGCCTGATCGGCGTCACCATTGGCACCCTAATCGGCGTGCTGCCCGGCCTGGGCCCTGTCGCAACCATCGCCATGCTGTTACCTGCGACCTACGCCCTGCCTCCGCTGGGTGGTCTAATCATGCTTGCAGGCATATATTATGGCGCGCAGTATGGCGGCTCGACGACAGCCATCCTGGTCAATCTGCCTGGTGAGACTTCGTCCGTCGTCACCTGTATCGACGGCTACCAGATGGCACGGCGGGGAAGAGGCGGGGTGGCACTCACCACCGCTGCGCTGGGCTCGTTCTTTGCTGGTTCCGTCGGCATCCTGTTGCTGGCAGCATTCGCCGTGCCTCTGGCGACTGTCGCGTTCAAATTCGGTCCGGCGGAGTATTTCTCCCTGATGGTGCTCGGTCTGATCGGCGCGGTGGTGCTCGCGTCCGGATCTCTGATCAAGGCAATCGGAATGATTTGCCTTGGCCTGCTGGGAGGCCTGGTTGGTACGGACGTCAATACCGGCGTATCACGCTACACGTTCGGCATACCTGAATTGACGGAAGGGATTGGCTTCGTCGCCGTGGCGATGGGCGTATTCGGCTTTGCCGAAGTCGTTACCAATCTCGAGAAAAAGGGGCCACGTGAAATATTCACGAACAAGGTGACCAGCATGTTTCCTACGAAGGAGGATTTCAGGCGCATGATTGCCCCGATCCTGCGCGGCACCGTGCTCGGCTCGATGCTCGGCATCCTGCCCGGTGGCGGCGCGGCCCTGTCCGCTTTTGGTGCCTATTCGCTCGAGAAAAAGGTGAGCAAGCACAAGGCAGAGCTCGGACAAGGCGCCATCGAAGGTGTTGCCGCGCCGGAAGCTGCAAACAACGCTGCCGCGCAGACGTCCTTCATTCCATTGTTGACGTTGGGTATTCCGCCGAATGCGGTGATGGCTTTGATGGTCGGAGCCATGACGATCCATAACATCCAGCCTGGCCCGCAGGTGATGACGGTTAACCCATCGCTGTTCTGGGGGCTGATTGTGTCGATGTGGGTTGGCAACCTGGCGCTTGTGGTGCTCAATCTGCCGTTGGTCGGAATCTGGGTGAAACTGCTGACCGTGCCTTACCGTTTCCTGTACCCGGCTATTCTGGTGTTCTGCTGTATCGGTGTTTATACCGTCAACAACAGCACTTTCGACATTTTCGTGACAGCCGCGTTCGGGTTGATCGGCTACCTGTTCATCAAGCTTGGCTGTGAAGGCGTGCCACTGGTGCTTGGCTTTGTGCTTGGTCCCATGATGGAAGAGAACTTCCGGCGTGCCCTGCTGCTGTCGCGTGGCGATTTCAGTGTTTTCCTGACCAGGCCACTGTCGCTGGCCCTGCTTTGCGCTACCGCTGTGCTGGTCATCATCGTAGCCTTGCCTGCAATTAAGGCGAAGCGCGAACTGGCATTCCAGGAAGAGTAAGTCCATAGCGCCCGTGATGGGCATAGTCCCAGGCGCGCTGCAGGCGGGTTCCGGCCACCGGGTCGGGACCCGCTTCGCCATTTCGTGTCATCCTGTTCGGCGTCCCTGCGATGCGTTTTCAATCGCCCGGTAGTCCGCTACGGATGCCATGCCCCACACGAGTTAACAAGGGAAATGGCAACAGTGCATCGGTGGTGCGCGCGCGTATCGGAGCGCCCTGCAATTCGCAGGTGTCATGCGGGCCGGTTCGCACTGCTTGCTTGGCATCCAAAGATCGATTCGCCACGTATTGGAGAAATCAGAAATCTCCAGGACAAGGGGCTGATGGGAAGCGTCGTACGTGCGGGATCAGGTAGGCCGGCGTCGCTGGAGGATGATGCCGGCGCCGTGGGAAAGCCAGATGATGGCTGTCAGGCTTGCCATCATGACGGATGTACGGGCGGGGAAGGGAGTCCCCGCGATTAGCAGTACCGGGCAGGCCGGTACAGCGAAAAGGTTAGAAATGTTTGCGCATGCCGATGACGATGCCGCTGGTAGACTCATTGGCGCCGGTTGTATCGTCGACGAGGGCGTGCGCCGCGCCGCCGCTGTTACTGATGCGTGCCACCGTGGTGTACAAGGCCGTCTGTTTTGACAGGTTGTAGACATAGCCCAGGGCGAGTTTTCGTCCTTCGGGATTGCCCGGTGCGTCAGTGCGATGGTACGAATATGCAAACCTGAACTGACCGCTGCCGACCGGCACCTGGACTCCGGCGACACCGCCCCTTGCCGACAGCGTTCCGGCACGGTCGCTGTTCATGAACGCCATTACCCTGAAGGTGCCAAAGTCCCAGGCGGCGGCAATGTTGCGCTGTATCGAATCCCCTGCGGCATAGTTGGTGCGGCCGGTAGCAATCCCGCCGATGAACGGGCCTTGCTCGTAGCTCAGCCGGATACCGGCGCCATTGCCATCGTCGGAAGTCGGTGTGCCACCCGGATTTTCTCCCCGGTAGTGCATGGCGTTGATGCCAAAACCGCCCAGGCTGCGCGGAGTATGATAACTGACGCTGTTCGATGCCCTGATCGCGGCAGGGCCGGTGATCAGGCCACGGCGCGGCATGGCGATGCCAAAGCCAACAAGGCCGTGCGGGTCGCCGATAGCAAAGTTCATATATTGGGGAACATAGTCACGTCCGGCACGGACTTCGCCCCATGGGCCTGACAAGGATAAGGTCGCGCGGCGATTGAAGGTCAAGCCTCCCGGAACTGTGTTGCCGGTCCGCTGATTGTTGGTGTTGGTGGCCTTTCCCATGCCGTCGTCAGGATCGTAACCGGCCTCCAGCACAAGGCTGGCGCTCATGCCGTTCCCCAGGCCCTCCGTCGCGCGAAAGCCGAGTCTGGGCGTATGCAGGCCGCCAGGCAAGACCTGAACGGCGTTGCTACGAGAACCCTTGGCATAGGCGATGCCAAGATCGATGACGCCGTACAGAGCGACCGAGGTCTGAGCCTGTACCGGTCCGAACAGGCTTAACATAGAGAGCGGCAGCAGGATTTTTTTGGTGCAGATCATTTCATGTCTCCGTTTTTTAGTAGTCGCATCCGCGACTTTTTTAGATGCTACGAAGTGATATCAGCTGATTACGGACGTATGGATACCTCCTGTGACTGGCAAGGATTCGACTGCTTGTGTTAAGGGATGCGCGCGTGGCACAATCGTCGCGAAGCTGCAAGGCTCCGCAAGGCAGCGCTTTTGGCGGCCCTGTAGTTCAGTGACGAAAAGCTTCTTTTATCGAAGACGAACTTTCGGCATGACGCGATATCAGCTGTGTCCGCGCTTGCTTCGAGGTGATGTCATGTTGGGCAGTCTATGACCTGAATACCACGTTGGTCTATTTGGATTTTCGGGAACCGGACTGCCAGTTTTGTGAACGATTCGAATCGGTCCCGAGAGATCGTCGAATACCGGAGAGCACCATTCAAATCGATCTTGTTCAACTCCGCACGTTCGCTGCCGTGGCGGAGGAGCAGCACCTCACCCGCGCTGCGGAGCGGCTTCATATCAGCGTGTCTGCAGCTAGTGCACACGTGCGTGCCGTGGAAGAACTCCTGGACACCAAGCTTTTCGTGCGCGCCAATCGTGGCCTGGAATTGACACGTGCCGGCCAGTTGCTGTTGATTAAAGCGAAAATGCTGCTCAATGAAGCGGCGGTTTTCACCTCGTTTGCTCGCGAGATCCGCGGCAAGATAGAGGGCCAACTAGTCGTCAGCTCCAGTAGCGAACCGAATTCCTGTCGGATCGGCGATGTCATCCGCGTGCTGCGGGAACGAAATCCATTGATAGACGTTGAATTGCGTGCGAGGCCATCGACGGGAGTGCGGCAGGGCCTCAGCACTGGTGAGCTGGACGTGGGAATGCTGCTGGGACTTCCCATCGGGACCGGTTTCACCTACTACGAGATGACGACCATCCTGTTCAAGGTAGCCGGGCCATCGGCATGGAAGGAACGGATCGAAAATGCAACGTGGGCCGAGTTGGCGGCGTTGCCTTGGCTGACGCCAACCGACTACAACATGGCGTATTCGCTAATGCTGCGTCAATTATTCGACGAACGCGGGTTAGAGCTAAATACCGTGGTCCGTTTTGATAATGCAGCCTTAGGGCGTGCTTTAGCTCAATCGGGGGTTGGGTTGATGCTGATGCGAGCAGAGCATGCTGACGAGGGACTTCAACAGGGTGATCTGGCCATATCTCCGATCGCGCATGCTCGGTTCCCAATCTATATTGCCCACATCGCTGGCCGTGGCAATGACCCGCTGATCCGCGCCTTTCTCGACGCAGTGGCCGATGTGTGGCCTGACATGAAGATGAGTCCTAGAGGCGAGGTATAAGCCGCGTATATGATCGTACGCAAATGCTGAAGACGACATTCCAAAAAACCGCATGGACCTAGCGCCGAGCGAGCCCTAAACTTCAAGCACCATCAATGCCTAGTCTGTTGGTGGTTGTATAGGGAGGTCAGGCATGGCCGGGAAAATCGTTGCGAGCAAACAAGTCAAGATTGGCGCATCGGATCCGCTTGCCGAACATTGTTGTCATGGTCAGCATTGAGTTCATGTGGAATTTCGCAACCTTGCACCTTGTCACCGAACTCGGTAACGAAAAATGTTGCCGGGCTTGCGGCGAATACTGGCCCGCCGACGAGGAGTTTTTTATGCCCATGCGATCTAGCCGCGATGGTTTAACCCCGCGGTGCATTGCATGCATAAAGGCCAAATTGTGGCAACTTCCCAACTGTTGATTTGCGGCGAAATCTTACCCACTCTACCAAGTAATTTGCAGCTGAATCTGACCACGTTTAAGAGACAATCTTACTCAACAAGTTGAGTGGGGAACCGGAGTGACCGACGTGGCACTACTAATGAGATCCCAAAGCTTCATCGCTCGGCGTCGCGCTGCGTTCGCGTCCCATTGACTGTTAGAGGATACCTTCCCTGTAGGCTTGATGGACAGTCGCAACAGTCGGAATAAAACCAAGGCGACGCGCAAGCGAGCCGTCGACATGCAGGTGCCACGGATGCACAAGCGGCTCCGAAGATGGTTCTAACTCCAAGCCGACGAGCTTCAACAGTTCGTAGATCGAAGTGGGGGCTTCATCTACAATATTCACAATATGGCCGTCCATCGCTCCGGCTAGGGCAATGGTCATAGCGTTAGCGATGTCACGGTGGTGAATCATGCTCATCTTATGCGCGGGATGCCATTTTGCGTGTTGAAGGTGCTTGTGTATCGCTTCAATATGCCCATCGCTGTCTCCATAGATGAAGCCATATCGTTGGATTGACCAGTTCAATCCACTCGCGCGCAGTGCATTCTCAGCAGCCAGCTTGCTTGCAGGATAAGCTAGGGTCGGCTCGACGCAGTCATCCTCGCGGCCGGGACGCGTAGCATCTATCTCGTAGACGTTGGAAGTACTGGCCATAATGAAGCGGGCCTCAGGCGCATAGGCTTTTGCGGCATTGATCAGGTTACGCGTGCCTTCCAAATTAACTTTCCAGATCAGTTCCTCATCTGGAGTGCGAAACACTGCGGCCAAGTGAATAATCGCGGAAACGCCTGTTACTGCATGGCTCAGCGAGGCAGGATCGAGAATGTCGCCCACAATCTCTGATGTTCCAAGAGGAAGCTCATTGCTGCGACGGACGAGGCCCTGGCAGGCAATTCCGTTCTTGATAAGACGCCTTAGCAGGCGTTGGCCTACCAAGCCTGTGCCTCCGGTGATCAGAACGGTCATTATTTGCTCCCTTGAGTTAGTCGATACGTCAAACGTTTGGTGGCGCCCTGCAGTACCCGAACAACGGTGGCCATGTCGGCCTCACCAACGCCGTCGAAGGAGTGCTTCAGGATCAGTTCTATCGGATCGGGCAGTTCTTTCCAAAGACGATGTCCCGCCGGGGTAATGGTCAGCATTCGTTGACGCTGGTCCTCGCTCGCCGGCGTCTGCTCGACGAAGCCTTTCTGAACTAATGCACCAATGACTTGGCTCAAGGTCGCCTTTTCCACTTGCAATAGATCTAGAAAATCCCGCTGTACCGTGGGTCCGTTATTGGCTAGCTTCCAAAGTACATACCATTGCGTCGAGCCCAATCCATACGGACGCAAGCAAGTGTCCATCGTGGCGCGGCTGGCGGCGTGATAACGCTTGACCCATTCCGCTACGGCGTTTCCCTTCAAATGATCCAAAATACCCCCTTTTGTTCGGTGCCGAACGATATTAGTATGGTACCGAACTTTCTGCAAGTTGTTTGTTGGATTGCCGTAGGCATCACGACACACATTTGCGTGGGGGAAGACAAGTTTGTCTGTAACGCAAGGGTAAATTTGTCCGCAGAATCTTGACAGTGGAGGTTAATTTGTCTGTATTTTCATTCGAAGGGCTGCGTCAAACACCGACAAAAGCCCTCACTGGCTGAGTGTGTACGCGTCCCTGCGATGCGTGCCATTTTGCCGAGCAGTCGCTTATATGGTCACGAGGCCGGTGGCATCGTGCCGTACAGATGACCGCAGCTTCCACATCGGTGTGGTGCGTCTAGGAGCCGACGTAAAGCCGATATGGCGCCGTGGCGCCATACGTCCTGCACCTGACCTCCAACGATTCGCATGCATTGGACAATATCTGCGCCGAACTGGTTGCTAGCGCACGTGTTGTCACTCTTGAAGAAACAAGCAGCCGATCTGCCCGGCGTTGCGCTGATCGATCGCAAGACGAATACCTGCGGTGCCTGTGGAACCAGTGCCAGCCGACTGGCCACGGCACACATACCAGGGTGTTCACGTTGCCCGTGTGGTTCCGGGAATTTCCAGCATCGCGCTACGGCACGATCGAATGGCACTGGTTCAATCGGTGGTTGCTGCTGCGCGACTAACTGCGTGCTGCGTTGACAGCAGGCGCGAAATTCACGCTGAAGGTGGGACTGTCGGCACGGCGCATTTGTCGGCGGTCGTATACGCGCGTGGTGGCAATGCTGGCGTGCCCCAGCCAGGCCTGCACCTGGGCGATATCGGCGCCATTTTCCAGCGCATTGGTGGCGGCGGTCGCGCGCAGCGCGTGGGGACCGAGGTTGTCGTCCGTAATGTTTAACACGGAAAGGTAGCGGCGCAATAGCCGGTACACACCATCCGGGGTTATGCCCTGGGTCCTCCCGCGAGTGTTGTTACTGGTGGGCCTGAACAGCGCCCCCTGCCGGTCGCCACCATGGCCGGCCATGCGCAGGTAAGCGGCGATCGCGGCCGCCGCCTCAGGATGCAGCGGCACGTAGCGCAGCTTGTCGCCTTTGCCGTGCACCTGCAGGTTGTCGACGCCGCGGCGCCGCTGCAGGTCGGCCACACGCAGCGCACACAGTTCGGCGCGGCGCAGCCCGTGATAGAGGAGGGTGGCCAAGATCGCGCGATCACGCAGACCTGCCAGTGTGCTCGGATCGCCTGCCTCCAGCAGCGCGCGTGCCTGGTCATCGCCGAGCGCCGGCGTCACTCCTTCGGTCGTTGTAGCCCGCGGGCGCCGCACGCCGTCGACGGGGTTGCCGACAACCGCCTGCGCCTCACACAGGGAGTCGAACAGCGATGACAGGGCGGCAAGTTTGCGACGGATGGTGGATCCGGCCAGGGCTCGGCGCTCGAGATCGCGACGCCACGCCAGCACGTGGCCACGTGTTACGTCGCGCAGTTGCGCCGGCGCGGCGACGCCTGTAAACGCCATGAATTCGCGAAGATCGGCCTCGTACGCGCGACGGGTCTGCGGATTATCCAGGTTAGCGAACCAGGCGATCGCCGGCGGCACGTCGGCCAGCTGGTGAAACTGCAATGTCGTGAGAACGGTGCCGGATGTCGTTATGGATTCATTCATAGGAACACGTAATGGACGCGGAGGGCAGGATGCAAGCAGTGTACGCGCCACCACGAACATTATCCGTACCGTATATTTTCATGAGGTCGAGCGTCAGGTAAGTCTTGGCTCTGTTCGCCGTGATCCAGCTTGTCGTACCCAACTCGACCGTGCTGACAACTTCCAACGGTCTATGCAGCCGCGTCCATGAAGAGCCTCGTCCCTCGAAGTGCTTCTGAAGGCGATCAGTTAGGTTTCTCGACTGGCCAACGTAATACTTATCGCCTTCCAGGCGCAGCACGTACAAGAAGTGTGCTTCCGCTGCCGCTTGCCCATGTCGCGTTCTCCGGTCGAGCTGGAGACTTTACTCTTGATAACATGTTTTATCGAGAGTTAGGCTATGGAATACCATACAACTGCCACTGCCACTGGCTCTGACATTGGTGGTGTGCTCTTCTGTTTTCGTACAGCCCGCTTTTTCCTTTTGATCATGTGGACACGCAAGCAGAGTCCAAAGTAGTGCAGGGAGCGTCAAAATAATCCTAGACGTGTAGGTGGGTAGGAAGGTGGGTAGGACAGCAAGCCCACGATTTTTCATAGGAGGTTCGAAGGACACCGTCTCCGCCAGAACAAAGTAAAACGGCCTCCCCTGCGGGAGGCCGTTTTGCTTTGTTCGGACGGTAGACGGTGGGATTCGAAGACCGGGCCCTGCCGGGCCTGGGCTCTCCGAATCGCCCATTCTCCTGGCGCTTCGCGCCAGTCCCGTCTCCGCCAGAACAAACAAAGAAGGCCTCCCCTGCGGGAGGCCTTTTTTGTTTGTTCGGACGGAGACGGTGGGATTCGAAGACCACGCGCCTGCAGGCGCGGGGGCTCTCCGAATCGCCCATCTGCTGGCGCTTTAGCGCCAGCCTCGCGCGCCGGGGGCGCGCGGCGCATGCGTCATCTTTCGCGGAGGATGGCATTATGGACGGAAGCGGTGGGATTCGAAGATCACGCGCCTGCAGCGCTGGCTCGACCACGGCTTGCCCGAACGGTCGCCCTCGTCGTCAATGCGACAGGACGTGACAGCGTACATGGACGCCCCCGATTTGCAAGCACATCAGTCGTTAAAGGCAAATAGGTAAGTCTGCAAGCGTACATTCGGACTTTGTATGGG
>NZ_JACHXS010000003.1:533312-761318 GCF_014192225.1 Pseudoduganella umbonata | reverse complement strand
ATGATGACGCCTCCCTCGATATCGTGGCTTGTTGACACTTCCACTTTGGCACATCGATGCCGTTTCGGAGGGGGCGTCCATCCCATTGCCTTTTTTTGCGCCTCCCGCCAGCGGTTTCCCGTAAACCAGGGTCCGTCCCTGTTTTACCGAAGGTGTTTCCTCAAAAACCAGGGTCCGTCCCTATTTTTAGAATTTTGATGTCAGGTAACCGTAGATGACGCTTTTACAATTGATATGCGCTACCAAATGGTTGCGCATATCACACCGGCCTGACCACCGGAATCATGCTCTGTCATAGGGGAAATTGCTCAGCGGGGACGAGGTGTTGCGCAAATGGTAGCGCTTAACAAACGATGTTAAAAAATGTTGACTTTGTTTCGTGCGACTCCTAAACTCGGTTCCGCTGTGCTACCAAAAGGCAACAGATAGCACGGCAGTGCTGATAAAAACAGGAGACAGACCATGAATCATCGAACGACCGCCGGCCGGCGTGTCGCGCTCGGCTTGACCGTGATGGCAAGCATGATCGCCCAGGCTTACGCCCAGGACACCACCGCTACTACCGCACCTACCGCCCCGAATACCGCTACCGCCGCCGAGGCGCCGATGCAGACCGTGCAGGTCACGGGCTACCGCAACAGCCTGCTGTCTTCCGCGCGCGACAAGAAGGAATCCGTCGGCTTCCAGGATTCGATCAACGCCGAGGACCTCGGCAAATTCCCCGACAAGAACCTGGCCGAATCGCTGAGCCGCGTACCCGGCGTGCAAGTGGCGCGCGACGTGACGGGCGAGGGCATGACGATCCAGATCCGCGGCCTGGGTTCCTCGTTTACGAAGATCCTGCTGAACAACTCGCCGATCGCCGTGGCCTCGTCCGGCCCGATCGACGGCGCCAACACGAACCGCGAAGTCGACCTGGACCTGCTGCCGACCGACCTGTTCACCAAGCTGACCGTCAGCAAGAGCCCGACGGCCGGCCAGATCGAGGGCGGCGCCGCCGGCGTCGTCAACCTGCGCAGCGCGCGTCCGTTCGACAAGGAAGGCCGGCAGCTGTCGATGGGCCTGACGGGCACCAAGCAGCAGATCGCCGACAAGGCCGGCTTCCGCGGCAATGTGATCGCGTCGAACACGTGGGGCGGCAAGTTCGGCCTGCTGGGCGGCGTGTCGTTCTCGCGCCAGCAGAACCGCACCAGCGGCTTCGAGACGGTCGGCTGGACAAACCCGAACCTGACCGCGGCGCAAAGCAACTCGCCGACCCGCAACGCGACCGGCGGCGGCAACTGGACCATTCCGGCCGTCGTGCCGGCCAACGCCGGCAACGGGCTGGTGGCGGGCACCGCCATTAACCAGGCATTCCTGCTGGCGAACAATCCGGGCCTGTCGATCGACCAGATCGACAACGCGATCGTGCCGCGCCTGGGCCGCACGATGGAGTACTACGGCACCCGCGACAAGATCTCGGTGGTGCTGGCCGGCGAATACCGTCCGACCGAAGACCTGCACTTCTACCTGGACACGATGTACAGCAAGAAGGACGACGACATGCAGCGCAATGCCTACACGTGGGCGGTGCGCAACAATGGGTCGATCCCGCTGAACATGGCGGTCGACCGCAGCGACTGCGCCGACGGCTGCGTGGTCACCAAGGGCACCTTCGCCAACGCGCTGAACTTCATCGAATTCGGCCCGCGCCGCGACAAGGTCGACCTGCTGGGCATCAACCCGGGCGTGGAATGGAAGATCACGCCGAAGCTGACGTTCGACGCGTCCGGCAACTGGAACCGCAGCCGCTTCACGCACGAAGCGCCGACCATCATGCCGATCACGGCGCCGAACAGCGGCAACACGATCACGTATGAAAACAACGGCGGCGTGCCGTCGATCGTGTCGAACCTGGACCTGAACAACCCGGCCAGCTACCAGTGGGTGGGCGGCCGCGTCAACATCCAGAACGAACTGCGCGAAACGGAGACCAAGGGCTTCCACACCAACATGGCGTGGGGCGACAAGAAGCTGACGATCCGCACCGGCTTCGCCTGGGACGACATCAACCGCACCATCCGCGCGCAGGACAACTCGGCCGCATGGCAGGCTGCCGTCTGCGGCAACAACCCGAGCGTATTCCTGCAGGGACCGAACGGCGCGCCGCCATGCGACGGCGCCTCCACGCCGGGCGCATCGGCTGCCGGCCTGTATCCAGGCTACGGCACCGGCTACACGGCCGGCCAGAACGCGGCACTGACCTACGGCGGTTCGCTGATCCCGAACGCCGCGGTGCAGAACTACCTGATGCCGGGCCCGTACGGCCACCTGGCACTGGACTGGGACCGCTTCCGCAACGACTCGAACTACGAGTTCTACAACAGCACGGCGCCGGATTCGGGCGCGTCGTCGACCGGCGCCAGCGCCGGCTACATCCGCGAGAAGTCGAAGGCGATCTACGTGGAAGCGAACGGCGAACTGCAGCCGGCCGGCTACAACCTGCGCTGGAATGCCGGCGTGCGCTACGTGCGCACCGAGCAGCAGGTGGGCTCGCTGAACTCGACGTCCGATCCGCGCAACGCCAACCTGACGCTGAACGGCAGCAAGTACCCGAACATCAGCCAGTGGGTGTACCAGAACACGGAATACAGCAACACGCTGCCTTCCGGTACCATCGCGCTGGACCTGACCAAGGACGTGGTGTTCCGCGCCGCCGCCTCGCGCAGCATGACCCGCGTGAACCCGAACGACCTGCGCCCCGGCATCAACTTCTCGTCGGTGTCGGCGGACGTGGGCACGATCGGCAATCCAGGCCTGAACCCGTACCTGTCGGATAACATCGACCTGGGCGTGGACTGGTACACGGGCCGCGAAGGCTACCTGTCGGTGACGGCGTTCCAGAAGCGGCTGAACGGCTTCACGGTGAACGAGAACATCTCGATGCCGTTCTCCAACCTGGCCCAGTACGGCATCAACTACAACACGCTGATCCCGGCGCAGCAGCTGGCGATCGATTCGCGCGGCGGCCCGAACAACGCCACCGTGGTGATGACCCGCCCTCGTAACGCCGACGGCATCCTGCGCATCCGCGGCCTGGAAATCGGCTGGGTGCAGCCGCTCGACAAGATCCTGCCGTGGCGCGGTTTCGGCATCAACGAAACGCTCACGCTGATCAACCAGAAGGCCAGCGGCGAAGGTTCTTCCGGCTTCATCGCGCTGGGCGTGCCGAAGAAGACCAACAACTTCGGCGTGTACTACGAGAACTACGGCTACATGCTGCGCTTCATGCACACGTACTCGCAGGGCAGCCAGGTGGCCAACGCCAACCAGAGCGGCATCACGAAGGCGGCGCTGTTCGGCCGCGACTACAAGCAGCTGGATTTCTCGTCGAGCTTCGAGCTGGACCAGATCTTCGACCGCGAAGGCCTGCCGATGCTGACGTTCGACATCGTCAACCTGAACAAGGCCAAGCGCAGCGGCTACTTCCAGTACGGGAACGCGACGATGTCGCAGTACGACCCGGGCCGCACCTTCGCCCTCGGCCTGCGCATGAAGTTCTAAGGCGCGCATGACGGTTCCTCTCGCGAGGACCGTCGTGCTGGCGGTGGCGCTCGCCCTCTCCGGGCTGGGCGCCACCGCCGCCGACCGTCCCATCCCCACCCTGCAGAAGCAGGGCACCACATCCCAACTGATCGTCGACGGCAAGCCTTACCTCGTCCTCGGCGGCGAACTGTACAACTCCTCCGCCTCCAGCCTGCCTTACCTCGAGAAGCTGTGGCCGCGCCTGAAGGCCACGGGCCTGAACACGCTGCTCGCGCCCGTCGAGTGGGACCAGGTCGAGCAGGTGGAAGGTAAATTCGATTTCACCATCCTCGACGGCATGCTCAAGCAGGCCCGCGCGAACGACACGCGGCTTGTCCTGCTGTGGTTCGGCGCCTGGAAGAATTCGATGTCGACCTACGTGCCGGCCTGGGTCAAGAAGGACCACCAGCGTTTCCCGCGCACGCGCAACCGCGCCGGCGAACCGCAGGAGATCCTGACGCCGTTTTCCGGCAACACGCTCGATGCCGACCGCAAGGCGTTCGCCGCGCTGATGAAGCACCTGAAGCAGGCCGACCCGCAGCGGACCGTCCTCATGGTGCAGGTGGAAAACGAGATCGGCATGCTGCCGGACGTGCGCGACTTCGGGCCGCTGGCCGATGCCGCGCTGGCCCAGCCGGTGCCGTCCACGCTGCTGTCGTACCTGGCGGCGCACCGCGCCACGCTGCATCCCTACGTGCGCAGCCTGTGGGAAGCGCGCGGCAGCCGTTCCGCCGGCAGCTGGACCGAAGTCTTCGGCGACTCGGTCGAAGCGCAGGAGGTATTCCAGGCCTGGCATTACGCCGCGTTCGCGAACGGCCTGGCCGCCGCCGGCAAGACGGAATACGCGTTGCCGATGTTCGTCAACGTGGCGCTGAACCGGCCCGGCCGCAAGCCCGGCGAATACCCCAGCGCCGGACCGCTGCCGCACCTGTTCGATGTGTGGAAGGCGGCCGGCCCCGCCATCGACATTCTCGCCATCGATACCTACATGCCCAACTTCATCCACTGGGCGAAGCAGTTCAGGCGGCCGGACAATCCGCTGTTCATTCCCGAAGCCAACCGCGCCGGGCGGCCGGAGCAGGGCGCCTACGCGCTCTACATGATCGGCGAGCTCGATGCGATCGGCTACTCGCCATTCGCCATCGATGCCGTTGCCGACCCGAAGGTCGACAACCTGCCCGGGGCGTATGCGATCCTGAGGCAGCTGGCGCCGCTGATCCTGGCGGCGCAGGGGCGCGACCGCATGCGCGGCTTCAAGGCCGACGTGTCGTATGACGGCGTGGTCAGCACGGCCAATGTGCAGACAAGGCTGGGCGGCTACACCCTCGACGTCAGCTTCGCGAACCAGTGGGGCAAGACCGAGACCGCGGAGTTCGAGGAGCGCGGCGGGCTCGTGATCCAGACCGGCGACGACGAATTCATCGTCGCCGGCAAGGGCATCACGGTCGTGTTCAAGGATCCGGCCGGCCCGCAGACCGGCGTGGGGTTCGAGAAGGTCACGGAAGGGCGCTTCGTCGACGGCCGCTGGCAGGAAGGCCGCTGGCTGAACGGCGACGAAACGCACCAGGGGCGGCATATCCGGCTGCCGGCCGGCGACGGATTCACGATCCAGAAGGTGAAGCTGTACCGCTATCGGTGACGGCAACGGTGGCGGCAGGCCGCGACGGCCGGCCGCCACCTTGTTTCAGATGCCGACGGTCACGGCTTCGCTGACGACCTTCCCGCTGTCGTTCGACACCTCGACCGTATACCTGCCCGGTTCCCGCACCGGCATCACCGCGCCGGAAGCTCCGGCAAGCGGCTTGCCGTCCCGATACCACCGGTACGCCGGCTCCGGCACCCCGGCGGCGCGCACGGACAGCGTGGTGCCACCGCTCAGTGTGGCGCCACCGTTGGCGGCGGCCTTCGGCTGTGCCAGGATGAGCGGCGCCAGCGCCGGCTTCCAGCCGCCCAGCACGAACGCCGGATCGCGGTACTGCGCGATCACGGCGGCATCGCGCGTGGCATCGAGCTGGCGCGAGCGCGGGTGGCGGGCGCCGACATCGACCGGCTTGCCGTCGACTCCGCGCGAATTGAACTCCCAGAACTTCGCATGGGTGGCGCCGTCGCCCACGTCGGCCCAGCCGGCCGGGCTGATGCCGTCCAGCGTCGAATCGATCAGCACCGCCTCGGCGTACGGATAATTCCTGCCCTTGTTGTCCGGCAGGCGGGCGATCTCGGTCGGCCCGCCGATCGCCGTGAAGCGGCAGCCGACGAACACGTTGCCGTGATTGGCCGCGGTATTCCTGATCCACATGAATGCGCCCTTCGAGCCGATGTCGCAGGCGCGGAAGTAGGCCGGGCCGCGCCCGAGGATCGTGTCGCCGTCGCCGACCAGGCTGAAGTCGCTGTAGTACGCGCTGCCGTTGGTTTGCAGGGCGTCGCCCGAGCCGCGCACCGTCACGTGCGTGACGATGTTGCGCGCGCCGTTCAGCAGCAGTCCCTCGGCCTGGCCTTTCGCCGTGGTCTCGATCGTCAGGTTGACAAGGGCGACGTCCTCCACGTTGTCGGCCATGAAGGCGGCGCGGCGCGAAGGGAACGTGCCGGGCAGTTCATTGGTCGCCACGTTCAGCGGATGCGGATTGAATACCTCGTTGTTCGCGTAGTGGATGCGCACCTTGTCGCGGTCCTCGCCGACGATGCTCAAGCCACGTTTGTTACGGAAGTAGACGATCTCCTCGTAGTCGCCATTCTTCACGAAGATCGTCGTGCGTTTTCCCGATCGGTCGGGGCGGTCGGGCACGTGGTCCAGCGCGCCCTGTACGGTTGAAAAATCGCCGTCGCCGGCCGCGCTGACGGTGACCAGCGCCGCATCTTTCGCCGGGCCTTGCCGCTTCGTCGCGAAGCGCCATTGCTTGCCCGTGATGCCCTGGAAACCATCGCCCGCCAGCACGCCCGGATCGACCTGCACATAGTACGTCCTGCCGTAGGCGAGCAGGTTGTGGTGCGGCGTGATCAAGGCCGTGTTGCCGCGCACGATCACCGGATAAAAGTGGAAGCCTTCGGTGAAGCCACCGATGATCGTCAGCTGGTAGTCGCCCGGCGGGTTCACCGGTGCCGGGTCGACGCCGGGCGTCGGCGTACCGGGCTTGGTATCGGCATTGGTGCGGCGCGGTCCGCCGTACGGGTAGGCCTGGGCGAGGTAGGGCGCGCGCGGTGCCGTGCGCCGCGCCGTCGGGCCGGCGGGGATCGACAGGTCGAGCGTATCGACCAGCCTGTCGTCGGCGGCATCGTAGATGCGGATCTGCCCGCGCGTGCCTGGCACCGGGGGCGCGTCGAACACGATGCGCAGCGGCGTATCCGGACTGACGCCGGTCGCGCCGGCGCGCGGCAGCAGTTCGACGGCGGCAGCCTGCTGGACGAAGCAGCAGCCGACAACAAGGGCAGGGGCAAGGACAAGGGCAGGGGCAAGCGTGAGCGAACGGGCCGTGGCAGCGGATCTCATGGGTCTCCTCGATGTTTTTCCCATTGTAGAGCGGCCCGGCGGCCAGTTGCGCTCAAGCGCTCGATCATCCGTCGTATACTGGACCTTCCACCACCACCGTCCTCGCAACCATGATCATCAGCCCGGAAATCGCCTTCTGGAACGACGCCATCCAGCAACCGGCCGAGCGGCGCCACGGTCCCGCGCCGGAGCACCTCGTTGCCGCATTGCGCGCATCGCATGCCGGACTCGCCTTCGCCACCGCGGCCGGCTTCGACGAGGATGTCGATCGGGCGCTGGCCAGCCTGCCGCCGGCCGTGCTGGCGCGGCTGCACACCAGCTGGCTGGGGGCTTATGTCGTGGAAGGGCTGGAGCGCGAGGCGCTGACGGATCTCGTGCTCACGCCCGACGGTGAATTCCTCGGTATCGCCACGCTGCTCGATGCGGGCGAATTGGCGGACGTCACCGCGAACGGCTGGGCCAGCGCGCGCGCCAGCGCCGCGTTCCCGGCGTCCCCATCGCTGGTCGAGGTGCGCGTGGAGGAAGCCGGTGCCGACACCCGCGCCAATGCGCTGCGCCTGGTGCTGCTGCACGAGGCGGGCAAGGCGCTGGCCGCCGGCCGCCGCTTCATTCCCGACTGGTGGGCCGGCGAGGCACAGGGCGAATACTCGTTCCTGCCGCTGTCCTGGCGGGTCGACGAGGCGGGCGGCATCGTGCCGGCCGACGATGCGTTGCGGCGCGCGGGCGCCGATCCCGCCGCCACCTACGAAGCCATCGAAGGCACCGCCTGGCTGACGCCGTTCGGCGCGCAGAGTCCGCTCGACGACTTCGCCGAAGCGTTCGCGCTGTACGCGCACATCGTGCTGTCGGACCGCCCGTACGCGGTGCGGGCCTTCGACGGCGCCGCGCCGGTCGACTATGCGCCGCGCTGGGATGCGCCGCGCCTGGCCGGCAAGCTGGCGCTGCTGAAGCGCTTCGTGCCGGACGTGGCGCGCGAAGCCGATCCGCAGGTGGCCGCCGCCGCGCTGCCGTTCGCACCCCTGGTGGGCACGGCACCGCTGATGCGCCGCGCCTTCAACAAGGTGGACATGGCGCCGGTGGCCCAGGCGCTGCTGGCGCGTGCGGAATCCGACCAGCTCGATGCCAATGCCTACCTCGATTTCGCCATCACGCTGCAGCTGACGGGCGATCGCGACGTGGCGATGGACGTGCAGGCCGAGGCGGTGCGCATCCGCCCGCACTACACGCTGCCGGCGCGGCAGGGCGAGATGCTGCGCCTGCTGGTGATCATGGGCCTGGGCGACCTGATGGCGAATACGCCGATCGAGTTCCTGCTGGAAGAGTCGGACGTGACGCTGGAAATGCTGTACGTGACGGCCGATGCGCCCTGGCCCGACGTGGTGCCCGAGCACGACGTGATGATGGTCTGCATGGGCGAGAACGATGCCAACCAGCCGCTGCTGGCCCGGCTGTCCGAATGGATCGCCGGCTGGCCGCGGCCGGTCATCAACGGGCCGGACCGGATCGCCGTGCTGTCGCGCGACGGCGCCTGCAATGCGCTGAGCGGCATCGACGGCGTGGAAATGCCGCAGACGGTGCGGCTGGCGCGCGCGCGGGTCGCGGCCCTCGCCGCCGCGCCGGAGACACTGACCGACGTGCTGCCGGACGGCGTATTCCCCCTGATCGTGCGCCCGCTGGGATCGCACGCGGGCCACGACCTCGACAAGATCGATACGCCGGCCGGCCTGGCGGCCTACCTGGAGCGGGTACCGGCCGACAGTTTCTACCTGTCGCGCTTCGTCGACTACCGCGGCGCCAACGGCCTGTTCGGCAAGTACCGCGTGGTGCTGGTCGAAGGCGTGCCGTACCTGGCGCACTTCGCCAGCTCCGAACACTGGATGGTGCATTACCTGAATGCCGGCATGGGCGAGAGCGCGGCCAAGCGCGCGCTGGAAGCGGAAGCGATGGCGCAGTTCGATGCCACGTTCGCGGCACGCCACCGCGCCGCGCTGGCCGAGATCGACCGCCGCATCGGCCTGCAGTACGTGGGCATGGATTGCGCCGAAACGCCGGACGGCAGGCTGCTGGTATTCGAAGTGGACAACGCGATGATCGTGCACGCGATGGACGACGAAGCCACCTACCCGTACAAGAAGCCGGCCATGCGCAAGATCTTCACGGCATTCCGCCGGATGCTGGAAAACGCCCGCACGCGCCGCTAACCGCGCAACCTGCGCGCCGCCAGCTCCTCCAGTCCCGTCAGCAGCGCATCGATATCGCGCCGCTCGCTGCGGTGGTTGACGATCGCCACGCGGATGGCCACCTTGCCGCGCAGCGTCGTCAGCGACGGCGCGGCGATGCCGGCCTCCTGCAGGTCCGCCACCAGCGCGGCATTGAAGTCGTCGACATCCTGGCCGGCCACCTTGTAGCGGAAACACACGATGTTCAACGCCACCGGCGCGAGCAGCTCGAAGGCCGGGCGCCTGCCTACTTCGCCGGCCAGGTAGCGCGCCAGTTCGCAGGTGCCGGCGATCGCGGCGCCCATCCGGTCGGCGCCGTAGGCCTGCAGCGTGAACCATGTCTTCAGTGCGCGGAACGAGCGGGACAGGTCGGGGCCGAAATCGCACGGCCACGGCGAGCCGCCGGCCATGCCGCGCGGCTCGCGCTTCAGGTAGCGGGGAGCGGCGGCGAAGGTCTGGCGATGCAGTTCGCCGTCGCGCACCAGCACGAAGCCGGCGTCGTACGGCACCTGCGCCCACTTGTGGAAGTCGAAGGCGATCGAATCGGCCCGTTCGATGCCGTCCAGCAGCGGCGCCAGTTCGGGTGCCAGCATCGCCATGGCGCCGAACGCGCCGTCGACATGGAACCACAGGCCGTTGGCCTGCGCGATCGCCGCCACGCGCGCCAGCGGGTCGATGGCGGCGGTGTCCACCGTGCCGGCGGTGGCGGCCACGAAGAAGGGCCGCAGGCCGGCCCGCAGGTCGGCGGCGATCGCCTGTTCCAGCGCCACGGTGTCCATCCGGTAATCATCGTCGAGCGGGACCAGGCGCAGCGCGGCACGGCCGATGCCGGTCAGGTCCATCGCCTGGGCAATGCAGTCGTGCGCCGCGGCGGACGTGTATGCGACCAGGCCGTGCCCGAGCCTGGCCAGGCCGGCATCGCGGACCTCGAGCCCCAGCACGCGGCGGCGCGCGACCAGCACCGCGATCATGTTCGCCATCGACGTGCCGGTGACGAAGATGCCACCGGCGCCGGCCGGGAAGCGGAACAGTTCGGCCATCCAGCGGGTGACCTGGCGCTCCACTTCGACGGGGATCTGGTCGCGGCCGCCGACGTTCGCGTTCAGGCCCGCCGCCAGCATCTCGGCCAGCATGCCGACCGGCGTGCCGGCGCCATGCACCCAGCCGAAGAAGCCGGGGTGCGCGTTGCCGACCGCGTACGGCAGCACGTCTTCCATGAAGGCACGGTGCAGGCCGGCGATGTCGCTGCCGGCGCGCGGCAGCGGCGCCTGGAACCTGGCACGCACCTCGGCCGGCGCCGGCTGCCACACGGGGCGCTCGCGCAACTGTTCGAGATAGTCGAACATGTCGTCGAGCATGCGGTGGCCCTGCGCGCGCAGCGCGGCCCAGTCGTCGGGATCGAGGGAAGTCTTGTGCTCGGCCATGGCGGCTCCTGTCTGGGGATGGCGGCACTATACTGTACCGGCGCGCCCGCCTGGCGCAGTCTTACCGCGAGACGATCAGTTTCAGCCCCAGCGCGATGAACACGGTGCCGGCCACGCGGTCGAGCACGACGCCGGCGCGCGGTTTGCGGCTCAGCCACTGGCCGATCGCGCCGGCGAACCAGCCGAGCAGGCCGAACAGCACGGCGGCCTGCAGCGTGAACGTGACGCCCAGCGCCGCCAGCTGCCACGGCGCATCGCCGCGCGAGGCCACCACGAACTGCGGCAGGAACGACAGGAAGAACAGGATCACCTTCGGATTGATCGCGTTGGCCAGGCAGCCTTTCCAGAACAGCCGGGCCGCGGAGTCGGCCGGCACGCCGACGGCGGCGACGTTCACCGCGCCCGCATGGCGCCACGCGCCCCAGCCCAGCTTGACCAGGTACAGGCCGCCGGCCACCTTCAGCACCGTGAACGCGGTCGGCGACGCGGCGATCAGCGCGCTGACACCGACCACCGCCAGCACCGTATGGCTGAGACATCCGAACGCACAGCCAAGGCCGAACGCGATGCCCTGCCTGCGCCCCTTCGACATGCCCATGCCGAGCACCATCAGGTTATCGGGGCCGGGCGACGCCGTCAGCACGATCGCGGCAAGCAGGAAGGGGAAGAACTGGTCGGGGGTCAGCATCGGGGACTCGCGGGGAAAGGGGCGAGTATACGGTATGTACGATGTCGCGGTTGGCGGATGAGTACTGGGGTCTGTCCCCGCCAGTCGCTGGCCGCAAACCTGGACGCCAGCATGGAACGAGGGGACTGACCCCGGTGTTTGCATGCGCCAAGGTAGCGCATGCGAAAACCGGGGTCAGTCCCCTGGATTGACGCCTGCGACCGGGGCTGGAGCCGCCGACTGGCGGGGACAGACCCCTGCTGCTCCCCGGCTATCCGCGACTTCCGTTTTTTTACTGCCAGCCCGCTACCTCACGCGAGGGAAAGGGGCGAGTATACGCGACGCATGGTGACACACGCGGCGGACGAGAACCGGTGTCAGACACCTTTTCTGGAAGGGGCCCCAGAAAAGGTGTCTGACACCGGTGTTCCGCAGCTAACAGCTGTCGTTTGAGCGAACGACGCGCAAGGGTTACCTCAAGGCGCAGCCGAAAACGATTCGTGCGACGGGAACCTGGCCATCATCCACTCGCGCCGCAACTGCAGCGCGTCGACCACGTCGGCCGGCAGGGTGCCGATGGTTTCCGGGTCGTCGCTGGGCGTGTCGGCCAGCAGGCTGGCCAGGTGGATCACGCCGGCCAGCTGGCAGAACGGGCGGGCGGCCAGCGGGTCGGACGAGCTCTCGAGGGCGTGCACGATCTTGGCGGGGAAGTTCCAGCGGCGGCCCAGTTCGGCCGTGATCTGGCCTTCCGAGAAGCCCAGCAGGCGCTGCTCGCGTTCCCAGCGGCCGCCCGGCAGATGCGGCTGTTCCTCGATCTCCGCGAACTGGGCGGGCGCGACCTGGTAGATCAGCAGTTCGCCGAGCCGCAGCATCATGCCGGCCAGCCACGCTTCGCCGCCGTCGATGCCCAGTCCCGTCGCCAGCCATTTCGAATAGCCGGCGCAGGCCATGCTGCTTTTCCAGAACTCGCCGGAGTCCAGGCCCGGCAGTTGCGGGAATGATTCGGCGAAGCAGGCGGCCAGCGCCAGCGTGCGGATGTGCGACATGCCGGCCAGTGCCACCGCGTCGTCCAGCGAGGCGACGCCGCGGGAGAAGCCGAAGCGGGCGCTGTTCGCCAGGCGCATCAGCTTGGCCGTCAGCGCGGGGTCGCGGGCAATGATGGCGGCGACGCTTTTCGACGAAGCATCCTCGTCATCGAGCGTGGCGATCAGGGCATGCGCCACTTCGGGGATCACGGGCAGTTTAACGTCGGCGAAGAATTGGGTAAGCGTAGGCATCGGGGTCTCTCGGTTGATCGGTGCGGCCTGTTCGGTTGCCGCCGGTGAACCCAGTGTAAGCCCTGATTTCGCGGGAAATGCCAAAAGATTGCTTAAGATTAATTCTGGTTGTTGCGGAAATGCAAGTGCCATCGCCCGCGCATTCCGCCCGGATTGCGCCAGGGCAGGGGGCTTCCGTCAGTCGTAATGCCGGCCGCTCGGCTGGGGCGCCCACGCTTCCGGCGCCGGTGTGGCCCCGTCCACCACGACACAATCGCGGCCGGCCGCTTTCGCCGCGTAGAGGGCTTCGTCGGCACGCTTGATCACCGCGCCGATATCTTCGTCCGGGGCGCGCGCGGCAATGCCGAACGACGCCGTCACGCTCAGGCCGGCCGGCCACGCCGCTCTGTGCAGGGTGGCGCGCAGCTTCTCGGCCAGCTGCCGCGCCTGTTCCGCACCCGTGGCGGGGCAGACGATCAGGAATTCCTCGCCGCCCCAGCGCACCAGCCTGTCATTGCTGCGGATCTCGGCATGGATCGCCGCGGCGAACGCGCGCAGCACGGCATCGCCGGTATCGTGGCCGTGACCGTCGTTGACGCGCTTGAAGTGATCGATATCGGCAAACACGACGGCCATCGGCGACGCCAGCAGCGACGCGGTGCTCATCAGCGCCGTGCGCAATCCCTGCCGGTTCAGCGCCCCCGTCAGCGGATCGGTGTTGGCCTGCTCGACCAGCTCGCGCGCTTCCAGCTGCAGCGCGGCATTGATCTCGCCGAGCAGGGCCAGGCGCCGGCCGCTGTCGCCCAGTTCCCGGCGCAGCTGCAGCGCGGCCAGTACCGGCCAGCTGACCGCGCACAGGATCCAGGCCGCCATCAATCCCATATACATTTCGTCGCTGGTGATCCATTTGCCATGGAACTGCAGCGAGCGCAGTTCGATCACGTGTTCGCCTCCAGCGCTGGTGGCGCCGGTCAGCAGTTCGACGCGCGTCACGTTATCGATCCGCATGTCGGTGCCGTCGAGCGGCACCTTCATGTAGTCGATCCACCAGGTCGCCGTGTGGAGCACATTCAGCGGCACGCGCACGATGCCGGACGCGGGCACCTCGAACTCGACTTCGTTGACTTTCTGCGACATCGGATTGTCGAGTGTCGACATGTCCGGTTCATAGTTCAGCACCATCAGGCGCAGCGAGCGGCGCCCCGGTCCGCGATACGACACGTCGAACGTCACGCTCTCGAACTCCGACAGGTCGATGCCGGCTCCCGTATCGGAAATGGCGAACTGGTACTTGCAGGCCGGCCAGTCGATCGTGCGCGCCAGCTGGCAGCGCATCGTCATTGCATGGCCACGGCGCTCCAGCGTCACCCGGCTGGTACCGCCCATCCACCGGTCGTCCATCACGTCGCGCCGGACGTCGGGCCGCGCCGTCAGGTCGATCACGCGTTCCATGCCGTAGTGGTGCCAGACCAGCAGGCCGATGGTGGCCATCGCCAGAGCGGCGATAACCCGGTGCATCGTACGGTGCATGCGGCGGTGGGCGGGAGTCGAATTCACGTGAAACCATTATCAGAGGAGGCCAGGCGACGATACTCTTTGGATTTCCATGAAGCAACTATATTTATAGAATCGTTACTCGACATGTGTGCATGATGCAACATGGTAGCGAATCCCGCCCGCACGCTGCGCAGGATTGACCAGCCGACAACTCCCATGCAATATTGCATTTTCTGCTTATCCTGAAAGCGATTGCATGCGTCTCTCCCTCTCCGCATTGACCCTGGCAGCGAGCCTGTCGCTGGGCGCCCCCGGCGCCGGTGCCCAGGTCCCCGCCAGCTCCGCCGCCGACCGCATCTCGGCCGATTCGCTGCGCGGCCACCTGTCGTTCCTTTCGTCCGACCTGCTGGAAGGACGCGGCACGCCGTCGCGCGGACTGGACCTGGCGGCCGAATACATCGCCGCGCAATTCCGCCGCGCCGGCCTGGAGGCGGCCGGCGACGACGGCTACTTCCAGACGGCGAACTGGCAGCATGCGCAGCGCAATGCCGGGGATTTCACGCTCACCGTGCAGGCCGGCGGCAAGACGATCGCCGTGCCGCATTCGGCAGCCACCGCCAACTTCGTGCAGCCGGTGACGCTGGGCGCGACGGGTGTCGTGCGGATGACGTGGCAGGAGGCCCTGGCGGCAGGGCCGCAGGTGGACGGCAAGGTCCTCGTGGTGCCGGCCGCGGCGGTGCCCGACGCCGCCGACGTGCTGCGCGACGCGCTGAAGGCGCGGCCGGCCCTGGTGGTGCTGGTCGATACGCGGGGCCAGCACCGCAACCGCGGCGAGGGCTGGCTGATCGACCCGGAGCAGGTGGCGCCGGCCGGCGCCGCGCCGGTCGTGGTGCTGCACGATGCGGCCGCCGCGGCCGCGCTGGAAAGTGCCGGGACCACGGTCGCCGCCACCATCGGCGTGCCGCAGCTGCGTGCGGCGAAGCTGCGCAACGTCATCGGCGTGCTGCGCGGCGCCGATCCGGCGTTGAAGAATACCTACGTGATGCTGACGGCGCACTACGACCACCTGGGCATCCGCAACGGTGAAATCCACAACGGCGCCAACGACGACGGCAGCGGCACCGTGGCCGTCATCGACATCGCCGCCGCGCTCGCCGCGGACAAGGCCCGCCCGCGCCGCAGCATCGTCTTCATGGCGCTGTTCGGCGAGGAACTGGGCCTGCTGGGCTCGCGCTACTACGGCCGCCATCCAGTGTTCCCGCTGAAGGACACGGTGGCGCACCTGAACCTGGAACAGATCGGCCGCACCGACGACAGCGAAGGCGCCCAGGTGGGCACGGCCACGCTGACCGGCTTCGATTATTCGACGGTCCCGGACTACCTGAAGAAGGCCGGCGAGCGCTCCGGCGTGCGGCTGTGGAAGCACGCCGCCAACAGCGACCGCTACTTCGCCCGCAGCGACAACCAGGCGCTGGCCGACGTCGGCGTGCCGGCCCACACGCTGGCCGTCGCCTTCGGCTTCCCCGACTACCACGGCAAGGACGACGACTGGAGCAAGCTCGATTACGACAACATGGCGCGCATCACCCGCATGGTCGCGCTGGGGCTGCAGGACATCGCCAACGATCCGGCCCGGCCGCAGTGGACCAATGTGCCGAAAGCGGCGCCGTATCGGGAGGCGGGCAGGAAGTTGATGGGGGAGTGAGTAGAAGTCGCGGTTGGCGTATGCGTCACAGGGGTCTGTCCCCGCCGGTCCGCGGCTGCAAGCTTGGACGCTGGCGCTGATCCAGGGGACTGACCCCGGTGTTTGCCGGCGCTGCGACGGCGCACGCAAAAACCGGGGTCAGTCCCCTCGCCACGCTATCAACAGGGCTGCAAGCCAACACTTACCGGGGACAGGAAGGAGTGCTCCCGTGCACGGGAGCACCGCTGCGCAGGCGAGGAGCATGCTCCTCGAAACCCTTGCTCCGCCCCCTGCTGATCCACCGTTATCTGCGACATCCGGCTAACACCGGTGTCCGACACCTTTTCCGGATCAAGCGCCCGAAAAAAGTGTCCGACACCAGCACCTGGCGGGTGCTGTTTTAACTAAAACAGCACCCGCTGCCGGCTCGTCAGCCCCGTAAAACTATCCCCCAAAAACGGCAGGATCGCATCGGCGATCGGCCGCAGCTGCCGGTCCAGGTAATGCCCGTAATCGATCGGCGAGCGCCGCCGTTCCAGCGGTTCGGGGCCGGCGGTGGTCATCAGGTAGCGGATCCAGCCGCGGTTCTGGTATTGCAGCGGGCGGCCCTGGGCGGCGTTGACTTCGTCGGCGATGCGGGCGGCGCGCACGTGGGGCGGCACGTTGCGGTCGTAGTCGCCCAGCGCGCGGCGCAGCCGCTTGCGGTAGACCAGCAGCTCGTCCAGCTCGCCGCGCAGCATCCGTTCGGCGTAGTCGCGCACGTAGTCGCGGTACGGTTCGCCGCGGAAGACCAGTCCGTACAGCGTCTGCTGGAATTGCTGGGCCAGCGGTGTCCAGTCGGTGCGCACCGTTTCCAGGCCCTTAAACACGATGTCGTCGCCGCCGCCGGCACGCAGCACGAGGCCGGCGTAGCGCTTCTTGCTGCCTTCGTCGGAATCGCGCACCGTCGGCATCAGGAAGCGGCGGTAATGCGTCTCGTACTGCAGTTCCAGCGCACTCGTGAGCCCGAACTCTTCCCGCAGTTGCGCCTGCCACCAGCCGTTGACGCGGTCCACCAGCGCGCGGCCGATGTCGTCCGCTTCCCGCGTGCCGTGGGCGCGGCCCAGCCACACGAAGGTGGAATCGGTATCGCCGTAGATCACCTGGTAGCCCTGTTCCTCGATCAGCTCGCGCGTGCGGTGCATGATCTCGTGGCCGCGCATCGTGATCGACGACGCCAGCCGCGGGTCGAAGAAGCGGCAGCCGGACGAACCGAGCACGCCGTAGAACGCGTTCATGATGATCTTCAGGGCCTGCGACAGCGGCTTGTTGCCGTCCCGCTTGGCGGCCTCGCGGCCTTGCCACACGCGCGTGACGATCTCCGGCAGGCAGTGCGTCTTGCGCGAAAAACGCGCGCCCCGGAACCCCGGCACGGTATCGGGCTCGGGCTCGCGCAGTCCCTCGATGAGCCCGACCGGATCGATCAGGAAAGTGCGGATGATGGACGGATACAGGCTCTTGTAGTCCAGCACCAGCACCGAATCGTACAGCCCGGAGCGCGAATCCATCACGAAGCCGCCCGGGCTGTCCGCGTTGGGCACGTCGCCCAGGTTCGGCGCCACGAAGCCGGCGCGGTGCATCAGCGGCAGGTAGGAATGCTCGAAAGCGGCCACCGAGCCGCCGCTGCGGTCGGCCGGCAGGCCTGTCACGCTGGCGCGCTCCAGCAGGAAGTCGAGGATGCCGGTATGCGCGAAGATGCGCGTGACGAGTTCGCAGTCCTTCAGGTTGTAGCGGGCCAGCGCCGGCTTGTCCTCCACGAACATGCGGTTGATCTCGTCCATGCGGTCGTATGGATTGTCGATCGCCTTGCCTTCGCCCAGCAGCGTCTGCGCCACGTGCTCCAGGCTGAACGACGCGAAGCTCCAGGTGGCCGAGCGCAGCGCCTCGATGCCGTCGATGATCAGGCGGCCCGGCGCGGCGGCGAAGAAGTGCTGGCCGTTGCTGTGCTCGCGCCATTCCATCGGCGTGCCGCCGCGGCCCAGCAGCAGCGGCACGCCGAAGCGTTCCGCATGCTTGTGCAGCACGCGCAGGTCGAACTGCACCACGTTCCAGCCGATGACCGCATCCGGGTCGTGGCGCGCCATCCAGTCGTTCAGCCGCGCCAGCAGCGCCGGCCGGTCGGCGCAGTAGGTCAGGTCGAAGTCGATGCCGCCGGCGTCGCCGTTCGGCGGCCCCAGCATGTAGACGTCGCGCGCGCCGCAGCCTTCGAGCGCGATCGAGTACAGGTCGCCGTGCGCGGTGGTTTCGATGTCGAGCGACGCCAGGCGCAGCTTCGGGCGGTAGCTGTCGTGCGGCTTCAGCCGCGCATCGGCGATTACGCCGTCGCGCTCTTCGCCGCCGAAGCATACCGGGGCCGTGATGAAGCGCTCCATCAGGTAGCGCTCGTGGGGCCGCACGTCCGCTTCGTAGACGTCGATGCCATGCTCGCGCAGCCGCTTTTCCAGCTTCAGCAACTGCCGGTAATGGCGGCAGTACAGGCCGACGACGGGCCGGTGGCGGAAGTCGCGCAGCGCCAGCGGCCGCAACTCGCAGCCGCGCTCGGCGCGCAGCACGGCCTGCGCCGCTTCCTGCCATTCGGCCGGGATGAAGGCGACCGACGGCTGCGGCGGCAGCCGCACGCGGCGCGGTCCGGCGTCGGTGGCGATCCAGAATTCGACCTCGGTGCCGGCATCGGTATCGCGCCAGTGGCGGGTCAGCAGGAAGCCTTCCTGCATGCCGTCCACGTCGGTCAAGGCGCGCTGCGCCACACCACGCGGTTGCGGCCGGCCTGCTTGGCGCGGTAGAGGTGCGCGTCGGCGGCGGCGAACAGCGCCGTCGTGTCCTCGCCGGGCAGCAGCGTGGCGCCGCCGGCGCTGACGGTCAGCACCGGCGCCACCGGCGATGCCTCGTGGCCGATCGCCAGCCGGTCCAGTGCGTCGCGCACCCGGTCCACCACGGCCCGCGCGACCCCGGCATCCGCTTCCGGCATCAGCAGCACGAGTTCCTCGCCGCCGTAGCGCGCGGCCAGGTCGCCGGGCCGGCGCACGCACGCCGCGGCCGTTCGCGCCACGGCGCGCAACGCGCGGTCGCCGGCCGGGTGGCCGTAATGGTCGTTGTACTGCTTGAAGGCGTCGATGTCGAGCAGGGCCACCGACAGCGGCGTGGCGCGCTTGCGGGCGCGCACGAATTCGGCCGCGAACACCTCGTCGAAGCGGCGCCGGTTGGCCAGTTCGGTCAGGCCGTCCACGTGCGCCAGGTGTTCCAGCATGCGGCGCTGGCGCACCATCTGCAGGTGCAGCGCCACGCGCGCCATCACCACGGTGGCGTTGAAGGGCTTGGCGATATAGTCGGCGGCGCCCAGCTTCAGGCCCTGCGCCTCGTCCTCGGGGCGGCCCAGGCCGGATACGAAGATCACCGCGATGTCCGCCGTGCGCGGGTCGGCGCGCAGCCGGCGCAGCACTTCGAAGCCGTCCAGGTCCGGCATCATCACATCCAGCAGGACCAGGTCGGGCACGTGGCGCGCCGCGCGTTCGAGCGCCTGCGTGCCATCCTTGGCGAGCAGTACCGTGTACTCGGGTTTCAGCAGCTCGGCGAGCACCGCGCGGTTGGTCGGGTCGTCGTCGGCCACCAGCACTTTTTGCAAGGGATTCATGCGGGATCTTCGAGGGTCGTGTCCAGCGCATGCGCCAGGCGGGCCAGCGGTTGGATTGCCGCATGATACTCGATATCGCCCACCGCCTTGCCGATACTTGTCAGCAAAGCATCATGGGCGGCCGCGGCGGGCTGCCCCCGCAGCGCGTGCAGCAGGTCTTCGGCGCGGGCATCGTCGGCGCGCAGGCAGGCGGCCAGCTCGCGCAGCAGCGCCTGCAGGCCGGCGGTGCCGTCCGCCGCGGGTTCCACGGCCGGCACCGCCACCAGCGGCGCCAGGCCGGCCAGCACTGTCCCGAGCGTGCCCGCCAGCGCCGGCACCAGGGCGGCAAGCGGGTCGTGGCGGCCGTCGCCGTCCGGCCGCATGTCGTCCGCCCGGCTTGCGTCGCCGGCGCGCAATGCCTGCTCGACGCTGCCGGCCGCCTGCGACAGCGCCGTGGCGCCGATGTACACGGCGCTCGACTTCAGGTTGTGCGCCAGGGTCGCGATCGTGCCGCGATCGCCGGCCGCCAGCGCCGTGCGCAGCGCCGCCGGCGCCTGTGCGTATTCGCGCACGAAGCCGTCCAGCCGCTTGCCCAGCCGGGCGCGCCGGCCATCCACGCCGGCCAGCGCGGCTTGCCAGTCGACACCCGGCAGCGCCGGCAGCGGGGCCGGCTCATGTGCCACCTGCCGGGCCGCCTGCTGCCCGGCAGGTACCAACTCCTGCTCGGCGGCCGACAGCGGCTGCGTGGCACGGTCGGCCAGCCGCTGCGGGTCGATCCAGCGCAGCAGCGCGGCAAACAGCAGGTCCGGGTCGATCGGCTTGACGATGTGATCGTTCATGCCGGCCGCCAGGCTCTTCTCCAGGTCGCCGGCCAGCGCATGCGCCGTCATCGCCACGATGGGCAGGTTGCCGCGCCCGGGCAGCGCGCGGATGCGGCGCGCCGCCGTCAGGCCGTCCATGCCGTGCATCTGGATGTCCATCAGCACCAGGTCATAGTCGCGTTCCTGGACCATGCGGACCGCTTCGCGGCCGTTGACGGCCACCTCGACCCGCAGCGGCGCGGCGGACAGGAAGTCCAGCGCCACCTCGCGGTTGTTGGCATTGTCGTCCACCAGCAGCACGCTGGCGCCGTCCAGGCGCGCCAGGTCGCGGGTGCGCGGCGGTGCGCCGCCGGTACCGGCCGCGGCATCCCAGCCGGCGGCGGCGATGCCCATTTCGACGCAGAACGTAAAGGTGCTGCCCACGCCGGGCCGGCTGTGCACGGTGATCCGCCCGCCCATCAGCTGCACCAGCTGCTGCGAGATCGTCAGGCCCAGGCCGGTGCCGCCGTAGCGGCGGGTCACCGACGCGTCGCCCTGGCTGAAGGCGTGGAACAGCATGGCCTGCTGCTCCTCGCTGATGCCGATGCCGGTATCGCTGACGGAGAAGCGCAGCCTGGCGCCGGCCGCCGCATGGCCGGCGGGTCGCTCCTCCAGCTCGACCGCCACCACCACCTCGCCCCGTTCGGTGAACTTGACGGCATTGCCCGCCAGGTTCAGCAGCACCTGGCCGAGCCGCAGCGGATCGCCGACCAGCGCCGCGGGCACGCCGGGGCCGACGCGAAGCGCCAGTGCCACCGGGCGCCCGTCCTGTTTCGGCGCCGCCAGGCTGGCCAGGTTGTCGAGCAGCGCATGCAGGTCGAACGGAACCTGTTCGAGCGTCATCTTGCCGGCCTCGATCTTCGAGAAATCGAGGATGTCGTTGATGATGCCCAGCAGGTGTTCGCCGGCGCCGTGGATCTTGGACAGGTAGTTGCGCTGGCGCGCATCGGGTCCCGCCATCAGCGCCAGCCGGCTCATGCCGAGGATGGCGTTCATCGGCGTGCGGATCTCGTGGCTCATGTTGGCCATGAATTCCGATTTCAGCCGTGCCGCCGCCTCGGCGCGCAGCATCGCCGTCTGCAGGCCCTCGGTGCGCAGGCCAAGGATGCGCACGTACAGCAGCATGTCGACGGCGCTGGCCAGCTGCAGCGCGTGCATGGTCCAGAAGGTGGCTTCCAGCTCGCCGGCGAATACCTGTCCGAACGCCACCGCGCCGGTAAACGACAGGACCCAGCCGGTCGTGAAATACCAGCCCACCGGATCGCCGCGGCGCATCAGCCGCCAGGCACCGGGCAGGCCGAACAGCTTGGGCGCGGCGCCCAGCGTGGAGACCACCACCAGCAGGCCGTTCATGGGCAGGATGTCGAGCCCATAGGTGAGGGCGGTCAGCGCCATCAGCGCCGCGCAACCCTTCATCAGCAGGCTGAAGCGGCGGTCCATGCCGCGCCGCGCCAGCACCTGCTCGACGAACAGGTAGGAGCCGCACGAGGCGATCATCGCCGTGATGCCACCGGCATGCTCGATCAGCCAGGGGCTGCCCGGCCACAGGAACTGCTGGCCGACGCCGAAGAAGTCGACGGCGTACAGCGCCAGGCCCAGCGTGGCCAGCGCGAACTTGCCGAACGTGTGGTCGCGCAGCGTGACCCAGTGCGACAGGCTGTAGACCAGCAGGCACAACGCCAGGCCGGCCAGCAGGCCCTGCACCATCTGTTCGAGCAGTTCCGTACGGTGGAAATGCGCGGCTTTCTCCAGGCGTACCGGCAGGATGATCGGGCCGCGCGCCTCGACGCGCAGCAGCAGCGTGTGCTCGCCCGGCGACAGCGCCAGCACGAAGGCGGGAACACGCGCGCCCATGTGCGGTCCGGGCGGCGGCAGCCGGTTGCCGGCGGCCATGTGGTGGCCGGGACGGCCGTCCGTGACGATCCACGTATCGACGCGCCCCAGCAGCGCGTAATTCAGTGCCAGCACCCACTGGCCGTCGGCTCCCTGCGGCACCCGCACCGGGATGCGCAGCCACAGCACGCGCTGGTATTTGCCGGTGGTGCCGCGCGCCGTCGCCGGCGGCGCGAACCGGTCCCGCGCCGCCAGCGCGGCGGCCGCATCGAGCCGCCGTTCCGGGTCGGGCAGCATCGTCATGGCCGACCATGCGTCCACTTCGTCCAGCGCGTCGTCCAGCAGCACCGGCGCGGCCCAGGCCAGGGCGCTCCAGCCGAAGGCCGCCGCGGCCAGCACGAAGCGCAGGGCGGCAAGGAAAGCGCGCGGGGATGGTCCGCCCCGGCAGCCTGGGGGGAAGAGCCGGCGGTGCTGGCGCATGCGGGGCCTTGCTTACTGGTACCGGTAGTCGAGGCGCACGCCGTAGGTACGCGGCGCGCCCGGCACCGACATGCCGAAGCTGTCGATCGTGGCAGGGGCGATCTTGTTGCCCAGGTTGTGCGCATAGGCGGCCACCGACCACGGCGCATCGTCCGGCCGCCACGCCAGCGTGGCATCCACCGTCGACATGGCCGGGATGCGGTACTGCACCAGCCGCGATGGCACGCCGATCATGTAGGCCGCGCTGCGGCGCGCATTGACGCCGGCACGCACTTCGTGGCCGGCCAGCCGCACGCGGCGTTCATAGCCGGCGGACAGCACGTGCGACGGCGCACGGTCGAGCTTGCGGCCGTCCCACGACTGCACGCCGTCCGGCGTGTACGACACATAATGCGCATCGAGCAGCGTCAGGCCATACGTGAAACGGTCATCGGCCGTGGCCTGCACCTTGCCGTCCAGCTCCAGGCCGCGCACGCTGGCGACACCGGCGTTGGTGGTGATGAAGCGTGGCGCGCCGGCGATGATCGCATTGCCGGACAGTTGCAGGTTGGTGTAGTCGTACTTGAACGCGGCCACGTTCAGGCTGGCCCGCTTGTTCCAGAAGCGCGTCTTGGCACCCAGTTCGAGGGCCTTCAGCGTCTCCGGCTGGTAGTACAGGAAACCCGGGGTGAACGCGGTCGCCGCCGGGCAGGCCACGCCCAGCGTGATGCCGGCCACGCAGCCGTCGTTGAAGCCGCCCGCCTTGTAGCCGGTGGACAGCGTGCCGTACACGAAGGTCGACGGGGCCAGGTCGTAGTCGAGACCCAGGCGCCAGGTGCGCTTGTCCGTCTCGATCAGCGCCGCATTCGGCAACTGGAAGTCGGTGGCCGGGTTGAATACGGGACCCTGCTGGAAGCTGGTGGCGCCGACGCGCGATTTTTCATCCTGGGTGTAGCGCAGGCCGGCGGTGGCGCGCAGCTGCCCGGTGACGCGCCAGGTGAGCTGGCCGAATGCGGCGCGGCTCTTCGCCAGGGTGGGATCGGAAGGGTAGGCGTAGTAAGGCGGCAAGCCGATCGGCATCAGGTCGCGGAACGCGTAGTTCGAATGCGAGCGCTCGTCGAACCAGTACAGGCCGGCCTGGGCGGACAGGGCGCCGGTGCCGTTGCTGGCCACGCGTACTTCGTGCGAATCCTGGCGCTGCCCGCCGGTGTAGACCTGGCGCACGCCCAGCGTCGTCGCCGGCGTCACGCGGTAGATGTAGTTGGTCAGGAAGTCCAGGTCGAACTCGCGGTGCGCGCCCAGGTAGTACAGCGTGGCCGGCCCCAGGTTCCACGTGAATTCGGCACCGATGCCGGAAGTACGGCTGCGCGCCCAGCCCTGTTCCGGCACCATGTTCGGCGGCACGAAGCGGTTCGTCAGCCGGTCGCCGGCCGATGCGCCGTACCAGACGGGGTTGCCGCTGTCGGCATTGCGGAAGAAGTTGTTGTCGGAGACGAAGCTGTCCGCGTTGTAGTGGTTGCTGGAGTGGTCGGCGCGCAGCAGCAGCGACGCCGCCGGCCCCAGCGTGGCCTTGGCCGAGAGCCGGACGCTGCGGCTGTCGGCATCCTGGCCCAGCGTGTGCCGCGTGCCCTGGCCGTTGCGCAGGTAGGAGTCGTGGCGGTCGACGGCGACGGCGGCGCGCAGCGCCAGCCAGTCGGCGACGGGCACGTTCAGCATGCCGTTCGCCTTGCGGCTGCCGTAGTTGCCGGCATCGGCACCGAATTCCGCTTCCAGCACGCGCGTGGGCGCGCGCGAGATCACATTGATGACGCCGGCCGTGGTATTGCGGCCGTACAGCGTGCCCTGCGGGCCGCGCAGCACTTCGATGCGGTCGACGTCCAGCAGCAGGCCGTTCTGGTTCTGCGGGCGGGCGATATAGATCCCGTCGAGCATGAAGGCGGCGGACGGGTCGCCCTTGTCGGTGGCGTCCGAATTGGACACGCCGCGGATCGTGATGCGCAGGCCGTCCGCGGCACCGTCGAGGTGCACGTTGGGCAGGCGCTTGGCCAGTTCGGCCGGGCTGTCGAAGCCCGCTTCGCGCAGCGCCTCGCCGGACAGCACGCTCATGGCGACCGGGGTTTTCGATTCCAGCGACGCGGTACGCTGCGCGGTGACGACGACTTCCTGGATTGGCCCGTCCGTGGCCTGCGCATGCGCGGCACTGGAACAGGCTGCGGCCACCAGGGCGGCCAGCAAGGTGGGGTAACCCCGATGATGTTGCATTGCTTCTCTTTCAGGTAGGACACGCCGCGCTTTTCTCAGTATCGAATTGTTAATTTTTATGCGCGGCGAGGTGAAATCAACCTGCGAGTCTATCAGTTCGGCCTGTAGAGTAATAGTGAATTACTCTAGAGCAAATGATCAGATCGGCCAGACTGTCGCTGCCGAGCCACGCGCCGCGGCGGGTTGTCCGCCTGTCATGGCGTCGTCACAACAAGTCATTACCATTCGGCACAGTTTTCAATCAGTTAACTTTGACCGAAAGATACCGATGCGCCAGCCTTCGTACCACCCACGCTTGAAACCCCTCTGCCTGTCGTTGCTGACGGTGCTGCCCGCGCTGGCATTCGGTGCCGATCCCGCAGCACCCGACCCTGCCGGCGCGCCGCCGATGGCGATCGTCGAGGTGACAGGCACGGGCCAGTCGCGCCAGGTGCAGAACATCACCCGCGCCGACCTGCAGCAGGCGGCCCCCGGCACCAGCCCGCTGAAGACCCTGGAAAAACTGCCCGGCGTCAGCTTCCAGTCGGCCGACCCGTTCGGCAGCTACGAGTGGTCGACGCGCTTCTCGATCCGCGGCTTCAACCAGAACCAGCTGGGCTTCACGCTGGACGACATCCCGCTGGGCGACATGAGCTACGGGAACAACAACGGCCTGCACATTTCCCGCGCGATCTCGTCCGAAAACATCGGCCGCGTCGCCGTGTCGCAGGGTGCCGGCGCACTGGGCACCGCGTCGACCAACAACCTGGGCGGCACCGTGCAGTTCGTCACGCTGGGCCCGGCGAACGAGGCGGGCGTGACGGCCGCGCAAACGCTGGGCAGCGACGACACGGCGCGCACCTTCGTGCGCTTCGACAGCGGCGAATTCGCCGGCGGCACGAAGTTCTATATCAGCGGCACGCGTATGCGGTCCGAAAAATGGAAGGGAGCCGGCCCGCAGGACCAGGACCAGTTCAACAGCAGGATCGAGCGCCGCATCGGCGAGCACACGCTGTCGGCCTTCTTCAACTACTCGGACCGCCGCGAAGTCGACTACCAGGACCTGTCGCACGAAATGGCGCGGCGCCTGGGCATGGACTGGGACAACTACTACCCGGACTGGCAGCGCGCCGTGAACGCGGCAAAAGGCATCTACAGCGGCGCGGTCAACAGCCTGGACGACGCCTACTACCTGGGCCAGGGCCTGCGCAAGGACAAGCTGGCCGGCGCCACGCTGGACCTGCAACTGACGCCGGCACTCGCCGCCAAGGTCACCGGCTACCACCACGGCAACGAAGGCCAGGGCCACTGGTACACGCCGTACACGCCGACGTCGGCGGAAGTGCCGATCTCGATCCGCACCACCGAATACACGATCAGCCGCAACGGCGTGCTGGGCGACGTGACGTGGGAGCTGGGCATGCACACGCTGAACGCGGGCTTCTGGGCCGAGCGCAACAAGCACATGCTGACCCGGAACTTCTACGCCGCGACGGACGGCCGCTACATCGACGACTTCCTGCGCGGCCCGATGAGCACCGGTTTCCTGCAGTCGTTCGTCACCGATACCCGGCAGTTCTACGTGCAGGACACCATCGCGCTGCTGGACGGCCGCCTGAAGATCAACGCCGGTTTCAAGAGCCCGAAGGTGGAGATCGACGCGCACACCTTCATCGGCGACCGGGCCGACGGCACGATCACGGCGAAGAAGACGTTCCTGCCGCAGGTGGGCGTGACGTACCAGCTGTCGCGCAGCGACGAGCTGTTCGCGTCGGGCGCCAAGAACATGCGCTCGTACCAGCCCGGCGTGAACGGCCCGTTCTCGCAGACCCGCGCCGGCTATGCGCTGTCGATCGGCGAACTGAAACCGGAAACCTCGACCACGTTCGACGTGGGCATGCGCTTCAAGCGCGATGCTGTGCAAGGGTCGGTCGCTGTTTACTACGCCAAGTTCGACGACCGCCAGATGGGCATCGCCACCTGCGCCGGCATCGTCGGCTGCGCCGGCACGATCGTCAACGTGGGCAAGGTGGAAACCCGCGGCCTGGAAGCGCTGGCCGTGTGGAAGATCGCCCCGTCGCTGTCGTGGTTCAACACGTTCACGTACAACGATTCCACCTACGAATCGAACTACACGGACAATGGCCGGCTGGTGGCGGTGAAGGGCAAGCAGGTCGTCGACGCGCCGAAGAAGATGTTCAACACGGAGCTGGCGTACGACGCCAACGGCTTCTTCGCCCGCCTCGGCGCGAAGTACACGGACAAGCGCTACTACACCTACCTGAACGACAACTCGGTGCCGTCGTACGTGGTGGCCAACCTGTCCGGCGGCTACCGGCTCGGTTCCGCCGGCATGCTGAAGGACCTGACCCTGCAGGTGAACGTGACGAACCTGTTCGACAGGAGCTACTTCGGCACCATCGGTTCGAACGGCTTCGCGGCCTCGGACGTGCAGGGCACGTCGATGACGCTGATGTCCGGCGCGCCGCGGCAGGTGTTCTTCACGCTGTCGGGCAAGCTGTAGGCGGCAGGGGCTTCGGCCACCGGGCCGGGTGCTGGAAGTTGCCTGCGCCCGGCACCGTTGCCACTGTCCCATACTGCCGAGTGCATTAAACCGACAAAATTATGTTGATGACGTTTTGACACCTTCTTCTGCGCGAGAATGGCTGACGGCAGCCGCCGCGGCCTTTCTTCCACAGACAAGGAGCTCAGCCATGTCATCACGCCTGTTCCAAGCGTTGTCCGGTATCGCTTTCGCCATGCCGCTGCTGGCCGGCGCCGCGGCGCCGCCCGGCCTCCACTTCAACATCACAGCGCCTCCATTCCCGCAATTGGTCCATGACATCAGCATGAACAATGCGGGCGACTTTGCCGGGTACCACTCCACCGTCTTCCCTGGCGGCGGCGGAGAATATACCGGCTTCTGGTTCGACCGGAACGGCACCTTCCGCAACCTGGACTTCATCGACCCCACGGCCCAGTTGATACTGGCCGCGATCAATGACAATGGCGGCGTCACGGGCCGCCTGCTGCCCGCCGACGGCTCCGCCGAGCGGGCGTTCTTCGCCAGGACCGGAGGAACGCCTCCGGTCGAGATCGCGCCGGCACCGGGCATGTCCTCGTTCACGTCGAACGCCCTCAGCAACACGAATGCCCAGGGCGGCTGGCATGTGGCGGGTTCGGGGTTAACGCCCGAGGGCTATCACGCGGCCCGCTGGACCGTGGACGGTACGCCGGCACAGAACGCCACGATGGTGGACCTCGGCACGCTGGGCGGGGCCGGAAGCATCGGTCTCGACGTCAACGCGCGGGGCACGGTGGTCGGCAGGGCGGACACGGCAAACGGCGAGCAGCATGCCTTCATCCATGAGAACGGCATCATGCGCAACCTCGACCAGGTTTCCGGATCCGGCCTGACCTACAGCCGTGCCGTGGCGATCAACGAAGAGGGCACGGTCATCGGGCAAACCTCCGACATGGGCGCGCGGGCCATCATCTATGGACCCGACGGCGTGACCTACATCGGCGAACGGGGCAGGGGCTCCACTTACGCCAACGACATCAACAATCACGGCTGGATCGCCGGCCAGTCCATCGTGCATACGCGCGAAAGGGGCTTCGTGTACATCGATGGGGAGATGATCTACCTGGATACGCTGGTCGGGCCGAGCCCCGGGCAAATCTACAATGCGCTGGCCATCAGCGACAGCAATGAAATCCTCGTCTATGGGTGCCTGCTGGGGTGGCCGGGGTGCGGCCATTTCCTGCTGACGCCCGTACCGGAGCCGGCCGCCTGGGCCCTCTGGCTGGCCGGCCTGCCGGCGGTGGCTGCCGTGGCGCGCAGGCGGGCCCGGCGCCGGCAGGAGCCCAGGGCGGCATGATGGCCGGGCAGTTTGCTTTTATGGCAAGGCGCGGCTAAGCTGGCACCCGCCTTGTCAACCCGATTCCCATTCTGCCAGCGATGCCAGTGACTACCTTGCAATCCATGGGGCGGAACGCCCTGTTCGCAGCCGCTGCATTCTTCTCCCTCGGGACACCTGCACACGCCGGGCGGGTGCTCGAGGAGCACACCATCGCGATCGACGGCCAGCCGGGCCGGTATTTCCGGCTGCACGACACCGAAGCGAAGCAGGGCGCGCAGGTCATCGTCGTCGTCAGCGGCTCCGGCTGCGCGCAATTCGGTTCGCGCCTGCCGTATTTCTTCGAGAAATACCCGGCGCCGGTGGATGTCTACCATCTCGAGAAGCCGCATGTCGGCAAGGGAGCGACCGGCCAGCCCGGCACCTGTTCGCCGCAGTACGAACAGGCCGACAACCTGCAGCGCCGGGTGCGCGACACGCTGGCATTCCTGGACCGGCAGCCGGTGCTGGCGGCGGCGGGGCCGAGGTCGATTGCGCTGGTCGGATTTTCCGAAGGGGGCCGCATCGCGCCGGTCGTGGCGGGCCGCAGCGGCAAGGCCGGCTGGCTGGCGGTGGCGGGCAGCGGCGGCATGCGGCAGTCCGACGAGTTCCTCGTATTCGCGGACCGTGGCGTGGCGCCGTATGCGGATCCCTATTCCAGGGCACTGCTGGAGAAGCAGTTCGCCGACATCGCCGCGCATCCCGCCGCGCTGGACAAGTCCTTCCTGGGGCATCCGTATGCGTATTGGAGCTCCCACCTGTTCAATGACCCGCTGCCCGACTTCGCCAGGCTCGACATCCCCGTCGTGGCGGCGATGGGCGAGAAGGATGAAAGCGTCCCCATCGAGTCGGGCCGGGCGCTGAGGGATTTCTACGCCCGCCACCCGCACAAGCCGTTCCGGTTCATCGAGTACGAAGGCGCCAGCCACGGCCTGCAGCGCGGCGACAGGCGGCACGTGCAGGACTTCGTGGCCGGCCTGACCCGGTGGTTCAGGAACGATCCGCGCGCGTTCGACGAGACGCAAGCCCGTCCGTAACCCGTCAATCTCCGTGCACGGCGATCATGAAGCCCGACTTCGGGATCGCCGGCAGGCGGGTCATGTCCAGTGCCAGGTCCTGGGGCGGCACCTCGTAGCCCATGCCGCCGGCCAGCCAGCGGGCGGCGCGCTGCATCAGTTCCAGCGTGATCCACTCGCCGGGGCAGCGGTGCCCGGTGGCCGCGTTGCCGCCGCCCTGCGGCACGAAAGAGAACGGATTGTCGTTCCAGGTCGCGAACCGCTCGGGCTGGAAGCGCAGCGGTTCCTGCCATGCGCGGGGATCGTGGTTGGTGCCGTGCAAGTCCAGCATTACGCGGCGCCCCTTCGGGAAGTGCCAGCCCTGCCAGTCGAAATCCTGCCGCACGCGCGCCACCGCGGCGGGGAAGAACGGGTAGAAACGCCGTACTTCCTGGGCGAACCAGCCGGCATAGCGGCCATCGGTATCGTCCCGCAACGGCGCACGGCAGGCGGGAAACGCGTGCAGCGCAAGTGCTTCGTGCACGATATAGACGGCCACCGCCACGGTCGGCCGCAGCACGTTCAGCAATTCCACCGCGGCCGTGCGGGCATCGAGCCGCCGGCCGTCGGCGTCCACATGGCGGGCCACCGCGTAGGCGGCACTGTCGGGTGGTACCGCCAGCTGCCCGGCGCGGATGCGCTCGATGACGCCGCCGCACCATTGCTGCGCGCGAAAACGCGCATAGCGGCTGAACCAGTGCCATGGGCCCACGGCGCCCGCCAGGTCGAACAGCGCCGACAGCTGCTTTGTCCGCAGCGGCACCTCGGCTTCGGCTAACGGCACGCCGGCCCACCGGCAGACCGCGCGCGTCAGCACTTCGCGCACTGCCGCATACAGTTCCACCCGCGGCGCGGCGGCCCAGCGGTGCATCGCCGCCCGCCAAGTTTCGTCGAACAGGTCGCCGAGCTCGCCGATGCGCGACGGGGTCATCAGGTTCATGAACATGGCCTTGCGGACACCGTGCGCCGCATCGTCCATTGCCTGCACGCCGCCGCGGCCGAACAGCGTGGCCTGCAGCCGCATCGGCGCGGCGCCCTTGCGCATGAAGCGCTGCGGGTCGTAGAACAGTTGCGCGGCTTGCGGGCCGGTAATGCAGATGGTTCGCTGCAGCAGGATGCGGGTCTGGAAGGCGTCGCTGCCGAGGCGTTCGCACTGGCTGCGGAGATAGCCGTAAGGATCCCGCTTCAGTGCCAGCGTCGCGTCGAGCCGCCCGTCGCGCGGCAACGCGCGGCTGGCCGGGGCGGCGGTGGAATGGGCGTTTGTCTTCATCGGCGCTCCTCGTGATGGCCGGCGTGACCGGCGGAGAGTCAAAAGCTTAGCAGCGGCGGCGGGGCGGGCGGCGCACCGATCCGGAAGGAAACCCGCATCGCGCGGAACGCGCCATGGCGGGGGCCCGGAACGCTGCACCGGGCGCCCAGGCACGCAGCGCAAGCCGCGCCGCGGCGCTGGGTTATATTGAACGATCCATCATCTGCGAGGAGAAACCCGATGCCCCTGGTCCGGATCGATATCAGGAAAAACCCCGATCCTTCGTATGCCCGAAAGCTCGGCAATGTGGTGTATGAAGCGTTGAAAGCCACGATCGGCGTACCCGATCGCGACAACTTCCAGGTGCTGAACGAGCATGACGAGGACCACTTCGTCTACGACCCGGCATACCTCGGCATCGAACGCACCGATGGGCTGGTGTTCATCCAGATCACCATCAGCGAAGGCCGCACGGTGGAGCAGAAGAAGCTGCTCTACAAGAGCATCGCCGACGGCCTCGGTGTCGAGGCGGGCGTGCGGCCGGAAGACGTGTTTATCAACCTGATCGAGGTGAAGAAGGAAAACTGGTCGTTCGGGAACGGGGTCGCGCAGTACGTCACCTGAAACCGGCCGGATGGCTGTCGCCGGCGCGCTGCCTGATGCCTGATGCTTGATGCCTGATGCCTGATGCCTGATGCCTGATGCCTGAGACGTGAGGCGTGAGGCGTGAGGCATGAGGCGACGCTCAGGCGGAAGGCCCGGCCACCTCGACCTTGCCGAAGAAGCCATATTGCAGGCTGGCGGCGATGCGCTTCGCCACCACCAGCAGCTCGTCCGCCACCGGTGGCTCGAACAGGCGGCGCGCGGTGGCGTCGAACAGGTCGAGCCAGCGCCGGAAATGCTCGGGCGTGACGCCTTCGAGTGTCATGTGCTTGCCGTAGACATTGCCCTGGAAAGCAGGGGTTCCCGGCGTGCGGCCCAGCATCACGTCGCTCCAGAAGGCCACCATGCGGGCCAGGTGGGCGTCCCAGTCGTCGCCGATGCGGGGACCGAACACGGCGGCCAGCAGCGGCTCGCGCCGCACGTCGGCATAGAATTCGTGGACCAGGCGGGTCAGCGAGGCTGGATCGGCGGCGGCGTACATGGCTGGGCGAAAAATGCGCTGGAAACCATCATTATAGGAGCCCGGAGCACGTAGAATGGCGGATTCTCCGCCGCCGCCATGACTCTTTCCCCGAACTCCCCCCGTCCCCATATCTTCACGCTCGCGTGGCCCCTGCTCGTCGAACTCGTCCTCGCTGTCGCCATCGGCGTCGCCGGCACGTGGCTGGCGTCGCACCTGTCCGACACGGCCGGTGCCGCGTTCGCGATCGCGCACAATATTTCCGTCACCTTGTTCCTGCTGTTCCGTATCGTCGGTTCCGGCGTCGGCGTGGTCATCACGCAAAGCCTCGGGGCAGGGCAGCGGGACGGCGCCCACCGGGTGGCGCTGGCCTCGGTCGGCGCCAGCACCTGGATCGGCGTCGTCACGGCGCTGGTGGCGCTGTTCGGCGCCGGGCCGCTTCTGGAGCTGCTGCAGACGCCGGCCGACGTGTTCCCGCTGGCGGCGCCGTTCCTGATGGCGCTGGCGCCCGCGCTGCTGTTCGATGCGTGGAACGCGTCGATGGCGGCCGTGATGCGCGCCCACCTGCGCACCCGCGACACCCTGCTCGTGCTGGTGGCCATGCATACCACGCACGTGGTGCTGGCGGTGCCGCTGATGCAGGGCTGGGGGCCGGTGCCGGCGCTGGGCCTGCCGGGCTTCGCGCTTGCGCTGACGGTCAGCCGCGCGCTCGGCCTGGTGCTGCACCTGGTGCTGTGGCGCCAGCACCTCGGCCTTGTCACCCGCGCCGCGGACTGGTGGCACCTGCCGCGCCGCGAGCTGGCCGAGGTGCTGCACATCGGCATTCCGGCGGCGGCCGAGAACATCGCGTGGCGGCTGGCGTTCATGGCCGCGATGGCGGCCGCCGGCACGCTGGGCGCGGCGGCACTGGCCACGCATGCCTACGTGCAGCAGATCGGCGCCATGGTGATCGTGTTCAGCCTGGCCACCGCGTTCGCCGTGGAAATCATGGTCGGCCACATGGTCGGCGCCGGCGAACTGGGCGCTGCGCACCGGCTGGTGCGCAGCGCGCTGGGGCGGGGACTCGTCATCAGCGGCGTGGTGGCGGGCGGCGTCGCGCTGGCCGGGCCCTGGCTGCTGGGTGCGTTCACGAACGACCCGGCGATCGTCGCCGAAGGGTGCAAGCTGCTGTGGATCGGTGTGCTGGTGGAACTGGGGCGCACGTTCAACCTGGTGGTCATCAACGCGCTGCGCGCCGCCGGCGACGTGCGCTTCCCCGTGATGGCGGGCGCCGCGTCGATGGCGCTGGTGCTGGCCGGCGGCAGCTGGGTGCTGGGCATCCATTTCGGCTTCGGCCTGGCCGGCCTGTACATCGCCTTCGCCGCGGACGAGTGGATCCGCGGCCTGATCATGTGGCGGCGCTGGGCCGTGCAGGCCTGGGTGCCGCACGCCCGCGCCGCCCGGCGCCGGCTGCGCGATCGCTGAGCGCCCGGCCGCCGTTACGCCGATCAGAAATTGATGCGCAGCTTGGCCGAATAGCGCGGACCGGACGAGAACCAGGCGCGGCCCTTCATGCCGATGTGCTGCTGCATCACCTGCCGGAAGATGGCGTCGGTCAGGTTGGTGCCCTCCAGCCCGAACGTGGCGTGCTCGTTGATCTTGTAGAACAGCGACGCATCGACCTGGCCGTACTGGTCGGTCCACACCGGCAGGCTCCAGTTCAGGTTGCGCTGGCCGAAGGTCGGGCTGGCCGGGTTGGTGTCGAGCGCCTGGCCGCCGCGCGTGCCGCTGGCCGTCAGCAGGCTTTTCGAGCGCCACGCGTACGCCACGCGGGCCGACCATGGTCCCTTGTCGTACATGAACGCCAGGTTGGCGGCGCGCCGCGACAAACCCTCGAGCGGCAGGTTGCCGAAGGTGCGGCCATCGGTGTCGCAGCCGTTCAGCGCCATGTTCAGGTTGGACTGGGTGCTGCCGCCCGAGCAGTATTCCTGGTAGACCGGGTTGTACAGCTCCTTCTTGCTGTCGACGAAGGTGAAGTTGGCCTGCACGCCGAAGCCGGACAGCCAGCCGGGCAGCATGTCGAAGTACTGCTGGTAAGCCATTTCGACGCCGCGCGCGTGGCCCTTGGCGCCGTTGACGGGCGAGTCGACGATGAATTCCTGTGGCCGGCCGGACGTGTCGTTCACCGTGAAGCTGTTCAGCTGCTTGATGATGATGTCCTTCAGGTCCTTGTTGAACAGCGCCACCGTGAACGAGCCCACCTGCGACCAGTAATATTCGGCCGTCAGGTCGAGCTGCTTCGACGACACGGGTTTCAGGTACGGATTGCCGGACGCCGTGCCGGTCAGGTTGTTGCTCGACACGATGATCTGCCTGGTTGCCTCGTCGCGCTCGGCCGTGATCGACTGGCTCAGGCTCGTGTAGCCCTGCAGCTGCGAGAAGTCCGGCCGTGAGATACCTTTTGAAAATGCCAGGCGCAGTTGCAGCCGGTCGCTGACCTTCATGCGCAGGTTCAGGCTGGGCAGCACATTGCCGTAGCTGTGGTCGTAATCGCGCGCTTCGGCATACGCGGGAATCCGCGGCACCGCCGGGCCGATGACCGCGTAGCCCTCCGGGATCAGGTTCGCCGGTGGCGTGAAGGCGGTGTAGCCGGCCGCGGTCATGTTCGTCCTGACGTAGCGGATGCCGATATTGCCGTCCACCGGATAGCGCAGGTCGTCCCAGCCGAAGCGCAGCTGGGTGTACAGCGCCTTGGTCTTTTCGTTCTGGCGGTTCACGCCGGCCGGATCGGTGCCCCAGGCAGCCGGCTTCCATGGCTCGCAGGTGGAGCCGAATTCCGCGCACAGCACCTCGTGGTAGCTGTGCAGTTTCGCATAGCTGCCGGGGTAGCCGGTGGTCAGCGCCACGTCCGGGAACAGCATCGGCGGCGGCGCCGGCGCATCGCCGTTGAAGTAGTTGGGGAAGGTGCGCACCGAGGCGCCACCGGCAAAGCGCGGATCGCCCAGCGAGGCCAGCTGGCCGATCTGCGAACCCAGCATCCACGGTTCGGAGACGGCCGCCCAGTTGTAGCTGGGATTCGAGTTCGTGTTGAGCGAATCGCGGTCGGTCAGCCGTATGCCGAAGCGCACGTCGCGCAGCACGGGGTGGTCGAACGCGTATTTCGCATCGGTACGCCACGCCGTCTCGTTGGCCACGCTGGCATCCCGGTGCTCCATCGTGAAATCCCAGAAATAATTGTTGGGGTTTACCAGGAAGGCACGGTCGCTGTCGTCGAACGTGATGTGCGGCACGCGGCCGGTCAGGTCCAGCCGTTCCTTGGGCACCAGGATGCCGGTGGCGATCGTCGAATCGAACGCCTCGGTGCGGGCGCGGATGCGCTGCACGTCGGCCGACAGCGTCCATGCCGGGCTGGGGCGCCACTCGACGTTCCACGCCAGGTCGGTGGTGGACGATTCGCGGTCCGCCGAGCGTGTGTCGTTGCCGAAGTTGATGCCGGTCGAGTTGGGCGTTTCCAGCGTGCCGGTCAGCATCACGCCGTTGGCGTCGTACACCGTGTCGGCGCTGGGCGTGACCCGGTACGGCTCGGCCGAGGCGAACACCGCGTTCTCATCCCAGTGGATCTTGTACTTCGACTTGAAATAGGTGAGGGAGCTGCGCAGGTCGTTGTTCAGTTTCCACTGCAGTGCGCCATAGATGCCGTCGCGTTCGCGGTCGTATGTCATGGTGCGCCACTGGGCCGCCTTGGGCACCCACACCCGGCCGCCGGGTCTCACGTCGTCGCGCGGGAAGTAGGCGTCGACCTGGAAACCGTCGGTGCGCACCTTGCTGTTGGACGAGGCCACGTCGATCAGCGCGCCGAACTCGCCCAGGCCGGTCTTCCACCGGCTGGACACGAGCACGGAACCGCTCGGGCGGTCGCGGTCCTTGCGCAGCTCCGAATAGGTGGTGTCGAGCGAGGCGCCGAACTTGAAGCCCTTGAAGTCGAACGGCATCGCGGTGCGCAGGTTGACCAGGCCGCCGACCGCGCCTTCGACCTGCTCGGCGGAGGGGCTCTTGTACACGTCCACGCCGGCCATCAGCTCGGGCGGCACATCCTCGAAGTTGAGCGCCCGGCCGCCGTTGGCGGAAAAGGAATCGCGCCCGTTCAGCTCCGAGCGCACGTAGTTCAGCCCGCGGATCGACACGCCGGAGCCTTCGACCGAGAAATGCTCGTCGTCGCCCTTGGCCAGCATGCGGTCGATCGTTACGCCGACGACCCGCTGCAGTACCTCCGTGACCGATTTGTCCGGCAGCTTGCCGATGTCTTCGGCGACGATCGAATCGACGATCTCGTCCGAGTTCTGCTTGATCTTCTGCGCCGAGTTGAGCGCCGCGCGCTGCCCGGTGACGGTGACGACGGCGGCGGCCGGCGCCTGTGCTTCGCTGCCGGCGGCGGTGTCCTGCGCCCAGGCGGCGCCGGACATCATGGCCAGTTGCGCGACGGCGATGGCGATCGCGCGCTTCCTCAGCTGTTTCCTCATTCCCATGGTGCGTCTCCAGATCGTGGTTGTTGTTCGCGTTATTGGTGACTTGTATTCTATTTATAAAAATCCAAAGCCATGGGAATCATCTGGTGGTTTGCAAACGTTTTCAATTATGAGAACGACGAAACCACACAATGAAATTTGCAAGGGCGCTAACGCGATCGACGGCCGGAATGGCCGTCAGGAGGAGGCGGGGCAGCAGGGAAAAAGAGAGGCAGGACGACAGGACGGCTGGACGACAGCTGGCGCGCGCTAGCCGGCCGCCAGCGGCAGCGTGACCGTGAAGGTCGCGCCCTTGCCCGGCCCGCCACTGGCGCCTTCGATGGCGCCGCCATGCGCGCTGACCAGGCTGCGCGCCAGCGCCAGGCCGAGTCCCAGGCCGCCCTGCGAGCGGGCGATGCTCTGGTCGGCCTGGGCGAACACGTCGAAGGCCCGTTCCAGGAAGTCGGCACTCATGCCCACGCCGTTGTCGCGCACCGTCACCACCGTGGTGCTGCCGCCGAGCGCCAGCACGACGTCGATGCTGCCGCCGTCCGGCGTGTATTTCACCGCGTTGTTGAGCAGGTTGGCAACCACCTGCACGAGACGTTTCTCGTCGCCGTCGACCCAGGCCTGCGCATCGGGCAGCGCCACCGCCAGCCGGTGGCCGCGGCGGTCGGCCAGCGGGCGTACCTGCTCGAGCGCGGCGGCGATCACGGCGGCCATGTCGCAGCGCCGCTTTTCCAGCCGCACCAGGCCGCGCTTCACGCGCGACACGTCGAGCAGGTCGTCGACCAGGCCGGCCATGTGGCGTACCTGCCGGCCGATGACGGCGCTGGCCATCGATACCTTGGCCGCATCGGCGCCGGCCACCGCCAGCACCTGGGCGGCGGCGCCGATCGGCGCAAGCGGGTTGCGCAGTTCGTGCGCCAGCATGGCGAGGAACTCGTCCTTGCGGGCATCGGCCTCGCGCAGTGCCTGTTCGGAGCGCTTGTGGGCCGTGATGTCGTAGACGATGCCGAGCAGGCGCCAGCCGGACGCCTGGTCGTCGCTGTAGCGGCTGCCGTGGGCGGCCACCCAGCGTTCCTTGCCGTCCGGACCGACCAGCCGGCATTCGTCGCGCCATGGCCGGTTCGCCGCCACGGCGGCGCGGAAGCTCTCGCCCAGCCGGGGCAGGTCGTCCGGGTGGATGCGCTCCCTGACCTTGGCCAGTTCCCACGCGCCGTCGGGGGCGTCGCATTCGAGCAGCCGTGCCAGCCGCGCCGAGCCGCTGATGCTGTGCCGCACGGGATCGTAGATCCAGTCGGCGATCTGCGCCGAATCGAGCGTGAACTGCAGCCGCGTGTTGGCCACCCGCAGCGCTTCCTGCGCATGGCGGATATCGGTCACGTCGAGGCAGTTGCCGACCCACTCGACGGCCGCGTCGCCGCTGCGCACGACGGCGCCGCGCGACAGCATGTGGCGGTATTCGCCATCGTGCCGGCGCAGCCGGTAGCTGGCCACGTACGGATGGCCGTGCGTGGAGGCCGATTGCCATGCGGCCGCGGCGGCGGGCCGGTCGTGCGGATGCAGCGCATCCATCCAGCCCGCGCCTTCGTACTCTTCCGGCAACTGGCCGGTGAATGCCGACCAGCTGGGATTCTCGCCGGCGCGCATGCGGTCGCCTTCCATGTGCCAGACCACGGCGGACATCGTCTCGACGAGCGTGCGGTAGCGCGCCTCCTTCGACTGCAGCGTGCGCGCGATGCGGCCCCGCTCCATCGATTCGCGGCAGCGGTCGGCCACCGCCACCAGCAGCGAGACTTCGTCCGTGCGCCAGCGGCGCGGCGTGACGGTGTGCACCGCCATCGCCGACACGAAGCGGCCTTCCTTCAGCACCGGGACGCAGATCGCCGCATAGATGCCGCCCTGGCGGTAGCGTTCCAGCGTGGCGGCGGTGCGCGGATCGGTTTCGGCATCCTCGACCACGAACGGCACGCCCTGCCGCATGGCGGCCAGGCAGGCGGCACCGAAATCGGCGAACCGGCTGCGGCCGGCGATGACGGGCACGCCGGCGTTGTAGTCGCCGGTCAGCTGGTACGTGTCCTCGTCCGCGGCCACGTCGGCGAACGCGCAGCGGTTCACGCGCAGGTGCCGGCCCAGCAGGCCGGCGGCGGCCTGGGCGATGTCGCGCGGGTCGTCCAGGTGCCGGAACATGTCGTCGACCTGCTGCAGCAGCCGGTAGCGGGCGTTGCGCCGCGTCCGTACCCGCGCGCCGTTCAGCGTGGCCTGGATGCGTGCCACGAATGCCTCGGCCGTGCTGCCGGCCAGGTCGATCACGTCGTCGAACTCGACCCGGCCGTCGTCGCAGGCGGGCGACAGCGCCACCATCGCGCAATCCTGCATTGCCGGCAGCACGCGCAGCCGGGCCAGCAGGCCGGGATCGACGGCGGGCGCGCACAGCAGGAGGCGCACGCCGTGCCAGGGCTGGGCGGCGGCCAGGCAGGCGTCGGTCACGGCGCGCACGAAGCACGGCAGCGCGCGCAGCCATTCGCGGGCCTTCGGCGCATGGCCCAGGATCAGGATGTCGGTATCGGTCGTTTCGGCTGTCATGTTGCCCGCTGTATGCCACCACGCGGGCCACATGCGCCGCTGGAGTGCGCATACTACCAGTTGGCACGCCGCTCTTTGTACGTCCGCGTACGTTGGCGATCCGCCCCTTGCGCCTACAATGGCTTATCCACCACTCACGACAGCAACCCGCACGACGATGAACGTACCCCTGCACCCGACCTTGCATCCGACCTTGCACCTGTTTGCGCTGGCTGGCAGCGCACCGTTCGGCCAGCGCGTGGCCCGGCACCTGGGCCTGCCGCTGGCCGCCCACGAGGAGAACGACTTCGACGACGGCGAATACATCGTGCGGGCCCCGTCGGCCGTGCGCGGCGGCCATGCCTGCGTGATCCATTCGCTGGCCGGCGCGCCGGGGCAGGGCAGCGGCGAACGGCTGTGCCGGCTGCTGTTCTTCATCGGCGCGCTGCGCGATGCGGGCGCGGCGCGCATCACTGCCGTGCTGCCGTACGTGGCGTTCGCACGCCAGGACACACGGCACCAGGCCGGCGATCCGCTGACGCTGCGCTACGTGGCCACGCTGCTGGAGGCGGCCGGCGCCGACACCGTGCTGGCGCTGGACGTGCACAACCTTGCCGCATTCCAGAACGCCTTCCGCTGCCGCACCGAGCACCTGGACGGCAGTGCGCTGTTCGCGGCGCACTTCGCCACCGTGGCCGGCGACGGGGAGGTGTGCGTGGTGGCGCCGGACGGCGGCGGCATCCGCCGTGCCGAGGGCCTGCGGGTGGCGCTGGCCCACGAACTGGGCCGGCCGGTGTCGCTGGCCTTCGTCGAGAAACACCGGCGCGGCCGCGAACTGACGGGCGACCTGATGGCCGGCGACGTGGCCGGCAAGCTGGCCATCGTGTTCGACGACATCATCGGTACCGGCAGCACGATGGCGCGCGCGGTCGAGGCCTGCCGGGAACACGGCGCGGCGCGCGTGATGGCGGCGGCCACGCATGCGGTGTTCGCCGGCGACGCGGCCGGCACGCTGGCCCGCGCCGGGCTCGATGCCGGGGCGGTGGCCGACACCGTGCAGGATGGCGAGCGGGCCGGTCCGCTGTTCACGGTGCTGGACAGCGGCGCGCTGTTTGCCGGGGCGATCCGGGCGTTGCACGACGAGGTGGCCCGGTAAGGGTTTCCGGGGGCGTCGGATGGGGGAACGATGCTGGAAGGTCACGCCGGATACAGCCGCGCGCTTGCCGGCATGACATGGCGGGCCATGCTACGATCACACCAAGAACAACAACAGAAGAACAGGAGTGCATCGTGTCCACACGCCCCTTCGTACCCCCTGAACGGTTCGACGATCCTGCCGCCGCGCTGGCGCGCGTGCAGGAGATCTATGACGGCAGCATCCGCCACCTGCGCGAAAGCCTGCAGCGCTTCGTGGAAGGCGAAACGCCGAGCCACGTGCGCGCCTGCTATCCGTTCGTGCGCGTGCAGACCGAGACGTTCGCGCGCGCCGACACCCGGCTTTCCTACGGCTTCGTCGAAGGCCCCGGCACCTATGAAACCACGCTGACGCGGCCGGACCTGTTCGCGCGCTACTACCTCGAACAATTCCGGCTGCTGCTGAAGAACCACGGCCAGCACAACGTGCAGCTGGAAGTGGGCCTGTCGTCGCAGCCCATCCCGATCCACTTTTCGTTCGCCGAGCACGACCACATCGAGGGCAGCATGAGCGCCGAGCGGCGCGCCATGATGCGCGACGTGTTCGACCTGCCCAACCTGGCGGCGATGGACGACGGCATCGCCAACGGCACCTGCGATCCGGCGCCGGGCGAGGCCCTGCCGCTGTCGCTGTTCACCGGGCCGCGCGTCGACTACTCGCTGCAGCGCCTGCGCCATTACACGGGCACGTCGCCGGAGCACTTCCAGAAGTTCGTGCTGTTTACGAACTACCAGTTCTACATCGACGAATTCGTGCGCCTCGGCCATGCGATCATGAGCCGCGAACCGTCCAGCGACGAGGACAGGTACGTGGCCTTTGTCGAGCCGGGCAACCTGATCACGCGCCGCGCCGGCCAGGAAGCGCGGCCGGGCGAATCGCTGGGCGCGCCGCCGCTGCGCCTGCCGCAGATGCCGGGCTACCACCTCGTGCGCGAGGACGGCAGCGGCATCAGCATGGTCAACATCGGCGTCGGCCCGGCCAATGCCAAGACGATCACCGACCACGTCGCCGTGCTGCGCCCCCATGCGTGGCTGATGCTGGGCCACTGCGCCGGCTTGCGCAACACGCAGCAGCTGGGCGACTACGTGCTGGCCCACGGCTACGTGCGCGAGGATCACGTGCTCGACGAAGACCTGCCGCTGTGGGTGCCGATCCCCGCGCTGGCCGAGGTGCAGGTGGCGATCGAGGGCGCCGTGGCCGAGGTCACGCAGCTGACGGGCCACGACCTGAAGCGCGTGCTGCGCACCGGCACCGTGGCCAGTACCGACAACCGCAACTGGGAACTGCTGCCGCAGCGTACGCCCGAGCGGCGCTTCTCGCAGAGCCGCGCGGTGGCGCTGGACATGGAAAGCGCCACCATCGCCGCCAACGGCTTCCGCTTCCGGGTACCCTACGGCACGCTGCTATGCGTCTCCGACAAGCCGCTGCACGGCGAGATCAAGCTGCCGGGCATGGCCAACCAGTTCTACCGGGACCGGGTCGACCAGCACCTGCGGATCGGCATCCGCGCGCTGGAACTGCTGCGCGCGCTGGGCGTCGACCGGCTGCACAGCCGCAAGCTGCGCAGCTTTGCCGAGGTGGCGTTCCAGTAGCGTTCTGGCGTCATTCAGGCTGTGCGATGCCTGCGTACCAGTCCGCATACGGCGTATTGCCCACCATCCGCCGGTTGAAATCGGGCGCGCCGTCGGTCCACCAGACCGGCCCGCGTTCGCCGAGCGCGCGCTTGGCCTCGTCGACCGCGGCGCGCGCGCTGCGTTCGGCGGCGGCATCGTCCGCCTTTTTCGCGGCGCCGACCTGGCGGCGTGCGTTCATCAGCTGCACCACGAGTTCCTGCCGCACATCCGGGGCGAGGTGCGGATTGCTGGTGCGCCACAGGCGGCCATTGACGACGAAGTAGCGGCCATCCGGCGTCACGGGATATTTATCGGGCTGCTTGTCGGAGATCGCATCGGGCATCGTATCGGGCATCGCATCTGACATTGCATCGTCCATCCTGTCCTGGGATCACTCCATGTCGGGATCGCTAGTCTCCTGGCGCTGCAGCCGCAACTGCGCAAGGATCTCTTCCACGGCATCGATCCGGTAGGGCTTGTAGAGGGAGCGCACGCCGGGCGGCACGTCGTTGCCGAGCGCGCGGCCGCTGACGACCACTACCGGCAGGTCGGGATCGTCGGCCAGGCGCCGCGCCAGTTCCAGGCCGCTCATGCCGGGCAGTTCCACGTCGGTGAATACGGCGCCGATGCCGCCCGCCTGCAGCGACTCGAGCGCCGCTTCGGCGCTGCCGACGCCGGTGGCCTGCCAGCCCAGCGCGATGATCATTTCGCAGGTCAGGTCGCGCAGGTCATCGTTGTCCTCGACCACCAGCACGCGCTGCGGCGCCGGCGGCGGCGGGGGAGGGGTGGACCGCTCATCGAGCACGGCGCGCACCTTGCGGGCCAGCTCGTCGCGGCGGTAGGGCTTGGACAGCAGGTGCGTGCCCGGTTCGAGCTGGCTGCCATGCTGCGCCGCATCCTGCGTGTAGCCGGACGTGAACAGCACGGCGAGGCCGGGCCGCAGCTGCCGCCCCAGGCGTGCCAGCTCGGCCACCGGCAAGCCGCCGGGCATGACGACATCGGTAAACAGCAGGTCCACCGGCCCGGCCGAGCGCAGGATGCCGAGGGCGGCGTCGGCGTCGGCCGCTTCGAGCACCGTGTAGCGCAGGCTGCGCAGCATGGCGCCCACGGTGTCGCGCACGTCGGCGTCGTCGTCCACCAGCAGGATCGTCTCGGTACCGCCGGTCGCCGGCGGCGGCAGGTCCGGCTGCGCCGCTTCCGGGGCGCCGGAACGGGGGAAGTACAGCCGCATCGTGGTGCCCACGCCCACCTCGCTGTCGATGCGGATATGGCCGCCCGTCTGGCGCACGAAGCCGTAGGCCATCGACAGGCCGAGGCCGGTTCCTTCGCCTTCCGGCTTGGTCGTGAAGAAGGGCTCGAACACGCGTTCCTGCACTTCCGGCGGCATGCCGCTGCCGGTATCGGAGACCGCCAGCAGCACATAGTCGCCGGCCACGGCATCCGGCACCGTGGCGGCGTCGTCCTCGTCCAGTACCTGGTTCGACAGTTCGATCGTCAGCCGGCCGTGGCCGGCCATCGCGTCGCGCGCATTGATGGCCAGGTTCAGCACCACGTTCTCCAGCTGGTTCGGATCGGCGCGCGTGTTCCACAGCCCCGGCTCCACGTGCGTGGCCAGTTCCACGCCTTCGCCGAGCGCCCGGTGCAGCAGGTCGCCGATATTGCGCAGCAGCCGCGCCAGGTTGATCACCACCGGCTCCAGGGGCTGGCGCCGGGCGAACGCCAGCAGCTGGCGCGACAGGTTGGCACCCCGCTCGACGGCGGCCAGCGCGCCCGCGAGCCGGCGCGGCGCTTCCGGAGAGCGCGGCGCCATGGCCGCGGCCTGCACGTTGCCGTAGATGACCTGTAGCACATTGTTGAAGTCGTGGGCCACGCCGCCCGTCAGCTTGCCGACCGCTTCCAGCTTGCGGGCGCGCTCCAGCGCCTGCTGGGCCTGTTGCAGGTCGCGCTGGCGCTGGGTCTCGCGCGCCAGCGCCGCGTGCCTTGCCGTCAGGTCACGGATAAAACCATGCAGTACCGGCGCGCCGTCGCTGTCGACGCGCGAACAGGACAGCTCGACGGGCAGCTGCAAGCCTTCGCGGGTGGCGGCCAGCAGCTCGAGCCGGCGGCCACGGCCGTTTTCGAACGCCGCGTCGTCGAACGCCAGCAGGCGGTCCAGCTCCGGCTGCTCGCCGGGAAACAGGTGGCGCAGCGGGCGGCCCAGCGCCTCCGCCACGGTCCAGCCGAAGATGCGCTCGGCCTGCGGATTCCAATAGATGATGTGCCCGGCCGCATCGACGGCCACGAAGGCATCGTTGGCGTTATCGAGAATGCTGACCAGCCGGCTGCGCTCGTTGCGCAGCGTGCCATAGGAGCGCTGCAGGTCGTCGGTGATGCGGCGGGCCAGCTGGCGCGCGCGGTCGCGGCCCTGCGCCAGCAGCCAGACCAGGGTGGCCGACAGCATGCTGACGATGATGCCCGACACGCCGGCCCAGGCAGCCTGCTGCGACGCAAGGCGCTGCTCGAACACCGGATTGCTGCGCACCCGCAGGATCCAGGGACGGCCGGCGATGGCGATCGTGCGCAGCTCGTCCAGGTGCGCGGCGCCCTCCGGGTAGGCGCAGCCATACATGCAGCTCGCCGGATCGGGCGCCGCGTCGTAGACCGTCACGTGCAGGTCGGCTTCGCGCTCGCCGTTCAGGCCCGACATGAAATCGTGCATGCGGAAGGCGCCGTACACCCAGCCACGGAATGCCTGGCGGCGCGCTGCCACGTCGGCCGGCTGGCCGTTCGCACCCGCCGCGTACAGCGGCAGGTACATCAGGAAACCCGGCTGGCCGGCGCCGCTGCCTTCCTGTACCAGGCGCACCCGGCCCGTCAGCGCCGCCGCGCCGCTGTCGCGCGCCCGCGCCATCGCCGTGCGGCGCACCGGTTCGGCAAACATGTCGTAGCCCAGCGCGCGGCGGTTCATCGTGTCCAGCGGTTCGATCATCTCGATGGCGCTGCCCGCATCGCCTCGCGCCATGGCGATGCCCACGCCCTGGATGCCGGGATAGTATTCGCGCAACTGCAGGGTACCGATGAAGGTGCGGAAACCGGCGGCGTCCGGCAGCGGCGGGGCGGCCAGCGCATAGGCCTGGGCACCGCGCAGCACCTGTTCATACGTGGCCATGCGCCGCGCGATGCGCGACTGCAGTTCGCGCACCCGGTAGTCGAATTCGGCCCTGGCTTCGCGGTCGTGCCCGTCGCGCAGGCCGTCCCAGACCAGCGCGGTGGCAGCCAGCCCCGCGCACAGCGCGGCCAGCGCCAGCGCCAGGGGCAGCAGGCGCGCGGCGCGGCCGGGCGGGGGTGGAAGGTAGGCGGACGTCGGCATTTCGCCATCGTACTCCCCCGACCGGCTCGTCAGCGCCCGCTTCTCCACGAGTTGATGCTCTGAGGGAACGTCTTGCGGATGGCCGCCGGCTTTCAGGGTTCCAGGATGCCGCGCCGGATCGCGATGGTGACGGCGTGCGTGCGGTCGCGCGCGCCCAGCTTGCCGAGCACGGTGCTCATGTGTGCTTTCACGGTTTCCTCGGCAATGCCGAGCGCCTGCGCCACGCGCTTGTTGGAATTGCCGTCGGCAACCAGGCCGAGGACCTCGGTTTCGCGGGCGGACAGCGCATCGGCATCGATATGGGCCGCCAGTTCGATGGCGATCTCGGGCGGGATGTGGCGCTGGCCGGCATACACCTTGCCGATCGCGTCGGCCAGTTCGGTGCGCAGCATGCTTTTCAACAGGTAGCCCATCGCGCCTGCCTTCAGCGCGCGCAGCACCTGCACGTCGCCCTTGTAGGTGGTCAGCACGATGATGCGGGCCTGCGGGGCGATCTCGCGGATCGCCACGATCGCGTCGAGCCCGTTCATCACCGGCATCTGCAGGTCCATCAGCACCACGTCGGGCTGGTGGCGCACGTACTGTTCCAGTGCCTCGCGGCCGTCGCCCGCCTCGGCCACCAGTTCGAAGCGCCCGCCGATCGACAGCACGGCGGCGATCCCTTCGCGCATCAGTGGATGATCGTCCACCACCATCACGCGCACCGGCGCGCCACCCAAGCTATCCCGCATGCTGCCGCTCCCGCTGAAAAAGCGCATCTTACACCCGGCAGGCGGGGCCGATAGCCCCCGATCGAGGGAGGTTCCCCTTTCGGGGGATGGCCGCGCCAGCATATCGGGGCAGCAAATACGGACCCGTTGTGGGATGGGCCGCGGCGCCGTGGCAACGTACCCTTCGGCCATGGAAACAAACTGGATATCCGGCGCTACCGGGGCGATCGCCTTCGGCCGGCACACCTTCGATCCGCAGCGCTGCGAACTGCGCACCGCGGCCGGCGCTCCGGTGCCGCTAGGGCAGCGCGCCGCCCGCCTGCTGCAGGCGCTGATCGAAGCGGGCGGCCGCGTACTCAGCCGCGACGACCTGCTGCGGCGTGCCTGGCCGGGCCAGCAGATCGATGACGGCAACCTGCGCGTGCAGATCGCCGCGCTGCGCCGCGCCCTGGCGGACGACCGCGCGCTGATCGGCACGGTGGCCGGCCGCGGCTACCTGTTTGCCGGCAGGGCGGAGCGGCGCCCGGTCGCCCGGTCGCGGCTGCCGGTGCCGGCGTCGCCCCTCGTCGGCCGCGCGGAACAGCCCGATGCGGCCCGGCATGCCACCCAGGCCGCTGGCGTGCCGGCCGCTGCTGTTTCCGGCGCTGGTGTTTCCGCGGATACCGTGCTGGCGCGCGTCGCCGCCAGCCGGTTCGTTACGCTGGCGGGCGCCCCCGGCATCGGCAAGACAGCGCTGGCGCTGGCGGCCGCGCACCGCCATGCCGGTACGGTCGCCTGGGCCGAACTCGATGCGACGGGCACGGAAGAGGGCATGCTCGGCATCGTGGCCGGGGCACTGGGCCTGGCGCCCGGCCCGCGCTGGAGCTCGGCGGGCGCGCTGGTGGCCGCGCTGCCGCCCGCGCAGTATGCCGGTCCGGTCCTGCTGGTACTGGACAATTGCGAGCACCTGGCCGATGCCTGCAGCCGGCTGGTGGAAACGTTGCTGGCGCAGTGCCCGGCATTGCGCGTGCTGGCCACCAGCCGGCAACCGCTGCTGGCCGGCGGCGAAATGGTGGTGCGCATACCCGCGCTGGACCTGCCCGCGCCGGAGGAAACCGATCCCGCCCGGCTGGCCGGCAGCGGCGCCGTGGCGCTGTTCGTGGCGCGGGCCGCCGCCGCGACCGGCCACGCGTTCGTACCGGATGCGGCCGGTCTGGCGTCGGTCGCGGCGATCTGCCGCCGGCTCGACGGCCTGCCGCTGGCGATCGAACTGGCCGCCGCGCAGGTGCCCGCCCTGGGCCTGCAGCGCATCGGGGCGGGGCTCGACGACATGCTGCGCCTGTTGCAGGGGCCGGCCGGCACCGCCACGCCGCGCCACCGCACGCTGCGCGCCGCGCTGGACTGGAGCTACGTGCTGCTGCCGCCACCAGCGCAGGCCGCGCTGTGCCGGCTGGCCGGGCTGCCGGCCTGGTTTACACTGGATGAAGCGGCCGCGCTGCTGCGTCCGGCGTACTCCGCCTATGAAACGATCGACAGCCTCGCCGCGCTCGCCGCCCATTCGCTGCTCGCCGTCGAACACGGCCGGCAGGCCCGCTTTCGTCTCCTCGCTACAACGCGCGCCTATGCGCTGTCGCTCGACCGCTACTGATCGATCGGCGTAAAAACCGGCCTTTTCGCCATAGAATGATCAAAAATTTGATCAGTTTGCTCACCAAACGAGCATCCGATACCAAAAATGATATTGCAAATTGGTAAAATTTGATTGGATCGTTTTCGCTCGCCCGCCTAAGATCGGTGCAGGCCAGCAGCTCATCCTGCGAGCCTGCTGCATCCATACAACATAACAAGCAAAAGAAACGTCGGAGACCATGAAGCCCATCTCCCCAGGCAGCGTGCCCGGCTCCACTTCTTCCATCCCGAACGTTTCACGCGACTCGTCGACGGCTCCTGCCGCCCCGGTTCGCCCATTGGACCGCGCCCACGCCCCGTGCGTGGCGCGAAAGTAACGCCGCTGTTCCAGCCCGGCCACCGCCAGGCTATTGAAGAGGAAGACATGGAGACTAAAAAACTCACCACGCTGGAAAAGGTAGGCTTCGGCGCCGGCGACATGGCGCTGAACGTCGTGATCTCGTCGATGATGCTGATCATTACCTTCTTCTACACCGACATCTACGGCCTGCGTGTCGAAGACCTGGCGATGCTGCTGCTGGTCGTGAAGGTGATCGGCGCGATTTCCGACCTGGCGATGGGCCAGATCACCGACCGCTACACCAACAAGTGGGGCCGCTACCGCCCGTGGTTCCTGTTCCTGGCGGTACCGTACGGGATCTCGGTGTTCTTCGTCTTCATGACGCCGGATTTCCAGTATGACGCCAAGCTGCTGTGGGCCTATTCGACGTACATCCTGATGACGCTGATGACCTCCGGCGTCGGCGTGTCGTACATCTCGCTGCCCAGCGCGCTGACGGCCGATCCGCAGGAGCGCCTGTCGGCCAACGGCTACCGGCTGTTCTTCGCCAAGATCGGTGCCTTCATGGTGACGATCATCGTGCCGATCCTGGCCGAACGCTGGGGCCACGGCAATCCGGCCGCCGGCTACCAGGCCGCGATGGCGGTGATGGCGGCGATGGGCGTGGCGCTGTTCCTGTTCTGCTTCTTCACCACCACGGAGCGGGTGCGCCACGTGGTCGAACGCCAGTCGCTGGCCGCGCAGCTGAAAGTGCTGCTGAAAAACGACCAGTGGCTGCTGCTGTGCGGCGCCTGCGTGACCGGCACGATCGGCTACGTGATCCGCGGCTCGGTGGCGATCTACTACGCCAAGTATTACCTGGGCGGCGACGCGGCCGTGGTATCGGCCTTCCTGTCGACCGGCGTGGCGGCGGCGATCCTGTCGATGGTGGCATCCACCTGGATCACCAAGTCGTATTGCAAGGTCAAGCTGTTCCGCAACTCGCAGGTGCTGGTGGCGCTGATCAGCGTGGCGATCTACGTGCTGGTCAAGCCGGGCGACATGGTGCTGGCGTTCGTCCTGTACTTCCTGCTGTCGTTCATCGTCGACCTGCATGCGCCGGTGTTCTGGTCGGCGATCGCCGAGACCATCGACTACGGCCATGTGAAGACCGGCAAGCGCGTCTCCGGCTTTGCGTTCGGCGGCATCTCGGTATGCCAGAAGGCCGGCATGGGCATCGCCGGCGCCATCGTCGGCGGCCTGTTCACCTATTTCCATTACGTGCCGAACGCCGCGCAATCGGCCCACGCGCTGAACGGCATCGCGCTGATGCTGACCGTGATTCCCGGCTTCTTCCACCTGCTGATGGGCCTCTTCATGTTCAAGTACCGCATCAGCGATTCCTATTACGTCGAGCTGAAAGCCGACATGAACAAGCGCGGCTACGCAGCCGGCTGACCACTGAACGATCCAGGTAACACATCATGACTACTACGAACCAAGCACAGACCGCCGTTGAAAAACTCGCCCCGCTGATCCTGCAGCGCGCCGACCCGCATATCTACCGCCACAGCGACGGCTACTATTATTTCACCGCCTCGGTGCCGCAATACGACCGCATCGAGATCCGCCGCGCCACCACCATCGCCGGCCTGGCCGAAGCCGCGCCGAAGGATGTGTGGACCAAGCCGGACAGCGGTCCGTACAGCGAACTGCTGTGGGCGCCGGAACTGCACTTCAACGAAGGCGCCTGGTACGTGTACTTCGCCGCCGCGCCGAGCCGCGACATCAAGGACGACCTGTTCCAGCACCGCATGTACTGCGTGCGCAACCAGAACGCCAACCCGCTGGAAGGCGAGTGGGAGTTCATGGGCCAGATCGACACCGGCATCGACTCGTTCTGCCTGGACGCCACCACCTTCACGCACAAGGGCCAGCTGTACTACCTGTGGGCGCAGAAGGACAAGGAGATCCGCGGCAACTCGAACCTGTATATCGCGCCGATGAGCAATCCGTGGACCATCGCCGGCACGCCGGTGATGCTGAGCAAGCCCGAGTACGACTGGGAAATCGAGCGTTTCTGGGTCAACGAAGGCCCGTCGGTGGTCAAGCGCAACGGCCGGATCTTCATTTCGTACTCGGCCAGCGGCACCGGCATCGAATATGCGATGGGGTTGCTGTGGGCCGATGAAAACGCCGACCTGCTCGACCCGGCGTCGTGGACGAAATCGAAGGAACCGGTACTGCAGAGCTGCCTGGAACACGGCATCTACGGCCCTGGCCACAATTCGTTCACCGTGTCCGAAGACGGCGAAGGCGTGATGCTGGTGTACCACGCGCGCACGTACACGGAAATCATCGGCGACCCGCTGTGGAACCCGGACCGCCACACCTTCGTCAAGCCGCTGCGCTGGGACGACCAGGGCATGCCGGTGTTCGGGCGTCCTTCGATCGCCTGAGCGGCGGCGGAGAACGGCGCAGCGGCGGTTCCCACCATGTAACGGACGACACGCGGAGGCTGGATCATGTGGCAGGCTGGATTTCTGGAAAGAGAAAATGAAGAGGACATCCTCCAGCCGCTGATCGAGCAGCGCGCCGATCCGCACATCTACCGCCATACGGACGGCTATTACTACTTCACCGCCTCGGTGCCGCGCTATGACCGCATCGAACTGCGCCGCGCGAAAACGATCGAAGGCCTGGCCTCGGCGCAGACGCGTACCGTGTGGCGCAAGAGTCCCGGCCCGTGCGGGGACCTGGTGTGGGCCCCGGAAATCCATTGCAACGGCGGCGACTGGTACGTGTACTTCGCCGCGGCGCCGTCGCGCGATGCCGATACCAGGAACAAGCTGTTCCAGCACCGCATGTACGCGATCCGCAACACCAACGCCAATCCGCTGGTGGGCGAGTGGGAATTCGTCGGGCAGGTCGATACGGGCATCGACACGTTCTGCCTGGATGCGACGACCTTCACCCACAAGGGCCGGCTGTACTACCTGTGGGCGCAGAAGCACGACGACATCGAGGGCAACTCGAACCTGTACATCGCGCCGATGAAGACGCCATGGCAGATCGATGGCGCGCCGGTCATGCTGAGCAAGCCGGAGTTCGACTGGGAATGCCAGGGCTTCCGCGTCAACGGCGGGCCGTCGGTGCTGAAGAAGAACGGCAGGATCTTCATCAGCTATTCGGCCAGCGCCACGGACCACCGCTACGCCCTGGGCCTGCTGTGGGCCGACGAGGATGCCGACCTGCTCGATCCCGCGTCGTGGACCAAGTCGCGCGAGCCGGTGCTGCAGACCTGCGCCGAGCACAGGATCTATGGTCCGGGCCACAACAGCTTCACGGTAGCCGAGGATGGCGCAACCGTGCTCCTGGTGTACCATGCGCGGACTTATACTGAAATCGAAGGCGATCCGCTGTGGAATCCGGACCGCCATACCTTCGTCAAACCCCTGCGCTGGCGCGATGACGGCATGCCGGACTTTGGCCGGCCCTCGGTTGCCTGAGTCTTGGTTGCCTGAGTCTCGGTTGCCTGAATAAACGTGCATTGCACCGGCGCTTTCCAGGAACACATACGGATGGAATTGAGTATCGAGCAGGAACCGTTCGGCATCGCGCCGGATGGCCAGGCGCTGAGCCTGTACACGCTGCGCAACCGCAGCGGCATGGTCGTCAAGATCAGCAACTATGGCGGCGTCATCACCGAGCTGCACATTCCCGACAAGCATGGCAACCTGGCCGACGTGACGTTCGGCTTCGACGAAGCCGCGCCGTACTTCACCGATGCGGTGCCGTACTTCGGGGCGCTGATCGGCCGCTACGGCAACCGCATCGCCGGTGGCCGCTTCACGCTGGACGGCCAGCCGGTGCAGCTCGAGGTGAACAATGGCAAGAACCACCTGCATGGCGGTTCGCTCGGCTTCCACAAGCAGGTATGGCATGCGGTACCGCTGGTGACGGACCTGACCATCGGCCTGAAGCTCACGCTGACGAGCCCGGACGGCGACCATGGCTACCCCGGCAACCTGGACGTGACGGTCACGTATGAACTGAACGACGCCAACGAACTGCTGGTGAAGTACAGCGCGACGACCGACAAGGCCACCCCCGTCAACCTGACGCACCACGCCTACTTCAACCTGGCCGGCCGCGGTTCGATCCTGGACCACGAACTGACCATCCACGCCGACCGCTACACGCCGATCGATGCCGATTCAATCCCGCTGGGCCCGCTGGCGCCGGTGGATGGCACGCCGTTCGATTTCCGTACGCCGCACACCGTGGGCTCGCGCATCGACGTTGCAGACGAACAACTGAAAAACGGCCTCGGCTACGATCACAACTTCGTGCTGAACAAGCCGAATCCCAACGTGCTGAGCCTGGCCGCCACGCTGCGCGACCCGGCCTCGGGCCGCGTGCTGGAACTGTATACGCAGGAACCGGGCGTGCAGTTCTACAGCGGCAACTTCCTGGACGGCTCGCTGACCGGCAAGGGCTGGCAGTTCGGCCACCGCGAAGCGCTGTGCCTCGAACCGCAGCATTACCCGGATTCGCCGAACCGGCCGGACTACCCGAACACCATCCTGCGGCCGGGCGAGACGTATTCGACGCGGTCGCTGTACCGGTTTACCGTTCAGGCTTGAAAAAACCGGTGTCAGACACCCTGAAGGGTGTCTGACACCAATTTCGCGAGCCGCCAATGGCTCATCCGACTGGTGTCTGACATCCATCCCGACGGGATGGGTGTCAGACACCGGTTTTTTTGTGCATCGATATCTTTTTTCATATCGCTGACCATTTTTTATTCATTGGAATAGAATCATTCCATTCTTTAACATTCGTAAATCAAAGCTCGGCGGGGGATTTTCATTTCGGCGGGCGCAGAACAACTCTGGAGAAGCGAATGTCTGAGACGAAGAAGAATGTAAAACTGCGGTCCGCCGAATGGTTCGGCACCCAGGACAAGAACGGTTTCATGTACCGCAGCTGGATGAAGAACCAGGGCATTCCGGACCATGAATTCCAGGGCAAGCCCATCATCGGTATCTGCAATACCTGGTCGGAGCTGACCCCTTGCAACGCCCACTTCCGCAAGATCGCCGAGCACGTCAAGAAGGGCATCATCGAGGCCGGCGGCTGGCCGGTCGAATTCCCCGTGTTCTCCTCCGGCGAATCGAACCTGCGCCCGACCGCGATGCTGACCCGTAACCTGGCGTCGATGGACGTCGAGGAATCGATCCGCGGCAATCCGATGGATGCCGTGGTGCTGCTGGTTGGCTGCGACAAGACCACCCCCGCGCTGCTGATGGGCGCCGCATCGTGCGACATCCCGGCGATCGTCGTCACCGGCGGCCCGATGCTGAACGGTAAGCTGAACGGCAAGTCGATCGGCTCCGGCACCGCCGTCTGGCAGCTGCACGAGCAGGTCAAGGCGGGCGAGATCTCGATGCACGACTTCCTCGCCGCCGAAGCGGGCCACTCCCGCTCGGCCGGTACCTGCAACACGATGGGCACCGCCTCCACGATGGCCTGCATGGCCGAAGCGCTGGGCACGTCGCTGCCGCACAACGCCGCGATCCCGGCCGTCGACGCGCGCCGCTACGTGCTGGCGCACATGTCCGGCATGCGCATCGTCGACATGGTGTGGGAAGACCTGCGCCTGTCCAAGATCCTGACCAAGGAAGCGTTCGAGAACGCGATCCGCGTCAACGCCGCGATCGGCGGTTCGACCAATGCCGTGATCCACCTGAAGGCGATCGCCGGCAGGATCGGTGTCGATCTCGAACTGGAAGACTGGACCAAGATCGGCCGCGGCACGCCGACCGTCGTCGACCTGCTGCCGTCGGGCCGCTTCCTGATGGAAGAGTTCTACTACGCCGGCGGCCTGCCGGGCGTGCTGCGCCGCCTGGGCGAGAACGGCCTGCTGCCGCACAAGGACGCGCTGACCGCCAACGGCAAGACAATCTGGGAAAACAACAAGGAAGCGCCGATCTACGACGAGGAAGTGATCCGTCCGATCGACAATCCGCTGATCAAGGATGGCGGCATCTGCATCCTGCGCGGCAACCTGGCGCCGCGCGGCGCCGTACTGAAGCCGTCCGCCGCCTCGCCGCACCTGATGCAGCACCGCGGCCGCGCCATCGTGTTCGAGGACTTCGACCACTACAAGACGCGCATCCTCGATCCGGACCTGGACGTCGATGAAAACTGCGTGCTGGTGATGAAGAACTGCGGCCCGAAAGGCTACCCGGGCATGGCCGAAGTGGGCAACATGGGCCTGCCGCCGAAGATCCTGGCCAAGGGCATCAAGGACATGGTGCGCATCTCCGACGCGCGCATGAGCGGCACCGCCTACGGTACCGTGGTGCTGCACGTGGCGCCGGAAGCGATGGCCGGCGGCCCGCTGGGCATCGTCAAGGATGGCGACATGATTTCGCTGGACTGCGCCGGCGGCCGCCTCGACCTGGAGATCTCCGACGAGGAAATGGCAGCCCGCCAGGCCGCCCGCGCCGAGCAGAAGAACGACCTGCCGAAATCCGGCTACGCCCAGCTGTACGTGGACCACGTGCTGCAGGCGGACGAGGGCTGCGACTTCGACTTCCTGGTCGGCATGCGCGGTTCCAAGGTGCCGAAGCACTCGCACTGATCTCTGCCCGCACTGATCCTGGCGTACTGAAACCTTTCGCCGGCGCCGCTGCCCACTCCCACCCCCTCGTGGCGGCGCCGGCACCCAATTAATCGAGACGTTCGCGGCAGCAGGACATGCGTGTCGCGGATGGCTTCAGGAGACTCCGATATGCTGCTCGTACAGTTCAAGAACAAAGAAGGCGCCCGCCACGTTGGCATCCTGGAAAACGGCACGCTGCGCGTGATCGACGGCTACGCCACCACCTACGCACTGGCGCAAGCGGCCATCCGCTCAAGCCAGGGCCTGGCCGCGCTGGCCGAAGCGTCGGCCGGCTCGACGACCGTCGCCTACGCCGACGTGACCCCGCTGGCACCGCTGGACCATGAGGACGCCGCACACACCTACGTGACCGGCACCGGCCTGACCCACCTGGGTTCCGCCGACGCGCGCGACGCGATGCACAAGAAGATCGGCGGCGACGTCGAAACGCTGTCCGACTCGATGAAGATGTTCCGCATGGGCGTGGAAGGCGGCAAGCCCGCGGCGGGCGAAGCGGGCGTGCAGCCGGAATGGTTCTACAAGGGCGACGGCTCGATCGTGGCTGCCACCAACGAAGCGCTGGCCATGCCCGACTTCGCGCTCGATGGCGGCGAAGAGCCGGAAATCGCCGGCCTGTACGTGATCGGCGACGACGGCCAGCCGTACCGCCTGGGCTACGCGATCGGCAACGAATTCTCCGACCACGTGACCGAACGCCAGAACTACCTGTACCTGGCCCACTCGAAGCTGCGCGTGTGCGGCGTCGGCCCGGCACTGCTGGTGGGCGAACTGCCGGCGCACATCGACGGCGTGTCGCGCGTGCTGGACACCGATGGCAAGGTCCGTTGGGAAAAGGCGTTCGTGTCCGGCGAAAACAATATGTCGCACACCATCGCCAACCTGGAACACCACCACTTCAAGTACCAGCTGTTCAAGCGCCCGGGCGACGTGCACGTGCACTTCTTCGGCACCGCCACGCTGAGCTTCGCCGACAACATCTCCGTGCAGCCGGGCGAGACGTTCGAAGTGGAATCGCCGGCCTTCGGCCCGGCGCTGCGCAACAAGCTGACCGTCGTCGAAACGCAAGTGGCGCAGGTCAAGGCCTTATGATCGCCAGCCCGACGATTACCGGCAACTCGCTGATCGGCGGCGTTGCCGTCAAGGGCAACGGCAGCGACTTCAAGGCCTGGAATCCGGGCCTGAACCAGCATATCGAGCCGGCGTTCCACACGGCGGATACGGACCAGATCGACCAGGCATGCCGCCTGGCCGGTGCCGCGTTCGACACGTTCCGCGCCACCACCGACACGGAACGCGCCGCGTTCCTGGAAACGGTGGCCGGACAGATCCTCGCCATCGGCGATGAACTGATCGAACGCGCGATGGCCGAAACGGGCCTGCCGCGCCCCCGCCTCGAAGGCGAGCGTGGCCGCACTGTCAACCAGCTGAAACTGTTCGCCGACCTGCTGCGCGAAGGCTCGTACCGCGACGTGCGGATCGATTCCGCGCTGCCGGAACGCGCACCGCCGCGCCCGGACCTGCGCTATCGCCTGATCGGCGTGGGCCCGGTCGCCGTGTTCGGCGCATCGAACTTCCCGCTGGCGTTCTCGGTCGCCGGCGGCGACACCGCGTCGGCCTTCGCGGCCGGCTGCCCGGTCGTGCTGAAGGCGCATCCGGCGCACCCGGGCACGTCCGAACTGGTGGGCCGCGCGGTGGCGAAGGCGGTGGAACTGTCCGGCCTGCCGGCCGGCGTGTTCGCGCTGCTGACCGGCGTCGGCAATGCCATCGGCCAGGAGCTGGTGGCCCATCCGGAAATCCAGGCGGTCGGCTTCACGGGCTCCCGTTTCGGCGGCCTGGCGCTGATGGCCGTGGCCGCGGCGCGTCCGCAGCCGATTCCCGTGTATGCCGAGATGAGCAGCATTAATCCGCTGTTCCTGCTGCCGGGCGCATTGAAGGCGCGTGGCTTTGATATCGCCCAGCAGTTCGCCGGTTCGCTGACGCTGGGCGTCGGCCAGTTCTGCACCAACCCGGGCCTGGTGCTCGGCATCGCCGGCCCGGACTTCGACGCCTTCGCCCATGCCGCGGCCGCCGCGCTGGGTGGCGTTGCGGCGGGCACCATGCTGACCGCCGGCATCGCCGGCGCCTACCAGCAGGGCGTGGCGGCGCTGGCCGGCCAGGGCAGCGTGAAGACGCTGGCGCTGGGTGCCCACGCGGAAGGCAAGGGTGGCGCGGCGCTGTTCGTCACGTCCGCCGATGCGTTCCTGGCGGAGAAGGCGCTGCATGGCGAAGTGTTCGGTCCGGCCTCGCTGCTGGTGGCCTGCCGCGACGTGGAAGAGATGCGCCGCGTGACGACGCACCTGGAAGGCCAGCTGACCGCCACGCTGCAGCTGGAGGAAGAAGATTACAATGCCGCCGCCGCGCTGCTGCCGGCACTGGAACGCAAGGTCGGCCGCATCCTCGCGAACGGCTTCCCGACCGGCGTCGAAGTATCGACGGCGATGGTGCACGGCGGTCCGTTCCCGGCCACGTCCGACGGCCGCAGTACCTCGGTCGGTACCGGTGCCATCCTGCGCTTCCTGCGCCCGGTGTGCTACCAGAACCTGCCGCAGCCGCTGCTGCCGGACGCGCTGCGCGACGGTAATCCGCTGGGGATCTGGCGCCGCCGCGATGGCGTGCTGGGCAAGGAATGACCGGCAGGATTAAACAAGAGTTGTTGTTGGATAAGAAACGGGAGACAGAGCATGACTGATTTTGCCAAGTTCGGCAGCCTGCGCGGCAAGCGCGTATTCGTCACCGGCGGCGGCACCGGCATCGGTGAAGCGATCGTCGCATCGTATGCGGAGCAGGGCGCGGTCGTCGCGTTCGTCGACATCGCCAAGGAAGCCAGCCTGGCGCTGGTGGAACGCCTGGCCGCCGCCGGCCTGCCGGCACCGCTGTACCGCTACTGCGACATCACCGACATTCCGGCGCTGCAGAACACCATCGCCGAACTGGCCGCCGAGATCGGCGACTTCGACGTGCTGGTCAACAACGCCGCCAACGACCAGCGCCACAAGCCGGAAGAAGTGACGCTGGAATACTGGAACGAGCGCATCGCCATCAACCAGCGGCCGATGTTCTTCACGTGCCAGTCGGTACTGGAAGGCATGAAGAAGAAGGGCGGCGGCTCGATCATCAACATCAGCTCGATGTCGTGGCATGCCAAGAACGCCGGCTACCCGGTCTACGGCACCACCAAGGCGGCCGTGATCGGCCTGACGCGCTGCCTGGCGCGCGACTTCGGCCCGCACAACATCCGCGTCAATACCGTGACGCCGGGCTGGGTGATGACGCAGCGGCAGATCGACCTGTGGGTCGACGAGGCGGGCGAAGCGGAAATCAAGCGCGCCCAGTGCCTGCCGGGCAAGCTGATGCCGGAACACGTGGCCGCGATGATCCTGTTCCTGGGCGCCGACGACAGCGCCATGTGCACGGGCCAGGAATTCATCGTCGACGCCGGCTGGGTGTAATCCCGTATGGCCGAGCTCGTGTTCCGTGTCTTGCACGGTGACACGAGCTCGGCCGTATTCGCCTGTCTTGTAGTTCCGATCGCAGCACGCTGCCCACGGCAGCGCTTTTCATCGTCACGACCATGAAACCTGCCCTGTACCGGATACTGGCGGCGTCGGCAATTGCCGCGCCCGCCGTTGCATTTGCCCAGCCATCCCCGCACACCGTCGCCAGCCCGGACGGCAAGCTGACCGTCACCGTCGCGCAGGCGAAGGACGGCGGCGTCACCTATCGCATCGCGCGCGCCGGCAAGCCCGTGCTGCGCGACTCGAAGCTGGGCCTGTCGTTCGACGGTGCCGATTTCACGACGAAGCTCGGCGCCCCGGAAGCGTCGCCCGCGCGCGAAATCCGCGAGCAGTACGAGCTCGTCGCCGGCAAGCGCCGCCATGTCACGTATGCGGCCAACGAACGCACGTGGCGCTACCTGAACCCCGGCAAGCAGTCGCTGGACATCACGTTCCGCGTTTCGAACGACGGCGTGGCGTTCCGCTACACGGCGCGCGCGCCGCAGCTGAAATTCAAGGACGAGGCGACCACGTTCGCCTTCGCCCCGCAGGCGCGCGCATGGCTGCAGCCGATGTCGGTGGCGAAGACGGGCTTTGCGCGTACCAATCCGTCGTACGAAGAGCATTACCGGGCCGATATCCCGGTGGGCACGGCAGCGCCGCTGGGGGCCGGCTGGGTCTTCCCGGCGCTGTTCCGCACCGGCGACACCTACGTTGCGCTGACCGAAGCGAACCTGGACGGCACGTTCCACGCTTCGCGCCTGGCCACGCAATCGCCGGGCGGCGAGTACCGCGTCGCCGGCCCGGCCCCGCAGGAAACCTTTACCGATGGTGCGCTGCTGGCAACGGCCAGCGGCCAGATGACCACGCCGTGGCGCGTGCTGGCGATCGGCAGCCTGGCCACCGTGGTCGATTCCACGCTGGGCACCGACCTGGCCGCGCCCGCCGCAGAGGGTGTCCCGGCCTGGGTCAAGCCGGGCCAGTCGTCGTGGAGCTGGGCGATCCTGAAGGACGACTTCACCACCTTCGGCACGCAGAAGCAGTTCATCGACTACGCCGCCGACATGGGCTGGGAATACACGCTGATCGATGCCTACTGGGACGCCAAGATCGGCTATGACAAAGTCAAGGAGCTGGTGGATTACGCGAAGCCGAAGAATGTCGGCATCCTGGTCTGGTACAACTCGGCCGGCGCGTGGAACGACACCGACATGACGCCGCGCGGCAAGCTGCTGACGTCCGCCGACCGCCGCGCCGAGTTCGCGAAACTGCGCACGATGGGCGTGAAAGGCATCAAGGTCGACTTCTTCGGCGGCGATGGCCAGTCGATGATCGACTACTACGTCGGCATCCTGCGCGACGCGTACGACGCCCAGCTGCTGGTCAACTTCCACGGCGCCACGCTGCCGCGCGGCTGGTCGCGCACGTGGCCCAACCTGGTGACGGCGGAGGCCGTGCGCGGCTTCGAGTTCGGCACTTTCGACCAGAAGGACCAGGACCCGGTGGCGAGCCACGCGGCCATGCTGCCGTTTACGCGCAACCTGTTCGACCCGATGGATTTCACGCCGATGGTGTTCGGCGATATTCCGAAGATCAAGCGCGCCACGCGCAACGGCTTCGAGCTGGCCGAGTCCGTGCTGTTCGTGTCCGGCATCCAGCACTTCGCCGAAGTCCCGCAGGGCATGGCCTCCGCGCCCGACTACGTCAAGGACTTCCTGCGCGCGCTGCCCGACCGGTGGGACGACAGCCGCTTCGTCGCGGGCGAACCGGGCAAGTATGCCGTCATCGCCCGCCAGGCCGGCGGCAAGTGGTACGTGGCAGGCTTCAACGGCGCCGCGCAGGAGCGCACCGTGGCGCTGGACCTGGCATTCATCGGTAAAGCTGGCAAGCTCATTACCGACGGCGCCGGCGAGCGCGCCTTCGCCCAGGCCGGCATCAAGGCATCAAGGAAAACCAGCATCAAGCTGAAAGCACGTGGCGGCTTCGTTGCCGTCTTCGAATAAAAACCATATCAGGAGATCTTTCATGATCCGTCGTACCATCCTCGCTCTCTCCCTGGCTGTCTGCGGCAGCGCCTTCGCACAGGTCGCCGTCACCATCGACACCGCAAAGCCGGGCCCCGTCATCGACAAGAACGTGTACGGCCAGTTCGCCGAACACCTGGGCACCGGCATCTACGAAGGCATGTGGGTGGGTCCGGATTCGAAGATCCCCAACACCAAGGGCTGGCGCAAGGACGTGGTCGGCGCGCTGAAGGAACTGCGCGTGCCGCTGGTGCGCTGGCCGGGCGGCTGCTTCGCCGACGAATACCACTGGAAGGACGGCATCGGCCCGCGCAGCAAGCGCCCGGTGAAGGTCAACACCAACTGGGGCAACGTCACCGAGGACAACGCCGTCGGCACGCACGAGTTCTTCGACCTGGCCGAACTGCTGGGCGCGCAGGTGTACATCAACGGCAATCTCGGTACCGGCTCGGTGCAGGAGATGAGCGAGTGGATCGAGTACATGACGTCGCCGAGCAAGTCCACGCTGGCCGAGCTGCGCCGCAAGAACGGCCGCGACAAGCCGTGGAAGGTCGACTTCTTCGCCGTCGGTAACGAGATGTGGGGCTGCGGCGGCAACATGAACCCCGAGCACTACGCCAACCTGTACAAGAACACCACGACCTTCATCCGCGCGCCGAAGGAATTCAAGCCGCAGATCATCGCCAGCGGCGGGCATACCGACGACGTGAAATGGGCCGACGTGCTGACCCGCGAGGTCAAGAACGACATGGCCGGCGTCAGCTTCCACTACTACACGATCCCGACCGGCAAGTGGGAAGTGAAGGGCGCCGCCACCGGCTTCCCGGAATCCCAGTGGTTCAGCACGATGCAGAATACGCTGAGGATGGACAAGTTCATCCGCGACAACAAGGCGGTGATGGACAAGAACGATCCGGAGAAGAAGGTCGGCCTGTACGTCGACGAGTGGGGCACCTGGTATGACGTGGAACCGGGCACCAATGCCGGCTTCCTGTACCAGCAGAACAGCCTGCGCGATGCGGTCGTCGCCGCGCTGAACTTCAACATCTTCCACGAGCACGCCGATCGCGTGCGCATGACGAACATCGCGCAGATGGTCAACGTGCTGCAGGCGATGATCCTGACCGACAAGACGCGCATGGTGCTGACGCCGACCTACCACGCGTTCAAGATGTACGTGCCGTTCCAGGACGCGACGTCGCTGCCGGTGTCCCTGGAGAACAACACCGCGTACAGCGCCGGCACCCAGGCCGTGCCGCAGGTGAGCGCCTCGGCCGCGCGCGCCAAGGATGGCAAGGTGTACCTGGCGCTGGTGAACACGGACCCGAACAAGGCCACCGAGGTCACGGTCAATGTCGGCGGCGCCGCCGGTAATTCGGCAACCAAGTTCACCGGCCAGGTGCTGACCTCCGCGAAGATGGACGCGCACAACACGTTCGACGCACCGAACGCGGTGAAGCCGGCCGCGTACAGCGCGCAGGCCGCCGGCGGCAAGCTGACCGTCCAGCTGCCGGCCAAGTCCGTGATCGTCGGCGCCGTCGAGTAAGCGCATGAAGACAGGAACGCTTGCGGCCTCGCTGGCCGCGGCGGGCCTGCTGACCCTCTCCGCCTGTGGCGGCGGGGGTGGCAGCGGCTCGCCTGCCGTTACCGTGCCTTCCGCGCCGACGACGCCGACCACGCCCGCGGCGCCGGCGCAGACGCCGGTCACGTTCGCCAACGTCGGCGTGCATGACCCGTCCGTCGTGCGCGTCGACGGCACGTTCTACATCTTCGGTTCGCACCTCGCCGCGGCGAAGTCCTCGGACCTGATGAACTGGACGAAGATCGCCGACGGCGCCACCGCCACCAATCCGCTGTTCGCCGACGTGACGAAGCAGCTGGCGGAAACCTTCGCCTGGGCGCAGACCAGCACGCTGTGGGCGCCGGACGTCATCCGGCTCGACGACGGCAAGTACTATTTCTACTACAACGCCTGCAAGGGCGATTCGCCCCGTTCCGCGCTGGGCGTGGCGGTCGCCGACAAGGTCGAGGGGCCGTATGTCGACAAGGGCATCATCCTGAAGTCCGGCATGTGGGGCGAAGCGGGCGCCGACGGCACGCTCTACGATGCGGTGAAACACCCGAACGTGGTCGATCCGCAGGTATTCCGCGACAAGGACAACAAGCTGTGGATGATCTACGGCTCGTACTCGGGCGGCATCTTCATCCTGGCGATGGACCCGGCGACCGGCAAGCCGCTGGCGGGCCAGGGTTACGGCAAGCACCTGCTGGGCGGGAACCACGCCCGCATCGAAGGTGCCTACGTGCAGTACAGCCCGGAGAGTGGCTACTACTATCTGTTCACGTCGTTCGGCGGCCTGGATGCGAACGGCGCCTACAACGTGCGGGTGGCCCGTTCGCGCCATGCCGACGGCCCGTATGTCGATGCGAAGGGCACCGACATGGCGACCGTGAAGTCGGACCCGGCCAGGCCGCTGTTCGACGATGCCAGCATCGCGCCGCACGGCCAGAAGCTGATGGGCAACCACCAGTTCGCGCTCGCCGCGGGCGAAACGGGTACCGCTCCGGGCTACGTTTCGCCGGGCCACAACAGCACGTACTACGATCCGGCCACGAACAAGTACTTCATCATCTTCCATGCCCGCTTCCCGGGCACCGGCGAGCTGCATGAAGTGCGCACGCACGAGATGTTCATCAACGAGGATGGCTGGCCGGTGGTCGCGCCGTTCCGCTACGTTCCGCTGGACAAGGCCGCCGGCGTGCCGCCTGCCACGGTGGCCGCGGCCGACGTCGCCGGTTCGTACAAGCTGGTCAACCACGGCAAGGACATCTCGGCGGCCATCAAGCCATCGCAGACGGTCACGCTGTCGGCCGACGGCAAGCTGGCCGGCGCGCTGGCCGGTACCTGGACGCACAAGGGCAACAACCGCATCGCGCTGGCCGTGGACGGCACGGCAGCCGTCTACAGCGGCGTGCTGTCCCGGCAATACAACGGCAATGCGAATGCGTTCACGGTGACATTCACGGCGCAGAACGCCGACGGAGTGTCGCTGTGGGGCGCACGGGTTGGCAACTGAGTTGGCAACCGGGCTGGCGACCGGGGTGGCAACTGAAGCCGGCAAGTCCGGCAAACAAGCAGACAGCAATTGGAGATCGGTAATGAAGTTTCAGAGTTATCTGGTGGCGGCGTCACTGTTCATGGGCGCCGCGGGTGCCCAGGCCACGCAGGTGGGCGTGCATGACCCGGTGATGGCAAAGGACGGCAACACGTACTACGTGTTCTCGACCGGCCCGGGCATCACGTTCTACAGTTCGAAGGACATGAAGAACTGGCGTCCGGAAGGCCGCGTGTTCGACAAGGATCCGGTGTGGGCGAAGAAGGCGGCGCCGTCGTTCGACGGCCATATCTGGGCGCCGGACATCGTGCAGCGCGACGGCAAGTTCTACCTGTATTACTCGGTGTCGGGCTTCGGCAAGAACACCTCCGGCATGGGCGTGACCGTCAACAAGACGCTGGACCCGCGCTCGCCCGACTACAAGTGGGAAGACCAGGGCATGGTGATCCAGTCCGTACCGGGCCGCGACCTGTGGAACGCCATCGACCCGGCCGTCATCGCCGACGAGCAGGGCAACGGCTGGATGTCGTTCGGCTCGTTCTGGACGGGCCTGAAGCTGTTCAAGCTGAATGCCGACTGGACCAAACCGGCCGAGCCGCAGGAATGGTACACGATCGCGCGCCGCGAGCGCCCCGCGTTCGAGCCCGACGAATCGGCCGCGCCGGCGGAAATCGAGGCGCCGTTCATCTTCCGCAAGAACGGCTATTACTACCTGTTCGCATCGTGGGGCCTGTGCTGCAAGAAAGAGCAGAGCACGTACCACGTCGTCGTCGGCCGCTCGAAGGCGATCACCGGGCCTTACCTGGACAAGGACGGCAAGGACATGGCCAAGGGCGGCGGCTCGCTCGTCATCAAGGGCAACCGCGACTGGGTCGGCCTGGGCCACAACAGCGCCTACACCTTCGACGGGCGCGACGTGCTGGTGCTGCACGCCTACGAGACCGGCGACGACTACCGGCAGAAGCTGAAGGTGCTGGACATGAAGTGGGATGGCGCCGGCTGGCCGGTGGTCGATGCGGCGCAGCTGAACAGCTATCAGAGCGTGCTGCTGCCGGCTGGCAAATAGCCAACTGCCGAGCCCGTGTCATCGTGCCTGGCACCGGGACACGGGCTCGGCAGCAAAAAACACCTGTCGAGTCCGTGTCATCGTGCCTGGCACCGGGACACGGGCTCGGCAGCAAAAACACCTGTCGAGTCCGTGTCATCGTGCCTGGCACCGGGACACGAGCTCGGCAGCAGAAACACCTGTCGAGTCCGTGTCATCGTGCCTGGCACCGGGACACGGGCTCGACAGCAGGAATGCTAGCCGAACTGAACCACAGGACGACCCATGCTCACTCTTCGCCACCTCGCCCTCGCTGCCGCCCTCTGCGCAGTCAACTCCACCCACGCCGCCGACCTGTTCAGGCTGCAGGACGTGCGCCTGACGGCGAGCCCGTTCCTGGAAGCGCAGCGGACCGACCTGCGCTACCTGATGGCGCTCGATCCGGACCGCCTGCTGGCGCCGTTCCGCCGCGAGGCGGGGCTGCCGGCGGTGAAGCAGTCGTACGGCAACTGGGAGTCCAGCGGGCTGGATGGCCACATGGGCGGGCATTACCTGTCGGCGCTGGCGCTGATGCATGCGGCGACCGGCGACCCGCAGGTCAAGGAACGCCTCGACTACTTCGTGCGCGAGCTGAAGCGCTGCCAGGATGCCGGCGGCGACGGCTACCTGGGCGGCGTGCCGGGCGGGAAGGAGGCGCTGGACAAGATCGCCAGGGGCGAGCTGCAGGCGGATAACTTCTCCGTCAACGGCAAGTGGGTGCCGTGGTACAACCTGCACAAGACGTTTGCCGGCCTGCGCGACGCGTACCGGATCGGCGGGAACCAGCAAGCCAGGACGATGCTGGTGGCCTACGCCGATTGGGCGCTGGCGCTGACGTCGAAGCTGTCCGACACGCAGATGCAGGCGATGCTGCGCGCCGAACATGGCGGCATGAACGAGGTGCTGGCCGACGTGGCCGAGATGACAGGCGACAAGAAATACCTGGAGCTGGCAAAGCGCTTCTCGCACCGCGCCGTGCTCGATCCGCTGCAGCAGGGCCGCGACCAGCTGACCGGCCTGCACGCCAACACGCAGATCCCGAAAGTGATCGGCTTCGAGCGGGTCGGCACGCTGGCCAACGATCCGAAGATGCGCGAGGCGGCGCGCTTCTTCTGGAAGACCGTTGTCGAGAACCGCAGCGTGGCGATCGGCGGCAACAGCGTGCGCGAACACTTCCACGACCACAAGGACTTCGCTCCGATGATCGACGACGTGGAAGGTCCGGAAACCTGCAATACCTACAACATGCTCAAGCTCACCGAGCTGCTGTTCGCCGACAAGCCGCAGTCGCGCTATGGCGACTACTACGAGCGTGCGCTGTACAACCACATCCTGTCGTCGCAGCACCCGCAAACGGGCGGCTTCGTGTACTTCACGCCGATGCGCCCGAACCACTACCGGGTCTACTCGCAGGTCGACCAGGGCATGTGGTGCTGCGTCGGTTCCGGCATCGAGAGCCATGCCAAGTATGGCCAGTTCATTTATGCGAAAGAGGCTGACACGCTGTTCGTCAACCTGTTCATCCCGTCCGAGCTGGCGTGGGCGGAAAAGAACGTGCGCATCACGCAAGCCACGAGCTTCCCGGATGAGGAAAGCACCCGCGTAACGGTCCACGGGACCGGCAGGTTCGCCATGAAACTGCGCTACCCGGCGTGGGTGGCGAAGGGCGCGCTGGCGGTAAAAGTCAACGGCAAGGCGGTGAAAGCCAACGCCGGCGAGGATGGCTACGTCAGCATCGAGCGCGAATGGCGCGACGGCGACACGGTGGAACTGAAGCTGCCGATGAAGACCCACCTGGAGCAGATGCCCGACAAGTCGAACTGGTACGCCGTGCTGCACGGCCCGATCGTGCTGGCCGCGAAGACCGCGCCGATCCTGGACGAAAAATTCAGGGACGAGAAGCTGAACGTACTGGCCGACGATTCGCGCATGGGCCACATCGCCAAGGGCGAGATCTGCCCGCTGGGCGCCGCGCCGATGTTCGTGTCCGACGCCAAGGACTTCACGGGCAAGATCAAGCCCGTGAAAGGCCAGCCGCTGACGTTCACGGCGCCGGACCTGATCCGCGGCCAAGGCGACGCCGCACAGCTCAAGCTGGTGCCGTTCTTCCGCCTGCACGATGCCCGCTACACGATGTACTGGCAGCGCTCCACGCCGTCCGGCTATGCCGCGCTGCAGGAACAGACCGCGCAGCAGGAAAAGGAACGCCTGGCGCTGAACGCCCGCACCATCGACCAGGTGGCGCCGGGCGAGCAGCAGCCCGAGTCCGACCATGCCTTCAAGGGCGAGGGCGCCGATGCCGGCGTCAATGCGGGCCGCCACTGGCGCCATGCCACCGGCTGGTTCAGCTATGTGCTGAACAACCCGAAAGGCGAGGCCAAGGTGCTGCGCCTGACGTTCGCGTCAAGCGATGCGGGCCGCAGGTTCGACATCCTCGTCGACGGCAGGCCGCTGCAGTCGATGGCGCTGGGTAAGGAAGACGAAGCTTTCTATACCCGCGATATCGCGCTGCCCGAAGGGCTGGGCAAGAAGATCGAAGTGAAATTCGTCGCGCAACCGGGCTCGATCGCGGGCGGCCTGTATGGGTTGAGGCTGCTGCGATAGTAAAAAAGGTATGGCAGCGGCGAAAAAATATATTGGTTCGGCATGGCAATTTCTTCTACCATAGCCGCAAAAGAATAATTGCAACCAATTCAGCTGTTGCATCCGCAATTTGAATCGCAACATCACAGCACGGAGACACGCATGACTGTACAGCGCAGGACTTTCATCGCCGCAGCAGCACTCGCCCTGGCCGGCGCCGCCTTCCCCGCCATGGCGGCCAAACCCCTCGTGATGGGCTTCTCGCAGGTCGGCGCCGAATCGGAATGGCGCACCGCGAATACCGTGTCCGTCAAGGATGCCGCCAAGAAGGCCGGCGTCAACCTGAAGTTCGCCGATGCGCAGCAGCGCCAGGAAAACCAGGTCAAGGCGATCCGCTCCTTCATCGCCCAGAAAGTGGACGTGATCGCGTTCTCGCCGGTGGTGGAATCGGGCTGGGATACCGTGCTGCGCGAAGCCAAGGCCGCGAACATCCCGGTGATCCTGACCGACCGCGACGTCAACGTGGCCGACAAGTCGCTGTACGTGACGCTGATCGGCTCCGACTTCGTCGAGGAAGGCCGCCGCGCCGGCCGCTGGCTGAACGAGTACGCCAAGAAGCAGCCGGGTAAAACGTTCAACATCGTCGAACTGCAGGGCACCGTGGGTTCGGCACCGGCAATCGACCGCAAGACCGGTTTCGACGAAGTCACCAAGGGCAATGCGCAACTGAAGCTGCTGCGCACGCAGACCGCCGAATTCACGCGTGCCAAGGGCAAGGAAGTGATGGAAGCCTTCCTGAAGGCGCACGGCAAGAATATCAACGTGCTGTACGCGCACAACGACGACATGGCGATCGGCGCGATCCAGGCGATCGAGGAAGCGGGCCTGAAACCGGGCAAGGACATCGTCATCGTCTCCGTCGACGGCGTGCGCGGCGCGTTCGAGGCCATGATCCAGGGCAAGCTGAACGTGACCGTCGAGTGCAACCCGCTGCTCGGCCCGCTGCTGATGCAGACGGCGAAAGACGTCAAGGCCGGCAAGCAGGTGCCGAAGCGCCTCGTCGTCGAGGAACGCGTGTTCCCGGCCGAGGTCGCGCTGAAAGAATTCCCGAACCGTAAATACTGATGTCGGTGGCAGGCATGGCGGCTGACCGCGCGCCGGTACTGGAACTGACCGGCATCCACAAATCGTTCCCGGGCGTGAAGGCCCTGTCGAATGCCGGCCTGCGCCTATATCCGGGCGAAGTGCACACCCTGATGGGCCAGAACGGCGCCGGCAAGTCGACGCTGATCAAGGTGCTGACCGGCGTGTACACGCCGGACGAGGGCAGCATGGTGCTCGACGGCCAGCCGATCCGGCCCGATTCCACGCTGGAGGCGCAGGAACTGGGCATCTCCACGGTGTACCAGGAAGTCAACCTGTGCCCGAACCTGTCGGTCGCGGAAAACATCTTCATCGGCCGCTACCCGCGCACCTGGTTCGGCGTCGACTGGAAGGCCATGCGCGAGCAGGCCGCCACCATGCTGCGCCAGCTGGAAGTGGACATCGACGTGACGCAGCCGCTGGCCCGCTATTCGCTGGCGATCCAGCAGATGGTGGCGATCTCGCGCGCGCTGAACACGTCGGCGAAAGTGCTGATCCTCGACGAGCCGACGTCCAGCCTCGACGAGGCGGAAGTGCAGCTGCTGTTCCGCGTGCTGCGCCGCCTGCGCGGGGAGGGCATGGCGATCCTGTTCGTCACCCACTTCCTGGACCAGACCTACGCGATCTCCGACCGCATCACGGTGATGCGCAACGGCGAACGGGAAGGCGAATACCCGGCCAGCGAACTGTCGCGTCTCGCGCTGGTGAACAAGATGATCGGCGCGCCGGCCCAGCAGGCCGAGGAGGCGGCACAGGCAGCCGCCCAGGCGCACCACGCCGGCGGCACGCTGATGACCATTGAAGGTCTCGGCCGCCGCGGCGCCCTGAAGCCGGTCGATGCGGAAGTGAAGCAGGGCGAGGTGCTCGGCCTGGTCGGCCTGCTCGGTTCCGGCCGCACGGAACTGGCGCGCCTGCTGTTCGGCGCCGACAAGGCCGACACCGGCAGCATCACGATGGGCGGCAAGACGCAGCGCTTCGACACGCCGCGCGACGCCATTGCCGCCGGCATCGGCTTCTGCTCGGAAGACCGCAAGCACGAAGGCGCGATCCTGTCGCTGTCGGTGCGCGAGAACCTGATCCTGGCCATGCAGGCGCGGGCCGGCGTCATGCGCGCGATCCCGATGAAGCTGCAGCAGGAGATCGCCGAGAACTACGTGAAATGGCTGGGCATCAAGACGGCCAGCATCGAAACCCCGATCGGCACCCTGTCCGGCGGCAACCAGCAGAAAGTGCTGCTGGCGCGCTGGCTGGCCACCGATCCGAAGCTGATGATCCTCGACGAACCCACGCGCGGCATCGACGTGCGCGCCAAGGGCGAGATCATGGATTACGTGACGACGCTGTGCAGGACGGGCATGTCGGTGCTGTTCATCTCGTCCGAACTGCCGGAGGTGCTGCGCTGCAGCGACCGCATGGTGGTGCTGCGCGACCGCGAGAAATGCGGCGAATACGTGCGCGGCGACCTGGACGACCAGACCGTGCTGCAGGTGATCGCGGGAGAGGAAGTGGAAGGAATTCGCGCATGACGCAAGCAAACATGGCGCCGCCGGCGCCCGCGCCGGCACCGTCCGGCGCATCCGGCCCCGCAGCGGGGGCCAAGCCCGCAAGGAACTCCCTGCTGTCGCATTCGCTGGCCAAGCCGATCCTCGCGCTGGCGGCCCTGCTGGTGCTGGACATCATCTTCATTCCCGGCTTCCTGAGCCTGGAAATCAAGGATGGCCACCTGTATGGCCCGCTGATCGACATCCTGAACCGCGCCGCGCCGCTGATGCTGGCGGCGCTGGGCATGACGCTGGTGATCGCCACGCGCGGCATCGACATTTCCGTGGGGGCGGTGGTAGCGCTCTCCGGAACCGTGGCCGCGATGCTGATCGGCGGCACCATGGTCATCAACAACGGCCAGCCCGAGTACGTGGCGAACACGCCGATGCCGGTGGCGCTGGCCGCGGCGCTGGGCATCGCCGTCCTGTGCGGCGCCTGGAACGGCGTGCTGGTGGCCGGCCTGAAACTGCAGCCGATCGTCGCCACGCTGATCCTGATGGTGGCCGGCCGCGGCCTGGCCCAGCTGTTCACCGATGGCCAGATCGTCACCGTGTACTACGAACCGTTCTTCTTCCTGGGCAGCGGCTACCTGCTGGGCCTGCCGTTCTCGCTGTGGGTGGTGGGCGCCGTGCTGCTGGTGGTCGGCCTGCTGCTGAAGAAGACCGCGCTGGGGCTGTTCATCCAGTCGGTCGGCATCAACCCGGTGGCCGCGCGGCTGGCCGGCATCCGCACCGCCACGCTGATCTTCTTCACCTACGTGTTCTGCTCCACCTGCGCCGGCATGGCCGGCCTGATGATCAGCTCGAACATCAAGAGCGCCGACGCGAACAACGCCGGCCTGCTGCTGGAACTGGACGCGATCCTGGCCGTCACGCTGGGCGGCACGTCGCTGGCCGGCGGCAAGTTCAGCCTGGTGGGCAGCATGATCGGCGCGCTGATCATCCAGACGCTGACGTGGACCATCTACTCGCTGGGCGTGCCGCCGGAAGTCAACATGGTCGTCAAGGCGATCGTCGTGTTCATCGTGTGCCTGTCGCAGTCGACGGGTTTCCAGAAGCTGTGGAAGGGCCGTAAGTGATGAAGATTCGGATGAAGATTCGGAAGAAGGTACGCAAATGAATACTGCTGTCATGAGCAATGGGGGCGCCCACAAGGCCGCGAACAGATCCGCGCCGGGCATCATGAGCGCGCCGTGGTTCACGTCGCTCGTCACCGTGATCCTGCTGGTGGTGCTGCTGGCCGCCGGCGGCGGCGCCTACGAAGGCTTCCTGTCCGGGCAGGTGATGCTGAACCTGCTGATCGACAACGCGCACCTGCTGGTGATCGCGGTGGGCATGGGCTACGTGATCCTGGCCGGCGGCATCGACCTGTCGGTGGGCTCCGTGCTGGCGCTGACGACGATGATCGCCGCCTGGCTGCTGAACGCCGGCTGGAATCCGCTCGCCGTGATCGCCATCGTGCTGGCCTTCGGCGCCGTGTTCGGCGCCTTCCAGGGCGCGCTGATCCACTATTTCCAGCTGCAGCCGTTCATCGTCACGCTGGCCGGCATGTTCCTGGCCCGTGGCCTGTGCTACCTGATCAGCATCGAATCGATCACCATCGAGGACCCGCTGTTCGTGGCGGCGTCGCAGACGCAGATTCCTTTCATCGGTGGATTTATCTCGCCGTCGGCCGCGATCGCGCTGGTCGTGCTGGCCGTCGCCATCTGGGCTTCGCGCCGCACCGCCTTCGGCCGCGGCGTCTACGCCATCGGCGGCAACGAGCAATCGGCGCTGATGATGGGCCTGGACGTGGCGCGCACCAAGATCGGCGTGTACGCGTTCTCCGGCTTCTGCGCCGCGCTGGGCGGCGTGCTGTTCGCGTTCTACATGCTGTCCGGCTATGGCCAGCATGCGCAGGGCACCGAACTCGATGCGATCGCCGCGGTCGTCATCGGCGGTACCCTGCTGACCGGCGGCTACGGCTATGTGGCCGGCGCCCTGTCCGGCGTGCTGGTGCTCGGCACGATCCAGACCCTGATCGCCTTCGACGGTACGCTGAGTTCCTGGTGGACCAAGATCGTCATCGGCGGCCTGCTGTTCCTGTTCTGCGTGGTGCAACGACTGCTGTCCGCCCGCTCGCAACAATCCTGAGGAGTTTTAGATGAAGAAGCAAAGCCTCGGCGCCCTGGCGCTCGCGGTGGCGGCCGCCTGCGCGGTCGTTCCGGCCATTGCGGGCAATCCGCTGTTCTCCGACAAGTTCACGGCCGATCCGGCGGTGCTGGTCGACAAGGGCCGCGTCTACCTGTACACGGGCCACGACGAAGCGCGCCCGAAGCCGCAAGACAAGGACTTCGTGCTCAACGAATGGCTGGTGTACTCGACCTGCGACATGAAGAACTGGACCGCGCACGGCACCGCGCTGCGCTACGACGTGTTCAAGTGGTCGGGCGGCTCTGCCTGGGCCAGCGACATCACGAAGGTCGGCAACAAGTACTATTTCTACGCCACCGTGCATGACAACAGCACCAATGCCAAGGGCATCGGCGTGGCCGTGGCGGACAGCCCCACGGGGCCGTTCCGCGACGCCATCGGCAAGGCGCTGATCACCAACGACATGACGATGGAAACGGATATCGCCTGGGACGACATCGATCCCGGCATCTTCGTCGACGATGACGGCACGCCGTGGCTGTTCTGGGGCAACCAGACCCTGAAGTTCGTGAAACTGAAGAAGAACATGATCGAGATGGATGGCGACATCCAGACCACCAGCCTGCCGCACTACACGGAAGCGCCTTACGTCCACAAGCGCAACGGCATCTACTACCTGTCGTACTCGCGCGAGTTCCCGGAGCATACCGTGTACGCGACGGCGAAGAAGGTGACGGGCCCGTGGCACTACCGCGGCAAGATCATGGACCAGAACAAGAAGACGCCGACGATCCACCAGGCCTTCGCCGAATTCAACGGCAAGTCGTATATCTTCTACCACAACGCCGAACTGCCGACCGGCGACGAGTTCCGCCGCTCGGTGGCCGTGGAAGAGTTCAAGTACAACGCGGACGGCACGATTCCGTTCATCCCGCAGACCACCGAAGGCCCGGCGGCGAATCCGACCGCGGCCTGCAAGAAGTAACAGAAGAAGCATTGCGCCCCCGCCAGCGGGGGCGTTTTTACTTCCATAACGATATTCCGGACTGGAGACTCCCTTGTTCAAGCCTGACGTATTCACGCGTACCTTCTTCAAGCGTGCCTTATTCAAGCGTAACTCATTGAAGCGTACCGTCTTTACCGCCGCCGCCGCCCTGTGCGCCGCGTCGGCGCTGGCCGGCAACCCCCTCGTCAAGGACAAGTTCACCGCCGATCCGGCCGTGCTGGTCGATGGCGGCCGTGCCTACGTGTACGCGGGCCGCGACGAGTCGCCGGACGACAAGGGCTACGTGATGAACGAGTGGCTGGTGCTGTCGAGCTGCGACATGAAACACTGGAAGGAGCACGGTACCGCGCTGCGCTACGACACGTTCGCGTGGGCCAAGGATTCCGCCTGGGCCAGCGACATCGTCAAGCATGGCGGCAAGTACTGGTTCTTCGCCACCGTGTCCGAACGTGCCGCGAATGCCAAGGCGATCGGCGTGGCGGTGTCGGACAGCCCGCTCGGACCGTTCCGCGACGCCATCGGCAAGCCCCTGATCACCAATGCGCAAACCCTGCAGACCGACATCGGCTGGGACGACATCGATCCGACCGTCTTCATCGACGACGACGGCACGCCCTATATCTACTGGGGCAACCAGGTGCTGAAGTACGCGAAGCTGAAGACGAACATGACCGAACTCGATGGGCCGATCGTCACCGAGGGACTGCCGCAGTTCACCGAGGCGCCATACCTGCACAAGCGCCAGGGCATCTACTACCTGTCGTATTCGCGCGACTGGCCCGAGTACACCGTGTACGCGACGAGCGACAAGGCGACCGGACCGTGGCGCTACCGCGGCAAGATCATGGACGCGAACAGGAAGACCAAGACGGTGCACCATGCGTTCGCGGAGTTCAACGGCAAATCGTATGTGGTGTACCACAATGCCGACCTGCCGGCCGGGGGCGAGCACCGGCGCTCGGTGGCCGTGGAGGAGTTCCGCTACAACGCGGACGGTACGATCCCGTTCATCCCGCAAACCGCCGAAGGGCCGGCCGCCAACCCCACGGCGAGCTGCAAGTAAACACGCGCCCCGATACCGACAGCCGTGCGTTGCAAAAGCGCGGCTGTGCGGGGTCCTGGCGGCTTTTCCGATGCCGGATTGAAACTCGGCAATGATATGATGCGCCGATGGATACACTCAATCCCAACTGGTTCCTGCGCGCGCGCCTGAAAACGCGGCAGCTGCTGCTGCTGATCGCGCTGGACGAACAACGCAACATCCACCGTGCCGCCGAAACGCTGCACATGACGCAGCCGGCAGCGTCGAAGCAGATCAAGGACCTCGAAGAGATGCTCGACGTGAAGCTCTTCGAGCGCCTGCCGCGCGGCATGGAGCCCACGCTGTTCGGCGAGACGATGATACGCCATGCGCGCATGGCCCTGACCAGCCTGTCGCTGGCGCATGACGACGTGCTGGCGCTGAAGTCCGGCCTGGTGGGCCAGGTCGAGATCGGCGTCATCATGACGCCGGCCATGTCGCTGCTGCCGCAGGCGATCGCCAAGGTCAAGCAGCAGGCGCCGCTGCTGCGCATCGGCGTGCACATGGAGCCGTCCAATACGCTGGTCAACATGCTGGAGCGGGGCACGCTCGACTTCATGATCGGCCGCATCCTCGAACACGATACCAATTCGCGGCTGTCGTACGAGGAACTGACCGAGGAGCCGGCGTGCGCCGTGGCGCGCAACGGCCACCCGCTGGCCAGTTCCAGCAACCTGACGCTGAAGGACATCGCCAGCCATCCCTGGGTGCTGCCGCCGCAGGGCAGCATCCTGCGCCACCGCGTGGACATGATGTTCCGCCGCGCCGGGCTGGAGCCGCCGGCCAACACCGTCGATACCACCGCGCTGCTGCTGATCACGGCGCTGCTCCAGCAGACCGATTCGCTGCACGTCATGCCGGTCGACGTGGCGCGCTATTACCAGTCGCTGAACGTGCTGACGATCCTGCCGATCGAACTGCCGTTCAAGATGGATGCGTTCGGCATCATCCGGCAGCAGGACCACCTGCTGTCGCCCGGTGCCAACCTGCTGCTGACCGCCGTGCGCAGCGTTGCAAAGGAGGTGTATTGATGTCGTTCGTGTTTTCGAGCCTGAATCACCCGCAGCGCGTGCCGCTCGCCGCCGAATTGCATTCGCGGCCGTTCCTGAAGCTGCGCGCACCCGAGCGCGTGTCGCACATCGCCGTGTTCGGCCATGGCCGCAACAATAACGCGCAGGCCCAGCACGAGCTGCTGGCCGCGCTGTGCACGCATTTCGGCGTGACGGCGCCGGGGCGCGAAGGCGGCTTCTTCTACCACGACTTCGGCCGCTTCCGGCTGAAGTGGGAACTGCATTCCGAGTTCGCCACGTACACATTCGCCGAGCGCACCGACGAAGCGGAAGACTTCGAGCGGATGCCGATCGAGCACGTGCCGCAGGAGTGGCTGCTGTCGCTGAAGGGGCGCGTGCTGGTGGCGGCCCACGTCATCCTGCGCAAGGGCGGGGCGGGCGACCATGCGCCGGTCCACGATCTGTTCGAGCACGTGACGCTGGCCGCCAGCAATGTAATGCAGGGCGGCGAAGTCTGCTCGGACTTCGCGATCCAGGCCGACGGGTTCTCGCGCTTCGTCGTCAACGACGTGCGCATGCGCGAACAGCAGGCCGGGCGCCTGGTGCAGCGCGTGCTTGAAATCGAGACGTACCGGATGATGGCGCTGTATGCGCTGCCGGCCGCGCAGCGCGCCGTGCCGGAACTGAACGCCGTCGAGAAGGAACTGGCCGGCGCCACCGAGGCGTTGCTGGCCTCCGACGGCACCACCGAGCAGGCGCTGCTGCAGAAGATCACGCACCTGGCCGCGCGTCTCGAAAAACTGTCGCTCGATAACAGCTACCGGTTCGCGGCGTCGAAGGCGTACTTCAAGCTGGTCAACACGCGCATCGACGAGCTGCGCGAAACGCGCATCGAAGGCGTGCCGACGGTCGCCGAATTCATGGAGCGGCGGCTGGCGCCCGCGATGAGCACCTGCGAGGCCGTCGCCGCCCGGCAGGAAGCGCTGGCGCGCCGTATCGCCAACAGCAACGACCTGCTGCGCACCCGCGTGGGCATCGTGCAGGAAACCCAGAACCGGGCCATCCTGCAATCGCTGAACGCCCGCGCCGCCCAGCAGTTGCGGCTGCAGCAGGCGGTCGAAGGGCTGTCGGTGGCGGCGATCTCGTATTACGTGGTCGGCCTGCTCGGCTATTCGATCAAGGGTGCGAAAGTGTTCGGCCTGGTGCCGAATCCGGACGCGCTGATCGGCATCGCCGTGCCGCTGGTCGCCGGCGGCGTCTGGCTCACGCTGCGCAACATGCACAAGCGGCTGCACCGCGGCGGCCACCACGCCTGAAATATTTCCCAACACCGGGGGCGCGGCAGGGGTTTCGCGGAGCATGCTCCGCGCCTGCCAAGCGGCAATGGCATGCATGCCATTGCTCCTTCCAGTCCCCAATTTTTTACAACAAACGTCGCTCTATGACGCGCTGACGAGGTCGCTGGTCGTTTTACAACAATGGGGACAGTCCCCCTGGGAGGGACTGTCCCCATTGTTTCTCCGTTGTTGAAATGCCACAGTCGGCTGGCTCTGCCATAATGTTGCGTTGACTGAACATTCGGGGTGTCATGAGAAGTCTGGCGATGCGGGGAGCGGTGCTGGGCCTGGCCGGCATGCTGGCCGGATGCGCGGCGGTGGCGGTGCCGCCGGCCGGGCAGCAGGTGGCGGCGCTGCGGTTCATCGGCGAGCAGCGCCTGCCGTCGAAGATGCCGTTCCGGGGCACGGTCGTCGGCGGCCTGTCCGGCGTCGATTACGATGCCAGGACCGGCGAATGGGTCTTCGCCAGCGACGACCGTTCGGCCGCCGATCCGGCCCGCTATTACCGCGCCACGCTGCGCTTCACGCCGGCCTCGTTCGATGTCGTCACGCTGTCGGACGTGCACCGGTTCCGCCAGCGGGAGGGCACTGGCGGCCCGGCCGCGCGGCAGCAGGCGCAGGCCGGCGGCACGGTGGCCGATATCGAATCGGTCCGCGTCGATCCGCGCGACGGCACGATCTGGTTTGCGAGCGAGGGCGACGGGCGCATCGGCATCGATCCGTTCGTGCGCCAGGCCGGCGCCGACGGCGCGCCGCGCGGCGAGCTGCCGCTGCCGGCCATGTTCCGCGAATCGCCGGCCCACGACCGCGGCGTGCGCAACAACGGCAACCTGGAAGGAATGTCGTTCGCGCCCGATGGCGCCAGCCTGTGGCTGGCGCTGGAGGCGCCGCTGTACGAGGATGGCGACGTGCCGACGCCGGAGCACGGTGCGCTGGCCCGCATCACCCGGCTCGATCGCGGCGGCCGCGTGCTGGGCCAGTACGCGTACCCGCTCGACCCGGTCCCCGCCCGCCCGGGCAAAGACAGGTTCGCCGACAACGGCATCTCCGAGATCGTCGCCACCGGCCCGCACACGCTGCTGGTACTGGAGCGCTCGGCCGTGCAGGGCGACGACGGCCGGTACCGCAACTACATCCGGCTATACGAGGCGGACCTGCGCGGCGCCACCGACGTCCACGCCGTGCCTGCGTTGGCCGGTGCCGCCGCCGCTTCCCCGGTCATCCCGGCCGCCAAGCGCCTGGTGCTGGATTTCACCACGCTCGGCCTGCCGGTGCTCGACAACCTGGAAGGCTTTGCCTTCGGCCCGCCGCTGCCGAACGGCCATGCCACGTTGCTGTTTGCCAGCGACGACAATTTCAGTAAAAGCCAGGTCACGCAGCTGCTGCTGTTCGAAGTATTGCCGGCGGTAGCGCCGCAGCGATGAGCCGTGCTCGGTAATTTGACGAAACTGGGTAAGCTTTGGCACGAGCATCAGGCGCAGGCAATACCATGGACGACATCGATTTCGGCAAGCTGATCCTGGATGAGACACCGGATGCGGTCATCGTCACGACGATCGACGGCGTGGTGCTGTACTGGACCCGGGGCGCCGGATCGGTGTTCGGCTACACGGCGGAGGAGGCGCGCGGCCGCACGCTCGCCGACCTGATCGTGCCGCCGTCGTTGCGCGATACCGAACGGGCCATCCTGTTCGACACGCTGGCCAACGGCTCGGCCAACTACGAATCGATGCGCCGCGCGAAGGACGGCTCGCTGATCTATATCGACAGCTCGAGCAAGCGGGTGCGCGGCACGGAAGGCCGGCCCGACACCATCCTGTGGACCAAGAAGGACGTCACGCCGCTGCGCGTGATGCGCGACGCGGCGCTTCTCGATGCCCGCTTCGGCAACCTGCTGGCATCGATGCCCGACGCGATCATCATGGCCAACGCGGCCGGCCGCATCGTGCTGGCGAACCGGCAGGCCGACGAGCTGTTCGGCTACCCGGTCGGCGAACTGCGCGGGCAGCTGCTGGAGGTGCTGATCCCGCAGCGCTACCGTGGCGCGCACGTGTGGCAGCGCGTCGCGTATTCGCTGGCGCCCACCCAGCGTGCGATGGGAATGGGGCGCGAACTGCACGGCTTGCGGCGCAACGGCGAGGAGTTTCCCGTCGAGATCAGCCTGTCGCCGCTGGCGACCGAGGAAGGCACGCTGGTGATGAGCGCGATCCGCGACATCAGCGAACGCAAGCGCATCGAGCGCGCGCTGCAGGAAAAGAATGCCGAACTGGCCGATGCCAGCCTGGCGAAGGACCGCTTCCTGTCGTCGATGTCGCACGAACTGCGTACGCCGCTCAATGCCATCATCGGTTTTACGGGAACGCTGCTGATGCAGCTGCCCGGCCCCGTCAACGTGGAGCAGGACCGGCAGCTGCGCACGATCCAGTCCAGCGCACGGCACCTGCTGTCGCTGATCAACGATATCCTCGACATCACCAAGATCGCCTCCGGCAAGGTGGAGCTGAACCGGGAGCCGTTCGACTGCCGCCGGCTGGTCCAGGACGTGGCGGCGATGTTTGCCCCGCTGGCCCATGCCAAGGGCCTGGCGCTGCACGTGCGGCAGGCCGACCGCAACGCCGTCGTCTGCACCGACCGGCGTGCGGTGCAGCAGATCGTCATCAACCTGCTGAACAATGCGATCAAGTTCACCGAGCAGGGCGAAGTGCGGGTGGAAGTGGAGGTCGATGAAAACGTCGACGAAGATAGCGAAAAGCGCGGCGGCAACGTCGCCGTGCCGGCGGTGCGCATCGACGTGATCGACACGGGCATCGGCATCGCCTCCGACAAGCTGGGCCTGCTGTTCAAGCCATTCACGCAGATCGACCAGGGCACCACGCGGCAGTTCGAGGGCACCGGCCTGGGCCTGCATCTTTCCGAACGGCTGGCCAAGCTGATCGATGCGGACATCGCGGTGCGCAGCGAACTTGGCCAGGGCAGCGTATTCTCGCTGTGGCTGCCCTGCGCCCTGGAGCGGTGCCAGCCGGTGCCGGCCTGACCGCCGCGGCCCTCAGGCCGGCGGCTCGGCCAGCCCGCCGGCGCCCATCGCGATAAACGTTTCCAGCAGCACCTTGGCACGGAACGGCTTGAGGATCACACGCCGCACGTCACGGCCGCGCAGCGCTTCGATGAATTCCGGATCGGCCTGCGCCGCCAGCACGGCGATCGGCATCGCCGCGTCGCTCGCGGTCTGCCCCTGGCGGACCTGGTCCACCAGCGTCAGGTCGAGCGTGCCGTCGCTGTCGATGGCGATCACGGCACCGGCATAGCGGCGTTCGCGCAGCAGCCGCTGCGCCTGGGGCAGGCTGGCCGCCTCGTCGATCGCCTCCAGGCCGAGCGAGCGCGCGGTCAGCGACACGGTGCGGCGCAGCATGTCCGCCGGTTCCACCAGCAGCATGCGGTGTTCAGGCATCGGCGGCCTCCTGCACCTTGCCATCGGCTTCGCCCGTCAGCTGCTGCACCACCAGGTGGCGCAGCGTGGACAGGATCGCCAGCTCCATGCCGTCGAGCCTGCGCGGCCGGGTATCGATCACGCACAGGCTGCCCATCGCGTAGCCGGACGGCAGCACCAGCGGCGCCCCGGCATAGAAGCGGATGTGCGGCGGGCCGGTCACCAGCGGGTTGTCGGCGAAGCGCGGGTCGAGCAGCGCGTCCTCGACCACCATGATCTCGCTTTTCAGGATGGTATGGCCGCAGAACGAGATGTCGCGGCTGGTCTGGCAGGTGGTGCCCATGCCGATCGCCGCCTTGAACCACTGGCGGTCGTCGTCGAGCAGCGTGATCAGGGCGATGGGCACGGCGAATTCCTGGGCCGCGAATTCGACGATCCGGTCGAAGCGCGCCTCGGGCGGCGTGTCGAGCATCAGCAGGGCGTACAGGGCGGCGATGCGGGCGCCTTCGTCGGCGGGTCTGGCGGGAACGAGCATGATTTGACAGTGAAACACGGGCATTTCCACTCTACCATGCCGCTCGAGGCCGCTTACACTTTTTTGCTCCCGTTCGCATTGGATTTCTGGCAAGATGCGCCGCAGAGAAACTTCGCGGAGGCGATGCATGGCAGCAGGACGCAGGGGCCGCTGGGTCCGGCGCATCGGGTGGGGCGTCCTTGCCCTGCTCGTCGTCGTAGTGATGACCGCATGGTTCTTCCTGCGCGGCAGCCTGGCCCAGCTCGACGGCAAGCGCACCGTGCCCGGCCTGCATGGCGCCGTCGCCGTGCACCGCGATGCGCTGGGCATCCCGTCGATCTCCGGCGGCGACCGGCACGACGTCGCGTATGCGACCGGCTTCGTGCATGCGCAGGACCGCTTCTTCCAGATGGACCTGCTGCGCCGCGTGGCGGCCGGCGAGCTGGCCGAGCTGTTCGGCCCGAAGGCCTTGCCGACCGACCGCAAGCACCGCCTGCACCGTTTCCGTGCCCGCGCGGCCGAGGCCTACACGCACCTTTCCGCGGAAGACCGGCAACTGATCGAACGCTACGCCGCGGGCGTCAACGACGGCCTGAATGCGCTGGGCACGCGGCCGTTCGAATACGGCCTGCTGGCGCAGGCGCCGCGCTCCTGGTCCGCGCACGACACCCTGCTGGTGATCTGGGCGATGTACTTCGACCTGCAGGGCGCCAGCGCGGGGCGCGAACTGTCGCGCGGCTGGATGCGCGACAATTCGACCCCGGAACAGCTGGCCTTCCTGTTGCCGGAAGCATCGCCCTGGGATGCGCCGGTCGATGCCGGCGACATCCCGGTGGCGCAGGCGCCGGTGCCTGCCGCGCCGCCATCGTGGTGGGGCCAGACGGGCCCGCGCGATGCACTGATGATGACCGCCGCCGAAACGCTCGACCCTCCGGACAGCAATACGGGCAGCAACAACTGGGCCGTGGCCGGCAGCCGCAGCACGACCGGGGGCGCCATCGTCGCCGACGACATGCACCTGGGGATCAAGCTGCCGAACACGTGGTACCGCGCGCTGCTGCAAGTACCGGACAGCAACGGCAGCACGCGCCGCATCGTCGGCGTCACGCTGCCGGGTACGCCGTTCGTCGTGGTCGGCAGCAATGGCCACGTGGCCTGGGGGTTCACCAACAGCTATGGCGACTTCCTCGACCTGGTGCCGGCCGCCGCCGACCCGGCGCGGCCCGGCCAGGTGCGGCTGAACGGCAAGTGGGAACAGCCCGTGCCGCACCGCGAAACGATCCTCGTGAAGGGCGCGCCGGCCGAGACGATGACGGTGCGCGAAACCTCCCGCGGGCCGCTGATCGACACCGCCGGCCGTACCTGGGCGGTGCACTGGATCGCCCATGAAAGTGCGCTGCTGAACGTGAACCTGCGGCGCCTGGAGGCGGTGGACACGCTGGACGAGGCGCTGGCGGTGGCCAATGCTTCCGGCGTGCCGGCGCAGAATTTCGTGGCCGGCGACGCCGCCGGCAACATCGGCTGGACCATCGCCGGCCCGCTGCCGCGCCGCGCGCCCGCCGCCGCCGACGCCAGCTATCCGCTGCCCGACGGCGATGCCGGCTGGCAGGGCACGCTGCAGCCGCGCGAATACCCGCGCGTGGTCAATCCCCCGACCGGGCAGCTGGTGACGGCGAACAGCCGCCAGCTGGCCGGGCCCGGCGCCCGGCTGCTGGGCGACGGCGGCTACGACCTGGGCGCGCGCACGCGGCAGGCCCGCGACATGCTGGCGGCACTGGGCCCGAAACTGGACGAGAAGGCCGTCTACGGCGTGATGCTCGATGACCGCGCGCTGTTCCAGGCACGCTGGCGCGACCGCGCGCTGGCGCTGCTGGACGATGCCGCGATCAAGGCCGATCCGAAGCGCGCGGAGGCGGCCCGCCTGTTGCGCTCGGGGTGGACCGGCCGTGCCAGCGTGGATGCCAGCGGCTACCGGATCGCGCGCGGCTTCATGTGGAACCTGTACGAGCTGCTGTATGGCGGCGCCAACCGGCAGATGGCCGAGTGGGCCGGCAATGCCGCGCTGGCCGGCAAGCGCTGGCCCGACGTGATCGAACGGCTGCTCGACAGCCAGCCGGCCGCCTGGCTGCCGCGGCAGTACGCCAGCTGGCGTCACCTGCAGCTGGCCGCCCTCGACCGCACGATCGGCGACCTGGCGGCCGATGGCCAGCCACTGTCGAACGCCACCTGGGGCGCGTTCAACACGGCCGCGATCGCGCATCCGATCGCCGGCGCGGTGCCGGCGCTGCGGCAATGGCTGAGCGCGCCGGCCGACCAGCTGCCGGGCGATGCCAACATGCCGCGCGTGGCCGGGCCGACGTTCGGCCAGTCCGAGCGGTTCACCGTTTCGCCCGGCAAGGAAGAGGGCGGCATCTTCAACATGCCGGGCGGGCAGAGCGGCCATCCGCTGTCGCCCTACTTCCTGGCCGGCCATGCGGACTGGGTACGGGCGCGCGCCACGCCGCTGCTGCCCGGCCCGGTGGAGCACACGTTAGCTTTCGCGCCGTGATATGGCATATTTTCGGTGCATAATGTCGCAGCACAATGAATACCGAAGAGGCGTGCATGATCAACGATTTCGCTGCGGCGGCGCAGGCCACGATGGCCTATCTGCGCCGCCGGCTTGGCTTGCAGTTGTGGATGGTGACACGGACCGAGGGAGACGACTGGATCGTGTTGTACACGGACGAGGCCGCTGCCAAGGATACCGATAGCGCGTTCCGCTACGATATCGCGCCGGGACAGTCGTTCCGCTGGACCGATACGTTCTGCGCGCGGATGGTGCTGGGCCACGGCCCGGGCATCGCGCCGTCGACCCAGGAGGTGGAAGCGTATGCGCAGGCGCCGCTGGCGGAGCGGTTGCCGGCCGGCGCCTACGTGGGGGTGCCCCTGCGGCGCTCCGACGGCTCGCTGTTCGGCACGCTGTGCGGGCTCGACCCGCAGGCCCAGCCCGACGCGATCCGCGACGAACTCGATACCGTGACGCTGATGGGCGAATTGCTGAGCAGGATACTCGGCAGCGAGCTCGATGCCGGTACCGCGTCGCGCCATGCCGACCGGGCGGATGCGGACGCCACGCGCGACCCGCTGACCGGCCTGGTCAACCGCCGCGGCTGGGACCTGCTGGTGCAGCGCGAGGAAGAGCGCTGCAGCCGCTATGGCCACTCGGCCTGCGTGGTGTCGCTCGATCTCGACGACCTCCAGTTCACCAACGATACGCAGGGCAAGGCGGCCGGCGACAGCATGCTGGTGCGCGCCGCGCGCGCGCTCGAAGGGGTGACGCGCGGTACCGACACGGTAGCCCGGATGGGCGGCGACGAGTTCGCGATGCTGATGGTCGAATGCGATTATTTCGATGCGCAGTCCCTGCTGGTGCGGGTGCAGGAAGCGCTGGCCGCGGCCGACGTGCGGGCGGCGCTGGGCATGGCCTTGCGCAAGCCCGGCTATGACCTGGAAGAAACGTTCGCGATGGCCGACGCCGAGATGAGCCGCGCCAAGCGCAGCAAGAAGGTCCTCAACTGACTTCGCCTTCAGGCGGCCGGCTGGCCGGCCGCCTGCACGGTGCGCGATGGTTCCCGCTTCAGGCCGAACAATGGCCGCAGCAGCGGTCCCAGCACAGGCGTCCGGCGGACGGCCTCGAAGATGGCGAAGCTGGCCGTGACCGTCAGCACCACCAGCACGATACCTTCCGTGACGGGCGGCAGCGCCGCGCCGCGCAGCAGCCGGGCGAAGCAGACGATCAGCGTCTGGTGCAGGATATAGACGGGGAACACGGCCTGCGCCAGGTAGCGCCGCGCCGGACCGTCGGCCGACAGGTGGCGCCGGGCGAAGCCGCAGGCCGCCACGATCGCGCACCACTGGCACGCCGCCCACACGATGCGCGCGGCAACCGGCCACACCTGCAGCGCTTCGGGCTGCCAGTGGTAGCCGACCAGTGCCGCCCAGCAGGCCAGCGCGATGCCCAGCGCCGCGAAGCGCAGCCGCTCCAGTTCGCGCCAGAACCCCGGCTGGCCGGACAGCACGGCGCCGGCCAGGAACAGCGGCAGGTAAGTGGCGTGGTTGAACCAGTCGTCGACCAGCGCATGGGTTTCCTCGAAATGGGGCTTGAGCAGGATGCGCACCAGCGCCAGCAGCGCGACCGGCACCACGATGGCCTTCCAGCCGGCCAGCAGCAGGCCCGCCTGCCTTCCGGCGCGGTCGAGCGCGCCGTGGCCGGCCGCGGCGGCGAGCGCCGCCAGCACCAGCGTGTACGTCCACACGTACGGCAGGTACCACAGGTGGTTCCAGGTCGGCAGCGTCAGGCATTCGCCATCCTTGCAGAAGTCGCCGTAGGCCTGCAGGTACAGCGCCATGAAATCGCCGTAGCTGCCCGCATAGCGGAGTTTCTCGACCACTTCGAAATACGGCTGCGGCGGCACGATCACCAGCATGCCGAACAGCAGCGGCACCAGCAGCCGCGCGCTGCGCTCGCGCACGAAGCCGCGAAGCGGGGCCGGTGCGGTGAGCTTTCTCAGCAGGAAGCCCGACGCCACGCCGGACACCAGGAACAGCAGCGACATCCGCCACGGCGACGACAGCAGCATCAGCGGTTCGATGGCGCCGCCCGCGTGCGGACTTTTCACATGCCAGTCCCATGTCACGTAGTACATGCCGGTGTGGTACAGGACCAGCAGGAAGAAGGCGAGGATGCGCAGCCAGTCGAGGAAGTACAGGCGGTTATCGTTGTGCATGATGCTGCCATGGTGGGGAGGGGATAAAGGCAGTGTGGACCGGCGCGCGCGGACGGGCCAGGGAAATGGGGCGAGGCGGAGGCGGGCGGGGCAAGACGGGGTAAAGGCGGGGTAAAGGCGGGCAAGGAGGGAGGAGTTCAGCCGCCAGCGGCGAAGTAGGTCAGCCAACCGCCGGCGGCGCGGCGGAGGCGGCCAGCAGTGCGGCAAGCAGGGCAGGCCGGTATTGCCGGCTCAGCGGGACGGTGCCGCCATCGGCCAGCACGACGTGGCCGTCGCCCTTGTCGTTGGCGACGATGCGGTCGATCCACGGCAAGTGGACGGCGGCGCGGCGGTGGCAGCGGACGAAGGCCGGGCCGAGCGTCTCCAGCAGCCCGGCCAGCGTCTGCCGCAGCAGCGGCACGCCGGCGCCGTCGTGCAGGGCGACGTAATTGTCGGCCGTTTCCAGCCAGCGCAGGTCGGCAATGCGCACGATGCGCGTGACACCCCGTTCGGCGACAAGCAACTGGCGCGGCGCCAGTCCGTCTGCGTGCCCGCCCGCTGGCGCCGGCGCCGCGCCGCGGCCGGCCGGGCGTGCCGCGAGCCTTTCCTTCAGCCGCGCCAGCGCGCGCGCCAGCCGGACCGGGTCGCAGGGCTTGAGCAGGTAGTCGATCGCATTGGCGTCGAAGGCGCGCAGCGCGTAGTCGTCATGGGCCGTCACGAACACCACCAGCGGCGCCGGAGCCGTCGGGGAAGCCGGCAGCGAGGCCGCCACGTCCAGCCCGGACAGGCCCGGCATCTGGATGTCGAGCAGCAGCGCGTCGGGCCGGAATGCCTCCACCTTGGCCAGCGCTTCCACGCCGTCGCGCGCTTCGTCCACCGCGCCGATGCCTTCCTGCCCCGCCAGCAGCCGGCGCAGGCGGTCGCGCGCCGGCCGTTCGTCGTCGACGATCAGGATGCGCATGGCGCCTCCACGCAGGGCAGCACGACGCAGGGCAGCACGAGCTCGGCGCGCACGCCGGCCGGTGACAGTTGCGCCAGCGTGAGGGTGGCGCGATCGCCATGCAGCGCGGCGAGGCGGGCGCGCAGGTTGGCCAGCGCGCTGCCGGTGCCGCCGGCCGCCGGCGCTTCGTCCAGCATGCCGGCATCGTCGGCGACGGCAAGCAGCAGGCGGTCGCCGTCGCGCCGCGCGGTGACGGTCACGCGCACCGGCTCCCGCAGCGATGCGCTGGTGCGCTCGACCGTATGGCGGAACACGTTTTCCAGCAGCGGCTGCAGGCTCATCGCCGGCACCGCCAGGCCGCCGATGCCGTCGTCGACATGCCAGGCGATCGTCACCCGATCGGAGAACCGCTCAGCCATCAGGTCGGCGTAGCCGCGCAGCAGGTGCAGCTCGGCCGCCAGCGGCACTTGCTGGGCCTCGCTGCGCAGCGAGGCGCGCAGCAGGTCGGCCAGGCGCACCAGCAGCGCGTCGGCACGCTCGACGTCCTCGTGCATCACGGCGGCGACCGTGTTCAGCGCGTTGAACAGGAAGTGCGGCTGCATCTGCTGCGTCAACTGGTGCAGCTGCGCCGCGCGCAGCTCCGAGGCGATCCGCTCGGCGCGCAGCCGTTGTCCCTGCATCTCCTGCCACGACAGGATGCCGAACAGGATGACGACGAAGATGGCGAAGAAGATCGTCATCTTGACGTTCTCGTAGACGAACACGCGCGGCCAGGATGCGTGCGGATAGACATCGCCCATCAGCGCGTAGACGGCGTGGCGGATGCCGAACGCGACCGGCACGAAGGCAAGCCAGTACAGCAGCAGCCACGGCGCCTGCCGGGCGAACCAGGCGCGCGGCTGCGCCACCAGCGCATCGTGGCGGCGCGTGCAACGGCGCTGCACCATCAGCAGCAGCGTGCCGGTGAGCGCAGACGAGCCTTCCCACAGCAGCGGCTTCCACAGCGGGCCGTCGTCGTTGCGCAGGAAGTCCTGCACCGCCGTGACCATCATCAGGACCCAGAACAGGATCCAGGCCGCGCCGATGACGAGGCGCATGCGGCGGCGCAGGCGGGCGTCGTCCATCGCTACTTGTGCCGCGCCTCGACGAGGTCGATCTCGCGCACCAGCTTGCGCGAGATCTCGTCGGAAATGTGTTCGTGGCGCGCCAGGCTGAAGATGGTGCGCCGCTCGGCCTGCAGCGCGGCGAGCCGCAGCGCGCGCTCGGCCGCGTCGAGCTTGCGGAAGCGCGCCACGTCCTCGTCGTCGATGGCGGCGGTGGTATCGAGGCGATGCTGGTACAGCGCGATCACGCGCGCCGCCGCTTCCGGGTACATGTCGCTGTCGGCGCCGCTTTGCAGCTGTTCCATCTGGGCCCGTTCGATGGCGGCAATGGCGGCGCTGGCCGCTTCGCGGCGCGCCAGGTCTTCCTCTTTCTGCTCGGCCGGCTCCTCGGGGAAGTGCATGCCGGCCAGCAGGCGCGGCAGCGCCACGCTGGCCAATACCAGCGAGATCAGGATCACGGTGGACGCCAGGAAGATCGTCAGGTCGCGTGCCGGGAACGGCGCGCCCGACGGCAGCGTCAGCGGCAGGGTCATCACGCCGGCCAGCGTGATCGCGCCGCGCACGCCGGCCAGCGACGTGGCCAGCAGCAGCCGCAGCGGCGGGCGCGCCGCTTCCTCGCCGCGGCGGTCCTTGCGGTACAGCGTGATGCGCAGCGTGGTCCAGACCCAGATGAAGCGCAGCGCGAGCAGGCCGAACGAGATCGCGAACGCGTACAGCACCAGCCACCACGGGTTGAGGTGGCCGCTCTGGTCCAGCGACACGCGGGCGCCGTGCAGGATGTCCGGCAGCTGTTCGCCCAGCAGCACGAACATCACGCCGTTCAGCGCGAACTGCATCGTGTCCCAGACGGCCGAGCGCTGGATGCGGGTGGCCGCCATCACCTGGCCGGACAGCTCCACGTAGCTCATCGTGACGCCGGCCGAGACGGCGGCCAGGATGCCGGACGCGTGGGTGTGCTCGGCGGCCAGGTAGGCGCCGAACGGAATCAGCAGGTTGACCAGGATCGGCGAGCCGGACGGCTCGCCGAAGTGCCGGAACAGCCAGCGCTGCACCCACGTGACCAGCAGCGTGACGCCGACGCCGGCGGCGATGCCGCCCACCACCAGCCAGACGAAGGTCAGCGACGCCTGCGTCAGCGAGAACGTGCCCGTCATCGCGGCGGCGACGGCGAAGCGGAAGCACACCAGGCCGCTGGCGTCGTTCAGCAGCGATTCGCCTTCGAGGATGTGCATCAGCCGCTTCGGGATCGGCGCGCGCGACGCGATCGAGCCGACGGCCACCGGATCGGTGGGCGACACGATGGCGGCCAGCGCGAACGCCACCGGCAGCGGCATCGCCGGGATCAGCCAGTGGATTAGGAACCCGGCGCCCAGCACCGTGAAGATGACGAGGCCGAACGCCAGTTCGAGGATGATGCCCTTGTCGCGGAACAGGCCGCTCTTGGGAATGCGCCAGCCGTCGAGGAACAGCAGTGGCGGCAGGAACAGCAGGAAGAACAGGCCGGGATCGAGTTGCACGCCGTGGCCCGTGTAGCCGGCGATCGCGGCGCCCAGCCCGATCTGCACGAGCGGCAATGGCAGCGCCACCGGCAAGACCCGGACGAGATAGGCGCTGGCCACGACGGCCAGCAGCATGGCCAGTACGATTTCGATCGAATCCATTGTTGCGGGTTACTCCTGATTGCCGCCAGCCGGCGTGACTGGCCCTGGTTGCTGATGATATCAATTAGTGAATCAATGCAATTATAGGAGGATGGGGCGCAGCGGGCGGTCCGAGGACGAATCGTGGAGCCAGCGGACGGTCGGGGGGCCGGGGACGGCGGGCCAAAAAAAGCCCGCGGCAGGGGCCGCGGGCGAACTGGAGGCAGGTTGCTCAGGCGCGCAAGTAGGGAAGGCGGGGCAGATGCGGCAGGCGGGGCAGGCGGAGCAAGTGGAGCGGGCGGCGCTGGCCGCTGCGGCGGCAGACCATCATGGCAAACAGGCCGGTACCGAGCAGGGCCAGCGAGGCGGGTTCCGGGATTTCATGCTGCAGCGCGCTGACCAGGGTATTGTGCTGCACCGTGATCTGGTAGTAACGGTTGGCAGCCAGCAGGCCGGACGTGTCGCCCAGCGGTATGAAGGTGCCGGCCGGCTTGTACAGCGATGTGCCGTGGGCGCCGTGCGTGCGGCTCACGGTCGCCATGGCATTGATCTCGGCGGGCGCGTAGGTGAACACGGTTTCGCCGGTCGCGATCTCGACGATGCTGACGCTCCATGAAATGCGCGCATTGGCGGTAGTGACGGAGCGCCCTTCTGGCGACGCGTACGCCATCGCGAATGGCGTGGCCTCGAACGAGAACGTCATCGTATCGCTGGCGCCGAGCTGGAACAGCATCGTGTTCGAACTGCCGACCGACGAGTTGCTGTTGGCAAACTGCATATTCCGGGAAGTGGCCGCGTCGGCCCGCGTCTGCGAGCGGGCGCCGGCCGCGGCGCCATTCATCGAGATGGCGGAGCCGATGAAATTCTGGTCCGCATACGCGAAGTTGCCATGCATCGGCAACAGCGAGTGGTAAGGCGTGAAGTTGTTTTCGCCGAACGCGGGGCAGGGCGCTCCGACGCACTGGTGCGCCACGTTGGGCATGGCCCCGATCGCCGATTTGCCCTTGACGACGTCGTTCAGCGACGCCGTGGCGTGCGCATCGTTGACGCCGATGAGCTTGGAGAAGTCCGTGTTCCGGTACACGGCGCCGTTCGAGTGCAGGATCCTGAAGTTGTTGATTTCCAGGATCGCCGAGGCGAACGTGCCGGCGCTGGCGGATTGCGGACAGAGCGCGGCGGCCGCGGCGGCAGAGAATAGTGCGTGAAGCAGTGCTTTGTTGGTTCGTGACATTTTTTGCCCCTGGGTTGGCTGGTTGGCGTGACCCGGCGCGGGCCGGGTTGCCTGTGGACAGGAGCAGTAATGGTGCCAGGGAAATTTATGTTGTATTTTCAACTACTTGGACTTGCCGAGACCGCTTCCGGCGCGGAAGTGCAAAAAATGCCGACAGGGGGGGCGGGGGCGGGCATTCCGAAGCAGGAGGGCGGTAACGAAAGGCGTTGTTACCCGAACCTGTGGAAGTTTCGCCAGGTCATCAAGAAAGAGCGTCATTGCCGCGCAGCGCAGCGATCAAGCAGTCTGCAGGAGCTAGCCAGCGCCGCCCGTCGAGGCCATGGCGCCAGCCCAGGTAGTTCGGCAGGTATTTGCTCGCCACGCCGTTGAAGCGCGACAGCCAGCCATGAAAGCGGCTGTGATAACCGTTTACATGTTGCAGGTGGATGGCGCCGCGGGTGCGCACGCCTGCCCTCAGATTGACAGCTTCATGCAGGATGCCGGCACGGCGCGTGAACGTGCGGTAAGCAGCAGCGCTGTCCGACACCAGCAAGACATCGGCGGCCAGTACCGGTGGCAGGTGGTGCGCCAGCTGCCGCGCCGTGACCGGGCCGCGGCCGCAAACGAAATCCCGGGTTTTGCCATCACGGTCGCGTGCCACGAGGATGCAGTCGAGTTCCTTGGAGATGCCGCGCCGCCTGGCCTTGCCGCCACGCCGGCGCGCCGGCCGGTCCAGGTGCCGGCTGCCCTTCTGCGATTCGAGCAGATAGGTTTCGTCCGCCTCGACAATACCTTGCAGCCGGGGTGGCCGGTCGTGCCGTGCTTCTCCCATGAAGCGATGGCGCCAGCGAAAGCTCGTATTGCGGTGGATGCCCGTGGTGTCGGCAGCGCCCCGGACCGTGCGCGAATCGAGCACAGCCTGCAGGAACGGCAGCCATTTTCCGCGCAGGCGCAGGAAAGCGAAGGGTGTGCCCGTCAACGCATTGAAGGTGCGGCGGCACGCCACGCAGCGGTAGCGTTGCAGCCCACCAGTGCTGCCGTGACGGTGGATGCGGGTTGCCGCGCAATGCGGACAACGATCGCAGGGCCGGCCGAACTTTTCGATCAATTCCAGGCATGTCGCCAGTGACGAGGCCGACTCGAGCAGGGCACGCAGTGTCGCCAGTTGGGCGCCGGAGAACCCGTCGAGTTGCCCGCGCAATCGTTCGAGCAAGCTGTTGAAAATGCCATCATGCATCACCGCCTCCATCGTCAATACGGATGAGACAGAAATGGCGGCGAATGGTTCAGTTCACCCCACAGGCTCGGGTTACAGCGCCTCACGAAATGATTGCCATGGACTCTGGTAATTATCAAAACGGTCTGGCATAATCATGCCTCTTCTGCGGGAGTAGCTCAGTTGGTAGAGCGCAACCTTGCCAAGGTTGAGGTCGAGAGTTCGAGACTCTTCTCCCGCTCCAGGATTCAAGTCGGCAGCCTCCGGGCTGCCGATTGTCGTTTTTGGGCAGCATTTCAAGCCAGCATTGCCGTCATCCGGCCGGCGTCGTTACCGGCTCACATCGTGATGGTTTCGCATCGCGATGTGCGGGGTTGCAACGGCGCCATTCTGTCCGCCGCCATCCTTCCCGAACGCCGGTTTTGCTGCCGCCATCGCATCGCACCCCCCGTTTCAACAGTGTTGTTTCTCGGCACTATTACGTGTTGTCTTAATGTGCAGGAACTGCAGTGTGCACATTTTTCTCGCCTATACTGCCTTCCATTGCGCCGCGTGGCGGGCAGCTATTGATGACCGGGGATCACAGATGAAAAGCGTACAGCAGGAAATCGACGAACGTACCAATCTCACCAACACGAACAAGTTCGAACTGCTGCTGTTCCGCCTCGGCGGCGACGAGAACGGCGACCGTTCCGAGCTGTACGGCATCAACGTGTTCAAGATCCGCGAAATCGTCGCGATGCCGCAGGTGACCGCGGTGGCCGGCGCGCAGCCGCACATGCTGGGCGTGGTAAACCTGCGCGGGCAGATCATTCCCGTGATGGACCTGCCGGCGATCGTCGGCGTCAAGCCGAAAACCGGCCTGAACATCATGCTGGTCACGGAATTCGCCCGCACCACGCAGGCGTTCGCCGTCGAATCCGTGGACGAGATCGTGCGCCTGGACTGGAGCCAGGTGCTGACCGCGGAAGGCAGCAACGCGACCGGCATGGTGACGTCGATCGCCCGCCTGGACGGCGACACCAGCGGCACCCGCCTGGCGCAGGTGCTGGACGTGGAAACCATCCTGCGCCGCATGGTGCCGGTCGAGGGCAAGGAAGTGGACCCGGAATCGATCCCCACCATCGCGCTGAAGCAGGGTGCCTTCATCCTCGCGGCGGACGATTCGGTGGTGGCGCGCAACCTGATCGAGCAGGGCCTGCAGGCCATGCACGCACCGTTCGTGATGACCAAGTCCGGCAAGGAAGCGTGGGACAAGCTGAACAGCATCGCGGTCGGCTGCAAGGCCGAGGGCATCGAAGTCAGCGAGCGCGTGGCGCTGGTGCTGACCGACCTGGAAATGCCGGAGATGGACGGCTTCACGCTGACCCGCAAGATCAAGCAGGATCCGCGCTTCTCGAAGATCCCGGTGGTGATCCATTCCTCGCTGTCCGGCAAGACCAACGAGGATCACGTCAAGGGCGTGGGCGCCGATGCCTATGTGGCCAAGTTCGTGGCCGAGGACCTGGCGACTACCATCAAGAGCGTGCTGCACAAAAAGGACGCCTGACCTTCCGCTTTCAGCCAGGGAATGTTTCAAAAAAACCGGTGTCTGTCACCGGTTTCCAGGAAATGTTTTAAAAAAACCGGTGTCTGTCACCGGTTTTTTTTCGGTGCTATGATTGCCTTTCCATTAACTGGCGACCACTGTGGAGGCAAGCATGGCAGCAAAAACCATCCTGTTCCTGACGGGCGATTTTGCCGAAGACTACGAAACGATGGTGCCGTTCCAGGCGCTGCAGGCCGTCGGGCATACCGTGCATGCGGTCTGCCCCGGCAAGAAGGCCGGCGACAAGATCAAGACGGCGATCCACGATTTCGAAGGCGACCAGACCTACACGGAAAAACCGGGCCACCAGTTCACGCTGAACGCGGCGTTCGACGATGTCGACGTGGCGAACTACGATGCGCTGGCCATCGCCGGCGGCCGCGCGCCCGAATACCTGCGCCTCGATGCGCGCGTGATCGAGATCGTGAAGCAATTTGCCGACAGCGGCAAGCCGATCGCCGCCGTGTGCCACGGCGCGCAACTGCTGGCGGCGGCGGACGTGATCCGCGGCCGCACGATCAGCTGCTATCCCGCCTGCGCGCCGGAAGTGAAGCTGGCCGGCGCGGAGTTCGCCGATATCGCCGTCGATGCCGCCGTCACCGATGGCCAGTTCGTCACCGCGCCCGCATGGCCCGCGCATCCGCAATGGATCGCACAGTTCCTGCGCAAGCTGGGCACGGAAATCAAACTGTGAAGCGACAGGCTTTGCAGCATCGGGCATCGGGCTTAGACACATCGATCGTTGCAGCATCGATCGTTGAAGCATCGATCGTTGAAGCATCGATCGTTGAAGCATTGATCGTTGAAGCATCGATCGTTGAAGCGTCGAGCTTTGCAGCATCGCGCCTGGAAGCATCAGCCCGCGACGCTTACAGTTGCGGCGCGTGCCAGCGCAGGTGATCTTCGATGAACGTGCCGATGAAGTAATAGCCGTGGTCGTAGCCCGCGTGCCGGCGCAGCGTCAGCGGCTGGCCGGCCTTGGCGCAGGCCGTCTCGAACAGCTCCGGTTTCAGCTGCTCGTGCAGGAACTTGTCGGCCAGGCCCTGGTCGATGAGGATCCCGTTCGGGAACGGTGTGCAGCGGTGCGCCATCAGCACCGTGGCGTCATGCTCGGCCCAGGTGAATTCGTCGGTGCCCAGGTAGCCCGTGAATGCCTTGCGGCCCCACGGGCACTGGCCCGGCGCGGCGATCGGCGCGAACGCGGAGACGGACTTGAACAGGTCCGGCCGGCGCAGCGCCAGCGTCAGCGCGCCATGCCCGCCCATCGAATGGCCGAAGATGCCGATCCGTGCGGCGTCGACCGGCAACTCGCGCGTCACCAGTTCACGCAACTCGTGGATATGGCTCTCCATCCTGTAATGCCGCGCCCACGGCTCCTGCGTGGCGTCGAGATAAAAGCCGGCACCGGCACCGAAGTCCCACGCATCCGTTTCGCCGGGCACGTTGGCGCCGCGCGGGCTGGTGTCCGGCGCCACCAGCACCAGGCCCAGTTCCGCCGCCACGCGCTGGGCACCGGCCTTGATGGCGAAGGTCTCCTCGGTGCAGGTCAGCCCCGCCAAGTAGAACAGCGCCGGCAGTGTCGACTCCGCCGCGTGCGGCGGAATGAAGACGGAAAAGCGCATCGGCAGGCCGATGGCCTGCGAGTCGTATTTATAGAAGCGCTGCACGCCGCCATGGCACGCGTGTTCGCTGACCAGTTCCAGCATGGTTATCCTCTTGGCATATCGATAAGTACCCTCATTGTATTGTACGGCATCACGTGTGCGACGTAACGGCCGATCTTGCTATATAGTCATCTAACGGATGAGTTTTCCTTGCAACACCGGTCATTATCAACTACATTCGCGCAAATGTAGTTTCCGCCGATCCTGCCCGGCTACAGTACCCAACAATAGGAGGAACCCTAATGCCAGATTTCCTGGTGATCTCGGCCGATCTCGCGTGGCCGCTTGCTGTTCTGCTCGCCTGGCTTGCCGGCGAATTCATTCACCGCTGGACCCGCCTTCCCCGCATCAGCGTGTATGGCCTGGTCGGCTTCCTGTGTGCCCAGGCGTTTCCCGACCTGTTCGCCACCGAGTCGGGCAGTCCCGTCATCGTGCTGGCCAACGTGGCGTTCGGCCTGATCCTGTTCGAGCTGGGCTATCGCGTCAACCTGAACTGGCTGCGCGTCAATCCCTGGGTGGCGATCAGCGGCCTGGCCGAATCGTTCGCCACGTTCGCGGTCGTCTACCTGATCGCCAGTCTATGGGGCGTGCCGTCGATGACGGCGCTGCTGCTGGCGTCGCTGGCGATGTCGACGTCGCCGGCCGGCGTGCTGCGCGTCGTCAACGAGGAGCGCAGCTCCGGCCAGGCCACCGAACGGGTGCTGCACCTGGTGGCGCTCAACTGCGTGCTGGCCGTGCTGACGTTCAAGGTCATCGTCGGCTTCTGGGTCTTTGAAACGTCCGGCAGCCTGACGCAGGCGATTTCGCTCAGCGCGATCGAACTGGTCGCGTCGGCGCTGCTGGGCGCGGTGTGCGGCATGCTGGTGCCGGCCGTGCTGCGCCACCTGGGCAACCTGGCACGCGAAGGCACGCTGGCGTTCGCGCTGGTCGTCGTGATCCTGGTCGCCATCACCCATGCGTACGACCTGTCGCCGGTGCTGGCCACGCTGGCCTTCGGCCTGACGGCGCGCCACCGCCGCGTGGCATTCACGCGCACGCAGCGCAATTTCGGCGCGATCGGCGAACTGCTGACGATCCTGCTGTTCGTGTTCGCCGTGTCCACGCTGTCCTGGGATAACGTCGTCAGCGGCGGCATGCTGGCCTTCGTGCTGCTGCTGGCCCGCTTCGTCGTCAAGACGGCCGGCGTGGCGGCGTTCTCGAAGCTGTCGGGCACGCCATGGCGCAAGGGCCTGGCCACCGGCATGGCGCTCGCGCCGATGTCGGTGTTCGTCGTGCTGCTGCTCGAGCAGACCAAGAATTCCGGCGTCGTGCTGGTCGACGAGCTGGCCGCCGTGGCGGCGATGACCGTGTTCATGGAGGTGCTCGGCCCCATCATCACCCAGCGCGCCCTGGTCTGGGCCCGCGAAACGAAGAAAGAGGAATAAGCGATGGCACTGGAACCGTTCAAGGAATCGACGCCGCTGACGATGGGCGTGGAACTGGAGCTGCAGCTGGTCAGTTTTTCCGACTACGACCTGACCGCGTCGAGCCCGGACCTGCTGCACCTGCTGGCGCAAAAGCCGTTTCCCGGCCACGTCACGCCGGAAATCACGGAAAGCATGATCGAGATTAACAGCGACGTGCACACCCGCCACAACGAGCTGCTGGCCCAGCTGCACGAGGTGCGCGACACGCTGGTCGATGCGGCCGAGCGCCTGAATATCGGCATCTGCGGCGGCGGCACCCACCCGTTCCAGAAGTGGGTCGACCGCCGCATCTTCGAGAAGCCCCGCTTCAAGGAAGTGTCGTCGCTGTACGGCTACCTGGCCAAGCAGTTCACCGTGTTCGGCCAGCACGTCCACATCGGCACCGGCAACGGCGACAATGCGCTGTACCTGCTGCACTCGCTGTCGCGCTACCTGCCGCACTTCATTGCGCTGTCGGCCTCGTCGCCATTCGTGCAGGGCGGCGACACGCTGTTCAACTCGGCGCGGCTGAACTCCGTGTTCGCATTCCCGATGAGCGGACGGGCGCCGTTCACGCTGTCGTGGGACGATTTCTCCAACGGCTACTTCGCCAAGATGGAGCACACCGGCGTCATCAAGAGCATGAAGGACTTCTACTGGGACCTGCGGCCGAAGCCCGAGTACGGCACCATCGAGCTGCGCGTGTGCGACACGCCGCTGACGGTGGAGCGGGCCGCCGCGCTGGCCTCGTACCTGCAGGCGCTGTGCGCCTACCTGCTCGACCGCAAGGAGGAACCGCCGGCGGAAGACGATTACCTGGTCTACAACTACAACCGCTTCCAGGCCTGCCGCTTCGGGCTCGACGGCACCGTGGTGCACCCGAAAACCTACGAAAGCCTGTCGCTGCGCGAGGACATCCTCACCACGCTGCGGCGCATGGACCCGTATGCCGAGAAGCTGGGCGGCAGCGCCGCGCTGAACCACCTGGTGCAGGTGACGCACATGGGCAGCGATGCGCAGTACCTGCGCGACCAGTTCGCCGCCAGCGGCAGCGTCGAGGGCATCGTCGACGCCGCCGTGCAGCGCTTCCGCGGCCGCCGCTGACAGTCGATGCGCCTGGTGTCGGACATTTTTCCCGGGCTTCTTCGGGAAAAGTGTCGGACACCGGTTGCCGCCGGGTGCCTCAGGAGAAAACCGGTGTCTGACACTTTTTCCGGAAACCGCGCCCGGAAAAAGTGTCAGACACCAATGCACCAAGCGTCGTCTAGAAGCGCGTTTCGCGGGCCACGCGCAGGAAGCTGTCGAGGATGCCCGTGCAGTCGAGCAGCTCCTGCCCGCCGGCGCGGTGGAATTCGGGGTGCCACTGCAGGCCCATCACGAACGGCGCCTTGCGGTAGCGGATCGCTTCGATCATCTGGTCGGGTACCGACAGGGCCTCGATCTCCATGTCGCGGCCCAGTGTCTTGACGGCCTGGTGGTGGATCGAGTTCACCACGCCGCCCGCGGTTTCCCTGAACATCTTCGCCAGCGACGAGCCGGGCGGGAAGCTGATCTCGTGCCGGTGCCGGTCGTAGTCGTCGTGCACGTGCGGCATGGCGGTCGGCACGTCGGTGGCGATGTCCTGGTACAGCGTGCCGCCGAACGCCACGTTGATCAGCTGGCAGCCGCGGCAGATGCCCAGCACCGGCTTGCCGGCCTCCACGAATTCATGCAGCAGTTCCAGCTCGTACATGTCGCGCGCACGGTCGCCGCTCCACTCGGGGCGCGTGGGCGCTTCCGAATAGGTCTGCGGCGACACGTCGGCGCCACCCTGCAGCACCAGGCCGTCGAGGTGGCGCGCATAGTCGCGCAGCCGGATGTTGGACGGGTGCAGCAACCCGCTGGTGTTCACGGTGGGAATCATGAACACCAGCACGTCGCGCGACATGACCCAGTGCGCGATCGACTCTTCCAGGTATTGCAGGTTCTTGCTGCGCAGCCCCGTGGCGCCGGCCTCGGGGTGGAAGATGCGGGCCGAGATGCCGATGCGCAGCGGCCGCTGCATCACGCGCCGCGTCAGCGATGCGGCGATGCGCTGGTAGCGCGCGCGGATCACCCGGCCCCACAGGGTGAACACCGAATCGCCGGGGTCCAGGTAACGTGGCGAATCTTCCTTGCGGCGGCTGAACTCCCGGTCTGCCCCGCGCCGATCCCGCCGGCGCTCGTCTTCCATGCTGTTCCTTTATGTTTTCATCGGTTTACATCGTGAAGGGCAGCGGCTGCAGGCCGAACCCTTCGTCCAGGTCTTCGATCGATTCGAGCAGGCCCTGAAGGCCCGTGTTCAGGCTGGCCAGTTCGGCCCCGTCCAGCTTGGCCAGCGCTTCGGGCAACAGGCCGCGCGCCGGTTTCGGGGCCGCGTCCAGCAGGGCCAGCCCCGGAACGGATAGTGCCAGTTTTACCACACGCGCATCATCGGAGTCGCGCGTCTTGACGACGTAGCCCTTCCTTACCAGGCCTTCCAGCAGGTTGCTGGTGGTGGTCTGGGCAATCGCCAGGCGCGCCGTGACCTGGCCCACGCGCAGCCCCGGCGTGTCGGCCAGTTCCTGCATGATCCACAGCTGCGCGCCATTCACGCCGCACTGTTTTTCCACCCACAGCGAATGGCGCTGCGCCGACCGGATCACGATGCGCAGCTTCTGCAGCGCCTCCAGGTGGGGCGTCGGCGCGGCGGCCGCTGCCGGAATATCGGGGTTTTCAGTACCGCTCATGGCTGGTGCTTCTGGATTACTGCTTGGCTTGCTGCGTGGCATAAATATATTTTTAGGAATATAATTTCGGTTTCGTCCATCGAATTCTCTTCCCGTCCATCCGCTTTTCACCTGTAGTTCGGCTGTCGTTCGGCTGTGCAGGACATTGGCAAGCAACGCGCGGGAGGGCCGAATGGTTTACTCAACTGCACATTGCCGCTGCAAAGCCAGCGGCACACCGCCTGCCGGCCCGCGCCGCCAGCCACCGTAGAGAGCCAATGAAGGAGATCAGTCCCGCACTGCGCAGCTTCATCCTGACGCTGCCATCCGTCCCGTTCCTGGAAGCGCTGTTGCTGCTGCACGGCGCGCCCGGCCAGATCTGGACCGCCGAAGCCATCGCGCAACGGCTGTATCTGCAATCACTCGGCCAGGCCGACACCATCGTGCGCGAACTGGCGGCACGCGGCTTTTGCGCGTGCACGCCGGGCGGCCACGTGCTCTACCAGCCGGCCGACGCGGCGCTGCATGCGCTGATCGCCGAGCTGTCCCGCGAATACCCGCACCGGCTGATCGAGATCACGAAGCTGGTGCACGGCTGACCGGGCCGTCGTCCAGCGCGGCCGCGATGTCGCGCAGTGCCGCCTTCAGCACCTTGCCGGTGGCGCCGGCAGGCAGCGCCTCCAGCACCACCACCCGGGCCGGCACCTTGTACGGCGCCAGTTGCCCGGCAAGCCAGCCCGCCAGCGCGTCGGGCAGGGCGCCGTCCGCCGCACCGCGCGGCTCGACGAAGGCAATCACTTCTTCATCGCCATTGCCACCGGGGGCGGCGCGGCCCACCACGGCGGCCTGCGCCACGCGCGGGTGCGCGTTCAGCAGCGTTTCCACTTCGAGAGGATAGACATTGAAGCCGCTGCGCACGATCAGCTCCCTGGTGCGCCCGACGATGAACAGGGCGCCGTCGGCGGCGCGGCGCGCCACGTCGCCCGTACTCAGCCAGCCGTCCGGCGCCAGCACGGCGGCGGTCTGCGCCGCATCGCGGTAATAGCCGAGCATCACGTTCGGCCCGCGCACCCACAGTTCGCCTTCCCCGGCGCCGCCGGCGATGCGCGTGTCCACGCCGGGAATCGGCTGGCCGACCGAGGTGTCGGCGCGCGGCGCGTCGAGGTTCGTCTGGCAGATCGTCGGCGCCGTTTCGGTCATGCCGTAGCCGTTGTGCAGCGGCAGCCCGAACGCCGCTTCGACGCGCGCCTTCAGCGCCGGCGTCAGCGGCGATCCGCCCGCGTAGATGAAGCGCAGCGTGGAGGCCACCGGTCCGCCGGCCGCATCGAGCAGTCGCGCATACAGTGCCGGCACACCCTGCAGGATCGTGATGCCATCGTTGCGCAGCATGCCGAGCAGGCCGGCCGGCGTGAAACGCGGCACCAGGTGCAGGCAGGCGCCGGCGTGCAGGGTGCCCAGCAGCACGGAGGCGAGGCCGTAGACGTGCGACAGCGGCAGCACGCCGCAGGCCCGGTCGCCCGGCACCAGGCGGCGCAGCGTGGCGGAAACGGCCGCCACGTACAGCAGGCTGCGGTGCGACAGCATCACGCCTTTCGGGCGCCCCGTGGTGCCGCTGGTGTACAGCAGCGCGGCGCACTGGCGGGCGCCGTCGGCGTACACGGGTTCCGGCCGTGCCGCGTGGTTCAGCGGCCCGGCAAGCCAGTTGCCGACCAGTGCCGGCCCGGCCACGTGCGCCGCGCCGTGCCGGGCGCCATGCGCCGCCGCTTCGGGCGACACGTCATCCGTGTAGAACGCCACGCGCGCGCTGCAATGGTCGAGGATTCCGTCGACTTCGCGTGGCGCCAGCCGGGCGTTGACGCAGACGATCCATGCATCGCACAGCCCGGCCGCGAACACCAGGCAGACCTGCGCCAGCGCGTTCTCGCCGACCACCGCCACGCGGTCGCCGGGCCGCACGCCGAGCGCGGCCAGTTGCGCGGCCGTTTCCCGCACCGTTTGCCACAGTTCGCCATAGCCGATGTCGCGGCCGTTTTCACGCAGTGCCGGCGCCTGCGGGTGACGCAGCGCGCGTTCGGCGAGAAGGCCTGGCAGTCGGTCCGGCAGGGTGCCAGGTAGCAAGGTGAAAGGCAGTGCGGCGGTCATTGTCCTGAACAGACTGGCAGTGGCAGTGGCGGTGGGCAGGGGCCGGCAGTGTGCCGTCCGGACCTGCCGCTGTCAACGGTTGGACTGTCCAGGCCGAAACCTTTTGCCGATCCTGTGGTCAAAAGCCTGTTCCCCCCCCCCACACACTGGGCGGAAGTGCTTAACCTCCAGACATGATTGGAGTAGACTTCAGTGCCTTCCATTCAATCTTATTCTCCATGCCGCAGACCCCCACGCCGCAGGGCAGTGACACCGATCCCGTCGTCAGCCGCAGCCACCTCCGATTTCCAGTGGTCGGCCTTGGTGCCTCGGCCGGTGGCCTGCAGGCCCTGCTGCAGTTCTTCGAGAACGTGCAGCCGGGAAACGGCATGGCCTTCGTGGTGATCCTGCACCTGTCGCCGAAGCACGAAAGCCTGGCGGACAACGTGCTGCAGCGGGCTACGTACATGCCGGTGATCCAGGTCACCGAGCGGGTGCCCATCCAGCCGGAACACGTGTACGTAATCGCGCCGAACCAGCAGCTGTCGATGGATGACGGCCACCTCGGCGTCTCGGCACTGGTGCGCACGCCCGGCCATCACGTGGCGATCGATATCTTCTTCCGCACGCTGGCGATGGCCCATCGGGAACGCGCCTTTGCCGTGGTGCTGTCCGGCACCGGTTCCGACGGTGCCGTGGGGATCGAGCGCATCAAGGAACAGGGCGGCGTGGCGCTGGCGCAGGCGCCGGCCGACGCGGAACACGACGGCATGCCGGTCGCCGCGATCGGCACCGGCATGATCGATTTCGTGCTGCCGGCCGAGGAGCTGCCGGCCAAGCTGGCGGAACTGTGGGAAAACGCCCGCCACATCCAGCTGCCGCCGACCGGCGACGGCGACGCGGCGATCGGTCCGCCGCCCGTCGAGGAAGAACGGATCGACGACGAGGCCGCGCTGCAGAACGTGATCGCCATGCTGTGCGCGCATACCGGCCACGACTTCCGCAACTACAAGCGTGCCACCGTACTGCGCCGTATCGAACGCCGCCTGCAGGTCAAGGGAGTGGCCACGCTGCCCGAGTATGCCCAGCTGCTCGACAATGAACCGGGCGAATTCAAGGCGCTGCTGAACGACATGCTGATCGGCGTGACGAATTTCTTCCGCGACCGCGACGCGTTCGAGGCGCTCGAACGCGACATCATTCCCGAACTGTTCCGCGACAAGCTGCGCGGCGAGCAGGTGCGGGTCTGGGTGGCAGCCTGCGCCACCGGCCAGGAAGCCTACTCGGTGGCGATGCTGCTGGCCGACTATGCGCTGCAAAAGGAACGCCCGCCGGAGATCCAGGTCTTTGCCTCCGACATCGACGAGCATGCGATCGCCACCGCGCGCGCCGGCGTCTACCCGGCCTCGATCGTGATGGACGTGCCGCCGTCGCGCATGCGCCAGTTCTTCACGAAGGAAGACGACCGCTTCCGCATCCGCAAGACGATCCGCGACCGCATCCTGTTCGCCTCGCACAACCTGCTGCGCGACCCGCCGTTCTCGAAGCTGGACATGGTTTCCTGCCGCAACCTGCTGATCTACCTGAACCGCGACGTGCAGCTGCGCGTGCTGCAGATGTTCCATTCGGCGCTGAAACCCGACGGCTTCCTGTTCCTCGGCTCGTCCGAATCGGCCGATGCGGCGGCTGAATTCTTTGTGCCGTTCGACAAGAAGAACCGTATCTACCGGGCGCGGCCGCTGTCGCGTGCGGCGCGCTACGTGCCGGTGCTGTCGCATTCGCCGGTGAGCCGGGTGCCGGAACTGGCGCAGGCGGGCCCGGGAGCGCGCCGCCAGTTTTCCTTTGCCGAAGTACACCAGCGGGCGCTGGCGAAGTTCGCGCCGCCCAGCCTGGTGGTGGACCGCGAAACCAATATCGTCCACATGTCCGATGCGGCCGGGCGCTTCCTGCGCCACGTGGGCGGCGAGCCGTCGCGCAACGCGCTGGCGCTGATCCTGCCGGAATTGCGGCTGGAGCTGCGCACGGCGCTGTACCAGGCCCAGCAGAGCGGCCAGAACGTCGAGGGCGCGCGCGTGCCGGTCCGGCGCGAGGACCAGGATTTCTTCGTCAGCATTGCCGTGCAGCCGTTCACCGATGGGGTGGCCAACATGGATTTCATGCTGGTGATGTTCGACGAGACGCTGCAGGCGGGCGGCAGCGGTGCCGCCACGGCCCCGGCCCCGCACAAGGACCTGGTGCTCGAGCAGCTGGAAGCGGAACTGCAGCGCAGCAAGGAAAAACTGCAGGAAACCATCGAGCATGCCGAAGTCTCCAACGAGGAACTGCGCGCATCGAATGAGGAATTGCAGGCGATCAACGAGGAATTGCGCTCAGCCACGGAGGAACTGGAAACCTCGAAGGAGGAGCTGCAGTCGGTCAACGAGGAACTCATCACCGTCAACTATGAGCTGAAGGTGAAGGTCGAGGAAACCGGCAAGGCCAATGACGACCTGAACAACCTGATCGCCTCGACCGACATCGCCACCGTCTTCGTCGACCGGGCCATGCGCATCAAGCGCTTCACGCCGCGCGCGGCCGACATCTTCTCGATCATCCCGACCGACATCGGCCGCTCGCTGCTCGACATCACGCACCGGCTCGAGTACGACCAGCTGGCCGGCGACGTGTCGTCCACCTTCGAGACACTGCGCCCCGTCGAGCGCGAGGTGCGCAGCAGCGAAGGGCGCTACTACATCATCCGGCTGCTGCCGTACCGCACCACCGAGGACAAGATTGAAGGCGCCGTGATGACCTTCTTCGACATCACCCGCCGCCGCGAGGCGGAAGAGCAGGTGCGCACCAGCGAAATGTGGATGCGGCTGGTGGCCGAAAGCACCGACGACTATGCGATCATCAGTACCGATGCCGAAGGCCGCGTCACCGGCTGGAACAAGGGTGCCGAGCGCACCTTCGGCTGGACCGAGGAAGAAGCGCTGGGCAGCAGCCTCGACATGATCTTCACGCCGGAAGACCTGGCCGGCGGCGCGCCGGAGAACGAGCGCCGCCGCGCCACCGACGAAGGCCGCGCCGAAGACGAACGCTGGCACATGCGCAAGGACGGCACGCGGTTTTTCTGCGCCGGCGTCACGACGCCGCTGCACAACGCCCGGTTCCGGGGATTCGCCAAGATCGCCCGCGACCAGACCTCGCGTGCCCAGCAGGAACAGCGCCGCGAAGCCGCGCTGTGGTCCGAGCAGGCCAGCCGCACGCAGGCCGAGACCGACAGCGCCATGAAGGACGAGTTCCTGGCCGTGATGTCGCATGAGCTGCGCCATCCGCTGAACCTCATCTATATCAACGTGGAGCTGCTGTCGCGGCTGCCCGCGGTGCGCCAATCGCCGCCGGCGCTGCGCGCCGCGTCGATCATCCGCAATTCCGTGGCCAGCCAGGCCAAGATCATCGAAGACCTGATGGACATGTCGCGCGTCAATACCGGCAAGCTGGCGCTGGCGTGCCGCGAGGTCGACCTGGCCGACAGCGCCACGCGCCTGATCGAGGTGATGCAGGCCGACCCCGTGGTCGAAGGGCTGACCTTGCGGGTGCTGCTGCCCGACGATCCGCTGGTGGTGTCGGCCGATCCGGTGCGCATCGAACAGGTGATGCTGAACCTGCTCAGCAATGCCGTGAAATTCACGCCGGCCGGCGGCACCGTCACGCTGCGCCTGGTGCGCGAGGAAGGCGAGGCGCGGCTGGACGTGACCGACACGGGCGCCGGCATCGCGGCCGAACACCTGCCGGACGTGTTCCGCATGTACCGCCAGGGCACCGCCCAGGCGGTGCGCAGCAAGGCCGGGCTGGGCATCGGCCTGGCACTGGTGCGCCAGCTTGTCGAACTGCATGGCGGCCGGGTGGAAGCCGCGTCGGAAGGCGCCGGCAAGGGCAGCCGCTTCACGGTCTGGCTGCCGCTGGTCAATGAATCGCCCGCCAGCGACACGGCCGATGCGGCGGGCGAGGTGGGCGCGCTGGCCGGCCGGCGCGTGCTGATCCTCGACGATACCGAGGACACGGCCGAAACCTTCCAGGCGCTGCTGGAACTGGAAGGCGCCGAAGTGCACGTGGCCACCACCGCGCGTCGCGCGCTCCAGCTGCTGGGCGAGCAGAGCGTCGATCTGGTGATTTCCGACCTGTCGATGCCGGACATGGACGGGTTCGAGTTCATCGAGGCGGTGCGCGCCCAGCCCAAACTGCAGGGGCTGCCGGCCATCGCCCTGAGCGGCCTCGCCCGCGACCAGGATGTACAGCGCGCGCGCAACGCCGGTTTCTCCGACTTCATGACGAAACCGGTCACGCTGGAACTGCTGAACGAACGGGTCGCTCGGCTGTTGTCCCCGCAGTAGCGGCGCTGCCCAATGTGGCCCACCGCACTGACCGCATGGCACGGCGCTGGCACCCTTCACGGATGAACCAGCGCCCCATTTTTGCCGCGGATGACGCGGTCGTCGTCGGCGCCTCCACCGGAGGTGTCGCCGCCTTGCAGACCTTCGTGGCCACGCTGCCGCCGCAGTTCGCGGCGGCCGTGCTGGTCGTCATGCACATCGGCAATCACGACAGCATCCTGCCGTCGCTGCTGGCGCGGGCGGCACGCCTGCCGGTGCGCCATGCACGCGATGGCGACGTGCTCGAACCCGGCCGCATCCTCGTCGCACCGCCCGATTTCCACCTCCTGGTCGCACGCGATCCGGACATCGGTAGCGGCCACACCCGTGTGCTGCTGTCGCGCACCGCGCGCGAGAACCATGCGCGGCCCGCGATCGACCCGCTGTTCCGCTCGGCCGCCGCCGCGTTCGGGCCGCGGGCGATCGGCGTGCTCCTCACCGGCATGCTCGACGACGGTACCTCCGGACTGCAGGCCATCAAGGCTTGCGGCGGCCGGGCGATCGTGCAATCGCCCGACGAAGCGCAGGCGCCGGACATGCCGGAAAGCGCCATCCGCAACGTCGAGGTGGACCGCGTGCTGCCAGTCGCCGACATCGGTCCCGCGCTGGAGCGCATGCTGGATGAAAGCCTGGCGGAGGCGCGCGGCCGGCCGCGCGAGGTGCCGGAATGGGTGCGGCTGGAAAACCGCTTTGCTATCGAGGAAAGCGACATGGAAACACTGTCACGGATCGGTACGCCATCGACGTTCACCTGCCCCGAATGTCATGGTACGCTGTGGGAAATGCAGGGCCAGGCGCCAACGCGTTTCCGCTGCCACACGGGGCACGCGTTTACCGAGCGCCACCTGAGCGAGCAGCAGGGCGTGGCCGTCGAGGAATCGCTGTGGTCGGCGGTGCGGGCACTGACGGAAAAGGAAAAGCTGCTGCGGCAGATGGCACAAAGCGCGCTGTCCCTCGGGCATGCGCAAACCGCCGCCGATTACCTGCAGCAGGCCGCGGCCGCGCAGCGCGATGGCGAGGTGCTGCGGCGGCTGCTGGTCGCCGAAGGGCATACGGAGCAGTCCGTTTGAGAGGAATGCAGGCATCAGGTATCAGAAGTTCTGGAAGTATCCGAGGCATGAGCGGCTTCCCCGGCCGTGATGGAAAAAACCGGGGTAACCCACCTGCCAGCCGAAGCGGCCAGCCCGAACCGACAAAGTACAGGCGGACCGCGATCGTTCGTTGCAAATCAGGCGGGTAAAGTCCTACACGCGCTGTCGTCGCGTTCCTATACTTGCACTTTTTCTAAACGTTCATGATGTGCATGCCGGTGTTACGCGGTCTCGACCGTAATGGGCGTCGGCGTCCATTGAACCGATTAGGAGAATCTAATGTTTGCACACAATAAGCGTTTGCAATACACCGTGCGGGTCAGCGAACCGAATCCTGGCCTGGCGAATCTGATGCTGGAACAGTTCGGCGGCCCGCAGGGCGAGCTGGCCGCGGCGATGCGCTACTTCACGCAGGCCGTTGCCGAGGACGATCCAGGCCGCAAGGACATGCTGTTCGATATCGCCACCGAAGAGCTCAGCCACCTCGAAGTGATCGGTAACATCGTCTGTATGCTGAACAAGGGGGCCAAGGGCCGGCTGTCCGAAGCGGTCGACGAGGAAGGCGAGATGTACCGCCGCATCACCGGCGCCGGCAACGACAGCCACATCACCCAGGTGCTGTATGGCGCGGGCGCACCGCTGACCAACTCGGCCGGCGTGCCGTGGACGGCCGCCTACATCGACTCGATCAGCGAACCGACCGCCGACCTGCGTTCGAACATCGCCGCCGAGGCGCGTGCCAAGATCGTCTACGAACGACTGATCGCGCTGACCCCCGACCCGGGCGTACGCGAAGCGCTGGGCTTCCTGATGACGCGCGAGATCGCCCACCAGAAATCGTTCGAGAAGGCGCTGTACGCGATCCAGCCGAACTTCCCTCCAGGGAAAACCGCCGGCCGGCCGGAATTCGCCAGCGTGTACTACAACATGTCGCAGGGCGGCCCGGAACTGAACGGTCCGTGGAACAGCGGCGAGAAGTGGCAGGTGGTTTCCGACCGCGAACAGCAGATGGGCGTGGACGGCGGCGGCGGCGATGCCAGCGTCACGCTGGATGCTGCCGATGCGGAACTGCTGAACCAGATGGCGATCCGCACGATGTCCGACCCGAGCGCCGATCCGCTGACCGGTGCCGAGCTGGGCATGACGGCCGACCCCGGCGCGATCGACTCGGCTTCCGCCGCGGGCGGCAGGATTCCGGCAACGCCCGACGGTTCCGCCCCGCACGCCAGCCCCGACGGCCTGACGAGGCACTGACATGCCGCTGGCGCGCGTCTTCCCCGTCTGGCGCTATGCGCTCGGCGCCGCGATCTGCCTCGGCGGAGCGCTGGCGCTGCTGCATGAAATCGTCAGCGGCGTGCAGGCGTTCGACGCCAGCGTGCATGGCGCATTGCTGGGCGGCGCCACCGCCGCCCTGGCGACGGCACTCGGCACCTTGCCGGTGCTGCTGTCGCAGAATTTCTCGCAACGAACCTATGATGCCTTCCTCGGCTTCGGCGCCGGCGTGATGCTGGCCGCCACGTCGTTTTCGCTGGTGATCCCGGCGATCGCGGCGGCCAGGGGCGAAGGGTCCGGCGCGTTCGAGGCCAGCGCGATCACCGGCGGCGGCATCCTGCTCGGCATGGGCCTGGTGCTGCTGCTGGACCGCCTGGTGCGCGAACAGAACATCCTCGAGGGCGTGGACGCGGCGCGCAGCGATTCGCTCAAGCGCGCATGGCTGTTCGTGGCCGCGGTGGCGATCCACAACCTGCCCGAAGGGCTGGCCATCGGTGTCGCCTATGCCGGGGTCGACGTGACCAAGGCGCACAGCCTTGCCACCGGCATCTCGATCCAGGACGTGCCGGAAGGCCTGGTGGTGGCGCTGGCGCTGCGCACGGTCGGCTATGGCCGGCTGTTCGCGTGCGCGCTGGGCATTGCATCGGGGCTGATCGAACCGGTGGCCGCCGTCGGCGGCGCCGTGCTGATCGAATACGCCCGCTGGATGCTGCCGTGGGGCCTGGCGCTGGCGGCCGGCGCGATGCTGTTCGTGATCGCGCACGACGTGATTCCCGAATCGCACCGCCATGGCCATGCGAAAAGCGCGTCGTGCTCGGTGGTGGCCGGATTCATCCTGATGATGGTGCTCGATACGGCATTGGCCTAGGCGCCTATCGCCGGGATAAAAAAACGCCGCGTTCGACGCGGCGTTGTTCTTGCCCGGCAATGCTGGACGAGACTGGAAAGCCTGCGGATCACACCTTGGCTTCCAGCCCCGGCATCGCCGAACGGGTCAGGAACGCGTTCGTCGTGCCCGGCAGGTGGTCGAGCACCCACTTCGCCATCGCCACTTCCTGGGCCAGGATCTGCTGGCACACGTCGCGCGTTGCCGTGTCGCCGGCCTGCTCGGCGGCCGCGATCAGCACCGTGTAGCTGGCGATTTCCATGTTCTCGAAGACATAGCTCTGCAGCGAGTTCTTCACCACTTCATCGTCGACCGCCATGCCCATCGCGGCCTGGCCGAATGCCATCATCGTCATCGACAGGTCCTTCAGCACGGACGGGCTGCCGCCCAGGCGGGCGATGCAGTCTTCCAGCTGAGCCTTCTGCCAGTGCGTTTCTTCCAGGTGCTGCAGCACGCGCGCCTTCAGCGTGCCGTAGTGTACAAGCCGTTCGGCCTGCGCCTTCAACATCGTTTCGGCCTGCTGCTCCATCGCATGCGCATCGCGCAGCCAGTCGAGCAGGTGGTCGCGAGGTTCCTTCGTTGCCATGTCGTTCTCCCGGTGCCTGGTTGGTCGGTGGTATTTCAAACGGCGCACGCGCGCCGGCCAACGCATGATGGCCGCAGGTTCGCGCGCACGGTATAGGAACGCACCGTCGGCGCATGTAGGAAAATCCGGTAGGTCAGGCCACGCGGTCGAGCAGGCGGATCACTTCCGCTTCCTCGATTTGCGGGAACACTTCGTAATGCCGGCTGACGGAGACGAAGTTGAACGGCGTGGCCAGCACGGCCACGTCGTCGCACAGCGGCGCGATCAGCGCCACCGCTTCGCCCGATGCGATGGGCACGCAGGCAACCAGGCGGCGCGGCTGCCTGGCGCGCAGCACGCGCAGGGCGGCGGCCATCGTCGACCCCGTTGCCAGGCCATCGTCGACGACGAGCACGACACGGTCATGGACGTCGGCCGACGGGCCGTAGGCGGCGCGGCGGCGCTTCATCAGCGCGACCTGCTCGCGCACCTGGGCCTCGACCCATTCCATGCCGGTGCGGGTGCGGTGAAAGTAGGGCGCCAGCTCCACGGTGCCGTGTTCGTCCACGGCGCCGACGGCCAGTTCCGGGTCGTAGGCGGACGGAATCTTGCGCACCATGACGACGTCGAGTTCGCCTTCGATGCGGTCGGCGACGATGCGGCCCATCGGCACGGCGCCGCGCGGAATCGCCAGCACCAGCGGCTTGCTGCCGCGCCAGCGCAGCACACGCTCGGCCAGCAGCTCGGCCGCCTGGGCGCGATCGCGGAAAGGCAGTCTCACCAGGTCATGCGGGTCGTCCGTGTCGTCCGTGTCGTCCGTGTCGTCCATACAGGGCCTCGGCGGTCATGTCTCGGTCTGCGCTGCGTTTTTCCAGCATACAGATTAACGGCGCGGCTGCGCGCCACGCAGGCCGTTCGACACGATCCGACGCGGGTACGAGGCGTATGCCTACAGCGCCGGCAGCGCGCCGTGCCAGAATCGGCTTGACGAAGGGAGGAAAGCATGACGACCGCATCGCTGATTACACCGTTCAAGCCAGGCGACCGGGTACTGGTGGCCAGCGCCGACCACGCGATGGCCGAGGCACTGGCGCGCACGTTCGGCAACGCCGGTTTTTCCGTGCGCACTGCCTTCGACGGCGTGGCCGCACTCGACAAGGCGCGCACCTTTTTCCCCACTGCCGCGGTGCTTGGCCTGGACCTGCGCTACCTCGACGGCTTCCAGCTGGCGCGGGCACTGCGTACGATCCCGGGCTGCGCACGGATGCGCGTGCTGGCGCTGCTGCCGCCCGCGATCGGCTTGCTGGACCGGCACCGCTGCTTCGATTACGTGCTGCGCACGCCGCGCATGTTACAAGGGGCGCGGCCGATGTGGGTGGTCGATGCCGCCTCGCTCGGTATCCGGCCCACGCTGCTGACCTGACAGTCCCGTTCCCAAGCTCCGCTACACGCTGGCCGGGTGCGGCCGCGCGCCGTGGCCGGCCAGTGCATCGGCGATGCGGCTCATCAGCTCGCTTTCCTGGTAGGGTTTCGGCAGCACGGGAAACGGCAGGCTGCGCGCGTCCGGCAATTGCTCCATGTAGCCGGTGGCCAGCAGGATCGGCAGGCTGGGCCGGCGCCGGCGCACCTCCTCGGCGAGTTGCACGCCGGTCATCCCGCCGGGCATGATCACGTCGGAAAACAGCAGGCCAATGGGGCCATGGCCGCCGCCTTCGTGTTCCTCCAGCAGGCGCAGCGCTTCCTCGCCGCTGGCGGCGGACACGACCGCATGGCCGTGCGCCTCCAGCATGATGCGGCCCAGCTCGCGTACGTCTTCGTTGTCTTCCACCAGCAGGATTGTCGCCTTGCCGTCGGCAGGGACGGGGCGGGCCTGTGCGGCCGGCGCATGTGCCGCGCCGGCCTGGTCGGCAACGGGAAAGATCATCCGTACCGTGGTGCCGACGCCCGGCTTGCTCTCGATGTCGAGGCGGCCATGCGATTGCTGCACGAAGCCGTGCACCATCGCCAGGCCGAGGCCGGTTCCCGGCCCCTTGGTGGTGAAGAACGGTTCGGTGGCGCGGCGCAGGACTTCGGGTGTCATGCCGCAGCCCTGGTCGACCACGCAGATCACCACGTACTGGCCCGGTGCCAGGTGGTGCACGGCCAGCTTGCGGGCATCGCTCAGCACGGACGTGCCGACGCTCACGGTGCCACCGCCGCCCAGCGCGTCGCGTGCGTTGATCAGCACGTTCAGCAACGCCATTTCAAGGTGGGTCGGGTCCAGCACGCACGGCGGCAGGCCGGGGCGCAGGTCCAGCTGCAGCTGCACTTCCTGGCCCAGCGTGCGTACCAGCATCTCTGAAAATTCCAGCACCAGCGCGTTCAGGTTGATGCGGCGCGGCTCGAGCCGCTGCTTGCGCGCGAAGGTCAGCAACTGCTGGGTCAGCGCGCCGCCCTTCAGCGCGGCGCGCTGGGCGCGGCCGATCGCCTGCAGCGCCTGCGGCTTGGCGTCGATCATGCGCTGGGCCAGCTCGAGGTTGCCGTTGACGACCTGCAGCAGGTTGTTGAAGTCGTGCGCCAGGCCGGCCGTCAGCTGGCCGACCGCTTCCATCTTCTGCGCCTGCAGGTAGGACTGCTCGTGGATGCGCCGCTGCGTGATGTCCATCTGCGATGCAAAGAAGTACAGCAGCTTGCCGTCCTTGTCGAAGATAGGGCCGATGAACAGCGCGTTCCAGAACGGCGTGCCGTCGGCCTTGTAGTTCAGGATGTCGACGGCCACGGCGCGCTGTCCGGCGAGTGCCTCGCGTACTTCGGCCACGGTGCGGGGATCGGTGTCGGGGCCCTGCAGCAGCCGGCAATTACGGCCCAGCAACTGGTCTTCCTGGTACAGGGTCAGGTCGAGCAGGGCGCCGTTGACGAACACGATCGGGTCGTCCGGCTGGTTCGGGTCCGTGATCAGCATCGGCATCCGCGTCATCTCGACGGCGGCAAAGAAGATGTTGCCACGGTCGTGCAGGTCCGCGTGCTCCAGGTACGTGGCCTGCCAGTGGCGCACGCCCGGGCTGCCCAGCGTGGATACCGAGTTGCCTTCCAGTTCGCCGCAGGCCAGCTTGCCGACGACCTGGCCGCCGGCCTGCTGTTCGGTCGGTACGCTGGCATCGTCCTTTTGCCGTCCGATCGTCATGTTCGCTTCTCCCGAGACGCCGTCTCCGTTGGTAATTGCGGGCCATCGTAAGGGGCGGTGCGGGCGCCCGCTGTTCGCGCGCGCACATATCGTGCGCACATGCCGCGCGCAGCCAGCCGTGCCGCGCCCGCCGGCGGTTTTGCCTACAATGGCGGCAACGGAGGGCAAGATGAACGATGACCGCAACGACAACCGCGGCTACGACGTGGCCGCGATCATGGGTGCGCTGTACGGCGACGGTTTCACGGCGCTGAAGGGCGCGTTTTCGCGCGAATGGGTGCAGCGCCTGCGCGAGGATATCGACACGCTGTTCGCCGAGGCGCAGCGCCAGCCGGGCGGCGCGCTGCCGCGGGGCCCGAACCGCTTCTACGTTGAAATCCACCCGGAACGGCTGCGCGGCTTTACCGACATCGTCACGCATCCCTGGGTCATGGCGGTGTGCGAATCGATCCTCGGACCGGACTACAAGGTAGTCGAGGCCGGCTTCGACGTGCCCGGCCCCGGCGCGCTGCACCAGCCATGGCACCGCGATTTCGCGACGCCGGAAGCGACGCTGGTGGGGCGCCGGCTGAACTCGCTGGCGTTCAACATCACGACAGTCGATGTCACGGAAGACATGGGGCCGTTCGAGATCGCCCCCGGCACGCAGTGGGACGACCTGGCCGGCGGGCACCACATGTTCCCGGCCCAGGAATTATGGCCGCGCTACGCGGCCCGGGCGCAGCGCAAGCTGGCGCAGATGGGCGACATCTCGGCCCGCTCGGCGCTGACGATCCACCGCGGCACCGCCAATCGTTCCGACAAGTCGCGCCCCGTGTTCGTGCTCGGCGTGGACGCGCCGGACGGTACCAACGCCGACAAGCACGACCTGCAGGTCACGCGCGGCTACTGGGACAGCCTGCCGGAAGACGTGCGCCGCCACCTGGCGTGCCGCGTCGTCGACCGGCTCGAACCGATCGTGCAGGAGCATGCGATCGAGGGCCTGCTGAAGGGCGTCGACGAGCCGACGATGGGCGGCCCGGGCTGAAGTCCGGGCGGCATTCAGCCGGCGGCAGGCCGGCCGGCTGAATTCAGCCCGGCCACCAGGTCCGGCAATTCCGCCATCGATCCGAACACGTGCGCGGCACCGGCCTCGCGCAGCAGGCGCGCCTGGCCGGGCGGACTGTGCTCGCCGCCGCCGAAGCCCAGCACCGTGGCGCCGGCGGCCACCGCCGCATGCACGCCGGTCACGCTGTCCTCGATGACGATGCAGCGTGCCGGAGCGACGCCCATGCCGGCCGCGGCCGCCAGGTACACGGCCGGATCCGGTTTCGGGCGCCCGGCGATATCGGCCGTGTAGATGCCGCCGTCGAACAGCGGCGCCAGGCCGGTACGGCCCAGCAGGCCCTGCACCCGCACGTGGCGGCTGTTGCTGGCCACCGCCTTGTGCAGGGGGATCGCCGCATAGGCTTCGCGCACGCCGGGTATCGGCTGCGCCTTGCGGTCGCATTCGCCTTCCACCACCGAGCGCATGACGGCCAGGTCCGGCACGGTAGGTTCCGGCAGGCCCAGTTCCGCGCACACGCCCAGTACCAGTGCCTCCAGCTTCAGGCCCAGGCGGGGGCGGATTCGCGCGGCCAGCGCGGCGCGGTCTGCATGCAGCGGGGCCAGGTAATCGACCAGGGCCTCCAAGGCAACGGCCTCGCTGTCGATCAGCACGCCGTCGCAGTCGGAAATCAGGTGGGTGAAGGGTACGGGGGTAAAGGATTCAGTCAATGTCATGCCCGGTTCGCTTGTAAGTGATCGGGCGATCATGCCATAACGGCACGAATTGAACAGGCGTATCGAATGGCGCTGTCACCCGAACCTGTGGAAGTTTCGCCAAGTCATCAAGAAAGAGGGTAATTGCCGCGCAGCGCGGCGATCAGGCAGTCTGCAGGGGCAAGCCAGCGCTGCCCGTCGAGGCCATGACGCCAGCCCAGGTAGTTCGGCAGGTATTTGCTCGCCACGCCATTGAAACGCGACAGCCAGCCATGGAAGCGGCTGTGATAGCCGTTTACGTGCTGCAGGTGGATGGCGCCGCGAGCGCGCACGCCTGCCCTCAGATTGACTGCCTCATGCAGGATACCGGCGCGGCGTGTGAACGTTCGGTAAGCGGCTGCACTGTCCGACACCAGCAAGACATCGGCGGCCAGTACTGGCGGCAGGTGGGACGCCAACTGGCGTGCCGTGACCGGACCTCGGCCGCAGACGAAATCCCGGGTTTTGCCGTCACGGTCGCGCGCCACCAGAATGCAGTCGAGTTCGTTTGAGATGCCGCGCCGCCTGGCCTTGCCGCCACGGCGGCGCGCCGGCCGGTCCAGGTGTCGGCTGCCTTTCTGCGACTCGAGCAGATAGGTTTCGTCCGCCTCGACAATGCCTTGCAGCCGCGGTGGCCGGTCGTGCCGTGCTCCACCCATGAAACGATGGCGCCAGCGAAAGCTGGTATTGCGGTGGATGCCGGTGGTTTCGGCGGCGCCCCGGACAGTGCGCGAATCCAGCACCGCCTGCAGGAACGGCAGCCACTTGCCGCGCAGGCGCAGGAACGCGAAGGGCGTGCCGGTCAACGCGTTGAAGGTGCGGCGGCACGTCACGCAGCGGTAGCGTTGCAGGCCGCCAGTGCAGCCGTGACGATGGATGCGGATAGCCGCGCAATGCGGACAACGATCGCAGGGCCGGCCGAACTTCTCGATCAGTTCAAGACAGGTCGCCAGTGAGGAGGCCGACTCGAGCAGGGCACGCAGTGTCGTCAGTTGGGCGCCGGAGAACCCGTCGAGTTGCCCCCGTAATCGTTCCAGCAAGCTGTTGAAAACGCCGTCGTGCATCGCCGCCTCCATCGTCAATAAGGATGAGACAGCAACGCCGGCGAATGGTTCAGTTCATCCCACGTGCTCGGGTAACAGCGCCTATCGAATCGGCCGAAAGGGAGACCTCGTCAAGGTCAGGCGCGGATGTCGATCAGCGTGCCGAGCCGCTCGTCGGCTGCCTGGATCAGTTTGGCGGACAGCTCGAAGCCGGCCTTGTACACCAGCGAGTTGACGATCGATGCGGCCGGGTCGGTGCCGGACGGCGCGCCGCCCACGTTTTCAGTCGCCGACAGGTCGCGCGCGGCGATCGACAGCGTGACGCCGGTACCGGCCGGGCGCGCTTCGTTGAAGCTGGCCGACTGCGGGACGAAGTGGTCGGTGTTCATGTTGGCGGTGTTATGCGCCGCCACACCCAGGGCTTTCCCGTTGGCTTGCAGTCCCGTCAAGCCGATGCCCAATGCCGAAATTGTCACGCCGTTTTCCTTCCGAAGAGCCGTCAGTTTACTGACTCCGCGCGGCGCGGGCCCGTACTACCGGCGCGGCGGTGGCACGCGTGTCGTAAAAAGGGGAATACCGTGATCGGCCATGCAAGGAGTTGGCGGAACGGCACGGCGGTCGCGCGTGGCGGTGCGTTCTGAAAAGCAACAGATGGTGTGCTCTGGACGCTTAAAAATTGCTTACGTTAATCTTTTTGGATTGCAATACATGAGGTTTGACACCAGAATCGGGTTATTGCCTAACGCCAATTTTCCGAAAGTCCGCCGTGTCCGCCCTGTCCCGACTTCGCCAGCTTGCCGTCATCCTGTCGACTGCCGTGCTGTCCTGCGCCGCCATGGTGCCGGGCACTGCCACGGCCGCGGTACAGTTGCCGCTCGATGCGCGGCTCAATGAGCAGATCGTGATGGTGCCCGCCGGGCCGCGGATGAACGTGAAGCTCGAGACCACGCTGTACAAGCCCGCCGGCCCCGGCCCGTTCCCGCTGCTGATCATCAACCACGGCAAGTCGCCGGGCGACCCGCGCAGCCAGCCGCGCGACCGCTTCGTCTACATGGCCACGCAGTTCGTGCGCCGCGGCTACGCGGTGATGGTGCCGATGCGGACCGGCTTCGCGCACTCCGGCGGCACGTATTCCGACTTCGGCTGCAACATGAAGGCGAACGGCTACCAGCAGGCCGGCGACATCGCCGACGTGGTGGCCTATGCCCGCGAGCAGTCCTTCGTCGACCCGGAGCGCATCGTGATCGCCGGGCAGTCCTATGGCGGGCTGGCCAGCATCGCGCTGTCCACGCAAAGCCTGCCGGGCGTACGCGGCATCATGAATTTCGCCGGCGGCCTGAAGGTGCACGGCGGCAGCTGCGACTGGCAGCAGTCGCTGGTGGGCGCGTTCGCCGAGTTCGGCCGCAAGAACCGCATCGAAACTCTGTGGATGTACGGCGCCAACGACAGCTATTTCGATCCGGCGCTGGTGAACCGCATGTACGACGCGTTTTCCGCCAACGGCGGCAAGGTGCAGCTGGTGGCGTACGGCCCGTTCAAGCACGATGCCCACACGATGCTGGGCAGCCGCGACGGCCAGCAGGTATGGCTGCCCGAAGTGGAGCGCTTCCTGCGCCAGGTCGGCATGCCGGTCGACCCGGTGTATGCGGTGGCCGAGCCGGCGCCGCAGCCGCGCACCAACTTCGCCCCGCTCGACGACGTGGCCGCCGTGCCGTTCCTGCCCGAGAATGGGCGCCGGCAGTACAAGGCCTTCCTGACCAAGCAGACGCCGCGCGCGTTCGCCGTGTCGTCGTCCGGCGCGTGGGGCTGGGCCGAAGAGGGCGAAATGCCGAACGAACGCGCGCTGGCCGCCTGCCAGGCCGCCAGCCGCGAACCGTGCAAGCTGTACTCGGTGGACGACTATGTCGTGTGGGGCGACGTGACCGAGCAGCCGAAAGACACGATGACGGGGCAGACCGAGTAATCCAGCCCTTGTAATTCAGCTGACGAGCCCGTGTCCCGGTGCCAGGCACGGTGACACGGGCTGGGCCGTTGGCGCAGCCGTGCGCGGAACGCTGAGCCCGTGTCCCGGTGCCAGGCACGGTGACACGGGCTGGGCCATTGGCGCAGCCATGCGCGGAACGCTGAGTTCGTGTCCCGGTGCCAGGCACGGTGACACGGGCTGGGCCGTTGGCGCAGCCGTGCGCGGAACGCTGAGTTCGTGTCCCGGTGCCAGGCACGGTGACACGGGCTGGGCCGTTGGCGCAGCCGTGCGCGGAATGCCGCGGACATGCTGCTACCATGGCAACATGTGTGGACGTTTCGATCAAAACGATATCGCGCGGCGCTACGTGGCCGCCTTCGGCTGGGCAGACGCGGTCTATGACAGCGCGGCCCGCCCGACCTTCAATGCGGCGCCCGGCACCTACCGCCCGGTGCTGCACCTGGTCGACGGCAAGCTGCACGTCGACGACATGTACTGGGGCTACCGCGCCTCGTGGGCGGCCGACAAGCTGCCGGTGTGCGTCAACGCGCGCATCGAGAAGATCACCAACAACTACTGGGGCCGGCTGCTGAAGAGCGGCCGCGCCATCGTGCCCGCGAACGGCTGGTACGAATGGACCGGCGCGAAAGGCAAGCGCCAGCCCTGGCACATCCACCGCCGGGACCGCGAACCGCTGTTCATGCTGGCGCTGGCCAACTTCGGCCCGCTGCGGGACGATAACCCGGACCACAAGGCCGAATGCGGCTTCGTGCTGGTGACGGCCGATGCCGAGGGCGGCATGGTCGACGTGCACGACCGCCGCCCGGTCGTGCTGAGCGCCGCCGATGCCGCTACCTGGCTCGACCCGGACCTGCCGCGCGAGCAGGCCGAGATGCTGGCGCGGCAAATGGCGCTGGGGCCGGACGCGTTCGAGTGGTACCCCGTCAGTACCGACGTCAATTACGCCGGCCGCGACGGCGCGCACCTGGTCGAGCCGATCGGCGAACCCATCAGCGAGCCTGCAACCGAACCCGTGGCCGCGTCATCCGCCGGCAAGGGCCAGGCATGAGTCGCAGCGCGAAGGCGGGTTACGTCACGGTACGCGGCGCGCGCGAACACAACCTGAAAAACGTCGACCTGGACGTGCCGCGCGACGCGCTCGTCGTGTTTACCGGCGTGTCGGGATCCGGCAAGTCGTCGCTGGCGTTCGGCACGCTGTACGCGGAAGCACAGCGGCGCTACCTCGAGTCGGTGTCGCCGTATGCACGCCGGCTGTTCCACCAGATGCCGGTGCCGCAGGTGGACGAGATCGACGGCCTGCCGCCCGCGGTGGCCCTGCAGCAGCAGCGCGGCACGCCGACCACCCGCTCGTCGGTCGGCAGCGTGACCACGTTGTCGAATTCGCTGCGCATGCTGTACTCGCGCGCCGGCGACTATCCCGCCGGCCAGGAGCTGCTGTACGCCGAGTCGTTCTCGCCGAACACGCCGGAAGGGGCCTGCCCGCAATGCCATGGCCTGGGCCGCGTGTACGAGGCCACCGAGGCGTCGATGGTGCCGGACGATACGCTGACGATCCGCGAGCGCGCCGTCGCCGCCTGGCCCACCGCCTGGCATGGCCAGAACCTGCGCGACATCCTGGTCACGCTGGGATACGACGTCGATACGCCATGGCGCGACCTGCCGAAGAAGACGCGCGACTGGATCCTGTTTACCGACGAACAGCCGACCGTTCCCGTCTATGCCGGCCTGACGCCCGAGGAGACCAGGCGCGCGCTGAAGCGCAAGGAAACGCCCAGCTACCAGGGCACGTTCACGGGCGCCCGCAAGTATGTGCTGCAGACCTTCGCCACCACGGAATCGGCGACGATGAAGAAGCGCGTGGCGCGCTACATGGTCAGTACCGAATGCCCGGCGTGCGCCGGCCGGCGGCTGCGGCCGGAAGCGCTGTCGGTCACGTTCGCCGGCCATGACATCACGGAACTGGCGCGACTGCCGCTGCAGCGCCTGGCACGGACGATGGCGCCGTACGCCGACGGCACGGCCAGGACCAGCGCGAAACAGCGCGCCGAGCACCCGGAAAAACTGATCGTCACGCAGCGCATCGCCCAGGATGTGATGGCGCGGCTGGACGTGCTGCTCGACCTGGGCCTGGGCTACCTGGCGCTGGACCGCGGCACGCCCACGCTGTCGCCGGGCGAGCTGCAGCGCCTGCGCCTGGCCACGCAGGTGCGCTCGAACCTGTTCGGCGTGGTCTACGTGCTCGACGAGCCGTCCGCCGGCCTGCACCCGGCCGATACGGTGGCGCTGCTGCGCGCGCTGGACCGCCTGAAGGCGGCCGGCAATTCGCTGTTCGTCGTCGAGCATGCGCTGGACGTGATCCGCCATGCCGACTGGATCGTCGACGTGGGGCCGGCGGCCGGCGAGGGCGGCGGGGCGGTGCTGTACAGCGGCGCGCCCGAGGGACTGAAGGCCGTCGCGGCATCGCAGACCAAACGCTACCTGTTCCCGGATGCCGCGCCGCCGGCACGCGAACCGCGCGCGCCGCAGGGCTGGCTGAAGCTGTCCGGCGTCACGCGCAACAACCTGCACCGGCTGTCCTGCGCCTTTCCGCTCGGCGTGCTGACGACGGTGACCGGGGTGTCCGGTTCCGGCAAGTCGAGCCTCGTCAGCCAGGTGCTCGTCGAACTGGTGGCGCGCGCGCTGGGCCACGAGCCGGCCGCCGAAGCGGAAGAGGGCGACGAACTGGAACAGCAGGAACCGGCCACGCTGGAGGGGAAGATCACGGCCGGCCTGGAAGGCATCCGGCGGCTGGTGCGGGTGGACCAGAAGCCGATCGGCCGCACGCCCCGGTCGAACCTGGCCACGTACACCGGCCTGTTCGACCACGTGCGCAAGCTGTTCGCGGCGACCAAGACGGCGAAGGCGCGCCGCTACGATGCCGGACGCTTTTCGTTCAACGTGGCGAAGGGCCGCTGCGGCAACTGCGAAGGCGAAGGCTTCGTGATGGTGGAACTGCTGTTCCTGCCCAGCGTGTATGCGCCTTGCCCCGTGTGCGCCGGCGCGCGCTACAACGCCAAGACGCTGGAAGTGACGTACCGCGACCGCAACGTGGCCGAGGTGCTGGCGATGACGGTCGACGCCGCCTGGGAGTTCTTCGCCGACGAAGCGCCGCTGCGCCGCGCGCTGGACGTGCTGCGCGATGTCGGCCTGGGCTACCTGCGGCTGGGCCAGCCCGCCACCGAACTGTCCGGCGGCGAGGCGCAGCGCATCAAGCTGGCCACCGAGCTGCAACGGGCGGCGCGCGGCAGCATGCTGTACATCCTCGACGAGCCGACCACCGGGCTGCACCCGGCGGACGTTGAACGGCTGGTGGCGCAGCTGCAGAAACTGGTCGATGCCGGCAACACCGTGATCGCCGTCGAACACGATATGCGCGTGGTGGCAGCCAGCGACTGGGTCATCGACATCGGCCCCGGAGCCGGCGAGGATGGCGGCCGGATCGTTGCCGCCGGACCGCCGGCAACAGTGGCGGCGGCCGCGGACAGCCGCACGGCGCCGTACCTGCAGCGTTTCCTGGCAGGGCGTCAAAGCCAGCCGTGAAGGGTTGCCCAGGCCGCCACGGCCAGCGCCGCGCTGCTCCATACCATCGGCTGCACCGCGCCGCGGATGCTGTGGGCCAGCACGGCGCTGGTCCGGTGCAGCCGCAGCAGCGCCATCACCGCCAGCAGGTTCTGCGCCGCCACCGCCAGGTTCAGCAGCACGGCGGCCGCCAGGCACCAGGCCACGATGTCGGCGCGGCGGGGCGGGTCGGCCGGGGCCAGCTCGGCACCGGCCAGCGCCAGCACGGCGCCATGCGCCACGCCCAGCACCAGGCCCATCAGGCTCACGTTGACCAGGCGCGGCTGGATGTAGCGGGCACGGAATTGCGGCACGAGCGCGAGCGCATGCAGCGCGATCGCCAGGATCACGCCGACGCGCAACACTCCCGCAAGCTGGCTCAGCAGGGTGACATTCATCGTGGTACTCCCCGTTGCCCCGGACTGTCATGGCTCGATGTGGTTGCCGGCGCGCCAGGTGCGGCGTGCCGGCATGGGGCGCACCTCCATTGAACATAGCGGCGTTCCGGGAGGATCGGCGCACGATTCCGTCCGATGGGCGTCGCGAGAGCATCGTCTCTCCCTTCCCGCACAGCCATGCGACACGCTTTTCGGCCGGGCGCTACACTCGCCGCTCGACCGATGAGCATGGAGTGGCCGGATGGGAGACTGGATCGATTTGTTGCAATGGCCGGCAATGGCCGCATCGCTGCTGGCGGCCTGGCTGGTCGCCTCGCAGCGGCCCGGGCGGCGCCTGTCGGGCTTCATTGTTTTCCTGGTCAGTAACGCGATGTGGATCGCCTGGGGCGTGCATGACGACGCCTGGGCATTGATCGCGTTAAACTGCTGCCTTGCCGCCACCAATGTCCGTGGCATCGTCAAGAACCGCAACGCCCAGGAAACTTCATGACCACTCCGCTGCACATCGTTTGTCCCCACTGCGACGCCGTCAACCGCGTGCCGGACGACCGCCTTGGCGAAGGGCCCACTTGCGGCAAGTGCCAGGGTTCGCTGTTCACCGGCCAGCCGACCGACCTGTCGGGCGCACGTTTCGGCAAGCACGTCGAACGCAGCGACATTCCCGTCCTGGTCGACTTCTGGGCACCGTGGTGCGGCCCGTGCCGCACGATGGCACCGTTCTATGCCCAGGCTGCCCGCCAGCTGGAGCCGCGCGTGCGCGTAGTCAAGGTGGATACCGAGGCCAACCAGGAGCTGGGCGCGCGCTACGGCATCCGCAGCATCCCCACGCTTGCCCTGTTCCGCAACGGCCGGGAAGTGGCGCGCCAGCCGGGCGCGATGGATACCGGCAATATCCTCGCATGGGTGCAGCGCAATCTGTGACGGGTGCTGCGCAAACGCACCACCGCGCCATAAGTAAATCCAATTGTTTACTTATTGTCGGGTTCGCCGTATAGTCGGCACATGAACCGTTTGAACCATACGTTGCTGCTCACCGCGGCCTGCCTACTGGCGCTGCTGTCCACCGTCGGCGCATCGCTGCCGTATCCGATCCTGCCGCCCCTGTTCGCTTCCGGTACCGCCAATGGCCTGAACAGCTTCCTGGGCTTGCCGCCCAAGCTGCTGTTCGGCATCGCGCTGACCGTCAACCCGCTGGGCCTGCTGATCGGCGCCACACTGCTGGGGCCGCTTTCGGACCGCTATGGCCGCCGGCCCCTGTTGCTGGGCACCGCCTTCGGCGCCGCCGTCGGCCATGCGCTGACGGCCCTGGCCCTGGTGGTCGAATCGTTTCCGCTGTTCGTGCTGGCCCGCTTCGCCACCGGTCTGCTGGAGGGCAATGGCTCCATCTGCCGGGCCCTGGTCGCGGAAAAATTCACCGGGGCGGAGCGCACGCGCGGCCTGTCGCTGGTGAATGGCGCATTCCACCTGGGCTGGCTGGTGGGCCCGATGCTGGCCGGGCTGACGCTGGGCTTCGGCATCGTGGTGCCGTTTGCCGCCGCGATCGCCGCGCTGGTGCTGGCAGGCCTGCTGGCGGCCATCGCGCTGCCCCGCGAGGCGGCTTCGCCGGAGACCTCGTCGCTGTGGCAGGTGGCCCGGCACCGGCACGCGCTGAACCTGCTGCGCCACGCCGAGCCGCGCACGCTGTTCTTCATCCAGCTGGCCGGCTTCTGCGGCGTCGCGGCCTTCTACGAGTTCTACCCGTTGTGGCTGGTGGAGCAGGGCGACTACGATGCGGCGCGGATCGCGCTGATCAACATGGCGATGTGCGGCATCATGACCGCCGCCTCCGTGGTGGCCGGGCGCATGATGGGCCAATGCTCGGGTGGCGAGTCGCTGCGCAAGGCCGGCTGGTTTGCCTGGGGCATCGCGCTGGCGGTCGGCTGCGTGGCGGTCGGCAACCTGTGGATGGGGCTGGCGGCCATCGCGCTGTTCGGCATTCCCAACGCGTTCTTCAACGCCACCGTGCAGCCATGGGCGGCGGAGCGCTTCGCCGGGCACGGACAGGGCGCCGTGATGGGCCTGATGTCGACCACGTTCTGCCTGGCCACGATCCTGATGGCGCTGGTCGGTTCCGCGCTGGTGCTGGTCGATACCCGGCTCGTGCTGGCGGTGGGCGCCGCATCGAGCCTGTGGGCCGGCTGGCGGCTGCATGGCTGGCGCCGCGAGCTGGCAGCCCCCGTACTGAAAGGAATCCACTGATGAACACCGCCGACCGCATCCTGTTCCTGCTGAAGACGCGCGGACCGAAGACGGCTCAGCAGCTGGCGGACATGCTGGCGCTGACGTCGATGGGCGCGCGGCGCCATCTCGAGGCGGCCGAGGAAAAGGGCCTGGTCGCGTTCGAGGACGTGGCCGAGAAAGTCGGGCGCCCGTCGCGCCGCTGGCTGCTGACCGACGCCGGCCATGCCCGCTTCCCCGATCGCCATGCCGACCTGACCGTGGCGCTGATCGACCAGGTGAAAACGCTGTTCGGTCCGGCGGCGATGGACCAGCTGATCGTCGCGCGCGAAGCCGCCAGCGAGGCGTTCTATCGCGATACGATCGGCACCGCCGCCGCGCTGCCGGACCGGGTGGCCGCGCTGGCCCACGCGCGCGACGTGGAAGGCTACATGGCCGAGGTGGAGACGCAGCCGGACGGCAGCCTGCTGCTGGTCGAGAACCACTGCCCGATCTGCGCCGCGGCCCGCGCCTGCCAGGACTTCTGCCGTTCCGAACTGGACGTGTTCCAGCGCGTGCTGGGCCCCGGCTGCGCCGTCCAGCGCACCGAGCACCAGCTGGCCGGCGCCCGGCGCTGCGCCTACCGCATCGTTTCGTTGCCCGAAAACCGGTGACAGACACCGGTTTTTTTGAAACATTTCCCGAAAACCGGTGACAGACACCGGTTTTTTTGAAACATTTCCCGGGAGCTGGACGGTCCGCCGCGGCGGCCTGTCACCGGTTTCTTAACGGTGCCGGTTCACGCGACGGACTTTGCCTCCGTCGTGTACAGTGGCAAAAACACAACGGAGGATCACCATGCCACTGGAAGAAGAGGAACGCCGCAAGTTCGTGGCGGAAGTCTGGAAACGCTACGAGGAAGTGCAGAACTGGGCGATCGCCAACTGGCCGGACAGCGAGCACCGGCTGTCCACCAGCGATTTCGTCGAAGGCCGCAAGGAAATCCTCGGCCTGGGCCTGCCGCCGGACCTGAAGCTCAAGCAGGAACCGCAGGCCGCCCCCGAGCCGGAGCAGGGCGGTCCGCAGTACCTGGACGTGACGCCGGCCCCGTGGCCGTGACGGTCAGACGCGCCGCGCGGGGATCCAGCACAGCAGGCTGACCACCAGGCAGCCGAGCACACCGCAGGCCAGCTTGAACGCGCTGTCGAACAGCAGCGGCGCGACGAGCCCGGACACCAGCGCGAACAGCGTCATCTGGATGAACGATTGCAGCGAGGCCGCCAGGCCGCTGTTGTCCGGGAACAGGTTCATCGCCAGCAATGTCAGCGGCGGCATCGCCAGGGCCAGTGCCAGCGAATAGAAGAACAGCGGCAGCACGGCCCACGGCACCTCGGCCGGGAAGAACCAGGTGTATGCCACGTTGGCCAGCGCGGCTGCCGCCATGCCCGCGTAGCTGATCCAGACCAGTTGCGCCTGCGTGCGGCTGCGCGCCAGTTTGCCGGACAGGCCCGATCCCACCACCATGCCCGCCACCAGCGGAATGAACAGCCAGCCGAACGCCGTTTCCGGCAGGTGCAGGATGTTCATGACGAAGTAGGCGGCCGAGCCGATGTACAGCGCGAAACCGCCGAACGCCACGCCCAGCGCCGCCGACAGCAGCAGGAAGCGGCGGTGGCGCAGCACCTTCAGGTAGTTCGCCGCGATCAGCTTGAGCTCGAAAGGGTGGCGCTTCGCCTGGGGCAGGCTCTCCGGCAGCCAGCGCCACACGGCAAACAGCATCACCACGCCGAACAGGGCCAGGAACCAGAAGATCGCGCGCCAGCCCAGCGACACCTGCAGCCAGCCGCCGAGGATCGGCGCCAGCGCCGGCGCCAGGCCGAAGACCATCATGATATGGCCGAGGATCTTCTGGGCGTCGGCGCCTTCGAAGCGGTCCTGCACGATGGCGCGGCCGACCACCGAGCCGGCGCCGGACGACAGGCCCTGCAGCACCCTGCAGGCCAGCAGGAGACCCAGCGAACCGGCCAGCGCGCCGCCCACCGAGGCGATGATGTACAGCACCAGCGACCACAGGATCACGGGACGGCGGCCGAGCGTATCGGACAGCGTGCCGTAGAACAGCATCATGAATGCGAAGCAGAACAGGAACAGCGACAGCGTCTGCTGGATCGCGATGGGCGTGGCGCCGAATTCGTTCGCGATTGCCGGGAACGATGGCAGGTAGGTATCGATGGCCAGCGGCCCCACCATCGTCAGGCCGGCCAGCAGCACCGTCAGCAGGATATTCATGGAAAGAGTATCGTTATTGTTTTTCGGGCGCGTATTGTACGCCAGCCGCGCGGCGCCTGCCGGGCCTGCGGGGTGGCGGGATGGCCGGATGGGGCGTCCACATCGGGCATATCGATATGAACTTATCGCATAACCGGGGCGGCGCGAATTTTCGTAGAATGCGCGTGCGCGGACCCTGCGTAACACATGAGCAATTAAAAACATGACTATCGATACCTTCGACGGCACCGGCGTCAAGCCTGTCCACTGGGACCTGGATGCCGTGGTCTCGGCATTGCGCGTATCGCGCGAGGCCACGCACAACATCCGCCACCAGCGCCGCGTGCGCGAACTGCCTTCGCGCGAGGCGCTGACCACCATCGTCAACGGCCTGTCGGCCGTGCTGTTCCCGACCCATTACGGGCGGCCGAACCTGACGGACGAGAGCATCGATTATTTTGTCGGCGACACGCTCAACACCACGCTGAACCGGCTCACCGAGCAGGTGCGGCGCGGCCTGCAGTTCGCCGACGATGCCGACCTGGCCGAAGAAACGCTGACGCAGAAGGCCCACGACATCACGCGCGCGTTCGCGGCCAGCCTGCCGCAGATCCGCGGCCTGCTAGTGTCGGACGTGCAGGCCGCGTATGCGGGCGACCCGGCGGCCACGTCGATCGCCGAGATCATGTTGTGCTATCCGGGCACCATCGCGATCCTGTATTACCGGCTGGCGCACCAGTTGCACCGGCTCGGCTCGCCGTTCCTGGCGCGCATGATCTGCGACATCAGCCATTCGCTGACCGGCGTCGACATCCACCCCGGCGCGCAGATCGGCGCCAGCTTCTTCATCGACCATGGCACCGGCGTCGTCATCGGCGAAACGGCGATCCTGGGCGAGCGCGTGCGGCTGTACCAGCACGTCACGCTGGGCGCCAAGCGCTTCCCGGCGGATGCTTCGGGGATGCTGATCAAGGGCACGCCGCGCCACCCGATCGTCGAGGACGACGTGGTGATCTATGCCGGCGCCACCGTGCTGGGGCGCATCACGATCGGCGCCGGCTCGACGATCGGCGGCAATGTGTGGCTGACGCAGAGCGTGCCGCCGCACAGCAACGTGTCGCAGGCGCAGACGCGCAGCGACTGAGGTTCGAGCTCCCGGCAAAGGCCCACCGAAACCGGAGCCTGTCACCGGTTTCCAGGAAATGTTTCAAAAAAACCGGTGTCTGTCACCGGTTTTCCGGGAATATTTCAAAAAAACCGGTGTCTGTCACCGGTTTTCGGGCAATTATTCGGGGCCTTCCCAGTCCTTCAGTGCCAGGTCGCCGCGCTCGTACGCGGCCAGCACTTCCTTCGCGGCCGCCAGGTCGCGCTCATGGACCAGCACGCGGGCACCGCCCAGCGCGGGCGAGATCAGCTGGTCGACCTGCGAATGGTGATCGTCCGCCACGGCGGCGGCGATGCCGGCCGCGTGCAGGCAGCCGCGCAGCACGTGCGCCTGGGTCGGATCGAGGCAGCGCGCCGCGATGGTGTAGTCGTCCTTGATTGCGTTGGCCATTGGCGTCTCCTGTTTCCGCCGATTATGGACGACGGTGGCGGAACAGGGCGCCGCCGTGGCGCTACAGTGCGTGGCTGGCGTACAGCGCGTCGAGGATGGTGCCCTTCAGTGCGGCCCGGGCCGGGTCGTCGCGGCGGCGCGGGCCGGCCGGCGGAACATACTCGGCGCAGCGGCCGCCACCGGCGCCGTCGAGCAGCACGATGCGGTCGCTGAGGAACAGGGCCTCGTCCAGGTCGTGCGTGACCATCAGGATCGTCAGCGCGTGTTCGCGCGCCACCCGCTGCAGCAGGTCCTGCAGGCGGATGCGGGTGAACGCGTCGACGGCGGAGAACGGCTCGTCCAGCAGCAGCACGCGCGGCCGGCTGAACAGGCCGCGGGCGATGGCGGCGCGCTGCGCCTGGCCGCCGGACAGCTGGCGCGGCAGGTAGCCGCCCAGGCCCGCCAGGCCCACTTCGGCCAACAGCGGCGCCGGATCGCCGTCGCCGCCGAACGCGACGTTCTGCGCCACGGTCAGCCAAGGGAACAGCCGCGGTTCCTGGAAGATCACGCCGATGTCGGCCGATACGCCGGCCAGCGGCTGGCCGGCCAGCGCCACGCGGCCGTCCCAGTCACGGTCCAGTCCGGCCACGATCGACAGCAGGCTGCTCTTGCCGCTGCCGCTGGCGCCGATCAGCGACACGAATTCGCCGCCGGCCAGGTGCAGCCGGAAGTCGCGCAGCACCGTGCGCGCGCCGAACGCCTTGCGGGCCACAAGGATGTCGAGCAGCGGGGCAGACGCCGTGACGCTCATTTTGCCCTCGCCAGGTCGTCGCGCCATGCCAGCAGCCGGGTTTCCAGGCGCCGCATCAGCGTGTCGCTGAACTTGCCCAGCAGCGCGAGCAGCAGGATCGCGGCCAGCACGATATCGGCGCGGCCCGTCTCGCGGCCGTCGCTGAGCAGGTAGCCGAGACCCTTGCTGGCGGCGATCAGTTCGGCCGCCACCATGAACATCCAGGCCAGCGACAGGCCGTTGCGCAAGCCCGTCATCAGGGACGGCAGCGCGGCCGGCAGCAGCACGCGCCGCGCCAGGGCCACGCTGCCCAGCCGGTACATCCGGCCCACCTCGACCAGCTTGCGGTCGACACCGGCAATGCCGGACGCGGCGCCCATGTAGACAGGGAAGAAGGCGCCGATCGCGATCAGCACCAGCTTCGGCGCCTCGTCGATGCCCAGCCACAGCAGCAGCAGCGGCACCCAGGCCAGCGACGGTACCGCACGCAGGGCCTGGAAAGTCGGGTCCAGCAGTGCCGCGATGCGCTCGTTCAGACCGACGGCGGCACCGATGGCGATGCCCAGCAGCGCGCCGACGGCATACCCGGCGGCGACCCGCAGCGAACTGGCCAGCACGTGCCACGCCAGGTCGGCATGCGCCAGCTGCGCCAGCGTGGCCACGATCTCGGACGGCGGCGGCAGCAGGTGCGCGGGCACGGCGCCGGCGCGCACCAGCCCCTCGACCGCCGCCAGCGCCAGCGCCGGCACCAGCAGGCCCCACGCCGGATGGGGCCGGGCGCGCCGGCGTGGCGCTACGGGCGCAGAAGCAGGTGGTGCCTGGTGCGCGGCCGGCTTGCCGCCCACCAGGTCGATGCTCGAATGCAGCGCGGGTGGCGTCATGTCACGCCTTCGCGGTCAGCGCGCGGGCAAAGCGGGTGTCGACCAGGTCGGCGATCGTCCGGTCCAGGTCCGTGCCCGGCCTGACCAGCGCTTCCTGCTGCAGGATCGGCGCCGCCTGGCGCAGCGCGGCCACGTGCTCGGCGCCCGGCTGCGGCTGCGAGAAATCGGTGCGCAGCTTGACCTGCAGCAGCGCCACCGGCAGCGACACCTTGGCTTCCTCGGACAGGATGCGCGCCGCCTCCGAAGGATGGGCGATGATCCACTTGCGCGCCCGCTCGTACGCGGCCAGCACGCGCGTGACTTCCTCCGGCCGCTGCGCCAGGAACTGCTCGCGCACGTTCAGGAAGCCGTAGGTATTGAAGGCCACGTTGCGGTAAACCAGCCGCGCGCCACCTTCCAGTTCGCTGGCCGCCATGTGCGGATCGAGACCGGCCCACGCGTCCACGCGGCCCTGCTCCAGCGCCGTGCGGCCGTCGGCATGCTGCAGGGCCACGTGCTCGATGTCGCCGCGCTTCAGGCCCGCATGCTTCAGTGACCGCAGCAGGAAGAGGTAGGGATCGGTGCCCTTGGTGGCCGCCACCTTTTTACCCTTCAGGTCGGCCACCGAGCGCACCGGCGAATCCTTGCGCACCACCAGCGCCGTCCACTCGGGGCGCGAGTAGATATACGGCGTGCGGATCGGGTTGCCGTTGGCGCGCGCCAGCAGGGCCGCCAGGCCGGCCGACGAGCCGATGTCGATGCTGTCGCCGTTCAGGTATTCAAGGGCGCGGTTGCTGCCCGCCGACAGCACCCACTTGATGTCGGTGCCTGCCGGCTTGAACGCCTCCTCCAGCCAGCCGAAGCGCTTCAGCACGAGGCTCGACGGCGAATAGTAGGCATAGTCGAGGCGCAGTTCCTTCAGCGGCCCGGCGGCCCGCACCAGCGATGGGACAGCGACTGCCGCGGCGGCACCGGCCACGGATTTTAATAAGGTACGGCGTTTCATCTTGTTGATTCCTCACGTAAAAATGCGGTCCAGTTCGTGTCCCGGTGCCAGGCACGAGGACACGGGCCCGGCCATTGCGGTGCCTGCGGTTACTTACTTGCTGTCAACGGCTGCTGTTACTTGAGTTCGTGTCCCGGTGCCAGGCACGAGGACACGGGCTCGGCCATTGCGGTGCCTGCGTTATTTGCTTGCCTGCTGCTGCCTGCCCGCCTCCAGCGCGAGCTGGTAGTCGGTCTTCGCGTAGTCCCTGAAATGCTTGTTGGTGACGTCGAGGAATTCGCGCGAACGGTAGGCGGCGGCGATGTCCCGGGCGAACTGCTTGTCCTTGTCGGCCGCCTTCACGGCCACCAGGTTGACGTAGTTCGGCGAGATCTTTTCCGTCTTCAGCGCGTCGCGCAGTTTCAGGCCGGAGGCCAGCGCGAAATTGCCGTTGACGAACGAGTAATCGGTGTCCTGCAGCGAGCGTGGCAGTTGCGCCGCTTCCAGCGGTACCAGCCTGATCTTCTTCAGGTTCTGCGCCACGTCCCGCTCGGAGGCGCGCACCGGGTCCACGCCGGGGCGCAGCCTGATCCAGCCCAGCTGCTCGAGCAGCACCAGGGCGCGTGCCTGGTTGGTCGGATCGTTCGGCAGGCCCACGGTGGCGCCTTCCTTCACGCCGTCCAGGCTCCGGTGCTTCCTGCTGTAGATGGCGATCGGCGCGGTCGGCACGGTCACCAGCGGCACGATCGGCAGCTTGTTCTCGGCGGCGAACTTGTCCAGGTAGATCCTGTGCTGGAACACGTTGGCATCGAGCGAGCCTTCGGCCAGCGCGAAATTGGGCTGGATGTAGTCGTTGAACTCCACCAGCTTCACCTTGTAGCCCTGGCGTTCCAGGATCGGCTTGATGCCGAGCCTGACCTGGTCGGCGTAAGGCCCGGCGCTGGTGCCGATCACCAGTTCCTTCGGCTCCCTGGCATGGGCGGAAAGCTGCACCGTCAGCGGCGACAGCAGCAAGGCGAAAAGGACGGCGCGGCGGCGGTCGGTCATGGTCACTCCGGGTGGCGTTTATCGAGCCGGCGGGCGAGGCGTGCGCCGGCGAACTGGATCACCTGCACGATCAGCACCAGCAGCAGCACGGTGGCGATCATCATCTCGGTTTCAAAGCGGTAGTAGCCGTAGCGGATGGCCAGGTCGCCGATGCCGCCGCCGCCCACCACGCCGGCCACCGCCGAATAGGACAGGAAGCTGATCGCCAGCACGGTCAGGGCCAGCACCAGGCCGGCGCGGGCCTCCACCAGCAGCACCCGCCACACGATCTGCAGCTCGCTGGCGCCCATCGCATGGGCCGCCTCGATCACGCCGCGCGGCACCTCGCGCAGGTTCTGTTCGACCAGCCGGGCAAAGTAGGGAATCGCGGCGCACGACAGCGGCACGCTGGCCGCCAGCGGCCCGATCGACGTGCCGGCGACGATGCGCGTGAACGGCACCAGCGCCACCAGCAGGATGATGAACGGGAACGAGCGCACGGTATTCACCAGCCAGCCCAGCACGGCGGCGGCGAACCGGTTCTGCAGCGGCTGGCCGCGCGAGACGAGGAACAGCAGCACGCCCAGCGGGCCGCCCAGCAGCACCGCGGCGGACACGCCGATCGACAGCATCGTCAGCGTCTGCCCGAGTGCCGTCCACAGCTCGGGCAGCAGCGCAAGCCATTGTTCACGCATGCCGCACCTCCGGGGGAGCCTTGCCGAACAGCGGCAGCAGTTCCCGGCCCAGCGCGGTCACTGCGTGCGGCGTTCCCGGCCGCACGACCTCGGCCACTTCGCCCGCCTCCATCACGGCCACGCGGTGGCACAGCGCGGCCAGCACGTCGAGTTCATGGCTGACGATCACGATGGTCACGTCCAGCCGCGCATTGATGCCGGCCAGCGTGGCGAGGATGCTGCGCGTGGTTTCGGCATCGAGCGCCGATGTCGGTTCGTCGCACAGCAGCACCGCCGGCCCGCTGGCCAGTGCGCGGGCGATCGCCACGCGCTGCCGCTGGCCGCCGGACAACTGGGCCGGCCAGGCCTGCGCCTTGTCTTCCAGGTGCACCAGGGCCAGGCAGTCGGCCACCCGCTGGGCGATGGCGTCGCGCGAACGGTCGCCGTGGATCTTCAGCGGGAAGGCCACGTTGTCCGCCACGGTGGCGTTTTGCAGCAGGTTGAAGCCCTGGAAGATCATGCCGATGTTCTGGCGCGCCGCGCGCAGCGCGCGCTTGTCGAGCGCCGTCAGCTCGCGGCCATCCACCGTCACGGTGCCGGCATCGGGCCGCTCCAGCAGGTTGAACAGGCGCAGCAGCGTGGACTTGCCCGCGCCGCTGCGCCCGGCGATGCCGAAGATCTCGCCGGCGCCGATATCGAGCGACACGTCGCGCACGGCGGCCACGCCGGGATGCTTGCCGCTACCGAAGGATTTCGCCACGCCGCGCAGCCGGATCAGCGGTTCCGCCGCCGGCAGCCTGTGTCTTGCATTCATCGCATCGAACCCCGGATCACGAGTACGGGCTCGGCTCGGGCAGCGTGCCCGACAGGGCATAGCGCCCCAGGTCGCGGTATTTGTAGTCGACCGGGTCGTGCAGCGTGTGCACGCGGGCATTGCGCCAGTAGCGGTCGAAGCCGAAGCGGGCGGACGTGGAGCGCGCGCCCGTCAGTTCGAACAGGGCGCTGCCGATCTCGATGGCGGCGCGGTGCGCCAGCACCTTCGCCTCGGCGCCGGCAATGGCCAGTTCGCCCCGCTCGCGGGCCGTGACGGCGCTGCCGAGGCGGAACACGCGTTCCAGTTCGCGGCCCGCATGGTCGGCCAGCACGACGGCGGGCCGCAGCAGCGTCCACAGTTCGCCGTAGCGGTGCTGGATGAACGGGTCGTCGACGGCACGGGCAACGCCGGAAGCGAACCATGGCCGCGCTTCGCCGGCGGTGTAGTCGCGCGCGGCGGCGAACGCGCCTTCGGCAATGCCCACGTACAGGTTGGTCATGATCAGTTGCGCGACCTGCGAGCGCACCGTGGACTGCGGCGTGGCCTCCTGGCCCGGCTGCTGCAGCACGAGGCCGACCGGCAGCAGCGTGCCGTGGAACTGCACGGTGCCGCTGTCGGTCTGCTTCTGGCCGAACGCATCCCAGTCGGCCCGCACGTCGATGCCGTCGGCGCCGGTCGGCAGCACGCCGATCAGCGATGTCTGCGTGGCTTCGTGCCAGGCGGAGACCGTCAGCCAGTCGGAGCCCACCGAGCCGGAAGCGAAGCTCTTGGTGCCGTCCAGCAGGAAGCCGCCTTTCGCGTCGGTGGCGACCAGGCGGCGATCGAGCGGATTCAGCGCATTGCCCCAGAACAGGCCATCGTCGACGGTGGCATGCAGCAGGTGGCGCTGCTGCTGCTGGGTGCCGTAGAGCTGGATGCCGGCCAGCTGCAGGTGGTGGAAGGCGAACACGTGGGCCAGCGCGCTGTCGGCCCGCGCCAGTACACGGACCGCCTGCAACGTGGTATCCCAGCCGGCGCCGTGGCCGCCGAAGTCGGCGGGGATCGACAGCGCCAGCAGGCCGGATGCGCGGATCAGCTGTCGCTCGTGGCGCGCATGGCCGCCGGCCGCATCGCGTTCGACGGCGGTGGCGGCCAGTTCGGCGGCGAGCGACGCGGCGACGGCAAGCGGGTCGGCAAGCGGGTCGGCAAATACTGCAGCAACTGGAGCGGCATTCTGCTTGTTCTGCAGGGCGGGTTCGGGTGCGTTCATGGGAAGCGGGGCGATAGCAATGAAACCAGTATCGCGCCCGTGCCGAGCGTCAGTCCACGAAGGAAAGCACGCTTTGATATGCGAAAAAATCATGCTGAAAAAATCACATATCGAAGTGCGAAAGCATTCGTTCTGTAACCGGTGGCGCTGCCGTAGCCTTGCTGCCATTGAATTGTTATATCAACCTGCAAAAGAAGGCGACTTTCCATGAGCATCCTCCTGATTTCCGGCAGCCCCGCGGTGCCATCCTCTTCCAGCCGGCTGCTGCACCACATCGGCGACAAGCTGGCCGCCCACGGTCACCGCACGGCGCGGCTGAACGTGCGCGACCTGCCGGCCCAGGCGCTGCTCGCGGCGGACAACACCGATGCCGTGGTGCGTGCCGCGCTGGCGGAAGTGGCCGATGCGCATGCGGTGATCGTCGCCACGCCTGTATACAAGGCGGCATACTCCGGTGTGCTGAAGGCGTTCCTGGATCTGCTGCCGCAGAACGGCCTGGCCGGCAAGATCGTGCTGCCGGTGGCGACAGGCGGCAGCCAGTCGCACCTGCTGGCGCTCGATTACGCACTGCGCCCCGTGCTGCATGCGCTGGAAGCGGACCAGGTGCTGACCAGTATCTATGCCACCTCGCAGCAGGTGCAGTGGAGCGAACACGAAGGCGTGCTGCTGGCCCCGGAAATCGCCGTGCGCGTGGCGGCCGGCGTGACCACGCTGGACCGGGCACTCGGCTACCGCCGCGCGGCGGAAGAAGCGGCGCGGGCGCCGGCGCTTTCGCTGCAGGATCACCCTTACGTTTCGCAGGCGGCATGATGGCGACCGTGCAAAAACGCGCGGCGCGCCGCCGCACGCTGGGATTGCTGGTCGCCGCCGCCTTCGCGGGGAGTTTGTCGGGACTGGCACACGCACAGGATAAAAAAGTGGTGCGCATCGGCTACCAGAAATACGGCACGCTGACCCTGCTCAAGGGGCGCGGCACGCTGGAAAAACGCCTGGCGCCACAGGGCGTGACGGTGCAGTGGACCGAGTTCCCCGCCGGCCCGCAGCTGCTCGAAGGCCTGAACGTGGGCAGCATCGATTTCGGTACCGTCGGCGAAGCGCCGCCGATCTTCGCGCAGGCCGCCGGCGCGGCGCTGGTCTACGTGGGCAACGAACCGCCATCGCCGCACAGCGAGGCGATCGTCGTGCCGAAGGATTCGAAGCTGCGCAGCGTTGCCGACCTGAAGGGCAAGAGGGTCGCGCTGAACAAGGGCTCCAACGTGCACTACCTGCTGCTGCGCGCGCTGGAGCAGGCCGGCGTGCCCTGGAAGGATATCCAGCCGGTCTACCTGCCGCCGGCCGATGCGCGTGCCGCGTTCGAGCGCGGTGCCGTCGATGCCTGGGTGATCTGGGATCCGTTCTTCGCCGCCGCGGAAAAGCAGCTCGGCGCCCGCGTGCTGGCCGACGGCAAGGGCCTGGTCGCCAACCACCAGTTCTACCTGGCTGCGCGCGACTGGGCGCGCGCCAACCCGGCGCTGCAGCAGGTGCTGCTCGAGGAAATCGGCAAGGTCGACGACTGGGGCCGCGACAATCCGAAGGAAGTCACCGCGATCCTGGCGGCCCAGACCGGCCTCGAGCCGGCCGTGGTGGCGCTGGCCGCTTCGCGCTACAGCTACGGCGTCAAGCCGGTGTCGAACGAGGTGCTGCGCGAGCAGCAGAAGATCGCCGATGCCTTCGCCGCACTGAAGCTGATCCCGAAACCCATCGCCATCAAGGATGCCGTGCTGGCATCGGCGAAGTAATCAGATACCTGGAGTTTTCATGTCGTTGAATTTGTTCTGGTTCATTCCCACCCACGGCGACAGCCGTTACCTGGGCACGTCGAAAGGCGCGCGCGCCGTCGATGCCGACTACCTCCGGCAGGTGGCCGTGGCGGCCGACACGCTGGGCTACGACGGCGTGCTGTTGCCCACCGGGCGCTCGTGCGAGGATGCCTGGGTAGTCGCATCGTCGCTCATCCACGCGACGAGGAATTTGAAGTTCCTCGTCGCGGTGCGGCCGGGACTGTCCACGCCGGGCCTGGCCGTGCGCATGGCGGCGACCTTCGACCGGCTGTCGAACGGGCGCCTGCTGATCAACGTGGTGACCGGGGGCGACCCTACCGAACTGGCGGCGGACGGCCTGACCGCAGACCACGCCACGCGCTACGAGATTTCCGATGAATTCATCCGGATCTGGCGCGGTGCGCTGTCCGGCGAGGGCGGCGATGCCGGCTTCGACTTCGAGGGAAAACACCTGCAGGTAAAGGGCGCGAAAACGCTGTACCCTCCCGTGCAGAAACCCTATCCGCCGCTGTACTTCGGCGGTTCGTCGGAAGCGGCGCACGAGCTGGCGGCCGAACAGATGGACGTGTACCTGACGTGGGGCGAGCCGCCGGCGGCGGTGGCCGAGAAGATCGCCGATATCCGCCGCCGCGCCGCCGAACATGGCCGCACGGTGAAATTCGGCATCCGCCTGCACGTGATCGTGCGCGAGACCAACGACGAGGCGTGGCAGGCCGCCGAGAAGCTGATCTCGCACCTGGACGACGACGTGATCGCCAAGGCCCAGGCATCGTTCGCGCGCATGGATTCGGAAGGGCAGCGCCGCATGGCCGCGCTGCACGGCGGCCGGCGCGACAAGCTGGAAGTGGCGCCGAACCTGTGGGCCGGCGTGGGCCTGGTACGCGGCGGTGCCGGCACGGCACTGGTGGGCGATCCCGAAACGGTGGCGGCGCGCATCCGCGAGTATGCCGACCTGGGCATCGAGACCTTCATCTTCTCCGGCTATCCGCACCTGGAGGAATCGTACCGCTTCGCCGAGCTGGTGTTCCCGCTTCTTGGTAAAGGAAAAGCCCAGGGCGAGGTGTCGATCACCGGGCCGTTCGGCGAGGTGATGGCCACCGATATCGTGCCGAAGAAGGCGGCCTGACATGGGCAGTGCACAAGCAAACGCGCCAGCAAACGCGCCAGCAAACGCACCGCTCCCGGTGTCGCAACCGGGAGGCTGGTCGCGCCTGAACGCGGCACTGGCCCCCTGGTTCCTGCCGATCGCGCTGCTGCTGGCGTGGGAGATATCGTCGCGCACCGGCTGGCTGTCGAGCCGCATCCTGCCCGAGCCGCTTGCCGTGGCCACCGCGTTCTGGACGCTGGCCGCATCCGGCGAGCTGTGGGAGCACCTGCGCACCAGCCTGTGGCGCGCGCTGTCCGGCTTTGCCGTCGGCGCCGGGCTGGGGCTGGCCCTGGGCCTGCTGACGGGCAGTTTCCGCCGCGCCGAGACGCTGCTGGACACCACGCTGCAAATGGTCCGCAACATCCCGGCGCTGGCGCTGATCCCGCTGGTGATCCTGTGGTTCGGCATCGATGAAACGGCCAAGCTGTTCCTGCTGGCGGTCGGCGTGTTCTTCCCGGTCTACCTGAACACGTTCCACGGCATCCGCGCCACCGACGCGGGGCTGGTCGAGATGGCGAAGAGCTATGGCCTGAAGGGCTGGCCGCTGTACCGCGACGTGATCCTGCCGGGCGCGCTGCCGTCGATCCTGGTCGGCGTGCGCTTCTCGCTGGGCCTCGTGTGGGTGCTGCTGATCGTCGCGGAAACGATTTCAGCGCAGGCCGGCATCGGCTACATGACGATGAACGCCCGCGAATTCCTGCAGACCGACGTGGTGCTGGTGGGGATCCTGCTGTACGCGATCCTCGGCAAGCTGGCCGACCTGGTCGCCCGCGCACTGGAGCGCCGGCTGCTGCGCTGGAATCCTGCCTATGCCTAGGTTCCGATCGGGGCGTTGGACCAGTCAGGCAATCGATCTGCCATTACCAAGACGTTTTAAGGATATTTATGCTGCATGCCACGTTACCCCTCGATAGCGAACCGTTTGCCTTCACGCCCGAACCGGTGGAAGCCGCACCCGCGCGCCGTCCGCTGCAGCGGCAGGGCGTCGGGGTGCGCCTGGAAGGACTGACGAAATCGTTCGGCGCGCGCCGCGTGCTGGACGGCATCGGGCTGGAGCTGAAAGCGGGCGAATTCGTCGCCATCGTCGGCCGCAGCGGTTGCGGCAAGAGCACGCTGCTGCGCACGATCGCCGGGCTCGATGCGATCGACAGCGGCCGCGTCGCCGTCGGCCAGGGCGCAGGCAAGGAGGCAGTGCCGATGCGGATGATGTTCCAGGAAGCCCGGCTGCTGCCGTGGAAGAGCGTGCTGGAGAACGTCGCCCTGGGTTTGCCGAACGGACTGCATGCGGCGGCCGGCGCGCTGGCCGCCGTCGGCCTCGCGGACCGTGCCGATGCATGGCCGGCACAGCTGTCCGGCGGCCAGCGGCAGCGCGTGGCGCTGGCCAGGGCGCTGGTGCACGAACCGTCGCTGCTGCTGCTCGACGAACCGCTCGGCGCCCTCGATGCGCTGACGCGGATCGAGATGCAGCAGCTGATCGAATCGCTGTGGCGCCAGCGCGGCTTCACCGCCGTGCTGGTCACGCACGACGTGCAGGAAGCGGTGGCGCTGGCCGACCGCGTGCTGCTCATCGACGAGGGCCGCATCACCCTCGACCTGGACGTCGACCTGCCGCGCCCCCGCACGCGCGGCAACCCCGCCTTCGCCGCGCTGGAAGAAAAGCTGCTGGACCGTCTGCTGGCGCGCTGAATCCCCGTTGCCGGGGGCCTCGCTCCCGCGCCATGTTCTCGTGCCTGAGCCCGTGTCACCGTGCCTGGCACCGGGACACGGGCTCGACCGCTTTCCGCGTGTCACCGTGCCTGGCACCGGGACACGGGCTCGACCGCTTTCCGCGTGTCACCGTGCCTGGCACCGGGACACGGGCTCGACCGCTTTCCGCATGTCACCGTGCCTGGCACCGGGACACGGGCTCGACCGCTTTCCGCATGTCACCGTGCCTGGCACCGGGACACGGGCTCGACCGCTTTCCGGCATGCGGGCGGGGCGCGTATCACCCAAGCCGGGTGTCCGGACCTTTCCCCTTTGGCAGATGGGCAGCGCGCCGTGCGCCGCCTATGATGCTCTTGTTCCGGCGGGCGCCGCACTATCGATAATTTCGATAGAACAACGGTAAATTTTCCGTTTTACACTACTCCCCGGGCGCGGACATAATGCCGCATCGACAAATTGTATTCACCACCGGAGAGTAATAACCATGAAAAAACTGATCGCCCTCGTACTGGCCGCCGGCTTCTCGACCGCCGCCCTGGCCGCGCCTGAAACCTATGTGATCGACGATTCCCACACGTTCGCGCGCTTCTCGTACACCCACCTGGGCTTCTCGACGCAGGAAAGCCGCTTCGACAAGACCAAGGGCAAGATCACCATCGACCGCGCCGCCAGGACCGGCTCGACCGAAATCATCATCGACACGAAGTCCGTCAACACGGGCAATGAAACGTTCAACGGCCATATCAAGGGCGCCGACTTCTTCGACGTCGAGAAATTCCCGGCCATCACGTTCAAGTCGACCAAGTTCAACTTCAGCGGCGACACCGTGGCCTCGGTGGACGGCAACCTGACCATCAAGGGCATCACCAAGCCGGTCAACCTGAAGGTCACGTCGTTCAAGTGCCAGCCGCACCCGATGGCGAAGAAGGATGCCTGCGGCGCGAATGCGACGGCGACGATCAAGCGTTCCGAATTCAACGCCGGCAAGTACGCGCCGAACGTCAGCGACGAAATCACGCTGACGATTGCCGTGGAAGCCATCAAGGAATAAGCACCGCGCAGGACAGCCAGCGGGCAGCGGTCGCCCGGCAGATTTTTTGTAGTTTAGAAAAGGAAACAGCATGAAGCGACTGATGCTCGCTGCCGCCATCGCGGCGGCAGGGACCAACACATCCATGGCAACCGACCTGATCGTCACCAACGCCAAGGTGGCGACGATGGTGAAGGAAGGCCAGTTCGTCCAGGCCGTGGCGATCGACAAGGGCAGGATCTCGGCGCTGGGCAGCAATGCCCAGGTGCTGAGGAAGAAAACCGCCGATACCCGGGTGATCGATGCCGGCGGGCGTACCGTGATCCCCGGCCTGAACGACTCGCACCTGCACATCATCCGCGAGGGCCTGAACTACAACGCCGAGCTGCGCTGGGATGGTGTCACGTCGCTGAAGCGCGCGCTGGAAATGCTCAAGGAGCAGGCGGCGCGCACGCCGGAAGGCCAGTGGATCAAGGTGGTCGGCGGCTGGAACGAATACCAGTTCGAGGAAAAGCGCCTGCCCACGCTGGCGGAAATCAACGCAGCCGTGCCGGACAAGCCGGTCTTCCTGCTGTACCTGTACGGCCTCGGTTTCCTGAACCAGAAGGCGATCCAGGTCCTCGGCTACGATGAAAAAACGCAGTACAAGGAAGGCGTCGTCGAACTGGGCGCGGATGGCAAGCCCACCGGCCTGCTGGTTGCCAAGCCGAACGCGCTGATCCTGTACTCCACGCTGGCCAAGACGGGCATGCTGCCGCGCGACCAGCAGGTGAACTCCACGCTGCAGTACTACCGCGAACTGAACCGCCTGGGCATCACCAGCGCGATCGATGCCGGCGGCGGCGGCCAGGCCTATCCGGACGACTACGCCGTGAGCCTGGAGCTGGCCAAGGATGGCAAGCTGACCGTGCGCACCTCCTACTACCTGTTCGCGCAGAAGCCGGGCAAGGAGCTGGAAGACTACCAGCGCTGGCTGACGCAGACCAGGCCGGACAAGAACGACCACCTGTTCTACGCCAACGGCTACAACACCGAGGGCGGCGGCGAGAACCTGGTGTGGAGCGCGGCCGACTTCGAGAACTTCCTGGAACCGCGCCCGGACATGCCGGAGCACATGGAAGGCGAACTGGAAGCCGTCCTCAAGCTATTGGTGAAGAACCGCTGGCCGTTCCGCATCCACGCCACCTACGGCGAATCGATCGAGCGCGACCTGGCCGTCATCGAAAAGGTCAATCAGGAGCTGCCGCTGAACGGCCTGCGCTGGTTCTTCGACCACGCCGAGACCATTTCGGACGCACAGCTGGCGCGCGTGAAGAAGCTGGGCGGCGGGGTGGCCGTGCAGAACCGCATGTACTTCCAGGGCGAGGCGTACTGGAAGCGCTACGGCGCCCAGACGCGCCAGATGCCGCCGATCCGCACCATGCTGAAGATGGGCATCCCGGTCGGGCTGGGCACGGACGGCACCCGCGTCTCGAGCTATGGCCCGTGGCCGTCGATCTACTGGGCCGTGTCCGGCAAGACGGCCGGCGGCCTGCAGGTCTGGCAGGACAAGGACCGCCTGTCGCGCCACGAGGCATTGCAGCTGATGACCCGCGGCAGCGCCTGGATGAGCGGCGAGGAAAAGGTCAAGGGCACCCTCGCCGTCGGGCAGTATGCCGACCTGGTGATCCTGCCGCAGGATTACTTCACGATGCCGGTCGACGGCATCCGCAACCTGGAAGCGGCGCTGACGATCGTCAACGGCAAGGTGGTGTATGCGAACGACGCCTTCGGCCAGTACGCGCCGGCGGCGCCTGCCGTATTGCCCGAGTGGAGCCCCGTGAAGCATTACGGCGGCTACCAGAACAAGTAAGCGGACACGGAGGAGAAGATGCTGAAACGCTTCATCGGAACCTCCACGCCGGATGCGGGCCTGCTGTTCGCCCGACTGGCGGGTGCCGCGCTGCTGCTGTGGGTGCACGGCCTGCCGAAACTGCTGCACTGGCAGCAGGAGCTGGCCCGCATCGACGACCCGTTGAGCCTGGGGCGCGGCGTCACGCTGGCGTGCGCGCTGTTTGCCGAAGTGCTGTGCCCGTTCCTGATCGCCGCCGGCTTGTTTACCCGGCTGGCCTGCCTGCCGGTGCTGTTCCTGCTCGGGGTGTCGATGGTGCTGGTGCACCCCGACTGGAGCATCGAGCAGGGCCAGTTCGGCTGGCTGCTGCTGATCGTGTTCGGCACGATCGCGCTGGCCGGCGCGGGGCGGTGGTCGCTCGACCGCCGGCTGGCCGGCGCCTGAACCTTACAAGAAGCCCAGGGCGCCGAGCAGCGCGCCCGCCGCCAGCAGCCAGAGCAGGTGGATGCGGGTGCGCCAGATCAGCAGCGCCGAGACCACCGACACCGCGTACAGCGGCCAGTCGGTGGCGAGATTGCCGCTGGCGCTGCCGAGGATGATGCCGGTCGACACCAGCATGGCGATCACCAGCGGCGCCATGCCCTGCTTGAAGGCGCGCACCAGGCGCAATTCGCGGTTGCGCTGGCCCCAGCTCGCCGCCAGCAGCATCAGCACGCTGGACGGGAGCAGGGCGCCCACCATGGTCACGATCACGCCCAGCACCGCGGCCGCATGGCTGCCCGCGTTCAGACCCACGTTCCATCCCATCAGTGCCACGAACAGCACGTTCGGCCCGGGCGCCGCCTGGGCGATCGCGATCGATTCGTTGAACTGGGCCTGCGTCAGCCAGCCGTGCTGTTCGACGAGGTAGCGATGCATCTCCGCCGTCGTGGCGATCGTGCCGCCGACCGACATCAGGGAAATCGCCAGGTAATGGACGAACAGGTCGAGCCAGTCATGCCAGGCCAGGACAATATGGATTTCCCCGCTCATGGCTTGAGCCTGTACCAGGTGAGCACGCAGCCGGTACCGCCCAGCACGACGAGGGCGGCCAGCATCGGCAGGCGCAGCACCGCGAGGCCGACGACGCCCAGCGCGGCCAGCGGCAGCGTGACGGCCAGCGGCAGCGGATGCCTGCGCAGCGTGGCGGCCAGCCTGATGCCCATGGCAACGATCATGCCGGCCGCCACCGCGGCCATGCCGCGCAGCGCGCCGGCCACGCGGGGCTGGTCGGAATAGTGCGAATACACCGAACCCAGCGCCAGCACCACCAGGGCCGGCACCAGCAGCAGGCCGAGCAAGGCGGTGGCGGCACCGCGCAGGCCGAAGAAGCGGTTGCCGATGACGAGCGACAGGTTGCACACGTTCGGACCGGGCATCGTCTGCGCGACGGCCCATTCCTCGATGAATTCTTCCTGCGTCATCCAGCGCCGCCGTTCGACGATCTCGCGCTGCACGACGGGCAGCACGCCGCCGAAGCCCTGCAGGGCCAGCAAGGTGAAGGCTATGAACAGCTCGGCCAGCGAGCGGGGGCGGGGAGGGACATCGGTCATGGGGCGCTATTATCCGCGCCCTGTTGCCGGGTGTCCACGCGGGCCGCGCTGGCGGACCGCTGCCGCTCCCCGCGACCGGGGCGGGTGCGGTCGTTCAGCCGCCGCCGATGCCTTCCTGGATCACGCCACTGCCGCCGCAGTTCTGGCAGGACTTGCCATCGTCCAGTTTGCCGGTGCCATGACAGGCGGGGCAGACATCCTCGCCACTGCCGGGGGTGCCGGGTTGCGCTTCGTCGCCGGGGTTCAGGGGTTCGTTCATGATGGTCTCCTTGGAAGATGGCGCAGCATAACGCGGCGCTGCCGTGCGGACTGCGCGGCACCTAACAGTAGTGGACCAGCGGGCACACAGGCAGCGGACAGGCAGCGGACAGGGGCAGCAGGTAGGTGGCAGGTCCGGGCAGGTCCGGGCAGGTCCGGACAGGCCGGGGGGCAGGGCAGGCACAGCGACGCAGCCGTGTAGCCGACGGCGTGCGGGGCAATGCCGGGTCACTGGCCCGCGCGTTTGCTAACGTTATGCACAAAAATTGGCAAAAAGAACAAGCGAGAACTTTTTTACAGCAGTTTGCGCAATATCATGGATGGGTTCGTAAGTCCTTGATTCCATTAAGTGCCGTGTCTGCCTTTTGAACGGGCATTTTAAGGAAAATGGCGTCATTACGGGCGCTTTGCGTTGTCAAGGGCGGCTTATCAACAAAGTTATCCCCAACCTGTGTGGATAGTTGAAAAACCGCTTCAGAATCCGTTACTTAGCGCAAAGGCCGAGGCGCTAAGGCAGCGCAGGAGGGGAAGACTGCATGGTGCCGGCGACGCGGCCGGGCCTGTATGTCCATACAGCCCCGTCGGCGGCGTGCCGGATTCAAGCATCGTCCGGCAGGCGGCCAGAGGCGGCAGATTGGCCCGCGACGGTGAGCTGGCCCGCGACGGTGAACTGGCCCGCGACAGTGAATTGCCCCGCTTCGGTGAATGGCGCCGGTTCGGCGCCGGGCGCCACTTGCAGGCGCAGCGGCAGCGGTGGCTCGCCCAGGCGCACTTCGCCGCTCCAGCCTTGCCCGGCGCGCAGGGCGGCCAGGGCTTCCGAGGCGGCCCCATGCACCGCCCGCAGTGCCGCCTCGGCCCGGGCAATGCGCTGCTGGGCCTCCTGCAGGCTGTGGTAGCCGCGCAGCGATGCGATCACGGTGGTAAACAACTTGCGCGTCGTCAGGTCGGTCTTGCACCAGAAATCGTTGATGTCGTAATCGAGGATGATGCTGTGCTCCAGCGCCTGGCCCGGCTGGCCGGTGCGCAGCACCACGCGCACCAGTGAATTGCCCAGCTCGTCCCGGATGCGCCGGGCGACCTTCAGGCCGGCGTCGGCGGTTTCCATGATCACATCCAGCAGCACCAGCGCCACGTCGTCATGGTTGCGCAGCACGGCCAGCGCTTCCTCGCCGCTGTACGCGTGCAGGAACGACAGCCGCCGGCCCATGAAATGCGCATTGCTGAGGGAGAACTTGGTGACCACATGCACGTCGACGTCGTCGTCGACGATCAGCACTTTCCACGGCGGCGGCCCGGCCGGCGCCTGCGGTTCCGGCTCGGGCATGTCGTCCTCTATCATCCAGCCTTCGCTGGCTTCATCCATATTGACTTGCATGATGTACTCGCTGCAGCATTCATTAAGGTACTGTCGGTGACACTATTCCTCGGCGGTATTTTTGTCAAAGGTTCCGCTGTAGCGCCGTCATCGGCAGAGCGGACCGCGGCGGATATTTTTTTTCGTGCGCCGCCTGGCGGTCCGGATGGCTGCCGAGCCCATCTGTAAGTACTTGATTTCACAAGGCGAAAAAATTGCCTGAAGAACGGGCATTTTGTTGAAACCCGCACCAATACTGGCTCTCCGGCTTGTCAAGCCCCGTTTGTCCACATCGTTATCCACAACTGAAGTGGATAAGTGAAAAATTGGCTTTAAAAACGGCTTGTTAGGAAATTTTTCTCAACCGATACATTGTTTCAATCTGGCCATTTCAGTGAGGAAACGTTCGGCCGCCAGTCCCGGCGGCCATGGCTCCCAGGGCGTACCGCCGTACACCGGTTGCAACGGATCCTCGGTCAACGGCCGGATGCGGATTTTCAGCGTCCGGCGCACCTCCTCCGGCGACCAGCCGACGGCATGCACGGCCTCGCTGGCGGCGGCAAGCCGGTCGGCACGCTTGTGCGCAAGGTATTGAGACGGCGTCCAGGCCGGCAGGCCGTAGCCCAGGAAAACGGCGTGTTCGAGCCGCCGCGTCAGTTCGCGGAAGGCTTCGCCAAGAAAGGGTTTCAGTACGGAGATGCAGTCGAAGCCCAGCAGGCCTTCTTCCGCATCGTGCAGCAGTTCGCGCAGCTCGGTGACCGGATCGAGCTGCGCGGCCGACGCCATGCGCCGCAACTGCAGGACGGTGAGCGAATGCTGGGCAACCGACAGCGGCAGCGGCCAGGCCGAATGGCCGCCCCAGCGGTAGGTTCGCGCCAGGCCCAGCGCCAGGTCGGCGTCGTCCCAGTCGAAGGGGGTGGGGTTCAACAGGTCAAGGCGCTTGCCGGATGGCATGCGAACCCAGGCGCGCGTGCCGGGTCTGGCCTCCGGCCTGTTCTCGATATCGCCGCGACTGCCGGCGCCGTTCCGGGTGCATTTCATGACGCTATCGTACCGCGTCCGGCGCCACGGGGCGAGCGGGCAGTGCGAAGCGGATCTCGAGCGCATCCTGCACGGCCATCGCGCCGCCCATCACGGAAAACGGCGTGATGCCGAAGTCGGTCTGCCGCAGCGTCAGCGCGCCGCGCGCCGTCAAGCCCTGCGGGCCCGGCTCGATCGCCACCGGCACCGTGTAGCGGCGCGTCACGCCATGCAGCGTGATGTCCGCCTGCAGCATGCCGGCTTGCGCGCCGCGTTGCACGCGCACCTCGACGAACGGATGGCGCTGCGCATCGAGCACCTTCGTCAGCATGTTGACACGGGTGCCGGCGATCGCATCGGCCGAAGGCTGCGTCGCCAGCCCGGCTTCGTGGCGCAGCACGGCCTCGTCCACCGTCATCTCGTCGAGGCGGAAGCGCAGCACGGCCAGCCCGGCCGCCGGGTCGACGCGCCCGTCGATGCGGCGTGCCGCCACCACGTGGTCATGGCCCAGCCGGGCCAGCGCGCCGCCGCGGCGCACGGTGATCGCGATCAGCGCGTCGTCGGCGATGCGCAGGATCGGGCCGGCGGCGCGGCCGGCCAGCAGTGCGGCGAACGGATCGGCCGGCTGCGCGGCGGCCGGTGCGGCAGGCGGGGGCGTGGCGGGCGTTGCCCCGGGGGCAGCATCGGGCGCCGCGCAGGCTGCGAGCAGCAGGCCCGCAGCCACGGCGGCGGCCGCCGCGGCGTAGCGCTGGCGGGCCAGGGCACGAAGGGCTATCGGGGGCGTGCTGGACATGGCGATGTCATTGTCGTGTCATCTCGACGTGAGAAGATGGCCTCGCTCTTTCAAATCTCTCCCGATTTGAATCCTTTCACCCGCGTCCTGGACGCGGGTTTTTTTTGCCTGCGCAGCCAGCGATTCATCGAGCTGGAACTGGCGTACCACCTGCGCGAGCGTGGCCGCTTCTTCCTGCATCGCCGCGGCCGCCGCGGCGGCCTGCTCGACCAGTGCCGCATTCTGCTGCGTCACCTGGTCCATGTGCGTGATCGCGGTGTTCACCTGTTCGATGCCGGCCGACTGTTCGTCGCTGGCGGTGCGGATCTCGGCCATGATGTCGGTGACGCGGCGTACGCTGTCGACCACTTCCTGCATCGTCGCGCCGGCCTGCTCGACGAGCTTGCTGCCGGCTTCCACCTGGCCGACCGAGTTGCCGATCAGTCCCTTGATTTCGTGCGCGGCCGCAGCGCTGCGCTGGGCCAGCGTGCGCACTTCGCCCGCGACCACGGCGAAGCCGCGGCCCTGCTCGCCGGCGCGTGCCGCTTCCACCGCCGCATTCAGCGCCAGGATATTGGTCTGGAACGCGATGCCGTCGATGACGCCGATGATGTCGACGATCTTGCGCGCCGACGCATCGATCGAGCCCATCGTATCGACCACCTGCGAAACGACCATGCCGCCGCGTGCCGCCACGTCGGAGGCGCTTTGCGCCAGCTGGTTGGCCTGGCGCGCGTTCTCCGCATTCTGGCGTACCGTCGCCGTCAGTTCTTCCATCGAGCTGGCCGTTTCCTCCAGGTTGCCGGCCTGCTGCTCGGTGCGCTGCGACAGGTCCTGGTTGCCGCTGGCGATTTCGCCGGACGCCATGGCGATCTGGTCGGCGCCGCTGCGCACCTGGCCCACCACGGCCGACAGGCTGGCGCTGATGCCGTTCATCGCGCGCGTCAGGCGGGCGATCTCGTCGTCGCCGTCGACGGCCAGCTGCACGGTCAGGTCGCCGGCGGCGATCTGCGTGGCGGCCTGTTCGACCTGGCGCAGCGGGCGTGTGATGTAGCTGCGCACGCCGAAGAACATCACTGCCGAGAAGCCGAGCAGCGCGAGGAAGCCGGCAGCGATGTACCAGTTGCGCAGATGCGTCGCCTCGGCGGTGATTTCCGCGCGATAGGCGCCGCCGGCGATGACCCAGTTCCAGTCCTTGAACGTCGCGTACGCGACGATCTTGTCGCGCGGGCTGGTCTCGTCCGGATTCAGCCAGGGGTAGGTGATGATGCCTTCCTTCTTTTCCAGGATTTCACGGATGAACAGGCGGCCGTCGGAATCCTTCGAATCGGCGATCACGTCGCCTTCGCGCTTGGGATGGACGACCAGCTTGCCGTAGTTGGCCCCCGGCGTCGAATCGAGCACGTAGAAGTAGCCGGTGGTGCCGACCTTGATCGAAGCGATGCGCTCCTTCAGCGTGGCCATCTCCTTCGAGACGTTGACACCGACGTACAGCACGCCGACGACGTTCCCGCCGGCATCGCGCACCGGGTCGTAGCGGGTGATGAACTGCTTGCCGAACAGCGTGGCCAGGCCCACGTAGGGCTGGCCGCCGCGCAGCACGGCGTAGCCGGGGTGCTTGTGGTCGAGGATGGTGCCGACCGCGCGGCTGCCGTCTTCCTTCTTGGTGGTGGTGGACACGCGCACGAAATCCTCGCCGGTCGCTACGAAGATCGTGGCGCCGCCACCGCTCGCGGCGGTGAAATTGTCGGGAATCGTGAAATTATTGTTCAGCACGGTGTCGCCGATCTTCAGCGCCGGTGTACTGCGGCCGCCCACCTCGATGACGGTGGCGGGATCGAGCGAGAACTCGCCGTGGAAATCGGCTGCCAGGACCTTGGCGAAGGCATTGACCTCGCTGGTGACGGCGGTATTGAACAGTTCCACCATGTTCTTCACACCCGTCAGGTCCTGCCGCACGCTGGCAATGGACCGTTCCTCGAGCATCCGGCTGGTGCTGACGCTGATGATCGTGATCAGGACCGCAAGCGTGACGGACAGCAGGCCGAACGTCATCGCCGTGATGCGCGAGCCGACGCTCCAGTTGCGAAGATTGAAAGTGGAATTTTTCATTGAAATAAAAACGCTATTAAATGGTAAATCGGACAACTGGCGGGAGCACGAATAATCCGGGATAGCTCGAAATAACTCCCAATCACCGCGAATAACCCACTCATTATCGACATGCTACAGGGAAACTTAAATAAAGCTTTTTGCCGGGCTCCCGACCGTTGTATTGCGCCGACAACTACGTGGAATCCCGTAGGTAGTTGAAAAGGAAAGCTTGACGAAGTTTCCTTAATGAAGTTCTAAGCCTGATTTTTGTCAACAATGGCAAAGTGTACCCATACCGCGCGATCGCTATTGCGCGGCAGGTTGCCGGATTCCTCAATCCGGCACGATTTTTCGCGGCCGCGGCAGTTTCTCCGAAATGGAATTTCTGATACCGGTAGTCGCCCGGCAGGCACGAGTCAATCCCCGCGCTCTCGATAGAAAGCGTTTTAACCGGTCCCCTCCTCAGATTGCGGCCGGTTTTTTTTGGGCGTTTGAAAAGTTACCGCGGCAATTGTGCCGGACGATTGCGCGGATCATGCAATCCGCTTGTACCAGGGTTGCCCGGCGATCAACCGGGAATACTGCCCGGCCTGCCGCGCTTCCTCATCCAGCTCGCGGTCGATGCCCAGCACGCCCAGCACGGCGAGGCTGTCGTGGAACAGGTGCAGCACGCGCCGCCGCAGCAGAGGGCCGAAGTCGGGCAGGGCGCGCCGGCACACGATCAGCTGGAATTCATTGAACGACGCATCGGTGACGAGGTTGTACTGGGCCCAGACGATGCGGCTTTTCAGCTGCGGTACCGGAACCAGCCGCCCGCCGTCGAGCTGGAAGTATTCGGACAGGCGCCCGCTGCCGCCGGCCCGCTCATAGCAGCGCTGGTATTCGCCCATCTTTTCCAGCGGGATCGAGGCGCCCAGCGCTTCCTCGAGCAATTCGTCGCTGGGGACCGTCGCGTAGATTTCGGTACGCCACAGCAGCTGGCGCTCGGCCAGCAGCACGGCCGCCGTCCAGGCCTGCTCGGCGCCGGCGCAATCGGCCAGCCACACCTTCGGCAGCGGCGCCCCGGGCAGGCAACCCTCGGCCACGGCCAGCAGCTGGCGCGCTTCGTCCGGATCGTCGAACATCGATGCCGGCGCCACGCCCAGCGCCCGCAGCAGCGCGCTCGACGCGGCCGCATCGTGCAGCACGCGGTCCTGCAGCTGCGAGACGGTGCGCAAGCCGCGCCGCGCCATCAGGCCGTGCAGCTTGCGCTTGACCGCGGCCCGGTCGTGGCTGCGGAACTCGAAACCGAAGCGCTGCGCCACGGCCTCGAGCAGCAGCGACAGTTCCAGTTCCTCCACGTCCGGGTCCGGCACATGGCGGCGCTCGACGATCGTCCCGTCCGCCGCCTCGATCGCCGTGCCCGCCGCCCCGCGCAGTGATGTCGCCATCAATGCAACCACACGCGCATCAGCGACAGCAGCTGGGCCACGTCCACCGGCTTGGTGATGTAGTCGGACGCGCCGGCGGCGATGCACTTGTCGCGGTCGCCCTTCATGGCCTTGGCCGTCAGCGTGATGATCGGCAGCGACTTGAACTTCGGGATGCGGCGGATCGCCCGCATCGTATCGTAGCCATCCATTTCCGGCATCATGATGTCCATCAGCACGATCTCGATCGTCGGATCGCGCTCCAGCACTTCGATGCCGTCGCGGCCGTTCTCGGCGAACGATACCTGCATCTGCTCGCGTTCGAGCAGCGACGACAGCGCGAAGATATTGCGCAGGTCGTCGTCGACGATCAGTACCTTGCGCCCTGCCAGTCCCGAGTCGAGCGCGTGCACCTGCTCCAGCATGCGGCGCTGCGGTTCCGGCAGGCTGGCCTGCGAACGGTGCAGGAACAGCGCCGTTTCATCCAGCAGCCGTTCCGGCGAGCGAGCATCCTTGATCACGATGGTCTTGGCATAGCGTTTCAGCTTGGCCACCTCGCGGCGGTTCAGGTCCTTGGCGGTATTGATCACCACCGGCAGGTCGCGCAAGGTCAGGTCCTTGCCGATGATGTCGAGCAGGTCGAAGCCGGAAATGTCGGGCAGGGTCAGATCCAGCACCATGCAGTCGAAGTGGCTGGTGCGCAGTGCCGCCAGCGCGTCCTCGCCGGTGCCGACGGCGGTGATATCGACATCGGTGGCGCCGATCAGGGTCACGATGGCGTCGCGCTGGCCCGGTTCGTCATCGACGACGAGCAGGCTGCGCTTGCCGCCCAGCAGGAACTTCTGGATCCGCGCGAACTGCTCGGCCAGGGCTTCCTTGCTGACCGGCTTGTTCATGAACGAGATCGCGCCGGAGCGCAGCGCCCGTTCGCGCTCGCGCGACGCCGACATCACATGCACCGGGATGTGCCGGGTGCCGGGATCGCGCTTCAGCCGGTCCAGCACGGTGAAGCCGTCGATGTCCGGCAGGTCGAGGTCGAGCAGGATCGCCGACGGCGCATAATCGCGCGCCAGCGACAGGGCCGAGTCGCCGTGCACGGTGACGATGCCCTTGAAGTTCTTTTCGCGGGCAAATTCCAGCACGATCTTGGCGAAGCGGTCGTCGTCCTCGATGATCAGCACCGACGGATCGCCCGGCGCCGTCAGGCCGCGATCGTCCAGCGTCGAACCATAGGGCGCGTTGTCCGTATCCGCATCGGCATCCCCGGCCGGCCCGGCCGCATCCATCGCGAACGTATCGGCCGGCGGCTGCGTGAAGATCACCTTCGGCGGCAGCGGCATCGCGCGCTGCGTGGCGGGGCGGGGCTGGTCGATGGTGACGAAGCCGGCCCGGTTGTAGGGCAGGTACAGTGTGAAGGTGGAACCGCTGCCCACGGTCGATTCGACGCGGATCTCGCCGCCCAGCAGGCGCGCCAGTTCGCGCGAGATCGACAGGCCCAGGCCGGTGCCGCCATACTTGCGGGCGGTGGAGCCGTCGGCCTGCTGGAAGGCCTCGAAGATCAGCTGCAGCTTGTCCGACGCGATACCCACGCCGGTGTCGCGCACCGAGAACGCCAGCACCGCGTCGGCATTGGCCAGGTTCGGGTTGTCCGGACTCCAGCCATGCTCGACCAGGCCGATGTCCAGCGACACCTGGCCGTGCGACGTGAACTTGAACGCGTTCGACAGCAGGTTTTTCAGGACCTGCTGCAGGCGCGTGGTATCCGTCATCAGCGAAGCGGGCAGGTTGTCCTTCAGCGCCACCGCGAAGCCCAGGTGTTTCGCCTCGGCCATGTGGCGGAACGTGCGGTCGACGTAGTTGCGCAGGTTGGCGAAGCGGTACTCCGACACGTCCAGCGTGACGGTACCCGATTCGATCTTCGACAGGTCGAGGATGTCGTTGATCAGCGTGAGCAGGTCGGAACCGGAGCCGTGGATGGTCTTCGCGAATTCCACCTGTTTCGACGACAGGTTGCCCTCGGGGTTGTCGCCCAGCTGCTGCGCCAGGATCAGCAGGGAGTTCAGCGGCGTGCGCAGTTCGTGCGACATGTTGGCCAGGAACTCGGACTTGTATTTCGACGACAGGGCCAGCTGCGTGGCCTTTTCCTCCAGCGCCAGCTTGGCCTGTTCCACCTCGCGGTTCTTGCGTTCCACCTCGATGTTCTGTTCCGACAGCAGCCGCGCCTTTTCGGCCAGTTCCTGGTTGGTCTGCTGGAGTTCCTGCGCCAGCGACTGCGACTGGGTCAGCAGCGATTCGGTGCGGCTGTTCGCCTCGATCGTGTTCAGCACCACGCCGATCGATTCCATCAGCTGGTCGAGGAACGACAGGTGGGTTTCGGTGAAGCGGTCGAGCGAGGCGATCTCGATCACCGCCTTGACCTGCTGCTCGAACAGGATCGGCAGCACGACGATATTGGTCGGCGGCGCCGAGCCCAGCCCCGAGGACACCACGATGTAGTCGCGCGGCACGTCCGTCAGCCAGATCCGCACCTTTTCCAGCGCGCACTGGCCGACCAGGCCTTCACCCGGCAGGAACGAGGTGGGCAGCTTGCGGCTGGAGCGGTAGCCGTAGCTGGCGATCATGCGCAGCCGCGCATCGTCCATCTGCGAGTCCATCATGTAGAACACGCCGTGGTGGGCCGACACCAGCGGCGCCAGTTCGGACAGGATCAGCTTGGTCACCGCCTGCAGGTCGCGCTGCCCCTGCAGCAGGCGGGTGAAGCGCGCCAGGTTGGTCTTCAGCCAGTCCTGCTGCGCGTTCTTCTGCGTGGTTTCCTTCAGGTTGCGGATCATCTCGTTGATGTTGTCCTTCAGGTACGAGACTTCGCCGCGCGCTTCCACCTGGATCGAGCGCGACAGGTCGCCGCGCGTCACCGCCGTCGCCACTTCGCCGATCGCGCGCATCTGGTTGGTCAGGTTGGCGGCCAGCTGGTTGACGTTTTCCGTCAGGTCCTTCCATGTGCCGGCCACGCCCGGCACATTGGCCTGGCCACCGAGCTTGCCTTCGGTACCGACCTCGCGCGCCACCCGCGTCACTTCCGACGCGAACGACGACAGCTGGTCCACCATCACGTTGATGGTGTCCTTCAGTTCGAGGATTTCACCTTTCACGTCCACCGTGATCTTCTTCGACAGGTCGCCGCGCGCCACGGCGGTGGTCACGGCCGCGATGTTCCTCACCTGGCCCGTCAGGTTCGACGCCATGAAGTTCACGTTGTCGGTCAGGTCCTTCCACGTGCCGCCCACGCCGGGCACGTAGGCCTGTCCACCGAGCTTGCCTTCGGTACCCACCTCGCGCGCCACCCGCGTCACTTCCGACGCGAACGACGACAGCTGGTCCACCATCACGTTGATGGTGTTCTTCAGCTCGAGGATTTCGCCTTTCACGTCGACCGTGATCTTCTTCGACAGGTCGCCGTTGGCCACCGCGGTGGTCACCTCGGCGATGTTCCTCACCTGGCCGGTCAGGTTGCCGGCCAGCTGGTTGACGTTTTCCGTCAGGTCCTTCCAGGTGCCGGCCACGCCGGGCACGTTGGCCTGGCCACCGAGCTTGCCTTCGGTGCCCACTTCGCGCGCCACGCGCGTCACTTCCGAGGCAAACGAGTTCAGCTGGTCGACCATCACGTTGATGGTGTTCTTCAGCTCGAGAATCTCGCCTTTCACGTCGACCGTGATCTTCTTCGACAGGTCGCCGTTCGCCACCGCGGTCGTCACGTCGGCGATGTTCCTCACCTGGCCGGTCAGGTTGCCCGCCATCGAGTTCACCGAGTCGGTCAGGTCTTTCCACGTGCCGGCCACGCCTTTTACCTGCGCCTGCCCGCCCAGCTTGCCTTCCGTCCCGACCTCGCGCGCCACGCGGGTCACTTCGGAGGCAAACGACGACAGCTGGTCGACCATCACGTTGATGGTGTTCTTCAGCTCGAGAATTTCACCTTTCACGTCCACCGTGATCTTCTTCGACAGGTCGCCGTTCGCCACGGCGGTGGTCACCGCCGCGATATTCCTCACCTGGCCCGTCAGGTTCGAGGCCATGAAGTTCACGTTGTCGGTCAGGTCCTTCCACGTGCCGCCCACGCCGGGCACGTAGGCCTGGCCACCGAGCTTGCCTTCCGTGCCCACCTCGCGCGCCACGCGCGTCACCTCGGACGCGAAGGAGCGCAGCTGGTCCACCATCACGTTGATGGTGTCCTTCAGCTGCAGGATCTCGCCGCGCACGTCCACCGTGATCTTCTTCGACAGGTCGCCGTTGGCCACCGCGGTGGTCACCTCGGCGATGTTGCGCACCTGGGAGGTCAGGTTGCCGGCCATCGAGTTGACCGAGTCGGTCAGGTCCTTCCACGTGCCGGCCACGCCTTTTACCTGTGCCTGCCCACCGAGTTTGCCTTCCGTCCCGACTTCGCGCGCCACGCGCGTGACTTCGGAGGAGAACGACAGCAACTGCTCGACCATCGTATTGGCGGTGGTGGCGGCGCGCAGGTACTGGCCCTTCAGCGGGTGGCCGTCGACTTCCAGCGCCATGGTCTGCGACAAGTCGCCCTTCGCCACGGCGCCGATCACGCGCGCCATCTCGGTGGTGGGGCGCACCAGGTCGTCGATCAGCGTGTTGGTCGCGCTGATGATCGTGGCCCAGCCGCCCGACACGTTGCTGACCGAGGCGCGCTGCGTCAGCCGGCCCTCGCGGCCGACCACGCGCGAGACCTCGGTGACCGATTTGACGATGCGGTCGTTGGTGTCGATGATGTCGTTCAGCGTGTCGGCGATCTTGCCGGATACGCCGGTCCAGTCCGATGGCATGCGCGCCGAGAAATCGCCTTTTTTCAATGCCATCAGGGTTTGCAGGATCAGCTTCAGATCCAGTTCCTCGGGCAGTTCGGTCATGTCGTTCATCGACCAGTCCTTGTAGTCAGCAGTATTGTTCAGGAGTATTGTTCAGGAATGTTGTTCAAGCAAGTCGGCCAGGTTCAGCTGCGGCAGTGCCTGCGCCAGTTCGGCGGCGCCAAGCGGGGCGCAGAATAGCGCGCCCTGCCAGTTGTCGCAACCCAGCGTTGCCAGGACGGCAAGCTGGTGGGGGTGGGCGACGCCGGTCGCGGTCACTTCCATCGACAGCGCGCGCGCCAGGTGGACGATGGCGGCCACCAGGTCGGTACCGCCGGCGTCGTCGCCGATGTTGCGCACGAAGGCGTCGTCGATCTTCAGGATGTCCAGCCCGAGCTTCTTGCAGGCGGCCAGGCTGGTGCCGGAATGGCCAAAGTCGTCCAGCGCCAGCAGCACGCCATTGGCCTGCAGCTGGCGCAGCAGCGGCTCGATCGTGGCGTGGTGCGCGCCCAGCAGCGTTTCCGACAGTTCCAGCACGATGGCGCCGGCCGGCAGAAGGTGCCGGCGCACCTCGGCCAGCAGGCGCGCCGGCAGGTCCGGGCCCAGCGCGGGCGCGACGAGGTTCAGCGCGACACGTGCCGTGGCCAGCGGGCCCGTGGCCAGCGGCCCGGTACCGGCGGGGCCGCGCCACGCGGCGGCCTGCGCGCAGACCGCGGCCATCATCCACGAATCGACGCGCTCCAGCAGCCCGCGGTCCTGCACCGCGGGCACGAAGGCGGCGGCGTCGATGCGGCCCAGGCGCGGGTGGTTCCACACCAGCTTTGCCTCGACGCCGCCCACGCCGCCGCCGCCCAGCCTCACCAGTGGCTGGTACAGCAGGGCGAGCTGGCCGTGCGACAGCGCATGGCGCAGCTCGCCCGTCCACAGCTCGCGCTCGTGCTCGCGGCGGTTCATCTCTTCGTGGAAGAAGCGCATGTTGCCGCCCTGGCCGCCGCCCCGGCCAGGGTGCTCCCGCTCTTCCTTGGCGCGGTACATTGCCAGGTCGGCGTTCTTCATCAGCGCGCGGGCGCTGGCGCCATCGTGCGGGTAGACGGCGATGCCGATGCTGGTGGACGTGTGGATACGGTGCCCGCCGATCGAAAACGGCCGCGCATGCGCATGGGCGATCTTGCGCGCCACCCGGGCCGCGTTCTCGCCGGGTGCCTTGCCTTCGATCAGTACGACGAATTCGTCGCCGCCCAGCCGCGCCACCACGTCCGACGCGCGCACCGCCGCGGACAGGCGCGCCGCCACCTGCCGCAGCAGTTCGTCGCCCACGTCATGGCCAAAGCCGTCGTTGATCTGCTTGAACTCGTCGAGGTCCAGGAACAGCAGCGCGAACTGGCTGCGCCGGCGGTCGCACGATGCCACCGCGTGTTCCAGGTGCTGGATCAGCGAGCGGCGGTTGACCAGGCCCGTCAGCGGATCCTTGGTCGACAGCTCGTGCGCGCGCTGCTCGGCCTGCTTGCGCTCGGCCACTTCCAGTTCCAGCTCGCGGTTGGACCGCTCCAGGTCCTGCAGCCGCTGCGAGCGCAGTTCGGCAGTGATGCGGCGTGATTCCTCGGCCTGCGCCTGCAACTGCAGGTGCTTGCGGGTCAGTTCGACGAACGTGCGCACCTTGGCCTGCACCACCAGCGGCTCCAGCGGTGCGCACAGGTAATCGGCCGCGCCATGCTGGTAGGCCTGCAGCCGCAGCGCCTGATCAGATGCCGCGGCAGACGCGGCGGCGATGAAGACGACCGGCACCACGGCCGAGCGCGGATGCGAGCGGATCGCGGCGGCGGTATCGAAGCCATCCATGTCCGGCATCCGCACGTCCAGCAGGATGACGGCGAAATCGTGCCGCAGCACTTCGCGCAGCGCGGCGTCGGCAGAGGCCGCCATGACGAGCTCATAGCCGGACGCGTCGGCATCGGGGGCCAGCAGGTTTTCCAGCGCCAGCAGGCTGGCGGGATCGTTGTTTACGAGGAGGACTTTGGGGATATGCACAAGGACGCCACCCGGTCTGGACTTGGTTGTAGTTTTGTTGCCGTAAAAGATACGCCTGTGCGGGCGCGAGTCAAGCACATTCAGCCACGGCCCGTATGGGAATATAGCAAAAAAACAATTACAAGAGGAAACAATCTGGCAGAATACTGCAGAGGGTGTGGGGCCGATGCACGATTGGCGGATCGCCCGGCCGGGCAGTTTACCGCCAGGCAAAATGCGGACAGCCAGCGACCCTGATCACTTGAAAAGGATGGATCAACCATGCGTTCCGATTATAAGGCCCGATTCATGAGGCCGATTCATGAGGCCCGATTCATGAGGCCCCATTCATGAGGCCCGATTCATGAGTGCCGAACACAGCACCCTGGTTCCACGGCTCCTGACCGAGCGGTTCACACTCCGGGCGTATCGGCGCGAAGACTTCGACCTGTTCGCGGACCACCTGATGGACCCTGAAAGTTCGCTTCACCTGGGCTCGTGCGATCGCCAGGCGGCCTGGCGGCTGTTTACGTCGCAGACCGGGCTCTGGCTGATACACGGCGCCGGCTGGTGGGCGATAGAACATAGCAGGACCGGGCAACTCGTCGGCAATGTCGGCGCCTTCTTTCGCGAGGGGAGCACGGTCATGGAGATGGGCTGGAACACCTACCGCGCATTCTGGGGCCAGGGCATCGCGTACGAAGCCGCCGCGGCAGTCCTGAAGCATGCCTTCGACGTCCGGGGCGAGCCGAAAGTCCAGGCGCTGATCGCTGCCGGCAACGACGCATCGCGCCGCGTGGCCGAGCGCCTCGGCATGCAATACGCAACGGAAACTGCGCTGTACGGCAAGCCGGTCGGCTGCTACACGCTGGAACGGTAGCACCCCGAGGCCGGCGATGCCCCGGTTGCCTACCTCAGCTGCTCCAGCAGGAACGCATACGTCAGCGCCCACATCTTCGCCTGCTGGTCGTTGTTGGCGGCGCCGGCATGGCCGCCCTCGGTGTTTTCCCAGTACAGCACGTCGTGCCCCTGTTCGCGCATCTTCGCCACCATCTTGCGGGCATGGCCGGGGTGCACGCGGTCGTCGCGGGTCGACGTGGTAAACAGCACGCGCGGGTAGTGCTTGTCGGGGAAGACGTTGTGGTACGGCGAGTACTCGCTGATGTATTGCCACTGCGCGGGATCGTCCGGGTCGCCGTACTCTCCCATCCACGACGCGCCGGCCAGCAGCCTGCTGTAGCGGCGCATGTCCAGCAGCGGCACCTGGCAGACCACCGCGTTGAACAGGTCGGGCCGCTGCGTCAGCGCGGCGCCCACCAGCAGGCCGCCGTTGCTGCCGCCCATGATGCCGAGGTGGCGCGGGCTGGTGATCCTGCGCTGGATCAGGTCTTGTGCCACGGCGATGAAATCGTCGAAGGCGCGCTGCCGGTGTTCCTTCAGCGCCGCCTGGTGCCAGCGCGGGCCGAATTCGCCGCCGCCGCGGATATTGGCCAGCACGTAGACGCCGCCGTGCTGCAGCCAGGCCTCGCCGGTGACGCCGCTGTAGAACGGCTTCAGCGACACCTCGAAGCCGCCGTAGCCGTACAGCACGGCCGGATTGGTGCCGTCCGGCTTGCTGTCCTTGCGCTGCACGACGAAGTAGGGCACCAGCGTGCCATCCTTCGACGGCGCCTGGAACTGCCGCACCTCGTACGGGCTGGCGTCGAAGAAGCCGGGCAGCGATTTCAGCGGCGTGCGTTCGTCGCTGCCGGCGCGGGCCAGGTACATCGTGGTCGGCGTCAGGAAATCGGTGACGGTCAGGAAGTAGTCGTCGGACGCGATGGCGTCCAGCGGTGCGACGTCGAGCGTACCGAAGGCGGGCGCATCGACGTCGCGCCGCTGCCACCCGCCGTCCGCGTGGCGCAGTTCGACGAGGCGGTTCTTGACGTTGTCGAGCACGTTCAACAGCAGCGCCGAGCGGGTCGCCGCCACGCCATCGAGCGAGGTTTCGGGCGTCGGCATGAACAGCACGTCGAACCGGCGTTCGCCCGCCATGAAGCGGCGGAAATCGGTGGCCAGCAGCGCGCCCTGCGGGTACTCCTGGCCGGCCACGGTCCATGCCGAGCGCAGTTCGACGATCAGCTTGTCGCGCACCGTGTAGGCACTGGCATCGTCCGGCTTGCCGACCTTCGTCAGCCGGTCGCCGTCGCGCAGGAACAGCTCGCTGCTGTAGAAGCCGATCTGGCGCGTCACGAACTGGAATTCGTGGCCCGGCGTGAAGTCGCGCCAGGCGCCCACGCCCAGGTCCTCCGGCAGCGCCTCGTACACGGTGCGGGCGGCGGACAACGGCATGCCGCGCCGCCATTCCTTGACGATGCGGGCGTAGCCGGACGTCGTCATCGAGCCGGGGCCGAAATCGGTGGCCACGAACAGCGTGCCGGCGTCGATCCAGGCGATGTCCGTCTTGGCTTCCGGCAGGTTGAAGCCATCGGCGACGAAGCTGCGCGACGGCATGTCCCATTCGCGCACCACGACCGCATCGCCGCCGCCGCGCGACAGCGAAAGCAGGAAGCGCTCGCCCTGCGGATACAGCGACGACACGCCGCTCCACACCCAGTTCTCATTCTCGTCGGCGGCCAGCTTGTCGAGGTCCAGCACGGTTTCCCAGTCCGGTTCCGGCAGGCGGTACTGGTCCAGCGTGGTGCGGCGCCAGATGCCGCGCACGTGCTGCGCATCGCGCCAGAAGTTGTACAGGAATTGGCCATGCTGGCGCACGAACGGGATGCGTTCATGCGAATTGAAGATGGTTTTCAGCCGCTCGTGCAGGGCGGGATAGTGCGGCCGCGCTTCCAGTTCGCCCAGCGCCACGTCGTTCTGCTGGCGGACCCAGGCCAGTTGCCGCTCGCCGCCGACGTCTTCCAGCCATTGATGCGGATCTTCGGGAATGTCGGGGAGGGACGAACTCATGCTGGCTCCTGTTTGCGGGAAAGGGGGCTGGACGACTTGCGGGAAGGCGTACTCTACACGATGGCCGCCGCGCCTTGCGATACCGCAGGGGTGTGGCAAATGTGGCGCCGTGCTGTCACAATCGCAACTCCCCAATGTTGCCTTACGGAGTGTCCATGCGCATCGCCACCTTCAACATCAACGGCATCGGTGCCCGCCTGCCGGCCCTGCTGCAATGGCTGGAAGAAACGCAGCCGGACGTGGCCTGCCTGCAGGAACTGAAGGCGCCGCAGGAAAAGTTTCCCGCGGCGGCCATCGAAGCGGCCGGCTATGGCGTGATCTGGCACGGGCAGAAAAGCTGGAACGGCGTGGCCATCCTGGCGCGCGGCACCCAGCCCGTCGAGGTGGGGCGCGGCCTGGCCGGCGACCCGTCGGACGAGCAGAGCCGCTATATCGAGGCGGTGGTCAACGATGTCGTGATTGCCGGCCTGTATCTGCCGAACGGCAATCCGGCTCCCGGCCCCAAGTTCGACTACAAGCTGAGCTGGATGGAGCGCCTGATCCTGCGCGGCGAGCAATTGCTGGCGACCGGTGCGCCGGTGGTGATGGCGGGCGACTACAACGTGATCCCGACCGACCTGGACGTGTACAAGCCGGAGCGCTGGCTCGACGACGCCCTGTTCCGGCCCGAAACGCGTGAAGCCTTCGAACGGCTGATGGCGCAGGGCTGGACCGATTCGCTGCGCACGCTGTACCCGGGCGAGAAGATCTACACGTTCTGGGATTACTTCCGCAATGCGTTCGGCCGCGATGCCGGCATCCGCATCGACCACCTGCTGCTCAGTCCATCGCTGGCGCCGGCGCTGAAGGCCGCCGGCGTCGACCGCGACGTGCGGGGGCGGGAAAAGCCCAGCGACCATGCGCCGACGTGGATCGAGCTGGATCCGAAGAAGATTCCGAAAGCCAAGGTGAAGGCGAAGGAAGTGCCCTGAGGCCGAAAACGAAGGCGCTGTCCGCGTCAAGCCGGGTTTGCCCGCGGTATGGAATTTTCACTTCTTGTCGGTGTCGCGAGATGTCGGCGCGCTGGCGATTCGACGCTACGGCGATGCAGCGATACCTTTGCAGACCGTTGGCCTGGCCGCAGCGGTGGCACCGGTTGCTGCCGCGGTCGGGCAAGATCGGTTTCCACCGGGTTGCCGCGAACAGCGCCAAGACGAAGGTGACGGCGAAACAGGGGCCTCGAAGTCTCACCCGGCAATGACCCGCGCCAGGCAAGCGGAGTAGGCAAACGGAGCCAGCTTATGTATATTGGCGAGGTATTGCGTTTCAGATAACTTTTCTTTTGCTAGTTCCGTTGTGTGTCCTGCCTTCTCAAGAAAGAAAATCATGAAAACGAAACGGATCCTCGCATGCCTGCTTGCAGCAGCATTCTCGATCAGCATGAACGCAGCCATGGCCAATGGCGTCGCATTCGAAACCACGTTGAGCGATGTTTCATTTCGCGTCGACGACCTGGCTCCGGATGACGGAATCGACGCAGGCTACGCGTATGGGCAAGCCTCGACACGTTACACCGCCAGCTTCCAGGTGGGCGGTGGAGAAATGCAGGAGATGTCGGACACGACGTCGGGCCTGAACCCGGTGGATTACACGCTTACGGATGGCACATCGAATATTTCCGTGCAATCGAACGGCGTGCCAGGCGAGATCAGCCTGTCGGGCACGTTGAAGCAAAGCCTTCCTGGCGAAGGCATGACGACTGCCTACGCCAGTCACAGCTTCCAGCTTACCCTCGATGCCAACAGTCAGCTGATACTATCCTTGCACATACTCCAGGCCATCGACTATCTTGCCGACCCAAGCGAGTATTACAGCGGAAATACCGTCTTTTCAATCGAGATATCCGATCCGGTGACCGGAAGGCAGAGCGTCGAATCGAGAGGGGTCCAGCTCGTCGGGCAATCGAACCCGATTTTCGATGTGGATAGCAGCGTGACGTACGCTAACACGACGGATGCCGCCGTGAATCTCGAAGTGACGTTCTGGTCATCGGCGAGCAACCATGTAACCACCCCGGTACCGGAGCCGTCGGCCTATGCGATGCTGGTTGTGGGCCTGGCAGGAATGGGCGCAGTTGCGCGCCGCCAGCAGTGCCGCGCCTGACGAGAAAGCGCTGATCTACAGGCTTCGCATCCGCAAGCGCGCGTGCGCCGCTTGAAGCATGCCAGGCCCGCGGCAAGGGCCGGCGGGCAGGCGAATCGCGGCGCCATCCCCTTCTCAGGCCAGCGCCTCCTTGGCCGCCTCCTCGGGCGTCAGCCCCTCGTAGAACTGATCGGTGAACCATTCGACCTGCTCTTCGATATGGTCCTGCGCCTGCTGGACGGTGGCGCCGCCCGCCACCAGGAATCCTTCCACTTCGATACACCACTGGATGAACGCCAGCGTTTCTTCGTCCAGTTCTTCTTTCTTGGCCATACCATTACCTCTTCCATTACGTGATCGGTGACATGGCGCGAACCGCACCATGCCCGATTTTACCGTAGCACCCGGAAGTCGCCGGACTCCAGGGAACCGCCGTGCCATCGGCCGGCAGGTCACCCGATCGGCTGGCCGGCATCCTCGAACAGTTCGCCGCCCTGCCAGCGGGGCAGGTCCGGCCGGCCCGCCATGGCCACGGCCGCGTGGCCGAAGCCGAGCTTGCGTGCGAGGGCCGGAAAGGTGCGGCAATACACGGGCTGCACGCCGGCCAGCCGCGCCAGTTGCCGGTAGTCGACCACCATGCCCGGCGGTACCCGCGCCAGGATCGCGGCGACGCGGGCACGCCAGTCGTCATCCCATGCGGGTAGCCGCGCGGGCAACACGACGACCGGGTCGCCTGCGGTGATCGGGCCGCCGCGCACTACGCGCGCCAGCATGCCGCGGGCGCGGCCGATGGCGGCCGCCACGCCCGGCTGGCGGGCATCGAGATAACCGCAGGCTTCGCAGGCGAACGTGAGCCGCAGGACGGCTTCGGCCCCCACGCGCAGCAGCATGCCGGAAGCGAAGTCCGCGGTGTCGATATCGAGCAGCAGGTTTTCGCGCAGCGTGCGGGGCGGCAGGCGGTGCCGTGCATAGGCCGGTGCACCCGCCAGCAGTACCTGGCGCGGCGACAGGTCGTCGGCGTGCACGTCGCCGGCCAGGCCGCGGCCGGCGAGCGCGGCCGCGGCGCGCACGGCGCGTGGCGTGCCGTGCCAGTCCGGTTGCAGGGCGATGCCTTGCACATGCCCAAGGACGATGCTATGGGCGTCGGGCGGAGAGGCTGGAAAAGCGGCGGTGATGGGGTCGCGGATGGACAAGGCGGCAACAGGGCAGGCAGGCGAAGCCATCGAGTGTATCAGTCACCGGCGCGGCGGCTGCGGAGGGCGGTGTGGCGCCGCCGCCACGTGATGGCCTGCCCGAGGGACGGCGAAAGCGGCCTGCCGGCCGACGGCATCGCGCCGGCGGCGCGCGTCGATGACTGGAGCGGTCTTTCAATGTATGCTGCTGTATTGCAAGAAGTACTTAATGAAACTCAATGCGCAAATCCGAATTCTGGAAGGTACCCGCGGCATCCAGGCTCCTGCAGTGGAGCGTCGGATTGTTGCTGGCGGCCGCGGTGGGGCTCATGCTGTATGCCGCCACGGAGAAATCCGTGCACGACAACGCGCGCGTGCGCTTCGATAACGCGGCGCGCGCCACCCAGTACAGCATCGGCGCCAGCGTCAAGGCTTATTCCGACGTGCTGCGCGGGCTGGTGGCGCTGTTCAACACGTCCGACGGCTTGTCTCGCCTGCAATTCCGGCAATACGTCGACAGCCTCGACGTGGAACGCTATTTCCCGGCGATCGAAACGATCAACTTCGCACCCGACGTGCATGCCGACGAACGCGCGGCATTCGTTGCCGCCGTGCGCGCCGACCGCAGCGTCGAACCGGCCGGCTATCCCGGCTTCGAGATCCGCCCGCCGGGGCAGCGCGAGCGCTATGCGCCGCTGACCTGGATGGAACCGCCGCTGCGCGAAAAGATGGGTGTCGACATCACCGCCAATCCCGCCATCGCGCGGGCCATGGACCTGTCGCGCGACACCGGCCAGATCAGCGCATCGGGCCAGCCCGTCAAGGTGCAGGACCCGGTGCCGCACATCGGCCTGGGCATGCGCCTGCCCGTGTACCGGCGCGCCATGCCGATCGGCGACGTGGCGGGCCGCCGCGCCGCCTACCTGGGATCGGTGGGCCTGGGCTTTTCCGTGTCGGCACTGGTGCTCGGGGCGATCGACGAGACGGCCGACCGCAAGGTGCGCCTGATCCTGTACTCGGACGGCAATACGCCGCCGGAGCAGCGCCGCCTGCAGATCGAAAGCGACGACCGCCTGCTGTACAACGACACGGGCGCGCTGGACGCCCCGGCCACGCTGCCGGGCAACGTCGACGATTACTTCGTGGCCGTGCTGCCGATCGACTTCAACGGCGCACTGTGGAAAGCCCGCTTCTACACGCGCAAGGTGGACATGATCAGCGGCTTCGACCGCCACCTGCCGTGGGTCGCGCTGGCCATCGGCTTTGCCGGCACGATGCTGCTGTACAGCTATGTGTTCATGCTGACGTCGCAGCGCCGCAACGCGCAGGAGCAGCGCCGCCTGCTCGACAGCGTGCTGGACAACGTCGATGCGCATGTGTACCTGAAGGATGCCGAGCGCCGCTTCATCTACGTCAACGCGCGCATGGCCCAGGTGATGGGCCGCCCGGCCGAGCAGATCGTCGGCCGGATGGACCGCGAGCTGCTGCCCAAGCGCATCGCCACGCGCGACTGGCTGGAGGACCGGCAGGTGCTGGCCGACGGCGTCAAGCGCGCCAGCGAGGGGCAGTTCGTCGACGACCAGGGCAACACGCGGCACCTGTGGACGGTGAAGGCGGCCGTCGAACTGGAGCAGGGACCGGCCGTCATCGCGCTGTCCACCGACGTGACCGAACTGCACGAACTGAAGGAGGCGGCGCAGGCCGCCAGCCGTGCGAAGAGTGATTTCCTGTCGAACATGAGCCATGAAATCCGCACGCCGATGAACAGCGTGATCGGCATGGCGCACCTGGCGCTGAAATCGGTGGCCGATCCGAAACAGCGCGATTACCTGCAGAAAATCTACCACTCCGGCCAGCACCTGCTGGGCATCATCAACAATATCCTCGATTTTTCCAAGATCGAGGCGGGCAAGCTCGATCTCGAGATGCTGGATTTCCCGCTCGACGCGCTGTTCGGCAACGTGTCGACGCAATTGGGCGAGGACGCGGCGCGGCGCGGCCTGGAACTGGTGTTCCAGACCTGGCCCGACGTGCCGGAGCAGCTGCGCGGCGACCCGCTGCGGCTGGAGCAGGTGCTGCTCAATTTCACCAGCAACGCGATCAAGTTTTCCGAGCAGGGCCGGATCTACCTGCGTGCCCGCGTGGTGGAGGAGCGCGACCACCGGGTCACGGTACGCTTCGAGGTGCAGGACAACGGCATCGGCATGACGCCGGCCCAGGTCGCCAACCTGTTCCAGTCGTTCCACCAGGCCGACACGTCCACCACGCGAAAGTATGGCGGCACCGGCCTGGGGCTGGTGATCAGCCAGCAGCTGGCCGAGCTGATGGGCGGCACGGTCGGCGTGGAAAGCGCGCCGGGCCTGGGCAGTACGTTCTGGTTCACTGCGCAGCTGGAAAAAGGCGTGCAACCGCCGCCGGCCGCCACGGATACGGCGCTTCGGGAAGAACTGCTCGCGCCGTTGCGCGGGGCCGCCATCCTGCTCGTCGAGGACAATGTGTTCAGCCAGCAGGTGGGCCAGGAGCTGATCGAAGGCGCCGGCGCCACGGTGGTGATCGCCAACAATGGCCAGGAAGCCATCGACCTGCTGCAGAAGGGCCACTTCGACTGCGTGCTGATGGACGTGCAGATGCCGGTGATGGATGGCTTCGAGGCGACGCGCCGGATCCGGAACCATGCAACCCTGTCGGGCCTGCCGGTGATCGCGATGACGGCCAATGCCGGCCGCGACGACCAGGTGCGCTGCCAGGAGGCGGGCATGGACGATTTCCTCACCAAGCCGGTGGTGCCGAACCTGCTGCTGGCCACGCTGTCGAAGTGGCTGAGCCAGCGCGCGGCGCACGGGCGCACGGTGCAGGTGCGCACGGTGTCGGCGACGGGCGGCGCGGCGGCGAACGGACCGGCAGGGAAGGTACAGGGAGGGAACGTACCGGCAGGGAACGTACCGGCAGGCGGTGCCGCGGCTTCGGCCGCACTGCCGGAGGCGCCATTGGCCGAATCGTCCCCTGAGCCTTCCGCCGGCACGCCGGCACGCCGCGCCACGGACCTGATGCCGGCATTCGTGCCGGCGGAACCGCCGCTGTTCGACTTGAGCGTGCTGGGGCAGACCTTCGGCAACCGGCCCGACAAGATGCGCAAGTACGCGGTGATGTTCCTGACGTCCGCGCGCGATGGACTGGTCGAGATCGAGACCGCGCTGACGGCGGGCGACATGAAGCGGCTGGCCGAGCTGGGGCACCGGATCAAGTCGTCCGCCCGCGCGGTCGGGGCGCTGGCCTTTGCTGAACTGTGCATCGCGCTGGAACGGCTGAAGCCGCAACAGGACACGGCCGCCGCGGCGCGGATCGTGGCCCACATGGGGCCGATGCTGGACCGGCTGCAACGCTACATCGACGTGGAACTGGAGCCGTTGCTGCGCGAACTGGGCGACCAGCCCGGCTGATCCGGTCTTGCGCAAGGCAGGATCGGGCCCGTCATGGCTCTTGCTGGCCGGCATCGGCGATAATAGCGTTTTGACGCACATTTTTCCACGCACATTTTTTCACGCACATTTTTCGCGCACATTTTTTTCGCGCACGATCAATAGCGTTTCCACGCAATCCCAGCGTTTCCACACAAGCATGGCGCCCCGGTTGAATGCCCCGTTTTCCTCTTTGTCCGACCTCCGCTCCCGACTGAACCCACCATGGCAACTGGCATCGCTCCCGGCTTACTGATTCTGCACGGCAACCAGCTCGAACAGCTGCGCGCCGCCGTGTTCCAATGGCTGCACGCCAATCCGCTCGCGCCGCTGGAATCGGACGTGCTGCTGGTGCAGTCGAACGGCGTGGCCGAGTGGCTGAAGATCGCGCTGGCGGAACAGGCCGGCGTGTGCGCCGCCACCCGCGTGGCCCTGCCGGCACGCTTCCTGTGGGAGGCCTACCGGGCCATGCTGGGCCGCGACCGCGTGCCGCGCGTCTCGGCGTTCGACAAGGGGCCGCTGACCTGGCGGCTGATGCGGCTGCTGCCGGCGCTGCTGCGCGAAGAGGCCTTCGAGCCGCTGCGCCACTTCCTCAAGGGCGGCTGCCAGGAACGCCGGCTGCAGCTGGCCGAGCGGCTCTCCGACCTGTTCGACCAGTACCAGGTGTACCGCGCCGACTGGCTGGAAGACTGGGCCGCGGGGCGCGACCAGATGTGCTGCCCGCGCGGCGTGCAGTACCCGCTGCCCGAGGGCCAGCGCTGGCAGGCCGCGCTGTGGCGCGCCATCATCGCCAGCGTGCCGGAAGAGGAACGCACGCTGGGCCGCGCCGGCGTGCACACGGCATTCCTGCGCGCCGTCGAAAGTGGCGCCAAGCCGGCCGTTGCTCTTCCCCGTCGCATTGTACTGTTCGGCGTTTCCGCGCTGCCGTACCAGACCTTGCAGGCGCTGGCCGCGCTGGCCCGGTTCACCCAGGTGATCGTGGCGGTGCCGAACCCGTGCCGTTTCTACTGGGGCGACATCATCGATGGCCGCGACCTGCTGCGCGCCGCGCGGCGCCGCCACCCGCAGCGCAACGGCATCGACCTGGCGCAGGTGCCGATCGAGGCGCTGCACGCGCACAGCCACCCGCTGCTGGCGAGCTGGGGCCGGCAGGGCCGCGACTATATCCGCATGCTCGACGAGTTCGACGAAGCGTCCGGGGCGGAGGCCGGGCACCTGCGCGTGGACCTGTTCAGCGACGGCGACGGCGCCACGCTGCTCGAACAGCTGCAGGGCGCGGTGCGCGACATGCTGCCGCTGTCCGAGCACCATTTCCCCGTACCGGACCGCGACGACCGCTCGATCGTGTTCCACATCGCCCACAGCGTGCAGCGCGAAGTGGAAGTGCTGCACGACCAGCTGCTGGCGCGCTTCGCCGCCGACCCGGCGCTGCGCCCGCGCGACATCGTCGTGATGGTGCCCGACATCGGCGTGTTCACGGCGGCCATCCACGCGGTGTTCGGCCAGTACAGGAAGGGTGACCCGCGCCACATCCCGTTCGAGATCGGCGACGTCAACGACCGCAGCGTGAACCCGCTGCTGGTGGCGCTGGAATGGCTGCTGCGGCTGCCGCAGCAGCGCTGCCGGCAGAGCGAAGTGCGCGACCTGCTCGACGTGCCGGCGCTGGCGACCCGCTTCGGCCTGGCCGACGACGACCTGGCGATCCTGGGCCGCTGGATCGAGGGCGCCGGCGTGCGCTGGGGCCTCGACCGCGCGCACCGCGCCGGCCTGGGCCTGGAGCCGACCGGCGAACAGAACGCGTGGATCTTCGGCATCCGCCGCATGCTGCTCGGCTATGCCAGCGGCGCCGGCGGGGCCTTCGGCGACATCGAACCGTATGGCGAAGTGGGCGGCCTGGATGCCGCGCTGGCGGGGTCGCTGGCCCAGCTGGTCGAGGCGCTGCTGGACTGGCGCGAGCGGCTGGCGCAGCCGCGCACGCCGTTTCAATGGGGAGAAGCGGCACGCGCGCTGCTGGCGGCGTTCTTCGACGTCCGCGACGAAGCCGACAGGCTGACGATGAACGAGCTCGATGCCACGCTCAACGCGTGGCTGGAAACCTGCGACGGCGCCGGCTTCGACGAGCCGGTGCCGCTGTCGGTGCTGCGCGAGGCGTGGATGGGGGCGCTGGGCGAACCGTCGCTGGAGCACCAGTTCGTGTCCGGCGGCGTGACGTTCTGCACGCTGATGCCGATGCGCGCCGTGCCGTTCCGGATGGTCTGCCTGCTGGGCATGAACGATGGCGATTTCCCCCGGCGCGCCAGCCGCGCCGACTTCGACCTGCTGGCGCTGCCCGGCATGGCGCGCCCAGGCGACCGCTCGCGGCGCGACGACGACCGCTACCTGATGCTGGAAGCGGTACTGGCCGCGCGCGACGTGCTGTACGTGAGCTGGTGCGGCCGCAATGCCCGCGACAACAGCGAACAGCCGCCATCGGTGCTGGTGGCGCAGCTGCTCGACTACCTGAAGGCCGGCTGGCACCTGGACCTGCACGAACGCACGGTCGAGCACGCGCTGCAGCCGTTCTCGCGCCGCTACTTCGAAGAGGGCGGCCTGCTGACCTATGCGGCGGAATGGCGTTCCGCCCACGCGCCGGTGTCGCATGAACCCGCGCCGCGGGAGGTGGCGCAGCACGAATCGGAACCGCGGGGGCTCCCGCAGGAACTGGAACCGCGGGGGCTCCCGCCGAATGAAATGGAACCGCGGGGGCTCCCGCCTTACGAACTCGACGAACATTTCCGCCTGAAACTGGCCGGGCTGGCGGCGTTCCTGCGCCAGCCGGTGAAGTATTTTTTCAGCCAGCGCCTCGGCGTACGCTTCGCCGACTCGGCGCTGGTCGGCGAGGATGAGGAACCGTTCGCGCTCGATGCGCTGGACCGCTACTTCCTCGAAGACATGATGCTCGACGACGATGGTGCCGACAACGAGGAAGACGTGCGCGCCAGCCTGGTGGAACGGGCGGCGCGGCTGCAGCGCGAAGGCACGCTGCCGATCGGCCTGATCGGCGACCGCGTGCGCGACGGCCTGATCGAGGCACTGCTGCCGGTGCGGCGCGCCTGGCTGCAACTGCGCGGCGCGTATCCCGAAGCGGCGCCCAAGCTGCCGGTCGGCCTGGAGCTGGACGGCGTGCTCCTGGAAGACTGGATCGACGGCCTGCGCGCCGACGGCAACGCCAAGGTGTGGCTGGCGCAGATGTCGTCGAAGGCGCTCGACAAGGCGGAAAAGCCCGGCAAGTCGGGCAAGCCCGGCAAGCCCGCGCGCCCGCGCGGCGACAAGCTGGCCACCGCGTGGCTGCGCCAGCTGGCCGCCGCGGCGCAGGGCGTGCCCGTCACCGGCCTGCTGGTGGCGCGCGACGCCGTGCTGTCGATGCCGCCGCTGGACGGCGACGCGGCGCGCGCCACGCTGGCGGGCATCGTCGCGCTGTGGCGGCGCGGCATGGACGGGCCACTGCCGGTGGCCAGCAAGACGGCGCTGGCGCTGGTGGCCGGCGGCGATCCGCGCGCCGTCTACGAGCACGGTTTCGACCGCCGCGGCGAGAAGGACGATGCCTGCCTGTACCGGCTGTGGCCCGAGTACGGCGACCTGGCCGCGGAGCCGGGCTTCGAGACCACCGCGCACGCGCTGTATGGCCCGCTGGTGGCGTGGCTGGACACCGTCGAAGTACAGCCGATCGAAGGAGGCCAGCCATGAGCCGCCTGCTTGAACCGATGACCTTCCCGCTGCACGGCACCCGGCTGATCGAGGCCAGCGCCGGCACCGGCAAGACGTGGACCATCGCCGCGCTGTACCTGCGCCTCGTGCTGGGCCACGGCGGCGCCGACGCGTACGGGCGCCCGCTGCTGCCGGCCGATATCCTGGTGATGACGTTTACCCGCGCGGCAACGCGCGAACTGTCGAACCGCATCCGCGAACGGCTGGTCGAGGCGGCCGGCTGCTTCCGCGGCCAGGTCGAGGACTGCGATCCCTACCTGGCGGGCCTGCTCGACGCCTATCCGGACCAGACGCAGCGCGAACAGGCCGCGCACCGGCTGATGCTGGCGGCGGAGACGATGGACGAAGCGGCGATCTTCACCATCGACGCCTGGTGCCAGCGCATGCTGCGCGAACACGCGTTCGACAGCGGCAGCCTGTTCGACGAGGAACTGATCAGCGATGAAACGGCGCTGTTCGAGGATGCCGCGCACGATTACTGGCGCCAGCAGGTGTATCCGCTGCGCGAGCCGGCGCTGGGCGCGCTGCTGGAGTGCTGGCCGGACGTGGGCCGGCTCAAGCGTGCCCTGCGCGAGCTCGTCAAGCGGGCCGGCGATGACTGGCATTCCGGCGAGCCGCTGGGCGCGCTGATCGGCCGTTCGCTGCACGAGCGCGCCCGCGAGGTGGCCGTGCTGAAGGAAGGCTGGACGGACCGGCTGGAACGCATGGCGCTGTGGCTGGAGCGGCAGCGCGACGCCAAGCTGCTCGACGGGCGCAAGCTGCGCGCCGATTACGTGGCGGGCTGGCTGGCATCGCTGCGTACCTGGGCGCTCGATCCCGCACAGACCATCCCCGCCCTGACCGACGCGGGCTGGCACCGGCTCACCCCGGCCGGCCTGGCGGAAGCGTACAAGGGCACCGATTGCCCGGACGACTTCGCGGCGCTCGCAACGCTGCAGCAGGCGCTGGCCGCCCTGGAACCGCTGGAGCACCGCCTGAAACGGCATGCGGCCGGCATCGTCGCCGCCCGCATCGCCGAGCTGAAGGCGCGCGACCGGCAGTTCGGCTTTGCCGACATGCTGGTGCGGCTGCAGCGCGCGCTGGAAGGCGAGAACGGCGCGGCGCTGCGCCAGCGCATCACCGAGCAGTATCCGGTCGCGCTGGTCGACGAGTTCCAGGATACCGCGCCATCGCAATACCGCATCTTCGACCTGCTGTACCGCGTGGCCGACAACGACCCGGCCTGCGGCCTGTTCCTGATCGGCGATCCGAAACAGTCGATCTACGGCTTTCGCGGCGCCGACATCCACAGTTATCTTGCCGCGCGCCGTGCCACCGAAGGGCGCCATTACCAGCTGGGCACCAACTACCGTTCCACGCGCGACGTGGTGGAAGCGGTCAACCGCATCTTCCTGCATGCCGAGGGCACGGCGGACGGCAGCGGCTTCGCGCAGGGCGCCTTCCGCTTCCGGCGCGGCACCGTCAACCCGCTGCCGTTCGAGGCCGTCGATGCCAAGGGGCGCGGCGAGCGGCTGGTGGGGACCGAAGGGCAGCTGCAGGCGCTGACGGTATCGTGCAGCGAAGTGCCGGACCTGAACGCGGACGGCTACCGCGAATTCTTCGCCCACCACTGCGCCGAGCACATCGTGGGTTTGCTGAACGACCCGGGTGCCGGCTTCGACGGCCCGCAAGGCTTCCGGCGGCTGGAGCCGGCCGATATCGCCATCCTCGTGCGCGACCGCAACGAGGCGGCGGCGATCCGGCGCGCGCTGCAGCGGCGCCGCGTGCCCAGCGTTTACCTGTCCGACAAGGATTCGGTGCTGGAGTCGGACGAGGCGAAGGACGTGCTGCGCTGGCTGGCGGCGCTGGCCAACCCGCTCGATGGCGCGCTGGCCAGGGCCGCGTTCGCGACGCGCACGGCCAACATCCCGCTGGCCGAGCTGGCCCGCCTGTCGGCGGACGAACTGGCGTGGGAAGCGCGCGTCGAGCAGCTGAAGAACCTGCACACGGTATGGCAGCGGCAGGGCGTGCTGGCGATGCTGCGGCGCTTCATCCACGAACTGGGCCTGCCGGCGGCGCTGCTGGCGCCCGGCAACGTGGGCGGCGAGCGCAGTTTGACGAACCTGCTGCACCTGGCCGAACTGCTGCAATCGGCCAGCCGCCAGCTCGACGGCGAGCAGGCGCTGATCCGCTGGATGGCCGAACAGGTCGAAGGCGAGGGCGCGGCGGGCGACGAACAGGTGCTGCGGCTGGAATCGGACGCCGAGCTGGTGAAAGTGGTCACCGTGCACAAATCGAAGGGCCTGGAATACCCGCTGGTGTACCTGCCGTTTGCCGTCACGGCGCGCAAGGTCGACCGGCGCAACCGCAGCTTCTTCGAGTACACCGATGCCGATGGCGTGCGCCGCATCGACATGGCACTGTCCGACGAGGCGCAGGAGGCCGTGGAAGCGGCCCGCATCGAGGAAGACCTGCGGCTGCTGTATGTGGCGCTGACCCGCGCCCGCCACTTCCTGTGGCTGGGCGTGGCGGCGCTGCCGGCCGGCAAGGGCGGCGGCAACGCGCTGCACGAATCGGCGCTGGGCTACCTGCTGACCGGCGGCGACCCGGTGCCGGCCGACAGCCTGCAGGAACGCTGGCGCGCGCTGGCCGGCGACTGCGGCGCGATCGGCATCGCCGCGCTGTGCCATCCCGAACGGGTAACGCGCCTCGACCGCGTCGAGCGGCGGCCGCCGCTGCTCGAACCGCGCCCGTACGATGCCCGCTTCGAACGCAACTGGTCGGTCGGCAGTTTCACGTCGCTGGCACGCGGCACGCAGGCCGCGCCGCGCCGGGCGCAGGAAGAGACGCTGCTGGAAGGCGAGGACACCGATGTCGCCGCCGCCGCCCGCATCGACGAGGCGCCGTGGCATCGCTTTCCGCGCGGTTCCGTACCCGGCAACTTCCTGCACGAACAGCTCGAATGGCTGGCGCAGGAAGGTTTCGATTGCGTCGACGACGCGGCCTGCGAAGTGCGCCTGGGCCGCCGCATCGAGCGCGCCGGCTGGGGCCACCGGCTGGACGACGCGGTGGCCTGGCTGCGCGCCGCGGTGACGACACCGTTGCCGCCACTGGATGCCGCGCTGCGCGACATCGGCGCCGTGCTGCCGGAAATGGAGTTCTGGTTCCCCAGCGAACACCTGGCCACCGGCGCTCTCGATGCGCTGTGCCGGCGCCACCTGCTCGACGGCATCCCCCGGCCGGCGCTGCCGCAGCGGGGGCTGCACGGCATGCTGAAGGGCTTCTCGGACCTCGTCTTCGAGCATGCGGGGCGCTACTGGGTGCTGGACTACAAGTCGAATGCGCTGGGCGGCAACGACGCCGCGTACCACGCCAGGGCGCTGGCGCAGGGCATGGCCGAACACCGCTACGACGTGCAGGGCGCGATCTACCTGCTGGCGCTGCACCGGCTGCTGGCCAGCCGGCTGGGCGAGGCCTACGACCCGGCCGAACAGCTGGGCGGCGCCGTGTTCTTCTTCCTGCGCGGCATCGGCAACGCGGCGACGCGCGGCTGCCACGTGCTGGCACCGGATGCGCAGCTGCTCGACGAACTGGACGAGCTGCTGCGGCGCGGCGCAGAGTACGGAGGAAATAACGATGACTGACCCCAACCTCGAATCAAACGTCAAGCATCAGGCGCTGTTCGACGCCATCGACGCGCTGACCGAAACCGGCAAGCTGCGCCGGCTGGCCGGCGCGTTCGCCCGCTTCGTGGCCACGCTGGGCCATACCCCGCCGCCCCTGCTGCTCGCCTGCGTGCTGCTGTCCGAACTGGAGGGGCGCGGGCACAGCTGCCTGGTCCTGGCCGACCTGGCCGGCGACCCGTCGCCGCAACTGGGCTGGCTCGATGGCGAATGGGCCTCGCTGCGGGCGGCGGCGGCCAAGGGCGGCGGCGCGCTGCCGAGGAATGCCGGCGGCTGGCGCACCGCGCTGCAGGGCTGCGAGCAGGTCTGGCCGGTGGGCGACCTCGACTTCAACCAGCCGCTGGTGCTCGATGGCGAACGCCTGTACCTGCGCCGCTACTGGCGCGACGAGTCGACGGTGGCGGCGTCGGTACGGTCGCGCGCGCTGGCCGGGACAGAAGGTGCCCAGGTCGATACGGCGATCGTCCGCGGCTGGCTCGACAAGCTGTTCCAGCACCCGGTGCGCGAGGGCGGACCGGACTGGCAGAAGATCGCCTGCGCCGCCGCGCTGCGCGCCCGGCTGGCGGTGATCACCGGCGGGCCCGGCACGGGCAAGACCTACACGGTGGCACGGCTGCTGGCGCTGCTGTTCGCCATGGCCGGCGATGACGCGCCCGCGTTGCGGATCGCACTGGCCGCACCGACCGGCAAGGCCGCGGCGCGGCTGAAACAGTCGATCGACACGGCGCTGGACGAGCTGGCCGGCAAGCTGGGCGACGCGCTGCCGCTGCGCGAACTGGCGGCGCGGATGGGCGGCGCGCGCACTCTGCACAGCCTGCTGGGCGCGCGCCCGGACACGCGCAGCTTTGCCCACCATGCCGGCAATCCGCTCGAGGTCGACGTGCTGATCGTCGACGAAGCGTCGATGGTGCACCTGGAAATGATGGCGGCATTGCTGGCGGCGCTGCCGCCGCATGCGCGCCTGATCCTGCTGGGCGACAAGGACCAGCTGGCATCCGTCGAGGCCGGGGCCGTGCTGGGCGACCTGTGCGCGCAGGCCGAGAGCGGCAACTACGACGCCGCCACGTGCGACTACGTTCTAGCCGCCGCCGGCGAGACGATTCCGCCGGCATTTCGCGAGCGCGACGGCGGCCCGCTGGCCCAGCGCATCGTGATGCTGCGCCAGAGCCGGCGCTTCGGCGGCCCGATCGGCAAGCTGGCGCTGGCCGTCAATCGCGGCGACGCCGATGCCGCCCGCGACGTGCTCAGAGGGGACAGCGATGGACGGCTGCGCTGGATCGAGGGTGCCCGGCCGGGCGACGTGCTGGCCCTCGCCGTGGGTGGCCGGTCCGGCGCCGGCGCCGGCTACCGCGACTACCTGGAACGCGTGCGCGAAGGGGCGGGCGCCGATTACGAAAGCTGGGTGCGCGACGTGCTGCAGCGCTTCGAGCGGTTCCGCCTGCTGTGCGCGGTGCGCGACGGCGAATGGGGCGTGGCCGGCCTGAACGAGGCGATCGAGGCAAGGCTGGACAGCGCGAAGCTGATCCGCCGGCGCGGCGAATGGTACGTGGGCCGCCCGGTGATGGTGACCCGCAACGACTATGGCACCGGCGTCTACAACGGCGACATCGGCCTGACGCTGCCGGACCCGCAGCGCGCCGATTCGCTGCGGGTCTGGTTCCCGGACGGCGACGCGGTGCGCAGCGTGCTGGCGACCCGGCTGCGCAACGTGGAAACGGCCTTCGCGATGACGGTCCACAAGTCGCAGGGCTCGGAATTCCTGCATACGGCGATGGTGCTGCCGCCGCAGGCCAATGCCGTGCTGGCGCGCGAGCTCGTCTATACGGGCATCACGCGGGCCCGCGAGTTCTTCACGCTGGTGTCGCCGAATGCCGGCGTGTTCGACCAGGCGATCGCCGGACGCACGCAGCGCGCCAGCGGCTTGCGCGAGGCGCTGGGAACGTAACGCCGGGCGATCAGGCACGAAGGGGCAGAGTCGGATACCATTGCAAGGTTTTCAAACCTGTCCCTTGATTAACTAAACCGATCGATATGACCTCGTCCGCACAACCAGATAACAGCCTGCCACTCGACATGATCATCTTCGGGGGCATGGGCGACCTCGCCATGCGCAAGCTGCTGCCGGCGCTGTACATGGCCCACCTGCACGGCAACCTGCCCGCGGCGACCCGCATCATTTCCACCGGGCGCCAGGATTTCAACCGCGAGGCCTACCTGGCGTTCGTCGAGGAACATTCGCGCTCCTTCATCTCGGAAGGGAACTTCGCCGACGACGCGTGGCGCAGTTTCCTGCAGCGGCTGGAGTTCGTGCGCGTCGACGTGCAGCAGGACGACCTGTCGTCGCTGGCGAAGGTGTCGCGCGAAGGCGCCGTGCGGGTGTTCTACCTGTCCACCGCGCCATCGCTGTTCACCACCATCTGCGAGAAGCTGTCCGCGGCCGGCCTGGTCGATGCCAATGCCCGCGTGGTGCTGGAAAAGCCGCTCGGCAGCGACCTGGCGTCGGCGGTGGACATCAACGAGGCGGTCGGCAAGCACTTCGCCGAATCGCAGATCTACCGCATCGACCATTACCTGGGCAAGGAAACCGTGCAGAACCTGATGGTGCTGCGCTTCGGTAACTCGATCCTGGAGCCGCTGTGGCGCGCGCCGAACATCTCCAGCGTGCAGATCACGGTGGCCGAGGAAGTGGGCGTGGGCAGCCGCGCCGGTTTCTACGACGGCACCGGCGCGATGCGCGACATGGTGCAGAACCACCTGCTGCAGCTGCTGTGCATTGTTGCCATGGAACCGCCGGCATCGCTGGCGCCCGACGCCGTGCGCGATGAAAAGCTCAAGGTGCTGCGCTCGCTGCGCCGCTTCAACCTGGCCACCATCGCGCGCGACACGGTGCGCGGCCAGTACGTGCGGGGCGCCAGCGGCAACCAGGCCGTGCCGGGCTACCTGGAAGAAAAGAACGTGCCGCCGGACAGCGGCACCGAAACCTTCGTTGCGCTGCGCACGTATGTCGACACGTGGCGCTGGTCCAAGGTGCCGTTCTACCTGCGCACCGGCAAGCGCATGGAGCGCCGCTCGTCGAAGATCGTGGTGGAATTCGCCAATCCGCCATTCCCGCTGTTCCCGGAAAGCACGGACGGCGTGGCCAACCGCCTGGTGATCGAACTGCAGCCGGAAGAGGCGATCAAGCTGCAGGTGATGGCCAAGCAGCCCGGCAGCGGCATGCACATGCAGCAGGTGGCGCTGAACCTCGACCTGCATTCGGCGTTCACGCAGCGCCGCGCTGAAGCCTACGAGCGCCTGCTGATCGACGTGGTGCGCGGCCGCCTGACCCACTTCATGCGCCGCGACGAACTGGAAGCGGCGTGGGAATGGGCCGATCCGATCATCGAGGGCTGGGGCACGCTGAACGAAAAGCCGCGCGGGTATGCGGCCGGCACCTGGGGCCCGTCCGAATCGTTCGCGCTGCTGGCGCGCGACGGCTTCAGCTGGTTCGAGTAACGCGTTGCGCCGCCCTCCGGGCGGCGTTCAGCGATGACAAAGGGCGCCTCGGCGCTAATGCCGTTCAGATAAGCGAAATTCGACGTTTGCCGACGACGCTTGCGTTACTGGTGTCGGACACCCCCGGGTGTCGGACACCGGTTTTCGGCGCCGCTCTTCGCAACAGTCGAGCAAAAACCGGTGTCCGACACCAAGAGGCCGGTGTCCGACACCAAAGCGCAAGCGCTATCGATTGCATCGGTTGTTACTAACTGAACGGCATTAGCGCCTTGGCGTCCTTTTTCATTGGCGCGCATGCGGCACCGTTACCACGTGATATGCACGGAGGGCGCGCTGCGCCTGGATTCGCCGTGGAACACGGCTTCGATGTTGTTGCCGTCCGGGTCGATGACGAAGGCCGCGTAGTAGCCGGGGTGGTAAGGCCGCTCGCCCGGCGCGCCGTTATCCTTGCCGCCACCTTCCAGCGCGGCCCGGTGGAACGCGTCGACCATGGCGCGGTCGCGCGCCTGGAACGCCAGGTGGTGGCGCCCGGTCAGGTGGCCCTGCGCGGTCTCGCTGTCCTGGGCCGACACAAACAGCTCGTCGACCCAGAAATAATCGTCGGCCGTGCCGCCGACCGGAATCTCCAGCGCCGCGAACACCGCCGTATAGAACTTGCGCGACGCGGGCAGGTCTTTGACGACCAGCTGGATGTGGTCGATCAGGCGGCCACGGTGAACCTCTTGAGCTTCCATGCTGTACTCCCCGACAGGATTGGTGGGCCTTCAAGTATCGCAGGTTTTGCCACCGGAAGTCGCACCGTCGCGGCGCCCTGCAAACGATCAATCGGCTGAGTATTCAGGCATTAACGGCCCGTGCGCATAGGAAAATCGGCGCAACCTCATCATCATTACTGCCGGCGCACCTGCCGCGCCGCCGCGAACCAGAACAGGAGACTTTCCATGCCCCAGCGCCATGTCCACCGATCCGTTGCCGCGCTAGCCTCATCGCCGGGCCGGTTGCGCCGGAGCGTGCCGGCCGCCGCGCTGGCTGCGGCGCTTGCCACTGGCCTTGCACACGCGGCGCCGCACGGTTCTGCCACGCATGACCCGACCGTCTTCCAGCGCATCGGCGACGTGGCGCAGCATCTGGCCACGCCGCCCGCCGATGCGCGGCCGATGATGCGCTGGTGGTGGTTCGGCCCCGCTGTCGAGAAGAACCAGCTGGCCCTGGAAATCCAGCGGATGAAGGAGGGCGGTATCGGCGGCGTGGAGATCCAGGCCGTGTATCCGATGGCGCTGGACGACCCGGCGCGCGGCGTGAAGAACCTGCCGTTCCTGTCGCCGGAACACCTCGAGGCGCTGCGGTTCGCCAACGAGCAGGGGCGCGCGGCCGGCCTGCGCGTCGACCTCACGCTGGGCAGCGGCTGGCCGTTCGGCGGCCCGCACATCGGCATCGCCGACGCGATCGGCAAGATGCGCGTCGTCGCGGTCGAAGTGCCGGCCGGCGCCTCCGGCTACCGGCTGCCGGTGGTGTCGGAAGGCGAGAAGATCGAAGCGGCGTTCATCGGCGATGGCACGGCGAAGGAATACGACGCGACGCGGCTGCGCCCGCTGCCGGTGGCCGACGCGCCGGACGGCCGCGGCACCGTGGCGGCGGCCGCCGCGCCGCGCGTGGCGGTGTACTACATCGCCAGCCGCTCCGGCATGCAGGTCAAGCGCCCGGCGGTGGGCGGCGAGGGCTTCGTGCTCGACCACATGAGCCGCCGCGCCATCGACAACCATCTGAAGAATGTCGGCGAGCCGCTGCTGAAGGCGTTTGGCGACCAGCCGCCGTATGCGATCTTCTCGGACAGCCTGGAAAGCTATGGCACCGACTGGACCGGCGACTTCCTGGAGCAGTTCCAGCGCCGGCGCGGCTACGACCTGCGGCCCTACCTGCCGCTGGTGTTTTCCGGCCAGGGCGCCGATGCGCCCGCGCTGCGGCACGACTGGGCGCTCACGCAGACCGAGCTGGTGGAAGACAATTACCTAAAGCCCGTGACGGAATGGGCGCACCGGCACGGCACCCGTTTCCGCTCGCAGACCTATGGCGAGCCGCCGGCATCGCTGTCGAGCTTCCGCCACCAGGACCTGTTCGAGGGCGAGGGCGCGCAGTACCGGCAGTTCTCGTTTACGCGCCTGGCCTCGTCCGCCGCGCACCTGTACGGCAGGCCGGTGGTATCGGCCGAGACGTGGACGTGGCTGCGCTCGCCCGCGCACACGGCCAGCCCGCTGGACATGAAGGCCGAGGCCGACCGCATGTTCGTGCAAGGTGTCACCCAGATCATCGGCCACGGCTGGCCCTATACGCCGCCGAACGCGCCGGAGCCGGGCTACCAGCTGTACGCCGCCGCCGTGTTCAACCACCACCAGCCGTGGTACATGGTGATGCCCGAAGTGTCGGGCTACCTGGCCCGCGTCAGCTACCTGCTGCGGCAGGGCGCGCCCGCCAACCAGGTCGCCGTGCTGCTGCCGAACGACGATGTGTATGCGATCAACCGGCCGGGCAAGACGTCGCTGTCGGCCGAGCTGCCGAAGTTCATCAAGCCGGAACTGGTCCAGCAGATCATGGACAGCGGCCACAATCTCGACTATGTCGATCCGGAAGCCGTGCTGCGCGTCGGGATCGGCCGCTACCCGGTGCTGGTGATGCCGAACGTGACGCGCCTGGCGCCCGAGGTGCTGGCGAAACTGGATGCGTACGTGAAAGGCGGTGGCAGGATCATCGCGATCGGCGCCACGCCGTCGCTGGCACCGGGCTTCAAGGATGCCGCGCGCATCACCGCCGAGGTGAAGCGCGCATCCGCCGCGCTGTTCGGGCGCCGCGGCGTAACGAGGATCGGCACGGACCTGGAACTGGGCCGCGCGCTGCAGGGCGTGCTGCCCGGCGACGTGCAGCTGAGTAACGTGCGTCCGGGCGAAGCAGGAAATCGTGTCAGCTTCGTGCGCCGCAAGCTGGCCGATGCCGACATCTACTTCATCGCCAATACCGGCAACGAGCCCGTATCGGCCAGCCTGGCCTTCCGCCAGCCGCGCCGGCATGCGGCGCGGCTCGATCCGGACAGCGGCAGCCTGACGCAGTCGGCCCTCGCGCCGGCATTGCAGCTGGCGCCGTACGAATCGGTGGTGTACGTGATGAGCGACGCGCCGTTGCCGGGCGCCGCGCCGGAAGCGAAGACCGGCGCGGCCGCCGTGGTTGCCGACCTGTCGGCCGGCTGGCAGGTGCGCTTCCCGGACCGGCCGCCGGTGGCGATGGACAGGCTGGCATCGTGGACCGACAGCGAGGCGACCCGCTACTTCTCGGGCCGGGCGGTGTACAGCCGCAAGCTCGCCGTCGGCGCCGCGCAGTTGAATGGGAAACGCGTTTCGATCGACTTCGGCACCGGCACGCCATTGCCGGACAGCGGCGTGCACGCGCACCATTCGGGCATGCGGGCGATGTACGAACCGGCGCTGCGCGACGCGGCGGTGGTGACGGTGAACGGCCGGCGCGCCGGCACGCTGTGGCATCCGCCGTATCGCCTCGACGTGACGCCGTTCCTGAAGGCCGGCGACAACGACATCGACGTGACGGTGGCCAACCTGGGCGTGAATGCGCTGGCCGGGCGCGAGCTGCCCGACTTCAAGCTGCTGCGCCTGCGCTACGGCAACCGCTTCGAACTGCAGGATACGGACAAGATCGCGCCGCAGCCGGCGGGCTTGCTGGGGCCGGTGACGCTGGTGGAGGAGGCGGTGCGATAGGGCGATGAAGACCCGCGAGCAGCATGGATCGCCGCTGAAACCGGTGTCCGACACCCTGGAACCGGTGTCCGACACCATAACGCTGCCGTCGTCGACCGGATCGAGCGCCGCACTGCCGCACCGGCGCGTCGAACCTCAGATGCCGATCACGCCGCCATCGATGCGCGTGATGGCGACCGTGGCGGAGCGCACGATGCCGCCGTCGGCGACCGGCACCTTGTCCGGCCACGTCATCGCGGCGATCGGCGTGTCGCGCGGCTGCTCGGTGCCCGGGTGCTGGATGTTGACGAACAGCGTGCGGCCATCGGCCGTCATCTGCGTGCCGCACACTTCGGCGCCGTCCGGCGCGATCAGGAAGCGCTTCACTTCGCCGCTGCGGGTATCCATCGCCAGCAGCATGTCGTTGCCGAGGCCCGACCAGTCAGTGCCGGCGCCGGTCCAGTCCGGGGATTTCAGCGCGTCGCCCGCATCGGTGCCGATCCACAGGCGCTGCCAGCCGTCGAACATCACGCTGTCGGGCGAGCTGAACGCGTCGCCCTTGATCGTGCCGCGGTTGGCGGAATCCGGCGTGTCGGCGGTGCCGGTACCGGCCAGCACCACCATCTCCCAGCTGAAACGGGTGCCGGCCACGTTGCCGCCGGCGTCGCGCATGCGGATGATGTGGCCATGCAGGTTCTTGTCGCGCGGGTTCATCGCGTTTCTCGGCTGCGCGGCGCGCGGCGAGGCCGTGGTGTTGCCCGGCGCGGTCGCGCTGCCGCGGCTGGTGTTGTTCGACAGCGTGGCATAGACCCAGCCGCTGCTTGCATCGGAGGCGAGCCATTCCGGCCGGTCCATCTGCGTGGCGCCGACCTTGTCGGCCGCCAGGCGCGCCCAGATCAGCACCGAGGCCTGGTCGGCGAAGCCGTTTTCCGCGGTCAGGCCGTTCTGGCCATGCACCAGCGGCAGCCATTCGCCGCTGCCATCCTCGCCGAACTTCGCCACGTACAGCGTGCCGTCATCGAGCAGGCCGCGGTTGGCGGTGCGGTTGTCCGGGTCCATCGCCTTCGCGGTCACGAACTTGTAGATATAGTCGAAGCCCTGGTCGTCGCCCATGTAGAAGGCCACGCGCTTGTCGGCATTCACCAGGTGCGCCACGTTCTCGTGCGCGAAGCGGCCCAGCGCGGTGCGCTTGACCGGCTGCCACGTGGGATCGTACGGATCGATCTCGACGACCCAGCCGAAGCGGTTGGTTTCGTTCGGTTCCGCGGCCAGGTCGAAGCGCTTGTCGACGAAGTGCCAGGTGTAGTCGCGCACATAGCCCCCGACGATGTTGTAGCGCGCCCATTTGGGGTCCTGGAAGCGCGGATCGTCGGCCGGCAGTTCGCGCGTGGCGAAGTAATTCTTGTGGCAGTCCTCTTCGCAGGTGAGGTAGGTGCCCCACGGGGTGGCGCCGCTGCCGCAATTGCCCAGCGTGCCGCGAACCTGTTCGCCGGCAGGGTCGCCGCCCGTGCGCAGCGCGGCATGGCCCCGTGCCGGGCCGCCGATGGCGATCCACGTGTCGGCGTGCACCTTGCGGGCGTAGGCCGAATCGCGCTGTACCTGCCACTGGCCGGCGGCGTCGCGGTAGACCTCGGCCACGGAAACGCCGTGGTAGGCCTTCTGCTTGCGCACCACGTCGGGATTCATCGCCGTCTCGCCGGCCGGGTCCAGCGTGGCCGGGTCGGTCGTGGCGTTCACGCCGGTGAAGCGGAAACCGCTGATGACGTTGGCGCGCGCCGCCTCGTGGTTGATCGCCAGCAGGCCGCGGTCGCTGCTTTTCGAGCCGTAGGGCAGCGGAAAGTAGGCCATGCCGTCGTGGTTGTCGCCGAACTGCAGTTCCGCTTCGGCGCCCGTGGTGTCGAAGCGCCGCGCCGCACTGGTGCGGAAGGCCGGTGCGCCGAGCCTGCTGCCGATCGGGTCGCCCTGTTTCGTCACCGCCGTCCAGCGGTAGCCGGGCGGCACGACCAGGTCGTCGCCGGCCATCATCGGCGTGCGCCTGACGCTCTCGAAGTTCAGCGTGTTGGCCGGCAGTGCAGGGGTGGCGGGGGCCGGCGTGGCCGGGGCCGTCGTGGCGGGGGCCGGATCGTCGCTGCCGCCGCAGCCGAACAGTGCCAGGGCAACCGTGCTGAGGCCGCCGGTCAGGATGGCGCGGCGCGACAGCCTGGCCTGGACGATGTCGCCGAAATACGGATTGCCGGACTGGTTGGTGCCGAAGTCTTCAGGTTCGGGCGGGCGGGAGATTTTGCTCATGCGTTTTGATATGGTCAGACAAGGGTTAATGAGAGCGGGCATTCTAGGATGCACGCGTGACCGCTTGATGACCCCGGCAGGGGTGGCGAAACGCAAGGCAGGATGCAAGACAGGCTGCATGCAGGATGCAAAAGGCGCTGTTACCCGGACCTGTGGAAGTTTCGCCAGGTCATCAAGAAACGAAGCCATTGCCGCGTAGCGCGGCAATCAGGCAGTCTGCTGGAGCCAGCCAGCGTTGCCCGTCGAGACCATGGCGCCAGCCCAGGTAGTTCGGCAGGTATTTGCTCGCCACGCCATTGAACCGCGACAGCCAGCCATGGAAGCGGCTGTGATAGCCATTCACGTGCTGCAGGTGGATGGCACCCCGGGCGCGCACGCCTGCCCTCAGGTTGACTGCTTCGTGCAGGATGCCGGCTTGGCGTGTGAACGTTCGGTAAGCGGCAGCGCTGTCCGACACCAGCAAGACATCGGCGGCCAGTATCGGTGACAGGTGGAACGCTAGCTGCCGCGCCGTGACCGGGCCTCGGCCGCAGACGAAATCCCGCGTTTTCCCGTCCCGGTCGCGTGCCACGAGGATGCAGTCGAGTTCCTTGGAGATGCCGCGCCGACTGGCCTTGCCGCCACGCCGGCGCGCCGGCCGGTCCAGGTGCCGGCTGCCTTTTTGCGATTCGAGCAGATAGGTTTCGTCCGCCTCGACAATGCCTTGCAGCCGGGGTGGCCGGTCGTGCCGTGCTGCGCCCATGAAACGATGGCGCCAGCGAAAGCTGGTGTTGCGGTGGATGCCGATGTTTTCGGCGGCGCTCCGGACGGTGCGGGAATCCAGCACAGCCTGCAGGAACGGCAGCCATTTGCCGCGCAGGCGCAGGAAAGCGAACGGTGTGCCGGTCAACGCATTGAAGGTGCGGCGGCACATCACGCAGCGGTAACGTTGCAGGCCGCCAGAGCTGCCGTGACGATGGATGCGGATAGCCGTGCAATGCGGACAACGATCGCAGGGGCGGCCGAACTTTTCGATCAGTTCAAGGCAAGTCGTCAATGACGAGGCCGACTCGAACAGGGCACGCAATGTCGCCAGTTGGGCGCTGGAGAACCCGTCGAGTTGCCCGCGCAATCGTTCCAGCAAGCTGCTAAAAACGCCGTCATGCATCGCCGCCTCCATCGTCAATAAAGATGAGACAGCGATCGCGGCGAATGGTTCAGCTCACCCACGTGCTCGGGTGACAGCGCCACGCAAAAAAGCCGGCGCGAGGCCGGCTTTGTCGGTTCACTGCATGGCGGTCACGACGCCCGGCGCCGCACCGGTTTCTTTTTCTTCTTGCTGGCGACGGCCTTCTTGCGCACGCTGCTCTTGGCGGCCTTGCGCATCTTGGTCGATGCCTTCATCACGCGCGGTTCGTCGTTGCCGGTGATCAGGCGGCGGATGTTCAGCGCGTCCGCGATGCGCGCCGAGGAGCCGCTGGCGTTCAGCAGCACCATCGTGGCGTTCTTGCCCGCGGCCTTGATGCGCATGATCAGGCAGCGGCCCGCTTCTTCCGTGTAGCCGGTTTTCGACAGGCCGATGTCCCAGCCTTTCGCGCCGACCAGGCGGTTGGTGTTGTGGTATTCGACCTGGCGGCCCTTGATCTGCATGATGTCGCTCTTGTCGGTCGTCATGCTGGCGATGGTCGGATAGCGCGCCGCGGCGGCGGCCATCTTGACTAGGTCTCCGGCGGTCGACATGTTGTTCGGCGACAGGCCGGTGGGTTCGTCGATGCGCGTGCGCGTCATGCCCAGCGCGCGGATCTTGGCGTTGACGGCGGCCTTGAACGCGGTCGGGCCGCCGGGGAAGGTACGGGCCAGCGATGCGGCGGCACGGTTATCGGAGGACATCAGGGCCAGGTGCAGGACGTCCGCGCGGGACAGCGTGGCGCCGACCGGCACGCGCGAGGTGCTGTGCTTGAGCGTGTCGATGTCCTGCCGGTCGATGCTGATCTGCTCTTCCATGTCCAGCTTGGAATCGAGGACGACCATCGCGGTCATCAGCTTGGTCAGCGAGGCGATCGGCACGACCGTATCGGCATTCTTTTCAACGATGACGTTGCCGGCATCGTCGACGACGAGCACGGATTGCGAACCGAGCGGCACGGCAAGCGCGGCTGCGGAGGCGGACAGCAGCAGGGCGGCTGCGAGTTTCTTGATCATTATTGTTCGTGGAGAATGGGCGGAGCAATGCTCTGGAGCAATGTCCAGGAGGCCGAAAGATAGCACGCGCATGGCGGCCCAGTCCAGACCATGTCAGCCGTGCGGGACGAATCGTTACAATTACGTGACCAATTGACAAGGTAGGCTATGATCCCGTGCGCGAATCATGGCCAAAATAACAATGGGACCCCGCAGGGTCCCATTGCATTGTCGAGCGGCATACCGCGGAATACCCGGCGTCGACCGCCGGCTTGCTCTTCCGTGGCTCCGCTTGCCTTCTTGCTCTCTTTACTTGCTGCCGTAGATCTTGTCGAACTCGCCGCCATCGTCGAAGTGGCGCTTCTGTGCCGCGCGCCAGCCGCCGAATACCTCGTCCACGGTGAACAGCTTGATCGGCTTGAACTGTGCCGAATACTTCTTCAGCACCGCGGCCGAACGGGGACGCAGGTAGTGCTTGGCGATGATTTCCTGGCCCGCTTCCGAGTACAGGAAGTTCAGGTAGGCGGTTGCTTCCTTGCGGATGCCGCGCTTGTCGACCACCTTGTCGACCACCGCGACCGGCGACTCGGCCAGGATCGACACGGAAGGGTAGACGATGTCGAAGTCGCTGCCCATTTCGGCGCGCACCAGGTTGACTTCATTTTCGAAGGTCACCAGCACGTCGCCGATCTGGCGCTGCGTGAACGTGGTGGTGGCCGCGCGGCCGCCGCCGTCCAGCACCGGCACGTTGCGGAAGATCTTCGTCACCAGGTCGCGCGCCTGCGCATCCTTGCCGCCGTTCTGCAGCACCGAGCCCCAGGCGGCCAGGTAGGTGTAGCGGCCGTTGCCGGCAGTCTTCGGATTCGGAATCACCACCTTGACGCCCGGCTTGGCCAGGTCGGCCCAATCCTTGATGCCTTTCGGATTGCCCTTGCGGACCAGGTACACCATCGTCGAATACATCGGCGCCGCATTGTTCGGGAAGCGCTTGGCCCAGTCCTGCACGACCAGGCCGCGGTCGGCCAGCATGTCGATGTCGTTGGCCTGGTTCATCGTCACGACCGAGGCCTCGAGGCCGTCGGCCACCGAGCGCGCCTGTTTCGACGAGCCGCCGTGCGACTGCTTCACTTCGATGCTCTTGCCCGACTGCTTCGCGTACTGCGCTTCGAAGACGGGGTTGATGTCCTTGTACAGTTCGCGCGCCACGTCGTACGACACGTTCAGCAGCGTCACGTCGGCCGCGTGGGCCGGCGCGACGGCCATGGCGGAAGCGGCAACGCCGGCCAGCAGCAGCCGGCGGGTGTTGCTGAAGACGGCGCTAAATGCGATTTTTTTATTTGGCATGGTGGTCTCGTGTAAGAAAACAGATATGCATGGTCCGTCAAATCACGGCCGGACGGAAACTATATTTTCGTAATTTGCTTAGATCCGGCGCGCGCGCCTGCTGCCGGCGGCTTCCGGCTGACTGGTGTATAGTCCGCCTAATGAGCCAACCGCATTGCGCTGTTTTTGCCGACTTTCCATGAGTTTCGAGATCCGTCCCGCCGCCCCTCCCGATGCCGCTGCCGTCTGCCAGGTGCTGCGCCGCTCGATTGCCGAATGCTGTGTGCTCGACCATCGCAACGATCCGGACATCCTCGCGGCCTGGCTCGGCAACAAGCATCCGGGCATGGTGGCGTCGTGGTTCGAATCGCCCACCAATTATTCGCTGGTCGCGGTGCACGACGGCGCCATCGTCGGCGTGTCGCTGCTGACCGGGGCGGGCAAGCTGGCACTGTGCTACCTGTTGCCGGAAGCGCAGCGGCAGGGCGCCGGCAGCGCGCTGCTGCGGCACATGGAAGAGCGTGCGCTGGCGTCGGGCATGAAGGCGCTGTACCTGCACAGCACGGCGACCGCCGAGCGCTTCTTCGAGGCCAGCGGCTACCGGCGCGACGGCAACGTGCGCTCGCCGTATGGTGTCGAAACGATCCTGTTCTGGAAACCGCTGGCCCAGGGCGCGCAGCCCGATGCGCGCAAGCGCTTTTGCAACTGCAACTCCGCCTGATGCCCTGGCGGGTGCCTTGCCGGGTCCCCGCTCAAGCCCGCCACAGGACGGCCGATGCATCGTCGGCGCGCTTGACGGACAGTCCGGCCGCCATCCCCGCCTCGTGCGCGCGCAAGGTTCCCAGCGCCGTTTCCAGTCCCCCTTCCTCGCACAAGGCCAGCAGCGATGCCGGCGTGCATAGTCCGTACGGGTCCACCAGCCTGTAGAAGCCGTCCGTCATGGCCAGCAGCACGGCGCCAGCCGGCGCCGGCACCACGCGGCGCCGCGCGGCAAACGCGCCGTCCGGCCGCAGGCACAGGATCGACGGCCGCGGGCTGCCGTTCTGGAATTCCCGGCGGGCACGCAGCATCGGCAGCAGTCGGGCATGGCGGCTGGCTGGATCGTCGAGGCCGGCGGCGCGCAGCTTCGCGATTTCCGCCTGGAGCACGGCTTCCTGTGGATTGACATAAGGATCGAGATCGGCCACGCCGCCGCCCGGCGATTGCATCAGCGTGACGCAGTCGCCCAGGCAGTAGAGGTGCAGCATGCCGTCGCGCGTGGCGCGGATCCACGTCAGGGCGGCGATCGGCCACGCATGGGGAGGGATTTCGGCGCCGTTCGCGCGGACGAAGTACCCGCTGCGCACCGTGTCGATGGCCGCGTGCGTTGCGGCATGCTGGTCGAGCCCTGCCGCGATCGCCGGCCCGAGCGCGGCGGCGAAAGCGTGCACGAACCAGACGACGTCGCCGGCTTCATCGACGTAATCGCGGTCGGCAACGGACGTGGCGCCATCCAGCACGACCAGGTCGGTGTACGCGGTCGAATGGAAAATGGCCACGTGATCTTCGTTGTGGCCGGCGGTGGCGCCATGGCTGATCCGGTCGGTGCGGCTGGAGGTGGTCTGGTGGTCGTCCATGGCGCCCGATTATAGCGGGCGCCGGACGCGGCGGTTCAGGGATGCAGCGTGCCGCTGCAGGATCAGGGATGCAGCGTGCCGCTGCAGGATCAGGGATGCAGCGTGCCGCTACCGAAGGCTTTCAACTCGCCCGCCGCAAAGGGAACCCAGCCGTCCCGGCTGTCGACCGGCTGCGTGGCGATCATCGCGCGGCCTTCGTCCAGCCGGTAGTGCAGGTGCGTGGAGCAGTGCGCGAACAGTGTCTCGCCATTCGATAGGATGAAGTTGAACGTGCCGTGCGCGGCGATCCCGGCCGCCACGTCGGCCAGCGCGTCGCGCAGCACGTCGGGTGCCGGTTCGCCATCGGGGAAGCGGGCCGCCAGGCGCGACAGCAACAGGCAGAACGCCGCCTCGCTGTCGGTGTCGCCCTGCGGCACGAACCGGCCGGGCGCCGGCGCGAACTCCTTCAGGTCGCCGTTATGGGCGAAGCACCAGGTGCGGCCCCACAGCTGGCGGGCGAACGGATGCACGTTCTCGATCGCGATGCGGCCCTGCGTGGCCTTGCGGATATGCGCCAGGATGTTGCGGGCGCGCAGCGCACCACGGCGCACGCGCGCCGCCAGCGGCGAATCGATCGCGGCACGGTGATCCGTGTACAGCCGGCAGCGCTTGCCGCTGTGGAAGGCGATGCCCCAGCCATCCTTGTGCTCGTCGGTGCGGCCGCCCCGTTCGGCGAAAACGTCGAAGAACGGTCCGAGTCCGGCGGGTACGCTGCTGTTCAATCCGAGGAGCTGGCACATGGTGGCATCGATAAATCATTGAAGTTGAGTTCAAGATACCCGCGTACGCTTCGGGTCGAAACGAATCTTTTCCAATATGCTTATGTGTGATCGTGGTGCTTTAAAGAAATCTACCGCCAGTGGCCGTTTTTCTTGCACTACTGTTGTGGCGGTGCGTCGGCGATATGCACGGGCCGAATAACAAATCGCAAAACGATTCGTTTTGAAATTACCTGCCGCGCCTTAGCCTTGTCGCACCGCATCTGCTTCAGAAAGGCTGCAATGAGTTTCCCCATCCTCCAACAGTACCTGGCCCGGCTGGCCGATCCCGCCGAAGTGGCCAGATCGCCATCGTCGCTGTGGCTCGACGTTGCCGGCCGCGCGCACGGACGCTTCTTCAACTGCACGATGACCAGCGTGTTCCATCCGGTGCGCGAGCTCGACAGCGGCACGGCGGTCGCCTGCGAAGGGCTGGCCCGTGGCATGTCGGCGGAAGATGAGGGGTTGTCGCTGTGGCGCCTGCTCGAGAACGCGGCCAGCGACGATGAATCCGTCGAGCTCGACCGCCTGTGCCGCATGCTGCACGCGATCAATTTCTTCCGCCAGCCCGACTGCGAGCGGCTCGACCTGCACCTCAACGTGCATGGCAGGCTGCTGTCCGCCGTCAGCAGCAACCATGGCCACGCCTTCCGCCGCATCCTCGATGCGCTGGGATTGCCGCTGGCGCGCATCGTGCTGCAATTGCCGGCAACGACGCCGCAGCAGGGCTGGCTGCTCGGTTATGTGGCGGACAATTACCGCCGCAACGGTTTCCGCTTCGCCGTGCAGGCCGGCAGTCCGCAGGAAGGACTGGCGCTGCTGGAACGCGTGCGGCCGGACGTGATCCGCTGCGACGCCCGCATCGCGCGCGACTGGGAAGGCATGGCGCGCCTGCTGTCGGCTGCGGCCGCGCGCAATACGCGCGTCCTGTTCCACCACGCGGAGGGCGCCGCCGCGCTGGCGGCGCTGAACGGCATCGCGGAACTGGCTGGCGTGCAACCTTTGGCGCAGGGGCATGCACTGGACATGCCGCGCGCCGTGCTGCCGGCCACGCTGGTGCAGGCGGCCGCCTGATGCGGTGGCGCCGGCGGGAAGGCGCGCAGCGGCAGGCCGCAAAAGGACCCTGCGCACTGTCCCGGTGAATTAAGCGGGGCTTAAATGATGAGCCGCGAATGATACAATTTACGCCACACAGTTAAAGAGCTTTCTCAACTCCGCTCGCCATCGGCTATAGTTACGCTCGCATCCGCTTCACTGCACCAATGGGATAGCTATGGCAACGCGCAGACATTTTCTACACAAGACACTGGGGGCAGCCGCCGCCAGCTTCATCGGAGCCCCGCTGGTGGGCCTGGCGCCGGCGCGCGCGCAGGCCCTGGAGCCGCCGCCCGATATCTTCGATGCCCAGGCACTCGACCTGGAATTCTGGATCAAGCCTCGCACGCTTACCGTGACCCGGCCGCAAAGCGGAGAAAAGGCGTCGGTGCTGTACTGGAAAGATGGCGAACTGATCGATTCGGCGTACCAGCAGCTGTGCCACCTGCTGCGCGACGTGAACGGCAAGGCCACCGCGCCGATGGACCCGAAGCTGCTGGAAACGCTGTGGGGCGCGCAGGCGTTCGTCGCGCGCTATGGCATCGAGAGCCCGGTCGAGATCCTGTCCGGCTACCGTACTCCCGCTTCGAACCAGCGGCTGCGCGAGCAGGGCATTCCTGCCGCGCGGCAATCGCTGCACCTGGAAGGCAAGGCGGCCGATATCCGGATCGCGAACCTGAACGAGGAAGTCGTGGGTGGCCTGATCAAGAGCTTCCGGCAGGGCGGCGTCGGCTTCTACTACCGCAGCGGCCCGCGCGGCGGCTGGATCCATGCCGACACGGGCCTGAAGCGTACCTGGAAGGGGTAAGCACGGCCCGGCCTTGCAAGGTCGGGCCGGGGCACCCGAGCGCGGAGCGCCCGCCCCGCACCGGCAGATCGCTCAACCGCAATGCACCGCTATCGAACGGCGGTCCACTGCGATCAGCTGGAATACGCCGCAAGAATCAGGCGCAAGAATCAGGCGCAAGGCTCAGCCCCAAGACTCAGCCCTAGGACTCAGCCCTAAGACTCAGCCGTAATAATACGGCTTGGTCTCCACCGAATCCTGCCGCTGCCGGTCCAGTTCGTCCAGGTCCTGCCGGTGATCCCACCAGATCTTCCAGCCGCGGCGCTGTTCCGCTTCCACGTTGGGGTGCTCTTCCTTGTACTGATTCAGGAATTGCTCGAATTCCGATACATAGCGTTTGTATTTCATGTTTTCTCCTGTTCTTCGGTTACACTGCGGGCCGAATCGATTACCTGTCACCATTCGCGAACACGTCGCAAACACGAACAGCAGAGACCCATGCAGCACGAAAATGACGAAGGGGCGCAACCACGTTTCCGCCCCGTGCCGTGGACGGCACTGGAAACCCCCGCCGATGCCGAACTGTGGATCGCCGAGCATGACCTGGCGTTGCAGGAGCATGTCGGCAAGAACGAGACCGGCTATGGCGTGTGCTTCACACTGGCCGCCGGAGGCGACATCTTCATGCAGACTTCCGATGACGCCGTCGTTCTCGATATTACGCCGGACGCCGAGTGGGTGGCGCCACTGATCGCCGCGGTATCCGGGGCGGAGCCGCCGAAAGGCTCGATGTGGATACTGGCGGACGACAAGCTGGTGCAGCTGATCCTCGGCCTGTCGACACTGGTCGCCAGTACCACGCTCGTGGTCGGCCACAACTTCGGCCGCCGGCGCTGGTCCTGACCCGCAACGCCACCGTGCGCGCGGGTGCGGCGCCTACTCGACTTGCCGAATCGTCCATGCTAGTCTGATTCTCAGCCCGGCCGCCAGTTACGGGGATTTCACCAAGCTAGGGATCAATCCCCAGGGATCAACTCCCAGGGATCAACTCCCAGGGATCAACTCTCAGGGATCAACTCTGAGGGATTACCTGATAGGGATAAGCTCATGGACAGCCCGATGCCCGCGCCCGAATCGATGCCATCGCTCCCGCCGTCCGGCGGCCTGCCGCCCGGCGTGCTTGCCGAGTTGTCCGAGCTGTCCGAGCTGTCCGAGTTGTCCGGGTTGTCCCATGAGGGACTGCTGGCCGCGCTCGGCGGCAGCGGCCTGATGCAGGCGCCCGCAAGCGGCGGGCGCGAGCGCTTCGACGAGCTCTACCTGCTGGCCCCGGTCGGGGTGTTCCTGCTGGCGGAAGACGCGACGATCCTGCAGGCCAATCTTGCCGGCGCCGGCCTGCTCGGCATCGAGCGCGCCAGCGCCGGGCGGGCATGCTTCCGCAGCTACGTCGCGCAGCGCTTCCTCGTGGATTTCGACGCTTTCGTCGCGCGTGCGCTGGCCAGCCGGGAGCCGGTGCGCTGCGGCGTGCAATTGCAGCGCGACCGTGGCGACCGGGGCGTGCCCGTCACGCTGCTCGGCTGTGCGGCGGCCGGCGCGCTGCACCTGACCGTGGAGCCTGCGGCAGGGCGCCTCGCCGCACTCGAACAGAGCGAGGAGCGCTTCCGCCGCATCGTGCAGACCGCCCGCGAAGGCATCTGGGAATTCGACGCCGCCGCGCGCACCAGTTTCGCCAACCCGCGCATGGCCGAGATGCTGGGGTATCCCGTCGAAGCGATGGCCGGGCGGCCGCTGATGTCGTTCCTCGACGCCGAGGGCCGCTCGCTGCTCGAGCGCAACATCGTGCGCCAGCAGGAAGGCATGCCGGGGCGGCACGAGCTGAAGTTCATGCGCAGCGATGGCAGCGCCCTGTGGGTGCACCTGACCGCCAATGCCCTGTTCGATGCCGACGGCGGTTTCCTTGGTGCGCTGGCGCTGGTTTCCGACATCACCGAACACCGCGAATCGGCGGAGCTGGCCTGGCAGCAGGCCAATTTCGATGCGCTGACAGGGCTGCCGAACCGCAATATGTTCCAGGAGCGGCTGCACCAGGAAATGAAGAAGGCGCGCCGCGAACGTGGCTTCCTGGCGCTGCTGTTCATCGATCTCGACCAGTTCAAGCAGATCAACGACCGCCACGGCCACCAGCAGGGCGATGCGCTGCTGGTCCAGGCCGCCGCTCGGCTGGGCGCGTGCATGCGCGCCACCGATACGCTGGCCCGCATCGGCGGCGACGAGTTCGTGGCGATCCTGCCCGGGCTCGGCCACGTGCAGGATGCCGAGCGGGTGGCGCAGGACATCGTCGCGGTGCTGCAGCGGCCGTTCGAACTGGCCGGCGGCGAACAGGGGAATATTTCCGGCAGTGTCGGCATCGCACTGTATCCATCGGATGCCGCCGACGCCGAAGAATTGCTGCGCCATGCCGACCAGGCAATGTATGCGGCCAAGAACAGCGGCCGCAACCGGTACACCTACTTCACGGACGACATGCAGTCGGCCGCCCAGCAGCGCGCCAGGCTGGCGCTGGACCTGCGCCGCGCCGCGGCGAACGACGAATTCGAATTGCACTACCAGCCGATCGTCAATTTGAAGACGGGCGTCATCGAGCGTGCCGAAGCACTGCTGCGCTGGCGCCACCCGGAGCGGGGCCTGCTCAATCCGGCTGATTTCATTGCCGGTGCCGAATCGTCCGGCGTGCTGCTCGAGATCGGTGACCGGGCCTTCCGCCAGGCCGCCGACCAGGTGCTGGCCTGGCAGCGCGCGATCGGCCGGCCGTTCCAGGTCACCGTCAATGTGACGTCGGCCCAGTTGCGCGACGAGGCGCACGGCTGGCTTGGCTATGTGGAAAGCCTGCACCTGCCGCCGCGCAGCCTGGTCGCCGACGTGTCGGAAGACATCCTGAACGAGCCGGCCGGGCATGTCTTCGAACGCCTTGGCCGGCTCCATGCGCTGGGCATGCAGGTGGCGCTGGACGACTTCGGCACCGGCCACTCGGCGCTGGCCCAGCTGCAGCAGTTCGACATCGACTACCTGAAGATCGACCGCAGTTTCGTCGGCGGGCTGGCCGGCGATTCCGGCAACCTGGCGATGTGCGAAGCCATCATCCTGCTGGCCCACAAGCTGGGGCTGGAGGTGGTGGCGGAAGGGGTCGAAACGGAAGCGCAGCTGGCGCTGCTGAAAGCCGCCGGCTGCGACCTGGCGCAGGGCTATGTGTTTGCGCGGCCAGTGCCGGCGGATGAATTGCTGGCCCTGGCACGGCGGGGAACGCTCGCGCTTCCTAGCGCAAGCTCAGCAGCGAAACTACCCGGTCCCGGTTGATTCCCACCAGCGCCGAGGTCAGCGCCAGCAGCGACTGGTAGCCCGGCTCGTTGGCGATCGTGGAAAAGCGCGTCGCCAGGTCGTCGACGCCGGCCACTTCGATGTCCGGCATGGCGCTCTGCGCGCGCTGGGTCGCCGTGTTCAGCTCGTTGCGGACCTTGCCCAGCGCGGCTTCCACGTGCGACAGCGCCTGCATTACCTGCTGCAGCGTATCGCGCATCGATTCGATGTCGGTGGTGTCCCAGTTGTCCGGCGCTACCGCGGGTGCTTCGGCCTCGGCCTTCAGGCGGTTCAGTTGCCCGGTCGGGAAGCGGATGCCGCTGCCCTGCACGGCGATCGAATCGCGTAGCGCCGGCCAGCTGTTCTCGCTGGTGGAAAATACCAGCTCGCCATCCTCGTTCGAGGACACCCGCACGCCGATGGGGCCCAGCGCCTGGTCGAAGCGGGAAACGATTTCCTCGTCCGACAGGCCGGGCGACAGGTGCACCGAGCGCAGCCCCTGCGCGCCGCCGCCGATCGCCACGGCCAGCGTTTCGCGCGCACCATTGCGCAGGTTGCCCAGCGACATGCCGCGTACCGTGAAGCGCTGGCTGGACGGTTCCGCGCCGCTGAAGTTGAGCCGTGCGTCCAGCGAGCCGCCCGACGCTTCGCGGCGGTTGCGCCAGGTATCGGCGAATTGCCGCACCTGTTGTTCGAGTTGCCCGTCACGCATCTGGCGCGCGGCCAGCTTCGTGGAGAGATCGGTTTTCAGCGCGCGCAGTTGCGCGGCGCTTTGTTCGAGGAAATCCACCGCCTGCTGGGCGCTGGAAATATCGTTCTGCAGGGGCTGGTCCCAGTTGCTCAGTCCGCGCCGCAAGGGCGCGGCCTGGGTGGGGGGCGTGGCCGACGCTCCCGGCGCCGGACCATGGGCCGACGTTTTTCCCTGGGCAGCGCCTGCCAGGCCGGCCGTGTCCAGCGAGGTCGCCGAGCCCGACGATTCCTTGCTGATTCCGGCAGTGCTGGAGCGCTGTACGATTTGCATTGCGTTGTTTTAGATCAATTAAAGTACATTAAAAAGCGACAAATTGCTGATCTTGGAATAGGACTGATACGTCGCTTGCAGTGCCATATTGTAGCCTGACAGCTCGCTGGCCGCGACACCGTAATCGAGCTGTCCCAGTTCGGTAAACGCGGTCTTGTTCGACAGGCTGACGTTGGCATGGTTGGTGTCGAGCGTGCCCAGCACGTTTTGCGCACCGCCCAGCTTGGCGATCTTGCCGGCCAATTGGTCCTGCGTCGACGCCACCGCCGTCATCGTGTCGCCGATCAGCGTCTTCAGTGTTTCCTCGGAAGACCCATCGGTATTGTTCCTCAACCCCTCGATGGCTTCGTTCATCTTGTTCAGCAGTGCGTCCAGGCCGCCGAGGTTGACGTTGACGGGCTGCGTGATGCCATTGCCGACGACGACTTTCTGTTCGCCCTCGTTGCCGGCATAGCTGTACGCGGTGCCGTCGAAGGCGATCGGCGCCGTGTTGGTCAGCGTGCCGGAAAACAGGTACTTGCCTTCCTGGTCGCGCGTGTTGGCCGTGTACAGCAGGCTGTCGCGCAGCGACACCAGGCTGTCGACCATCGATTTCAGGTCGTCCGGGGTGTTGCTGCCGTCGGCCGCCCAGACCAGCAGGTCATGGGCCTCGGCCAGGTCGCCGACCATGCCGGTCAGGTAGCTTTCGTTCTTCGACAGCCGGATCTGGACTGCGCCGATGTTCTCGCGGTACTGGTCGATGATGGCTTCCTCGCGCGCCAGGCGCGACATGCGCACACCGGTGACCGGGTCGTCGGACGGCAGCATCACGGACTTGCCGGAGGCCATCTGCTGGGTCAGGCGCGAGACCGACGTCTGGTTCAGCTCGAGCGAGCGGTTCATCGTGGCGTGGAACTGGGTGGTGGCGATACGCATCGTTTTACCTCTTTCAGCCGAACATCGACAGCGTGGCGTCGAACAGCGAGTTCGCCACCGCGATGACTTTCATGTTGGCCTGGTACATGTTCTGGAATTCGACGAGGTTCATGGCTTCCTCGTCGCGGTTGACGCCGGACGTCGACGCCCAGTCGTCCTCCGCCTGCTGGCGGATCGTCGTGGCGGTATTGAGCAGCGACTTGTTCTGCTGGCTGTCGATGCCCAAGCTGCCCACCAGTTGCGTGTCGGCGTCGCCGAGGATCACGGTGCCGACTGACGGCAGGTCGATGGTCTGGTTCTTGATGTCGACCAGCAGCAGCAGGTTGCCGGAATCGCCCGGCGTGCCGTCCGCCGACAGTGCCAGGTCGCTGGCGCTGTAGTCCTGGGTGACCGACAGGATGCCGACGGCGCCGCCACCGCTGACCTCGAACATCGGCTTGCCCGGATTGCCGGCGCCGTCCTGCCCTTGCGCCAGCTGCGCGTTGATCTTCGTGGCCAGCTGGGTGGCCATCGACACGATCGATGCCTGCAGCGGATCCAGCACGTTCTTCTCGAACGTGCCCAGGCCGCCCAGCTGGCCGCCCATCGCGGTATCGTCGACCCCGTACACGGAGCGGGCAAACGTCACCTGCATCTGCGGCGTGCCGCCCGTGGTATCGATGCCCAGCGTGGCGGCCTGGTTGCCGACCACCAGCGGCTGGCCCGATTTCAGCGAAACCGCGCGGCTGCCGTCCGGCTGTTCCAGCACTTCGACCGCGGCCAGTTGCGACAGGCTGTCGATGGCCATGTCGCGCTCGTCGATCAGCGCGGACACGTTGGTGCCGGTGGCGCCGGCCGCCACGATGCGCGTATTGAGCGCGGCGATGTTCTGCGTCAGCGTATTAAATTTTGGCAGGACCGCGTCGCGCTGCTGCTGCACGGAAAGCTGCTGGTTGCGCGTCACCTGGTAGATGCTGTTGAAGCTTTCCGCTAGCGCGCCAGCCTGCGCGACGACCTGTCCGCGCAGCGGTACCGACGTGGGTTCCTCGCCGACGGCATTGAGCGCCTTGAAATAGTTGTCGACCGCATACGACAGGCTCGACTTGTCGTCGCCCATGACCTGTTCCAGCTGGGTCAGGTAGGGCTGTTGCGTCGTATAGCGGCCCAGCTCGGCGTTGGCGCGCCACAGCTGCTGGGTCTTGTAGGAGTCCGAGATACGCAGCAGCGCGCTGACTTCGACGCCGTTGCCGGCCTGCCGCGTGCCGAAGCCGGGGGCCACGGCGGCCAGCAGCACGCCCTGGCGCGTATAGCCCTTGGTCTGCAGGTTGGCCACGTTCTGGCTGGTCGCGTTCAGCGCGGCTTGCGCAGCCACGGCGCCCGACAATGCGTTGTTGATGATGGTCATGGACGGATCCGGTTGAAGTGCGTCCGCCAGCGAGAGCATGCAGCGTGGGCTGGCGGAGATTTACATTCTCTTAATTCAGCAAGGCGACACAAACTTGCCCGAGATTAAGACTTCGTGGAAATATTCTGCGCTGAGGGGCTGGCCGGGGCAGGGGCCGGCTGGGTGAGCGGTGCCGGCGCCGCCGGCAGCAGCTGGCGCAGGATCGCATCGGCAATGCCGAACGCTCGCTGGTTTGCCATCTGGTCGGCCACCAGGTTGTCGGCCATGTCCAGCATGTCGCTGTTGATGGAGTCCTTGTAGATGCTGTCGTCGCCCGCCAGCTCCTTCGTCGAGCTGCGCATCTGCTTGAGCATGTGGCCGATGAAGAAAGCCTCGAACTTGACGGCGGCTTCGCTGGCTTTTTTCTTGTAGGCACTGTCCGGCGATCCGGCTGCCGCAAAGTCGGGGGCGTTCGGCGCCACGGCCTGCGGCAGTGCCGAGCTCGCCTTGTCGAGGCCGAGCGCACCGCCCGCCGGCGTGGCCGAAGTCAGGCGCGGGTCCATCAGATCACCACCAGTTCGCCTTCGATCGCACCGGCCTGGTCCAGCGCCTGCAGGATCGCCATGATGTCGTCCGGCGTCGCGCCCAGGCTGTTGACCGTATCGACGATGGTCTGCAGCTTGGCGCCCGGCGGCCACTGGAACATCGGGCGGCCGCCCTGGTCCACCGACACGTTCGACTGCGGCGTGACGGCGGTCTGGCCGCCGGCAAGCGGGTTCGGCTGGCTGACCTTGGAACTTTCCGAGATCACCACCTTCAGCGAGCCATGCGTGATGGCGGCAGCCTTTACGCGCAGGCCGTCGGCGATCACCACCGTGCCGGTGCGCGAATTGAAGACCACTTTCGGATTTTCCTGGCCGGCTTCGATCGCCAGCGCCTCCAGCTTGGCCATGAAGGCCACGCGCTGGGTCGGGTTTTCCGGTGCCACGACGGCGACGCTGGTGGCATCCTCGGTGCTGGCGATGCCGCCGAAGCGCTTGTTGATCGACTCGACGATATTGGTGGCGGTCTCGAAGCTGGGGCGTTTCAGCGACAGGCGCACGCTGCCGTTGGTGGAAAAATCGGTGGCGATTTCCCGCTCGATCATCGCGCCGTTGGGGATGCGCCCGGCGGTCGGGGTGTTGACGGTGACCGACGAACCGCTCTTGCCGGCGGCGGCCAGGCCGCCGACCACGACATTACCCTGGGCCAGCGCGTAGACTTCATTGTCGGCCGCGCGAAGCGGGGTCAGCAGCAACGAACCGCCGCGCAGCGACTTCGCATCGCCCAGCGACGAGACGGTGATGTCGATCGGCTGGCCGCGGCGATAGCCGGGCGGGAAGACCGCGGACACCATCACGGCGGCCACGTTCTTGCTTTTCGCATCGGCACCGTCCGGCATCTTCACGCCGAATTGCTTGAGCATGTTGACCACCGACTGGCTGGCGAATTTCACCTGGGTGGAGTCGCCGCTGCCGTTCAGGCCCACCACCAGCCCGTAGCCGACCAGCGGGTTCTCCCGCACGCCTTCGATCGACACCAGGTTGCGCAGCGGCTGGGCCGCCTGCACGGGCAGTGCGGCCAGCCCCAGGGCGCCGACGGCCAGCAACGAAGCAATCAGTTTTTTCATGGATGACCTCAAAACGGCATCAGGGGGCCGAGGAAGAACCGCTGCAGCCAGCCCGGCTGGTTGGTATCGGCCAGCGTGCCTTGCGCCGAGTAGGCGATGCGGGCGTTGGCGATGCGTTGCGACGACACCTGGTTGTTGGCATCGATATCGGCGGCGCGCAGGTAGCCGCGCAGGCGCAGGAACTCCTCGCCCTGGTTCAGCGTCACGCCTTTTTCGCCCGCCACTTTCAGCAAGCCGTTCGGCATCACTTCCTGCACGATCACGGTGATCGCGCCGGTCAGCGCATTCTGCTGGGTGGCGGTGGCGTCGCCCTGGAACGAGTGGCCGGCCGACAGGTCGATCCCCGCTTTCGGGAACGTCTTGCCGAGCAGGGCAGGGGGCGTCACGGAGATGCCGGAATCCTTGCCCAGCTTGGTACCGGCGCTTTTCGACGCCTGCGTGGTTTCTTCCAGGATCACGGTGACCACGTCGCCGACGCGGAAGGCGCGGCTGTCCGAGGTGAGCGACAGGCCGGCATCGGCGGCGAACACGCCGCCGGAGGTGCCGCGCGGCGCGGCGGAGCGGGTCACCTGGGGCGGCTCGTCGAACGGACCGGGACGCACGGCAGGCGGGGCAAGGGAGGAGGCGCAACCGGCCAGCAGCATCGCGGCCAGTGCGCACAGTTGCGCTTTGATCATCAGACTCGAACCTCGGTGGTGGATGGCATTAGCGGGCGGCCTGGGCCAGGTACTGCAGCATGTTGTCGGCTGCCGACAGCACCTTCGTGTTCATTTCGTAGGTACGCTGGGCGGCGATCATGTCGACCATTTCCTCGACCACCTGGACGTTCGATGCTTCCAGCGCACCCTGCTTGAGCTTGCCGAACTGGGCATCGCCCGGGCGGCCTTCGGTTGCCGCGCCGGACGAAGCGGTTTCGGCAAATAGGTTCTCGCCCAGTGCCTGCAGGCCGGCCGGGTTGATGAAACTCGTCAGGGTCAGCTGGCCCAGTTCGGTCGGCTGGGTATTGCCCGGAATGGTCGCCGTCACGGTACCGTTCTCGCCGATCGTGATCCCCGTGGCGTTGGCCGGCACGGTGATCTGCGGTACCAGCGGCAGGCCCTGGGCGTTGATCAGCACGCCGTTCGCATCGAGGCCCAGCTGGCCGGCACGGGTGAAACCTGCCTCGCCGTTGGGCCGGCGCACCTGCAGGAAACCGTTGCCGAGCACGGCCACGTCGTACTGGTTGCTGGTGATCTGCGTGCTGCCCGTCGTAAAGACCTTCTGGGTGCCGACCATGTGGGTACCGTTACCCAGCTGTACACCGGTCGGTGCCAGCGTATTGTTGTCGGCGCGCTGCGCGCCCGGCTGGCCTTCGACCGAGTAGAACAGGTCTTCGAAGACCACGCGGTCCTTCTTGAAGCCGACCGTGTTAGCGTTGGCCAGGTTGTTGGCGATGGCTTGCAGCTTGGCATCCTGTGCCTGCACGCCGGTCTTGCTGATCCACATTGCTGGATTCATTCGATACTCCTGGGTGTGTTCTGTGTGCCGGGAAACTTTACCCGGTTACGACAATCCGTAGGGCAACTTTAGTGCCGCCTGGAAAATAGTGTCGCATGGCAGCCGCTGATGTTGTGCGGGGGAGACACCGGGGCCGTCGACCAGCCCCGGCGCATGCATATCGGGCCGCCGCGTGGCGACCGTCGGCCAAGTTTAGTTGCCGCTGACCAGCCGGTTGCCGGCCTGGGTCATGTCGTCCGCGGCCTTGAACAGTTTCATCTGCACTTCGAACGTGCGGTTCAGGCTCATCGTGGCCACCATTTCTTCCACGGCGGAGACGTTCGAGCCTTCCAGGTGGCCGGAGCGCACGGTGACCGTGTTATCGGTCATCAAGGGCTCGCCGTTGCGCGCGACGATCAGGCCCGCTTCGTTCTTGGTCAGCTCGCTGCCTTCGGCACGCACCAGCTTCAGCTTGTCGATCACCTGCATTTCACCGCGGCCGCCCGGGCTCTGGACCGACACGGTACCGTCCTGGCCGATTTCGACCTTGCTGTGAATCGGCAGCGTGATCGGGCCGCCTTCGCCCAGGATCGGCATGCCGTTGACGGTCATCAGGCCATCCTGGTCCAGCGTGATCGCGCCGGCGCGCGTGTACGCTTCGCCGGTCGGTCCTTCGACCGCGAAGTAGCCGGGACCGGAAATGGCCACGTCCATCTCGCGGCCGGTCGGGCGCAGCGTGCCCTGCTTGGTCGAGATCGCGTTGGCCTGCAGCGTCGCCATGTGGCGGTCGTCGTAGCCGTAGCCGGGCGCCGCTTGCGCGGTGGCCAGTTCCAGGTTGGCCCGGAAGCCACCCGTGTCCATGTTGGCGAGGTTGTTCGCGTGTACCTGCTGGCCCCGCAGGGCCCGCTCGGCACCGCTCATCGCGGTATAGATCAGCGCATCCATGTCTGCTCAGCCTTACATTGCCTGCATCAGCGACTGCAGCATCTGGTTCTCGGTGGTGATCACCTTCGAGTTGGCCTGGTAATTGCGCTGTGAACCCATCAGGCCCACCAGTTCCGACGTGATGTCCACGTTGGAGCCTTCCAGCGTGGCGGTCGACAGGGCGCCGGCCACGCTTGCGCCCGGGTTATCCAGGCTGACGGTGCCGATGTCGGCGCCGTTCGCGGTCCAGCTGGTGTCGCTGACGGGGATCAGCGCGTCTTCGTTCGAGAACGTGGCCAGCTTGATCTGGCCGACGGCCTGCTGCTCGCCGTTCGAATACTTGGCGATCACCTTGCCGTCGGAAGCCAGTTCCACGCCGACATACTGGCCGGTCGTGTAGCCGTCGGCGATATTGACCGAGGTGGTGGCTTCGCCAGCCTGGAACGTGGTGCCCAGGTAGTCCAGCGTGATCGCCATCTCGGCGGCCGGTGCCGGCGTGAATGTCATTTCCAGCGTGGTCGGATCGTTCTCCAGCTTGCCGTTTTCATCGAACGTCAGGTCGATGCTGCCGCCGTCGGTCGGTTCCTTGCCGTCGACCAGCGTGTACACCTTGACGGCGTTGGCGTCATCGGCCGTGCGGGCGAAATACTGGCTGATGGTATGGCTCTTGCCCTGGCTGTCGAAGGCGAGCGTCACTTTCGTCATGTTGTAGCTGGCGGGATCCGGGGCCGCCGCATCGAACGCGATCGCCGGCTTTTTCCAGTCGGCGGAAAGGTTGGCGGTGAAATCGATCGACTCCGTGGCCTTGGCTTGCAACGTCTGCGTCGGCACCTTGATGTCGCCCGGCACGCCGTCCGATTCCACGCCCGGCGTCAGCTGGTTGCCCTGCACGCGGCGCCCGGCGCTGTCGACCAGGAAATCGGAGCCGTCCTTCGTGAAGATGCCGACACGGCTGTACACGGTTTCGCCGGAGCCGGTCTTGCTGACGAAGAAGCCGCGGCCGTTGATCGACGCGTCCAGCGAACGGCCGGTGGACAGCACGCCGCCGGTCAGGCCGATGTTCTGCGTGGTCGAACCGACCTGCACGCCGGTGGGCTGGCTGCCCGCGTACATCGACGCGAAGTTGGCGCGCTGCGCCTTGTAGCCGTAGGTGCTGGCGTTGGCGATGTTGTTTGAAATGCTGTTCAGCTGTTCGTTGACGGCCTGGATGCCGGACAGTGCGATATTGAAGCTCATGGCGGGTCCTTGTTACAAAGAGGTATTGGCGACGCCGGCAGCGGCGACAGCGGTGGAGTTGGTTTTACCGTTGAAAGCGGTAATTGCGCTCGGTGCCACTTCGCCGACGTTGGCGATGTTCAGCACAATGCTGCCGTTCGAGCCCAGGCGCACGCTGTTCAGGCGGCCGGCGATATCCACCGGCGGGTTTTCGCCCGAAGAAGTAACGACCTGCATCTTGTAGCTACCCGCCGGCAAGCCCATCGCCGTCGGATCGATCGAGAATGGCGTGCTGCCCGCGGCCAGCGGACCCAGTGCCAGTTCATGGGCGACGCCGTCGGTGCCGGTCAGCACCATCGTCGTCTTGCTGCTGTTCGAGCCCAGCGTGACCGCGCCGCCCACCTTTGCGCCGTCCAGCTGCACGGCGGTGGCGCTGGCCATCACGTCCGAACCCACCTGGGCGCCCAGGCCCAGCACCTGCATGCTTTGCAGGATGCCGGCGTTGTTGCTGGTCAGCGAAGCCAGGCTCTGCATTGCTTCGGTCTGCGACAGCTGGGTCAGCTGCTGCACGAACTGCGACGGATCCGATGGCGACAGCGGGTCCTGGTTCTGGATCTGCGCCACCAGCAGCTTGGTGAACATCTGCTGGGTTTCGCTGGTACCGTTGGCCGCCGGCGTACTGCCGGCCGTGCCGGCACCGGCCGCGCTCGCCGGGTTGGTGAAGAAATTAGTTTCCATGATCAGCTTTCGCCCAGTTTCAGCAGGGATTGCTGCATGCCGCGGATGCGGCCCAGCACTTCGACATTCGTCTCGAAGGCGCGCGAGGCGGACATCATGTCCGTCATCTCGGCCACCTGGTTGACGTTGGGGTAGAACACGATGCCGTCGGCATTGGCCATCGGGTTATCCGGCTCGTATACCTTGCGCAACGGCTCGGCGCTCTGCACCACGTCGAGCACCTGCACGCGGCTGCCGGAAGCCGCGTTGGTACCTTCATTCATCACCGCGGCAAATACCGGCTTGCGCGCACGGTACGTGTCGTTCTCGTCGCCGGAAACGGAATCGGCGTTGGCCAGGTTCGATGCCACCGTATTCAGGCGCACCGTCTGCGCCGCCATCGCGGAACCCGCGATTTGCGAAATGTCCTTGAAACTCATTGATCCTCCTGCTGGGCTGTCCGGGTTATCGGCGTGCCGCCGGCTTTCTGAATGGCAAACTCACCATGACTTGCGGAAATTAATTCGCGCGCCTCGACGGCTCGCGTCATTGCCCATTGATGGCTTTGGCCAAGCCGCGCAGCTTCATGTTCACGAACGTGAGGCTGGTCTGGAAGTCGGAGGCATTCTGCGAGAACGCTGCCTGCTCGACGCCGATCTCGACGGTATTGCCATCGGTGGTCGGGTGGAACGGCACGCGATACAGCGGGTCGCTGTCGCTCAGCAGCGAAAGGCCGCCTTCGTCCTGCGCGCGCAGCTGTGCCATCGACGCGGCGAAGTCGATATCCTGGGCCTGGAAGCCCGGCGTGCTTTCGTTGGCGATGTTCGACGCCAGGACGCGGGTGCGTTCCGCCCGCAGGTGAAGCGCATCGGCATGTACGCCGGTGGCATCCTTGAAATTGATTCCCATTGATTCTCCCTGTGAGGCGTCCGGCCTTACGCGGCATGAGGGGGCATGTAAAATGGCGCCGGCTGGCATGAAACATTGCAGACTGTCCAGTCGTCCAGACAAGCCCACGTAAGCCCATGTGTAAGGTGTTGCCCATGTTCAACAAACGCATTGTAACCCGGTTTTTCCTTCTGTTGCTCGTTGGCACCATCAAGTTTTCAACGGCAGCGGTGGTGACGCCGGAGCAGCTTGTCGCCAAGGTGCAACAGGCTGCGCAGGAACAGCTGGAAAGGCATGCCGGATTGGCAAACTGGGTCGATCCGCAGTTCACCGTCGAGGTCGCACGCAACTCGAGGCCGATCGGTGCGTGCACCCAGCCACCCAGAGTGGAACCGGCCGACGTGCGCACGCCGGCGCGCATGCGTTTCGTGGCAATCTGTCCAGACCGGGGCGGCTGGCGCTACGAATTCGTCACGCGCGCGAAGATTTCGGCAAAAGTAGCTGTCGCGGCAACTGACTTATCAACAGGGAAAATTCTCTCGCCGCAGGACCTGTTGCTGGAGCGCCACGATATCAGCGGCATGCCCGACAGTTTCTCGGATTTGACGCTGGTCCAGGACATGGCCACGCGCCGGACGGTCCGCGCGGGCGATGTATTGCGGCAGAACATGCTGGTCGCTCCCACGCTGGTCAAGCGCGGCGATGCCGTGCGCATCGTGGCAAAAAACGAGCAGATCGAGGTCAGCATGGCGGGCGAGGCCCTCGATGGCGGCGGGCGCGGCGCCACCATCCGCGTCAAGAATGCCAGCGGCATCACGATCCGTGCCAGGGTCACCGACATGGGGCAGGTCGCACCCGCAGAGTAACTGCGCAGTCATGTCGGCAATAAACATTTATTTTCATTAAAATCAGCCACTTAGCGACTATCAATATTCAGTTAATTTTGTTTTTATTTTAATATTTCCCTGCTAGAGTAGACTGCGTATGCCGACTTTCGGTATGCCGGTGCCGGGGATTCCGGCGATCTACAACGGGGAAATAAAAATGAAACTGTTAGCACAGAAACTGGCTGCTGCGACAGCCGTCCTGGCCTTTGCGTTCAATGCTCATGCTGCAATCGGCAGCGCCAGCGCGGCCGACGTCACGCTGGACGGCCAGGCGGCCGACGCGTTTGCCTACGAGGCCGGCTGGAATCCGCATGCGGGCCCGAACGGCGATACGAGCGGCTTCGGTACGGCGTTCGATGCCTTCGGTACGGGCGACTTCGACCTGCTCGCCAAGTACGAGAGCGCAGGTTTCCCGGATACCAGCCCGCTGACGTTCACGTTCGAGCAAGCCCCCGGCGGTACCAGCGGCACCTGGTCCGTCACCAATACCGGCTCCGACATCATCACGCTCGATCTCGTGTTCGCGATCCATGCCGGCAACCAGGGCGGGGCCTGGCTGTTCGACGATCAGACCATCAATCCGGGCGAAACCGAAACGCTGCCCGGCACCTGGGAGATCCTGTGGACCGTCGGTAACAATGGAGCGAATCCCGAGTTCTCGAACCTGACCCTGTTCGAGCGCGACCGCGTGACGTCGCCAATTCCGGAACCGGAAACCTATGCGATGCTGCTGGCAGGCCTGGGCGTGACGGTGCTGGCACGCCGCCGCCGCAAGAGCTGATCGTCCTGCGATCGGCATGAAAAAGGGGCGGTCCCGCTGGGAACCGCCCCTTGTCGTTTTGCCTGCACTGATGGTTGTGCATGCGCTTATCTATGCATGCGCTTATTTATGCATGCGCTTATCCATGCATCCGCTTATCAATGCATCCGTTCATGCCTGCGTCTTTGCATACCGTCAGTAATCGGTCCGCGCGATCCTTGCCGCCAGCTTCGACAGCTTTTGCACATAGGCCGGGTCCGTGGCATAGCCGCCGCGCGCCAGCCCGCTGGCGAACGCATGGGCGTCATTGCCGGCGTTAAGTGCTGTCTGATAACGCGGGTTGGAGGCCAGCAAATCCGCATAGTCGCGGAACGCGGTGGCCTGGTCCGGATAGCTGCGGAACTTTTCGACCTTTTTCACCGCGGCGCCGTGTTCGTATTCGGTGGTGACGTTGGCCGCCACGTCGCCCTGCCACTGGCTGCCGGCCTTGATGCCGAACAGGTTGTTGCTATCCACGGTGCCGTTGCGCAGCGGGCGCTGGCCCCAGCCGGATTCCAGGGCGGCATGGGCCGCCACGATATCCGGCGAAACGCCCAGCTTTGCCGCTGCCGCCTCAGCGTGCGGCCGGATGGTTGCCAGGAATTGCTGCTGGGCGTCGCCGTCGATGCCGCCGTCGTCGACCGTTCCGGTACCGCCGATCGCCTGGCCGGCCAGCCGGGCGCGCAGCGCGGCGCCGTCGGCGCTCAGCGGCGCCTGCGATGCCGCATTATCCGGGCCGCCCAGCGACGATCCACCGCCTTCGGCGATGAAGCTTGCCACATCGGACTGCACGGCCTGGAAGGCAGAGGAGAACCCGGCGCCGCCGCCGGCGAAGGTGGCAGGCAGGGCAGGGCGCGCCGACGTCATGTTCGACATGGTAGCCGCGGTGGCCTGGGTGGACATGGTCGGGAACGTCGTCGGGAACGTCATCAGGCAGGCTCGTAGGTCTGGTTGTCGCCATGCAGCACGCGCTGCATGATCGTGAACTGTTCGGCGAGCAGGTCGCCATTGCGCTTGCCGGCCGCCTTGGCTGCCAGCACCATCTGTTCCAGCGCGCTCCAGTCGGCTTCAAGCCGGGCGCGCGGTTCGGGACGCAGCAGCGTGAATACCTGCGTCATCGACGGATTCTCACCCGTCAGCCGCGTGGCCAGCGCGACACGGGCGGCACGCCGGATTTCCAGCGTGTCGACCAGTGCGCCGATCTCGGCGGCGAGCTGGCCCAGCCGCTCCTGCTGATGGCGGATGGCCGCGTCGAACTGCTGGGCCAGCAAGTCGAGCAAGGCGGGGTAGGCCGCCATGTCGTCGCCAATACCCTGTAGCAACTGCGTCATCGCCGCCTGGCGTGTCATGCTGCTTACCGCTGCGTTCACGTCACTGGCCCCCGTGGAAACGCTGGATCACGCCGGCCAGCTTGCCGGCATTGAACGGCAGCTCGCCCTTGGCGAGCGCGTCGCGCAACATGGCCACCTTGGCGTGGTCGAAGTCGGGCATCTCCTTCAGCGCCTGCACGGCGGGCTGGAGCACGGAGGATTGCAGGGCCGCGCTGGCCGCCGGGGCGGCTGCCTTCGGTGCCTCTGCCGGGGCGGTTTCGGTGACGGTCTGGACCGGCATCACGCCCGGGGTTCCACTGGAAATTCGCATACGTTGGCCTCTTGCCTTGGTTTCAATCGCCATGTCCGTTTACCCTCCAGCCGGCAGTATCTTGTCGCGCAGCTGCCTCAGTTCGCCTGCATCCGGCAGTTCCGTGTCGACACCCGGTGCGATGGCCTCGGTATTGCCCGGCATGCCGAACATGCCGGCAATCGCGCTGGCCTGGCTGCTCGTCAGGATCAGCAGCTCGATGCGTCGGTTGATCCCGGCCCTAACATGCTTCGTGTCGAGGGGCGCGCGGTCGGCCATGCCGACCACCTGCAGCACGCTGTCGGCCGGCATGCTGCCGGCAAGCAGTTGAGCCCGCGCGGACATGGCGCGGTTCGCCGACAGGTTCCAGTTGGAGAACGCGGCGTGGCTGATATCTTCGTATTGTAACGAATCCGTATGGCCGACGATCAGCATCTGGTTTTTCATTTGTGCGAACAAGGGTCCCATTTTACGCAGGAGCGCCTGGAACTTGCCCGTTGGAATCGCGCTACCCCGCACAAACATGCCTTGCTTGTCGGTATCGTGCAACATGACACGCAAGCCATACGGCGTGATCACCGATTCGAGGTTGCTCTTCAGGCCAGCATCGTGGCTCATCTGCTGTAATGCCTTGGCCAGCAGGGCCAGGTCTTCGCGCGTTTCGTAGGCCACCTTCGCCGGCGCCTGCTGCGGGTTCTGCTTGGTGCTTTCCTCTGCCTTGCCTTGCACATCGGAATTGCCGGTGCGCGGCATCGGGAAGCGTTCGATCAGGCTGCCGCGCGGGCCGCCCACCGATTGCGGCATCACGCCCTTGCCCTGGTCGGCCCGGTTGCCGTCCGATTCCGTCAGGATCTGTTCAAGACTCTCGGTGTTGCGCGCCGCCATCAGCCACAACACCAGGAACAGGCACATCAGTGCCAGGCAGAAGTCCGCGAACGCCACTTTCCAGGCGCCGCCGTGATCGTCGTGCGCATGCTTGCCGCCGCTGCGCTTGACGATCGTGGTTTCATGGTGTTTCTCATGCGGCTTTTGCACGGCCGCCTCCACTTTCGCCACTTTCCATCGCATTGATCCAGCTTTCCAGCTGGGCGAAGCTCGGTTTCGTGTTCAGCTGCACCAGGCGGCGGCCGGCGTCGATCGCCAGCAGCGGCGGCTTGCCCGACACGTGTGTCACCAGTACCACCTTCACCGATTCCAGCGCGCCGGCTTCCTCGCCCACCAGCTGCTTGAGCATGTTGCAGATCGGGTCGATCAGGCCGTAGCACAGGAAAATGCCGATGAAGGTACCGACCATCGCCGCGCCGACTTTTTCAGCGATCTCGCCGGACGAGGCGCCGCCGCCCACGGTACCCATCGTGATCACGATGCCCAGCACGGCCGCGAGAATGCCGAAGCCCGGCATCGCCTCGCCGATCTTGCCCAGCGACTTGGCCGGCTGCGTCAGTTCTTCGTGGATCAGTTCCAGTTCCTGCTCAAGCACGCCTTCCAGTTCATGCGCATTGATCTTGCCCATGGCCATCAGGCGGAAGTTGTCGACGATGAACGCCAGCAGCTTCTGCTCTTCCAGCACGGACGGGTAGCGCTGGAAGATCGCGCTGTCCTTCGGCGCTTCCACGTGCGCGTCCAGCGCCTTCAGGCCGCCGGCGGCCAGCTGCAGCAGTTCGTACATCAGCAGCAGCAGCTGGCGCTGGAATTCGGAATCGTATTTCTTGCGCACGATGATCTTTTTCAGCTGGTGTGCCAGCTCGTGCAGGATGTGGCCGGGATTGCCCAGCACGAGCGCGCCGGCACCGGCGCCGGCGATCACCAGGATCTCGATGGGGTGCCAGATGGCGGCGAATGTACCGCCCATCAGGATGTAGCCGCCGAAGACGCTACCGAAAATAATGAGGAGGCCGACAATTTGCTGCATGGTGAATTCCTTTACGTGGGGTGCCGGCGGGTCAACCCTGCAGCACGGCTTTCATCTTGTTCAGCGCCGCCTTGTTCAGCTGGCACACGCGCGCATCCGTCAGGTCCAACACGGCCGCGATTTCCTTGTAGCTGAGCTCGAACTCGTAGTACATCTGCACCACACGCTGCTCGCGTTCGTTCAGGCCGTTCAGCGCCTGTTCCAGGCTGCGCCGCACCATCAGCTGCTCTTCCGGGCTCGGCGCGCTGCCGGCAGTGCCGTCGGCGCCACCTTCCTGCAGCAGGTCGTCGAAGCTGGCCATCACCTCGGCGTTCTCGTCGAGCTGGTACGCCATGTATTCTTCGGCCGTGATACCCAGGCCGGCGATCGCTTCCTGCTCGCTGGGCTCGCGGCCCAGCTTGCGCGTCAGTGCGCGTACGCCGTCGCGCAGCTTGTGGCTCTGCTGGCGCACCGCGCGCGGCCGCCAGTCCTGCCGGCGCAACTCGTCCAGGATCGCGCCACGGATGCGCAGGCTGGCAAAACTGCCGAAGGCGGCGTCCGGTTCGCCATAGCGGCGCAGCGCTTCGAGCAGGCCCATCAGGCCAATCTGTTCCATGTCTTCGCGGTCGATCGCGCCGCCTACCTGCGAATTGAGCTGGCGCACGATCTTCTTCACCAGCGGCGCATAGGACATCAGGTGCTTCTGTTCCGCCGCTGGCGACAGCGGTTGCGCGGCTGCGCGCACTTCGTAACTTTCGCCATAGCTTTCGCCGTAGTTTTCACCATGGGTGTCGGCATAGCCGCCGCCGTAATTCCCGGCGGAGGAGTCGGTTGCTGCATAGACCATATCGGCTCCTTATTCCAGGATCAGCTTGCCGATCATGACTTCCTTGAACGGCTGTTCGCGCTCGTCGTTTTCATACTGTTCCTCGAATGCCTTGTTCAGCATCTCGGCGAACTCGTCGATCGTCATCGCCTGCGCCTTTTCCATCGGCAGGGCCGACAGCGTGCGTACCGCCACGCTGCGCAGCAGCGGCAGGTGTTCCTTGGCTTCCTTCTCCAGCTTGACCGGCGCGGCCACCACCAGGTCGGCCGACAAGTAGTGCGGCACGGCCTCGTTCGGCGAGCGGCGCATCATCACGATGACCTTGTCGACCGTCAGGTACTTGACCGGACCGGCTTCTTCCTCGTCGTGCTTCTTTTTCTTCTTCTTGGGTTTCTTTTCTTCGTCGCCGTGGTCCGCCTCGGCGGCATCGGCTTTCGGCGACGCCAGGAACCAGACGGCGGCGCCGGCACCGCCACCGCAGATCAATGCCACGGCGAGGATGATGAGAATCAGTTTCTTGTTCATTTAACGGTTACTCCCGCAGCATCGCGAAGGTGGTGTTGGTATCGTCGCCCTCGTTCAGCGCGCGGCCGGGACCGCGCTGTTCACGCTGTTGCTCTGCTTCCCGCTCGGGCTGGCGGCCGCGGCCTTCGCTGTCTGCCAGCGAGCGCGATGAAGCTTGCGAAACCGTCACGGCCACATCGCCTTGCTGGCGTTGCGACAGATCCTGGCGCATCAAATCGCCCACCGCGTTCAGCTGGCGCACGACTTCGCTGTTGGTGGCCGACATGCTGACGTGCAGCGCACCGGCGCTCTGGCGGATCGAGATTTCGATGCTGCCCAGATTGGGCGGCTCCAAACGAATCACAGCCTGATTAACGGCTTGATCGTTCCCTTTCTGAAGGGTAACTTGCAAACGATCTCCCAGTGCGGCGCGCAACGGCTGTTGCCACTGGTCAGGATTGCCAACAAGCTTGACCGTGTCGGCGGGTGCGCCGGCTGCCGGTGCCGCGGCCGCCATCACGCCGCGGAACGTTGCCTGGCCATCGCCCTGCGGCTGGCCGGACTGTCCATCGTTGCCCGGCTGGGCAGTACCATCCTGGGCGGCCAGCACGGTCGCCGGCGCGGCAGCGCCGGACGGCGTGGCCGTGCCGCTGCCGGTGGAAGCCGCGGGCTGGCGCGCATCGGCCCGCGGCGCCGCCGCGTCGCCGGCGGGCAGGGCGCCTTGCAGCAGCCGTGCCGCCAGCGGCGTTGCCGCGGCGGACGAGGCGGCCGCGTTGGCGATCGCATCGGCGGCAGTGCCCAGCAGCGTGGCGCCGCGAGGCTGGCCATTGTTCGCGGCTCCCGGCAGCGTGCCGGTTGCCGTGATGGCCGACGCGGCCGGGGCGAGCTGCGCCCGGGCGCCCGGCAGCAGGGCGAAGGGCAACGTGGTCATCATTGCGGCGAGCGGCATGCCCGCGTCGGTTTCCAGATCCGTTCCGGTGTCGGCGGCTTCGTCGGCGGGCTGGCCACTGTTCGCCGCAACCGCGGGCGTTCCGGCCGGGGCCGCCAGGCTGGCGAAGTCAAGCATCTGGGCGAACAGCGCGGGCAGGCCGGCGCCTTCAGCCGTGCCGGCAGGCGTTCCTTCGGCCGGGGCAGGGGTTGCAGCGAAGGCGGCGTCGCCAAGGGCAACGCCAGGCAGCGCGCTCGGCGCCGCGGCCGCGCCACCCGGCGCGGAAGGGGTATTGATCATCATGCTTGGATTCCGGCAAAGTCATTGTCGAGGGCATAGGCCAGCCAGCCCTCTTTCTGGGTATTCATCTGTTGCAAGTGCACGGCCAGTCCGGCGCTCGTTGCGCCGACCTTTTGTACGGCTTCCCGGTGCTGCTGGCGCAGCGCGGCCAGGGCGGCCCGTTCCGCCGCCGTCCACGCGCCCTGCGCGGCCATGGCCGGCAGGACCGAAGCCATCTGGCAATCCAGCGCGGCAAGCGCAGTCCAGTCCGCCGCGGCCGTAGCGGCAGCGACTTCCCGTGCCAGCCGCAGCAGTAGTGCTTGTCTAGCCATGCTTGGCCTGCACGCCGAGCCAGCCCTGCCTGATCGTCGACAGCAGGCCGACCACTTCATCGATGATGGCGGGGTCGAGATCGATGCCGGCGCGGTACAGCCGCGCGGCGCAGTAATCGTACAGCCGGCCCAGGTTGGCAACCACTTCGCCGCCGTTGTCGAAGTCCAGCGAGCTGGACAGTCCGTTGATGATCTGCGTGCACTTGTCCAGGCTGATGGCCTTTTGCTCGAAGCGCCGGCCGACGATGTGGCCGCGCGCACGGGCCAGCTCCTCGAGCAGGCCGTCGGTCAGCACCAGGACCAGCTCCACCGGCGAAGCGCGCGCGGTTTGCGCATCGAGGTTGGTGGCGTAGTACTCGCCATAGGCATCATTATTCATCATGTAGTCACCATTAAGACTTGACGCCCGTCAGTCGTCATTCGAGAACATGGCGTCGAACATTGAGGTAGTGCCTTCCATCTGCGCCTGCAGCGTCTGCAGTGTCGTGAACTGGTTCAGGTAGCGGATGTAGGCGGATTCGTATTGCGTATCGAGGCGGGTCTGCCGCTCCAGCAGTGAGTCCTGCAGCTGCGTATTGGCATCGCGGCGCTTGTTGAGCTGGCCGCTGGTCGAGTTGGTCCAGCCGTCCATCAGCTTGTCCAGGCCGGCCAGCACGCCGCTCGGTGCCGTCGAGCTGGTGCTGCCGATGATCTTGTCGAGTGCCGCCGGGTTGGCGGCCAGTGCCTTGTTCAGGCGCGACGTGTCCAGCGAAATCGTGCCGTCACGGTTGCCCGCGATGCCGAAGGTGACCAGGGACTGCCCGTCGACCTGCGTGCGCAGCAGGGACTGCATGCGCGTGTACAGCGCCTGGATGCCGGCATCGGCGTGGAAGATGCCGGCCGACGTGCCGCTGCTGGCACTGCCGGCGGCGGTCAGCGACTGCATCGTGCCGACCAGCTTGTTCCAGCCGTCGACGAAGCTTTGCAGATTGGTCGCCGTGCCGCTGCTGTCGGTGCCGACCTTCAGGGTCACCGGCGGTTCATTGAGCGCCTGGGCCTTGGTGAACGTCATCGAGACGCCGTCGACCACTTCGAACGTGTTCGATGCCTGTTGCATCGTCACGCCGCCCGACTTCTCGCCCAGGTAGACGATTGCGTCCTTGCCTTTCACCAGCTCCTGGAAATTGCCGGTATCCAGCAGGGCGTTCGTCATCGCGGTGCCGTCCATCGGATCGACCGGCTCGATCTTGATCGCCGTGTCCGCGCCGGTCTCGTTCGAGGTCAATACCAGCGTTTGCACGCCGCCCACCGTCATCGTCGATGCCGTGACCTTGGCTGTATTGCCGCTGGCGGCATTGATGGCTACCGCCATTTCCTTGACAGACAGGGTCATGTCGCCATTCTGGTCGGCGCTGGCGAGGTTGACCTCGAAGGACATCGAACCCACCGTGACGTTGATGGTCTTCGCCTCGGCGATTGGCGTGGTGTCCGACAGGCCGCTGTACTTGACCTGGCTGACAGTGGCCAGTTGCTCCACGAAGAACGAATATGTGCCGGCCGCTGCCGCCGGTGTCGCGGTGGCGGTGCCCACGGCCGAGCTGAACGTTGCCGTGGTGGCCACCACGCTGGTCTTCGACGACAGCGACGACATGGCGCTTTCAAACGAGGACAGTGCCGTGCCGAGCGTGTCCAGCGCCTTTTCGGTGCTGGTTGCCATGGTGTTCGTGTTCGTCAGGATCGTCTGGCGACCCTGGATGTAGGCGGTAGCCAGTTGCGTTGCCGTGCTCTTTGGATCGTAGGTAGGTGCGGACGTGGCCATTTTCGTGCTCCGAGGAAATTATTGAGAGTGTACCTTGGGGAGAGGCGACCAAAGGCCGTTCCCCATGAAATTTATTTCCGTACGGATCTATTTGCGGCTATCTGGCGTCAGTTTTGCGACCGGAGCCACACTTGCGTTGCCAGGTCGTCATGGACTTTACGTTCCTGCACGGCCTGTTTTCCGGCCAGCGCCTTCTCGTTCTTTTCCAGTACCTGGCCCAGCACTTCGCACTTGACGTATGCCTGGTTCAGCGCGCGCTGCGACACGGCCATGTCGGCCTCGTGCATCGTGAGGTCGAGCCGGTGGCTGTCCGCCATCGCCAGCACGGCCTGCTTGTAGTCGCCGCAATTGGCCGCCAGCGCGATCGGCAGGCTGCCGGACGCGCCGCTGTTGACGGCCAGGCTGTGCAGCCGCTCCAGGTTTTTCTTGTAGCGCTCGGCGGTGGCCACTTTCGCGGCCTGCGCGGCCTGCAGCTTTTCCAGCTCGGTATTGCGCAGCGCGACCAGCGAGGTCAGGTTCTGGATCAGCAGGCGGTCCGTCATTTCATCAACCTTTCAAGTCCTTCCACGCAGCCGGTATAGGGCGCGTCTTCCTTTGTGCCCTGGCACAGGAAGTTTTCGATATGCGGGTTCAGCTGCACGGCACGGTCGGTGACCGGATCGGCGCCGGGCACGTAAGCGCCCAGCGGGATCAGGTCGCGCACGCGGTCGTGCTTGGCCATCGCCGCCTTCAGCGAACGCGCCGCCAGCATGTGTTCCTTGCTGATGATGCCGTTCATGCAGCGGCTGATCGACTGGCCGACGTCGATCGCCGGATAATGGCCGCGCTCGGCCAGCGAACGGGTCAGCACGATGTGGCCGTCCAGGATCGCGCGCGCCGTGTCGACGATCGGGTCCTGCTGGTCGTCGCCCTCGGCCAGCACCGTGTAGATGGCGCTCATCGAGCCGTTCTCGTGTTCCCCATTGCCGGCCGATTCCACCAGCTGCGGCAGGTTCGAGAACACCGACGGCGGATAACCCTTGGTGGCCGGCGGCTCGCCCAGCGCGAGCGCCACTTCGCGCAGCGCCATCGCGTAGCGTGTCAGCGAATCGACCAGCAGCAGCACGTTCTTGCCCTGGTCGCGGTAATGCGCCGCGATCGTATGGCACAGCTCGGTCGCCATCACGCGCATCATCGGCGACTCGTCGGCCGGCGCGATCACCAGCACGGCCTTCTTCAGGCCTTCCGGGCCCAGCGACATGTCGACGAATTCGCGCACCTCGCGCGAGCGTTCGCCGATCAGGCCCACGACCACCACGTCGGCCACGGTCTGCCGCGTGATAATGCCCAGCAGCACCGATTTGCCGACGCCGGAACCGGCCATCAGGCCGACGCGCTGGCCCTTGCCCAGGGTGAGCATCGAGTTGATGGCGCGCACGCCCACGTCGAGCGGTTCGTGCACCGGCTTCTTGCGCAGGGGATTGACGCGCGGTGGCTGCATGTCCAGCTCGTGCTCGCCGGTCAGCTTGCCGAGGCCGTCGATCGGCTCGCCCAGGCCGTTGACCATGCGGCCCAGCCAGCCCTGGCCGATCTTCAGCGTGACCTTGTCCTGCTGGGGCAGCACGCGGGCGCCCGTCTGCAGGCCGATGGCCTTCTTGAACGGCATCAGGTACGACACCTTGTCGCGAAAGCCCACCACCTGGGCGTCGAGCCACTGGCCGTCGACCGTTTCGATGCGGGCGCGCTGGCCCGTATGCAGCGGGCAGCCGACCGCCTCCAGCAGCAGGCCGGATGCACCGACCAGCCGGCCGGTCGGCGTAGCCATCGGCACCGCATCCAGTTCCAGCTTGCGCAGTGCGTCCGCGATCATTCTTCGCCCTCGTCGTCATCGCCGCTGTCGGCGGCTTGCAGCTGGCGGTCCACCTGGTCCATCACGGCGGCCAGGCGCTGCGTGCAGCCGGCATCGACTTCGTTGTCGCCGGCGCGGATGCGGCATTCGCCCGCGTCCAGGCCGGCATCGGCGATCAGGTTCCACTTCTTGGCGCGCTTCGGGTCCAGTTCGGACACGCGCTTCAATTCTTCCGGATTCAGGTAGACGTCGATGTCGTCGCGCGTCGGCGGCATCGACGCCAGCGTTTCATCCACCAGGGCCATGATCTGCACCGGCTGCAGCGCCAGCTCGGCGCGGATCACCGAACGCGCCACCTTGGCCACCAGGTCCACCACTTCCTTGCGCTGCGCGGCGCGGTAGTCGCTGCGCAGCTTCTTCAGGCTTCTCAGCATCGCGTCGATGGGGCGGGCCAGCTCGTCGAGGGCGACCGTGGTCTCGGCGCGGCCTTCTTCGCGGCCCTGGGCGATGCCCTGCACGCGGCCGGCTTCGAAGCCTTCTTCCTGGCCGCGCTGCAGGCCGATCTCGTAGCCGTCGCGCTGGCCCTGTTCGAATCCCTCGCTGATCGACGCCTGCCATGCGGCCGGATCGGGCGTGCCGGTGCCGTCACCACGCGCCGCGGGCGGCGTGTGGTGCGACAGCGGCGGGAAGCGATAGGGGCGGAACTGCTTCATTCGACCACCGTCTCGGCGAACAGCTGCACTTCGACTTCGCCGGAATCGGCCAGCGCCTTGACGGTGGCCATGATTTCCGAACGGGCAGCCTCGATACGCGACGACGGCACCGGGCCGGCACGGCGCATCATGTCTTCGAACGCCTGCGCCTGGCGCTTCGGCATCGTCTTCAGCACCGCGTCGCGGATCGACGGCTCGGCACCCTTCAGCGCGATGGCCCACTGTTCCAGCGGCACTTCCTCGATGATGCGGGTCAGCACGGCCTCGGTCTGCGTCGCCAGGATCAGGAAGTCGTACATCGACAGCTCGATCTGCTCGACGATCGACGGATCGTGCGCACGCAGCAGTTCCACGACCTGGGCGCGGTTGCCCGGCAGGCGGTTGAGGATCTCGGCGACCTGCTTGACGCCTTCGATGCTGGTGCTCTGCATGTCGAACGACGCCAGGCAGCGGTCGACCAGTTCGTCCAGCTCGGCCAGCAGGTCGCGGTCGATCTCGTCCAGGCGAGCCAGGCTCAGCAGCACAAGGTCGCGGCCTTCGACCGGCAGGCCGTCGATGATCTGGCCGGCCAGCGCGGGCGGCAGGAAGGCCAGGAACACGGCCTGGATGCGCACGTGTTCGTTGGCGATGTAGTCGGCCAGCCACTTCGGCGACGCCCACTGCAGGCGCGCCATCTTCGGGCGCAGTTCGTCGCCGTAGATGTTGTTCAGCACGGTGTTGGCGATGTCGCCGCCCAGCGCCAGGTCCAGCGAGCGCTTCAGGTATTGCCGCGAGGCGCCGTGCACGCCGGACTGCTGGCGGTAATCGTCGAAGAAGGTCTGGATCGCGTTCTTCACGGCTTCGACCTTGATGCCGCTCATGCGCGACATGACCTGCGTCACTTCCAGCAGTTCCTCGCGCGACAGGCAGCGCAGCACGGCAGCCGCCTGTTCCTCGCCGATCGACAGCAGCACGATGGCCGCTTGCTCGACGGGGGAGAGGGTTGCACCTTCGATCGGTGCCAGATCGTTCAGATTCGCGTTCATGTTATTGAGCTCGGCCATTTTTCTGCATCCACTGTTTGACGACTTCCGCAACACGTTCCGGCTCTTTCTCGGCCAGAACCTTCAGGTGATCGACCATCACATCGACCGGCGAACCGGCAGGCGGCAGATCATAGTTTTCCAGCAGCGGCTGGACGGCAATGCCGGCGGCGCCACCGTCGGCCAGCGCCGGGAGGATCGCGGCACCGTTCGCGTCGACACCGGAGGCGCCCAGCGCAGCCGGTGCGGCGCTGCCGGCCGGCAGTGCTTCGACGCTGCCCGGCAGGGCGGCGGCGTCGCCGGCGCGGCGTTCCTTGCCGCTGCGGGTATCGAGCGCGACCGGTACCGGAGCAGCCGGGGCCAGGCGGTTCGTCAGCAGTTTCAGCAACGGTCGCAGGATCAGGAAGTAACCCAGCAGTGCAGCCAGTGCGTAGCTGACCCAGCCGCCGATATCGACGATGTTGTCACGCTCTTCCCACCATTGCACCGGTGCCGCCTTGGCCGGGAAGCGCATTGCCGACACCACCAGCGTATCGCCGCGTTCCTCATTGATGCCCAGGCCGTTGCGCAGCACCTTGTCCACATTGGCCAGCTCGGCAGCGCTCCAGCCCGTTTTCGGATCGGCGGCGGCAGCCTGCGCCAGCACGATCGCCACGTTCTGGCGTTCCAGGCGGCCACGGGCGCGTTTGGTTTGCACGATACTGCGATCGTAGGCGTACTGGCGCGTGGTTGCGTTCTTGCGGGCCGTGCCCTCGGGCTGCTGGGCCGGTGCGCCGGCGGCGCCATCGGCAGCGGCGTCCGGAGCGGCCGGGGCTGCTTCGGACGGCGGGCGGTTCGACAGCGTGCCCGGCACGCCCATCACCATGCGGTTGCGGTCCTGCTCTTCGCGCATCGCTTCGCTGGTGACCTTCGGCGCTTCGCCGAATTTCTCGACCGTTTCCTCGACCTTGTCGTTGTCGACCGAGGCGGTGACGCTGATCTTGAAGTTGTCGTCGCCGACGATCGGACCCAGCAGGCCGCGCACATTGTTCTTGATCTCGTCCTGGATGCGCTTCTGGCCTTCGTTGCCGGCCGCATTCGCATCGAAACCGTCGGACAGGTCGACGTGCGAGCTCAGCAGGTTGCCGGCCTGGTCCACCAGGCTGACGCGGGTCGGATCCAGGCTGGCGACGGAACCAGCCACCATGTTGACCACGGCGGCGATGTGTTCCGGCGACAGGTTGCGGCCCGGCTTCAGGCCGATGACGACGGCGGCCGACGACTTTTCGCCATCGGACGACACGAACGACGTCGACTTGGCGATCGACAGGTGGACGCGGGCCGAAGCGATCGCATCCAGGGTCATGATGCTTTGCGACAGTTCGCCTTCCAGGCCGCGCCGGAAACGCACGTCCTGCACGAACTGCGACACGCCCAGCGGATCGTTCTTGTCCATCAGTTCCAGGCCGGCCGGCAGCTGCGCCGTCACGCCCTTCGACGCCAGCAGCATGCGCACCTTGCCCAGCATCGATTCGGGCACCAGCACCTGGCCGCTTTCCGGATGGATGCGGTAGGGAACCGCTTCGGCGTCGAGCACGGTCATCATGTCGGCCGCCACGACTTTTTCACGGGCACCGAAAACGGCCTTGTAGCCGGACTGGTCTTTCCACAGGAACATCAGCACGATGGCCGTGACGCCGACAGCCAGCAGCAGCATCGGATACAGGTTCTTGACGAGGGCAGGGGGCAAGGCGGGCGCGCCATTGCCGCGCACGCGCCCAAAAGCGGACTTAAGGGTGTCGATCACGTCGGACTTTCAGCAGAGAAGGTAAGGCAGGATGAGAACGGCGAATGCAGCGTCGGCTAAATTCAGCGTCAGCCAATTACAACGGCAGCTTGATGAGCTCGTCGACGGCGCCCATCACTTTATTGCGGACTTGCATCAGCATCGAGAACGAGAGGCTGGCTTCCTGGCTGGCCAGCATGGCGCCCACCAGGTCGTCGCTGCGGCCGGCGTCGACATCGGCCATTTTTTCACCCGCGGCACGGTCGGCCGCGTTCACGCTGGAGACAGCGCTCATCATCGCTTGCGCGAACGAGCCACCGGATTGCCCGGCGCCGGCGCCGGCGCCTTGCGCGCCGAACTGTGCGGCCGGTGCGATCGAACCTGCCTGTGCGGCGAGATCGGACGCGGCGTTGGTCAGTGCCGCGAGGTCCATCTTGATCATGCCGGCGAAATCATTTGCCATCTGCCATCTCCACTTGAATACAACGTTGAACTTCGTCCTGCCGCCGGCGCGGGGTCAACCTTCAAAAATTGCTTAACATCATCAATTCTTGCTGCCGGCTTGCTTGTGGGTATCGGTCGCCAGCGCTGCAACTTGATACTCACTGAGAAAAACTCCCGATTTTCTTTTCCCGCCTCGGCGGTTAAAAAAAGCATGGCCGTTTTAAATGGGTCACTCGGTTGTTATTGGTCGGGAACGATTAGTCGCGCTGCGTTGTTCCGAATGTAAGAAACTTGAAATCGTGGCAAAACTCGTTAAAAATCATGCACTAAGCACCAATCCGTTAAATCCCGGGTATTTGCTGTCCAGCAGCATTAATTGGCGCCCGATAGAAAGAAGCTTACCGCGTGGAAACAACACTGTAAAGGGGCATTTCAATCGTGCGCGGGTATTGTTGCGTGGCAATATGCGGCGAATTCGGGTAAGCTACGCGCCTGCACGGCCCCATTGTGGTGTTTGCGCACATTTGCGCTACGATGTGGCGTGCAGAGGAAAACAAGACCATGACCATGCTAACCACCACCGCACCGCACCAGGTACTGGATCCGAGCCTGCTGGGCCGCCCGGTGCACCGCCTGCCGCAGTTCGCCGCCCAGCTGCGCGACGACCTGGCCGCCGCGCTGCGCCAGCCTGCAAGCAGGCGTTACTGGAGCGGTACGGAGGTCGAGCACGTCGGTTTTTCACAGCTGGGCGGCAGCGAGCCGCGCATGCGCTGGCAATATTTCGCGGCCGGCACCGGCGTGATCGGGTTTGCGATCGATCGCCCGATACTGCTGGCCGCGCTGGACCAGCGTTACGGCGCCGGCAAGGGTGCCATCCCGGCGCCCGATGCCAGCCAGGTGCGCGTGACCGCCACGGAGGAACGCCTTGGTGTTGCGCTTGGACAACAGCTGGCCCATGTGGTGGCCTCGCGCATCGCCGCCAGCGTGCCGGGCGGCCAGCCGCTTGGCGCGCCGCTGCCGCCCGCGGCGGCCACTGCCGGCGGCCAGCCCGAAAAGGGCACCTGGGTCGTGACGATGAATGTGCGCGCCGGTGAACTGGCGGGCAAGGTATGGTTTGCACTGGATAAGCATTTGATATCCGACGTCCTGCGCGCGCTGGTGCCGGGACGGGAGTCGACCACGGGCCGGCAGGCGAAGCCGGTGGCCCCGCTGGCGCAGCGGCTGCAGGTGACGCTTGCCGGGCAGCTGGTGAGCAAGGAAGTCACGCTTGGCGCGCTGTTCGACCTGAGGATCGGCGATGTGATTCCGATCAGCCTGCACAGGGCGGACGTGATGCTCGAGGATTCGCGGCTGTATACCGCCGCGGTCACGGAGCACAAGGGAAAGCTGTGCCTGACCTCTTTTGAAGACATCGAATGACTATGATGAACGTGAACGCAAACGGCAACAACGATGCGCTGCTCGACGACACCGAAGAAATGATCATCGAACCGGTGGCCGGCGAACTGGCCGATGACTTCACCCACGCGCCGCGTGCGCCGCGCCGCGATTTGCCGCAGATGATGCGCAAGATTCCCGTGACCCTGACTCTCGAGGTGGGTTCGGCGCGCATTTCCCTGCAGGACCTGATGAACATCGGCCCGGACAGCGTGGTCGAACTCGACGCGCTGGCCGGCGAACCGCTGGTCATCAAGGTGAACGGCACCGCGATCGGGCGGGCCGAGGTGGTGGTGGCGGGCGAGAACTATGGTTTGAAAGTGATCGACCTGGACGGACTCAATCTCGACATGATGACTTCATGACGAGGGTGAGCGCGACGGCGCAGGCCGCTCTCGTGCCGGTCATCGGTAAACTGCACAGGCCGGCCGCCGCGGCCGGCATCGCCGCATTCCTCGCGCTGGCGCTGCCCGTGCTGGCATTCGCCCAGGAGGGCGGCAATACGCCGGACCTGCTGGCAGGGGTGGTGCCCGGCGCGCGCACCGACCTGTCGGTGAAGATGCAGATCCTCGTCATCATGACCCTGCTGGGCCTGTTGCCCGTGATGGTCATGATGATGACGAGCTTTACCCGCTTCGTGATCGTGCTGTCGCTGCTGCGTTCCGCGCTCGGCCTGCAGCAGGGCCTGCCGAACCGGATCATCACCGGCATCGCCCTGATCCTCACCGTGCTGGTGATGAAACCGGTCGGCGACCAGGTCTGGCGCGACGCGTTCGTGCCGTACGACCAGGACCGCATCGGCCTGCAGGATGCGCTGAAGATCGCCGAGCAACCCGTGTCCCGTTTCATGCTGGCCCAGACCAGCAAGGCCGCGCTGCGCCAGATCGCCACGCTGGCGGGCGAGCAGAACGTGGCCAATCCGATGCAGCACGGCTTCGCCGTGAAACTGGCGGCCTTCGTGCTTTCCGAACTGAAGACGGCGTTCCAGATCGGCTGCATGCTGTTCATCCCGTTCCTGATCATCGACCTGGTGGTGTCCTCCGTGCTGATGGCGATGGGCATGATGATGCTGTCGCCGCTGGTGATTTCGCTGCCCTTCAAGCTGCTGCTGTTCGTGCTGGTCGATGGCTGGACACTGACCGTGAACACGCTGGTCACGAGTATCCAGGCGTATTAGGTAATCACAGGGAAAACAATGCTGACGCCCGACGTGGCCGTCGACCTGGTGGTCGAGGCCCTGAACATCGTGATGGTGCTGGTACTGGTGCTGGTGGTGCCCGGCCTCGCCGCGGGCCTCGTCGTGGCGCTGTTCCAGGCCGCCACGCAGATCAACGAGCAGACCCTGTCGTTCCTGCCCAAGCTGCTGATCACGCTGCTGGCCATCATCATGACGGGGCGCTGGATGGCCGGCTACCTGATGGACTATTGCGTGTCGATCTTCACCCGCGCGGCCACGCTGGTCGGCTGACCCGGCAGGATGGAACAGGTCCTTGCCAACCTGCTGCCACTGCTGAACGCGCTGTGGTGGCCGTTCGTGCGCTCGATGGCACTGCTGTCGGCGGCGCCGGTGCTGGGCGACGCGATGGTGCCGGTGATGATCCGCGTGCTCGTCTCGGTGGCGATCGCGGTCATGATGCTGCCGGTGACAGGCAAGGCGCAGATTGTCGAAGACCCGTTTACGCTGGCGATGGTGGTGGCCACGGTGGAGCAGGGCATCATCGGGTTCGTGCTGGGGCTGGCGTTCTACTTCGCGATGTCCGTGATCGGCGTGCTGGGCTACATCGTCTCGTCGCAGATGGGCTTTTCGATGGCGGTGATGAACGACCCGCTGAACGGCACGTCGTCGGACGTGGTATCGACGCTGCTGAACATGCTGGCGATTATCGTTTTCTTCGCCATCGACGGCCACCTGGTGATCATCAACGTGATCGGCGCCAGCTTCAAGGCATGGCCCCCGGACGGCGGCTTCGGTCCGCTGCTGCTGCAAACCGTGGCCTGGAACGTGGCGTGGATCTTTTCCGCGGCGATGCTGCTGGCGATCCCGGTGGTGTTCTCGACGGTCGTGGTGCAGATCGGTTTCGGCTTCCTGAACCGCGTGGCGCCCTCGCTGAACCTGTTCTCGCTGGGGTTTTCGGTGATCACGCTGTTCGGCCTGTTGATGCTGGGGCAGGTGGTGCGCTTCATTCCCGACCACTACACGCGGATGTCGGCGCAGGTGCTGGAAATGATCCGGCAGCAGATGACGGCGGAGGAGGCCAGGCGCAATGGCTGAGGGCGGCGACAAGACCGAGAAGGCGTCACAGCAGAAGCTGAAGAAGGCGCGCGACGAAGGGCAGGTCACCCGTTCGAAGGATCTGGCGACCGCGATCGGCATTCTGGTCAGCCTGCGCCTGTTCGTCTACCTGCTGCCCGATTACCTGGCCCATTTCCGCGCGATCTTCGCGGCCAGCTTCGTCGGGCTCGATAGCGGCGACGTGTTGATGAACGCCATGTCGGACGTGTTCTACGAAGCCAGCATCCTGCTGGTGAAGATGGTGGCGCCGCTGTTCGTGGTGCCCCTGTTCATCGTGCTGGCCTCGTTGCTGCCGGGTGGCTGGGTGTTCAGCTCGAAGAACCTGATGCCGAAGTTTTCCAAGATGAATCCGGTCCCCAACCTGGGCCGGCTGTTCTCCGGCAAGCATTTCTTCGAGCTGGGGCTGTCGATCGCCAAGGCGACAGTGCTGATCGCGGTGCTGGTGCACACGGCGCGTTCCACGCTCCACCAGTACACCCGGCTGCAGGGGATGCCGCTGCAGTCGGCAATGGTCGACGGTGCGGCGCTGATGCTGGACGGCGTGATGGCGATGGTGGTGATCTTCGTGCTGTTCGCCATCCTCGACGTGCCCGCGCAGGCGTTCTTCTTTGCCAAGAACCAGCGCATGAGCAAGCAGGACCTGAAGGATGAGCACAAGAGCAGCGAGGGCCGGCCCGAAGTGAAGGCGCGGATCCGCCAGCTGCAGCGGGCGATGTCGCAGCGCGCAGCGCGCAAGACGGTACCCACGGCGGACGTGGTGGTCGTCAACCCCGAGCACTATGCGGTAGCCCTGAAGTACGACGACAAGCGCGCCGAGGCGCCGTTCGTGGTGGCCAAGGGCGTCGACGAGCTGGCCCAGTACATCCGCCTGATCGCCGAGGAGCACGATATCGAGGTGCTGCGCCTGGCCCCGCTGGCGCGTGCCATCTACAATACCGCGCAGGTCAACCAGCAGATCCCGGTGCCGCTGTACCAGGCGGTATCGCAGGTGCTGCATTACGTGTTCCAGATGAAGGCATTCCGTACCGGCGGCAGGTCCGCCCGGCCGGCGTTCCCCGACCAGATTGTGGTACCAACATCGATGAGTGAGGCTTCCGAAACATGAATTTCCTGAACTCCCTGGTGGCCGAACTGCGCCGCCACAAGTTCGCCACGCCGCTGTTCGTGATGTCCATCCTGGCGATGATCATCCTGCCGCTGCCGCCGATCCTGCTGGACGTGCTGTTCACGTTCAATATCGTGCTGTCGCTGATCGTGATCCTCGTGTCGGTGCAGGCCAAGCGCCCGCTGGACTTCTCCGTCTTCCCCACCGTGATCCTGACCACCACGATGCTCAGGCTGACGCTGAACGTGGCGTCCACCCGCGTGGTGCTGCTGCACGGCCACGAGGGGACGCATGCGGCCGGCGCCGTGGTCGAGGCCTTCGGCAACGTCGTCATCGGCGGCAATTTCGTGGTCGGCCTGGTGGTGTTCGTGATCCTGATGATCATCAACTTCGCCGTCGTCACGAAGGGCGCCGAGCGGATTTCGGAAGTGTCGGCGCGCTTCACGCTCGATGCGCTGCCCGGCAAGCAGATGGCGATCGACGCCGACCTGAACGCGGGCCTGATCAACCAGGACAAGGCCCAGCTGCGCCGCAAGGAGGTGGCGATGGAAGCGGACTTCTACGGCGCGATGGACGGCGCCTCGAAGTTCGTGCGCGGCGATGCGATCGCCTCGATCCTGATCCTGATCATCAATCTGGTCGGCGGCGTGGCGATCGGCTCGATCATGCAGGACATGAGTTTCGGCGACGCGTTCCGCCAGTACGCGCTGCTGACGATCGGCGACGGCCTGGTGGCGCAGATTCCTGCGCTGCTGCTGTCGGCCGCGGCGGCGATCATCGTCACCCGCGTATCGGATGCGGGCGACTTCGAGGAAGAGGTGAGCGCCCAGTTGCTGGCCAATCCGAGCGTGCTGTATTCGGCCGCCGGCCTAATGGTGATCATGGGGGTGGTGCCGGGCATGCCGTGGCTGCCGTTCCTGTCGTTCGGCGGCGCGCTTGCCTATGTCGGCTGGCGCATGCAGCAACGCGGTGTCGCGCCACCCGATACGAAGGGCCTCGAAGCCATCGAGGCCGTGCTGCGCGAGGACAAGACGCCGGAACTGGAGTGGCAGAGCCTGCCGATCGTGCATCCGCTGCAGGTGCTGCTGGGCTACAAGCTGGTCGGCATGGTCGACAAGGCGCATGGCGAGGTCCTGACGAAACGGGTGCGCGGCGTGCGGCAAAGCCTGTCCGAAGCGATGGGCTTGGTGTTGCCGCCGATCGGCGTGCGCGACGACCTGGGCCTGAAGCCGTCGCAGTACTCGGTGGTGCTGGGCGGCGCGGTCATTGCCCAGGCCGAGGTATTTCCCGACCGGCTGATGGCGATCCCGTCGCCCAACCTGTATGGCCAGATCGACGGTATTCCGGGCGTGGAACCGGCCTATGGCATGCCGGTCGTGTGGATCGAGCCTGGCGACAAGGCCCAGGCCCTGGGCCTCGGCTACCAGGTAGTGGAAGCGCCCAGCGCGATCGCCACGCACCTGTCGAAGCTGATCCGCGAATACCTGCCGGAGCTGTTCCGGCACGACGACGTGGCCGCGGTCGTGGAACGCCTGACCGCGCTGGCGCCGAAGCTGGGCTCTTCGCTCGACAAGGCACTGACGCACACGCAGCTGCTGCGCGTGTTCCGCGTGCTGCTGGCCGAGAACGTGTCACTGAAGGATATCGTGCCGATCGCCACCACGCTTCTGGACAGTTCGGAAACCACCAAGGACCCGATCCTGCTGGCGGCCGAGGTACGCTGCGCGCTGCGACGGCAGATCGTGTCCGCGCTGTTCGGCCAGAGGAAGGAGCTGCTGGCCTTTAACCTGGGCGGCGAGCTGGAAAACATGCTGCTGGGTTCACTGAACCAGGCGCGCCAGTCCGGCAAGGTAGTGCTGGACAACTATCCGATCGACCCGCACCTGCTGGGCCAGCTGCAGGTGAACATGCCGGTCGCGCGCGAGCAGATGAAGCAGCAGGGCACGCCGCCGCTGCTGCTGGTGCTGCCGCAGATCCGTCCGCTGCTGGCGCGCTACGCCCGGCTGTTTGCACCGGGGCTGCACGTGCTGTCGTATAACGAAGTGCCGGAAAATCGCGAAGTCTCGATCATCGGCACGGTGGGGTGACGCAGGGGTTTCGTGGAGCCTGCTCCACGCCTGCGGAACGGTCTTGGCCTGCCAGCCAGGACCTGGGGAAGGGGTTTCGTGGAGCCTGCTCCACGCCTGCGGAACGGTCCTGGCCTGCCAGCCAGGACCTGGGGAAGGGGTTTCGTGGAGCCTGCTCCACGCCTGCGGAACGGTGCTGGCCTGCCAGCCAGGACCTGGGGAAGGGGTTTCGTGGAGCCTGCTCCACGCCTGCTGAACGGTGCTGGCCAGCACCTGGGCATTACATTACCGGGGCCGGCCGCGACAGCAGCACGGCCATTTCGGCGATTGCCTTGAATAGCGGCGCCCCGAGCATGGCGACCTGCATGCGGCCGGGCTGGGCGTGGCCGGGCGCCGGCAGTTCCCGCGCCAGCCGCACGCGCAGCAGGTGAACGCCGCAGCGCCGGGCAATGTCGCCGATCTCGCGCAGCAGCGTGCGCATGTGTTGCAGTGCGCCGGCCTGCGCCGCGCCAATGTCCAGCAAGGTGCCGCCCGCTGCCGGTTCCATCTGCAGTACCACCTTGCCGAGCTCGGCCACGTAGACTTCCAGCCGCAGGGCCACGCGCGGCTGCTGGCGCGGCTGCGTCGCATCGTCGCCATCGTCCGGCTGCAGGGTGACGACCCGCAGCACGAGCTTTTCGGCACCCCACGCATACACGGCAAAGCGCCAGGCATCGAGTTCCGACACCAGCTGCGCCGGCAGGCGGGCGCCGCGCAATACGTGCGGAGCACCCTCGGCCAGGAACAGGCTGGCGGGCACGTGCCTGCCGTGGGCCTGCGCCAGCAGCGCATTGCGCTGTTCGGCATAGGTGCGGATCATCGCCATCCACGAAGCGGCCATGGCCGAGGGCTCCGGCGCATGGGACACCAGCTGGCGCGCCATGAACAGCTGGTTCGGCTGCATCGACGCGGCATCGGCCAGCAGCGCTTCGGCGGCCAGCGCACCGGCCAGCACGGCCGGTGTTTGGGATCCGGCGGCCAGCCTGCCTTCCATCGCCTCGAGCAATGCGCCGACTGCGGCTGGCACGGCCGGGTCGAAGCGCTCCATCGGCGTCCCGCCCGGCGCCGGCGCCGGTGCCGGCTGCTGCTGGCCGGGCCGCTCGCGGGCGACCCGCTCGGGAATCGTCAGCGCCGCGCTGGAAGGGGAAATTCGGTCGATGGCCATTGCACCAGCTTATCATGCGTGAATAAAAAAAAAGCCAACCGGCATGCGGTTGGCCCTGTGCGCCGCCGGCCCCCTTTTTCTAGCCGGGACCGGCGAACCCCGTAGCGATTACTGCAGCAGGGACATGACCAGCGAAGCCTGGCTGTTCGACTGCTTCAGCATGGCGGTGCCGGCTTGCAGCAGCATCTGGTTGGACGTCATC
>NZ_JACHXS010000003.1:0-533214 GCF_014192225.1 Pseudoduganella umbonata | reverse complement strand
CTGGTCCTTGTCCGTCGAGGAGCCGTCGGCTGCCTGGGTCGCCAGGTCCTTCATGCGGGTCAGGATGGTCGTCGTTTCGCTCAGTGCGCCTTCGGCAGTCTGCAGCATGGAAATCGAGTTCTGCGTGTTGCGCATGGCGACGTTCATGCCGCTGGTCTGCGTTTTCAGGCGGGTGGCGATCTGCAGGCCGGCCGCGTCGTCCGATGCGGAATTGATGCGGAAGCCGGTCGACAGGCGGGTCATCGAGGTCGACAGCGTCGACTGGGTACGGCCCAGCGAGTTTTGTGCGGACAGGGCAGCGTTGTTGGTGTGAAGGCTCAGCATTTCAGTTACTCCAGTTGGGTTCGTCGGTCAGAGCAGCTTTCTGCGCTCTCACAGGTACAAGACGACCGGGCCGGCAAGGACATTAAATTCCACACGGAAATTTTTTGAAATTTTTTTCGAGATTTTTTTCGGGGCAGAAAATACAACGCCGGGGCAGGCCCGGCGTCGTGATCGTTATCACATGTTCGGATAGTTCGGCCCGCCGCCGCCTTCCGGCGTCACCCAGACGATGTTCTGCGTCGGATCCTTGATGTCGCACGTCTTGCAGTGCACGCAGTTCTGCGCATTGATCTGCAGCCGGTCGGCCCCGTCGTCGTTCTTGACGTATTCATAGACGCCGGCCGGGCAGTAGCGCGCTTCCGGACCGGCATACTTGGCCAGGTTGACATCGACCGGCACCGACGGGTTCTTCAGCGTCAGGTGGATCGGCTGGTCTTCGGCGTGGTTCGTGTTCGAGATGAACACGGACGACAGCTTGTCGAACGTCAGCTTGCCGTCCGGCTTCGGATACACGATCGGCCGGTAGTTGGCGGCCGGCTTCAGGCAGGCGTGGTCCGGCTCGCTGTGGCGCAGCGTCCAGGGCGCCTTGCCGCGGAAGACGATCTGGTCGATGCCGGTCATGATGGTGCCGAAAACCAGACCCTTGTTCAGGTATTGCTTGACGTTGCGCGCCACGTGCAGTTCCTCGTGCAGCCAGGACTGCTCGAACGCTGCCGGGTAGGCCGACAGCTCGTCGTGCTGGCGGTTCGCCGCCAGCGCATCGACCAGCGCCTCCGCGGCCAGCATGCCGGACTTGATCGCCGCATGGCTGCCCTTGATGCGGCTCATGTTCAGGAAACCGGCATCGCAACCGAGCAGGCAGCCGCCCGGGAACACCAGTTTCGGCAGCGACTGCAGGCCGCCGGAGGTGATGGCGCGCGCGCCATACGAAATGCGCTTGCCGCCTTCGAAGAAGCCGCGGATCGCCGGGTGCGTTTTATAGCGCTGGAATTCCTCGTACGGCGAGATGTACGGATTGGTATAGTTCAGGCCGACCACGTAGCCGACCACCACCTGGTTGTTCTCGGCGTGGTACAGGAACGAGCCGCCATACACGTCGTGCGCCAGCGGCCAGCCGGAAGTGTGGATGACGAGGCCCGGCTGGTGTTTCGCCGGATCGATTTCCCACAGCTCCTTGATGCCGATGCCGTAGGCCTGCGGATCCTTGCCCTTGTTCAGGTCGTACTTGGCCATCAGCGTCTTGCCCAGGTGGCCGCGCGAGCCTTCGGCGAACAGCGTGTATTTGCCGTGCAGTTCCATGCCGAGCTGGAAATCCGGTCCCGGTTCGCCGTCGCGCTTGACGCCCATGTTGCCGGTGGCGACGCCTTTCACCGAACCATCCTCGTTGTACAGCACTTCGGCGGCCGGGAAGCCGGGGAAGATTTCCACGCCCAGGCTTTCCGCCTGCTGGCCCAGCCAGCGCACCACGTTGCCGAGCGAGATCACGTAGTTGCCATGGTTTTCCAGGCATTTCGGGATCATGAAATTCGGCGTCTTGTAGGCTTTTGTTTCGGTCAGGAACAGCACCCGGTCCTCGGTCACGGGGGTGTTCAGCGGTGCGCCCTTTTCCTTCCAGTCGGGAATCAGCTCGGTCAGCGCGCGCGGATCCATCACGGCGCCGGACAGGATATGCGCGCCCAGTTCGCCGCCTTTTTCCAGCACGACCACCGAGATTTCCTGGCCCTTTTCCTGGGCCAGCTGCTTGATGCGGATCGCCGCGGACAGGCCGGCCGGGCCGCCGCCAACGATCACCACGTCGTACTCCATTGCTTCGCGCGGGCCGTACTGTTCAACGAGATTCGTCATAGGATTTTTATAGGTTTATGAAATCGGGAAAAATTAGCACGAGTGTGCTCTTTTTCTGCCCCAAATGCAACGGCATTGTAGTAGATGTTCCCGTCTAATTTGGCCAATTGTGTAAGATACGGGACACATCGGGAACAACGCGGGGACACGGCGGAGAGGCCGCCGGAACCCGTGCGGGATCACTGGCGGAGCAGGAGCGGAACAGATACGGGAGCAGCGCCGCGGCGACCGTACCGCGTCGACCGCCCATCGACACAAAGGGAGCAAGCCGTGGGTATCGAAGTCAATTTTGAAGGCAAGATCGCGCTCGTGACGGGGGCGTCCAGCGGCCTGGGGGCACGCTTCGCGAAGGTGCTGGCCAGCGCCGGCGCGCAGGTGGTGCTGGCCTCGCGGCGGGTCGAGCGCCTGAAGGAATTGCGGGCCGAGATCGAGGCCGATGGCGGCGCGGCCCACGTGGTGGCGCTGGACGTGACCGACTACGCCAGCATCAAGTCGGCGATCGCCCACGCGGAAACGGAGGCGGGGCCGATCGATATCCTCGTCAACAACTCCGGCGTGTCGACCACCCAGCGGCTGGTGGACGTGACGCCGGAAGACTACAACTTCGTGATGGACACCAACCTGCGCGGTGCCTTCTTCGTGGCGCAGGAAGCGGCCAAGCGGATGATCGCGCGGGCCAAGGGCGATCCGAAGAAGCAGCACCGCATCATCAACATCGCCTCGGTGGCCGGCCAGCGCGTGCTGCCGCAGATCGGCGTGTACTGCATGAGCAAGGCCGGCGTGATCCACATGACGAAGGCGATGGCGGTGGAGTGGGGGCGTTACGGCATCAATATCAATGCGATCTGCCCCGGCTACATTTCGACCGAGATCAACGAGGATTATTTCGCCAGCGAGCAGGGGCGGCGGCTGATCGAGATGCTGCCCCGCAAGCGCCCGGGCAAGCCGGAAGACCTCGATGGCCTGCTGCTGCTGCTGGCCGGCGAGGATGCGCATTTCATCAATGGCGCGGTGATCTCGGCCGACGACGGAATGACGGCGCAGTAGAGCGGCCTCAGACCCCGGCCATCAGTTCGGCGATCCAGTCGATGAACACGCGGACTTTCCTGCTGAGGTGGCGGTTCGGCGGGTAGGCGATCCACAGCGGCATCGGATCGATGTGCCAGTCCGTGAACAGCGGCAGCAGCGCGCCCGTTGCCACATGCGGCCGGGCCATGTAATCGGGCAGCCACAGGATGCCCAGGCCCGCCAGGCCGGCGGCCAGGTAGGCGTTGCCGTCGTCGGTGCGCAGGACGTGCCGGCCCTGCACGGCGGCGCTTTCGCCGCCGCGGTGCATCGCATACGGGAAGCCGCTGCCCGACCAGCGGAATGCCACGATGCGGTGCGCGCTGTCGTGCAATTGCCCGGGGTGGTTCGGCAGGCCGGCGCGGGCCACGTACGATGGCGCGGCGTACACCCCCAGTCCCAGGTCGGCCACGCGCCGCGCAGCCAGCGAGCCGTCCGTCAGCTCGCCGCCGCGGATCACGCAGTCGACGTTTTCACCGATGATGTCCACCTTGCGGTCGCTGGCGCCCAGGTCGAGCTGGATGTCCGGATAGCGTGCGTGGAAATCGGGCAGCGCCGGCACCACGACCAGCGCCGCCAGCGGGCTCGGCATGTCCACCCGCAGCTGGCCGCGCGGTAGCGCGGCGGCGCCGGGCAGGCCGGCTTCGATATCGTCGAGTTCCGCGAGAATGCCGAGCGCCCGCTCGTACAGGGCCGCGCCGTCGGCCGTCACGTTGACGCGCCGGGTGGTGCGGTTCAGCAGGCGCACGCGCAGCCGTGCTTCCAGTTGCTGGATCAGCTGCGTCACGGTGGCGCGGCTCATGTGCAGGGTTTCCGCCGCGCGCGTAAAGCTGCCCGCTTCGACCACGCGGACGAACGCCTTCAGTGCATCGAATCGATCCATGTTCTCTTCTTGTTTCTCCCCATCGATTGTTTGGATTATACAAACAGTGCTGGGCGCCGTTGCCCGTTTATCGGGGAGCGCCACGCCGCTACAGTAGGTCCTGTCCCGATCCGGGATGCTCATGGAGAGATGCAATGACGAAGCGTGACGTGGTATTCCCGCCGGGCCGCCAGGCCCTGTATGAAAAGAACCGGTATTCGCCGGCCGTACGGTCGAACGGTTTCCTGTTCGTCTCCGGCCAGGTCGGCAGCCGGGAAGACGGCTCGCCGGAGCCGGAGCTCGATGCCCAGGTGCGGCTCGCGTTCGCCAACCTGAACGGGGTGCTGGCCGCCGCCGGCTGCTCGTTCGACGACGTGGTCGACGTCAGCCTGTTCATCGTCGAACCGCAAGCCCGTTTCGAGCGCATCTGGGATGTGGCGCGCGAGTTCTGGGGGCAGGCCCCGTACCCGACGGTGACGGCGGTCGGCGTCACGTGGCTGTACGGCTTCGATTTCGAGATCAAGGTGGTGGCGCGGATCCCGGACTGACGCGGCGGGCGCCGGGCCACCGTGCCACGTCCTCGGCATGCATTTCGTCAGCGCGTCATTTCGTCAGCGCGTCATGCCGACCAGCTTGTGCACCAGCTCCGACGACGTGGCGGCGCCGAACTTGCGCATCAGCTTCGCGCGGTGCATTTCCACCGTGCGCGGCGACAGGTCCGTTTCACGGGCAATCATCTTGCTTGTCTTGCCTTCGACGAGGAAGGCGGCGATCTCCCTCTCGCGCGGCGTCAGCTCGGCCGACACGGGGCGCTTCTCGGACACGTCCTCGAACGTCCATACGCCGGGGCCGAGCGGGTCGGCGCAGTCCAGCGCGCGGCCCGTGACGTGGCACCAGAACAGTTCGCCGTTCGAGCGCCGCATGATGCGTTCATCGGAATAGCGCCCGCGCGCGTTCATGATCGGGATGATGCGGTGGCCCGTGCGCAGGAATTCATCCATCGTGGGATACAGCACGCAGAACGACTGGCCATCCAGCGTGCCGTGGGCATACCCGAACATATGCGTCAGCGCGTCGTTGCTGGACTGGATCACGCGGTTGACGGAAATGCACATGCCCACCGGCGCGAAGCGGAAGATGGTTTCGTAATCGATCTCGTAGGGAGCATTCATTGCGCTGTCTCGGCTTGCTTTCTCGGCTGACTATCCCGAATTATTTTCTTGTGTGGAGCCGCTAACGATACGGCCGTATTTCTACTGTATTGTACTTTCCTTGTTGGTAACCTATTCTGGAACGCCACGAAGGCGGACCATTCCGCCTAGCTTATCAAAAATGGAAGGGGGCACAATGAACAAAGTATATCCGGACGCGCCGTCCGCCCTGGCCGGCGTCGTGCAGGATGGCCAGACCATCGCCGTCGGCGGCTTCGGCCTGTGCGGCATTCCCGAAGCGCTGATCCTCGCCTTGCGCGATTCGGGCGTCAAGGGATTGACGGCCATCTCGAACAATGCCGGCGTCGACGGTTTCGGTCTCGGCCAGCTGCTCGAGACGCGCCAGATCAGGAAGATGATCGCGTCCTACGTCGGCGAGAACAAGGAGTTCGCGCGCCAGTACCTGGCCGGCGAGCTGGAACTGGAGTTCACGCCGCAGGGCACGCTGGCCGAGAAGCTGCGCGCCGGCGGCGCCGGCATTCCGGCCTTCTTCACCAAGACCGGTGTCGGCACGATCGTCGCGGACGGCAAGGAAATCCGCGAGTTCGACGGCGAGCAATACGTGATGGAGCGCAGCCTGGTGGCGGACGTGGCGCTGGTCAAGGCATGGAAGGCCGACAAGGCCGGCAACCTCGTGTTCCGCAAGACGGCGCGCAACTTCAACCCGAACGTGGCGGCCTCCGGCAAGGTCACGATCGTGGAAGTGGAAGAACTGCTGGAAGTGGGCGAGATCGATCCGGACGCCGTGCATACCCCCGGCATCTTCGTGCACCGCATCGTGCACAACCCGAACCCGGAAAAACGCATCGAACAGCGCACCGTGCGCAGCGCCTGAGGAGAAGAACATGGCATGGACTCGTGATCAAATGGCCGCGCGCGCGGCCAAGGAGCTGCAGGACGGCTTCTACGTCAACCTGGGCATCGGCCTGCCCACGCTGGTGGCGAACTACGTACCTTCCGATATCGAAGTGTTCCTGCAGTCGGAAAACGGCCTGCTCGGCATCGGCCCGTTCCCGACCGACGACGAAGTGGACGCCGACCTGATCAACGCCGGCAAGCAGACCGTGACGGCCTTGCCCGGCTCGGCGTACTTCAGCTCGGCCGATTCGTTCGGCATGATCCGTGGCGGCAAGATCAACCTGGCAATCCTGGGCGCGATGCAGGTGTCCGAAAAGGGCGACCTGGCGAACTGGATGATTCCCGGGAAGATGGTGAAAGGCATGGGCGGCGCGATGGACCTGGTCGCCGGCGTGAAGAAAGTCGTGGTGCTGATGGAGCACGTGGCGACCGCGAAGGACGGCACCACGTCGCACAAGCTGCTCAAGCAGTGCGACCTGCCGCTGACCGGCGTCGGTGTCGTCGACGTCGTCATCACCGACCTGGGCGTGATGGAAGTGACGGAGACGGGCCTGAAGGTGGTCGAACTGGCGCCGGACGTGACGAAGGAGCAGATCGCCGCCGCCACCGGCGTGGAGCTGGATTTTTCGGCCGTGTAAGCGGCACCGGCTGCAGACGACAAAAAGGCACGCCGCGGCGTGCCTTTTTGTTGCGTTGCGGTTGAAAATTGCGGCTGAAAACAGCCTGCCACCCGAGGGTGGCAGGCTTCCTTCATCAGGCCGACTTCGCCACCGGCATGTCTTCGCCGTGCTTGGTCTCTTCCAGCGGTTCATGCGGGGTGGACGGGTTGGCCAGTTCGCGCTTCATGGTATCCATGTTCAGCTCGCCTTCCCATTTCGCCACCACCAGGGCGGCCACGCCGTTGCCGACGAAGTTCGTCAGGGCGCGGGCCTCGCTCATGAAGCGGTCGATACCCAGGATCAGCGCCATGCCGGCCACCGGGATCGTCGGCACCACGGCCAGCGTTGCGGCCAGCGTGATGAAGCCGGCACCGGTGATGCCCGATGCGCCTTTCGACGTCAGCATCGCCACGCCGAGGATCGTCAGTTCCTGCATCAGCGTCAGCTCGGTGTTGGTGGCCTGGGCCACGAACAGGGCGGCCATCGTCATGTAGATGTTGGTGCCGTCCAGGTTGAACGAGTAGCCGGTCGGGACCACCAGGCCGACGACGGGCTTCGAGGCGCCCAGCTTTTCCAGCTTCTTCATCAGCGACGGCAGCGCGCTTTCCGACGAGCTCGTGCCCAGCACGATCAGCAGTTCTTCCTTGATGTAGGCGATGAAGCGGCCGATCGAGAAGCCGGTGAACTTGGCGATCGCACCCAGCACGATGAACACGAACAGGAAGCAGGTCAGGTAGAACGAGCCCATCAGCTTGGCCAGCGGCACCAGCGAATCGAGACCGTACTTGCCGATGGTGAACGCCATCGCGCCGAACGCGCCGATCGGGGCGACCTTCATGATGATGTTGACCATGCCGAAGACGACGGCGCCGGCCTCGTCGATGATGTGCAGCAGCGGCTTGCCGCGTTCGCCCAGCAGCGACAGCGCGAAGCCGAACAGCACGGAGATCAGCAGCACCTGCAGGATGTCACCCTTGGCGAACGCGTCGACGACGGTGTTCGGAATGATGTGCAGCAGGAAGTCCGTGGTGGTCTGGTGCGACGCCTTCTCGGTGTACTGGGCAATGGCCTTGGTATCGAGCGTGGCGGGGTCGGCGTTGAAGCCGTCGCCGGGGCGCACGATGTTGGCCACGAACAGGCCGATCACCAGCGCAAAGGTGGAGACGATTTCAAAGTAGAGCAGGGCCTTGCCGCCAACGCGGCCGATCTTCTTGACGTCCTGCATCCCGGCGATGCCGGAAACGATGGTGCAGAAGATCACCGGTGCGATGATCATCTTGATCAGCTTGATGAAGCCGTCGCCCAGCGGCTTCATCGCCACGGCGTCGGTCGGCAGGTAGATGCCGAGCAGCACGCCAATGAAGATGGCGAACAGCACCTGTACGTACAGGATTTTATAGAACGGTTTTTTCATGATTGGAGTCTCCATTGGCTTCCCAGTGCTCCCATCATGGCAAACCATCTCAGATATCACCATTGTGATTATCCGCATTGTGGTTTCCCCTATCAGGGATAACCACAATGCGGTTACTACCTATTTGCTATCTACGCTCTCGCTTGCCGGTACTCTACTGACAGGCGGGCTCAATGCACTGTCAACAGCGCCTCGCGCAGTGCCGCGGCGCCGGGCGGCGGCGTGGCGGGCGCCGACCTCAGCATCGGCACTGCGCGCTGCGGCAATCCTTCCGGCCGGATCGGATCCATCGCCAGCTGCGTGATCAGCTCGGTCTGGCCGTTGAGCTGGTACGCCAGCACGCCATAGTAGTACTTGCCCTCGTCGAGTCCGCTCCACGCCATGCCCACCGTGCCGGTGCTGCCCTTGCCGAGCATGGCCGGTGCCGAGACGCGCAGGTTGCCGGCATCCTGCCCCGGTGCGATGACCCAGCTGGACAGCGCGAAGGTGGCGCCGACGCCGTCGTGCGGGGCTTCGCTGGCCACGCAGATGGTGTACTCGCCCGGTTCCGGGTTGGTGGTGGCCGCCGAGCCGTTTCCGCCGGGGGGGATGTAGGCGACGAGCTGCCGGTGCGGATCGACGACGAACAGGTTCAACTGATCGGTCCAGCCCTGGCTGCCGGCCAGCGAGTCCGAGTCGAACACGGCAAAACGCGCGGCCAGCGAGCCGGCCGGGATCGACACCGTTTTCGTCGCCACCTGCGCATTGCCGCCGGCCAGGCAGGCGGCCAGCGCGGCCTCCGGGGCGATCGCGCCCTGGACCGTCATCACCTCCTTGCGCGGCGCCGCCAGGCCGCTGACGTTGACCTTCAGCCTGGCGGTGGAACCGGCGGTGATGGGGATCAGCTTGCGGCCGGTGCGCTGGTCGGCGAACAGGTACCCCGGCGCATCGATGATCATGGCGCGCGCCTGCAGCGGGCTGCGCACGCGGTGCGCGCCATCGTTCCACTCCAGGTAGCCGTAGGACCAGGCCAGGTTCTCCGCCGTGGTACGTGTCAGCGTGACCGTGAAGCTGCCCGTTTCGCCCGGCGCCAGCGTCAGTTCGGCGGGGCTGACAGCGACATCGAAGCCGTCCAGTTGCGCTTCCGCGCGGTAGATGGCGGCGGTGGCGCCGACGTTCTTCACGGTACGCGACAGGACTTCGCTGACCGCGACCGATGGCGCCGTCAGCGCCGGCTGGTTCAGGTCGGTATCGGTCGTCGTACCCACCTTCCGGCAGGTTTCGGCGGGCACGGCAATCGACTCGGTACCGCACAGGAAGCGCTGCCAGTCGAGCGGACCGGCGTCGTAGACGAGGCCCGGATCGCCGGCAGCGCCCGGCTGCACGAAGCCGGCACCCTGGCCCCATGGCAATGTGCCGGACAGGGCGCCGGTCAAGTCGCCTTCGCGCGTCTGCGACGCGGTCGTCATCAGCGCCGACTTGATCGCGGCGGGCGACCAGCCGGGATGCTGCTGGCGCAGCAACGCCGCCACGCCGGCCACGTGCGGGCTGGCCATCGACGTACCGGTATGGAAGCCGAACCGCGCTGAATTGGCGGCCGTGCCGGTCCGCACGACGCCATCGCGATACTGCTGGTCGCCGCCGGGCGTGATGCCCGCCAGGATCTCGAGCCCCGGCGCTGCCAGGTCGGGCTTCATGATGCCTGGCGCCACGACGTTCGGCCCGAGCGACGAGAAATACGTGACCGAGGGCGAAGGCCGCGGGTTGTCCTGGATGCCGAAGGTCGACATTTCCAGCAGCGCATCCGGATGCTCCGCCAGATGGCGCACCAGCACTTCGCCGTCGGCCGGCAGCAGGTCGACGGTCGGCACGGCGTAATCGACGTGATGCGGCGCCTCGTTGAACTGCAGCAGCACCATGCCGGCGGCGCCGGCGGCCTGCGCCACCACGCTCTTGGCCTTTGGCGCAATGGCGCCGGCTTCGCAGATCAGCACCTTGCCGGCCACCAGCTTCGGATCGACCAGGCCGTCCGGCCCGGCGCCGGCGGCTTTCGCATCCGCTTCGGAGACGCACATCGCGCGGGCGTAGCGGTCCGCATCCGACAACTGCTCGAACGGTTTGCTGCCCGCGTTGTGCGCGAAGATGAAGGGGGTCGGCGGCAAAGGCACGCGGTTCAGCGATCCGCCGATCAAGGTCGGACCGCCGGCAGCCTTCAGTACGGCGCCGGTCACCTTGTCATGGTTGGTCGACGCCACGGTCGCCAGCCACGGCACGGAGTGCGCCACCGGATAGACCGGCCCCAGGTTGCCCGCGGACGTGGCGACGAACACCCCTGCGGTGGCCGCCCCCAGGAACGCCTGGTCCACCGGGTCGTCGATCAGCCAGGTGCCGGCGATCGAGAAGTTCAGCACATCGACGCCATCGGCCACGGCCTGCTCGATCGCGGCCACCGAGTCGCTCGGCATGCAGTTGGTCTGCACATCGTCCGGCCAGGCCGGCAGCGTGTGCGTCCAGCACACCTTGTAGGCGGCAATCCGGGCGCGCGGGGCCATGCCGGAGGCGGCGCCCGACGGTATGCCGTCGAGCGCCACGGCCACGTTATGGTTGCCGCCGGCGGTCGATGCCGTATGCGTGCCGTGCCCCCGGCCGGAGCCGGTGATATTGATGCCGTCACGGGGCGAGCGGAATTCGTTCCAGTGCAGGACCGCACCCTCCGCCAGCCTCCCGGCAATGAACGAGCGTGCACCGATCAGCTTGTTGTTGCAGGCGGCGACCGTGAAACCTTCGCCGGTTTCGCAGGTGCCTTGCCAGGACGCCGGCGGCGCGCCGTAGGCGAGCGTGCCGCTGGCGGCATGGGTCGGCTTGCCGTCGGCATCGACGCGGTCGGCGAACGCCGGGTGCTCGGGCCAGATGCCGGTATCGATCACGCCGATGACGACGTCCTCGCCGGCCTTGGCGCTGCCGCCCAGCTGGCTCCACAGGCCGCCCGGCTGGTCCAGGCCGAGGAAGGTGGGAGTGTGGTTGGTGTCGAGCTTGCGTGGGTGTTCGGCGATCACGGCGCGCACGCCGGGCTGCTGCCGTATCGCGAGGGCCTCGGCCTGCGTCAGCAGCGCCGAGAACCCGTTGTAGACCAGCTGGTAGCTGTGCAGCACGCGGGCGCCACTGTATTTGGCCAGCAGCGCCTGCTGCTTCTGGCGCAGGAAACCGGTATAGCGCGCCACGCCCGCGGAGCGTGCGTTGAGCTGCCTGCCCGGCGCGGCGCGCGTCGCACCCAGGCCGGCAATGCCGCCCTCATAGCTGGCGGCAGGCTTGTCGGCGAGCTGCACGATATAGGCCCGGCGTGCCGGTTCGGCGGCCAGCGCGGACCCGGTCGCGCACAGCAGCAAGGCGGGGATCAGGAAGCGGGGGCTCATGCGCGGCCTCCGTTGCGGCGGCGCGCGCGGCTTGCCGTGCCCAGTAGTACCAGGCCGCCGGCCAGCATGGCCAGTGCCGACGGTTCAGGCACCGGGCTCACGCTCAGGCTGCCTACGGCGAATTGCGAGGCGTTCAGCAGCGTGCCGTCGTTCAGGCAGGCACCGGCTGCGGTGTAGGCGCACGCGTCGATGCGCAGGCTGGTCAGGGTGGTGCCGGCAAACGCACTGTCCAGTGTCCAGTCGGCCCACGCGTGCAGTTCGGGAAGGTCGGCCGTCGCCGTGATCACCGATCCCGTCGCGGTGGTCCCCCACAGGCGCAGCTGGCCAATGCTGTGCGCGCCACCCTCTTCGATTTCCGGGGCGATGCCGGCATAGGTCAGCGCCGTCAGGCGAAAGGCACTGCCGTCTTCGCGCGAGAGCGTCAGCGAGCCGTCGTTCAGGCCCGCGTAATAGCCCGTTTCGCCGAACGGGCAGGCCAGGAAGGTGCACGCCGACCATTGCTCGGGACCGACGACGGCGCCGGCCAGGCCGGGCTCATAGCCGGGGAAGGATTGGGCAAACGCGCTGTCCGCGACCACCGCCAGGAAACCGTCGGTGGTGAAGGCGTCGCCGCCGTTGTACAGCGGGCTGTCCGCGGGCAGTACCGGCGTGACGATGTTGCTGACATTGTCGAAACCGATGGTGGCCGCCCGGGCGGCGGGCATGGCGGATGCGGCCAGCGCGGCGGCGCAGGCCAGCAGGCCGATGCCGGAGAGAAGGCGCCGGCCTGGCGGCGCGGCAGTGCGGGAAGTCGATAGCTTGGTCATGGGTTATCTCTGTAAGTGGAGGAGGTGCGACCGCCGCGCCACCGGAAAACACAACAAAGTTCAGACTGATAGCGCTATCAGCGGTGAGTCGATGCTAGCGCAGATCGATTGTAAATCCGTGTAAATTCTTCAATAGAAAATTTGGCATGTATTCGATCTTGTTCAGGAAAATCCGGGCCTTACTGCTAGAGTGCAAGGTGTTAATGGGTACGCTATTGTTGTAAAAAATCTACGATAGCGCTAGCAAGGGGAATCGCAAAAGAACATTATTACGTCACAGCAGGCGTGTGCGCGGGAAGTCGCGGCCGAGCGCGCGCTTGCGCCGGGATTTCGCCGGATTACGCCCGGTTGCCCTGGCTGCCGGGGTGTTTGACGTTGCGGCCGAAACGTTGTCACCAGGCTGATCCTCGGCATTGTGGTGTTTCCCTTAACGGGCAACCCACAATGCGGTTCCTGCCTGGTGACTTTTGCCGTTGCCCGCTGGGTGACGGCTTACTGCCCTGTTGCCGTCGTGCCGCCGGGCCAGCGTGCTCCCTTGACGAGGCTGCGGCGCGGGTTAGCCTGCGGCGGCTGTTTCAGGATGCGGCCCGGCACCAGCGGCAGCCCTTCGGGACGCTCGGCATCGATGAACAGCTCCGTCAGCTTTTCCGTGCGGCCGTCGATGATGAAGCTGGCCATGCCGAAATAGCGTTTCGTGTTGTCCAGGCCGTTCCAGGCCAGCGCCACCGTGCCGGTGCCGTCCTTGTTCAGCCGCGCCGGCAACGTCACGTGCACATTGCCCGCATCCTGGCCCGGCGCGATGATCCAGCTGGACAGGACAAACTGGATGCCGTTCGGGTCGCGCGGGCCTTCGCTCGACACGCATATCGTGTATTCGCCCGGTTCCGGATTGCTGGTGGACACCGTCGGGCTGTACATCCACGACCCCATCCCTGCCAGTTGCTGGTGCGGATCGATGACGAGCAGGGTCAGGAAGTCGATACCGTCCGGCATGCTGGAAGAATCGGTCGAGAAGGCACCGAAGCGGAAGCCCAGCGTTCCTTCCGGCACCGTGAACTTCTTGATCGCCACCCGTTCGCTGCCACCGGCCAGGCATTCGGCAAGGCCGTAGTCCGGGCCGCTTGCGCCGCGCAGGGAGAGGATGTCGCGCTGTGCCTCGACCAGGCCGCTGATTTCCGCCTTCACGCGCGCACCCGAGCCGGATTGAATCGTGAACAGCTTCTTGCCGCTCGGGATCGGCTCTTGAATCCAATCCGGCGCGTTGAACGCCATCGTGTACGCCTGCAGCGGGCTGCGCACGCGGTGCGTGCCATCGCTCCACACCAGCGAACCGTATTGCCACTCGAGGTTCGGCGCGGTGGTGCGCTTGAGCGTGACGGAGAACGTGCCTTTCTCGCCTGGGGCCAGCGACAGCTGGGCGGGTGCCACGCTGACGTCGAAGCCCGGCAGGTCCGCCGTGGCCGAGTACGTCGCCGGCGCGTCGCCTACGTTGGTGACGGTGCGGGTCACCACTTCCGTGTCGCCGATCGCCGGCACCGTCAGCGCGGGCTGGTTCAGGTCCGTGTCGGCCACCCGGCCGATGCCGGCGCAGTCGCTCGCCAGGATCGAGGCCGCTTCGAGGCCGCACAGGAAGCGCTGCCAGTCGCGCGTGTCGGCGTCGTACACGAGGCCCGGATCGACGGCCAGCGCCGGCTGCATGAGACCGGCGCCCTGGCCCCACGGCAGCTTGCCGTTCCCGGTGCCCGCCTGGCCGTCGTCCTGCGTCTGCTGTGCGGTCGTCATCATGGCCGACTTGATCGCCGCGGGCGACCAGTCCGGGTGTTGCTGGCGCAGCAGGGCGGCCAGGCCGGCCACGTGCGGGCTGGCCATCGACGTGCCGGTGTGGAAGCGCCAGCGCGTGTCGGCCTGCGTGGCGCCGCTGGCGGCGATGCGGTCGAACGTGGCCTGGTCGCCGCCCGGCGTGGTGCCGGCCAGGATTTCCAGGCCGGACGCCGCCAGGTCGGGCTTCATCACGCCGGGCGCGGCGATGTTCGGGCCGCGCGAGGAGAAGCTGGTGACCATGGGCGACGCCGCCGGGTTCTCGTGCAAGCCGAATGCCGACATCGACAGCGTGGCTTCCGGATGCGCCATCAGGTGTTCGCCCAGGGCGATGCCATCTTCCAGCGCCAGGTCGACGGTGGGCACAGCGTACTGCACGTAGCTGGGCCCCTTGTCGTACTGGGCCAGTACCATGGCCGCCGCGCCATAGCCTTTTGCGGCCACGCTCTTGGCCAGCGGCGACGTCAGCCCGCCTTCGCAGACGAGCACCTTGCCGGCTACGAGGGCCGGTTCGATCGCCGCGGCGGCGCTGGCGCCCTGCTGGGCCGCCTCTTGCGGACTCGCACAGGTGGCGCGGGCGCCCTGGTCTGTGCCGTTCAGTTCGTCGAAGGGCACCTTGCCCGCATGGCGTGCCAGCACGAACGGCGTGGGCGGCAGCGGCGCCTTGTTGAGCGAACCGCCCACGAAGCGCGGGCCGCCCGTGACCTGCAGCTCGGCGCCGGTGCTCTTGTCGTGACTGGCCGCCGCCGTCGTCGTCACCCAGGGAACCAGGTGCGCGGCCGGCATATACGGCGCACTGTTGCCCGCCGAGGCGGCCACGAATACTCCCGCGCTGGCGGCACCCAGGAACGCCTGGTCGACCGGGTCGTCTACCGTCAGGTAGCCGCCGATGGAAAAGTTCAGCACGTCCACGCCGTCGGCCACCGCCTGTTCGACGGCCGCCACCGAGTCGCCCGGCATGCACGTAGCTTCCATGACATCGGGCGAGCCGGCCTGCGAAAAGCTCCAGCACACCTTGTAGGCAGCCACGCGCGCGCGGGGCGCTATCCCCGAGGCTGCGGAGACGGGTACGCCATCGAGCGTGGGCAGGGTATTGTGGTTGCCGGCCGCGGTCGATGCCGTATGCGTGCCATGACCGAAGGCGGAGCGCGGTTCGATGGCGATGCCATCGCGCGGCGACAGGAACTCGTTCCAGTAGATGTTGAAGCCCTGGGCCAGCAGCGCTTTGTTGTAGAAGCGCGCACCGATCAGCTTGTTGTTGCAGTTGGCTGCCGTGAAGCCTTCGCCGGCTTCGCACGTGCCTTTCCAGCGCACGGGAACGGGACCGTAGGCCAGCGTGGCTGCCGGATCGGTGCTGGGGCGGCCTTCGGCATCGACGCGGTCGGCGAACGCGGGATGCTCCGGCCAGATACCGGTGTCGATAACGCCGATGATGACGTCCTCGCCCGCCTTGTCGCTGCCGCCCAGCTGGTTCCAGACGCCGCCGGGGCCGTCGAGGTTCAGGTAGGTAGGCGTGTAGTGGGTGTCCAGCTTGCGCGGGGTTTCCAGCATCACGGCCAGCACGCCGCTCTTCCTGCGCAGTGACTTCGCCTCGGCGTCCGTCAGCAGCGCGGAGAAGCCGTTGTAGACGAGCTGGTAGCTGTGCAGCACCCTGGCGCCCCGGAACGCGGACAGGACGGTTGCCTGGCGCTGCTTCAGGAAGCCCGCATAGCGCGCCACGCTGGCCGAGCGCGGGTCCAGTTTGGCGCCGATGGCCGGACGCGTGGCGCGCAGGCCGGCGATGCTGCCTTCATAGCTGGCGGCAGGCTTCTCGGCCAGTTGCACGATGTAGGCCCGGCGCACAGGCTTGGCCTTCTGGGCCAGGGCTTCGGCAGTGGTCAGGGCGCCCAGTGCCAGCACGAGGAGGGGGAGACAGGCGCGCTTCATGCCCGGCCTCCCAGGCGGCGCGCGGCCACCAGCAGCAGGCCTGCAGTCAGCAGCACGACCGTCGACGGTTCGGGAACGGCACTTACGTGCATGGTGTCGAGCGCGAACTGCGAAAGGTTCGACGTTTGCTCCCCGTTCAGGCATTCGCGCGCGGCCGTGTAGGTACAGGCATCGACCGTGATGCGGGTGAACGTGGCCGCGGCGAAGGCGGCGTCCAGCGTCCACTCGCTCCACTCGTAGAGTTCGGGGAAATCGGCTGCCGCGCTCAGCGTGCTGCCGTCCAGGCGCGTCCCGGTGATGCGCAGCTGGCCGAACGGCAGTGCACTGTCTTCGCTGGTGGGGGCGATGGCGCCGAAGCTCAGCGCGGAAATCTGGAAGGCGCCCGCGTCTTCGCGGGACAGCGTGAGCGAACCGTCGTTCATCCCTGCGTAGAACTGGGAGAGGGGCTGGGGGCATGCCAGCCGCGTGCAGGTGTACTCGCCCGCGGCAATTGCCGCACCGGCCAGGCCGGGTTCATAGTCGGGGAAGCTCTGCGCATAGGCGCTGTCCGCCACGACGGCCAGGAAGCCACCAGTGGAGAAGGTATCGCCGCCCACATAGACCGTGTTGCCGGCCGGCGTGCCGTGATTCACGATCTGTTCGAAGTCGATTACGTCCGCCAGCGCGGCTGGCGCGGATAGCGCCGCCGCACAGGCCAGCAAAGCCGGCGCGACGTTGCGCCAGCCGGAACGAAGGGTGTTGCGTGAAGATGTTTTCATTGCGTCATACCCCTGGTGGTTGAAGAGGAGCCCTGATTTATTGCGCAGCAGCCTCTTTTGGAGAGTGCTGTGATAGCGCTATCAGGTAAAATTATGCTAACTCAAGGGTTGCAATGACGCGTTGGAATATTTCAGAATTAAATTTTGTAGAGTGATATCGGGACAAAACGACGTAGGCTCGTCCCTCGTAGGAATACTGGCGGCCAGTACCTGGAAGGCCGTTGCAAAAAAGCTACGATAGCGCTATCGGTATAGGACGGAAATGCGGCCGCGAGGCGGCCGCAAGCATTTTATTCGGTCACTGCGCGACCCAGCCGCCATCGACGTTCCAGGCGGCGCCGCGTACCTGGCTGGCCAGGTCGCTGCACAGGAATACGGCCAGTCCGCCGAGCTGTTCAGGGGTGACGAAGTCGCCGGAAGGCTGCTTGTCCGCCAGCAGTGCGCGCTTGGCTTCGTCATTGGTCAGGCCGTCGCGCGTGGCGCGGTCGTCCACCTGTTTCTGCACCAGCGGGGTCAGCACGAAGCCCGGGCAGATCGCGTTGACCGTCACTCCGGTTTGCGCCGTTTCCAGTGCGGTCACCTTGGTCAGTCCCACCAGGCCGTGCTTGGCGGCGACGTAGGCCGACTTGCCGGCCGAGCCGACCAGGCCGTGCGCGGAGGCAAGGTTGATGATGCGGCCCCAGTTCTGCTGCCGCATCCGCGGCAGCGCCAGGCGGCTGGTGTGGAAGGCGGAAGTCAGGTTGATGGCGATGATCGCATCCCATTTTTCCACCGGGAAGTCCTCGACATTGGCCACGTACTGGATGCCGGCATTGTTGACGAGCACGTCGACGCCGCCGAACTTTTCGGCGGCGAACGCGAACAGCGCCTCGATTTCGGCCGGCTTGCTCATGTCGGCGTTGTGGTGTACGGTCTGCACGCCGAATTCCTGCGCCGTGGAAGCGAGCAGGGTGGCGATGTCGTCGGCATTGCCGAAGCCGTTGAACACGATGTTGGCGCCCTGCGCGGCCAGTGCGCGCGCGATGCCCAGGCCGATGCCGGAGGTGGACCCCGTGACGAGGGCCGTTTTGCCGGACAGGATAGTGCCGTTCGAAGGTGTGCTGCTCATGGTCTGCTCCAAAGTTGGTGGCGGCCGGTGCCGCCGATTCCGGGTTGCTGTTACCAGTCGTCCTCTACGCTGCGCTAAACTTGCCAGGGATTTTAGCGGCAACGCACGGTAGAATGTAGCCCAAAAACCAAGACCCGGCAGGAGGCCAGGATGATCGAACCAGCGTTGAAGTCGGTGCAGTGCCTTTCGCCGGCGGGATTGCACCGCATGGCCTACCAGGAATGGGGGGATCCGTCCAACCCGAGGGTACTGGTCTGCGTGCATGGCGTGACGCGCGTTTCGGACGACTTCGACGACCTGGCGCGCGCGCTGGCCGGCGAGTACCGCGTGGTGTGCCCCGACGTGGTGGGCCGCGGCCGCTCCGGCCGGCTGCGCAACCCGGACCTGTACCGGATACCCCAATACGTGAGCGACATGGTCACGCTGCTGGCCCGCGTGCTGGCGCCTGGTGGTGCCAACGCGGCTGCGCAGGCGCAGCAGCAGCAGGTGGCGTGGTTCGGCACGTCGATGGGCGGCCTGATCGGCATGGGCCTCGCGTCGCTGCCGGACAGTCCCATCGAGCGGCTGGTCCTGAACGACATCGGCCCGGTGCTGGACCCGGGGGCGCTGCGCCGCATCGGCGACTACATCGGCCAGGACGTGCGCTTCGCCTCGTTCGAGGAAGGCGCGCGATTCGTGCGCGACGTGTCGGCGTCGTTCGGCCCGCATACCGATGCGCAATGGCACAAGATGGCGCGCGACGTGCTGCGCCAGGATGCGGACGGCAGCTGGGTGCGGCATTACGACCTGGCGCTGGCGCAGCCTTTCCGCGCGGCGACGCCGGAATCGGTGGCGGCCGACGAGCACCTGCTGTGGGCCGCCTACGATGCGATCCGCTGCCCGACGCTGCTGGTGCGCGGCGCCGAGTCGGATCTGCTGTCGCACGCGACGGCGCAGATGATGACCCAGCGCGGCCCGCGTGCCCGGCTGGCGGAATTTGCCGGCGTAGGCCATGCGCCCACGTTCGTGCATGCCGACCAGATCGCGGTGGCGCGCGCGTTCCTGCTGGAAGCTGCTGGAACGTAGTGTTTACCTCACCCTATTTTTGTTGAACCTGTAGAAAAGAGAAGAAATGGAAATCAAACGACTGTACGTAGGCAAGCGGATGTCCGAAGTGGCGATCCACAACAACACCGTGTACCTGGCCGGCCAGGTCGCCGCCACCAACCCGGATGCCGACATCGCGGGCCAGACCCGCGAAGTGCTGGCGGCAATCGACAAGCTGCTAGCCGAATCGGGCAGTGACAAGAGCTGCATCCTGTCCACGCAGATCTTCATCAAGGACCTTGCGCATTTCGCGGCCATGAACGAAGTGTGGGAAGAATGGGTCGCGCAGGGCCACACGCCGCCGCGCGCCACCGTCCAGGCGAACCTGGCCAACCCGGCCTGGCTGATCGAAATCGTGGTGGTCGCCGCCCAGCGTTGATCCGCCGGTTCGACCGGCAGGATTCACGCGCAGCACGAGGGAAGCCGGAACAGGTCACTGGCCGTCGGCTTCCCGCTCATTCAGGCTTGGTCCGGCCGTTGAAACGGCGGCCGGACCAGCAGCAAAGGTTTTTGTCATGGTATCCATCGCGGCGCTGAACAGCGCAACGTCCGAGCAGCTGGTACAGGGTTTGTCCAAGGAAGACGGCGCGCGCGTGCTTGCCGCGCTCGATTTCGCCGGCGAAGCCTATGTGGGCAAGCTGTGCACGAGCGGCCAGCCGGCCTTCGATTTCGCCGTGGGCGCGGCCGGCACGCTGGCGCTGCTCAATACCGACGCGGCCACCCGCATCGCCGCGCTGCTGTTCGAACTGTGCCTGCTCGATCCGGCGCAGGGCATCGCGATCGAGCCGAAGTTCGGCAAGGAAGTGGCCGATCTCGTCATCGGCGTGCACCAGCTGATCCGGTTGCGCGAGCTGACGCAGGGCTCGCCCGCCGCCACGCGCGGCAAGAACGCCGCGCAGCAGGCCGTGGCGCAGATGGAAACGCTGCGCAAGATGCTGCTGGCGATGGCCACCGACATGCGCGTGGTGCTGGTCAGGCTGGCGTCGTGCTGCAGCACGCTGCGCTGGTTCGCCGACCAGAAGATCTTCAATGACATGACGCGCGCCTACGGCCGCGAAACGCTCGACCTGTACGCGCCGCTGGCGAACCGCCTGGGCATCTGGCAGATCAAGTGGGAACTGGAAGACCTGTCGTTCCGCTTCATCGAACCCGAGAACTACAAGCGCATCGCCAAGATGCTCGAAGAGAAGCGCATGATGCGCGAGAGCTTCGTCACGCAGTCGATCGACCGGCTGCAGTCGGAACTGGCTGCGGCCGGCATCCAGGCCGAGGTGTTCGGCCGGCCGAAGCATATCTACAGCATCTGGAACAAGATGCGCGGCAAGGAGCTCGACTTCACGGAGCTGTACGACGTGCGCGCGTTCCGCGTGATCGTGGCGGACGTGAAAGCATGCTATGCGGTGCTCGGCCTGGTCCATAACATCTGGACGCCGATCCCGAAGGAATTCGACGACTACATCTCGCGGCCGAAGCCGAACGGCTACCAGTCGCTGCACACGGTGGTGATGGCGGACGACGGCCGGCCGCTCGAGGTGCAGATCCGCACGCAGGAAATGCACAGCTTCGCCGAGTATGGCGTGGCCGCGCACTGGCGCTACAAGGAAGAGGGAAACTCCAGCTTCCAGGGCCAGAAATACGATGAGAAAATCGCCTGGCTGCGCCAGCTGCTGGCGTGGAAGACCGACGTGGCCGATGCCGTGGTCGGCCAGGAGGAACTGCAGCGCGAATGGGTGGAAAAGCTGAAGGAAGCGGCGCTGGACGACCGCATCTTCGTGCTGACCCCGCAGGCCCGCGTGCTGGAACTGCCGGTCGGCGCCACGCCGATCGATTTTGCCTACCACCTGCACAGCGACGTGGGCCACCGCTGCCGCGGCGCGCGCGTGGACGGCGTGATGGTGCCGCTCAATACGCCATTGAAGAGCGGCCAGACCTGCGAGATCATCACCGCCAAGGGCGCGCCCGGCACGGCCGGCCCGTCGCGCGACTGGCTGAGCCCGGGCTATGCCGTCAGCAACCGCACCCGCGCCAAGGTGCGCGCGTGGTTCCATGCGATCGATGTGCAGGAAACGCTGTCGCACGGCCGCTCGCTGGTCGAGAAATCGCTGCAGCGCGAAGGCAAGACGGCCGTCAACCTGGAAGCGCTGGCGCAGAAGCTGGGCTTCGGCAAGGTGGACGACCTGTTCCTCGCGGTGGGCAAGGACGAATTCTCGCTGCGCCATGTCGAGCATGCGCTGCACGACAACGCCGAGCCGGCGCCGCCCGAAGACGCGGTGGTGCTGAACAAGAGCCGCGCCTCGTCGACCGAGCAGGGCGCCAAGTCCGGCGTGCTGGTGGTCGGTACCGAGGGGCTGATGACGCAGCTGGCCCGCTGCTGCAAGCCGGCGCCGCCGGACCCGATCGTGGGCTTCGTCACGCGCGGCAAGGGCGTGTCGATCCACCGCCTGTCGTGCAAGAATTTCGCCGAGATGCGGATGAAGGCGCCCGAGCGCGTGATCGTCACCGAATGGGGCGACGGGCGCGGCGATACCGTCTACCCGGTCGACCTGTTCGTGCTGGCGGGCGACCGGCAAGGCCTGCTGCGCGATATCTCCGAAGTGTTTTCGCGCGAGAAGATCAATGTGATCGGCGTGAACACGCAAAGCGCGAAAGGGCAGGCGCGCATGACCTTCACCGCGGAAATCGGCTCGACCGCGCAGGTGCACAAGGCATTGGCCGCGATCTCGGAAGTCACGGGCGTGCTGGAGGCGCGCCGCGCCTGACCGTCAATGACGGCGGCGAATCAGCGGCTGATTCATAACGACGGGTAACGGGACGACGAGTAACGGCACGGCAGGTAACGGCACGGCGGGTAACGACGGTACCGCTATTGCGGCCGCCCCTGCCTGCCCGCCAGTTCGGCCTGCAGCGTGACGTGGTCGATGCCGTGCTTTTCCAGCAGCATCGCGCGGATCGCCTTCAGCGTGGCGGGCCAGTGCTGCAGGTCGGGCACCTCGACGTGGCCGATCAGGGCCGGCTGACCCGGCGCCATGTCCCACACATGCAGGTCGTGTACCGAGCTCACGCCGTCGACGCCTTCCAGGTCGTTGCCCACCTTTTCATAATCGATATCGTCCGGGACACCCTCCATCAGGTGGTGGCCCGATTCGCGCAGGATGCTCACGGTGGATTTCAGCAGCAGCAGCGACACCAGCAGCGACAGCAATGGATCGATCTGCATCCAGCCCGTGTAATAGATCACGATGCCAGCGGCCAGCGCGGCCACGGAGCCCAGCATGTCGCCCATCACGTGCACCAGCGCCGCGCGGGTGTTCATGCTTTCCCGGTCGCGCGACAACACCAGCGCGACCAGCACGTTCACCACCAGGCCGATCGCGGCCACGCCGGCGACGGCACCGCCCTGTACCGCTTGCGGCTGGGCGAAGCGGTGCACGGCTTCATACACGATCCAGCCGATCACCAGCAGCATCACGAGGCCGTTGACGAATGCGGCCAGCGCTTCGGCGCGGCCGAAGCCGAACGAGTAGCGCGACGAGGGCGGGCGCTTGGCGATCAGTTGCGCCAGCAGTGCCAGGCCCAGCGAGGCGGCATCGGTAAGCATGTGGCCGGCGTCGGCGATCAGCGCGAGGGAATTGGCCATGAAGCCGGCCACGACTTCGACGCCGGCAAAGGTCAGTGTGAGGCCCACGGCCCAGGCCAGGATCGACAGGCTGCGGTCGGCGCGCTGGTGCTTGTATTTGGCGTCGCCCTTCAGGTGGGCGTGCAGGTGACTGGTGGCGTTCATCGTATCGCGGTGGGGGATGTGACAAAAATATAGCACGCACATCGGCCGCGCATGATTGCGGCCCTGCCGGCGATGGGGGATAACGCCGAGGCCGCCTTGAGGGCAATTTCATTCTGGCCCTTGTCTTATCGGCGCCGGCTCTCTATAATGCTCGGCATTGGGCGGTTAGTTCAGCTGGTTAGAATACTTGGTCGACATCCAAGGGGTCGGGGATTCGAATTCCTCACCGCCCACCAGAATGCGAAGGGGTTGTTTCACGGTGTGATGCAACCTCGTCAACTTCAAGGCAGTAAAGTAGTGGGCAGTAAAGTAGTGATTAAGCAGTAAATGAGCAGCAAAGCAGTACAAGAGGGCGGTTAGTTCAGCTGGTTAGAATACTTGGTCGACATCCAAGGGGTCGGGGATTCGAATTCCTCACCGCCCACCAGAATACTTCAGTAACAGTCAATGTAAGAGCGAGAAAGGCAATCCGGTTATGACACCGCGAACTACAACCGCTAAGGTTTGGTGAGTGACGCTAGTCGATCGGCTTTCTTTGGCTTTTTCAAATTGAAAGATAACGCGGCTAGTCCGCGTTTTTTTTCGTCCCGGTTTTTCGCATTTTCCCTTCATTTCAGTTGAGTTTCAGCTCATTTAATACGCGGCCCCGTGCCGATTGGAGATCAATGATGGTATCAGTCCGACTTCCCGATGGGTCCGTGCGCCAGTTCGACGCGCCGGTGACCGTGGCCCAGGTGGCCTCCAATATCAGCAACAGCCTGGCCAAGGCCGCGCTGGCAGGCAAGGTCGACGGCAAGGTCGTCGATACCTCGTTCCTGATCGAGCGCGATGCCGACGTGGCGATCGTCACCGACAAGGATCCCGAAGGCCTGGACGTGATCCGCCACTCGACGGCCCACTTGCTGGCCTATGCCGTCAAGGAGCTGTTCCCGGACGCGCAGGTGACGATCGGCCCGACGATCGAAAACGGCTTCTACTACGACTTCTCGTACAAGCGCCCGTTCACGCCGGACGACCTGGTGGCGATCGAAAAGAAGATGGCCGAACTGGCCAAGAAAGACGAGCCCGTGACGCGCAAGGTGCTGCCGCGCGACGAGGCGGTGGCGTACTTCAAGTCGATCGGCGAAGCGTACAAAGCCGAAATCATCAGCTCGATCCCGGCCGGCGAGGATGTGTCGCTGTACAGCGAAGGCAAGTTCACCGACCTGTGCCGCGGCCCGCACGTGCCGTCCACGGGCAAGCTGAAGGTATTCAAGCTGATGAAGCTGGCCGGCGCCTACTGGCGCGGCGACTCGAAGAACGAGATGCTGCAGCGCGTGTACGGCACCGCCTGGGCCAAGAAGGAAGAGCAGGAGCAGTACCTGCACATGCTGGAAGAAGCGGAAAAGCGCGACCACAGGAAACTCGGAAAGCAATTGGACTTCTTCCACTTCCAGGACGAGGCGCCGGGCCTGGTGTTCTGGCACCCGAAGGGCTGGACGATCTGGCAGCAGGTCGAGCAGTACATGCGCAAGAAATACCAGGACAACGGCTACCAGGAAGTGAAGGCGCCGCAGATCCTCGATGCCAGCCTGTGGGCCAAGACGGGCCACTGGGACAACTACCGTGAAAACATGTTCGTCACGGAATCGGAAAACCGCCAGTACGCGCTGAAGCCGATGAACTGCCCGGGCCACGTGCAGATCTTCAACAGCGACCTGCGCTCCTACCGCGACCTGCCGCTGCGCTATGGTGAGTTCGGCCAATGCCACCGCAACGAGCCGTCGGGCGCGCTGCACGGCATCATGCGCGTGCGCGGTTTCACGCAGGACGACGGCCACATCTTCTGCACGCACGAACAGATCGAGCCGGAAGTGGTGGCGTTCCACCAGCAGGCGATGGAAGTCTACGACGACTTCGATTTCACCAATATCGAGGTGAAGCTTGCGCTGCGCCCGGATAACCGCATCGGCACCGATGAAGTCTGGAACGATGCGGAAGAAGCGCTGCGCCAGGGCCTGCGCGCCTGCGGCGTGTCGTGGACGGAACTGCCGGGCGAGGGCGCGTTCTACGGCCCGAAGATCGAATACCACCTGAAGGATTCGCTGGGCCGCCCTTGGCAGGTCGGCACGATGCAGGTCGACTTCTTCATGCCGGAGCGTCTCGGTGCGCAATATGTCGCGGAAGACAACACGAAGAAGACGCCGGTCATGCTGCACCGCGCGATCGTCGGTTCGATGGAGCGCTTCATCGGCATCCTGATTGAAAACTACGCGGGCGCGCTGCCGATGTGGCTGGCGCCGGTGCAGGTATCGATCCTGAATATCTCGGAAGGGCAGGCGGCATACGCCACCGAACTGGCTGCCAAGCTGCGCAAGCTGGGCTTCCGCGTCACGGCTGATTTGCGCAACGAGAAGATCACGTATAAAATACGCGAACATTCCGTCCAAAAAATGCCTTACATCCTCGTGATCGGGGATAAAGAGCGGGATGCCAATACCGTGGCCGTGCGTGCGCGGGGCAATGTCGATCTGGGTGTAATGTCCATCGATGCCCTGGTTGAGCGACTCCAGCAGGATGTTGCCAACAAAGCCTGACGAGGATTGATCGCCAAGTGGCGATCGTTAAGTCCTCGTAACCGGCCAACTTACAAAATTTTTAAAGGAAACTGCAATAGCTACTGACAAGTCGCAGCATCGCATCAATGGCGAAATCACGGCACCGGAAATGCGTCTTTCCGGTGTCAATAATGAGCCGCTGGGCATCGTGAGCCTGGCCGAAGCCTTCCGCCTGGCGGAAGAAGCGAACGTGGACCTCGTGGAAATTGCGCCGACCGCGCAGCCACCGGTTTGCCGTCTGATGGATTACGGTAAGTTCAAGTACTCCGAGCAGAAAAAAGCGCACGAAGCCAAATTGAAGCAGAAAGTCATCTCCGTGAAGGAAGTCAAATTCCGTCCCGGTACTGACGATGGCGACTACAACATCAAGCTGCGCAACCTGATCAAGTTCCTGGAAGAAGGCGACAAGACGAAGATCACCCTTCGTTTCCGCGGGCGCGAAATGGCCCACCAGGACATCGGCATGCGCATGCTGGAGCGGTTGAAGTCCGACCTGGAGGAGCATGGCCAGGTTGAGCAGTTCCCGAAGATGGAAGGCCGCCAGATGATTATGGTTATAGCCCCCAAGAAAAAAAATCCGCCTCGGTAAGCCGCATGAGCGGGCGCATTTCGGGCCTGACGTGCTCCGCTGCGGCGGACCGATCGTACTGAAGTACGATTCCGCGCGACAGGCCCGAACTGCATCCCGCTCCTGCGGTTCCCGAGGCGGATTCCAACCATGCCTCGGGTATCAAGGCGAAGGGCGGAAGCCTTTTTCCCACTGCGCATCGGCAGTGCTGGTGCGCAATTGGAAAAACCGGGTATAATTGCCGGCTGCCGGGATTTGGTGTCGGACACATCGTGTCGGACACCGGTTTGAGCCTTTGAGCTCTCGAGCCCGGCAAAAGAATTTGCGGGATCAAATCCGCAACATGTAGTGGCCCAGCTGCCGCTGCATCAACAAGTGAAAGCAGGCACCCAAGCGCAACGTGTTGTTGCCACCTGCGATCCTGTTATTTGGAGCTGTCCGCGAGGACAGATGTGTTATGCCAAAAATGAAGACCAAAAGCTCCGCGAAGAAGCGTTTTCGCGTGCGTCCGGGTGGTACCGTCAAGTCGGGTATGGCGTTCAAGCGTCACATCCTGACCAAGAAGACCACCAAAAACAAGCGTCAGCTGCGTGGCACCCGTAACATCAATGCGTCCGACGTCACCAGCGTCCTGCGCATGATGCCGTCCGCTTAATCTCACACTCATTAAGGAGCTACTATGCCTCGAGTAAAACGTGGGGTTACCGCGCGTGCCCGTCATAAAAAAGTACTAAACCAGGCCAAGGGTTACCGCGGTCGTCGCAGCAAGGTTTACCGTATTGCCAAGCAAGCAGTCATGCGCGCTGGCCAGTACGCCTACCGCGACCGTCGTAACAAGAAGCGCGTCTTCCGCGCCCTGTGGATCACCCGTATCAACGCGGCTTCGCGCGAACACGGCCTGACCTACAGCGTCTTCATGAATGGCCTGAAGAAAGCTGCTATCGAACTGGACCGTAAAGTCCTGGCCGATATGGCTGTGATGGACAAGCCGGCGTTTGCCGCGATTGTCAACGCCGTGAAAGCAAAGATCGCTGCTGCCTAATTAAGCATTGGCAATCGATGTTGCGTGCCGCCCGCTGGGTGGCGCGAAGAGCGGGGCACGGGATAACGACCGGTGCCCCGTTTTACATTTCCAGCATAGGAAAATCAGTCGGATGAACTCCCTCGAACAAATCGTTTCCGTCGCGCAGGCTGACTTCCTCGCCGCCGCGGACGCCGCCGCACTTGAAAACGCCAAAGCCAAGTACCTTGGCAAGACTGGCCAGATTACCGAACTGATGAAGGGCCTCGGCAAGCTCGCACCCGAGGAAAAGAAGGCGCAAGGCGCGCTGATCAACGCTGCCAAGCAGCAGATCGAAGCCGCGCTGACGGCGCGCCGCGATGCGCTGGCCGAAGCCCAGCTGCAGCAGCGCCTGAATGCCGAAGCGATCGATGTGACCTTGCCCGGCCGCGGCCGCGCTCCCGGTGGACTCCACCCGGTGATGCGCACGTGGGAACGGGTCGAGGCGATCTTCCGCTCGATCGGCTTCGAGGTGGCCGGCGGCCCCGAGATCGAAACCGACTGGACCAACTTCACGGCGTTGAACAGCCCGGAAAACCACCCGGCCCGCTCGATGCAGGATACCTTCTACGTCGAAGGCAACGATTCGACCGGCAAGCCGCTGCTGCTGCGCACGCACACCAGCCCGATGCAGGTGCGCTACGCGCGCAGCCACCAGCCGCCGATCAAGGTGATCGCCCCGGGCCGCACCTACCGGGTCGACAGCGACGCCACCCATTCGCCGATGTTCCACCAGGTCGAAGGCCTGTGGATCGCCGAAAACATCAGCTTTGCCGACCTGAAGGGCGTGTACCTGAACTTCGTGAAAGCCTTCTTTGAAACGGACGACCTGCAAGTCAGGTTCCGGCCGTCGTACTTCCCGTTTACCGAACCGTCGGCCGAGATCGACATCGCCTTCGGTTCCGGCCCGCTGAAGGGGCGCTGGCTGGAAGTGTCGGGTTCGGGCCAGGTGCACCCGACCGTCGTGCGCAATTTCGGGCTGGACCCGGAAAAATACATCGGCTTCGCGTTCGGCTCCGGCCTCGAGCGCCTGACCATGCTGCGCTACGGTGTCAACGACCTGCGCCTGTTCTACGAAGGCGACCTGCGCTTCCTGAAACAATTCAACTAAGAAGAAGCTGATCATGCAATTCTCTGAAAACTGGCTCCGCACGATGGTCGATCCGAAGATGAGTTCGGATGAGCTGTCCCACCTGCTGACGATGTCCGGCCTCGAAGTGGAAGAAGTGGAACCCGTCGCACCGCCGTTCACCAACGTCGTCGTCGGCCACGTGCGCGAAGTGCAGAAGCACCCGAATGCCGACCGCCTGAACGTGTGCCAGGTCGACGTGGGTACCGGCACGCTGCTCAACATCGTGTGCGGTGCGCCGAACGTGCGCGAGGGCCTGCGCGTCGCTTGCGCCACGGCCGGTGCCGTGCTGCCGCCGGGCGCGGACGGCAAGCCGTTTGAAATCAAGGTGGGCAAACTGCGCGGAGTCGAATCGCAGGGCATGCTGTGCTCGGCGCGCGAACTGAAGCTGTCCGAAGACCATGGCGGCCTGCTGGAACTGCCGGACGATGCGCCGGTGGGCACCGATTTCCGCGATTACTACGCGCTGAACGACCTGAAATTCACGATCAAGCTGACGCCGAACAAGGCCGACTGCCTGTCCGTGCTGGGTGTGGCACGCGAAGTATCGGCGCTGACCGGTTCGCCTCTGAATGCGCCCGCCAGTCCCGCTGCCGCCGTTACGCTGGATGAAAAGCTGCCGGTCACGATCGGCGCGCCGGACCTGTGCGGCCGCTTTGCCGGCCGCGTGATCCGCAACCTGAACGCGAAGGCCGCGACGCCGGACTGGATGAAGCAGCGCCTCGAGCGCAGCGGCCAGCGTTCGCTGTCGGCACTGGTCGACATCTCGAACTACGTGATGCTGGAACTGGGCCGTCCTTCACACGTCTTCGACCTGGACAAGATCCATGGCGGCCTCGAGGTTCGCTGGGGCAAGGCGGGCGAATCGCTCAAGCTGCTGAACGGTAATACCGTTTCTGTCGACGAATGGGTCGGCGTGGTTGCCGATGGTGAACAGGTCGAATCGCTGGCCGGCATCATGGGCGGCGACGCCACCGCCGTGTCGCTCGACACGACCAATGTCTATGTGGAAGCGGCATTCTGGTGGCCGAATGCCATCCAGGGCCGTGCCCGCAAGTACAACTTCTCGACCGATGCGGCGCACCGCTTCGAGCGCGGCGTCGACTACGCGACGATCCCGGAGCATATCGAACGCATCACCGCGCTGATCCTGGAGATCTGCGGGACGTCCGAGACCAGGGTCGGGCCGATCGACGACCAGGTCGTCAACCTGCCCGAACGCAAGCCGGTACAGCTGCGCACCGCGCGCGCCCAGAAAGTGATCGGCGTGCCGCTGACCGATGCCGTCATCGCCGACATCTTCACGCGCCTGGCGCTGCCGTTTACCGTCGAGAACGGCGTCTTCAGCGTCACGGCGCCGAGCTACCGCTTCGACATCGAGATCGAGGAAGACCTGATCGAGGAAGTAGCGCGCGTGTACGGCTTCGAGAACATCCCGGCCAAGCCGCCGGTGGCCGAGAACACGATGCGCATCGCCGCGGAGAACGAGCGCTCGATCTTCGCCGTGCGCCACCAGCTGGCCGACCTGGGCTACCAGGAAGTGGTCAACATGAGCTTCGTGGAAGCGCAGTGGGAACTGGATTTCAACGGCAATACCGATCCGATCAAGCTGCAAAATCCGATCGCCAGCCAGTTGTCCGTGATGCGCTCGTCGCTGATCGGCAGCCTGGTCGCGAACGTGCGCTACAACGTCAACCGCAAGGCGCCGCGCGTGCGTGCATTCGAGGTGGGGGCGGTCTACCGCCGCGACGCCCGCGTGCAGGACGGTCCGCTGACGGTGGCCGGCTACGACCAGCCGCAGCGCGTCGGCGCCATCGCCTACGGCCCGCAGGCGGACGAGCAGTGGGGACTGCCAACCAAGGATGCCGACTTCTTCGACGTCAAGGCCGACCTGGAAGCGCTGTTCGCGCCCGCCCAGTTGCGCTTCGCCAAGCTGGAGCATCCGGCGCTGCATCCGGGGCGCGCCGCGTCCGTATCGCTGGACGGCAACGTGATCGGCTTCATTGGCGAGCTGCACCCGCGCTGGCTGCAAAAGTACGATCTGCCGAAGGCGCCCGTCGTGTTCGAAGTGGATGCTGTTGCATTGCAACAACGTTCGGTACCGGCCTACACGGAAATCTCGAAGTTCCCAGGCACCAGCCGCGACCTTGCCCTGGTGGTTCCGCAAACGGTGGGAGCCCAGGAATTGCTGGACGTCTTCGCCGCCGCGGTCGCCGGGAGCGAGCATGCGCGCATCGTGCAAGCCATTGTTTTGTTTGATGAATACCGCGGCGCCGGGCTTGCGTCGGACGAGAAATCACTTGCTTTCCGCTTTAGCTTGCAAGATACTCAAACAACCCTGCAGGACGAAATCGTCGATAGTTTGATGGGTACGCTGGCTGATGCAGCCACGCAAAAACTCGGCGCGCGAGCACGCAAGTAATCGTAGCGTCATTGTGTGGCATGCAGGCCGGTGCATCCCAGTGCCGGCCAGCACATGACCAGTCCCTGCAGCGACATAGCGCGACGCCGATGAGGATTTGTTGTAATAATTTTATTGTGATAAGTTGTTCATCCGCTTTGCAGCTAACTTAGACCGGGCTTAAGCTCGACAGTAAGTACCGCGCGGCACTTTCGCGCATTGCGGCATTCATTCAGAATAGTCAACATTCGGTTCATATAGCGGGTCCGGTTATGCCGGACCCACGTACTTTGTAAAGGCAGGGCAGCAAAATTAACAACAACGACACCGCGGTCATGCAATCTGCGCTGGATGCCGAGTTGCACAGCGCCATGCAGGTCGCAAAAGTACGCAAGGAAGCTGAAAAGAGCTTGCCGACGCTCACGAAAGCCGAGCTGGCCGAACTACTGTTCGAACAAGTAGGCCTGAACAAGCGCGAAGCGAAGGATATGGTCGAAACCTTCTTCGACGAGATTCGCAATGCACTCGAGCGCGGCGAAGCCGTCAAATTGTCCGGTTTCGGCAATTTCCAGCTGCGCGACAAGCCGCAGCGGCCGGGACGCAACCCGAAAACGGGTGAAGAAATCCCGATCACGGCGCGTCGCGTCGTGACCTTCCACGCCAGCCAGAAGCTCAAGGGCATGGTGGAAGAAAGTGCCGCGCTGGCACGAGCAGCCTGATAAAGGATCGGCATGAACGATCGCCTCAGCAAGACCGAACTGGTCAGCTTGCCGCCGATTCCGGCCAAGCGTTACTTCACGATCGGCGAGGTTAGCGAACTGTGCGGTGTAAAGCCGCATGTGCTGCGTTACTGGGAACAGGAATTTACCCAGCTCAAGCCAGTGAAGCGCCGCGGCAACCGCCGCTATTATCAACACCATGAAGTGCTGCTGATCCGCCGGATCCGTGAATTGCTCTATGAGCAAGGCTTCACGATCAGTGGCGCGCGCAATAAACTGGACAGCCGTGGCGTCGCCGCCCAGGAAGCGTATGATAACGATACGCCCCCACCGCCACCTCCGCTCGACCGGGAAATGATTCGCAATGAATTGCTGGCAATCCTCGGACTGTTGAAATAGGGATTGTTGAACCAGGGTTCATTGAAACAAGGGTCATTGAAACAAGGATCATTGAACCAAGGATCATTGAACCAGGGATCATTGAACCAGGGATCATTGAACCAGGGATCATTGAACCAAGAGTCATTGAAACAGGGCGCGCGTGGCCGGGTGCCTCCTGTCATCTCTTTTGTCACGATTGCCTGTGTAAGCAGGCACGACTGCAGGTAGGCGCGATGACAAAGTAGCGCGACTTCCGGTAGGCGCGACAACGGGCCGAAACGTTAAATGATTGGTGTTACAATATCAACGTTATAGATCCGTTAGTGAAAAATACAAACGCTCGGCGAGCGATCCACGGCCAATTTCCCAAGCCAGGGATATACGAGGGAAACAATGATACGCGTTGCCATTTGTGACGATCACCAGATAGTACGAGCAGGCTTCAAACAGATCTTTTCGCAATCCGAAGAATTCTCCGTGGTTGCGGAGGGCAGCACGGGGCGCGAGGCACTGGACATTGCGCGCCGCGAAATTTGCGACGTCCTGCTGCTCGATATCGCCATGCCGGACCAGAGCGGTATCGACACCTTGCGCACCATCCGCCAGGGCCAGCCGGATCTTCCGGTACTGATCCTGTCCGGCTACCCGGCCCAGCAATATGCACTCAACCTGTTCAAGATGGGCGCCAATGGCTACCTGAACAAGGAATGCGAAGCCGATGAACTGATTACCGCCGTGCGCACCGTCTTCCAGGGCCGACGCTATGTCAGCTCGCAGGTGGGCGAATTGCTGGCGCAGAGCTTCGACCGCGATCCGAACACGGCGTTGCATACGGAATTGTCGGACCGCGAGTTCCAGGTTTTCCTGCGCCTCGCGCGCGGCGCCACCGTCTCCGACATCGGTACTGCACTGTCGCTCAGCATCAAGACCGTCAGTACCTACCGTACCCGCATCATGGAGAAGATGGGCTTGCAGTCCAATAGTGACCTGACCTACTATGCAATGAAGAACAACCTGCTGGATTGAGCGCTTGCCGCGTTCGGGTACCAGGTGAAACCGCCAGCGCCGGATCCTTCGGGATCGGTCCTGGCGGTTTTGTTTTGCTGCGATGTCTTTCGATGACGGTGTTGTTCCTGGCAGTAATATTCTCACGCTGAAGCATTTCCGCAAGGCATTAAATCGGCAGCCGGGCTATAATGACTTGCCCGCCGTCCGCCTCAGCGAAGGATGCCCCAGGATGTATTTCACAGCGAAGGCAGAGCCGCATCACAGGCTGCCACTCTACAAGACCGTTTTGTGCGTCACGTGCGCGCTGATTCTCATCGTCAACGGCTTGTTCCTCTTTCATAACCTGCAGGCACTGAAGAGCGCCAACGCGCAAGTGCTGCAAAGCTCGCGCGTTGCCGAGCGCCTCCAGTACCTGGACGTGCTGGTGCAGGATGCCGAAAGCAGCATGCGCGGCTATTTCATTTCCGGCAATGAAGTCTATCTTGGTCCCACACGCAGCGTGCTGGACAAGACCGAGGCGGAAGTGCGCCATCTGCAGACGCTGCTGGCCGACAATCCGGCACAGCTGAAGAATCTGTCCCAGCTGAACACGCTCATCCGGCGCAAGCTGACGATACTGAACCAGGCCATCGATGTCTATCATCATGGTGGGCTGGATGAAATCGTCAATATTTCCCGCTACGGTGACGAGAAGGGCGGCCTGGACGAGATTCGCCTGCAAACCGTGATCATGATCCAGGAGCAGAACGAAACGCTGGAAGCACGCAGTGCCGGGTTCTACAAGGAATATCACAACGCGCTCGTGCTTGGTGTTCTCATCAACGCCGTGGCGATCGTCGTGCTGGTGATGTTCTATCGCCTGGTCAGCCGCAGCTACCTGCGCCAGGCGGCGGTCGAATACGCGCTGCAGCAGTCGAACGAGAATCTCGAGGCAATGGTGGCGCAGCGTACCGAACAGTTATCCGTCCTGTCGCGGCACCTGATCAGTGTCAGCGAGGATGAGAAATCGCGGCTGTCGCGCGAGCTGCACGACGAGATGGGTGCCAGCCTGACCTCGATCAGCATGGATATCGGCGCCGTCACGCTGCAATTGCAGAAGACGCATCCGGAACTGGCGGCCCAGCTGAAGCGGGCCCGCGGCACGCTGGTGGAAACGGTTGAGCTGAAGCGGCGCATCATCGAGAACTTGCGGCCCAGCCTGCTGGACAACCTGGGCCTGTGCGCCGCCATCGACAGCTATACGGACGACTTCTCGCGCATGACGAAGGTGCCGTGCGATACGGAAATCGGCCCGGAAATCGACGGCATCGTACGTGACGGCGACACCGGCCTGTCGATCGCGCTGTTCCGCATCGTGCAGGAATCGCTGACCAACATCCGCAAGTATGCCAAGGCGAGCCGCGTATCCGTCACGCTGCAGCTGGGCGAAGAGGGGTTGGTGCTGAGGATCATCGACGACGGCATCGGCATCGCATCGAACACGCTGGCCAAGCCGATGTCGCATGGCATCCTGGGCATGCGCGAGCGTGCGCTGCTGCTGGGTGGCTCGCTGACGATTCGCCGCGGGCGCGGCGAGAAGGGAACCTGCATCGAAGTGCGCATTCCGCTGCGCGGCGCGGTCGAAACCGGCGCGCAGCGTATTGCAAGGGACGGCGAAGTGGTAAAGCCGGTGGTCAGCAGCCCGCTACGTCAACGAGCAGACGATCATATTCCGTCTTTGCCACCTTGTAGCATTCGCCCGCATAGCGTTCCAGTCCCGCACGATCCAGTACAGTGATATTGCCGCGGCGGTAGGTGATCAGGCCATCGTCCTGCAGCTTGCCGGCGGCGGCCGTGATGCTTTCGCGGCGCACGCCCAGCATGATCGAGATCATTTCCTGCGTGACCTTCAGTTCGTTGGTCGGCGAACGGTCCAGGCGATCCAGCAGCCAGCGGCACAGCTTCTGCTCGATCGAGCTGTGACGTCCGCCCACGGCGTTCTGGGCCATCTGGGCGAACAGCGCCGTGTTGTAGCGCATCAGCAGCTGGGGCAGGGCGCCGCCCTGGTTGAACGCGTCGCGCAGTGCCTGCGCTTTCAGGCGGTAGCCATAACCGGCGCTTTGCACGACCGCGGTGCACATGGCGCGTTCCCCGGGGAACATCGATACGCCGACCACGCCTTCGTGGCCGACCACGGCGATTTCCGTCGTGGCACCGTCTTCCATCACGTACAGCAGGGAAACGATGGCGGTAGTGGGGAAGTACACATTCTCCAGCTTGCTGCCATATTCGAAGAGTTCTTTGCCGAAGGGCATTTGCACCAGCTCCAGGTGCTCGAACAACGACTCCAGCACATCACGCGGCAGTGCAGCCAGCAGTTCATTCTGCTGGGTACCACTGTAGCTGATCACTGGCCTGGTGGCTTCCCGCGCACCGGCGAGCGGCATCGTGGTTTTGTCGGAAATGCCAAGTTGAGTGTTGTTCATATTGTCCTCACGAGCTTAAGTACAGGAATCGCGTCGGCCGCTTCAAGGTATGGATTGCGGCTCTTGGTTAGATACCGCACGGCGCCGATCGCGTTGGTAGTACTTTAAGTTCCTATGTACGTACCGAACATAAGACGGGTTTCCGCTTGGGTGTAGGTTGGTAAGATGGCCCCTTGTCAGTCTAGTCCTACGGAAACATCGAATTTCCATACCATACTCGTTTTGCAGGCAGCGCACGATTGATGCGCGGATGGGCCGACCGCCTCGCAAAGCAAGGCCCAGCCTCGTTTCCACGTTTTTCGATGCTATCCGTACGGCAGCGAACATTGCCTGGAGCAACACTTGCCAGCATCGCTGCAGACCGGCTACGTAGAAGTCCGCGCTCGCCGACCTCCACTGATACGGCCTGTTCCTACAAGACCTTGAAGACATCACCGTGCATTACAGCCAGCGCCGGTGTTCCTGACCACGGGCGTGCTGCCACTGCGTTGACGTTCCGAAAACAGCTCTGCTGCGTTTCCACAACATGGAAGTGCCGGTGGCCGTTGCGCGGCGTATTTCCTGAGGAATTGATAGTTTCTGGCGTAAAATTGCCGTACATCAATATCGACCGTTACTGCGAGGCTCCGATGAGAAATGCCCAACCAGGTTTCACGCTGATCGAAGTGCTGGTCACGATCGTGATCGTCGGCATCCTGTCGGCCGCGGCCATTCCTGCCTATACCGACCATGTGATTCGCTCGCGGACCGCGGAAGCGTTTACCGCGCTGGGAGCCGCGCAGGCGAATGCGGAGCAGTTCTGGAGCAATACGCGCAGCTACGCCGACTATCACCGGTCCAGCGCATTCCCGGCCGCAACGGCCAATTTCACCTATGCCTTGAGCAATGCCACGGCATCGACCTACACGATCACGGCGACCGGCCGCGCGAAAATGGCCGGTTTTACGTACACCATCGACCAGAACGGTACCCGCGCCACGACCGCCACGCCGTCCTGGGGCACGAACACGGCCTGCTGGGTAGACCGGAAGGGTGGCCAGTGTTCCAGCTGAGGTCGCCGGCACGGTCGCCTGGCTACACGCTGATCGAAGTGATGGTGGGCCTCGCCATCCTCGGTATCCTGCTGGCCGTCGGCATTCCGAACATGACGCAGTGGATCGTGGCCAACAAGGCCAGGGCGGCATCCGAGTTTTACCTGGAAGGGCTGTCGATGGCGCGCCGCCAGGCGGTCGTGCACAACGCGCGCAGCCGCTTCGTGCTGTCGGCCGGCGCGAACGGCCAGTTCGACTGGCAGGTCGACTTGTGCTTCCCCGCGCCGGGTACGCCGTGCACCGACAACACCGGCAACTGGTCGACGACTGCGGCGGCGGCAACAGGCGACCCGGAAGGCGCGGCTGGGTTCCGCTCCGTGTTCCGCCCGGCCGCGTCGTTGCCGCCATCCGACATCCTCGCTCCCGCCGTGTCGCCGGACGGGGCAGGCACCGTCTATTTCACCGAACTGGGCTGGGTGGACACGACGATTCCCGGCCGGCTAACGCTGCTGCGTCTCGACCCGTCGGCCGCGCTGGCGGACGAGGTACGCAGCGCCGCGGTGGCCATCACGCTGGCCGGCATGGCGTCGAAGTGCGACCCGGCCGCTGCCGCACCCGATTCCCGGGCCTGTCCGCCATGATGCCGCGCATGCCACGGCGCGCGCGCAGGCAGCATGGCATCGCACTGCTCGAAGCGCTGATCGCCGTCGTGATCCTGGCGCTCGGCCTGCTCGGCACGATCGGCCTGCAGGCGCGCTCGTATTCGGCGCTGGCCGATTCGGCGATGCGGGCCGAAGCCACGCTGGCCGCCGACCGCCTGGTCGGCATCATGAACAACGACGTCGGCAATCTCCCCGCCTACCAGGTTGCATTGGGCGCCACGGCGCCGGCGGCGCTGGCGCCATGGGCCGCCGAGACTGCCGCCGCGATTCCCGGCGCGCGCTGCCGTGTCGCCGTCGTGGCGGAAACGCAGCGCACCCGCGTGGATATCGAAATCCGCTGGCGCCGCAAGCAGGGCGACGACGACAGCAGCCACCTCGTGACGGCATACATCCGATGAATCCGATGACTCCGATGCATCCAACGCATCCGTCGAAACAGCAGGGCTTCTCGATCGTCGAACTGATGGTGGCTGTCGTCGTCGGCCTGCTGGCCGTCACGTTCGCCACCCGGCTGATGATCAATGGCGAACAAAGCAAGGCAGCCTCCGTCGGCGGGTCGGATGCCATGCAGAACGGCATGCTGGCGCTGTTCTCGATCAATACCGATGCGTCCCAGGCCGGCTGGGGCCTGAACGACGACCTGGTCAGCGGCTGCAATACCCGCATGACCGATACCGAAGGTTTTGCGTTGGCTCCGGCCGTGCGCGACGGCGCCGCGATCACGCCGCTGGCCCCGGCCGTGATCGCCGACGGCGGCACCGGTTCCGATACGCTGACGCTGTATTCGGGCAGCGGCCTGGCCGGCGTCGGCTCCACGCGCGTCTCGGACAGCTATCTCGGCGGCGCGACGATCAAGGTCGATACTGCCGCGCCGTTCGGCTTCAACCAGGGCGACGTGATCGTGGTGGCTGCCGAACCGTCGGGCGCCGACTGCGCGCTGGCGCAACTGTCGGCGACGCCCGATGACAGCATCCTGCAGATTGCCGCCGGCAGCGGCTGGCGCTTCAACACCGGCAACCTGGGCCTGCTGTACAACGCCGGCCAGGCCCGCGTGTTCAACCTGGGTCCGGCCGGCAAATTGTCGTTCCACACCTGGTCGGTCGCGAACGGCGTGCTGCGCTTGCGCGCCACCGACCTGGCCGGCACCGGCGCGCAGCCGCAGGCCGTGGTCGGCAACGTGGTCGCGCTGAAGGCCCAGTACGGCTTCGATACCCGCGCGGGCACCGCCTTCGTACCGAAGGACGGCATGCAAGTCGGGCGCTGGAGCAGCGCGATGATCGATGCGGATGGCGACGGCAGCACCGGCGCGCCGGGCGACTGGCAGCGCATCGCAGCGCTGCGCATCGCCATCGTCGCCCGCGGCGCGGTGCCCGAGCGGCCGGCCGCGCGGCAAACCACCTGCACCGCCACCACCGCGCCGCTGACCGTGTTCGGTACCGCCGTGCCGGCCGGCGTCGCCGCGTCGCCCGCACAGGTGGCGCTCGGCATACCGAACGATGCCGTCAGCTGGACCTGCTACCGTTACCGCGTGTTCGAGACGATCGTGCCGATCCGTAATGCCGGGTGGCGGCCATGACGTCGATGAGCCGTATCCGACGCCAGCGCGGCGTGGCGCTGCCGGTCATGCTGATCATGCTGGTCGTCATGATGGTCAGCAGCATCTACCTGCTGCGCTCCACCAACTCGACAGCGCTGACCACATCGAACCTGGCCCAGGAAGACGCGCTGTCGAAAGCAGCCGACCTGGGCATCCACGCGGCGTTCGACTGGCTGAGCAGCGTGCCGAACAAGAACGTGCTGTACAACGACGTGCCCGCCGCCGGCTACGTCGCCACGATCAATCCGGGCGCGGGGCAGGGCGTGTCGAACCCGGCGTTCTGGCAGGGCTCGGTCACGGTATGGGATGCCAGCCGCCGCCACCAGGTGGAATACGTGATTCACCGCATGTGCCAGTTCGCCGGCGCCCACAATGCCAGCGTCCCGAAAAACCGCTGCACGCTGACGGCTGCGCGGCAGAACCTGCAGGCCAAGACCCACGCCGGCGACAGCCTGTCGTCCGACGCGCCTGCCTATCAGGGCAAGCCGCAGCTGCACTACCTGATCACCGCGCGGATCGCCGGCCCGCGCGGCGGCAACGTGATGAACCAGGCCGTCGTGATGATGGGCCCGTAGACGATGAAAAATGCAATGATGAACTTTCCCCGGATCGCCGTCCTGCCGCGGTGGCTGCTGCTCTTGTTGCACCTGCTGGCCTGCGCGGCCGGCCCGGCGCTGGCCGCCACCACCAACATCGCCCAGGTACCGCTGCTGAACATCGCCGGCACCGGCACCGTCAAGCCGAACCTGATGCTGCTGTTCGATAACTCCGGCTCGATGGACCAGACCTATACGCCGGACTACGTGAACGACAACCTGTGCCGCTCGCGCCTGACGCTGTCGGCCGGCATCACGGCGTGCAACGTCGGTCACCCGCCGTTCATGAGCCCGGACTTCAACCGCCAGTACTACAACCCGCGCATCCGCTACCAAGCGCCGATCCAGTGGGACGGCACGTATTACCCGGACATGACGGCGGCCCAGACAAGCAACTGGAGCAACGTGCCCAGCGACGGCTTCGGCCGCAGCAACACCAACCTGTACGGTTCGTCGGACAGCGCGATCAACCTGCTGACCCAGTTCCCCGACCTGAAGTGGTGCAACGCCAGCGACGAAAGCGATTGCCGCGTCAATTCGGCCACCTACACGTATCCGGACAACGCGTACTACAACCCGGTCGCCATCAGCGGTGGTCCGTATTACTTCAACATCGCCGTGTCCGAGTACTGCCGCGACGAGCGCCTGACCACCTGCACGTCGGTGGCCGCCGGCGGCGCCGCGCCGGCCGGCTACCCGGTGCCGGCCACCGTGCGCTGGTGCAGCAACCGCGCGCTGACCGCCTGCCAGGCCAAGCGGGTGGGCAGCTACGTCTACCCGAAATACTCGACGCCGCCGACCACCACGATCGCGCACGGCACGATCACGCTGGGCGCCACGGTGTCCACGTCGGCGATGCAGATCGCCTCGGTCGCCGTCATCGACCCCGCCGCGCCAACGGCGCCGATCACGATCAGCAACGGCGCCGTCAACGCGGCGACCGGCACCAATACCGCCGCGCGGCAGCAGGCACTGGCCAGCCAGGTCGCTGCCGGCATCATCGCGCGCACCGGCCTGGGCGCGAATTCCTACTGGGCCTGCGTGCGCACGCCCACCGGCTCGTCGACGGTGCCGGCCTGCTCGTCGCTTGGCATCCCGCTGACGTCGGACAACGTGGTGGCCGTAATCCCGATTCTTTGCATGGCCAACACCAAGTCGCTGACGAACTGCAGCACGTTCCGCGAGGATTCCACCCTGTACAACCGGCAGGGCTGGGGCCTGGAAGTGAATGCGCCCCCGGTGCAGACCACGCCGGCCACCACCGGCCAGCCGCCCACGGCATTGCTGCGCATCGGCGGGCGCGGCACCATGCGCAGTACCGGCAGCATCGCCAACATCAGGCTCGGCAGCACGACAATCACCGGCACGGTCGCGCTGAGGAACATGTCGCCGGCGCAGGCGGCCGTGGCGATCGTGCAGGCCATCAATGCGTCCAGCACGCGCAACACGCACCGTGCCTACCTGGGCGGCGACGCCACCACCGGCGTGTGCGCCAACGAACCCGCCACCACGGTCTGCATCGTCAACGTGAACGCCACGTCGAATGGCGCCGCGCTGACCGGCACCGTATCGGGCGAGAACAACGTCACGTTCGACAAGGTGGACGCCACCAGCATCGTCGAGGGCATTCCGGTCACCACCACGGCGCTGTCGTCGCTGCCGAGCGCGTTCTCGCGCGTCAATATCGTTCCCGGCCGCAGCTATCCGAAAGCGACCGCGCGCAGCGACTGCGTCGCGCAGACCTCGGCCTGCACGTACGACGAGGAAATGACGAACTTCGCCAACTGGTACGCGTATTACAAGAACCGGCTGCAGATGATGAAGACGTCGGTCGGCATCGCCTTCGCCGCCATCAATGCGAATTACCGGGTCGGCTTCGTGCGGCTGTCGCAGGCAGGCGCCGGCGGCGAGATCGACATGAAGCCGGCCGATTTCACCGGCACGGCGCGCAGCACCTGGTATTCCACGCTGTACAACACCACCAGCAGCGGCTCGACGCCGATCCGTACCGCGATGGACAACGTGGGCCGCATGTTCGCCAACCTGGCGCCCTATGACTACGCCTCCGGGCAGCAGGTGGTGCAGTTCCCGTGCCAGCAGAACTTCCTCATCCTGACGACGGACGGCTACTGGAACGGCAGTTCGACGAACAACGTGGTGAACAACGATAACGCGGAAAGCCCATCGCGCTTCTGCACCTGGGGACGCGGCTGCGTCGATGCGCGCGCCCAGTCGCAGCCGTCGATCTCGGACGTGGCGCTGCACTGGTACAACGGCGGTTCTTCCACCGGCACGGTGTCGCTGCGCCCCGACCTGGAGCCGGACATGACGAAGCCCGGCCAGGTGCCGGCGGCCGAGGGCGAGAACACCCACCTGCACATGAACACCTACACGCTGGGCCTGGGCATGGACGGCGTGATGACCTACGAGCCGAACTACGATACCGCGCCGAAGGCCGGCGGCGACTTCTACAACCTGATCACGCGCGTGCAGACCGGCTGCCCGTGGAACGACAACGGCCCGTACGTGTGGCCGAACCCCGACGTGACCAACACCGGCAATACCGTGCAGGAGCGGGTCGACGACCTGTGGCACGCGGCCATCAACGGCCACGGCAAATACTTCAGCGCCAACGAGCCGCGCGAGGTGGTCGAGGGCCTGTCGTCCGCGCTGGCCAACATGCAGGTGACGCTGGGCGCCGCGTCGGCCGCCGCCACCTCCACGCCGAACATCTCGCTGCAGGACAACGACATCTTCTCGGACACCTTCACCACCGTGAAATGGTACGGCGAGCTGTCGGACCGCAAGATCGATCCGACCACCGGCATCGTCAGCGCCACCACGGTATGGACGACAACCGATACCGTCGGCGAGAAGGTCGCCGCGGCCAGCGACACACGCGCCATCTACATGCTGGGCAGCGGGGGGCTGAAGGAGTTCCGCTACGAGGGCATGACCGCGCAGGAAAAGGCGTGGTTCAACGGCCAGTGCCCGAACCTGCCGCAGTGCACGCTGCTGTCGCTGGCCGACCGGGCGCTCGTCAACAGCGGCGACAACATGGTGAACTGGCTGCGCGGCCAGCAGCAGCACGCCAACGACCGTATCTTCCGGGCCTACTCGATGAGCAATGACACGCCGTCGATCCCGATCGTGCTGGGCGATATCGCCTCGTCGAAGCCGGCCTACGTGCGCGACCCGCGCAAGGCCTATACGGACAACGGCTACCCCGCCTTCCGCGACGCGCAAACGGCGGCGCGTCCGGTGGCGACCGTGTTCACGGCCGCGAACGACGGCATGCTGCACGCGTTCTCCGCCGCGGACGGCGAGGAAGTGTGGGCGTACGTGCCGCGCATCACGATGAAGAAGCTGCCGGCGCTGTCGAGCACCACCTATGCGACCAACCACCAGTTCACCACCGACGGTTCGCCCGAGGTGGCCGACGTGTACATCAACGGCGCCTGGCGCACCGTGCTGGTGGCCGGCCTGAACGCGGGCGGCCGCGGCTATTACGCGCTGGACATCACCAACCCGCGCCAGCCCCGGCAGCTGTGGGAACTGTGCGCCGACGCCGCAGTTTGCGCCAACGCCGTGCCGAACCTGGGCCTGTCCTTCGGCAACCCGCAGTTCGGCACGTGGAAGGATGGCTCGGGCGCCGATCGGTGGGTGGTGTTCCTGACCTCCGGCTACAACAACGTGCCCGGCGTGGACGGCGTCGACACCGGCGACGGCAAGGGCTACCTGTTCATCGTCGACGTCGCCACCGGCGCCGTGCTGAAGACGGTGAGCACGAACAGCGGCGACACCACCACGCCATCGGGCCTGGCGAAGATCACCGCGATCACCGCCGATCCGAACGGCGACCCGCTCGTCACATATATCTACGGCGGCGACAACGACGGCCGGATGTGGCGCTTCGACCTGACCGCCACCGACGGCAGCGTGGGCGTGCTGAAGATGGGCGACGCCGGCGCGGGCCAGCCGATCACGACGCGGCCCGACGTGACACTGTGCGCCGTGGATGGCAGCAGCGTGCCGCAGCGCGTGGCGCTGTTCGGCACCGGCCGCCTGCTCGACGTGCCGGACACCACCAGCGCCGACGTGCAAAGCCTGTACGCGCTGAAGGACACGGGCGCCTACGTCAACGTGCGCGGCGCGGCGATGGAGCAGCAGACGCTGGGCACGGCCGGCACTGGCACCAACACCAGTTCCTACCAGATCACGGAAGACGCGGCCGACCTGAACCTGAAGAGCGGCTGGTTCTTCGACTGGCGCCTGAACCCGGGCGAGCGGATGAACATCGACCCGAAGATCGTCAGTGGCGTGGCCAACGTGGTGACGAACCTGCCGACCTCGTCGTCGTCATGCTCGGTGGGCGGCACCAGCAACGCCTACGCGGTCGACGTGTGCCGCGGCGTCGGCGTCAACGGGCTGGTGGTGGGCGGCACGCTGTCGAACACGTCGGCCGCAGTCGGCTTCATCATCGTAAGGCTGCCCAGCGGCCAGCTGAAAATGATCGCCACCACCGCGAAGGGCGAAACGCTGACGCGGCCGATCGTCGAACTCGATTCCGAAGGCGCCCACCCGGTCGGCTGGCGGCGCGTGAAGGGGGAATAAGCCCCGAGGCCGCCTTCCCGCGCCTGCCGAGCCCGTGTCCTGGTGCCAGGCACGGTGACACGGGCTCAGCAGGCATCAACCCATTGCCGAGCCCGTGTCCTCGTGCCAGGCACGGTGACACGGACTCGGCAGGCATCAACCCATTGCCGAGCTCGTGTCCTCGTGCCAGGCACGGTGACACGGACTCAGCAGGCATCAACCCATTGCCGAGCTCGTGTCCTGGTGCCAGGCACGGTGACACGGGCTCAGCAGGCACCGACCCATTGCCGAGCTCGTGTCCTCGTGCCAGGCACGGTGACACGGACTCAGCAGGCATCGACCCATTGCCGAGCTCGTGTCCTGGTGCCAGGCACGGAGACACGGACTCAGCAGGCGCGGGCCTGGCGCTGGTGGCGGGCGTGGCTGGCTGCATAAATCGCCCGGAGCCGGTCAAAAAACGGTAAAATCCACGGTTTTCCGTCGAGCCGAACCGTTGGTCGCCATCATGTCCGAAGAATCCCAAGTCAACACCCCAGCCATCGAGGCCGCCACCGAGCAGGAAGCCGCCGGCAGCGCCAAGCCTGCCGCGCTGATCGCGCGCGAAGTACAGCGCCGCCGCACGTTCGGCATCATTTCCCACCCCGACGCCGGCAAGACGACGCTGACCGAGAAGCTGCTGCTGTTCTCGGGCGCGATCCAGATGGCCGGTACCGTCAAGGCCCGCAAGAGCGCGCGCCACGCCACGTCCGACTGGATGGAGATCGAGAAGCAGCGCGGCATTTCCGTTGCCTCGTCGGTGATGCAGTTCGAGTTCCGCGACCACATCATCAACCTGCTCGACACGCCGGGCCACCAGGACTTCTCGGAAGACACGTACCGCGTGCTGACCGCCGTCGACTCGGCGCTGATGGTGATCGACGCGGCCAAGGGTGTCGAGGCGCAGACCATCAAGCTGCTCGACGTCTGCCGCATGCGCAACACGCCGATCGTCACGTTCATGAACAAGATGGACCGCGAAACGCGCGATCCGCTGGAACTGCTGGACGAACTGGAATCGGTGCTGAAGATCCAGTGCGCACCGGTCACCTGGCCGATCGGCATGGGCAAGAACTTCCGCGGCGTGTACCACCTGCTGCGCGACGAAGTGCTGCTGTTCCGCGCCGGTTCGGAAAGCGCCAACCAGACCGTGGAAGTCATCAAGGGCATCGACAATCCGAAGCTGCAGGAGATGTTCCCGCTGGAGATGGACCAGCTGCGGATGGAGGTGGAGCTGGTACACGGCGCCTCGCATCCGTTCGACCTGGAGCAGTTCCTGGCCGGTATCCAGACCCCGGTGTTCTTCGGTTCCGCGATCAACAACTTCGGCGTGCGCGAGATCCTGTCGGCGCTGGTCGACTGGGCGCCGCCGCCGCGCGAGCGCGATGCAACCGTGCGTTCCGTCGAGCCGAACGAGCAGCCGTTCTCCGGCTTCGTGTTCAAGATCCAGGCCAATATGGACCCGGCGCACCGCGACCGCATCGCCTTCCTGCGCGTGTGTTCCGGCCGCTTCGAGCGCGGCATGAAGGTCAAGCACCTGCGCCTCGGCCGTGAAGTGAAAGTGTCGTCGGTGGTGACGTTCATGGCATCGTCGCGCGAACAGGTCGAAGAAGCGTACGCCGGCGACATCATCGGCCTGCCGAACCACGGCAACATGCAGATCGGCGACAGCTTCTCGGAAGGCGAGATGCTGCAGTTCACCGGCATCCCGTACTTCGCGCCGGACTTCTTCCGCCAGGTGCGCATCCGCAACCCGCTGAAGATCAAGCAGCTGCACAAAGGCCTGCAGCAGCTGGGCGAGGAGGGCGCCGTGCAGGTGTTCAAGCCGGTGCAGGGCGGCGAGCTGGTACTGGGCGCCGTCGGCGTGCTGCAGTTCGAGGTGGTGGCTTCCCGGCTGATGAACGAATACGGCGTCGATGCCGTGTTCGAAGGCACCAGCATCAGCAGCGCGCGCTGGGTCTCGTCGGACGACAAGAAGGCGCTGGCCGACTTCGAAGCGGCGCTCGGCCACAACGTGGCGTACGACGCCGCCGGCAACCTGGCCTATCTGGCCACCTCCGGCGTCAACCTGCGCCTCACGCAGGAACGCTGGCCGAAGCTGACGTTCCACTCCACGCGCGAGCACGCCACCAAGCTTTCCTGAGGAAGCTTCAGCGCGCCGCAGTGCGCGCTTCCTCCTGCGGTTCCACCCGCGCTTCCTCCCGCGTTTCCATCCCTGTGAATACCCGGTCGACCAGCTCGACCGCGGTGGCCACGCCGTTCTCGCGGCGCATGGCCGCGCCAGCCGCCACGGCGGCTCGCGTCATTGCCGGCGTGTCGCGCACTTGCCGGATCAGTCGCGCCAGCGCCTCGGCGGTGGCCTTGCGCCGGTGTACCGGCTTGCCGGCGACGCCGAGCCGCTGCAGCTCGCGGCCCCAGTGTTCCTGTTCGCTGATGTGCGGTACGACCACCGATGGCTTGCCGGCCAGCGTGGCCGACTGCGTGGTGCCGGCGCCGCCATGGTGCAGCACCGCGCAGCAGTGCGGGAAGATGCCCTGGTGCGGCGCTGCCGGCACGTAGAGGAATCGGTCCGATGACGTGAAACGGCATGCGGCCGCGTCGGCACTCTGGATGATCGCCCGGCAGCCGGCCTGCCGCGCCGCGTCGGTCAGCAGTTGCAGCGTCTGCCGTTGCCAGTCGATGTCGGCCGGCATCCAGCTGCCCAGTGTCATGTAGACCGGTGCTTCGCCCGCGGCGAGGAAATCGCCCAGCTCCGGCGCCACCGTGCCCTCGACATCGATATTCGGCATGTCGAGGAAACCGCTCAACTGCACGGCGGCCGGCCAGTCGGGCTGCCGGACCGCGATGGTCGGGCTGACCGCCACCAGCGTCAGTGACGGCGACAGCCACACGTCGTCGATCATGTCGCGCACCGGCGGCAGGCCCGCCCGGGCACGCAGCCGGTTCGTGTCGGCCATCAGCGCGCGGTTGATTGCCAGCCGCGTTATCCACCAGAGCAGCCGGTTGGCCAGTTTCGCCGAGCCGCGCACCCGCATCGGATGGTCGCAGGCGCTGGGAATGCCGCCATGCGACAGCATCACGCTGGCATAGGGCCGGCCGGCCCGCTCCGCCGCGGCGCGCAGCGGGTGCATGAAGAAATGGCCGATCACGATGTCGCATTCGTCGCATAGCTGCTGCGCCGCCGCGAACATGCGGTCCTCCACCGGTGTGAAGGCAAGGCGCAGGATCTTCGCCATCTGCCGCATCGGGTCGCGCGTGTCGAACACGGTGGCGCCGATCTTTCCCGCATCCTCCGGCCCCAGCACCGGCGACGCCACCACGCGGATTTCCACGCCGGAAGGCGAGACATGCCGGGCGTAGGCGTCGCTGTCCACGCAGGTGACGACGAGGATGACGTCATGCCCGGCGCTGTTGAGCCCCTCCGCCAGTGCCAGAAACGGGCGGATATCGCCGTGGCTGCCCCAGGTCTGCAAGCCGATCTTCATGATTTTCCTTGTTGAAAATGCACGGAAACCGATTATCGCCGAGTTCGTATCAGGCTGCAGGCGGCGCTTGACACCGGCAAAGTCGGCGTATACTGTATTACTCACTTAATACACATATACGGCGACGCGACACTGCCATGACCGAACATACCGCCCAGCTGTTTTCCATCACGACCGGCTCGCCCGAGCCGATCTACCGCCAGCTCATCGAGCAGGTCAAGCGCCTTGCCGCGGCCGGGGTGCTGGCGCCGGGCGACACGCTGCCGTCGGTACGCGAAGTGGCCGGCGCGCTGGCCGTCAACCCGATGACGGTGTCGAAGGCCTGGAACCTGCTGGAGATGGAAGGCGCGCTGGAGCGCATCCGCGGGCAGGGCATGCAGGTGGCGCAACGCAACGGCAACGGCGGCCGCACCGAGCGCGAGGCATTGCTGCGGCCCGCGCTGGAGCGCGCGGCCCGCGAAGCACGCCAGCTGGAGCTGGACGATCACACGATTCTCGAACTGTTCAAACAAGTCCTGAAGGAAGCGAAATGATCTCATCCGTGGTGGCAATGGAAGGCGTGGCGCGCTCGTTCGGCGGCCGCGGCGTGCTGGCCGGCATCGATTGGCAGATTGGCAGCGGCGCGGTGATCGGCCTGCTGGGCCGCAACGGCGCCGGCAAGTCGACGCTGATCGAATGCATGCTGGGCCTGCGCGAGGTGGACGGCGGCCGGATCACGCTGTTCGGCGAGCCGGCCGGCGACCTGTCGGCGGCCACCCGCGCCCGCATCGGCTATGTGCCGCAGAAGTCCGACCTGTTCGACTGGCTCACGCCCGACCAGCTGCTGGCCTATTTCCGCACGCTGTATCCGCGCTGGAACGACTACAAGGTGGAAAACCTGCTGGCGCGCTGGGGCTTCGATCCGGCCACGCGGCGCCAGCGCATCTCCAGCCTGTCCGGCGGGCAGCAGCAGCGGCTGTCGATCATCCGCGCACTGGCGCCAGACCCGGACCTGCTGGTGCTGGACGAACCCGTCGCCAGCCTCGACCCGGTGGGCCGCCGCGACTTCCTGCACGAACTGGTCGACGACGTCATCGACCGCGGCACCACGGTGCTGTTCTCGACGCACATCCTGTCCGACCTGCAACGCATCGCCATCGACGTGGCGTTCCTGAAGGATGGCCGCATCGCACTGCAGGCGCCGCTCGACGACCTGCTGGAAGGCACCCGCCGCGTCAGCGGCGACCCGAAGGCGCTGGCCACGCTGCGGCTGGACCAGGAGCTGGGCCGCGTGCGCCACGATAACGGCGCCTTCAGCATCGTGGCGCGGCTGTCCGCCCAGGAGTCGATCCGCCTGCTGGCCTCGCCCGGCGTGCGGCTCGATCCGGTCTCGCTGGAAGACCTGTTCGAAGAGGTGACGCGATGAACGCCTGGCGCCAGCTGCTGCTGCAGGTCGTGCTGCGCCACCGCGCGCAGGGAAGCATGTGGCTTACGTGGCTGCTGCTGGCGGTGACGCTCGTGCCGCTGGCCGCGATGCAGTCCGGCCTGGTGCCGCGGCATGTCGGGATGGGCGCCGCTGCAGCCTCGCTGTTGATCGCCATTGTCATCTGGTGGGGCATGTACCTGCAGACGGCGATGCGCCTCAATACCCCCGCTGCGGCATGCCTGGTGCCGGGCATGCGCCGACATCTGCTGTCGCTGACCGCCGTGCTGTGGCTTGCGGCCAGCCTGCCGCTTGCCGCGCTGCTCGGCGCGGCCACCGGTCACTACGGCTACGCATTGCTGGTCTGCGCGGCTGCGCTGCTGTATTTCGCGCTGTGCTGCCGCTACTGGTGGCTGGGATTCGTGCCGACGGTTGTGTGGTTCGCCTGCGGGGCGCCCGGCTTCTCGCCAGCCGGGATCGATGCCGTGCTCGCGGGTTTCAATGAAACCGCCGTCACGCTTGTTGGCCTGCTGGTGCTCACCGCGCCGGGTGCCCTGGCACTGCGCGTACTGTTCCTGCGCGGCGGCGACACGCATTACTGGATCGGTGCATGCATGCAGGCCAATGCGCGCAAAGGCAAGGCGGGAATGACGACGGTATCGGCCATTGGGCTGTTCCGTGGGCTGGACAGCTTTTATCGTGCCCGGCTGACGGCGCCGGGCCGGCCGGCCATGCGCCTGCTCGATGCGCTGGGCGGCCGCGCTCACTGGAGCAGTTCGGTCGTGATCCTCGCGCTCCTGACCGTCGCCACGCTGGGCTGGCGTGCCGTCACGGGCGCGGATGCGATGCGGCCATTCGTTCCGCTGGTGCTGACGTCGATGCTGCTGACGGTCGTCGTGCATATCGATGGCCTGCTTTCCGCCATCAAGAATTCACGGGTCGAGCAGGGCATCCTGCGGCTGGCCCCGATCGCGCCGCCTGTGCGCGACCTGAACCGGCAACTGGCGCTGGCGCTGCTGGGCCGCTTCGGCATCGTCTGGGGCGTCTACCTTGCGTGCAGCATCGCGGTCGTGCTGGCGACCACCGGACCGTGGCGCGCATGGCTGTGCTGCTCGGTCGTGGCGCTGGCCTTCACGCCGCTGCTGTTGCGCGACCATGCGCGTTATCCAGGGTGGAAGACGGCGCAATGGGCGGCAGGCGGCGTGATGCTGGTGATGGCGCCGCTCAGCGGCCTGGTTGAGTACGGCGGGATTCCGCTGGCGGCCATCATCGCCGGCGTCGTCGTGCTGCTGGCGGGTACCGCCATTGCGCTGGCCTGGCGCTGGCCCCGCGCGCTGGCTGCCGCACCGGCCTTCCCGGCCGGGCGGCTGGCGGTTTCGGTTACTTGACGGGAGTGGCCAGCGGCTGGCCCTTCTCGACGACGTAGACGCCGACCAGCTTCGTCGTCGTGCTGCCCGGATTGCGCGCGTCATGCACGACGCCGGCGGGAATGATGATCGCCTCGCCCGCTTTGACACGCCGGGGCGGGGCGCCATCGATCAGCAGCTCGCCTTCGCCATCGAGGAAGTAGGTGATTTCATCGCCCGGATGCGTGTGGCGGCCCGCCGTGGCGCCGGGTGCCAGTTCGACGTGGGCGACGACCGCTTCGCGGTTGGGCACCGAGATGTCGCCGCGGGTGATGACGGTGCGCTTGATGCCGGTGGGCTGGGCCAGGGAACTGGCGCAGGGCAGGGCGAGCAGTACTAGTGAAACAGCGGCCGTTATGGCCGCGGCATGGCGTCTCATCGTCTCCTCCGTTGTGGTGGTGGCTGCACGGGGCGTGCATGGCGATGGTACGCGCGATGGCGCGGCCGCTCAATCGTTTAGCGATGAGCTTGATAGACAGTTGCAAGCCGGGTTGAGGCCAGGCTTGCTTGAAACTATTAGCCCTTGACCGTTGTCCCGTTAGGTTCTTCCGGCTCGGTCATTGTGCTTGGTTCGAATACCGGCTCTTCACCCGGTTGGGCCGATCCGTTGGGGGCAGGGGCTGCCTGCTTTGCTTCGGCCGGAGCTTGTGAACCTGTGCCAGCAGCAATATCCGCAGCAGCGGCGGTGGAAAAGGCTCCTGCTGCTGCAATGCCCAGAATCAGGGAAACGATTGGTTTTGCCATAGGTATTTTTGTGGGTTAGTGATGAAATTTACTGCTGCGGTGGTATTACGGTGTGAAATTTGCCTGGATCATCTGATAGTCAGAGGCCACTGGTGCACATTCAAGAGTGGCCTTCACGCAATCAGCCCTTGACCGTGGGACGATTAGGTTCTTCGGGTTCCGCCATTGCGGACGGTGCTATTGGTGCGGTCGGCGTCACCTCGGCCTGCTGCGCGAGTGGATCGGTCTCGCTGCCGGATTCCGTTTTTTCTGGTGCTGTTTTGTTGTTGTCAGTCATTGCAGTTACTCCTGTTGTGGTGGGTGAAGTGAAATATGGTGGAGGTAAGCCGGATCGCGGAACTTCATATCTAATAGCCTCTGCCGTTCGACACGGACCGCTGCGCCTTCTCCCATGCAGTCATGTGCTTGCACGAGCGTTGCAAGGATGTAGTATTCGACTTCTCGCTGCCGCATTGGCACAAGCATCGATGCAGCTTCCTGACAGGCAGAGGCTGCTTTATCGTCCTGCTGTTGACCCTTCAAGATAAGGGCATGAATCAGCAACGCGTCTGCAAGCTGCAGACGCAACGACATATCTTTGCCGCCGGTTGCGGCTACGGAACGCAGCTTGCTGAGGGCTGGATTGAGCGCTACCGCAGCGCGGGAGATCTCCTTCATACGCACCAAGGTGCTGGCGATGTAAATGTCCAGTTGCACGCTCAGGCGACTCAGTTCGGCAAGTGACGGATCAGCCGCGTTGAGGCGGGCAATCCCGTCCCGCAGGGATTCAAGTTCCGCAAGCGCCTTGGCCGGAGCAGCATACGAAGCCAAGTAAGCTGATTTGGTTCCGATGACATGCAATTCGCGCTGCCAAGCGAGATTGCTAGGATCAGTTTTGATAAATACGGCCATGATTCTGAGTGCTTCCCACCACCGTTCTTGGCTCGTAGGATCGCCAAGCGCCTGCTCCATCTCGGCAATATGGGCCACTGCAGACGCGAGGCGAATGCCCCATTCGGCATTGCTTCGATTGCCTTCGAGAACTGGATGAATCAACTGCCGCTCTGTCTCATACAAGGCTTTTGCTGATGCTAGCGCGCCGCGCGCGGCATTCGCTTTTGCTAACCAAGAATAGCTATTGGCGAGACTCATCATTAAAGCTGCATCGTTCTGCTTTCGCTTGATGACGGCCCGTTTCAGGCGGATGGATTCTTCGAAAGCCGCGCTGGCTGCAATGAAGTCCCGCATGCCAATCCGGATAGTGCCAATTCCATTGAGCGCATATGACAGCTCCAGCATGCTATCAGCGTCGTCTGGTGCCAGCGCCACAAGCTTGCGGCTCAGGTCGCGGTATTGCACCAGATGATTAAGGGCGCCGGGCCAGTCGTCGCGGTTGCGATGAACCTGGCTCAGCCAGAACGCCACGGCTCCCTGCGCCTTCAGCGCCGCCCGGTCGTCGGGCACCCGTTCCAGCTGTTTCGCGAGAATGCCGCGCGCCGCCAGCAGTGCGGTCTGAGCCGAATCGGGCTTGGCACGCGCAATATCGACCTCGGCAATAACCTGGAGCGCCTTGGCACGCTGCACCGCCGTCCGCGGATCGCCATCATCCTTGCCCCCGGCAAGGTAGGCCAGCGCCCGCTTGCTGACATCGTCCAGCAACTCCAGCCGCCCAAGGGGCCGCAACTTGTCGGCAAAATCCCCAAGCATGAAGCCCAGCAGTCCTTCGGCATCGGCCCGCCGCCGCTCCGCATCCTGTTGCGCGGCGCGCGCTGTCAGGCCGAGCACTCCCGCCAGCAGTGCGAGCAGGGCGATCACCGCCACGATCGCCACGCGGACGCGCTCGCCCAATTTCACCCTTCGCAGCGATGCGGCCACGAATTCGGATTCCTGCGCCGACAGCGAAATGTCGGCCGACGCCTGCACGGCCCGCGCCTGGTTGGCCTGGATGCCGGGCGGCAGCAGCAGGTCGCGCGGCCGTCCGTCCGCGGCCCAGCGCGCTGCCTGCGCAGTGATCCGCGTGCGGATCTGCAGCGTTTGCCGGTGTACCTCGATCCAGTTGGCGATGCGGGGCCAGCGGCGCAGCAGCGCTTCGTGGGCCACGCCGAACCCGGGAACGTCGCCCGCCAGTTCACTGACGAACAGGCGCGCATCCACCAGCGCCCGTACCAGATCGCGCTCGGCGTCATCGCGCAATGCCGACCAGGGGGCACGCCGCGCCGTGATGGCATGCTGCTCCTCGCCGATGCACACCAGCAGCGACAATATGCGCGGCAGCGCGGCCTGCTGATCGGCCGGCAGCGCCGCCACGACCTGCTCGGCGCGCACGCCCAGCGCGCCTTCGATGCCGCCCAGCTGGCGGAAGACGTCGAAACGCAGCAGGCCGTCGTCGCCGCGCTGGCGGTACAGTTCGTCGAGGCAGTATTGCAGCAGCGGCAGTGCGTCCGGGCTGGCGCGGGCGGCGTCGCACAGCACGTCGTCCAGGCTGGCGCCGCTGTCGGCATCCCGTTCGAACGTCAATCGAGCCGCGCGCGCCGGTTCGCGGACCATCTGCGCGATGGCCGCGCCGTCGGGCGGCTCCACGTCGAAATGGCCGCCACGGGTCTTCAGCGCCATCATTTCCGGCACGGCCATCAGGTCGGGATAGAAATCGTTGCGGCAGGCCAGTACGACCAGCACATTGGCGCGTGCCAGCCGCTCCAGCACGTGGAAGAACGCCGCGCGGTCGGCGGCGCTGTCCGCCGCGCGGAACACGGCTTCCAGCCGGTCGACGAATACTGCCAGCCGCGCCGGCCCGTTCGGGGCCAGGTGCGCGGCGACGGCGGCCGGCTCGTCGCGCAGCCGCTGGCCGAGCGATGCGGCATCGAGGCCGTCGAACAGCAGGGCGCCGTCGGATTCGGCGTCGAGCAGCACGGCGGCCAGTGCGCCGAGCAGGCCGCTGCCGCCCAGGTCCGCGCAGTCCATGTGCAGCGTGCAGTCGAGGGCGATGAGGCCGCCGTTTGTAACCATTAGTTGCGGCAGCAGGCCGGCGCGCACCAGTGATGTCTTGCCGGAACCGGATGCCCCCAGCACCAGCGCCATTGCGCAGCCGCCGCTGACCTGGTCGAGCACCGTCTGGCGCAGCCGCGTGGCGGCCTGCACCCGGCCGAAGAAAATCGCCGCATGGCTTTCCTCGAATGCCGCCAGGCCCCGGAACGGCGAGCCCTGGTCCCAGCCGCCAGCGGCCTCATCTTCCTCCACCACCTCGGCGATGGCCCGGTAGCCGCGCTTGCGTACTGTTTCGATATAGCGCGGATCGGTGCTGGAATCGCCCAGTGCCTTGCGCAACTGGGCGATCGCCTTGTGCACCGGGTTGTCGCCCAGTTCTGGCGTGCCCCAGCATTTTTCCAGCAGTTCCTCGGGCGGGATCACCGCGTGCGGATGGCGGCAAAGGTAGCGCAGCACGTCCATCGCGCGTGGCTCGAGCGACACGCGCGTGTCGCCCATACGCAGCGAATTGCCTGCCACCTCTACTTGCCAGTCGCCGAAGCGAAACCCGCAGTGCTGCATCCGATTGTCACCCCTGAAATTATTTTTCTTTATGAATCAGTCACTTGACTTGGCCGGAAGGTTTCCGGAAGGCGCCCGCGAGGCTCTGTCACTACAGTCTGGCTAACTGATCCACATCAATCTTAACATTTCTCCAAATCAAATAGATGTCAAAATCTAACTCTTACGTCGAGCTTACAGAATTTCCCCAGCGGTATCTAAAACCGCTGTTGATCGATGCGCTCGAACGACGCCTCGAAGCGTGGCCCGTCGGCCTGGTACTGCCGCGCGAAGCCGTCGTGGATACGCTGGCCAGCGAACGGGAACGCTCCGGCACGCCGGCCGGCATGTCCTGCCAGCCGGCGGACGAGCCCCGCTTCGTTCGCACGAGCCGTGGCTGGACGTGGCGCGACCATGCATCGCTGGCATGGCATACGGATGGGCCGGTGGCGCACCGGCACCTGTCGGAACTGGAACACCGCTATGACGTGATCGTGTCCGAGCAGCCGGACATGGCCGGCGTGCCGCGCCTGACCGTCGACCTGCATGCGCTGCAGTCCTGGTACGAGCGCGACGCCGTCCAGGATGGCGACTGCGACCTGGGCTCGGGCTGGGCCAGGCTCACGCTGCGCTGGTCGCTGCGATTGCAACTGGTGGTTACAGCGGCGGGCCGCGCCAACGTCGTCACTCGCGTGAACCAGATGGCGCCGCGGACGGATACGGGCCGCACCGGACCTTATATCAGTGCCGACACGCTGGCCCGGTTGCTGGACGTGCGGCGGCTGACGCGCGAGTGGGAACGTGGCGGGGCCAGCCTGGGCGCGGTGCGCGACCAGCTGGTGAGCCGCCTGGCTGCGGCGATCGAGCCGCCGCTGGCACGGCATGCCGCGCACTACGCCTTCGGCTGAACGTTATGGTCAACCTGATCCTGCATTCGGGCGCAGCCGAGCGCCGCCCCTTGTTCATCGTGCGCGACGGCGACCTGCCGGTGATTTTCGGCGTGGACGGCGCCGGCCGCCTGCGGCTGTTGCAGCAAACGGGGGCAGGCGCATGGTCCGACACCGATCTCACGGCCGCATTTGCCGAGCCCGCGACAGTAAGGTGCGCAGACGTGCGGCAGGCGCCCGACGGCACGCTCGGCATCGCGCTGGCGGTCCGCGATGGCGGCGGCAAGTGCACACTGCGCATCGCCACGGGGCTGCCCGCGCGGCAGGACGAAGCCGGCTGGCTGGAGACGATGCGGCACCTGCCGGTTGCCCCGGGCCTGCCGAGAGGGACCCGGATCACCCATCTGGCATTCGGCCCGCTGCAGGCGGGCGCGCCGCCGTTGCTGCTGATCCACGCGGGGCCGGCCACCTGGTATTGCAATGCGGCTGCCCCGGCCACCACGCTGCGCATGCTCGACCTGCCACCCGCGCGGGCCTGCGCGATCGGCAACTACCGGCAGCCGGGGATCTGGGTGCTGCAACCTCACGGCAAGGGCAGCACGCTGCGGTTTACGCCATTGTGCGATCCGTTCGGCTGGAACGTGACGCTGGATTACCCGAACCTGCCGCCGCAGGTGGACAGCGTGCTGCTCGCCTCCGGCGCGCTGCCGAACGTGCCGGACCTGTACGCGGCGGGCGAGCGCATCGTCGTGTACCGGGGCGGAAACACGCCGCCCCAGCCGGTGGCCCACGTGGCCGGCGCACGGCTGCTCTGGGGCCATGCCCACGACGGCGCCGACTACCTGGCCTATGCCGATGGCGACGGCGCCCTGTGGATGCTCGCGCGGCCGCGGCGCGGCGCCTGGAGTCCGCCATTCCGGCTGACCCGGCGGCGCGCCGTGCTGGCCGTGGCCGGGCAGTTCATCCACGCCGCCGCGATCGAGGACGGCAACCTGGAAGTGCAGCGTTTCACGATGGACGGGCAACTGTACGGCAGCGAGATCGTGGCCACCGGCTGGTGGGCCCAATAAAAAACGCCGCCCACCTTGCGGCGGACGGCGTTTTCACCTGAAGCAGGCGCGAACGCTTACTCGTAGGCGCTGATCGGCGCGCAGCCGCACATCAGGTTGCGGTCGCCGTACACGTTGTCGGCGCGGCCGACCGGCGGCCAGTACTTCTGCTTGCGCAGCGACGGCAGCGGGTAGGCGGCCTGCGAGCGGCTGTACTGGCGGTCCCACTCGTCGGCGGTGAGCACCGCGGCGGTGTGCGGCGCGAATTTCAGCGGGTTGTTCGCCTTGTCGAATTCGCCGCTTTCCACCTTGGCGATCTCGCCGCGGATGGCGATCATCGCATCGATGAAGCGGTCCAGCTCGGCCTTGGCTTCCGATTCGGTCGGCTCGATCATCAGCGTGCCCGGCACCGGGAAGCTCATCGTCGGCGCGTGGAATCCGTAGTCCATCAGGCGCTTGGCCACGTCCTCGTTGCTGATGCCGGTGGCATCGGTCAGCGGGCGCAGGTCGAGGATGCACTCGTGCGCCACCAGGCCGTCGTGGCCCGAGTACAGCACCGGGTAGTGCGGCGCCAGGCGGCGGGCGATGTAGTTGGCGTTCAGGATCGCCGTTTCCGTCGCCGCGGTCAGGCCTTCGGCGCCCATCATCGCGATGTACATCCACGAAATCGGCAGGATCGACGCGGAACCGTAGGCCGCCGCCGACACGGCACCGATGCCGTTCTCGTTGCGCTGGTAGCCGGTGGAACGCTGGTTCGGCAGGAACTCGGCGAGGTGCGCGCCGACGCCGATCGGGCCCACGCCCGGTCCGCCGCCGCCGTGCGGAATGCAGAAGGTCTTGTGCAGGTTCAGGTGCGACACGTCGCCGCCGAACGCGCCCGGCGCGGCCACACCGACCAGCGCATTCATGTTGGCGCCGTCGATGTAGACCTGGCCGCCGTGCGAATGGACGATCTCGCACAGCTCCTTGATGCCTTCCTCGAACACGCCGTGCGTGGACGGGTACGTCACCATCACGCAGGCCAGGTTCTTGCTGTGCTGCTCAGCCTTGGCCTTCAGGTCGGCCAGGTCGACGTTGCCGTTCTCGTCGCAGGCGGTGACGACGACCTGCATGTTGACCATGCTGGCCGATGCCGGGTTGGTGCCGTGGGCCGACGACGGGATCAGGCAAATGTTGCGATGGCCTTCGCCGCGCGACTGGTGGTACTTCTGGATCACCAGCAGGCCGGCGTATTCGCCCTGCGAGCCGGCGTTCGGCTGCAGCGACACGGCCGCGTAGCCGGTCACGGCGCACAGCATCTCTTCCAGCTGGCCGATCATTTCACGGTAGCCCACGGTCTGGTCTTCCGGCGCGAACGGGTGGATGTTCGAGAACTCGGGCCAGGTGACCGGGATCATTTCGCTGGTGGCGTTCAGCTTCATCGTGCACGAACCCAGCGGGATCATCGTGCGGTCCAGCGCCAGGTCCTTGTCGGCCAGCGAGCGCAGGTAGCGCAGCATCTCGGTCTCGCTGTGGTAGCGGTTGAAGACCGGGTGCGTCAGGTATTCGGAAGCACGTGCCAGCCCGGCCGGGAACGCATCGTCAAGCGGTTCCTCGATGGCGGCGAAGTCCGGCGCGGCCGGCGCATCGGCCACGCCCGCCGAGAACACGGACCACAGCGCGGCCAGCGTGTCGCGGTCGGCCGTTTCATCCAGCGACACGCCGACGTGGTTCGCGTCGATGCGGCGCAGGTTGATGCCGTTGGCGACGGCGGCGGCGTGCAGTGCCTCGGCGCGGTCGGTGGCGACCGTCAGCGTGTCGAAGTAAGTCTCGTTCGCCACCTTGTAGCCCAGCGTACGCAGGTTGCCGGCCAGGATGCCGGTGTAGCGGTGCACGCGGCTGGCGATGGCGGCCAGGCCTTTCGGGCCGTGGTAGACGGCGTACATCGACGCGATCACGGCCAGCAGCACCTGCGCAGTGCAGATGTTCGACGTGGCCTTTTCGCGGCGGATGTGCTGTTCGCGCGTTTGCAGGGCCAGGCGGTAGGCCATGTTGCCCTGCTGGTCGACGGTGACGCCGACCAGGCGGCCCGGCATCGAGCGCTTGTATTCGTCGCGCGTGGCCATGTAGCCGGCGTGCGGGCCGCCGAAGCCCAGCGGTACGCCGAAGCGCTGGCTGTTGCCGACCACGACGTCCGCGCCCCATTCGCCCGGCGGCGTGAGCAGGGTCAGGGCCAGCAGGTCCGCCGCCACGACGATCATCGCGCCGGTGGCCTTGACTTTCTCGACGTCGGCGCGGTAGTCGCGCACGGCACCGTCCACGCCCGGGTACTGCAGCAGCACGCCGAAGGCATCGGTCACGCCGGCCAGTTCGGCCGGGTCGAACGTGCGCACCTCGATGCCCAGCGGCTCGGCGCGGGTGCGGATCACTTCCAGCGTCTGCGGCAGCACGTCGTTGGCCACGTAGAACAGCTTCGATTTCGACTTGCCGACGCGCAGCAGCAGCGTCATCGCCTCGGCGGCGGACGTGCCTTCGTCGAGCATCGACGCGTTGGCGATGCCCATGCCGGTCAGGTCGGTAATCGCCTGCTGGAAGTTCAGGATCGCTTCCAGGCGGCCCTGCGAGATTTCCGGCTGGTACGGCGTGTAAGCCGTGTACCAGGCCGGGTTTTCAAAGATGTTACGCAGCACCACGCCCGGCGTGAAGGTGCCGTAGTAACCCTGGCCGATCAGCGACTTCACGACCTTGTTCTGGCCGGCGATGGCCTTCAGCTTGGCCAGCGCGGCCTGTTCCGGCAGCGGCTCGGCGAACTGGCCCAGGGGCAGGGCGGCGCGGTTGCGGATGTTTTCCGGAACGATCGCGTCGATCAGCGCGGCGCGCGTGGCATAGCCGAGCGTGTCGAGCATCTGCTGCTGTTCGGCGGCGTCCGGGCCGATGTGGCGGGCGATGAAGGCATCGCGCGCTTCTAGGGTGGTCAGGCTGGTACGGGTCATGAAGGATCTCTTGGGCCAGTGAAGGAGGCCAATGAAGGGGCCGGATACGGGGGCAATGCAGGGCCGGATATGGGGCCCAATGCGGGGCCGGCAAGGGCCGGCCCCGGTACAGCGGAATCAGGAAGCGGTGTTCTTGCCGTAGGCGTCGGCGTCCAGCAGGCCGTCGATCGCGGCGGCATCGGCCGGCTTCATCTTGAACAGCCACGCGTCATAGGCGTTGGCGTTGATCGATTCCGGCGAGCCGGCCACCGCGTCGTTGACGGCGATGACTTCGCCCGACACTGGAGCATAGATGTCGGAGGCGGCTTTCACGGATTCCACCACGGCGGCATCGTCGCCCGCCGTGTAGCTGTTGCCGATCTTCGGCAGTTCGACGAACACGATGTCGCCCAGCGCGTCCTGCGCGAATTCGGTGATGCCGACGGTGATCGTGCCGTCGTCTTCCTTGCGGATCCACTCGTGGGACTCGGTGTACTTCAGCTCTGCGGGAATGTTGCTCATGTGTTGCTCCAGATTGGTGGTGTTATTGGGGAGGTCGGGCCTGTTCAGGCGACGAGGATTTTACCGTTCCGTACGAAGGGCAGCTTCACGACTGTGGCGGCCAGTTTCTTGTCGCGGATTTCCACGTGCACGGTGTCGCCCAACTGGACGCCCATCGGCACGCGGGCCAGCGCGATCGCCTGCTGCATCGTCGGGCTGAAGGTGCCGGAAGTGATCTCGCCCGTGGCGCCGTCCGCGGCGATGACTCTCTGGTGCGCGCGCAGCACGCCGCCTTTTTCGCGCAGGATCAGGCCGACGAACTGGGCGTTCTGCCCCTTGGCCTGCAGCGCGGCCTTGCCGACGAAGTCGCGCTCGGACACCAGGTCGATGGTCCAAGCCAGGCCGGCATCGAGCGGGTTCACGGTATCGTCCATGTCCTGGCCGTACAGGTTCATGCCGGCTTCCAGGCGCAGGGTATCGCGCGCACCGAGGCCGGCCGGCTTCACGCCGGCGGCGGCCAGCGCGTTCCACAGCGCCTCGGCCTGCGTGGCGGCAACGCCGATCTCAAAGCCGTCCTCGCCGGTATAGCCGGTGCGCGCCACCATCGCTTCGCCGAACGCGGTGTCCTGCACGATGGCCACGTTGAACGGCTTCATCTCGGCGGTGGCTTCCTTCGCCTGCGGGATCAGTTCCCAGACCCTGGCGCGGGCATTCGGGCCCTGCACGGCGATCAGGGCCATGGCATTCGCGGGGTCGTCGCGGCGTTGCGTGATGGTCAGGCCGGCCTGCCACTCGTCGCTCTTGGCCTGCATCCACGCCACGTCCTTCTCGGCGGTGCCGGCGTTCACGACCAGGCGGAACCAGTTTTCGGTGAAGAAATAGACGATCAGGTCGTCGATGACGCCGCCTTCAGGGTTCAGCATGCACGAGTACAGCGCCTTGCCGGAGACCTGCAGCTTGTCGACATTGTTCGCCAGCAGGCGGCGCAGGAAGCCCCGCACGTCGGTGCCTTCGATGTCGACCACGCACATGTGGGCCACGTCGAACATGCCGGCGTCGCTGCGCACGGCATGGTGTTCCTCGATCTGCGAACCGTAGTTGACGGGCATGTCCCAGCCGCCGAAATCGACCATGCGGGCGCCGAGGGCGCGGTGGGCTGCGTTGAGGGGAGTGGCTTTGAGCGTCATGGGGCCTCGGACTTCGGTTGGGGTTATCAGCACAACGGCCACGCAATGACACGCATTGGCACGGAAGAAGCGGGCAGCGCTTTTCCACAGTTGTTCGTTACCCCTCTGTCCTCGGTACCTGAGAGATAGCGGTTCGACGTATCGATTCCGCACGCCCCTTCGGTGGGCAAGCTTACCGGTTACCGTGCAAGCGTGCCGCTCTCCAGAGTTTCGGCCGCGCGCACATTGCTGGCGCTGGCGACCCCTGACCGGTCCTTGATGCCTGAGAGTTTTTGGGTGTTGCCCCTTCGGCGGCAGCTGGCGCTGCGCTCTCCCGGTCGAGGATCGGGACTATAAGGTAAGTATAAGGGGGTGTCAATCTGGCGGGAGCGCTACCGGGCGATGCCCGGCCTTGCGCCTGGGTAGCTCGAAATGATTCAAGGTAATTGTCGACAACCCCGCCCGCACCCGGTCGTGCGGCCCGAAAAAAGACCGTGCGCTAGAATGGCGAACACCGTTCTTTGAGGGTAAAAAAACATGAGCGAGGATAAGCAAAAGCTGGATGGCGCGGCGTGGTTTACGTTGTCGGGCGACGTCAACAGCGATATGGTGCACCGCGTGTTCGAGGCGGTAGCGGACATGACGGAAGATGGCGTGGAGACTGCCCACATCCTGCTGCAATCGAACGGCGGCTATGTCAGCGATGGCCTGTGCCTGTACAACTACCTGTCGAACCTGCCGATCAGGATCGTGATGTATAACGGCGGCGCGGTGGCGTCGATCGCGGTGATCCTGTTCCTGGCGGGCCAGGAGCGCTATGCCAGCGAGACCGCGCGATTCATGGTGCACAAGTCCCATGCCAGTGCGCCGTCCGGCGCCCGGCCGGATGCGCTGCGCATCATTGTCGAAGGCCTGCAGGCCGACGATGCGCGTACCGAGTCGATCCTGCGCCAGCACGTGCGCCTGTCGGAAGAGCACTGGCTCGTGCATGCCCATGCGGACCTGCACCTGACCGCCAGCGATGCGGCGAAGGTTGGCATGGTCAACGAGGTGCGCAACTTCCGGCCGCCGAAAGGCAAGCGCGTCACGAACGTCTGAAACGTGCCTGGACAGGCGATCGGGGCGTCGTCCCGGTCTGGACGACAAAAAAGGCTTGGAATGGCGCTACCTTTCCAAGCCCTTCTCATGGTGAGGCATCCCGTTGCGGATGCCGGCCGCGCGCCGTCTGCGCATTTGCGGCCCTGCTTGCTGGCTGATATGCCGGCTGATGTGCCGGCTTATTTGCCGCGCGAGCTCGACTTCTTGGCGTCGTTCTTGTGGCTTTGACGGCCGGCCTCGGCATGCTGCTCCGGCGTGCCGCCCTGGGTGCCGCCGGATTGGGAGCCCTTGTTGCCCGACTGTTTCGAGCTGCCGGAAGAAGAACCCTGCTTGTTGCCACCGCTTTTCTGATTCGAAGCCATTTTGCTTTCCTTTCGATTGGAGAGGGGAACACGGGGCCGAAGGCGCATTGGTGAAACCGTTTGCTATTGCATGCGTTGCGATTTTGCCGATGCGTTTCCGGTAGCGAAATAATGCGTTTTTGATCAGCCGGCGGATATCAGAATTAACCGTCTGCCCCTGTAGGACAAGACCTTGCAGCACAAGAATAAAGCTCGACAATACAAGCACTTGCGAGCTCATCTGTATGCCGCGGGGCACAAATCGGGCGATACTTTCACCCTAGCTATTGCCTTGTGGAAAGTATGTGGCAGAATGAGGGCTTCCACTATCCGGCCGCGTCCATGCTTGCTGCATCCATGCTTACTTCTGCCCAGACCACGATGCCACCGCGGGCCGTCAGTCCGCGGCACGCGGTGCTGGAAGAAGCGATCGGCGCCGCGCTACAGCAGGTAGGCACCGGTTTTGCGGCGTTCCGCACGCAGCTTGCTGCGCGTCTCACCGAGTCCAGCCAGCCACCGGCGGATTCGCGCGACCGCCTCCGCGCTGCCAGCCTGCTGCACGAACGCCACGAAGCGCTGCTGCCGCGCGTGACCGATGCGCTGGGACGGGCGCTACGCGAAGAGCTGGCGCAGCTGGCGCCGGAGCCGCGCGTGGCAGGGCAGCCGCTGGCGCTGGTGCCATATGACGAGATGGACCAGCGCGTGGCCCGGGCCGCCATCGCCAGGCCGTTCGATGCCGCGCATGCCGATGCGCTCGCCACATTGAATGCCGGGCTGGCGCACCTGTTCGAACGCCAGTCGTTGCGCGTCAATCCGTTTCGGCCGGAAGTATTCATCGCCGCGCTGCACGAGGCATGGACAGCGTTCGATGGCGAGGAGGGCAGTGCGGCCGCGATGCTGGCGCTGGTGCAGGCTGGCTGCTTCCACGACCTGGCCGCCGTTTATGCCGCCGTCAATGGGGTGCTGGAACGGCATGGCTTGCTGCCCGGGCCACTGCGCCGGCCGCTGGCGCAGCAGCCTGTCCGGCAGCAGGGGCATGACGCCCGGCGCGAAGCCCTGCTGGCCAGCCGGCTGCATGCATTCTTCGGGCAGTCCGGGGTGGCAGGAGACCGCGCGACGGCAGATACCACGGCAGCAGGCGAGGCAGGCACGCTCGCGCCCCGCCTGCTGCGCTGGCTGGCGAGCCTGCCCGACGCCGTTGGAGCGAACGCGATCGCGCTGTCCTCGCTCAAGCGCGACGCGCCGCGCGGCATGCTGTCGCGCGCCGACGAGGGCACGATCGACCTGCTGGGCGCCGTGTTCGACACCGTGTCGGCCGACGAGGCGATTTCATCGGAGAGCCGCGAGCTGCTCCAGTTGCTGCAACTGCCGCTGCTGAAGGCGGCGCTGGCGGACAAGCAATTCTTCTTTCACGCCGGGCACCCGGCCCGCAAGCTGCTCGAACTGCTGTCCCGGATGGGCTGGGAGCGCACGCTGGCCGGCACGGGCCGGCGCGACGACCGCCAGTTCCAGGCCATGCGCCGCAGCGTCGACGTCGCCGCCCGCGAGGACGATGCGGCATCCGCCGCATTCGCCCAGGCGGTGCGCGAACTGGAAGCGGCACTGAAGGAGGAAGAGGCCGACGCCGCCGCCGTGCTCGCGGTACCTGTGGCGGCCGCGCTGAAGCAGGAAAAGACGGCCACGGCGCGGCGCGCCGCACGCGATGCGGTGGCGCTGCGCGTCGGCACCGGCGAGGTGGTGGCCGTGGTCGAGGCCTTCCTGGAAAACAGGTGGACCGACGTGCTGACGGTGGCCTACAGCATCGACGACGACAAGCCCGGCGCCGTGCGCCATGCCACGCAGGCGATGGACGACCTGCTGTGGAGCGTGCGGCCGAAACTGGATGCGGACGAACGCAGGCAGCTGATCGCCAGGCTGCCCGGCCTGCTGGCCACGCTGAACCGGTGGCTCGACGTCGTCAAGTGGCACGATGCCGACCGGCTGCGCTTCTTCGCCGAACTGGCCGACTGCCACGCGTCGATCGTGCGCGCCCCACTGGACATGACAGCCGAGCGGCGCATCGAACTGTCCATGCAGGCCGCGACGCTGGCCGCCGAGCGCCGGCTGGCGCGGGCAGCCGACGCACGGTCGGCAGAGTCGGCAGAGTCGGCACAATCGGCGCAGTCGGCACAATCGGCAGCAGCGCCGGCACTGGCGCCCGAAGAAGAACTGGCCGGCCTGGCGCGCGGCACGTGGTTCGAGTTCGCGGAGGACGGCGGCGCGCGCAGGGTGAAGCTGGCGTGGATCAGTCCCTTGCGCTCGCTGTACATCTTTTCCAACGGCGCACGCGAAGAAGCGTTTTCGCTTCCGGCCCAGGCGCTGGCGCAGCGGCTGCACGCGGGTACGGCGACGGTGCTGCAAGCCGAAGGTGTCGTCGCGCGCGCGCTGGCGCGGGCATTGGCGGTGAACGATCCCGCCGCCGAGCTGGATTCAGCCGCCGCCTGACAGAACGCTTCGGATCAGTATTCCTGTCCCGCCACTGCCGCCAGCGTGCCGCCATTCCTGTGCCATCCAACCGCCGGGTTGGGAGCAACCGCCGAGTTTAAGAGCAACTTAATGAAGAGTCACTACGCTGCGGGCTACGTTTGTTGCCGCGAAGGTAATGTTGTAATTGCCTTGCGGAAATGAATCGTGGTATAACCCGTAGTGCGGATAAAACAAGAGGAAACGAAGCGATGATGTGGTGGAATGCGCTGTCGGCGCTGGGCGGTATGAGTGTGACGGGACCGCTGGGCATTGCCGTGGCCGTATGGCTGCTGGCCGGGCGCACTTGGCGGCTGTCGCTGTCGTGGTGCCTGCTGTTCGGCATCGGCATGCTGCTCGTCGTGGTCACCAAGGTGGCCTGGTATGGCTGGGGCATTGGCATCCCGGACTGGAATTTCGCCGGCCTGTCGGGCCATGCGATGCGTTCCTGCGCCGTCTATCCAGTGGTTTTCTACCTGATGTTCCTGAAGGCGCGCCCGGTCTCCCGGCATGCCGCGCTGGCCGCCGGCGTGCTGCTGGCCGTGCTGATCAGTTTTTCACGCCTGCCCGTCGGAGCCCATTCGCTGTCCGAAGTCGTGCTGGGTGGCGCGGTGGGCCTGGCGGTGGCCGCAGCATTCGTCGTGACCGCGCGCAGCGAACAGCCGGCCGTCGTCGGCCGCATCCTGGTCGCGCTGTGCGTGCCGCTGGTGCTGGTGATGCCGTTCACGAAACAGGTGCCGGCCGAGCAATGGGTGCGCCAGGTGGCAGTGCAGCTGTCCGGTAACGATCCGACGCCGCGCAAGTGGAAGCACGGGCCGGACCGCAAGAAGGTGCGCCAGTTGCAGCAGGTGCGGCAGGTGCAGCAGGCGATCTAGCCCCCTCTCGGGTTCCCGGGCCCGGCGGCGGGCGCAATAGTGCGATTTTGTCCAGACCCGTTGCGCGCGATGGTATGATAGGCGCCTTTGCAACCAGCCTTTCGGGCAAAGTACATTTTCCTACGTGCGTCTATCATCCATTAAATTGTCGGGATTTAAGTCGTTCGTCGATCCCACCAATTTCCAGGTGCCGGGGCAGCTGGTAGGCGTGGTGGGACCGAACGGCTGCGGCAAGTCGAACATCATCGACGCTGTGCGCTGGGTGCTGGGCGAATCGAAAGCCTCCGAACTGCGCGGCGAGTCGATGCAGGACGTGATCTTCAACGGCTCCACGCACCGCAAGCCGGCCGGCCGCGCCTCGGTCGAACTGGTGTTCGACAACCACGACGGCAAGGCATCCGGCCAGTGGGGCCAGTATGCCGAGATCGCCGTCAAGCGCACGCTCACCCGCGACGGCACGTCCACCTACTACATCAACAGCCAGCCGGTGCGCCGGCGCGACATCCAGGACATCTTCCTCGGTACCGGCCTCGGTCCGCGCGCCTACGCCATCATCGGCCAGGGCATGATCGCCCGCATCATCGAATCGCGCCCGGAAGAACTGCGCGTGTTCCTCGAGGAAGCCGCCGGCGTCTCGAAGTACAAGGAGCGCCGCCGCGAAACGGAAAACCGCCTGCACGACACGCGCGACAACCTGCTGCGCGTGGAGGACATCCTGCGCGAACTGACCGGCAACCTGGAAAAGCTCGAAGGCCAGGCGGCCATCGCCATGCGGTTCCACCAGCTGCAGTCCGAGCAGGATGAAAAGCAGAAGCTGCTGTGGCTGCTGCGGCGCAACGAGGCGCAGGCCGAGCAGGCGCGCTGGTTCGCCGAGATGCTGCAGGCGCAGACCGACCTGGAACGCGATACGGCGCAGCTGCGCAGCGTGGAGCTGACGCTGGAACACATGCGGCAGGCCCACTTCGCCGTCGGCGACCGCCTGCACACGGCGCAGGGCGCGCTGTACCAGACCAATGCCGACATCGGCAGCCTCGAGGCGCAGATCAAGTACGTGGTCGAGTCGCGCACGCGGCTGCAGCAGCAGCTGGCCACGCTGACGGCGCAGCGCGACCAGTGGCAAAGGCAGGCCGAAGAGTACCGCGGCCAGGTCGAGGAAGCCGAATTCAACCTCGAGGAACTGGCTGCCCGGGTCGAGGAATCGCGCATGCTGGCCGAGCAGAAGGCCGAACTGCTGCCGCTGCTGGAAGCGGAGTGGCGCGCAGGGCAGGAAAAGGCGGCTGAATCGCGCGCCCGCATCATGCAGGTACAGCAGCAGCTGGAACTGGAGTCGGCGCACCAGCGCAACGCGTCGAATATCCTGTCCGGCCTGGCGACGCGGCGCGAACGCCTGCAGCAGGAAAAGAACGGGCTGGCGATGCCGGATGCGGCGCACCTGGAAAACCTCCGCTGGCAGCTCGAGGAAAAGCAGCAGGCGCTGGAAGAAGTGGGCATGCAGCTCGAAGAGGCGCTGGAGCAGCAGCCGCGCCTGGAGGAAGAGCGCCGCGCCGCGCAGGCCGCCGTGCAGGCCGAAACGGCCACCAGCGCGCAGCTGGAAGCGCGGCTGAACGCGCTGCGCCAGTTGCAGGAGCGGGTGCAGACGCAGGGCAAGGTGATGCCCTGGCTGAAGAAGCACGGCCTGGACGAGTTGCCGCGCCTGTGGCAGCAGCTGGCTATCGAGCCGGGCTGGGAAGCGGCCGTTGAATCGGTGCTGCGCGAGCGCACGGGTGCGCTGCAGGTGTCGAACCTGGACTGGGCAAAGCACTTCATGGGCGATGTACCGCCGGCCAAGCTGGCGTTGTTTACCCCTGTCACCACCGCGCCGGCCCCCGCAGCGCCGGTGGGCTTCAAGCCGCTGCTCGACCTGCTGAAGCTGAACGACCCGGGCCTGCGCGGCGTGCTGCAGGACTGGCTGCACAACGTGTTCGTGGCCGAAGACACGGCGCAGGCGTTTTCCGGCCGTGCGCACCTGCCGGCGGGCGCCTGCTTCGTCACGCGCCAGGGCCACGTCATCACGCAGTCGAGCGTGCGCTTCCACGCCGCCGACTCGGAGCAGGAAGGCATGCTGGGCCGCCAGCAGGAAATCGACAATATCGGCAAGCAGCTGCGCGCCCAGGCCATGCTGGCCGAGGAAGCGCGCACCAGGGCGGTGCGTGCCGACGCGGCGGTGACGAACCACGCCCGCGTGCTGGCCGAGCTGCGGCAGAAGAACGCCTCGCTGACGTCGTCCGTGCACGCCTTGCAGCTGGACGTCGTCAAGCTGTCCGAGATCGAGGCGCGCTTTGCCCAGCGCAGCACGCAGATCGAAGGCGACCTGGCTGAAATCGCCGCCCAGGAGGCGGAGCAGGTGCAGGCGAGGCTGGAGTCGGAAGAAAAGTTCGAGCAGCTCGACATGGAGCTGGCGGAACTGCAGGGCGCGCATGAAGAAGGGCAGGAGGGCTTCCTGCGCACCGAAAGCCGGCTGGCCGACGCCCGCGAGGCGCTGCGCGAACTGGAACGCCGTGCGCAGGAAGCGGAATTCGCCGAGAAATCCGCGCGCAACCGCATCGACGAGCTGCGCCGCAACATCGCCACCGCCGCCACGCAGGCGGCCCAGGTGGCCGAAAGCCTGGGCGCCGGCGAACAGGAGCTGGCCGGCCTGGAATCCGGCAGTGCGAACGAAGGCTTGCAGGAACTGCTGGACCGCCGCACGCAGCAGGAACGCGCGCTGGCCGATGCGCGCCACGAACTGGATCAGATCAGCCAGCAGTTGCGCCATGCCGAGGAGTCGCGCATGTCCGGCGAGCGCAGCCTGCAGCCGCAGCGTGACCGCATCACGGAGATGCAGCTGAAGGAGCAGGCCGCGCGCCTGAACCAGGAGCAGTTTGCCCAGCAGCTGGCCGAAGTGCACGCCGACGAAGCCGCGCTGGCCGCCAGACTGCAGCCGGACATGAAGGCCCAGTACCTGCAGGCGGAAGTGACGCGGCTGACCAACGCGATCGCCGCGCTGGGCGCCGTCAACCTGGCCGCCCTCGACGAACTGGCCCAGGCCTCGGAACGCAAGAACTTCCTGGACGCGCAGAATCGCGACCTGCTGGATGCGATCGGCACGCTGGAAGATGCGATCCACAAGATCGACAAGGAAACGCGCGACCTGTTGCAGGAAACGTTCGACCGCGTCAACGGACACTTTTCCGAACTGTTCCCCATCCTGTTCGGCGGCGGACAGGCTAAACTGATCATGACGGGCGACGAGATCCTCGACTCCGGCGTGCAGGTGATGGCGCAACCGCCGGGCAAGAAGAACGCGACGATCCACCTGCTGTCCGGCGGCGAAAAGGCGCTGACGGCAACGGCGCTCGTGTTTTCGATGTTCCGGCTGAACCCGGCGCCGTTCTGCCTGCTCGACGAAGTCGATGCACCGCTGGACGACGCCAACACGGAACGTTTCTGCAGGATGGTGAAACGCATGTCCGACCAGACCCAATTCCTCTTCATCTCGCACAACAAGATCGCGATGGAGATGGCCACTCAACTGATCGGTGTGACGATGCAGGAGCAGGGCGTATCGCGCATCGTGGCGGTGGATATGGAAGCCGCCGCCAATTTCGCTACCGAGGCACAAGCAGCATGACAGATTTTCAGACCAGTTTGATCGCGGCTGCCGGCGTATTCGTTGCCGGCGTATTCATCTACAACAAGTGGCAGGAGCACAAGGCCAAGAAAAGCGTCGAGCGGGCCTTTGCGTCCGAGCACGACGACGTGCTGATGCGCACCGAGGAGCCGGCGTTCGACGCCACCGAGCCCGTGCTCGATCCTCTGCACGCACCTGCGCCTGCACATGCGCCCGTGCACACGCATGCCGATGCGCCGGTGCATGCGCCGGCCAGCGCGCGCGCGGAACCGAGCTTCACGCTGGGCGACGTGCCGATGGTCGATGCCGGCTCCGGCGCCTACGGCAAGCCGCCGCACGAGGAAGTCGTGGCGCCGAGCGTGGTGGCGGACGACGTGCAGCGTGCCGAGCCTTCGGTCGACCTGCCGGGCGACGCCACGCCGCCGGTTTCCCCGGCCGTGGCAGCCGCTCCCGCAGCGGCAGCGCCCGTATCTGTTTCTTCTCCTGCTCCCTCTCCTGCGCCGGTTTCCGCCCCCGCGCCTGCGCCAGCGCCGGCTGCCCAGCCGCCGGTCCCCCAGCGCAGCGCCGACGCGGCCGTGCCACCGTCCGAACTGGCCACGGCGCTGGTCGATCCGCTGATCGACTGCCTGCTGCCGCTCGACATGGCGGCGCCGCTGCGCGGCGAGAAACTGCTGCCGGTGCTGCAGAAGCTGCGCCTGGTCGGCAATAAACCGGTGCATTACGTGGGCCTGGCGGTCTCCGGCGACTGGGAACCGGTCCAGTACGGCACGGTGTACACGAAGCTGCAGGGCGGCGTGCAGCTGGCCAGCCGTACCACGGCACTGAACGAACTGGAATACTCCGAACTGGTAACGCGCCTGCGCACCATTTCCGATGAAATCGGCGCCGAGCCGCAGATCCCCGACATGATGGAAGTGATGGCCGAGGCGCGCAACCTGCACCGCTTCGTCGCCGCGCACGATGCCCAGCTGGGCGTGAACCTGGCCGCCAACGGCGCGCCGTGGGACGTGACCACGCTGGTCGGCGCGCTGGAAAAACAGGGCTTCGACCTGCGTCCGGACGGCCGCTTCGTGATGTCGGACGGCGAGGGCGGCCAGCTGTTCACGCTGTCGACCAACGTGTCGCCGGCCGAGGAAACCACCGGCCGCCTGACGCTGCTGCTGGACGTGCCGTGCGTGGCCCCGGCCCGCGACGGCTTCGGCGCCATGATCGCCTGCGCCAAATCGCTGGTGCAGCGCCTCGATGCGATCATCGTCGACGATTACAACCAGCCGCTGTCCGATGCGTCGATCGCCGAGATCGCCGGGCAGGTGAAGGAATTCTATGCCGACATGGAAGCTTCCGACATTCCTGCCGGCTCCACGCGCGCGCTGCGGCTGTTCAACTGATTGCACGTTTCAAGCCGATGAACGAAGAATTGCAAAGCCCCGCCGGGCGGGCCGCATGGCTGACGGCGGAACTGAACCGGCACCTGCACGCCTACCACGTGCTCGACGCCCCCACCATTCCGGACGCCGAATACGACAAGCTGTTCGCCGAGCTGCAGCGGCTCGAGGAGGAACACCCGGAACTGGCGCAGCCGGACTCGCCCACCCAGCGTGTCGGCGCGCCGCCGCTGGGCCAGTTCGCCGCCGTCACGCACGCGGTGCCGATGCTGTCGCTGAACAATGGCTTCACGGACGAGGACATCGAGAACTTCGACCGCCGCGTGCGCGAGGGACTGGACGTGCTCCAGGTCGACTATGCGGCCGAGCTGAAGTTCGATGGCCTGGCGATCAACCTGCGCTACGAGAACGGCGTGTTCGTGCAGGCCGCCACGCGCGGCGACGGCTATACCGGCGAGGACGTGTCGGCCAACATCCGCACCATCAAGTCGATCCCGCTGCGCCTGCGGGGCGACGACCTGCCCGAGGTGCTGGAAGTGCGCGGCGAGGTGCTGATGTTCAAGGCCGATTTCGCGGCCATGAACGAGCGCCAGCGCGCCGCGGGCCAGAAGGAATTCGTCAATCCGCGCAATGCCGCCGCCGGCGCGCTGCGCCAGCTCGACTCGCGCATCACGGCGCAGCGCAGGCTGCGCTTCTTCGCCTACGGCATCGGTGAACTGGTCGGCGCGGACATGCCGGAAACCCATTCCGGCCTGCTCGACTGGTACGCCGCCCTGGGCCTGCCGGTGAACCAGGAACGCGCGGTCGTGCGGGGCTACGACGGCCTCCTGGCGTTTTATGAGCGGATCGGCAAGGCGCGCCCGGCGATGGCGTACGAGATCGACGGCGTCGTCTACAAGGTCAACCGGGTCGAAGACCAGCGTACGCTGGGCTTCCGGTCGCGCGCCCCGCGCTTCGCGCTGGCCCACAAGTTCGCCGCCGAGGAAGCGCTGACCACGGTGCAGGCGATCGAAGTGCAGGTGGGCCGCACCGGCGCCATCACGCCGGTGGCGCGGCTGGTGCCCGTGTTCGTCGGCGGCGTCACCGTCACCAACGCCACGCTGCATAACGAGGACGAAGTGCGCCGCAAGGACGTGCGGGTGGGCGATACCGTCATCGTGCGGCGCGCCGGCGACGTGATCCCCGAGGTGCTGGCCGTGGTGCTCGAAAAGCGCCCCACGCCGGAACCGGCGGCCTACGTGCTGCCCAACACCTGCCCGGTATGCGGTTCGCACGTGGTGCGCGAGGAAGGCGAGGCGATCGCGCGCTGTTCCGGCGGGCTCACGTGCGCGGCGCAGCGCAAGGAAGCGATCCGCCACTTCGCCGGCCGCCGCATGATGGATATCGAAGGGCTGGGCGACCGCTACATCGACAGCCTCGTCGAATGCAACCTGGTGCACGGCGTGGCCGACCTGTACCGGCTGACGCTGGACGACCTGCTGCAGATGAAACGGGCCGCGGACGAACGCGACGGCACCACGCCGGATACCGTCAAGCAGGGCAAGGTCGCCACCAAGTGGGCCGACAACCTGCTGGCTGCGATCGAAGCGAGCAAGAAGCCGCCGCTGGAACGGCTGCTGTTCGCGCTGGGCATCCGGCACGTGGGCGAGTCGACCGGCAAGACGCTGGCCGACTGGCTCGGCAGGTTCGCGCTGGTGCGCAGGGCCCCGGCCGCGCTGCTGCGCGTGCTGCCGGACATCGGCGGCACAGTGGCCGAATCGATCGCCGACTTCTTCGCCGAAGAGAAAAACCAGGCGGCGATCGATGCGCTTCTGGCCGCGGGCGTGGCGCCGCAGGGCGAGCATGCGCCGAAAGCCCAGTTGCGCGAGAAGCTGGACGAAGTCTCGCTGCTGGCTGCGCTGGGCATCCCGAAACTGACCGAGCCGCGTGCCCGGCAACTGCTGGCCGACGGCATGACGCTCGAATCGCTGGCCTTCCTGAAGGTGTTCAACGTGTTCGGCCTGCCGGCCACCGTTGCCGCGTCGCTCGAGGAGTGGATGGCGGCGCAGGCCAACCGGGACAAGCTGATGGCCCTGGCCGCGCTGCGCACGGAACTGCTGGCGCAACTGCCGGAAGCGGCGGAGGCGGAAGAGGGGCCGATGTCGGGCAAGACGTTCGTCCTCACCGGCACGCTGCCCACCTTGTCCCGCGACGCCGCCGGCGCGATGATCGAGGCGGCTGGTGGCAAGGTTTCCGGCTCCGTGTCGAAGCGCACCACGTACGTGGTTGCCGGCGCCGACGCGGGCAGCAAGCTCGCGAAAGCCGAGGAACTGGGCGTCACGATCCTGGACGAAGCCGCCCTGCTGGCACTGCTGGGGAAGTAATTGCCTAAAACCGGGGTCAGACCCCGGTTTTAGGCAACACGTAAAAGCCGCGGAACTGGCCGTCAGGATCCTGGACGAAGGAGCGCTGCGGGCACTGCCGGGCAAATAATTACCAAAAACCGGGGTCAGACCCCGGTTTTTGGAAACATTTTTTGAGAGAAAACTGGATGAACCAAATCCGTAAAGCCGTCTTCCCCGTTGCCGGCCTCGGCAGCCGCTTCCTGCCCGCGACCAAGGCGCAGCCCAAGGAAATGCTGCCGATCGTCGACAAGCCGCTGATCCAGTACGCGGTCGAGGAGGCCGTGGCCGCCGGCATCACGGATCTTGTGTTCATCACCGGCCGCAACAAGCGGGCGATCGAGGATCATTTCGACACCGCCTACGAACTGGAAGCGGAACTGGAAGCGGCGCAGAAGCAGCATCTGCTGCAACTGGTGCAGAACGTGATCCCGAAGAACGTCAACTGCATCTACATCCGCCAGTCGGCGCCGCTGGGCCTGGGCCATGCGGTGCTGTGCGCCCGTCCGGTGGTCGGCAACGATCCGTTTGCCGTGCTGCTGGCCGATGACTTCATGGACACGCCGGACGGCATTCGCCCGGTGCTGGCGCAGATGACCGAGCGCTACGAATTCGAGCGTGCCAGCCTGCTGGCGGTGCAGGAGGTGCCGCGCGAGAACACGCGCCAGTACGGCATCGTCAGCGCATCGCCGTATCGCGACCGGCTGGAGCTGGTGTCCGGCATCGTTGAAAAACCAACCCCGGACAAGGCCCCGTCGACGCTGGCCGTGGTCGGCCGTTACGTGCTGTCGGCACGCATCTTCGACTTCCTCGAACAGGTGGGCAAGGGCGCCGGCGGCGAGATCCAGCTGACGGACGGCATCGCCGCGCTGCTAAGGCACGAGCGCGTGCTGGCCTATCGCTACGAGGGCCAGCGCTACGATTGCGGTTCGAAGCTCGGCTACCTGAAGGCCACCGTGGCGATGGGGCTGAAGCATCCGGAAACGCGCGACGAGTTCGCCGAGTTCGTGGCGCAGACGCGCGAGACGCTGTGACGGTCCGCGACATCCTCAAGATGGGCGACCCGCGCCTGCTGCGGCAGGCCGACCCGGTGCGCGACTTCAATACCCCGGCACTGCACGCGCTGATCGCCGACATGTTCGACACGATGCACGCGGCGAACGGCGCCGGCCTGGCCGCGCCGCAGATCGGCGTCAACCTGCAGGTGGTGATCTTCGGCTTCAAGTCGAACGTGCGCTACCCGAATGCGCCGCAGGTGCCGGAAACGGTGCTGATCAACCCGGTGCTGACGCCGCTGGGCGAAGACAGGGAAGAGGGCTTCGAAGGCTGCCTGTCGGTGCCCGGCCTGCGCGGCAGCGTGCCGCGCTACATCCGGCTGCATTACGAGGGCTTCGACCAGCACGGCAATCCGATCTCGCGCGATGCCGACGGCTTCCACGCCCGCGTGGTGCAGCACGAGGTGGACCACCTGCACGGCATCCTGTATCCGGCCCGGATCGTGGATTTCACCAAGTTCGGTTTTACCAGCGTGATGTTCCCGGACCTCGATCCGAACGACGACGACTGAGCGGGGAAAACCGGTGTCAGACACCATCATCCCGATGAGGCGCCCGGATGACAGTGTCTGACACCAGATGCATCCCTCGTCGGCTGAGCGCCTGGTGTCGGACACTTTTTTCGGGCGCTTCTTCCGGAAAAGGTGTCGGACACCGGTTTTCGTGAACGCAAGCCAAGGTAAGCACTGCATTTCAATATGCGCCAACGATCATTGGCGCAAAGGTAAATCTGTCGTAATATCCCGCCCAGCATTTGGTCCCCAGACCAAGCACCCAATAACAAATCCTGGATCAAAAATCCGGGCCACCGGGAGAAACCAGGATGAGCCAACCCTCTTCGTCCAATCCACTCGAATTTTCCATCCGGGGGATCGTCCTCGGCATCCTGATCACGCTGGTCTTCACGGCCGCGCAGGTCTACCTCGGCCTGAAAGTCGGCCTGACCTTCGCCACCTCGATCCCCGCCGCCGTCATCTCGATGGCGCTGCTGTCCGCCTTCAAGGATGCGACGATCCAGGAAAACAATATCGTTCAGACGATCGCTTCCGCCGCCGGCACGCTGGCGTCGGTGATTTTCGTGCTGCCCGGCCTCCTGATGATCGGCTGGTGGGCCGAGATCCCGTTCTGGCCCACGTTCGGCGCCTGCGCGATCGGCGGCGTACTGGGCGTGATGTACACGATCCCACTGCGCCGCGCGCTGGTGTCGCAGTCGAAGCTGCCCTATCCGGAAGGCGTGGCCGCCGCCGAGGTGCTGAAGGTCGGCACCCAGTCGCGCGCCGGCGCGCAGGAAGGCAAGGCCGGCCTGAAGGCGGTGGTACTGGGCACGCTGGCATCGGCGGGCTTCGCCGCGCTGGCCGGCGCCAAGCTGGTGTCGCACGAAGTGGCCTACTACTTCCGGTTCGGCAGCGGCAGCGCCGCCACCGGGCTGGGCGCATCGACTTCGCTGGCGCTGATCGGCGCCGGCCACCTGATGGGCATCACGGTCGGCATCGCGATGCTGACCGGTCTCGTCATCGCCTGGGGCATCCTGGTGCCGATCCTGACGGCCGCCACGCCGATGGCCGCCGGCGCCTCGGTCGCCGACCACGCGCTGGGCGTGTGGAGCACCCAGGTGCGCATGATGGGCGCGGGCACGATCGGCGCCGCGGCCATCGTCACGCTGGCCACGCTGGCCAAGCCCGTGTTCGGCGGCCTGAAGTCGGCGCTGGAAGCGTCGCGCGCGGCGAAGCACGGCGGCGCCGAGGTGCCGCGCGTGGAACGCGACATGCCGATCTTCATCGTCGGCCTCGTCACGCTGATCGCGATGGTGCCGGCCGGCTGGCTGCTGGCAGCCTTCCTGGAGGGCGGTGTGCTGGCGTCGATCGCCACGCCGCTGGTCATCGTCGGCATCGGCTACATCCTGGTGGCCGGCCTGCTGGCCGCCGCCGTGTGCGGCTACATGGCGGGCCTGATCGGTTCGTCGAACTCGCCGGTGTCCGGCATCGCGATCCTCACGATCCTCGGTGCCGCCACGTCGATCGGCTTCGTCGGCCGCGAAGTACTGGGCCCGGATACCGCCCAGGCGCTGATCGCGTTCGCGCTGTTCGTCACCACCGTGGTGCTGGCGGTCGCCGTGATCGGCAACGACAACCTGCAGGACCTGAAGACCGGCCAGCTGGTCGGCGCCACGCCGTGGAAGCAGCAGGTAGCGCTGATCATCGGCGTGTTCGCCGGCTCCTGCGTGGTGCCGCCCGTGCTGGACCTGCTCAATCACGCCTACGGCTTTGCCGGTGCGCCGAACCAGAACGCCATTTCCGACCAGCCGCTGGCCGCGCCGCAGGCAACGCTGATCTCCACGCTGGCGCGCGGCGTGATCGGCGGCGACCTGCCGTGGCACCTGATCGGCTGGGGCGCCCTGATCGGCCTCGCGCTGGTGGCGATCGACTTCGTGCTGAAGAAGTCCAGCCATGGCAAGTACAGCCTGCCGCCGCTGGGCGTGGGCCTGGCCGTCTACCTGCCGTCGGCCGTCACGGCACCGGTGGTGGTTGGCGCGGTGGCTGGCTACTATTTCGAGAAGTCACTGCGCGGCAAGACGTACGGCGAAGCCGCGTCGCGCGTGGGTGTGCTGGTGATGTCCGGCTTCATCGTCGGCGAGAGCCTGTTCAATGTGGCGCTGGCCGCGCTGATCGTGCTGTCCGGAACGGCCGACCCGCTGGCGTTCGGTGCCGGCGTCGAGGAATCGACCGGCATGCTGATCGCGCTGGTCGTCGCGGCCGCGATCCTCGTCAGCCTGTACCGCTGGGCTGCCAACTCGGCCCGCCGCATCGAGGGGTAAGCACCGGATGGCGCTGGCGGATATCCTGCAGGCCGCCGCGGCCGCCATTGCGCTGATCGGCGCCTTTCCCTGGCGCCTGCTGCTGGCCACCGTGATCTTCCTCGTGGTGGCCGAAGGCCTGATGTTCATTCCCCGCGCCGGCTTCGTGCTGAAGCTGTGCGTGGCATCCCTGCTGGCGGTCCAGCTGCTGGCCATGTTCCGCGTGGCTGCGCTGGGCGAGCCGCCGCCGCTGGCCATCCTGCTCGATGCTTCCTACCTGCCGCCGGCATCGATGCTGGTGCTGTGGCTGTGCGCCCTGGTGCCGTTCGCGCTGGGGCTGGCCGTGCTGGCTGCCACCGGGCAGGGTACCGGCGTCCGTTACTTCTTCGGCAACATCCTGCGCGACAAGCCGCCGTCGCCCCGCGCCTTCCTGCTGTTCAAGGCGGTCATGCACGTGGCGGCCGCGGTGTTCACCTTCGTCGCGCCGGGCATCGTGCTGAAAGGCTACATCGGCTGGAATGCGCTGGAGCAGGGCCTGGTGGCCGCGCTGCTGTACTGGCAGGCGCCGCTGGCGGTATTGCTGTTGTCGGTGGCGTTCGACGCGTTTGCCACGTGGCTGCCGAAACTGCTGCCTGCCAGGGCGGCCGGCATCGTCGTCCTGGTGCTGCTGCTGTTCTTCGTGCTGTTCCTGTTTGCATTCACCTATACACTTTCCGCGGGAGCGTTCGGCATATGAATCCCATCGCAGGCCACCGGCTGGGGCAGGGTACGTGGTACATGGGCGACGACCCGGCGCGCAGGAACGACGAGGTGCGCGCGCTGCAACTGGGCGTGGACCTCGGCATCACGCTGATCGACACCGCCGAGATGTACGGCGAAGGGGGCGCCGAGCGCGTGGTCGGCGCAGCGATCGCCGGCCGGCGCGACGAGGTCGTCATCGTCAGCAAGGTGTATCCGCACAATGCCGGGCGCACCGAAGTGCAGCGCGCCTGCGAACGCAGCCTGGCGCGGCTGGGCACCGACCGCATCGACCTGTATTTGCTGCACTGGCGCGGCGGCGTGCCGCTGGCCGAGACGCTGGAAGGCTTCGAGACGCTGCGCGCGGCCGGCAAGATCCTGGCGTACGGCGTCAGCAACTTCGACACTGCGGACATGGAGGAAGCCGTCCGCGTGCCCGGCGGCGCGGCGCTTGCCGCCAACCAGGTGATGTACAACCTGCGGCGGCGCGGTATCGAATTCGACCTGCTGCCCTGGTGCCGCCGGCACGGCATTCCCGTGATGGCGTATTCGCCGCTCGAATCAAGCCGGCGCGATCAGCAGCGGCTGTTCGCCGACCCGGCACTGCGGCAGGTCGCCGGCCGGCACGGCGCCACGCCGGCGCAGGTCGCGCTGGCCTGGCTGTTCGCGCAGGAAGGTGTGACCGCCATTCCGAAGGCGGTGCAGCCGGAGCACGTGCGCGCCAACCGCGCTGCGCTGGACATCGTGCTGACGGCGGAAGACCTTGCGGTGCTGGACGCCGCGTTTCCGCCGCCATCGCGGGCCGTGCCGCTGGATGTTCTCTGAATTCGACGCCGTGTCACTGGGCGAACGTAGCTGACGCGTGCGTTACTGGTGTCGGACACCTTGGTGTCGGACACCGGTGTTCGCCAGTATTTTGCCGATATCGTGCATAAAACCGGTGTCCGGAAGGAGTGATGACATGCATGTCATCACCGCTTCACAGGCGCAGAGCATGCTCTACGAAACCCCTGTGAAGCCACCAAGAAGCCGGTGTCCGACACCAGGCAATGTTCAGGCAACAGTTTTGGGACTGTTACGGGCGCCGGCCCTGGGCCATCTTGGCGATCGCGCGGTCCACCAGCGTCTGCATCTGCGCCGTCAGGTCGACGAAGCGGCAGCCGATCTGCACCTGTTCGCCCAGCAGGAACGAGCGGAAGCGGCGCGACAGGCGCACTTCCAGGTCGCAGATGACGACGGTGTCGTTCAGCTCCAGCCGCACGCGTTGCAGCTTGCGGCCGATGTGCAGGCCGGGTGCATCGCGCGGGGCGCAGCGCATGCCGACGCCACCGGCGGCGACGTCGTACAGCAGCATCTCGAACGGCGTACCGAACATGACGAACGACGCGGTGTAGTTGCCGGCAACCGGCGTTTCCAGGCGCCGGGAACCGCGGCGGTTCAAGACCAAGCAGAGCGCCGGAAACCGGGCCGGCACGAGCGTGGGCTGGCCGGGCAGCGGCGTCCAGTCGGACGTGAGCTCGAACTGGAAGCGCGCCGAATCGAGGCGGCTGACGAACGTGCAGGAGCCTGCCGGGAGTACGCAGCCGTCTTCCAGCCGCAGCGTAAACGATGGATCGGTGGCATGCAGCGCATGGATGCGCGCCAGCAGCGGCGTGCCGTTGCCGTCCGCGTAGAGCGTCACCGGTTCGCCGCGGTCATACAGCGTTTGCAGCGCATCGCGGATCGCCGCCATGTCGGTGATCTCGTGCGGCATCGAGGCGAGCGGAATGCGTTCGGCGATGTCCGCCGCGCTCATTCTCCTGCGGCGGGGCAGCAGCCCGGCCGTGATCAGGTCGCCCGCCGCTTCGGTACGCACATACTCTGTCACGTTGCCGCCGATACCTGGCAACGCGTTCCCCTTGGGGCGCAATTGCGCGCTGAAGCGGCGCACGGTCGGCGATTGCAACCAGGGCAGGTGGTCGCGAAGGTTCTTGAGAGTGAAAGTCATGGGCGTGCTCGGCTAGTAGTCAGCAAGCATACCAGCAAATCCTTTGATCGCAGACAACAATATTGCCCTACGGCTAGAGGCTGTCGCTAAAACCGCTCATCCGGCGCGAGATAGCGCCATTGCCCGACCGGCAGCTCGCCCAGTTTCACCTTGCCGATGCGCACGCGCTTCAGGCCCACGACCTTCAGGCCGACCATCTCGCACATGCGGCGGATCTGCCGTTTCTTGCCTTCCCGGAGGGTGAACGACAGCTGGTCGTCATTCTGCCAGCGCACCTTGGCCGGCAGCAGCGGTTTGCCGTCCATCCATAAACCGTGGTTCAGTTTTTTCAGGTCGGCATCGGGCAGCTTGCCCGGCTTCGTGTATTCCACGCGCACCAGGTACTCCTTGTCGATGTCGGTATCGTGGCCGATCAGGTGCTTGGCCACGCGGCCATCCTGCGTGAGAACGAGCAGGCCGACGGAATCGATGTCGAGCCGGCCGGCCGGCACCAGGCTGCGCAACTGCGTGGGGTGGAACTGCTCGGGCGCCGGATCGTCGGGCCAGCGGTTTTCCGGCTTGATCAGCGCCACCGCTGGCGTATAGCCATCCTCGGCCTGGCCGCTGACATAGCCCATCGGCTTGTTGATCAGGATGGTCACGCGCTTGCTCTGCTCGGCGGCAGCCTGCCGCTCGACGGTGATCTTCTGGCTCGGGTAGACCTTCGTGCCCAGCTCGGACACGACCTTGCCGTCCACGCGCACCCAGCCCTTGGCGATCCATTCGTCGGCTTCGCGGCGCGACGACAGGCCCAGTTCGGACATGCGTTTCGATAAACGCAACAACTCTTCAGACATGAGAATTCAGACTTTCAATGCTTCCAGTAAATCGGTTTCCAGCTGGATCTGCGTGCGTGCGCTCGACAGCGACTGGCCGTCGACGATGAACACGTCCTCCACCCGCTCGCCCAGCGTCATCACCTTGGCGGTGTGCAGGTTCACGCGGTACTTCGTCAGCACGTTGGCGATCGAGTACAGCAGGCCGGTACGGTCGTTCGCCGTCACCGACAGCAGGTAGTACTGGCCGCGCTCGTCCGGGCGCAGGTCCACGGTCGGCTGGATCGGGAAGGTGCGCGACAGGCGCGACAGGCGGCCGCGCACCGGCGGCTGGATCGGCGCCTGCGCCAGCAGCAGGTCGCACAGCTCATGCTCGATCAGGTTGATGATGTCGCGGTAGCTCTTGGCGAAGCTCTGCTCCGTCACCAGGAACGTGTCGAGCGCGTAGCCGTGCTTGGTGGTGTGGATCTTGGCATCCAGGATCGAGAAATTCTTGCGGTCGAAATAGCCGCAGATGCGCGCGAACAGGTCCGGCTGGTCCTGGACGTAGACGGCGATCTGCAGGCCTTCGCCGATCGGCGCGAGCCGGCACTTCACCACCGGTTTCACGCTGTCGAGGCGGTCGTACAGCGCGCGCGTCTGCCAGGCGATGTCGGAGGCGTCGTGGCGCAGGAAGTACGCCATGTCCAGCTGCTTCCACAGCGCCTCGTGCGCCGACGGCGGCAGGCCGTACAGCCGCAGCGTGGCCAGCGCTTCCTGCTGGCGGTTCTTCAGTTCCCGGTCGGCCGAATGCGGTTCGCCGCCCAGCACCCGGAGGGTCATCTTGTACAGGTCTTCCAGCAGCTTGGCCTTCCAGGCATTCCACACCTTGGGGCTGGTGCCGCGGATGTCGCACACCGTCAGCAGGTACAGGCCGGTCAGGTGGCGTTCGTCGCGCACGGCTTTCGCGAACGCCGCGATCACGTCGGGATCGGACAGGTCCTGCTTCTGCGCCACGGTGGACATCAGCAGATGCTGCTCGACGAGGAAGGCCACCAGCTCCGTTTCATCGGTGCTCATGCCGTGGTCCTGGCAGAACTGTACCGCGTCGGCCACGCCCAGCTTCGAATGGTCGCCGCCGCGGCCCTTGGCGATGTCGTGGAACAGCGCCGCCACGTACAGCAGCCAGTGCTGCGGGTAGTTCGCCATCAGCTGGCTGCAATACGGGTATTCGTGCGCATGTTCCGTCATCGTGAAGCGGCGCATGTTGCGCACCACCATCAGGATGTGCTGGTCCACCGTGTACACGTGGAACAGGTCATGCTGCATCTGGCCGACGATCTTGCGGAAGTTCGGCAGGTAGCGGCCCAGGATCGACAGCTCGTTCATCCGGCGCAAGGCGTGGATGATGCCCGAAGGCGCCTGCAGGATGCGCAGGAAATAGGCGCGGTTGACGGGGTCGGCGCGGAACGCCGCGTCGATCTCGAAGCGCTCGTGCCACAGCGCGCGCGTGGCGCGGGCCGTGATGCCCTTCAGGGCCGGGCGCTCGGTCATCAGCACGAAGATCTCGAGGATGGCCGACGGGGTGCGGGAGAACACATCGTCGCTGCTGATGTCGATGAAGCCGTTGACTTCATTGAAGCGCTCGTTGATCGGATGCGTCTCGCAGCCCTGCGGGAACAGCATCGCCTCGATGTTCTGCAGCAGGATCGTGTTCAGCTGGACCACCGTCTTGGCGGCCCAGTAGTAGCGCTGCATCAGGTATTCGCTGGCGCGGCGCATGTGCACGCCGGTACCGGTGGTCTGCAGGCCGAGGCTTTCGGCGATCGCCGTCTGCACGTCGAACACCAGACGGTCCTCGCGGCGGCCGGCGTGCAGGTGCAGCCGCACGCGGATATCCTTGAAGGCGCGTTCCTTCTCCATCAGCTGGCGCGCCTCGGTCTGCGTGATCAGGCCGCGCGTGGCCAGCGTGCGCCACGAACTGGCCAGGCCCGCGGCCTTGGCCATCCACAGGATCACCTGCAGGTCGCGCAGCCCGCCGGGGCTTTCCTTGCAATTGGGTTCGAGCGAGAACGCCGTGTCTTCGTACTTGGCGTGCCGCTGGCGCATCTCGCTGGTCTTGGCGTGGAAAAAGGCCTGCGGATCCATCGCCGCGTCATACTCCCGTTCCAGCCGTGCGAACAGTTCGGCGTCGCCGGTCACCAGGCGCGCTTCCAGCAGGCTGGTCTGCACCGTGATGTCGGCTTCGGATTCGGCCAGGCATTCCTCCACCGTGCGGATCGACGAGCCGATTTCCAGGCCCAGATCCCACAGCAGCTGCACCAGTTCTTCCAGGCGGTGGCGGGTGTCCTCGTCCGGGCTCTGGCCCAGCAGGATCAGCACGTCCACGTCGGAATAGGGGAACAGCTCGCCGCGGCCATAGCCGCCCACCGCCACCAGCGCAGTCTGCGCCGGCAGGCTGGCGGCCTGCCACGCATGCGTCAGCACGTTGTCGACGCTCTGGCGCAGGTTGCGCAGCAGCTTTTCCGGCTTGCCGTCGTCGCGGAACGTGGCGATCACGAGCTGGCGGTCGGACTTCAGCCGCAGCTTCAGGGAACTGCGCAGCTGTTCGCGGGGATCGCTGTTCATCGCGATGGAGGACATGGGTCAGGCCGCGGCTTCTGCTTCGGTGATGAAGGCCGGCGGCGGCGGCGCACCGGCAGACAGCGTCAGCACCTCGTAGCCGGTTTCCGTCACGAGCACCATGTGCTCCCACTGGGCCGACAGGCTGCGGTCCTTGGTCTTGATGGTCCAGCCGTCGCCCATTTCGCGGATCTCGCGGCGGCCGGCATTGATCATCGGCTCGATCGTGAAGATCATGCCGGGTTTCAGTTCCTCGCCGGTGCCCGGCTTGCCGTAGTGGAGCACCTGCGGCTCTTCGTGGAAGACCTTGCCGATGCCGTGGCCGCAGAATTCGCGCACCACGCTGTAGCCGGCCTTCTCGGCATGCACCTGGATCGCGTGGCCGATGTCGCCGAAGTGGCCACCCGGGCGCACCTGGGCGATGCCCAGCCACATGCATTCATACGTGATGTCGGTCAGGCGCTTGGCCAGGATCGACGGCGCGCCGATGTAGAACATGCGGCTGTTGTCGCCGTGGTAGCCATCCTTGGTGATGATCGTGATATCCAGGTTCACCACGTCGCCCGCCTTCAGTACCTTGTCGCCGGGGATGCCGTGGCAGATCACGTCGTTGACGGACGTGCAGATCGCCTTCGGATACGGCGGATAGCCGGGCGGCTGGTAGTTCAGCGGCGCCGGCACCGTGCCTTGCACATTCGTCATGTATTCGTGGCACAGGCGGTCCAGCTCGCCGGTGGTGACACCGGGCTTGACGAACGGGGTGATGTAGTCGAGGACTTCGGCGCCGAGGCGGCCGGCAATGCGCATGCCTTCGATGTCTTCGGGGGTCTTGATCGTGATGGACATGTTTCTTGATTGATTCGTGCGACAAACCACGATTATAGACGACCCGGACCCGGAGAGTTGCGCTTGCCGCGGAACAGCGTCGGCGGCGATGCGCCAGGTGACAGGCACCATTTTCCGGATGAATCTCCCGGAAAATGGTGCCTGGAAGGAGAGACGGCTTGCAGGCCGTCTCCGCTACGCAGGCCTGGAGCATGCTCCAGGAAACCCCTGCTTCGCCACCGGTTTTCAGTCGATCAGCCGCGCGCCACCGCCCCGAAAAACCGCACCATCTCCCGGCTCGCATCCGGCCCCGTCGGATCCGTATAGCTGCCGCTGGCGCTGCCTCCGGCCCACGCATGGCCGGCGCCATGCAATTCCCAGTGCTCGGCCAGCACGCGGCCATCCTTGCTGCGGTGGATGGTACGCGTATATTTGCGTCCGCCACTGGCCTTGGCCTGTTCCACCTCCGGCGTTCCCGCCTCATGTGCCACCAGGCCATGCTGCAGCACGTCGTCGCCGTTCTTCCGGTTCACGGTATGGTCCTTGTCGCCGTGGAACACGATCAGTGGCGGGCTGGCGACAGGCCGTCCGCCTCCCTTGGCGCCCTGTTGCATGGCCTGCAGGGCGGACGGCAAGTCCGTCGCACTGCCGAACGGCAGCCCGGAATGCACGCCGACGGCATGGAACAGTTCCGGATACAGCGCACCCACCACGACCGCCATCGCGCCGCCGGCCGACAGCCCGGCGATGCTGACACGGGCCGGATCGACGGAGTGATCGGCCATCACCTGCCGGGCGATGCCGGCGATGATCGCCGGTTCGCCGCGCTCGCGCTGCTGGTCGGCGGCGCTGAACCAGTTCCAGCATTTGGAGCTGTTGGCACCCTGCGACTGGCACGGATACGCCACCAGGCAGCCGGTTTCCTCGGCAACCTGGTTCATGCGGGTGCCGGCGGCGAAGTCGTCCGGGTCCTGCGTGCAGCCGTGCAGCATGACGACGAGCGGTACCGGCTGGCCTTGCTTATACGTGCTCGGCACATACAGCTTGTAGCCGCGTGTGCCGGCATGGCACGTAAAGCTGGCGCTGTCGAAGCGGGCGCCGTCCGGCAGCGGGGCAGGGGGCGGGCGCTTGCGGGCGCCGGGCAGCTTGCCGTTCTTGAGCTGCTCGCGCAGCGATTCTGGCAAGCCGTCCAGCAGGTTTTCCGGCAGGCCCTGGAACCCACCCTGCATGCCGCCCTTGAACTTCTCTTTCAGCCCGTCGGCAAAGCCTTCCGGCAGCGCGATGCCCGCTTTCGCCAGGATGTCGGCCAGGCCGGACTTTGCGCTGCCAGCCTGTGGTTGCTCGTCCGTCTTCGCCTGGGACGCCTGCTGGCGACCCGGCGCGGCCTTCCGGGCGCGGGGAGTGGGGCGGGCCTGTGCCTTTTCCGGTGGCGCGTTCAGGTCTTTCATCGTGGCGCCGGCGCGTGGCGCGGTATCAGCGGTGGCGGCGGTGGCGGCGGCATCGGGGGCGGTGTCGCCGGCCAGTGCGCGCTGGATCGCGGCGGTGGCGGCCATCGGGCCGTCTTTCATCAGATCTTGCGTGGCTGCCTGCAGGCGAGCCATCAGTGCGGAATCGAATTTCATATCGTGCCTTCCATAGGATGAGGCGTGTGGGACAGCGGTGCTGTCGGAATATTGTCGGTTGCTGCGGTTCAGCTGATGCGGCCGGCCAGGGCCGCTTTCACGGCCGGGCTGGCGTGCAGCGCGCCAAGCACGGTGATCGACTGGATGGTGGCCGCCGCCAGTTCCGCGGTCACGTCCGGCGCAATGGTGGCCAGGCCGAGCACGCGGATATTGAGCATCTCGCCGGCGGTGCGGGCCGCTTCCAGGTCGGCGCTGGAAAACTGCTGCAAGCCCAGCACGAACTGGTTGCGCTCGACCGTTTGCCGCACTACCTCCGCATGCTGGTTCAGCTGGTTGCGGATCGCCGTGCGGATCAGGTCCGAGCGGTTGGCATAAAAACCCTGCTGTACCAGCAGGTCGATCTGGCCCAGGTCGACCGGAAAAAGATTGATCGTGATTTTTTCCGAATCGGCGGGTCGAAGTTTGAGGTCGGGCATCGTTTATCTTCCATTTGCCATCCAAGTGGATGGTATATGGAAGTATTGTGCGGGATTTCAATGGCTCGTTCAAGAAAATGTTGAAGCAGATCGGCGTACTGTGGTTTGGCGTTGCGATGCGCTTGGCGTCTCGACACCTGCAGGCGGTATCGGCTGAAAGGGAGCGTGGCGATGCGACGCGTGGAAAAGGTCGCCGGTGAGGCATTGCCTGCGGTTGAGGCAGGCTGCGCGGGCTGCGGTAATCCGCGCAGCGCGAGAGGCATGGTGTGGTGCCCGCACCAAGGGCGCGCCGAGACGCAGCGCTTGGGTGGCTAGGGTAGAGGGTCTGGGACGCGTGGCGCCGGCCGTCTTTGCCGGAATCCCGGCCGTCAGGAGTCCTTCGTGTTCTGTGTCAGGTCATCGGCACCTGTCATATAGCCCTCGTCCGCCGCCAGTTGCGCATCCGGCGGCAGTTGCTCGTGTGCACGTGCGCGGTCCAGCAGCACGTGCACGGTCTCGATCTTGTGGCGGATGGCTTCGGCCAGCGACGCCAGCGTCAGCGGTTCCGGCAGCATCAGCTCGCATTCCTGCGCCGCCCAGGCGGCCGGGTGGGTGGGCTCGATTTCCCCCTGTGCGCCGGTCTCGTCGCGTTCGACCAGTTGCAGTGCGTGCCGCAGGCCCTGTTCCAGTTGCTCCAGCCGGCTCGATTCCATGGTGTTCTCCTCTCGCAAGTGTTGAGTTTTCGTCAGGATACGTCGCCAAGGCGCGGGACGCCGCGCGATTACGGGGAGGTGCGTTAACGCTGCGCGGATGCTGGTTGCCATGCCATGCGCCTGCCCCGGCGGAATGCACTGGCGCTGGCATGCGTCAAGTCGCCAGCCGTGGTGGTGCCGAAGAAGCAGTTCGAGGCAGACCTGGACAACCTGTCTTGGCCATGAACAAGAACAACGTTTGATTGTTTCCCCGTCTTCCGCTAAAATGCCGGGTTGCTCGGACTCGTTCCTTGCAATGTTGCAAAATCCCCACTTTTTAATAAACTCGAACCCGCTCTGCAAGGGTGCCCGCAAGGGTGACTGAGCAGGTTCCAGACCCAACCCTGGAGTAAAACATGTCTGTAACGATGCGTGAAATGCTGGAAGCCGGCGTCCACTTCGGTCACCAAACCCGATTCTGGAACCCAAAGATGGCTCCGTTCATCTTCGGCCACCGCAACAAGATTCACATCATCAACCTGGAAAAGACCATGGAGCTGTACCAGGAGGCGATGAAGACTGTTCGCCAACTGTCCGCCAACCGTGGCACGATCCTGATGGTGGGCACCAAGCGCCAGGCTCGCGACATCGTCGCCGCCGAGGCACAGCGTGCTGGTGTTCCTTACGTCGACCAGCGCTGGCTGGGCGGCATGCTGACCAACTTCAAGACCATCAAGACCTCGATCAAGCGCCTGAAGGACATGGAAGCGCAAATCGCCGACGGTTCCGTGGAAAAGCTGACCAAGAAAGATGCACTGCTGTTCAGCCGTGAAATGGAAAAGCTGCAGAAGTCCATCGGCGGCATCAAGGATATGGGCGGCGTGCCTGACGCGATCTTCGTGATCGACGTCGGCTACCACAAAGGCGCGATCACCGAAGCCCAGAAACTGGGTATCCCGGTCATCGGCATCGTCGATACCAACCACTCGCCGGCCGGCGTGACCCACGTGATCCCGGGTAACGACGACTCGTCCAAGGCAATCAGCCTGTACGCCCGCGGCGTGGCAGATGCGATCCTGGAAGGCCGTGCCAACGCGTCGACCGAAGTGCTGGAGTCGATCAAGACGGCAGCCGGCGACGAGTTCGTGGAAGTCAACGAGCAGGCGTAAGTAGCGCTGGTCCCGGTGTCCGTCCCTCGGGCGGACATCGGCACTACACATTAGGCTGTTATTTTAGGCCTTGAAAAAAGGGGTGGCTTCCGGCTCCCCTTTTTTTTAACGAGACGCCGGATGAGCAGGCTGCCGCAAGGCGCCGCCCCGGCAACCCCACCGAATACAGGAGAAAACATATGGCAGCGATTACCGCAGCAATGGTCGGCGAACTGCGCGCGAAGACCGACGCACCGATGATGGAATGCAAGAAGGCCCTGACCGAAGCGGCCGGCGACATGGACAAAGCGGAAGAGATCCTGCGCGTCAAGCTGGGCGGCAAGGCAGCCAAGGCTTCGGCACGCGTGACCGCCGAAGGCGTTGTCGCAGCATTCATCTCGGGCAACGTGGGCGCCCTGGTCGAAGTGAACTCCGAAACCGACTTCGTCGCCAAGAACGACGACTTCCTGGCACTGGCGAACACCGCCGCACGCCTGGCTGCCGAAAAGAACCCGGCCGACGTGGCTGCCCTGCTGGCGCTGCCGACCGAATCCGGCCAGACGCTGGAAGAAGTACGCTCCGCCCTGGTTGGCAAGATCGGCGAAAACATGTCGATCCGCCGCTTCCAGCGCTTTGAAACGACCGGCAAGCTGGCTTCGTACCTGCACGGCACGAAGATCGGCGTGATCGTCGACTTCGAAGGCGCGGACGACCAGGTGGGCAAGGACGTGGCAATGCACATCGCGGCAATGAAGCCGGTGTCGCTGTCGTCCGACCAGGTGCCTGCAGAGCTGATCGAGAAAGAGCGCTCGGTTGCCCAGGCCAAGGCCGACGAAGATGCAGCCAAGGCTGCCGCCGAAGGCAAGCCGGCCCAGTCGCCGGAAATCGTCGCCAAGCGCCTCGAAGGTTCCGTGCAGAAGTACCTGAAGGAAGTGTCGCTGCTGAACCAGGCGTTCGTGAAGAACGACAAGCAGTCCGTCGAGCAGATGCTGAAGGCCGCCAACGCGACCGTCAAGGGCTTCACCATGTACGTGGTGGGCGAAGGCATTGAAAAGAAAGTGGACGATTTCGCCGCTGAAGTGGCAGCCCAGATGGCTGCTTCCAAGGGAGCGTAATTCAAAAACGGGCCGCGAGGCCCGTTTTTTTAGAGCCTTGGCTCTGATGCAGTACCAGGAATTCTCCCCAACCGTCCCCGCGTGGGTCGTACGGTTGGCGTACCAACCCGGCGCAAGGAGCTTTACAGCTATCATTGCGGCCGGATGTCACCGAATACATTACTTAGGAGCCTCAGCTCATGTCAAAACCAGCCTACAAGCGCGTCCTCCTCAAATTGTCCGGTGAAGCCCTGATGGGCGATGACCCGTATGGCATCAATCGCGCCACGATCGAGCGCATGGTCGCCGACGTGGCCGAGGTCGCGAAACTGGGCGTGGAACTGGCAGTCGTGATCGGCGGCGGCAACATCTTCCGTGGCGTGGCGCCCGGCGCCCAGGGCATGGACCGTGCCACTGCCGACTACATGGGCATGCTGGCCACCGTCATGAACGCGCTGGCCCTGGCCGACGCGATGCGCCACGTGGGCGTCGTTGCCCGCGTGATGTCGGCGATCGGCATCGAACAGGTCGTCGAGCCGTATGTGCGCCCGAAAGCGCTGCAATACCTGGAAGAGGGCAAGGTCGTCATCTTCGCGGCCGGCACCGGCAACCCGTTCTTCACCACCGATACGGCCGCCGCGCTGCGCGGTTCGGAGATGTCGGCCGAAATCGTGCTGAAGGCCACCAAGGTCGACGGCGTGTACAGTGCCGATCCGAAGAAGGACCCGGAAGCCACGCTGTACGACACCATCAGCTTCGACGAGGCGATCTCCAAGCAGCTGCAGGTGATGGACGCGACCGCGTTCGCACTGTGCCGCGACCAGAAACTGCCGATCAAGGTCTTCTCGATCACCAAGCCAGGCGCGATGATGCGCGTGATCATGGGTGAGCAAGAGGGCACCCTGGTTCACGTTTAAAATACGACATTCAAGAGAAATAACAGGAGAGCAGCATGTCTACCGCTGACATCAAGAAAAACGCCCAGGACAAGATGGCGAAATCGCTGGATACGCTGAAAAGCGATCTGGCCAAGGTGCGTACCGGCCGTGCCCACGTGGGCATCCTCGACCACGTAACGGTCGATTACTACGGCAATCCCACGGCGATCAACCAGGTGGCCAACCTGACGCTGATCGATGCCCGCACGATCGGCGTGACGCCGTTCGAAAAGAAGATGGGTGCGGCGATCGAAAAGGCGATCCGCGATGCCGACCTGGGCTTGAACCCGTCCGCGCAGGGCGACACGATCCGCGTGCCGACCCCGGCGCTGACCGAAGAGCGCCGCAAGGAAATGGTCAAGCTGTGCAAGGGCGAAGCCGAGGACGCGAAGATCGCCGTCCGTAACATCCGCCGCGACGCCAACGAGCAGCTGAAAAAGCTCACGAAGGACAAGGCCATCTCGGAAGACGAAGAGCGCCGCGCCTCCGACGACGTGCAGAAGCTGACCGACAAGGCGATTGCCGACATCGACAAGATCGTTGCCGAGAAAGAGAAGGAAGTGCTGACGGTTTGATGCCGGAAGCCGCGTGAACACTTGGTGTCTGACACTTTTTCGGGATTTTGCGAAAAGGTGTCAGACACCGGCTTTATCTGGCCGGTAGCCTGTTTTCCACCGAAAACCGGTGTCCGACACCAGAAAGCCGGTGTCCGACACCAGGCTCGCTCCCGCCACGAGTTCCGCCCAAGACCTGGGACAGCCCCTATTGCCAAGAAAATATTTCTTGAAAAATAGGTGCCTGTCCCCGGTTTTTTTTGTACAGTTCATCTTTTGGCATTAAAGCGTTACTAATGAGATATACGAGTTCGACGACCGCGGTGCCTGAAGTGCCGAATGTGCCGCGCCATGTGGCGATTATCATGGACGGCAACGGCCGTTGGGCCACCAAGCGCTTCCTGCCGCGCGTGGCGGGCCACGTCAAGGGCGTGGAAGCGGTGCGTACCGTCGTCGAGGCCTGCGTCAGCCGTGGCGTCGAGTACCTGACCGTGTTCGCCTTCAGTTCGGAGAACTGGCGCCGTCCGGAAGAGGAAGTGTCGCTGCTGATGCGCCTGTTCGTCACCGCGCTCGAGCGCGAAGTGGCGAAGATGCACGCCAATAACATTCGCCTGAAAGTCGTCGGCGACCTGTCCCGTTTCGACGGCAAGCTGCGCGACATGATCTCCGCCGCCGAGCGCAAGACGGCGAACAACACCCGCCTCACCGTCACCGTGTGCGCCAACTACGGCGGCCGCTGGGATATCATGCAGGCAATCGGCAAGATGGTCGCGGCGCATCCTGGCGCCACGGATTTCTCCGAAGCGCAGCTCGCGCCGCATCTGGCGATGGCCTATGCGCCCGAGCCGGACCTGTTCATCCGCACCGGCGGCGAAGAGCGCATCTCGAACTTCCTGCTGTGGCAGCTGGCTTACACCGAGCTGTATTTCACGGACATATACTGGCCCGACTTCACCGCCGAGAAGCTGGACGAAGCGATTGCGTCCTACCAGCACCGCGAGCGCCGCTTCGGCCGCACGGGCGAACAACTGAAAAAATAACAAACACATGCTGAAGACCCGGATCATTACCGCCGTCATCCTGTTCGTGGTGCTGGTGGCCGTGCTGTTTTCCGGCTCGCTGCCGGCCGTGCAGGCGCTCGTAACCGTCGTGTTTTTCGCCACCGCATGGGAAGCCTTCCGGCTGTTCAAGCTGCGCGCGCCGATCCTGGTTGCCTTCTGCTGGGCGGTGGCGTTTCTCTACACGTTCTTCTATAACGCCGGCCTCGAGCAGGCCCGCTTCTGGCTGGCGCTGGGCGCGGCCATCTGGCTGCTGCGCTTCTTCCCGTCGCTGAAAGTCGGCCTGCCGCCGATGGAAGGCTTCGGCAATACGCTGCTGGCGATGGTGTATGGCGCCACGCTGGTATCGTGCTTCGTGGCGATCCTGGTGCTGTTCCAGCGCTCGCCGCTGTACCTGTTCTCGGTGATGGCGCTGGTGTTCATCGCCGACATCGGCGCCTATTTCTCCGGCAAGAAGTTCGGCAGGCGCAAGCTGGCGCCGTCGATTTCGCCCGGCAAATCGGTCGAAGGCGCCGTCGGCGGCTGGATCGCCGTGCTCGTGCTGTGCATGATCACGATCCTGGCCGCGCCATACCAGCCATGGCTGCAGGACACGTTCGCCGTGCGCGTCCAGGCGAAACTGGGCTGGGGCATTGCCCTGGTCGCACTGTCCGTCATCGTCGGCGCGTCGATCGTCGGCGACCTGTTCGAATCCCAGCTGAAGCGGCGCGCCGGCTTCAAGGACAGCAGCAACCTGCTGCCCGGCCATGGCGGCGTGCTCGACCGTATCGATGCGCTGGTGCCGGTCCTGCCGATCGCCGCGCTGATCGGCGGCTGGCTGTAAAAGGTAACGAAACCTGCCAGGCCCACAAGGCGGCAGGTTTCAAAGGAAATGACTATGCAAAGCATCACCATCCTCGGCGCCACCGGTTCCATCGGCGTCTCCACGCTCGACGTCATCGCGCGCCACCCCGACCGTTACACGGTCTACGCCCTGTCCGCGCACAGCCGGGTCGACGAACTGGCGGCGCAGTGCCGGCAGTTCCAGCCGAAAGTGGCGGTCGTCGGCAGCGCCGATGCGGCCGACCAGCTGGCCGCGCTGCTGCGCGCCATGAATCTGGACACCCAGGTGGCGTGGGGCGAGCAGGCACTGTGCGACATCGCCTCGGCCGGTGAAGTGGACGGCGTGATGGCCGCGATCGTCGGCGCCGCGGGCCTGGCGCCCACGCTGGCCGCCGCGCGTGCCGGCAAGAAGGTCATGCTGGCCAACAAGGAGGCGCTGGTGATGTCCGGCCAGCTGTTCATGGATGCCGTCGCGGCATCCGGCGCGACGCTGCTGCCGATCGACTCCGAACACAATGCGATCTTCCAGTGCCTGCCGGCCGATTACCGCCGCGTGCCGGCGGCGGCCGGCGTCACGAAGATCCTGCTGACCGCATCCGGCGGACCGTTCCTGAAGCGTGCCGTGGAAACGCTCGATACCGTCACGCCGGCCGAGGCGTGCAAGCACCCGAAGTGGGTCATGGGCCCCAAGATTTCGGTCGATTCCGCCACGATGATGAACAAGGGCCTGGAAGTGATCGAGGCGCACTGGCTGTTCGGCGCGCCGGCGGCGCAGATCGAAGTCGTCATCCATCCGCAGTCGGTGATCCACTCGATGGTGTCGTACGCGGACGGTTCCGTGATTGCCGAACTGGGCAACCCGGACATGCGCACGCCGATCGCCAATGCGCTGGCCTACCCGGAACGGATCGCATCGGGCGTGGCCCAGCTCGACCTCACGCAGGTCGGCACGCTGCAGTTCGAAAAGCCCGACTTCAAGCGTTTCCCGTGCCTGGCACTGGCCTACGACGCGCTGCAAGCCGGCGGTACCGCGCCGGCCCTGCTGAACGCCGCCAACGAAGTGGCCGTGCAGGCTTTCCTCGACGAGCGCATCGGCTTCCGCCAGATCGACCGCGTGATCGCCGGCGTGATGGATGCGCTGCCGCACGGCCCGGCGTCGTCCATCGAGGCCGTGATGGCGCAGGATGCGGCGGCGCGTGCCGCGGCCGAACGTGCGATCGCCGCGCTGGGCCATCCGCTGAAGGCGGCCAACGCCTGACGGCTTTCCTGAACCGCGCTTCGGCGCACGCCGGGGCAGGGTGCGAACAACTATCGAGCCCGGCGTCGCACCGGGCGCCATCCGAAAGTAAGCCATGAACCTGCTGCAAACGGTCGTTGCCTTCATCGTTGCGCTGGGCACGCTCGTGGTCATCCACGAACTGGGCCACTACCTGGTGGCGCGCTGGTGCGGCGTGAAGGTGCTGCGTTTCTCGGTCGGCATGGGCCGCGTGGTATGGTCGCGCCGGGTCGGGCCGGACCAGACCGAATGGGCCGTTTCCGCGCTGCCGCTGGGCGGCTACGTGAAGATGCTCGACGCGCGCGACCAGGATGTGAAGGACATCGCGCCCGAAGACCTGCCGCGCGAGTTCACGCGCCAGAATGTCTGGAAGCGCATCGCCATCGTGGCCGCCGGGCCGATCGCCAACTTCCTGCTGGCGATCGTGCTGTTCGCGGGCCTGTACATGCACGGTATCGAAGAGCCGGCCACGCGCATTGCCGCGCCGGCCGCGCAGTCGGCCGCCGCCCAGGCCGGGCTGGACCGCGATGACGTGATCCGCGCCGTCAACGGCAATGCGGTGCAGGGCTGGTCCGAGTTGCGCTGGCAGCTGATCGAAGCGGTTGTCGAATCCAAGGACGGCGAGGGCGCCCGCATCGAGGCGGAGCGGCCGGGCCGCGGCCGCTACACGTTTACGGTGCCGGCCGCCACGCTGCGCGCTGTCGATCTCGATGGCGACGTGGCCGGTGCGCTGGGCTTCAATATCCGGCTGCCCGCGCCCGTGCTGGGCAAGGTCGATCCGGCCGGTGCCGGGGGCCGCGCCGGCCTGCGCACTGGCGACCAGGTGGTGGCGATGGACGGCCAGCCGGTCGCCGATATCGGCGCGTTCAGCGCGGCGATCCGCCAGGCCGCGGCACGTACCGTGCAGCTCGATGTGCGGCGTAATGGCGAACTGGTGCGGGTGCCGGTGGTGCCGGAAGCGGTGTCCGGTAAAGACGGTGTAACAGTCGGTAAGATCAAGGTCGAGCTGCTGGGGCGGCCGGATATGATCGTCGTGGCCGACGGCCCGTTCGCCGCGCTGGCGAAGGCGGCGCGCAAGGTGTGGGACACCAGCGTGCTGACGATCCGGATGATCGGCCGCATGATCATCGGCGAAGTCTCGTGGAAGAACGTGACCGGTCCCATCACGATTGCCGACTACGCGGGCCAGAGTTCGCGTATCGGCCTGGCCAGCTATCTGTCGTTCGTGGCGGTCGTCAGCATCAGCCTTGGGGTGATGAATTTGCTCCCGATACCGGTTCTGGATGGCGGCCATTTGCTGTATTATTCGCTGGAAGTTTTGACTGGGCGCCCGGTGCCGGAGCGTTTTGGGGAGATTGCACAGCGTCTGGGTGTCGGGTTGTTGGTGACCTTGATGGCGCTCGCTGTATTCAACGATGTCGCGCGGTTGTTATGATCCGCCTGCCGCGTGCAGTCTCGTATTTGGAAAGCTGGTTCGGAATGATTGCGGGCGAGGTGTCGAAAGGTGCTGTCCGGATTATCGCGAAGCGGCTTTCGAGTCTCTGATAATGCCAATGAAATTCATTTCTGACCGCTTTGCCTCGCCTTCGTTTCGCCGCACCCTGATCGGCGCCGCCGTACTGGCTTTCTGCTCCGGCAGCGCCTTTGCCGTTCAACCCTTCGTGGTCAAGGATATCCGCGTCGAAGGTATCCAGCGTACCGAAGCGGGCACCGTGTTCAGCTACCTGCCGGTGCGCGTGGGCGAAACGTTCAGCGACGACAAATCCGTCACCACGATCAAGGCGCTGTACGCGACCGGCATCTTCAAGGACGTGCGGCTGGAAAAAGATGGCGACGTGCTGGTAGTGATCGTCGAGGAACGCCCGGCGATCGCCAAGGTCGATTTCACCGGTACCCAGGAATTCGAGAAGGACATGCTGGTCACCGCCCTGAAGGATATCGGCGTGGGCGAAGCCAAGACCTTCGACAAGGCCACCACCGATCGCGCCGAGCAGGAACTGAAGCGCCAGTACCTGTCGCGCGGCCTGTACGGCGTCAAGGTCACCACCACCGTCACGCCGATGGAGCGCAACCGCGTGTCGATCATGTTCAATGTCGACGAAGGCGAGATCGCGCGTATCAAGCAGATCAACATCGTCGGCAACAAGGTCTTCTCCGACAAGGAGCTGCGCAAGGAGCTCGAGCTGAACACGTCCGGCTGGTTCAGCTGGTACACCAAGGCCGACCAGTACTCGAAGACCAAGCTGACCGGCGACCTGGAAGCACTGAAGTCGTTCTACCTGGACCGCGGCTACGTGGAAATGAACGTCGACTCCACCCAGGTCTCCATCACGCCGGACAAGAAGGACATCTACCTCACCATCAACATCACCGAAGGCGAGAAGTACTCGGTTTCCGACATCAAGTTCGAAGGCGAGATGTACGGCCGCGAGGAAGAGCTGCGCTCGCTGGTGCTGCTGAAGAAGGGCGAGACCTATTCGGGCGCGCGCCTGACCGCCACCAACAAGCTGATCACCGACCGCCTGGGCAACTTCGGCTTTGCCTTCGCCAACGTGAACGCCAATCCGGAAGTCGACCGCGAGAAGCGCGAAGTCGCCTTCACGTTCTTCATCGACCCGGGCAAGCGCGCCTATGTGCGCCACATGAACATCCAGGGCAACACCACCACGCGCGACGAGGTGATCCGCCGCGAGTTCCGCCAGTTCGAGTCGAGCTGGTATGACGCCAACAAGGTCAAGCTGTCGCGCGACCGCGTCGACCGCCTGGGCTACTTCAAGGACGTGACGGTGGATACGCCGGAAGCGCCGGGCACGTCCGACCAGGTCGACGTGAACCTGACGGTGGTGGAAAAGCCGACCGGTAACTTCCAGATCGGCGGCGCGTTCTCGCAGGCCGAGAAGTTCAGCCTGTCGGCCTCGATCCAGCAGGCCAACTTCGCCGGCTCCGGCAATACCGTGGGCCTGGAACTGAACACCAGTAAATACAGCCGCACGATCGCGTTCTCGCAGACCAACCCGTACTACACGGACGACGGCGTATCGCAGAGCTACGAGCTGTACCTGCGGACCTTCGATCCGCCGGCGGTGAACACCGGCATGTACTCGATCAAGCAGACCGGCGGCCGCGTCAGCTGGGGCGTGCCGTTCTCCGAAGTCGACACCGTGTTCTTCGGTATCGGCCTGGAGCGCGCCACCATCAAGACCGACGTGACCAGCCCGAACTACTTCAAGCAGTACGTGCGCGACCTGGGCGGCCCGGCCAGCGGCGAGGGTGAAGTCTCGTCGAACTCGGTGCCGCTGACGATCGCCTGGGGCCGCGACAGCCGCGACAGCGCGGTGACGCCGACCGTCGGCCGCTACCAGCGCGCCAACCTGGAGATCGACCTGATCGGCGATTCGAAGTACGTGCGCGCGGTGTACGAGCAGCAGTGGTACCGCCCGATCACGTCGTGGGCCACGCTGGCGCTGAAGGGCGAGTTCGACTATGGCCACGGCATCGGCGACCGGCCGTATCCGGTGTTCAAGAACTTCTATGCCGGCGGCATCGGCTCGGTGCGCGGCTACTACAGCTCCTCGCTGGGTTACCTCGACACCAACGGCGACGCGCTGGGCGGCGCTTCGCGCCTGATCGGCAATGCCGAGCTGCAGTTCCCGTTCCCCGGCCAGGGCAAGGACCGCAGCCTGCGCTGGTTCGCCTTCTTCGACGGCGGCCAGGTCTACCAGGAAGGGGCGAAGATGCGCCTGTCCGAGCTGCGCTTCTCGACGGGCCTGGGCGTGAGCTGGATTTCCCCGGTGGGGCCGCTGAAGTTGAGTTATGCTAAGCCTATTAATCCGATATACGGCGACCGCCTGGAACGCTTCCAGTTCCAGATGGGTACCGGTTTCTGATGCCGGCAATGGCGGCAAGTGGGAACCTGGTTAAAACATCGTTGGAACGCAATTGGAACGTAGTGGGAACCGAGTGGGCAAAGAGTTGAGGAGAAACATGTTGAAGACTGCATCTGCCACGTTCGGCAAGCTGTTTGCCATCATGGCGCTGGGCTCGCTGGTGCTGGGAACGGCGCTGGGGACCGCGCACGCGCAGGTGGCACAGTCCTCGCGCATCGCCTGGCTCAGCCCTGAACGCATCTATAACGAGTCCAAGCTCGCCAGGCTGGCGGGCGACAAGCTGAAGGAAGAATTCTCGCCGCGCGAGAAGGCACTGAACGAGCTGGGCGCACGGCTGAAGACGGCGACCGAGCGCTACACGAAGGATGAGCCCACGCTGGGCGAGCAGGACCGTGTCAAGCGCCAGCGCGAAGTGGTGGAGCTGGACAAGGACTTCCAGCGCCGCCAGCGCGAGTTCAAGGAAGACCTGTCCCAGCGCACCAACGAGGAGCGCGCGGCCATCGCCGAGAAGGCCACGCGCATCATCCGGCAGCTGGCCCTGACCGAAGGCTTCGACATCGTGCTGCAGGATGCCGTCTGGGCCAACCCGCGCATCGACATCACCGACAAGGTGCTGGCAGCGCTGGACAAGTAAACCCCCGAATCGCCGGCCACGCTTCCGCGTCGCGGTGGCCTGGCCGGCTTTTCCACTTTTGATAGGATAGTCATGGGCATTCGACTGGGAGACCTGGTCGAGCGCTTCGGCGGAGAGTTGATCGGCGACCCCAACCTGCAGGTGGTGGGGATCGCGCCGTTGACCGACGCCGGCGTTTCACACATCAGCTTTCTCTCCAACAGCAAGTTCCGCGCGCAAGCCGGGCAGAGCCGTGCCGCCGCGCTGATCTTGTCGCCGAACGATGACCCGCTCGTTGCCCAGCAGTATCAAGGCGCGCGCATCGTCACGAAGAATCCGTACGCGTACTTCGCCCGTGCCGCGCAGTACTTCGACGCCCTGACGGCGCATGTGCCGGCACCGGGCATCCACCCGACCGCGTACGTGGACCCGACCGCCCGGGTCGACGCCACCGCGCATGTCGGCCCGCAGGTCACTGTCGAGGCGGGCGCCGTCATCAAGGCCGGCGCGGTGATCGATGCCGGCTGCTTCATCGGCCGCGAAGCGGTGGTCGGCGAAGGCACGCATTTCTTTGCCAACGTCACGTTTCACGCGCGCTGCGTGATCGGCGCCCGTGGCATCCTGCATTCGGGCGCCGTGATCGGCACCGACGGCTTCGGCTTCGCCAATGAAGGCGGGGTCTACATCAAGATCCCGCAGGTGGGCCGCGTGGTGATCGGCGACGACGTCGACATCGGCGCCAACACCACGGTCGACCGCGGCGCGCTGGCCGACACGATCATCGAGGACGGTGTCAAGCTCGACAACCAGATCCAGATCGGCCACAACTGCCATATCGGCGCGCACACGGCCATGGCCGGCTGCGTGGGCGTGGCCGGCAGCGCGAAGATCGGCAAGTACTGCACGTTCGGCGGCGCGGCCATGGTGCTGGGCCACCTGACGATCGTCGATCACGTGCATGTGTCGTCGGCCAGCATGGTGTCGCGCTCGATCCTGGAGCCGGGGCAGTACACCGGCTTCTACCCGCTGGCGAAGAACAGCGAATGGGAAAAATCCGCCGCCATCGTGCGGAACCTGGGTGCCATGCGCGAGAAGATCCGCGCACTCGAGAAATCGATCAAAAAAATCAATAATCAAGCCACTGAGCAAGAAGACGAATCATGACCACTGCTGAAAACAAGACCCTGTGCATCAACCAGATCAAGGAACTGCTGCCGCACCGCTACCCGCTGCTGCTGGTGGACCGGGTGCTGACCTGGGAAGCGAACAAGACGATCACCGCCATCAAGAACGTGACCGTCAACGAGGAATTCTTCAACGGCCACTTCCCGCACAAGCCGGTGATGCCCGGCGTGCTGATGATCGAGGCGATGGCGCAGACCGCGGCCATCCTGTCGTTCCTGACGATGGGCATCAAGCCCGACGAGAACTCGGTGGTCTACTTCGTGGGCATCGACAACGCGCGCTTCAAGCGCCCGGTGGGCCCCGGCGACCAGCTGAAGATGGATGTCGAGATCGTGCGCGTGTCGCGCGGCATCTGGAAATACAAGGCGGTGGGCAGCGTCGACGGCCAGACCGCTGTCGAGGCGGACCTGATGTGCACCATCCGTAACACCGCCGACGCAGCGTAACACGGTGGGGAAACAGAAGGAGGCAGCATGACGACCATTCATCCTACCGCGCTCGTCGATCCGAAGGCTCAGCTGGGCGAGGGTGTCGAGATCGGCGCCTATTCGATCGTCGGCCCCGATGTCGTCATCGGCGACCGCACCTGGGTCGGCCCGCACGTGGTCATCGAAGGCCATACGACGATCGGCAGCGACAACAAGTTCTTCCAGTTCTCGTCGATCGGCGCACCGCCGCAGGACAAGAAATGGAACGGCGAGCCGACCCGCCTGGAAGTGGGCGACCGCAACACGATCCGCGAATTCTGCACGTTCAACCTGGGTACCGTGCAGGACAAGGGCGTGACGAAGCTGGGCAACGACAACTGGATCTCGGCCTACGTGCACCTGGCGCACGACTGCGTGGTCGGCAACAACACGATCTTCTCGAACAACGCGCAGATGGCGGGGCACGTGGAGATCGGCGACTGGGTCATCATGAGCGGCTACGCGAACGTGCACCAGTTCTGCAAGATCGGCGCGCATGCCTTCGTCGGCATGAGCACCAGCCTGACGCAGGACGTGCCGCCGTTCGTACTGCTGAACGGGAACCCGGCGCAGGCGCACGGCATCAACATCGAAGGCCTGAAGCGCCGCGGTTTTACGCGCGAGCAGATCAACGCGCTGCGCACCTCGTACAAGATCCTGTACCGCTCCGGCCATACGCTGGAAGAGGCCAAGGCGGCGCTGCTGGCGCAAGAGCAAAGCACGCCGGATGCGGCGGAGCATATCCGCGCATTCCGCACCTTCCTCGATACCGCCAACCGTGGCATCGTCCGCTAGCATGGGCGACGGCCTGTCGGTCGCCATCGTTGCCGGGGAGCCCTCCGGCGACATGCTGGCCGCGCGCCTGCTGGTCGGCCTGCGGCCGTACCTGCCCGAGGCCCGCTTCCACGGCATCGGCGGGCCGGCCATGATCGCCCAGGGGTTTGAATCGCAGGTGCCGCTGGAAACCATGACGGTGCGCGGCCTGTTCGAGATCATCCCGCGCTATCGCGAGCTGAAGCGCGTCCAGTCGCGCCTGCGCGACCAGCTGCTGGCCGAGCGCCCGGCCGTGTTCATCGGCGCCGACTACCCTGGTTTCAACCTGGGCCTGGAAGGCGAGCTGAAGGCGGCCGGCATCCCGACCATGCACTACATCGGCCCGCAGATCTGGGCCTGGCGCGGCGGGCGCATCAAGAAGATCATCAAGAACGTCTCGCACATGCTGGTGATCTTCCCGTTCGAGGAAGAGATCTACCGCAAGGCTGGCGTCCCCGTCACGTACGTTGGCCATCCGCTGGCCGAACTGATTCCCCTGGTGCCGGACGTGACGGCGGCGCGCCGCCACCTGGGCCTGGCCGACGACGCGAAAGTCGTCACCATCATGCCGGGCAGCCGGATGGGGGAACTGAAGTACAACACGGCGGCCTTCATCGGCGCCGCGAAGCTGCTGCGACAACGCGAGCCGGGGCTGCATTTCGTGGTGCCGATGGCCGGCGACAAGCAAAAGGCCTATTTCACCGAGCTGGTGGCGCAGGCCGGCCTGCAGGACATTCCCCTGCAACTGCTCGATGGCGAAAGCCACGCGGCGATCTGCGCGGCCGATGCCGTGCTGGTCGCATCCGGTACCGCATCGCTGGAAGTGGCGCTGTACAAGAAGCCGATGGTCATCGCCTACCGGATGATGCGGGCATCGTGGGAAATCATGCGCCACATGGGCTACCAGCCATGGATCGGCTTGCCGAACATCCTGGCGCGCGAGTTCCTGGTGCCCGAACTGTTGCAGCACCACGCCAGCGCCGCCGCGCTGGCCGACAACCTGTGGAAGCAATTGACGGACGAGGCGCACCGTGCGAACCTGATCCGGCGTTTCACGGACATGCACCACAGCCTGCTGCGCAACTCCGCCGAGGAGAGTGCCGCGGCGGTACTGCAGGTCATAGGAAGAACCAAGTGACAAAGAAGGACAATGAGAAGGACCATGCGATGCAGAGCGGCCTGTTCGACGACCTGCCATATTCCCTCGACGAGATCATCTGCGGCGTGGACGAAGCCGGCCGCGGGCCGCTGGCCGGGCCCGTGTACGCGGCCGCCGTGATCCTGCACCGCGAGCGGCCCATCGCCGGCCTGCGCGATTCGAAGAAGCTGACCGAAGCGAAGCGCGAAGAGCTGGCGCCGCTGATCAAGCGCGACTGCATCGCCTGGGCGATCGCCAAGGCGTCCGAAGCGGAAATCGACCGGCTGAACATCCTGCAGGCGTCGCTGCTGGCGATGAAGCGGGCCGTGCATGCGCTCGAGACGATTCCCACGCTGGCCCTGATCGACGGCAACAAGTGCCCGGTGATGAAGATCCAGACCATCGCCATCGTCGATGGCGACGACAAGATCGAATCGATCTCCGCCGCGTCGATCCTGGCGAAGACGGCGCGCGACGACGCGCTGCGCAAGCTGCACCGGAAATATCCGCAATACGGCTTCGACCAGCACAAGGGCTACGGCACCGCGCAGCACCTGGAAGCGCTGAAACTGCACGGCGTGACGCCGGTGCACCGGCGCTCGTTCGCCCCGGTGCGCGAACTGCTGGAGCTGGCGTTTTGAAAACGATTACTTCGCGCGACAACGCCCAGTACAAGGAGCTCAAGCACCTGGCCACCAGTGCGCACGCGCTGCGCAAGGCCGGCCGCACGCTGCTCGACGGCGTGCACCTGTGCGAAACCTGGCTGCAGCTGCGCGGCCAGCCGGAACAGTGCATCGTCAGCGACAGCGGCCTGCGCCACCCCGAGGTCGTCGCACTGGTGGCGAAGCTGGAAGCGCATCACGGCCGCGTGCTGCAGTTGCCCGATGCGCTGTACGAACCGCTGTCGCAGGTCGAGCATGGCGTGGGCATCCTGTTCCTGGTCGAGATGCCGCGGCCGGCGGTGCCCGCCGCGCTGGCCGCCAATGCCGTCCTGCTGGACAATGTGCAGGACCCCGGCAACGTCGGCTCGATCCTGCGCAGCGCCGCGGCGGCCGGCATCGGCGAAGTGTATTGCAGCCCCGGCACGGCGTTCTGCTGGTCGCCGAAGGTGCTGCGCGCCGCGATGGGCGCACACTTCGTGCTGGAGATCCACGAGAACGTGGCGCTGGCGCCGCTGCTGGAGGGCGCGAAGATCGCCACGCTGGCCACCAGCGGCTATGCGAAACAGAAGCTGTACGATGTGGACCTGAAGCGGCCGGTTGCCTGGGTGTTCGGCCATGAAGGGCAGGGCGTGTCCGACGAGCTGCTGGGCCTGGCCCGGCACCAGGTCGTGATCCCGCACCTGGGGCAGGTGGAATCGCTGAACGTGGCCGCCTGCGCGGCCGTGTGTTTCTTCGAGCAGGTCAGGCAAAGCCAGGCGCGCGCCGGCTGATAACGGAGGGAGCATGGAGATCGCCGGATTGCAGTTCCTGGTGGCGGAAAGCGAACCGGTACAGCGCGAGCTGCTGGCCGGGGTGCTACGCAGCGCCGGTGCACAACACATCCATTTCGCGCCCGACGGGCATGCGGCGCTGCGCATGCTGCAGGCGCCGCTTGCCGACAGCGGCGCCGCCATCGACATCGTCGTCATCGACCTGGCACTGGCCGGCATGGACGGGCTGGAACTGATCCGTCGCCTGGCCGAGGCAAGGTGCCGCGCCGGCCTGATCGTCGTCGGCGCGCAGAGCGGCGACATCCTGTTTTCCGTCGAGACGATGGCGCTGGCCTATGGCGTCGACCTGCTGGGCGCCGTCGCCAAGCCGGTCTCCGCGCCGCGGCTGGAAGCGCTGGCCGCCAACTACACGCGGCCCGCCGACGCCGCCGCGCCGCCGGCCGCCACCGCCTTCACGTTCGCCGAAGTGGGCAAGGGCCTGCAGGCGCGCGAATTCGATCCTTTCTTCCAGCCCAAGATCGAGCTTGAAACGGGGCAGGTCAAGGGCCTCGAAATGTTCGCCCGCTGGCGGCATCCGCAACACGGCATGCTGGGCCCCGCGGCCTTCATGCCCGCGCTGGAAGAAGCGGGCCGCATCGATTTCCTCGACTGGAGCATGATCGAGAAATCGGTGGCCGCCTGCCGCACGCTGCACGACCAGGGCATGCCGATCTCGTTTTCGATCAACGTCGACCCGGGCACGCTGTCGCACCCGCAGTTCATCGCACAGATCGGCGCCTGCCTGGACCGGCACCGCATCCTGCCGGGCTACATCACGTTCGAGATCACCGAATCGGCGGTGCTGCAGACTGACCCGCACCTGCTGGAACGGCTGCTGCGGCTGCGCATGATGGGTTTCGGCCTCGCCATCGACGACTACGGCACCGGGCGCTCCAACCTGCAACTGCTGGCTTCGATCCCGTTCTCGGAGCTGAAGATCGACCGCAGCTTCGTCGACGGCGCCTCGCGCAAGCGCGCCATCGGTACCGTGCTGAAATCGTACCTGGGTTTGGCGCGCAGCCTGGACCGGATGTCCTGCGCCGTCGGCGTCGAAACCAAGCAGGACTGGGATTTCCTGCAGGGCCTCGGCTGCACCTACGCGCAGGGCTACTACATCGCCAGTCCGATGCCGGTCGACGAGTTCCCCAAGTGGCTCGTCGAATGGCGGCAGTTCTTCTAGAAGCACGGGACCGTTGCGCCGCCAGGTGTCTGACACCATTTTCCTGAAAATGGTGTCAGACACCGGTGTTTTCCCGATGTAGCGCGAATGCCCGGAAAACCGGTGTCCGACACCATTTCCTGGGGAAATAGTGTCCGACACCAGGATGTCACGCCCCGGCCTCCTTCACGCCGCCGCCCGTTCGTCGGCCGGGCCGCTGTCCATCACCGCGCCGAGGAAATCGTTGCCCCAGCGCGTCACATCGTGCTCGGTGGCGATCATCGCCATGCGTGCGGTGCGGTAGGCGCGTTCCTCCTCGCCCATCGTCAGCGCCTGGTGCAGCGTGGCCGTCATCGCGTTGGCATCGTACGGATTGGTCAGCAGCGCCCCGTGCAGTTCGACGGCGGCGCCGGCGAACTCGGAGAGAATCAGCACGCCGGACTTGCCGGCCGCCCGCCGCGCCGCCACGTATTCCTTGGCCACCAGGTTCAGGCCGTCCCGCAGCGGCGTGATCCACGCCACGCCGCAGGCGGCGTAATGGGCGATCACTTCATCGAACGGCAGGGAGCGGTAGAAGTAGCGCACCGGTACCCAGTCCAGCGTGGAGAAGCGGCCGTTGATGCGGCCGACCACGCGATCGACTTCCACGCGCAGGCTGTCGTAGATTTCCATGCCCGGCGCCGCCGGCGTGATGATGTTCAGCAGCGTCACCTTGCCGATGTGCTCCGGATGATGCTCCAGCAGGCGCTCGAAAGCCTGCAGCTTTTCCAGCGAACCTTTCACGTAGTCGAGCCGTTCGATCGACACGATGCCCGTCGTGCCACCGAGGTAAGCTTCGATGGCGGCGGTCATCGAGGTCACTTCCGGCCGCGCGACCAGGCCTTCGATCAGCGCCACGTCCGTTCCCACCGGGTGGGCGCCCAGCGTCACGGTGCGCCCGCCTGCTTCGATCGACGTCGTCATGGTGTCCACGCCCAGCGCGCAGCCATAGGTGAGGAAGCGCGGCGCGCACGGCACGGCCGGGCCCATTTCCACCGGCGCGAACGAGCGCACCGCGTCGACGAAATTCTCGACATAGCGGGGAATGTGGAAGCCCACGTAGTCGCATTGCAGCAGGCTGCCGATGATGTCGCGGCGCCACGGCAGGATGTTGAACACGTCGCTGGACGGGAAGGCCGTATGGTGGAAGAACGCGATGCGCAGGTCCGGCCGCAGCGGGCGAAGCAGGGCAGGCACCATCCACAGGTTGTAGTCGTGCACCCAGACCACCGCGCCCTCGGCCGCCTCGCGTGCGGTCTGCTCGGCGAACAGGCGGTTCACTTCCAGGAAGCGCTCCCAGTGGGCGGCGTTGAACTCGGCCTTGTCGGGGAACGAGAAGATGATCGGCCAGAACGCCTCTTTCGAGAACTTCTTGTAGAACAGGTCGACGTCCTCCGCCGTCAGCGCGATGCGCGCGGCGCGCAGGCGCGGGTAGGCATTTTCGTCGACCGCCACATGGGTCTCGAAGCCGGCGGGCGCGCGGCTTTCCTGCTGCGACCACGCCACCCAGGAACCCTTGCGGCTGCCGGCGAAGAAGCGCAGCAAGGTGGGGATGATGCCGTTCGGGCTTTTCGGACGGCGCCGCACGGGCACGCCATTTTCCATGACCTCGTCGAACGGCAGGCGGTGGTACACCATCACCAGGTCGGCGTCGCCATGCGCGCCGGTCGCCGGTGCCGGCTGGGCCGTGCGGGGCAGGGCGCCATGGTGGGCCAGGCCTTCCAAGATGCCGTCGCAGCCTTCGCCGCTGGCGATGTAGACACTGGAGCGGCGGCGCAGCTTCTGCACCAGCGCCGGCTCGGCGGCGCCGACCACGATGCCGGCCAGCCCCGTCTCGAACATCGACAGGTCGTTCAGCGTATCGCCGGCCACCACGATCGACGACGGTGCGATGCCGGCCGCCTCGGCCAGCGCCAGCAGCGCGGGGCCCTTGCCCACGCCGCGCGGCAGCACGTCCAGGTAGGCGCCGGCGGACATCAGCAGGTCGCAGCCGAGCGCCTCGACGGCGGCGCGCAGGGCTGGCGTCACGTCGGCCTCGCTGGCCACGAACGAGCAGCGGCGTTCCTGCGGCACACTCTGGCGGCGCAGGCGCGGGAAGCCGGCCAGCGCCTTCAGCACCGCCTGCGAACCGGGCCAGCGCGCGGCGATGTCCTGCTGCAGGTTGCCCACCGGCTGCAGGTCGGCACCATGCACGATGGTGGCGCCCACGTCGGCGATGATGTAGTCGGGCATGGGAATCGTCGGGTCCGACAGCAGCGGCAGGATCGATTCGAGGCCGCGGCCGGTCACGAACGCCAGTTTTGCCTGGCGCGGGGCGGTGGCGAACAGCTCGCGCACGCGGCGGCGCGCGTCGGCCGTGCCGGCCAGCAGTGTGCCGTCCAGGTCGGTGGCGAGCAGGAAATGTCCGGGGGTGATCGGCGAAGCGACAGACGAAGTAGTGAGCGGGGTGGTACAGGAATGCAGAATTGCCATGGCGAATCATCCTTGAATAGCGATGCGTCGGGCGCTTAGCAGGTGCGCCAAACTGGAGTTAACGTGTGCAAGCCGCGGTCCCGGTGGACCGCTCACGTGTACGGATGCAACAGCGGCTGGATGCCGGCCATTGCGAGAAGAAGGGAAGCGGCAGGGATGGTGCTGCAATGACGATGGCGCCGCATCCCGAAGAATGCGGCGCCATTATACTAAATTTATTGACAATACATTTGTGAAAATGTATTGCGCGCCGGGTTCAAAGCGCTTCGTCGATCGACGTGATCTCCTGGATCACTGCGACTTCGGCTGCGGCTCGGGCGCCGGGCGGCGCCGCTCCTCGTTGCCCTCGTAGGTCTCGTTGGCTGCTTCGCCGCGCAGCACTTCCGGATTCGACAGCTTCACCGTCTGCGTCGGGTAGGCGAACTCGATGCCGGCCCGGTTGAAGCGCTTGAACAGGGCGAAGTTGATGGCCTGCTGGGTGTCCATGAACAGGCCGTAGTCCGGCGTCTGCATCACATACACCACCTCGAAGTCCAGCGACGAGGCGCCGAAGCCCTTGAAGTGCGCGCGGTCGAACTTCGCCTGCGGCTGGGCGGACACGATTTCCTTCAGCGTGCCGGGAATGCTCTCCAGCTGCTCTTCGGTGATGTCGTAGGTCACGCCCACCGAGAACACCACGCGCCGCGTCTCCATGCGGCGCACGTTGTGGATGCGGCTCTTCAGCAGGTCGCTGTTCGAGAATACGATTTCCTCGCCGTTCAGGCTGCGGATGCGCGTGGTCTTCAGGCCCACGTACTGCACCGTGCCGGCCAGGTCGTCGACCGTGATGAAATCGCCCACCACGAAAGGCTTGTCGAGCAGGATCGACAGCGACGAGAACAGGTCGCCAAGGATGTTCTGCACGGCCAGTGCGACGGCGATGCCGCCGATACCCAGGCTGGCGACCAGCGTGGTGATGTTGACGCCGAAGTTATCGAGGATCATCAGCAGGATGACGGCCCACAGCGCGGCGCGCGCCACGAAGGTCAGCGCCGCGGTCGATGTCGTCGCGGCCACGTCGGTCGCGCCGCGCTTCTTGCGGTAGAAATCGATCCAGCCGCGCACGCCCACATCCAGCCAGCGCGCGATCTGCAGCAGCAGGATCGCCACGGCCAGGTTGCGCAGCAGCGTTTCGGCCTTGGGCGACAGCAGCAGCCACTGGGTGCCGGCATAGATGCCCATCGCCACGATGAACGCGGTGCTGGTGGTCTTCAGCACGCGCACGGCCATGTCGTCCACGTGCGTGGCGGTATGGTCGGCGAACGCGCCGATGCGGCGCACGAGGAAGCGGTTGGCGCCGTACAGTGCCATGCTGACGGCGGCGGCGATGCCGATGGCGATCATCCAGGTGTTCAGGTCATTACCTAGCACAACATAGTCCATGTCTTCTCCTTGTCGGACGGGATCGGTAGCGGGGCGGGGCCTGCGCTGGGAAGCACCGCGCCGCGCGGAGCGGCCGGTGCGAGGAGAAGAGGGGCGCGCGATGGCATGCGGGCGCCCGCCCTTTTGATGAGTGGATGCTACCGTTACTCGCTGGACTGGTCCGTTAGCCTGCGCACATTGAGGTCAATGCAATGGGGCGATGCCCGCCAGCTTGTCCGGATTGCGGACCACGTAGATTGCCACGATCTTGCCGCCGTCGACGATGAATGCCTGTGCCGACTCGACGACGCCACCGACATAGCGGACGATGCCCGGCTCGCCGTTGACGCGCGCCATCCGGTATATGACCTTGCCCGGATGCGCATGCTCGACGGACCAGTAGACGCCGGCGATGCGCGCCGCGCCCACCAGTATCCTGCCGAACGACGGCACCTTGCCGCCGCCATCGGAGACCAGTCGTACATCGCCCGCGAGGAACGTCTTCATCGCTTCCCGGTCGGCCCCCGTGGCGGCCTGCATGAAGCGCGCCAGCAGATCGCGGTGCACGTCGCCGGGCACGGTGAAGCGCGGCTTTTCCTGCTGCACGCGGGCCTGCGCGCGCGACACCAGCTGCCGGCACGCCGCTTCGCTCTTGCCCAGCGTGGCGGCGATGTCGCCGTAATCCTGGTCGAATACCTGCCGCATCAGGAAGGCGGCGCGTTCCTCGGGCGCCAGGCGTTCCAGTACCCACAGCATCGCCACCGACACCTCGCTCGCCAGCTCGGCCGCCGTTTCGGGCGTGCGCTCGTCCAGCTCCACCAGCGGTTCGGGCAGCCACCAGCCCACATAGGCTTCGCGCTCGGCCTTGCGGCTGCGCAGCCGGTCGATCGACAGCCTGGTGGCCACCGTCACCAGCCAGGCTTCCGCCGACTGCACCGCCCCCTGGTCGCTGGCGGCCCAGCGCAGCCACGCATCCTGCACCACGTCCTCGGCATCGGCGCGGATGCCGAGCATGCGGTAGGCGATCGCGAACAGGCGGGGGCGCAGGGCGTCGAACTGGAGGGCGGTGTTGTCGTTCATGGCTTCATGGCTTCATGGCGAGAGTGTCGATCTACCCAAGACGGGCAAGGCGCCAGCGCTGTGACAGCTTTCCGCGGGCAAAGGTGTGGCAGCGAACGCTTTTGTTGTCTACATTGTCACCCCGGCAGCTTACCCAACCCACACGACCAGGAGTCTTTCGATGGATCCGAACGACCAGCACATGGAACAAGGCAAAACGGCGCAGGACAGCGCCGGACAGGACGTCAAGCCATCGCGGCGCCGCTTCGTCGGCGCGGTGGCCACCACGCTTGCGGCGGCCGGCACCGCTGCGGCGAGCGGCGCCATGGCCCAGCAGCCGGTGGAGCGCGGGCAGGGCAGCGGCGCGCTGCGCAACCGCAAGTTTCCACGGCCGCCATTCCCGCGCCAGCAGCAGGAGTGGCCGGCACTGGCGGGCAAGATGACGCCGCGGCCCGACCATGGCGAGACGACCTACCGGGGCAGCGGCCGGCTGGCCGGCCGCAAGGCGCTGATCACGGGCGGCGACTCCGGCATGGGCCGCGCCGCCGCGATCGCGTATGCGCGCGAAGGCGCCGACGTGGCGATCAACTACCTGCCGTTCGAGGAGCCGGACGCGCAGGAAGTCAAGGCGCTGATCGAAAAGGCGGGCCGCAAGGCCGTGCTGCTGCCCGGCGACATCCGCGACGAGGCGTTCTGCAAGACGCTGGTCGACAAGGCCGCCGAGCAGCTGGGCGGGCTCGATATCCTGGTCAGCAACGCGGCCCGGCAGCAGTCGGTCGATTCGATCCTGGAGCTGACCACCGAGCAGTTCGACTGGACCATCAAGACCAACCTGTACGCCAACTTCTGGATCTGCAAGGCCGCCGTGCCGCACATGAGGGCTGGCGGCGCGATCATCGTCACGGCCTCCGTGCAGGCCTACGATCCGTCGCCGAACCTGCTCGACTATGCGCAGACCAAGGCGGCCCAGGTGGCGTTCGTGAAATCGCTGGCCAAGCAGCTGGCCGAAAAGAACATCCGCGTCAACGCCGTGGCGCCGGGTCCAGTCTGGACGCCGCTGCAGGTGTGCGGCGGCCAGGAACAGGATGCGCTGGTCAACTTCGGCGGCGACACGCCGATGAAACGCCCCGGCCAGCCCGGCGAACTGGCGCTGGCCTACGTCACGCTGGCGGCGGACGATTCCAGCTACACGACGGGCCACGTGTACGGTGTTGCAGGCGGCAGCGGGCAGCCATGAGGACAGGCCGGCGGGCAGGCAGTGGGGCGCGTTGCGTCGAGGTCACAGACTTTACTGGACGGCTATGCAATCGAAGTTTCGTGATGACATAATTGCATTCCACAATAAAATAATGAAAACGTTATGTCCAAACTGCTTGCCTTCCTTGCCGCCGCTTGCTTCATCGCGGCCCCCGTCCACGCGGAAACGCTGGCGATCGATTTCAATACCGTTCCCGGCGCCGATGGCCGGCTCGGCACGGCCGATGACGAGCCGATCTTCTCCGATGGTTATCCCAGCCGCATCGAAGAGGAATACGCCGCGGTCGGCGTCCATTTCAACACCGCCAGCGTGGCGAAGGGGGCCTTCTTCGACGGCAACCCCGGCAACACTTTCCTGACGTCGCAGCCAGTGTCCGGCTGGTTCGACATGCCGGTGTACGGCATCAGTATCGACAGCTATTCGTACTGGAACGCCACGTTGAGCGCCTACGATGCCGCGGGCAACCTGCTGGTATCGGACAGCATCGACGGCGGCTGGCAGCGCGCCACGCTGTCGGTCGCCAGCACCGCGCCGATCTTCCGCTTCACGGTCCTGCCGGACGCCGAGGGCCGTATCCTGAACCTGGACAACCTGGCGTTGGCCGTCTCGCCGGTGCCCGAGCCTTCGCAACTGGCGATGCTGGCCGGCGGCCTGCTGCTGGTCGGTTCGGCGCTGCGCCGCCGCCGCTGATCGTTTGCCCCGAGCGCCGCCGGTTCAATACTCGCGGCGGTTCGGCTTGATCTCCTGCAGGATGGTGGTGGAGATTTCCTCGATCGACTTGGTGGTCGAGGACAGCCAGCGGATGCCTTCGCGCTTCATCATCTTTTCCGCTTCGTTGACTTCGTAGCGGCAGTTCTCGAGCGCCGCGTACTTGCTGCCGGCACGCCGCTCGTTGCGGATTTCGGTCAGCCGCTCCGGCGTGATCGTCAGCCCGAAGATCTTCGGCTTGTACGCATACAGCGCCGAAGGCAGCTTGCCGCGCTCGAAATCGTCGGGGATCAGCGGATAGTTGGCCGCCTTGATCCCGTACTGCATCGCCAGGTACAGCGAAGTGGGCGTCTTGCCGGAACGGGAAACGCCGACCAGGATCACGTCCGCATCGGCCAGGTTCTTGTGCGACTGGCCGTCGTCGTGCGCCAGCGAGAAATTGATCGCCTCGATGCGGTTGCGGTACTCCTCGCTGTCGACGATGTTGTGCGAGCGGCCGATCGTGTGCGTGGACTTCACGCCCAGCTCTTCTTCCAGCGGCGCCACGAAATTCTGGAACAGGTCCATGTGCAGGCCGCTGCATTGCCGGATCACCGACGACAGCTCGGCCTGCACGAGCGTGCTGAAAATGATCGGGCGCTGCCCGTCCGCGATGGCCGCCTCGTTGATCTTGCGGGCCGCGGCGTGGGCTTTGTCGACCGTGTCGATGAAGGGCAGGCGGATCTGGCGGAAACGCATCTCGAACTGCGTCAGCACGGAGTGGCCGAAGGTTTCTGCGGTAATACCGGTGCCGTCGGACACGAAAAACACGGTGCGGGCGGAGGTCGGGCGTTGTGCGGATGTCATGGAAATAGCTTTTGATTGTGAACTGTCAATTTTCGCCACAGGCTGTAAAATGGCCGGCAACGGTCAGATTGTGCTGTACGACGCCAAGAATAACAACCAGATGTCGTCAGCCGCGCGGCAAGCCTGCAGAGAGACCAACAGATTCCCATCATCAGTAAGGTGTCATCATGACCAACTTGTCCAACGCAGCACTTGTTATTCCCGACCAGGAGCAAGGTAACCAAACCACCGCCGCGGCTTCGACCTACGTGGCTTCGTTCGAGAACCTGCGCATGACCGACGTGGAATCCGTCGGCGGCAAGAATGCTTCGCTCGGCGAAATGATCAGCCAGCTTGCCGGCGCCGGCGTGCGCGTGCCGGGCGGCTTCGCCACCACGGCCCAGGCATTTCGCGACTTCCTGTCGCACAGCATCGACGGCGGCGCGCCGCTGGCCGAGCGCATCGCCAACCGCCTGTCCGACCTGAACGTGGACGACGTGCGTTCGCTGGCGCAGGCCGGCGCCGAGATCCGCCAGTGGATCGTCGACACGCCGTTCCAGCCGCGCCTGGAGCAGGAAATCCGCACGTTCTACGACAACCTGGTGGCCGGCTCGGAAACCGAAGTGTCGTTCGCCGTGCGTTCCTCCGCCACCGCGGAAGACCTGCCTGATGCATCGTTCGCGGGCCAGCAGGAGTCGTTCCTGAACGTGGTCGGCATCGACAACGTGCTCGACGCGATGAAGCACGTGTTCGCATCGCTGTATAACGACCGCGCCATTTCCTACCGCGTGCACAAGGGCTTCACGCATGCCGAGGTAGCGCTGTCAGCGGGCGTGCAGCGCATGGTGCGCTCGGATACCGGCGCGGCCGGCGTGATGTTCACGATCGATACCGAATCGGGCTTCAAGGACGTGGTCTTCATCACCTCCAGCTACGGCCTGGGCGAGACGGTGGTGCAGGGCGCCGTGAATCCGGATGAATTCTATGTGCACAAGCCGATGCTGGAACTGGGCAAGTCGCCCGTCATCCGCCGCAATATCGGCTCCAAGCTGATCAAAATGGAGTTCACGAACGAAGCCCGCGCGGGCCGTTCCGTGAAGACCGTGGACGTGCCGATCGAGCTGCGCAACCGCTATTCGCTGACCGACGCCGAAGTGGTGGAGCTGGCCAAGTACGCGGTGATCATCGAGCGCCACTACGGCCGCCCGATGGACATCGAGTGGGGCAAGGACGGCCGCGACGGCAAGCTGTACATCCTGCAGGCGCGCCCGGAAACGGTGAAGTCGCAGCAGAAGACCACCGACGCGCAGCAGCGCTTCAAGCTGAAGTCGACCGGCACCGTGCTGACCTCGGGCCGCGCGATCGGCCAGAAGATCGGCGCCGGTCCGGTGCGCGTCATCAGCGACCCGTCGGAGATGGAGCGCGTGCAGCCAGGCGACGTGCTGGTGGCCGACATGACCGACCCGAACTGGGAACCGGTGATGAAGCGCGCCGCGGCGATCGTGACCAACCGCGGCGGCCGTACCTGCCACGCGGCGATCATTGCCCGCGAACTCGGCGTGCCGGCCGTGGTGGGCTGCGGCGATGCGACCGAGCTGCTGAAGGATGGCACGTTCGTTACCGTGTCGTGCGCGGAAGGCGACGAGGGCAAGATCTACGACGGCCTGCTGGAAACGGAAATCTCCGAAGTCTCGCGCGGCGAACTGCCGCAGCTGCCGGTGAAGATCATGCTGAACGTGGGTAACCCGCAGCTGGCCTTCGACTTCCAGCAGGTGCCGAATGCCGGCGTGGGCCTGGCTAGGTTGGAGTTCATCATCAACAACAACATCGGCGTGCACCCGAAGGCGATCCTGGAATACCCGAACATCGATCCGGACCTGAAGAAGGCCGTGGAATCGGTGGCGCGCGGTCACGCTTCGCCGAAGGCGTTCTATGTCGACAAGCTGGCCGAAGGCGTGGCGACGATCGCCGCCGCGTTCTGGCCGAAGCCGGTGATCGTGCGCCTGTCCGACTTCAAGTCGAACGAGTACAAGAAGCTGATCGGCGGTTCGCGCTACGAGCCGGACGAGGAAAACCCGATGCTGGGCTTCCGCGGCGCATCGCGCTACATCTCCGAGGATTTCGCCGAGTCGTTCACGATGGAATGCCTGGCCATGAAGCGCGTGCGCGAAGACATGGGCCTGACCAACGTGGAACTGATGGTGCCGTTCGTGCGCACGCTGGGCCAGGCGCAGAAGGTCGTCGAGCTGCTGGCGAAGAACGGCCTGAAGCGCGGCGAGAACGGCCTGCGCCTGATCATGATGTGCGAGGTGCCGTCGAACGCCGTGCTGGCCGACCAGTTCCTCGAGTACTTCGACGGTTTCTCCATCGGGTCGAATGACCTGACCCAGCTGACCCTGGGCCTGGACCGCGACTCCGGCATGGAACTGCTGGCCGCCGACTTCGACGAACGCGACCCGGCCGTGAAGGCACTGCTGTCGCTGGCCATCTCGGCTTGCCGGAAACAAGGCAAGTACATCGGCATCTGCGGCCAGGGTCCTTCGGATCACCCCGACCTGGCCGAATGGCTGATGGAGCAGGGCATCGAATCGATGTCGCTGAACCCGGACTCGGTGGTCGATACGTGGCAGAAGCTGGCTGAGCTGCGCAAGTAAGCAGCAAGGCGCCGCGGACTTCCCGAAGTCCGCGGCGGCTGCCTGGTGTCGGACACCGGTTTCCCGGTGTCGGACACCGGTTCTCGCCAGAAGATTCCGGTCATTGCGCAGAAACCGGTGTCAGACACCTGAAGGTGTCTGACACCAGCTGTTCGACGTTCCGGGCATGAACCCTACCCAACAGCCCCGAATTGCTCTATCGTTACGCCAACCCTCGCCGTCCTTCCCAGGGCCGCGGGGGTTTTACTTTCATAGGAGACGACAGATGGCTGACTGGATCATGTGGCTCATCGCCGCCGGCGTGCTGGTGGCGCTGGAACTGTTCAGCGGCACCTTCTACCTGCTGATGATCGCGCTGGGCGCGCTGGCCGGATCGCTGGTGGCGGCGCTGCGCATCGACCTGCCGGGCCAGATGCTGGCCGCCGCGCTGGTGGCCGTGATCGCCACGGTACTGCTGCGGCGCCGCCGGCGCAACGAACCGGCCAAGCTCGACGCGTCGCGCGACCCGAACGTGAACCAGGACATCGGCCAGCCGGTGCAGGTACCGCAATGGCACGGCAACAGCGCGCGCGTGATGTACCGCGGCGCCCTGTGGGACGTGGAACTGGCGTCCGGCGCGGTGGCCGAGGCGGGCACGTTCCGCATTGTCGAAGTGCGCGGCAGCCGGCTCATCGTCGGCGCCTGACAGGCACATTAAAACTAAAAAGGAAAACACATGGAAATCACTTTCGGCGGCGTGGCCCTGGTCATCCTGGCCGTGGCGCTGGTCTTCGTCTTCAAGACTATCAACGTGGTGCCCCAGCAGCACGCGTGGGTGGTCGAGCGACTCGGCAAGTACCATGCGACGCTGGCGCCCGGCCTGAACATCGTGGTGCCGTTCGTCGACCGCATCGCCTACAAGCACATCCTGAAGGAGATCCCGCTCGACGTGCCCTCGCAGGTGTGCATCACGAAGGACAACACGCAGCTGCAGGTGGACGGCATCCTGTACTTCCAGGTCACCGACCCGATGCGCGCCTCGTACGGCTCGTCGAACTATATTGCCGCGATCACGCAGCTGGCCCAGACCACGCTGCGTTCCGTGATCGGCCGCATGGAGCTCGACAAGACGTTCGAGGAGCGCGACCACATCAACACCACGGTCGTCAACGCGATCGACGAATCGGCCGCCAACTGGGGCGTGAAAGTACTGCGCTACGAAATCAAGGACCTGACGCCGCCGGCCGATATCCTGCATGCGATGCAGGCGCAGATCACGGCCGAGCGCAACAAGCGGGCGCTGATCGCCGCCTCGGAAGGGCGCAAGCAGGAACAGATCAACATCGCCACCGGCGAGCGCGAGGCATCCATCGCCCGTTCCGAAGGCGAACGCCAGGCGGCGATCAATCGCGCGCAAGGCGAGGCCAATGCGATCATCGCGATCGCGGAAGCCACCGCGTCGGCGCTGCGGCAGGTCGGCTCGGCGATCGAGCAGCCGGGCAGCGAAGAGGCGGTCAACCTGAAGGTGGCCGAGCAGTACGTGGACGCGTTCCGCGAGCTGGCGAAGACCAACAATACGCTCATCGTGCCCGCCAACCTGGGCGACATGAGCAGCCTGATCGCCACCGCGATGCAGGTCGTGAAAACGCAGACGGCGGCGCGCGTGGTGCGCACGCCATCGTAGGGATTTTGCCGTAACAAGGAGAAGAAATCATGGGCACATGGGCGATTGGACCATTCGGCAACGACGCCGCGCAGGACTGGGCGGAAGACCTGCACGAATCGAACGACCTGTATTTCATCGGCGATACGCTGGACAACGTGCTGTCGCCGGAAAATGGCGACCAGCTGGAAGCGCCCTATGGCGAGGAAGGGCTGGCCGCCGTGGAGACGCTGCTGCGGCTGGAGGGCCGCGGCGGCGTGCAGGACGACGATTCGGCGGCGATCGACGAATGGGTCGGCGTGGTCAAGGGCAAATACAAGTCGCGCGCGGATCTGCTCGAGAAGGCCGGCCGCGCGCTCGACCTGATTCTTTCGGAGCGCTCCGAGTTGCGCGAGTTGTGGCAGGATAGCGAGCATTTCGACGCATGGCGCGCCGCGGTGGAAGACCAGAAAACGCGGCTGCAGGGCAAATAGGGAGCTTCATGGCGGTATTGAAGAGGGCCGTGGCGGCAGCGATGCTGGCCGTGGCGGCGGTGTCATCGGTGGCGGCGACGCCGGAACAGGAAGCGCTGGACCGCCTGGCGCGCATGCGTGCGATGCCGGCGGCCAGTGCCGGCCAGGAAGCGCAGCAGCAGCGGCGCGACCTGGATGCCGCGTGGCGCTGGTTCGGCAACAACCGCACCGCCGCGCTGCCGGTGCTGCGGCGCGAACTGGCGGCGGAGCTGAAAAAGCCGCGGCCCAGCCAGCTGGTGCTGCTCGATGTCGGCTATTTCCTGCGCGCGCTCGGCGAGCCCCCGGACCGTGCGCTGTCGATGCAGGCGCTGCTGGCGATCGACCCGGCCGGCATCGTGCCGCAAACGCAGGGCCAGCAACTGTTCCGCTTTGTCCACGCCAGCGCGGCCGACCGCGATCCCCGGCTGTTCCCGCTGATCGACAAGGTATTCCTGCGCGGCGACGTGACCGTGCTGGTGCCGCAGCACGGCTATACGGTCGATGCGACGTCCGTCTGCATCTACCTGTACGGGCAATTCGGCGCTCGCGCCGAGCAGCACCTGCGCGGCCTGCTGAACGACCGGGCGGTCGTCAACCGCGTGCTGGAGGTGCTGATGTGGGTGGGTTCGCCGGACAGCGTGCCGGCCGTGGCGCCGCTGCTGGACAGCGCCGATGCGGACACGTTCGCGCGCGCCGCCACGTTCATGCTGCGCGCCGGCGGGCCGCAGGGCAGGGATGCGCTGCTGGCGTTCGACCCGCGCAAGCTGCAGGGCAAGGCCAGGCAGTTCTACATGCAGACGCGGCCGCAGCTGGCCGGCATGCGGTTCGACACGCTGGTGCAGCAGTTATCCGATTCCCCACCGTCCGAAAAGGCCCCCGCGCCACGGCGGCTCGACGACGCTGCCGCCCGGCAGCTGCTGTCGTCGCTGTTCGCCTCGTACGGCAGCTACGAGGGCATCCAGCCGATCGAACTGGCGCTTGCCGCGATGCCGGCGCCGCAGCTGATCGACGAGCTATTGCGCCTGCGCGAGCGCAGCCTGCTGCGCATCTCCGGCGAAGCCTTGGCCGACATCGACACCACCAATACGCTGATCAACACGCTGCGCTTCCGCGACAACTGACACGCAACCCTGTTGTAAAAAACCCGGGGACAGTCCCTCCCGGAGGGACTGTCCCCGGTGTTGTTTAGCAACCAGCTCGGCAGCAGCAAAAGCGTTGTAAAAAAATCGGGGACTGTCCCTGGTGTGACCCGGTGTTGTTTAGCGACCAGCTCGGCCGTCATGCAGCCTGACTTGGAGTTGCGCCGACTGACCTCACATAAGTGCTTTCGGGATCCGTGAAGCCATGAACGAACAGATCGACCAGCTGGCCGAATTCCTCGACCGCCACCGCAACGTGCTCGTGCTGACGGGCGCCGGGCTGTCCACCGCGTCCGGCATTCCCGGCTATCGCGACGAGGAGGGCGTGCGCCGCGGCAAGCCGCCCGTGCAGGGTCCAGAGTTTCGCGGCAGCGATGCGCTGCGCCGCCGCTACTGGGCGCGCAGCATGGTGGGCTGGCCGACACTGGCGCGCGCCGAGCCGAACGCAGGACATCGGGCGCTGGCACGGCTGGAAGCGGCGGGCCGGGTCGGCCAGGTCATCACGCAGAACGTGGACGGCCTGCACCAGCGCGCCGGCACGGAACGACTGATCGAGCTGCACGGCAATATCCACACCGTGCGCTGCCTGGCGTGCGAGCGGCGCCAGCATCGCGCCGACCTGCAGCAACGCCTGCTGCGCGAGAATCCCGCGCTGGGCAGCGTGCTGGCGCAGCCGCTGCCGGATGGCGATGCGCAGCTCGAACCGGAATCGCTCGAGACCTTTGTCGTGCCGCACTGCGAGGATTGCGGCGGCACGCTGCAGCCGGACGTCGTCTTCTTCGGCGATAACATCCCGGCCGAGCGCACCCGTCACGCGCTGCAATGGATGGACGAAGCGGACGCGCTGCTGGTCGTCGGCTCTTCGCTGATGGTATTTTCCGGATACCGCTTCTGCAAGCTGGCCGCCGCGGCAGGCAAGCCGATCGCCGCGGTCAACGCCGGCAAGACGCGCGCCGACGAACTGATCGGGCTGAAGCTGGCGCTGCCGGCGCAGGAAGTGCTGCCGGCGGTCGCGGGGCTGCTGGCCGCTACGTGAGGTCGTGCAGGTCCTTGCCCAGCGCCGGGCCAACCGTGAAGTCGCTGAAACGCACCGCCAGCCCGGCGCGCTCGGGTGTGCAGCACATCGGTCCGACGAGATAGTGTTCCGCGGCCGGGAACGGGGCCAGGCGCAGCAGCGGCCACGCCAGGCCATCGGCCGAGTACTGCACGCGGATGGCGCCCTGGTCGACGGTGATGCGCAGCCAGAAGCCGTCCGGCAGCGCCGGCGCGGGCATCGTCGCCCAGTCGGACAGTTCGTTGGTCAGCACGGTACTCAGCATCGGCTGCCCGTCGGAGAATTCCACCCCCGCCTTCAGCCAGCGGTGTGCGTCGATGCGCACCATCAGTCCCGCCTGGTCATACAGCGCGGTGAAATCGGCACGTACGCGTACCTGGGCAGTGAAGGGGGCGGCGACGGGACGGCCGAAGAAGTGGCCGGTGTCGCGAATGAAGCCGTAGCTGGTGATGCGCCAGAAATCGGTGCGGTCACCGGTGACGGCATGCAGCGTGCCGCCGTCGATGCGGTGAGCCGGCGGCTCGTTCAGCCAGGTGCAAGCGTCGAACATGGGCAACCCTCGTCATCGAAAGCGCCACTATAGCCGCCAATGCCTGTCAGCGCTGCAGCAGCATCGAGCGCACGATGCCTTCCTTGGCCAGTACATAGTCGTGCGCGGCCAGCACGAAGTTGGTCTGCGGCTGGACCACCTTCACGTTGATGAACACCATGTCGCTGGTTTCCGCATACGAGCCGACGACGACCGCCTGCGCATTGTGGCTCTGCGCCACTTCGCCGATCTCGCGCGTCAGCATCAGCTCGCCCTGGTTGCGTTTCAGGTAGACCGAGTTGCGCAGCTTCATTTCCAGCATCTTCAGGCCGCCCTGCGACATCCGGGTGGACACCTGCTCGGAGATCAGCCTGCCCAGCGTGGACGTCTGGTCCAGCGCATCGATGTTGACGATGGTGGCCATGATCAGCGGCTTCTCCGCCGCCAGCCTGCCGTTCAGCTGGGTCAGCAGCGCATCGGCCGCCTTGTAGTTGGCGTTGACGAACTGGTTCGACGACAGCGTGGCGTAATTCGCCTCTTCCTTCGGCGGCGCGCCGGCGCAGCCGGCCAGCAGGGCAGTGGCGGCGAGTGCGAGGGCAAGCGTGCGCATCAGCGGCCCCCCTGCACCTGGAATACCTTGGTCAATTGCGTGTCCTCTTCCTTGATGCCGTACAGCGCGCGGTCGGTATCGGCCACGTAGTACGCGGACGTGGAACGGGCATGGTAGCGGAACTGGTCGCCGACCGACAGCGTGACGATGATCTCCGTCTTCGGCGTGGCCCCCTTGGCGAACTGGCTGTGGAACCAGTGATAGGCATCGCCGGCGCCGGCCAGGGAGATGAGTCCGATGGTGGGATCGATGTCGGACAGCACCCAGGCGCCGTTAGCGATCGCCGTGTGCGCACCCGAGTACCGGTATTGCGGGCGGTTCGGCGTGAACGTGACGGCCTGGATGTCCAGCTCCACCTTCCAGGCACCGGCCGGCGAGCGCGCGACGATGAAGCCATCGTTGACCAGCGACGTGATGATCTGGCGCGTGACGGCACGCTTGAACGGCGACGCGTCCTTGTCCTCGGCAATGTGGAACGGCCGTTGCGGATGCTTCTTCATTTCCGTGACGACGCGCTGCTCGATGTGATCGGCCACCGCGTTCCAGTGCGAAGCGGCCTGCAGCTTTTCCTGGCGCGCGGTCGGGAAATTCGTCGCCAGCGGGGCAGGGGTGTAGGGAACGGCGCAGCCGGCCAGTGCGGCGGCAAGGGCAGTGGCGGTGACGACTTTGGCAAGCATGGAACGACCCGGAGTGATTAGCCGGGAAAGTGTATCACGCGCCATTGCCGCACGGAAATTGCGTGCACCATACCGTGGCAGCATTACGACGCCTCGAACGCGTGAACAGTGCAGACAAAACCGGTGACAGGCACCAGTTATTTTGAAACATTTCGCGAAAACTGGCGCCTGACACGGATGCAAGCCAGAGCGCGCCAGTCGGTTTCGTCAGCGCCGGTTCTGCTTCATCGCCGCCTGCACTTCGCGCTTGGCGTCGTGGTCCTTCTCGGAGGCGCGCTTGTCGTGCTGCTTTTTACCCTTGGCAAGGCCGATCTCGCACTTGATGCGCCCGCCCTTGAAATGCAGGTTCAGCGGTACCAGCGTATAGCCCGAACGCTCGACCTTGCCGATCAGCTTGTCGATTTCCTGGCGGTGCAGCAACAGCTTGCGCGTACGCACCGCTTGCGGGTGGATGTGGGTGGAAGCCGTGGGCAGTGCGCTGATATGCGCGCCAAACAGGTACAGTTCGTTATCGCGGATCGTAACGTAAGCTTCCTTGATCTGGACGCGCGCATCGCGGATCGCCTTCACTTCCCAGCCTTCGAGCGCGATGCCCGCCTCGTAGCGGTCTTCGATGAAGTAGTCGTGAAAGGCTTTGCGGTTATCTGCAATGGTCATGTGAAATGTGTGGGTTGCGCGGGTCGGTTAAACTACGGACTTCATTCGCGCCGGAGCGCGATTTGTCCAACATGATATCAAACGATATCAAACGATTAAAAACGGTTAAAAAATGGCGGTAGTGCACAAATCGGTATTCCTTGGCTACAGCGCACGGCAAATGTTCGACCTGGTGGACCGGGTGGAGGATTATCCCAAATTCCTGCCCTGGTGTGGCGGCGTGGAAGTGCGGGAACGCGGCGAGAACTCCGTGGTGGCGTCGGTGGGCATCAATTTCCATGGTGTCAAGCAAAGCTTCACCACGTCGAACGTGAACACGCCGCCCACCGCGATCAAGATGAACCTGGTCGACGGCCCGTTCAAGACGCTGCACGGCACCTGGACCTTCAAGCCTTTGCGCGACGATGCCTGCAAGGTGGAACTGGACCTGCAATATGAATTCTCGAGCCGCCTGCTCGAGCAGGTGATCGGCCCCGTGTTCGGCATGATCGCCAACAGCATGGTCGATTCCTTCTGCAAGCGCGCCGAAACGGTGTATGGCTGACGCCATGGCCGAGCGCATCAAGGTCTCGCTGAGCTACGCGCCGGCGCCGGGTCCGGATGCAACGTCGGTGGCGATGCCGATCCTGCGCGCGCTGGACGTCGAAGCGGGCACGACGATCGGGCAGGCCATCGAACTCTCCGGCATCCTGCAGGAAGCGCCGGAGATCAATCTCGTCACGATGCCGGTGGGCATCTACGGCAAGAAGAAAACCCTCGATACCGTGCTGCAGCCGCGCGACCGTATCGAGATCTACCGGCCGCTGATCGCCGACCCCAAGGATGCGCGGCGCCGGCGCGCCAAGCGCGACAGCGCTTCCTGAGCACCCGGGCACCGGCCGGCCACTGCCGCGAGCACGGCCAGCCCGGCGCCGAGCATCGGCACGATGCCGGGCTCCGGCACCGGCGTGATGGATTCGACCCGGATATCGGTGCCATAGCCGAATGTGGCTCCCTGGTCGAAGCCGCTGCGGTTCTCCACCGCCACCTCCAGGAAGCCAGTGCCGTCCGGCGCGTGATTCAGCCAGCGCACTGCGTCATGGCCGTCGCCCAAACCGGCCACGCGCAGCCACACCTCCACCGCTCCCGCTTCCAGCCGTTCGGCGGCGCCCGGCGGCGGTTCCGTCGACAGGCTGACGTCGTACGGCACGCTGAACAGCACAGCGGTGTTGGCCGACAGCGTAAACGCCGTTTCACCCGTGTCGCCATTCACGCGGCTGGCGACATTGAGGCCGGGTTCGGCCACCACCACGTATGTATCCACTGCCGCCGCCAGCATGGCACCGGTGGACGATACGCGGCCGGTGAGGTCGAACTGCGCCATGGCAGCCAGCGCCCCCTCGCTCCGCGCGATGACATACTGGATCGGCGCGGGATGCGTCCACGTCGGGACTGCCGTTTCGGTGACGGCGTCGCCGAGCGCCAGGTACATCGTCGCCATGGGAGCGGCAGCGCTGCCCGACGTGCCGGTGAACGTCATCGACGGGTCAATGCCATCGGCCAGGTCGAGATCGACAAGAATGAAGGTGAGGGGACCGAGCGACGCGCCGGCTTCCGCGGCAAGCGCCGTGGCGGGAACGGCGGAAAGGAGCGCCGCGGCTGAAAACGCTGCAGAAAGCGTGGAACTAAGCAATGACGGGCGCATCATGTCGGCCTCGCTGCTGGCTGGTGAATCCAATCAGCTTAGCACTTGCGCCGCGGTGCAAAAGGACTTGTTCCGCGCCCGTTGTACAAATGCACCAACCTTATAAATCCAGCATGCGCGGCGCGATGCCCATTGCCATGGCGATGCGTTCGCGGGTGCAGCGGCGCGGCCGCAGCCCCGCTTCCTGCTGCGCGTAGGCCGGCTGGCTGATGCCGATGCGGCTGGCGACCTCCAGTTGCGTCAGCCCCAGGTATTCGCGCCATGCGCGCGCCGGAGTCCAGGCGTTTTCGGCGATCATGCCCACCACCTGGTGGGGCACGTCGGTGTCCTTGTGACGCGATTGCGTCTGCATGTAGGTGGAGTAGGGAATGACGACATACACGGGCTCCCCGTTGGGCCCGTTGATGATCTGCACGTTCGTGAAAGCATTCATGGTTTGCTCGCTGGTCGGTTCAACGGATAAGGCTTTGCTTAGTCTGGCTTATATCGTTGAGCCGGCCGCGGCTTTGGTGGCCACTCTTGTGCGTGGTCAAACTTTATTGTGGGCAATGCGCTGCCAGCGCGTCGCGGTTGCGGCGCACCTGCTCGGCCTTCTGCGCGTCGTCCAGGAACACCCGTTCACCGTTCCGGTCGGCGGCAGCGATGCGGATGCCCGATTCCAGCACGCGCAAATTCGACCGCGCGCCGTCGCAGGCGGCTGCGGTGGCCGCCTTGTTCCGCGCCTGCGCGGCAGCCTGCTCGGCCTGCTGGGCCCCCTCCGCGCGGCGCTTATTGAACTCGGCATTGCGCTCCGCGGTGGACAGCGGGGTTCTCGCCGGCGCTGCCGGTGCAGGGATGGCAACGGATGCGTTTGCCGAAGTGGGCTGTTCAGCCAGCTCCTTGCGCAGGTCCGGCATCTGCCCGCGCGGCGCTTTCAGGATGCGCGACGCCGGCACCGACGGCGGCGGAGGCTGGTCCGACAGGTGCCGCACGTTGTTGGCATCCTTCCATACCCACTGCGCCTGCGCGGCCGCGCAGCCGGCCGCGAGCAGGGCGCCCAGTATCCATTGCCTGTGTTTCATGATCTTTATTTCCGTACAGAATTATGACGATTGGACCCCGATCAGGCGCACGTGTCAATCGCGGAAGCACTAACTTTTCCATAATGCAAGGACTTATTGCGCCAACTTCTGTATAATTCACTTTTGCGCCGATAGGAAAACTACCATGCGTCTTCTTCAAAAAGCACTCACGTTCGATGACGTGCTCCTCGTTCCCGCGTACTCGAACGTTCTGCCTGCCAATACGTCCCTTCGCACCAAGCTGACCCGCAACATTTCGCTGAATATTCCGCTGTTGTCGGCCGCGATGGATACCGTCACCGAAGGCCGCCTGGCGATCGCGATGGCGCAGGAAGGCGGCATCGGCATCATCCATAAAAACCTGCGCCCGGCCGACCAGGCCCGCGAGGTGTCGAAGGTCAAGCGTTTCGAAGCGGGCGTGCTGCGCGACCCGATCACGATCCCGCCGGACATGAAGATCCGCGACGTGATCAAGCTGACCGAACAGCACGGCATCAGCGGCTTCCCGGTCGTCGAGGGCAAGCAGGTGGTGGGCATCATCACCAACCGCGACCTGCGTTTCGAGGAAGAGCTGGACGCCGAAGTGCGCGCCAAGATGACGCCGCGCGAAAAGCTGGTGACCGTCAGCGAAACGGCCGACACGGCCGAAGCCAAGCGCCTGATGAACAAGCACCGCCTGGAGCGCGTGATCGTCGTCAACGAAGCCTTCGAGCTGCGCGGCCTGATCACGGTAAAAGACATCCAGAAATCCACCGAACACCCGAACGCCTCGAAGGACCAGCATGGCAAGCTGCTGGTCGGCGCGGCGGTGGGCGTCGGCGCGAAGGACGAGGAACGCATCGACCTGCTGGTGGCAGCCGGCGTCGACGTGCTGGTGGTGGATACGGCGCATGGCCACTCCCAGGGCATCCTCGACCGCGTGAAGTACATCAAGACCAAGTATCCGCACGTGGACGTCATCGGCGGCAACATCGCCACCGCGGCCGCCGCCAAGGCGCTGGTCGAATACGGCGCGGATGCGGTGAAGGTCGGCATCGGCCCCGGCTCGATCTGCACCACCCGTATCGTGGCCGGCGTGGGCGTGCCGCAGATCACCGCGATCTCGAACGTGGCGCAGGCGCTGGAAGGCACCGGCGTGCCCTGCATCGCCGACGGCGGCATCCGCTTCTCCGGCGACATCAGCAAGGCGCTGGCCGCCGGCGCGTCGACCGTGATGATGGGTTCCATGTTCGCCGGCACCGAGGAAGCGCCGGGCGAAGTGATCCTGTTCCAGGGCCGCTCGTACAAGTCCTACCGCGGCATGGGTTCGCTGGGTGCGATGGCCGAAGGCTCGGCCGACCGCTACTTCCAGGAAGCCTCGGCCAAGGCCGACAAGTTCGTCCCCGAAGGCATCGAAGGCCGCGTGGCCTACAAAGGCTCGGTACTGGCGATCATCTTCCAGCTCGTGGGCGGCGTGCGCCAGTCGATGGGCTACTGCGGCTGCGCCACGATCGACGAACTGCGCGAGAAAGCGGAATTCGTCGAGATCACTTCCGCCGGCATGCGCGAATCGCACGTGCACGACGTGCAGATCACCAAGGAAGCACCGAACTACCGTTCGGAATAAGCGTCTCCCTGAAACGCCGGCGCTCGACAGCGCCGGCGTTTTTCTTCAGCGTTTCTTCTTTCAGTCCCGGTTCCCCCAAGTTCAGTAAAGCCAAAACATGCACTCCAAGATCCTCATCATCGACTTCGGTTCCCAGGTGACCCAGCTGATCGCACGCCGCGTGCGCGACGCCGGCGTGTTCTCCGAGGTCTATCCGTACGACGTATCGGAAGAATTCGTCCGCAACTACGGCGCTTCCGGCGTGATCCTCTCCGGCAGCCACAACTCCACGCTGGAAGGCGATTCGCCGCGCGCGCCGCAGGCCGTGTTCGAACTGGGCGTGCCGGTGCTGGGCATCTGCTACGGCATGCAGACGATGGCCGCGCAGCTGGGCGGCAAAGTGGAAAACGGCCTGGTGCGCGAATTCGGCTACGCCGAGGTGCGCGCCCGCAACCACACGTCGCTGCTGAACGGCATCAACGACTTCGTCACGCACGAAGGCCACGGCATGCTGAAGGTGTGGATGAGCCACGGCGACAAGGTGCTCGACATGCCGCCGGGCTTCAAGCTGATGGCCTCGACCGAGAGCTGCCCGATCGCCGGCATGGCCGACGAAGAGCGCAAGTTCTTTGCCGTGCAATGGCACCCGGAAGTGACGCACACCGTGCAGGGCAAGGCCATGCTGGGCCGCTTCGTGCACGAGATCTGCGGCTGCAAGTCCGACTGGAACATGCCGGACTACATCACGGAAGCCGTCGAGAAGATCCGCGCCCAGGTGGGCACCGATGAAGTCATCCTCGGCCTGTCCGGCGGCGTCGATTCGTCGGTGGCCGCCGCGCTGATCCACCGCGCCATCGGGGACCAGCTGACCTGCGTGTTCGTCGACCACGGCCTGCTGCGCCTGAACGAAGGCGAAATGGTGATGGACATGTTCGCCAAGAATCTGGGCGTGAAAGTCATCCGCATCGACGCGGTCGACCAGTTCATGGGCCACCTGGCCGGCGTGACCGACCCGGAACAGAAGCGCAAGATCATCGGCCGCGAATTCGTCGAAGTGTTCAACGCCGAATCGGCCAAGCTGACCAACGCGAAATGGCTGGCGCAGGGCACCATCTACCCGGACGTGATCGAGTCCGCCGGTAAAGGTAAAAAAGGCCAGACGATCAAGAGCCACCACAACGTGGGCGGCCTGCCGGAGCACATGAAGCTGCAGCTGCTCGAACCGCTGCGCGAGCTGTTCAAGGACGAAGTGCGCAAGCTGGGCGTGGCGCTCGGCCTGCCGTACGAGATGGTTTATCGTCACCCGTTCCCGGGCCCTGGCCTGGGCGTGCGCATCCTCGGCGAAGTGAAGAAGGAATACGCCGACCTGCTGCGCCGCGCCGACGCGATCTTCATCGAAGAGCTGCGCAACACGCCGTACGAAGCGGTCGTGGTGCCGGGCTTCGACCAGGATGGCGCGCCGCGCAACTGGTACGAAGCCACGTCGCAGGCGTTTGCCGTGTTCCTGCCGGTGAAATCGGTGGGCGTGATGGGCGATGGCCGCACGTACGACTACGTGGTGGCGCTGCGCGCCGTGCAGACGCAGGACTTCATGACGGCGCACTGGGCGCACCTGCCGCATGAGCTGCTGGGGCGGGTGTCGAACCGGATCATCAACGAGGTGCGCGGGTTGAACCGGGTGGTGTATGACATTTCCGGGAAGCCGCCGGCGACCATCGAGTGGGAATGATGAGCTAGCCTGAATGCTCAGGCATTCACAGGCAATTCATTAAAACTAAGCCCCTGATTCCAGGGGCTTTTTTTATGCCGAGATCGCAAAAGCGCGCAACATCGAGCAACTCGAAGCACGACAGTTTTATGGCATTCATCACGGTACTGAAACTGGCGGTGCTAGCTCATCGGCAAAGTACCATGTTGCCGAAAATATCTTAAAACTCGCGATCATGGTATCGGATTTTGAGTAAGTCGTTGTTTCTAAAGTCATTTCTTCCGTAGTTTCATGGTATTGAACCTTCATGGTATTTCGGAGGTCAAATCAGCGTGTCGCGCCTTTACGGTGTTTGGTAAGATTATGTAAGTGCTTGATTTCTAAGGTATATTCATGATTTCACGGTATCGCGAAGTGACTGAAATGCTGACTGACGCAAACTTCGGAGTTTGAAGCCTGAACCAGGGCCTTACAAGGTCGCTGACCGGGACGGTTTGTACGTCATGGTGACGTCTACTGGCGGAATCTCGTTTCGCTATAATTACAGCCTCAACAATCGCCAGGAGACATTGGTACTGGGGATGTACGGCCCTGGCATCGTTGCCCGTGGCGCGCCGGCTGTCGCGGTGCATGCGCGTGAGATCGTCATGCTGGTGTTCCGCTATGCGGCCCAGCGAGGCGAGAAGCACCCGAATCCGGCCGATGGGGTGCCACCGGCCTCGATCGCCAAGTTCGAGCCGCGCGACCGTACGCTGACGACGCACGAGATCAAGCAGTTCTATCGCTACCTGGACCGGACGCAGTGCGCGCCAACGATCCGCATTGCTGCGCGCATGCTCCTGCTGACGATGGTGCGCAAGTCGGAGCTGACCGATGCGACATGGTCCGAGATCGATTTCGCCAATCGGGTCTGGACCATCCCCGGGGTGCGGATGAAGCGGCGCAATCCACATAATGTCTACTTGTCGAACCAGGTGCTCGACATGCTGATTGCGTTGAAGACGTGTGCGGCCGGGTCGCGTTACTTGCTGCCATCCCGTTATGACCCGGACAAGCCGATGGCCGGCGCGACCTTGAATCTTGTGCTGCGCTCTGTCGTCGAGGCAGCGAAAGCGGATGGGGTGACGATGACCGATTTTTCGCCGCACGATTTGCGTCGCACCGGGTCGACACTGCTGCACGAAGCGGGCTTCAACAGCGACTGGATCGAGAAGTGCCTGGCGCACGAGCAGCAGGGTGTGCGGGCGGTCTATAACAAGGCCGAGTATGCGGAGCAGCGCCGGAACATGATGCAGCAGTGGGCCGACATGATCGACCAGTGGGTTGCTGCGACAGAGTAAGTTGCTCGTTCAGAGCGCTGGTTCCCGCGATCGTTGTCCCGGCGCGGGCTGGGGCAGGGCTGCCTGGCGCTGGCGGGCGATCCAGTCGTCGACTTCCTGCAAGTCCCAACCGACCATGCGCGCTGTGATGGAAAAGCGCTGCGGGAATGCGCCGCGCTTTTCCATTTCGAAAATGGTGCGGTCGCTCATCGGGACTTTGCGCAGCAGCTGCTTGCGATTGATGATGACGTGGCCAGGAACCTTTAGATCCTGCTCGGTGAGGGGGCGGGTTTTCATGGTGTGCTAGCTCCGGTGACTGTCCTTCGATCGTAGAGCACGTGCCTGATGCGGCGAACGCTATCGGCATAGGTCCAGATGTAAATCAAGCACAGCCAGGAAACTTCACGATGGATTCTGATCTGGATTGAATCCAGCTTGGTTCGGTGACGTCCAGCAGTGTGCGGCACCGTTCATTGCCATAGGTGGCGCTCATCCAGCGGAACTCACATGCCGTCGCATGGTCAACTCGCACGGATAGCCCGGGAGGTGACATGGTTGAGCGTAGACGGATATCAGTGGAGGCCGCGGAAGTGGTGGCCGAGAGGCTTGCCACGATCGCTGAAATCAGGCGCTGGGACGCCACGATGGTATTGGCCTCAGTGGTACGGTCCGTCAGTCTTGAGGCCGGGAGAGGCCATGTTTCATGCGAGGGCCACGTTGAGCGGAGACGCCATGCATCTGGCGTCCGCGTCGCCGTCAACACGGTCTGCGAGCTTGCATGATGATCCCATGCATTGCGCTTCCTGGACGCAGGGACCTGGCGAAGGCTGCTTCGGGAACGATTGGCATCAATGGGATCGGTGGCATGATGCGTCGCCGAATGCCCACGGCTTCGGTGATGAAAATTTTCCTGGGATTTATTCCGGTGTCGATACCTCGTTATGTTCGTCGACTTCGATATCAGGTGATCAGGGTTGCTCGACGCACTCACCATTACTCGTTCCCGAATAGTGCTGACACTGTGCGCGCTGGGAAATGCAACTAACCGAAGGAGAGAATCTACACATAAGGCTCTCTCGACGCTAACAAATGCGAACAAGCCGACGATATGTCATCAGGGCATCCAGGAAGGTTCGGATCCCGCCGGGCACTGAAGAGGGGCGCTGATCGACTACGCCGTCGGGCAAAGACTGCGCAAATCCCTCGACGCTGCGCGATTTGCTAACATGCTCATTTGGCACATCGACAAGCATGCCCTGACAGGCACGCGGTATCCGGCAATGATTCCATTCACTTTCAACGACATTGAGGTAGGCGCGCGCCTGGTCGTGGCCCTGGCGCGCCAGGCCGCGTCCCTGCGCGGCATGCCGATCACCTATGGCGACCTGCTCACGCTGGCGCGTTCCCTGTACCCAAAGGACGAGGTACTCGGCCGTGCGGTACAGGTGGGCATCGGTCCCAAGCTCCAGTTTGTGGAAAGCTTTTGCGCTGTGCACGGCTATCCCAACCTGGCATGCCTCGCAGTGAACAGGGAGACCTCGCGGCCAGCGCCCGGGTACCAGGGCGACTGGGAAGCCGACAACCGCGCCGTTGCCGCTTTCGACTGGCGTGCAGCCGATGCGCAGCTGGCGGCCTACGTGGCGGCGATGCGCGCCAAGGTGCCGCCACGCTTCAAGCCGCGCAAGGAACGGCCGGCAGACGTGGCCTGGTATGCCTATTTCTGTTCGCACCGGGCGGCCTGCGAGAAGCTCACCGCGGAAGACAAGCAGGAGATCATCAACCAGATGATGGCGGGACTCGACCCTGAGGCGGCATTGGCGCGCGTGCTGGCTGCGAAGCAGGACTTTGGCAGCGCTTCTTGAGGCGAGGTCTGCAAGCTGCGGAAAATTCATCGACCGGATACGTGAGCATAGCGGTCGCTCGATAATGTGGATTATTCCCTTACGAAATTAGTCGGCCCGCTATTTCGGCAAGGACGATACCCACCTGTTCAAAGGAACCAGGATCGACACGGCGGCGGCCTGTCCGCATGCCGAGCAGTGGCGCGTCAGGCGCGAAGCCGTGACCGCGCGCGCAGCCGCGCGCCGCCAAGGACCAGCAAGCCCGCCAGCGCCATGGATAGCACACCGGGCCCGGGCACAAGCAGGGGAGAATTAGCGTGGGCCCAGGTATTGAATATGACCGTGCCGAACACGCCTTCGAGTGTCGTGTTGTCATGTGCAACGGTCATCGTCAACGTCTTGTCCACGTCGCGCGCTGGCCCGGCTGATGATCGATGCCGGCGCCGATGCGGTGATCGGCGGCCATCCGCACGTCACGCAGGAAGTAGACCGACCGCTCACCGTGTAGGGAAGGGGAAACCCGGCTACCGGGGCAAACACGCTGCCAGTGCGTCGTTGGCACGTTAGACAAGGGCAGATGCCGACGCCGTTTGGCTCTGCCGCCACTTCGATTTGCAGCTGACCGCAGGTGTCAGGATTGAAAGCGGCTTTTGCGCTGGATGCAATTTGTTGCCGGTATAGTCGACCCAGTCTATAACATCCCCTATCACGTGCTCGGGCGCGGGTGGATACCCTTTGCAAGCAGGTATGCAGACTCATGCTGATACCTGAGCAAACGAACCGTGGACGTGTAGCGTTTTGGGAAAGTAATGTGTCCAACCACCCGGTAACCTGCAGATTTCCACGCATCGAAAAACAGATCGGTGTGGGTCCAACCGTAGAAACTAATGCAGAAGCTATTACTCCTGAGTACGCGGTACATTTCTCGGAACGCTGGTCCAAGCCAGGCACTATTGTCATCATTCTGGACGGTTCGTGTATGAGGACCGCGAAACGCTGGCCGCCGCCGGCGGCGCATCGAGAAAAAAACGGTTTGACGCATCTTGGCGGGGCGCTAGCTGGAGAGCGTGGCGCAAAAGCCGCTGTCTGCCCTCGCGGCGCATCGTCAGGAAGTACGCAATATCGGCGGGCCATCAGCACAGATAGCATTGCGCCAGGCAGCGAGACACTTCCCGCGCATTCTGAAAGTCAGCACCACGAGGCCGGCAATGAAAGCAAGCCACGTGCTGGGCTCCGGCACGAGAGAGCTGGCCACGGAAAATGTCCAGAGATTGAGTCTCATCTGCTCTGCCTGGTTGCTGTTGTTCACGTGGCTCACGAAAAGATCCTTCTCAACAGTCCCGGGAGTGGTGATGCTGGCAGAATCCAGGTCTCCAAAGTCATCGTTACCCAAGCTCAGGAACACCGCGGAGCTGTTCGCGATGAAGAACGACGTTTCCAGGAACTCCGAACTGACCAAAGCATGCGTCGAAAATTCGATCGACGTGTAGGGCATGACAAGGACCAGCACGCTGAATTGAACCCTGGTAATTGCATAACCTGTCCCGCCGCTTCGCCGAGCCTCCGTGCTCGCGCCAAAATTGCCGTCGGTTGTCCACGAATAAGAAACCCGATCCAACTCGTCATCGCCGCCCATTGCGGTGCCAACCGGGATCGGTCCATCTTTTTCGCGGTATTCGCCGCCGATTTGGCTTGACACGATACTGTAGAACTGGCCTTGAGTGTTACTGAACTCAGGCGCAACGGGTAGATAGCTGTCCGTGGTATCGAGGTCGCGGAGTGTGAACTGGAGCTCCGTATTAGACGCGCTACTTCTGCCTTGCGCATGGCTCGGAGAACTGAATGCTACCGATAGCGCAGTAGCTGCCATCAATATGAGTTTTGTATATCCCATGATTTCCTCTCGAAACATCCGGTGCGTAGCGGGTTCCAGCACTGTAGAAATAGCACAAAATTAAGAAAAAGCTAATTGATTTTCGCCGCGCCTTGCTGGTATTGCGCATCAATTATTTCTACCTGATAGCAAAAGACTGGCGGTCGGAAGCGATAGCAAATGGCGGTGCAACCCCACGATTGCCGGCGGTGTCCGGCAATCCCTTCCAACTGCTGCGGGCGCCGCTATTCGTTGCCGGCGATCGGCCGGCAGTAGCAGAGGGCGAGAACATTCTTATGGAGGGCGCCATGTTGGCGCTTTTTCTTTATCGGCCGCTTTCGCCATAAAGGGCGGAAAGCTGAGCGTGCGCAGGGAACCGTGGCCGCAGCGTGCCAACAGTTGCCGAAAATATCGTCGCGGCGTCCGGACGAAGCGATACAAATCTCCTCAACATCCCCTCAGTTTGTCAAACATCCGGTCTATAGCATGCACGTCGTAGGTTGTGTCTTGTCCACGACCACGCCAGGACGAAGGCGTATTCGTCCAACCCTTTCCAGCCTCATCTTGCACCCCGAGGGAACGACATGCATACACCAGCAGCCATCGACAATGTAGTAAACATCCATTCCGCAAGCACTGCGGATCCCGCCGCCGGAGCGCCGGCAGCAGGGGGCCTCGCGTTCCAGCTTGAACTCGACAATCGCTCCCTGGTCTTCAAACTGGTCGGGCCGGGCGACCGGCATTATGGCGCCGCCGTCGAGCTGGCCTGCGCCGTCTACCTGCGCGCCTACTGCGCCACCATCGCACCACGGCCGCACCGCTTCATCGTCTGCATCGACCTGGCGACCGGCGCCGCCATCGCCTGCGCCGGGCTGTCCTTCGCGGGCAGGGCGCCGCTGTTTTCCGAACAGTACCTGGACGCGCCACTGGAACAGGTGCTGGCCGGCGTCTTCCAGCGTCCCGTGCCACGCCGTGATGTCGCCGAGATAACGGCGCTGGCCACGATCGAGCCCAGGATCGGCACGGAGCTGATGCGCGTGCTGCCGCTGATCTGCTGGTACCTGGGGCTGCGCGGCGTGGTGTGCACTGCCACGTCGAAGCTGCGGCGCTGCTTCGACGCCATGAAACTGCCATTCCATCCGATCGCGGCGGCCGATCCCGCCCGGCTGCCCGTGATGCGGGACGTGAACTGGGGGACGTACTACGATACCCGGCCCATGACAGGCGTGATGCGCGTCGACACGCTGGGCGAATTTTTCGACACGGTCAGCTGCCGCTACAACCGGCATCTGCTGGACGGCGAAATCGTCGAAGGTTGCGAAAACATGATGACGGCCGCACCGATGTGGGAGGAGGCGGCATGATGCACTTCATCGACCGCATCCGCACCGCGATGCGCGAACGCGCCGATGCACCGGCGATCGTGCAGCTGGGTGGCACCGAGTCCCCGGGACGGCTCGTCACGTACGGCACGCTGGAGCGGGAGTGCAATGCGCTTGCGGCGGCGCTGGCCGCCTGCTGCGCGCCGGGCACCACCGTCGGCCTGGTGGCTGCCAATTCCGTGGCGTGGATCGAGGCCGACCTGGCATTGCTGATGGGGGGCCATGTCGAGGTACCCGTGCCGCTGGCGTTCAGTGCGGAACAGGCCGCCCATCTGCTGGCTTCCTGCAGCGTCGTGCTGACCGACGGCGAAGGCCAGCGCCGCTTCGAAGCATGGCGCGCCGATGCGCCGCACGAGTTCCAGTCGATGCCATGCCTCTCCATCGGCGCGCTGGTCGACGGCGCCGCCGCCGTGACGGCCCAGGCGCTTTCCGCCGGCACGCTGGCCGACCGGATCTGCAAGGTGATTCATACGTCCGGCACCACCAGCGCACCCAAGGGTGTGCGGATCCGCGCGAACGGCCTGGATGCGCTGCTCGCCTCGCTGTGGCGGCACGCCACGCGGGAAGACTATGTGCGCTACCTGAACCTGGTGCCGTTCAGCCTGCTGATCGAACAGGTGACGGCGCTGTACATGCCGTTCGCGGCAGGCGGCACCGTCGTGCTGCCGCCCGTCGGCGAAGCACCGCTGGGCGATCCGGGCGCCGTGGCGGCCGACAAGCTGGCGCTGCTGCGGCGCGCCCGCCCCAGCGCGGTCACCTTGCCCCCGTCGCTGGTGGAAGCGCTGGCCAGGGCGGCGGACCGTTTGCCGGACCTCGATACCGCAGCGCTGTGCGCGGCGCTGTTCGGCCGGCCCACGGCGCCCCTGATCGCAGCGGGCGGTGCACCCGTCGCGGCTGCCACGATCGGGCGCCTGGCGGAGCGCGGCATCACCGTGCTGCAGGGGTATGGCCTGAGCGAGAACAGCTCCGTGGTGTCCTGGAACACGCGCGCCGAAAACCATATCGGCAGCGTCGGCAAGCCGCTGGCGCACGTGGCGTGCAAGCTGGGGCCGGACGGCGAGCTGGGCATCCGCAGCGCTTCGCTGTTTGCCGGCTACAGCGGCAGCGATCCCAGCGCCTGCCATACCGATGCCGACGGCTGGCTGTGGACGGGCGACCTGGCGGCGATCGATGCCGACGGCTTCATCACGATCATCGGCCGCAAGAAAAACCTGATCATCACGGCGCACGGCCGCAACGTCTCGCCGGAACCGGCCGAGGCGTCGTACCGCAGCGTGCCGGGCGTGGCGGATATCGTGCTGCTGGGCGAAGGGCAGGAGACGCTGTCGGCCTATGTGCTGGTGGCCGCCGGCGTCGACCAGCACGCATTGCGCCGCGAACTGGAACGGCATGGCGAACGCTGGCTCTCCGGCGTCGAGCGCGCCGGCACCTTCGTGCTGGAAGCCGATGCGCCGGCGTTGCGGGCCGGCCTGTTCACCGTCACGGGCCGGCCGCGCCGGCAGGACGTCGAGCGCCACGTCCGCCAGCGCCACATCCTCGAGCGCCAGGCCGGCAAACTTCAAGGCGGCCTCCCGGCAGCCACCACCCCGTCTCATCAACATTGATCTTGGAGAAGCACGTGCAAACTGCAAAACACACCCGCCAGGCGGGACTGGTGGTACTGGGCGAGGCGGGAGAGACCCTCGCTTCGATCGGCAAGGCGCAACTGGCCGGCTGGCTGGGCGGTCACGGCTATGTCGTGCTGCGCGGCTTCCCGTGCGATGTGCAGGGCTTTTCCGACCTGGTGCGTGCGCACAGCAGCCGCATCAGCCTCGATCCGGCCCGCCAGTTCCACGGCCAGAACGGCAATGTGCTGGCACAGAAAGTCGATGCAGGCAGCGATGCGATCGGCCTGCACTGCGAAAACGGCAACAGCCCGTTCTGGCCCGACCTGTGCTGGTTCTTCTGCACGCAGGCTCCGGCCACGGGATCGCAAACCACCGTCTGCGACGGCGCCGCGGTCTACCGCGACCTGTCGCCGGGGATGCGCACAGCGCTGCTGGCACAGGATATCGTCTACACGCGCAGCGTTGGCGAAGCGCTGTGGAAGAATTATGTGCGGCATGCGTCCGATGCCGGACCGGAACCTGCGGACACGCGGACCTGTTTCGCGCGCCTGCTGGCACTCGTCGACGGAAGCATGCATACGCAGGTCGAACTGAACGCGGACCACTCTGTCACGTACAGCTTCCGTACGCCGTCGATCCTGGTCCGTTCGCGATTCAGTCCCGGCCAGCCGGCGTTCGCCAACAGCATCTTCGGGCCCTCGTTCAACTACGAGCATCCGCGTATCACGTTCGCGGACGGCACGCCGCTGCCGCAAGCGATGCGTGCGGCGCTGGACGAGGTCTGCCAGCGCCACACGGTCGACGTGGGCTGGCGCGATGACGACATCGTCGTCATCGACAATGCCCGCGTCATGCATGGCCGCCGCCGCATCGAGGATACCCGCCGCACCATCTACAATGCGCTGAGCTATTGCTGAAACAGTGCTGGACGGCACAAGCGAGCATCAGCTGAAGCGCGCTTTGCTCACGACGATGGACACCACCAGCGGTTCCGGCTGGTGGCCCAGGTCCGCGTCGCGCACGTAGATCAGGTGGCGCGTCGGCAGCGCGATACCCTGCACGGTCGTGTAATCGTGGAAGTAGTGCACGGCCGGGGTGCCGCCGTTGATGTCCACGTCGTAGTCGTGGCGGCGCAGCTGGCCGGCAGGCGACACGTAGAACGTCTGCGTGGCGTTGTGCGTGGCCACGGCGGCCGGGTAGAGCACGCGCAGGCGGTGCCACGTTTCGCCATTCTCGCGCCAGTCGTCGAGCTGTTCGAATTCGAAGCCCGGCTGCACGAAGGCGAACGGCAGGGTCAGGTAATTCCACATCGCGTAGCCGACGAAGTAAGCCAGCTGCAGGTCGCTCCACGGGGTTTCCAGGCCAAATCCGCCGAAGGAAGCGCGTGGCGCCAGGAGTTCTTCAATGACGCTGCCATCGGCCGCCTCGATCGCGGCGCGCTGCGGCGTCACGGACGTGCGCCGCCCGGCCGCGCCGAACGGCGCATGCGACGTCCACTGGCGGTGCAGGTCGATGGTGACGTCCACTTCGTCGAGCATGCCGCCCTTGCCTTTCAGCGGCCACAGGATGCCGCCCTGGGTCAGGTGGGCTTGCAGGGTCGAAAACCCGTTCCAGCGCGGCTGGCCGCCGTGCGCTTCCAGCATCAGTTGTACGATCTCGTTCATGGTGTCCTCTTCAGGCTAAGGTGGGTCAGTCGGGGCAGGGCAGGCCGGCATCGGCCCAGGTCTTCAGGGCGCGCACGAATTGCTCGTGCGACAGCGCCGGCTTGCTGCGGTTGGCGCCGGGATTCCAGGCCCACAGCACCAGCGGGTCGGTTTCCATGTGCTCGACCACTTCGCGCGGCGTCTTGCGGTTGCCATTGCGGGCCGGGTCGCGCAGCTGCCGGCAGATGCCCTGCTTGTCCAGGCCCTGCCAGTTCATCGAGAGCGGGGCCAGGTGCCAGTCCGGCACGCCGGGCACCTTGCCGTCGGCCGTGTTCGCGGCCTGGTGGCAGGCCTGGCAACGCAGCGCGGCGGAGCCATGGCCGTCCTTGCCGCGCACGACCTGCTGGGCATGCAGCACGCCCATGTCCTTCTGGCGCGGCGCCCCGACCTGGTGGCAGTTCAGGCAGCGCGGCCCCATCACCACGCTGGCAACCGGGTCGAAAAGAGCCGCCTTGGCGTCGGCGGCGCCGGCCGCGCAAGACCAGCCCAGCGCCAGCAGGCCGGCCAGCGCCGCCAGCGGATGGAAGCATGGCTTACGCATCGCGGGCCGCCTTGTGGATGGCCAGGCGGATGCGCTGGTAGGTGCCGCAGCGGCAGATATTGCCGGCCATCGCCTCGTCGATCTCCTTGTCGCTCGGGTGCGGTGTCTCGCGCAGCAGGGCGGCGGCAGCCATGATCTGGCCGGACTGGCAGTAGCCGCATTGCGGCACGTCGAGGGCGGCCCAGGCCTTTCGCACGCGCAGGCCCACCGGCTGCTTGCCGATCGCCTCGATGGTGGTGATCTTCTTGCCGATGGCGGCCGCGGCCGGCATCACGCAGGCGCGCGTGGGCTGGCCATCGATGTGCACCGTGCAGGCGCCGCAAAGCGACATGCCGCAGCCGAACTTGGTGCCGTTCATGTGCAGCTCGTCGCGCAGCACCCACAGCAGCGGGGTATCGCCGTCGGCGCCGATGTCGTGCAGCTTGCCGTTGATGTTCAGTTTCATGGGGTTCCTTCAGGTTCGGGCGGGGAGGGTGGCGCCGATGGGCATCTTGCGGATTCTCTTGCCGGCCAGCGCATGCACGGCGTTGGCGACGGCAGGCATCACGCAGGCCGTGCCCGGCTCGCCCATGCCTCCAGGCGTCTCGCCGCTTGGCACGATATGGGTTTCCACGACGGGCGCCTCGTGCATGCGCAGCACGCGGTAGTCGTGGAAGTTGCTTTGTTCGACACGGCCATCCTTGATCGTCACATCGCCGTACAGCGCGGCGCTGACGCCGAACACGACCGCGCTTTCGACCTGGGCGCGCACGGTGTCGGGGTTGATCACCACACCGCAGTCGAGCGCGCAGACGACGCGCACCACGCGCAGCTCGCCCTCCGGGCCGGCCACGACGTCGGCCACCATCGCCATGTAGGTGCCGAACGCGAACTGGACGGCCAGGCCGCGGCCCGCCTTGCCTGCGCTCGGGCCTTCCCAACCGGCTTTTTCGGCTGCCAGTTCCAGCACCTTGCGGGCGCGCGGATTGTGCCCGAGCAGGTCGAGCCGGTAACGCAGCGGGTCGGTGCCGGCCGCGTCGGCCAGCTCGTCGATGAAGCTCTCCACCACGAACACGTTGTGGGCCGGGCCGACGCCGCGCCAGAATGCGGTGGCCACGCCCTGCGGCTCGTGGCGCACGTAGGACACGCCGATCGCCGGGAAGGCGTACGGAGGCGCGTCCGCGCCATCGACCGTTTCCGAGTCGAAGCCGTTGTTGAAGGCGGCCGGCATGAAGCGGCCCAGCACCGAGGAACCGGTGATGTGGTGGGTCCAGGCAAGGGGCTTGCCCGCCGCATCGAGGCCGGCACGCAGCCGGTCGTAGAAGTAAGGGCGGAACATGTCGTGCTGGATATCCTGCTCGCGGCTCCATATCACCTTGACCGGGTGCGGCACCTCCTTGCCGATGCGCACGGCGCGTTCGATCATGTCCACCTCCAGGCGCCGGCCGAAGGCGCCGCCCAGCAGGAAGTTGTGCACCGTTACGCGCTCCAGCGGCAGCCCGGCGGCGTGGGCCGCCACGGCGTGGGCCGCGCCCATGATCTGCGTGCCCGTCCACACGTCGCAGCCGTCGGCGCGCACGTGCACGGTGCAGTTCACCGGCTCCATCGGCGCATGGGCGAGGAAGGGCAGTTCATAGATTGCCTCCAGCACGCGCGCGGCGCCGCGTAGCGCCCCTTCGGGATCGTTCTCCGACCGCACCTGCGCGCCGGCGCCCTGCGACGCCTGGGCCATGTCCGCCACGATCGCCGCCGTGGTGAGAGCGGCACTGGGGCCGTCTTCCCATTGCAGCGCCAGCGCGGCGATGCCCTTGTTGGCGGCGCCCATGTTGTCGGCCACCACGGCGGCGCAATCGTCCAGGCGCACGACCTGGCGCACGCCGCGGATCTTCAGTGCTGCGGCCTGGTCGAGGCTGGCCACGCGACCGCCGGCGACCGGCGAGATCGCCAGCGCCGCGACCTTCATGCCGGGCACGACCACGTCGATGCCATAGCGCGCCGAACCATCGAGCTTGGCGGCGGTGTCCAGGCGCTTTGCCGCGGTGCCGATCAGGCGGAACCGGCCAGGCTCCTTCAGCACGATGTCCTTCCCGGCCGGCGCCGGCAGGCGGCCCGCGGCTTCGGCCAGCTGGCCGTAGCGCAGCCTGCGGCCGCTCGCCGCATGGATCACGGCACCGCGCTCGGCGCTGCAGCTGGCGGGATCGACCCGCCACTGGTTCGCCGCTGCGCGCACCAGCAGGATGCGCGCCGCAGCGCCGGCCTGGCGCATCGGCATCCAGGCGGCGCGCATCGTCGTCGAGCCACCCGTCATCTGGCCGCCCAGCGCGGGGTTGGCGTACTTCGCGGCGTCGGCGGGCGCGTGTTCAAGCACGATCTGCGCAAGGTCGATTTCGAGTTCCTCGGCGATCAGCATCGGGATCGATGTATAGGTACCCTGGCCCATTTCGACATAGGGCATGGTCAGCATGACCTTGCCGTCGGCGCCGATGCGGATGAAGGCGTTGGGGCTGAACGCGGTGCCGGCTGGCAGTGCGCGCGCCAGGGCGCCCGGGATGGCGACCTGCAGCAGCAGACCGCCCGTGGCGGCGGCGCCGGCCTTCAGGAACAGGCGACGGGAGGAGTTCGGGGGCGCCATGGTCAGCGCCCTCCGCGGATGTGGCTGGACTGCGCGATACGCGGCGCAGGCGTGGCTTCATGGGTCATGTCGGACTCCGGTTGACGAGATGAAGCCGATTATAGGAACGGGCCGCTCTTGCCATGGGCCGGAAAAGCCCTGATTCGGGCCATCGTCCCTCTCCCTTTGGCGAGGGGCGGAAAAAGCGTTCAGGCGCGGCGGCGCAGTGCCTGTGGCGTTTGCCCAAAGACGCGGAACAGCGCCTGGCGCATCTGTTCCGCACCGTTGAAGCCCGTCTCGCGGGCGATCGCCTCGAGCGACAGCGTCCCGCCTTCGAGCAGCGCGCGGGCGGCCTCGGCGCGCAGCTCCTCGATCGCCCGGGCCGGCGACTGGCCCGTTTCAGCGCGGAACAGGCGCGTGAAGTGGCGCCGGCTCAGGCCCGCATGCTCGGCCAGCGTGTCGACCGTCAGCGGCCGGCGCAGGTTCTGGCGCGCGTAGGTGAGTGCGGCTTGGATGCGGCTTGTCTTCGGCGCCATGTCGAGCAAGGTCGAGGCCTGGGTGTGGGCCCCGCTGCGCCAGTGGTACACGACCATGACGCGCGCCACTGTCAGCGCGATCCCGGGGCCGAGGTCCTCCTCCACCATGGCGAGTGCCATGTCGACAGAGGCGGTCATGCCGGAACAGCTCCAGTGGTTCCCGTCGCGGACATGGATCTGGTCGGGCTGCACCTTCAGCTTGGGAAACTTGGCCTGCAGGTCGCCGGTGCGCGACCAGTGCGTGGTGACGCGCCGGCCGTCCAGCAGGCCGGTGGCGGCCATCAGGCGCATGCCGCTGCACACAGTGCCGGTGCGCCGCGCGGCAGCACCGGCATGCCGGAGCGATGCAACGATATCGGCATCGCCCGGCATCGGCTGGTGGGTGCTGAGCAGGAGGATGGTATCGAAGGTGCGGTCGCTCTCGCGCCAGGCACGCGCATGCACCATGGCGCCGGCGCCGCTGGCGACGATGCCGTCGCGGTCGGACAGCAGTTCCAGCCGGTAGTATGGCCCGCCAGGCTGGCGGTTGGCGATTTCGAAGACCGTCATCACGGCCAGGTCGATCGTCGAAAAGCCGGGAAACACGAAGATGCCGATGGTACGAATCATGGGGTAGTCCGTATCCTGGGTATTCGGTAGCCTGTACGAAGCGGGCGAGGCCCTGTGAGCGCGGTGCCGTGCCGCATGGGCGGCACGGCACGCATTGCTCAGTGCCCGACAGGGATCGGATTGTCCTTCAGCGACTGGTTGAAGGCGTTCACGAACGCGTGCTCGCCCGAGCCGGGGTTGTCGCGCAACGCCTGGATGCCGTCCACATAGACTTCATCCCTGCCGTCCGCCAGGCCAGCCATGGTGGCGGCGACGAAGTCGGGTAGTGGCATGGCGCGGGCATCGCCGCTCTTGTAGACCAGGTCCGTATCGACCCACGGCGGCGAAATCTCGATCACGCGCACGCCGCTGCCCGCCAGCATGAAGCGCTGGGACAGCGCATAGGAGTGCATGGCGGCCTTGGTGGCCGAATACACGGCGGTGCTGGCCAGCGGAACAAAGGCCAGTACCGAGGAATTGTGGATCACCGCCGCGTCGTCCCGGGTCTTCAGGTGCGGCAGCAGGGCGGAGGTCATGCGCACGGGACCCAGCAGATTCGTCGCCACGGTGGCGACAGCGGTCTCGTCGTCGATGGTGCCGGCGGCGTCGTCGAACGGCATGATGCCGGCGTTGTTGAACAACACATTCAGGTCCGGAAAATCGCGTACCAGCTGCGCGGCCGCGGCCTTGATCTGCTGCGGATCCTGGATATCCAGTTCCACGCCATGCATGCCGGGATTCGCCCTGGTCACTTCATCGAGCAGCCCCTTGCGGCGCCCGCTGATGATGACCTGGTTGCCCTGGCGGTGGAAGGCTTCCGCGATGCCGCGGCCGATGCCCGAGGTGCCGCCCGTGATGAAGATCGTATTGCCGCTGGTTTTCATGATGTTCCTTTCGGTTCAGTTGAGTGAATGACTGCCATTCTGGGCCGCCGGAAACGTGCGCGTGGGACGTGGTTAACGCAATTCAGGACATCCTGCGGCCTCGGCCTCGGAATGCCGATACCTCCCTCCCGTTCGGAGGAGGCGATCGAATGCCGCAAGGACTACGCTGCGGGCGATACCGGCTGGTCCGGCTTACGCACAGGAGAGATCACCATGACGACGAGCACCGGCGCGCAGCTTGCGCCTTCCACCGCTGCGGCTGGGGGCAGCAGCGTCACGGCCTTGCCGGTTGCCCTGTTCGGCGCGGTCATGGGGCTGGCCGGACTTGCGCTGGCCTGGCGCTCCGCGCATGCGCAGCTTGGCGCGCCGGCCTGGATCGGCATCGGCCTCGGTTGGCTTGCCATGCTGGCGTTTGTCGCCGTGACCGCCGCTTATGGCATCAAGGCGCTGACGGCGTTCGGTGCCGTGCAGGCCGAATTCAATCATCCCGTTGCGGGCAATATGTTCGGCACGCCCCTGATCAGTGTCCTGCTGTTGCCGATGCTGCTGGCCGACGCCAGCCTGCCGCTGGCCCGGGCACTCTGGGCGGCAGGCGCGGTCGGCATGACCGTATTCGCCTGGTTCATCGTCAGCCGCTGGATGCGCGGCGCGCAGGAGCCTGTTCACGCGACGCCGGCGTGGATCGTTCCCGTGGTCGGCATGCTCGATGTCCCGCTGGCCTTGCCGGCATTGCATTGGCCAGGTCTCCACGGCGTGGCCATGTTCGCGCTGGGGGTAGGACTGTTCTTCGCGTTGCCGCTGCTGACGCTGATCCTGTCGCGCCTGATGTTCCAGGAGCCGATGCCGGAGCCGCTGCGCCCATCGCTGATGATCATGGTGGCTCCGTTCGCGGTGGGATTCTCTTCCTATGCGAGCACCACCGGGCGCGTCGACGAATTCGCCACGGCACTCTACATGCTGATGCTGTTCATGCTGGCGGTGCTGCTGGGCCGCTTGCGCAACCTGCCGCGCTGCTCGCCTTTTCGAGTGTCCTGGTGGGCCGTCAGCTTCCCGCTGGCCGCCTCGGCAACCGCAACGCTGCGCTACGCCGGCCACGCGCAGGATGTGTACACCAACGGTATCGCCATGCTGATGCTCGGTATTGCCACCGTCGTCATCGCCGGCCTGCTGCTGCGCACGCTGGCGGAAATCGCGCGCGGCGAATTGCGTACGCTGATCGGGTAAGAGTCTTGTCCCGCGCCCGCAGTCGCGGCTAGCTCACGCGCTGCGCCGTCCTTCGCCGTGCGGCGCCAGTACCCGGCTGATGACCGCCTCGCCAAGGCCTTCGCGGCGCAGCATCTGTTCGGCACGCTCGCGACCGAGTTCCTGGAACACGGCAAGCGCAGCCTGCACGACGGCCGCGCCGATCACGTCCCGGCGGCGGCCGGTATTGCTGTAGAACAGGGTGATCCGCGCATCCGTGTGCAGTTCTTCGGAACACGGTGCGGAGCGCTGCTGGACGGGCGCCTTGCCGTTCCGGTTGCCATTGATCAGGCGGTCGATGATCGCCTCGGGCACTTCCGATGTCCGCCAGTAGGCGAGGGCGTCGTCGATGCCGAGCATCTCCATGAAGATCAATCCCGTCTCCACCCTCTGCGCCATCAACGCATCCTGGCGAAGCTCGTGCATGGTTTTCTTTTCTGACTGCCGCCTGCAAGCCGTGGATTGGGCGCTGGTCGTACTCTCCGGAGCAGGGCTTTCTCCTGCCCGCGTCGAGCCCGGTACGTCGACGGGCGGGTTCGCGAGGAAGATCCCGCTCCTTCTGTCGCTAACCGGGACAGCGGTACGGACGACGTTGGCGTTAGGGGGAACACCGGCTTCGGTTTGAATCATCGCTGGGTCGATCATGCCAGCGAAGGCGACGCGCTCGCGATGCCTGCGGACAGCAAACGGGCTCGCACATGTGCGACCTGAAGCATGTCAGCGCTTGCCCTGGTGGCTGGCGGTTTATCAAGAACGTCGAACATTGCATTAATCCCAAGAAGCTATGCAAAAAATACAGAAAGCGTGTGTTAGCCGATATTATTACATTGCTTCTTGATATTTACTGTGTCACAAGGGAATTTTTTTGTGAAGTTGCAACAACAGCACAGACAGAGAGCAGGCAGGCGCAATGGGCGCCGCACGCGGCGCCCATTGCGCTCCATCAGACCTGCCACGCGTCGAGGCGGACTACAACGGCAGTTCGCTGGCCACTTCCGGCCCCAGCCGGTTGATGACACCGTAGTTAATGCCGGTCCACCATTCCGAGCCTTCGCCCTGCAGCGCGTCGAGCGAAGCAGCGATGGCCGGGTAGTCCGCACCGACCAGGAAATCCTCGACATCGTTGAGCGAGGCGAACGACAGTACCGAGACCGCATCGATCCGGCTGCCCTCGGGATCCTGCTGGGTCGAGCCGATGTTGTGCAACTGGGCATAACGCAGCACCAGTTCGCGGGTGGACGGCTGCGCCATGACAAGCCGGGCATGCTCGCCCAGCAAACGCTGCTGGAACGCCTCGCGCGACATGCCGGGTGCGCGCAGGTGGATCATGACGAGGCTGACCGGATCGCGGTGGCGCGCGCTGGGAATCAGGATGTATTCGCGCGTGATCTCGCGCGTGACCATGCGAAAAGCCACCTGCTCGTCCGCGATGACGCGTTTGCCGAACTTCTCCTGGCCCAGCGTCTGCTCGAGGTCCGCCTCGTCGGCGTAAGCGATATAGGCGAAGCCGTCCCAGCGCGGGCGTGCGTAGGCGGGAACGCGCTTCTCCGGATCGGACGGCAGCCGCCCGTCTTCGGCGAGCATGGCACGGTATGGCGGCGGGAAGAAGGAGGAGGGACCGGACGCCACGCGGTGCACCTGGTCGTAGCGCAGCACGGCCGCCGACGAACTGCCCGGTTCGTCCCACGCGAACTTGGGTCCGTGGACCTTGCGCCAGTATTCGTCCCAGTGCTCGAATGCCAGGTTGGGGTTGCCCTCCAGCGCCAACGCATGGGGACGCCAGTTGGGGAAGTGCACTTCGTTGCCGTGGCGGCTTCTGGAGGCACCCGCATCCTGCGGCCGTTCGCCACGCGCCGTATCGTCGACGCGGCTGACGAACGTCGGCGTCACGATCAGGGGTTTGCTGGTGGAAGCACGGGTCGTCCCCAACGGAGGACGGTGTTGATGGTCGGTACGGTCGAAGTCGGTCGCCATGGCGTATCTTTCGTTTGAAGGATACACGACGATACGTACGTCCCCGCACTGGCTCGGTGCGGTGCTGCACAATATGCCGCCTGCCAGATGGCGGCGCGGTCCTCATCGGCTTCTTCGCGCTCATTCATCGGACATCTCGCCCGGGGGCCGTGCAGCCTCGATGGCGCAGAGCTGTTCGATTGTCCTGAACTCCACCGGCTTTCCGAACAACCAGCCCTGGGCATATTCGACGCCTTGCCGGCGGACGAATTCAGCCTGCTCGCGCGTTTCGATCCCCTCGGCGATCATCCGCAAGCCTATGGTGCGCGCCATGGCGATGATGTGGCCGACGACCTGGCTGGTCGGCGCGCCCGTGCCGATCGTCTCGATGAAGGAGCGGTCGATCTTGAGCAGGTCCACGTCCAGCGATTCGAGGTACGACAGGCTCGAGTAACCCGTGCCGAAATCGTCGATGGCGATGGCGATGCCCCGTTCGCGCAGCGCGGCCAGCGCGCGCCGCGCGGTGGCGGGATCGACGAATCCCCTTTCCGTGATCTCGACAATGAGATTCGCCGGCCTGGCACCGGTGCGTTGAAGCAGGCGGTCGATCGACGGCAGCAGCGACGCCGAGCGCAGGTCCGCGGCCGAGATATTCAATGCGATATGGAAGTCCGGATGCCGCGCCAGGAAATGCCCGGCATCTTGCTCGACTAGTTCGAATACCCGCTCCGTCATGCGGGTGATCAGGCCGGTCTGCTCGGCAATGGGAATGAACAGGTCCGGGCCGATGAGTTCTCCGCTATCCCTGCGCATTCGCAACAATGCTTCCGCGCCGATGCACCTGCCCGTGCGGAGATCGACAATGGGCTGGTAGGCAAGGATAAATGCATGATGCGCCAGACCATGGCGCAGCGCCGCCGCGACGGACATCTGCCGCCGTGCAAACGCCATGATTGCCACCGCGACGGCTATGCCGGCGGCCAGCCCGGCAGGCACCAGGCGGATGGCGATGGACTCGGCGCGTGCCGCGATGCGCGACAGCGGCAGGGCGGCGACGGCCACGGACGGCACGAGCGGCGAGCGCACGATGGCGACCACGTAGCGGTCATCCGCGAACGCGGTCTCGCGGCGGTGGCCGAGACGAGCAACCCAGGCAGGATCGACATGGCCGCGCGAGACGATCGGCCGGCCATCCCTGGGCCGGTCCAGCTGCATCACCGCAACGGAAACACCGCTGACGGCGGTCCAGGTATCGAGCGGCAAGCTGCGGTGAACCAGGGCCGTGAATCCTTGCCGCTCGACCGCCATCAGCGCGCTGCCGGTACGGCTGCCCACCGGGACGTTCAGGAACAGTCTCGTACCCTTCCCGGTCACGAAGGAATTGCTACCCAGTTCGATGGCCGCGTCGCCAAGCGAAGAACAGACCATGACGCCATCGCGGCTATAGCCGATGGCCTGGAGATGCGTGGATGTCAGGTCGACTTCGCGCATCAGCGCACGGGCCTGGTCGGAGCAGGGCGGGTAGCCCGACCGGACCAGCAATGCAATGCCATTGTCGACCTGGCGCACGATCTGGTCTGCGCGGTACCGTACGTCGCGCGCGAAAGCCAGCGCCAGCTCGGCTTCCGCATCGAATGCCTGGCGCTGTGCTTCCTTCCATGCGAGCCAGGGCAATAGCACGGCCTGTCCCAGCGCAGCCAGCAGGATCAGCGCATACAGGGCCTTTTTACGCGTGGATCCTTGTGGCATCGGGCAGGGCCGGCTGTCGGCATTTTATGAATGGCAGCGAAGTATACCCGCCTGGCCATGGCAAACCCTTCCGTGGAACCGTTGTCGGCCTGGAACAGGACACACGATCGTTCGATTCAAGGCACCTGATGTCCGGTGCGCGGCTCCTCCAGGCGCCAATCGCACGGCGCGGACGTGTCGTGGCGCTCCAGTGCGTCGAGTGCAGCGGCGTAGCGGCCGCCGAGGACGCGCTGCGAAGCGGCGTCGAAGTGGATGGTGTCGGACGGGCCATTGCCGGACAGGCCCGCGCTGCCGACGCAGGCACTGCGCGCCAGCGTGGCGGGGAGATTGCGATTGATGCCGGCAATCCGCTGCAGCGAAGGACTTCCCGCCAGAAAGGCCGGCACATACTGGCCGACGATGAATGGCGTCGACGGTCCGGCGCCGTCGATGTGGCTGCGCAGGTAGCCGGCAAGCGCCACCAGTTCGGCGGCGTAGGCCTCCGGGGCCATGCGGGTACCGCCGTCCGTTTCCCCCTGGTGCCAGAGAATGGCAACGAAACGCGCAGGCGCACCGCGGGCGTGCGCCGCACGCATCGCCGCATTGGCGCGCGCCACCGCCTCGGTCACCAGCGGCGAAACAGCCGCACCGGTGACGCGCCAGCTGCCGGCCTTGTCGGTGAAACCCGTGCCGCCATACGCGGCGGGTACCAGCACCAGTTGCCGGCCGGCGCCGCCGCGCGCCAGGTAGGCGTGGCCGAACGAGATACCGGGCCCGATCCGGACCGGGCGTTCGCCAAGGTCCTGGTGCGGCAGCGGGTCGCGCGCGAGGCGCAATGTATTGGCCCGCGCATCCCATGCAAGCAGGCGCGCATCGGCCGGCGTATCCGCCATCGGGTCCGCACCCAGGCCGCGGCCCGACATGTTCGACTGCCCGGCGAGCAGCACCACGTCGTACCCTGTGCCGGCGTACCGTGGAGGCGATTCGGTGCAGCCGGTTGCAAGCATGGCCATGGCCAGGAGGAAGGCGTGCAAAACGAGGTAACTCAGACCACAGCACTGATACAGCGCAGCGATTGAAAACCGGTACACCGGCGCTTCAATGCACGAAGTGGCATCGTCCGCAGGGCGGCAAAACAAGGAAATGTCACCGGCCGCGCCGCGATTTGTCTGTCGAAACCAGCGTAGCTCGGGTGAGACCTGTCGAGGCAGTTTGCGGTATTGCCGGTCGGTTGACCGCCAGGTCCAGCGTTCGTTGTGCACTGGGCACCTTCGCGGAGTAAGTCTGTGCATATGATGCGTCCCCATGCGCTGTTGACAGTGAGTGAATTGCTCGAGGGCGGTGATGCCCGCAAAGCGGCTGACCTGAACGCGAACGTTCCTGAAGCTACAGACAATGCGCAGGTCCAGTATTCTGGGTTTGACGCCTTGCTCATGCCATGTTCGACAATCCTGCTCAACGGCTACACGCGTAATCTTGCCGATCCCATGCTTTCCAGAGGAGCTGGTTCGACATCATTATTATGCTCCACTATGGCGGACCAGCCTGGCTTAAGCTTATCTAACCGGTGCCGCTGGCAGCTGTTAGAGGCCGGCCGTGCCACGATGATTGTGGTTGCTCTGCCATCTGAGAAGTACGCCGTTAAAGTTTACTTCGATGAGCAAAAAAAGTTAGCCTCCGATGTTGCATACAGTCCATCTCACGGCAACTAGAGGGCGATCGGGCAGCTCAATGCATCAGTAAGGAAATACTGCTTCAATGCTGGCGTGTGAGGGAAATAATTGTGGTTGCAATGAATAACTTATTGACTCACTAAAATATGTCTTAAGGAGAACTTTGCTTAAACTGGTAGCCCTGCATTTTCCCATGGCGGTGTTGCAGATTATGTACCGCGAGATTTGCAGCCTTGCAGGGTACGTCGCCGACGTTTAATATGAATCGATACCGAATATCGTACCGGTCACTACACCCAGTGACGCTTTGGCTTTCCGCGTGTTTTTTCCCAGGAGAGATATGTATGGATTCCAAAGCGCAAACAGTGAGGGGTGGCGCCGATGATTGGCTCATCCAGGAATTCGCTGATCTTGTTGTAGAGCATGCGAGCAGGGGGGCAGGTGCTTCCCTTCCAGAAAAAATAGCGGACCGCATTGGGGCCGCATCCGCAGCAAATCTCCAGGATCTGAAGGCCGACATTGCCAAAATCGCGATGGCAAGCGAAAGCCATGCGCGGCTGGCGAAGGGTCTTGCTAGTAGCGTCGCCGAGCAGGCGGCTGCAATTCTGGAGTTGAAAAAGCTCCTGCAAGGCCCATCGGTATCGGAAAGCCTCGATCGAGATGTCGATATGCTGTTGGAAAGAACCGACATTCTGATCAATATCCTCAACAGACAGTCAGGGAAGATCGACCAGATTGGCGAGGCAGCGAGATTCCGCGGGGTAGCTGCTCCTTCGCTCGAGAACAAGAGCATCCCACATCCCAGGCCAGCGACGGAGAACGTGAAAGCAAAGGGCTCTCTCGACACGTTCCTGGACCAGTGTACGACGGCATTGTTGTGTGCTCTTCTTACCGGGGTTCTTTTCGTATTACCCATGTACATATGGATAAGGGCGAACATAACAGATCAAGCGGCGGTACCTGGCAGGCCGCCAGCGCAAGCAGAAATGGCTCCTCCCGTGAAAGAAAAACAAGCTGATCAGCTTGCGACGCCATTACCTGAAGTACCGTCAAGAGATAAGCCTGCTCCCACAATAGATAAAAAATCCGTTGATTCCCTGAAGCCGATCAACAAAATTTCGCTAACAAAAATAATGGACGCAGGTGTGAAATTGAGCGCCTGCAGTTCCTCCAGCAAAGCCATTTCCTTCGCAAATTGCCTGTCAAATATTCATTCACCAAAGGGCGTGAAGTCCCCCATCAGAACGTCGGCGGAACTGTCTAAAGCACTGGTGCGGATTAAAAACGATGCGCCACGGCGTGAAATTGTTAGCGGGCTGTTGCAATTGCTGGCGAATGAGACCTCAGGTTCCTCGCCTGCTATTGCAGTTGACGGAAAGTCTGCTGAACCTGCCGTTAAAATACTGAGGACGCACGAAGCTGGATGCTTGAGAGGAGCGGATCAGATTTCGATGCCGGAAAAATCCGATCAAGCCCTATGGCAAGACTACATCGAGCTTTTGCTAACCCAGTGCGTGGGCGATTCCGCTTCGGCTTCCACTGGTCAGTAAAACCATGGGCCACGTCTCAGCACAACGTGTCGATTTAGGATGGCGTAACGCTGGCGGAGATTTTGGTCTGATCGCGTGCCGGGATGGCCAGCTTCCTACCTCGGTTGGCCTAGGGCTAGTGAACTGGTGTGACCGTTCTCGGGAGCATTTTACCGAACACTGGTATTGGGTTGGGATCGATCAACTGTACTGCGCACTGATCCGCGTGACACCGCAAGCTGGCGGGGAGCGCGGTGCCGCTGCAACTGCCCAGGCACTGGTGGTGAGGCGGGCCGAGATGACGTGGGGATGCGATATGCGCCCGTTGCTGAATCTGATACCCGAGGCACCGGCACAGATCGGTGCCGCCGCCGCTTGGGGCCACCACAATAATGTTACCTGCCCCGATATTGATGACATCGCAAGCTTCTTTGCGCGGATCGGTTCGCCATTGACATCGCTACTCGCTCAATTGATGGACGAGCGCAGGGGACAGATCACATCCAACGATGTACAAGCATCGCCTCGCGACGAAATAGGCACAGCCCTGCTGCTGTTTGCCGTTTGCCCGGCAGTTTTCAGTAGCCCGGCCATGCCTCGCTTTGCGTCCCGGTCAGCACCTGAAGAGACGTATTTTTCGGTATTCCGGCTTGGACCGGCATCGACCAGAGAACTGCCGTCCTATAGGAAAGCCGAGCAGTGGGTGGCGATGGGGACGCTGCTCGATTCCGCCATAATTGCCGATATCGATCCGCGCGATGACGCAAATGCACTGCGCAGCTTGCTTGGACGAGTTGTTGCCATTCGTCCTCCGGTGAGTATGCGGCTGGCCAGGATTTTCCAGGTGCTCAGCTACGATCCCCAGAGCCGCAATGCGCTGCAGGAGGCAATGATCGCTTGCGTTACAAATCTGCAGCTGACACCGCGCCTGGAATGGGTCGTGCGCTTATTACAGGATCAGGTCGAATTGACCGAGGCGGGAGTGCCATCGCTGCTCCCTTGGAAGCTGCTCGCGCATGCCGACATCCTGCAAGCATTGCACCTGACGAATCCCGAACTACTGATCCGGCACCTGGCACGTCTTCTAACCGAACTACCTGGTTCAGTTGGCAACCTCGCCAGCGAAATCAGCCCGGCGTTGCGCAATATATTACTCGACCAATATCTGCATCCACATCACCCAACGCTGTTCAGTACGTGGGTAGAGGCACGGCATGCCATCGCGCTGCAGGATTTGCTGCAAAGCGCACTGGACGAATTCGAGCGTGGCGAATTGGTTGCCGACGGCGCGAGCCATGCCGTATGCCGGATTTTAACCAGGGGCATGCAGGATCCGGAGCGCTTGCCGGCAGAGATCTCGGACGTCATTCTGATCGGACATCGGCGCATCGTCCAGTCCCCCCGGTTGTTTTCGCGAATGGTATTGGACACGGCGTCGAATCCCATGCTTTTTCTGTCCTGGTTCGGACCGGCGCTTTTACGGCAGTACAGCGGCGACCGGCGTGCGGCGGCGATATTCGTGGTAACGGTATTCGATGAATTGCGCCATCTAGGCCTCTGGGGCGTGCTACAGACGGCGTTGCGCAAGGCACGACTGTCGAAGACGGTCGATATCACGCCCGCACAACGCACCTTGCTCGCACTGTTTGATTTCGTGGGCCAACGCCGCTCCAATCAATCGGTGCCAGGTTTGCCAAAGCGGGGGACAAAATGGTAATCGATATTGCAGTGCCGAGCCAGGGTGACTCGGTTACTTGCGGCGATTGTGGATGCAAATATCCTGTGTCTTACGAGTTTTGCCCCAATTGCGAAACGCGCAATCCTCAGTATTACGCGGCGCCGCCATCGCAAAGGCCAACCGAGGGAGGTGAGCCAGTGGACGAGGACGCGTCTATCCGCGATGCTGATGAACAGCAGAACGCCATGAAACAGATGGCGCACGATGCTGCGCCGCCATACCTGCATAGCGCGCCTGAAGCAGATGGAGAGCTCAGCGCGACCCAGCGTGCTGCGCAAGAGCTGGCAAGGAGAATCAAGGAATTCCGGGAAAATTATTCAGGTGGCACTGTCGTGGTGGTATTTGGGCTTCCCGCCCATGGCAAGACTTTTCTGAATAAAAGACTGGTACGGGGAAATTCGCCTGAGCAAACGGGTCTACAAGGTGGGGCTACCGAAGGCACACGACGCGGTAGTTATACATCGACCGAAACGCAGTTCGCGTTCGACAAGACCGCACATTTTATGGTCATCGATCTGCCTGGAGAAGATTTTAATGCGCACATGGCGGGCGAGCCGCTCTCCGAAGTCTATCCCGCTGCCCTTGAGGCAATGGATGCGATTATCATTTATATGTCGGCTGGTGCACTGCCGGCGCCTAAAGGCGGCGCCCGGACGACCGGCGAGGATCCTTGGCACACGCAATATGTCGTAGGCGCGGGGCGCCGCGGCGGCATCAGCCCGGAAAGTATTTATATCAGATTTTTCAGTTATATCCGCACGCAACTCAAAATCGATGAACCGGCGCATACCGATCAGGAAGCGGTCCGCCAGGCCGTGGATGGATCAGCAATAGCCGGTTCGAGCCCGCCGGGAGGCGATCACGAGTTTGGCATAGAAGATCCGGTTGTCGCGCTGGTCCAGCAGGCAACGGGATTTAAGCCAGTCTATTTTGCAGTGTCAAAGGCCGATCGGCTGCCATGCTGGGTAAATCTGCGCGACATCGCTATTCCTCGCGAACGCAGTTCACTTCAAGCGCTCGCTGGAATGTCCCAATCCCTCTTCAGGGCCGTACTCGGGGCAAAGCCCATGTTCTATGCAGCCGGCCATGTCTGCAGTCATGAGGGGCAAATAGGAACGACAGAGGCATCGAACGACTCCTTCGGCGTTACGCGCATGTTCCATATTATCTGGAAAATGCGCAAGGCAGTGCTTGCTCAAGAGGATCCTGCGATGTTCAGGATGCTCGATAATGCGGTAATGAATCCGCTCGAGGGGCAGGGACTGCTGCGTAGAATAGATCAGTGGCTGATGAGTTTAGTTAAAATCAGTAAGCAAGCCGAATTCGACTTTTCGCACAGGTATTCGCGGGCTTGTCGTGTGATATTGGCGGCTGGGCCTATTTTGCTAATTATCGCCGTTGCCGGCCTGTTTACTTATCGGTCCGCTGAAGAGGTAGCGAAAAGCGAGCGCTTGAATATCGATGAACAGATACGCGGGCAAGCCGGGTTGCCAGCAGGTTTTGCCCTCGATGCCGGCGAACTCTGGAAGCGCCCGTCGGATTGGAGGGATGTCGTGAGAAGGCAGTTGAGGAAAGACAAGGACACTTTCCAAGTAGAGGAGGACTTTCTGGTAGCTGCTCCGCCGCAACAACCGAACGGCCTGGTTGCGCTGATGCCAGATCCGAATTCGAAAAATGGCAGGGAAGTTACCAGGATATTCGGGGAAATTACGAAATGCAGGAGTAATCCGCGGTGCGGGCAGGGCCGCCCGCCCGAGTTTACTTCGGCGGATACTGTTACTCGACGCGCTTTTCACTACGCTTCCGCCCTGGAGCAGTATTACCGCGCCCCGCAAGATGGCGACTATGTGAGCCGGATCCAGGCGGCGCTGAATGAGTTCGAAGCCGCCCGGATCAACACCTTCAAGAACAGTCAGTCGTTGAATGAGTTTGTTCTCCCTACAGTGGCTCGTCAGTTGATAATGGCCCACGCCGGCTTTCGTGTCGATTTTAACGAGCAGGACGCTATGGCACGCTATGGTAATGCACTCGAGGAGGCATTTAATGTGGGTGGCAAGGCGCGACCGTTGAATGAGGACGCGCTTGCCAAGATTGGTGTCGATCGCAATCAGCTGGCTCGTCATATGCTCGCAGCGACTTTGGTCAGCAAGGCTGACGACAATGCAATGATATTGGAGCTAAAAAGGCGCCTGAGCCTGCTAGGATTGGAGGCCGGGCATGATGCCCTGCTGAAGGTTTCGTCTTCCACCAAGAGTTTTTCCGACAAAGCAGTTGCCTGCCTTGTTACGCTGGGAATGTTTGATCCATCTGGTCAGCGAACTTCCGAAAGCGAATCGTCCGTCGATTATCGCCGCTGCACGGTGCGGGATGCAGGTCCCGCCAACTCGACATTCGGGAAACAGATGTGGGTGCGGTCACGTTTGGTCGATGCAGATACCTGGGCCGATCCTGCCAAGCGAACAGACATTTCCTTTAGTCCCTATCTCGATGCCATCAAGCATGCAATTGCGGACGCGGCAGCAGATTCAAGTCTCAGCAGCAGTGAGCGTAATGCTTTGTCCTCCCTTGGCTCCATTAACGATCCAGGAAGTGCAAAGTTTAAACCTTTGCACATAGCAATCATGGTTGCTATGGGGTTAGCTTCCGGCGCATTCGCTTATTTAACTTGGTGCTACCTGACATTGCGTGCAGCTTTGGTCTTGCGGATCAGCCCTTACTGGAAAGATTAATGACGACTGTTGCTGGTCCCGCGGACTAGTGCGGCAGCCGGCAACGCCACGGTAGCCAAAGCAGTGGATTTTTCGTGTCAGGCCAGCCGAAAATTTCCCAGGATAGGTGGCTGTCTCGGGTTATTGCAAAGACATATGGCGCGGAAAGCTCGCTTTCACTCACGATCAGTTGCCGGTTGACCCACTCGATCAAACTCTGGAGCGGTCAGCGGGCCCACCGGGAGTACGAATGAACCCGTTTTTCTTTTCGTGCCTGTGCTGCCTGACAATGGTGTGGCTGGGCACCCGTTATCGCTGGATGCCAGTCGCCTGCTGCTTCACCAGCGCGATCTTATTGATTGGTGCTTTTGGAACGCTGGCGGGGAGTCATGTGCGCGATCACGTCGGAGAGATTGAAAATGCTGAATTTCGCGTGCTAGGTGCTTTCCGCGCCATTGTCTATGGGCTGGCGTTCCCCCGCGCACGCGGAGTGCATTTTGGCGACGAGCACGGCACGGTGTCGATACGGCCCGAGTCCGCGCTGGTCAGGGTATCCGGCGTGCCGCCCGGGACTGCCAGCGTCGAGCAGGGCATGCTTGTACTGAGCAGTGTTTTCCACGATGGTCGCTTGTTTACTGCCCAGGCAAGTGACGGGATATCGAAAGCTTATGGCTATGTACGTCATGCCTTGCCCGATAGCGCAGAATTTTGTCTTGCTGAGAAAGGGGCGCAAACCTGCGCAAATTCGCCGTTCACCTGGAAAATCGATAATCGTGGCAGGCTTACAGTTACACAAGGAGGCACCCACTCTCCAGCCTGCGAGCTTCCCCGTAGCAGGGGAGGTAACCGTATTTTTCCTTTGGAAAATTTTGGTCGTCCAAATTGTACTGGTGGATCACTCGAAGCAGTCGATTTCCGCAATGGAGTACACCCCTTCGTGTTTCTGCAGGGTAGCGGCACGGAACGATTCATCGCGTCGATAGCGAACCAGAACACGATCACGCAATTAGTCGTGCTGGCAAACGGTGTGCCGATACTTCCATCCCCTTCGTCTCGCCTGCCTGTCGGCGAGAAGGTGCCACTCACCCTGACAGTACTGCAAGTGGACGTCACCGCGCCTGAAACCGTGCCCAAGGTTAATGTGTTTCTTCACTACATCGGCCTCGGTGGGTACAGTGTTGAAGTTGGCGTAAGCCGACTCCTGTCGATGGGGGCCTTCAGCCTGCGTAGTGCAGGTGGTCCTGACGGAGTGCTGCAAGTCATGCTGGAAAGCCCTATGCGGTCGACCGTGTCAGTGCTGGACACCTGTGGCAGCCGGGGGGACTTCGCTATCAGCGGCTATCACGATGTGCCAGCGAATCTGAGCATGGCGGGAGAATTCAAGATTAATGTTTTGTCATCGATGGCAACCGTCAACGGAAAGGGTGCCGTCGTAAGTGCCGAGCGTGCCAGGACTGGAACCGAGCTGTTCGAAGCGGGTTGCTCGGGGTTCGGTCGTGCGGTGTTCAATGTCGCCAGCCCGAACGGCGTGATCGACAAAGTCTCCAGTGGAGAACCCTTGGCGCTTGGCGATTCCGCCAATGCCGGTCATATACTATTGACAATTTCAGAGATAGGCCTGCCAGTCTGGCCGCTGCTGCTGCTCGCCAGCGGCGCCTGTAGCCTGCGCGCGGTGATTCGGTACTGGACTATTCGCCAGGCATCACTTCCTTATCCCTTCTGGGGTTTGGCTCTCCTTACCTTGGCCGAAAGCCTGATATTGCTGCGCGTATTGTCAGTGCTTCAGGAAGCCGCCTATGGCGCCGCCAGCGAGCGACGAGTGGAATATACCTTGTTCTGGTTTGTCGTATTGCCATTGATATTTGAATTACTCGTTGCTGCACGTGTTTTGCACGCATGGCGCAATGGCCGCTTGGGAACGATCTTAGCCCCCTTGGGATCCACTTGGCATCGACGGCGCGCGGCACCGCGCTGGGTATTCTTTGCCGTCGGCTTTGTACCACCGTTGATACACCTTATGTTGGTGCTCGCAGGCATACGGGAAAAGGGCGTAGGTGGGCTGAGCATTACGATTCTGCTGGTCCCGCTATATGTGCTGAGTTTTGCCTGGTTGTATTTCCAAGCTAAATCCGTACCCGAGAATGGGGGCCGCCATACGTGGGCGTTGTCGCTGTCATGGGCTGCTTGCATGGCACTCGCATGCGGGGCATTCTTCCTTGCAAATGACACAGGAGCAGTCTTTGTATTCCTTACTGGTCCTGCCCTGCTGTTTGCGGCCGACGCCATGCATACCGGCCGTGTCGAGCTAAAGCAGGGCGCGCGACGCTCCGGCCCCATCTTTTACTTGACCCTTCTCGTCACGGTGATATTGCCGGTGCTGGCGCTATCGGCCTTGTTGCTATCGGTTCGATTGCCGCCCACTGGGCTTTGGGCAGCTAATGTCGCTGTTGTGACTGAGGGTTACGGATGGGTAGCCGGTCTCTTTGCCCTGGCTGTTTTTTGCTGGATGCTGGCACAGGTGCGAACCACGCGGCAACAAGTCACTTTATGGCCAGGGATTGTCGCCCTGACGATACTGCTGGCAGGCTTTGCAGGCACCGGGCCGAGGGAACAGCAGCCCTGCCAGGGCAATCTGGCCACATTGGCCGCCTGCTATGAACAACGCAGCATGGGGCCAAACGCCTTGCGTGTGGCTCGACTGCTGATGCCCGAACGGATACAGGGCAGCGTGTCACGCGAGGGTATCGGTATGGAAGAGGTATTCGATGAGCTGGATTTCCTGTCCGGTCAATGGGCAGGCACATCCGGAAGGGGTCTCATGACGCTCTACCCCCGGATTGGGCTCAATCGGTATGACAACGCTGCTGCGCTTCATCTGATCGCACCGTTTGGCACCTGGACCACCTATTTGTTGATGTTGGTATTCGGCACTCTGCTTGTGTATGCATTTCGTCAGCAGAGACGCATGCCGTTGAGTTTAGGCGTCACGACAGCTGCCGTGGCCACAGTCGTGTTCTGCAGCGCGTCGCTTTATATGCTTGCCGTAAATCTTCAATGGGTATTGTTTACAGGGAAGAACGTGTATCTGACCAGCGCTCTGTCGTGGTCTGATCTGATGGAGGGCGCTTTTGTATTGATCATCGGCCTGTCGAGTTTCCCAGTGCATGCTGCAGAGGTGACATCATGATTATGAGGACTGCTTTTCTGCTGCGTGTGATGTGCCCTCTACTATCCTTCTGGCCCAGTCTGGCGGTAGGCACCGAAGCAGCTCCAGACAGAGCGTCGTCTGCATTTGTCGAGATGGTCAATGTTCACGCGATCAAGATGGACATGCTTTGCGGGGAAAGGCAAGTCAGGACCAAAGAAGGGCATGCCGTGGCGGCAGGCCGCTGCCTGAGTCAGTCGGCATCCGTAGACGAAAGCGAGCCTGGAGCCGAACATACTTGCATAGTGCGTATTGCTACCGCGTTGGCACCGAAATTCCAGCAGTATGCTGCGCTTCATCGCGAAATCTTGCGTAGCCCGCTACCGGGCGAGGTTTACCGCTTTAATCACCCAAGAACTCCCGCGGATCGCGATGTCTTCGAACTGAATGAAGAGACTTGCATGATCCGCCGTTATCTGGGTACAAGCCGCGGTTTCAAGCCTCCGATCAGCGTTGCGACTACAAACTTATTGGTGCAGTACGCCACTGAAGCAGAGGCCGGCGGTGAAGAGTTGCTCGTCGATCTTTACGACAATAAGCCGCGTCGACGCGTCCAGTTGCAACCGGTTACTCCCGAATACGAAAACCGAACACATCATCTCGAACTCACGAAACCACCGTCGGAGTCATCGCCCTTGGCCAGTGGGCGCATACTGATTACCTATCAGAACAAAAAGATAGCTGAATGGGACAGGCGGCTCAATTTGTCTATCTTGCAAAACATGCCTGACCTGAAAAATGGCTCAGTGCGTCTGCATCACCCGCACGCTACCGAAGATCTGATCACCTTGCGCGCTGGTTCCAAGATTTTCTTTCCTGTCGGAGCAACGCTGACGATCAGGAAGCCGACTCTGGCCAATACAGGCAAGCGTTCTCCGGCAACATTGCTAAAGGATGCTGTATCCATCTCGCGGGTAGGAGGCGAGCAAAAACCGCTGTTCCAGCAAACAGCGAAAGGCCACATACGCTGGGGCCAGAGCCCGACCAATTTCGAAGTGCAGATTGTCGAGGCCTTACGTACTGTGGGGAGTAACGTTGCTGCTCGCGTGACCTTATCGCTCGATCCGGGTATTTCGAAGGAACTTTTTGGCCTTCTGGATGACTCGATAAAGCAGTTGAGAAAGGAACTCACATCGGACAAGTCTGGAAAGAGGGCAATGGGGAGCTCTCGCCCATTGTATGGATCAATCACCATGATAGACGCCTGGAATGGGGAGGTAATAGCCTTGGCTGGCTATCCGGAGTCGCCCGCGCCACGCGCCTATACAAACGGTGATTATCGTGCCGTGCCAGTTCGAGAGGAGGGATTGAAAAGGCGAGTGATTGGTTCGGTAGCGAAAGTTCCGCTGGCCTTTGCGGTGATTGCGGGCCGTCCGGAACTGCGAAACATGACCTTAAGTAACTATCAAAAAAATAGTATCGACACCGTGCTTGGCTACGCCTTAACACCTCCCATCGAGACACTTCGCCCAAACAACTGTGCGCCCGAAGTGGTTTTTCGTTGCTTTATTGCTTTTTCGATCAATAAGTATGCGGTGAATTTGCTGGCGTTGGGGGCCGTCAAGAAAGACACACCCCTAACGGGTGGCCAGGACCCAGAGGTGAAAATCGCCGGCCAAGCCGTACTGTCGCCACCCCCTGGATATCTATTTTCGAGCAACGTCTTCGGCGGCGACCTAGAAACCTTGCCATGGGCGCAACAGGCAGTACGCATGTTCGACCTTGGCGTGCACTTTGAGGATGCTGATCCGCCTGCTCACCATGAGTACATGTGGCGTCAAGCATTACTTAAACCGCCCAGGAGCGCCGAGCCGCTCTACCTGATCGCGCCTGAGCAGGAGAACTTCAGGCTGAATTTGGCCAATAATTTCCGGTCTGACTACCTCAATCTGATCCTGGGCGGCGGCGACTCTCGCTGGTCCTCCGTGAAGGTAGCGGAAACATATGCCCGACTGGTCTATGGTTCGCTAGTGAAAGCAACTTTTGTCAAGCCTGGAAAACCGGAAGGAAAACTATTCGATAACAATGACCCGGCCATGGCCCAAGCGCACGGGGAATTGCTGGCAGGCTTGCGCGATACGGTCGTTATCGGAACGGGGGTATCAAAATCTGGCATCAAAAAGCTGTCCGATGTGAAGCGGGCATGGAATAACAAAGCCAGCGAATCAAATCTCACTATCGAAATGTATGCGAAGACAGGGACCCCTGCCGTTGCCGCGCTACCCAATTCCCAATGGACTGAGCGGATCAGTGGACTCATCAAGGCGAAAATCATTCGTGTGCGGCCTCGCGACGACCCTGCAGAAGGCAATGATTTCTACTATATGGACAAGGTGATTGATGGCAACCTAGTGGCTGCACAAGGCTCGCGCGCAGCCACTACAGCTGGTCACGCTGCTCTCACTACGAGGACGCTTCAGTTTTTCGCGGATTTCAATGCTTCCTCTATCGATGACCAGCAAGAAAAGTGCGCAATAACAGGAGAGGAGGTTGTTTGCAAGGACGCAGAAGAACGAACACTCGGCCCGGCCGCCGGGCGTAACCTGGCACTCGTCATCGAGGTGCGCCGCAGTGGCAAGTTTTGCCACGCTGTTTCGCTGGCGTATTCGCACTCTTTCCGATCCGAGAAAGTATGGTGGAAAATGATCGGGGATTCCCTGCAGCTTGATGGCAGCATTGCCCGGCACGTTTGGTCTCGTGCGTTGAAGGCATGCGATGAATAAGTCACTCATAAAAGTCGGTTGCATGGTTGCTTTTGCCATGGGAACGATTGCTGTCGGTGCGGTCAAATCAAATTTGACGGAATATGGATTGCGGCAAGTGCCAAACTTCGAACTGGCCAAGTCACAGAACGCCAGCTTTTCCGAAGGGCTTTATTGGCGCAAGATCCGTGTGCAACGTCAAATTTATTGGCAGGATCTGAAGGAGGAATTCCAGCTCTCACAGTCCATGGTGGAGTGGAGCTATGCCTGTACGAGAGGTTGGCAGGTGGACTTCGGAAAGTTGAAGCAAGAACGAATATACCGCAATGACGAGATCACAATTGTCCTGAGAAAGGATGCGTGCCCGCGAAAACAAGCGGAGGAAGACTCGTCATAACGCCTTTGCAGTCAATACTTGGATCATACGTTCGCCTCAGCCTGCCGACGCGACTGGATATTGCCGAATAGCAGCATGGTGAACCGCGAGCTGCTCGATCTGTTGTTCAGGCTGGAAGGTCTGGTGCCGCCGGTGCCGGCGATCGAAACCAACGACCTAGCCATATTGCTGGGGCGTTGCTGAACAGCGATCACGTCACGCTGGCCTCGGCGCACCAGGCAGATTACGAGATCCGCGCCGGGATGCTGGCTGTCCTGGATATCAAGCTGCCCGATACGACGCGCGTCATCGGCATCACCGACGCGTGGCCAGCGACCGATTCCCCGCGCGTCGGCGCTCATGGCCGAATCAGGCGGATTGCAAGAGGTCGTCGGAGTGATCACAACGCTGGCGCCTGGTACCGAGAGTTCGGACGGCGGGACCGGAGTCTTCGGAAGTATGCGTTCATACGTTATCGCGCCGAAAACAGCAAGTGCGTGAGCGCGCGCGGCGGGAAGCATGGCGTTCCGGTATTCTGCAATCCTGCCCAACGTTTGCTACGCTCTCCATCGGGATCGTCATTGCGCATTTGAGCGTCGGCCGCGCTGGAAAACGTGCATCCAAGATATCCCACGTGACAATTTGACGACACGGCGAGCCATTACCGCCGGTGTTGAGCGCGGGAGTAATATTTCCTATTGGCATTACATGCTACCATGGGCCACTGCATTTTTTCCCGTGATTTACGCCATGGTTTTCCTGCCCCGTTTCAAGCGCATCGCCCTGGCACCATCCCTGGCGGCGGTCTCCGCAGCCGTCATGCTGCTGCTGACCTTCGTCACGCTGCAGGTGGTCGGCCAGAGCATGGCCAGGCAGGTCGAGCAGGAAATCGGCCAGAACCTTGCCGAACTGTCGTTCCAGACAACGGACAAGCTCGACCGTGGCATGTACGAGCGCTATCGCGAGGTCCAGCTGATCGCCGAGCGCTACGAAATCACCAGCGCGAGCGTGCCGGTGCCTGCCAAGCGCGCCGTGCTCGAGCGCATGCAGGAAACCCACCCTTATTACGCGTGGATCGGCATTACCGACAACAGCGGCCAGGTCAAGATCGCCACTGGCGCCCTGCTCGAAGGGAAGAACGTCGCGGCCCGCCCGTGGTTCCAGGCGGCCAACAGGGGCGTGCACCTGCTGGACGTGCACGAAGCCGTGCTGCTGGCCAAGCTGCTGCCCAATCCCACCGGCGAGCCGAAGCGCTTTTTCGACGTCGCCTTTCCCTATCGGGACGCGGACGGGCAGGTGCTGGGCATCCTCGGCACGCACCTGAGCTGGCAGTGGGCGGCCGATGTCCAGCGCTCCGTGCTGCGCCCGCTGGCCGAGCGCAAGGGCGTCGATACCCTGATTCTCAGCAAGGGCGGTGCCGTGCTGCTTGGCCCGGCGGAGTATGCGGACAAGGTCCTGGACCCGCAAAGCTTCCAGCTGGCCCGGCGCGGCATGAACGGCGCCGTCATCGAAGCCTGGCCGGACGGCAGGCGTTACCTGGTGGGCTACAGCAAGAGCCGCGGCCACGACTCGTATCCGGGCCTGGAGTGGACCGTGCTGGTGCGCCAGCCGCTCGACGAGGCGTTCCGGCCCGTCGACGCGCTGCGCGCCAAGATCCTGTGGGGCGGTATCGGCGCGGCGGCCCTGGTGTCGCTGCTGGTATGGCTGCTTTCGCGCGGTATCGCCAGGCCGCTGGAGCGCATTACCCGCCATGCCGGCGAGCTGACGGCGGGCCAGCTGGACCGGATTCCGCCCGTGCACAGCCGGCTGGCGGAAGTGCAGATCCTGCAGGCTGCGCTCAATGAACTGCTGGCCAAGGTGCGCGTCAAGGAAGCGGGCCTGCGCGACCTGAACGCCACGCTGGAAAAACGTGTCGTCGAGCGCACGGCCGCCCTGCACGCGGCCGTCGAGGACACGCGCAAGAGCGAACACCGGGTGCGCGCCATCATCGACACGGCGCTCGACGCCTTCGTCGGCGTCGACGCGCAAGGCCGCATCACGGACTGGAATCCCCGCGCCGAGGAGATTTTCGGCCGCACCCGCGCCGAGGTACTGGGCAAGACTGTAACGGAAACCATCATCCCGCCCCGTTTCCGCCAGGCCCACGAGGATGGCATGCGCCGCTTCGGCGTCGGCAGCAGCTCCGGCGTGGTCGGCAAGCGGCTGCAGCTGTTTGCCCTGCGCGGCAGCGGCGCCGAGTTTCCCGTCGAGATGACGATCGGCCTGATCGACGCGGGCGACACGCACTTCTTCGGTACCTTCATCCAGGATATTTCGCAGCGCAAGGAAATCGAAGACACGCTGGCCAGGGAGCGCGAACTGCTCGACGTCGTGCTCGATTCGATCGACGTGGGCGTCGTGGTCTGCTCGCGCGACGGCGAGGTGACGATGTTCAATCGCGCCGCGCGCGAGATCCACGGCCTGCCATCCACGCCACTGCGGTCCGACGAATGGGCCGACCACTACCGTCTTTTCCTGGGCGACGGCCAGACGCCGCTGGTCGCGGAGGGGGCGCCCCTGTTCCGCGCCTTGCGCGGCGAACTGGTGGAAAACGCGGAAGTCGTCGTCAGGCCTCTCCACGGCACGCCGCGCTTCCTGTTCGCCAGCGGCCGCGCGCTGCATGCGCAGGACGGTACCGGCATCGGCGCCGTCATCGCCCTGAAGGACGTGACGGTGCTGAAAGAGTCGGCACGGCGGCTGGAAGCGAGCGAACGGAGCCTGCGCACCATCACGAACAACCTGCCCGTCCTGATCGGCTATGTCGACCACACGGAGCGCTACACCTTCGCCAACGCCACCTACGAAACCTGGTTCGGCGTACAGGCCGGCAGCATTCCCGGCAAGACCGTCCGCGAGGTGATGGGCGAGGAGCTGTACCTGGCGCACCGCGACAAACTGCGCGGTACCGACGACGATGTCACGTTCGAGATGACCATCGGGCAGGGCACGCTGGCCCGTACCGTCGAAGTGACGCGCATTCCCGACGTGCACGACGGCGTCTGCAACGGTGTCTACGTGCTGGGTGCCGACATCTCCGCAGCCAAGCGCCACGAAGAGGAATTGCGCCGGCTGGCACGGGTCGACATGCTGACCGGCCTGCCCAACCGCCGTTCCTACCAGGAAGGCCTGGAAGCGGCCGCGCAGCGCGCCCGGCGCAGCGGCCACGGACTGGCGCTGATGTTCCTCGACGTCGACCATTTCAAGCAGGTCAACGACACCCTGGGCCATGCCGCGGGCGATATCGTGCTGCAGGAGTTCGCCCGCCGCGTGAAAGGCGCCGTGCGTGTGACCGATACCGTCTGCCGGCTGGCCGGGGATGAATTCACCGTGATACTGGAAGGGCTGAACGGGCGGGACGAGGCGGCCCTGGTGGCGGAAAAGATCATTGCCGCATTCCAGGCGCCGTTCGACCTGGCCACGGGTGCGCGCAAGGTGTCGACGAGTGTCGGAGTCGCATACACGAAGGAGTTCCCCGTCGTGCTTGCCGAACTGAACGAGACCGCCGACCGGGCCCTGTATGCCGCCAAGTCGCGGGGGCGCGGGTGTTTCACGGTGGCGGACATGCGGGCGGAGAAGGCAGCCTGATGGCGGGGAGCAGGACTGCCTGAAAGGCCACGTCCTGTCGGGCCAAGTACTGGAACGGGCCCCGGCCATGTCACCGGCATGCAGGCATATCGGTTACACTGCTTGCTCTTCGAACAAGATCATCATGTCATCACCGGGCGTGTGCCCCCTGGTACCGGCACGCAGATCTGGCGCGCCGACAGCGACACCGCGGCGCTGTTGCCGAGCCATCGCGACTGGATGCCTGTCCATGCGCAGGCAGCTGTTGCATTCCTGACGGGGCGTCTCACGCACATGGATATCAGACCGGGAATATCGTTTGTCATGCGGCGCTCCAGGCTCATCCTGCTGTGGCCGCTTCTTTCGCTATGCATTGCCGGACTGGGCTGGTCATCCATCCTCGACTCGCTCGAACGGGAGCGTCGCGCGCTGGAAGAGGATGCGCTGCGCGATGCCGCCACCATCGCGCGGGGTTATGCCGGGCACCTGGCCCGCACTTTCCACATGATCGACCAGATCCTGCAGCACGTGCGCTTCGAGTGGGCGCTCAGCGACCAGCGCCTGCGGCTGGAAGGCCACAGCGCGCCCGGGCTGTTCCCGTCCACGCCGATCTTCAACGTCGGCATCGTGGGCCCGGATGGAAAACTGATCACCAATACGCTGCCTGTCCGCGCCGAGGATGTGTCGGACCGGATGTATTACCGGTTCCACGCAACGCAGGTGGCGGACACCCTGTACGTGGGCGAGGCGGCGAAAGGCCGCTCGACCGGCCGCAGCGTCGTGCATTTTTCCCGCCGCCTGGCCGGCGGCGATGGCGCCTTCGCGGGGGTAGTGCGTGCGGCGGTCGCGCCGGCCTACCTGACGGCCAATTACGACCGGGTCACCCTTGGCGGCAACGGACTGCTGTCGATCCTCGGCAGCGACGGCGCGATCCGTGCCAGCCGGGTTGGCGAAACCACCTATGCGTCCTATACGAGTCCATTCGCCGGGGCCCCGGGTGCCGCGGCGTTGCGCGATGCGCTGCTGGCCAGGCCTGGGGGCAGCATGCTCGTCGATGGCGCCAGGTGGTTCGGCGACCGGCGCAACCGTTACCTGGGCTGGCAGCAGGTGCCCGGGTTCCCGGTCGTTGCCATTGCCGGCCTCGACGAGCAGGAAGCCTTTGCCGCCTTCGCGAAGTTCAGGGCGAACACGCTGACGCGGACGATCATCAGCAGTGCCGTCCTGGCCATCTTCACGCTGATCGCCATGGCGCTTTCCGTGCGCCTCGGCTGGCGCCAGTACCAGGTGGAACTGGCCCGCGAAGCCTACCGGCTGGCGACGGAAGAGGGCACCGAAGGGTTCTACATCTGCCGTGCCATCCGGGACCGGAATGGCGGCATCGCCGACTTCGAAGTCGTCGATTGCAACCAGACCGGGGCCGAGCTGTACGGCAGGCCGCGCCAGGCCCTGATCGGTGCCCGGCTGTCGAAGCTCCACCAGGCGGACGACAGCGACTGGCATGCCCGGCTGCGGCACCGTTTCATCATTGCCCTGGAACGCGGCGTCTTCGAGGACGAGATCGAAGTGCCGTTGCAGGACGGGCGGGAAAAGTGGTACCGCCTGAAGATGGCGCACTCGAAAGGCCTGCTGTCGGTGACCGCCTGGGACATCACCGAGAGCAAGCAGCACATGTTCGAACTGGAGCGCCGCGGCAACGAAGACCTGCTGACCGGGCTGCCCAACCGCCACTGGATGACCGCCTACCTGCCGGCCGCCCTGCAGCGCGCCGGCGACAGGAACGGCACGGTGGCACTGCTGTTCGTCGATCTCGACGGCTTCAAGAACGTCAACGATACCGCCGGCCATCTGCGCGGCGACGAGCTGCTGCGCAATGTCGCGAAACGCCTGCGACTGGCGGTCCGGCCGACGGACCACGTCGTGCGGGTCGGCGGAGACGAGTTCGTCGTGGTCGTCGAGCAGGTGCAGGACCGCGCCGCGGTGGCCCAGGTCGCGGAGCGGGTATTGCAGGCGTTCCAGGAACGGTTCCGCATCGCCGAGTGCAGCTACCCCGTCGGCGCGTCGATCGGCATCAGCCTGTTCCCGGAAGACGGTGCCGACATGCAGGAGCTCCTCACCCATGCCGACGCTGCCATGTATGCCGTCAAGACGAGCGGCAAGATGAACTATCGTTTCTTCGATCGGGACTACTACGAGTCCATCCGCGCGAAGATCGACCGCAACGCGGAACTGCGGCACGCGCTCGACGCCGACCAGCTGATCCTGTATTACCAGCCCCGCGTCGAGGTGGCCACCGGCGAGACCTGTAGCCTGGAGGCCCTGGTCCGGTGGGCCCATCCGGCCAGGGGGATCCTCGAACCGATCGATTTCATTCCGCTTGCGGAGGAAACCGGCTTGATCGTGCAGCTCGGCGAAGTCGTCATCGACAAGGTCTGCGCGCAGATCGCCCAGTGGTCGGAGCAGGGCAGGCACGTGGTTCCGGTTTCCATCAACGTATCGCCCCGGCAGTTCAACGAATCCGACGTGACCGACGTCCTGCGCAAGGCGCTGCTGCGCCATGGCGTGGCCCCGCGGCTCGTCGAGATCGAACTGACCGAGTCGTCGATGACGGCCGACAGTGCCCACGTGTCGCGGGCCCTGGAAACCATGCAGCAGCTGGGGATCGCCCTGGCCGTCGACGATTTCGGCACCGGCTATTCGTCGCTGTCGCAGCTGCAGCGCCTCGATTTCGATGTGCTCAAGGTGGACAAGGCGTTCACCGCCGAACTGGAAAAGACCAGGGAGGGCAGCGTGTTCTTCACGGCCATCATCACCATGGCCCACGCGCTGGGCATGCGGGTGGTGGCGGAGGGCGTCGAGACGGCCGGCCAGGCCCGGCGGCTGAAGCAGCTCGATTGCGACGAGTTGCAGGGCTACTTCATCTCGATGCCGCTGCCGGCCACGGCGACGCAGCCGGTGCTGGCACGGTGCGTGTGGTAGCCATCGCCCGCCTTCGTTCGGCCTGCCGTACTCACAACGACTGGAACAGCCGCGGCGTACCGCGCAAGCCCCCGCTCATGCCGAGGCTTCGCGGGAAGCCGTGCCGGCAGTCTCCGCCGGCGCTGCCTGCGCCGCGGGACCATGCCAGTCGGGCGGCCGCACCAGCTGGGCCGTCTTCGGTTCCTGCGTGAAGTGCGGCGACATGATCTGCACGCCCTGGCGGTTGAACTCGTCGACGACGTTCTGGAGCAGGTGGCTCAGGACTTCGGCGCGGGCGCGCGGTGCGCTCACGTCGGCGTAGGCGACCAGGCGGTACTCGATGTAGAAGTCGGACAGCGCCGTCTGCGCGACGAAAGGAGGGGGCGTCGCCAGGATGCTCTCCGTGTTGCGCGCCGCGGTTTCCAGCATGGCATGCACCTGGCGCCAGGGCGTGTCGTAGCCGATGGTGACCGTGGTGTCGACCACGAAACCGGTGCCCGGATAGGCCCGCGACAGGTTCTTCGTCGTGTTGGCGAGCACGTAGGCGTTCGGCATCGACACCTCTTCGCCCAGGCCGTTGCGCAGGCGCGTGCTGAACATGCCCAGGTCGACGACGGTGCCTTCGGCCTCGCCGATCTTCACGTATTCGCCCTTGCGCAGCGGCCGGGTGTACATCAGGATCAGGCCTGCCGCGCCCTGGGCGACGATGCTGGAGGCGCCGATCGACACCATCAGGCCGGCCAGCACCGTCACGCCCTGGAAGGCGGCCGTGTGCGAACCCGGAAGGTAGGGATAGGCCATGGCCAGCGCGAACAGCCAGATCACCAGGTTGGCCAGGCGGCGGCTGGGCGCGGCCGTATCCTTGTCGAGTCCGCCGAGCTGGAGTTGTCCGCTTTCGATCCGCCGGGAGACCGACGTGACCGTCAGCGTCGCGACGCGTGCGACGGCCGCGATGAGCAGCACGATCAGCAGGCCCGGCACCGCGGCGGCCACTTCGCGCGCGATATGCGCGCCGGTTTCAACCAGGTGCCCCTGCAGCCATTCGCCCCAGGCGCGCGAATAGGGGAACTGGCGCAGCACGAAAGTGAGCCAGAGATAGCCCGCCAGCAGCCTGAGGGCCCAGGCTGCGCCGATCGCCAGCCGGCGCACCAGGCCGACGTAATGCTCGGCGTCCAGCAGGCGCACATTGCGGAAACTGAGCCGTTCGAGCCGCCTGGCCAGCAGCACCTGCAGGCGCCGGTCCGCCCAGCCCTGGGCCGATCTGATGCCGCGCAGGGCCAGCAGGCAGGCCAGCGTCGCCGCGAAGGCCAGTGCGGCGGCGATGGCGAGATAGCGCGGACTGGCCTGTTTCGTTCTTTCGCCCAGCGCCACCGACAGCCGGGCCGCGCTGTCCGCCGCGACGGTGTCGGACGTGTCGCCGGCGAGCAGGTTGATGTCGTCCGGCGTGACCAGGAACAGCAGCGATCCATCGAGCAGCACCTGGGTGCCTTCCGGGATCGAGCGGATGCTGGTGGTGCCCGGCCCCTTTGCGGCGAGCGCCCGGTCGAGGCGGCGCTGCGCGGCCTCGGCCCGGTCGGCCGGCGAGTAGCCGGCCAGCGGCGAGCGGAATACGAAGATGGTGCGGTTGGCCACAGCCAGCTCCGCGTTCGGGGCCGCCGTCTCCTGCGCGGGTGCCGCCAGGACGAACGAGGAAAGCATGAACATGAGCATGAGCATGCAGGCCAGCAAGGCCAGGCGCAGGTGCTGAAGGGATGGCAAGGTTGGCATGAGTGGGCGGCAGGGGAGTTGATGGTCGGCGGCTGATTACCGCCCATCTTTACATGGGCTCGCCCGTCCCGCCAAGCCACCTTCGGTTCAATAGCGGTTCTCCGCGATACCGGACTACCGCGCGGCGTTGAATGACGCTAACGTCCAACGCCGAATGAAATAAATGTTATATGCGCGAGCGTATTATTTATTGCCGGAATACATTTTTGGCAGCAATGAGGCAAAAAGCCTGCACGTACGCTGAAATGACTGCGCTATCAGTGAATGCGGACTACAGTCAAAACCTCAGCAACAGATTTACTTTCATGGTGATCGCGATGAATAACCGAGCCATTCTGGTTTTTCTGATGCTGGCTGCCGCTTTATCGTCCGCATCGGGCCTTGCAAATGCTGGCGTACGCGTCTTTACCGATCTGACTTCTTATCTTGCCGCAGCAGGGCAAACCGAAGTAGATACCCTGGACGATCTTGCACCATTTGCGGGATTTGAAACTGCCGACACAGACTTCCTTTATCGGATTTGTTACCGATAATGCGCTGGCCACCGTGTTCGTCAACGGACCGGTTCAGGATAATACCTGGCTGACGGTCAATGACCTTCATTTATCGGTTGCGGCGCCGGTGCCCGAGCCAGCCACATATGGCATGCTGATAGGCGGACTTGGAATATTGGGTTTTCTCGCGCGGCGGACCAGGAAATAGATCCCCGCGTTGATCCGTGCTTCAGATCCGTGCGTGAAAAGGGTACGACGCAGATTTGCGCGATCTGGCCAATAACATTCACAAGGCCTTGCGTTCCGCCAGCTGCCTTCGCAAGCGGTGCACTTCGCTGCCGGGCAGGTGCACCATTGCCCGGCAGGCCAGCATCTCGATCAGGAAGCGGGCGGCTTTGGGGAGTCGGTGAACCATGGCCTGAAGATGCTGCATGATGTGCTCCATCGGTATCGGTGCACTGGTCGCAGCAAGTTGGATGCCAGCCAGCCGCTGGCCATCACCGCCTCTGTTGCACCAATTTGACGCGGCAGTGCACATTTTTCAACCGCGGTACTGCGGCAGTGCGCTGACTTGGTGCCGGGCAGCAGGAAAAATCGCCTCGCCATGCATGGATCGCCATGGCACGCGGTTTGCATAACTGACTGCAGCGAGAGGTGAGACAGATCATGCGTGTCACTTCTTGAGCATGGGCGCTAGGGTTCCGGCCGCGAAAGCGGTGTCTGGTCCGAGAGCGTCCGGTTCCCACTACGGTGCGGAGCTACACGGAGGGATAAAAGCCCGGGAGGCCATCACACGATGTGTGATCGCTCGCCTCCTCGCCTTTATCCACTCTGGAGCTCCACGATGCGACCGAACCCATTCTCGCGCTTTACCTCCCGTTTCGCCCGCAAGTTCACCGGATCCGTCTTGTTGGCAGCCTGCGCGCTCGGCGCCACGCTGCCCGCACATGCCGAGGTCAAGGTCGGCCTGTCCGACTGGCCCGGCTGGGTCGCATGGTATGTCGCCGAACAGAAGGGCTTCTTCAAGAAGCACGGCGCCAACGTCAGGCTGGTCTGGTTCCCCAACTACTCCGATTCGGTCGCCGCGCTGTCGTCCGGCCAGCTGGACGCGAATGCGCAGACCTGGTCCGACACGATGACGCCCCTGTCGCGCAACCTGAATGTCAAGGTCGTGCTGGTCAACGATAATTCGGCCGGCAACGATGCGCTCATGGTGAACCCGAAGATCCGCTCGTTCGCGGACCTGAAGGGCAAGACGGTCGCGCTGGAACATTTCAGCGTCTCCCATTTCGTGCTGGTCAACGCGCTGGCGCGCCATGGCATGAAGGCTTCCGACGTCAAGCTCGTCAACCTGGGCGCCGCCGACGCGGCGGCCGCCTTCATGACAGGCCGCGTCGATGCCGCCGTGGTGTGGAATCCGTGGATCGCCAGGATACAGGCCAGCGGCAAGGGCAAGGCGCTGTTTACATCGAAGGACATGCCTGGCATGGTCGCGGACCTGCTGGTCGCCCATGGCAAGGCGCTCGGCGACAAGACCAAGCGCGCCGATCTGGTCGGCATGATCAAGGCATGGATGGAAACGGAAGCGTTCATCCGCACCAACCAGGCCGAGGCGCTGCAGATCATGTCGAAGGTGGTCGGCATGAAGCCGGACGAGTACCGCGTCTTCCTGCCGGGCACCCGTTTCTTCAACGGCGTCGACAACCTCGCCGCGTTCGACCCGAAGCATCCGCAATCGCTGGTCGCGGTCGGCCCCGCCGTTCACCAGTTCCTCAGCCAGAACAAGCTGGTCACCGCGCCGGTGAACTATGCGGGCGCGCTGGATCCGTCGCTGCTGGCCGATGCGCTGCGCAAGTGAGGTTGCGATGCCGAACTTCGTAAGCAACGGCGGCGCCTTGCGCCCGGAGGGCGCGATGGCCGCGCCACGCAACCGGCGTTCCCCCTGGGACGTGCGCGGCGCCATGAGCCGGCCGGCGGCCGTTGCCCTGGCTGTCGCGGGCTTCCTGCTGCCGTTCCTGGCCTGGGCGGTCGTGTCGATGGCGGGCTGGGTGGACCCGGTGTTCCTGCCGACGCCGCTGCAGGTGGTGCAGCGCTGCGCCGACTGGTTCGCCGAGGATGGCCTGGCGGGCGACGTCGCCGTCAGCATCGGGCGCGTGTTCGGCGGCTTTGTCGCCTCGGCGGTGGTCGCGCTGCCGGTAGGGGTGCTGATTGGCACCTACGCGCCGGCCCGGGCGGTGCTGGGGCCGTTGACGGACTTCAGCCGCTACCTGCCGGCCGTGGCGTTCATTCCCCTGATCATGTTGTGGGTCGGCATCGACGAGAGCGCCAAGGTTGCGGTGATCTGGATCGGCACCTTCTTCCAGATGGTGCTGATGGTGGCGGACGACGTGGCGCGGGTGCCGAACGCCCCGGTCGAGGCGGCGCGCACGATGGGCGCGACGAACGGCGAGATCGTGCAGCACGTGCTGATCCCGGCCGCCCGTCCCGCCATGCTCGATACCCTGCGCACCAGCATGGGCGTGGCATGGACCTACCTGGTGGTCGCGGAACTGGTTGCCGCCAATTCCGGCCTGGGCTTCTCGATCCTGAAGGCGCAGCGCTTCCTGCAGACCGACAAGATCTTCGCCGGGATCCTGCTGATCGGCCTGATCGGCCTGCTGACGGACCAGGCGTTCCGCTGGCTGCACCGGCGCTGCTTCCCCTGGTACCACCTGCGAGGCTGATTATGACGCACAAGATTTCCATCGCCGGCCTGACCAAGTACTACGGCACCACCCAGGCGCTGAGCGGCATCGATCTCGCGGTCGGCGCCGGCGAATTCGTCACGCTGGTCGGGGCGTCCGGCTGCGGCAAGTCGACCTTGCTGCGCACGCTCGGCGGCCTGGAGGAATACGGCCAGGGCACCATCACCTGCAACGGCCGCATCGTCGATGGGCCCGGGCCGGACCGTTCCATGGTGTTCCAGAGCTACAGCCTGTATCCGTGGCTGACCGTGATGGACAACATCCGCTTTTGCCGCAGGCTGAAGAACGGCCGCCAGGACCTCACGTCCACGGACGTCGAGATTGCCTCCGGCCGGGCCGATGCACTGGTCTCGCTGATGGGCCTGCAGCACGTGGCGCGCGCCTATCCGGCCGAGCTGTCGGGCGGCATGCAGCAGCGCGTGGCCATCGCCCGCGCCCTGATGGTGCGGCCCGACGTGCTGCTGATGGACGAACCGTTCGGCGCACTCGATGCGCAGACCCGCGAGGTCATGCACGACCTGATCCGCCACGTCTACCGTCTGGAACGGATGACCGTGGTGTTCGTCACGCACGACGTCGAGGAGGCGATCTATCTCGGCGACCGCGTGGTCGTGATGGCGCCGCGGCCGGGCCGCATCGATTCCATCGTCGACGTGCCGTTCGGCCTGGAGCGCGACCAGGACCTGAAGCTGGCGCCGGCATTCGCCGCTGTGAAGCGGCAGATCCTCGACCGCATCCGCGAGACCTCCGGCGTCAGGACGGACCTGGAGCAACTTGCCAAGCTTACCCGCAGTATTCAAACCTGAAGGAACCAACATGAATTCCATCCTGACTCCGGACGCTGCCGATCCGTCGGCGATCCTGTGGGCCGAGCAGTTTCCCGGCGGCGGCCACTGGTCGTTCCGCGTGCGCCGCGGCACCACGCTGCGCTTCACCGACCTGGAAGGCGGCGCCAACGTGTCGGTGCTGCTGTACCGGCTCGACGACCGCCTGGAACGCATCTGCGTGCCGGATACGCTGAAGGCCCAGCATACCGCCCACCTGGCGAAGGGCAATGTGATCTATTCGGACATGGGCCGTATCCTGGCGTCGATCCCGCACGACACCGTGGGCTGGCACGACGCGCTGTGCGGCGTCTCCGATGCGGAACTGGTGCAGCGCCGCTACGGCGAGCGGCGCTTCCAGGAACACCGCAACGCCATGCACCGCAACGGCAAGGACAGCCTGCTGGTCGAACTGGGCAAGTGGGGCCTTGGCCTGCGCGACCTGGTGCCCAACGTGAACCTGTTTTCCAAGGTCACGGTGGACGGGGCTGGCCAGTTCCGCTTCGTGCCGGACCATTCGCGCGCCGGCGACGAGGTGGACCTGCGCTTCGAGATGGACACGCTGGTGCTGCTGGCGACCGCGCCCCATCCGCTCGACCCGAACCCCGAGTACGCGCCAAAGAAGACAAGCGTGACGGCGCGTGCCTCCGGCCCTGCCGCCGAGGACGACGTCTGCCGCCTGTCATGCCCGGAAAACCGCCGCGGCTATACCAATACCGAACTGGCCTATCGCTGAGGACCGCCATGCAAACGCTACAAGAAAGCCAACTGGATCCGGCCACCGCGGCCGCCGATTTCCACCAGCCGGCCGGGGAACCCTGGCTGCACAAGGTCACCAGGGGCCAGGTGCTGCGCATCGTCGACCTGGAAGGCAACCAGGCCGTCGACACGATCTTCTATAACGCCGACGACACGGCCGAAAGCTACAGCGTGACCGATACGCTGCAGGGCCAGGGCGGCATCTACCTGTCCACCGGTTCGGTGCTGCGCTCGAACCGCGGCCGCCCCATGCTGACGATCGTAGCCGATACCTGCGGCCGCCACGACACGCTGGGCGGCGCCTGCGCGGCGGAAAGCAATATCGTGCGCTACGCGCCACAGAAGAAATTCATGCACAGCTGCCGCGACAACTACCTGCTGGCGCTGGCGCACGCCGACATCGGCATGGGCAAGCGCGACCTGGTGCCGAACGTGAATTTCTTCATGAACGTGCCCGTGACGGAAGAAGGCGGCCTGTCGTTCGAGGACGGCCTGTCCGGTCCCGGCAAGTATGTGGAACTGCGCGCCGAGATGGACGTGCTGGTGCTCGTATCGAACTGCCCACAGCTGAACAACCCCTGCAATGCCTACAACCCGACCCCGGTCCGGTTCGTCATCTGGAACCCGGAAGGATAAAACATGTTCAATACCATCCTCATCGCCAACCGCGGCGAGATCGCCTGCCGCGTCATCCGCACCGCGCGCCGCATGGGCATCCGCAGCGTGGCCATCTATTCCGAGGCGGACGTTGAATCGCTGCACGTGCGGCTGGCGGACGAAGCCATCTGCATCGGGCCGGCGCCGGCCGCAGAGAGTTACCTGTCGGCGGACAAGGTGCTGGCCGCGGCCAGGCAGGCGGGCGCCGACGCCATCCATCCCGGCTATGGCTTCATGAGCGAGAACGCCGCCTTTGCCGAGGCGTGCGCCGCGGCCGGCATCGTCTTCATCGGGCCCACGCCGGCGCAGATGCGCGACTTCGGCCTGAAGCACACGGCGCGCGAACTGGCGCAGGCGGCACAGGTGCCGCTGCTGCCCGGCACCGGCCTGCTGGCCGACGCCGCCGGGGCGCTGGCCGCGGCGGAGCGGATCGGCTACCCGGTCATGCTGAAGAGCACCGCCGGCGGCGGCGGCATCGGCATGCGCCTGTGCCGCGACGCGGCGGAGCTGGACAATGCCTACGCGTCCGTCAAGCACCTGTCCGAGAACAATTTCAAGAACAGCGGCATCTACCTGGAAAAATTCGTCGAGCGGGCCCGCCACGTCGAGGTGCAGATCTTCGGCGACGGCCGCGGCAACGTGGTGTCGCTGGGCGAGCGCGACTGCTCGGTGCAGCGCCGCAACCAGAAAGTGATCGAGGAGACCCCGGCGCCCGGCATCCCGGAAGCTACCCGCGATGCGCTGGCCGAAACGGCCGTGCGGTTGGGGCGGTCGATCGCCTACCTGTCGGCCGGCACGGTCGAGTACGTGCTCGATGCCGATACGGGCGCCTTCTACTTCCTGGAAGTGAATACGCGCCTGCAGGTGGAACATGGGGTCACCGAAGAAGTGTTCGGCGTCGACCTGGTGGAATGGATGATCCGCGCCGCCACCGGCGACTTCCAGCTGCCTGCGCAGGAGCGCCTGGTGCCGCGCGGGCATGCCATGCAGCTGCGCGTGTATGCGGAAGACCCGGCGAAGAACTTCCAGCCGTCGTCCGGCGTGCTGAGCGAGGTCGGCTTCGCCGCCGGCCTGCGTGTCGATACGTGGATCGAGCGCGGCGTCACCGTCAGTCCGTATTACGACCCGCTGGTGGCGAAACTGATCGTGACGAGCGGCGACCGCGCCACCTCGATCGAACGGTTGTGCGATGCGCTGGCGGCGACGCGCATCGACGGCATCGAAACCAACCTGGCCTACCTGGCGACGATCCTGCGCTACCCGGCGTTCGCCGCTGGCACGCAGATCACGCAGATGCTGGCGGCAATGCCGTATTCGCCCCGTACCGTCGACGTGCTCGAAGGCGGCATCCAGACCACCGTGCAGGACCATCCGGGCCGGCGCGGCCTGTGGGCCGTGGGCATTCCGCCGTCGGGACCGATGGATGCCTATGCCCACCGCATCGCCAACCACCTGGCCGGCAACGGCGGCGACGCGGCGGTGCTGGAGATGACGCTGCAGGGCGCGGCGCTGGCATTCAACTGCGATTGCACCATCGCGCTGGCCGGCGCCGACCTTGGCGCGGTGGTGCACGGCCCGGAAGGCAGGCGGGCGCTGGCGAACTGGCGCGTCCACACCCTGCGGCGCGGCGAGACGCTGCGCTGCGGCGCGGTGCAGGGCGCCGGCGTGCGCGCCTATATCGCCTTCGCCGGCGGCATCGATGTGCCGGCCTACCTCGGCAGCCGCGCCACGTTCACGCTGGGCCAGTTCGGCGGGCATGGCGGCCGGGCCCTGCGCAGCGGCGACGTGCTGAAGCTGAACGCATCGGCTACCACGCCGCGCGAGCTGCCGGCCACCGTCATCCCCGCCTACGGACATCACTGGAACATCGCGGTCCACTACGGCCCGCATGGGGCGCCGGATTTTTTCACGGAGGACGACATCGCCATGTTCTTCGGCACCGACTGGGCGGTGCACTTCAATTCCAGCCGCACCGGCGTGCGGCTGGTCGGTCCGAAGCCGCGCTGGGCGCGCGAGGATGGCGGCGAGGCCGGCCTGCACCCGTCGAACATACACGACAACGCCTATGCGATCGGTTCAGTCGATTTCACCGGCGACATGCCGGTGATCCTGGGTCCCGACGGTCCCAGCCTGGGCGGCTTCGTCTGCCCGGCCGTGATCGTATCCGCCGACCTGTGGAAGATGGGGCAGCTGAAGCCGGGCGACACAGTGCGCTTCGTTCGCGTGACGGCGCAGGATGCGGCGGCGATGGCGGCGGCGCAGGAGGCGGTCTTCGCGCCGGCGCCGGCCGGGGTGGCGGCGCGCTCTCTGCCATGTATGCCGGTATTCGAGCCGGTGGCCAGCGCGGCGGGCGACACCCAGCCGGCCATCATGCGCACGGCGCACCTGCCGGATGGCACGGAGCTGGTGTTCCGCCGCGCCGGCGACGATTACCTGCTGGTGGAATTCGGCGCGCCGGTCCTCGATATCGGCCTGCGCTTCCGCGCGCATGCGCTGATGCAGGCGATCGCGGAGGCCGGCCTGGCGGGGATCGTCGACCTGACGCCGGGCATCCGCTCGCTGCAGGTGCACTTCGAGCACCGCAAGCTGGGCGTCGATCGGCTGGGCGGCCTGATCGCCGAGCTGGCGGCGCGGCTGCCGGCGGTGGACGATATCGTGGTGCCATCGCGGATCGTGCACCTGCCGCTGGCCTGGAACGACAGCCAGACCCGCCTGGCAATCGAGAAGTACCAGACCACCGTGCGGCCCGATGCGCCCTGGTGCCCCAGCAATATCGAATTCATCCAGCGCATCAACGGACTTGACGCGGTGCAGGACGTGTACGACATCGTCTTCAACGCCCGCTACATGGTGCTGGGCCTGGGCGACGTCTACCTGGGTGCGCCGGTGGCCACGCCGGTCGATCCGCGCCACCGGCTCGTCACCACGAAGTACAACCCGGCCCGCACGTGGACGCCGGAAAACGCGGTGGGCATCGGCGGCGCCTACCTGTGCGTGTACGGCATGGAAGGACCGGGCGGCTACCAGTTCGTCGGCCGTACCGTGCAGATGTGGAACCGCTACCGCCAGACCGCCAGCTTCCGGGACGGCAAGCCGTGGCTGCTGCGCTTCTTCGACCAGATCCGTTTCTACGAGGTCAGCGAAGACGAACTGCTGGCGCACCGGCGCGATTTCCCGCTGGGCCGGTTCGACGTGCGCATCGAGGAAACCACGTTCTCGCTGGCCGACTACAACGCGTTCCTGCAGGAGCAGGGCGAGTCGATTGCCCGTTTCAAGGCGACACAGCAGGCCGCCTTCGAGGCCGAGCGCGACCGCTGGCGCAGCAGCGGCCAGGCCGAATGGGCCGGCGAGGAAGCCGATCCCGGCGCGGGGCAGGGCGATGCGCTGCCGGACGGTTGCCAGTACCTGGCGGCCGTGGTGCCGGGCAGCGTGTGGAAGATCCTCGCCGCGCCCGGCAGCACCGTGGCGGCGGGCGACACGCTGGCGATCTTCGAGTCCATGAAGATGGAGATTCCGCTCAAGGCCACCGCGCCGGGCGTGCTGCGCGAATGGCTGGTCAGCGAAGGCAAGCCGGTGGCGGCGGGCCAGAACATTGCGATTTTCAACGGAGAAAACTGATGCGATATCGTCATCATGCGGTTCCACGCCTGTTCGCTGCCGGGCTGGCCATCGCCTGCGCACTGCCGGGGGCACGCGCGCAGGAGGCAACCGTGACGGGCCACGTGGACCTGGTCAGCGCCTACGTGCTGCGCGGCGTGACCACGACCTATGGACCGGGTGCCCCCGGTGCCGGCAACGCCGGGGCCGATGCGCCCGAGTCGAACCGCGCGGCGCTCCAATGGGGCGCCGACTGGAGCCATCCTGCCGGCTGGTACCTGGGTTACTTCGGCGCCCAGATCAATTACTCGTACAGGCGGCTCGGCGACCTGTACAGCGATCCGGCCGTGACCGATTTTCGCGCGAAAAAATCGGTCGAGAACGATTTCTACGGCGGTTACAGCGGCAAGCTCGGCGACGTCGGCTACACGCTGGGGCTGACCGGCTACGTGTACCTGAACGGCCCGCATGCGAATGCGCTGGAAACGAAATTCGGCCTCAGCTACGGCGGCTTCAGCGCCGCGGCGCAGACCCTGCTCGACGACGTCCTGTGGGGCAACCGGGGCGATACCTACTGGACGCTGAACTACGCGAAAGGCCTGCCGGGCGACTTCACGGTGAGCGCCTCGCTGGGCTGGTACACGTATGCGAAGGAAGGCAAGTACCTGGGCACGTTCGATACCTTCAACGGCACCCCGTGCGCGCCGGGCAGCAGCTTCAACGTCACCTGCATGCCGGGCGCCGGACCGGTATCGGGGGCGTTCCGCCACCTCGTGGTGGGCGTGACCCGGCCCATCGGCGATTCCGGATTCACCTGGGGCGTGCAGGGCATCGCCGGTGGCGAAAACCGCTTCGGCGTGCGCCAGAAGCACCGCGTGACGGCTTCCGTCAGCTACGGATTTTGATCAGGAGATACCATGAATACCATCGACAAGCTCGCTGCCATGCAGGTCCCGCCGCTCGCGGAACTGCGCGAACGCTATGCCAGCGGCACCTGGCGGCCCGGCGACTGCATCGCCTTCGTCCTCGACCGCATCGCCCGGGTGGACCGGCCGGAAGTGTGGATCACGCTGGCCGATCCGGCCGCACTGCGTGAACGGGCCGCCCGGCTGGATGCGCTTCTGCACGCGGAAGGCCCGGCGGTGCTCGACCGGCTGCCGCTGTTCGGCGTGCCGTTCGCGGTAAAGGACAATATCGACGTGGCCGGCATGCCGACCACCGCGGCGTGCCCGGCCTTCGCCTACGTACCGGAACGCTCCGCCACCGTCGTGGAACGGCTCGAGGCGGCGGGCGCGATCCTGGTCGGCAAGACCAATCTCGACCAGTTCGCCACGGGCCTGAACGGAACCCGTTCGCCGTACGGCGCCGTGCGCAACGCGATCGATCCGGCCTATGTCTCCGGCGGCTCCAGCTCCGGTTCGGCGGTGGCGGTGGCGCTGGGCCTCGTCGCCTTCTCGCTGGGCACCGACACCGCCGGTTCGGGCCGGGTGCCGGCAGGCCTGAACGGCATCGTCGGGCTGAAACCCACGCGGGGGCTCTTCAGCAACCGCGGCCTGGTGCCGGCCTGCCGCACGCTCGACTGCATTTCCGTATTTGCCCGGTCCGTCGCCGATGCCTGGACCGTCACCGTCGCCGCGAGCGGCTTCGATGCGGACGATGCCTTTTCGCGTGCGGTTCCCATGCTGGGCGTGAAACGCCGCGGCTTCCGCATTGCCATTCCCCGCCAGCGCGAGTTCTTCGGTGACGCCGCGGCGCAACAGGCGTTCGCCACGACGGTCGACGCACTGCGCGCGGCGCCGGGGTGCACGGTCGACGAGATCGACTTCACGCCGTTCGCCGAAGCGGCCGATCTGCTGTACAAGGGGCCATGGGTGGCCGAGCGCCTGGCCGCCGTCGAAGCATTCCGCGCCGAACACCCGGCGGCGCTCCATCCCGTCGTGGACGAGATCATCGGCGGCGGGGCCCGGTACTCGGCCGTCGATGCGTTCAACGGCCAGTACCGGCTGGCAGCACTGCGGCGCGAAGCGGAAACGCTGCTGGCCGGCCATGATTTCCTGCTGGTGCCGACCACGCCGACGATGCCGACCATCGAAGCGATGCTGCGCGAGCCGGTCAAGCGCAATTCGCAGCTGGGCCACTACACGAACTTCGTCAACTTCTTCGACATGGCCGCACTGGCCGTGCCGGCGGCGCCGCGCCACGATGGCCTGCCGGCGGGCGTGACGCTGATCGGCCGGGCCGGCGCCGATCACCTGCTGGCCGCGGCGGCCGAAGCCCTGCAGCCGGCATTCAGGCAGGAGGCGCAAGCCACGGACCGCGTCGCATCCGAACCGCTGCCGTTCCAGGAGCCGACGGTCCTTCTGGCCGTGGTCGGCGCGCACCTGGAAGGGCAGCCGCTGAACTGGCAACTGCTGGAGCGGGGAGCCCGCAAGCGCCTGGCGACGACGACGGCGCCGCGCTACCGGCTGTATGCGCTGGCAGGCACGGTGCCGCCGAAACCCGGCCTGGTGCGCGGCGCCGACGGCGTCGCCATCGACATCGAGGTGTGGGAACTGCCGGTGCGCCGCTTCGGGGAGTTCGTTGCGGAAGTTCCGGCCCCGCTGGCGATCGGTTCGGTCGAACTGGCGGACGGCAGCTGGACCAAGGGTTTCGTGTGCGAGCCGCAGGCGATCGACGGCGCGCGCGACATCAGCGCCTTCGGCGGCTGGCGTGCCTTCCTGGCGCGTGGCATCTCGCCGGAAGGAGCATGATCATGGGCACCCATCCGATGATCTTCCAGCCCGTGGCCACCCCTAGCGTGCCGGCCGGCGGCGATGCATGGCCGGTGGAGCGGGTCGCGGCCCTGTTCGAGCTGCCGTTCGCCGAGCTGCTGTTCCTTGCGCAGCAGGCGCATCGCCGGCACTTCGACCCGAACCAGGTCGAGCTGGCCACGCTGCTGTCGATCAAGACGGGCGGCTGCCCGGAAGACTGCGGTTACTGCCCGCAGGCGGCGCGCTACGATACCGGCGTGGCGGCACAGAAGATCCTGCCGCTGGAGACGGTGCTCGCCGCGGCCCGGCAGGCGCGCGAGCGCGGCGCGACCCGTTTCTGCATGGGTGCGGCCTGGCGGTCGCCGAAGGATCGCGACCTGGAGCAGGTCGAGGACATGGTGCGCGAAGTGAGGGCGCTGGGCCTGGAGACCTGTGCGACGCTGGGCATGCTGACGCCGGCGCAGGCAGGGCGCCTGAAATCGTCCGGCCTGGATTACTACAACCATAATATCGATACGGCGCCGGACTTCTACGGCAACGTGATCGGCACGCGCGACTACCAGGATCGCCTCGACACGCTGCGGCATGTGCGCGGCGAGGGCATCAAGGTGTGCAGCGGCGGCATCGTCGGCATGGGCGAAACGCGGCTGCAGCGGGCCGGGCTGATCGCGCAACTGGCCAATATGTCGCCCCATCCGGAATCGGTGCCGATCAATCACCTGGTGCAGGTGGAAGGCACGCCGCTGCATGGCACGGCGGCGCTCGATCCGCTGGAGTTCGTGCGCACCATTGCGGTGGCCCGGATCACGATGCCGCGCGCGCGGGTGCGGCTGTCGGCCGGGCGCCGCGAACTGGGCGAGCCCGTGCAGGCGCTATGCTTCATCGCCGGCGCCAATTCGATCTTCCATGGCGACAAACTGCTCACCACGGGCAACCCCGATGCCGACGCCGACGCGGAGCTGCTCGGCAAACTGGGCATCCGTGTGCAGCCGGCCCACGCGGTGCACACGCCCGTGGCACGGACCGGCTAGGCGGGCAGCCGCGCCACCGCCTGGCACAGCGCTTCGTAACACGCGGGATCGAGCGCCGTGCCGACCGTCTTGCCCATCATCTCGAGCGCCTGCGGCACGGGAATCGCGCCCCGGTAGGGCCGTTCGGCGGTGATCGCGTCGAAGATGTCGGCGGTGGTGATGATGCGTGTTTCGAGACCGATGTCCGCGCCGGTGAGGCCGCGCGGATAGCCGGTGCCGTCGAGCTTTTCATGGTGCGCGCCGGCGATGCGCGCCAGCTCGCGGAAGGCACCGATGCGGCCGAGGATGGTTTCCGTGTACTCGGCGTGCTGGCGCACCGCGTCCCATTCGGCGCGGTCCAGCGAGCCTGCCTTGTCGAGCACGCTGTTGCTGACACCGAGCTTGCCGACGTCGTGCAGCAGGGCGCCGCGGTAGAGCCAGCGCCGGCGTTCGGGAGAAATGCCCATCTGCTCGGCGATCAGGTCCGTGTACAGGGCCACGCGGGCGCTGTGCCCGCTCGTGTAGGGGCTTTTCGAATCCACCACCTGCCCGAACGCAGTCGCGATGTCGTCCAGGTAATCGTCGTCCAGCGGGACGACCTTGCCCGCCGGCTCCAGCATCCTGACGGCGGCGTCTACCCCGGGTGAGGCCAGTACGGTCCAGAAAGCGTCATCGAGTGCGACGTCCTCGAACGCGGCGACCAGCTCGGGGTCGAACCACTGGCCGGAGCGGGCGCGCGCCTCGCGCAATGCCGCCTCCCGTCCATCGGCCGTGTGGAACACATCGACCACCTGCGCCAGCAGGGCGATGCGCGCGTACATCGGAATCGCGGCACCGGCCAGGCCGTCGGGCCGGCCGCCGCCATCGAAATGTTCGTCCAGGCTGTAGATACCCTCGGCCACGCCATCGGAAAAGCGCAGCAGCCGCGCAATGTCGGCACCGCGCTGGCAACGCGTGGCGATCAGTTCGTCGGTGATGCGCTTGCCGTCGCGCAGGATCGTCAGGATGCCGCGGAAGCGCTCGGCCAGCCCGGCCTTCAGGCCCGTGTGCGACAGCACGAAGGCGAGCACCTGGGGCAGGCCGGTGCCGACCGTCTTGAAATCGCGCTTGAACGACAGGTCGTCCGTCATGTACAGCTCGCAAATGCGGGCTGCGTTGCTGCTGCATCCGAGATCCTTCAGCAATACCGCGTAATACAGCTCCCACAATGCCTGCTCGCTCAGGTCCATGCGGCGGCCGATCGCCATGGCGATCCAGCACGCACGCACGCAGTGTCCCGCGGGCTGGCCTTCGGTGATGTCGAGCGCGTAGCTGAGAGATCCGATCAGCTCGGACAACTGCAGCGACGACGCCTCGGCCTCGCCTGGATGAGATAGTTTCATTGGAAACACTCGTATAGATTGTGGGAAACTTTATTGTACGCTGGCCGGACCTCCCGGGTTGCTGGCAATGCAGTTTTAGCAGGGCGTTACAACACCGTGCCGCGCAGGTGCGGATCCGCCTCAGGCGGCATTGTGGATGACGTGCGCAGCAGTCCCAAGACCAGTACCACGAAGCTCTCCACCGCAATCCTCGATGTCGCTTCGGGATCCTCGGCATGGGCAATCCACCGCGCGGCGCTCAGCAGGGCGCCATTGATCAGGCGCGAGGTGGCCGGCGCGTCCACGTTGCGGATCACGCCTTCTTCCATCAGCAGCTCCAGGCTGCGCTGGGTGCTGCGAATGCATGACTTCTGCCCAGGCCATTGCGCTGGCGGTGGTTCGACGGCGCGCAGCGCCTGGGCTATGGAGGTGGCCGTGGCCGGCTTGCCGGACCAGGTCGGCGGGCCACCGTCCCGCTCTTACGCTTGCAAAGCGAGATCGTGATTCGGCCCGCCATCGGCGCGCTTCAGCAAGCCATTGCTCCGGTAGCATATGGTATGGCCGTCGGCGCTCAGCCGGGCTTCGCACAGCCTGAAATCGACGGCCAGTTCGACCCGGTCATCCTGGTGGATCCAGGCCAGCGACAGGGCGTGCTCGCCGACGAGCCGGGACTCGAACGTGCCGTTGAACGCCGGGTGGCTGTTGCGCAGGCGGATCAGGTCGATCAATTGCTCGACGACAGGCTGCCGGAGGGCCGCTTCGAGTTCCGCGCGGTCGTAGTAGTGGCGGTTGATGTCCCTGCCCACGCCGGTTCTTTCCAGCAGCCGCAGGTCATTGGTGCCGGCCAGGACGCCGACGTAGTAGACCTGCGGGACCCCGGGCATGAAGAACTGGATGGCACGCGCGATCAGGTAGGCGCCGTCATCCCGGCCGAGCGCATCGAAGAACGTGCAATTGACCTGGTACAGGTCCAGGTTCGACGCCGCGGCGCCGGTCGCGGCACGGCTGGCGCCATCGCTGTTGCGGTGGATCGTCTCGACCAGGCAATCGAGTTCCGCAGGCGGCACCAGGCCGGGGTTGTCGCCGGGCGTGCGGTCCGCCCCGATATCGATGATGCCGATCCCGTCATGCGTGTCGAGCACGGTGATGGCATTGTCCGGGCGCTGCCCGATCCAGCGGTGCAGCGGCCCGGGCGTGCCGAAGTACAGGGCGTGCAGGACCAGCGGCGGCAGCGCGAAATCGTAGACCCAGTCGACCCGCCGGGCGATCTCGATCTGCCGGCGGTAGTAGGCGTGGACTTCCACCAGCACTTCCAGGCCCAGCGAACGCGCCTGCGCCGCGAACCGATCGATGAACGCAAAGGTTTCCGGCAGCATGAAGCAGCTCGATCCCGCCTTCTTGACGGCGTAGCCGACGGCATCCAGGCGCACCATCGTGACGCCCGCCCGCGCCAGCTGCTCGAGGATGCCTTGCAGGTAGGCCGCTCCTGCCGGGTGGCTCACGTCGATATCGATCTGCCTGGCGGTGAACGTCGTCCACAGCAGGCGTGTCCCGCCATTCTTCATTGTCGCCACGGTGAACGGCAGGCCGGGTCGGGGGCGATAGATCGACAGCAGTTCGTCTTCCGTGGCGCCCTTCGGGAACACGCCCGCCATCGTCAGGAACATGCCGGCGTATGGCGAGGCGTCGCCGTTGGCCAGATAGTCGAGGAACTGTGGCGATTCGGCCGACATATGGTTGACGATGACATCGGCCATTACCGGAACCTGCGCGGCGAGGGCCTTGATGCCTTCCCAGTTGCCCAGCCGCGGATCGACCACGGTGTGATCGACAGGATCGAAGCCGGCATCGGCGCCGTCGATCCTGTCGAAGAAGGGGAGCAGGTGGACGCCGCCGAAGACGCCGGCAAGCGGCCCGTCCAGCAGTGCCTCCAGTTCAGCCAGCGTGCGGCCACCAAAACGGTCGACGTACGTGATCAACTGCACTTTATTAAACATTCATGTCCCCTAGATTTTGCAAACGATTGTTATTAGTCAAGTTGCCAAAAATAACCCATTGATTTTACATTCTATGGGAATGAAATGCAATCGATTGCATTGGAGCTGGAACTTTGCGATATAATAAATTCCCACTCATCCAGCCAGCCACCGCATGCCGCGCCGCCCTCGCACCGAACACCCGCCCGTGGTTCTTCCGCCCGCTACCGGCCGCCCGAAAATGGCGGACATCGCACGCATGGCCGGGGTCAACGTGTCCACCGTGTCCCGTGCGCTGAGCGGCAGCGCGCTGACCAACGAGGAAACCCGTACCCGCATCATGGAAATCGCGGCGGCCCTGAAGTACACGGTCAATGCGGCCGGCCAGAGCCTGCGCTCCGGGCAAAGCCGCACCATCGGGGTCGTCATCCCGATCGACCCGGCCTCGCAGGGGCATGTGTCGGATCCGTTCTTCCTGTCCCTGCTTGGCGGCATTGCCGATGCGTTGACCGAACATGGCTACGACATGCTGGTCTCGCGCATCCATGTCGATGAACTGGAGGCGGCCAGCCAGCTGAGTGCGACCGGGCGGACCGACGGCGTCATCCTGATCGGGCAGTGGCACCATCACGACCAGCTCAACCAGATCGCCGCGCGCGGCATCCCGCTGGTCATCTGGGGCGCCAGGCTGCCTTACCAGAAATACGCGACGGTCGGCACCGACAACACGCTCGGCGGCGAACTGGCGACCGGGCACCTGCTCGACCAGGGCGCCCGGCGCATCGTCTTCCTGGGCGATATCGAGCTGCCGGAATATCGCCAGCGCCACCAGGGCTACCTGAACGCGCACGCGAAACGCGGGCTGCTGGTCGACCCGTCGCTGACCCGTGCCATCGCCTTCGTGCCCGCGCTGGTCCGGCAGGAAGTCGAGGCCATGCTTGCCAGCAAGGCGCAATTCGACGGCGTGTTCGCCGCCAGCGATGTCGCGGCGATGACCGCCATCTCGGCCCTGCTCAGGGCCGGCGTGCGGGTACCGGACGACGTGCTGGTCGCCGGCTACGATGACATCGGGCCGGCGGCGTACACCCATCCTTCGCTCAGCACGATCCGCCAGCCCATGCACGAAGCAGGGCAAAGCCTGGTGGCCGTCCTGCTCAGGCAGATCAAGGGCGAGCCGGCGGCGTCGGTCGTGCTGCCGACCGAGCTGGTCGTGCGCGACTCGACGCGGCGCTGAGCGAGGCCGCCTACGCATGCAGGTGCCACGCGATGCTGTGGAAATCGGCATTGATGGTGGGTAGCAGCAAGCCGGCATACATCAGCTGGTCGCCGCCATAGGTCTTGCCGTCCTCGGCGCAGCGGTAGCGTGCCGCCGGGTCGAGTCCGCGCAACTGCAGCCAGCCCAGTGGAGCATTGGCCTCGGCCAGGACCTGGACATACACGACGAACGCTTCCGAACGGTCCGGCGCGACGAACATCCATGCCGTATCGTTGCCGTCGAACGGGTTGCGCAGGCGATAAAAGTCGCCGAACTGGATCAGCGGGCGCAGCGCCTTGTACTGCGCGACCTGGCGCCTGACCTCGGTTTTTTCGTCCGGCCCCAGCCGCGACAGGTCGAGCTCGTAGCCGAAATTGCCCGACATGGCCACGTCGCCGCGCGTGCGCAACGGCGTCACGCGGCCCACCTGGTGGTTCGGCACGGCGGACACGTGGCTGCCCATGCTGCTGGCCGGGTACACCAGGCTGGTCGCATATTGGATCTTCAGGCGGCTCACCGCATCCGAATTGTCGCTGGTCCAGGTCTGCGGCATGTAGTACAGCATGCCTGGATCGAAGCGGCCGCCGCCGGAGGCGCAGCTTTCGAACAGCACCTGCGGGAACCGGCTGGTCAGCGTCTCGAGGATGCCGTACAGGCCCAGCATGTAGCGGTGCGCCGTCTCGCGCTGGCGTGCCGCGGGCAGCAGGGCCGAGCCGATCTCCGTCATATTGCGGTTCATGTCCCATTTCACGTAGCGGACCGGCGCCGAGCGCAGCACGGCGCTGACGGCTTCCAGCACATGGGCACAGACGTCCTTGCGGCTCAAGTCGAGCACCAGCTGGTGCCGCGATTCGGAGCGCTCGTGCGCGGGCACGTGCAAGCACCAGTCCGGATGGGCGCGGTAGAGGTCGCTGTCCGCTGAAATCATCTCCGGCTCGAACCACAGGCCGAATTGCATGCCCAGGCGATTCACGCGGCCGGCCAGGTCGGCGAGGCCGTTGGGAAGCTTGCGGCGGTCCACTACCCAGTCGCCCAGCGAGCTGTTGTCGGCGTCGCGTTTGCCGAACCAGCCGTCGTCCAGCACGAACAGTTCGATACCGAGTTCGCTGCCCGCGCTGGCGATGGTTTCCAGCTTGGCGGCATCGAAATCGAAATACGTGGCCTCCCAATTGTTGATCAGGACCGGGCGCGGCTGATCGCGGAACGCGCCCCGGCACAGGCGCTGGCGATACAGCCGGTGATAGCTGCGCGACATGGCACCCAGTCCGTCGGCGCTGTAGACCATCACCAGTTCCGGCGCCTGGAACGACTGGTTCGGTTCCAGCAGCCATTCGAAGTCGAAGTCGTTGATGCCCATCGACACGCGGGTCGTGCGGTACTGGCCCACCTCGACCTGGGCCGCGAAGCTGCCGCTGTAGACCAGGCTGAAGCCGTAGACGTCGCCATGTTCCTCGTCGGCGCCCGGAGACAGCAGGGCGATGAAGGGATTGTGTTCCAGGCCGCTGGCGCCGCGCCGGCTGTCGATCGACTGCAGTCCCGGTGCCAGGCGGCGCCGGAACAGCTCGCGCTCGCGCGCCCAGTCGCCGGAAAGGTGCAGCAGCTCGAACCGTGCATGGGGGAAGTCGACCGAGGCACTGTAGGCACGCGCCAGGCGCATCGGCGCACGCCCCTGGTTTACGAAGCGCACCGATCGCGCGATGGCATCGTGCTGCGTGAACACCGTGTAGCTGAGGAAGACGGCCAGGCCGCTGGCCCGGTCGCGCAGTTCGATCTCCAGTGTGCTGGCTTCGCCGGCGTTTTCGGCGTAGGTGGCGGGCAGGCCGTCCAGCCGGGGCTTGCCGGCCGTGATCCGGTGCCCGGCATAACGCAGGTCGGTGACCGTGGTGCCGTTCGCCAGCTTGACCTGGTAGGCGGGGTGGCGGAAGTCGCCGGTGCCGTAACCGGGAAATTCCTGCAGTTGCGTGTTGGGCGAATGATTGCGGTCGCCCAGGTCGGGCCGGGCCGGCGCCGGGACACCGTCCTTTGCATTGCGCATGCCGGGCCAGGCGCTCGAGCGCAGGCGGCGGCCCCAGTAAACGTGCGCGAGGGTGCCGTTGCCGGCGACCTGCAGGATGTAGCTGGTCGCCGGCGTTTGCAGGTGGAATACCTTTCGCCCGGCATCGTAGGCGATGGCGCCATCCGGCTTGCCGGGCGTGGCCGCGGCGGCATCGTCGCCGGAGCCGGCCAGCGCTTCCCGGGCGCCGATGGCTCCCAGTCCGAGCAGCAGGGTTTGTAGGACGGTGCGCCGTTTCGGCAGCGCCGGCGTGGCGTGGTCGTCACGTATGGTTTGCGGAAGCATGGTTCGATCCTGTCGTGATGAAAAGCGGAGGGAGCGGCCTGTCGTGCGGTCAGGGTGCGTGGTTCACGACAGGCGGTCGTTGGTCAGCGGCGAGGCCGGCAGCGCCGGCGGCCGGGCCGGCAGGCCGACGAACAGCGTTGCCAGTGCCGCGCCCAGCAGCAGTACGCCGGCCAGCAGGATGACGTGACCCGGTTCGCCGTTTAGCCAGGTGCGGTAGAAGAAGGGCAGCGTCAGGCTCTGGAGCAGCATCGGGATCACGATGAACATGTTGAAGATGCCCATGTAGACGCCGGTGCGTTGCGGCGGGATCGCGCCGGCCAGCATCACGTACGGGTTGCCCATGATGCTGGCCCAGCCCAGCCCGATACCGATCATCGGCACGAACAGCATGGCCTTGCTGGTGATCGACGGCAGGGCGATCATGCTGATGCCGGCGGCGCACAGGCAGGCGCAGTGCATGATCTTCGGCCCGAAGCGGCGGGTCAGCGGAATCATCGCGAAGGCGCCGGCGAAGGCGACGGCGTTGGAAAAACCGCCCACCTGGCCATTGACCAGTACCGCGTCGCGAAAGCCGTCGGAGTTCGGATTGGCGGTGTTGAACAGGGTGCGCCCGATCATCAGCGTCATGAACTGCCAGTAGCACGTCATGCCATACCATTGCAGCAGCTTCATCAGGGCCAGCTGGCGCATCGCGCGCGGCATCTCGACGATTGCCGAGCCGATCTCGCGCAAGGTCGCCCCGACCGACAGCGGCCGGTCGCGCAATTCCATGCTCTGCTGCGGCGTCAGCGGCAGTTCCGGCACCCGCAGGATCGACCACGTGATGGTGGACAGCGACAGCACGGCGCCGATCAGGAACGTGATCTTGGTGATGACGGGGATATGGTTGCCGTCGACCGCGTACTGGCTCATCCCCATCAGTACCATCAGCGACGGCGTCAGGTAGGACAGCATCTGCGCCAGCCCTGTAAACGCGCTCTGCGTCAGGAAGCCGAGCGAGTGCTGGCGGCTGTCGAGCCGATCGCTGACATAGGCGCGGTAGGGTTCCATCGTGATGTTGTTACCGGCATCGAGCATCCACAACAGCGACGCCGCGATCCACAGCGCCGAACTGTAGGGCATTGCCAGCAGGCCCAGGCTGCAGATCACGGCGCCGATCAGGAAGTAGGGTGTGCGCCGGCCCCAGCGTGAATTGGTGCGGTCGCTCATGGCGCCCACCAGTGGCTGCACCAGCAGCCCCGTGACCGGGCCCGCCAGCCACAGCAGCGGCATGCTAGCTTCGTCCGCACCCAGGTAGCTGTAGATGGCGCTGACATTGCTCTGTTGCAGGCCGAAGCTGTATTGCAGGCCGAAGAAGCCGACATTCATCTCGCAGATCTGGCGCAGGCTGAGGCGCGGTTTGGTAGTGGTAGTGGTCATGCGATTTGCCAGAGATCGAGGGAAAGGAGGTCGACGGCGCCGCCGGCCGCGTACAGCGTCAGCGTGCCGGCGGGGGCGGCGGGGAATACCAGCTCGGTCATGACGGCTTCGCCGTCGTTGACGAAGACTTCCACCGAGCAGCTGTCGACCAGGATGCGCAGTGCCACTTCCGGCCCGGGCGCGACGGGCGCGCTGCGCCGGCCACGGAAGTCGGGATGGTCCGTCATCAGTCCCGAGCGGGAGCGGTCGATGAACGCGGTGCCGGCCTGCGCGTCGATGCCGACCAGCGTCTCGCCGAGGGTGCCGTCGCTGCCGTAGCCAAGCCGCAGGCCGGTTTCGCGGGCGCCGCGCAGGGCGAAGCGGGCATGGATTTCCCACTGCATGGCCGTGCCGCCCAGTCCCCACCGGCGCGACTGGCCATCGGCGACCAGGCCGCTGTCGTGCCGATGCCCTGTACGTCGGCCGGCCAGCTGAGGCGGAACCTGCTGCACCAGCCGCAAGCCGTGGGCATCCTCGCGCAGCGCGAGCCGGCGCGGCAGCGACATGGCGCCGCGCCATGGATGGCTCGGTGTCTGGGCCGCGTAGCGGTGGTTGTTCATCCAGCCGATCCAGACCGGGCTGGCCGTCTCCGGCAAGCCGTTCCACGACAGCGCCGCATAGAAGTCGGCGCCGTAGTCGCTCCAGCGCGGTGCCTGCCCCGGGTAGGGCATGAAGCGAACCCCGTCGAAGTCGCCGACGAAGTACTGGCCTCCCGTACTGCCGCTCACGTGGCCTGCGAATACATCGACCTTCAGTACCCAGGCAGTGCCGCCACGCCATGGCATCGGGATCAGGTCCGGGCATTCCCAGATGCCGTCGACAGCGCCCGCCGGGCCGAAGTCGCTCAGGTGGCGCCACGCCTTCAGGTCGTCCGAGGCATGGAAGGACACCTGGTGCCGCTCGGGCAGCGCCACCGCCATCAGCCAATAGCCGCCCGGCGCATACCACTGCACCTTGGGATCGCGGAATTCGGCTAGGCCGAGATCGAGTACGGGATTGGCGCGGTACCTGGTCCAGGTCCGGCCCCGGTCGACGCTGTAGGCAAGATGCTGGTTCTGCAGTCCGCCGCTACGCCGTGCGGCGGTAAAGAGCGCGACGAGGGCGGTCTCGCCGGGCGCCGCGAAGCCGCCGGTGTTGGCCGCGTCGACCACGACACTGCCGGAAAACACCAGCGTGTCCTCATCGGCGTGCAGGGCGACCGGCAGCTCTTCCCAATGCAGCAGGTCGGTGCTGACCGCGTGGCCCCAGCCGATGTTGCCCCATACGTCGCCATCGGGGTTGTACTGGTAGAACAGGTGGTACTCGCCGTCGAAGCAGACCAGGCCGTTGGGATCGTTGATCCAGTTGCGCGAGGGAGTGAAATGGTAGCCGGGGCGGAACGAGGGCTGCGCGGCCGCTGGCGATGTGTCGTGCATCGAATGTCTCCTGGTTGGATGAGGCAAAGGGCCTGCTCCGCGCATCGGGTCATGGCCCGTGCGCCTTTATGTTCCCAGAATATCGCCAAAACGCTGCGATTGCAATCGATTCCATTCACCTTGTATCGCAGAGGTCAGTCCGCATCCACGGTGTTGTAATTTTGTCTCATTCGCGCTGGTTTGCGGTGAGCTCCCCGGAAAGCCTTCGCGTTGTGGAGAGCAGAGAAGGCGGAGAGTAGCTTGCCTTTGCGGCCGATGCCAGCCAGCGCGACACGGAGTGCAAATTTAATGGAATCGATTGCAATCGCGTCGGCGCCGAGTTAGCATTATTTGACGCCGGCGCTGCCGGCGCCATTGGATACCCATACAAGAACGAGGAGACACCATGAAACATTGCAGGCAGCGCGCGCTTTGCGCCGCGATCCATTCGATCTTTGCCGCCGCGGCGACCGCACTCGTGGCGGTGCCGGCACAGGCCCAGGAAGGCGCAGCGCCCGCCGCGCCGGCGGAGGCTTCTTCCGCGGCCACACAGGCCGACGCCCTGGGCCTGAACACGGTGGTGGTCACCGGTGTCTCCGGCGGCAAGAGCAAGATGCGCAGTTCGATCTCGGTGACCGACATCGACCCGCAGCAGATCGCCGATTTCGGCCCGCGTTCGGAAGCCGAGGTGCTGCACCTGATCCCCGGCATCCGCGCCGAAAGCTCGGCTGGTCCTGGCGGCAACTCGAACATCACAGTGCGCGGCCTGCCGATTGCCTCGGGCGGCTCGAAGTACGTGCAGTTGCAGGAAGACGGCTTGCCGGTGGTGGAATTCGGTGACATGAACTTCGCCAACAACGACTACTGGCTGCGCTACGACGCCAACATCGCGCGCATCGAAACCGTGCGCGGCGGCTCGGCCTCGACCTTCGCTTCGCACGCGCCGGGTGCCATCATCAACTTCCTCAGCAAGACCGGTGAGGAAGACGGCGGCAGCGTGGCGTTCTCGCACGGCCTGAACTACAAGGAAAACCGCACCGACCTGGAATACGGCGGCCACCTGTCGCCGGACCTGCGCTTCCATATCGGTGGCTTCTACCGCGATGGGGAGGGGCCGCGGAACAGTTCCTACAACACCGAGCGCGGCTACCAGGTCAAGGGCAACATCACGCGTACCTTCAATGGCGGCCAGGGTTACTTCCGCGCCTACTTCAAGGTGCTGGACGACCGCGCGCCCACCTACACAAGCATGCCGGCAAGGGCCGACATCCACGGCAACACGCTGTCGGGCTTTTCCAGCATTCCCGGCTTCGACATCCTGCGCGATTCTCAGAACTCGATCTACAACACCAGCGCGCTGGCGGTCGGCCCGGTCGGCACCGCGACCCGCGTGGCCGACCTCACGCAGGGCATTTCGGTCAACGCGAAATCGGTGGGCTTCGAGTTCCACAACCAGTTCAACGGCTTCACGGTCGACGACAAGTTCCGCTACACCTCGCAAAGCGGTGCGTTCCAGACGCAGTTCTGGGGCCTCGAGACACTGGCCGGCACGTTGGCCGGTTTCGGCGCCGGCAGCAGTGCCGTCTATGTCAACGGGCCGAAGGCCGGCCAGCAGGTCACGCAGGCCAACCTGGCGACCGGCTTCATTTCAAACGGCGCCGCGATCGACGTGCGCACGCCGGACATCGGCCACTATGCCAACGACCTGAGCGTGGGGCGCAGCTTCAAGCTCGACGGCGCGACGCTGGGCGCCAAGGCCGGCTACTACCATTCGAACCAGGACATCGTCGAGCAGTGGTCGATCAGCGGCCGCCTGATGGAAGTGGGGCGCGACGGCGCGCTGATCGACATCCTCGGCGCCGGCGGCGCCGCCCTGACCAGCATGGGCCTGACCGGCTACAACGACCAGTGGGGCGCCTGCTGCGCCCGCAACTACGACGCCCACTACACCACCGACGCGCCGTACCTGGGATTGACCTATGCTCGCGGGCCGCTGGACATCGATGCCAGCGTGCGCCGCGACAGCGTCCAGGCCAGCGGCAGCTATGCCGGCCCGACCCGGCTGGCGGGCGGCGCGGACGTCGACGGCGATGGCGCCGTCACCGGTGCGGAACGCAATGTGTACGTGATCGACAGCGCGCATCCGCGTCCGATCAACTACAAGGTCGGCTACAACTCCTACTCGCTGGGGGCCAACTACCAGTTCGGCAAGGACGTCAGCGCATTTGCCCGCGCCAGCCGCGGCGGCCGCGCCATCGCCGACCGGCTGCTCTTCTCGAGCAACATCGATGCCGTCACCGGCGGACTGTCCGCCGGCGCCGACGCCGCCGCCGTGGCCCGCGTCAGGCAGCTGGAACTCGGCCTGAAATACCGCGCCCGCCGCGACTGGGGGTCGTTCGGCCTGTTCTCGACCCTGTATCACAGCACGGTCAGCGAATTCGATTACGACCAGACCCGTACCGTCGGTCCCAGGCTGAACCAGACCGGCTATCGCTCCAACGGCCTGGAGCTGGAATCGGTGCTGCGCATCGGCGGTTTCGCGCTGAACGCCAACGCCACGTACACGGACCTGAAGATCACTTCCGACCTGGTCGGCCAGGCCGCCGGCACCAGTACCGTCGGCAACACGCCGCACGGCAGCCCGCGTTGGCTGTACGCCGTGTCGCCGCGCTACGATTTCGGCGCCGGATCGGCGGGGCTGAGCATCATCGGCCAGAGCAGGGTGTGGTCGGACGACGCCAACACCCTGCAGGTGAAAGGCCGCTACCTGGTGAACAGCTTCGTCAACTACCACGTGACGCCGGACATCACGCTCAGCCTGAACGTCAACAACCTGCTCGACGATATCGCCTTCTCGGCCGGCGTCGACCAGGGTTCGCTGGCCCAGGTCCGCGCGCTGGGCGCGGCGATCGGCGCGCAAGGCGTGGTATCGTCGCGGCCGGAAGCGGGCCGCACGGTCAGCCTCGCGGTACGCTACAGTTTCTGATATGGACGACCAAGTGCCCGACACCTCCGCCAACTACCTCGTCATGCACGGCCGGCACAGCTCGCTGGTGCTGGAAATGCCTGCCGGCGAAGCGCCGGTGTGGCGCTACTGGGGGCCGCGCCTGCCCGACGGCGCAGTACCTGCCGCGCCGCTTCGCGACGGGCGCCCCTTGCCCAGCTTCATGCTCGATGCCGACCAGCCGCTGACCGTGATGCCCACCTTCGGGGTCGGCTGGTTCGGGCAAAGCGCCGTGCTGGCACACCGTGCCGGCCACGCGTTCGCGCAGGCCTGGACCAGCTGCGTGCTCGAGTGGCTTGAGCCCGGCCGCGAAGCGGTGCTGCGCCTTGCCGATGCGGTGGCGCAGGTCGGCGCGGAGATCCGCCTGCGCCTGGATGCGGACAGCGACGTACTGGTAGCCAGCACCGTGCTGGCCAACCTGGGCGACACGCCACTGGACGTGCAATGGCTGGCGGCGTTCACGCTGCCGCTGCCTGGTGAATGCGACCAGGTGCGGTCCTATGCCGGGCAGCACCTGCACGAATTCATGCTGCAGACCGATCCCCTGTCGCGCAGCCTGTGGCGGCGCGAAAACCGGCGCGGCCGGACGTCGCACGACTGCTTTCCCGGCGCGGTGGCCTGCACACCGGGCGCCGGAGAGGACAGCGGCGCGGTCTATGGTGCCCACCTGGCCTGGTCGGGCAATCACCAGCAGACCATCGAGTGGCTGCATGACGGCCAGTATCAATGGCAGCTGGGCGAATGGCTGGCGCCGGGCGAGGGCCTGCTGGCACCGGGCGGCAGGCTGCAGACGCCGGAGCTTGTAGCATCCTTTTCCGCAGCGGGCTGGAACGGACTGGCCGCCAACTTCCACGCCGAGTTGCGGGCGCGCCTGCAGTGGCCGCAAGGCCGCATGCGCCCGCGCCCGGTGCACCTGAATACCTGGGAGGGCTTTTATTTCGACATTCATCCAGGCCCCGTCAGCGAACTGGCCAGCGCGGCGGCCAGTGTCGGCATCGAGCGTTTCGTGCTCGACGACGGCTGGTTCCATGGCCGCCACCACGACCGCGCGGCGCTGGGCGACTGGTGGCCCGACGAAGGCAAGTTCCCCGATGGCCTGGGCGAACTGATCGCCCACGTGACGGGCCTGGGCATGGAGTTCGGCCTGTGGTTCGAGCCGGAAATGATCAATCCGGACAGCGAGCTGTATCGCGTCCATCCGGAGTGGGCGCTGCAGCTGGCGGGGCGGCCGCTGCTGACCGCCCGCAACCAGCTGGTACTGGACATCGCGCGGCCCGAGGTGGCGGAGTACCTGTTCGGCAAGATCTCGGCCTTGCTGTCGGCGCATCCGATCCGCTACATCAAATGGGACCACAACCGCGACCTGACCACGGCCGGGCTGGCCGACGGCCGGCCGGGGTATCGGGCGCAGGTGCTGGCGGTGTATGCACTGATGGAACGGCTGCGCGCGGCCTATCCGGACGTCGAGATCGAAAGCTGTTCGGGTGGCGGCGGGCGCATCGATTTCGCCGTGCTGCGCCACACGCACCGGGTCTGGACCAGCGACTGCATCGATGCCCTGTCGCGCATCGACATCCAGCGCGGCTTCCTGCAGTTCTTCCCGCCGGAGATCATGGGCGCGCACGTCGGCACGGCGCCCGCCCACACCACGGGACGCAGCCAGTCGATGGCATTCCGCGCGGCCGTCGCCCTCCCGGGCCACCTGGGAGTCGAGCTCGACGTACGCACGCTGGACCCGCAGGACAAGGCGGAGCTGGCCGGCTGGATCGCGCTGTACAAGGAGCTGCGCCCGCAGCTGCACGCGGGGCGGGTCTGGACGGGGCAGGGCGGGGACGGATTGCTGTGGCAAGCCCACGGCGACAGCGGTGGCGACGCAATCCTGCTGTTCGTCTACCGCCGGGAGCCGAGCACGCACCGCTACACGCCGCCGCTGCGCCTGCCGATGCTGGACGCCGGTGCGCACTACCGCGTCACCGAACTGCGGCCGGAGAGTGCCGTACCGGCGACCGGCCACCAGGCGCCGTTACTGGACGCCATCGGCAGTGCCGAAGGCATGTCCTTCAGCGGGGCATGGCTGGTCCACGCCGGGCTGCCGGTGCCACGCGGTAAAGCGCAAACCGCCGGTATCTATCGGCTGGACAGGCACCGGCTGGCATAGCGGCGGACCGCGTCAGCGGCCGCCTGCCGCGAACTCGCGCGCCGGCAGCCGTACCTTCACGGTCGTCACCGGCGCATCGGCCGCTTCGGCCAGGATCACGGTGTATTCGCCGGCGGCGATCTTCCACTTGCCGCTGGCGCTGTCGAACACGGCCAGCGTGCGCGGGTCGATGGCGACGCGGCTGGTGCGGCTTTCGCCGGCCTGCAGCGCCAGCTTGTCCCAGCCGCCCAGGCGCTTCGGCGCTTCCCAGCCGGCGCCGGTCTTGCTGACGTAGACCTGCGGTACCGCCTTGCCGGCGCGCTTGCCGGTATTCGTCACGCTGAACGACACATCGATCGCGCCGTCCTTTGCCGCCGCCGCCAGGCCGGTGTACTTGAACGACGTGTACGACAGGCCGTGGCCGAATGCGAACAGCGGCTTGTGGCCCTTCTTGTCGAACCACTTGTAGCCGACCGCCGCGCCTTCGATGTCGTAGTCGGTCGCGAAACGGGTGCCTTCCGGCAGGCCGGCGCCATCCAGCGCGGGGCGCGGCAGCTGGTCGACCGACCGCGGGAAGGTTGCCGGCAGGCGGCCGGAAGCATCCACTTCGCCGGCCAGCACGCGGGCGATCGCTTCGCCGCCGCGGCTGCCCGGGTACCAGGCCTGCACCACGGCGCCGACATCGTCCAGCCACGGCATGGTGACCGGCGAGCCGGTTTCCAGCACCACGACGGTACGCTTGTTGGCGGCCGCCACGGCCGCGATCACGGCATCCTGGCCGTTCGGCAGCGACAGGTCGGGCTGGTCGATGCTCTCGGCGGTCCACTGCGTGGCGAAGACGAGGGCCAGGTCGCTGGAAGCCGCCAGTCGGGCGGCAGCGGCGGCATCCTTGCCATCGTGATAGACGATCTTTGCTTTCAGGCGCTTGGCCAGCGCCTGCATCGGCGAGGAGGGCAGGTAGACGATCGGGCCCGGGAAGACTTTCGGCCCTTCGTTCGGCACCGGCGAGCCGCCGATCGGGTACACCTGCGACGAACCGCCGCCCGACAGCACGCCCACGTCGGCGTGGCCGCCGATGATGGCGATGGTGCGGTGGGTGTCGCTCAGCGGCAGCAGGCCGTCGCGGTTCTTCAGCAGCACGATGCCTTCCTCGGCGACCTGCTGGGAAACCAGCGCGCTGGCGGCGAAGTCGATCTTTTCCGGTTCGACCCGTACCGGGTGCTCCATCGCGCCGTTGGCGTACAGGGCGCGCAGGATGCGCTGCACCATGTCGTCGAGCCGGGCCTGCGGCACGTGGCCGTTCTCCACGGCTTCCTTCAGCGCGCCGTTGAAGTAGGGCGACTGGTCGAACGGCCAGCCGGACTGCTGGTCCAGGCCGGACAGCGCGGCCGGAATCGTCGAGTGCACGGCGCCCCAGTCGGACATCACATAGCCCTTGTAGCCCCAGTCGCGCTTCAGCACCTTGTTCAGCAGGTAGTCGTTCTCGCAGGCGTAGGCGCCGTTGACCAGGTTATAGGCGCACATGACGGAGCCCGGATTGCCGCGCTCGATGGCGATCTGGAACGCCAGCAGGTCGGACATGCGGCCGGCCGCATCGCCGATCTTGACGTTCACCTTGAAGCGGCCCGTTTCCTGGTCGTTGTAGGCGAAGTGCTTGACGGTGGCCACCACGTGGTTGGACTGGATGCCGCGGATCTGCTCGCCGCCGATGACGCCGCTCAGCAGCGGATCCTCGCCCGCGTACTCGAAATTGCGGCCGTTGCGCGGCTCGCGCAGCAGGTTGATGCCGCCGGCCAGCATCACGTTGTGGCCGGACAGGCGCGCTTCCTTGCCGATCATGGCGCCGCCCGCGTAGCTGAGCGCCGGATTCCAGCTGGCGGCCGTGGCGATGCCGGCCGGCAGTGCGGTGCGCTGGCGCGGCGACGGATTCGGTTGCGAGGCGACGCCGGTGCCGGCATCGGTCAACTGCTGGTGCGGAATGCCCAGCCGCTCCACGCCGGGAATGAAGCCGGCGGTGAACGGCACCCCTTCTTTCGGCTTCGCGGTGCCCTTGAAATCGGTCGAGAAGTAGCCGAACACGGTCTGGATCTTTTCATCCAGCGTCATCGCTGCAACCGTTGCGCGGGCGCGCGCGTCCGGGTCGCCCTTGGCGGCGCCGGCGGCGCCATCGGCGGCCATTGCGTGAACGGCCGACGCGATCAGCGTCATGGCCAGGGCACCGTGCTTCAGGGTGTTACCAAGGTGTCTCATCCATTACTCTCCATTAATTATTGAAAATCGTGTCGGGTATGACCGGTCCGGGTCGAACCAGCGGCATGCGCCGCGGCGTGTACACGGCTGCTCGAAAACACGCAAATGGCCGCGAAAAGCTCACCTGAAATCGATTTCAACGCAGTTTCGTGACCGTCGGGCTGAAAGTCAAGGATGACGTAGCAGGCAGCCTGATATTTCCGGAGAATTCGTATTTTTACTACGTTTAGTGATTTTCCACTAAACAAAGCTGTTGACGAAACTTCACAGTTGCCGGTAAGTTTCGCCTCCTGAATTCGTTTTCATAATCGCGTTGGTGAAAAACTCAACGCGAGGCACGGCCATATCCATCACCCGAACTTGTCTTCGGGTTTTCTTTGGCGGAGTGTGAAAACGATTTCAACGACCTGCGGCGCGCGCCGACCCGCGACGCCGACAAGAGCAGGCATCGACCCATCGAAGTTAGATCCGCATCGGAGACAGAATGAATCACTGCAAGAAGACGGCGATCGCGATCGCCGTGTCCCACATCGCACTCCTTTCGGCCGGCTCCGCGCTGGCGCAAGCTGGCGATGCCGCGCCGTCCGCCGCGAACGCCAGCGTCGTGGTGGTTTCGGGCCAGCGTGCCGCGCTGCAGTCGGCCCAGAAGATCAAGCAGGATGCCGACGAAGTCGTCGACTCGATCAACGCCGAAGACATCGGCAAGCTGCCGGACCGCTCGGTGACGGAGGTGCTGCAGCGCGTGGTCGGCGTGACCATCGACCGCAGCATGGCCGGCGACCCGCAGCACTACGCGGTGGAAGGTTCGGGCGTGGCGATCCGCGGCCTGAACTACGTGCGTTCCGAACTGAACGGCCGCGATTCGTTCTCCGCCAACGGGGCCCGCTCGCTCAGCTTCGAAGACGTGCCGCCCGAACTGATGGCCGGCGTCGACGTGTACAAGAATCCGTCCGCCGAGCAGATCGAAGGGGCGATCAGCGGCCTGGTCAACCTGCGCACGGCGATGCCGTTCGACTTCAAGGGCTTCAAGGGATCGGTCTCCGGGCAGATGTCGTATTCGACGCTGCGCGAAGGCAAGCCCACGCCGTCCACGTCGCTGCTGCTGTCGGACCGCTGGAAGACCCGCTTCGGCGAGTTCGGCCTGCTGGTCGATTTCGCCAGGTCGCAGAGCGATACCCGCACCGACAACTTCCAGATCGAGCCGTACTACCGGCGCGACGACCTGGTCCCCGGCCGCACCGTGTGGGTGCCGACCGGCGTCACTTGGCGCACGATGGAATTCGAGCGCGAACGCGAGGGCCGGTACGCGGCCGCCCAGTGGCGGCCGAACCGCGACCTCTCCACGTCGCTGACGTACTTCAAGTCCAGCTACGAGAACAGCTGGAGCGAGCAGGCGATGCTGATGAAGCACACCACGCCGTACGCGATCCAGGTGGCCAACGGCGTCTACGATGCGAACGGCGCGCTGCTGTCCGGCACGCTGTCGGACCCGGAACACGGCGGCATCAACCTGAATCCGGACCGCCGCGTGTCCAGCCGCAATTCGTCCACCACCGATATCGCCTGGAACGTGCAGTGGCGCGTCAATGCCGACTGGACCATCCGCAACGACCTGCAGCGCATCCGCGCCAAAACCGGTTCGCTCGACTCGGACGTGGCCACCGGCATGCTGCTGCAGAAGCAGGGCGTCGACCTGACGACCAAGCTGCCGACGCTGGTATTCGACGACGCCGACCGCGCCGCCATCGCCAATCCGGACAATTATTACTGGGCCTACACGATGGAGCACCTGGACCGCTCGACGGCCAGCAACGACGTGTGGAAGACGGACGTGCAGTACAACTTCGATCACAAGGTGCTGCGCGACGTGCGCTTCGGCGTGCGCTTCACCGACCGCAAGTCGACGACGCAGAATTCCAACCCCAGCTACAACTGGCAGGCCATCACGCAGCCCTACATGCTGGGCTGGAACATCCCGACGCTGGCCTACCTGGGCGATCCGCGCTTCAACAACGAGGTGCGCGTGCACCCGTTCAACAACTTCTTCAACGGCGATGCCTCGGTGCCGGCGGCGGTGTTCCCGAGCGACAGCCTGGCGCGCGGCTATCCGGACAGCTATGCCACGCTGCACAGCTACCACACCATCCTGTGCGAGCAGCAGAAGGCAGCGCAGGGCTGGGGCACGTGCGATCCGTGGAAGCGCGCCACCTTCGGCACCGATCCGGCCGAGATCAACGACGTGGCCGAGAAGACCAAGGCCTTCTATACCCAGCTGCGCTTCGGCTTCGACGACTTTCGATACCCGGTCGACGGCAATATCGGCGTGCGCTACGTGAAGACCGACATGCGCGCGGCCGGATACACCGTGTTCACGCCGAACGTGGTGGAGATCCCGCCGGGCGCCGCCGTGACCGGCGTGCCGATCCCCGCCATCAAGGCGTTCGCGCAGCAGGCGGACTTCGAACATTCGTACAGCAACGTGCTGCCGAGCCTGAACCTGCGCCTGAAGGGCACCGGCGGCTGGCAGTTCCGCCTGGCGCTGGCGAAAGCCATGTCGCGGCCCGACTTCGGCCGGCTGCAGGCCTATAACCGGCTGTCGCAGCAGGTCAACAGCAGCGTCAACCCGGCGACCGGCGCGGTCAATATCGACAGTGTCAGCCTGAGCGGCGAAGCATCCGGCAACCCGATGCTGAAGCCGACCATGTCGACCCAGCTGGACCTGACCGCCGAGTGGTACTTCGCGCCGGGCGGCTCGCTGACGCTGGCGCTGTTCAACAAGCGCCTGAAGGACATCGTGGTCGACCAGATGGTCAGCGTGCAACTGCCCGATGCGGCCGGCGCGCTGCACAGCTTCGCCACCACGTCGCCGGTGAACGGCGCGAAAGGCCATGCCCGCGGCTTCGAGCTGGCCTACCAGCAGTATTACGACAACGTGCCGGACTGGCTGAAAGGCATCGGCGTGCAGGCCAGCTTCACGTTCGTCGACAGCGCGCGCGACCTGTACAACCCGGTGTATTCGGAGTACTGCAGCGGCAGCGCGGACGGCGCCGCCAACCTGAACCTGAACATCAACGGCTGCGACACGGACGGCCGCGTATTCGGCAACCTGCCGCTGCAGGGCCTGTCGCGCCAGAGCGCCAACCTGTCGCTGATGTACGACCGCGGCCCCGTCTCGGCGCGCGTGGCCTACAACTGGCGCTCGCGCAACCTGCAGTCGGTCAATGCCTGGGGCGCGCGCGGCACCGACGGCAAGGATACCAATCCGGCCAGCCCGACCTATGGCGCCGAGAACCTGGCCTGGGGCCTGCCGCTGTGGGCCGAGGCATATGGGCAGGTCGATGCGTCGATCTTCTACAAGCTGACCGGGAAGCTGTCGATCGGCCTGGAGGCGCAGAACCTGACCGATGTGAAGTTCCGCCAGACGATGGACCAGCATATCGGCAACATGAACCACACCTGGTTCAAGACGGGGCCGCGCTACACGGCGCAGCTGCGTTACGACTTCTGAACTGCCGGTGCGGCACGGGCCGGGCCGTTCGCGGCCCGGCCTGAATGGGGACGCGGTACATACTAGAAGAGGACACCATAATGAATATCCCGATGCACACTCTCAGGCACAGCCTGCTGCGGCCGGCCATGGCAACGCTGGTGCTGGTCGCCAGCGGCGCCGCCAGTGCGGCCCCCACCTGCGCGGCGACGTATGCGACGCGCGACGACTGGAACGGCGGCTTCGTCGTCGACATTGTTGTCACCAATACCGGCAGCAGCACTGTCAGCGGCTGGCAGGTCGCCTGGGACTATGGCAACCCGGTCGCGCTGGTCAACGCGCCCTGGGGCGCCAGGGTCGCTGTCACCGGCAGCCGGGTCACCGCCACCGACGACGGCAGCAGTCCGGCGATCGCGCCGGGGGCCAGCGCGAGCTTCGGCATGCCGCTGTCATATACCGGCGCGCGGCCGGTGCCGGGCAGGATCACCGTGCAGGGTGTCAACTGCGTGGTGCAGGCACCCAATCCGAACCTGTACAGCGACCCGCAGTCGGCCGCGGCGCAGTGGGTGCGCGACAATCCCGGCGACGGCCGCGCCGCCGGGATCGGCCCGCGCATCGCCAGCCAGCCGGCCGCGAAGTGGTTCGGCGGCTGGAGCGGCGACATCGGCAGCGCCGTCGGCAACCATGTCGCCGCGGCGGCAGCGGCGGGGCGCGTGCCGGTGCTGGTCGCCTACAACATTCCGGCACGCGATTGCGGCCAGCACAGTGCCGGCGGCGCCGGCTCGGCAGCCGCCTACCGGGACTGGATCCACGCCTTCGCCAATGCGATCGGCACGCGCGAAACGGTGGTGGTGCTGGAACCGGATGCGCTGCCGCAGCTCGATTGCCTGGACGCGCCGGGCAAGGCCACGCGCCTGCAACTGTTCCGCCATGCGGTGGCGCAGTTCAACGAGCGCGCACCGCGTACGGCGCTGTACATCGACATCGGCAACAGCGACTGGCTGGAGCCGGCCGAAGCGGCGGCGCGCCTGGCCGATGCCGGCATCGCCAGCGCCGAAGGTTTCGCGCTGAACGTGTCGAACTACCGCACCGATGGCGAAAGCAATCCGTACGGGATCGCGGTGAGCGAGGCGCTGCGGCAGCGGACGGGCTCGGGCAAGCCGTTCGTCGTCGATACCAGCCGCAACGGCGCCGGTCCGGACGGCAGGGAATGGTGCGATCCGCCAGGCCGCAGGATCGGCGTGCCGCCACGCGTCAACGCCGTCGGCAGCCAGCCGGCCATGACGCTTTGGGTGAAGGCGCCCGGCGAGGCGGACGGCTGCGCGGCCGCGGCCGGTACCTTCCTGCCCGAGATGGCCTACAAGATGATCCACGGGTACTGAACGAATCCTCTCCCATGCAAACGATGCCGACATCCGTCACGAATGAACATCCCGCCGGCTTTCCGGGCGGCCCGCGCCTGCTGGCGGACGTGGGCGGTACCAATGCCCGCTTCGCACTGGAACTGGCGCCGGGCAATATTGGCTACGTACACGTGCTGCCTTGCGCGGCTTACGCCACGCTGGCGGCGGCGTTGCGCGCCTACCTTGGCCTTCCCGATGTCGCCGCGGTCGCGCCGGTGGTGCGGCATGGCGCGATCGCGATCGCCAATCCCGTCGCCGGCGATGTCGTGCGGATGACGAACCATCACTGGCAATTCTCCATCGCGCAGCTGCGCGAGGAATGCGGTTTCGAGGTGCTTGCCGTGGTCAACGATTTCACGGCACTGGCCCGTGCGCTGCCCTATTTGGACTTGGGCGAGGAGAAGCGCCAGGTTGGGGGCCGCGGCGCCGAGCCGGGCACCCCGCTGGCGGTGATCGGCCCCGGTACCGGCCTGGGCGTGTCCGCCCTGATTCCCACGGCGGCGGGCTGGACGGCGCTGCAGTCCGAAGGCGGCCACGCGAGTTTTTCGCCCATCAATGAAACGGAGGTCGAGATCCTGCGCTTTGCCCGGCGCGAATTCGGCCATGTGTCGGCCGAGCGGCTGATTTCCGGCTCCGGCATCGAACTGGTGTATCGCGCGCTGGCCGACCTGCACGGCGTGCCGGCCGAACCGCTGTCCGCCGCCGATGTCACGCTGCGCGCGCTGCGCGGCAACTGCCTGCTGTGCGACGAGACGATCGAGTCGTTCTGCGGCATGCTCGGCACCGTGGCCGGCAACCTGGCGGTCACGCTGGGCGCGCGCGGCGGTGTGTATATCGGTGGCGGGATCGTGCCTAAACTGGGCGAGCGCTTCGACCGCTCGCTGTTCCGCGCACGGTTCGAAGGGAAGGGCCGTTTCAACGCCTACCTCAGCGCCATTCCCACCTATGTCATCACGGCCGGTTATCCCGCTTTCGCCGGCGTGTCGGCGATCCTGGCGGAGCGGCTCGGCGACCGTTGACAGCAGCGTGCCGCTGCAGCGCATTCACTGCACCGGGACGCCGGGCAGCGCACTGCGCCTATGTTCTTCATTTATGAAGTGTGCGATCATCCTTTCGATACGACAACTAAAAGGAAATCGATGCGTACATTCGGCGACCGCGTGCGGCACGCACTGCTGTTCGAGGCCGTGGCCCTGGCCATCTTCATTCCCGGTTCGGCAGTGGTATTCGGGCAGCCCGTGAAGGCGATGGGGGTGATCGGCATCGCGTCGGCCACCATCGCCACGCTGTGGAACTTCGCGTTCAACCTTGGTTTCGATCGCGCCATGCGCTACCTGCGCGGCAGCGTGCACAAGTCCCTGGCGATCCGGGTCGTGCACACGCTGCTGTTCGAGGCTGGCCTGGTCATCCTGCTGATTCCCCTGATCGCCTGGTACCTGCGGATCGGCCTGTGGCAGGCGCTGCTGATGGACATGGCCATCGTGGTCTTCTACCTGGGGTACGGTTTCCTGTTCAACCTTGCCTACGACCGGATATTCCCCGTGGCCGCACCGGCTGCGCATGCGGCCTGAGACCGGAGCCACGTCCCGATTTTCATGACGTCGAAACCCGTTTCGCATCATGAAAAATGCGTGCCGGCTATCGTCATGCTTGCGTCCCGATGCACAGGATTTCATTTCATGATGTAAAAATATCTGTGCAACCGGCTGATTTAGAAGGAAAAATTATGCCGAAACTCGTTTATAAGACATAAGAATTCGAGGCACGCAAAGCTTATGATGAACGCTACAGTGTGCAATCCGCGAACTCCGCCGATCCGCCACACGCGCAGGTTTCAGTTCATCTCAGGAGCTTCACATGTCCCAGTACCAGACCGATATCCCGTCCCACGCCACGCAAGCGAACATGCATGCGGTAGTGGTCGATGAATCCCGTCCGCATGCGCACCGCCGCGAGGCGAGGCTGGACCGGCACCGCAAGGTCCGTACGGTTTTCGCTTCGCATCGACCGGGCAGCCACGATGCGGTCCTGCCGGCAGCGAACGACATGCCGCGGCAAGTCGGGCGTGTCGGCGTCATCGGCGCCGGCAGCATCGGCATCGGCCTTGCCATGGCGTTGCTGGATGCCGATATTCCCGTCGCCCTGTTCGACCCCGCGCGCGCAGTGCTCGACGGGGCGACGGCATCGCTGCGGTCGGGTTACGAGCATGCCTGCACGGCCGGCGAGCTCACGGCCGCCCAGCGCGACAGGCGGGTGGCACTGCTGGCGGGCACCGTCAACCTGCATCACCTGAAGGACTGCGACGTCATCGTGGATGTCATGGGTGCCGGCAAGGAAGCCACGGGCGGCCTGGTTCGCCGGCTGAACGAAGTCGCCCGGCAGGACGTGATCCTCGTCACCCGCATCGCGGCGTGCGATATCGACCATGTCGCCAGCCTGGCGAGGCATCCGGAAAACGTGCTGGGCTTCCACCTGGCCGAAGGTGCCGACGCGACCCTGGTATGGGAATTCGTGGCCGGCAAGGCCACCTCGGAACGCACCGTGGCAACCGCGGCCGCGCTGGTCCAGGCCTTGCACAAGTCGCTGGAGGCGCCGGCTACGCGGATGACGACGTGATCCGATGACCGTGCGGCCGGACGGTGCACGCCGCGCCGCGCCGCGCATGGCGTAAACGCTACGCCGACTCGCGCGGCACGATCCCTCCGGAAAACCGCTTGCGGTAAGGCGCCGCATCGGTGCCGTCGAGCCGGGCCTGCAGGCATTCCATTGCCGCCACGCCGATGGCGGCGACGTCCTGCCGGAACGTGGTCAGCGGCGGATGGAGATAGGCGGAAATGGGCAGGTCGTCGTGCCCGGCGATGGCCAGGTCCTTGCCCGGTTCCAGGCCGAAGCGCCGGCACGCCGACATGGCGCCGATCGCGAGCCGGTCGGTGCCGCAGGCGAGCGCGGTGGCGCCGGCACGTTTCCAGGCGCCGCTGCTCAGCCAGTCGAGCACATGGCGAAACGCGTACGCCTCGAAATCCCAGGTTGCCTGCGTGCTGCCCGGCAGCACGAGCGGCGGCACGCCGGCTTCCTCCATCGCTTCCAGGTAGCCGGCCAGCCGTTCCGCCGGCGAAGGATGCGCGACGGGCGGGGCGCCCAGGTAGGCCGGCCGGTGGCCGCGGCCGAGCAGGTAGCGCGTCAGCATCGCCATGCTCTGCCGGTTGTCGTTCATCACGTAGTCGCACTCTTCGTGGACATAGCTGTCCAGGTAGACGATGCGCATTTCCTGCTCCAGGCGCCGCAGCAGGTCCACGTTGTGCCGCGATGCGACCGCGGTCAGCACCACGCCCGCCACCTTCATCGAGCGCATCGTCATCAGCGCCGCGGCTTCCTCGGCCGGATCGTTGTACGAGCACTGGATGATCACATCCATCCCCAGCGCCTTGGCCTTCTGCTCGATCGCCCGCAGGGCTTCGGCGAAGAAGGGTTCGTTGATCACCGGGAGCACCACGCCGACGATGCGCGATCGCCCCCGCACCAGGCTGACCGCATGCGGGTCGGGCACGTATTCGAGTTCGCGGCATGCCTGCAGGATGCGCGCCCGGGTGTCCGGCTTCAGGCCTTCGCCGTCGTTGAAGTATTTCGATACCGTGGCGCGCGACACGCCGGCCAGTGCGGCCACGTCGTGCATCGTTACCGGTCCACGGGGCTCCTGGCTGCGCGCAGCGGAAGCGGCAGGGGCATTCTTCGCAGTCTTCATTGTCGATTCGACTCGTGTCAAGTTGGCGCTCGGGCTGTTTCCCGCATTGATTCGCTGAGCGGCGGCGCCACCATCATAGCAAAAATACTTCCGTGCAAGTAGAGCACCATCCGTGGCTGGTACTGGAAGGAATCGGTGCCGGAGAGTGCTGCGGTGCGTCGTGCCACCTACCGGTTTTCCGCAAGCAATTCCCTGCCCGGATCCCCCTGGAGTGTTGTAAAAAAACTAGTTGACGTCAAAAAGTCGACACGTGTAAAGTTCGTTCCAGACAGCAGAATCACGAAGCTGAATCACGACAGGCGCCGCAGCAGGGGCCGGAGCACCGGCAAGTGCGGCGCCAGTCGATACAACCGGAGACACTGCAATGAAAAGACAAGCCATGATCGGCTGCATCGCGGCGGCCGCGCTGGCCCTGGCCGGCCAGGCCGGCGCGGCGCGGCCGCTGAAATCGGTCGGCGTCGCCGTCAGCGACCTTGCCAATCCCTACTTCGTGGCGATCGGCAAGGGCGCCGGCGACGCGGCCAGGAAGATCGCCGGCGGCAAGGCCAGGGTCACCACGGTGTCCAGCAAATACGACCTCCATACGCAGGTCGGGCAGATCGAGAACTTCATCGCCAACAAGGTCGACATCCTGGTCGTCAACGCCACCGATCCGAAGGGCATCGCACCGGTGCTGCAGAAGGCCCGCAATGCCGGCATCGTCGTGATGGCGGTCGACGTCGGCGCCGACAATGCCGATGCCACGATCATGTCCGACAACACGATGGCCGGCCGGGAATCGTGCAAGCGCATCGTCGAGCGCCTGAACGGCAAGGGCAACGTGGTGATCGTCAACGGTCCGCCCGTCACCGCCGTGATCGCGCGGGTGGCCGGCTGCCGGCAGGCCTTCGCCGGTACCGCCATCCGGGTCGTGTCCGACAACCAGGATGCGAAAGGCAGCCTCGATGGCGGCATGGAAGTGATGACCAACCTGCTGATCGCGCATCGCCGGATCGACGCGGTGTTCGCGATCAACGATCCATCGGCGATCGGTGCCGAACTGGCCGTGAAGCAGGCAGGGCGCGGCGACGTGCGCATGGTGGCTTCAGTGGATGGCGCGCCCGACGCGGAAGCGGCACTGAAATCGAAGAACAGCATTTTTGCCGTCACCGCCGCGCAGGATCCCTACCGGATGGCCGCCATGGCCGTCGAGATCGGCTACGACATCATGCAGGGCAAGCGGCCGGCCAACCCGGTCGTGCTGATTCCCACGCCGGCGATCACCCGGGACAACGTGGCCGCCTACAAAGGCTGGGCCAGCCGCTAGAGGCGGCACCGGCCGGCCCACGCGGCCGGACCCCCAGGCACACCACAAGAACCTCACTGGAGGAGACATGGCAACTGCAATTCCACGGCCGGTGCTCGAAGTATCCGGCATCCGCAAGCGCTTCGGCGCCGTCACGGTGCTCGACGGCGTCCAGCTCACCATCCGCCCCGGCGAGATCCATGCGCTGATGGGCGAGAACGGCGCCGGCAAGAGCACGCTGATGAAGATCCTGGCGGGCGTGTACCAGCCCGACGCCGGCGAGATCCGCGTGGCCGGCGAGCCGGTGCGGATTTCCTCCCCGGCCGACGCGCGCGCCTGCGGCATCAACCTGATCTACCAGGAGCTGTCGGTGGCGCCCAATCTCAGCGTGGCGCAGAACATCTTCATGGGTGCCGAGCCGCGCGGGCGCTTCGGCATCGTCGACAGCGCGCAGATGAACCGGCGTGCCGCGGAGGTCCTGCGCAGCCTCGGCGCCGGCTTCGCGCCGACCCGTATTGCCAGCGGGCTGTCCATTGCCGACCAGCAGCAGGTGGAGATCGCCCGCGCACTGGTGCACGAGAGCCGCGTGCTGATCATGGACGAGCCGACGGCGGCGCTCTCCGAGCGCGAGACCGAGCGCCTGTTCGACGTGATGCGCGGCCTGCGTGCGCGCGGCATCGCGATCATCTATATCAGCCACCGCATGGCCGAGGTGCGCATGCTGGCCGACCGCGTGACCGTGCTGCGCGACGGCACCTGGATCGGTGAGCTGGACCGCGAAGAAGCCACGCCGGAGACGGTGGTGCGCATGATGGTCGGCCGCGAGCTTGGCGGCTTCTACGAACATGCCCGGCAACGGGCACCCGGCGCCGTGCGGCTCGAGCTGGACGGCGTGCATGGCGGCAGGGTGCACCCGGCCTCGCTGCAGGTGCGCGCCGGAGAAATCGTCGGGCTTGCCGGCCTGGTCGGCGCCGGCCGCACCGAGCTGGCGCGCCTGGTGTTCGGCGCCGACCGGCTGGCCGGCGGCACCATCGAGGTCGACGGCCGGCCGGTCACGATCCGCGAGCCGGCCGATGCCATCCGGCTGGGCATTGCCTATGTGCCGGAAGACCGCAAGGGGCAGGGGCTGTTCCTGCAGCAGTCGCTGCTGGCGAACGTGACGATGAACGTGCTGGGCGTGCATGCCCGCTGCGGGGTGCTGCGGCGCGGCGAACTGCTGAGCGTGACGCGCGCGGCGATCAGCCGGCTGTCCGCGCGCGGCGCCGGGCCCGAAGGCATCATCGGCGGCCTGTCCGGCGGCAACCAGCAAAAGCTGCTGCTGGCGCGCTGGCTGGCCATCGGGCCGCGCGTGCTGATCCTCGACGAGCCCACCCGCGGCGTCGATATCGGCGCCAAGCACGAGATCTACCGGATCATCCACGAGCTGGCCGATACGGGCGTCGCCGTGCTGTGCATCTCCAGCGAGCTTGCCGAGATCATCGGCGTGTGCGACCGGGTGCTCGTCATGCGCGAAGGCTGGCTGGCCGGCGAACTGCAAGGCGAACGCATCACCCAGGAAAACATCATGGCGCTGGCCACCCTGGCCCAGGCCGCATAAGGAGACATCATGCTCATCAATCCAGGCAAGACCCTCGACGATTCACCGCTGTCCGCCGTTTCGCCCCCCAGCGCCCGCGACGAAGGGCGCTCCAGTCCCGCGCCCCGCGCGGCCGGGCCGGGCGGCATCGGCCAGGCAGTCTCGCGCATGTTCGCCACGCTCGGCATGCTGCCGGTGCTGGTCGTGCTGTACATCGTGTTTTATTTCCTGACCGGCTATTTCGCCGAGGACGGCATCTCCAATTTCGCCACCTCGGCCAATACGATGAACGTGCTGCGCCAGACTTCCATCAACCTGGTGCTCGCCACCGGCATGACGTTCGTGATCCTTACCGGCGGCATCGACCTGTCGGTGGGCTCGGTGCTGGCGGTGTCGGCGGTGCTCGGCATGATCGCCTCGCTGCCGGGCAATGCGCCGGCACTGTCGCTGCCGGTCTTCCTGCTGGCCGGCCTCGGCCTGGGCCTGCTGAACGGCCTGCTGGTGGCCGTATTCCGCATCAATCCTTTTGTCGTCACGCTGGGCACGATGACGGCGCTGCGCGGCGCGGCCTACCTGCTGGCCGACGGCACCACGATCCTGAACCGCGAAATCCCCAGCTTCGAGTGGATCGGCAACGACTCCTTCGCCGGCTTGCCCTGGCTGGTATGGGTTGCCGCCGGGCTGGTGGTGGTGGCGTGGTTCATCCTGCGGCGCACGGTGCTCGGCATGCATGTGTATGCGGTCGGCGGCAATGCGCAGGCGGCGCGGCTGACCGGCATCAAGGTCGGCCTGGTCACGGTGTTCGTGTATGCGTTTTCCGGGCTGTGCGCAGGCACCGCGGGCGCCATGTCGGCCAGCCGGCTGTATGGCGCGAACGGCAACTGGGGCTCGGGCTACGAGCTCGACGCGATCGCCGCCGTGGTGCTTGGCGGTACCAGCCTGATGGGCGGCGTGGGCACCATCTGGGGCACGGTCATCGGCGCGCTGATCATCGCGCTCCTGAACAACGGCCTGACGATCCTCGGCCTGTCGTCCTTCTGGCAGTACGTGGCCAAGGGCACGGTGATCGTGCTGGCCGTCATGCTGGACAAATGGCGTCACCAGCAGCAAGCGAACTGAAACCAGAATAACCACAAGCTAACCGAGACAGGCGAACGACATGACAGACAAGCGATTTCCCCGTTACGTGGTGTTTGGCGAAGCACTGACCGACATGATCCGCCAGGACGACGGCACCTGGCATGCGCACCCCGGCGGCTCCTGCTGGAACGTGGCGCGCGTCGGCGCGCGGCTGGGGCTGCATACCGGCTATGCCGGCGCGGTCAGCAACGACGTCTTCGGCGACGAGATCGCCGCAGCCGGTGCGCAAGCGGGCCTGGACGAACGCTTCCTGCAGCGCGTCGATGCGCCGCCATTCATCGCCATGGTGACGTCGCGCCATCCGCCGCGCTACGTATTCCTTGGCGAGAACAGCGCGGACCTGCACTTCCAGCCCGGCCGGATGCCGGACGGCTGGCTCGACGCGGCCGACGTGATCCACCTGGGCAGCCTGTCGCTGGCGCGCCAGCCGCTGGCGCAGCGGCTGGTGGAGCAGGCCGTGCTGGCGCACCGTGCCGGCCGGCGCATCGCGTTCGATCCGAACTTCCGCGACGCGATGCGCGATCCCGCGTACCGGCCGGCGTTCCAGCTGGTCGCGTCGATCGCGCGCTACATCAAGGTGTCCGACGAGGACCTGGCGGGCCTGTTCCCGGGATGCTCGCCGGACGCCGCGCTGGCCGGACTGCGCGCGCTGGCGCCGGGCGCCGAGATCCTGCTCACGCGCGGTGCGGACGGCCTGTGCCTGATCAGCGGCGAGGGTGTGCTGGAAGCCCCGGCCCGCCGCGTGCAGGTGGCCGACACCGTCGGCTGCGGCGATGCGTCGATGGCCGGCTGGATCAGCGGCATGCTGCTGCATCCGGACATGCCGGCGCCGCGCCAGCTCGCGCGCATCGCCGCGGTGGCCGCCGTGGCGGCGATGCATGCGGGACCCTACGCCCCGACCGCGCAGGAAGCCGACGCCTTGCTCGGCTAGTTCCCCGCTCGCCATCCTGGCCGCCGGCTTTCCGTTGCCGGCTGCCTGAGCCGCCCGGCATGTCGCCGGGGGCGGCTCACCGATCCAGTCCCGAACCATGCAAGCTGCCGCAGCCCCCGCTGCCGCGGCGGGGCGGGACGCGCTTTGACCGCATGTTCGCGCGCCGTTACGGCGTGCGGACCAGACAGAACACACCAGGAGACATCATGCGCATGAGGTACATCGCGTGGGCGCTGCTCGCGCTCGCGCCGGCTTTTCCCGCGGCCGCCGTGGAGATCGACCCGTATTTGCGCGCCCACGCCGGCGTCAATTCCGCGCACGGCGGACAAACCTGCTTCGGCCTGGCCGGCGCGGAGGCGAAGTACCGGCTGGGCAACGAATGCGGCGTGTATGGCGAGCTGATGCTCGGCCAGCAGCTGCAGCGCGGTACCGACGGCTCCGTGCTGAAGGGGTATGCCATGCTCAACCTGGCCAACAATGCCGCGTCCAGCAATGCGCGGCGGCCGCAGGGCGGCTGGTCCATCGGCCTGCCGCAGGCGTATCTGGCGCTGGAAAACCTGCCCGCGCTCGGCGGTGCGACACTGTGGGCCGGGCGGCGCTACTACAAGCGCGAATCGACGCACATTACCGATTTCATGTACTGGAATCCATCCGGCCTCGGGGGCGGCATCGAGAACGTGCCGGTCGGCGGGCTGCAATTCAGCTATGCCTTCCTGCACGACGACCGGCAGACCATGCCGACCATGCAGGCCGGCGACACGGCCAGCCGGCACGACTTCCAGCTGCGCGGCTGGAACGTCAACCCGGGCGGTGCGCTGGAATTCGGGCTGACGCTCATCCACGGCAATGGCGACGGCAATGGCGAGGGCAAGGGTGAAGGTGAAAGCGAAGGGCACGGCGGCGCGATGCTCACCGTCCAGCACCGCCAGAAAAACCTGGCTGGCGTGGGCGACAACCGCCTCGTGGTCCAATGGGGCAGGGGAGCTGGCGCCGACAACGGTGCGACGGGGGATACCAGCAACGGCAGCGACGTGCACCGCCTGCGCATCATCGAAGGCTGGCATGCGCAGGTCAACCGGCGACTGGGCGCGGAACTGGTCGCCGTCTGGCAGCGCGATACCGCGCGCGATCCGGCCAAGGCGAAAACCTGGGCCAGCGCGGGCGGGCGCTTGTCGTACGGCGTCACCGATCATATAAAACTGCTGGCCGACCTCGGCCATGACCGGGTGGCGCCAAGAAACGGCCCGGTGCGGCGCCTGACGAAGTTCACCGGCGCCGTCGCACTGTCTTCCGGGCCCGGCTACTTCGAGCGCCCCGAACTGCGGCTGTTCTTCACGCATGCGCGCTGGAACGATGCGGCCCGCGCCGCGGCGGGCAGCGGCGACCCGCTGGCCGCGAACGGGATCTTCGGCAAGGCGCTGAGCGGATACACCGTCGGCATCGCGTTTGAAAACGCGTGGTAAGTGCGTTGCCGAACATTGCTAGCACAGTCGGGCCGGGGATGTCACTGGACTTTTACGTATTGTTGCGTTATACTTGATGCATATTTACAACAGAACGTCCATGACGTCTCTGCAGCACCGGCGCTGCACCCTGCTGTACTGTCGCAGTATCTTGCTTCCCGCATAACGCGCGGGGGCACCCAACGGGCCATGCGCCCATATCCGTTGCTCGTTTGACGCATTGTCGTCAAATACCCTGGCGCCATGCTTTTTCATGGCGCCAGCGTGGTTAAAAGTCCTGAACCCCAGCCTCTTTTAGCACGCACCCGACACCCGGAGTCCAGGCATCGTTCCGCCGGTCACGCGTGTCCCGCCCTGTTCCGTCGCCCGTGTGCGCTGTTGCGCCGCCGTATCGCCGTCGGCCCGGGGCTCGCCGATTCCCGTCGAAGGCCCATGGCCGCAGGGTTTCATTCATTCGCGAAACCGAAGGAGAACCACAACGTGGCAAAACAAATCATCATCGACCATGTCTTCAAAGTCTTCGGCGACCAGCCCGAAGCGGCGCTGGCGCTGGTGCGCCAGGGGGCCAGCAAGGGGGACATCCTGGCCGGCACCGGCTGCACGATCGGCGTGTTCGATGCCACCTTCACCATCGAAGCGGGCGAGATCTTCGTCATCATGGGCCTGTCCGGTTCGGGCAAGTCGACGCTGGTGCGCATGCTCAATCGCCTGATCGAACCGACCGACGGCCGCATCCTGGTCGATGGCAACGACATCAATACCTTGCCGGACGCGCAGCTGCGCGCGCTGCGCCGCAAGGACATCAGCATGGTGTTCCAGTCGTTCGCGCTGCTGCCCCAGCTCAGCGTGCTCGACAACACAGCCTTCGGCATGGAACTGGCCGGCGTGCCGAAAGCCCAGCGCCATGCGCAGGCCCGGCAGGCTTTGGAGCAGGTCGGCCTGGCCGGCTATGCCGCAAGCTATCCCGACGAACTGTCCGGCGGCATGCAGCAGCGCGTGGGACTGGCCCGCGCGCTGGCCTGCGATCCGTCGATCCTGCTGATGGACGAGGCGTTTTCCGCGCTCGACCCGATCATGCGCACGGAAATGCAGTCGGAGCTGCTGCGGCTGCAGCAGATCAAGCGCCGCACCATCGTCTTCATTTCGCATGACCTCGACGAAGCGATGCGCATCGGCGACCGGGTCGCCATCATGAAGGACGGTCACGTGGTGCAGGTCGGCACGCCGGAGGAAATCCTGCGCAGGCCCGCCAACGACTGGGTGCGCAACTTCGTGCGCGGTGTCGATGCGGCGGCCGTATTCAAGGCGGGCGATATCGCCCGCAAGAGCCAGGTCGTGGTGTCGGAATCGCCGACCCGCGGCGCCCGTGCGGCGCTGTCGATGCTGGAAGAGCAGGACAGGGCATATGCGTATGTCGTCAATCCCCGGCGCGAATTCCTCGGCGTGGTGTCGGCCGATTCGCTGCGCAGCGCGCTCGACGGCCACACCGGCCCGCTGGGGCTGTCGCATGCGTACCTGCCGGACGTGCAATGCATCGATGCGGACGAACCCGTCGCCGGCCTGTTCGGCCAGGTGGCGCAGCTGCCGTATGCCGTGCCCGTAGTGGCCAACGACGGCAGCTTCCGCGGCGCCATCAGCAAGACCACGCTGCTGAAGTTCCTCGACCGCGATACGCCCGCCATTGCCGAGCCGCGCGCTGCCGCGGCATGAATTCCGGCTGCATGAATCAGCGCATGATGGATTGACCGCATGATGAATTGCCGCATGCTGAATAAACCGCGTCATGAATTGCCGCATGCTGAATTAACCGCGTCATGCATTGCCGCATGCTGAATTAACCGCGTCATGAATTGCCGCTTATCGCTTCAGAAATACAGAAAGGACCAGCATGAATTCCAGTACCGTTGCCTCACTCGAACCGGGCGTCTCGCCAGCCGCGCCGGTCAACCCCTGGCTGCCCGCCCCGCCGGGCGACACCTCGTGGCTCGATGCCGCGGCGCCGGCCGCTTCATCGGCGGCTACGACCGGGCAAGCCGGTGGCGTGCACCTGGCACAGCTCTTCGATGGCTCGCTGCCGCTGGAAGCCTGGATCAATACGGGGCTGGGCTGGATCGTCGAGCATTTCCGGCCGTTCTTCCAGGCCGTGCGCGCACCGATCGACGCCACACTGGCCGGCATGGGCGACCTGCTGCTGGCCGCGCCGTCGTCCGTGGTGATCGCCATCGTCGGCCTGCTGGCCTGGCAGTTCACCAGCGGCGCGCTGGCCGCCGGCACCGTGCTGGCGCTGCTGGCCGTGACCATGCTGGGCGTCTGGCCAGAGGCGATGATCACGCTGTCGCTGGTGCTGACATCGCTGGCGTTCTGCCTGGCGATCGGCTTGCCGCTGGGGATATTCCTGGCCAGCAGCGACCGCGCGCAGAACATCCTGCGCCCGCTGCTCGACGCCATGCAGACCACGCCGGCCTTCGTGTACCTGGTACCGGTGGTCATGCTGTTCGGTATCGGCAATGCGCCCGGCGTGATCGTCACCATCATCTTCGCGCTGCCGCCGCTGGTGCGCCTGACCAACCTGGGCATCCGCCAGGTGCGTCCCGACCTGATCGAAGCGGCACGCGCCTATGGCGCTTCGCCGTGGCAGCTGCTGACCCGCGTGCAGCTGCCGCTGGCGATGCCGTCCATCATGGCCGGCATCAACCAGTCGCTGATGCTGTCGCTGTCGATGGTGGTGATCGCCTCGATGATCGCGGTCGGCGGCCTGGGCCAGATGGTCTTGCGCGGCATCGGCCGCCTGGACATGGGCCTGGCCACTGTCGGTGGCCTGGGCATCGTGCTGCTGGCCATCGCGCTGGACCGCCTGACGCAGGCAATGGGCCAGCCGCGCCGCGGCGTGCGCCACTGGTACCAGACCGGGCCGGCCGGTTTCATCCTGCGGCTGGTGCGCGGCGGCCGCGGCGAAACGGCGGCACCGGCCGCGCCCGTTACGGCGCATTAAGGACACATCAAGCGCACATCAAGCGCTCATCGGAAGAGGAATACGCATGCAACACCTGAAACACTTCGACGTCACCCACCAAACGCAGCGCAGGTTCAAATGGTTTTCGGCCCTGGCGCTTGCCGCGCTGGCCCTGACCACCAGCCTGGCCATGGCGCAAACGCCCGATGCCGGCCTGCCCGGCAAGGGCGCCAAGGTGCAGGCACTGCAAAGCCCGATCGCCGAAGAGACCTTCCAGACCATGCTGGTCGACCGCGCGCTGGAAAGGCTGGGCTACGAGCCGCAGCCGATCCGGGAAGTCGGCTATCCGACCGCGCACGTCGCCGTCGCCAATGGCGACGCGACGTACCTTGCGGTGCACTGGGACCATCTTCAAAAGGACTATTACGACAATGCCGGCGGCGACGCCAAACTGATGCGCGTCGGCCAGTATGCCGGCCCGGCGGCGCAGGGCTATCTGATCGACAAGGCCACCGCCGACAAATACCGCATCACCAATATCGACCAGCTGCGCGACCCGGAACTGGCCAAGCTGTTCGACCATGACGGCGACGGCAAGGCCGATCTCACCGGCTGCGATCCGGGCTGGGGATGCGAGGCGATGATCGAGAACCACCTGGACGCCTACAAGCTGCGTACGACGGTCAGCCATGTGCAGGGCAGCTATCCGGCACTGATCGCCGATACCATCGGCCGCCACCAGCGCGGCGAACCCGTGCTGTACTACACGTGGACGCCGTACTGGGTGAGCGGGGTGCTGGTGCCGGGCAAGGATGTCGTGTGGCTGCAGGTGCCGTTCTCGTCCAATCCGGAAAAGGCCGATACCCGGCTCGCCGATGGCAGCGACTACGGCTTTTCCATCAACACCACGCGCATCGTCGTGAACCGCGCCTGGGCCGAGCGCAATCCGGCGGCCGTCAAGCTGTTCGAAGTGATGCGGCTGCCGATCGCCGACATCAGCGCGCAGAACGAGCGCATGCGCAGTGGCGAAAACACGCAGGCCGACATCGCCCGGCATACCGAAGGCTGGATCAAGTACCACCAGCAGCTGTTCGACAGTTGGATCGCGCAGGCGCTTGCCGCGGCAAAGTCCTAGTCATGCGATAAGGGGCTGCCGCGGCGGCATGTGACAAAAAACATGGCGCTGTTCCCTTTAACTGAGAATACTTCTCCCCGGAACCTTCCGGTGGCGCCACCGCTTCATTGCCGGCGTGCGGCGTGAACCGCGGCCGCAGTTATCCGGCGTAGTCGATATGACGAAGGGGGAGTGCTCGCTTGCATGCGAGCACCGCTGCGTAGGCGGCGAGCGGTGCTCGCCGAAACCCCTAGTACGCCTTAACATCTCGAATCGCAAATCGCAAAAGGGCTCGCGCCACATGGACCGCCCGCCCCGCAAGCCCGGCGGCAAAGCCAGCCGGCGCGGCATCGGCATGCAGTGCGACTGCATCCTTGTCGCCCGCGACCGCAATCGGCAAACCTGCGACTTCGTCACCGGCCGCGGCCGCGGAGCGCTTTCCATCGCCGGCCGCATCCATGCCGCGCTATCGCGCGTATCTCCTCTGACAGTTCAGCGCCTCGCCCGCTTCACGGCGGATTCCAGGAATCCATCCCATGCTATCCAGGCTGGAGCGGAGGAGGCGGTACGCCACGCGGTATTTTCATGAGAGAGCCGAAGATGAGAAACGTAGACAGGATACTGATCATCCAGTTCATGGACAAAAGTACGTCCGATGGCGATCAGTCGATCGACAGTGGCACTGCTTCGTTGCGCAAGCACTTGCAGGGCAAGGGATGGGTGGTCGATACGCTGACGTACCTGTGTGCGCGGGGAACCAGTTATCACGACTACGAGCCGGTTGGGATCAGTTCGGAAATGGTCAAGCCCAGCACCCTGATGAGCGCATCCGCGCTGCAGGCGTTTACAACGCACCTTTCCCAGCTGACCAATAACTCGGAACTGATCTTGCGCGGCCATGGCAGCAGCAGCATGGCAACGGTCTGCGGCATCGGCGGAATGGCGATGGCGAACTTCCTGCATGGCATGGGATTGCGTGCCAACTGCAAGATCAACATCACGTCCTGCCAGGCAGCCAGGGGCATGGCACATGTCGACGCCGACGCGAGGAAGATCAGTGCGACGGTCCTCAGCGAGGATTCCTTTGCCCGCGACCTGATCCATCGTCTTTGCCAGCATGGCCTTCGAAACCAGGTGCATGCAAGGGTCCAGAACGTAATCATCACGCAGGCAGGCCGCAAGACCACGCGGCGGCATGGTTCGAGCACGAAAGGCGATCACGTCGGCAAGCAGGCCTGCAGCAAGATCGTCTTTTCGTGCGATGTCAACGGGTTCGCGTCCAGCCGGTACTCCAGCGACCCCGGACCCTGACTGCGCGATGCCGGATACCTGTCGCCCGCTGTCGAGCGAGCAAGAAACCCGCGGCCATGTGCCGGAGAGCCGCACTGGCCCGAGCGTGCCCCAGGCACCGGACGGCCGGCTGGTCATGCGGGCCAGCGGCGCCACCGATGCCGGCCCGGTGCGCCGCCACAACGAGGACCGCTTCCTGATCGATGCCGCGCTGGGCCTGGCGGCGGTAGCCGACGGCATGGGCGGCCATGCGGAAGGGGAGGCCGCCAGCGCGGGCGCACTGGCTGCGCTGGCGCGCGGCCTGGCCGAAGCCGAAGAGCAAACGACTGGCGAAGCAGCAGCGCAGGTACCGTATGCGGTGCCGGTCGCCGACACGGAGGCCACCGATATCGATCCGCGCTGGCATCGCATGGTCCGCCTCCGGCACGCCGTGGCGGGCGCGAATGCGGCACTCTACCGGGAGAACCGCGCGCGCGGGCACGCCGAGGGCCAGGGCATGGGCAGCACGCTGACCGGGCTGCAGTTCCGGCCCGAACTGGGTGCCTTTGTCTCCTTCCACGTCGGCGACAGCAGGCTGTACCGCTGCCGCGACGGCGTACTCGTGCAACTGACGCGCGACCAGACGGCCTACCAGCGCGCGCTGGAGTCCGGCGCCACCGGCACGCTGCCGCCGGCGAACCTGCTGCTGCAGGCGGTCGGGCCGGCGGCTGCCGTGGACCCCGAGCTGGCGCTGCACGAAGCGCGCGAAGGCGATCTGCTGCTGCTGTGCAGCGACGGCCTGCATGGCTGGGTTCCGCACCGGCAGATCGAAGCGCTGCTGTGCCGGCGCGGTTCGCTGCATACGGCATGCGCGGCATTGCTCGAACTGGGCCGCCAGTATGCCAGCCGCGACAACGTCACGGCGGTACTGGTGCGATTCGACGGCGCGCGGTCCCCCGTGCAAAAAAAGATGCGTTCTTCCGCGTCCAACCGCGCCGGGATTGCGTAAGTCGTCATGACAAACGGATGCGGTGGCATCAAGACAGCCACTGCACCGCACCCCATACGAGCAGCGATATGAACGACACCACACTGAACGCCATCGCGGCGCTGGCCGCGCCACTCGACGAGGCCCGTCCCTGCGGGGACAACCTCGAATACGACCCGCGCTTCCTGGCACTGGAAGACGCCGTGCGCGGCAAGCCCGAGGTGCAATACGGCAGCACGATCACGCCAGCGGCAGCGCCGGACTGGAAGGCGATCCGCGCGCAGGCGCTCGACCTGATGGCATGCACCCGCGACCTGCGCGTGGTGGTCCTGCTGGTCCGCGCACTGCTGGGACTCGACGGGGTGCCGGGCCTGGCTGCCGGGCTGTCGCTGGTGTCCGCGCTGCTGTCGGATCATTGGGACGGCCTGCATCCGCAACTCGACCCCGACGACGACTGCGACCCCACGCTGCGCATCAATACGCTGGCCATGCTGGTGCAGGCGGGCGGCCTGCTGCGCGAACTGCTGGCTGCGCCACTGGTCGAGGCACGCGGCGTCGGATCTTTCGCGCTGCAGGATATCGAGGCGGCAGCCCGGCACAGCGGCGACGGGCAGGACAGCGGCGAGGTCGGGTCCGCGGTTGCGCCCGCCGCGATCGAGGCCGCCTTCGCCGCGGCTGGCAGCGAGGCGCTGGCCGCGACGGCGGCGGCGCTGGAGTCGGCAGCCGGCAGCGTGCAGGCCATCGATGCGGCGCTGGGTATGCGCCTGCCCGCCGGCACCGGCCTGGACATGGCGCCGCTTGCCGTGCTGCTGCGCCGCGCGCTGCGGGCGATCGGCCCTTACCGCGACAGGTTCGTTGCACAGCCCGCCATTGCGCCCGTGCAGGAAGACCCGGCAGCCGCGCACTCCGGCATGCCCCGCGACGGCGCGATCGCCAGCCGCGCCGATGTCGTGCAGCTCCTCGAACGCATGTGCGGCTGGTATGCGCGTCACGAGCCGGCCAGCCCCGTGCCGCTGCTGCTGCAGCGGGCCATGGGCCTGGTCGACAAGAATTTCACCGAGCTGCTGCAGGAGCTCGCGCCGGAAGGCCTGTCGCAGCTTGCCCAGGTCAGCGGCATGCGCGCGCCGTCCTAGCGGGCGGCCGGCTACCCCTTGCATTGATCCCGAAGTAGCAGCAACAGCATCCGGGCCTGCAGTCACGCAGGCGCCCGGTGGATGACCACACTTGAATGGAGCGAATCGTGGCCAAGGAAAGCAGTCAGAAATTCATTGCGCGGAACCGCGCGCCGCGCGTACAGATCGAGTACGACGTGGAAGCCTATGGCGCTGAAAAAACGGTGCAGCTGCCGTTTGTCATGGGTGTCTTCTCCGACCTGTCGGGCAAGCCGGCCACGCCGCTGCCGCCGGTAGCCGAGCGCAAGTTCCTCGAGATCGACGTCGACAACTTCGACGAACGCCTGAAGGGCATGCAGCCGCGGGTCGTCGCCAGCGTCCCGAACACGCTGACCGGCGAGGGCAATCTTGCGCTCGACCTGACGTTCGAGAGCATGGACGACTTCACGCCCGGCGCGATCGCCAGGAAGGTCGAGCCGCTGCGCAGGCTGCTGGAAGCGCGTAGCCAGCTCGCCAACCTGCTGACCTACATGGACGGCAAGACCGGTGCCGAGGAACTGGTCGCGCGGCTGCTGCGCGATCCGGCGCTGATGCACGCACTGGCGGCGGCACCGGCCGCCGCGGCCGGCGACCGGCAGGAAGCCGAATCACAACCACAGGAATGACCGATGAACATCATGCACGAACAAGTGGCGCCCGAGGCGCCTGCCACAGTCGACTCGGGTGATTTCGCCGGCCTGCTGCGCCAGGAATTCCGGCCGCGCACCGACAAGGCGCGCGATGCCGTGGAGACCGCCGTGCGCACGCTGGCGGAGCAGGCGCTGCAGGGCGCCGCCGTCATCGGCGGCGATGTGATCGCGACGATCGAAGGCCTGATCGGCGAGATCGACCGGAAACTCACCGCCCAGGTCAACCACATCCTGCACGACCCCGGCTTCCAGTCGGTGGAAAGCGCATGGCGCGGCCTGCACTACCTGGTCACCAATACCGAGACCGACGAGACGCTGAAGATCCGCGTGCTGAACATCTCGAAGCAGGAGCTGCACCGCACGCTGCGCAAGTTCAAGGGCGTGGCCTGGGACCAGAGCCCTGTCTTCAAGAAGCTGTACGAGGAAGAGTACGGCCAGTTCGGCGGCGAACCGTATGGCGCTTTCGTGGCCGACTACTACTTCGGCAACAGTGCCCCCGACGTGGAGCTGCTGGCCCAGATGGCGCAGGTATCGGCCGCCGCGCACGCGCCACTGATCAGCGGCGCCGACCCCGGCGTGATGCTGATGGATTCGTGGCAGGAGCTGGCCAACCCGCGCGACCTGACCAAGATCTTCCAGACCCCCGAACACGCCGCCTGGCGCTCGTTCCGCGAATCCGAAGATGCCCGCTACGTCGGCCTGGCGATGCCGCGCTTCCTGGCGCGCGCACCGTATGGCGCCCGTACCAACCCGGTCGAGGCGTTCGACTTCGAGGAAACCACCGGCGCGCCGCGCGCCGCCGATTATGCGTGGGCCAACGCGGCCTATGCGATGGCCGTGAACATCAACCGCTCGTTCAAGCGCTACGGCTGGTGCTCGCAGATCCGCGGCATCGAATCGGGCGGCGTCGTCGAGGACCTGCCGGTGCACACCTTCCCGACCGACGACGGCGGCGTCGACATGACATGCCCGACCGAGATCGCGATCAGCGACCGGCGCGAGGCGGAACTGGCGAAGAACGGCTTCATGCCTCTGGTCCACAAGAAAAACAGCGACATCGCCGCGTTCATCGGCGCCCAGTCGCTGCACAAGCCGGCCGAGTACGACGATCCGGACGCCACCGCCAATGCGAACCTTGGCGCACGCCTGCCGTACCTGTTTGCCACGTGCCGCTTCGCCCATTACCTGAAGTGCATCGTGCGCGACAAGATCGGCTCGTTCAAGGAGCGCCGCGACATGGAGGTCTGGCTCAACAACTGGATCGGCCGCTATGTCGAACACAACCCGGCCACCGCCACCGATGCGGACAAGGCGCGCAAGCCGCTGGCTGGCGCCGAAGTGCTGGTCGAGGAAGTCGAGGGCAACCCCGGCTACTACGGCGCCAAGTTCTTCCTGCGCCCGCACTACCAGCTCGAAGGGCTGACCGTGTCGCTGCGCCTGGTTTCGAAGCTGCCTTCGGCGAAGACCTGACCGGCGCACGCGCTTCATCCACCACAACATTTACGAGAGAAACCTCATGATCCTGCTGAAATTCGCCAAGCCCATCAAGGGCACGTCCACGGTTGCCGGCCACGCCGAGTGGATCACCATCGACTCCATCGAGATGGGCGTCGGCCGTGCCATCTCGAGCAGCGGCGGCGGCGCCGACCGCGACACCAGCAATCCGTCGTTCTCGGAAATCTCGCTGAGCAAGGCCACCGACATCGCCTCCGCCGACCTGTTCATGCAGGCCGTCTGCGGCATGAGCCTCGGCAAGGCCGAGCTGCATTTCATCCATACCGGCGGCGCCGACAAGAAGGAACAGGTGTTCCTGAAGATCGAACTGGAAGAGGCGATCGTCAGCTCGTACTCGGTCAGCAGCGGCGGCGAGCGCCCGAGCGAGAACTTCTCGATCAATTTCACGAAGATCAGCTACCAGTACGATTCGTTTACCGGCGACAAGGTCGTCACCGGCACGCCGAAGAAGTGGGACCTGGAAACCAACGCGACCTTCTGATGCGCACGATTCCGACGACAAGGCCGGCGCCGCCGTGCGACGGAGCGCTCCGTGGCTGAACTCCTGAGCCGCGACCGCCTGCAGCCGGCGCTGCTGGACCGGCTGAGCGACGATGCCAGCGGCACGCCGCTGGAGTCGCGCGAGCAGCGCGTGTTGTCGCTGCGCGGGCTGCGCGAGGCGGTACTGCGCGACCTGGGCTGGCTGCTCAACGCGACCAGCCTGGCGGCCGCGGTGGGGCCGCTCGACGACACCCCGCTGGCGGCGCAGTCCGTCCTGAACTTCGGCCTGCCCGGCCTGGCCGGCAGGACGGCATCGAGCGTCGATGCGGGGACGGTCGCGCGGGCGATCCGCCAGGCGATCTGGGACTTCGAACCGCGCATCCTGCGCGACGGCCTGCGCGTCGTCGCCGTCGCGGGCCACCCATCGGCGGCGCCGAACCAGCTGGCGTTCGAGATCCAGGGCGAGCTGTGGGCCTTGCCGTTGCCCGAACGGCTGTATGTCCGCACGGAGCTCGACCTGGAAACCGGTGCCGTGCGGCTGTTCGACCTGGACGGAGCGCGGCCGCGATGAACCCCGACCTGTTGCGTGCCTACGAGGCCGAACTGCAGCACCTGCGCGGGATGGGCGGCGAGTTCGCGCGCGACTTCCCGAAGATCGCCGGGCGCCTCGGCCTCGAGACCGAGGCCTGCGCCGACCCGTATGTCGAACGGCTGCTGGAAGGCGTGAGCTTCCTGGCGGCCCGGGTGCACCTGAAGATCGACGCCGAGTACCCGCGCTTCACGAACCACCTGCTGGAGCTGGTCTACCCGCACTACCTGGCGCCGACGCCGTCGATGGCCGTGGTGCAGCTGCAGCCGGACATGACGGAAGGCAGCCTGGCACAGGGCTACACCGTGACGCGCGGCAGCGCGCTGCACGGCATGCTGGGCAAGGGTGACCAGACGGTCTGCGAATTCCGCAGCGCGCATGACGTCACGCTGTGGCCCGTGGAACTGGTGCAGGCACGCTACGCGCCTTGCGGCCAGCAGCTCGACGGCATCGATCTCGCGCCGGCCGGTGCGGTGAAAGCGGCGCTGCGGCTACGGCTGCGCGCCGGTGCCGGGCTGGCGTTTGCCGACCTGGCGCTGGACGCGCTGCCGCTGTTCCTGCGCGGCAGCGAAGCCATTCCCGGGCGTTTGCTCGAACAGCTGCTGGCGCATGCGGCGGGCATCGTCGTGATGCCGGGCCAGGGCGCGGCGCCGCACGCCTTCGTCCCGCCGGCAGCCCTGCGCCCGCTGGGCTGCGCGGAACACGAGGCGCTGCTGCCGAACGGGCCGCGGACCTTCGAGGGCTACCGGCTGTTGCAGGAATATTTCGCCTTGCCCCAGCGCTTCATGTTCGTCGAGCTGGGCGGCCTGGGCGCCGCGCTGCGCGGCTGTCCCGGCAACGAGGTGGAGATCGCCATCCTGCTCCGTACCTTCGACCCGGTCCTCGAACACGCCGTCGATGCGGCCACCTTCGGCCTGTACTGCACTCCGGCGATCAACCTGTTTCCCCGGCAGGCGGACCGCATCCACCTGTCCGAGCGCCAGGCCGAGTTCCACGTCGTGCCGGACCGCACCCGGCCGATGGACTTCGAGGTTTACCAGGTGCTGGGCGTGAAGGGATATGGCAGCGGCAGCGCGGCCGTGCAGGCCTTTCAATCGTTCTACCGCGCCAACGACCTGCAGGGCGCGGATGCCGGCGCGTACTACCAGGTACGCCGCGATGCGCGCGTGCTGTCCGCGCGCCAGCAGCGCGAAGGTGCGCGCTCCGGCTATGTCGGCAGCGAGGTGTTCCTGGCGCTCGTCGACGCCGGCGCGGCGCCATGGAACGCCGAGCTCCGGCAGCTGGGCGTCGAGACCCTGTGCACCAACCGCGACCTGGTGCTGGGCATGCCGCTCGGTGCCGGTCGGACCGACTTCACGCTCGGCGCCGGCGCACCGGTGCGCTCGGTGCGCTGCGTGGCGGGACCGAGCCTGCCGGCGCCGTCCCATGCGCAGGGCGAGACGGCGTGGCGGCTTGCCAGCCACCTGTCGCTGAACTACCTGTCACTGCTGGACGGACCGGGCGATACGGGCGCCGCCGCGCTGCGCGACATGCTGCGCCTGTATTGCGCCCGCGACGACCTGGCGGCGCAGCGCCAGATCGACGGATTGCGTTCGGTGCGCGCCGAAGCGGTGGTGCGCCGCCTGCCGCTGCCCGGACCGGCCAGCTTCGGGCGCGGACTGCAGGTCGGCATCGAGTTCGACGACGCGGCCTTCACGGGCGGCAGTGTCTTCCTGCTCGGCATGCTGCTCGAGCAGTTCTTCGCGAAGTACGTGAGCCTGAACAGTTTTACCGAGACCCACGTCCGCACGGCCGGTCGGGGACTGGTCATGGCCTGGCCGGCAAGGGTGGGGCGATGCGCGACGCTGTAGCGCTGCTTGGCCAGCTGGCGGCCGACCCGGCGTCGTTCGAGTTCCACGCCGCGCTGCGGCTGGTCGAATGCGCGCACCCCGAACTGCCGCGGATCGGTACCGCGCCGCGCCCGCAGGACGAGGCGCTGCGGCTGGGCCAGCATCCTTCGCTGGCGTTCAAGCCGCACATGCTGGCCGCGCTGGAGCGCGATGGCGGCGCTGGCGAGGAGGCGAAAGTGCCGCGCCTGCTGCTCAATTTCTTCGGGCTGCTGGGCGCGAACGGCCCGCTGCCCGTGCACCTGACGGAATACGTGCGCGAGCGCCAGCGCCACCACGACGACCCGACGCCGGCCCGCTTCCTGGACATGCTGCAGCACCGGATGATGACGCTGCTGTACCGGGCCTGGGCCAGCGCCCAGCCGGCGCTCGGCTTCGACCGTCCCGGCGACGATCCGTACGCCCGCCACGTCGGCGCGCTGGTGGGGATCGGCATGCCCTCGCTGCGCGGGCGCGATGGCGTCGCCGATCACGCCAAGCTGCACTACGCGGGCCGGCTGGGACCCCATCAGCGCAGCGCCGGGGGCCTGGCGGCGATTCTCGGCGACTGCCTCGGCGCGCCGGTCGCGATAGAGGAATTCGCCGGCGGCTGGCTGCGCCTGCCCCGCGAGGGCCTGGCGCGGCTGCGCGGCGGGGCCGGCGCGGCGCGGCTCGGCCATGACACGGTGCTGGGCACCCGCGTGTGGAACGCGCAGCACCGTTTCCGGATACTGGTCGGCCCGATCGGCTTCGAGCGTGCCGCCGGGCTGCTGCCGGGCTCGCCGGGCATGGGCCAGCTGGCCGACTGGGTGCGCCTGTATGCCGGCCCTGCGCTGGAATGGGAACTGGTGCCCGTCATCGCCAGGGAAACGCTGCCGCGCCTGCGGCTCGGGCGCGACACCCGGCTCGGCTGGACCAGCTGGCTCAGCTCGCGTCCGCCGGCGCGCGACGACCGCCAGCTGCGCCTGCGCGCCGCACCGCCCAACGCATCACCATCACAAGGAGATATCCATGGCTGACATCAGCCGCACCGCCCTGTTCGGGAAACTGAACGCCCTGTGCTACGGCACCGTCGAGAGCAGCGTCGCGTTCTGCAAGCTGCGCGGCAACCCGTATGTCGAACTGGCCCACTGGCTGCACCAGCTGCTGCAGGCGCCCGATTCGGACCTGCTGCGCGTGCTGCGCGAATACGACATCGATCCCGGCCAGGTGCAGCGCGACCTGACGGCCGCGCTCGACCGGCTGCCGCGCGGCGCCGCCTCGATCACCGATCTGTCGCACCAGCTGGAGGAAGCCGTCGAGCGTGCCTGGGTGTATGGCGCGCTGATGTTCGGCGCGGCGCGCGTGCGCTCGGGCCACCTGCTGGTGGGGGTGCTGAAAACCAGCGGCCTGCGCAACGCGCTGCTCGGCCTGTCCGCGCAGTTCGGCCGGATCCCGGTCGACGACCTGGCCGCGCGCCATGCGACGCTGCTCGCGGCCTCGCCCGAAGCGGACATGGGCGCCGGCGAGTCTGGCGTGCGCGAGCCCGGCACGGCGGCCGATGCGATCGCGGCCACGGCGCCGGACCGTGGCGAGGCGCTGGAGCGCTTCACCACCGACCTGACGGCACAGGCCCGCGCCGGCGGCATGGACCCGGTGGTCGGCCGCGACGACGAGATCCGCCGCGTGATCGACATCCTGATGCGGCGGCGCCAGAACAACCCGATCCTGGTCGGCGAGGCCGGCGTCGGCAAGACCGCGGTGGTCGAGGGCCTGGCCCAGCGCATCGTCCGGGGCGACGTTCCGCCGGCGCTGGCACCCGTGCGCCTGCTGGCGCTCGACCTGGGCCTGCTGCAGGCCGGCGCCAGCATGAAGGGCGAATTCGAGCAGCGCCTGCGCGCCGTGATCGATGCGGTGCAGGCCAGCGACCGGCCGGTGATCCTGTTCGTCGACGAGACCCACACGCTGGTCGGCGCCGGCGGCGCGGCCGGCACGGGGGATGCGGCCAACCTGCTCAAGCCGATGCTGGCACGGGGCACGCTGCGCACCGTCGGCGCCACCACGTTCGCCGAGTACCGCAAGCACATCGAAAAGGACCCGGCACTGTCGCGGCGCTTCCAGGCGGTCGAGGTGGGCCAGCCGGACGAGGCGCGCGCGCTGCTGATGATGCGCGGCGTCGCCGCGGCGCTGGAAGCGCACCACGGCGTGCAGGTGCTGGACCAGGCGCTGGACGCCGCGGTGCGGCTGTCGCACCGCTACATCCCGGCGCGCCAGCTGCCCGACAAGGCGGTCAGCGTGCTGGACACTGCCTGTGCGCGCGTGGCGATCGGCCTGCATGCGACGCCGGCCGGCGTCGACGATTGCCGGCGCCGCATCGCGGCACTGGAAACGGAGCGGGACATCGTGCGGCGCGAGGCGGCGATCGGCATCGAACAGGCAGGGCGGCTTGCACAGGTCGAAGAAGCGCTGGCGCGGGAACGCGGGCGCGAGGAAGGACTGGCCGCGCGCTGGGCCGCCGAGAAGGAACTGGTCGGCCGCATCCTGGCGCTGCGCGCGGCATTGCAGCGCGAGGCCGGCGGCACGGCGGATGGCTTCGAGGCAGGGCGCGCGGAGCAGCTGCGCGCGCTGCGCGCCCTGCAGGACGAACTGGCCGGGCGGCAGGGCGAAACCCCGCTGGTGCTGGCGACGGTCGACCGCCAGGCCGTGGCGGCGGTCGTGCAGGACTGGACCGGCATCCCGGTCGGCCGCATGATGCGCGACGAGGTGGCCGGCGTGCTGGCCCTGGCCGATGCGCTCGAGCGGCGCATCATCGGCCAGCGCCATGCGCTGGACATGATCGCGCGGCGGGTGCAGACCGCGCGCGCCGGGCTCGACAATCCGGCCAGGCCGGTGGGCGTGTTCCTGCTGGCCGGCACGTCGGGGGTGGGCAAGACCGAGACGGCGCTGGCGCTGGCGGAAACCCTGTATGGCGGCGAGCAGAACCTCATCACCATCAACATGAGCGAGTACCAGGAGGCCCATTCGGTGTCGTCGCTGAAAGGGGCGCCGCCGGGCTATGTCGGCTACGGCGAGGGCGGCGTGCTGACGGAGGCGGTGCGGCGCCGCCCGTACAGCGTGGTGCTGCTCGACGAAGTCGAAAAGGCCCATCCCGATGTGCACGAACTGTTTTTCCAGGTATTCGACAAGGGCTGGATGGAAGACGGGGAAGGCCGCGTCATCGATTTCCGCAACACGCTGATCCTGCTGACGACGAACGCCGGCACGGCGCTGATCACGCGCCTGTGCGGCTCGCCCGGCGCGGCACCGGCGCCGGACGCGATCGCCCGCGAACTGCGCGCGCCGCTGCTGGAAGTGTTCCCGCCGGCACTGCTGGGCAGGGTGGTGACGGTGCCGTATTACCCGCTCGGCGACGACATGCTGGGCGCCATCATCCGCCTCCAGCTGGACCGCATCGGCCGCCGCATCGGCGAGCGCCACGGCGTGGCGTTCTCGTACAGCGACGCCGTGGTGCGGCTGGTCGCCGGCCGCTGCACGGAGCAGGAAAGCGGCGGGCGCATGATCGATGCGATCCTGACCAATACGCTGCTGCCGGCGATCAGCGCCGAATTCCTGCGCCGCATGCTCGACGGCGCCGGCGATGCCGGCAGTGCCGGCATCGCCGGCGTCGCCGTCGGCGTGCGCGACGGCGAGCTGGCGTACGAGTACGAGGCCTGCGCATGAGCGGGGCCATCCACCTCGCGCGGCCGCGCCGCAGGAAGGCGGCGTAGGCCATGGCAACCACCCAGAACCGGCGCGACGTCGGCGTGGCCTGCGTGCTCGGCGCCGACGTGCTGCTGCTGCGCCGCATGCGCGGCAGCGAGGCGCTGTCCCAACTGAGCGAGTACGACCTCGAACTGTACAGCGAGCGTGCCGACCTGCAGCCGGAGGCGCTGCTGGCCACACCGCTGGCCATCGGCATCGCCTTGCCGCGCGGCGGCACGCGCCACTTCCACGGCCTTGTCACGCGCTTTGCGCTGACCGGGCGGCAGGGGCGCTTCAGCACGTACCAGGCCACGGTCCGGCCGTGGCTGTGGTTCCTGACCCGCTCGTCCGACTGCCGCATCTTCCAGGAGCGGACAGTGCCGGAGATCGTCAAGGCGGTATTCGCCGGGTACGCGATCGCCGACGTCGACAGCGCCGCGCTGGGCGCCACCTACCGGCCGCTGCCGTACTGCGTGCAGTATCGCGAAACGGACTTCGCCTTCGTCAGCAGGCTGCTCGAGGCGGCCGGCATCTATTACTACTTCCGCTGCGACGCCAGGCGCCATACCCTGGTGCTGGCCGACTCCTACGCCGCCCATGCGCCGGCGCCCGGCTATGCCAGCCTGCTGTACATGCCGGCCGCCGACCATGCCATGCGCGAAAGCGAAGTCGTCTACGAGTGGCACATGGCCGCCGAGGTGGAGCCGGGCGCGCAGGTGTTGAAGGACTTCGATTTCGAGCGGCCCGCCGCCAGCCTGCTGGTCAAGGCGGCCGCCGTGCGCGGGCATGCTCAGGCGGACCATGAGCTGTTCGACTATCCGGGCAGCTTCAGCGCACGCGCCGACGGCGATGCCGCCGCCCGCGTCCGGCTCGACGTGCTGCACACGAGCTGGCGGCGGGTGCGCGGCGCAACGCGCGCGCGCGGCCTGTTCCCCGGCGCGCTGTTCCGGCTGGCCGAGCATCCGCGCGCCGACCAGAACGGCGAGTTCCTGGTCGCCGCCGCCGGGTACGTGCTGGCGTCGGACCCGTACCAGCCGACCCGGCCGGCCGAGCCCGAGCCGCTGCTGACGTGCACCTTCGACGTGATTCCCAAACAGCGCGATTTCCGGGCCCCGCTCGCGACCCGCAAGCCCCTGGTGCACGGCCCGCAGACGGCCATCGTGGTCGGCAAGGCCGGCGAGGAGATCTGGACCGACCGGTACGGCCGCGTCAAGGTGCAGTTCCACTGGGACCGCGCGGGGCGCGACAACGAGGCCAGCTCGTGCTGGGTGCGGGTGGCGCAAGGGTGGGCAGGGCGGCGCTGGGGCGCCATGTTCGTGCCGCGTGTCGGCCAGGAAGTGATCGTCAGCTTCCTCGAGGGCGACCCGGACCGCCCGCTGGTTACGGGCAGCGTGTACAACGCCGACAACATGCCGCCATATCCGCTGCCCGCGTCGGCCACCCGTTCGACGATCAGGAGCGAGTCTTCACCCGGCGGCGGCGGCCGCAACGAACTGCGCTTCGAGGACAGGAAGGGCGCCGAGCAGTTCTACGTGCATGCCCAGCGCGACCTGGAGCACCGGGTCGGCCGCGACTTCCTTGCCTGGATCGGGCGCGACCGGCACACGCTGACGGTTGGCGACAGTTTCGAGGAGACCGGCGGCGACCGCCACCTGGCGGTCGGCGGCGCCCGTACCGAGCGGGCCGACGGGCGCGTGGCCCTGTCCGGCGCCGACATGGTGCTGTCGGGCGATACCCGTACCGGGCTGCAGGCAGGCATGTCGGTGCATATCAAGGGCGGCACCAACGTGGTCATCGAGGCGGGGGCCAGTATCACGCTGAAGGCGGGCGCCAGTTTCCTGACCATCGGGCCGGCCATGATCCTGGCGTCTGCCATGCCTGTGCCGATGCCGTCGGCGTCCACCGCGGTCACGGCCGCGGTACTCGCGGCCACGATCCTGCCGCCGTCACCGCGGCCGGTGCCGCCACGGGAAGCCGACGACGGCAAGCAATGAGCGGCCGGATCAACATCACAACGCATTCGCGCGCCTGCGCAGGAGAGGGAAGGGTAGAACTTTGAGAACGACGACAAGCGGCGGCGGCGCCGCCGGCCTGGTGCTGCGGGTGCGCAGCCACCGGGGCGCGCCGCCGCCCGCGGACCTGGAAGTGCATTTCGACGCCGCCGGCGGCACCATCGGGCGTGCTGCCGGCAACCTGATGGTGCTCGAGGATACGCGCAAGTACATCTCCCGCGTGCATGCGGCGGTCATGCTGGCCGATGGGTGTTTCCACCTGAGCGACCAGGGCGCCAACCCGAGCCTCGTCAATGGCCGGCCGCTGGCGCCCGGTGCCACGACGGCGCTGGCGGAGGGCGACGTCGTGGCGATCGGCGACTACCTGCTCGATGTCGCCGTCGTGGCGGCACCGGTGGAAGCCGATCCGATGGCCACCATGATCGGGGCGCCGGCGGCCGTTCCGGCGCCGCCGCCGTCACCGGCGCTGCCCGTGTCGTCGCCCCGGCTTTTCTCCGCTGCGCCGGCCGCGCACCGCGATGCGCTGGCGATGGCCAGCATCCTGAACGCCGATGGCGGCACGCCGCCCGCCGACCCGCTGGCGCTGCTGCCGGACGGACTGGCGCTTGCGGCCGTGCCGTCGCGCGGGCCGTTCGCCCCGGCAGCGCTCCACGATCACTTGCCGCCGGAGCGCCAGGCCTATGTGGCGGCCATCCCGCCCGACTACGATCCGATGGCGAGCCTGCTCGTTGCCGGAAGGGCCACGGTGCCGGCTGCCCCGCCGGCCGCAGTGATTCAGGAACCTGTGTCCGCACCGGCGTTCTTGCCGGTGGCGGCCGGCGCGTCCGGGCCGCCCGCCCGCGGCGACGAGGTATTGGGCGCCCTGCTGGAAGGGCTGGGACTGCCGCAGCTGCGCTCCAGCCGCGCGCCCGAGGACCTGGCGCGGCTGGCCGGCACGATGCTGCGCGCCATCACGCGCGGCACCATGGAAGTGCTGGCGGCACGCGCGCTGACCAAGCGCGAGAGCCGCATCGACATGACGATGATCGCCGCCCGTGCCAACAACCCGCTGAAATTCCTGCCCGACGCCGACAGCGCGCTGGCGCAGATGCTGGGTGCCGATGCGCCGGGCTACCTGCCGGCGCAGGCGGCGATCGGCGCCGCGTTCGACGACCTGAAGGCGCACGAGCTGGCGGTCATCGCCGGCATGCGTGCCGCACTGGCCGTGGTGGTCGGGCGTTTCGATCCGGCGCGGGCCGAGCAGCGCGTGGCCGCCAGCGGCCGCCTCGGGCGCCTGCTGCCGGCGCGGCGCAAGGCCCGCCTGTGGGACAGCATGGTGGCGTCCTATGGCGAACTGGTGCGCGACGCCGACGAAGACCTGCAGCGCCTGTTCGCGGAGAAATTCTCCGTGGCTTACCAGGAGCAGGTCGAGCGCATGCGCGTCCGGCCCGCTTCCCAACCTCAACCGTTCGAAACCGCAGCGAGTCGCCATGTCGTGGAATAGCAAAGTCATCTGGTCGGAAGGCATGCTGCTGCAGCCGCAGCACATGCAGCAGCACGACCGCTACCTGGATGCGCGCCTGGAAGGCCGCGCGGGCGCGCTGCGGCCATACCCCTGGGGCGTCGCGCACCTCGAACTCGATACGGCGCAGCTCGGTCTCGGCAAGGTCGCGCTGCGGGCCTGCAGTGGCGTGCTGCCCGACGGCACCCCGTTCGGCCTGGCCGGCGACGAGGACATTCCCGCGCCGCTGGACATTCCGCCCGATGCCCGCGACGTGCTGGTGGTGCTGGCCCTGCCGCTGCGCCGGCATGGCGTGCCCGAGGTCGACGACGGGAACGGCGTGGACAACGCGGCGCGGCACCGCCGCGCCGAGGCCGACGTGTGGGACAGCAACGGCCTCGACTTCAGTACCCGCGTCGAGATCGGCAAACTGCGCCTGCGGCTGGCGTTGCAGGAAGGCCTGCCCGACGGCTGCATGGCGCTGGGCATCGTGCGGGTGCTCGAACGCCGTGCCGACAACCAGGTGGTGCTCGACACAGCCTATTGCGCGCCGGTGCTGGCCCTGCGCGCGGCGCCGCCGCTGGCCGGTTTCGTCGACGAGCTGCAGGGCCTGCTGCACCAGCGCGCCGAAGCGCTGGCCGCCCGGCTCGCGCAGCCGCAGGCCAGCGGCGCCGGCGAGATCGCCGATTTCCTGCTGCTGCAGCTGCTCAACCGCAGCCAACCGCGCGTCGCCCACCTGGCGCGGACGCCGGCGCTGCACCCGCACGACCTGTACCGCGAGCTGTGCGGGCTGGCCGGCGAGCTGGCGACCTTCACCCGCGCCGACAAGCGGACACCGGCATATCCGCCGTATCGCCACGACGCGCTGGCCGTCAGCTTCGCACCGCTGATGCTCGACCTGCGCCGGTCGCTGTCGGCCGTGATGGATCCGGCCGCGGTGGCGCTGGCGCTCGAGGAACGCCAGTTCGGCATCCGCGTGGCCGTGCTGCCGGACCGCGCGCTGCTGCAATCGGCCACGTTCGTGCTGGCCGTGCACGCGCAGCTGCCGCCCGACGCGGTGCGCAGCGGCTTCCCGCCGCAGGTCAAGATCGGCTCGGTGGAAACCATCCGCGACCTGGTCAACCTGCAACTGCCGGGCATCCCGCTGCGACCGCTTTCCGTGGCGCCGCGCCAGCTGCCGTACCTGGCCGGGCATACCTATTTCGAACTGGACCGCGCCAGCGACTACTGGCAGCAGCTGAACAGCTCCGCCGGCTTCGCGATGCACGTCGCCGGCCACTTCCCGGGGCTGCGGATGCAGTTCTGGGCGATCCGCAACCATGCTTCCTGACATGCAGCCAGACAACCTCCACGATCCCGGGCAGGACCCGGACCGCACCATGCTGGTGCCGCCCCCCGGCGCACGCCGTCCGCGCGGCGCGACGGGGCAGCCGTCCCTGGCGCCTGACCTGCCGGGCGAACCGTTCGCACCGGCGGCGCAGGCGCCCATCGCCGCCGGGATTCCGGCGTTGCCCGGCTGCGGACTGAACCCCCTGGTCCGCGCGGCCACTGCGCTGCTCGGGCTGGTCGTTCCGCTGCGCGGCGTGGCGGCGGCGCCCGACCTGGAAGTGCTGCGCGAACGCCTCAGCGACGCGGTGCGCCGCTTCGAGGCCCAGGCCCGCGATGCGGGAATCGAACCGGATACGATCGCCGCCGCCCGCTATGCGCTGTGCACGCTGATCGATGAAACGGTCTCGGGGACGCCGTGGGGTGCCGCGGTGTGGAACCGGCGCAGCCTGCTGGTCGCATTCCACAACGAAGCCTGGGGCGGCGAGAAGTTCTTTCTCGTGCTGCAGCGGCTGAGCGCCGATCCGGGCCGGCACCTGCATGTGCTGGAGCTCATGTACCTGTGCCTGGCCCTGGGGCTCGAAGGGCGCTACCGGGTGATGGAGCGCGGCCACGAGCAGCTGGCGGCACTGCGCGAACGCCTGCTGGCGATCGTCGCGCGGCAGCGCGGCGCAACCGAGCAGGACCTGTCGCCGCGCTGGCGCGGGCAGGCGACGGCGCAGTCGCGGGTGTCCGGACGCGGACCCTGGCTGATGGCCGCCGGCGCCGCCGGACTGCTGCTGCTGGCGCAGCTTGCCGGCGGCTGGCTGCTCGGCCGTGAATCGGACGCGGTCTATGCGCGTCTCGCCGCGCTGCGTGCCGAGCCGCCGGTACGGCTGGCGTCCCGGCACGCGGCGCTGCCGCCCGCGCCCGCTCCGGCGCGCCTGGCGAGACTGCTGGCGCCCGAGCTGGCAAGCGGCGCGGTCAGCGTCACGGAAAGCGCCGACCGTTCGGTCATCACCCTGCGCGGCGATGGCGGCTTCGCGCCGGGCAGCGACGAAATCGCGCCACGCCTGCTGCCCGCGCTGCGCCGCGTCGGCGAGGCCCTTGCCACCGTGCCAGGCAATGTCGTCGTGATCGGCCACACGGACGATACCCGGCCCGCGCTGTCGGCGCGGCTGCCGTCCAACTTCGACCTGTCGAAGGCACGCGCACGCAACGTCGCGGCGCTGCTGGCCAGGCAGGCCGGCGCCGCGGAACGCTTCGCCAGCGAAGGGCGCGGCGAGACCGAACCGGTGGCGCCCAACGACAGCCCGGCGAACCGGGCACGCAACCGCCGTGTCGACATCGTCGTCGTGGCACCCGTCCAACCCCGCTGAACCGGCGTACCCGAACACAAGCACATGAACCGATACTTTTCTTCCGGACCCGGCAAGGCATGGATGCCGCTGGCCGCCTGCCTGGCGCTGCTGACCTGCCTGGTGTGGATCGAAGCCCCGCTGCTGCAGGTGGATGGCCGCGCGCCGTTCGCGGCCGCCGGGCCGCGCTGGCTGCTCATCGGCGCGCTGCTGGCCTTGCCCGCGCTGTGGTGGGTACTACGCCTGTGGCTGGCGCGGCGCCGCGACGACGCGCTTGCCGCCGGCGTGGCGCCCGCCGCGCAGCCCCGTGCCGGCGGCGCGCTGGTGGCGGACGAAGTGGCCACGCTGGCCGGACGCATGCGCGACGCGCTGGCCGTGCTGCGCACGGCGAATCCGGGCTGGCGCATGCGCCGCCAGTACCTGTACGAACTGCCCTGGTACATGTTCGTGGGCGCGCCGGGCAGCGGCAAGACCACGGCGCTGTCCCGTTCCGGGCTGCCGTTCCCGCTGGCCGATGCGCTGGGGCCGCAGGCGATCGGCGGCATCGGCGGCACCCGCCACTGCGACTGGTGGTTCACGGACGACGCGGTGCTGCTCGACACCGCGGGACGCTACACGACCCAGGACAGCCAGGCCGAGATGGACCATGCGGCGTGGAGCGGTTTCCTGGCCCTGCTGAAGAAATACCGGCCACGGCGGCCGATCAACGGCGTGATCGTGGCGGTCAGCGTGGCCGACCTGCTGCAGCAGGGCCAGGCCGCCCGCGAAGCCCAGGCACGCGCGATCCGCACCCGCATCCAGGAGCTCCAGGAGCGCCTCGGCATGGCGTTCCCCGTTTACGTCATGGTGACCAAGAGCGACCTGCTGGCCGGTTTCACGGAATTCTTCGACTCGCTCGGCCGCGAGGAACGCCGGCAAGTGTGGGGCGTGACCTTCCCCTTGCCCGGCGACGGCATGCCGGCGCACGCGCTGAAGGCGTTCCCGGCCGAGTTCCTGGCGCTCGAGGCGCAGTTGCAGGCGCGCTTGCTGGAGCGTCTCCAGCAGGAGCGTGACCTGGCGCGCCGCGCGTTGCTGTTCGGCTTCCCGCAACAGTTCGCGGCGCTCGGCGGGGTGCTGGACGACTTCCTGCGGACGGTGTTCGCCGGCAACCGGTTCGAGCAGCCGGCACTGCTGCGCGGTGTGTATTTCACCAGCGGCACCCAGCAGGGCAACCCGATCGACCGGATCATGGCGTCGCTGGCGGCCTCCTTCGGGCTGGACCGCCGCACATTGCCGGCGGGACCTGGCAGCGGGCGCAGCTATTTCCTGGCGCGGCTGATGGGCGAGGTGATCTTCCCCGAGGCGGGCCTGGCCGGCCTGGGCACCCGGGCGGCGCGCCGGCGCCGGCTGGCCACGCTGGGGCTGCTGGCCGGCGGCGCGGCGCTGGCGCTGCTGCTGGCGGCGGCACTGGGCACCAGCTACCTGCGCAATCAGGCGCTGGTGCAACGCGCGGACGCGGCGACCGGCGCGCTGGCGCGCCGCATCGCGCAGGCACCCGCCGGCGGCGACGAGCTGGCCATCCTGCCTCTGCTGGACGCGGCACGGGCGCTGCCCGCCGGCTACGCGGCGCGCGGCCGGCCCGTACCGCTGCTCGAGCGCATGAGCCTGTATCAGGGCGAAAAGCTGGGCGACGGCGCGGTCGCCGCCTACCGCCGCCTGCTGCGCAGCACGCTGCAGCCACGCATCGCCGCGCGCCTGGAAGACGTGCTGCGCGGCGGCGCTGCGGGCGACCAGGACCTGCTCTACGAGACACTGCGCGTCTACCTGATGCTGGGCCAGCGGCGCTACTTCGACGCCGCCGCGGTGCAGGCGTGGGTCGAAGCCGACTGGCGGCAGCGCCTGCCGCAACCGGGCGGCGCGCGGCACCCGCTGCAGGATCACCTGGCCGCGCTGCTGGAGGACGGCATGCCCGACCCGATACCGCTCGATGCGGCGCTGGTGGCCCAGGCGCGGCTGGCGCTGTCGGCCATGCCGCTGAACGAACGCCTGTACAGCCGCGTGAAGCGGCAGCTGGCGCGCGAGCCGCTGCCGGAGGTCAGCGTCAACACGCTGCTGGGCCGCGACGGCTCGGGCGTCCTGGCGCGCGCCAGCGGCGCATCGCTGGCACGCGGCGTCAGCGGGCTGTACAGCATCGCCGGATACCGCCGCTTCCTGCCGTCGAGCGCGCGGGCCGTCGCCGCGATCGCGCGCGACGACTGGGTGCTGGGCGGGCAGGAGAACGGCGGCGGCAATCCCGACGCCAGGGCGGCGCAGGCCGCCGTGCTGCAGCGCTATTACGACGAGTATGTACGCGCATGGGACGGCTTCCTTGCCGACCTGCGGCCGGTGCGGCTGGCCGATTTCGACAGCGCGGCGCGGGTCAGCAATGCACTGGGCGGCGCCGCGTCGCCACTGCGCGCGGTGCTCGCCGGTGCCGCGCGGGAAACCGCGCTTGCCGCGGCCGGTGTCCCGGGGGCGCCGGCTGCGGGCCAGCATCCGGTGGACAGCCACTTCGCGCCGCTGCACCGCCTGGTGGCCGGGCCGGCGCCCACGCCGCTGGACCAGGTGCTGATGCTGGTAAAGGATGCGGCACTGTATTTCGACGCGGCAGCCAGCGCGCGCCGCAGCGGCGCGCCGGCGCCGTCGCCCGGTGCCCTGCTGCAGCTGAAGCGGGCCGGAGAAGGACAGGCCGCGCCGCTGCCGATGCTGCTGCAGGGCATCCACGACGCGGGCAGCGGCCTGGCCCAGGGCGGCGAACGGGAGCGCCTGGACGCACTCTGGCAGGGCGGTCCGGCACGTTTCTGCCGCGATGCCATCGCCGGCCGCTACCCGATGGACCGCGCCAGCGGGCGCGACGCCACGCCCGACGACTTTGCCAGGTTCTTCGCACCCGGCGGCATGCTGGACGAGTTCTTTGCCAGGGAACTCGCCCCGTTCGTGGACCGCGGCGGCGCGCGCTGGCGCTGGCGCGCGGCGGCCGGACCTGCCCGCGTGTCGCCGGCGGCGCTGGACGCTTTCCAGCGCGGCGCCCGGCTGCGCGACATGTTCTTCGCCGGCGGCGCCACGGTGCCGTCGCTGCGCTTCACGCTGCGGCCGCTGGCGGCGGATCCCGGCCTGGCCGCGCTGACCCTGGAGATCGATGGCCAGGCGGTGCCGGCGAGCCGCGGCCAGGCGGGCCAGGCGGGCCAGGCGGTGGCACTGGCCGTGTCCGGCGGGAAGGGCAATGGCCTGGTACGGTTCACCGGGGTGCCGGCGACCGCCGCCGAATTGCGCACCGAGGGGCCGTGGGCCTGGCTGCGCATGGTCGACCGCGGCACGGCCGAGCCGTTGCAGGCGGAGCGGTTCCGTCTGGGGTTCTCCATCGATGGGCGCAGGGGCAGCTACGAGCTGACGGCCGGCAGCGTGATCAATCCGTACCGGCGCGAGGCAACGCAGTTCGCTTGCCCGCCCGGCCTGTAGCGCTAGCCGGCTGCGGGACCGCCGATGAGGGCCCGGGCCCGGTCGAGGAAGCGCGCCCGGGCCGCCGGGTCGTCGATCCGCGCGGCGGCGAGTTCGAGCAGCGCAAGGCGGCCAGCCGCCTGCGGCAGCGCGCGCTTGACGACGATGGCCGCGATGGGACCGATCTCCTCGGCGAGCAATGCGGTCGCGGCCGCGCCGAACGCGGCATCGGGCGCGTGGGTGCTTTCGCCGATTGCCACGGCGCCGGCGTGCTGCCCGCCGTGCGGGTCCTGCCGCGCGACGAGTTCTCTGCCGAGCGCGGCGAGCTCCGCCGCGAAGTCCTTGCGCGCCGCGGGCGACGGTATGTGCGGCAGCAACCGTGCGCACAGGGAGTCGAAGTCGTGCGCGCTCGCCGCCATCCGGCGCAGCAGCAGCCGCGCCAGCGGACCGATCTGCGCCGTCAGCAGGGCTTCCAGCGGCGGCAGCGCGGCCATTTTCCATGCGGTCATGGCGGCCGTGGCTTCGGTGGCGGGCGCAACGGTGCGGCGTGCCGCCGCGGCGGCGGGCGCGGCCATCAGCACGGTGGCGTCGTCGCCCCCGGCGCTGGCGCCTGCCGGCGCCTCCGCATCCTGCATCGCATGGTCCAGCGCGCGCGCGAACTCGGCGGCATCGGCGAAGCGCGCCTCCGGCGCCCTGGCCAGTCCGCGCATCACGACGGCGTCGAGGCCGGCGCCCAGCGCCGCATGCACGTGCGAAGGCGGCGGCGGCGTCACGGTCAGCACCTGCTGCATCACGGTGGCGGCGGAGCCGGAGAACGGCCGCTGGCCCGTCAGCATCTGGTACAGCACGACAGCCGCCGAGAACAGGTCGCTGCGGCCATCGACGGTTTCGCCGCGAAACTGTTCGGGCGACATGTAGCTGGGCGTGCCGAGCATCGCGCCGGTCTGCGTGAGGGTCGAGGATTCGATCCGCGCGATGCCGAAGTCGCCGACCTTGAGGCGGCCTTCGCGCGTCAGTAGCAGGTTGGCCGGCTTGATGTCGCGGTGCACGACGCCGCGCGCATGCGCATAGGCCAGGGCCGCCAGCAGGTCGCCCATCCAGGCCGCGGCCCGCGGCGGCGCCAGCGGCGTGCCGGTGACCAGTTCCGACAGGGGCTGCCCGTCAACGAACTCCATCGCGATCCAGGCCATGTCGGCGCTCTCGCCGTATTCGTAGACCGCGACGATATTCGGGTGTGTCAGCCGTCCCGCGGCCTGGGCCTCCTTGCGGAAGCGCTGCAGCATCTCGTGCGTCTGCTCCGGATCGGCCAGTCCGCGGTGCACGGTCTTCAGGGCCAGCGTGCGCTCGATCAGGGGATCGTAGGCGCGGTAGACCACGCCCATCGCGCCCCGCCCCAGGACCGCATCGAGGCGGTACTTGCCGACCTGGCGCGGCAGGCCGGCCAGGTCACTCATCGAGCATTTTCATCGCGCTGGCCAGGCTGGTGCGCATGCGCTCGAAGGCGCGCGCCAGCCCGGCCAGCTCGTCGCCGCCCCGCGTGTCGATGGCGGCCGCGTTTGCACGGCCCAGGCTGATATCGTCGGCCACGCGCGACAGCTTGCGGATGCGCCGCGTCACGAACAGGTGCACCATCGCGTTCAGGGCCAGGAACAGGAAGAGGAAGATCGCCAGCAGCGACCACAGGTAGGTCTGCAGCAGCGTGCGGGCGCGCTGCAACGGCACCTGCATCGGCACCGATACCACCTGCGCGCCCACGGTTTCGCCCAGCTTCCAGCCGAAGCCGTTGGCCCGGCCATAGATGTCGAGCATCGTGTCGGGCGCATCGGCCGGGTTGCCATGGCAGGCCAGGCAGGCGCGGTCGGCGATGCGGATGGGCCGTGCCACGTACAGGGCCGGGCCGGACGGGCCGACGCGTTCGCCCACCAGTTCCGCCGTGCGCGGCTCGGCGCGCAGCCGCTCGACCAGCGGCAGTTCCCAGCCCGCGGCGCGGTTGCGCGGATTGGTGGGGTTCAGGGTGGCCTGCTTGTAGCTGTAATCCGGATAGGACTTCAGCAGCTGGTTCAGGTGCTCGATCGCGGCGAAAGTAGGCACGGCCTGCGGCAGGAATTCGAACTTCAGGCGGTTTTCCAGCAGCGGCGTGACGTGCGCGCTGGCGTACTTGCCTGCCGCGTCGGAGGCGTGCAGCAGCAGGCGCGCGTGCTGCAGCGATTCCTCGCGGGCATTCCGTTCGAGCATGGCGTGCGTGACGGCACCGGCGGCACAGAAGCCGAGGGCGGACACGGCGAGGAAGACCAGGTTGAACCTGGCGGCAAGCGAGCGGATCATCATGTCAGAACAGTTGGTTGAGCGGTGCGGACGTACGGTTTTTCACGGCGTTGTGGCGGCGCAGCGCGTCGCGCCATTCAGGCTGGCCGGCCAGTACGCTCTCGGCGTCCCTGCGGAACGCAGGATCGGCCAGCCGCGGCGCGAACTGGCTCGCCAGGCGCCTGCGCGCCGTGGCGCCGGCGTCGCGCCACGCCGCGATGTCGGCGGCATCGACGTCGCGCTGGGGCAGGGCGGCGGCAGCGGGGACCAGCGCGGCGACGGCGACGAGCGGGTCGAGGAAGGCGCGCGGCATCCGGCCGATGAACAGTCGCGGTGCGCGCGGCGCGACATCGAGCGGCCGGCTGGCGTGCCGCACCGCATACTGCCCGCTGCCGACGGGAACCGCCGGAACGGCGGCGCGCGCCATGTCGGTCGCGGGCACGGTACCGCTCTCGACGAACAGTTCGGTGCTGTCCGGTGCCAGGTACACGATGCCGCTCGCCGCCGTGGCTTGCAGGGCCAGCACGCCGGCCTCGAGCGCCAGCCGGCCACCGGCCGGTGCCGTGGCCGCGAACTTGCTCCACCCACGCAGCACCGTGGCGGAAGGCAGGCCGGCCGCGTTGTGCACCAGGATGCTGCTGGCCGGGCCCAGCGCGACGCGGGCGCCGTTCGGCCATTCGATCTGGACCGTGTGTGTGCCCGATTCGACGATGTCGCCGGCCTGCAGCCGTACGCCGGCGAAGGCCTGGTGGACGGTCGTCTTGCGGATCAGCCGGGACGGCTGCTCGGCATGCGAGATGACGGCTTGCTGCGCGGCCACGGGGCCTGACGCCAGCAGCAGTGCTGCCGCCAGCAAGGCGGCGGGCATGGCCCGTGGCCGCCGTCGCGGGATGCCGCGGGAAGGGAAAAACAGGGTCATGTGGCTTGGCGGGTGGTTGACGGACTCTGTCACATACGCATCGCGCGCGTTTCCGGATGCGCCGGACCGCCGGGCCTTGCCGGCCGGTCCGCTCAGCGCCCGCCAGCGCGCGCCATGCGTCCGTCGATGCTCCACGCGCCGGCGCCGAAGGCCATCACCTGCAGCAGCCCGCCGGCAAGCGCCAGGTTCTTCAGCAGGTGGATCATCTGTTCGCGCTCGCCGATCTGGCCGTGGAACAGCAGGCCCGCGACCAGGGTAAAGACCGCGAGGCCGGCGGCAGCCGTGCGCGTCCGATAGCCGGCCGCGAGCATCAGGCCGCCTCCCAGCGTGACCGCGATGGCCAGCACCAGCCCTGCGCGGGCGAACGGCAGGCCGACCGATGCGATCGCGGCCGCCGTGTCGTCCGGCGCGGCGAGCTTCATCAGGCCGCTGATGATGAAAATGATGGCCAGCAGCAGCCGGCCGATGGCGGGAATCGCGTGATTCATGGGTAGTTTCCTGTGTTGGTGTCAGCGGGCGATGGGCACCGGGCTTGCACCCAGCCTCGCGTGGTGGCGCAGCAGATCGTTCGCGGCGTCGGGGGCCGGCCCGCTCTGTCCGGTCCTCCCGGGACGGGGCGGCTGGACCGTCCCCGCCGCGGGCTCCTGCACCAGGTTCTCGCGCAGGCGTGCCATGCCGCGCCGCAGCCAGCTCTTGACGGTGCCGAGCGGCGCGTCCATGTGCGCCGACAGTTCGGCGTGGGGCATGCCCTGGCCGAAGGTGAGGGCGATGCTCTGCCGCTGTGCCGGCTCCAGCCGGGCGAGCGCCTCGGGCAGGCGCCGGCGCAGCGTGTCGTAGAACGCCTGCCGGATGGGGTCGCTCGCGTCGCTGTCGTCGATGGCGAGTTCCGCGAGCCACGCGGCTTCCGCCGCCGCTTCCGTGCGCTGCTGCTCGAGCCGCCGGCTGCGCAGCCGGGACAGCGCGCCGTTGCGCACGATGGCGATCAGCCACGTCATCGGGCTGCCTTCGCCGGGCCGGAAGCGCCGGGCATGGGTCCAGATGTTGACATACGCGTCCTGCAGCACCTCTTCGGCGCAGGACGGTGCCCCCAGCAGCCGCAGTGCGACGTGGTACAGGTATTGATTGGTCAGCGCGTGCAGTTCGCTGAAAGCACGCTCGTTGCCGGCGCCGCTCGCAATGAGCAGGTCGGCCAGATGGGTCCGGCGGTCGGTCGTCGTATTCATGGCGCGCATCGTGCCGCAAACGCACATCCGTTATCCAATCGATTATTCATATGCCTGGCCATTAATAAGATTGATGCAAGTCGATAAATAACTGCCGTGAAGGGAAATAGTTCCCACACCAATGGTTCATTCGGCGGCATTCAATTTGTTTTTAGAATTAATTATTTCAAAAGAAACGTTATAAATGCTTGTCGGAAATAATCTCCCCGTAACCGGGATCTCTCCGCCGACGGGCCGATCAGCGCTTACTGGAGGAGTTACAAGCGACTTCGATTCCGATTTTGCCGATTATATCGAAAATATCGAATCGGAAAAGCTTTTTTTGCAATGTATGGCAAGGTTTTCGTTGCTTCGGCAGCGCGGTGCCGCTGGCCCCATCGGCATGCCATGGCGGAACGCGTCCAATGACCCGTCGCGGTCGTATATACAACGGACCGTCCGGATCCCGGGCGCTGAGCGCATGCTTCGTCCATAAGGCGGCATTACCGATCACTTGAACTTAAGGAATTCCATGAACGACCCGAATTACCCGGCACTCGCCACGACGCACCCGACGTACCGTTATGCAACGATAGGCGGCAGGAAACTCGCCTACCTGGAATCCGGCCGGGGATTTCCTGTCCTGCTGGGCCACAGCTACCTGTGGGATGCCGCGATGTGGCAACCCCAGATCGACGTGCTGTCCCGACACTTCCGCGTCATCGTGCCGGACCTGTGGGGTCACGGGCAGTCCGACCCGCCACCCGACGGCACGCGGGACCTGGACGACCTGGCCGAGCACCACGCCGCGCTGCTGGACAGCCTCGCCATCGACGCATGCCATGTCGTCGGGCTGTCGGCAGGCGGCATGTGGGCGGAGGCGCTGGCGCAGCGCCATCCGGGCAAGGTGCGCAAGCTGGTGCTGATGGATACCTTCGTGGGCGAAGAGCCGGAGGCGTCGCGCTCGGTCTACATGGGCATGCTCGCCAGGATCGAACGGGAGGGGGAGGTGGCGCCGGAACTGCTGGACAGGATCGTGCCGATGTTCTTCGGCCCCGCAATCGACCGGCAGTCGGCGCTGTTCCGGAATTTCAGCAGCGCGCTGTGCGGGTTTTCCACCGAGCGGCTCCGGGATGGCATCGTTCCGCTGGGCCGCATCGTCTTCGGCCGGAAGGATCGGCTGGCCAGGCTGCACCGCCTGGACCCGCGCCGGACCCTGGTGGTGGCGGGCCAGTGCGACATCCCCCGCCCCGTCGCCGAATCCATCGCGATGGCGAACCTCATCGATTGCCCGATGACCACCGTGCCGGACGCGGGGCACATCGCCAACCTGGAGAACCCGGGCGCGGTCAACCGGATCCTGCTGAAGTTCCTGCTGGACGGGGACGGGCAGGCGGTGCGGTAGGGCGGCCCTGCCGGGTTTCAGCGCTGGCCCGCCTCGATATCGGCCAGGAAGCGGGCCAGCAGCGCGCCAAACGCCACGGGATCGTCGCGGAACGGCGCATGGCCCGCGTTCGGCAAGCGGTGGCACCGGCCCGACCAGAGATTGGCATAGCCGATGCCGTCGAAGTAATCGAGATTGATCATCGTGTCGCCGGCGCCATTGACGACGGCGAGCGGTGCCGCGAAATGCTCGGCGACGTGGCGCTGGTTGACGCCCGCCCCGGCGTGTGCGGCCTCGAACATGATCCTGCGGGCACGGCCATCGGCGCGCGCCATCGCCGCGCGCAGCGTCGCATCGAGCGTGCGGCCGAAGATGGCAAGTCCGAATGCCTCCAGCTCGTCGGCGGACAGGCTCTCCCGCGCGCCGTAGCGGACCGCCGATCCGGGCCGGAACCCTTCGGCCATGGCGCTGCCGACCGGCGGCGCGCCGCAGATCATGATCCCCCGCACCGACGGCAGGCGCGGCGCCAGCTCCAGCGCGATGTGGCCGCCCAGCGACCAGCCGACAAGGACCGGCTCGGCCACGCCGATGTGGGAAATCACTTCGGCCAGCGTGCCGGCGAAACCCGGCCTCGTGTAGGTTCGCTCCGGGTGCGTGGCATCGGCGGAAGCGCCGTGGCCGGGCAGGTCGATGGCGACCAGCCGGTGGCCGGCCAGCGCCGCGCTGTCGATCTGCGGCTGAAATACCGCCGAGCTCGATGAGTTACCGTGAATCAGGATCACACTGGAAGAACCGGTGCCCGAGTCCCTGACGGCGACCATGCCGTGCGAGGTGGGCACCATGTATGCATGCATCTGTCGAACCATTGCCTTGACACTCCATTGATGAAATGGGCATCGTGGGGCAAACGGCGGCGCCTGGCCAATCGAACCTGCGTATGGCCAGTCATCGGTCAGGGTGATTGGCCGGCTGAACGGACGGGGCCGGCGGGCCGGGCGGCGGGGCTTGCCCGCGCTTGCTTGCGCTTGTTCGTGCTGAGTTGCGCCTGCTTACGCTTACTTACGCTTACTTACGCTTACTTGCGTCGGCCTGCCGACCGGATGGCGCGGCTGACCTCCCGCGAGGCCTGGCGGGCCAGGCGATCGAGGATCTGCCTGCCGCTGTCGCCGAGCTGGCGCGGCTTGGTATCGATGACGCACAGCGAGCCCAGCGCAAAACCCCAATCGTCCGTGATCGGCGCGCCCGCGTAGTAGCGGAAATGCGGCGCATCCGCCACGGCGGGGTTGTCGGCGAAGCGGGGATCGTTGTCCAGTTCGCTGAACTCCTGCACGCCCGTCTGCAGCAGCGTGTGATTGCAGAATGCCCAGTGGCGCGGCGTTTCGGTCAGGTCGAGTCCGACCTTGGCCTTGAACCACTGCTTGTCCTCGCTGATGATGCTGACCAGCGCGACGGGCATCGACAGGCTGAGCGCGGCAAGCTGCGCGATATTGTCCAGCGTTTCTTCCTGCGCGCTGTAGAGCAGGCCAGAGCGGTGCACGGCCGCCAGGCGGCGCGGTTCGTTGGCGCCGACCGGGAAGGGCGCATCGAGCAGGATGGGTGGCAACGGCGCCAGCGTCACGGGCTTGAAGGTCGAATGCTTCGCCAGTTCCTGCGGCAGGCCGTCCGGCGTGCCGTGGAGCTGGATCACCTTGCAATGGAGGCCGGGGCCCAGCATCGCCTCGACCTGCGCGGCGGGCAGCGATGTCGCGATCACGATCTGCAGCCGGCTCAGCACGGGAACCTCGCGCAGCGACGCCAGGAATCCGGGCTGCACGTCGTCCGGCGTTTCCACATGGACCACCAGCATGTCGGGCACGGTCGTGCCGAGCGTGACCGCGGCCGCCACCGGATTGTCGAGGCAGGTGAGGCCGGCAACGTTCAGGGTGGCGAAGGCGTTGGTCCAGCTCGCATGGTGGCGCGCCGGCGCCAGTACCAGCACTTCCCAGCCGGGCGACTTGATGTCGTTGCCCTGCGCCAGCGTGGCCAGCACGTCGGTCTCGTACATGCGCCGATGGCCGCCGGGCGTCTTCCATGACGGGATCACGCCGCTTTCGATCCACAGTTGCGCCGTCCGGGCCGACACGCCGAGGATTTTCGCTGCCTGTGCCGTGGTGATGATGGGGCTGTTCATGGCGGCAGTATACCCGATGGCCTGTAGTCGAATTCGCACGCGCCTTGCGTCGCGTGGACGGCGCCGCGGCGCGTGTGGCCGATCAGCTGCCGCCCGTCGGGTCGAGCAGGCGTTGCAGCGCATCGCGCCCCTTTTCCGTGTCCGCGCGCCGCAGCAGGGCTTCGACGTGGGCGATGCGCGCCCTGGCCGCCGGCGCGGCCAGCGGTTCGTACCGGCTCACCGCGACGCCCTGGCCGTTGCGCAGGGTGATTGCCAGGCTGCCGCCGTGGACGGTGGAAATGACATGCCAGGCGACCAGTTCCGCGAAATCCTCCGGCGCCGCCGCCGTGGCGTACAGGCTGACGAACGGCGTATGCGCCAAGGCGTCATAGACGTCAGATGCCTTGCCCATCGGAACCGGTTCGCCGCCGCGGAATGCGGTACCGGCCGCCGGCGACGATGCCAGCGACGGCACCAGCGTGGCGCGGTCCGCCCAGACGCCGTCGACGAAGGGACTGCGCCGGTCGGCCGTCAGCCCCAGTGCGCGGTCGACGGCATGGCTGGTCTCGTGCAGCAGCACGTAGGTGAGCGCATCGGTCCCGGTGCCGTCCACCGTCAGGACCAGCCCGGACTCGTCGGGCGCGAACAGGCGCCGCTCTTTCGTGGTCAGGAAATCGCCGAGGGACTCGCCCAGCAGGCTGGCGCGCAAGGTAATGTCGAACTGGCCGGTGCCGGCGACGGGCGAGAACAGGCCCGAACCGTGGCCGGGAATCCCGTCGACGAAACCGAGGCGGCGGAGCCGCTTCTCCAGCACCAGGCGGTGCAGCGCCGGCAGCGACTCCAGTGCCTTGCCGACCCGCAGCCGTTCTGTGGGCGTGAGCGCATGGGGCCTGGCATCGCGCATCCCGGCGGCCACGAACCGGTCGACGACCTCCTGTTCGGGCGGCGCCACCCGGCTGGCCAGCGCCGGCTCGCCGGCAGCGGCGTCCAGCGCGTGGACGGGTAATCCATGCAGGGCCAGGCCGATATTGACGATGCAGGCAAATAAACGGGTTCGCATTCTGTTATCTCTTCCGTTGGGATGATTCGCGGGGCCGCAACCACAGGCATGCTGTGACATACGCAACGGCGCCCCGCCCGGATGCAGGCGGGCGGCGCAAGAAATAATGCGGACATGCCGCATCCGGATTCCGGTTGCCGGCGTACGTCAGTGATTCACAAGGTATTGCTGCCTCATCCATCGAGAACCGGCACCGGCCAGGGGCGGCCGCTTCCACGCCGGTCCACCACTGTAATCAAAGGAGATTGTCATGACCATCGTTTCCCGCCTCCGCGCCGCCGCCGTTGCCGCGACCCTGGCAGCCACCGGCTTCCATGCCATTGCCGCCGAGCCGGCCGGCGCAAAGCCGTCGGTAGTGATCGTGCACGGCGCCTTCGCCGACGGCTCCGACTGGGCCAGGGTCATCCCGCTGCTGCAGGCCAAGGGCATCAAGGTGACGGCGGTGCAGAATCCGCTCACCTCGCTGGCCGACGATGCCGCGGCCGCCCGCCGCGCCATCGACAGCCAGCCCGGCAAGGTGGTACTGGTGGGCCATTCCTGGGGCGGCACGGTGATCACGCAAGCGGGGCAGCACGACAAGGTCGCCAGCCTGGTGTACGTGGCCGCCTTCGCGCCCGACGCGGGCAAGTCGACCGCCGAGACGGGCGAGGGCTACCCGGCCGCACCCGGCAGCAAGCGCTTCGTCGCCGACCGCGAGGGCTTCCTGAGCCTGCCCGAAGCGGCCATGCGCGAGGATTTCGCCCAGGACGTGCCGGCGGCCCAGGCGGCGCTGATGACGGCGACGCAGGGTCCGATCCAGTCCAAGGCCTTCAGCGAGAAAGTCTCGGTCTCCGCCTGGAAGACGCGGCCGTCGTGGTTCATCGTCAGTGCCCAGGACCGGATGATCGATCCGGGCCTGCTGCGCGCGATGGCGAAGAAGATCGGCGCGAAAACAACCGAGCTGGCGGCCAGCCACGTGCCACAGCAATCGCGTCCGGCCGAGGTGGCCGCGGTGATCCTGGAAGCGGTGGCGGCGACGAAGTAAGGCAACACGCAGGCAGGCAGCAGGCAGATCAGGCAGGCAGCGTGACGTCGAGCAGGCCCTCGGCGGCCAGCAGCGCTGCCTGCTCGATCAGCGCCCGCATCTTCGGCTGGTTCTGGCTGCGCATCGGGAAATACAGGTACAGGCCGGAGGTTTCCGGCACCTGGCCGACCAGCGTTCGCACCAGCCGGCCATGCAGCACGTCGTCGGCGATCTCGATATCGGGCAGCCAGGCGATGCCCAGTCCCTTGCGCGCCAGTTCCGCGATCATGCCGGTGTCGTTGGCGCAGAGCGCCGCATCCGTATCGAGCTGGATCTCGCCTTCGCTGCCGGCGAGGCGCCATGGCGGCAGCACGCCGGAAGTTGCAAAGCGGTAGCGGATCGTGGCGTGCCCCAGCAGGTCGTGCGGCGTGGCCGGCTCGCCGCGCTGGCGGAAATACTCCGGCGAGGCGACGATGGACCACGACAATGGCCGGCTGAGGCGGATCGCCACCATGTCCTGGGCGATCGCCTGCCCCAGCCGGACGCCCGCGTCGTAGCCGGCCGCCACCAGGTCGACGAGCCCGTCGTCGAGCGACAGGTCGAAGGTGATGTCGGGATATTTCGCCCGCATGCGCGGCACCAGGTGGCGCGCCAGCAGGAAGCCGAACGCGCGCGGCGCGGTGACGCGCAGGTGCCCCGACGGACGCTGCTGGAACTGTGCCAGCGCCGAGAAGGCGTCGTCGATCTGGCTCACGGCCGGTTTCAGCAGCGCCAGCAGGGCGGCGCCCGCATCCGTCAGCGAGACGCTGCGGGTATTGCGGGCAAACAGCGTCACGCCGTGCCTGGCTTCGAGGGCGCGCACGCCTTTGCTGACGGCCGTCGGGCTGACATTGAGCCGCCGCGCGGCCAGCGTGAAGCTGCGATGTTCGGCGACGGCGAGGAACAGCCGGATCAATTCGAGAGAACTCATCTGTAAATTATGAACCTTGGGTTCATCGAGCATAGCGGTTTGCGTACTTTTTCGCTACAACGCGTCGCTCTACACTGCAAGCTCCGCATGACAATCCCAAGGAGAAACCAGATGATCCAGTTACCCGACACCGTTGCCGCCTACGTCCGCGCGGCGAACGACCAGGACGCCGCGCGCATTGCCGGCTGCATCGTACCGGACGGCACGGTGCGCGACGAAGGCAAGCTCCACCATGGCAGCGAGGCGATCGCCGCCTGGGCGCGCGAGACGGCGACGCGCTACCAGTCGACCATCGCACCGGTCGCCATCGACGAGGCCGCCGGACAATGCACGCTGACGGCAACGGTTTCCGGCAATTTCCCCGGCAGCCCGGCCACGCTTGCCTTCCATTTCAACTTGCGCGCCGACGGCATCGCCGCACTGGAGATTTCCGCATGAACGGCTACTCCTTCGATGGCAAGCACGCCCTCGTCACGGGCGGCACGAAAGGGATGGGCGAGGCGATCGTTCGCGCCCTGGCCGAACGGGGCGCAACGGTGATCGCCACGGCCCGCAACCGGCCGGCCGGTCCGGTCGGCCCGGTGCGCTACCTGGAGGCCGACGTTGCCACCGCGGACGGCGCGGCGCATGTTGCCGAGGTGGTGGGGCGCGAGTACGGCCACCTCGACTTCCTGGTCAACAACGTCGGCGGGTCGTCGGCACCGAGCGGCGGCGCGCTGGCGCTGACGGACGATCTGTGGAACGACGCGATCCAGTCGAACCTGATGGCGGCCGTGCGGCTGGACCGGGCCTTCCTGCCGGGCATGATGGCGCGGCGCTCCGGCGCGATCGTCCATATCACGTCGATCCAGCGGCGCCTGCCGCTGTACGAATCCACCGTGGCCTATGCCGCGGCCAAGGCGGCGCTGGCCAACTACAGCAAGTCGCTGGCCAACGAGTTCGGCCCGCATGGCATCCGCGTCAACGCCGTCGCCCCGGGTTTCATCGAGACCACCGCGGCCCAGGCCATGATCCGGCGCATGGCGGCGCATCGCGAAGGCAGCGAAGACGAGGCGCGCCAGGTGCTGATGGATTCCCTCGGCGGCATCCCCATCGGCCGGCCCGGCAGGCCGGAGGAGGTGGCCGAACTGGTGGCCTTCCTGCTGTCGCCGCTTGCCGCATCGATCCACGGGGCCGAACTCGTGATCGACGGGGGCACCATCCCGACGGCCTGACCGCGGCGCGGCAGGCCACTTTTCAACCAGCAAACCACGACGACCATGAACAAGCTGCTGTCCTTCCCACGCCCGTCGGCGCCACTGCGCGGAGCCGACCTGCCATTGCTGATCTCCCTGAACGTGCTGCTGGAGGAATGCAACGTGACCCGGGCCGCCGCGCGCCTGCACGTCAGCCAGCCAGCGCTGTCGGCGCAGCTGTCGCGCCTGCGCGTGCTGTTCGGCGACCCGCTGCTGGTGCCGGCCGAGAGCGGGCGGGGCCTGGCGCCGTCGCCGTTCGCCCTGAAGCTGCATCGCCGGCTGCAGCCCGCGCTGGCGGCGCTGACCACGGCGCTGCGGCCGAAGAACGAAGACTTCGAGCCCGCGCACGCGGCACGCACGTTCAACGTCGTTGCCAACAGTACCGGCGCTGCGGCGGTCCTGCCCGGCCTGACGCGGCACGTCCAGGCGTACGGGAACCGGCAGCTGCGGCTGACGCTTTCCGAGCCCGAAGAGTCCGAGCTGGCCTGCCGCCTGGAGCGGGGTGACGTCGACCTGTGCTTCGGTGCCGCCTGCATGCTGCCGCCCGGCCTGCTGAGCATGGAACTGATGACGACGCCTTATGTGCTGGTGCAGCGCAAAGGGCACGCCCGCGGCTGTGCGGCCGTGACCCTGGACGAATACGCCAGCCTCGATCATGTCAACGTGTCGCGCGACAGCAGTCTGCACGGCGCGCTGGACGAGCAGCTGTACCGGCTGGGCCACTCGCGGCATACCGCGATGGCGGTGCGCGATTTCAGCGCGGTCGGCGCGATCGTCGCCGCCGGCGACCTGGTCTGCACGGTGCCCGCTTTCCTGGCGGCGTCGATGCCGCCGTCCGTGGATCTGGCCGAGCTGGCGTTTCCTTTCCTGAGCTATACGCTGTGCATGGCCTGGCACCCGGGCGCCGATGACGATCCGGGCCTGGCATGGCTGCGTGCGCAGGTCCTGGCCAGCACGCAGGGCAGCCCGAAAGCATCGGCCGGCTCGCGGACGGGATAAGGAGCGACTGACCCGGCCGGTGCGAGCGGCGTGGCATGTATGTCGAGGTATCAATGGATTGGATGGCCAGCCATCAGCAATTTGAATCGATAGAATCGGAAAAATCGATATAATCGGAAACACTTGCTTGATAACCCAGGCATTCGAACGCCGGATCCTCGACTGGACCATGGCGCCGTCAATCCAACGAAGAGAATGAACATGACCACGATTACCCAAACCGGGCGCGACTTAGCCGAAAGCGTCCGCGCCAACCAGCTTCACCTGTCCACATCGCAGAACACCCGTTTCGACTTCATCGTCTGCGGTGCCGGTTCCGCCGGTTCCGTCGTGGCAGCGCGGCTGGCCGAGAATCCCGAAGTGCGGGTGCTGCTGCTCGAAGCGGGCGGCAGCGACGAGGTGGCGAGCGTCGTCGAACCCTCCCAGTGGCCGCTGAACCTGCACTCGGAGCGGGACTGGGGCTTCATGGCCGAGCCGAACGAACACCTGGGCGGGCGGGCCATCCCGATGAACATGGGCAAGGTGCTGGGCGGCGGTTCCAGCATCAATGTCATGCTGTGGGCCCGCGGCCACCGCGCCGACTGGAACCACTTCGCCGCCGAGGCGGGCGACGCCGCGTGGAACTACGAGTCCGTGCTGGACATCTACCGCCGCATCGAGGACTGGCACGGTGCGGCCGACCCGGCCTATCGCGGCACGGGCGGCCCGGTCTATGTCGCGCCCGCCCACCAGCCGAAGCCGATCGCGGCGGCGATGCTGTCGGCGGCGCGCTCGCTCGGCGTACCGACCTTCGACAGCCCGAACGGGGCGATGATGGAAGGCGACGGCGGCGCGGCCATCAACGACCTGCGCATCCGCGACGGCAAGCGCCTGTCGATCTTCCGTTCCTATACCTACCCGCGCATGGCCCAGCCGAACCTCACGGTGCTTACCGGAGCGCTGGTGTCGCGCCTCGTCTTCGACGGCAACCGCGTAACGGGTGTCGACGTGGTGCACGATGGCCGCCTGCGCTCGTTCCAGGCCGGACGGGAAGTGGTGCTGTCGCTGGGCGCGGTCAATACGCCGAAGGTACTGATGCAGTCCGGCATCGGTCCGGAGCGGGAACTGGCGCGGCACGGCATCGCGGTGCGCCAGCACCTGCCCGGCGTTGGCCAGAACCACCAGGACCACGTGTCGTTCGGCTGCATCTGGGAATACGCCGAACCGCAGGAAGTGGGCAACGGCGGCTCGGAAGCGACGCTGTACTGGAAGAGCGACAAGACACTCGATGCGCCGGACATGCTGCACTGCCAGGTCGAGTTCCCGGTGCCGAGCGCGGAAAATGCGGCACGCGGCACGCCGCAGCATGGCTGGACCATGTTTGCCGGCCTGGCGCACCCGAAGAGCCGCGGCCAGCTGCTGCTCTCCGGCCCGAACGTCAACGATGCGATGATCATCCGCGCCAACACGCTGTCCGACCCGGACGACATGCGCGCGGCGCTGGCCAGCGTGCGGATGTGCCGGGACCTGGGCAACGCCGACGCCTTCCGCGGCCTGGTGACCCGGGAAAGCATGCCGGGCAACCTCGGGCAGGAAGACATGGAGCGCTACCTGCGCAATGGCGCGGTCACCTACTGGCACCAGTCGTGCACCGCCAAGATGGGGCGCGATGCCATGTCGGTGGTGAACGGCAACCTGGAAGTGTATGGCATCGATGGCCTGCGCATCGCCGATGCGTCGATCATGCCGCGCATTACGACGGGTAACACGATGGCCCCGTGCGTGGTGATCGGCGAACGCGCGGCCGACTCGATCAAGGCGAAATACGCGATCTGACGCTGAGCCGGGGCTGGCGGCGCGTCCCGTCTCCCGGTGCGTGCCGGGTATCGCCGCCTCGCCTATTCATTAAAGCAACTCATAAGCGTTAGCGGTCATGAGCATCTAGTCAACATCGGCCCGCTCCGGTAAAGTGATCAGATTGGCAATTTCTATCTACTGAGGAGTTTGCATGTCTGACTGGACCGCCGGCTACGTTGCCGACGTTGGATACACCTTCGGCATCTACGCCGAACTGAACCCGCAACGCCTCAAGCTGGCGTTCCTGATGGCGGGGCTCATGCCGCCGCCGAACGGTACCGCGTGCGAGCTTGGCTTCGGCCAGGGCATGAGCGCCAACATCCATGCCGCGGCGTCGGTGACGGAATGGCACGGCACGGACTTCAATCCGTCGCAGGCGGCATTCGCCCGCGAACTGGCCGCTGCCTCGGGTGCCAACCTGCACCTCAACGACCAGTCCTTCGCCGAGTTCTGCTCGCGCAGCGACCTGCCCGATTTCGACTTCATTGGCCTGCACGGCATTTTCAGCTGGATCTCCGACGAGAACCGGCACGTCATCGTCGACTTCGTGCGCCGCAAGCTGAAGGTCGGCGGTGTTCTCTATATCAGCTACAACACCCAGCCGGGCTGGGCCGGCATGGCACCGGTGCGGGAACTGCTGACCGAGCATGCCAACGTGATGGGTGCGGCCGGCAGCGGCTCGCTGGCGCGCGTGGAGCAGAGCTTCGATTTCGTCAGCCGGCTGTTCGCGACCAATCCGATGTTCGTGCGCGCCAACCCGAATGCCCAGGCCCGTTTCGAGAAGGCGAAAGAGCAGAACCGCGCCTACCTGGCGCATGAGTATTTCAATCGCGACTGGGTACCGATCGGCTTCGCGAACATGGCGCGCTGGCTGGAGCCGGCCAAGGTGACCTATGCGTGTTCGGCGCACTACCTCGACCATATCGATGCGGTCAACCTCACGGCCGAACAGCAAAAGCTCGTCGCCGAGATCGCGGACCCGCATTTCGCCCAGACGGTGCGCGACTTCATCGTGAACCAGACGTTCCGTCGCGACTACTGGGTCCGCGGCGCGCGGCGGCTGAGCGCGCTCGAACAGGACGAACGGCTGCAGGCGTGCCGCGTCACGCTGTTGACGTCGCGCGAGCGGGTGTCGCTGAAGACCACCGGTTCGCTGGGCGAAGTGACATTGCAGGAAAGCGTGTATGGCCCGGTGCTCGACATGCTGGCGGACCAGGGCTTCCACACGCTCGGCGACCTGATCGCGCGTGGCGCGTGTGACCATGGGTTGAGCAAGCCGCAGGTGGTGCAGGCAATCTTCATCCTGGCGGGCAGCGGAAAACTGGCCGTCCTGCAGGACGACGACGTGATCGCCCGCGCCACGCCGCAGGCGCAGAAGCTGAACCTGCACCTGTGCACGCTGGCCAGGTCCAGTACGGACTTTCACGAATTCGCGCTGCCGGCCACGGGAGGGTCCGTCACGGTGGACCGGTTTCAGCAGCTCTTCACGCTGGCACGTTCGCAGGGCAGCGACAGCGTGGAAGGCTGGGCGGCGTTCGCCGCTTCGGTACTTGCGCGCCAGGGCCAGCGGCTGCTCGTCGACGGAAAACCCGCGGAGTCGGACGAGGTGCAACTGCGCGAGCTGACCAGGCGGGCGGTCCAGTACCGCGACGAGGGTCTGCCGATGCTGAGAAAGCTCGGCGCGGTGGCCTGATCCCCGACAGGTAGTACCGTCGTACCGGCCGGCGGCACACGTGCCGCCGGCCGCGCTTTTTCATCCTGTCGAAACCCGTTTCATATTGTGCAATGCAATATGGCCGCGCCGCGGCAAACCATCTCGATTTGCAAAATGTTTTACCGCATCGCGAAATGGCGACAGTAACGTATTGAAATATAAGGATAAAAATTACGTTTTATGTCTTATATAAGACATGAAACCGGCGTGCGGAATGGCTTACGATAGAACCATGCAAACGACGGTCCGTGGAACGATTCGCGGCAGTCGGAAACCGGTCTTTTCACTCATTACCTGGAGCGCCACCATGTCCCAATACCTCAACGATATCCAGTCCATTTCCCGCCTGAAGGAACAGGAAGGCAGCGGATGGAACGCCATCAATCCCGAATCGGCCGCGCGCATGCGGGCACAGAACCGCTTCAAGACGGGCCTCGACATCGCCCGATACACGGCCGGCATCATGCGCCGCGACATGGCCGCCTACGATGCCGACCCGTCGAAGTACACGCAGTCGCTGGGTTGCTGGCACGGCTTCATCGGCCAGCAGAAAATGATCTCCATCAAGAAGCATTTCGCCAGCACGGAGCGTCGCTACCTGTACCTGTCGGGCTGGATGATCGCCGCGCTGCGCTCGGAGTTCGGCCCGCTTCCGGACCAGTCGATGCATGAGAAGACCGCCGTCTCCGCGCTGATCCGCGAGCTGTACACCTTCCTGCGCCAGGCCGATGCGCGCGAACTGGGCGGCCTGTTCCGCCAGCTCGACGCGGCCGAGGGACCGGCACGCGCCGCGATCCAGGAAAAGATCGACAACTTCGTCACGCACGTGGTGCCCATCATCGCCGACATCGACGCCGGTTTCGGCAATGCCGAGGCGACCTACCTGCTGGCCAAGCAGATGATCGAGGCGGGCGCCTGCTGCATCCAGCTGGAAAACCAGGTGTCGGATGAAAAGCAGTGCGGCCACCAGGACGGCAAGGTCACGGTCCCGCACGAGGACTTCCTGGCCAAGATCCGTGCCGTGCGCTATGCCTTCCTGGAACTGGGCGTGGACGACGGCATCATCGTGGCGCGCACCGACTCGCTGGGTGCCGGCCTGACCAAGCAGATCGCCTACACCCGCGAACCGGGCGACCTGGGCGACCAGTACAACAGCTTCCTCGACGCCGAGGAAATCGATGCCGATGCGCTGGCCAACGGCGACGTGGTGATCAAGCGCGAAGGCAAGCTGTTGCGCCCGAAACGCCTGCCGAGCAACCTGTTCCAGTTCCGCGAAGGCACCGGCGAAGCGCGCTGCGTGCTCGACTGCGTCACGGCCCTGCAGAACGGCGCCGACCTGCTGTGGATCGAAACGGAGAAGCCGCACATCGCCCAGATCGGCGGCATGGTGAAGGAAATCCGCAAGGTCATCCCGAACGCCAAGCTGGTTTACAACAACAGCCCGTCGTTCAACTGGACCCTGAACTTCCGCCAGCAGGTGTACGACGCCATGCAGGCGCGCGGTGAAGACGTGTCGGCCTACGAGCGCTCGCAGCTGATGAGCGTCGAGTACGATGCCACCGACCTGGCACGCGAAGCAGACGAACGCATCCGCACCTTCCAGGCCGATGCCGCGCGCGAAGCCGGCATCTTCCACCACCTGATCACGCTGCCGACGTACCACACGGCCGCACTGTCGACCGACAACCTGGCGAAGGAATACTTCGGCGCGCAGGGCATGCTGGGCTACGTGGCCGGCGTGCAGCGCAAGGAAATCCGCGAGGGCATCGCCTGCGTCAAGCACCAGAACATGTCGGGCTCCGACCTGGGCGACGATCACAAGGAATACTTCAGCGGCGAAGCGGCGCTGAAAGCGTCCGGCAAGCACAACACGATGAACCAGTTCTGACGACGACGGCTGCGCAGCGTTCCTTCGCGGACGCGCGCAGCTTTTTTTTCGGCCGGTGGCGCAAGCCCCGGCAGGAAGCGATCGTTTAGAATATCCGGATGACGAAAGCAAGCAGATCGAAGACCGCAGTGCCCAGGGCCGACGAAGACGGCACCCGCGACAGGATCCTGAATGTCGCGCTCCAGGAATTCTCCAGGCACGGCCTGAGCGGCGCGCGCATCGACACGATCGCCGCCGAAAGTGGGCTCAACAAGGGGATGATCTACTACCACTTCGGCAGCAAGGAAGACCTGTACGTGGCCGCGCTGGAGGAGAGCTACCGCCGCTTCCGGCAGGTCGAAAGCGAATTCCACATCGACACGCTGCCGCCCGAGCCGGCGTTGCGCAAGCTGGTCGGCGCCACCTTCGACTTCCATTCCGCCCACCCCGAGTTCATCCGGATGGTGATGGGCGAGAACATCAACCACGGCGAATACATCCGCAAGATCCCGGAACTGCGTGCGATCAACCGTTCGGCCATCACCTTGCTGGACCGCCTGTGCCAGCGCGGCATCGCCGAAGGGGTGTTTCGCTCCATCGATACGGTCGACCTGCACATGACGATCAGCGCGCTGTCGTTCTACAACGTGTCGAACCGCCACACGGTCAGCTTCATCTTCGACCGGCACCTCGACGCCCCGGAGGTGCATGCCGCCCGGCGCGAAGCCGTCGTCGACACTGTCCTGCGCTACGTGCGCGCACCCTGATTCCAGCACCGCCGCCAGGGCAGGCGGCAGCGCTTTCGCCGCCGCCTGTCCGGGATGCCGCGCGCGCTCAGCGATCCAGCGCGTAGGCGATCACGTAGTCGCCGCGGTCCGGCGATTGCCGTGCGCCGCCTGCCGAGATGAGCACGTACTGCCTGCCCGTCTTCGGCGACACATAGCTCATCGGTCCGCCCTGGCTGCCCACCGGCAGGCGCGCTTTCCACACTTCCTTGCCGGTCGCGCTGTCGAATGCGCGCAGGTAGTAGTCCTGCGTGCCGGCGATGAACACCAGGCCGCCCTGCGTCGCCAGGGTGCCGCCCAGCGTCGGCATGCCGACCGGCATCTGCATGCGCATCTTGACGCCGAACGGGCCGGTGTCCTGCACGGTGCCGACCGGCACCTGCCACAGTACCTTGCGGGTCTTCAGGTCGACGGCCGACAGCGTGCCGAACGGCGGCTTCTGGCAGGGGATGCCGAGCGGCGACATGAAACGGTTCTTGTTGACGGCGTAGGGCGTACCCTTCAGCGGTACGGCGCCCATGCCCGCGTTGACCGCTTCGCCGCCGTTGCCCGCAGGCCCGCCGCTGGTGTCCTGCGGGATCATCTGGACCCACAGGCCGAGGCGCATGTCGTTGACGAAGACGACCTTATGGTTCGGATCGATCGACAGCCCGCCCCAGTTCATGCCGCCCAGCGAACCGGGGAAGCTCAGCGACACGTCCGTGCCCGGTGCCGTGTACAGGCCTTCGTAGCGCATCGACCGGAAGCCGATGCGGCACATCAGCTGGTCGAACGGCGTCGCGCCCCACATGTCCGATTCCTTCAGGGTATCCGCGCCGATTTGCGGCATGCCCACCGAGAACGGCTGCGTGGTCGCGTATTGTTCGCGGGTGATCCCGGCGGTCTTGACCGGACGTTCCTCGACGCGCGTCAGCGGCTTGCCGGTCGCGCGGTCGAGGACGTAGATCTGGCCCGCCTTGGTGCCGAACACCACGGCGGGGGTGGTCGATCCGTCGCCGTTCGGGAAGTCGACCAGGCTCGGCTGCATCGGCACGTCGAAGTCCCACAGGTCGTTGTGCACGGTCTGGTAGACCCATTTCTCCTTGCCCGTGGTGGCATCGAGCGCCAGGACGGACGCGCCATAGCGGTGATCGAGCGGCGTGCGGTTGCCGCCCCACAGGTCGACCGACGAACTGCCCATCGGGATGAACACCGTGTTGGTCGCCGCATCGTACGACATCGATGCCCACGCATTGGGCGTGCTGCGCGCATAGGTCTGGCCCGCGGCCAGTGGCGCATTCGGATCGTCGCGGCCGGGATCGAACGCCCAGCGCATCTGGCCGGTGATGACGTCGAAGCCGCGCAGCACGCCGCCCGGCATGTCGGTCTGGACGTTGTCCGCCACGCGGCCGCCCACCACGACCGTGGTGCCCGCAACGGTCGGTGCGGAAGTGAGCTGGTACGTCGGATCGGCCGCCGCGCCCAGGCCCGCCTTCAGGTCGACGATGCCGCCGTTGCCGAAGCCTTCGCACAGCGCACCGGTGTCGGCGTCGATCGCGACGAGGCGCGCATCGATGGTATTCATCAGCAGGCGCCGCCGGCAGCTGGCGCCGGGCGGCAGCGACACCGGCATGACCGGGGATGCACCGGCGGCGTTGGGCTGCGCGATCGGCGCCGAAACGTCGAACCAGGCAAGGCCGCGGCAGCGGTTCCACACCTGCGCCCTGGCGTCGAACCTGCGCTCCCAGATCTTCTTGCCGCTGTCCGCATCGACGGCGATCACATTGTTATGGGGCGTGCACAGGTACAGGCGGTCGCCGATCTGCAGTGGGGTCTGCTGGTCTTCGGCGCCATTGCCCGTCGGGCTGACCGGGATATCGCCGGTACGGAAGGTCCACGCAACCTTCAGGTCCTTCACGTTGTCCCGCGTGATCTTGTCGAGCGCGACGAAGCGGCTGCCGCCTGCGGTATTGCCGTAGTGGCGCCAGTCTTTCTGCTCCTGGCCGGGCGCGACCGGCACCAGCGGCGCGGGCGTGCCCTGGAAGGCGACGGTCGGATGCGGCTGGAACATCCTGGCGAAAGCGACGACCATGCCGATGGCGAGCAGGGCGGCAAGGCCGTAGGCACCTCCCGCTGCCGCGGGCCGCGCGTCGGCCCTGCGCAGCGATGGCCACGTCAGCAGCGCCAGGATCATCAGGCCGGTGGGCAGCATCAGGCGCGAGACCAGTGGCCAGAATTCCAGGCCGGCATCCACCAGCGCCCAGGCCAGCGTACCGGCGAAGGCCGCGCCATACACGATCACCGCCGACCATTTCCGCCGCATCAGCTGGACGGCGGATGCCACGATGGCGACCCCGGCGATCAGGAAGTACCAGCTGCCGTGCAATGTTGCCAGCTTCGCACCGCCGGCGGCGAAGAACAGGCCGGTGGCGAGCAGGACCAGCCCGAGGGCCATGCACCAGGCCTTCAGCGCAGCGGAAGGAAGGTTTTTACTGTTAGTCATTTGAAAATTTCTCCAAGAAATAACCTTGCGCGGACAGGTCGCCGTTCGACTCCCGAGGCGCTTGCCGCTGCCGGATCATCCTGCCGCACTTCGATTAACTAACCAGTTAGTTAATCGAAGTGCGGCGAAACTCGCCTTGCCCTGTCGAGCATACTGTATCAAGCGTACCGTATCGAGCGGGGAGTCAGCGGATGAGGGAGAGGCGGTGCGCAGCCATGATCGGTGGCGGCCCTGGTCAGTCGAGCGCCGGGTCGACTGCTATATCGCCGATCGGACTGTCAGGCAAGGTTTACCGAATTTGCGGATTTTAACATGGAGTGCGCAGGCCGTTCGGACCCGGCTGGCGGGCATTGCGCCCGCCCTGTACGACGCTATCGTCACCGCCACGGCCAGTGGACCGGCAAGCTGGCGGGGCGGCTTCGGATGAGGAAGGGTTACGAAAGCTGCGCGGTACGGCGGGCGCGGCGCCGTGCCAGCGCGCCGATGCCCGCCAGGCCGCCCAGCAGCATCAGCCCGGCCGACGGTTCGGGCACGGGGCTGATGCTGATACTGCCGGTGCTGCCGCCCGTGATGCTGAACGCGCCGACGTCCCCATCGCCGTAGCCCGTCACGACGAACGTATAGTGCTTGCCCGGCTCCAGGAATGTCTGCATGTACGAGAAATGGTAGACATTGTCCGAAATCGTCATCACGTTCGTCCGCGAGTCATCCGGGTTGAACGGGCCACTGTAGAGGTAGGTGACGCAGTTGAATTCGCAGCTCGTCATGAACGAATTTTCCCAGTTGAACTCGCTTGGGCCGGGGCCGGTGACGATGTCGAAAGCCTGGTAGCCCACGGGCGTGCTCGATGGATCGGGTTCGCTCCCCCACAGGCCGGGAGGAATGAAGGTGGGGCCGAACGTCGTGTCGCCGGTCACCGTCACGATGTCGGCGGACGCGTGCTGGATGACGCCGGCCAGCAGCAGCGTGGCGGCGATCGTATTGCGGAGCAGGTTTTTCATGGTTCTCCCGATCAGTCTGCGGTGTGGAGGGATGCGGCGGGGCGGCGGCGCGCGGCGACGCCGAGGCCGGCAAGGCCGGCGCCGAGCATCAGCCAGGCAGCTGGTTCCGGCACCGGATTGAGCGGACTGATCTCGTACGCGCCGATGGCGGACACGGTGGTGCTGAAAAAGCCGGAGGTCGTGGCATCTTCGCCCGTGACAAGGATCGTGTAGTGGCCCACTTCGAGCGGCCCGTGGAAGAACACCGCGCCATTGGTCGCTGCATAGCTGTCAGCGAACAGGAAATTGGCCGTGGGATTGGCCGGGTCGAACGCGCCGGTGTAGATGAACATCGAACAATCGAAGGCGCACGTCGTGGCGAAGTTGATGTCGTCCAGATACTCCAGGGCATTGACGTCGTATGCCCGGTACGTTACGTCGGGAACCGGAGGGGTAAAGGACCAGTTGCCGGGGTCCTCGTCGATCCGGTCCCAGGTCGGCCCGCCGGTCGTGTCGCCGGTGAAGGTGGTGATGGTGGCGCCGGCCTGTTGCGCGAGGCCGGCCAGCAGGGCGGCGCCGAGCAGCGCGCGGCGCAGAATGGGTGCTTGCATTGAAGAAGTGCTCCTATCGTAAAGTTCGTGCCGGTCGAACGCGGCGCCGGCAACGAGGCTTGTGGCCACGCTGCCGGCACCCGCGTCCCGGAACGATTTGGGTGTCAATCGATGATAGCGCTAACAAAAAAGCCCGACATTGTCAGGATTGCCGGCGACGACACACCGCATCGAGCCGATGCGGTCCCACCGCGCCTGACCTCCCGAGGCCGGAAACCCTGCGCCTGCGGGATCCACATGCATCTCCGGCGCATGAGCCAATATTAAATCGACGCCGACAGATGAGGTTGCGGGATGATAGCGTTATCAAACAATCCTTGTTCCCCGCCGTGTTTTTCGTGTCTTTTTTGTCACAGTGGAAGGGAAGGGAGGCGCTGCCCAATGCGGTACCCGGGATGACTCGAGCGACGATCGGACGGCAGCCGTTGCCGCTCACCGTTTCCCGCGCACCATGACGCGGGCGGGCGAACCGCTGACTCCCACCAGCCGCAACGGCAGGGTGATGATGTCGCCCGCGGGTGGCAGGCTGCCCACGTCGTCGAGCGTGTCTTCGGCCAGGTACTTGCCCGCTTCCGCCAGGCGCCGGTGAAACCACAGCGGGTCGTCATGATCGGCCTGCAGGTTGCCGACCATGGCCACGACCAGCGGCGGCAGGGCGAGCAGGGCGTCGATGGCACTGGTGGATGCGCGCAGCGGCGCACGGGCATCGAGCAGCAGGTGGGTCTCTCCGGCCCAACCCGGTCGAAAGTCCCGGTCGGCCAGGCACGCGGCCGTCACCAGGCGGTAGGTGCCCACGCATGCGCTGGCCGGCAGCCTGTCCAGCGTGGCGCCGCCGTCGGCAAAGTGGCAGGGAGCATCGATGTGGGTGCCCGTCTGGGTTCCCAGGATCAGGCGCCACACCTCGAAACCTTCGGTGGCGCGCTCCGCCCACCGTTCGGCGATCAGGGGCGGATCGGCGTAATCTCCCTCCCGGTAGATCGAAAGGTCCTGGTCGAGCTTGCGCGTAAGGTCGATCCATTCGTTCATGAAGCCCCTCCTTATCGGAAAACTTAATACCGCCGAGTAGCTGGCAGGATTCGAGTATTGGCGGTCGATAATATTAAAAAAAACGGCGGATGAATCAGTGTACGAAAAGCGTGCGGTCGCAAACGATTTGCGCATATACTGATGTTGCACCGCACAAATTCATTGCGCCGTCCATAACTTACTCGACAGGAGATACCATGAACGCTCTTCCGTTTCCCACCTTCGCGACCGCCATGCCCTCTGCCGAGAATAACCCGGCCGTTAATCTGATGACCGAACTCGGCAAGACCTATTCGGAAGCGTTGCAGTCGAACTTCCAGCAGACATGGATGAGTTCCGCACGAATCATCCAGGAACATGCGGCGCGCGTGATGACCACTTTTACGCAGGAGAGCATGGCGGCGATGGCGGAAATCGCCGCGCAGGGGCAGCAGCAGTCGTTCAGCCAGCTGATCAATGCCAACCAGCAGGTGGCGGCGAAGATGACCAGCGTGTTCGCCAAGGCGATGACGGAAGGGTTCAAGCCGGCCGGCACGCCTTGACGCCGGTTCCGCGACAGGTCCGCTTGTTCACGCTGGATCGATCGCCTTGAGCGCCCGGACCCGATCGCCTGAGTAATGTCGCCAGCGCAGCCGGCTAATGTCGCCAGCGCAGCCGGCGGCGGGGCATTAAATCGGCAAGAAAAATTATATTCCCGTTCGAACACCGGCTGTGCAAATGCAGCCGGCGGTTGATGTCGTGCCTTTCAATCGCAGGCGGAATGCGTCGCAAGAAACCAATCAGGCGGCAATCAATAAATATAGTGTAATCCTTCGGGGGAACGATGCAAGAGATGATCCAGACGGTAATGGAACAGTGGCTTGCACTGATACCTGGCGCGCTGCCGCAATCGCCGCAATCGCCGCAGTATCCCGGAGGCGCCGCCGTCCCCGATCGGCATGCCGGCCGCCCGGCATTCGTAGCCGGCAGCTACCAGTCCGGCGATGGCGAATTGCGCTATAAACTCTTCATTCCCGGCAGTTACGCAGGCGAGCAGATGCCTTTGCTGGTCATGCTGCATGGCTGGGGGCAAACCGCGGACGATTTCGCCGACGGTACCGGCATGAACGACCTCGCCGAAAAACACGGCTGGCTCGTGCTGTATCCGGAAAGATCCGCCTTCGGCTATGGCGGCTGCTGGAACTGGTTCGACCGGGCACACCAGCAGCGCGGCAGCGGCGATCCGGCGCTGATCGCCGCCACCACCCGCGCGGTGATGGCAAGCCATGCCGTCGCGCCCGGGCGCGTGTTCATCGCGGGCATGTCGGCCGGCGGAGCAATGGCGGTCGTCATGGGCCGCACCTATCCCGATCTGTTTGCCGCCGTCGGCTGCCATTCGGGCTTGCCGCATGCGTGCGCCACCGATTCAGCCAGTGCGCTGCACGTCATGCGGCATGGCGCGGTATCGCCGGGTGGCGCGACGGCGCAAGCCGGACCGGCCGTTCCCGTCATCGTCTTCCATGGCGACGACGACGCGACCGTGAACCTGGCCAATGGCGCCTCCGTGGTACGCGAATCGCTGGCCGCCGCGGGGCTGGCGCGGCCGCCGGTGCGCCTCGAAGCGTCGGCAACCGGCTTTGGCCGGTCCTTCACGCGCGCGGTGCACCGGAAGGCGGACGGCATCGTCGTCGCCGAACACTGGGTCATCCACGGCGCCGGCCATGCCTGGTCGGGTGGAAATGGCCGCGGCAGCTTCACGGATCCGCAAGGGCCGCCGGCCAGCGCGGAGATGCTGCGCTTCTTCCTCCAGGTCTGAGCGCATCCTCTTCACGCGCCGCCGCCGCCGGCCATGCCGGCGCACGTGCGCGACCGAACAGACGCATGCAGGGCATTTCCGCACCCTTCGATATCCAATCCGGAGGAGCCCATGCACGACAGCAGCGATACCAAGCCAACCAAGGTCCTGTCCAGCCCTGACGACCGGGCAGGCCAGGGCGCCGCCGCCAACCCGGCGCCGCCTGGGGCGGCCGATGGCGCCGCACGCCGGGAGTCGCAGAAAGTCATCTACGCCGCCATTGTCGCCAACCTGGGCATCGCGACCGCCAAGTTCATCGTCGCGGGCATCACCGGCAGCGCGGCGATGGTGGCCGAAGGCATCCACTCGGCCGTGGACACGGGCAACGAATTCCTGTTGCTGCTGGGCGAGCGCCGCAGTGCGCGCCCGGCCGACCGGCAGCACCCGTTCGGCTATGGCAAGTCGCTGTACTTCTGGGCGCTGATCGTCGCGCTGTCGGTGTTCTCGCTGGGCGGCGGACTGTCGATCTACCACGGCGTCGCCGCGTTGCAGACGCCGCCGCCGCTGGAAGACCCGCTGTGGAACTACCTCGTGCTGGGCGCCGCGGCCGTGTTCGAGGGCTACAGCTGGAACGTGTCGCGCCTGGCCCTGAATGCGGTGCGCAAGCCGGGCACCACACTGTGGCAGGCCGTGCGCGCCAGCAAGGACGCCTCCGTCTTCACGGTCTTCATCGAGGACACGGCGGCACTGCTCGGCATCGCGATCGCCGCGGCCGGCATCGCACTGGGCCATTATTTCGACAATCCGTATATCGACCCGGTGGCGTCGATCCTGATCGGCGTGCTGCTGGTCGGCGCGGCCGCGATGCTGGCCCGCGAGACCGGCGGCCTGCTGGTCGGCGAAAGCATCGACCGCGACGAACTCGAGGCCCTTCGCGCGCTGTTCCTGCGCGAGAGCGCGCTGGAATCCGTGGCCAGCCTGCGCACGATGCAGATGGGCCCCGGCGACGTGCTGCTGGCGGCGTCCGTCCAGTTCCGCCGCGGCATGCCGATCGACGAGGTGGAGCAGGCGATCGGCCGGCTCGAGGCGGCGGTGGCCGCCCGGCATCCGGCGGTCCGCCACATCTATTTCGAGGCCTCGGCGTTGCGCGCCGCCTTGCACTGACCGCCGGCGATGGCCCGGTGCCGCGGGCGGGCCTCCGTTGTATTTGGATCACAGCCGCTTCCTCCCCGCCGCCTCGTGTCGTGCGTTTTGCCCATGGGCGAACCGCGCGCCAGTGCGACCGATATCCATTGTGGTATCGGTTCCAACGTAAAAGTGATTGCTCGCCTGGCCGGCGCTGGCGTACATTGGCCTGGCACTTCCGCTCCCGCCAGGGGCGCAAGCGCTGCGCACGCGCCGCAGAGCGACGTCCAGAAAAATCCATATGACATCGGGTACCGGCTGACCAGCCAGAGGGTACCGACATGCACCACCACCTGACCGGCACGGCCGGCCACCTCTCCCGTGCGGGACCGCATCGTTGCGCGCCTCGCCCCGTCCTTGCTTGCTTCATTCGCCTGCCGTGCCTCTTTCGGGCGCGGCTGCCCGCGCACGCCGTCGCCGCACCAGGCCTGCGCGGATGCAAACCATACCAGGGACCAGCCATCGCCAACTGATGGCTGGCGTTTTACCTGCGGCAGTGCGCCATGGCCTCCTGGAGCCGTGGCAGGCATCGATGCCATCCGCCGCGGCATACCGGCCAACCGCTCAGACGGCGCCATCGACCAGAAAACGGAGACAACATGCATTCACCATTTCAACGCACCCTGATCCATCTTGCGGTGGCCGGCGCCTGCGGCATCCTCGCGCTGTCCGCCCAGGCCCAGGCCCAGGCCCAGGCCCAGGCCCAGGCTCAGGCTCAGGCTCAGGCTCAGGAAGGGCAGGCGGAAACCAACATCGCTGTCCCGCAACCCGACGCGCCACCCGCGACGCCGGCCGCGCCCGACCCTGCGGCCCCCGCGGGACCCGCGAACACCGTGATCGTGTCCGGTTCGCGCATCGCGGCGCGCGGCTTCAGCCAGCCGATTCCCACCACCACCCTGACGAACGCGGACCTCGAGAAGGCCGCCAAGCCGAACCTGTTCGAGACGCTGGTCGAACTGCCGGCGCTGCAGGGCAGCACGGGGCGTACCACCAACACGTTCAGCACCTCGAGCGGCATCCAGGGCCTGTCGTCGCTGTCGCTGCGCGGGCTGGGCACGATCCGCACGCTGACGCTGCTGGACGGCCAGCGCGTGGTCGGCGCCAACGTCACCGGCATCACCGACGTCAGCCAGTTCCCGCAACTGCTGGTCAAGCGCGTCGACGTCGTCACCGGTGGCGCGTCGGCGTCCTACGGGTCGGACGCGATCGGCGGCGTCGTCAACTTCATCACCGACAAGAAGTTCGCCGGCTTCAAGACCAACCTGTCGGGCGGCATGACGAAGTACGACGACGACAAGAGCGCGACCCTGCAGGCCGCCTGGGGCAAGGGCTTCCTGGACGACCGGCTGCACGTCACGGTCAGCGGCGAATTCACGAAGCAGAACGGCATCGATTCGCCCGGCTTCGGCGAAGTGGGCGCGAACGGGCGCAACTGGTACAACAATCCCGCGCTGCAGGAATCGACCCGGGAAATGCAGGCGGCCGGCCAGCCGCGCTACCGGAGCATCGTGCACGCCCAGCATATCCAGTACGCCAAATACGGCCTGATCACGAACGGTCCGCTGCGCGGCACCGCGTTCGGTCCCGGCGGCACGCCATATCCGTTCGAGTACGGCACGGATTGCATGGGCAACTTCTGCATCGGCGGCGACCGCTCGGGCAGCGTCGGCGCCGGCACCAACCTGGCCATGAACTTCAAGCGCCAGGTGGCCTACAGCCGCGTATCGTGGAACCTCGATGCCGACAACGAGATCTACGTCACCGCCAACTGGGCGCAGGTCAAGTCGCATTTCTCGCCGAACCCCGGCGCGGCCAAGCAGGGTAACCTGTCGATCGGTTGCGACAACGCCTACCTGCCGGCCTCGGTGGCCGCCGGCTGCGTGTCCGGCTACCCGACCGGCGTGATGTCGGTCGGCACCGCGAACGCACAGTTCCCGGCCAATATCAATGTGCACCCGACGCGCACCCAGCGCCGCTTCGTGGCCGGCGCGAACGGCAAGTTCGCCCTGTTCGGCAAGGACTGGGCGTACGACGCGTACGCCGAGCACGGCGAGAACACCACGATCATCGACGTGCGCGACATCACGCTGAACCGGCGCTACAACTTCGCCATCGACGCGGTGCGCGACCCGGCCAGCGGCGCGATCGTCTGCCGCAGCGCCGAGGCCCGCGCGGCCGGCTGCCAGCCGGTCAACATTTTCGGCGACGTGCCGATCAACATGGCGGGCTGGGAATACATCGCGCCGCGCACCGGCCCGCGCCAGCACACGGAATCGCGCCAGAACGTCGCCAGCGTCAACGTCAACGGCGAGGTGTGGGAAGGCTGGGCCGGCCCCGTCTCGATGGCGTTCGGCGCCGAGTACCGCCGCGAGAAATACGCTGTGGTCGGCGACCCCTACGGCGCCGGCGTCACCGACCAGTCGCCGTACAGCGCTGCCTGGCCGCTCGATCCCACGCTGTCGGTCACCGGAGACAACTGGTTCGCCGGCAATTACCACAATGGCGAGGGCAGCTTCAACGTGAAGGAGGCCTATGTCGAATTCAACATCCCGTTCCTGAAGTCCGCCACGTGGGGCGAGGCCAACCTGAACATCGCCGACCGGGAGGAAAAATACAGCACCGCCGGACACGCCAGGGCATGGAAGATCGGCGCCACGTGGAAGACACCGATCGACGGCGTGCGGCTGCGGGCGGTCAGCTCGAAGGACGTGCGCGCGCCCAACCTCTCCGAGCTGTACGCCGCCATGACGGTCACCAACCAGGCCGTCAACAACTCGCAGGGCTCGTCGATCCAGGTCCAGCAGCGCAACGTCGGCAACCCGAACCTGAAGCCGGAAAACGCCCGCAACAATTCGTTCGGCGTGGTGCTCAGCCAGCCGGGGTGGGCGCGCAACCTCAGCCTGTCGGTCGATTTCTACGACATCAAGGTCAAGAACGTCATCAGCTCGCTGAACCCGCAGCAGGAGGTCGACCTGTGCTACGCCGGCTACCAGGAAGTCTGCGCCGCCGTGTCGATCGACGGCCCGGCGGGTACCAACTACGTGCTGGCGCAGAGCTTCAACTTCGCCTCCCTGCACACGCGCGGCGTGGACATCGAGGGCGCCTGGCGCCAGCCGCTGTCCGACTGGGGCCTGCCGGGCGCCGTCACGCTGCGCGGCCTGGCGACCCGCACGATCCACTCGCTGTCCGATCCGGGCGTGCCCGGCACCACGCCGACCGAAGGGGCCGGCAACATGACAGGTGCCACGCCGAAGTGGAAGGCGCTGCTGTCGCAGTCGTGGGAGGACGGCAGGTTCGGGCTGACGCTGACCGAGCGCTGGATCAGCTCCGGGGTATTCAACAACGAGTACATCGAGTGCCGGACCGGCTGCCCGCTGCCGACCGCCGCCCATCCGACCATCTACGACAACCACATGCCCGGCGCCGTCTACCTCGACCTGGGCGGCACCTGGAACGTGACGAAGCAGGTGACGGCGTACTTCAAGGTCGATAACCTGGCCGACCGCGATCCGGTGCTGGTGCCGCAGACGAACCTCAGCCTGGCACTCAACCCGGCGGTCTACGATGCGGTGGGGCGTACGTACAGGGCGGGCGTGCGCATGACGTTCTGAGGTTGCCTGGCGGTGTAGTGCGGATGGCGCTGTTCGCTGCGAACAGCGCCATTTTTGTTGACACGGCCAATGCCGGTCCTTATCATTCCTGAAAATGACAACGTTGGACATTTTGCTGTCCGGCGGCAGAACAAACGCATCCAGGAGACCGAGTGGCAACCATTCACGACGTGGCCGAGAAGGCCGGAGTGTCGATCAAGACCGTATCGCGCGTGCTGAACGGCGGTACCGAAGTGTCGGAAAAAACCCGCACCCGCATTGAAAAAGCCATGCAGGCGCTGGAGTTCACGCCGTCGGCGGCGGCGCGCATGTTGCGCGGCAAGCCCACGGGACTGGTGGCGGTCATCGCCGAGCAGCTGACCACGTCGCCCGACTCGTCCGAGATCATCAAGGGCATCCACCACGTCTGCGAACAGCTGGGCAAGGTGCTGCTGATCGGCGAGACGGGCGGCCGTGCCGACGTGGCCGACCGGCTGGTGGCCGACATGCGCGAGCGGCGGGTCGAGGCGATCCTGTACGCCACGCCGTTCCACCGGCGCATCGCGCTGGCGCCGATGCTGGGCAGCACGCCCACCGCGCTGGCCAACTGCTTCGAGGAGCCGGGCCGCTACATGCAGGTGATTCCCGATGACGAAGGCGGCGGCTACGCGGCGGCGCAGATCGTGCTGCAGGCGGGGCACCGCAAGATCGCCTTCCTGCAGCTGATCCCCGGCATGGTCGCCACGGACCTGCGCCTGCGCGGCTTTCACCAGGCGCTGCGGGAGCATGGGGTGGCGCCCGTGCCGCAGTGGCTGATCCATGGCGCGGAAGCGGATGAAGCCGATGAATTCGCCCACCTTTCCGGCGCGGTGGAGCGGCTGTTTGCCAGCGCCGACCGGCCGACCGCGATCCTGTGCGGCAACGACAAGATGGCGATGCGCGTGATCTTCATCCTGCAGCGGCGCGGCCTGCGCGTGCCGGCCGATGTATCGGTCGTCGGCTTCGACGATTTCCGGCTGATTTCCGAGGCGCTCGATCCCGGCCTGACCACGGTGGCGCTGCCGTACCGCGAGATCGGCGAACTGTCCGGGCGCCATGTGCTGGAACCGGGCGACGACGCGCCACGCACCGTGCGCGTACCGTGCCTGCCGGTCATGCGCGGCACCGTGGCGGCGCCGTTCCGGAAGGACAGCGGGGCCGGCAAGGCAGGCAAGCCATGAAGCCGGTACTGGCGGCCGTGCTGGCCGTACTGGTTTCTCCCGCGCTGGCCGCGCCGGTCGAGATCAGGCTGTGGCGCCACGATACCGGCGATGCCGAGATGGCTGCGGGCAGGGCCGCGGTCGACCGGTTCAACCGTTCTCAGCCGCGCTGGCGGGTCACGGTCGAGGCCATCCCGCAAGGCTCCTACACGGAATCGATCACGGCCGCCTCGATGGTGGGGCAACTGCCGTGCATCATCGCGATGGACCAGCCGACGGTGCCCAACTTCGCCTGGGCCGGCCACGTGCGCACGCTCGACGGCCTGCTGCCGGCCGCCGCCGTCGCACCGCTCCTCGAAGGAGGACGCGGCACCTACAAGGGCCGGCTGTACAGCGTGGGGCAGGCCGATGTCGTGCTGGCGCTGTTTGCCCGCCGCTCGCAGCTGGCCGCCCTCGGCGCCCGCGTCGCCACGATGGAGCAGCCGTACACGCCGGCCGAATTCCACGGCATCCTGGCCGCCGCGAAGCGCACCGGCCGCTTCCGCTTTCCCCTCGACCTGAACGGCCGCTTCAAGGGCGAGTGGTACAGCTATGCCTTCTCGCCGTGGCTGCAAAGCGCCGGCACGGACCTGATCGACCGCGCCAGCTACCTTCGCGTCGACGGGGTATTGAACAGCACCGCGGCGATCGGCGTGGGCCAATACTACGGGCGCCTGTTCAGGGACCGGCTGGCCGAACGCCATCCCGCCGACGACAAGGCCTTCGAGCAGGGCAGGGCGCTGTTCCACTACACCGGGTCGTGGAAGGCGCGCGAGTACAGCGCCCTGTTCGGTGATGACCTGGTCGCGATGCCGCCGCCCGACTTCGGCCACGGCCCGAAGATCGGCGCGGCGTCCTGGCAATGGGGCATCACGAACAGCTGCCGGCACCCCGACGGCGCCGCGGCCTTTCTTGGCCACCTGGTCTCGCCGGCCGAAATCGCCGCCGCCTCGCGGATGACGGGACTGGTTCCCGTCAGCGCCGAGGGCGCCGCGCTGACGGAGCACTACCGGCCCGGCGGCGCCTGGCGCGTCTACTTCGACTATGCGAAGCGCTATGCCGTGCCGCGACCGGCAACGCCGGCCTACCCGGCGCTGTCGTCGGCATTCGAAAAGGCCATGGCCGACATCCGCAGCGGCAAGGATGCCGCCGAAGCGCTGGACGAAGCGGTGGAAGCGATGGAACACAATATCAAGCGCAACAACGGCTATGGCTTCGCCGTGCGCAAGGCGGGAGGCGGTTCATGAAGATCAAACTCGGCCAGGATCATCCGCTGGCGGTGGCGCTGTTCGCGTCGCCGGCGGTGCTGCTGTTCCTGCTGTTCGTCGTGCTGCCGATGGTCCTGGCGGCCGGCGCCACGTTCACCAACCACCGGCTGATGTCGCCCGAACCCACGCGGTACGTGGGCCTCGACAACTACAAACGGCTGCTGGCATTGGACGTGGTCGTCGTCGAGCCGCTGCGCGATACCGAAGGCACGGCGCAGCGCGACGACGGGGGCGTGCGCTATCCCACCTGGCGCCAGGTGCGCGAGCGGCATCCGGGCCTGCAATCGTACCGGGAGGCGTTCCGCATCGCGGTGGGCGAGAAGCGCATCGTGCTGGCGGCAACCGACCCGCTGTTCTACCGGTCGCTGATCAACACCTTCCTGTTCGCGGCGCTGGTGCTGCCGCTGCAATGCGGCGCCGCGCTCGGGCTGGCGATCCTGGTCAACCAGAAGATCCGCGGCCGGATCTTCTTCCGCACCGTGTATTTCGCGCCGGTCGTCACGTCGATGGTGGTGGCGTCCATCGTCTGGGCCTTCATGCTCAATACCGACCGCGGCATGCTGAACGAACTGCTGCGCGGCCTGCTGCACGACCCGGACGCCGGCCCCGACTGGCTGGGCGACAGCAGCTATGCGCTGCCCGCCATTGCGCTGATGTCGGCATGGCAGGGCGCCGGCTTCCAGATGCTCGTGTTCCTGGCCGGGCTGCAATCGATCTCGCCGGAGCTGTACGAGGCGGCAACGCTGATGGGCGCCAATGCGTGGCAGCGCTTCGTGCACGTCACGCTGCCGGGCCTGCGCAACACGATCGTCTTCGTGCTGGTATCGACCACGCTGCTGGCCTTCGGACTGTTCACGCAGGTCGACGTCATGACGTCCGGCGGGCCGCTGGATTCGACGACGACCGTCGTGTACCACGCCGTGCGCAGCGGATTCCGGGAGCAGGACGTGGGCTATGGCTCGACCATCACGCTGGTGTTCTTCGCCGTCGTGCTGGGGCTGTCCGTGCTGCAGCGCATGCTGGTAGCGAAAGGAGAGGGGAAATGACCACCGCCGTCAGCAAAGCCGGCCGCAGGATCTTGCGTGATACTGCGCTGTTCGCCGTCATGGCCGCGATCGGCCTGGTGTTCGTGGCGCCGCTGCTGTTCATGTTCATCTCGTCGTTCAAGGACGACTCGGCCATCTTCGCCAACCTGGGTTCCTGGTCGGCCTACCTGCCGTCGAGCGGCTGGTCGCTGCGCAACTACACGGCGATCTTCGAACACAGCGACCTGCCGTCGTTCCTGCTCAACTCGACCGTGATCGCCGCGCTGGTGGTCGCCGGCGGCATCCTCGTCAACAGCATGCTGGCGTTCGCGATCGCCCGCATGCGCTGGCGCGGCCGGCAGGCGGTGCTGGGCCTGGTGGTGGCGATGGTGATCGTGCCGTTCGAGGTGATCGCGATCCCGCTGCTGTCGCTGGTGGCGCGGCTGCCGTGGCCCGCCATCGAGCACGGCCAGCTGGTGCTGCACACGGGCTGGTTCAACAGCCTGCACGTCCAGGTCATCCCGTTCCTGGCCAATGCCTTCTGCGTGTTCCTGTTCTACCAGTTCTTCCGCGACATCCCGCCCGAGCTGGACGAAGCGGCCAAGATGGATGGCGCCGGCCCGTGGACCGTCTATGCGCGCATCATCATGCCCAACAGCGGCCCGGTCATCGCCACCGCCGCCATCGTGCTGTTCATCTCGGCGTGGAACCAGTACCTGTGGCCGATCATGGTGGTGCAGGGCGAGGCATTCCGGCCGGTCCAGCCGGGCATACAGCAATTTTTCGGACGTACCAATTCGTGGGGCCAGATCATGGCCTACGCATCGGTGATCACCCTGCCCGTGCTCGCGGTGTTCCTGGCCTTCCAGCGGCAGTTCGTCGCGTCGGTGGCCGGAACCGGCGTCAAGGGCTAACCCTGGAAGCACTATGACACTTCAACTCGACGACAAATATATCTGGGACTTCTGGCATTTCGAGGAATCCGGCACGCAGCACCTGTTCTTCCTGCAGGCCGACCGGGCCATCGGCAATCCCGACCTGCGGCACTGGAACGTGTCGGTCGGCCACGCCGTCTCGCAGGACCTGCGCGACTGGACCCCGCGCGGCAGGGTATTCGGCCCGTCGGCCGGCCCGGCCTGGGACGACTACACCACATGGACCGGTTCCGTGATCGCCGTCGATGGCCGCTATCACCTGTTCTATACCGGCACGTGCCGGGCCGAGAACGGCATGCGCCAGCGCATCGGCCACGCCACGGCGGACAGCATCGACGGGCCGTGGCAGCGTGTCGGCGACGGCCTGGCGCTGGACCTGGACGAGCGCTGGTACGAGGAATACCAGGAAGGCCGCTGGCACGACCGGGCGCTGCGCGACCCGTGGGTCCTGCCCGACAGGATCGACGGGATGTACCACATGTTCTATACCGCCCGCCGCAACGACGGACCGCTGTACGAACGGGGCGTGATCGGCCATGCGGTGTCGCCGGACCTGGTGCACTGGGAAGCGACCGCACCGGTGTACCACGGCGGCCATTACGGCCAGCTCGAAGTGCCGCAGGTGTTCGAGCGCGACGGGCGCTGGTACTGCGTGTTCTGCAATGTCGCCGCGCACTGGTCGGAAGCGATGCGCGAGCGTCATCATGGCGGTGTCTCCGGCACGCACTATCTGGTTGCCGACCACCCGCTGGGACCGTGGCAGCCGGCACCCGGCTTCCTCGACGGCGACGTGCCATGCCGCCGCTACGCGGGCAAGATCCTGCGCGACCCCGTCACGGGCGGCGACTGCCTGATGGCGTTCGAGGATACCGGCGCCGATGGCCGGTTTGCCGGCCGCATCGGCGACCCGATCCCGCTGCGCCTGGAGGACGGCCTGTACGTGAAAGCGGATGCTTTTCCGGCACGAAAATGACAACGATGGACATCAACCGATAACCCGGACAGGGAGGAGACACGATGCATCAACACGAAGCTTGCACACCACCGCTGCGGCGGCGCTGGCGGGCCATCGCGGGACTGGCGCTGGCCGGTCTTGCGGCTGCCGCGCTGGCGGCGCCCGGCACGCCGTTGCCGGCACACTGGAGCCTGGATGAAACGGGCGGCAAGAGCGCCACCGAACGCCACGCGGGGCGCGCCGACCCGGTCAGCTATGTGTTCAACGAGGCCCGCTTCAAGCCCGCCTCGCCGCCGCTGTGGCGCACTGGCGGCTGCGTGCTCGCCGGCTGCCTGCTGTTCGACGGCTACTCGACCCGCATCGAGGCGCCCGGATTGACCATCGCGCAGGCCAGCGGCGGCTTCACGCTGAGCGCCTGGGTGGCGCCGCATGCGTTCGAATGGGGCGACGGCGGCCATTACTCGGCCTTCCTCAGCCAGTTCGACGGGGCGGCGAAGCAGGGCTTCTCGTTCGGCGTGTTCCGCTTCGGCACCTGGGGCATCAAGCTGGGGCTGGGCAGCGAGATCCTCGATGTCCGCGTCACGGCCCGCAAGCTGCCGCGCGATGCCTGGTCCCACGTCGCCGCCAGCTACGACCCCGCAACGCGCAAGGTGGCGCTGTTCCTGGACGGCGAGCGGGTCGCCGAAGCCGGCGTGCCGGCGGGCGCGAATTTCGCCTTGCCCGTGAAACCGCTGACGATCGGCCGCCACTCCGAACCGGAACGGATCGGCGGCGTGTTCAGCCTGAACACCTTCCTCGGCCTGATGGACGAGGTGCGCATCGATGCAGCGCCGTCCGATGCCGCCGCTGTGGCACGGACCATCGCCGCCGACGTGGCGCGCCATGGCGGCAAGCCGCCGCGCCTGGCGCCGGCCGACCTGCGCATCGCGCCGTCGACGTTTGCCGGCGACCGGCATCGCCCGCGTTACCACGCGATGCCCGATGCGGGCTGGATGAACGAGCCGCATGCGCCGTTCCACCACGCCGGGCAGTATCACCTGTTCTTCCAGAAGAATCCGTTCGGGCCGTTCTGGCACCAGATCCACTGGGGCCACTGGGTCAGCCCGGACATGGTCCACTGGCGCGAACTGCCCATCGCGCTGGCGCCGGAAGACGACGGCCTGGCCACCGACGGCATCTGGTCCGGCAGCGCGACGCATGCGGCCGACGGTTCGCCCGTGCTGTTCTTCACGGCCGGGAACGACAGTGCCAGGCCGAACCAGCGCACCGGCATGGCCACGCCGCGCGATCCGGCCGATGCGGATTTCGTGGGCTGGAAAAAACACCCCGTGCCGGTCACGGTGCAGAAGCAGGGCGAAGGGCACTTCGGCGATTTCCGCGATCCCTTCGTGTTCCGCGACGGCACGCGCCAGCGCTGGTTCCAGCTGGTGGCCTCGAAGCTGCCGGGCGGCAGCGGCACGGCGCTGGTGTACGAATCGGCCGACCTGCGCAACTGGACGCCGCGCGGGCCGCTGTTCTCGATCGATGCGGCGCGCTTCCCCGGCTTCGATGCCACGTGGGAGCTGCCGGTACTGCTGCCGGTCGGCAAGGGCCGCGATGGCCGCGAACGGCACGTGTTCCTCAACGACGTGCGCGCGCAGGCGTACTACTGGATCGGCGTGTTCGATCCGGAGACGGCGCGCTTCACGCCGGACCTGGAAGCGCCACGCGTGTTCGACGTGGGCCAGGGCCATTTCTCCGGACCGAGCGGCTTCGTCGATCCGAAGACGGGCCGCACGATCGTGTTTTCCATCGCCCAGGGCGAGCGCACGCTGCGGGACGAGTACGACGCCGGCTGGGCGCACAACGGCGGCCTGCCGGTCGCGCTGTCGCTGGGCGGCGACGGCGACCTGCGGCTGGCGCCGATCGAAGAGCTGGCCAGCCTGCGCCGCCGGCAACTGGTGAACCTCACCGACGCCAGCGTGGCGGAAGCAGAGCGTGCGCTGGCCGCGGTGCGTGGCGATGCGCTGGAAATCGAACTGGAGCTGGCGCCATCGCCCAAGGCGGGCCGGCGCGGCCTGGGCGTGCGCGTCGCCCCGGGCGGCGCCGAGCGGACCGACCTGTACGTGGACACCGCGCGCAGCCGGCTGGAGATCGACCGCACCCGCACGTCGCGCGACCGGTCGTACGGCGTGCAGGGCGGCGCGTTCGACCTGGCCGGCGAACCGCTGCGCCTGCGCGTGTTCCTCGACCGCTCGATGGTCGAGGCGTATGCCAACGAACGCAGGAGCCTGACCAGCCGGACCTATACGTCGCGGGCCGACGCCGACGGGCTGGCGCTGCTGGCGCTGCCCGGCGACCGCGTGCGGGCACTGCGCGTGTGGACCATGGGGTCCATCGACAAGGAGAATTGAATGGCATCGATCACATTGCATGGCGTGGGCAAGACATATCCGGGCAGGGAGTCGCACTACATCCAGCGCGACGTTGACTTCGCGATCGCCGATGGCGAATTCGTCGTGCTGGTCGGACCGTCCGGCTGCGGCAAGTCGACGCTGCTGCGCATGATCGCCGGGCTGGAGGAAATCAGCGCGGGCGAGATCCGCATCGACGGCGAGCGGGTCAACGATACGCCGCCGGCGAAGCGCGGGCTGTCGATGGTGTTCCAGAGTTATGCGCTGTACGCCCACATGAGCGTCTACGAAAACATCGCGTTCGGCCTGAAGCTGGCGCGCGTGCCGAAGGCCGAGATCAGGGCCGCCGTGCAGTCGGTGGCGAAGATGCTGCAGATGGAACACCTGCTGGAACGCCGGCCGCCGCAGCTGTCGGGCGGCCAGCGGCAGCGTGTCGCCATCGGCCGGGCCATCGTGCGCAAGCCGCGCGCCTTCCTGTTCGACGAACCGCTGTCCAACCTCGATGCGGCGCTGCGCGCCGACATGCGGGTCGAGATCGCCCGGCTGCACAAGCAGCTGGGCGCGACGATGGTCTATGTGACGCACGACCAGGTCGAGGCGATGACGCTGGCCGACCGGATCGTGGTACTGGGGCCGGCCGGCGTGCAGCAGATCGGCCCGCCGATGCACCTGTACGACGAGCCGGCCAACGTGTTCGTCGCCGGCTTTATCGGCAGCCCGAAGATGAACCTGGTGCCGGGCGTGCTGTCCGCCGCGGGCCGGCTGCGCATCGGTGACATCGCGATCGACTGGCCGGTGCCCGACGGCGCTGCCGCCGGTGCCGTCACCGTCGGCCTCCGTCCCGAGCACCTGGCCGCCGATCCCGCCGGCCCGATCGAGGGCAGCGTGCTGCTGGTGGAACGGCTAGGCGCCGAATCGTATGTGCACCTGTCCGTAGCGGGCCTGGACAAGCCGCTGATGGCGGTAACGCAGGACACGCCGCCGGCCGCTGGCGCGCGGTGGCGTGTCGCCCCGATGGCGGGCCGCGTCCACGTGTTCGACGCGGCGGGACAGCGGATCGGTGCGCGCACGGCGGCAGCGGGACCGGTCGATTTCAACAATCGCGGCGCGGGACTGGCCGGCATTTCGGAGGTGGCATGATCATCGTTTGTGGAGAAGCGCTGTTCGATGTGTTCTGCGACGGCGATGCGCCCGGCGGCTACGCGCTGGCCGCGAAAGTGGGCGGCTCGCCGTTCAACGTGGCGATCGGGCTGGCCCGGCTCGGCGCCCGGCCGCTGTACTTCGGCGGCCTGTCGGCCGACATGTTCGGCCGCAAGCTGGCCGCCACGCTGGCCGAGGAGGGCGTCGACCTGTCGTGCGCGCCGCGCCCGGCCGCGCCGACCGCGCTGGTCACGGTCGACCTGGATGCCGGCGGCGTGCCGGCCTACACGCTGTACGGCACGGCGACCGCGGAGCGCGCGGTGGCCTTGGCGGACGTCGATCGCGTGCCGGTCGAGGCGGCAGCCATCCACGTGGGTTCCTACTGCATGGCGGTCGAACCGGTGGCTTCGGCGTTGCGCGCGCTCGTCACGCGCCAGCAGGGCCGCAGCCTGATTGCCTTCGATCCCAATGTGCGCCTGACGATCCAGCCGGACCGCAACGCGTGGACCGGCGCGGTCGCCTGGATGCTGCCCCGCACCGACCTGCTGAAGATCAGCGACGAAGACCTGCGCACGCTGTATCCGGACATGACGCCGCGTGCCTTCCTGGACCTGGCGATCCAGTCCGGTGTCGCGCTGGCCATCGTCACGCGCGGCGGCGACGGCGTGCTGGCCGCGACGGCCACGCTGGCGCCCTTCGACCTGCCGGCAGTGGAGGTGGCCGTGGTCGACACGGTCGGCGCCGGCGACACCTTCCAGGCTGCCCTGCTGGCTTACCTGGCACGCCATGGCCTGCTGAACCGCGCCACCCTGGCCGGCATGGAGGTCCGCACGCTGCGCGCCGCGCTGGACTTCGCGGCACGGGCGGCCGCCATCACCTGCTCGCGGCGCGGTGCCGACATGCCGCGCCTGGCGGAGGTCGACCCGCAACACTGAATCGCTGTAACGAGCATGACAACGTTGGACAGACCGAGCGGCATGGCGTGCGCCAGCCGATAATCATAAAAGGAGATACGGAATGAATCGCTCACTTGCTTGCTTCATCACCCGCCACGTCGGCCGCCGCGCCGCGCTGGCGATCTGCCTGGCACCCGCGCTGGTGTTCGCGCAGCAGCAGACCAAGCCCGGTGCGGACACGCCGCCTGCCGCGGAAACACCGCCCGCCGCGGAAAGCGTGGCCCCGGATCCTGCGGCCGTCGTCATCGTCACCGGCGTGACGCGGACCACGACCAAGAAGAACGCGGCGTTTTCCATCAACACGCTGAGCGCCGAGGATATCCAGCGGCTGGCGCCGGCCAGCACGGCCGACCTGCTGGCGAACATCCCCGGCATCTACTCGGAAGGCGGCAGCGCGGGCGAAGCCAGCAACAACATCACCGTGCGCGGCCTGCCCGTGACGGGGGGCTACCGCTTCGCCCCGCAGCTGATCGACGGCCTGCCGGCCTACGAGGAGCCGGAAGCGCCGTTCCTGAACAACGACGTGTTCGTCCGCGACGACCTGATGACGGAAAGCGTGGAGGCGGTGAAGGGCGGACCGGGCGGCATCCTGTATTCGAACGGCCTGGGCGCCACCATCAACCACGTGACGCGCACCGGCGGCGACCAGCTGGCGGGCGGCTACAAGATCGAATACGCCGATTACGGCTTCGTGCGCCAGGATGCCTTCGTTTCCGGGCCGCTCGGCCGCAATCTCACTGGCGCCATCGGCGGCTTCTACCGCCGCAGCAAGGGCATTCGCGACACCGGCTACACGGCCGACCGCGGCGGCCAGGTGCGCGGCAACCTGGTCTACACCAGCGACGACCGCAGGACCACGCTGCGCGCCGATGCGCTGCTGATCAACGACCGCACGGCGTTCTACCAGAACCTGCCCATTTCGGTACCGCGCTTCACGGCCCCCGGCACGCCGGCCCGGCCGACCGTCATCGACCAGGACACGATCCAGCCGCTGGGCATCGATTTCGCCCACGGCACCACCGCCTCGCCATACAACCGGCGCTTCGACATGCTGGGCGAATACGGCAAGCGCACGATCGACCAGGCCGATGGCGTGCATCCGAATTTCAGGATGTTCACGCTGGGCGGTTCGCACGAGCTGCAGGGCGGCCTGAAACTGTCGGCGGGGCTGCGGCACACCACCGGCACCAACGGCTTCAACGCCGTCTTCACGGGCAACGACACGGCCACGTCGACAAACTTCCTGAATGCCCGCTACCAGAACGACGTGATCTCGCCGGCCCATGGCGCGGCGCTCGGGTGCAACCTGAACCACGCGAAACTGGTGGGCTTCTTCAACATGCCCGCCGGCGCCAACTGCGCGACGTTCGCCGGCATCGGCCGCGAAGACTTCATCCGCAATCACGCCAGGGCCGCCGGCGTGGCGGGGCGCTACCTGGACGATGGCTCCACCGTACCCGCCTCGGCCAACCTGAACTTCGCGATTCCGTTCGTCGCCAGGGTCGAGGCGCGCAGCACGTCGCTCGACCTGAAGGCACAAAAAACCTTCGAGCTGCAGGGCACGCACGACATCACGTTCGGCGTCTACAAGAGCCGTTACCACTACGCGCCGAATCACCAGACCTCGCTGCTGGTGACCGACGTGTCGAATCAGTCGCGCCTCGTCGACCTGGTTGCCGTCGATGCGCAAGGCAACCAGGTGGGACCCAGCCTGACGCAGGGCGGGGCGATCCTGCCGGGCTGGGGCGGCTTCGTCAGCAGGATCCAGGGCGACGGCAATGCCGCCTACCTGCTCGATCACTGGGAAACCCTGGGCAGCCGGCTGAAGATCGACGCGGGCGTGCGCTGGCAGGACCTGAAGGCCGACGTGGTGCGGCGCGACCGCAACGACGTGCGCGACCTGACGCCGGCGAACATCGTTGCCAGCTCGGCCCAGGACACCACGGCCGACAATGAAATCGGCTTCCCGGGCACGCCACACACGCTGCAGGAAACGTATCGGGGCTTTGGCTGGTCGCTCGGCGGCAACTACAGCTTCGGCAGGACGCTCGCCGTGTACGGGCTGGCATCGAACTCGTTCCGCCTGCCCAGCCTGGGCGACCTGAACGATCTCAGTACCGCCTCCGCGACCGTGGTCAACGGCAAGCCCGTGGACGTCAGCGCGGTGGAGCATATCCGGCAGTACGAGACCGGCCTGCGCTACCTGACGCGGGGCTTCTCGGCCTCGGTCGCGGCGTTCTACAACAAGTTCTCGCCGCGCAGCGCCGTCAACATCTACCGGGACATCGAGTCGTCCGCCTGCAGCACGCAGGGTGGCGTCACACAGATCAATTCCTGCCCCGAGGTGGCCCAGCTGTACCAGCGCGGCGTGAAGAATGTCGGCACCGAGATCGAGCTGAGCTGGCGCCCGGCGGCCGTCGACGGGCTGGAGCTGAAGGGCAATTTCGTGCTGCAGAACCCGCAGGTGACGGGCGCGAACTACACCGTCACCCAGGAGGACAAGGATGCGCAGGGCGTGATCACCGGCTATCACTATGTGCGGATCAGCGAGGATGGCCGGCGGCCGCGCCGGCTGCCGAAGAAGATGGTGAACCTGATGCCGTCGTTCGACCTGAAGCCCCTGACCGACATCCCGGTCAGCGTGTATGCGCAGTTCCAGTACTACGGCTCGCGCTTCTCCGAGGCGACGGACACCAACGTGACGCTGTATCCGTCGTACCACATCGTCAACGCGGGCGCGCAGTACCAGGTCACCGAACGCCTGCGCGCCCACCTGCACGTGGCGAACCTGACCGACCAGCTGTCGTTCACCGAGGGCGATCCGCTGTTCAACGACCTGCTGTCGCCGGACGGCACGCGCAACCGCGGTGTCGCACGGCCCCTGTTCGGCCGCACGATCCGCTTCAGCCTGACGTACATGTTCTGACGCACGGCCTGGCGACGGCGAAGGTATCGGCGAAGGTATCGGCGGCGCGGATACCTTCCATCCAAACTCTCGGTTTTACAGGCCCCACCATCCGTAGCGATACTGCAGCGGACCGGCAGACCGCTGCCGCGTCCACGACAACGATACGGAGACGCCATTGAGATCGAACCGAGAAGCGGCACTGCATGCCGAATCGAGCGCTCGCGCGCTTGCCAGCCCCGGCTGCCGGGACTGAGGGCCCCATGGACACACAAGCTGTGAAGGGCGGCGGCTATCGCACGCTGGTGGACGACAGTCCGCTGTCCGGATTGCAATGGGCCGTTTTCGTCCTGTGTTTCCTGATCATGTTCCTGGACGGCCTGGATACGGTGCTGATCGGCTTTCTCGCGCCGTACATCGGCGCCGAATGGCAGTTGCCCAAAGGCGCGCTGACGCCGGCATTCACCGCCGGGGTGGTGGGGCTGATGATCGCCGGATGCGCGGCCGGTATCCTGGCCGACCGGATAGGTCGCCGCCCGCTGCTGCTGGCGGCCGTGGCGGTATTCGGCCTGGCCAACCTGGCGACGGCCTGGTGCGGCTCGCTGGAAGCGCTGGTGGCGCTGCGCTTCGTGACGGGGCTGGGGCTCGGTGCGGCGATGCCGTGCGCCGTGACGCTGGTCTCCGAGTACGCGCCGGCGCGCCGGCGCGCGCTGGTCATCACGTCGATGTACTGCGGCTATACGCTGGGCGGCGCCGCCGTCGGCTGGCTCACGCCCATCGTCACGCAGCAGCATGGCTGGCGGGCGATGTTCGTGGTCGGGGCGGTGCTGCCGCTGGCCCTGCTGCCATGGCTGTTCTGGCGGCTGCCCGAATCGATCGGCTTTCTCGCCGAACGGCGGCGCGACCGCGGCGCGGTCGCCGCGCTGCTGTCGCGCATCGCCGGACGGCAGGTCGAGCCGCCCGCGCTGCCGGACCGGCCCGCGGTGGAGGCGAATCCGCTGGCGATCTTCCTGTCGCCCGCCTACCGGCTCAGGACCGGCCTGCTGTGGCTCGCCAACGGCGCCGGATTGCTGATGACCTTTACGCTGATCAACTGGCTGCCCAGCTTCCTGACGTTCAAGGGGGTGCCCGCCGCGACCGCGTCGCTCAGCGGTGCGAGCCTGCAGGCGGGCGGCGCCGCCGGCGCACTGCTGATCGGCTGGCTGATGGACCGGTTCGGCAGCAGGAAGGTCGTGGTCGGCACTTACCTCGGCGCGGCCATCGCTGCGCTGCTGTGGATCGCCGTGCTGGATCGCGGCAGTGCCGTGCTGCTGCTGATGGGCTTTGCCGCCGGCGTGCTGGTCATGGGCGGGCAGACCGGGTTCCAGGTACTGGCGACATCGGTCTATCCGGTGGCGGCGCGCGCGACAGGGCTGAGCTGGATGCAGAGCGTTGGCCGCCTGGGCGGCATCCTCGGCATCCAGCTGGCGGGAATGGGCGTGGCGAGCGACGTCGATCCCGTCACGCTGCTGCAGGCGCTGGCCCTTCCGGCGCTGGTTGCCGCCATCGCCGCGGGTTCGCTGCATGTGGGCTTTCGCCCGGCACCGCCAGAAGCCGCGGCGGTAAAGGGCGGCTGAGGCAGGCCAGCTGAGGCCGCGGGCGCGGCGGACCCCGCAATCCAGAAAAACAAGACAGGCAGGAGACGCATGAAGTCGAAGATCCGGAGCATGGCGGCGGCCATGGGAATGGCCATGGGAGCAGGCGTGCCGCTGGTTGCGGCGGCCCAGTCGGTGACGCTGTACGGCGTGCTCGATACCGGGGTCGAATATGTGAACCACGTGGGCCCGGCCGGCAAGGGCCTGGCGCGCGTACCGACGATCACCGGCACCTTTCCGTCGCGCTGGGGACTGCGCGGCAGCGAAGACCTGGGCGGTGGCCTGAAAACGCTGTTCGTCCTGGAATCGGGCATCGGCATGGATAGCGGGTCGCTGAACCAGGGGGGGCGGCTGTTCGGCCTGCAGGCCTGGGTGGGGCTGGGCGGCACGTGGGGCCAGGTCAGCGTCGGCCGCCAGTTGTCGATGCTGCTGTGGGCCTTGCAGGACACCGACGTCATGGGCCCGAATATCTATGGCATCGGCGCGTTCGACAATTACCTGCCGAACGCGCGGGCCGACAATACGCTGGCGTACAAGGGCAGCTTTGGCGGCATGACCGTGGGTGCCACCTACAGCCCGGGACGCGACACGGTCAACGCCGGCCCGAGCCCTTCGGGCATGAACTGCGCCGGCGAAACGCCGGGCAGCAGCCGCACTTGCCGCGCGTGGTCGGCGCTGCTGGCATACAAGGCGGACCGGTGGGGCGCCAACGCCGCGGTCGACACGTCGCGCGGCGGCCCCGGTGCCTTCGGAGGGCTGGTGCGGTCGGACCAGCTGGACCAGCGCATCACCGCCGGCGGCTACCTGCGCGTGGCCGACGGCAGGATCGCCGTCAACTGGATCCGGCGCGCCAACGATGCCATCGCCACGCCCCGCAGCGACGTGTTCGCGGCCGGGCTGTCGTACGACGTGGCGCCGGGCGTCAACGTCGCCGGCCAGCTTGCATGGCTGCGCTACCGGGGCAGCGCCGACAAGGCGGCCCTCGTGGCGCTGCGCGGCACGTACGCGCTGGGCAAGCGCACCATGGTCTACGCCACCAGCGGCTTCATCGATAACGACGGGCAGCTGGCGCTGTCGGTGAGCGGCGGTGCGCCGGGTTCGGCCACCGCGGCCGGCGCAACCCAGTTCGGCACGATGCTGGGTGTCCGGCACGCGTTCTAGCGTCCTGACCTGGAAGTTCGACGAAACCCGGTTCGGGACAGAAGCGGGGATGCCTCTCTCTTTTGGATGATCCGGCGCGCTTTGATGGACAGCACGCGGACAGGCGCCGTAAGCTCGCGAGACCGGCCGGATTACCTGCCGGTCATTCGCGAGCGCGCGATGTGCGGCAACCAGATCGGGCGGATCCATGGACATCCAGTCGGACCAGCAACGGTTTCATCACCTCGATGCAGTGCGCAGCTGGGCGCTGCTCGCCGGCATCGTGCTCCACGCAATCATGTCGTTCCTGCCGGGATATCGGGAAGCGGGCTGGCCGCTGGCCGACGGCTCGACCAGTGCCGGGCTGGGTATCCTGTACTACCTCATCCACCTGTTCAGGATGACGCTGTTCTTCGTGGTTGCCGGTTTCTTCGCAGGCCTGCTGCACGCGCGGCTCGGCACCCGCGGACTGCTGAAAAACCGCCTGCGCCGCGTTGCCCTGCCGTTGGTCGCGTTCTACGTACTGACGATGCCGTTGACCGTGGTGGCCATCGTCTGGGGCGCGCGCCAGCTCGGCATCAAGGCCATGGCGAAGATGGAGTTTCCAATGCCGGTGATCGGGCCGCCGGTGCCATGGGCGCACCTATGGTTCCTGTACATGCTGCTGGTGCTGTACGTGCTCGTCCTGCTGCTGCGCGCGGTGGTGGTACGGATCGACAGCGGCGGGACGGCACGCTCCGCTGCCGGCCGCCTGCTCGACAGGTCCATCCGGTACGGCTTTGCGCCGGTACTCCTGGGCGCGCCGGTCGCCGCCTCGCTGTATGGCGCGGCGTGGTGGGTGCAATGGCAGGGCATTCCGTCGCCGATCGCGGGGCTGGTCCCGAACGCGCCAAGCCTGCTGGCATACGGCAGTGCCTTCCTGGTGGGCTGGTTCCTGCACCGGCACCAGCAGACGCTCGATGTACTGGCGATGCGCTGGCCTGCGTACCTCGCGGGGGCGCTCATCGGCACCGCGGGCGCCCTGTACCTCGCCGGCACGGTGCCGCGGCTGACCGTCATCCCGCTCGGCAGCGTGGAGCGCGCGCTGTATCTCTGCGCTTACCTGCTGGGGCAGTGGTGCGCCACGTTCTGCGTGATCGGGCTGGCCGTCCGCTGGCGCGCCGCGCCAAGCGTGCGCTGGCGCTATCTCGCCGACGCATCGTACTGGATGTACCTGATCCATCTGCCCATCGTCATGCTGCTGCAGGCGTGGATGCTGCAATGGCCGCTGCACTGGTCCATCAAGCTGTTCCTGGTCCTTGCGATCACGGCGGCGGTGCTGCTGGCGTCCTACCATTTCCTGGTGCGCCGGTCCTTCCTGGGGGTATTCCTGAACGGCCGCAGGCTTCCGCGCGGCACGCGGCACGATGCCGCGCCATCCGGTGCCCCTGGGCCGGTGGCAGGTCCGCCCTGAACTGCGGGGAACACGCCGCGTGCGCCTTTATCTTGCGTTGCCGTTGCCGCGCTCCACCGCCTCGCGGATATACGCTTGCAGGGTGGTGGCGCCCCGCACGGGCGCACCCGGCCACTTGCCTGCGTTGTCCACGACGGTGCCCGTCATGCAGGCATAGGTGCGCGCGGCCTGTTCGGAGAACCCCAGCTGGCGGAAGGTGTCTTCCCATTGCGGGCGGGGGATGACGTCAACCTCGATATCCACGCCCAGCGCGGCGGAAAACGCGTCGGCGGCGTCGCGCGGGGTGTACAGGGCGGGCCCTTCGACGTATTGCACGCCGGTGTCGTCCGGTGGCGCCACGAGCCGGCGCGCCGCTTCTTCGCCCAGGTCCGCCGGCGCGACCATCGGGATCGGCAGGTCTTCCGGGAAGAAGCTCGGCAGCTTGCCTCCGTCGCGGACCATGTCGAGCATGCCGGTCCAGTTGCTCATGTAGTACGCCGCGCGGTTCACGGCAAGCGGGATGCCCAGCGCGCCCAGCTTTTCCTCGAAGTCGTGGAGTACCGTCAGGTCGCCGCACGGCGGGCCGGGGCGCGCGCCGTAGGTCGACGCGGCGACGATCCGGTGCAGGCCCGATCCGGCGACCGCGGCGACGATGGCATCCAGGTGCGCGTGCTCCACCGCGTCCGTGTCCGTATCGGGGGCGGCCGGGGGATTCAGCAGGAACGCCGTCGTGCCGGCGCGGAGGATCTCGCGCAGCCGGCCCGTATCGTGGATGTCCGCCACGGCGACGCGGGCGCCGGCCGCGGCAAGGCCGGCGGCGTTCGCCGCGTCGCGCGTCACGATCGTGACCGGTTCGCCGCGCCGCAACAGCGCGCGCGCTGTCGCCGAGCCGACATTGCCGGTACCGCCAACGATGATGTGCATGGTCATCCTCCCTCGGGTCAACGTGCGCCGGCCGGCTTGCATGTCGCATGCATGGCAAACACCTGTGTCCGGCTGCCGGATGGGGAGTGTAGAGACCTGCCGGGGGAAGCGGCGCACCCTTCGGCGTGGCCCGGTGTTCCGGCGTTGGCCCGCGAAACAACTCAGCCGCCGATGGTTCGGGACACGCGGACAGGCTGCCTCTATAGTGTTCCTTGCCCTTGCCCTTGCCCTTGCCCTTGCCTTTTCCCTTCTTTTCTCTTCCTTCAGCCAGGAGACATCCGATGATCCATGAACTGTTTGCATACCTGTGTGTCAGCGACGCCGGCCGGGCGATCGATTTCTACGCCCGGGCGTTCGGCGCTACCGAGAAATTCCGCCTGACCGAACCGGAAGGCCGCATCGGCCATGCCGAACTCGATTTCGGCGGCGTCACCGTGATGCTGTCGGACGAGTATCCCGAATACGGTATCCAGGGCCCGCAGGGAGAGCAGAGCCCGCCGGTCACCATCCACCTGCACGTGGACGATGCCGATGCCGTCGTGGCGAGCGCGCTGGCCGCGGGTGCCAGCCTCGAACGCGCGGTCCGGGACGAGTTCTACGGGGAGCGCGGCGGCGTCGTGCGCGATCCTTTCGGGCACCGCTGGAACATCGGCCACAGCATCGAGGAGCTGTCGCCCGAGGAGATGCAGCGCCGCTATACCGAGCTCATGCTGCAGCCCGCGGCGGAAGCGCCGTAGCCTGGCGCGGCGTCATCCTAGCGTACCGCGGAAAGATCTGTTCAGCGCCCCGTCGTTTCGCGCGCAACAGGCCTGGTGACTTCAAAGATGATGCGCTCGATGACCTGGATCTGCGGCGCATCCCGGGTGTAGTAGCGCGGCTTCCTGGGCCAGCCCGCTTCGAGGTAGCCCCACCAGTCCCAGCAGCCGTTCGGATTGCGCTCTTCCAGTTCCGGGGGCACGAAAAATTTGAACGCTTCGACACGGCAGACGTTACCGGGCAATGCATCGCTTCCGGCCTTCATGGCCGGGTAGACGATGATCGTGCGGTAATGCTCCGCCCAGTTGTTGTAGCCGGAGCGGATGGCGAACTGCCGGGCGTCCTGCCTGCAGCCGTGCAAGGCCACGTGCACATCGCACTGGCTGCCGGCTTTGCGGCACGCCGGCGGCACGTACAGATACCCTTTCTCCGCCATGTCGAAGTTCGCCCGCTGCGGGCCGGGCCGCCCGCCGGGAAGGTCGCCCGACACCGGTCGGGCGGTGGTTTTCACCGCATCGATGAACGGCTGCTGGCGAAACTCCCAGACGTCGCTTTCCGGGATGTTTTTGTGACGGAGGGAAGCGTCATGGCGGGTGCCGGGAGCCTTCAGCGCCCGCAGCAGCTTTCCCGCATTGTCTTCGGCACCGCATTTCCGGATGTAGGTATCCGTACCGCTCTCGATGCCGCACTGGTCCGTTCCCTCGGGCGACAGGATGCCGTGCATGGCGGCATCGCTGCCGTCGGCGGCGTTGCCGCTGTCGGCCACGGTTTCCGGGCCGACGAACTCGCGCAGGAAGGCGAGGCTGGCGTCGCCGGACTGCTTCACGACGGTTGCGTCGCTTGCGCTCTGGAACACGTAGGCCCGTTTCAGCGCCCTGGGCCGGCCCGAGGCGTCGAGCGGGTCGATGGCGCGTTCCCGTGCCAGGCTGCGGGCCACATCCGCCTTCGGCGCGATCGGCTGCCTGCCGCACATGCAGGCGTTGATCGACTTGCCCAGCAGGCCCTCGGCACAGCCCCAGGGCGGCCCGGCGATCGCGCCGACGCCGGTGATCGAGGCGGAGTGGGCGACCGCGTACTGCAGCGCCATGGCGGCACCGGCCGACACGCCGGAGATGCTGACGTCGTCGGGACTCGCCCCGCGCTGCAAGCCCTTGCCGTCGTCGGCATGGACGGGCCCCGGCAGCAGCACGGCAAGCGAACACACGAGCGAACGAACGAGCGAACGAACGAGCGAACGAACGAGCGAACGAACAAGCCGGCAAACGGGAACATCCACGGCTGTGGCGGTCATGGCGAGGCTCCGGTAAAAGCGCTCATCCACTATAGGACACGGTTGCCGGCTTGACCAGCCACCGTTGCACGCTGTCCGGAGGCTGGCGTCAGCCCGTGTTGCGCAGTCCCGCCGCCACGCCGTTGATCGACAGGTGGATGCCCCGGTGCACGCGGTTGTGCCGGTCCTCCGGCGCCGCCGGCCGGGCGCGGTGGCGGCCGATCAGCTCCACCTGCAGGTGGTTCAGCGGGTCGAGGTAGGGGAAGCGGTTCCTGATCGAGCGTGCCAGCGTCGGGTTGTGCACCAGCCGCTCGCCGTTGCCGGTGATGCGCTGCAGGCAGTCCACGGTGGCCGCATGTTCGGCCGCGATGCGCCCGAAGATGCGCTGGCGCAGCGCTTCGTCGGGCACCAGGGCGGCGTAGCGGGAGGCGATCGCCAGGTCGGTCTTGGCCAGCACCATGTCCATGTTGGACAGCAGCGTGGCGAAGAACGGCCAGTCCCGGGCCATGTAGCGCAGCGTCGCCAGGCGCTCGCCGGCGTCGCCTTCGCCGAGCCATTGGGAGATGGCGCTGCCGAAGCCGTACCAGCCGGGCAGCAGCACGCGGCACTGGCCCCACGAGAAGCCCCATGGAATGGCGCGCAGGTCCTCGATGCGCCGCGTTGACTTGCGCGATGCAGGGCGCGAGCCAAGGTTCAGTTCCGCAATCTCGGCAATCGGCGTCGATGTGAAGAAATAGTCGGTGAAGCCGGGCGTTTCATAGACCAGCCCGCGGTAGGCTGCATAAGCGCGTTGCGACAGTTCGGCCATCACGCCTTCGAACACGGCAAGCGGCGACGCCTGCCGCGCGGCGCCCGCCGGCAGCAGGCCCGCCTCGAGGGTGGCCGCCACCAGCAGTTCGAGGTTGCGGCGTCCGATCTCGGCATTGGAGAACTTCGATGCGATGATCTCGCCCTGTTCCGTCAGCCGGATCTGGCCGTTCACGGTACCCGGCGGCTGGGCCAGGATGGCATCGTAGCTGGGGCCGCCGCCACGGCCGACGGTGCCGCCGCGGCCATGGAACAGGCGCAGCCGCACGCCGGCGGCGGCAAACACGTCCACCAGTTTCAGCTCGGCCTGGTACAGCTCCCAGTTCGACGTGAGGAAGCCGCCGTCCTTGTTCGAATCCGAATAGCCCAGCATGACTTCCTGCGTGCTGCCCTGGTGCGCGATGACCTGGGCGACCGGGGGCAGCGCCATCCAGCGGGCCATGATGCCGGCCGCGCGCTGCAGGTCGGGAATGGTTTCAAACAGCGGCACCACCATCACCGTGCCGCGCATGTCCTCCGGATGCAGCAGGCCGGTCTCCTTTTGCAGCACCAGCACCTCGAGCAGGTCGGACACGGTCTCGGTGTGCGAGATGATGTAATGGCGGATCGCCCGCGCGCCGAAGCGCTGCTGCAGCTCGCGCGCGGTACGGAACACTTCCAGCTCGGCGCCGGTCGTCGCGGTGTAGTCGAGGAACGGCGAGAACAGCAGCCGCGGCCGGGCCAGCTCGCCCAGCAGCAGTGCCACCTTGGCATCCTCGTCGAGCGCCGCGTAGTCGGGCTCCACGCCGCCGCGGGCGAACAGTTCGGCCAGCACCGCCTCGTGGACGTCCGAGCCCTGGCGCATGTCGAGCGAGGCCAGGTGGAAACCGAAGATCCGCACCGCGCGCAGCAGGCCGTTCAGCCGCGGTTCGGCAAGGATGGCGCCGTTGTTGGCCGCCAGCGAGGCCGCCAGGACCGACAGCTCCCCGTGCAGTTCGCCGGCATCGCGATAGGGCGGGCACTGGCCCGTTTCCTTGCGCACGATCCCCGCGACACCCAGCGCGCGCGCCGTGGCGGCGAGCCGCGCATGGATGCCGATCAGCGCGCGGCGGTACGGTTCGTCGTTGCGGTGCGGCGAATCGTCCGGCGAGCGGCGCGTCAGCGCGAGCAGTGCCTCGCTGGCCGGCACCAGCAGGGTCGAGGTGGACAGCTCGGCGCCCAGCGCGTGCACCTCGTCGAGATAGAACTCCAGGATGGTGCCGGACTGGCGCAGCAGCGCGTGCCGCATCGTCTCCGCGTTGACGTTCGGGTTGCCGTCGCGGTCGCCGCCGATCCAGCTGCCCATCTGCAGGTAGTCGGCATCGCCGAGGTCCAGCGCGCCGCCGCCGTAGCCGTGGGCGATCTCCCGCTCGACGTCGTCGTACAGCGCCGGCAACTCGCGCAGGAAGGTAGTGCGGTAGTAGGACAGCGCATTGTCGATTTCATCGGCGACCGTCAGCTTTTCATAGCGCAGCATGCGGGTCTGCCACAGCGTGGCGATGCGTGCCTGCAGCAGCTGCACGTTGCGTTCGCGCTCGCGCGGCGTCAGCGGCTGGTCGCGTTCGGCGAGCAGGCGCGCGATCGCATGGCCGGCATCGAGGATGCTCTTGCGCTGCGCTTCCGTGGGGTGCGCCGTCAGCACGGGCGAGATCAGGGCATCGCGCAGGAAGGATGCGATCGCCTCCCGGCCGACACCGGCATCCTTCAGCCGCGTTACCGCGAACGCCACCGACGACGGCTGCGGCGCCGAACCGCCCAGCAGGTGGGCGCGGCGGCGGCGGATGTGGTGCCGGTCCTCGGCGATGTTCGCCAGGTGCGAGAAGTAGGAGAACGCCCGCACCACGGCATTGGTCTGCTCGGGCGCCAGGTTGGCGAGCAGGGCCGACAGTTCCGCGCCCGCGCTGCGGTCGTCTTCCCGGCGGAAGCGCACGGCACTCTGGCGGATCGCTTCGACGACGTCGAACACCGCGTCGCCTTCCTGTTCGCGGATCACGTTGCCCAGCAGCCGGCCCAGCAGGCGGATGTCCTCCTTCAGGGGCGCATCCTTGTCCTGGTCCGGTACGGGGGAAGAGATAGGCAAGGCCTGGTTGCCGAGGTCGTGGAGAGCGCTGTTTTGCATGTCGGTCGAGTGGTCGATTGGTTGATTGTTGTCGGCGGCCGCGGGGATGTGCCGAAGCCATCGCCGTCAGCCGCATTGAGAAAATTCGGCGCAAGCTGGCAACGCATGTCATCGGGACATTGAACGGCCGTTCAACCGAATATTCTTCAATCGTGATTGCCATGTCAATAAAAATGTAGTTTGCTCCATCCAGATGTGTCTTTTAGGGTAAATTTACTACATGTAGTTTGACTACATCTGGCGTGGCGGAGTAGAAAACGGGGAGGCGGCTTCGTGCGGCCGATGCGTGGCGCCGAGCGGCGCAGGCGGGAGTGGTAGGATGGCGCTCCGTTCCAGCACATTCCAGAGGAAGCAATGACCGTATTCGCCATGCCCGTATTCGATGCCACCGTCATCTACGAGGGCAAGGAACTGTTCAAGGGCCAGGGGGCCGCCGGTGTCTGGGCCGAGAAGCTGAGTGCTGAACTCGGCAGCAAGGTCACGGTGGCGAAGATCGGCACCGGCTGGGCATTGTTCGGCAATGTCGATGGTACCGATTGCCGCTGGGGCATCCACGGCCAGCGGCTCAAGCGGCTGGACTGAGCCGGGGAGGCCGGCGCGCCGCATCGGCCGGCCGCGCCAGGCATTGCGCCCTGGCGCCCGACGAAGGGGGGGCTTCAGGGGCGCCGGCCAGCGCCCCTGAAGCCGGTCGTGCCTCAGTCGCTGGCGTGCTGCACGAATACCGCCGTCGTGCGCGCCGGAATCGTGAAGCTGCCCCTCGCCGCATCATAGGCCGCCGCGCGTACCACCGGGTCGCTGCCGAAGCGCTGCACATCGTGCAGCTTCAGCTTGCGGATGCGCAGTTCCGGGATGGCGACGGTGCGGGCCGCCTTGTCGACATTGAACAGCACGACCACCCGCTTGTACTTCGCACCTGGATAGGGAGACGGCTCGGCGCCTGAAATGCTCATCGCCACCACGCCCGGCACCTGACCGGGGCCGGTGTTGTGGAACTTCAGGCGCTCGATCACATCCTGCGCCGTACGCAGGCGGAACAGCGTGCTGTCCTGGCGGATCGCCAGCAGTTCCTCGAAGCCCGTTTTCGCCGCCAGGATGGCCCGCGTGTCCGGAGCGATGAGTGGATTGGCCAGCACCGGCGCCATGACCGGCCAGCTTTGCTCGTTCTTTTCCGCCAGCGGCAGGCCGACGCCGAAGTTGTTGGCGGCATAGCTGTAGTCGAGGCGGTTGAACCAGTCGCCGGCGTTGTAGCTGTCGCGGTCCAGCGACTTCGAACGCAGGATTTCCTGGCCTGCGTGGATGAACGGCACGCCCTGCGACAGGATGTTGATCGCATTGCCCAGCGCGTGTACGCGCACGCGGTCGGCAAGGCTCGTGCCTTGCGGCAGTTTCAGCGCATTGACATCGAACAGGGTCTGGTTGTCGTGCGCCTCGACATAGTTGATGGTCTCGGCCGGACTGCCGGCAAAGCCGGCCTGCTGGCCGAAATAGTCGATCTCGGCGTTGCTGCGCACATTGCCGAAGCGGTCCGTGAAGCGGTAGTCGCGCAGCGTGCCGGACAGCGCCACGCGCACCAGGTCCGCCAGGCGCAGCGCATCGTCGCGCGTTTGCGTCGACTGGCCGTTCGGGTCGAACCACACGCCGTTGGCGAAGCCCTGCTGGTCGACCAGCGCGTTGCCGGTGTCGCAGCAGCCGCCGCCGCGCACCGTGTCGCGGATGCGGTCGTTGAACGAACCGATGCCGGTACCGAACATGTTGGCCTGCCGCGCCTGCACGAACCGCGCGTCGTTGCCGACCGCACCGAAATTCCATGCCTCGCCATACAGGTAGATCGGGCGGCCCGCCGCTTCGTTCGCCGCCGTCTGCAGGCGCTTCATCAGGTCGAGCGGCGTGAAGCCCATGATGTCGAAGCGGAAGCTGTCGATCTTGTACTGCTTCGTCCACAGCGCCACCGAGTCGGTGATCAGCTTGGCCATCATGGCGTTTTCCTGGGCCGTGTCGGCACAGCAGCTGTCGTTCAGGATATTGCCCTCGGCGCCCAGCCGGTAGTAGTAGGCGGGCACGATGCGGTCCAGTATCGACAGCGGCCCCTGCTGCGACTGGCTGGTGTGGTTGTACACCACGTCCAGCGCCACGCGCAGTCCCGCTTCGTGCAGCGCCTGCACCATCGCGCGGAATTCGCGCACGCGCACCGCGCCGTCGGTTGCATCGGTGGCGTAGCTGCCTTCCGGCGTGTTGTAGTGCACCGGGTCGTAGCCCCAGTTGAAGCAGTCGCTGTCGCGCGTGGCGGCCACCGCCGCCTGCTGGGTCGTGGCATCGGCCGCCGCGCCGGGAATCGACGGCGTCACGCAGGCCGTCTCGTCGACGCTGGAAAAATCAAAGCTGGGCAGCAGGTGCACGTGGGTCAAGCCGGCCTTCTGCAGCGAGCGCAGGTGGCGCATCGGCGCCGACTCGCCGTCCGTGAAGGCGAGGTACTTGCCGCGGTGCGTAGCCGGCACCGTGGCATCCGACGCCGAGAAATCGCGGATGTGCAGTTCATACAGCGCGATGTCGGTTGGCGCGGCCAGCTTGGGAATGCGCTGCTCGTCCCAGCCCGCCGGCTTCAGCTGGGGGCTGTCCAGGTTGGCGACGAAGCTGCGCCGGCTGTTGGCGGACACGCTCAGCGAATACGGATCGGTCACCGTGTTCGTCACCAGCGTGTTGTTGGCCCAGCGCGACAGCACCTGCACCGTATAGGTGTAGTAGGCCCGGTTGGTCCACGAGGCATCCGGTGCCGTGTACGACCAGACACCGCTGGCGGCATCGCGCACCATGGCCACCGGCCGCGCGCCTGCCGCGCTTGCGCCGGCATAGACGTCGAGCTGGACGGCCTTCGCCGTCGGCGCCCACACGCGGAAGGTCGGCACGCCCCGGCTGTCGAACGACAGGCCCAGTTGCGCACCGGCGGCACGGGCCGCGAACAGGTCGTCGAGCATGCCGGCCTGCTGCAGCGACGTCACCTGCACCAGCGTACCGTCGGCGCCGTACTGCGCAATGGCGAACTGGGCGCTGGCGAGGCGGGCGATGCCGGCAGCGTCGGCATCGGCCAGGCGCAGGCCGGTGGCGCCGGCCAGGTGCGGATACTTCTGCCGGATCGCGTCCGGCAGCGCGGCCGGTTGCAGCGGCAGGCTGCCTTCGGCGCCGGCCAGGCCGGTGGCGGGATCGGGCGTGGGAGCCATGCCGCCATTGCTTGCATAAAACAGCTTGTACGTGCCGTTCGACGGCGCGCCGGGCCAGGCCAGCGTGGTCGCGGACAGCCAGTGCGCCTTGGCGCTGGCCAGGTTGCCGTAGCTGAGCGCCGGCTGGTCCGCATAGACGGTGCAGTCGCCCTCCAGCATCCACACTTCCTGGCCGGCCGTCATCACATCGGGCCGCAGGTCGGCCCGCTGGTCGGCGGCGCAGTTCTTGGTGCCACTCCCGTCGGTCACGAGAAAGTGGATGGCGGTTTTCCCCGCCGCCAGCGGGATGTCCACGTAGCCGCCGAAGCCGTCGCTGCCGGTGAACATGAAGCGGCCGGTGATCCAGGCCGGGCTGGGCACCTGCGGGCCATCCCACGAATACACGCCCCACTGGGCTTCGTCGCCCTGGATGCGGTGGAAATGCATGCGGATGGTCCCTGGTGCAACGGGCGTCGCGGCGCTGGCGGTCCTGGCCGCGGCGGCCAGGCGCAGCGGCGCGGCGGCGCTTTGCCCGCTGTCGTCGCTCTCTCCGCCGCACGCGGCGAGGACGCTGCCGCACAGCAGGATTGCCGCCCAGCGTGAAATCAAACTACTTCCGATGTCCATATGTCTCCCTGTCGTTGTAATGGAAGGGCCAAGGCGCAGGCGGGCTTCGCCACCTGTCGGGCAAGGTTCTTGTAATAATACTACTGAGATTGCCCGATCCAGCGTGAACCGTCATGTCTGTTGTTTTATTTTCACTACATGGACCGGTAATCGGCCAGTGGCAGGCAGCCAACGAAAAGACGCGGCGCCGGGGCGGGCAGCGCGCGGGGCGCCAGGGTAGAGAGGGGGAGGGAAGAAGCGGGCGGCAGGCGCCCGCGCGGTAATGCGGTGTCAGTACCGGGGCAGGGCGCCCCGGCCGGGTCAGCGTGCCAGCAGGTGCGGGCCGATCTCGCGCACCGACTTCACGCCGGTGAGGACCATGTTGGTCCGGATATCCTTTTCCATGATGGCCAGCAGCTTCGCGATGCCGGCCTCGCCCTGCGCGGCCAGCGCGTACACGAAGGCGCGGCCCAGCAGCACGCCGTCGGCGCCCAGGGCCAGCAGCCGGAACACGTCGGTGCCGGTGCGCGCGCCGCCGTCGGCGAAGATCGTGGTCTTGCCCTTGACCGCATCGGCGATCGCCGGCAGCGCGCTGGCGGTGGACAGCGCGCCGTCGAGCTGGCGCCCGCCGTGGTTCGAGACGACGATGCCGTCCGCCCCGAAGGCGACGGCGTCGCGGGCGTCGTCCGCTTCCAGGATGCCCTTGATGATCATCGGCCCCTGCCATTCGTCGCGAATCCACTGCAGGTCCTGCCAGCCGATCGCCGGGTCGAAGTTCGCGCCCAGCCAGCCGATGTAGTCGGCCAGGCCGGTTGCGGCGCCGCGGTAGGCCGAGATGTTGCCCAGGTCATGCGGCCGGCCGAACAGGCCCACGTCCCATGCCCAGCGCGGATGGGCGATCGCCTGCAGCATGCGCCGCAGCGGTCCGTTCGGGCCGCTCATGCCGCTGTGCGCATCGCGGTAGCGGGCGCCGGGCACCGGCATGTCGACCGTGAACACCAGCGTCGACGCGCCCAGTGCCCTGGCGCGCTGCAGCACGTCGCGCATGAAGCTGCGGTCCTTCAGTACGTACAGCTGGAACCAGATCGGCTTGTCCGCCGCGGCGGCCACCTCCGCCAGCGGGCACACCGACACCGTCGACTGGATGAACGGGATGCCGCGCTTGCAGGCGGCGCGCACGGCCTGCACTTCGCCGCGCCGCGCGTACATGCCGGTCAGGCCCACCGGTGCCAGCGCGATCGGCAGTTCGTGGCGGGTGCCGAACCATTCCGTCGACAGGTCGAGCTGTTCCGATCCTTTCAGCACGCGCTGGCGCAGCTTGACCTGCTGCAGGTCGGCGATGTTGGCGCTCATGGTCTGCTCGGCGCCGGCACCGCCGTCGAGGTAGTGGAAGAGGAACGGCGGCAGCCTGCGGCGCGCCGCCGCCCGGAAATCGGTCGCGGATGAAATGATCATGTGGTCGGTAAGAAGTTGATCGCCTTGCCCGGTGCTGCCGGCCAGCCGGCACGCGCGGCGTTTTCACGAAACGGTCAATTGTAGTACCGCAACTGATCCTGTGTAGTCAAATTGATGAGAGAACGTGCTGCGGCAGGCTTGAAATGCCAAGAGCGCCTGAAAAACCTCGATCACCCTGCCAGGCAGTCGCGGTATATCTGGAGATAGGCCAGCGCAGCCTTCTCCCACGTAAACCCCATCGCGTGCGCGCGGGCACGCTGCGCGCCATCGCCGGCGGCGAAGCGCGCCAGCCCGGCGGCGAAGACCTCGCGCATGTGCTCCGGGTCGAAATGGTCGAAGTAGCAGGCCGCGTCGCCGCCCACTTCCGGCAGGCTGGTCAGGCGCGACAGGAATACGGGACGGCCGTGGTGCATCGCCTCCAGCGCCGGCAGGCCGAAGCCTTCGGCCAGCGACGGGAACAGGAACGCTTCGCAGTGCGCGTAGTACCAGTCCTTGTCGTGCTGGCTGACCGGGCCGGTGATCGCCACCTGGCCGGCCACGCCCAGGCGCGCCGCTTCGTCGAGGATCTTTTGCCGGTATTCGTGCTTGATTACGCCGGCGATGACCAGCGTGTAGTCCGTGCCGCACAGCAGCGGCACCAGCACGTGGAAGTTCTTCTTCGGGCACACCATGCCGACGGCGAACAGGAAGCGGCCCGGCGGCACGAAGCGCGGCTGGTGTCCGGCCGGGGCAAAGCTGCGGTCGGCGCCATTGTGGACGACGGAAATCTTGTCGCGCGCCTCGGGGAAGAAGCGCAGGATGTCGGCCTTGACGAATTCCGAGATCGCCACCACCCGGTCGACGCCGGCGATCTTGCGCGCCATCCTGCGCAGGTGCCTGGCGAGCTTCCGGCTGCCCGGCGGCTGCTCGTGCACCTGGTTCAGGTCGTGCACCGTCATCACCGTCCTGCCGCGCACGCGATCGGGGCCGAAGCGGCAATACTGGTCCGCGAAGTGGATCACGTCGAAATCGCCGCCGCGCGGGAAATACCAGCGGTGATACCTGCGGTGCCCGACATGCGACACCTGCTCGCCGAGAGCGCCTTGCTGCGATGGATACGTGTAGGCGCTCATGTCGAAAGCGCCCGCGCCCTGCCTGACGAGTTCCTGCCCGAGGCTGCGGCCGAAGGTATGCAGGCCGGTGTTCTCGAAGCGCATGGAGTCCAGCGTGATAAGCAGCCGCGGCGTCATGGTCTCGTCGCGGCGCGGCGGTCGCCGGCGTGCTCCGCCGCGGCACGGTCGCGCCACTGGAGCACCACGTCCGCCACCTGCGCGGCGCTGATCCCCGCCATGCAGGTACAGGCCTGCGCGCCGGTGCAGGTGCCGCATTGCCGCGCGCCGCTCAGCGACGTGGCATTGGCGCCGAGCGCGCCCCAGCGGGCGATGTCGATCGGCTGCACCGGCGGGAACAGGCCCAGTGCGTTACGCCCCAGGGCGGCGGCGACGTGCAGCGGACCGGTGCCGCTGGCGATCAGCCCGTCCGCGATGCCGATCAGCGCCACCAGGCCGTTCAGGTCGTAGCGGCCGCACAGGTTGCGCACGTTGGGACTGGCCAGCAGCGCCTGCGCGTCGCGCGCCAGCAGCTCGCCTTCGGCACGGCTGCCGGTGATCCAGATCGCGATGCCCGGATCGGCGGCCAGCGTGGCGGCCAGCTCGGTATAGCGTTCCAGCGGCCATTCGCGGCCATTGCCGTTCGACTTCGGATGCAGCAACAGGTTGAACGGCGCCGCCCGGAACGGTTCGGCGATCTCCCCAGGGCTGGGCGCCTGCAGGCCGTACAGCGGCACGATCTCCGCCAGGGGCGGCAGGTAGTCGATGCCGAGCGGTTTCAGCAGCGCGAAGTTGAGCTGGGCTTCGTGCAGGTGCGAGCGCGCGCGGCTGAAGTGCGCCAGCCGGTTGCAGGTCCACCAGTGGTGCACGCGATGGCTGCTGCCGACGCGGTTCCGCACGCCGGCGCGCCGTGCCGCCCGTGCCAGGGCCCGGTGCGGAAACGCGAAGATGACGGTGTCGTAGCCTTCCTCGTCGAACAGGCGGTCGATGTCCACTTCTTCCAGCGCGAGCGCGCGGTCGATGAAACGGCAGCAGCGCGCCACCGGCGCCGCGTAGGCGCGGCACAGGATGTCGACTTCGACCCCCGGGATATGCTGCTTGAGGAAGCCGGCCAGCGGCAGGGTCAGCACGACGTCGCCGATGTTGTCGGTGCGGCAGATGAGGATGCGTGATGATTCGAAAGGCATTACCGGACGTCTGGATTTTTCTTGTTGCGACAGCGGTTAAGTAACGACTAGCGGACTAGTGCATTACGGACTTGGGACTCGGACTCGGGACTCGTGCGCGGGCCTGGTCGACTGTTGCTGGACTACTGCATTGTAGGGACAATGCACGATCCCGTCGCCAGGGCGCCGCCATTTTTTACACGGCATTACCGGATTTTACACGCGGAAAGGACGGCGCGACAGCGGGCGCCGGCATGAGGACCGCATCCTCCAGCGTACGCAATCAATATGTCGGCAGCATGACCGGCGGCGGCAGCAGCCTTGGCAGTTCCAAAACGCAATTTATATTACGTTTTGTCACATCCACGTCACAACGGCTCCCTACAATGCGCGCTGTCCGTAACCCCAGATCGCTGCCCCATGCCGAACCTTCTCCGCCGCCACACCGGTGCCCGTGTCGTTGCCGCCTTCGCCGCCATCCTTGCCATGCTGGCGATGGTGACGCTGACGTCGCTGTGGTCGCTGCAGAACGTGGCCGCCAATGCCGAACTGCTCGCCGAGGACAAGCTCGCGCGGCAGCGCCTGACGATCGAGCTGCGTGCCAGCGAGCAGCTGAACGCGCTGCGTGCCCTGTCGATCGCCCGCAGCGACAGCCTGGAAGTGGCCGACGCCTTCATGGCGCAGCTGGCCGCCGGGGAAAAGGTAACGCAACGGCTGCAGCGGGCATTGGCGCAGCAGCGCGGCGATGCCGGCGAACTGGCGCTGACGGCGGCGATGCGGCGCCAGCAGCAGCAGTTCCATGCGGTGCGCGACGCGATCTTCAGGCAGAAGGAAATGGGCCGCACCCAGCAGGTCGATGAACTGATCGGCTCCGCCTTCGAACCGCGGCTGGCCGGCTACATGGCGGCGCTCGACGCGCTGCTCGGCCACCAGGAGCGGGCGGCACGGCAGGTGTCGGAAGATTCGCGCGACACGGTCGTCGCGATGCGCGTGCTGCTGGGCGGGCTCGGCCTGCTGGCGCTGCTGGCCGGCGGCGTGCTGGCCCTGCTGCTCACGCGCAGCATCGTGCGGCCGCTGCGCGATGCCGTCGCCTTTGCCGAGCGCGCCGCCGAAGGCGACCTGACGGGAGCATTGCGCCATGGCCGCCAGGACGAAGTGGGCCAGCTGCTCGACGCACTGAACGAGATGGCGCGGCGCCTGGCGCGTACCGTCGGCGGCGTGCGCGATGCGGCGGCGGCGATCGATGCGGCCTCCGTCGAGGTCGCGCATGGCAATCTCGACCTGTCGCGGCGCACCGAACGCCAGGCCGCCACGCTGCAGGAAACTTCGGCCGCGCTGGACCAGCTGGCCACCACGGTGCGCATCAACGGCGCCCAGGCGGTCGATGCCGCCCGGCTGGCGCAGGGCGCGGCGGACGTGGCCGGGCAGGGCGGCAGTGCCATCGCACAGGTGAGCTCCACGATGGATGGCATCAGCCAGTCGGCCGACCGGATCGTCGACATCATCGCCGTCATCGACGGCATCGCATTCCAGACCAACATCCTGGCGCTGAACGCGGCCGTCGAGGCGGCCCGCGCCGGCGAACAGGGGCGCGGCTTTGCCGTGGTGGCCAGCGAGGTGCGGGCACTGGCCCAGCGCTCGGCCACCGCGGCGCGCGAGATCAAGGCGCTGATCGCCGATTCGGTGGCCACCATCGGGCAGGGCGCCGGCCTGGCCGCCGGTGCCCAGGCCACCATGGGCGGCATGCTGGAACGCGTGGACGGCGTGAGCACGCTGATGGCGCGGATCGGCGACGCTGCGCATGCGCAAACGGACGGCATTGCCCAGATGAACGATGCGGTGGCCGGCCTGGAGCGCGATACCCAGAACAATGCCGCGCTGGTCGAGGAAGTGGCGGCGGCGTCGGAGTCGCTGCGGCAGCAGGCCCAGGTGCTCAGTACGCTGATGCAGCAGTTCCGCATCGCCGCAGCGGAACCGCAGGTCGCCGGGCGCCTGGCAGCCTTGCGCTGACAGGCCGGCAGCGGTACATCGCGCCGTACTACTGCCCTGTACTTTCCCTGTACTTTTCCCCGTACTTTACCCCGCGATGGGCCCCGCGATGGGCCCCGCGGCGCCGGCCCCGGCGGTCGTCCGGTCCCGCCAGCCATGGCGCGGAAACAACTTAGTATTGCAGGCGTGTTGGCGCATCGTCCAGCACTCGCCTATAGTAGCTGGATGCCGCAACGCACGCGATCGTGGCCATACTTCCGCTATTTCACTTCCAAAATAATAAAAACGAATATCGTAACGCGCGCGTTGCGGGCGCGACATTGCGCTGTCCGATCTCACCCGATTCCAAGACCTTGGATGGCGCCCCGGCCACCATTGCCAGGCATCCGGTTAGCTGTCACGAGTGATATAAAAATGACAACAAAGAGACTGCTGAGCATTGCAGGAAGACATTGGGACGCAGGTGCGGCGCTGGCCGTGGCCCGCGGTTTCGAATTGCGCGCTGTGACCGATCTCGACGAGGCGAACGCCGTGCTGGGCAGCTTGCCGTGCCTGGTCGGCATCATCGAACTGGGCACCCGCGACATGCTCGAGCGCGTCGAGCATTTCCTGCGCGAGCACTGGCGCGTGAAGTGGGTGGCCGTGTGCGGCGCCGAGGCGCTGGAGGATGAACGCTACCGCCGCCTGATCCACGACCATTGCATCGACTACCACACGCTGCCGGTCGACCTGGCGCGGCTCAGCCATACGCTCGGGCATGCCCACGGTTTTGCCACGCTTGCCGCACCGGCGCCGCGCCTCGCCAGTCCGAGCGGCATGCGGCTGACCGGCGACAGCCGGGCCATTGCGGCGCTGCGCCAGCGGCTGCACAAGGTCGCATGCGCCGAGGCGCCCGTGCTGATCTGGGGCGAGAGCGGCACCGGCAAGGAACTGGTGGCGCGCGCCGTGCACGAGGGATCGGCCAGGCGCGCCGGGCCATTCGTGCCGATCAATTGCGGCGCGATCCCGACCGGGCTGGTCCAGTCGGAACTGTTCGGCCACGAGAAGGGCGCCTTTACCGGCGCCGCCAAGGCGCGCGCCGGCCTGATCGAATCGGCCAGCGGCGGCACGCTGTTCCTCGATGAAATCGCCGACCTGCCACTCGACCTGCAGGCCAACCTGCTGCGCTTCCTGCAGGAAAAAACCATCTCGCGGGTCGGCGGTACCCGCCCGGTCGAGGTCGACGTGCGCATCGTTGCCGCGTCGCACGTGCGGCTGCACGAGGCGGTGGCGCGCGGCACGTTCCGGGAAGATCTGTTCTATCGCCTGAACGTGCTGTCGCTGGAACTGCCGCCGCTGCGCGAACGGGGCGACGACGTGCAGGCGCTGGCGGAAACCTTTTTCCAGGATTACGCCCGCGAGCGTTCCGCGCACGTCAAGGGCTTTTCCCGTGCCGCGCTGGCGGCGCTGGCCGCGCACGACTGGCCCGGCAATGTGCGCGAACTGCTGAACCGCGTGCGGCGCGCGTCGGTGATGGCCGAAGGGCGGCTGATCACGCCGCAGGACCTGGGCCTCGACGCCGCCACCGCCGGTTCCGGCGTGGCGCTGAACGGCGCGCGCGTGCAGGCCGAACGTGCCGCCATCGAAGCGGGCCTGGGCGCCGGCAAGAGCCTCACCGACGTCGCCCGCGATCTCGGCATTTCCCGGATGACGCTGTATCGCCTGATGGCCAAGCATGGCATCGAGGCCGCCGCGCGCAAGCGTTCCTGATCACCAGCGCGCGTCATCCGCCCCGCAAGCGCGGCGGCAAGGCCAGCCGGCGCGGCATCGGCGCGGAACTGGACTGCATCCTGGTCGCCCGCGACCGCAATCGGCAAACCTGCGACTTCGCCACCGGCCGCGGTCCGGTGACCGCCAGCCAGCTGGCCAGGCACTTGCTGCCGGTACTGGCAAAGGACGTCCTGCTCGTCAGCGACGGGGCCAATGCCTATAAAGCGTTTGCGCGGCAGGCCGGCGTCGCACACGAAGCGGTCAACGTCAGGGCCGGCATCGGGGCGCGCGGCGCGATCCACATCCAGGGTGTGAATGGATGGCATAGCCGCTTCAAGACGTGGCTGCGCCGATTCAATGGCGTGGCCAGTCTCTACCTGGCCAACTACACCGGGTGGCAGAGGGTCCTCGACGCCGCTGCATTAACGGCTCCGGCGCTTTGGCTTCGAGTTGCCTTGGCGTAAATCGCCGGCGCGCCGAGGTCTCCCGACACCGACAAGAGCAGAAACTTCCATACCTGCAGGCAAAACCGACTTTACGCGAACAGCGCCTTCGTAACACCCTGCCGATCCCGACCTTTTGTAACGTATTTGTTACAGCCGGTATTTTTCCACGATTCTCCACTGAAAACCTGCCACGCGGAGGGCGATCTGGCGCCCATGGTAGTAACAGCAACGTTACAAAATACTTATTCTAGTCATATTGTCTAAAGTGTAGCAAAGCAGATAAGTCAACGATTTCAAGCGCTTACTGATGGCTCAGGCCGATGGCATCAACCTTGCAACGTCGAGGCTGCTGAGGAATTCATTCTCAGCGGGGTGAATCGGCCAAACTACTTCAGTGGAGAAGCAAATGAAAAAAACCATGATTGCCGCGGCAATCGCGCTCGCCTTCAGCGTGGGCGCACAGGCGCAGACGACCGAGCCGGGCAACAGCGTCACGCAGAGCGGCGCCGGGGCGCATGCCAACGACAACGCGTCGGCGGTGCAGGACAGCAGCACCAACCGGAACAACGATTCCAGCACCAACCGCGACAACGACTATAGCCAGGCCAACGACAACAACAACGATTCCAGCACCAACCGCGACAACGACTACAGCCAGGCCAACAACAATAACAACAGCAGCGGCGCAGCACGTGCCGCCGCGGTCGGCGCTGCCGCCGCCAACAATGGCGCCACCGCAACGTCGAGCCTGACCAACGCGTTCAACACGTCGACGGCGACCGCCATCAGCACGCTGACCGGCACGGTGACCGGCAATAACGTGCACCACATCGGCAACGTCGCCACCAATAACGGCAGCGCCAACGGCGGCAACGGCACCGGCGGCACCGGCGGCGCGGCAGGCGGCGGCAACGCCACCTCCACCGGCGGCAGTGGCGCGGCCGGCAATGGCGGCGCCGGCGCATCGGGCGCCATCGGCGGCGTGGCAACCAATGGCAGCGCCAATGGCGGCAACGGCAACGGCGGCAGTGCCACCGGCGGTACGGCCAGTACGGGTGCGGCCTATGCGGGCACCGGCGGCGCCGGCGGCGCGGCAAGCGGCGCCAACTCGGGCGCGGGCGGCGCGGGCGGCGCGGGCGGCGCCGGCGGCACCGGCGGCCGCAGTTCCGACGGCTACGGCGGCGCAGGCGGCAGTGCCGCGGCGGGCGGCGCGGGTACCGGCGGCGCGGGCGGCCTGGCAGGCGCGGCCACCGGCGGCTCCGGCGGCAGCAGCGGCAACGCCAGCGGCGCACAGGGCGGCGCCGGCGGCTATACGGGCGCAGCCACGGGCGGCTCTGGCGGCGCGGGCGGCACCGGCGGCTATACCGGCGCAGCCAGCGGCGGCGGCGGCGGCACGGGCGGCACCGGCGGCTACACGGGCGCGGCCACGGGCGGCGCGGGCGGCACGGGCGGCGCCGGCGCTGCCGGCGGTGCGGGCGGCACGGGTGGCAACGGCGCGGCGGGCGGCGCGGCCTCGTCGGGCGACACGGGCGCGGGAAGCACGGCCTCGGCCGGTGCCGGCAATGGCGGCAATGGTCCTGGCGGCACGGGTACCGGCGGTGCCGGCAGCGGCGGCAACGGTCCTGGCGGCACGGGTACCGGCGGAACCGGCACGGGCGGCTACGCAGCCACCGGTTCGGCCAGTTCGGGCAACACCAATGCCGTGCCGGCCGGCGGCGATACCCCGGGCACGTCCGGTGACCAGACGGCCAGCGCCGGCAGCGGCGCCGGCACGGGCGGCGCCGGCACGGGCGCCACCGGCACCGGCGGTGCGGGTTCGGGCGGTGCAGGCACGGGTGCGACGGGCACCGGCGGCGCCGGTGCGGGCGGCGCGGGTACCGGCGGTGCAGCCACCACGGGCGCCACCACGGCAACGGCCGGCACCAACACCGCGGGCGCGGGCGGTGCCGGCGCCGCGGGCGGTGCCGGCGCGGCGGGCGGTTCCGGCGCGGCAGGCGGCGCCGGTGCGGCCGGCAGCAACACGGCGGGTGCCGGCGCGGCGGGCGGTGCCGGTGCGGCCGGCAGCAACACGGCGGGTGCCGGTGCCGCGGGCGGTGCCGGTTCGTCGGCGGCCAACACGGCCGGCGCCGGTGCGGCGGGCGGTACCAACACCACGGGCGCGGGCGGTGCCGGCGCAACGGCCAGCACGACGGGCGGCGCGGGCGCGACCGGCACCGGTGGCGCGGGTGGCGACGGCGCTGCCGGCGGCAACGGCTCCAGCGTGGCCGGCGCGGGTGCGGCCGGTGCCGCGGGCGGTGCCGGCGCATCGAGCGGTTCGGCATCGAATACCGCGGGTGCGGGTGCTGCGGGTGGCGCGGCCACGGGCGGTACCGCGACGGCCGGCACGGCCACCGGCGGCGCCGGCTCGGGCGGTGCGGCGACCAACGGCAGTGCCACCGCGGGTGACGGCGGTGCCGGCGGTGCCGGCGGTTCGGGTACCGGCGGCGCGGGTGGCTCGGCTGGCTCCACCACGGCTTCGGCCACCGGTGGCGCGGGTGCGGGCGGTACCGGCGGTGCCGGCGGCACGAACACCGTCAATGCGGGCACGTTCAACATGTCGAACACGATGAGCGGCGTGGCGCAATCGGCGGCGGGCATTTCCGTAATCAGCCAGAGCAGCGGTGTCAGTTCGCTGGTGCAGCAGAGCATCAACGTGCAGGCCAACCTGGGCGTGGGTCGTTGATGTACGCCGGCGCCGGCCTCCATGCGCGGCGCCGGATGGCCGCTGCCCGGCACGCCGGGCGGCGGCATGGCGAACCTGACGGAGGATCCATGCACGATCGAACGAGTAATCGGGTAACCGCGTGGCGCGCCGGGCAACCGGGACGCGCACGGGTCTGGGCGCGCGCCTGTGCCGCCGCGCTGCTGGCCGTGGCCGGGACGGGCGTTCATGCCGGGGAAGCCGCGGTGCGGGTGGACGCGGGCGGCGATGCGCCGCGCGAATTCGCGGTGCGCGCGGAACCCGCGGCCCTGCCGGCGCTGGCGTTGCCGGCCGTGCAGGCACCGGCGACCGGGGCTCTCAGCGACGAGCGCCTGGCCCAGCTGCGCGGCGGTACCGATACGCCGTGGAGCGACATGAAGCTCGGCGGCACGGTCGGCAACAATGCCGCCAGCAACGTGGTCACCGGGTCGAACATCATCACCGATGGCGCGTTCAGCAATGCCTCGGGATTGCCGATGGTGATCCAGAATTCCGGCGCCAATGTGCTGATCCAGAACGCCACCATCGTCAACGTGCAGTTCAAGTGATGGCGTGGCGTTGCATGACAACGGGGGCGGCCGCGTGGCTTGCCGTGCTCGCGCTGGCCATGCCGGCGCACGCGGCCGACCTGCCTTTCGGCGCGGGCGGGCCGGTCTCGCTGCGCGTCACGAGCATGAAGGAAGCGCGTTTCGTGAAGACGATACGCCAGCAGTTCGACTTCAGCTGCGGCTCGGCGGCACTGGCCACGCTGCTGACGCATCACTACGGCTACCCGGTCAACGAGCAGCAGGCGTTTACCGAGATGTTCGCGCGGGGCGACCAGGCCCGCATCCGCCGCGAAGGTTTTTCACTGCTGGACATGAAGAATTTCCTGGCCGCGCACGGGTTCAAGGCCGATGGTTTCCAGCAGCCGCTGGACGAGCTGGTCAAGGCCGGCTTTCCCGCCATCGTGCTGGTGGCCGAGCATGGCTATCACCATTTCGTCGTCGTCAAGGGCGTGCGCGATGGCCGCGTGCTGGTCGGCGATCCGTCCGGCGGCACGCGGGCACTGCCGCGCGCCCGCTTCGAGTCGATCTGGCTGAACCAGCTGCTGTTCGTGATCCACGACCGCCCCGGCAAGCCGCGCTTCAACGACGCGGCCGACTGGGCGGCGGCGCCGCGCCTGCAACCGGGTGCGGGGCTGGACCGCGACAGCCTGCAGCGGGTCACGCTGCCGAAATTCGATGCCGGCGACTATTAGATCCGCTGCGACCGGCGCAAGGGGATGCGATGAAGAAGATCTTGCCGTTGTTGTTGTTGTTATCGCTGCCGGGGGCGCCAGCCGCGCTGGCCGGCGAAGTGCCGGGCGGCTGGGGCGCCGTCGACGAAACCGTGCTGGCCAATGCCCGCGGCGGCTTCGATGCCGGCAATGGGCTATTGGTGTCGCTGTCGGTCGACCGGCTGCTGAGCATGAACGGCAACGTCGTCGCCAGCAGCCAGCTGGCGGTGCCGGACGTGGCCAAGGCCGCCGCGTCCGGTGCCGGCCTGTCGTCGTTCCACACGGCGCAGGCGGGCGCGGGCAATGCGCTGGCGATCGTCAACCAGCCGCTGGCCGGGCTGGTGCTGCAGAACAGCGCAAGCGACCAGCTGATCCGCGCGCAGACGACGATCGATGCCACCGTCAACAGCCTCGGCGTATTGAAGGACATGAATTTCAGCGACAGCCTGCGCCAGGCGCTGTCGACCTCCATCGCGCCGCGCTGAGCGGCACCATCGATATAAAGGATGCTTATGCCGCTTGTCCAGACCCTGCGTGCCGGCTGTGCCGGCATGTCCCTGTTGACGTTCGGTGCGATCGCGCAGCAGCCGCTGCCACCCGAACCCGCGGAAGCACGCCCGGCGGCCGAACTGGCCGCCGAACTGCGCCAGTTGAAGCAGGAGCTCGCCGAGCAGCGCGCGATGCTGCAGCAGTTGCGCGCGGAGCTGGGGGCGCAGCGGCAGGGCGCGGGGGCCGTGGCGCAGGCGCCCTCCACGCAATGGCTGGAACCGCTGCCCGCCGAGCAGGCACGGCAACGGCCCGTTCAGCGGCCGCTGGCAGCGGCGACGCTCGAAGGCTTGCGCGGCGCCGGCGGGGCTGGTGCCGCAAGCGGCGCCATGCAATCGCAGCCACAGCCGCCGCTGCAGGTGCCGGGGCAGGGACCGGCGGCACCGCAGGCGCCGGGACCGCAGGCCCCGGCGGCGCCGGCGGTGGGCCAGGCGCCGGCGCGCGATTCGCGCCCGCCCGAAGTGGCACCGCTGTTCGAAGCGCCCGGCGTGCTGACGCAGCGGGGCCACTATGTGCTGGAGCCGTCGTTCCAGTTCGGCTATTCGTCCAGCAACCGCGTGGCGCTGGTGGGCTACACGATCATCCCGGCACTGCTGATCGGGCTGGTGGACGTGCGCGAAGTCAAGCGCAATACCTTCACGGCCGCGATATCGGGCCGCTATGGATTGACCAACCGCACCGAGCTGGAACTGCGGGTGCCGTATGTGTACCGTTCCGATTCGACGGTGAGCCGCGAGCTGTTCACCGGCACCGCCGTCGAACGGGTGTTTGAAACGCGCGGCAAGGCGATCGGCGACATCGAACTGTCGCTGCGCCACCAGCTCAACGATGGCGGTGCCGACAAGGCTTATTACATCGCCGGCTTGCGGGTCAAGACGCGCACCGGCCGCGACCCGTTCGAAGTAGTGACCGATTGCACGCAGCGCTGCGTGGGCGAGAACGCGACCGGCACCGGCCTGCCGCTGGACCTGCCGACCGGCTCGGGCTTCTATGGCATCCAGCCGAGCCTGACCTGGCTGTTCCCGTCGGACCCGGCGATCTTCTTCGGCAGCATCAGCTACCTGCACAATGTCAAGCGCAGCAACGTGATGCGGATGGTGCTGAACGGCGAAGTGGAACCGCTGGGCGAGGTGAAGCCGGGCGGCGTGATCGGCTTCAACTTCGGCATCGGGCTGGCGCTGAACGACAAGGCGTCGCTCAGCCTCGGCTACGACCACAGCTCGATGGGCCGCACCCGGCAGAACGGCGTCAACGTGCCGGGCTCGGTGCGCACCCAGCTGGGCACGCTGCTGATGGGCTTCTCTTACCGGCTCAACGAAAAACGCACCGTGAACGTCACCGTCGGCGCGGGGCTGACGCAGGATACGCCGGATGTCTCGCTGTCGGTGCGGTTGCCGCTGGCGTTCTGAACCCGGCGCTCAGCGCACCAGGCAGGGCTTCTTGTTGTCGAACTTCCAGTTCGGCACCAGGAACTGCATCGCGGCGGCGTCGTCGCGCGCGCCTAAGCCCATGTTTTTATAGGCCTGGTGCGCCTTCTCGAGTTCCGCCGGATCGAGCTCGATACCCAGGCCCGGCTTTTGCGGAATGGCGATGAAGCCGCCCTCGATCTTCAGCGGGTCCTTCGTCAGCCGTTGGCCGTCCTGCCAGATCCAGTGCGTGTCGATCGCCGTCACCTTGCCCGGCGCGGCGGCACCCACGTGCGTAAACATCGCCAGCGAAATGTCGAAGTGGTTGTTCGAGTGCGAACCCCACGTCAGGCCGAACATCTGGCACAGCTGGGCCACGCGCACCGAGCCCTGCATGGTCCAGAAGTGCGGGTCGGCCAGCGGGATGTCGACCGACTGCAGCTGGATCGAATGGGCCATCTGGCGCCAGTCGGTGGCGATCATGTTGGTGGCTGTCGGCAGGCCGGTGGCGCGGCGGAACTCGGCCATCACTTCGCGGCCCGAGAAGCCGTTCTCGGCGCCGCAAGGGTCTTCCGCGTAAGCCAGGATGCCGTGCTTGTCGCGGCAGACGCGAATGGCCTCCTGCAGCGACCAGGCGCCGTTCGGGTCCAGCGTCACGCGCGCTTCCGGGAAGCGCTCGTGCAGCGCGACGATCGCTTCCATCTCCGCATCGGCGCTCAGCACGCCGCCCTTCAGCTTGAAGTCGTTGAAGCCATAGCGTTCGCGCGTGGCTTCGGCCAGGCGCACCACGGCTTCCGGCGTCAGCGCTTCTTCGTTGCGCAGGCGGAACCAGGCGTTGTCCGCATCGGGTTCGGCGCGGTACTCCAGGTTCGTTTTGTTCCGGTCGCCGACATAGAACAGGTAGCCCAGCATCTCCACCTTGTCGCGCTGCCGGCCTTCGCCCAGGAGATCGGCCACCGGCACGTTCATGAACTGGCCCAGCAGGTCGAGCAGTGCCGATTCCATCGCCGTCACGGCGTGGATGGTGATGCGCAGGTCGAAGGTCTGCAGGCCGCGGCCGCCGGAATCGCGTTCGGCGAACGTGGCGCGCATCGCGTTCAGGATGTTGTTGTACTCGCCCAGGCTCTTGCCGATCACCAGCGACCGCGCGTCTTCCAGTGTCTGCCGGATCTTCTCGCCGCCCGGCACTTCGCCCAGGCCCGTGTTGCCGGCGCTGTCGGTCAGGATCACGATATTGCGCGTAAACCAGGCGCCGTGGGCGCCGGAGAGGTTGAGCAGCATGCTGTCCTGGCCCGCGACTGGGACGACACGCATGTCGGTAACGGTGGGAGCGCCGGAAACGTAGGTGGTCATAATGGTCCTGTAATGGTTGGTGAAACCCGGACAGTGCGCCCGATTGGGGGTGCATCCGGACCAGCAGGATGGAAATATCCTCGACGTCTCCTGGCACTGCTGGTGATGGAGACGATCTTAGACGGGGATGGATTCAAGAACAAACCAATTGCTGACTCGATTAAGTCATTATTTGAATCCATCGACCGGGGCGGATGACTTACTGGCGGCGCAGCGCTTCCATGAAGGCGCCGAGTCGCCGGATCGCTTCCTCCAGGTGCGCGGCACTGGCCGCATATGACAGCCGGACGTAGCTATCGGCACCGCAATGCCCGAAATCTTTTCCGGGCGTGAGGGCGACGTGCACCTCTTGCAGCACCCGTTCGCAGAACTGCCATGACGTCAATCCGGTGCCGGCGACGTCGAAATACACATAGAAGGCGCCATCCGGCGGCACCGGCACGGGCAGGCCGATCCTCGCCAGGCCGTCCAGCACCAGCGCGCGGCGGCGCGTGAATTCGACGCGGCGCGCTTCGCATACCGCCAGCGAGTCCGCCGTGAAGCAGGCCAGCGCCGCCTGCTGGGCGATCGTCGACGGGCAGATATAGTAATTCTGCGCCAGCCGCTCCATGGTCGGCACCAGCGCATCGGGCACGACGCACCAGCCGAGCCGCCAGCCCGTCATGCCGAAATATTTCGAGAAGCTGTTGATGACGATCGCGCCGTCATCCACCGCCAGCACGGTCTGCGGCGGCCGGCCGGCGCTGTCCCGGTCGCCCAGGTTCAGATAGATTTCGTCGACGATGCGCCACGCGCCATGTTCGCGCGCCAGCGCGCAGATCGCGGCCAGCTCGTCCGGCGGCACCGACGTGCCGGTGGGATTCGACGGCGTCGCCACCATCACGCCGCGCGTGCGCTCCGTCCAGTTGGCGTGCACGCTGGCCGCGTCCAGCTGGAAGCGCGACTCCGGGCCGGTGGCGACCAGCCGCACGTCGGCGCCGAAGCTGCCGAGGAACTGGCGATTGCACGGATACGACGGGTCGCCGACGATGACTTCGTCGCCCGGGTCGACCAGGGCGGCCGTGACCAGCAGCAGCGCGGCCGATGCGCCGGCCGTGACGACGATGCGCTCCGGCGCGATCGCCACGCCGTGCTCGCGCAGGTAGAAGCCGGCGATGGCTTCGCGCAGCGCCGGCAGGCCCAGTGCCGCCGTGTAGGGCAAGGCGCCGGCCTGCGCTGCCGCGGCGGCGGCTTCCAGCACGGCGGGCGGCGCGCCGAAATCGGGTTCGCCGAGGCTGAGCCGGATGACGTCGTGCCCCTGTTCGGCGAGAATGGCGGCGCGCTTGCCGAATTCCATGGCGAAGAACGGGTCGATGGCCTGGGCGCGTTGTGAAATCTTCATGGTCTGTAGTGGTGCGGTGCGGTTCGGAACCCGCCAGTCTACCGGGGATGACGGCGTAATTGAAGTTGCCGGGTACACTGGCGGCTTTCCGAACCCTGCCGGCCGACCGATGACCCATCCCGCCCTGACGATTTCCCGCATCCTGCACGCCGGTTATGTGTTTGCCTGCGGCGGCACGCGCATCGCGTTCGATCCCATTTTTGAAAACCCGTTCAGCCGCAACTGCCACGCCTTCCCGGCGGTCCGATTCGACGTCGACAACATCCGCGCCCAGCGCTTCGACGCGGTCTTCATCTCGCATTTCCACGACGACCACTGCTCGCTCGACAGCCTGGACCTGCTGGACCGCGCCACGCCGCTGTACATCTACTGCCAGTTCGGCGTGCTGCTCGACTGGGTGCGCCAGCTGGGTTTTACCAGTGTCACGCCGCTGGCGCTGAACGAGCCGGTCGGGGTGGGGCCGTTCCAGGTGATTCCGCGCGAAGCCATGGATGCGGACGTGGACTCGATGTTCCAGGTCAGGGCGGCCGGGCTGAACGTGCTCAATGTCGTCGACTCGTGGATCGACGACGGCACGCTTGCCCAGCTGGTGGAGGAAGGCCCGTGGGACATGGTGCTGTGGCCGTTCCAGACCATGCGCGAGATCGAAGTGCTGGCGCCGTCGCGCTTCACGGCCGCGCCGCCGGCGCTGCCGGAAGAATGGATTCCCCAGCTGCGGGCCCTGGCGCCCCGTTACGTCGTGCCCAGCTCCTGCCAGTTCAAGCAGGAACCGTGGTCGTGGTACAACCGCGCGTTCTTCCCGATCTCGTATGCGCGGTTCACGGAGGAGGTGACGAAGGCGCTGCCGGCCGCCACGGTGGTGCGCCTCGATCCGTCCGTGTCGGTGACGCTGGATGCCGTGTCGCTGCGCCCGGCGCCGCCGCTCGACTGGGTGATCCCCGTCGGTGCGCAGGACGTCGACTACGTTTATGAAGGCAACGCGGCCGCGCCGCACACCAGCGAGATCGCGCGGCACTTCGGCGCGCTGACGGCGCAGCAGCAGGCGCGCGTATTCGATTACTGCCGATCCGAACTGCCGGCGAAATACGGCGCGGTGGAAGCGTCGTCGGACTATTTCGACCAGCCGCGCACATGGCTGCTGACCCTCTACGATCACGCGGGCGCGGCCACGCATTTCCGCTACCGGCTGGAACCGGGCGGCCCGGCAACGCTGGACGACGGCGCCGGACCGCCCGGCTGGACCACCGCGATTCCCGCCGCGAAGCTGTGGGCGGCGCTGGAAGAGGGCGAGTCGCTGACGTCGGTGTACCTGCGGGTGAACGATCCAATAAGTGATTCAATGGGGGGTACAGGGTTCGATGCCGCGACTGAAAGCGAGCTCGCAGAGGCCGACGTGGTCGACGATCCGCTGATTCGCTGCCTGTTCAGCGATACCTTCGGCGCCTACCAGGCCGCGCAGCTGCGCCGGCTGCTGGCGTGTCCGGCCGCATAGCGCCGTTATTTGCCCAGCAGGTACAGCGACCGGTTCCAGTCATCCTGCCACGCATGCAGGAAGTCGTGCGACGCGAAAGCGCGCTTCAGGGGACCGAGGGGAACGCCGTACACGTCGTGCAGGCCGAGCGCCAGGGTGACGGGATTCCACACGGCGTTGCGCTTCGACTTGCGCGCGCTGGCCTTTACACGGGCACCGTCGTCGCCGAAGATGCCGATCGCGTCATCGAGCGCCTTGTCCATGTCGAGCCGCGCCAGCCGGCCGAACGCCGCCAGCACGTCCGCCTTGCCGATACCGTATTGCGACTCGCTGGCCGCCGCCGGCGGGCGAGCCGCCGCCTCCGCTTCGTGTTTCAGCTTGCCTGCCAGGCGCTCCAGGTCCTTCTTCTGGAAGCGCAGCGCGTCGAGGGGCCGGCGAAAACCCGGTTCGGGCAGCCGCGCGACGATCTTGTACGCATCCTTCGTCATCGTGATCAGCACATCCTCGCTGCCCGCCACGAGGCGGGCGATATCGCCTTCGAAGAAGATCGGCGCCGCATAGCCGCCGTTGGCGTCGCCGAACAGTTCCGGGTATGCCGGGTCATAGTCCAGCCAGACATACGGCGTCAGGCCCTGTTCGAGCAGGCGCGCCAGCGTCCACGGTGTAGCGGTCTGCTGCGAGAGCCAGGCGCAGGCTTCGCCGGTCGTGGCGCGGAAGGGCAGGTCGGTGTTGCTCATGTTTTTCGGGCGGTGGTGGCGAAGGACCGTCATTGTATTGCAAGGCAGCCGCGATTCCTGCCGGTTCGGCGATAATGCGGCTTGTAACACAACCGTGCCGCTTGCAACACAACCGTGCCCGCTGCCGGCCGACAGCATATCGAGGAACGCCATGCATGAACTGATTTCGCAACTGCTCCGCCTGTACCTGCCCGCCGGCGCGGCCGTACCGGATGGGCTGGAACAGCACCTGGCCGGGGAAACCATCCGCGCCCTCGACCTGGCGAGCGACGGGACGGTCCGCACGCTCGTCATCCCGTTCGACTGGCGCAAGGACGGCGGCGGTACCGAACAGTGGGAGCGCCTGTGCGCGGTGGCCAATGCGCTGCAGGGCGAACTGGGCCTGCCGGCGCCCGCGGTCAGCATTTCCGGCGCCGCCGGTTTCCGCCTGTGGCTGTCGTTCGAATCGCCGCTGCCGGTAGCGACGGCGCAGCATTTCCTCGACTTGCTGCGCGCGGCTTACTTTCCGGAGCTGGCACGGCCGGCGCAAGGCTGGCTGGCACCGGTCGAAATGCCGCCGTGCCGCAATCCGGCAACCGGCAAATGGGCCGCCTTCATCCATCCCGGCATGGGCGCGTCGTTCGCCGACGAGCCGGCGCTGGAGATGATGCCGCCCACCGCGGCCCAGACGGCCTTCCTGCAGGGGCTGCAATCGATCGGCGCCGCGCAATTCCAGCACGCGCTGGACGTGCTCCAGCCCGCGCTGGACGTGGCCCAGCCGCCGTCCGGGCCAGCGGCCGCACCGGCGCTGCCCGCCGCCGCGCCGCCGCTTGGCAGCGATGCGGTGCCGCCCGGCCTGCTGCTGAAGGACGCCACGCTGGAAGACATCGTGCGCTTCCTGCACGCGAAAAATATCGAGCCGACGTTCCGGCACCTGCTGCCGTTGCGGCTCTGATAAGTGCCATCATTCCCGGGCCGAGGTTTTTAGCAGTTCTAATGCCATATCGCACATAGGAGCCGTGAGAGACCATTATCAACATCCGCCGAATAGTGTTCGGCAAACGAACCCATCCTTACCTACGATATCATTAGTATTACCTGGACCATTTCTAATATCCGATTCAACGTCTCTCATTTTTCTGCCGACCCAGCCGTCGCGGCCAAGTAAATCATTGCTCGGGCCGGGGCCTTGCGTTACATCCTTCCAGTAATTCCTGACAATTTTTACAGCTGTGTTGTTGTCGCCAAAGCAGCCGCTTCCGCCAATTCCATCTGTCATGCATTTCTCTAGCTCGTTCATTGTCAACTGGGTTCCGACGCATCCTGCGAAGGTCATCGGTTCACCAGCTGATGATATGGCGCAGCTTACAAAGACTTGTTGTTCCGGAGTTAGCGAGTTGCCGGTAGCACAGACTCCCATCTGAATATAACTTCCTCTATTGTTTAGGACGCAGCTCGCGACACGCTGTTGATCGTCTGTAAGGGCTCCTGAGGCAGCGCATAATCCAGCTCTTGCATAGTTTGCGCGATTTTTGCTAACACAACCGAGTATGCGCCTCTGTTCACTAGTGAGTTCGCCCATTGCAGTACAAAGTGCAGCGTCAGAGATGTCGGGATTGTCGACAGCACACTGAAAAACTCGCGCTTGTTCCTCGCTCAAGCTGCCGTTTGCTACACATTTCAAAAAAGTATCACCTCGTCTTGATGTTGCATAATTATTCGCGCATGTGGCAACCTTCAAGGCTTCGCCATCGATGTCTCCATTGGCAGCAGCCGCGCATATTGCAAAACTGGCGTTTGATTTTGTCCTCTCTACGCATCGCAAAATTGCGCGCTGCTTGGTTGTTGCCATGTTTTTAACCCAACATTTGGCGAAAGCGTCAGCTCCCTCCGACCTTCGATTTGCACAATTAGCAGCGGAGGCTAATGGATCGCCAGACTCGCTCAAGTAGAAGGTATGTTGGTGGTCGTCTCCAACATCCAATTTTCGAAATATTTCACCTACGCATCCTTCGACATATCGGATATAAAATTTGCTTTCCGAGGTGCAGAATTCCGCACCTCTTTTTGCCGTCCATTTGGCATTGCTGTTGGACGCCTCGGCATAGTAGTAATAGTATCTCTGTTCAAGCTTCCCAAGCAATGTGGCGGCGCACTGGCGAGATGGAACAACATACCATCCTCGCGAAACCCAGTTGCCGTCCTTGAACCACCCCACTGCCACGTTTATTTTGTCTGCTGTGTTATTGCAAACAAATAGCCCAGCAAACGCGTCTGTGGAAAAAAGCAAAAGACAAACTGATAGAATTCGCGCAAGAATGATGTTCATATGTCGTCCTTTCATACTGGCTCAAGTCTTTAGCTCGTAATTTCGACTTTGCACTATGTGACACTCCAGACAGTATTGTCAAGAACGTGACCCTTTACAAGATAATGTTATTGTCGAAGTAAATTATCGAAAGCCAGCTGAGTCTCCATACTTCGCTAGGAGCCGTCATGCACATCAGTAGAAGACTTCGGATGTCCTTTTCCGTCGCGACAGGACGCTACGTCTTCAGTTTTTTTCGCTATCTGTATATGTAGCATTGCCATGTTGATTGCTTATTAGCGGCGCTCCTCCCTCAAATACTGTTGCGCCAGCGGCCTGCTTGCTGCCCAACACCGGCCACCGTCCACGTGCTGCATTTTGCGCAGAGGCCCGGGCCTGTCCGGCTCCCCCACGCCACCCGATGCTTGCTGGCCCGCAGTTCGATGGCACAGCTCTTGCCTCATAGGGTCTGTTTCACCGCACCTCCACAACATCCATGGCACAACTATGACAAACAATCTCTGGAGAACCATCCAGTTCATTCCCGAATACCGCCGCCGCGTGGTCGGCGTGATCGCCGTCGGCGCCGTTGCCGGCCTGCTCGGCACGGCCACGCCCTATATCTACAAGGGCGTCGTCGATGCCATCGCGTCGATGCTGGCCGGGCGCATCACGTACCAGGAGGCCAGCTGGGCGGTCACGCTGCTGGTCGGCGTGTTCTTCGCGCTGCGGCTCGGCGTGGTGGTGTGCGGCGCCATCCAGAACAAGCAGGCCGACGACCTGTGGCTCGATACCGTCAGCACGTTCCGCCAGCGCGTCTTTGAAAACATGACGCAGAAGTCGATCGATTATTTCGAGAAGACGCGCGTGGGCGAGATCATGGACCGCTTCAGCACGATCACCAGCATCACGATGTGGCTGTCGGCGCTGACCGAGGGCGTGCTGGCGAACATCTTGCAGATGGTGTTCATCGTCGTGGTGCTGCTCGTCAAGGCGCCGCTGGTCGGCGTGATCATGACCGTCGTGCTGGTGATTAATTTCTGGATCTCGTACCGTACCGTCGGCTGGACCCGGCCGCACCGCCGCGGCTGGCAGGTGCTGGCGGGGCGCATGACGGGCCTGCTGGCCGAAATGGTGGGCAACATCGCCACGGTGCGCAGCTTCGGCGGCGAACCCGCGGTCAAGCAGCGCTACGACGCCACGCAGGCGGAGTGGAAGATCGCCCGCAACCAGCTGCACGTGACCGAGTGGCGCTCGGAACTGGCGCTGAACGTCGTCAACACGGCCGGCGTGTTCGCCGCGGTGACGCTGACCGTGTACGGTGCGCTGGCGGGGCGCTTCACGCCCGGCGACATCCTGCTCGTGCTGACGCTGACGCAGAACCTGACGAACACGATCGCGCCGATCGCGCGCCAGATCAACCAGGCCGGCGAAATCGAAAGCACGGCCGAGCGCCTCGTCGAATTGCTGGATGTCGAAGCCGAGGTGGCGGACCGTCCGGATGCCCAGCCGTTGCAGTCGCTGCAGAGCATCACGTTCGACAATGTCGATTTCCGCTATCCCGGCAAGGACGAATACGCGCTGCGCGACGTGTCGTTCCACCTGGCGGCCGGCGAATCGCTGGCGCTGGTCGGCACCAGCGGCAGCGGCAAGACGACGATCGTCAAGCTGCTGATGCGCTTCTACGACCCGACCGGCGGCCGCATCCTCGTCAATGGCCGCGACCTGCGCGACTGGCAGCAGCGCAGCGTGCGCGCGCTGATGGGCGTGGTGCTGCAGGACGTGGCGCTGTTCAACGACAGCATTGGCGAAAACATCGCTTTCGCCCGGCCCGGCGCGAACGCCGGGCAGGTGCGCGACGCGGCGCTGGCGGCGCATGCCGATGCGTTCATCGGCAGCATGGAGCAGGGCTACGACACGCTGGTCGGCGAACGCGGCATCAAGCTGTCGGGGGGCGAGAAGCAGCGGGTGGCCATCGCCCGTGCCATCCTGAAGGACCCGCAGCTGATCATCCTCGACGAGGCCACCAGCGCGCTGGACTCCGAATCGGAAGACCTGATGCAGCAGGGCCTGGACCGCCTGCTGGCCGGCCGCAGTTCGGTGATCATCGCCCACCGCCTGAGCACCGTGATGAATGCGGACCAGATCCTCGTGATGCAGGGCGGCCGGGTGCTGGAACGGGGCGGCCATGCGGAGCTGGCGGCCAGGGAGGGCGGGCTGTATGCGCGGCTGTTCGCGTTGCAGACCAGGGGGCGGCTGCACGCGGTGGGGGGGTGATAGGCGGTACTAGGCTGATTGGCAACTGCCCCGTTTTTTGCTGGCGCTTTCGATACGCTGGCAAGAACCGGGGTCAGTCCCCTTGATCAAGGCAGGCGACCGGGACAAAAATTACCGACTGGCGGGGACAGACCCCTGCTGATCTGTCGCTATCAGGACCTCATTTTTCAAGGCGGGTTGCGGGGGTGGCCCGGGCGGTGACGGCCGGCAGGGCAGTGCTATCCCACCAGGTGGCGATGGCCCACTCCTGCGCGCCGTAGTACAGCGGCAGCTTGGCCGGGCGCTGCAGCCGGCGATGGCGGATCAGGTAGTGGTCCGTCAGGTAGCGCCACGGCAGGATGTAGTGGCCATGCAGCAGCACCCGGTCGAGCGCCCGCGCGGTCACTTCCAGCTCCTCGCGCGAGCCGGCGTCGAGCAGCTTCTTGATCAGGTCGTCGACGACGGGCGACTGCACGCCGATGACGTTTTCCTTGCCCGGCCTGGCGGCATCGGCGCTGTTGAAGTTGCGCCACAGTTCGGCACCCGGCATGCGCGCCTCGCGCATCGCCACGGTGGCGAAGTCGTAGTCGTAGCCGTTCATCCGGCTGCGCGCGGTGGCGGCGTCGGCCAGGTTCTTGCGCACCACGATGCCCAGCTTGGACAGGGCCCGGTAGTACGGATCCATGAACGGGCTCTGGCCGCGCGACGCGGAAATCTCGATGACGAACGGCTCGCCCGCGGCGTTGCGCAGCACGCCGTCGCGGTTGTGCCATCCGGCTTCGGCGAACAGTTTCAATGCCACCATCAGGTTGTTGCGCAGCGACTGCGGCGGCAGGGTGCCGGGTTGCGTGATCACGGGCCCGAAGACGGCCGGGTCGAGCTGCGCCCGGTACGGTTCCAGCAGGCGCAGCTCCGCCGCACCGGGAGTGCCGGTGGCAGCCAGCGGCGTGCCCGTAAAGTAACTGGTCACGCGCTTGAATTCGCTGGCGAAGATCTTCTGGTTGACCCATTCGAAATCCATCGCGTAGTTCAGGGCCAGCCGCACGCGTGGGTCCTTGAAGCGGTCGCGGCGCAGGTTGACCGCGTAGCCGTTCATCGCCGGCGGGTTCGCATGCGGCAGCTTTTCCTTGACCAGTTCGCCGCTGTCGAAACGGCTGCCGATGTACTGGCAGCACCAGTAGCGCATCTGCACTTCGCTGAAGAAATCGTAGTCGCCCGAGCGCATCGCGTTGACCTGGGTGTCCCTGTCCTTGTACAGCTTGTAGATGACACGGTCGAAATTGAACATCCCGCGCCGTACCGGCAGGTCCCTGGCCCAGTAGCCGGGGTTGTAGCGGTAGCTGACATCGCGCCCGTCCAGGGCTTTCTCGATCCGGTACGGGCCGGTGGCGATGGGCGGCTGCAGCCGCAGTTCGTCGAACGGCACGGCCTTCCCACCTTCTTTTCCGCCTGCCTTGCCGCCGGCTTCCTGCCCCCATTTCGGCGAAAACACCGGCAGGCTGCCGGCCACGAACGACAGGTCGCGGCCCTTGCGCCTGAAGTCGAAGCGCACGGTGCGCGCATCGATCACGGTCAGCCTGGCGATCTCGGCGAAGTAGGCGCGGAAGCGCGGACTGGCCTTGCGGCCAGTGAGTGTGTCGAACGAGTATTTGACGTCGGCGGCGGTGACGGGGTCGCCGTTCGCGAAGCGCGCCGCCGGGTGCAGGCGGAAGGTCACCGAGCCGAAGTCCGGCGCCACGTCGATATCCTCGGCCAGCAGGCCGTATTGCGTGTTCGGCTCGTCGAGGCTGTAGACGGTCAGCGTCTCGAACATCATTTCCATCACGCCGGGGGCGATCCTGCCTTTCAGGCTGAACGGATTGAGCTTGTCGAAGCTGCTGCCCTGGCTGGTGTTGGACAGGGCCAGCGTGCCGCCCCGCGGCGCGGCGGGATTGACGTAGTCGAAGTGCTTGAAGTCGGCCGGGTATTTCGGCTCGCCGAACTGGGCAACGCCGTGCGCGGCCCAGCCGGCGGGGGGGAACGCCAGCAGCAGGGCGCCGGCAAGAACGGAAAATGGCTTCATGGATCGATGGGGCAGGAGCGAAGATTCTGGGAACATCAGTCGGATCGATGGGTCGGATTCAGTGGTCAATTACAGCGCGGCACGGACCAGCCGCTGGGTATACGGATGCCGCGGCCGGGACAGCACTTCACGTGTTTCTCCCTGTTCGACGATGGCGCCGTCATGCATCACGTACAGGTGGTGCGACAGCGCGTTGATCACGCCCAGGTCGTGGCTGATCAGGATGTAGCCGAGGCCGTACTTCTGCTGCAGCCGGACCAGCAGTTGCAGTACCTGGTTCTGGATCGACACGTCCAGCGCGGACGTGGGCTCGTCCAGCACTAGCAGCTGCGGCTGCAGCACCAGCGCGCGGGCGATCGCGATGCGCTGGCGCTGGCCGCCCGAGAACTCGTGCGGATACTTGGTCAGCGCCGTTGCCGGCAATCCCACGTCGGACAGCACCGCGACGATCCGCGCCAGCCGTTCTTCGGCGCCGAGTTCGGGGAAATGCAGTGCCAGTCCCTCGCCGACGATCTGTTCGATCGTGCGGCGCGGCGACAGGGAGCCGAATGGGTCCTGGAACACCACCTGCAGGCGCGCACGCAGCGAACGGCGCGCGTGGCCACCGGCGCTCTGGCGGGCACTGTTCTTCCGCGCCTGCCCGCGGCCCAGCGGCGTGCCGTCGAACAGCAGTTCGCCCGAGTGCGCCGGCAGCAGCTGCAGGATCGCTTGCGCGAGGGTCGACTTGCCGGAGCCCGATTCGCCCACCACGCCGATCGTTTCGCCGGCCCGCACGCGCAGGTCGGCACCCTGCACGGCCGCGAAGCCGGCGCTCTTGAACCAGCCGCGCCAGCCCGGCCGCGGTACCGGGTACTCGACGCGCAGCTTGCGCGTTTCCAGCAATATCGGGCTGTCGGGTGCGACCGGGCCGATGCTGCGCACCGGCAGGCTGTCGATCAGCTTGACCGTGTACGGGTGGCGCGGCGCGCCGAACAGTTCGGCCGTGGTGTTCACCTCGACCAGCCGGCCGCGCTCCATCACGGCCACGCGCTGGGCAAAGCGGCGCACCAGGTTCAGGTCGTGCGTGATCAGCAGGATCGCCATGCCGTCGCCGCCTTCGCGCCGGCTTTCTTCCTCCTGCAGGTCGAGCAGCAGCTGCACGATGCGGGCGCGCACCGGCGAATCGAGCGCGGTGGTCGGCTCGTCGGCGATCAGCAGCTTGGGCCGGCAGGCCAGCGCCATGGCGATCATCGCGCGCTGGCGCTGGCCGCCGGACAACTGGTGCGGCAGGCTGTCGATGCGCCGTTCCGGTTCGCGGATGCCGGTGCGCGCCAGCAGGGCGATGGCCCTGGTCCGCGCGTCCTGCGGCGACAGGCCTTCGTGCAGTACCAGCGTTTCGACGATCTGGTTGCCGATGCTGAACAGCGGGTTCAGCGCCGTCATCGGTTCCTGGAAGATCATCGCCACGTCGGCGCCGCGCACCTTGCGCAGTTCTTCCAGCGGCAGCGCCTGCAGGTCGCGCCCCTGCAGGCTGATGCGGCCACGCACGCGGGCCTGGCCGGCCAGGCGCAGGATCGACAGCGCGGTCACGGTCTTGCCGGAGCCGGATTCGCCGACCAGCGCCAGTCGCTCTCCCGGCTGGATCTGCAGGTTCAGGCCCTTGACCGCCTGGTGCCTGCCGAACCAGATCGACAGGTCTTCGATGGACAGCAACGGGCCGCTCATGCCGCATCCCTCGCAGGAACCCGGCCCGGGGCGATGCCGGCGGCGGGTGCCGCATCGGCTTGGGCTTCGGCTTCGGGCTCCGCATCCGGCTCCCCGGCCCCCAGCGTGTCGTCGGCGATGCGCGAGTCGAGGGCGTCGCGCAGTGCTTCGCCCATGAACGTCAGCAGCATCAGCGTGGCGACCAGCACGGCAAAGGTGAACAGGGCGATCCACCAGGCATCCAGGTTGGCTTTGCCCTGCGCCAGCAGGTGGCCCAGGCTGGGCGCCGGCGCGGTCACGCCGAGGCCGAGGAAATCCAGGCTGGCCAGCGCCATGATGCCGGCGCTCATGCGGAACGGCAGGAACGTGATCACCGGGGTCAGGCTGTTGGGCAGCACGTGGCGCCAGATGATCTGCCAGCTCGACAGGCCCATCGCGCGCGCCGCCTTCACGTATTCCAGCTGGCGGTTGCGCAGGAACTCGACACGCACGTAGTCGGCCAGGTGAATCCAGCCGAACAGCGACAGCAGCACGAACAGCAGCAGGAAGCTGTGCTCGAACACGGAGGCGAAGATGATCAGCAGGTACAGCTCCGGCATCGAGCCCCACACTTCGATCAGGCGCTGGGCGAGCAGGTCGACCTTGCCGCCGAAATACCCCTGCACTGCGCCGATCAGCACACCCAGGATGGTGCCCGCGGCCGTCAGGGCCAGCGCGAAGGCGACCGACACGCGGAAGCCGTACAGCAGGCGCGCCGCGATGTCGTAGCCGGCGATATCGGTGCCGAGCCAGTTCTCGCGCGACGGCGGCGCGGGGAAGTGGTGGGCACTGGAAAAATAATTGAGGGTGTCGTAATAGTACGGATTCGGCGGATACAGCGCGAAGTTGCCCGGCGCCTGCAGGCGCGCGCGGATGAACGGGTCGAGATAGTCGGCCTGGATCGGCAGCGCGCCGCCGAATACCGATTCGGCATAGTCGTGCAGCAGCGGAAAGTACCACTGGCCCTGGTAGTACACCAGCAGCGGGCGGTCGTTCGACAGCAGTTCGCCGGCCAGGCTCAGGCCGAACAGGAACGCGAAGATCAGCAGGCTCCAGTAGCCGGCGCGGTGGCGGCGGAAGCGCTGCCAGATACGCCGCCCGGGCGAACGCGAAGGCGAGTGCCCGGCAGGATGCAAGGAGGCCTGTCGCGGCAGGGTGGCATAGGATTGCGCCATGTCAGTTCTCCTGGGCCGAAAAACGGATGCGCGGGTCGACCAGCACATAGGCGATGTCGCCGGCCAGCTTGACGAACAGGCCGATCAGCGTGAACAGGTACAGCGTGCCCAGCACCACCGGATAGTCGCGGCTGTTGATCGACTCGTACGACAGCAGGCCCAGGCCGTCGATCGAGAACAGCGTCTCGATCAAGAGGCTGCCGGTGAAGAAGGCGGCGATGAAGGTGGCGGGAAAGCCCGTTACCAGCGGCAGCAGCGTGTTGCGGAACACGTGCTTCCACAGCACCTGGCGTTCCGACAGCCCCTTGGCGCGCGCCGTCAGCACGTACTGGCGGCGGATCTCCTCGAGGAACATGTTCTTCGTCAGCAGGGTCTTCATCGCGAAATGGCTGACCACCGAGGCGATCACCGGCAGCGTCACGTGCCACAGGTAGTCGGTCGCCTTGCCCAGCGGCGTCAGCTCGTCGAAGTTGTCCGAGGTCAGGCCACGCAGCGGGAAGATGTCCCAGAACGAACCGCCGCCGAACAGCAGGATCAGCAGCACGCCCAGCACGAATCCCGGCACCGCGTAGCCTGCCAGCACGAGGAGGCTGGTGATGAAGTCGAACCGGCTGCCGGCCCGCACCGCCTTGGCGATCCCCAGCGGCACCGAGACCAGGTAGGTCAGGAAGAACGTCCACACGCCGAGCGATACCGAGACGCCCAGCTTGTCCTTGATCAGCGACCACACCGACTGGTTGTGGAAATAGCTGTCGCCGAACTCGAAGCGCGCGAAGTTCTTCAGCATCTGCCAGTAGCGTTCCAGCGGCGGCCGGTCGAAGCCGTACAGTTCGCTGAGCTGGCCGATCTGCGCGGCGTCGATGCCGCTGCGCCCGCTGTAGCTCCAGCCGCCGCTGCTTTCCGCTTCGCCGCCCGAGCGCACGTCCGCCCCGTCGATCTGCGCCAGCATATGGTCGACTGGTCCGCCCGGAACGAACTGGGTGACGAGGAAAGTAATGGTCAGCACCCCCAGCAGCGTGGGCACGATCGCGGCAAGGCGTTTCAGCAGGTAGATCAGCATGGTTCTCGGGCAGTGTGTGGATTGAAAAGCCGGGCCGGCCCCGGTCAGGCGGCCTTGCGCGCCGGGGCGGGTGCGGAAGCCGGCGCCGGTGTCAGAGCTGCGTTGGGGTTGGCCGGCCGGTCCAGTCCCAGGTTTTCGCGGTAGGTCTTCGCCGCGTACTCGGTGCGGAACAGGCCGCGCCGCTGCAGTTCCGGCACGACCAGCCGGGTGAAGTCGGCGAAGCCCTGGGGCAGGTAGGGCGGCACGACGTTGAAGCCGTCGGCGCCGCGCTCGACGAACCACTGCTCGATCAGGTCGGCCACGGTCTTCACCGAGCCGACCGCCTGCAGGTGGCCGCGCGCCACGCGGAAGCGCAGCACCAGCTGGCGGATGCTCAGGTTTTCGCGGCGCGCCAGTTCCAGCTGCTGCTGGAAGCGCCCCTTGCCGTTCGCGCCGGCCTCGTAGGGCAGGTCGGGCAGCGGCCCGTCGAGCGGGTAGCCGGACAGGTCGAAGCCGCCGAATTCGAGGTTGCTGAAATCGACCAGCGCCTGCAGTTCGCCGAAGCGGTCCTGCGCTTCCTGGTCGGATTCGGCCACCACCACCGACAGGCCCGGGGTGATCTTCAGCTGGTCTTCGTGGCGGCCGTACTTCGCCATGCGCGACTTGACGTCGGCATAGTAGGCCTGCGCCACGCCCAGCGACGTGGCCGAGCAGTAGGTCATCTCGGCCACCCGCGCGGCGAACTCCCGGCCGGTTTCCGAATTGCCGGCCTGGACGAACACCGGGTAGCCCTGCACGGGCCGCGGGTAGTCCAGCAGGCCTTCGGACGAAAAATACTTGCCCTTGAAATGGACCGGGTGGCCCGACCGGGGATCGTAGAACTGGCCGGCGGCGCGGTCCGGGTGGTCGAACGCGTCGTCGTCCCAGCTGTCCCACAATGCCTTGCTCAGTTCGACGAATTCGGCGGCGCGCTCGTAGCGCTCCTCGTGCGAGCGGGGCTCTTCGATGCCGAAGTTGGCGGCGGTATGCTCGCCGAACGACGACACCACGTTCCAGCCGGCGCGCCCGCCGCTCAGGTGGTCCAGCGACGTGAACTTGCGGGCCACGTGGTACGGATGCTCGTAGTTGGTGTTGACGGTGGCCACCAGGCCGATGCGCTCCGTCACGGCGGCGACGGCCGACAGCAGCGTAAACGGCTCGAACTGGTAGTTGACGGGGCTGCGTCCCGTGTCCGGCGTGACGGTGCCGGAGCGGCCGATGAAGTCGGCCAGGAAGAACGTATCGAACTTGGCCGCCTCGGCCAGCTTCGCCGCCTCCAGGTACCACGCCACGTCGGGGCGGCCGTTGTCGGTCGAACTGGGATGCCGCCAGGCGGCGGGATGGTGGCCGAAGCGTTGCAGGAAGACGTTCAACACCAGCTGGCGCTTGTTTTCGCTCACGGTATTACCTTTTGATATGAATGTTCGGGAGCGGGCCGCGATCCCCGATCGTGGCCCGCCATGTAAATCTGGCGCCGCAGTTCAGCCGAAGTAGTTCACCCGCTGAATGCCTTCGATTTTTCCAGCAGGCCGGTGCGTTTCCACTGCAGTTCCAGCGCGCCCGGCGTGTAGGCCTGGGCGCCGCCGATCTGCTCGGCGATCGCCTGGTAGCGCGCCGCTTCTTCGACGAACAGGATGGTTTCCGACGTGCCGATGATGCCCTTGCCCCAGAAGTTGGCGCCGCCGTTCGATTCCAGCAGCGCCGGCGGCGGTGCCAGCTCGGGATGGTTGTCGAGCCGTTCGCGGATCACCTCCAGCGGGCTGCGCGTGCGTTCCAGGTGGTTCGGGATCTCGCGCGCCAGCAGGTGGCGCGCGGCGGCCACGTACAGGATCGGGAACGGCTTGTGCGCCAGCGACCATGCCGACAGGTAGTTGGTGTGCACGTGGATCACGGTGTCGGCATCGAGGCGTTCCTCGTTCAGCAGCGACGCCCTGGCCTCGGAGAACTTCGACAGCCCGATCGTCGGCGTCTGGTCGCGCGCCAGGCCGCCCGGGAAGCGGATCGCCAGCAGCAGGTCGTGGCCCGGAATGCGGTGCGTGATGTGGAAAGTCAGGCTGGCCGACAGCGTGCGGTTCTCGCGCAGCGTATTGAACACGTGGATGGCGTCGGCCTTGGCTTCGTCGACATATGAAACCAGGTCGATCCCGGCAAGTTGTTCGGACATGGTGGAACTCCTTTGTTGTGGATGGGCTTCAGGCGGCAAGCGGGGTGGCGGCGGACGCGGTGTCGGCGCGGCCTTCGGTGAACGCCGGCTGCTGTTCGACCAGGCGGCGGGCCTCTTCGAGCGGGGCGGGGTCGATCCATGCGCGCACGTCGAAATCGGCGCGCAGGTAGCCCCAGTCGCGCAGGAAGTTCTTCTGCGCCTCGAGGCCGGCAATATGGCCTTCCGACAGTTGCGGCGTGAACGCGCGGTGGAAGCCGTCGCCGTGCGAGGCCAGCACCTCGGCCGCGTCGGCCCCGTTGTCGGCGCCGATCAGCGCGGCGACGTCGCCGGGGTTGCGCTCGGCCCAGCTGGCGGTGCGCAGCAGCACGGCCAGGTAGCGGGCGACGACGTCGGGGTGGCGTTCCAGGAAGGCGCGGTCCACAGTCACCGGGCGCGGCGTGCCGTTGTTGACGCGAGCCAGCGGATCGGCCAGCGCGTTGTTGTTGGCGATCTGGCGCAGGTTCGGCGACTGGGCCGTGCGCCAGCCCTGTGCGGCACGCAGGAAGATCGCGTCGACGGCGCCGTTCTCCAGCGCGGCAAGGACGGCTTCGCGCTGGCCGCCGCCCGGATTGGCCGTACCCGGCTCGGCGCGCTCGGCGACGTCGATGTCGATGAACTGCGTATCTTCCGGCGCCAGGCCGGCCTGGGCCAGGGCGGTGACGAAGCCGTGCTGGGCCGCGCCGCGCTGGAAATCGATCAGCGCGTGCTTGTGGCGCGGAATGGCAAGGCGCGCGCCGGCCAGGTCGGCGGGCGAGCGGATCGCGCTGTCGGCCCGCACCAGGATGCCCTGGTACTCGTCGAGCCAGGTGATGGCCACCACCACGGTGTCGGCACCGCCCGCCTTGGCCCAGATCGGCGGGATGTTGCCGCCCTCGCGGAACAGGCCCGTCTGGCCGTGGTGGTAATGGGCGTTGCGCAGTGCCTGGCTGTCGGAGTCGCGCAGCGAGCGCAGCGTGGTGCCGCCCTGCGCGAACTCGGCCTGCAGGAAGCCCTTGCGGATCGCCAGCGCCGACGCCGTGGCGGCCCCGCAGCGGGTGTACCAGAGTTCGACGGTCTTGCCAGTGTCTGTGCCCGCGATATTACTTGTGGTGTTCGTTTGGGTCATGTCAGTCCTTGTGGGTTGGTCCTGTTCACCCATTCCGCAAGTTCCGGGCCAGCACCTGGCAAGGCGGCGACAGGGCGCGGACAGCCCGGCAGCCCTTTTTCCTAGCGATTTCACAGCATCGTGTGCGCGCCAGCAAACACACGGCGCCGCGGCGCTGCTGGATTTTGCACAGCGCGCCGCGGCGTTCTGTTCAAGCCGCCGCAGCGCGGCACTGTTTTTCGCGTGGCACGAATCCTGCGAACAGTTGATGGACAGTCACTTACCAGTCCATCGAGGAAAACCAAGCATGCCCACGCCGTTCCCTGTCTCCGTTCCGTTCCGGCCATCGCCGAGATTCGCCCGGTCCCTTCCTGCGCGCCGCACGCTGCTGGCGCTGGCAGTCGCGCAGGCCTGCGCCGCCACGGCCATGGCTGCCGACCCTTCAGCCGACCCCGCCGCCGCCGACACTGCGGTAATAGCCGCCGCCGCGGCGCCGTCCGACGCAGCCAACCTGGTGATCAGTGTCGTGACGGTGACGGCGCAGAAGCGCGAGGAAAAAGTCACGGACGTGCCGCTGCCGATCACCGCCATCGGCGGCGACGCGATCCGCGACAGGAACATCGGCAGCTCCGCCGATATCGAGCGCCTGGTGCCCAACCTGTCGGCGCAGTCGTCCGGCGGCAAGGCGTCGAAGCCGCGCTGGTTCCTGCGCGGCATCGGCACCAACGACCCGAACGCCAACAACGAAGGCCCGCTGGGCATCTATGTCGACGATGTCGTGGTCGGCCTGCAGGGCAACCAGAATTTCCCGATCTTCGACCTGGAGCGGGTCGAAGTGCTGCGCGGTCCGCAGGGCACGCTGTGGGGCAAGAACAATACGGGCGGGGCGATCAATTTCATCTCCGCCCGGCCCACCTTCGACACGGACGGCTATGCGCGGATCGGCTTCGGCAACTACGGCTCGCGCACCGTCGAAGCGGCGTTCGGCGGCGCCGTGCAGGAGGAGGTGCTGGCGGCGCGCGCCTCGCTCTACTATGAGAGGAACGACGGCTGGGCACGGAACATCGTGACCGGCGAGGACGGCCCGAAGCTGCGCGACTTCGCGGCGCGCTTCCAGGTGCTGGCAAAGCCCACGCGCGACCTGGAGGCGCTGCTGATCCTGCGGCTGCGCCAGCGCGACGGCGGCAATCCCGGTTCCGCGCTGGTGGGCGCGACCAGCGTGAACGGCGTGACGACGCCCAACCCCGGCGGCGCGATCACGCAGGGCGGCGGTTCGTACCTGCCGTCGTACGGCACCAGTCCGGAGCCGACCAGCGACTACTGGGCCGGCGACGGCTACAACAAGCAGGATACCAACGGCGCATCGGCCAGGGTGACGTGGCAATTCGGCGGCCATACGCTGACGTCGATCACCGCGTTCGACAACTCCAGCGGCGACACCTGGTCGGGCGTCGGCGTGCCGGCCGGTACCACGCTGGACCGTTCCAGTGCGCGCGGCAGCGACTCGTCGCGCCAGCGCACGCAGGAGTTGCGCCTGAGTTCATCGAAGGACCAGCCGCTGAGCTGGATCCTGGGCGCCTATTACTATAACCAGGATGCGCGGGTGGACAGCCAGGGCGCGCGCTTCAACAACACCGAGCAGTACACGCAGAGTTCGTGGGACCAGAAATCGATCAGCACGGCGCTGTTCGGCAATGCGCGCTATGCGTTCACGCCGCAGGCGGCGGTCACGCTCGGCCTGCGCCACACGCGCGAGCGCAAGAGCATCGAGGAAACCACGCTGACGGCGAACGACAATGCGGCCGGCGACCGCGTCGTGTTCAACGATGCGAATGCCTGGTGGCTGCCTGGCGCGGTGAGCGGCGGCGCGGTGGTGCCGGTGACAGCGCTGGAGCGCAGCGCCCGGTGGAACAAGACGACATGGGACCTGACGCCCGAGTACCGCGTCGACAAGGACCTCCTGCTGTACGCGCGCGTCGCGACGGGATTCCGTTCGGGCGGCTTCAACCAGGCCATCGTCAACAACGCGATCCGCCTGACCGACCCCGAGACGATCACCGACTACGAGGTCGGCGCGAAGTCGGAGTGGCTGCGCGGGCGCGTGACGGCCAACCTGGCGGCGTTCTACTACGACATCAAGAACCTGGCGCTGAACATCCAGCAGGTGGTGCCGGGCACCACGATCACGAGCACCAACGGCAGTTCCAACGGCAATATCAAGGGCATCGAGCTGGACGTGGACGCGCTGCTGACGCGCGAGCTTCGCGTCGCCGCCAGCATCGGCCTGCTGCGCTCGAAGTACACCGAGTTCGCCTACTCGGTCGGCAACGTGCAGCTCGATGCCAGCGGCAACGAGTTCTATCGCACGCCGCGCCGCTCGTTCCGGCTGGATGCGGAATATCGCCTGCCGCTCGCTTCCGGCGCGGACGTGCTGTTCGGCAGCGACTGGTCGTACCGCAGCCACATCTTCCACAACGCCACGGTACAGAACGACCCGATCCAGGAAACCCCCGGCTACTGGAACGGCAATGCACGGATCAGCTACCGCAGCGCCAATGAACAGCTGCAGCTGACGGCCTTCGTATCGAACGTGACGGACCAGCGCAACAAGGTGCTGTCGCAGATCGTCAATACGCGCGGCGTCTATCCCACCAGCTTCGCCCCGCCGCGGCAGTTCGGCGTGCAGGCCACGTTCAGTTTCTGACCCTGCCGAGTGCTTGGTGTCGGACACCCTCGGGTGTCGGACACCGGTTTTCGGCAGCGTCGACCAAGAACCGGTGTCCGACACCAGGAAGCCGGTGTCCGACACCAAAACCAAACCGGTGTCCGACACCATAAGGCCGGTGTCCGACACCAGGAAGCCGGTGTCCGACACCAAAACCAAACCGGTGTCCGACACCATAAGGCCGGTGTCCGACACCAAAAAACCAGAACCAAGGAAACCTCATGACCAAACCGATCACCATCCTCGCCTTCGCCGGCAGCACGCGGCGCGACTCGCTCACCAAAAAACTGTCCAGGGTCGCCGCCGTGGCCGCCGAAGGGGCGGGCGCGCACGTGACCTGGATCGACCTGAAGGATTATCCGATTCCGCTCTACGACGGCGATACCGAAGCCGAGCACGGGCCGGGCCAGGCGGTGCTGGACCTGCTCGCGCTGTTCCGCCGGCACGATGCGCTGCTGATTGCATCGCCCGAGTACAACGGCTTTTTCCCGCCGCTGATCAAGAACACGCTGGACTGGCTGTCGCGCCCGCGCGAAGGCGAGGAACGCCATGCCGCGTTGCGCGGCAAGCACGTGCTGCTGCTGTCGGCCGCGCGCGGCTCGAACGGCGGCGCGCGCGGCCTGCAGCAGCTGCGGCACCTGTTCGACAACTTCAAGGCGCACAGCCATGCGCAGGACTACCTGCTGCCGGCCGCGCACGAGGCATTCGACGAACAGGGCAATCTCGCCCATGCCGCCGACCAGGCCCGCCTTGAAGCATTGGTGGCGCAGTTCGCTGCCACTGTCCGCGAGCGCCAGCTGCATGCCGCCTGACGGCTATTTCTTCCCTTTTACCTTGTCGCCGCCGGCAAACAGTTCGATCCTGCTGGTCGGCCCGGAGACGATCAGCAGGTCGCCCGGCAGGATGCGCGTTTCCGGCTGGGCATGGCGGAAGTCCTGGTTCAGGCGCTTGACGCCGACCACGGTCACGCCATGCCGGGTGCGCACATGCGACTCGGCCAGCGTCATGTTGTGCGTGTCGGCCGGCGCGTGGATCTTGGCGATCGCAAAGCCGTCCTCGAACTCGATGAAGTCCATCATGCGGCCGGTGATCAGGTGGGCCACGCGTTCGCCCATGTCCGCTTCCGGGTACACCACGTGGTGCGCCCCGACGCGCGTGGCGATCTGGCCGTGTTCGGGCGTCAGCGCCTTGACCCAGATGTCCTTGATGCCCAGTTCCGTCAGCACCATCAGCGTCATCAGGCTGGCGGCCAGGTCGGTGCCGATCGCCACGATCGCATGCGAGAAATCGGCCACGCCCAGCTGCAGCATCAGGTTTTCGTTGGTCGAATCGGCCTGCACGGCATGGGTCAGGCGGTCGCCCCATACCTGCACCAGCTCTTCCTTCCTGTCGATGCCCATCACGTCGTGACCGAGATGCATCAGCGATTGCGCGACGGCGCCGCCAAAGCGGCCCAGGCCGATGACGACGACGCTGTCGCTGGCGGAAAACGCGAACTGTTCCGTAAAAATCCTACCCCACAATTGGATGCTCCTCAGGATAACGATAAGGCATGCGCCGTTCGCCGATGACCAGCGACGTCGCAAGCGTGATGGTACCGACCCGGCCGAAGAACATCAGCAGGGCCAGCACGAACTGGCCGGCCGGCGGCAGGTCGGCCGTGATGCCGGTGGACAGGCCGGCGCTGCCGAAAGCGGCGATCACCTCGAAGATGACCTGGTCGGTGGGAAAGTGCGATATGCGCAGCAGCACCATGGTGCCGGCGGCCACGATGACACTGCCCACCACCATCACCGTGATGGCCTGCCGCTGCGCCGACGCGCCGACGCGGCGCCCGAACGCTTCGGTATCCGTGTGGCCCTTGGCTTCGGCGATCACCAGCAGCACGAGGATCATCACGGTGCCCACCTTCACGCCGCCGGCGGTGCCGGCGCTGCCGCCGCCGATGAACATCAGCAGGTAGTGCAGGGCCCACGTCTCCCTGGTCAGCGCGGCGATGTCCACCGTGTTGAAGCCGACGGTGCGCGCCGACGCCGACATGAACAGGCTGTTCAGCAGCTTGTCGGCGACCGACATCGGGCCGAAGGTCTGGGCATTGTCCCATTCGAACACCAGGATGGCGATAAAGCCGGTGGTGACCAGCGCCAGCGTGCCGGTCAGCGTCAGCTTGGTATGCAGCGACCAGTGCCGCGGATCGCGGCAGCGGTCGCGCAGGTCGTTCAGGATCGGGAAGCCGATGCCGCCGACCACGGCGGCGATCATCACCGGCAGCAGGACCAGCGCATCGCCGGCGTAGCGGATGAAGCCATCGGTATGGATCGAGAAGCCGGCGTTGTTGAAGGCCGACACGGCATGGAAAAAACCGCTCCAGGCGGCGTCGCCCCAGGCCATGTCGTGGCCGAAGCGCAGGCGCAGCGTGAGGACGGTGGCGATGACGAGCTGCGACAGCGCCGTCACGCCCAGCACCAGTTTGGCCACGCTGGAGATGTCGCCGACCCACAGCGAACGCGTTTCGGTCTGCGTCACCAGCCGCGTGCGCAGCCGTGGCGAGCGGTTCACCATCAGGCCCAGCAGGGTGGCCGCCGTCATCATGCCGAAACCGCCCAGCTGGAACATCACCATGATGGCCGACTGGCCGAAGGTCGACCAGTAGGTCCCCGTGTCGACCACCACCAGGCCCGTCACGCAGATGGCCGATACCGCCGTGAAGAACGCGACCATCGGCGGCGCAGGTTCGCCGGCGGTGCGCGCGACGGGCAGCATCAGCAGCAGCGTGCCGACCGCGATCGCCAGGGCAAAGCCCAGGATGACGGTGCGGGCGGGATGGAGGACGGTCTGTTTCAAGATGTGTTGGCCGGCCCTCCGGTGGCGCTCAGCGGCAGGGAGGGCAGGCGTGGTGGCAAAGACCGGTATGGTAAACGAAGGCGCCGGCAGCGCCTAATGGAAGACGCTGCCGGCGCTGTCCGGCTGCCGTGCCTTCACCGGTGACAACACCGGTTCACCGGCGCCGTTACGCCGGCACCGCCTCGCTTTCGGCGCTGTCCGGCACCCAGCGCTGGCCGGCGCGGGCGACCAGCAGGCGCTCGCCGTGCGCCAGGCGCTCGTCCGCTTCGACGATGTTCAGCATCGCCACCAGCAGCTTGCGCTGCAGGGCCGGGTCGGTGATGTCGGCCAGCAGGCTGTCCAGCAGGTCGGGTCCGATCTCGACGGCGCCGTTGCGCACCGTGCCGCCCAGCATGTCGCGGCACAGTTCGTCGAGCACTTCGCTGAACAGGGTCCAGTCGATGTCCAGCTCTTGCAACACGGGCGCGTCTTCCAGGATTTGCAGCTCGGCCGGATCGAGGTGGCCGTCGACCACCATCGACAGGGCCAGGAGGCGGGCGCGGGCCCGCGGACTATTGGTTTCGTACGTTCGCATTCTTGTTCCTTGTTCGGTGGCGCAGCCCGTATCGGGCCGCGCCGTCAGTCATTGTCGGGCTCAGTCGCTCTTCTTCGGCGGCAGCAGCAGGCTCGCCACCACGCTGGCACCGATCAGGAAGGCCACCGTCACCAGCGAAGCCTCGACCGGCATGTGGTACCACGGCATGATCAGCATCTTGGTACCGATGAACGCCAGCACCAGCGCCAGGCCATACTTGAGCAGGTGGAAGCGGTCCGCCACGTCGGCCAGCAGGAAGTACAGTGCGCGCAGGCCCAGGATCGCGAACAGGTTCGACGTGAACACGATGAACGGGTCGGTCGTGATCGCGAAGATCGCCGGGATCGAGTCCACCGCGAACACCAGGTCGGTCACCTCGATCAGAATCAGCACCAGGAACAGCGGCGTCACGTACAGCAGGCCGTTACGGCGCACCATGAACTTCTCGCCATGCTCGTCGTCGGCCACGCGCAGGTGGCGCTTGGCGAACTTCAGGATCGGGTTCTGCGTCACGTCGGGCTCTTGCTCGGAGGCCATCAGCATCTTGATACCGGTGAACAGCAGGAACGCGCCGAACAGGTACAGCACCCACGAGAATTCCTTCACCACCCAGGCACCGGCCAGGATCATGATGGCGCGCATCACGATCGCACCCAGTACGCCGTAGATCAGCACGCGGCGCTGGTATTGCGGCGGCACCTGGAACGCGCCGAAGATCAGCAGGAACACGAACACGTTGTCGACCGACAGCGCCTTCTCGATCAGGTAGCCGGACAGGAATTCCAGCGCCTTCTGGTCGGCCACCACTTCGCCCACGGTACCCTTCAGGTGCCACCACAGGCCGGCGTTGAACAGCAGCGCCATCGTCACCCAGACGCCGGACCAGGCCGCGGCTTCCTTGACGCTGACCTTGTGTGCCTTGTTGCCGCCAAACACAAACAGGTCCAGTGCCAGCATCACCAGCACGAAGGCCACGAATCCGGCCCACATACCGGGTGTGGCTATGTTTTCAAGTCCAGTCATTTCGACCAACTCCTTATGGAATATCAATAGGACGCAGGATACCGGCGTACGATTCAAAGGACAAATCGAATATACTTTGCTGATACATCGAAAAAACCGAGTAATTGCCTTGGCGTTCACACTTCCTGTTAAGAATGACAAATTGCGCGAATGCACCTTCGACGACACGCGACGACGCTTGCGCCAGCACCGGCAGCCGGCGCCCGCACCTTGTGCACCTGACCAACACACCGAGCCATGAGCCTGAACTACAAGCATCTCCGATATTTCTGGATGGTGGCGCGCACCGGCACGATCGCCCGCGCGGCCGAGCAGCTGCACCTGACGCCGCAATCGATTTCCGGCCAGCTGACCGAATTCGCCGACACGCTGGGCGTCGAGCTGTTCCGCCGCACCGGCCGCACGCTGGAGCTGACCGAGGCCGGCACGCGCGTGCTGAGCTATGCGGACACGATCTTCCGCACCGGCGACGAACTGATCGAGGCGCTGCACGACGAATCGGTGCACGCCACCCGTTTCCTGGTCGGTTGCGCCGACTCGGTGTCGAAGATGGTAGCCAGCCAGGTGCTGGCACCGGCGCTGGCGCTGGCCGAGCCGGTGCGCCTGGTGTGCCGGGAAGGGCGGCTGGCAACGCTGCTGGGCGAGCTGGCGGTGCACCGGCTGGACCTGATCATCGCCGACCGGCCGATGCCGCCGCACCTGTCCGTGCGCGGCTTTTCGCACCTGCTGGGCGAGAGCGTGCTGAAGATCTTCGGCGCGGCGGCGTTCCGCGAGCGGCTGAAGGGGCCGTTCCCGCAATGCCTGGACAAGATGCCGATGCTGCTGCCCGGCGAGGATTTCGCCACGCGGCCGCGCGTGCTGAAGTGGCTGGAGGAGCAGGGCGTGCGCCCGCGCATCGTCGGCGAATTCGACGACAGCGCGATGATGAAGGCGTTCGGGCGGGCCGGCGCCGGGCTGTTCTTCGCGCCCGGCGTGCTGGCCGACTACATCTGCCAGCAGTACGGGGTGGAGCAGTTCGGCGAGGCGGGCGATGTCGTCGACCAGGTCTATGCGATCACCACCGAGCGGCGGCTGAGCCACCCGGCCACGGTGGCGATCAGCCAGGAGGCCAAGCAGCACCTGTTCCGGACGTAGGCATGCCGCTTGCCGTCATGGCAAACCGGGTCTTACACTGCGGATACCGGATCTGATCCGGCCGGCCCCGCGGCGGATCGCCGCGTATCCACTATTCCAGGGAGATCACGAGGATGGCAAGCCGCAATGCGTTATTGCCGGGGGTGCTTGCGGTGCTGGCAATGGTCGCGGCAAGCGCGAATGCCGGCGGGCCGGCCAAGCCAGCGAAGCCCGAACCGCCGAGAAGCAAGGCGCAATGCATGGCACGCGGCGGGGAATGGATCCTGTACCCGATGGGCCAGTTCCATTTTTGCGTCATCAGGACAGGCGACCGTGGCAAAGCCTGCGCCGACGACAGCGAATGCCAGGGCGACTGCGTTCCAGCCGATCGGCCGTCCCGGCTGCCGGGCGTGTGTGCGCCGACATTGCCGATGCCGGGAGGCTGCCCGAAGCACCTGGTGAATGGCAGGGTGATCGAGGAGCCCTGCATCTAGGGCGTCCGGCAACATCTCCATGGCTGCGTTGCAATGCCTTGCCGCAGCCCGCCGGGTACGTTACGCGGCCATCAAGTCCAGCGTCACCGTAAACACGCTGCCCCGGCCGGGCCCGTCGCTGTAGGCCGTCACCTGGCCGCCATGCATGGCGACGATATTGCGCACCAGTGCCAGCCCGATGCCCAGCCCGCCCTGGGCGCGGTCCGGCGAACGTTCCGCCTGTGTAAACAAGTCGAATACATGGGGCAGCAGGGCGTTGTCGAGGCCGATGCCGTTGTCGCGCACGCTGATGGCCACGGTCGTGCCTTCGCGGACGCAGGCCAGCGCGATCCGTCCGCCGCGCGGCGTGTACTTCGCTGCATTGTTGAGCAGGTTGACCACCACCTGCACGAGCCGGTTGGCATCGCCGTGGACACACAGCGTGCCGGCGCCGCCTTCGATGGCGAACGCATGCCCGCGCGCCTGCATCAGCGGGCGCGCCTGCTCGACGGCATTGGCGACGATCGACCCCAGGTCCACCATCGCGCGGTCGAGCTGGATCAGGCCGCGCGTGACGCGCGAGACGTCGAGCAGGTCGTCGACCAGCGTGGTCATGTGCCGTACCTGCCGGGCGATCACGTCGCTGGCCTTGCGCACCCGCTCGTCGGCGCTGCCGACCGTCCGGAGCAGGTCGGCCGCCGCGGAAATCGGTGCCAGCGGATTGCGCAGTTCGTGGGCCAGCATCGCCAGGAACTCGTCCTTGCGGCGGTCCTGGTCGTGCAGGGCCTGCTCCGCCGCGAGCCGCTCGGTAATGTCCTCGTGGATCAGCATGACCTCGACGACGCGGCCATCGGCATCCTTGACCGGATGCGCCCGCGCGGTCACCCAGCGCGCCGGCCCCGTGCCGTCCAGCGTGGCCACGTCGTAGCGGATCGCCGGCAGCGCCACCGATTCGCCGGCGAACGCGCGCCGCAGCGTGGCGGCGATGCCGTGCCCGACCAGTTGCGGATCCTCCAGCACGTTGTAGGCGGCACTGAGCACATGGGCCTTGACCGCCGAGCCTTCGCGGATCTGCCACAGGTCTTCCCAGGCCTGGTTGACCCGCAGCGTGCGGCCGTCGGGCGCAAGGATCTGGATGCTGACGGGCGCCTGCTCGAACACCGCACGAAAGCGCATGTCGGAGCTCGCGCTGTCGGGCGTGCCCGCGGGCGGGGATGGCGGTGTGGTTGACATGGGTTGCTTGCAAGACGATAACCGGCCATCATGTCATATTTCTACGTTCCTGGCACGAACTAAAATTGCCGGGAGCTACCGGCAGCGCTCATTCTCCGCCGGGCTGCATGCCGGGAATCCCCAGCCGGATCGCCCGCGAGAAATCGCTGCCGTCGGTATCGGCGCGCAGCGCGCGCGGATTGATGTAGCCGCGCTGCTGCAGCACCCGATACGGGTAGCCCGGCACCAGCGCGCCCTGGTCGTACGCGTACTCGGCGAAATGGCCCGAAGCGAGCAGCCGGTAGTCGAGCGGCAGGCCGGGTGCGATCTGCCGGGCAAGGTCGAAGACGACGGTGGTGCAGTTGCTGGTCAGCGTGTTGTAGAACGCCGGCGTGTGGCGCAATTGCGCGGCCTGCGCCAGGTAGCCGAGGAACACGGCGCGCAGCTGCGCCGGCGTGGCGCGCAGCCGGTACAGGTAGACCTGTTCGCCGCGCGCGTTGCTGCGCGTGCGCACGATGTCCCGTTCGTCCGCCGCGACCAGGACTTCCTCGAACTGGCGGAAGAAGCCGCCGACGGCGGAAAACGCCTCGTGCCGTTCCTTGCGGATCTCCAGCGAAAACACCAGCTTGCGGCCATCGGCAAAGCCGAACGAGACCAGCGTGTGCGCGATGTGCGGCCCCATCCAGTACGACAGCACCAGGTCGGCAGATGCCAGTTGCGCCAGGTCGTAATGGCGGGTTTCCCAGCGCGGCGTGTAGCGCGTTTCGCTCTCCCAGTCGAAATTGCGCACGTTGCGCAGCGTGACGCGGTTGCCGTCCACGTCGGCGTCGAGCAGGCGGGCGACGTCGTCGGCCCAGGCCCTGTCGTGCGAAGGCCGGACCGACTGCCACCAGGCGCCCATCGCCACCGCGGCCACCGCGCAGGCCAGCGCGATGCCGTTCCGCCAGCGCCTGCCGGGCGGGCGCCACACGGCGACTGCCGCGGCGATGCCGAGCCCGCACCACGCCGTGCCGGCGGCGGCGGCCGGCAGGCGCGGCAACTGGAAATGCAGCGCGAGCAGGCCCCAGGCGCCTGCCAGGGCGAGGAGGAGCGTCGCCGGCATCCTGACCAGGACGGCCTGCGCCAGTCCGCTGCGCATAAGGCGAGGCTCGCTCAACGGGGGCGCGGCACGCCGCTCGCGGTGTACCGTTCCAGGAAGTCGCGGAAACGGCTTCCCGCGAACGCCTCGCCGGCCACGCGGTCGAAGCGGGCGATATCGGCCTTGTCGGCCTTCAGCGAGTACAGCATGAACACGGCGCGCGGCGGCATCGGCAGGCGCACGACGCGGAGCGGCATGCCGCCCACGTGGGCCAGGTAGCGTGGCGAATATTCGTTCTCGAAGTAGGCCCCGTCGATCTCCCCGGCCTGGACCAGGCGCAGGTTCTCCAGCTGCCAGGTATGGCCCGCCGCGCGGCGCCACGTGGCGCCGGCCTCTTTCAGTCGCGGCGACAGGGCGGCCCCGGCGACCCAGCCGATCCGCATGCCGGCAAGCTGGTCCAGCGAGCGCACGGTGCGCAGCGGGAAGTCCTCGCGGACCGCAAGGTTCGGCCGGGTGTACAGGTAGGTAAAGCTGGACGTGGCGGTGCCGGCCTGGCGCGCGGCCTGGCCGCTTGCTACCAGCACGATGTCGAGCGTCCCTTCCCGCAGGGCGGCGATGCCATCCGGCAGCGAGCTAGTCGACATCCACCGCATGGCGACGCCGCCCGGCACCACTTCGCGTTCCAGGAAATCGCGCAGCGCGCCGCGCAGCGGTTTGTCGGGCTCGCCCAGTACCAGCGGCGCCACGACGAAGCCGCCGACGCGCAGCGGCGCGGCCGTGGCACCGCCAGCGATGGTGCAAAGGAGTGCCGGGAGGAGGGCGGGTAGCAAACGGTACATGGCGCATTGTAGCCGGGCAGGAGCCTGTACGCCGTCCATGTGGCAAGCGGTGCGCGTCAGCGTCCGCCGGCCGCGCTGGCAGTCGCCGCTCCGGACGCGGCAGATGCGGCGGCGAGGGCGCCGAGCAGCTCGTCCGGCGCCACCGGCTTGACGAAATGCCGGTCGAAACCGGCTGCCGCGGCCTGCTCACGGTCCTCCGCCCGGCCGTAGCCGCTCAGCGCGAACAGCACGATGCCCCTGCGCTCCGGATCGCCGGCCCGGCCGCCCGCGCGGTCGCCGGCAATGGCGCGGATCTCGCGCGCCAGCGTGTAGCCATCCATGCCCGGCAGGCCGATGTCGAGGATGCAGGCGTCGGGCTGCGCCGCGCGGACCGCGGCCAGCGCCGATTCCGCATCGTAGCGGGTGTCGCAGCGGTGCCCGGCGCCGCGCAGCAGGATCGCCAGCGTATCGGCGGCATCGCGGTTGTCGTCCACCAGCAGCAGGTCCAGCGATCTTGCCGCCACGGCCGGCGCAACCGCGGCGGCGGGCGGCGGCGGCAGCGCGATGGCCGGCAGCGTGACGGTGAAGCGGGCGCCGCGTCCCGGGCCGTCGCTGGCCGCGTGCACCGTGCCGCCATGCAGCGCCACCAGGCCGGAAACGATCGCCAGGCCGATGCCCAGGCCGCCCTGCGAACGGTCGGCGCCGCGCTCCCCCTGCGTGAACAGCCCGAACACGTGCGGCAGCAGATCGGCTGAAATGCCGCAGCCATTGTCGCTGACGGTCAGTTGCGCGTGGCCGGCGCCGTCCCCGCTGCCGCCGCCGCTGTCGACAATGGCCAGTTCGACGCCGATCCGGCCGCCCGCCGGCGTGAAACGGATCGCATTGCTGAGCAGGTTGGCCACCACCTGGGTCAGGCGCGCGCGGTCGCCATCCACGCCCACGGGCCCGGACGGCAGTGCCGCCTCCAGCGCGTGGTGCCGGGCGGCCAGCAGCGGATGGACCTGTTCCAGCGCGTCGCGCACGGCGTCGCGCAGGTCGAACGCGCGCGGCACCAGTTCGACCTTGCCGCGGCTGATGCGTGCCGCGTCGAGCAGGTCGTCCACCAGCCGCGACAGGTGGGCCGACTGCCTCGCCACGATGGCGGCGGCCATGGCCACCTGCGCCGGCTGGGCGATGCCGCGCTGCAGCAGCGTGGCCGCGGCGCTGATCGGCGCCAGCGGATTGCGCAACTCATGTGCCAGCATCGCCAGGAATTCGTCCTTGCGCCGCTCGGCCGTGCGCAATCCCTGCTCGGCCACCTCGCGTGCCGTCACGTCCAGCGTCACGCCGCGCAGCTTGCGCACCTCGCCGTCGGCGCCGACGATGCAGCGGCCGCGCAGGTCGAGCCACAGGGCGGAACCGTCGTCGGCCCGCCGGGCCCGTATGATCATCTGGTAGTCGCCGCGCCGGGCGATCGCGGCCGCGCGCGCTTCCAGCACGCGGGGCAGGTCGTCCGGGTGGATCAGGTGCCATGGCTGGCGCAACACGTCTAGCGAGGCGCCGAACAGGAACACGGCACTGTCGGAAAACAGTACCTCGTTGCGCGGCAGGTCGAATTCCCAGACCGCCATGCGCGCCGCCATCAGGCCCTCCTTCAGGCGTTCCTCGTTCAGCAGCAGCGCTTCGCGCGCGCGGCGTGCCTCGCTGACGTCGACGCCGGACAGGAAGACGCCGGTCGGCCGGCCGTTGTCGCCGATCGGCTGCAGCGCGAAGTCGATGTAGCGGAGCCGGTCCGCCGGGCTGGCACCGGTGCCGACATGTACCGGCGTTTCCCGCGCCGCATAGGACGTGCCGCTGCGAAACGCCGCGTCGAGCTGGGCCACCAGGTGGGCCGACGCCAGTTCCGGCACGGCGCCGGCGAACGGCGTGCCGACCAGGCCGCCGCGGCCGACCAGCGCGTCGAAATCCGTGTTGGTCAGTTCGATCAGGTGCGCGGGGCCGCGCAGGATGACCACGAAACCGGGCGCCTGCAGCAGCAGGTGGTACAGGTGGTCGCGCTGCGCCTCGCTCTGCGCCACGCGCTCGTCGGCCAGCGCCTGTTCGGCGCGCAGCGCGCGCCAGGCGTAGAGCCGCCCCAGGCCGCCCAGGTAGATCGATAGCAGGCCCAGCAGCGAGTACGCGGCGACGGCCGCCGGGTCGCTGCCGGCCCAGCCGGGCAGGGAACCGTCCGGTTCGAGCATCCATGCGCCGGCCACCAGGCCGGTGAAAAACACCAGCAGGGCCGGGCCGCGGTCGAACGCGGCGGCCGCGAACACGAGGAAGGGGCAGAACACGAGGAAGGGCGCGCGGCCGCCGTCGAAGCGCCACTGCAGCATCTGCAGCGCCACTGCCAGCACCGCCACCAGGACGGCGCCGCCCCAGCGGGCGCGCGTGCCGAGCGAGGCCATCCTGCGTACAACGCGAGCGTCTCCGAACATGTATGCCTTGTCGTGTGGCGTGTGCCTTACTTGACTGAGCCACAGTTTAGCAATGCCCGCGGCGTCCTCGCGCACGTCACGCGGCAGGTGGTGGATTCGGTAACTGCGCCGGTACCTGTGCCGGTTACTGGACCGGTACCGGCGCCGGCAGCGGCGCCACGTCGACCCGGTCCCGCCCGCCGTGCTTGGCGGCGTACATCGCCGCGTCGGCCGCCTGCAGCAGCGCTTCGGGAGTATCGCCATGCACCGGATAGGCTGCCACGCCGAACGAGGCCGAAGCGGTGAGCACATCCTTGTTGACCGCCAGGTTCAGCGCACGGATCTGCTGCCGCAGCCGCCCGGCGCGGGCCGTGGCATGCTCCAGCGAACAGTCCGGCAGCAGCAGAATCAGCTCTTCGCCGCCATAGCGGCATGCCACGTCGCTGCCGCGGATCGACTGCAGCAGCAGGGTGCCCACGTGGCGCAGCAGCAGGTCGCCGGCCTCGTGGCCGAACGTGTCGTTGACGCGCTTGAAATGGTCGAGGTCCAGCATGATCACGGCCAGCGGCGCGCCACGGCGTACGGCCCGCGCCAGTTCGCGCTTGAGCGTTTCGTCCAGGTAGCGGCGGTTGTACAGCTGGGTCAGCGGATCGATCACCGACTGGTGCCGCAGCGACGCGCGCAGCTGGACGTTGGACAGCGCCAGCGCCACCTGTTCGCTCAGCTGCATGATCCATGCGCGTTCGGTGGCGCTGTCGTCCTGGCCCAGCGCCATCCCTTCGGCGGTGATGAAGCCGATCACGTTGCCCTGCGTCACCAGCGGCACGCAGATGCGCGGCAGCCGCGCGCCGGACTCCGCCACGTGGCGGCAGGCCAGCGTGCCTTCGTCGCCGTGCGTGAAATGCTGGGTACCCTTGCGCAGGGCCCAGCAGTCGAGCGGTTCGATGATGTCCGGGTCGTGCGCCTGGCCCCAGGTGGCCTTGCGTTCGAGGATGTCGCGCGAATGCCGGTACAGGTACATGGAGCCGGACAGTGCCGGCAGCAGCCGGCTGAAGTACAGCGCGACGATCTGCGCGCCTTCCTCGAGGGTTTCGGCCAGTTCCAGCGCGTGCAGCATTTCGCCGCCGCTCTGCAGCTGGACATTGCGCCGCTCGGCGATGTCGGCGGTCAGCCGCAGCTGCCGCGAGATGTCGTTGGCATGCTGCTCGGCCTTGCGGCGCTGGGTCAGCACGCGGTTGCCCGCCAGGCCCGCCAGGATCAGCAGCACGATATCGATCGCGGTGGCCACGCTGGTGACGTTCGCGGCCAGGCTGGAGCGGGCGGCAAGCTGGGCGCGCAAGCCCGCGCGGTAATTCGCATAGGCCGTTTCCTGGGCGCCGATGCGCACTCTCAGCTCATCCATGTACTGCTTGCCGCGACCGGTGTCGACCAGCGCCCGGGCCGCCTCGGCGCCGTCGGCCGAGCGCACCCGCACCACCTCGCGCATGTAGGCGGTCTTTGCCGCCGTGAGCCGGGCGATATCCTCCAGCGCCTTCTGTTCCGCCGCGGGGATCGGGCCGGTGCCCAGCGCCTTGCCGACGGCCGGCAGCGCGGCCAACGCTTCGTGGTAGGGCTCCAGGAATTCCTGCCGGCCCGTGATCACATAGCCGCGCTCGGCCGCTTCGGCATCGCTCAGGTAATTGAGCAGCACGCCGTACTCGCGTTCGCGCGCGATCGCTTTATCCAGTTCCGCCATCACCTCCGTCACGCTGGCGGTGACGAAGTGGGGGAGCAGGGCGATCGCCGACATGACGACGACGATGCAGGCGGCGGCGAGCTTGAGCTTGGTTTCGACTTTCATGGGGTACGGCGGTTCCGGTGATGCCAAAACGCAACTGTACCAGTTTCGGCGGGCCAGGCGCGCATCGGCGCCCGCCGCCTCGCCGTCAGGCGCCGATGCGGAACTCGCCGACCAGGGCCACCAGCGTGTCGGCCTGCTGCTGCAGGCTTTCGGCGGCGGCGGCGGCTTCCTCGACCAGCGCGGCGTTCTGCTGCGTCACGCCATCCATCTGCACGATGGCCTGGTTGACCTGGCCGATGCCGCCGCTCTGTTCGGCGCCGGCAGCGGCGATCTCGGCAATGATGTCGGCCACCTGGCGCACGCTGGCGACCACGCCGTCCATCGTCGCGCCGGCATCCCTGACCAGCAGGCTGCCACGCTGCACCTGGGCCGCCGAATCGCCGATCAGCGCCTTGATTTCCTTCGCCGCGCTGGCCGAACGCTGGGCCAGCGTGCGCACTTCGCTGGCGACGACCGCGAAACCGCGGCCCTGTTCGCCGGCGCGCGCCGCCTCCACGGCCGCGTTCAAGGCCAGGATATTGGTCTGGAACGCGATGCCGTCGATCACGGCGATGATGTCCACCACCTTGCTCGACGACGCATCGATCGCCGCCATCGTATCGACCACCTGGGCCACCACGGCGCCGCCGCGCCGCGCCACCTCCGACGCATTGGCCGCCAGCTGACGGGCCTGCGCGGCGTTGTCGGAATTCTGGCGGACGCTGCCCGTCAACTGCTCCATCGAGGCCGCCGTCTCCTCCAGCGCGCTGGCCTGCTGCTCGGTACGGGCCGACAGGTCCAGGTTGCCGCGGCTGATTTCCGCGCTGGCCGTGGCCACGCTGCCGGAGCTGTCGCGCACCAGGGCCAGTACGCGCTCGATCTTGGCGGCAAAGCCGTTGAAGCCGGTGGCGATCACGGCCAGCTCGTCGCTGCCCTTGACGGCCAGCCGGGCCGACAGGTCGGCATTGCCGCCGGCCAGTTGCGTCATCGTGCGCGCCAGCGTGCGCAGCGGCCGGGTCAGGCGGCGCAGCACGCAGACCATGGCGACCGCGGCGACGAGCGCGCACAGTGCGGAGGCCAGCAGCGTATACATCAGCTGTTGGCGCGCCGGCGCCGTGGCCACGCTTTCCGGGAACGACAGCCGCACCGACCACGGCGCGATATCGTCATGCAGCCGCACCGGCTGCAGCAGGTGGACGATGCCGCCGGCGCTGTACTCGTACGGCTTGCCGGCGCGGATGGCGTCCAGCGCGGCGGCCGGCAGGTCGTCGGCGCGCTTACCGTTGCGGGCCGCCACCGGATGGCTGGCGTACAGGCCGCCATGCGAGACCAGCGCCAGTTCGCCGCCCTCCATGGTCTGCATGCCGGCCAGGATGCCGGACAGCTTGGTGAGCATGAAGTCGCCGGTGACCACGCCGCGTGCCTTGCCCTCGACCATGATCGGCGTGACCATCGATGCGATCAGCACATCCTTGCCGTTGACCGGGTAGGAATACGGTTCCGAGAAATAGCGCTTGCCGGTGTTTTTCGGCACGTCGTACCAGTCGTTGCCGCCCGGCGTGGCGACGAACACGATCGGTTCGACGGAAACGCCGCCGTTCGCCGCGCGGGTGAAATACGGCATGTGGCGGCCGCTCGCGTCGAAGCGCGGGCCCTGGCCGGCAAACTCGGCATCCCTGCCGTCGAGCGCATCCGGCTCCATCGTGGCGGACACGCCGACCAGGTCCTCGGTGCCCAGCAGCACCGCCTTCGTCAGGTTGTCGACCTGGTCCCGGTTCAGCGCCGGGCCGTCGGCCAGCGTGTTGCGCAGCCCACCGGCCAGCGTGGCCACGGCGGCCATGTTGCCGCCCAGGCGGCCTTGCAGCGCGGCGGCCGCTTCGGCAGCGGTGGTGCGGGCCAGGTGCATGGCCGCGTCGTGCGCCGTGTCGCGGCCGCGGATGCCGGTCACCGTCGCGGTGATGGCAAGGCTGACGATGACGAGCGCCGACGCCGCCAGGCTGATGCGGGCATTCAGCGACAGCGCGCCCCGTGCCGGGTTGATGGTTGCCAGTTTCATGCGCGTTTCTTCATGTGAATTTCTCCGAGAGCCGGGGGCGGCATGCCGATACCGCGTGCCGTATATCCAGGCGGCAATGTTAGCCTCGTTCCCGGCCTGCACGCGTGTGGCGGGGCGTCGCGGCATGCATTTCACGAGCCACTGCGTCGCCAGAACAACAGATCGGCGGTGCGGCGTTATATCGGCGCCAACGTCTTGTCAACCGTGCAGCAGGGGCCTGCAGCCTGTCGGCCGCGCCAATTTGCTGCCCTGCCATATAATTGGCCTGTCGGTATCAGCCCGGATGACCAGAATGACTACACCTCCCGCTTCCTCACCTCCAGCTTCGCGCCGCGCGGCCCGCAAGCCGGCACGCCGCGTTTCCACCGGCGTTCCCGGCCTCGACGACATCCTGTGCGGCGGGCTGACCGCGGAACGCGTCTACCTGGTCGAGGGTTCGCCCGGCTCCGGCAAGACGACGCTCGGCCTGCAGTTCCTGCTCGACGGCCGGGCCAGGGGCGAAGCGGGGCTGTACATCACCCTGTCGGAGACGGCCGACGAGCTCGATGCCGTGGCGGAAAGCCATGGCTGGTCGCTGGACGGCATCGACCTGTTCGAACTGGCCGACGAAGTCGCGCTCGATCCGGACGCGCAGCAGTCGATCCTGCATCCGGCCGAGGTGGAGCTGGGCGAAACCACCAAGGGTGTGCTGGACCGGGTGGACCGGGTGCGCCCGGCGCGGGTGGTGTTCGACAGCCTGTCCGAACTGCGGCTGCTGGCGCAGAATCCGCTGCGCTACCGCCGGCAGATCCTGGCCCTGAAACAGTTTTTCTCGGCGCGCGCGTGCACCGTACTGCTGCTGGACGACAAGACCAACCAGGCCGACCAGCACCTGCACAGCATTTCGCACGGCGTCATCAGCCTGGAGCAGATCGCCCAGGAATTCGGCAAGGAGCGGCGCCGCGTCAACATCATCAAGATGCGCGGCATCCAGTTTCGCGGCGGCTACCACGACTACGTGCTGGACAAGGGCGGCATCCGCATGTTCCCGCGCCTGGTGGCGGCCGAGCATGCCGGCGCCTTCACGCCGGTCGCGCGCCCCACGGGCAACGACGGGCTGGACACGCTGCTGGGCGGCGGCCTGGTTGCCGGGACCAACACGCTGATCGTGGGGCCGTCCGGTGTCGGCAAGACCACCGTGACCATGCGCTGCATGCTGGCCGCGCTGGAGCGGGGCGAGAAAGCCGCGTTCTACCTGTTCGACGAAGGCATGGGCACCTTCCTGGCGCGCAGCGCGGCGCTGGGCATGGACGTGGCGCCGCACCTGGCCAGCGGCCAGATGACGCTGCGCCACGTCGACCCGGCCGAACTGTCGCCGGGCGAGTTCGCGCAGATGCTGCGCGACGCGGTGGAAACCGGCGGCGTGACCTTCATGGCCATCGACAGCCTGAACGCTTACCTGCAGGCCATGCCCGGCGAGCAGTACCTGACGCTGCAGATGCACGAACTGCTGGCTTACCTGAACCAGAAGGGCGTGACGACGATGCTGGTGCTGGGCGAGCACGGCCTGGTGGGGCAGATGGAGCGCGAAGTCGACCTCAGCTACCTCAGCGACTCGACGCTGCTGATGCGCTTCTTCGAGGCCGGCGGCATGCTGCGGCGCGCCATCACGGTGGTGAAAAGCCGCGCCGCCAGCCACGCGCTGACGATCCACGAACTGGCGCTGCACAGCCAGGGCATCGGCATCGGCGCGCCTCTGGTCGGTTTCGAAGGCGTGCTGACGGGATTACCGAGCTACCGCGGGGATACCGCGATGATGTCGGCCGCCGATGTCCGGGGCTGAGGCGGCCGAAGCACGGGTGCTCGTACTCGCCCCGCGCGGACGGGACGCCGAAGTGATTGCCGGTGTCATCGTCCGCCACGGGGTGCGCTGCGAAACCGTGGCCGATTTCGGTGCGCTGGCCGCCTGCGTCATGGCCGGCGCCGCGACGGCGATCGTTACCGACGAGGCGCTGCATGGCGCCGACCTGGCGCCGCTGCACGACTGGCTGGCGGCGCAGGAGCCGTGGTCGGACTTTCCGTTCATCGTGCTGCTGTCGCGGCGGCTGGGGCCGGGCTCCAGCCGCGCGGGCGCGCTGTTTTCCGCGCTGGGCAACGTGATCCTGCTGGAGCGCCCGCTGAGCGCGGACACGCTCGGCAGCGCCACCGGCGCGGCGCTGCGGGCCCGGCATCGCCAGTACCAGGCGCGCGCCGTGCTGGCCGACCGCCAGCGGGTGTCGGACGAGCTGGCCGCGCTGAATGCCACGCTGGAGACCCGGGTGGACGAGCGCACGCGCGCGCTGGCACAAGCCAACGACCGGCTGACCGCCGAGGTGATCGAGCGCGAGAAGGCCCAGCAAGCCATGCTGCAGTACCAGAAGATGGAATCGCTGGGGCAGCTGACAGGGGGCGTGGCGCACGACTTCAACAACCTGCTCAATGTCGTGCAGGGCAGCATGGAGCTGATCCTGCTCACCAGCACCGATGCCGCAGTGCGGCGCCGTGCCGAAACGGCCAAGGCGGCGTGCGAACGGGGCGCCAGGCTGACTGCGCAGCTGCTGGCGTTTGCCCGCAACCAGACGCTGGACCTGCGGCCCCTGCCGGTGATGGGGCTGTTCGAGTCCGTGCTGCAGATGGCCCGCCCGCTGCTGGGCGATACCTTCGAATTCGTCACCGGCGTTGCATCGGGAACCAATGCCGTGCTGGCCGACACCAGCCAGATCGAGATGGCGCTGCTGAACCTCGTCATCAACGCCCGCGACGCGATGCCCGGGGGCGGGCGCATCGTGCTGCACGCCTCGCGGCCGCGGCCGCCGCAAGGCCTGCTGCCGGACAGTGCCGCCGGCGCCTACGTGCGCCTGGCCGTGTCCGACAACGGCCCCGGCATGAGCGCGGACATCGCCGCCCGTGTGTTCGAGCCGTTCTTCACGACCAAGCCGGTGGGCAAGGGTACCGGCCTGGGCCTGTCCCAGGTGTATGGCATGGCGCGGCAGTCGGGCGGCATCGCGCGCGTGGAGAGCATGCCGGGGCAGGGCACCACGGTCGAGATGTGGCTGCCGGCCGCCGGCGCCGGCGACGTGCCCGAGGTGGATACGGCCGGGCACGAGCCGCAGCTGGCCGGCTTGAAGGTGCTGGTGGTCGAGGACGATGCCTTCGTGCGCGCCTGCATGGTCGATGCGCTGGCGCTGCTGGGCTGCGAGGTCGAGCAGGCACCCGACGGCGCCGCCGGGCTCGACGCGCTGGCCCACGGGCCGCCCGGCGTGCTGGTGACCGACTACCTGATGCCGGGCATGACCGGTGCCGAGCTGGCGCGGCAGGCGCGGGCCCGCTTCGCCGGCCTGCCGGTGGTGGTGGCCACGGGTTATGCCGACATGGATGCGATCCGGGATGCCGCGGGTGGCGTGGAAATCCTGCGCAAGCCGTTCCTGATCGCCGAGCTGGGCGCAGCCGTGCGCAGGGCGCTGGGCGCCGTGCCGGCGACGTAAGCTGCTCGCGAGGGCAATTCCGTTCAATACGGGAGCACGCCGGGCCGCTATCGTGGCGCTTCTTTCGATCCAGGAGCGCTTCGCATGACTCTTTATCTGTCGATGGCCGCCTTCGCGCTGGCCTCTTCGATCACGCCCGGCCCCGTCAACATCGTGGCGCTCGGCGCCGGGGCCCGCCACGGCCTGGCCGCCAGCATGCGCCACGTCAGCGGCGCCACGATCGGGTTCACCGTGCTGTTGCTGCTGGTCGGGCTGGGCCTTTACCAGCTGGTCGAACGGTGGCCTGGACTGGTCGCCGGCGTTCGCTGGGCCGGCATCGCCTTCCTGTTCTGGCTGGCGTGGCGGCTGGCGGCCGACGATGGCGAACTGTCGTTCGACGGCGCCGCGCGCGGGCCGTCGCTGCTGGCCGGCGCGGCGATGCAGTGGCTGAACCCGAAGGCCTGGCTGGCCGCCGTCTCCGGCATGGGTGCGTACGCGGCCGATGGCGGCGGCGCGCTCGTGTGGATTTTCGCCGCCATCTACTTCGTGGTCTGCTGGCTGTCGATCTTCTGCTGGGCGTGGGCGGGAACGGCGCTGCGCGGCTGGCTGGCCAATGCGGCGCGTGTGCGGCTGCTCAACCGGGCGATGGCGCTGCTGCTGGCCGGCAGCGCGGCCTGGCTGCTGCTGGCGGATTGATCATGTGCGATCGACAACCAGCGACTGACGGCTAGCGCACCTTGCGGTACTGGCCCGGCGTGGCCGCCACGTGGCGCTTGAACGCACGCTGCAGGTGGGCCTGGTCGGCGAAGCCGGCCTCCAGCGCCACGTCGGCGATCGGCCTGCCGCGCCGCAGCTGCTCGCGGCAGTACTGGATGCGGCAGTCGACCAGCCAGGCATGCGGCGTCATGCCGTAGCGGGCCTTGAACGCGCGGATCAGGTAGGACGGCGACAGTCCCGTGGCGCCGCACAGGTCGTCCAGCGTGGGGTTGCCGGCGCGGTGCGCGCGCAGGTATTCCGCGGCGCGCCGCACCTGGTGATCCGGCAGCGGCGCGGCCGGTGCCGGCTGCAGCGTGTCGTGCATGGATGTGAAGAAGTCGAGTGCCGCACCGTGCTTTTCCAGCGTGCCGGCGGCCGCGTCGATGCAGGTCGCGTACAGCGCTTCGAGCCGCGCGAACAGCCCGGGAGCGTGGCTGGCCGCCGCGGCGTAAGGCTGGAAGGCATCGCGGCCCTGCGCCGCCGCCAGCCAGCGGCTGTCGACATGGAACATGCGGTACGACCATGGCTGTTCGCCCAGCGGATTGCAGGCATGGACGTCGCCGGGATTCATCAGCACCACGGTGCCTGCCCCCACGTGCTCGCGCACGCGGCCGTTCAGGTAGACGCTCTCGCCGCCCGTAATCGACCCGATCGAGAAGGTTTCATGCGAGTGCTTCGCGTAGCAGATGCCGCGGCCGTCCGCGATGGCGCGCGCTTCGAGGAAGGGCAGGGCGTCGTCGCGCCAGAAGGTCGGAGTGCTCATGGTGCCGCTCAGGATACCACCGCCAGTGCTTGCAGCACCGGCAGCCGTCGCTGCAGGAATGCGGCGGCCTGCCGTTCGAGCAGCGCGACCTGCTGGTCCACCGTGGCAGCCGCCTCGCCGTGCACCGGCCGCAAGTCCCGCCCGGCGCCCAGCGCCATCGCGAACGCGACCAGTTCTCCGGCCTGGCCGTGGCCGCGCGCCTGGCCGAGCAGGAACAGCTGGTGCAGCCGCGGTACCGGGATGCCGCCGCCGGTGACGGGCGAAGCCAGGTAATGGATGTCACCGCGATGTTCGGCCAGCGCCAGCAGGTGTTCGTTCAGCCGGCGGCAGGCCGGCAATGCCCGTTCGATGGCCGCGTCGTCCTGCGCGGGCTGCACCTGCTGGGTGCCGGCCAGCTGGAACACGGCCTGCTGGGTCTGCACGGCCGTCAGCCCGGCCGCCGCGCAGGCCGTTTCCAGCTCGCCGATCGTGCGGGGCAGGTGATCGGCCAGCGTTTCGATGACGGGGCGGTGCATCGCTTCGTTCAGGCCCACTTCGATCTGCCCGGCCTTGACGGTGTAGGCCACGTCGTCCGGCGCCATCACCAGCACCACCCGCTGGCCCCGCAGCAGCCGGGCGCGTTCCAGCGGCGCCAGCCGGCGCGCCCCGCGCACCCAGTAGTCGCGCCGGAACTGCTGGTTGATCATGAAGTCGAACGCCATCTGCTTCAGTGCCGGGTCGGTCACGCCCTGCAGGAAGCGGGCCTGCTCCGGCGTGACGATGGCGCTGTCGATATGCTCGACGTACGTGGCCGGGCAGGCGAAATCCAGCCTGGCCGGCGCCAGCCAGTCGGCCAGCGCGGGGAACGACATCGGCTGCCAGTCGCGGTTGAAGTATTCGTGGGCCAGGTAGGCCGTGCTCGATGCCTTCAGCAGTTCCATCCGGGCCGGTATGTGCGGATTGGCCTGCACGAAGCCGGGATCGGTGGCCAGCAGCGCGTCGGCGAAACCCAGCGCCTGCCCGATGCGCTGCCCGATGTCGGCGCTGGGCACCGTCATCGTCGCGTAGTGGCGCGTCATCAGCTCGCGCACGGGGCTCAGTGCCGCCCAGCCCGGCTGCGTGTTGTAGCTGATGTACAGCACGCCGCCGACCTTGAGCTTGCGGCGCACGAAATCGACCAGCACGTGCCGGTTCTCGTCCGACACCCAGCTCCACACGCCGTGCAGGCAGATGAAGTCGAAGTCGGGCAGGTCGGGGCGGGCGCAGAATTCGGCGAACGATGCGTCGCCCAGGTGGGCGTCGGCGCCCGACGCGGCGGCCAGCTCGCGGGCAAAGCCGGCCTGCACGGGGTTGAAGTCGGTACCGTGCCATTGCGTGGCCGATGCCGCCGCATGCACGTTGACGCTGACGCCCTGCCCGAAGCCCAGTTCGCACGCGTGCCCCTGCTCCGGGAACACCAGCCCGGCGTTCAGGAACGCCAGGCGCACGCGCAGCGGGTTCAGCTCCGGATACACGCCGTACGTGTAGCCGATGTCGGATACATAGCCTGCGGACCAGTCGGGCATGTGGCGTTCCTGTCGTTGACGATTCCGCCAGTGTAAGCCAGGCATGCGGCCCGGGGCCAGACTTGTCGTTACCGCGGCGGCGGTGCCCCGGTGCGCAGGCGCAGCAGCAGTGCGACCGCCAGGGCGATGATGCCGCCGGCGGCGAGCGAGACGACGGTGCCCCACGGCGGGTGGCCCGGCGCGGCGCCCGTGGCGGCGTCCTGGAACGGCAGTGCCGCGCCGGCCAGCAGGGCGACGGCAACGGGAAGGAGGGCGAGGAAGGCGGTCCTGGTATTCATGGGCCCAGTGTCGCGCATGCGCGGGATCGATGGAAATCGTTCTGGTGCACGTGTACTATTCGTCGCATGAATAATATTTTCGGTTTGACTGCGATGGACGGTTGCGATGGATGATTGCAATGGATGAGCTGCGGCGTATCGACCTGAACCTGCTGCTGACGCTGCACGCGCTGCTGGCGGAGAAGCACGTCACGCGGGCCGCGCTGCGGCTGCACAAGAGCCAGCCGGCGGTCAGCCATGGGCTGGCACAGCTGCGCGCGCACTTCGACGACCCGCTGCTGGTGCGCCGCGACGGGCAGATGGCGCTGACGCCGCGCGCCCTGTCGCTGATCGAACCGCTGGCGGAGGCACTGGGCACGCTGAATGGCCTGCTGGCCGCGCAGCAGTTCGATCCGGCCGCGGCGCAGCGGCGCTTCCGGCTCACGCTGTCCGACTACTCGGCGCGCCTGATCCTGCCACCGCTGGTGCGTTACGTGCGCCGCCATGCGCCGGGTATCGACCTGGCGGTCAGCCAGGCCAGCCGGGATGCGATGCTGGCCCAGCTCGTCGATGGCGAAGTCGACGTGGCGCTCGGCATCTTTCCCGACCGTCCCGATACGATCCACGTGCAGGACCTGTTTGCCGAGGAGTTCATCAGCCTGGCGGACAAGTCCACATTGCCGCCCAAGGGCGGGCTAACGCTGGACGAGTTCCTGCGCCGCCCGCACGTGAAGCTGGCGCTGCGGCCCGACTCGCATGACGAGATCGAACGTGCCCTCGGCGAACTGGGCCTGCAGCGCCACATCGCCGTCGCGCTGCCGCACTGGAGCGCCGCGGTGGAGCTGATTGCCGGTACCGACCTGATCCTGACCGCCGCCAGCCGCACCAGCGGCGCGATGGCGTCGCACAAGGCGCTGCGGCGGTTCAAGCCGCCGTTCGCGCTGCCCAGTTTTTCGTACCAGCAGGCGTGGCATGCGCGGCGGGATGACGATCCGGGGCACCGGTGGTTGCGGGATGCGATTTTTGCTTGTAGTCAGCCGGGTGGGGGATGAGTCGCAGAGGAGGATGTGCCGCTGGTGTCGGACACATTCATGTGTCGGACACCGGTTTTTTGCCGGCATGTGGGAACCTCCACGCTGGAAAACCGGTGTCCGACACCATGAAGCCGGTGTCCGACACCAGGTCCCGGACCCCGGTTTTTGTCTGTATTACGCCGACGTCCGCAAAAAACCGGGGACAGTCCCCATGCGGGGACAGTCCACTGCTGCTCGGCCGCTATCTGCGACATCTGCATAACGACTGCTTATGCGCTTATCGGTGCGCTTACCTCTGCGCGACCAGCCGGGCGTGCAGCATCTCGCGTTCGGCGGGATCGGGAGACTGCAGGTAGGCGAATTTTCCCGCAATGAGCGTGGCGACGGGGGCGCCGTCGCGGAACAGCACGCGGTTGCCGGCCAGGGCGGGGACCTTGTCGCCGGGCAGCAGGATGCCGCACAGGTTCAGCGGGTCGACGCCGGACACCGCCACCAGCGCGCCGTCGTGAGGCCGGCGCCGCATCTCGCGCAGCAGCGGGATGGCTTCGGGCAGCGCGAACTGTTCGCCGGACAGCCCGGCCACGAAGCGCCCGCCGCGGATCTCGCCGCGCGCTTCGAGGCGGTGGTACACCGGCAGCAGTTCGCGCCACGCCGGCAGCCACCCCGCCTCGCGCTCCAGCAGGTGCCAGAACATCACGCCGTAGCGGCGCAACAAGGTCATCGCGATGTGTTCCAGCGTTGCCGGCTCGGTGCGCGGGCGCCGCGCCGGCGCAGGACGGGGACCCGGGTCGGCGGCAGCGCCCCGTTCGGCGATCGCCACGCCGTCGGCGCGGCGTACCAGCGCCCAGCGGCCCGCTTCCTCCATCGTCGGGCCTGCGCCGCGGCGGCGCTTGCGGTCCATCGTGTTGCGCTTGTTGGCCGGCACCAGCATTGCGCGCAGGCCGGCATAGCTGTCGGCGTTGACGAGGCCGGTGGCGACCAGTTCGCCCAGCGCATCTTCCAGTTCGGCGCCCAGCAGCCGCGCGTCGTGCGCCAGCTCGTCGAAGAACATCGCGCCGTGGGCGCGCAGCGCATCGAGCACGCGCATCGCGCGCGACGATACCTGTACTTCGGTGGCGACCGCCGGCAGCGCGTGCCACAAGGCCAGTTGCCGGCGCGGCAGCAGCACCAGCGGCGTGCCGCGCACCGGGCCGCCGCTGGCGCTGGTCGGCGCGCCGACGCGCGTCCACACGATGCGCCCGGCGCGGCACAGGTCGTCGAGCCACAGCATCGAGTATTCCCTGACACGGGTCGCCAGGATCTCGCTCTCCCACGCGCCGGCGGCCGCTTCATAGCCTTCCAGCTGGGCCAGCGCCTGCGGCAGCGCATCGCTGCCCTGCAGCCGGGTGTCCTCGCCGACATGCTGCCATTCGAACAGGAAGCGCATGAAATCCTGCCGCTCCACCGGCTCGATCTCGCGCCGCAAGCTCTTGATGGTGTAGCGGTGGATGCGCGCCAGCAGGTGCCGTTCGCACCATTGTTCATCCACCGCGCCGGGCGTAAACCGGCCCCGCATCACGTAGCCTTCGCTTTCCAGCGCCGCCAGCGCGATCGTCACCGTGCTGTCCGGCAGGCCCAGCGACGCGGCGATGGCGGCAACGGTCTGCGGCCCGAAGCCGGACAGCCGCGCGCGCAGCAGTTCGACCAGCGCGGCGTCGCGCGTCCAGGCATCGTCGCCATCCACCACCAGGCGCTCGGGGATCGCCAGCGGCGGCGTGGCGACGGCATCCGGGTAAGCGGCCTGCAGGCAGGCCAGCCGTTCCAGCGCCACGTAACAATCGGCGCCGCCGCCAGTCAGGCGCGTGGCCCGGCCGCTTTTCACCAGCGCGTCGATCCAGTCCTGCCATCCTTCGTTGGCGGCAGCTTCGTCGCGCGTGATACAGGCCAGCGCCACCAGTGCTTCATGCATTTCATCGGCATTGCGCGGGCGCGGCCACGCTTCCTCGGCCACCGCGCCGATGGCGCCGGCATCGAGCGCGCCGAGATCGTCGGTGGACGCCGGATCGGTCCAGCGGCGGTTCAGCACGGCCTGGGTGCGGCGTTCTTCCAGCGGCGCGTCGTCGAGGAAGGCGTAGGGGCGGGCATTGAGGATTTCCATCGCCAGCGGCGACGGCGCCGGCAGGTCGCGCGACAGCAGCCGCACGTCGCCCGCCTCGATGCGCCGCAGCAGCGCCAGCCAGCCTTCGCTGTCCATCGCCTCGTGCAGGCAATCGTCGACCGTCTGGTCCACCAGCGGGTGGCTGGGCAGTTCGCGCTCGCCGACGATGTTTTCCAGGCACGCCGCGCCATCGGGGAAGACGGCGGCCAGCATGTCGTCGCTTTTCATCCGCATCAGCTGCGGCGCCACCTTGCGCCCGCCGGCGAAGCGGGGCAGGGCCAGTGCCGTCGTGGCGTTCCAGCGCCAACGCACGTTGAACAGCGGCGCGTCGAGCAGCGCCTGGATCAGGATGTGCTCCGCGCTTGCCGAGCGCAGGTAGCGCCATACTTCGTCCAGCGGAAAACTGTGGCTTTCCGACAGCGACAGCACGATCGCATCCTCGGTGGCCGCGGCCTGCAGTTCGAAATTGAAGGTGCGGCAGAAGCGCTTGCGCAGCGCCAGGCCCCAGGCCCGGTTGATGCGGCTGCCGTACGGCGCATGCAGCACCAGCTGCATGCCGCCCGATTCGTCGAAGAAGCGTTCCATGACGAGCGTGTCGCGGGTGGGCAGTGCGGACAGCGCGGCGCGGGCCCGGGCCAGGTACTCGACGACCTGGCGCGCCGCATCGTCGCCCAGGCCCAGGTGTTCATACAGCCAGCCGATGGCATGCTCGATCGCCTCCTCGCCGTCCTCCTTCTCGCCCAGCAGCCGGTCGATTTCGCCGCGCAGGCGCGCCACCCCCAGCGACAGCTCGTCGCTGCGGCCCGGCGCCTCGCCCAGCCAGAAGGGGATATTCGGCGCCGCGCCGCGGGCATCCTCGACGCGCACCTTGCCCGCTTCGACGCGCACGATGCGGTACGAGGTGTTGCCGAGCTGAAACACGTCGCCGGCCAGGCTCTCCACCGCAAAATCCTCGTGCACGGTGCCCACGTTCTGGCCGCCCGGTTCCAGCAGCACCGTGAAATCGGCATTGTCGGGAATCGCGCCGCCCGAGGTGACGGCCGTCAGCCGCCCGCCGCGCCGGCCGCGCACCGTGCCGCTGACGGCGTCGCGGTGCAGGTACGCGCCGCGCACGCCCTGCCGGCTGTTGAAGCCTTCGGTCAGCATGCGCAGCACGGCGTCGAAGCGGTCGCGGGCCAGCGCGGCATACGGCATCGCCCCCCGTACCAGGTCGAACAGCGCATCCTCGTGCCACTCCCGGCTGCCCACCTCGGCCACGATCTGCTGCGCCAGCACGTCGAGCGGGGCAACCGGGACGTGCAGCGTATCGAGTTCGTCGCGGCGCACGCAGTCGAGCAGGGCGGTGCATTCGACCAGGTCGTCGCGCGAGGTGGGGAACAGCCGGCCTTTCGGCAGGCCGCCCACGTGGTGGCCGGAACGGCCGACGCGCTGCAGGAACGCGGCGATGCTGCGCGGCGAACCGATCTGGCAGACCAGGTCGACGTCGCCGATGTCGATGCCCAGTTCCAGCGACGCGGTGGCGACCAGCATGCGCAGGTCGCCCCGCTTCAGCCGCTGCTCCGCATCGAGCCGGTATTCCTTCGCCAGGCTGCCATGGTGGGCCGCCACGTGCTCGCCGCCCAGGCGGTCGGCCAGGTGCCGCGCCATCCGCTCGGCCATGCGCCGCGTGTTGACGAACACCAGCGTGGTCCGGTGCAGCACCGACAGCTCGGCCAGCCGGTCGTAGACGCGCTCCCACACTTCGTTCGGCATCACCGCTTCCAGCGGTACCGGCGGCAGTTCCAGGCCCAGGTCGCGGGCCCGCACATGGCCCACGTCGACCACTGAGCAGGGCCGCCCGGCACCGGCCAGGAACTGCGCCACGACCGACAGCGGCTTCTGCGTCGCCGACAGGCCGACCCGCACCGGCGGCACCTGGCGCAGCGCGGCCAGCCGCTCCAGGCTCAGCGACAGGTGGCTGCCCCGCTTGCTGCCGGCCACCGCGTGGATCTCGTCGACGATCACCGTGCGCACAGTGGACAGCATGGCGCGGCCGCTGTCGGAACCCAGCAGCACGTACAGCGACTCCGGCGTGGACACGAGGATGTGGGGCGGGCGCTTGCGCGCCGCGTTGCGCTCGGCCTGCGGCGTGTCGCCGGTGCGCACGGCGCTGCGGATGCCGTGCGGCGGCAGGCCGAGGGCCGCCAGTTCGCGGTCGATGCCCGCCAGCGGCTCCAGCAGGTTGACGCGGATATCGTTCGACAGGGCTTTGAGCGGCGAGATGTACAGCACCCGCGTTTCATCGGGCAGGGCCTGCTCCCGGCTTTCCCGCACCAGCGCATCGATCGCGGCCAGGAACGCCGTCAGCGTCTTGCCGGAACCGGTCGGCGCGGCGACCAGCGTGTCCTTGCCGGCCTGGATCAGTGGCCAGGCGTGGCGCTGGGCCTCGGTGGCGCCGCGTGAAAAGGCCGCGGCGAACCATGCGGCGACCGCGGGATGGAAGGCGTAGCGGGGGCGCGATGCGATCGCCATGCGGCCTTATTCGGCGTGGAACTCGTCGGCGTTGGCGAACAGGTTCCAGGCGGCGATGAACAGCGCGGCGATCACCGGGCCGATCACGAAGCCGTTCAGGCCGAACAGCGCCATGCCGCCGATCGTCGACAGCAGCACGATGTAGTCGGGCAGCTTGGTATCCTTGCCGACCAGGATCGGGCGCAGCACGTTGTCGACCAGGCCGATCACCAGCACGCCGTACAGCGCCAGCACGACACCCTGCCAGACCGACCCGGTGATCAGGAAGTAGATCGCCACCGGCCCCCAGATGATCGCCGCGCCGACGGCCGGCAGCAGCGACAGGAACGCCATCACCACGGCCCACAGCAGCGGGCCCGGCACGTCGAGCAGCCAGAAGATCAGGCCGCCGAGCGCGCCCTGCGCCATCGCCACCAGGACGTTGCCCTTGACGGTGGCGCGGATCACGGTGATGAAGTTGTCGAACAGCGGTTTCTTGTAGCGCGACGCCAGCGGCACGGCGCGCTTGATGCGGGCCGACAGCGTGCGGCCGTCGCGGAACAGGAAGAACAGCAGGTAGAGCATGACGGTGGTGCTGATCATGAAATCCAGCGCCTTGCTGCCGAAATTGATCGCGTAGCGCGCCGCCGCCTGGCTGATCTGCGCGGCGCCGGCCGTCAGCTTGTCCTGCAGCATGGCGATATTGGTCAGTTCGAAACGCTCCAGCACCGACAACGCCCACGCCGGCAGCGCGGCGATCACGCGCTGGAACATCACGTTGAAATCGATCTGGCCCGTGTTGATCATGCTGTACACGGCGGATGCCTGGTCCACCAGCGAGGCGGCGATCATCGTCAGCGGCATGATCACCATCAGCAGGATCAGCAGCAGCGCCAGCAGCGCCGCCGAGTTGGGGCGGTTGCCGAGCGCGTTCAGCAGGGCGGCGTACAGCGGCGCGAAGACGATGGCGAACACCACGCCCCAGAACACGGCGCCGGAGAACGGCAGCAGGATCCAGAAGAAGGCCAGCGTGACGACGCCGAGGAGCAGCAGGAACGAGGATTGCGGCAGAGTGTAGCGCTTCATGGATTTTTTATTGTGGAGTTGTGCAGGTAGACGATGTAGCCCCATCATAGCCGAACGGACAAGTTTTCCGGTATCGCCGTGGCCGGCGTGTGCCTATCGTGCGCGTTGGCACCCGCTCATCTGGCGATAATGACAAGATCCGCCTTTGCGCCATGCCCGGAGAACCGATGCCGCGAACCGATTTGTATTGCCGTGTGTCTTGCTGCCTGCCTTGCGCCGCCGCGCGAAAGGCGTGTTCATGACGGAGGGAGAGCCGGTCGGCTGCCACGACTGCGGCGCGCTGTATCGGTGGCGCCCGCTGGCGGACGGCCAGCGGGCCCGCTGCACCCGCTGCGGCAACGTGCTGTATCGATGGTTTGCGCACGGGCCGGCGCCCACCCCGGCATCGATGGTGGCCGTCACGCTGGGTGCGGTGCTGGTGTACCTGATCGCGCAGTGCTTTCCGATCGTCGAGCTGGAAATGAACGGCCTGACGTCGGGCGCGACGCTGCTGCAGGCCATCGGCGTGCTGTGGAACGAGCGCATGGAAGTGATCGCGGCGATGGTGTTCTTCTTTGCGGTGGCGTTCCCGGCGCTGGAACTGGGCGCGCTGCTGTACGTGTCGGCCGGGCTGCTGCGCGGCCGCCGGCCGCCGGGTTTCCACCTGCTGCTGCGGGTCGTGCAGGGCGCACGCCACTGGGCGATGACGGAAGTGCTGATGATCGGCATCCTCGTCACCGCCATCAAGATGACCAGCCTGGCGCGGGTGATTCCCCATCCGGGCCTGTTCGCCTTTGCCGCGCTGACGATCCTGGCCGCGGTGGCGCTGCGCTACGAGCCGCGCGCGCTGTGGGCGCTGGGCGAGCAGATCGACCCGGCGCCACGTCCGCCGGAGGAGGCGGCACCCGCGCAACCGATCGACTGCCACGCGTGCGGCCTGCTCAACGGCGGTGCCTGCGAGGGGCGGCACTGCCGCCGCTGCGGCGCCGTACTGCATCGCCGCATCCCCAACAGCATCACGTGGACATGGGCCTTGCTGGCGGCGGCCGCGATGCTGTACGTGCCGGCCAACATCCTGCCGGTGATGTATACCGAATCGATCGGCGGCACCGGCGGCGACACGATCATGAGCGGCGTGGTGCTGTTCTGGGAAACCGGCTCGCCCGGGCTGGCCATCGTGATCTTCGTGGCCAGCGTGCTGGTGCCGGTATCGAAGCTGGTGGCGCTGGCGGTGCTGGCCGGCACAGCGCAATGGGGTTCGCGCTGGGCGCCGGCCGGCCGCACGCGGGTGTACCGCATGGTGGAATTCATCGGCCGCTGGTCGATGCTCGATATTTTTGTCGTCACGCTGACCGTGGCGCTGGTGCGCTTCCAGACGCTGGCGGTGATCACCGCCGGCCCCGGTGCGCTGGCCTTCGGCTGCGTGGTGATCCTGACGATGATCGCCTCCAGCCGCTTCGATCCGCGGCTGATCTGGGACCCGCTTAACGGAGAATCGCATGCCTGAGCAAGACCTTCCGCCACCCGCCGTCGACCGGCCGAGCCGCTGGCTGCCGTCGCTGATCTGGCTGATCCCGGTGCTGGCCGCCGTCATCGGCGCCACCCAGGTGATCGACTGGATGACCAGCCGCGGCCCGACGATCGTCGTCAGCTTCGCCACCGGCGAGGGGCTCGAGGCCGGCAAGACCAGGGTGAAATACAAGGATGTCGACATCGGCGAAGTCGTCGCCGTCACGCTGGGCGAGGACGGCAACCGGGTCGACGCGAAGATCCAGATGGCGCGCGAAGCGAAACGCTTCACCGCCGCGGACACGCGCTTCTGGGTGGTGCGGCCGCAGATCGGCGCCAGCGGCGTGTCGGGCCTGGGCACGCTGCTGTCCGGCCCCTATATCGGCGCGGCGCCGGGCAGCAAGGGTGACACCACCACCGAATTCACCGGGCTCGACACGCCGCCGGCCGTGCCGCCCGGCCTGAGGGGACGCGAGTACCGGCTGCATGCCGACAGCCTGGGTTCGGTCGGCATCGGCTCGCCCGTCTACTACCGCCGCCTGCGCGTGGGGCAGGTGGCCTCGTTCGAACTGGACCGGGAGGGCGACGGCATCGACATGTCCGTCTTCATCGAGGACCGCTACGTGGGCTTCGTCGGCACCGACACGCGCTGGTGGCACGCCAGCGGCGTCGACGTGCGCCTCGACGCGGCCGGTTTCAAGCTGAACACGCAGTCGCTGGCGGCGCTGGCGACGGGCGGCATCGCGTTCGAGTCGGGCAACGGGCGCAAGCCCGCCGCGGCCGCGCCGCCGGGCAGCCGCTTCATCCTGGCCGAAGACCGTGCGGCGGCCCTGAGGGCGCCGGATGGCCCGGCCGTGGCGGCGGTGCTGTACTTCGACCAGTCGCTGCGCGGGCTGGTGCCGGGCGCACCCGTCGACTTCCGCGGCATCGTGCTGGGCGAAGTGCGCGCGGTCGGCGTGGAGTTCGACCGCGTGCGCAAGGTCTTCCGCATGCCGGTCACGATCGACCTGTACCCCGGCCGCCTGGGCAAGCGCTTCCTGGACGCCTATTCCGGCGACGTGCAGGCCGGCCACGACACGATGGGCCGGATGATCGGCCGCGGCCTGCGCGGCCAGCTGCGCACCGGCAGCCTTCTGACCAACCAGCTGTACATCGCGCTGGACTTTTTCCCGAACGCGCCGAAAGCGGCACTGGTGGTGGAACCGGACCGGCTCGTGCTGCCCACCGTGCCGGGCTCGCTGGACGAGCTGCAAAGCCAGCTGCTGAGCATTGCCCGCAAGCTCGACAAGGTGCCGTTCGACGACATCGGTGCCAACCTGGACCGCACGCTGGTGCAGGCGACGGCCACGCTGGAGCGCGCCGCCGCCACGCTGGAACGCCTCGACGGCGAAGTGCTGCCGGAGGTGAAGGACACCCTTGCCTCGGCCCGTAAAACCTTCGCCAGCGCGGAAAGCCTGCTGGCCCAGGACGCGCCGCTGCAGTCCGACTTGCGCCGCACCTTGCAGGAAGTCACGCGCACGATGGAGTCCATCGACGCGCTGGCCGAGTACCTCGAACGCCACCCTGAGTCGCTGATCCGCGGCAAACCCCAGGAGGAGAAGAAAAAATGAAGCGTCCGTTCAACGCGCGCACCGCTTTGCCCGCGCTCGGCCTCGCCGCGGCGCTGGCCGGCTGCTCGGCGCCGCCCGTCGACCGCTTTTATACGCTGGCCGGTGGAGTTCCGCCTGCCTCGGCTCCCGCGCCGGCTTCCACGACCGGCAAGCTGTATGTCGAAATGCTGGCCGTGAACATCCCGGCGCAGGTGCAGCGCAACCAGCTCGTCGTCGGCAACGGCGCGGCAGGGCGGGTCGACGTGCTGGATCACCACCGCTGGGCCGGCCCGCTGGCGGACGAAATCGGCAGCGCGCTGTCGCTGGACGTCACCTCCCGGCTCGGCGCGATCGATGTCTACCGCACGCCGGCGCCGGACGGCGCGCCGGTGTACCGCATCAGCACCAACGTGCAGCGCTTCGAATCGGTGCCGGGCAGCTACGCGCTGGTCGATGCCGTGTGGAGCGTGCGGCTGGTGGGCAGCAGTACCGTGCTCACGTGCCGCAGCGTGCTGCGCGAGGACGCCGGTGCCGGCTACGAGGCGGTGGTGGCGGCGCACCGGGCCGCGCTGGGCCGGCTCGCCGAGGCGATCGCCGCCGGAGTGCAGGGCAGCCAGGGCGGCAGGCCGGCCGGATGCTGAGTTCCAGGGATCAGGCCGGCCCATCGCGCTGGCCCGGACAATCCGGCTGCGGGGCCGAAGCCTCCGTCTTCGCTGCCGTGCAGCGCAGCAGCGGATAAGGATTGATCGCGCCGCCGACGTCGTACACGCCGTAGTGCAGGTGCGGCGGCGTACCTTTCGCGTTACCGGAATCGCCCACGTAGCCCAGCACCCGGCCGGCCTCGATGCGCATGCCCGCTTGCACGTCGGCATAGCGGTCGAGGTGGGCGTAGTAATGGCGCTGGCCGCCTGGCCCCATCACCCACACCACCAGCCCGCCGAGGCGGTTGGTGCCGACCTGCGTGACGATGCCTTCGGTGCTCGACAGCACGGGCGTGCCGCGCCGGGCGAAGATATCGATGCCTTCGTGCTTGCGGCCTGCGCTGCGTGCGCCGCCCCAGGTGTCGCGCAGCGCGCGCGGTCGTACGCCCTCGACCGGCACCGGGAGCATTTGCGGCTTGGGCATCGCCACCAGCCGCATTGCGTACAGGGCGCGTTCGATGGTGGGTGACAGGAATTCGTAGGCCACCATGAGAATGACGGCAACCACGAGGGCTTTCAGGAACGTTCGCATGCTGGATCTGACGGGCTGGAGATACCGGGCAGATGGGGACGGGTTGGGGCGTTCCCAGACTTGATGCGGCCGTCCGCGCGGTGGTGCTGAAAATCGGTCGCAGTGGAGCACGTGTCAGACTCAGCGTGACTGTCGCCGCGCGCCGCCATGAATGAAGCCTGGTGACACCCCTGCATCAGCCGACTCGGCCAGTCCTTTGCGCCAAGGTAAAACGACCATGCCGAGACCAATGCAGCCTTGTAGAACTGTGTAACCGTCTAGCTTCCACAGCAAATCTGGCCGAGCCGGTGACGCTTGACAACCTCTAGAACATACAATGAAATTGCCTTGTGGAAACACAAAGGGCTGTGTAAAATCGATATTTCAGGCAGTAGATCACTGTATTTCCATTAGCTTTTGCGATTAACGCTCCGTACACTCATTCTCTTATGACGCAATTCCTCGGCGCCTGCAAGCGTGCGCTGCTCGCAACCCTTCTCATGACGCCAGTCGCAGCACACGCGGTCGAATGGAAGACAGATACGTCCAAGGTCGCGCGCTATTTCGACAACAATAATGCACGATCCCAGCACTTTTTCGGAGCCAATGCGGGAACAGGAGATTTCTTGCTGGCCCGTTCGGAGCCGGGTGAAGTTGCGAAGCGTCATGGACTCGACAAGGTATGCGTCCCGGTGTACGTCTTTGATGGAATCTCGGGAATCCTGACGAAGACCGCCAATCTCAGCTTCTATTTGATCAACCTTTCCAAGATCAAGGCAGCTACGGTCGACGCCAAGGAGAGACAGCTTGGCGAGGCAACTTACTTCAAGTACGCCGTCACGCTGAACGATGGTACGAAACTCGATGCAATTACTTGGAAACAGGACCGGGTCGTCGCGTGTGGCAATAATGCCGAGGGCAAGCTTATCCAGGCTCCGTTGGAGTGGACGAAGTTCTCGTCAGTGTCCGCGAACACATGTGACTTTGACGAGACCAAATTTAACTGGAAAACCGACGCACTCGTTGATGCCGCCAAGGCATTCCCGTACACGCACTATCCCGACTCGACGTCTCCTGTAGATCTGACTGGGGATGCTTTGTATCGCCACGGCTCGGTGGACATTCATTACGACCATGACCAGGCGGCCCTCGAACAGAAGTTTGCCTACTGTATTGAAGGCGCGAAAAAGATGGGCGATCTGAAGCGCAGCGCCAGGGCGAACATCGCCGCGCAGAAGGCCGCTGAACTCGCTGCCGATAAGACCAGGCAGGAAAAAGCGCAGCAGGCTAGAGAGGAGTTTATGCAGCAGCTCGTGCGTGAAGCTGAGGTCATGCGCAAGACAATCAATATCGGTACACGCACCAATTGCGGCCAAGTGTTCGAAATAAAGCGGCCGATGGTGGGTGTCCAGACCATCATAGGCATGCAGTACATTGACATCAGCCAGCTGTGGGGTGCCTCGGCAAATTGCTACTTCCGCAATGGGGTGTACGTCGGCATCGAGCGGTGAGCACGGCCACGGTGCAGGCTCGACGCTTACGTTGTTTTAGACTCTTCCTGTTTGCGATGGATCGAAATAGACCGCGGCAGTCGAGCTTTTAGACACTATTAGATGTCGACCTGTCCGAACGAGAGCGGATTAGACTCTTTTCGACACTTCTAGATCGTTTTAGACCGACAGTGGAAAAAGAAGGCGCAGGCGGTGCATGCCCGCCGCGCGACGTGTTCGCTTTCAGCCCGCTCACCCGAAGCGGCTCAGTGCTGCTGATCCCCCGGCGCCATCCACACCAACTCCCAGGCATGGCCATCCAGATCCTCGAATGCGTGGCTGTACATGAAACCATGGTCCTGCGGCGGACGCGGTACCCGGCCACCAGCCTTGATCGCCTTCGCCACCAGTTCGTCGACTTCCTCGCGGCTTTCACAACTCAGGCAGATCAGAACCCCCGTGGCCTCCGTCGCCTGGGCGAGGGGCTTGTCGATGAAGGTCTTGAAGAAGGCCTGGGTCAGCAGCATGGCATGGATGCTGCCTTCGGCGATCACCAGGCAGGCGCCTTTCTCGTTGCTGAATTGGGGGTTGAAGCTGTAGCCGAGCGCTTCGAAAAAGGCTTTGGACTTGTCGAGTTCCCTGACCGGCAGGTTGACGAATATTTGCTTGTTCATGGACATCCTCGGGTTATGGGTTAGCGGAAATATCTGGTCCTGCATCGACACGACGAACCATCACGATGGAAATCGACAACGCGACAGAATATTTTTGCACCATTCGACCGATCCGAAATAAAGCTCAGGCCCGGGCACCCGTGCCAGGACTTGCCGCGAGTTCGACCGGTGGCCAAGGACCTGACGGACGGGTCGACCGGCGCTCGCTGGTTGGATCATGCGGCCGGCAATAGCCGGCATGGCGCACGATGCCATCGGCCCTGCCTTCCGCGCTCACGGTCACGGTGAGGACGTACTGTTCGCCACATTGCGGCTCGTAATAAGGGATTCTGGGCCAGGGCGGCGGAGCAAAGTCAACCTCAATGCGCGCCGCGGTGATTTCCTCGGGCGGGATACCGGAACAGCCGGCAAGCTTTGCCAGAAGACCGCGATAGTGCGCCAGTCCCGGTTCGAACCCGGGCAGCAGTGGCTGCATCGCTGAAGCCAGCACGTCCAGTGACACCGCGCTCTGCTCATGCTGCCCGGCCAGCAAACGCAGCTTGCCGATCGCCCAGTAACCATCCACGTCGTTGTTCCGGCTGATAAACGAACCGCACAATCCGTTGGCGATGTTCGCCAGGCGAGCGCTTCTCGGCATACATTTGTCCCCCGTCATTGCAAAATCGTGTTGCGGTGAAGCTGGACGATAGCAGAAGAATAATGCGCTGCCAACGCAAGTAACTTTGCAAGTAACTCTGCGAACCTGGCCGCCACCGTCCACTCCACCGTGGCGCCGCAAACGTTTTCTCGGCATTACACTCGGTAGCTGTCCATCGATGACCGGCGGTCTGCGCGCCGGTTTTCCCACCGCCCGCCGAAAGGAAACGCCGATGCCAAACCCGCCTGCAGTCTCGGCCCTCGCGCCACCCATCATCACCGTCAACGGCACACGGGTGCCGGTACCTGCCGATCCGCGCGTATCGCTGCTCGACCTGCTGCGCGAGCACCTGCACCTGAACGGTACGAAGAAAGGCTGCGACCAGGGCGCGTGCGGCGCCTGCACCGTGCTGGTCGACGGCGAGCACCGGATCCTGTCCTGCCTCGCGCTGGCCGTGCAATACCAGGGGCGTTCCGTCACGTCGGTGGAAGGGCTGGCGGACGGCGATGCGCTGCACCCGCTGCAGCAGGCGTTCGTCGAGCACGACGGCTTCCAGTGCGGCTACTGTACGCCGGGCCAGCTGTGCTCCGCGCTGGGCATGGCGGCCGAGGTGAAGCGGGGCGTGCCCAGCTACGTGACCGCCGACCTGGCGGCCGACACCGTGGAATTCAGCCACGACGAGGTGCGCGAACGGATGAGCGGCAACCTGTGCCGCTGCGGCGCCTATAACGGCATCGTCGCTGCCGTGACCGAAGTCGTTGGCGGGCCTTATGCAAAGGAGCCGCAATGACACCCTTCACGTTTGCCCGCGCCGTCGATGCGGGCGATGCCGTCGCACGCGGCGCCACGCCCGGCACCCGGTACCTGGGCGGCGGCACCAATCTGGTCGACCTGATGCGCGAGACGATCGAGCATCCGGCCATGCTGGTCGACGTCACCGGGCTGTCCGATGCGATCGACGAGCGGCCCGACGGCAGCCTGCTGATCGGCGCCGCGGCCACCAATACGGCACTGGCCGAGCATCGCGCCGTGCGCACGCGGTTTCCGCTGCTAACGCGGGCGATCACTGCCGGTGCCTCGCCGCAGATCCGCAACATGGCGACCGTGGGCGGCAACCTGCTGCAACGTACCCGCTGCGGCTATTTCTACGATAACGAAGGCTCGCGCTGCAACAAGCGCGAACCGGGGCAGGGCTGCGACGCGCTCGACGGCTTCAACCGCATGCATGCGATCCTTGGCGCCTCCAGCCATTGCGTGGCCACGCATCCATCCGACATGTGCGTGGCGCTGGCCGCGCTGGATGCGGTCGTCCACCTGCAAGGGACGGCAGGCAGCCGCACGGTGCCGCTGACGGAGTTCCACCTGCTGCCGGAAGATCATCCGGAGCGCGAGACGGCGCTGCAGCCGGGCGAACTGGTCACCGCCATCGAAGCGCCGGCGCTGGCCTTCGGCGCCCGCTCCGGCTACCGCAAGGTGCGCGACCGGGCCAGCTACGCGTTCGCGCTGGTGTCCGTGGCCGCCGCGCTCGACGTGCAGGACGGCGTGGTGCGCGACGTGCGGCTGGCGCTGGGCGGCGTGGCCCACAAGCCGTGGCGCGCCTGGACGGCCGAACGCATGCTGAAAGGGCAGCCCGCCACCGAGGAACTGTTTGCCGCCGCTGCCGCCGCGGAACTGGCCGACGCCCGGCCGCTGCGCGACAACGCCTTCAAGATCGACCTGGCACGCCGCGCCATCGTGGCCGTGCTGGACGGTCTCGTCGATACCCGATCGTAAGGAGCCGCGATGAGCATCCTCCAGAAAGCCGTGCAGACGGCAATGCAGAAGGCGGTCGAGGTGGCGCCCGACGCCTTCATCCCCGGCGGCATTCCCGATACGCTGATCGCCGAAGGCCATGCGCTGGTCGGCGCGCCGGTGTCGCGCGTCGATGGCGCCGTGAAGGTGCGCGGCGCGGCGCCGTTCGCGGCCGAATTCGCGCTGGACGGCATGGCGTACGCGGCGCTCGTACACAGCACCATTGCCAAGGGGCGCGTCGCCACGCTCGATACCGCGGCGGCCGAGGCGGCGCCCGGCGTGGTCCTCGTGATGACGCACGAGAATGCACCGCGCATGAAGCCGGTGCCGATGTTCCTCAGCAAGCCAAAGGCGGCCGGCGGCGACAACCTGCCGGTGCTGCAGGATGGTTCGGTGCACTGGAACGGCCAGCCGGTGGCGCTGGTGCTGGCCGGCACCCAGGAACAGGCCGACCACGCGGCAACGCTGGTGCGCGTCACGTACCACGAGGAGACGGCGACCACTTCGGTGGCGGCCGCCAAGGCGCGGGGCCTGGAAGACACGGCGTTCCAGGGCGAGCCGCAGAAGGTGGAGATCGGTGACGCGGAGGCGGCGCTGGCGGCGGCGCCGCACCGCGTGGATGCCGTTTACCGCACGCCGCGCCTGAACCACAATGCGATCGAACTGCACGCCGCCACGGTGGCGTGGCATGGCGACGAGCTGCGCATCCACGACGCCACGCAGGCGGTGGCGCACACGGCGTGGTCGCTGGCACAGGTATTCGGGCTGAGGGAAAGCCAGGTGCGCGTCACGTCGCCGTTCGTCGGCGGCGGCTTCGGCGGCAAGGCGCTGTGGCAGCACCAGGTGCTGGCCGCCGCGGCGGCAAAACTGGCGGGGCGGCCGGTGCGCATCATGTTGTCGCGCGAGGGTGTGTACCGCGGGGTCGGCGGCCGCACGCTGACCGAGCAGCGCGTGGCGATCGGGGCCGGCGACGACGGCCGGTTCACGGCACTGATCCATACCGGCATGGCCGCCATGACGGCGCATAACAATATGCCCGAACCGTTCATCATGCCGGCCCGTTCGCTGTATGCAGCCGGCAGTTTCAAGCTCGCCGTCCAGGCGGCGAAGATGGACATGCTGGCCAACACCTTCATGCGCGCGCCGGGCGAGTCGGTCGGCTCGTTCGCGCTGGAATGCGCGATCGACGAACTGGCCGAACGGATGAACGTCGACCCGACCGACCTGCGCGGCCGCAACGAGCCGGAAAAGGACCCGACCAAGGGCTCGGCTTTCTCGTCGCGCAATCTGGTGGAAGCCTACCGGATGGGCGCGGAAAGCTTCGGCTGGGCGGCCCGGGAGGCCAGGCCGCGCATGCGGCGCGAGGGCGAATGGTGGGTCGGCATGGGCTGCGCCACCGCCACTTACCCGTATTACCGGATGCCCGGCGGCGCGGCGCGCATCACGCTGACCAGGGAGTCCCGCGTGCACGTCGAAGTGGCCGCGCATGAAATGGGCATGGGCACGGCCACGGTGCAGGCGCAGATCGTGGCGGCCCGGCTGGGGGTGCCGCTGGAAAACGTGACGGTGTCGTATGGCGATTCGGCGTTTCCCGGCACTGTCCTGGCCGGCGGCTCGCAGCAGACGGCATCGATCGGCCGGGCCGTCATCGCCGCCCTGCGCGCGCTGTTCACCGACCTGCTGCGCCTGGGCGGCGCCGGCACGCCGCTCGACGGACTGCACTTCGACGAAGTGCGCGGCCACCGGCGCGACAACGCCAGCGGGCTGTGCAAGGCGGGCGATCCGCTGCGCCATGCCAGCTACGCCGAACTGCTGTCCCGCGCCGGCCGCGACGAGCTGAAGATCGAAGGGCAGGCGCCGCCGCCGCTCGAGACGCTGCACTGGTCGATGCACTCGACCGGCGCGATCTTCTGCGAAGCGCGCGTCAACGCGGTAACGGGCGAGCCGCGCGTGACGCGTCTGCTGGGCGCATTCGATTGCGGCCGCATCCTGAACGCCAAGACAGCCGCCAGCCAGTTCCGTGGCGGCATGATCATGGGGCTGGGCATGGCGCTGATGGAAGAAACGCTGTTCGACGAGCGCAACGGCCGCGTGATGAACCCCACGCTGTGGGACTACCACGTGCCGGCACACCTGGACGTGCCGGCCATCGACGTGATGTGGACCGACATCCCCGATCCGCACGCGCCGGCCGGTGCGCGCGGCATCGGCGAGATCGGTATTACCGGCACCGCCGCGGCGGTGGCGAATGCCATCTACAACGCCTGCGGCATCCGGGTGCGCGACTTGCCGGTGACGTTGGACAAGCTGTTGGACTAGCGGCTCGCACCGTCGACCAGGTCGGCGAGCAGGCGCAACTGGCGGTCGAGCACGGCTATCAGCCGGGCCGCCGCGTGGTCGGCCGGAATCGTCAGCTTCAGCATGTCGAGCGCGCCGCGCATCGGCCCCAGCGGATTGCGCAGGTCGTGGCAGAACGCCAGCAGGAATTCGTCATGGCGGTGGTCCGCGGCGGCGAGCGCATCGAGTGCCTTGCGCAGCTCTCCGGTCATTTCTTCCCTGGCTGCCTGGGCCGCCAGCAGTTCAGCCTTTGTACGCTGCAATTCGCGTTCAAAGGCGCGGCGGTCGATGGCGGTGAAGATGGCCAGCACATCCATTTCGGCCTCGCCGAAGCGGTGCCGGGCAACGTTGAGCAGCGCCGGCACGCGTATGCCGTCGCGCCGCACGAGATCGATCTGCACGTCGCCGACCGCTTTCTGCAACCGCAGCAGGGGCTGGCAATGCGTCTGGTACAGCACGCCGCCGCCGATGCTGAGCAGGTCCTGCAGCCGCATGCCGCCCGTCAGTTCATGATGCGGATAACCGAGCCAGTCCACGCTGCCCCGGTTGGCGCAGCGGATCGTGCCGTCCGGCTCCGTCAGCAGCAGTGCGCAGGGCGCCCGGTCGAACAGGTCTGTCGGCGAGGGTCCGTGCGTTGGCGCCATGGCATCAGCCGGCCAGGCGCGGCAGGAAATCCGCGATCGCGGCGGCGCACGCACGCGGCGCGCTCATGTGCGGGCAATGGCCCGTATTGTCGATCAGGCACAATTCGCTGCCGGCCAGCGCGCGGTGCGTGAACTCGCCCACGGCGCGCGGTGCGAGCAGGTCGTCGGTGCACTGCAGGATCAGCGCCGGCGTGGCCGACCGGGGCAGGTCGGCGCGGTGATCGGAAAGAAACGTCACGTGGGCGAAGTGGGCGGCGATGGCGGGATCGGCGCGGCAAAAGCTGTCGGCCAGTTCCTTGCCGAGTTCGGGATGTGCCGGCGCACCCATGATGACGGGCGCCATCGTGCGCGCCCATCCCACGTAATTGTCCGCCAGCGTCTGCAGCAGGTCGCCGATGTCCTCCAGCGAAAAGCCGCCGCGGTAATCGCCATCGTTCAGGTAGCACGGCGACGGGCTGACCATGACCTGGGCGGCAAAGCGGCCCGGCTGCAGGATCGTGGCCAGCAGGCCGACCATTGCCCCCACCGAGTGGCCGACAAACACGAGCGGCCGGTCGGCAAATCCTTCGGCAAACTCGTCGGCGATCTCCAGCACATCCTGCGCATAGCCGAGCAGCGAGCCGTACTTCACCCGATCGTAGGCGCGCCAGTCGGAGGCGCCGCTGCCGACCGCGTCGAACACCACGATGCGGTAGCGGCCATCGAGGGCCGGCAGCAGGAAGCGCCACATCGACTGGTCGCAGCCGAAGCCGTGCGCGAACAGCAGCGTGGTGGGGCCATTGCCCCACGCCTTGACATTGTTGCGTTGCCGGATGCTCATAGCGATGTGCTCCACGCCCTGTTACGTCCCAGTGTAGCAGGCTTGCGGGGGGCCGGTGCACGCCTCCCGGTACGGCCTGTACTCCCGTGCAGGCCGGTAGACCATTTGCGCAACGAATGCGAAAATGCCGTTTATTCATGAAATAAATAGAGGTGCGATGGAACTGCGCGAACTGGACCTGAACCTGCTGCTGGTGTTCCAGGAGGTGTTCCGCGAGCGGCAGATATCGGCGGCCGCGCGTCGACTGCGCCTGACGCAATCGGCCGTCAGCAACGCGCTGGCGCGCCTGCGCCGGGCCACCGGCGACGAGCTGTTCGTGCGCACGGCGGCGGGCATGCAGCCCACGCCGTATGCCGAGCACATGGCCGAACCGGTGGCCACGGCGCTGTCCCACCTCGAACAGGCGCTGGCGCCGGCGCAGGCATTCGACCCGGCCGCGAGCCGGCGCCGCTTCACGGTCGCGATGACGGACGTGGGAGAAGTCTATTTCATGCCGCGCCTGGTCGAACTGTGCGGCGCCGCCGCGCCGGGCGTCGGCATTGCCTCGGTGCGCGCCGGCACGGCGGACCTGCGGGGCGAGATGGAGGCGGGCCGCATCGACCTCGCCATCGGCGCCTTCGACGATGCACCGGGCGCGCTGTACCAGCGCCGCCTGTTCCGGCAGGAGTACGTGACGCTGTTGCGCGCCGGCCACCCGCTGGCCACCGGCGCGCTGACGATGAAGCGTTTCGCCGCCGCGCGCCACCTGGTGGTGGCGGCGCTGGAAAGCCCGTACGACCGCATCAACACCGCGTTGCAGAAGGCCGGGATCCTCACTTCGGCCAGCTTCTCGGTGCCGCACTTCTCGGCCGCGCCGTACATCGTCGGCACGACCGACCTGGTGGTGACGGTGCCGCAGAAGCTGGCCGAGCGGGCCGCCGCGCCGTTCGGCCTCGTGTATGTAAAATCGCCGCTGCGCCTGGCGGCGCTGCAAACCAACGTGTTCTGGCACCGGCGCTACAACCAGGACGAGGGCAACCGCTGGCTGCGTACGCTGGTGGCCGATGCCTTCGCCGAACCGGCCACCGCAACCGATCCACGATAGGAGTCGCAATGCTCGTCAGCTTTACCATCCTGCTGCTGTTCCAATGCCTGGGCGAAGGCATCGTCTACCTGCTGCACCTGCCGATTCCCGGCCCGGTGGCCGGCATGCTGCTGCTGTTCGCCGCGTTGCTGGCGGCGCCCGCCTTGCAGAAGAAGATCGAAGCCGATGCCAACGAACTGCTGCGCCACCTGTCGCTGCTGTTCGTGCCGGCCGGCGTCGGCATTTTCGCGGCGGCGTCCTCCAGCAGCGGCCACTGGCTGGCGCTGCTGGCCGGCCTGGCGGGCAGCACGCTGCTGACGCTGGCCGTGACCGCCCTGGTGCTGCGCGCCGCGAGCCCGAAGGAACCCGATGCCTGAGCTGACCGACCTGCGCTCGTTCTGGGTCTACCTGAGCGCTTCGCCGCTGCTGGGATTGACCTTGACCCTGTGCGCCTACGCGGTGGCGCAAGCCGTCTATGCCCGCTGCAGGTTCTCGCCGCTGGCCAACCCGGTGGCGATCGCGATCGCCCTTGTCTGCGGCGCGCTGTGGCTGTCCGGCATGAGCTACGAGCGCTATTTCGCCGGCGCCCAGTTCGTCCACTTCCTGCTCGGCCCCGCCACCGTGGCGCTGGCCGTGCCGCTGGTGGGACAGCTGCCGCGGCTGCGCCGCGCGTTCATGCCGGTGATGCTGGCGCTGGTGTGCGGTTCGGTCACGGCCATCGCTTCCGCCGTGGCCATCGTCGTGGCGCTGGGCGGTTCGGCGCAACTGGCCCGCTCGATCGGCCCGAAATCGGCCACCACGCCGATCGCCATGGCCGTGTCGGAGCGGCTGGGCGGCCTGCCGTCGCTGACCGCCGTGCTGGTGATCGGCACCGGCATCTTCGGCGCCGTCACGGCGCGCTTCCTGTTCGGCTGGATGAAGATCCATTCGCACGAAGTGCGCGGCTTCGCGCTGGGCGTGGCTTCGCACGGCATCGGCACCGCGCGCGCCTTCCAGGTCAGCGCCGAGATGGGCGCCTTCGCCGGACTGGGGATGGGGCTGAACGGCGTGCTGACGGCCCTGCTGGCGCCGGGGCTGATTCCGCTCGTGCTGAAGTGGCTGGGGAAATAGGGGCGCGCCGAAGGCCGGCAGCCATGCCTTGTCGCGATCGCGTGTCAATCGCGCCACGCGGTGTCATCCCCGCATGAAAGACTTGGTTTTTAAGGGGCGATGACGTATGGTATTTCGTCCCCCAGGCATTTCTTGAAGTCTTCCATCGAACCTGCGGCCGGGCTCCCATCGGAGGTGCATGATGAGCAACGAACAGCAACCTAGTATGGATGAGCTTCGTTTCATGTTCGACAGGGAGCGGCATGCGCGGGAACGCTGGTGGCGTGAGGACGAACTCGTCAACCAGCGCACGACGTGGCTGCTGACCACGCAAGCCGTGCTCGGAACGGCATACGGCTTCGTTCGCTATCGGATCGCGGAAATCACTCATTGGGACTTCGCAAAGGGTCCTATCGATTATGTTGCGGGTCCTTACCTGGAGACGCTTGGCCTGTTCGCCTACTACCTGGTGTGTATCGGGATCACAGGATCCTCCGTTTCATTCGTAGGTATCCTTGCGGCGCACCAGGCACAGAGGAGCCTGCGGCGGCAATTCCCGGAGTTTTCACTTGGAGTCACTCCCTTCGTGACATTGGTGGGCCACATGACTGCGCTCGCGACCCCCTTTTTGTTCATCGTCGCGTGGAGTGTCGCAATGTACCTATTCAAGAGTTCCGCTGCGGATGCGCCGACGGCTGGTCAGGCGCATACGCAGGAAGGCAGGCTGGAAGGCAGGCCAGCCATCCAGGCACCGGAACAGCAGCCTTGCGCCAGTCCGGGTGCTCGGCCCGCTCCCGAATGTCTCTCGGCCATTGATCCGTGATCCGAACGAAGCGGGCGGTGACAGGGTCGTTATCAGCCCTGCGTGCCCCCCGCCGGGCTGACCGCCACCTGCAGCGTGGCCCGCAAGCCGGGCCGGTTATCGGCCAGCAGCAGCGTGCCGCCATGCAGCCGCGCCACGGCCGACACGACGGACAGGCCGAGGCCGACGCCGGGCGTGCCGCGGCTGATGTCGCCCCGGTAGAAGCGTTCGACCACGCGGGGCCGTTCATCCGCGGTGATGCCCGGGCCATTGTCGGCCACCACGATCTCCAGCATGTCGCGCTGCGGCTGGTGCAGCGAGATGGCGATCGTGCCGCCCTCGGGCGCATATTTCAGCGCATTCTCCACCAGGTTGCCGAGCGCCTGCGCCAGCAGCACCGGGTCGCCCACGGCGCACAGCGTGCCGCGCGGCGCAAAGGCCAGCGCGATATTCTTCAACTCGGCCACCGGCGCATAGAATTCGGCCACTTCCGCCGCCAGCTTCGCCAGGTCGACCGTGACGAAGCCGTTGCGCCGGCTGCCGCTGTCGATTTCGGCCAGCCGCAGCAGCGCATTGAAGATGTTCATCACGCGGTCGACGTCGTTGATCGCCGCATCGATCTCGTCGAACGTTTCTTCTTCGTTCGGGCGTGTGACGGACAGCTCCTCGAGCCGCGCGCGCAATTCGGACAGGGGCGTGCGCAGGTCGTGGGCGATGGCGTTCGACACGTCCTGCACGCCGGTCACCAGGTGCTCGATCTGGTCCAGCATGCGGTTCACGGTGCGCGTCAGCAGTTGCAGTTCGTCGCCGTCGCGCGGCTCGGCGAGGCGGCGCGACAGCTTGCCTTCGATGATCGCGGCGGTGGTCTGGCTGATGCCCTGCACGCGCGTCAGCAGCGCCCTGCGGATCAGCACTCCGCCCAGCGCGGCGCCCACCAGCACCGTGGCGGCGCAGCCGAGCAGCCCCCAGACGAACAGGCGCTCCAGCTCGTCGAAGCGGTTCAGGTTACTGGCGATCAGCAGCCGGTAGCCGCGGCCCAGCGACACCCGTACCAGTTCGATCCGGCGCGGCACCCCGTCGACACGGATGGTGGCCTCGCTGACGCCGTCCCGGTCCGGCAGGCCGGCGGGCCACGCCGGCAGGTTGCCGGCCAGCTTGACGCCGTTGGGTGCCATGAACAGGATGATCTTGCGCACGCCGTCGTTGGTGCCGGTCACCTGGCTGTCGATGGCGGTGGTCAGCGCGAACGGCCCGCCGCGCCGGAACAGGTTGGCGAGGCGCTGCGCATCGGAGGTGATCAGTTCCGTGCGTACCTCCTGGATGTTGGTATGCCACGCATACCACAGCGGCCCGGCGAACATCGCCAGCACCAGCAGGCTGACGAAGGCATAGCCGATCGCGATCGTGCGGGCGGAGAAACCGGGAAGTCTCACGTTATCGTTTTCCTTGCGGCCAGTCGTTACCGCCTGTCCTCATGGCTGGTCCGTCAGCATGTAGCCGGCATTGCGCACGGTGCGCAGCAGCGGCTTGCCGAAACCGGCATCGATCTTCTGCCGCAGCTTGCTGATGTGGACGTCGATCACGTTGGTCTGCGGGTCGAAGTGGTAGTCCCACACGTTCTCCAGCAGCATCGTGCGCGTGACCACCTGGTTGGCATGGCGCATCAGGTATTCGAGCAGCTTGAATTCGCGCGGCTGCAGCGTCACCGGCCTGCCGGCGCGCGTGACCTTGTGGGCCAGCATGTCCATGCTCAGGTCGCCCAGCGCCATCGTCGTTTCCACCGGCTGGTGCTGGGAGCGCCGCAGCAGCGCGTCGAGGCGGGCCAGCAGTTCGCCGAACGCGAACGGTTTCACCAGGTAATCGTCGCCGCCGCTTCGCAGCCCCTGGATGCGGTCGTCCACGCCATCGAGCGCGGACAGGATCAGGATCGGCACCCGGTTGCCGCCCTGGCGCAGCGCTTCGACGATGGCCAGGCCGTCGATCCCGCCGGGCAGCATGCGGTCCATCACGATCGCGTCATACGGTTCGCTGACGGCGTGGTACATGCCGTCGCGGCCGTTGTCGGCGTGATCGACCGTGTGGCCCGCTTCCGTCAGGCCCTTCTTCACGAAGCGGGCGACGCGCTCGTTGTCTTCGACGAGGAGGAGTTTCATGCTGTTTCGTGTCTTTCGATATAAACCGGTGTCTGACACCATTTCCCGATCGAGGCGTTCGGGAAAAAGTGTCAGACACCAGCGCAGCTGAGTGCCGGCGGCCGGTGCATGGTGTCAGACATCCTCGCAGAGGGTGTCTGACACCGGTTTTCATGTGCGATCAGGACGCGGGAACTGCCACCCCGTTATCCGCCTGCGCGGGCGTGTCGCCGCTATTTTCCAGCCACCCGCCGCCCAGCGCGCGGTACAGGCCGACCAGCGCGGCCAGCTGGTTCTGCCGGGCCGCGATCAGGGAAACTCGTGCATTGTACAAATCCGTCTTGGCCGTCAGCACGCCCAGGTAATCGCCGGTGCCGCTGGAATACAACAGCTCGGCCAGTTCCAGGCGGCGCTGCTGGGCCGCCACGTCGCGCTGGCGCGCCGCCAGTTCGGTATCGTAGGTGCCGCGCGCAGCGAGACCGTCCGCCACCTCGCGGAACGCCGCCTGCACGGTCCGCCGGTACTGCGCCACGGCGATGTCGCGGGCGATGCGGGCGCTGTCCAGGCTGGCCTGGCGCGCGCCGCCGTCGAACAGCGGCAGCAGCACGCTGGGCGCGAACGACCACACGCCGGTGCCGGCCTCGAACAGCTGGCCCAGCGCGGCGCTGGCGGTGCCGGCGCTGGCCGTCAGCCCGATGTTCGGGAAGAACGCGGCGCGGGCCGCGCCGATGTTGGCATATTCGGCGCGCAGCAGGGCTTCGGCCTGCTGCACGTCCGGCCGGCGCAGCAGCAGCTCGGACGGCAGGCCGGCCGGGATGGCGGGGAATTGCGCGGCCAGTATCGGCTGCCTGTCGAGCGGCGTGTCCGGCGCGGTGGCCGGCGGCAGCGGCTGGCCGAGCAGCAGCACCAGCGCGTTTTCCGCCTGGGCGCGCAGCCGCTGCTGGGCGGCATGGTTGGCGGCCGCCTGTTCGACGTTGCCGCGCGCCAGCGTCTCATCGAGCTCGGAAACGGTGCCCGTATCGAACTGCAGTTTGACGATGCGGTACGACTCGCGCGCCGCCGCCAGCGTTTCGTCCGTCACGGCCAGCTGCTCGCCATAGGCCAGCATCGCCAGGTACTGTTCGGCCACCTGGGCCACCAGCAGGATGTGCGCGGCCTGGCGGCCATGGGCGCTGGCCAGGTACTGTTCGCGTGCCGCATCCGTCAGGCTTTGCAGGCGGCCGAACAGGTCGATCTCCCAGCTGGCCGCGAGACCGGCGAAATTGCTGCGCGTGGTGGCGCCGCCGGCGCTCCTGCCGCGCGTGCCGGAAGCTTCGACGCCCACCTGGGGCAGGGCGGCGCTGCGCTGCAGTTGCAGCGCCGTACGGGCCTGGGATACCCGCAGCAATGCAACCTGCAGGTCCTGGTTGTTGGCCAGCGCGATGCCGACCAGCTGGCGCAGGCGCGCATCGGCGAGGAAATCCTGCCAGCCGGTGTCGGCTGCCGGCGTGGTACCGGGCGCGTCCGGGACGGCATAGGCCGGCCCGGCGGGCCAGGCCGCCGGCGCCGCATCGGCGGGACGTTCGTAGGCCGGCTGCAGTGCGCAGCCGGAAGCCAGCGCGGCCAGGGAGACGATGGAGACGGCGGAAACAAGGCGCTTCATCAGTGGACCTCCTGGCCGGCGATGGCGGCGGCCGGCTTGGGCGCGCGCCGGCGTTCCCTGATCTTGCCGGCAATGAGCACGAAGAACAGCGGGATCAGGAACGTGGCGAGGAAGGTGGCCGTCAGCATGCCGCCAATCACGCCGATGCCCAGCGCGTTCTGGCTGGCGGCGCCGGCGCCGGTGGCGATCGCCAGCGGCAGCACGCCCAGCACGAAGGCCATCGACGTCATCAGGATCGGCCGCAGGCGCAGCTTGGCCGCTTCCATCGCGGCGTCCAGCACGTTCCGGCCTTCGAGCTGCAGTTCGCGGGCGAATTCCACGATCAGGATCGCGTTCTTGGCCGACAGGCCGATCGTCGTCAGCAGGCCGACCTGGAAGAACACGTCGTTCTCCAGGCCGAACAGCGTGGCCGCGGCCAGCGCGCCCAGCACGCCGATCGGCACCACCATGATCACCGACACGGGGATGGCCCAGCTTTCATACAGCGCGGCCAGGCACAGGAACACCACCAGGATCGACAGCCCGTACAGCAGCGGTGCCTGGGCACCGGCCTGCGATTCCTGCAGCGAGATGCCGCTCCATTCGTAGCCGATGCCCTCGGGCAGTTCGCCCATCAGGCGGTCGATGATCTCCATCGCCCCGCCGGTGCTGTGGCCGGGCGCGGGCTGGCCCAGGATCTCCGCCGACGAAATGCCGTTGTAGCGCTGCACGGCCGGCGCTCCCCATGTCCAGCGGGCGCTGGCGAACGCCGGGAACGGCACCATCGTGCCCGCTCCGTTGCGCACGTGCAGGTAGCGGATGTCGTCCGGGTTCATGCGGAACTGCGCATCGGCCATCACGTACACGCGCTTGATGCGGTTGTCGGTGTCGAGGAAGTTGTTGATGTAGCGCGAGCCCCAGGCCGTCGAGAAGGTCTGGTCCACGTCCGTCAGGTTCACGCCCAGCGCGGCCGCCTTCTCGCGGTCGATGTCGATCTTGTAGGTGGCGTTGTCGGCCTGCCCCGTGAAGCGCACCCGGGCCAGGGCCGGTTCCTTCTTCGCCAGTTCCAGCAGCTGGTCGCGCGCCTTGGCCAGCGCTTCGTGGCCGAGGCCGCCGCGGTCCTGCAGCTGCAGCGAGAAGCCGGTGGCCGAACCCAGGCCGCGGATCGGCGGCGGCTCCACCGCGTTGACCTGCGCGCCCTGGAAATCGGCATAGCGCGCCGAGATGCGGGCACTCAGCGCCGCCACGGAAAGGTCGTCGCTGGTGCGCTCGTCCCACGGTTTCAGCCGCACGAACAGGCGGCCCTGGTTCTGGCCGCGGTTCGGCTGGCTGGCGCCGATCGTGGCGAAGGTGGAATCGACCATCGCCTTTTCATCGTTCAGCAGGTACTGGTTGATTTCCTCCATCACCTTGCCGGTGGTTTCCAGCGTGCTGCCGGGCTGGGTCTGCACCTGCACGAACATGTAGCCCTGGTCCTCGCGCGGCAGGAAGCCGCCCGGCAGGCGCAGGAACAGCAGCGCGACGACGCCGATCAGCACCACGTACAGCGCCATCCACACGCCGCGCCGGCGCACGATGGCGGCCACGCCGCCCAGGTAGCGGTCGCGGCTCCGGTCGAACGACCGGTTGAACCAGCCGAAGAAGCCGCGCTTCTCGTGGTGGTCCGGGTCCGGGCGCTTCAGCATCGTCGCGCACAGCGCCGGCGTCAAGGTCAGCGCGATGAAGACCGACAGCAGCATCGACGCCACGACGGTCAGCGAAAATTCCCGGTAGATCGCGCCCACCGTGCCGCTGGAGAAGGCCACCGGCACGAACACGGCCGAGATCACCAGGGCCACGCCGACCAGCGCGCCGGTGATCTGGCTCATCGCCTTCTCGGTGGCCTCGTACGGCTCCAGGCCTTCCTCGTGCATCACGCGTTCGACGTTTTCCACCACCACGATGGCATCGTCGACCAGCAGGCCGATGGCCAGCACCAGGCCGAACATCGACAGCGTGTTGACCGTGAAGCCCAGTGCCGACATGATGCCGAAGGTACCCAGCAGCACCACCGGCACCGTGATCGACGGGATCAGGGTGGCGCGGAAGTTCTGCAGGAACAGGTACATGACGAGGAACACCAGCGCGATGCCTTCGAGCAGCGTGACGACCACTTCGTGGATCGACACTTCGATGAACGGCGTCACGTCGTTCGGGTAGACCACCTTCAGGCCGTGCGGGAAGAAGGCGGAGAGCTCGACGAGGCGGGCGCGCACGGCGTCGGCCGTGGTCAGCGCGTTGGCGCCCGGCGCCAGCTGGATGCCGATGCCGGAAGCGGACTTGCCGCTGTAGCGCACGTCGACATTGTAGTTTTCCGGACCCAGGGCCACGCGCGCCACGTCGCCGATCCGCACCGACGAGCCGTCCGGCTGCACCTTCAGCAGGATGCGGCGGAATTCGTCGGGCGTGCGCAGCAGGCTGGCCTGGTTGATCGTGGCGGACAGCGTCTGGCCGGCCACGGCGGGCGAACCGCCCAGCTGGCCGCCGGAAATCTGCACGTTCTGCGCCTGGATCGCGCGGTTCACGTCCAGCGGCGTCAGCGCGAAGCCGGTCAGCTTGACGGGATCGAGCCAGATGCGCATCGCATACTGGGTGCCGAACACGTTCAGGCTGCCCACGCCGGGAATGCGCGACAGCGGGTCCTGGATGTTCGACGCCACGTAGTTGGCGATGTCGAACTTGGTCATGCTGTTGTCTTCGGAAACGAAGGCCGCCACCATCAGGAAGTCGCTGGTCGACTTGGTCACGCGCAGGCCCGACTGCTGTACCTCGGACGGCAGGCGCGGTTCGGCCGAGCGCAGCTTGTTCTGCACCTGCACCTGGGCGATGTCGGGGTCGGTGCCCGGCGCGAAAGTCAGCGTGGTGGTCGACTGGCCCGTGTCGTCGGTAGTCGACGTCATGTACAGCAGGTTGTCGATCGCCGTCATCTGCTGCTCGATCACCTGCACCACGGTATTGGCCATGGTTTCTGCGGAAGCGCCGGGGAAGGTCGCCTGGATCTGCACGGACGGGGGCGAGACCGGCGGATACTGCTCGACCGGCATCTTGAACAGCGCGATGCCGCCGGCCAGCATGATCAGCAGGGAAATGACGATCGCGAAGATGGGCCGCTGGATGAAGAATTTAGCCATGCGTCGTCACCCTCAGCGTGCCGCGGGCGCGGCGGGGCCGGGCGCGGTGGCAAGCTTCGACGGGGCCACGGTGCGCGGCGTGACCACGACCCCCGGCCGCAGCTTCTGCACGCCGCTGACGACCAGGCGTTCGCCATCCTTCAGCCCATGCTCCACCAGCCAGTGGCCGTCCACCAGCGCGCCCGCCTGCACGGTGCGCACTTCCGTCTTGTTGCCGGCGCCGACCAGCATCACGGTGGCTTCGCCCTGCGGATTGCGCGTCACGGCCGCCGCGGGCACGCGCACCACGCCCTGCCGCACGCCCTGTTCCACGCTGGCGCGCACGAACATGCCGGGCAGCAGCAGCTTTTCCGGATTCGGGAAACGCGCGCGCAGCGTGACGGAACCGGTATCCCGGTCGACGGTCACGCCGCTGATCTCGAGCGTGCCGGGGTGTGCGTAGGTGCTGCCGTCTTCCAGCTTCAGGCGCACCTGCGCCTTGCCGGCGCCTTCCAGTTTCAGGCTGCCGCTGGCGATGTCGCGCCGCAGCGCCAGGCCCTCGGCGCTCGACTGCTGCAGGTCGACGTACATCGGATCGAGCTGCTGGATCGTCGTCAGCAGCGTGGCCGAACCGGCCTGCACGTAGGCGCCCTGGGTCACCTGCGACACGCTGCTGCGGCCGGCGATCGGCGCGCTGACGCTGGTGTAGCCGAGGTTGATGCGCGCCGTGGTGAGGGCCGCTTCGGCCGCCGCCACGTCGGCCGCGGCCTGCAACTGCGCCGCTTCGGCGTTGTCGTAGGCCTGCTTGCTGACGGCATTGCCGCCGACCAGCACCTTGTAGCGGTCCAGCTGCGCGGTCGTGCTGGCCAGGTTTGCCCTGGCCCGCTGCAGCGTGGCCTGGGCGCTTCCCAGCGCCGCGCGGTACGGCGCCGGATCGATCACGTACAGCGGGTCACCCTTGCGCACGTCGGCACCCTCGACGAAGCGGCGCTCCTGCACGATGCCGTCGACCCGCGCGCGTACCTCGGCCAGCAGGAACGGCGCCGTGCGGCCGGGCAGTTCGAGGGCGAGCGGCACGCTGGTGCGCTCGACGGTGAGGGCGGAAACGACGGGGGCGGCGGCTTCGGCTTTCGGCGGCTGGTCGGCGCCGCAGCCGGACAGGGCGAGCGCGGCGGCGCCTGCGGCAGCCAGGCCCGCGCGGCGCGGGCGGAAGGAAAAGGGCATGATGGTCCAGGTGACAAGGGTTAACGATGGAATCCTCGAACCTCGCACTATGCCGCTTGACGGCTAAAGGCGGAATGGCCGAATCATTAATTATCGTTAATCTGCGCGCTCGGCGTCGCCACTGCCGTCACGGCATCCTGCGCCGGCTGTCGTCCTGGCCCAGCACGCGGGCAATCACGTCATCGGAGAGTGCTTCGCGGCGCAGGATCTCTTCGGCCCGGCCGGCAAGCTGCCGCCCGTTCAGCGCGATGGCGACCTGCACCAGCGCCGCGCGCACCACGTCATGGCGCCGGCCGGTGGTCTGGTAGAACGGGGTAGCTTTCGGCGATCCGGGCACCGGCCCGGTATCCGGATCGGGGCTGCGCGATGGCGCCGTCATCGACGCGCGGATGGCGTCCGTCGTCAGCGTGCGCGCGATCAGCTCTTCGGCGACATGGGCGGAGCGGAGGTAGTCCTTTGCCGCGTCCATGCCGCGCAGCTTGCGCAGGACCAGCGCGATATCGATCGCGCGGGCCGTCGCCTCGTCCTGGCGTGAATCTCTCATTTCCCGATCTCCCACGTGGTGAGCGTTGGCGTAGCGGTACTGAGGCAGGGTAATCATATTGCTCGACGTTGCAAAGTATTTCCTTGCATGCCCCGAGGGCACGAACTGCCGAGGCCAGTGCCGCTGTTGCGAAATCGTCACATTGTGTTGATTCTTTCTGGTTGACGGGCGGGGGCTGCGGGCACCGCGCCGGATTCGGCTTGGTTTGTCGTGCGCGCCTTCCGGGCGGTTCTACCCCTGCCAGACCGACCGGTCGTGCGTTTTGGTCCGTCGAGCGATATGCATTCGGATATCGAAAACCGCAAAAATTTGATTGGATCGGTAATTTCCACCTTACTAAGATGAATTCGCTGGACCATGAAAACGTTGCCCAAGCAACGTGCACAAAACAAGTAAAACAAGGAGACGCAGCATGAATACCATCGGAACCAGTACGGGCCGCCCATCCCGTAACCTGAAAGTGAAAATGTCGGTCGCCGTGCTGATGGGCGCCGGCCTGCTCAGCAGCGCCTCGGCATGGGCGCAAGCGGCCGCCGAAAACACCACACCCGCTGAAAACACCGCACCCGCTGAAAACACCGCACCAGTTGAGACCCCAACCGTGGTCGTCACGGGCGTCAAGGCATCGCTGATCAAGAGCCTGGCAATCAAGCGCACCAGCGACCAGGTCGTGGAGTCGGTCATTGCCGAAGACATTGGCAAGCTGCCCGATAACAATGTCGTGGAAGCGCTGCAGCGCGTGACGGGGATCCAGGTCACCGACCGCGCCGGCGGCGAAGTCGGCACCATCTCCATCCGTGGCCTGCCGGACGTCCAGACCACCTGGAACGGCCGCAATATCTTTACCGCGTCCGGCGCGCAGGTCGCGCTGCAGGACATTCCCTCGACCCTGGTGCGCCAGATCGACGTCTACAAGACGCGCGACGCCAGCCAGCTGGAAACCGGCATTGCCGGCCAGATCGACGTCAAGTCGCTGCGGCCGTTCGATTTCAAGGGTCCGAAGGTGTCGCTTTCGGGCCGTGGAACTTATCTCGACCCCGCGGAAAAGACCAACCCGCAGCTCAGCGGCATGTTGAGCAACCGCTGGCAAACCGGCTTCGGCGAAGTCGGTGCCCTGGTCAACCTGTCGGAGACCAGGACGAAATACCGCAACGAGAGCGTGGCGCCGGGTGCCATGGTGCCGTTTGTCAGCGCGAATCCCGCCGAAATTCCAGCCGGTTACACGCCCTTGCAGCGCATCACCGACACCAGCATCTGGACGCCCGGTACCCGTACCGGCTTGCCGACCGCGGCGGGTTCGACGCTCGATTTCAACGGCAAGGCGTATCCGTATTATCTGTCGCGCGACGCCATCTTCCAGGCCGACCTCCAGGGCGAGCGGAAGCGCTCTTCCGCCAATATCGCCTTGCAGTGGAAACCGAACAGCAGTTCGGTCTATACCTTCGAATCGATGTACAACGGCTATCGCAACAAGACCTTCAACCAGTTGCTGTTCAGCTTCGTCGACTGGTGGGGAGATCTCGGCAACGACCCCGCCGGGTCGTTTACCACGTTCCCGGGAACGAACATCATCAAGAGTCGTACGGTCGGTAACGTCTATGGCTTCAACAGCGGCGACTACACCACGTCGGCAACCGATTCCCGCGTTTATGCCCTGAACGGCAAGTGGGACCTTGGCGACAGGCTCAGGCTGGAAGGTGACGTTTCGTACCAGTCCAGCACCTTCCACACGGAATTCACCGCCACCCGGATGGATCGCGTTGCACCATCCATCAGCGTCGACTTCAATGACGGCAGCGACAACACGTCGTTCCACTTCAATAACGATGCCGATCTGATCGATCCGACCAAGTGGAATGTCGCGCAGTTCTTCGATAACGCCAACCGCAACAAGGGCAGCGCCGCGACGGCCAACCTGACGGGCGTCTACGATGCCGACTGGGGGGCGCTGAAGACGCTCCACTTCGGCATGCGCTTCGACGACCGCAAGGCGTCGGAGGCCAACCGCACGCAGTCGGCCTTCCTGGGCCGCAACCTCGCCTCGCTGGATTCGGCCTATTACTCCACCAACTCGAACTTCGGCACGGACTTCGCGGACGTTCCGCGTACCTGGCTGGAGCCCAATGCCTACTACATCCGCGACCATATCGACGAGTGGCGCAAGCTGTATAACTCGGTCGATGCGAACTTCCTGACGACGGAGCGGCTGAGCCTGCAGAAGACGTTCGAGGTCAATGAAAAGACGCGCAACTTCTTCCTGATGGGGAATACCGAGAACGAGCTGTTCGGCCATCGCCTGCGCGGCAATTTCGGCGTGCGCTACGTCAGGGTCGGTACCGACATGACTGCCTACAAGGTCGATCCCACCACCAAGGCCGTCACGGCGTCCAGTGCCAGCAAGTCGGTCGGGAAGTTTCTGCCCAGCATGACCCTGATTTACGATCCCGCCAAGGACGTCGTAGTGCGCCTGAACTACGGTGAAACCCTGCGCCGCCCGAACTTCGGCGACCTCAATCCTGTCCTGCAACTCGGTGACGACATTTCGAATGTGGGTTATGGCTCGGGCAGCGGCGGCAATCCGGACCTTGAGCCGACGCGCTCCAAGAATCTCGATCTGACGGCCGAGTGGTATTTCCAGAAGGACAGCGCACTCTACGGCACGCTGTTCAAGCGCAAGATCGACGGCCTGATCGTGAACCTGGCGCGCAGGGTTCACGTCGATCCGGCGGACGACCCGTACCGCAACTCGACCACCGGCGGCAGCCACGCGAACGGCTATGACTACGTCATCAACTCGCCGGTCAACGCATCGAACGGCACGATCAAAGGCGCCGAGCTCGGCTTGATCTACTTCCCGAAGGGGCTGCCGAACCTGCTGGACGGCCTGGGCATCCAGGCCAGCTATACGCGACTCAGCTCTTCGCAGAACGTGCCTGAAGCCAATGCTGCCGGCGACATCGTCGCCCAGCTGAAGACACCGTTCTTCGGCGTCTCCGACAAGTCGTACAACGCCACGCTGGCTTACGAAAAGGGCCCCATCAGCGCGCGCCTGTCCCAGGTCTGGCGCTCCGGCTTCCTGGCCACCAACGAAGCGGCCTTGTTTGCGAATCCGATCGGTATCTGGCGTCATCCGGAGAAGAGCGTGGACATGCAGATCTCCTACAAGATCAGCGACAGCATGTCGGTCGATATCAGCGGCGTCAACCTGGGCAACGAAGTGCAGCAGGCGTACTACCACTTCGGCAACGCGGGTAACGCGCAGGTGAGCAATTTCGGTACGCTCCAGATCGGGCGTTCGGTCTCGGTTGGTTTACGCTGGAAAATGTAAGCCCCGACGGTCAAGCAGACTGCGCCAGCAAAAAAGGCGTTGCGGGTTATACCCGCAACGCCCTTTTTTTGAGGTTCAGTTCAGTGCTCGCCAGGAGCCTTTTACGTCAGAACCGGTACCGCAGCGTAGCCGATACGCTGCGCGGCGCCTGGTACGTGATCGCGTTGAAGGCGGAGAACATCGCGTAGTGCGTCTTGTCGAACGCGTTGTCGACGTTCAGCTGGGCCGACAGGCGGTCGTTGATGTCGTAGCGCGCCATCAGGTTGACCAGCGCGAACGAACCTTGCACGATCTGGCCGCTGGTATTGGCCGGGGCGGTCGGGTCGTTGGTCCACGTGCGGCTTTCCCAGTTCGCGCCGCCGCCGACCGTCAGCTTGCTCAGCTCGCCCGGGAAGCGGTAGGTGGTGAACACACGGAACGTCTTGCGCGGGTAGATGCTGTTGAACTCCAGGCCGGCGGCATCCTCGGCCTTGAAGTACGCATAGCCGGCGGTGGCGTTCCAGCCGCGTGCCAGTTCGCCCGACACTTCGGCTTCGAAGCCCTTGCTGACCGCGCCATCGGCGGCACGGTAGTAGGTCTCCGGCAGCAGCGGACCGTCGCCGTCGCGGTCGATATTGCCCACTTCCACGCCCAGCTTGTCCTGCTTGATGCGGAATACCGAGAACTGCGCATTCAGGCGGTTGTCCAGGAACGCGCCCTTGATGCCCGTTTCATAGCTCTTGCCGACCACCGGATCGAGCAGGCCGCCATTGAAGTCTTTCAGGTTCTGCGGCTGGAAGATGTCGGTGTAGCTGGCGTAGGCCGACCAGTTGCGGTCGATGTCGTAGACCAGGCCGGCGTACGGCGTCACTTCGCGGTTCTTCTTGATCGTGTACGCGGCGGTCCACAGGCCGTAGCCGGTTTTCTCGTAATTGCTGACGCGCGCGCCGATGATCACTTTCAGCGGATCGGCCAGCGAGAAGCGCAGCACGCCGTACAGGCCTTCCTGCTTGGTTTCGCTGGCTTCGTAGAACGTGCGCGGACCCCAGCTCGGCTCCGGATAGGCGCCCGGATTGAAGTTGTTGAAGTCGCCGACGGCCGAATTCGCGTCGCCGTAGTCGGCGGCGCGGCTGTCCGAATTGAATTCCTGCTTCGAGTGCAGGTAGCCGAATGCCGCCTCGTGCTGGCGGCCGCCCAGCGCGAACGGGCCGCTGGCGTGCAGGCTGATGTCGTCCTGCTTCGAGCGGGTGGCGTACGAGCCGGAGAAGGCGGACAGGCCCACGCCCGTCACGCGGTCGGGAACGCCCGACAGGTACAGCAGGTAGGAATTGCCCCGGCGTTCGCCGCGGCTGTACGAACCGCGCACTTGCCAGCCGTTGGCGAAGTTGTGTTCCAGGTTGACGAAGGCGTTGTTGTAGCTGCTGGCCCACGAGGTCCAGTCGGCGGCCGTGGTCTTCGAACGGTCCCAGTTGGTCGGCGTGCCGTCGGTGTAGTAGAACGGCAGGCCGCCCCACATCGAGCCTTTCGGATCGGTTTCCTGGCGGCTGAAGCCGGCCGACAGCAGCGTGCCCGGTGCGAGGTCCGCCTCGACGGTCGCGAACACCGTCTTGTCCTTGTTTTCCAGGTAGTCGACCCAGCTGTCCGCCGTGCGGTACTCGCCGACCACGCGGGCGCGCACGCTGCCGCTCTGGTTCAGGCCCGTGGACACGTCGACCAGGGCGCGGCGCTCGTTCCAGCGGCCGATCTCCACTTCGGCGGTGCCGGCCAGTTCCTTGCTGGTGGCGCGCTTGCGGATCAGGTTGATGGCGGCGGACGGATTGCCTGCGCCGGTCATCAGGCCGGTCGCGCCGCGCACCACTTCCACCCGTTCGTAGATGGCCAGGCTGCCCAGCGTTTCGCCGGCGCTCCACGACTGTTCCCAGGTGGTGGGAATGCCGTCGATCTGCAGGTTGGTGATGTCGAAGCCGCGCGCCGTGAAGCCGGCGCGGTGCGTTTCGTACTGGTTCACCGAGACGCCGGTGGCGTTGTTGACCACATCGGTGATCGTCGCCAGGCCCTGGTCTTCGATGCGTTCGCGGGTGATCACGGAAACCGCCTGCGGCGTCTCGCGGATCGACAGGCCCAGCGGCGTGGCGGTACCCGTCACGCGGATCGTGTAGCCGGTATCGCTTTCCTTCTGCGCCTGCACTTCCACGGTCGGCATCACGGGTTGCGACTGCTCGGCAACCTGGGCGAGGGCGGCCAGCGGCATGGCGAGGCCGGCATACAGGGGCAGGCGAGCCAGTCGGCGGCGCGGGCCGCCCGATTTGTTCTTCTTCATTTGTTGTCCAGTTTGCGGTGCGTGCCGCGCATGACGACGACGCGCACCAGCGGTCATTTACCAAGGAACGAGAATGATAACGATTCTCATTCTTATGTCAATGTAAACAATATAACTGGACAACAATTAAGTCGGGTCACCCCAGCTTCGTCCACCGCGACCCGCCCCGGTCGCTCTCCAGCACTGCATCGATGAATCGCATCCCCGCCACGCCATCGTCGACGGTCGGCAGGTCGGCGGTCTCCGCCGGCAGCGGCAGGCCGGCATCCACGGCGTGGATCCGCGCGGCGGCGTCCCGGTACAGTTGCGCGAACGCTTCCAGGTAACCCTCCGGATGGCCGGACGGCACGCGTGTCGCATGTTCGGCGGCGGCACCGCGCACGCGGCCGCGGGTGAGCCGCTGGGCGCTGCCGCCCAGTGGCGTCAGCCACAGCTCGTTCGGGTTTTCCTGGTGGAATTCCAGGCTGGCCTTCGCACCGAATACCCGCAGCTTCAGCGCGTTCTCGCAGCCGGTCGCCATCTGGCTCGACCACAGCATGCCGCGCGCGCCGTTCGGGTAGCGCAGCATCACCTGTACATGGTCGTCCAGCACGCGGTCCGGCGTGAACGAGTGCAGTTCGGCCAGCAATTCGTTCGGCTGCATGCCGGATACAAACCCGGCGAGCTGGAACGCGTGCGTGCCGATGTCGCTGGTGCACCCGGTGGGCCCGGCGCGTTCCGGATCGTTGTGCCAGTTGGTGCGCTGGAATTCCGCGCTTTGCGGGCCTTCTTCGGCCATCCAGTCCTGGGCGTACTCCACGTGGATCAGCCGCACGTCGCCGATCGCGCCCGATGCCACCAGTTCGCGGGCATGGCGCACCATCGGGTACCCGGTGTACGTATGCGTCAGCGCGAAGACGCGGTTCTTCTCGCGCGCCAGCGCGGCCAGCGCCTCGCCTTCGGCGGTGGCGATGCCCAGCGGCTTGTCGCAGATGACGTGGATGCCTGCCTCCAGGAAGGCGGTGGCCACCGGCGCGTGCAGGTGATTCGGCGTGACGATGGCGACGACGTCGATGCCGTCCGGCCGCGCCGCTTCGGCACGCGCCATCTCGCGGTAGTCGGCGTAGCAGCGCGACGGGTCGAAGCGCAGCGCGGTGCCGCTGGCCAGCGCCCGTTCGGGGTTGCTGGACAGGGCGCCGGCCACCACTTCATAGCAGTCGTCGAGACGCGCCGCGATGCGGTGCACGGCGCCGATGAAGGCGCCGTCGCCACCGCCCACCATGCCGAGGCGGAGCTTGCGGGGCAGTGGCGTTCCGGACCCCTTCGTGTTGATGATGCTCATGCCTGGATCCCCATCAGGGCGCGCACGGCGCCGCGGTCGGTGCCGCTGCCGGCGAAATCGTCGAAGGCCCGTTCGGCCACGCGGATGATATGGCGGCGGATGAACTCCGCGCCTTCGCGCGCGCCATCCTCCGGGTGCTTCAGGCAGCACTCCCATTCCAGCACGGCCCAGCCGGCATAGTCGTACTGCGCGAGCTTGGAGAAGATGCCCGTGAAATCGATCTGGCCATCGCCCAGCGAGCGGAAGCGGCCGGCGCGGTCCACCCAGCCGCCGTAGCCGCCGTAGACGCCTTGCCGGCCGTCGGGCCGGAACTCCGCATCCTTCACGTGGAAAGCCTTGATGCGCTCATGGTAGATGTCGATGAACGCCAGGTAATCGAGCTGCTGCAGCATGAAGTGGCTCGGGTCGTACAGGATGTTGGCGCGCGGATGGTTGCCGGTGGCGGCCAGGAAGCGTTCGAACGTCACGCCGTCGTGCAGGTCCTCGCCGGGGTGCAGCTCGTAGCACACGTCTACGCCCGCATCGTCGAACACGTCGAGGATCGGCTTCCACCGTTTCGCCAGCTCGCCGAACGCTTCCTCGACCAGGCCGGCCGGGCGCTGCGGCCACGGGTACAGGTAGGGCCAGGCGAGGGCGCCGGAAAAGCTCGCGTGCGTGGTCAGCCCGAGGCGCCGCGACGCCTGCGCCGCCGCCTTCACCTGGCCCACGGCCCATTCCTGCCGCGCCTGCGGATTGCCGCGCACGTGCGGTGCCGCGAAGCCGTCGAACAGCGCGTCATAGGCGGGATGCACCGCCACCAGCTGCCCCTGCAGGTGCGTGGACAGCTCGGTGATCTTCAGCCCGTGCTCGGCCAGCACGCCGGTGATCTCGTCGCAGTAGGTCTGGCTGCCGGCGGCCTTGTCCAGGTCGATCAGGCGCGGGTCGGTGGGCAGCTGCACGGCTTCGTAGCCGAGTCCCTTGGCCCAGCCGGCCAGGCCGGCCAGCGTGTCGAACGGCGCTTCGGCGCCCATGAACTGGGCGAGGAAGATCGCCGGTCCCTTGATGGTCTTCATGCTGTTCCTTGAAATGAAAAAGTGTCGGTGCGCCGAATCGCTTCAGTACGGGGAATTCGGGTAATAGAACTGGCTGGCGTTGGCGCGCGTGATCAGCACCGACGGAATGATCGTCTTGGCCGGCAGCGTCTCGCCCTTCAGGCGGGCGTTGGCGGTCATCTTGATCGCGTCGTAGATGAACTTCGGCGAGTACGACACGTTCGCCTGGATCAGCCGGTCGCCGTCGATCACCTTCTTGACGGCGAACTTGGCGCCCGCGCCCCCGAACACTTCCTTGATGTCGGTGCGCCTGGCCTGTTCGATCGCCTTCAGCGCGCCGATCGCCATGTCGTCGTCGGCCGCCCACACGGCATCGATCGCCTTGAAGCGGGTCAGGTAGTCCTGCGTGACCTTGAACGCATCGTCGCGGTTCCAGTTGCCGTACTTGGCGTCGAGCACCTTGATGCCGGGATGCTTGGCGATTTCCGCGTTAAAGGCATTCACGCGCTCGTTGTCGATCGTGCTGGGCATGCCGCGCAACACGACGATATTGCCCTTGCCGTTCAGTTTTTTCGCCAGGTACTCGGCCGGCAGGCGGCCGAAGGCCGTGTTGTCGCCGGCCACGTAGGCATTCTGCGCGTTCGGGCTGGTGAGGCCGCGGTCGACCACCGTCACGTACACGCCCTTGCTTTTCACCTGCGCCACGGGCTGCGTCAGCGAGGCCGACTCCAGCGGCAGGATCACCAGCGCATTGATCTTGTTCACGACGAGCAGATCCTGCACCTGGTTGGCCTGTTCCGGCGAGCTGCCGGCCGTCTTGACGATGACCTTCAGGCCGGGGTTGGCCGCTTCCAGTTCCTTCTTGGCCTGGTTGGCCCACCACACGATGCCGCCGGTGAAGCCGTGCGTGGCGGTGGGGATCGCCACGCCGAGCGTGACGGGTTGCGCTGTCACGGGTTGGGCTGCAATGACTTGGCCGGCACTGGCCAGCAGGCAGGCGGCGGCGATCTTGTTGATGAAGTGCATACGTTTTTCCTTGTAAAGACTTAGCGGCGGCCACGCTGCAGGTAGGCCACGGTGATGATGACGACACCCTGCACGGCGGCGTTCAGGTACACGCTGATGATGCTGGTGAGGTTCAGGATATTGCCGATCACGGACAGCAGGATCGCGCCGATCACGGTGCCCATGATGCGACCCGAGCCGCCTTTCAGCGACGTGCCGCCGACGACGACGGCCGCAATCGCCTCCAGCTCCCACAGGATGCCGGTGGTCGGCGTGGCCGAGCCCAGGCGGGGCACGTACAGGATCGTGGCGATCGCCACGCACACGCCCAGCAGCAGGTACGTCAGCGTCTTGACGCGGTCGACGCGGATCGATGCATAGCGGGCCACCTGTTCGTTCGAGCCGATCGCCTGCACGTGCTGGCCGAAAGGCGTGCGGTTCAGGATGACGACGCCGGCGATGGCCACCAGCGCGAAGATCCACACGGGGATCGGCACGCCCAGCACGCTCTGGTAGTACACCGGACCGTAGGTTTCGGACAGGTTGAAGTCGAGCGTGATGGCGCCGCCGTCGGACAGCCACGTGAGCACGGCGCGGAAGATGCCCAGTGTGCCCAGCGTGACGATGAACGGCTCGATGCGCCCGTGCGTGACGAGGAAGCCGTGCGCCAGCCCGGCGACGGCGCCGAAGGCCAGCGCCAGTGCGATGCCGATCACCACGATCGCCACCGGGGAGGGTGGCGACGCGCCCAGTGCCAGGGCGTTCATCGCGACGATCATCACGCCGGCGACCAGCGCGGCCATCGAGCCGACCGACAGGTCGATGCCGCCGGAAGCGATGACGAACGTCATGCCGACGGCGATGATGCCGATGAAGGCGGTGCGGGTCAGCACGTTCATCAGGTTGTCGAACGTGGCGAAGCCGGGATTCAGGAGTGCGCCGGCGATGCACAGCAGGATCAGTGCAATCACGGGGCCGGCGCCCTTGAATCTGCCGGACAGTCGCGCAACGGCAGGCAGGCCTGGGCCGCTTTCAGTGGTGGGTGTTGGTTGCATGGGAGATCAGGTTTTCTTCGGTGAGTTGGTCCGGGCCCAGCACGGCGTTCAGCCGGCCGCCGTGCAGCACGGCGACGCGGTGGCACAGGCCGATCAGTTCGATCAGTTCGGACGAGATGACGACCACGGCGCGCCCTTCGGCCGCCAGCCGGTGGATCAGCGCATAGATGTCGCGCTTGGCGCCCACGTCGACGCCGCGGGTCGGTTCGTCCAGCACGACGATCTTCGGGCCGGGCCGCAGGTATTTGGCGAGGGCCAGTTTCTGCTGGTTGCCGCCGGACAGCGAGCGGGCCGCGCAGTCCGGGTCGCGCAGCCGGATGCCGAAATCGGCGATCGCCTGGTCCAGCGCGGCGCGGCCCGCCTTCGGGTCGACCCAGGGGCGGGCGTCGCGCTCCAGCGTCATCATCGTCAGGTTTTCGCGCAGGTTCAGGTCCATGTGCAGGCCCTTGCCCTTGCGGTCCTCGCTCAGGTAAGTGAGGCCTTCGGCCATGGCGTCGCGCGGGCTGCGGATTTTCACGTTCCGGCCGGCGATGGCCACCGTGCCGGCGCTGCGCGGCCGCAGCCCGACGATGCTTTCAAACGCCTCGGTGCGGCCGGCACCGACCAGCCCGGCGAAGCCGAGGATTTCGCCGGCGCGCACGTCGAAGCTCAGGCCTTCGACCCAGCCCGGCACCGTGAGGCCGGAAACCCCCAGCAGCACCGGCGCGTTCGCGGCGGGCGGCGCCTTGGGCACGAACATGTCCGAGACGTCGCGGCCCACCATCAGGTTGGCCATCTGCTGGCGGTTGACGTCGGCCGTGTTGGCGCGCGCGACGAATTTGCCGTCGCGCATGACCACCACCTCGTCGGTATGCGCTTCCATCTCGTCGAGCTTGTGCGAGATATAGATGATCGTCACGCCTTCGGCCTTCAGCCGTGCCATCAGCGTGAACAGCTTGGCCGTTTCGCCGGGCGACAGCGTGGCGGTCGGTTCGTCCATGATCAGCAGGCGCGCGTTGCGCGACAGCGCCTTGGCGATTTCCACCAGCTGTTTTTCGGCGACGATCAGTTCCGATACGCGCGTGCCGGGATCGGCATCCAGGCCCACCTGTTCCAGGTAGCGGGCGGCGTCGCGCGCCATGGCCTGGTGGTCGAGCAGCCAGCCGCGCGTTTTTTCATGGCCCAGGAAGATGTTCTGCGCGATCGACAGGTGTTCGGCCAGGTTGAATTCCTGGTGGATCAGCGCGATGCCGAGCGCTTCGGCATCGCGGGCGCTGGCGAACCGGCGCTCCACGCCATCGACCACCAGCTGCCCGCCGGTCGGGTGCTCGTAGCCGGCCAGGATCTTCATCAGCGTCGACTTGCCGGCGCCGTTCTCGCCCAGCAGGCCGACCACGCGGCCCGCCTCCAGCGCGAAGTCGACGCCGTGCAGCACGCGCACCGGGCCGAATTCCTTGACGACGTGGCTGAAACGTACGGAAAGGCTCATCGCGTCACTTCGGCAGTTTCGCCAGCACGGCCTGCAGGCCCTTCAGCGACGCGGCCACCGTTTCCAGCTGGCCCATGCCGTTCGGGTACTCTTCCTGCTCGATGATGATCCAGTCGGTGCCGCCGACCTGGCGCACGGCGCGGGCCAGGCCGGCCCAGTCGGTCTTGTCCTGGCCGATGATCGGCGTGCCGGCCGCGCCTTCGGCCAGCTTGGCCTTGAAGTGCGTGGTGGTGGTGCGGCCCGGGTAGGCCTGCACGTAGGCGACGGGATCCTTGCCCGCATACGTGGTCCAGCCCACGTCCTGCTGCATGATCGAGGCCTTCGGCGTGTTCTTCGCGATCACGTCCCACGGCGTGCTGCCCACCGCGCCGGCGAATTCCTCGGCGTGGTTGTGATAGCCGATGCGCATGCCCTTGCCGGCCAGCTTGCCCGACAATGCCGTAAGCTGCTTGCTCATTTCTGCGCTGCCCGCGGTGGTCTTGCCACGTGCATCCATCGAGATGACCAGGTTCGAGCAGCCCAGCGTCTTGTAGAACGCCGTGGTGGCCTCGAACTTCGCGTCGGCCAGCGCATCGAAATGCATGTGGGCGCCCGCGCATTGCAGCTTGTTCTTGTCCAGGAACGCCTTCAGGCCGCCCGGGTTGTCCTTGTAGGGACCGAACTCGCCGGCGAACTCCACGCCCTGGAAGCCCAGTTTCCCGATCTTCGCCAGCGTGCCCTCGAAGTCCTGCTTGATCTCGTCCTTGACGGACCACAGCTGCACGCCGAGGCGCGGCTGCGCGGCCTGGGCCATCGCCACGTTGCCCAGTGTTGCTGCGGACAGCGCCATCAGCGCCGCCAGTTTCATCGTCTGCATCGTTTTCATCGTGTCTCCCTTGTTTGCATATCAGATGCGGCCGGCCTTCAGCTCGTCCACCGCGTAGGCGCAGGCGCGGACCGTCATCGCCATGAAGGTCAGCGACGGGTTCTGCCACGCGCAGGAAGCCATCGCGGCACCATCGGTGACGAACAGGTTCGGCACGTCGTGCGCCTGGTTGAAACCGTTCAGTACCGACGTCTTCGGGTCGCGGCCCATGCGCGCCGTGCCCATCTCGTGGATCGACAGGCCGGGCGGCCAGTCTTCCAGCGACTTGATGTGTTTCTCGATATCCTTCAGGCCCAGGTCCTCGAGGATGTTGGCGGCCGTGTCGGCGATATCCTGCTGCATCTTGCGGTCGTTGTCGGAATAGCTGCAGTCGATGTGCAGCTGGGGCATGCCCCATTTGTCCTTCTTCGTCGGATGCAGGCTCACCATGTTCTCGAAGCGGGGCAGCATCTCGCCCTGGCCGCCGAGGCCGAAACGCCAGCCCCCGGGCTTGCGGATCATCGCCTTGAAGTCCTTGCCGAAGCCGGGCTTGTAGGCCGCCGACGTCCAGCCTTCGCGGCCCGCGCCGCCGGACAGCGCATAGCCGCGCAGGAATTTCTCGTGTTTTTCCAGCACGTTGCGGAAACGCGGGATATACGGGCCGGTCGGCCGGCGGCCTTGGTAGTAATCGTTCTCGAAGCCCTCGACCCGGCCGCTGGCGCCGGCGCCGAACAGGTGGTCCATCAGGTAGTGGCCCAGCACGCCGGACGAATTGGCCAGCCCGTTCGGGAACGCTTCCGACGTGGAGTTCAGCAGGATCGCCGTCGAGGCCAGCGTCGATGCGCACAGCACCACGACCTTGGCGTGGAACTCGCGCATCTCCATCGTGTTGGCATCGATGATGCGCACGCCGGTGGCCCGGTTGGTCTTGGCATCGTAGATCACGCTGTGCACGATGCTGTCGGTGGCGATGCGCAGGCGGCCGGTGGCGACCGCCGGCGGCAGCGTCGAGCTTTGGGTGGAAAAATACGCGCCGAACGAGCAGCCGCGGTGGCACTGGCTGCGCGCCTGGCACTGGCCGCGGCCCTGGGCCAGCTGGTGCTCGCCCGGCGTGCGCAGGTTGGCGGTGCGGCCCATGATCATCCGCGCCGGCGCGTATTTCGCGTCGAATTTCTGTTTCAGGGCCAGTTCCACCGTGTTGAAGTCGAAGGCCGGCAGGAATTCGCTGTCCGGCAGCACGGCCAGGTTTTCCCGGCTGCCGCTGATGCCCACGTGCCGTTCCACGTGGCTGTACCACGGCGCCAGGTCGGCGTAGCGGATCGGCCAGTCCACGCCGTGGCCGTCCTTCAGGTTGGCCTCGAAATCCAGGTCGCTCCACCGGTACGACTGGCGCGCCCACATCAGCGACTTGCCGCCCAGCTGGTTGCCGCGGATCCAGCTGAAGGGCCGGCCGTCGGGCGTGGAGTAGGGCATGTCGCGGTCGTTGTTGAAGAACTGCTGCGTGTGTTCGTCGAACGCGTAGCACATCTTCTGGTGGAAGAACTGTTCCTCCGCCACCTTGGCATCGACCTTGCCGCGGTTCGGCATGGTCCACGGGTCCTTGTTTTCGCCAATGTAGTCGACGCCGTGTTCGACCGGCCGGCCGCGCTCGACCATCAGGGTCTTCAGGCCGCGTTCCGTGAGTTCCTTGGCGGCCCAGCCGCCGGTGATGCCCGAGCCGACGACGATCGCATCGAAGCGCTCCGGACTGGTCTTGATGTAGAACGACGAGACAGGTTCCATGTTTACAGTGCCCAGGTGCGGGTGGATCGGTTGACTTTGACGCTGCCGGTGAAGCCGCCGGGGAACGGCAGGTAGGCCAGTTCCTTCGAGGCGCCCGCTTCGGACGTGTAATAGGCGAATGCCACATAGCCTTTCAGCTGGCGGAAAAAGCCCTGGTCCGCGCCATTGAACGGCGCCGCGCCGTTGTCGATGGCCTGCAGCAGCGCCACCTGCCGGGCGTGCGACAAGGCGCCGAAGCGCTTGCCGCCCTTGGCCAGCGCCACTTGCTCGATCCGTGCCAGGCCGGCGCGGAAGGCCGCCTGGTCGGGCTCGCGCACGCACGCCTTCAGCAGGTGGTCGATGGTGCGGTGCGCACCCACGGCCAGCGCGCCCGGCGTATCCGTCTGCGGGATGATCAGTTCGGCCAGCACGCCCGTCAGCGCCAGTTCGTCGCGCGTCAGCAGCTCCGGCGCGCCGCGGGGGGGTGCCGCGACGGCGGCGAGGATGTCGCCGGACAGTGCCAGCCCGCACAGTGCGCCGATGCGCAGCAGGGCGGAACGGCGGGCAGGGTGGACCTGTGCGTCGGCGGCCTGTACAGGATCAGGATCGGCTCTCGATGCAGCGGGCTCGCGCGGCCCTTGTTCTCCACGGTTCATACGGGTCTCCTCCAAAAGACAACGATTTCAGACGGTGCTGCGTGGCCGCTTCAGCGGCTCTTTCGCAGTCACCGGGTCAGGCCGGGTTCGGGCGCGCCCGCCGCACGCTGGTGCCCCGGCCGGCCAGCGACAGTTGATACTGTTTCGGCGTGATGCCGACCACCGTGCGGAACTGCTTGGTGAAATAGCTCTGGCCGCCGAAGCCCGTTTCGGCCGCCACGCGGGCGATGTTGTTCACCTGCGGCAGCAGGCGGCAGGCTTCCTGCACCTTCAGGTGCAGGATGTACTGCTTCGGCGTCAGCGAGAAATGCTGCTTGAACTTGCGTTCGAACGTCGACAGCGACATGCACGACAGCCGGGCCAGGTGCTCGATGCTGATGTTTTCCATCAGGTGGCACTGCAGGTACTCGATGCTGGCGCGGAATTCATGGAACGGCGCGATGACGTCCTGCGAACGCTTGACGTCGCGCGAAAAGCCTTCGATGCCGACGATCTCGCCATGGCGGTCGCGGATCGGCGCCTTCGTGGTGAACAGCCAGGTCAGCTCGCCGCTGGCGCTGCCCAGCACTTCCAGCTTGTTCTTCACGGTGACGCCGCGCTCCATCACGGACAGGTCGTCGGCGCGGATGCGGTCGGCGATATCGCGCCGGAAGAAATCGTGGTCGGTCCTGCCGAGGATATCGTTGACGTCGGCAAGGTCGTGCTGCTCCTGCAGCAGCCGGTTGCCCCACACGAACTGGCCCGCGCGGTTCTTGGCGAAGTAATACATGTCGGCCAGCGTGTCGAACAGCGCGCTGGGCTTGGAGATGCCGTGGGCGCTGAAAAAACCGGCGCATTCGGCCTGCGCGGCGGCGCCGGCGCGGGCCTTCGCCGTGGATTGCGCGCCAGGCTGGATGCCGGGCTGCGGGCGCTCGTCGAGCGTCCCCTGGGATACCACTACTCCCCTGCCAATGACCGTGGTGCTCATCGTGGCTGTCTCCGTTTTGTTATGTCCGGATAGTAGCATTCCGGTAATTTTCGGAGTGTCAGAAAATCGGACAAATTTATAACGAATTCGGCGCCGCTTGCGGGAAAGAAGCGGCGCTCAGGAGCCCGTGGCGGCGCCCGGGGAGCGCGCTGCGCTGCCAGCGCCGCGCTCGAAAAGTGCCGCCACGTCCTCGAACGGCTGAGGTCTGCCGTACAGCCATCCCTGTGCGTACTGGACGCCGCGGGCACGCAGGTAGTCGGCCTGCGCGGGCGTTTCCACGCCTTCGGCGATCATCGCCAGGCGCATCGCGCCAGCCATCGCGATGATGTGGCTGACCACCTGGTTGGTCGGCGCCGTGGTGCCGATCGCCTCGATGAACGAGCGGTCGATCTTGAGTGCGTCGACCTGCAGCGATTCGAGGTACGACAGGCCGGCGTAACCGGTGCCGAAATCGTCGATCGCCACATGGATGCCGCGGGCGCGCAGCGCGCCGATGACCGTGCGCGCGGCCTCGATGTCGAGGATGCCCCGTTCGGTGATCTCGACCACCAGGTTGGTGGCGGTGATGGCCCCGCGCGCCAGCATCGCGTCGAACAGGCCGACGATGGGATCGGCCGCCAGGTCGGCCGCGGAGACGTTCACGGCCAGGTGGAATCCCGGGTGCGCCGCCAGGAAGTCCCCGGTATCCCGTTCGACCAGCTCGAGCACGCGCGCCGTCAGCGCCCCGATGGTGCCGGTCTGCTCGGCCAGGGGGATGAAGACGTCGGGGCCGACCAGTTCCCCCGTGTCCCTGCGCCAGCGCAACAGCGCCTCGGCGCCGGTGCAGCGGCCCGACTGCAGGTCCACGACGGGCTGGTACAGCATGAAGAATTCATGGTTGCGCAAGCCCCTGCGCAGGGCGGTGGTGAGCGACGTCTGCCGGCGCGCCAGCAGCAGCAACGCAGCGGCGATGGCGACGCCCGCTACTACGCCGGCCGGGACCAGGCGCAGCGCGACGGCATTGCGCAGTGCGGGGAGCTCCGACAGCGGCAGCGCGGCCACGCCGGCGGTCGGCAGCACCCGCGACCGGACCACCGCCACCAGGTAGCGGCCATCGGTGAACGTGACACTGCGCCGGCTTCCCAGCCGCTTTACCCATGCACGGTCGATGTAGCCGGCGGCCATGGTCACGGGTTCGTCCAGCCGCCGCTCCAGGTGCAGGGCGGCGAGCGACATGCCGGGGATCGCGGAGCCGGCATCGAGCGGCAGGTCGGTGTGGATCAGGGCTGCATAGCCGTCGCGTTCGATCGCCATCAGCGGCGAGCCGTCGTTGCCGTCGAGAGGCACGCTCGAGTAGATGCGCAGGCCATCCGAGGTGCGCAGGATGCGGCTGCCCAGCGGGATCGGCGTATCGCCCATCGACGAGCATCGCACGACGCCGTCGCGCACCTGGCCGATCGCCTGGATGTAGGTCGACGTCAGGTCGATGCGCCGCATGATCGCCCGCTGACCGGGCGTGCAGGGCCCGTCCGGAGAGCGCGCCAGCAGGGCAACGCCGGCCAGCGACTGGCGCACCATTTCGTCGGACCGGTGCAGTACGTCCTGGGCAAAGCGCGTGGCCAGGCTGGCCTGCGCGGCATAGGCGTGGCGTTCCGCTTCGCGCCACGCCAGCCATGGCGAAAGCGCCAGCGCGGCCAGCGCCGCCACTGCCGTGCAGGCGAACAGGAGGCGGTGCCGCATCGCGTTTTGTAAGTCGTCTCGCACCTGATCCGTAACCTTCCGTACCTTTCCGGCAGCCTTCCCGCACGTTCGTCGCAGGGCGGATACACGATCGCAGCCCGGTCCGTAGTATAAAACAAGCACCGGGCTGAGCCGCGGTTGCCGATCCCAAAACGGCTGTCCGTCCTTGGGATGTCTGCCGATTCCGTGCTATCCGGCCGTCCCGCCGCGTGTTAGATTGCGCTACCATTTGCGCCTCTCCGGGCGCTGTTCATTCATAACACAGCGAGACACCGATGACCTTCCTGCTCCGCACCGCCCGCCTGGGCCTGATGACCGCCGCGATCGCCTTCGCCGCCTCCGCGTCCGCCGCCGACGGCGCATGGAAGCCGCTCTTCAACGGCAAGGACATGAGCGGCTGGACCACCTGGGTCAGCATGCAGCCCACGTCCGACAACATGAAGACGCCCACCACGATCCGTGGCGCCAACAACGATCCGAAAAAAGTGTTCTCGGTCGTGGACGGCATGCTGCGCGTGTCCGGCGAGGAGTGGGGCGGCGTGCACACCGTCGGCGAGTACGCCAATTTCCACCTGAAGTTCGACGTCAAGTGGGGCGAGAAGAAATGGTTCCCGCGGCTCGACGCGCCGCGCGACAGCGGCCTGCTGTACTACGGCGTCGGCCCGGAGGGCGCGCAGAGCGGCCACTGGATGCGCAGCCATGAATTCCAGATCCAGGAAGGCGATTGCGGCGATTACCACAGCCTGGACGGCGTGACCGTCGACGCCCGGGTGGGCGATGCCAACCAGGGCGACTGGAAATTCTTCCGCTACGAACCGGCGTTGCCGCTGCGCACCGGCCTGGCCGCGCGCATCCTGAAGAAGGGCAACTACGAGAAACCGTCCGGCGAGTGGAACACGATGGAAGTGATCGCCGACGGCAAGACGCTGATCCACATCGTCAACGGCCACGAAGTGTTCCGCGGCGAGAATTCGCTGCAGAAGGTGGACGGCAAGACCGTGCCGCTGGCGCGCGGCAAGTTCTCGATCCAGTCGGAAGGGGCCGAGACGTTCTACCGGAACATCATGGTCAAGCAGCTGGATGGGCCGGCGGCGGTGGCGAAGTTCTGAGGCGCTGAACCCGGTTGACGGCGGACGGGTTCTGGTGTCGGACACCGGGTGTTCGGTGTCGGACACCGGTTTTCGCCAGGCTTCCCGCGACATCGCGCAAACACCGGTGTCCGACACCATGAGACCGGTGTCCGACACCAAACGGCCGGGTCAGCTACCCCGCGCCTTTTCCCAGTACCCCGGCGCGTTGTACACCAGCTTCAGGTGATCGATGAAATGCCGGATCTTCGCCGGCAGATAGCGCTGCTGCGGATACACGGCCTGGATCGGGTAGCTGGGCACCGCGTATTCGTCGAGCACTGTCACCAGTTCCCCCCGTTTCAGCTCGGCCTGGATCTCCCAGGTCGAGCGCCAGCCGATGCCCAGGCCCTGTTTCACCCAGTCGAACAGCAGTTCGCCGTCGTTGCACGACAGGTCGCCGTCCACGCGCACGGCGAACGGCTTGCCGCCGTCCTGGAAGATCCAGCCGCGCTGCTGGCCGCCTTGCAGGTTGAATGCCAGGCAGTTGTGGCGTACCAGGTCGTCCGGCGTGCGCGGAATGCCGTGGCGTTCGAAGTAGGCGGTGGTGCCGCACACCACGCGGCGGTTCGGGAACAGCGGCACGGCGACGTAGTTCGGATCGGTGACCTCGCCGATGCGGATGCCCATGTCGTAGCCCTCGCGGACCAGGTCCACCACGCTGTCGGTCAGGTTGAACGACATCTTCAGTTCCGGGTGGTTCGCGCGGAACGCCGGGGCATGCGGCGCCACGTGCGAGCGGCCGAATGCCGCCGGCGCGGAAACCACCAGGTGGCCCCGCACGGTGGCGCGGCCGGCACTGATGCTGTTTTCGGCGATGTCGAAATCGCGCAACAGCTGGCGGCAGGGTTCGATGAATTGCTCGCCCAGCGCGGTCAGCGTCAGGCCCCGCGTGGAGCGGTGCATCAGGCGCACGCCGAGGCGGCGTTCGAGGGCGTCCAGGCGGCGCCCCATCACCACGGGCGTGACGCCCTCGGCGACTGCGGCAGCGGCGAAGCTGCCTTTTTCAGTGACAAGCAGAAAACTGCGGATTTCGGTATAACGGTCCAATTCCATACTCCAAGTATCGACTGATCGAATACTAGCAGCAATTCAACAGTTTCCGCCATCTCCGTATGCTGGGGTCATTCACTTGAAACCAGGAGACGAGCATGGCCCGTATGAGAGCAATCGACGCAGCGGCAGCGGTACTGCGCAAGGAAGGTGTTTCGACCGTATTCGGCGTGCCGGGCGCGGCGATCAACCCGCTGTATTCGGCGATGAAGAAGGATGGCGGCTTCCGCCACGTGCTGGCACGGCACGTCGAAGGCGCCTCGCACATGGCCGAGGGCTTCACCCGCGCCAAGGCCGGCAACATCGGCGTGTGCATCGGCACCTCCGGCCCGGCCGGTACCGACATGATCACGGGACTGTATTCCGCAATCGCCGATTCGATACCTATTCTCTGCATTACCGGCCAGGCTCCACGTGCCCGCCTGTACAAGGAAGACTTCCAGGCGGTCGACATCGAATCGATCGCCAAGCCGGTCACGAAGTGGGCGGTGACGGTGCGCGAACCGGCGCTGGTGCCGCGCGTGTTCCAGCAGGCGTTCCACATCATGCGCTCGGGCCGCCCCGGCCCGGTGCTGATCGACCTGCCGTTCGACGTGCAGATGGCCGAGATCGAATTCGACATCGACACCTATGAAAGCCTGTCGCTGTACAAGCCTGCGGCCACCCGTGCCCAGGCCGAGAAGGCGCTGGAGATGCTGAACGCGGCCGAGCGCCCGGTCATCGTGTGCGGCGGCGGCGTGATCAACGCCGACGCCGCGGCCAAGCTGCAGGAATTCGCCGAGATCCTGAACGTGCCGGTGATCCCCACGCTGATGGGATGGGGCGCGCTGCCGGACGACCACCCGCTGATGGCGGGCATGGCCGGCCTGCAGACGTCGCACCGCTACGGCAACGCCACGATCCTCGCGTCCGACTTCGTGATCGGCATCGGCAACCGCTGGGCCAACCGCCACACCGGCTCGGTCGAGGTGTACACGGAAGGCCGCAAGTTCGTCCACATCGACATCGAACCGACGCAGATCGGCCGCGTGTTCGGCCCGGACTACGGCATCGTCTCCGACGCCGGCGCCGCGCTGGACCAGCTGATCAACGTGGCCTGCGGCCTCGACGCGCTGGGTGCGCTGAAGGACCGTTCGGCCTGGGTGGCCGAATGCCAGGAGCGCAAGCGCACGATGCTGCGCAAGACCCACTTCGACAACGAGCCGATCAAGCCGCAGCGCGTCTATGAAGAGATGAACAAGGCGTTCGGCCAGGAGACCTGCTACGTCAGCACGATCGGCCTGTCGCAGATCGCCGCCGCCCAGTTCCTGCACGTGTACAAGCCGCGCAACTGGATCAACTGCGGCCAGGCCGGCCCGCTGGGCTGGACCATTTCCGCCGCGCTGGGCGTCTGCGCCGCCGATCCGGAACGCCAGGTCGTTGCCATCTCCGGCGACTACGACTTCCAGTTCATGATCGAGGAACTGGCCGTCGGTGCGCAATTCGGCCTGCCTTACCTGCATGTCGTCGTCAACAATGCCTATCTCGGCCTGATCCGCCAGGCGCAGCGCAACTTCGACATCGACTATTGCGTGCAGCTGGCGTTCGAGAACATCAACGCACCGGAACTGGGCGTGTATGGCGTGGACCACGTGTCCGTCGTCGAAGGCCTGGGCTGCAAGGCGATCCGCGTGCGTGAAATCGCCGACATCCAGCCGGCATTCGAAAAGGCCAAGGCCTGGATGCGCGAGTTCCGCGTGCCGGTCGTCGTCGAAATCATGCTGGAACGCGTGACGAACATCGCGATGGGCACCGAAATCAACGCCATCAACGAATTCGAGGCGCTGGCCACGGAAGAGGGCGACGCACCGACCGCCGTCGTTCCACGCCTGAAGTAATCAGCAACAAGCAATCAGCACTGCACGAGCCAACAAGGAGAACCACCATGCCAAGATTCGCAGCCAACCTGACCATGCTCTTCAACGAGCTGCCGTTCCTGGAACGCTTCAAGGCCGCCGCCGACGCGGGCTTCAAGGGTGTCGAATACCTGTTCCCGTATCCGTTCGCCAAGGAAGAACTGGCGGCGCAGCTGGAGCAGCAGGGCCTGACGCAGGTATTGCACAACCTGCCCGCCGGGAACTGGGAGAAGGGCGAGCGCGGCATCGCCTGCCATCCCGATCGCGTGGAGGAATTCCGCGCCGGCGTGGACCGTGCGATCGAATACGCCACCGCGCTGCGCTGCCGCACCGTGAACTGCCTGGTCGGCATCGCGCCGGCCGGCGTTCCCGAGGATGTGTTGCGCCAGACGGTCGTCGACAACCTGGCCTACGCCGCGGCGAAGCTCAAGGAAGCGGGGATCCGGCTGCTGATCGAACCGATCAACACGTACGACATTCCCGGCTTCTACCTGAGCCGCACGGAACAGGCGCTGCGCATCCTGGACGACGTGGGCTCCGACAACCTGTTCGTGCAGTACGACGTGTACCACGCGCAGCGCACCGAAGGCGAGCTGGGCGCCACGCTGTCGCGCCACCTGGGCCGCATCGGCCACATCCAGGTCGCCGACAACCCGGGCCGCAACGAACCGGGCACCGGCGAGATCAACTACGGCTGGCTGTTCCGCCACATCGACAGGATCGGCTATGACGGCTGGATCGGCTGCGAATACAAGCCGGCCGGCGACACCCGCGAAGGCCTGCGCTGGCTGCAGGAAGTCAAGTAACTGTAGTACCCGAACGTACGACTGAAGAGAACACAGAGGAGAACATCATGGCAAATATCGGATTCATCGGCCTGGGCATCATGGGTGCCCCGATGGCGAAACACCTGGCGGACGCAGGACATAAACTGTTCACGTACTCGCAGACCCCGACCCCGTCGAACCTGATCGAAGCCGGCGCCAGCGTGTGCGCCTGCGGCACCGACGTGGCGAAAGCGGCGGACATCGTCATCGTGATGGTGCCGGACACGCCGCACGTCGAAGACGTGCTGTTCGGCGAACATGGCCTGTCGAAGGGCCTGACCGCCGGCAAGATCGTCGTCGACATGAGCTCGATCTCGCCGGTGGCCACGAAGGAATTCGCCAAGCGCATCAACGCGCTGGGCTGCGAATACCTGGATGCGCCGGTGTCGGGCGGCGAAGTGGGCGCCAAGGCCGCATCGCTGACGATCATGGTCGGCGGCAGCGAGAAAGCCTTTGAAACGGTCAAGCCGCTGTTCCAGCTGATGGGCAAGAACATCACGCTGGTGGGCGGCAACGGCGACGGCCAGATCACCAAGGTGGCCAACCAGATCATCGTGGCGCTGACGATCGAGGCGGTCGGCGAAGCGTTGCTGCTGGCCGCCAAGGCCGGCGCCGACCCGGCCCGCGTGCGCGAGGCGCTGATGGGCGGCTTTGCTTCGTCGCGCATCCTGGAAGTGCACGGCGAGCGCATGATCAAGCGCACCTTCGATCCGGGCTTCCGCATCGACCTGCACCGCAAGGACCTGAACCTGGCCCTGACCACGGCGCGCCAGCTGAACGTGTCGCTGCCGAACACGGCGACCGCGCAGGAACTGTTCAACGCGTGCGCCGCGCGCGACGGCGGCGGCTGGGACCACTCGGCCATGGTGCGGGCACTGGAAGTGATGGCCAACTTCGAGATCGGCCAGCAGGCAGGGAACACGAAATGATCGCCGCGCCGCGTGAACTGCTTGGGGCAATGTTCAGCGCCGCCGTGAACGCGGCGCAGCCTTCGCTGACCATCGGCAAGTACCTGCCGCCCGCGCCGAAAGGGCGCACCATCGTCATCGGTGCCGGCAAGGCATCGGCGGCGATGGCCCAGGCGTTCGAAAAACACTGGGCAGGGCCGCTGGAGGGCATCGTCGTCACCCGCTACGGCTATGCCGTGCCGTGCGAGCGCATCGAGATCCTCGAGGCGGCGCACCCGGTACCCGATGCCGCCGGCCGCGCCGCGGCCGAGCGCATCCTCGGCGCCGTGAAAGGACTCACCAGGGACGACCTGGTGATCTGCCTGATTTCCGGCGGCGGCTCCTCGCTGCTGCCGCTGCCCGGTGCCGGCGTGACGCTGGAAGACAAGCAGGCGATCAACCGCGCGCTGCTGGCCTCCGGCGCCACGATCACCGAGATGAACTGCGTGCGCCGCCACCTGTCCGCCATCAAGGGCGGCCGGCTGGCCGCCGCCTGCTACCCGGCGCAAGTGGTCAATCTGCTGATTTCCGACGTGCCGGGCGACCACCCGGCCGACATCGCCTCCGGTCCGACCGTGGGCGACGCCACCACCTGCGCCGATGCGCTGGCCATCGTCAGGCGCTACGGCATCGAGCTGCCGGCCGGTGCGCGCCGCCTGCTGGAAAGCGGCGACGGCGAAACCGTCAAGCCGGGCGACCGGCGGCTGGAAAACGTCACCACCCACATCATCGCCTCGCCGCAGATGGCGCTGGAAGCGGCGGCCGCCGTGGCGCGCGATGCCGGCGTGACCCCGGTGATCCTGGGCGACAGCATCGAAGGCGAAGCGCGCGAAGTGGCCCGCGTCATGGGCGGCATCGCGTTGCAGGTACATCGCCACGGCCAGCCGGTAAAACCGCCGTGCGTGCTGCTGTCCGGCGGCGAAACCACGGTGACCCTGCGCGGCAACGGCCGCGGCGGGCGCAATGTGGAATTCCTGCTGGCGCTGGCGATCGCACTGGATGGCGCGGCCGATGTGCATGGCGTGGCGGCCGACACCGACGGCGTCGATGGCGCCGAGGAAGTGGCCGGCGCCTTCATCGGCCCGGACACGCTGGCGCGCGCCTGGGCCCACGGCATCCGTCCGCGCGACAGCCTGGACAACAACGACGGGCATGGCTTCTTCGGCGCGCTGGGCGACGCGCTCATCACCGGCCCGACACTTACCAACGTCAACGACTTCCGGGCAATCCTGCTGCTGTGATCAGCTGCATTGATTCAGTTCCCCTGATTCCCGCTGTCCCGACCACCTAACACCCTGGAGAACGCATGCTGCGCAAGCGCCGCTCACGGATCCTGGCCACCCTCGGGCCGGCCAGTTCCACGTACCATTCGATTTATGCGCTGGCAAAAGCCGGTGCCGATGTCTTCCGGCTGAACTTCAGCCACGGCAGCCATGCCGACCACGCCGAGCGCTATCGCACCATTCGCGAGGTGGAGAAGGAAATCCGCCGTCCGATCGGCATCCTGATGGACCTGCAGGGACCGAAGCTGCGCATCGGCCGCCTCGCCGGCGGCAAGGTGCAGCTGGCCGACGGCGCAAGCTTCCGGCTCGACCTGGACCCGGCCGAGGGCAACGCGTCGCGCGCCTGCCTGCCGCATCCGGAAATCTTCGCCGCGCTGGAGCCGGGCACCGACCTGCTGCTCGACGACGGCAAGCTGCGCCTGCGCGTGGATGCCTGCAGCACCGACTACGCCGAAACCACGGTACTGACGGGCGGCGTGCTGTCCGACCGCAAGGGTGTCAACGTGCCGGGCGTGTTGCTGCCGATTTCCCCGCTGACGGAGAAGGACCGGGCCGACCTGGCATTCGGGCTGGAACTGGGCGTGGACTGGGTGGCGCTGTCGTTCGTGCAGCGCCCTGAAGACATCACCGAAGCGCGCGCGCTGATCGGCGACAAGGCCTGGATCATGGCCAAGCTGGAAAAGCCCGCCGCGATCGATGCGCTGGACGGCATTGTCGCGCTTGCCGATGGCATCATGGTGGCGCGGGGCGACCTCGGCGTCGAACTGCCGGCGCACCAGGTTCCTGTGCTGCAGCGGCGCATCGTGCATGCGTCGCGCGCAGCCGGCAAGCCGGTGGTCGTCGCCACGCAGATGCTGGAATCGATGATCGCGTCGCCTGTGCCGACGCGCGCCGAGGTCTCCGACGTGGCCACCGCGATCTACCAGGGTGCCGATGCGGTGATGCTGTCCGCCGAATCGGCTTCCGGCCAGTTCCCGGTCGAATCGGTGGCCGTGATGGACAACGTGATAACCGAAGTGGAGCAGGACCCGCTGTGGCGCGAGGGCCTCGATGCCAGCCATTCGCCGGCGACGGCCACCACGGCCGATGCGATCTGCTGCGCGCTGCGCCGCGTCGACCGGCTGCTGAAGCCCGCCGCCACGGTGACGTACACATTGAGCGGCGCGAGCTGCCTGCGCGCCAGCCGCGAACGGCCGAACACGCCGATCCTGGCGCTGACGCCATCGCCGTCGATCGCCCGCCGGCTGGCGATCGCGTGGGGCGTGCACCCGATGCCGTTCGACGAGGCGACGACGCTGGGCGGCATGATCGCCGACGCGCCGGCCGCCGCCGTCCAGTGCGGCCTCGCCACGCTGGGCGACGATGTGGTGGTGATCGCCGGCTATCCGTCGGGTTCCGCCGGGAAGACCAACCTGCTGCACGTGGTGCGCGTCGAGTAAGGCGTTTTTGCTGTGGAATGGGGAAGGGACAGGCGTGGGGCCTGTCCCTTTTTCTTTGTATAATGCGTGGCGCAATCGTCTTTCCTTCATGCCCAACATTTCCCCGTCTTCCTCACGCCCGGTTCTCCGCCCCCTTCACGCGAACGATCTTCCTGCCTTGCTGCGCATCCAGCTGGCCTGCTACGGCCACGGTTTCATCGAGAACGCGGAAGTGTACGCGCGGCGACTGGCAAGCCCTTTGAACTGTTCGCTGGTGTGCGAAATCGACGGCCAGCCATGCGGGTACCTGGCGGCCTATCGCTCTCGGCATGGAAAGGTCACGCCGCTGCATGGCGACTTCGCCGGTGCGCACGGTGAGCCCGATACGCTGTACCTGCACGACATGGCGGTGCTGCCGTCCCATGCGGGACGAGGACTGGCGCGTGCGCTGCTGGAACGGATGTGGGCAATCGGGAGTGCGGCGCGGTTGCACCGCAGCGCACTGGTGTCGGTGCAGGATTCCCAGGGATACTGGGCACGCAATGGTTACACTCCGCAGCCGGTGCACGACGCCGTTGAGCGCTCGCGCCTGGCGAGCTATGGCGACGGGGCTGTTTACATGGTGCGCGCGTTGTCCACGCGGTGAAGCTTTTCCGGGCCGGCCGTTCTCAGGGAAGCCAGATCTGCTTGCCGGGCCGGCGCAGGGCCAGGCACTGCAGGCTGTAGACGGTAAAGCCCAGCCAGAGGCCGGGCCATTCGATCCGGTCGCTGGTGACATACGTGACCACCGTGGCGATGGCGGAGACGACGGTCAGCAACACCATCACTTTCAGGTTCAGCAATTTGCGCCTGGCACTGAGGTGACCGCCGATATAGCTTTCATGGATGGATTGCCAGGCGGTGCAGCTCAAGGCCCCGCCGGTTGCCAGCAGCACGACAAAGAACACGTCCGGCGCGAGAAACCACGCCGCGCAACCGGTCACCAGCAACGCGCCGTACAGCAGCATCACATAACGGAATCTCTCGCTCTTCATCGATCAGGCTCCTTTCTTGCCAACCCGGCGTCCCGGGACCGCGCGTTCCGGGAAGGGGGCCGGTTACTTGATATTCGCCGCCAGCTTGTCCCACACGGCCTTGCCGACGTCGGGGCGGCCATCCGGTGCGCGCAAGGCCAGGTAGAACACGTCCCGCTTCACGCCGGTCCACATGTACATGAAGTACGCCGGCTGCCCGGTGCTCCTGCTGATCATCGAGATCATCACGGCCGGGTGTTTCGCATCCTTGAATTGCCTGACCTGAATGTTGGTGGCGGCTTCCTTCAGCTTGTTCAGCGAACCGGGATCGTCGATACCGAAGAACACCTTGTAGCGCGGGTCATAGGTGACGGCGGTGGCCGTCGAACCGTACATGTGGCCTTGGGCGCCGGGCAGGTTTTCGGGGGTTGCCCTGGCCGCGTCGGCGGGGCGCATCCAGTAGGAATAGCCGATCCGCTTGACGTTCGACTGCGCGTACTCGACCGGCACCGGCACATTCAGTGCGATCGGCAGCGGCAGGCGGTTCTGCATGAATACGTTGACGGGCACGTCGCGCGTCTGCACGGAAGCCGCGGGAGCCGCCGGAGCTGCTGGAGCTGCTGGAGCCGCAGGAGCGGTCCATGCCGCGGTACTGAAGGCCAGGCCGGCCGCAAGGAAAATCGGTTTCATCGGTTGTTCCGCTTGTTCGGTGGTGTGGATCGGTGTTGTAGATCTGTGCTGTGGATAAGGGCGAAGCGCGTCAGCCGCCGGTGCGCTTCGGATCGTGGCCCTGCTTGCCGAGCGCTGCCATGACGAGGTCGCAGTGATCGCCCTGGATCTCGATCACGCCGTCCTTCACGGTGCCGCCCGAACCGCACGCTGTGCGCAACTGCTTGCCCAGCAGGGCCAGCGCGGCGGCATCGAGCGCCAGGCCCTTGACGACCGTGACCGTCTTGCCGCCCCGGCCCTTCGTCAGGCGCGACACGCGGACCACGCCGTCGCCCTTGGGCACGGCCGCTGCCTTGCACGCGCATCCGGAAACGGGCTGGCCGCATTCCGGGCACATGCGGCCGCTTTCGGTGGAATACACCAGGCGGCTGTTCGAATTACTTTTCATCTCTTGCTCAAGATACATTTCAGGTGAAGCGCGAGTTTAACAGCACACGACAATCGCTGGTCCGGACTATTGATGCCTGATGATGCCTAGTGCTGGAGCGTGGCCGAATCGGCCGGTGCGCAGCCATGCCAGGCACGCGTGACCGTCGCCAGTACAAAAAACAGGAAACCGCATTGTGCCGCGAACGACGGCAGGTCGAAGCGATAGGCCAGTGCGGCGGTGGTATTGACAAGGACGTCGGCGACGATGATCAGCGCGGTCAATGCGACGCCGGCCCTCGGCCGCGCCAGCAGCAGCAGCACCGCCAGCGCATCGAAGAACGTCAGCGACGTCCAGAATGCCGCGTAAAACGGGTGGACGCCGCCATAGTCCCACCACAGGCCATGGCCGAGCAGGATGCGTGCATGATTGAACGCCGCGCCTGCCAGGCACGCGGCGTACACCATGCGGATGGCTTGGGGCGAAATGCTCAATCAGTTATGAATGTATTTGGCGAACACGTCGCTGAAATCGCGCCGGGTATGCGTATCGAGCACGGCGGTATTCAGCGCGGCCAGCAGCGCATTGAATTGCGTGGTGAGGCTGCCGCCATCGGGAGCGATATTGAGCTTGTGCACCGAGGCCGTGGCTTCCAGCGCGCGCAGCGCATTGTCGCGGCATGTCGCATCGCGCCGCTGCTGCCTGCCGATGGAGATCAGCGCCTTGTAGATGTCCTTCAGCTGTTCGATGAAGTTCTTCTTCACGTCGATCGAGAACTGCGTGGCGTCCAGGTTGAATTTCAGCTCGATATCCATGTCCAGCGTGCCGGCGGTCTCGATGCTGACGCCAGTGATCAGGTGGGACGCATAATCGTAGCGCCTGATCGAGCGCTTCGACGACACGGCCGAGTCGCCGTCCACGTGGATCAGCGCAAGGTTGGTGAAGCAGTACTCATCCTTCTTGCTCTTGATGAGGAAAAAGATCTGTTCGCCGTCTTCGCTGAACAGGTAATCGTCCGCATCGACCTTGCTGTAATCTTCTGGCCCGACGATGACGCCGATATCGCTGATACCCAGTGCTTCTGCCGCGAATTTCTTGAACATGATTTTTCCTCGTTGGGTGGAATACTTACATAGCACCGTGGTGCCGCGATTGACAGCTGGCTGTTCTGGCAGCTTGCGCTTATAGCTTCGCGGCGTGAAATTAGCATAATAGAAATAAATGGGCAACTTCCGGATATATCAGAGCCGGCATGCCGTGTTGAACCATCGATGAACCCGAGGCCTTTCATGCGAATGAATGCGGTGTCGATACTGCTGTGCACCTTTCACCTGTCAGGTCTGTGCAGTTCGGCGCACCTGCCGCGCGATGTCAGCGCGTATGTGGAAAATGCAGAGGCATGCGAACATTTCGGCGGTGAATACGACAGCGAATTACCATTCGATCAGAAACGGGAGATCGAAAATGGCATCCGCAAGTACTGCAGCGCCGCCAACCGCCAGCTATCAATGCTTCGCAAGAAATACAGGCGCGATCCGGCAATGCTTGCGGTTATCAATCGTCATGCGAACGAAGCTGTCACGGATTACCGGTAGCGCAGCAATGGGAATGGGCGCTACCTTGCAAGCGCGTTAAATGACGAGATACATGATGAGATACTGCGCAGATGAACCATACGCTCGCCGACTAACAGCGCATACCCATGGATGACAACATATCCCCGATCGAGGTCCGGTTGACCGATCGATTCCCCGAGCCGGAATTTTCCGTTCTTCAGCGGCGCGTTTTTGCCGAGCTGGAGCAGGATTCAAATGAGGCAGAACCGGCTACCGATGGCCAGGCTGCGCCGACGCCGTCGGGCCTGGTGCATTCGCCGATGGTTCGCTGGGGAGCGTATGAAAATAATACGCTGGTCGGGTGGTCGTATGGATGGATGGAACGCGACAACGTCTTTTATATGGCGAACAGCGGTGTATTGCCAACGCGTCGGCGGCGCGGAATTTACACGGCACTCATCAACGCGATCGTGCGGCACGCAACGCTCGCCGGAGCGTGGGCAATCCGCTCAAGGCACACCGTCGTCAACAACCCGGTACTCATTGCAAAGCTCCGGGAAGGTTTTACCATTTCGGGCATGTCACAATCCGCGCGGATGGGTACGCTAGTCGAATTGACGCTTCATTTGTCCAGGGAACGTGAAGTCGCGTACCGGCGGCGTGTACTACCTTATCGATCCTGAGTTGCACGAAACACAGCGGCGTGCGATGCGGTCGATGGCGGAGGCGATCTGGTGTCGGACACCGGTTTACCGTAAGCGCTCCGACACGTCAGGGAAACCGGTGTCCGACACATGGATGTGTCCGACACCAGCGACGCGAACGCCATCGGTTATGTCGGAGCATGCTGATCTGAACGGTATTCGCGGCGTGCCGGCGCAGTTGAGGCAACAAAAAAGCCCGCCGTCTCGCGAGGGCGGGCTTCATCATCCTGCCAAAGCAGGCTTAATCCAGCAGATCGAACAGCGAGCGCGCCACGACCTTGGTCGCGCGCCGCAGGTCTTCCAGCGAGATGTGCTCGTCGCCGCGCTTGGCATTGCTTTCCGAAACCGTGCGCGGGCCGGCGCCGTACAGCACGGCCGGCACACCGGCTTCGCCGAACAGGCGGGCGTCCGTGTACAGCGGCGTACCCGCGGCACCGATCTCTTCGTCGAACACGGCGGTGGCGTGGCGCGACAGCGCATCGACCAGCGGCGCGTTGCCCGGCAGCGGCTGCAGCGCGTTGGCCAGCAGCATGCGGCGGATCTCGATCGTCACGCCCTGGCAGTCGGCCACGGCATCCTTCATCACGCGGTGCAGCTTCGCTTCCACCTCGGCCGGATTTTCTTCCGGGATCATGCGGCGGTCGACTTTCATGACGACCTTGCCCGGCACCACGTTGGTGTTGGTGCCGCCTTCGATCAGGCCGATGTTCACGTACGGGTGGTTGATGCCCTTGACGTTACTGCGCACTTCCTTGTACTGGCGGTTCTGGTCGTACAGCGCCGTCAGCACCTTCGTCGCCGCCTGCAGCGCGTCGACGCCCGTTTCCGGCACGGCCGCGTGGCCCGACTTGCCGTGCACCGTGACTTCCATCTGCAGGCAGCCGTTGTGGGCCGTCACCACCTGGTAGCTGAAGCCGGCGGCGATCAGCATGTCCGGTTTCACCAGCTTGTTCTCGAGCAGGAAGCCCGGGCCCAGTTCGCCGCCGAATTCCTCGTCATACGTGAAGTACAGTTCCACGCCGCCTTTCAAGGGCTTGCCCAGCGCTTCCAGCGCGCGGGTGGCGAACGTGAACGTGGCGAAGTCGCACTTCGACACGGCCGCGGCGCGGCCATACAGCTTGCCGTCGACGACATTGCCGCCGTACGGGTCCTGCGACCAGCCTTCGCCCGGCGGTACCACGTCGCCATGGGCGTTCAGGCCCACGGTGCGGCCTTCACCATATTTGCGGCGCACCACCAGGTTGGTGATGGTTTCCAGGCCCGCGGCGCGGGTGCGCTCTTCCGGCACCGCATGCAGCTCGGCGTCGAAGCCGAATTCCTTCAGCAGTTCGGCGGTGCGCTCGGCGTGCGGCGCGTTGTTGCCCGGCGGCGTATCGGTCGGCACGCGGACCAGCTCCTGCAGGAAGCGAACCTCCTCGTCGAAATGCGCGTCGATCCAGGCGTCGAGGGATTCGTAAGGGGCAGAAGTGTTCATGTTGGTGGTCATGTCAGGTCCGTGGCAAGTTGATTGAGAACGTTCTGGAATGCGCGCACGCACAGTTCCGTATCGTCGTTGGTGATGGATTCGAGCGGGTTGTGGCTGATGCCGGCGTTCAGGCCGCGCAGGAACAGCATTGCCTGGGGCATCACGCGGTGCAGCATCATCGCGTCGTGGCCGGCGCCGCTGGGCAGGCGGAACACCGGCAGGCCCAGTGCCTCGACGGCGCTTTCCCAGCGCAGCCGCCATTCCGGCGCGCACGGCGCGGCGTCGGCCTGCATGGTTTCTTCCAGCGTGTACTGCAGGCCGCGGCGTTCGCAGATCGCCGCCAGTTCATTGCGGATGTCCGCGGCGGCGGCATCGCGCACCTCGTTCGTCGTGGCGCGCACGTCGAGGCTGAAGCGGCAGCGGCCCGGTACCACGTTGATCGAACCGTTCGGCACTTCCAGCATGCCGACGGTGGCCACCAGGTCCTGCACCGAGCCGCCGCGCTTTTCCGCGTACAGCACCAGTTCGGCGGCTGCCGCGGCCGCGTCGCGGCGCATCGTCATCGGCGTGGTGCCGGCGTGGCTGGCCATGCCGGTGATCTGGCCCACGTAGCGTACGCTGCCGTTGATCGACGTGACGATGCCCAGCGGCAGGTCGAGGTCGTTCAGCACCGGCCCCTGCTCGATATGCGTCTCGATGAAGCCGAGGTAGCGCGACGGGTCACGTTTCAGCGCATCGATGGCGGAAATGTCGAGGTCAGCATGGGCCATCGCGGCGCGCATCGGCACGCCGTCCGCATCGAGCTGGTCGAGCCAGGTCTTGTCGAACTGTCCGGTCAGCGCGCCCGAACCGAGGAAGGTGGCCTTGTAGCGCTGGCCTTCCTCCTCGGCGAAGCCGACCACCTCGATGCCGTAGGGCAGGCGGCGGCCGGCGCGGTGCAGTTCGCGCACGCAGGCCATCGGCACCAGGATACCCAGGCGGCCGTCGTACTTGCCGCCGTTGCGTACCGTGTCGTAGTGCGAGCCGGTCAGCAGGCGTTTCGATTGCGGGTCCTTGCCATGGTAGATGCCGACCACGTTGCCGACCGCGTCGATCGTCACGTCGTCGAAGCCGCATTCCTCGCGCATCCGGTTCGCCAGCTCGCGGGCGGCGGCGCGGTGCGCGTCGGTCAGGTAGGTGACGCACAGCTCGTTGCGTTCGGCGTAGCCCGGTTCGGTGTGCTTTGCCAGTTCCTCGTGCCAGTCCCACACCAGGTTGCCGAGGGCCGGCTCGGTGGCGAACTTGTCGTTCAGGCGGATCTCGGCGATGCGGTGGATGTTGCGCAGCGACTCGGCGAACTCGAAGTCCGGCGAGTTGTTCAGGCGGCGCGCGAACGTGGCGATGATCTCGTGACGGTTCATGCCCAGGCCGCGCGGGCCGCGCACGGCCAGGATGAACGGGAAGCCGAATTTCGCGTTGTAGTCGGCATTCAGCTGCTGGATGCGCTGGAACTCTTCCGGCGTGCAGTCCGTCAGGCCGGCCTTGCTTTGCTCGTTGGTCGATTCCGCGGTCAGCGATTTCGTGACCATCGCCTTGCCGGCCAGCTCCGGGTGGGCCTTGATCAATGCGAGGCGGGCTTCCGGCGGCGACGTGCGCAGCGTTTCGATCAGCGCGCGCTTCAGGTTCGCCAGGCTGGCGAACGGGCGGGCGTGCCAGGTCTGCTCAGCGATCCACGGCGAATGTTCATACACGCCGTCGAGCAGGGCCGTGAATTCGGCCTGCGTGGCATTGTTCAATTGTTCCAGGGTCAGCATTGGAGTCTGCATATTAGTCCCACGTGAAAGCCGTGTCGGTGTTGAATGGATGCGCCTCTTTCCAGTGGCGCGCGATATCGATGCGGCGGGCGACCCACACGTGGTCATGCTGGCCGATATAGTCGAGGAAGCGCTGCAGCGAACGCATGCGGCCGGGGCGGCCCAGCAGGCGGCAGTGCATGCCGATGCTCATCATGGTCGGGGTTTCAGCTCCCTCTTCGTAGTGCACGTCGAACGTGTCCTTCAGGTACTGGAAGAACGGGTCGCCGTGCGAGAAACCCTGGGGCAGGGCGAAGCGCATGTCGTTGCAGTCCAGCGTGTACGGCACCACCAGCTGCGGCGCCCGCGTGCCGTCGGTCTTGCGCACGTTCAGCCAGAACGGCAGGTCGTCGCCGTAGTAATCGCTGTCGTAGTCGAAGCCGCCGTAGTCGGCCACCAGGCGGCGCGTGTTCGGGCTGTCGCGGCCCGTGTACCAGCCCAGCGGGCGTGCGCCCGTCAGCTTCTCGATGGCCTGCATGCCCAGCGCCATGTGTTCGCGCTCGGTGGCTTCGTCGACGTTCTGGTAGCTGATCCAGCGCCAGCCGTGGCAGGCGATTTCATGGCCCAGTTCCACGAAGGCCGCCGTCACTTCCGGGCAGCGCTCCAGCGCCATGCCCACGCCGAAGATCGTCAGCGGCAGTCCGCGTCTTTCGAATTCGCGCAGGATGCGCCACACGCCGGCGCGCGAGCCGTATTCGTAGATGCCTTCCATCGACAGGTGGCGGGCGGGAAAGGCGGCCGGGTTGAACATCTCGGACAGGAACTGCTCGCTGCCGGCATCGCCGTGCAGCACCGAGTTCTCGCCGCCTTCTTCGTAGTTCAGCACGAACTGCACGGCAACGCGCGCGCCGCCCGGCCAGTTGGCCTGCGGCCGGTCGCGGCCATATCCCTTCAGGTCGCGTGGATAGAGTGGATTCATGGTTGCTTTTCTTCTATCGGTTGAGGATTTCGGCCAGATCCACCTGCTGCGGATCCAGGTTCAGGTTGTGTTGCACGTTGACGAGGTGCTTGCTCACCAGGCGCACCGCCGCCTTCACGTCGCGCCGTTCGAACGCGTCGACGATCGCCACGTGCTCGCTGTGCGATTCGCCGGCCGAATGCGACGACTGGTGCATCAGCGCGATCAGCGACGAACGGGTCAGCAGTTCGCTCAGCATCTGCGTCAGCACCTCGTTGCCCAGCATGCGCGCCAGCACGAGGTGGAAGTCCGCCAGCAGGCGCGTGCGCCCCGGCACCGCGGCATCGTTGACGGCCGCGCCTTCCAGCGCCAGGTGCTCGCGCAACTGGCGGATCTGCTCGTCCGTGATAGTGGCGCACAGCCGCTTCGTGACGGCCGTCTCGAGGATGGCGCGCATTTCAAAGACGTCGCGCGCTTCCTCGGCGGTGGGCGTGGCGACGAACGCGCCGCGCGCCGGTTCCAGCACCACCAGCCGGTCACGGCTCAGCTGGTTGAGGGCCTGGCGCACGACGGTGCGCGACACCTCGAACAGGTCGCCGATCTTTTGCTCGGACAGTTTGGTGCCCGGCATCAGCCGGCGCTCGGCGATCGCGGCGGTGATCGAGTCGACGATGCGCTGGGTGGCGCCGGCGGCCGGCGCATGGGCATCCGGTGCCAGGTCGGTCGCGACGATTTTCAGTTGGGTGCGGGTTCGAGTCATGAAGATCAGGACAAGGATCGGAACATAAACAGGTTGACATCGGAATCAGAGTGTATACACTTTTCAAAAAAAGAAAAGCAAAAAGTGTATGCAATCCTGTACATTGATGGTTGTGCAAGGCTTGTGCACGAATTGTCATGAGAACCGCCGGCAATCCCGCCGGCCCATACCGAGAAAAAGGAGCCCCATGGGACATTTGAGTACCCACGTACTGGACACGATGAACGGCTGCCCCGCGGCCGGCATGCGCGTGCAGCTGCAGCGCATCGATGGCGACACCGTCACCACGATCAAGAGCCTGACGCTGAACGCCGACGGCCGCAACGATGGCGGCCCGCTGCTCGACAGCACCAGCATGGCCGTCGGCCGCTACCGCCTGGTGTTCGCCGTGGCGGAATACTTCCGCGCACGCGACGTGCGCCTGCCGGAACCTGCCTTCCTCGACGAGGTGCCGCTCGACTTCGGCATCGCCGACGCGGCCGGCCACTACCACGTGCCGCTGCTGGTCAGCCCGTGGTCGTATTCGACCTACCGTGGTTCCTGAACCACATCAGCCAATAAGTTAGCTAACGTATATCCAGCGAAGACTGGATCGTATACAGTTACTAGTGTCGCCGCGGAGCACACCGGTATCGCCCCCAGGGGCTGCCGATGGTTGCGATGATTTGCCCCACACAGAGCCCGCTGTGGTGAGGGGACAGTACGGTTTTCACACCGTGCTTCTCTGCTTGTTTGAGGCTCTATGGATATGTACTTGATGGACTGGGTCAACCTGCTGCTGCGCTGGACCCACGTCATTACCGCGATCGCCTGGATCGGCGCATCGTTCTACTTTGTTTTCCTCGACAACAGTCTCGAGAAGCCCACCGCGCCGGATCTCGTCGCCAAGGGCGTCGACGGCGAATTGTGGGCCGTCCACGGCGGTGGTTTCTACCATCCGCAGAAGTACCTGGTGGCTCCCAAAACCATGCCGGACAACCTGCACTGGTTCTACTGGGAGAGCTACGCCACCTGGCTGTCCGGCTTCGGACTGTTTACGGTGCTGTACCTGTTCAATGCCGGCACGTTCATGGTCGACAAGGCCGTGCACGACTGGCCTGCGCAGGCGGCCGTCATCGGCGCGCTGGCCTTCCTGGTCGTGTTCTGGCTGATCTACGACACCATCTGCCGTTCCCTGGGCCGCACCAAGAACGGCGACCTGAAGGTGGGCCTGATCGTGTTCGGCTTCGTGGTGTTCGCCTCGTGGCTGGCCTGCCAGCTGTTCGCCGGCCGTGCCGCGTTCCTGCTGGTCGGCGCGATGATGGCCACGGCGATGAGCGCCAACGTGTTCTTCTGGATCATTCCCGGCCAGCGCAAGGTCGTCAAGCAGCTGAAGGCGGGCGAGCCGGTCGACCCGATCTACGGCTGGCGCGCCAAGCAGCGTTCGGTGCACAACACCTACTTCACGCTGCCGGTGCTGTTCGCGATGCTGTCGAACCACTACGGCTTCCTGTACTCCGGTGAACACAACTGGATCGTGCTGGTGCTGATGATGATGACGGGCGCGCTGATCCGCCACAGCTTCGTGGCCCGCCACAAGGCGCTGGTGCACGGCAAGCGGGTTCCCTGGGAACACGCGTTCGGCGGTACCGCCGTGATGGTCGCGCTGATCGTCTGGCTGGTGCCGGCTCCGCAGGCCGAAGCGCCGGTCGAAGCCGCAGCCCCGGCTGCCGCCGGCGATGCCACGGCCGCGGTCGCGCAAAACCCGTTCGCCAAGGTCAAGGCCGTGGTCGACCAGCGCTGCGTGATGTGCCACTCGGCGACGATGCAGAGCAAGGGTATCCGCCTCGATTCCACCGGCGAGATCCAGCGCCATGCGCAGGCCCTGTACCAGCAGGCTGTGGTCATGAAGCTGATGCCGCTGAATAACGCGACGAGCATGACCCCGGGCGAGCGCGACCTGCTGAAGAAGTGGTACGAGGACGGCGCCAAGGTCGAATGACCCACGGGGCAACGATCGTCATGATGATCGTCATGACGATCGTGATGGGATCAGCAGCCCGAAAATAAGCAGCCCGAAAATAAGCAGCCCGAAAATAGGCAGCTCAACAATAAGCAGCTCAACAATAAGCAGCTCAACAATAAGCAGCCCGAAGCAGCAAGGTGCCGGGTCCGGCCCATCGGCAGCAACATGCATTCTGAAGTTTACTATAACAACCAGGAGACAAGCATGAAGCAACAGAAGTCGGACCGGGCCTCCAGCCCGGCCTTGGAGCCCGTCGACCCCGTCGACGAGCGTTTGCCCCTGGGGCGCCTCGGCGCCCTCGGCCTGCAGCACGTTCTCGTGATGTATGCCGGCGCCATCGCCGTGCCGCTGATCGTCGGCAGGGCACTGCAGCTGTCGCCCGAGCAGGTGACGATGCTGATCTCGGCGGACCTGTTCTGCTGCGGCCTGGTCACGCTGATCCAGTCGCTCGGCATGACGAAGTACTTCGGCATCCGGCTGCCGGTGATGATGGGGGTGACGTTCGCCGCCGTCGGGCCGATGGTGGCGATCGCCAACGGGGTGCCGGGCGTCGACGGCGCCCGCGCCATCTTCGGTGCCGGCATCGGTGCCGGCGCGCTGGCCCTGCTGCTGGCGCCGGCGATGAGCCGGATGCTGCGCTTCTTCCCGCCCGTCGTCACCGGCACCATCATCCTGGTCATCGGCATCACGCTGATGCGCGTGGGGGTGGGCTGGGCGATGGGCGGTCCCGATTCCGCCGCCCGCGCGGTGGACGTGCCCACGCTGGTGACGATGGTCGACCAGCTGAAGGCCGACGCGGCCGCCTCGGCCGCCCCGCTGGCGAGCAAGCTGCCGGGCCCGATCCCGACCCTGGCCAACCCGAACTACGGCGCGCTGGACAACCTGGCGATCGCCACCTTCGTGCTGCTGTTCATTATCTTCACGGTCCGCTACGCCAAGGGCTTCCTGTGCAATATCTCGGTGCTGCTCGGCATCGTGGCCGGCTGCGCGGTGGCGTACTCGATGGGCAAGATGAACTTCGCTAAAGTTGCCGGCGCCAAGTGGTTCGAGCTCGTCACGCCGTTCGCGTTCGGCACGCCCACCTTCGACATCGTGATGATCCTCACGCTGACGGTGGTGATGATCGTGGTGATGATCGAATCGGCCGGCATGTTCCTGGCGCTGTCCGAAATGACGGGCACCAAGGTCGACCAGCAGAAACTGGCCGCCGGCCTGCGCACCGACGGCCTGGGCACGCTGATCGGCGGCGTCTTCAACACGTTCCCGCACACCAGCTTCTCGCAGAACGTGGGACTGGTCGCGGTGACGGGCGTGAAGAGCCGCTGGGTCTGCGTGGCCGGCGGCGTGATCATGATCGTGCTGGGCATGCTGCCGAAACTGGCCGCGCTGGTCGAGGCGATTCCCCAGTTCGTGCTGGGCGGCGCCGGCCTCGTGATGTTCGGCATGGTGGCGGCGGCGGGCATCCGCATCCTGAACCGTGTCGACTTCCGCACCAACCGCTTCAACCTGTACATCGTGGCACTGTCGATCGGCTTCGGCCTGATTCCGCTGGTGGCGCCGCACTGGGCGCAGCAGATGGCGCACAGCCTGCATCCGCTGCTGGAATCGGGCATCCTGCTGACCGCTGTGGCGGCCGTGGTGCTGAACGTGTTCTTCAACGGGTCGGGCAGCAAGGAAGCTGAAGGGCAGGAAGAGGGGCACCTGTCCCACGCCTGAGTAGAACGCGCGGGCCGGTGGCGCGCGCCTACCGTCAACGGCGAACCCAGGGGTGCCCCGGGTTCGCATCTTGCCGTCGCTGCCGGGCGGACAAGTGTGCCGCCTGCTGGCAGAACCGCGCGAACAGAATCGGGGCCGGCCCGCCGCCAGCAGAACTTTCCTTTCGGCTGATGTAGCCACATTCCCGCTCGCACGTGTCGTCGCGCCTGCGATGTCGTCTCAATGACATGCGGCAGGCGTTGGGCGGACCAACGGCGCGTGCTCTGCGCGGAATGACGATCAAGGTTGCAGTCTGTCGGGCTCCTCGCCAATGCAGCAAATAGATAAAGTGACAATTCGTTAGATTTTTCGACGATAGCAAAAAGTAAAATGTTTTCTCTGACAATCCACCAGGGGAACATTGATGCTGCTTTCCACATTTGCGCGCGCGGGTATCGTTGCGGCCGTCGCTGCCTGTTTCGCCGTCCCGGCATCAGCCGCGCTGGCGGTCAAAACATCGCATCCATATCTGTTCGCCACAGCGGATGACGTCGCCAAAGTGCTGGGCGCACTGCCTCGTGTAAGCAGCTTTCCCGCATTGGGCGGGAAAATTGCCTTCAAGTTCACACCGGTACCTCGAGCTGGCAAGGATTGGGAAGAAGCCGACATCTTCGGTGATGCAAAGGCGCCCGGGCGAAGCATTCTGATCCGGTATCTGAAGGATCAGTCTCCTGGAATGGTCACACTACAGATCGGCCTGCGTGATTCGGATCGAAACGGATTCATTGCGGTCAGCAAAGTGGATTTGCCGGTGAATCATGAGACATCGATTTCTCTGACATGGGATTCGGCTAAAGGCGACGCCTCATTGCACATTAATGAGAGTAAGGTCAGCACGTTCGCGTGGCTGAAGGATGGCTCTGGCAAACCTGTCGACTGGCACGCCGCTGCACAGGATTTCACGTTCCATGGCCATCGCGGGGACGTGATAAAACAATTCAAACTTTCCAGTCTTGATGGCACGACCCTATGGGAAGCCGAAAATGTCGACATCGAACTGTCGTCTGCCTGGGCGACCCTGCTGGCGAACGCAGACAGGCACGCCGCCGATGTCGCGGAGTGCATCAAATCCGCGGTACCAGTGGAAGCCCCCAAAATTTGCGCGGTACATAAGGAGGGGCGAGCAGAAATTGTCAACCCTGCCAGAACGCTAGCGCTGGCCTATTACGTGACGAAAAAGCCGGCCTACCTGCAGGGCGCCCGCGACCATATAGAGCTGATCCGAAGGACAGCGCTCGGCGCCGGCATCGAGTGGAGCATGTCTTCCCGCGTCGGCGCCTTGGGACTCTATTACGATTGGTTTAATAAAGCATTCACCGATTTACCGAATGGTAGCGCTTATCTGGCGAGCATAGCCAAGCTGATCAAGGATACGATCGCTCACGATACCCCAGACTTTCACGACGACCTACGATTCGCTATCTGCGGTTCGGATATCCTGAATGATCAAACTTTTAATTGCAACGGCGAGGTATGGCTGGAGGGGCAGTCGAACGTGCCCAGATACTATCTGGCCGGTCACCCCCAGAGCGCCCAATTCAATTCACTGCTGGGCCTGCTCGCGATTCATCCGGTGGAGCCTGGCGTCGGTGGCATGATCGATACCATTTTCCAGCATTATAAAGAGGGTTTCCTGCCGGTCCGGCAGTCCGTTTCACCCAATGGTGGCCACCACAGCCTGTTTTCCTATAACAGCTCTTCATTGGAACTCGCCGACAGGCTGAAAGTCTGGCAGCGCGCGCTGGATGGCGACGAGGCTTCTGAGTTGAAGGCCGATTTCCTTGCGTCAGCCATCTATCCGTATATCTACGGTTTGCGCCATGATGATACCTTCCCTGCGACCGGCGATAATTTCCAAACATCGGTCGGCAGCTCGCAGATCGGGGTTGTTGCGCTAGCAGCGCAGGATCCAGTGGCATATGGTTTTTATCAGAGCAAGGTGCTTCGCGATCGGCGCATGCGCGATGAAGGCTATTTCTGGGAGCGGTTGCTGTATCCTGAAAGGCCTGGAGAAACAAGCTCGGTCGAGGGCTTGCCGCTATCTCGTTATTTTAATGTGGCCGGAAATGTGCTGATTCGCGATACCTGGAATTATCCAGAGGCCACACTACTGGATTTCAAGTCAACGTCTTACATCAGTGAAAACCATCAGCACCTCGATCAGAACAGTTTCAGCCTCAACTATAAAGCGCCGCTACTGATCGATTCTGGTCAGTACGACGATTACCTGTCTTCGCATTGGAAGAGCTATTACCAGCGAACTATCGCGCATAACTCCATAGTGTTGTTCGACCAGAACGAGCAGTTCATTTACCCGGACGGGCCTGAACCGTGGAGCAATGACGGGGGGCAATGGTATAACGGCCGGGCGCTTTATCCTACCCCCTCAGAAATCGCCACGCCGCTCAAGAATGGCCTGGACGGTGTGCAAGCTTACTACGACGGCGTCAGCTATGTGTATGTAGCCGGTAATGCAAGCAAAGCCTATGGGCCAAAGCTGGATCAGAGCTCTGGCTTCAAACGCAGTATTGTTTACCTGCGTGGCCCGAAAGCTGACGCCGGGGCAGCACAGATACCTCCAACGATCCTGATCTTCGACAACCTGCTGACGACCGCGGGCGAGCGACCGACATCATTGCTTCATATGGTCAATAAACCTGTGGTTGGCGGGAGCATTGCAAGTGGAACCTCCGGTCGCTACGCGTTGAGCGAAGCTGCCAACAATGCGTCAATTACTGTACGAAATGGAAATGGGATGGTGACAATCCAGCCGTTATTGCCCGAAAGCCGCGAGACAACGCTTGTCGGCGGCAAAGACAGCGGCGGCGAATGCGAGCAGGTCAAACTGGAGAACAAGGAATTCAAGAAACTTGGCAAGAGTGGTGATTGTCGGTTCCTGGTCCGCTACGGTAATGCCGGGAGTGGATATGCATGGGGCAATTTCGCGCCAGAAAATAAGGGCTACGCGTCATCACCTGATATAGGTGCGTGGAGGCTTGAGATCCAGCCGAAGCTCGCCGTGCCCGTGGGTACGCGGCAATATTTTCTTAACGCACTTCACGTTGCAGACAATGACTTCAAAGATGAGGTTGCCGCAGCACACCAGAACGTAAAGTTGTTGAAAAGACATTATGAGTCTTATAGCGTCAAGGTTCGCGAAGAAGTCATCGTGGTCTTCAATGGCGGGCCGACTGAACTCACCACGTTCGCTTGGGAACCCTTAACATTCACCGGAAAAACCTTGCTGTTTGGAGCGAGAAAGAAAGCTTGCTACACGCTGCTCGTGGAAGGCACCACGTTGAAAATGGTGCTGAGTGATACTGGACACTATAGCGCCAACGCTGAGGGCGTTCTCGACTTCGATACGAGCAAGCCAGCGCCTGCCCGCTGTGGTACTTGAAATGCACGACTGCATGTAATGTGGAGCAACCACGGGGGATATTAACGTCGGGCTCGGCCTGGGGCTTTAGAACCGGTGCTGGATTCCCGCCAGCACGCTTTTCTGCCGGCTGCCGAATCCGGCCTCGTCCCGTGCGAGGCCGACCAGCTGCCCGTGCTGCGCCTTCGCGTACGCGGCGGTGACGTACAGGTCGGTACGGCGCGACAGCGCATAGCGTACCCGCCCGACGATCATCACCGGGTCCGCCTCGACGGGCCCGTGCCGCACATCCTGGTAGTACACGACGCCGGCCAGCGTAACGGCCGGCGTTATCATGTAGTTCGCTCCCGCCCAATACAACCGTGCCCGCAGCTCGGGCGTGCTTGCTGCTTCCTGCCGGTAGTCGCGCATCGCCGCCTGCAGTTTCACCTTGCCGGCCGAGTACATCGCCCCGATGTGCCATGCCGTGGTATCGCCCCGCGCACCGGTCGTGGCATCGGGCACGCCGTTGATCCGTTCGTACGCCGCCATCGCGGACCATGGGCCGGCCGCGTAGTTGACGGCCGCGGCGCCTTTCGCGCCGTCGCCAGCCGATGAACCTTCGCCGGCGCCGTAGCTGGCGCCGTAGCTCCAGTTGCCGGTCTTGCCGGCATACTTGACGAGGTTGTCGAACGCGAACGCCATGCCGTACTTGCCGGCGCCGCTGGCATTGCCGGCCGGCGCCCACGAGTACTGCGGCGCGTATCCCATCGGATCGTAGGGCAGCACGAAGTCGTACACGGTCGTGAATGCGCGGCCCAGCAGCAATGTGCCCCAGCGGCCTTCCAGCCCCACGGTGGCCTGGCGCTTGAACAATGGCGTGTCGGCTACGCCGGTATCGGCGGCGATGCCCATCTCCAGCTGGAACAGCGCCTTCAGGCCGCCGCCCAGGTCTTCGCTGCCGGTGAAACCCAGGCGCGACGTGTTCATGCCGCCGGAATTGACGCGCATGGTGTTGCCGCCATGGGCGCCGGCATCGGAAATGACGCCGACATTCATGTCGACCAGGCCGTACACATTGACGTTCGATTGTGCCGCGGCGGTGCCGCAGGCGAGGGCGCACGCGCCCCAGACCAGCTTGCGTTGCATGGTGTCTCCGTATTTTTTATGGACGCGCCGGTCCCTTGCCGGGCCGGCGCCGTGAGATGCGGGGGAGGGGCCTGCCGGGCGCCAGTGGGCTGGGCCCGGCAGGCGGTCAGCGGTCGACGGCCTGTTTCGGCAACAGGACGATCAGGCAGGCGCCGAGCAGCAGCATGCCGGAAGTGAGCATCAGGCCGGCGCCCTGCTTGCCCGTAAAATCGTTCAGCCAGCCCACCAGCGAGGGTGAGAAGAAGCCGGCCAGGTTGGCGATGCAGTTGATGGTGGCGATGCCGGCGGCCGCCGTCATGCCGCCCAGGAAGGCGGTCGGCAGCGCCCAGAACTGCGAGGTGCCGCACAGGGCGCCGGCGGCCGCCACGCTGAGCAGGGCCAGCGCCGTGCCGATGCCGTCGGTGAACGGCAGGGCGAACAGGGCCGCGGCGGCCGCCAGCATCGGCACGCCGCAGTGCAGCCGGCGGGCCCGGGTGCGGTCCGAGTTGCGGCCCACCAGCGGCAGGCACACCAGCGCCACGCCGTACGGAATCGCGGCCAGCATGCCGACTTCCCACAGGCCGGTCGCGCCGGCGTTCCGCACGATCGTCGGCAGCCAGAACGTCAGGCCGTACTGGCCCATCACGATGCAGAAGTAGATGCCGGTCAGCAGCCACAGGCGCCGGTCGGCCAGGAAGTCGCGGACCGTCTGGTGCGCCACCTTGCCGTCGTTTTCCGCGGCGATATTGCGCTGCAGGACCGCCTTCTCTTCCGGCGACAGCCACTTCGCGCCGGCGATGCTGTCGTCCAGGTAGAACAGGATGGCGATGCCCAGGACCAGCGACGGAATGGCTTCCAGCGCGAACAGCCACTGCCAGCCGCGCAGGCCATGCACGCCGGCAAACGCCTCCATGATCCAGCCCGACAGCGGTGCGCCGACGATGGAGGCCAGCGGAATCGCCATGAAGAACATCCCCATCACCTTGGCGCGCCGCGCGGAGGGGAACCAGTAGGTGATGTAGAGGATGACGCCGGGCGCAAAGCCCGCCTCGGCCACGCCGAGCAGGAAGCGCAGCACATAGAACATCGTTGGCGAACTGACAAAGGCGAAGCTGGCGGAAATCATGGCCCACGTGATCATGATGCGCGCCAGCCAGCGGCGCGCGCCGAAGCGGTGCAGGATCATGTTGCTCGGCACTTCGAACAGGAAGTAGCCGATGAAGAAGACGCCGGCGCCCAGGCCGTAGACGGTATCGCTCCACTGCAGGTCGGACAGCATCTGCAGCTTGGCGAAGCCCACGTTGACGCGGTCCAGGTAGGCGCCCAGGTAGCACAGCATCAGGAAAGGCACGAGCCGGCGCGTGACTTTCGCGTAGGCCCGGGTTTCGACGTCGGCGACGCCGGAGTGATAGGCGGCACCTGCCGCGGGTGTGACGATCGGTGTTTTCATGCGTGTCTCCAGATTGTTCTGTCATCGCGCGGAGGTCTTGCCGCCTCCTTGCGCATGCGGGGCATTGCTGCCCGGTGCCCTCGGCCGTGTGCGCTCAGCGCAGCCAGGAGCGGATGCTGGCCACCATCGCTTCCGTCGAGATGCCGTAGCGGTCGTGCAGCGTGGGCAGCGCGCCGGCATCGAGGAAGGCATCCGGCAGCGCGACCTGGCGGAACGCCGGTGCCACGCCCGCGCGCAGCAGCGTGCCCGCCACCGCCTCGCCCAGGCCGCCGACCACGGAGTGGTTCTCGGCCACCACCACCAGCCGGCCGCCGCGCGACGCTTCGCGCACGATCGCCTCGGTGTCGAGCGGCTTGATGGTCGGCACGTGCAGCACCGCGACGCCGACATTATCGTCCTTCAGCGCCTGCGCCGCCTCCAGTGCGCGCATCGTCATGATGCCGCTGGAGATCACCAGCACCTCGCGCCCGTCGCGCAGCAGCTTGGCCTTGCCCAATTCGAACTTGTAGTCGTACTCGTCCAGCACCAGCGGCACCTTGCCGCGCAGCAGCCGCATGTAGACCGGGCCCTTGTGCTCGGCAATGGCGGCCGTTGCCTGTTCGGTATCGAGCGCATCGCACGGATCGACGATCGTCAACCCCGGCACGCCGCGGAAGATGGCGATATCCTCGGTGGCCTGGTGGCTGGGGCCATAGCCGGTGGTCAGGCCGGGCAGCGCGCAGGCGATCTTGACGTTGAGGTTTTCCTCGGCGATCACCTGGTGGATGAAATCGTACGCGCGGCGCGACGCGAACACCGCGTAGGTGGTGACGAATGGGGTAAAACCTTCCTTGGCCATGCCGCCGGCGGCACCCATCAGCAATTGCTCGGCCATGCCCATCTGGAAGAAGCGTTCCGGGTATTCCTTGGCGAACAGGTGCAGGTCGGTGTACTTGGCCAGGTCGGCGCTCATGCCGACAATGTCGGGCCGCCCGGCGGCCAGAGCCACCAGCGCGTTGCCGAACGGCGCGGCCACGGTGCGCTGGCCTTCGCTGGCGATGGAGGCGATCATCGCCGACGTGGTCAGGCGCGGTTTGCTCATGGGGGCGTTCATTGCTGGTCTCCTGCCTGGGTTTGTTTCTCATCGAGGATGGCGATGGCCTGCTGCCATTCGTCGGCTTCGACGCGGATGAAATGGTTCTTGTCGCGCTGTTCCAGGAACGGCACGCCCGAACCCATCAGCGTGTCGAACAGGATCACGCGGGGCTGCGGGTCCGGGTGGCTGCGCGCGGCATCGAAGGCGGCCAGCACGGCGGCCATGTCGTTGCCGCTGGCGCGCTGCACGTGCCAGCCGAACGCTTCCCACTTCTGCGCCAGCGGCTCGAAGCCGAGGATCTTGCCGGAAGGGCCGTCGGCCTGCTGGTTGTTGATGTCCACCAGCGTGATCAGGTTGCCCAGCCCGAAGTGCGCGGCGGACAGCGCCGCTTCCCACGTCGAGCCCTCGTCCAGTTCGCCGTCCGACATCGAGTTGTAGACAAAGGCGGGGTTGTTCTTCTGGCGCAGGCCCAGCGCCATGCCCACCGCGATCGTCAGCCCCTGGCCCAGCGAGCCGCCGGAGATTTCCATGCCGGGCGTGTAGGTGGCCATGCCCGACATCGGCAGCCGGCTGTCGTCGCTGCCATAGGTTTCCAGCTCGTCTTCCGGCAGGATGCCGGCCTCCAGCAGCGCGGCATACAGCGCGATCGCGTAATGGCCGTGCGACAGCAGGAAACGGTCGCGGCCTTCCCATTCCGGCTCGTCGGCACGATAATGCAGCGCGTGGCGGTAGGCCACGGCGAGGATGTCGGCCATGCCGAGCGCCTGGCCCACATAGCCCTGGCCCTGCACCTCGCCCATCCTCAGCGCGAAGCGGCGGATGCGGTAGGCGGCGCTTTCCAGGGCGCGCAGCTGGTCGGGTGAATCTGGTTTCATTGTCGTCTCCGGTTGCGAATCATTGGTCTTGTCACGAAACCAGTGTAAGAATTGAAAGACCCACCGTATAGCGAGTAATTCTTGGCGATAGATGAAACCAGTTCAGCGATACCGCGCCCTGCGCAAGGCATCCCTCAAGGGCTTGCAGGCTTTCGAGGCCGCCTACATGCACCGTTCCTTCGCCGCCGCGGCGCAGGAACTGTCGATCACGGCGTCGGCCGTCAGCCATTCGATCCAGACGCTGGAGGAAGCGCTCGGCACCTTGCTGTTCGAGCGCGCCCGCCGCGGCGTCGAGCCGACGGAAGAGGGCGCCCGGCTGTATGAAGTGATCCGCCGCTCGTTCGGCGACATCGACGACGAGCTGCGCACCATCCTCGATCGCGGTAGCAAGCAGCAGGTGGTGACGATCCAGTGCGCGCCCAGTTTCGCGGCGATCTGGGTGATGCCGCAGCTGCCGGCGTTCCTGCGCGCCCATCCGGACATCGACGTGCGGCTGTGGGCCGTACACCAGCCGCCGGATTTCTCCAGCAGCGGCGTCGACGTGGCCGTGCTGTACGGCCGGCCCACTGCCTCGGCCGGCGTGCACGTCGAGCCGGTCTCGCAGCACGAACGCTACCTGCCGGTCTGCAGCCCGGCGCTGGTCGACGGCTGGACGCTGCCGCTGCCGCCGGCCGACATCGAGAATTTTTATCTCATCCAGAACGACGTGTCGCTGACCTCGTGGGACGAGTGGATCGCGCGCTTCGCGCCCGAATGCCGGCATCCCGTACGGGGGCTGCGGCTGGACCGCGCGTTCATGACGCTGGGTGCGGCCGAGAATGGCCTGGGGATGTGCATCGAGAGCACGGTGCTGGTGCAGGACTACCTGAAGGAGGGGCGCCTCGTGTGCCCGTTCGGCGAACTGGCCATCGAGGCCACCGGGCATTACCTGGCCGTGCCGAAGAGCCGCGAGGGCCTGCAGGCGGTGCGCACGGTGGCGGACTGGATACGGGGATTCGTGACCGATGGCGGCGGGGCCGCCATCGGAACATGAAGCATCAGTGGATCAGCATGCCGCCGTTGACGTCGAGCGTGACGCCGGTGCAATAAGCCGACAGGTCGCTGGCCAGGAAGACGACGGCGCCGGCGATGTCGTCGGCCCTGCCCAGGCGGGCCAGCGGAATGTCGGTGGCGATCTCGCCCTTGCGTTCCTCCGTCAGCTTGCCCTTGATGATGTCCGTGGCGATCAGGCCCGGCGTAATGGCGTTGACGCGGATGCCGTCCGGCCCGAACTCGCGCGCCATCGCCCGCATTAGGCCCAGCACGCCGGCCTTGGCGGCCGAGTAGTGCGGTCCGCCGAGGATGCCGCCGCCGCGCTGCGCCGAGACGGACGAGGTGCAGACGATGCTGCCGTGCTTTTGCGCCTGCATGGCCGGCAGCACGGCCTGCGCCATCAGCAGCGTGCCGCGCAGGCTCACGTCGAGTACCGCGTCATAGTCGGCGGTGGAAATGTCCAGCGTCTTGCGCGGCTGCGTGATGCCGGCATTGGCGAACAGGATGTCGATGCGGCCGAAGCGTTCCAGCGCGGCCTGCGCGGCCGCTTCGCACTGTTCCTTGTTCGTTACGTCGGCTACCAGGCCGAGGTGCTGTGACCCCAGTTCCGCCGCGGCGCCGGCCGGGTTGGCGCCGGCCAGGTCGAGGATCACCACCTTTGCACCATGCGCGGCCAGCATGCGCGCCGTCGCAAAGCCCAGTCCATTGACGCCGGCGCCGCCGGTCACGATTGCCACGCGATCTTTCAGTAACATGTGAGTCTCCGTTTGTTCAAGTCGTGCCGCCATGGTGGCCGACGGCAGGCTTGACGACAAACGAGGAAAACTCAGGGCAGGGCGAATCTATTTCACGGCTGTTCCCGCGCCCAGCGGCACCTGCCGGATGCTGCCGTCGGTCCCGTACTCCAGCGGTGCGATGGCGATCGAGCGCCGGTGGCTGCCGCCGCCCGGCAGCAGGCTGTCATGGTAGAACAGCCAGCTTTTACCGGCATGCTCGAGAATGGCCTGGTGGTTCGTCGAGATCTTCAGGTAGTCGAGCACCACGCCCCGGTACGTGAACGGGCCGAGCGGCGAGGTGCCGGTGGCGTACACGATCTGGCCCGGCCAGCCGGTCGAGAAGGTGAAGTAATACATGCCGTTGCGCTCGTGCAGGAACGGCGCTTCGCCATAGGCTTTCCTGCCCGTCTTGTTCGCCTTGTCGGCCTTTTCCGTCTTGTCCAGCGGGGGCAGGCCGGCGATCGCCACGTCCAGGATCGGCCCGTCCAGCGTGACCATGTCGGCCTTCAGTTTCACCACTTTCGGCACGCGGGTGCCGAAGTACAGGTTGGCCTGGCCGTCCCTGTCGACGAACACGGCCGGGTCGATCGGCTCGTCGCCCGCGTTGGCGTCGCGCGCCTTGTCGACCAGCGGCGTGGTGCGGGCATCGGCGAAGCCGCCGTCAGGGCGGTCCGAGACCGCCACGCCGATCGTGTCGCCGCCCACCGGGGCATAGAAGTAGAACCTGCCGTTGCGCTGCACCGCTTCCGGCGCCCACGCCTTCGCATCGGGGCGCGCCCATTTGAACACTTTCACGTCGAGCGGAATGCCGGCGTCCGTCCACGTCTTCATGTCCGGCGACGTGTACAGGCGCCACGTCGTCGAGTCCCAATACTTGCCGGAATTGCTGGCGTCGTCGGTGGCGTACAGGTAGAACTTGCCGCCTGCCTTCGTGTCGAAGTAATGCGGCGACGGGTCGGCGTTGAAGCGCTGGGCGATCGGCTGGCCGGGTTCGGCGGTGGCGGGAAGGGCGAATGCAAGCAGCAGGGCGGGCAGGAAGGACATCGGGCGGTGCATCGGGACTCCAGTGAAAGGCGCGGTTCGGAGGCTCGATGGTAGCGCGCATTGCGCTGATTTTGTGCATGTGTCAACATGTTGATTATTGTTCTATCAGACGCGCGGTGTCGGGAAAGACACCCGGCCGTAAACGCTGTCCAACGCGATCCATCACCGCATCATCAGAAAATTACGGAGCCCGGCAGTGAGCAAAACCATTTTCTTCATCGCCATCGCACTTGGCCTGGCCGGCTGCCGCTACCTGCCGGAAGACAGCAGCCGGGACTGCGACAAGCACATGGACTGGAACGACCGGAAGGCCTGCAAGGCGAAGCTGTCCACGGAACAGAAGGAATGGGAAAAGCGGGAAGCTAAATAGGCACGGCAGCAAACATAGGCACGGCAGCAGACAGGCGCCGCGAAGGTGCCCGGGCGATGCGGGCAGGCCCTTCAGGGCAGCCCTATGCCACGCCAGCGCTATGAAACCCGCGCGGTCACGCCTTGCCCTGCCGCGTGCTGGCAAAGGCCACGGCGTCGTCGAGCTTGTCGTAGTGATAGTCGCCGACGCTGAAGCGTCCGCCTGCGAAGCCGATGCCCAGTTCGTGCATCCGGGCGCGCTCCGCTTCGCTGGGCAGCCATGCGGGCAGCCAGCGCGGTACGAACGCGCTATCGGCCCGGAAGCCGGGCACGTCGCGCTGGGCAGTGGCATAGCGCAAGGCATCCTCCAGCCGGTCGTACCGGTACTGGCGGAAATGATAGTGGCGCCCGTCGTACGTGACTTCGAGCGCGGCAGCCGTTTCGGATGTTTCCATGCTGTGCTCCTTTTTCACCTGTTCCTGCTGGACTCCTGGCGCTACCGTGCGTGCTCCAGCGGCGCGGCAAAGGGCCACCGCAGCGGGGAATTCTCGATCCAGGCGCGGGCCTCGGCGAACGCGCTGTCCTCGGCATCGCAGCCGCGGCTGAAGGAAGCAGCCAGCGAGCCGGCCTGGTGGCGCGTTTCGCCGGTGGCGCGCACGCTGATGCTGAGGAGGTAGCTGATCCGGTCGTCGAGCGACTGGCAGGTCACGTCGATGACGTGGCCCCGGTAGGATTGGGATGACATGAAGGCTCCGCGCGGAAGGTGAATGAAGGTCGGCAAGCTCCGGTGTGCTCCGGTTCACCATGGCCGCTGCATGCAGTGTAGTCGATCTGGCGCCGGCCAGCCGTTTTATATGGCATTGGCGGGCCGGCAGCCTGCCTTTCGGCTGTTGCACGGCTGGTCAGGCGCGTTGCTTGTCGTACAATCACGGGCCGACACGGATCGGCCCCATCAACCCTACTCCGAGACGAATGAAGCCATTTCGCACATTGAATTCCGCCCCGCGCCGCCTGGCCCGCACTACGCCGGCCACCACGCCGACCACTGCGCCGACCCCTGCGCTGGCCACCGCACTGCTGACCACCCTGGCGCTGGCCGCCATGGCGCTGGCCGGTTCCGCGCAGGCCGCCACCACCAGCCTGAACGACGCCTGGCAGTTCCATCGCGCCGACGGTAAGCAGGCCGCCGGCGCCACCGCCGGCAAGGTGCCGGCGGGCGCCTGGAGCACCGTCAGCCTGCCGCACGCGGCCCACATCGAGCCGCGCGTGCCGACGGCGCCCTGGCAGGGCACGGTGTTCTACAAGAAGACGTTCGACGCCGCGCTGAAGCCGGGCGAACGGGCGATCCTGCGCTTCGAGGCGGTGATGAACGTGGCCGACGTCTGGCTGAACGGCAAGCACCTGGGCCAGCACCTGGGCGGCTACCTGCCGTTCGCGTTCGACGTGACCGGCCTGCTGAAGGCGGGCGGCAAGAACGAAGTGGTGGTGCGCGCGAACAACGAAGATAACGCTATCACCGGTCCCAAGCCACTCAAGGATCTGGACTACATCCAGCACGGCGGCATGTACCGCGGCGTCAGCCTGATCACCAAGCCGGCCGTGCACATCACGGACGAGATGCTGGCGGCCACGCCGGCCGGCGGTGGCGTGTTCGTCACGTTCCCGCAGGCCGACAAGACACAGGCCACGGTGCAGGTGAAGACCGAAGTGGCGAATACGTCGAAGGCGGCGCGCACCGTCACCGTGCGCAATACGCTGGCCTGGCAGGGCAAGGAGATCGCCCGCGCCGAGCAGAAGGTGACGCTGAAGGCGGGCGAACGCCGCCACGTGACGATGCCGCTGAAGGTCGGGCAGCCGCAATTGTGGTCGCCGCAGGCACCCAACCTGCACGTGCTGGACACTTCAGTCGTGGGCGAGGGCGCCGGCGCGGGGGGCGGAGATTCGGTGCAGACCCGCATCGGCATCCGCCGCCTGGCGTTCGACAGCAAACACAAGCTGGTGCTGAACGGCGAGCCGCTGCAGCTGCGCGGCGTGAACCGCCACCAGGAATACCCGCACGTGGGCTACGCGCTGTCGCCGCAGGCCGAGTACCGCGACGCGCTGCTGGTGAAGAAGTACGGCTTCGACTACATCCGCCTGTCGCACTACCCGCAGTCGCCGGCGTTCATGGCCGCGGCCGACGAGCTGGGCCTGCTGGTAATCCCGGGCGTGCCGGGCTGGCAATACTTCAACAAGGATCCGGCCTTCAGCAAGCAGGTGATCAAGACCTGCGAGGACATGATCCGCCGCAACCGCAACCATGCCAGCGTGCTGGCCTGGGAATGCTCGCTGAACGAGACGGACATGCCGGACGCCTTCGTCGACACGCTGCACAAGACCGTGCATACCGAATACCCGGGCGACCAGGCGTTCTCGGTGGGCTGGCTGCCCCGTTCCTACGACATCTACATGCAGGCACGCCAGCACAGGATCGGCGACAAGCACGCGTTGCCGGACAAGCCGCTGATCGTTTCCGAATACGGCGACTGGGAATACTACGCGATGAACGCCGGCTTCAACCAGGGCGCCTGGAGCGACCTGAAGCCGGCCGACCGGTCCAGCCGCCAGCTGCTGTCGCAGGGCGAGAAGCACCTGCTGCAGCAGGCCGCCAACGTGGCCGAGGCGCATGACGACAATTTCACGACGCCGGCCTTTGCCGACGGCTACTGGGTCATGTTCGACTACGCGCGCGGCTACGCGCCGGACCTGGAAGCGTCTGGCGTGATGAGTATCGACCGGCTGCCGAAGTTCGCGGCCGAGTTCTTCCGCTCGCAGCGCAGTCCGGAGCAGGTCGCGCCGAAGGCGACGCCGCAGTGGGGCGGCGGCCCGATGGTCTTCATCGCCAGCTACTGGACGCCGGAATCGTCGCCGCGCGTGCGCGTGTTCACGAATGCCGAGGAAGTGGAACTGCGGCTGAATGGCAAGACCGTGGCGCGGCAGAAGGCCGCACCGTCGTCCACCCATCCGCGGCTGAAGCATCCGCCGGTGGAATTCGATACCGGCGCCTTCCAGGCCGGAGAACTGGTGGCAGTGGCCTACACGGGCGGCAAGGCGGTGGCCGAGCACAAGGTACGCACGCCGGGCGACGCCGTGAAACTGGACGTGGCGCTGGACGAGATGGGCGTGCCGCCCGCCGTCGGCGACCTGGTGTTCGCGCGCGCCCGCCTGGTCGACGCCAGCGGCACCACCGTGCCGCAGTCCGGCCAGGCGGTGACGTTCACGGCCGACCCGGGCTATGAAGTGATCCACAGCCCGCAGGCGACCACCGAGGCCGGCATCGCCAGCGTACTGGTGAAGGTGCGCGAGCCGAACGGCACGCTGTCCGCGGCGGCCGGCAAGCTGCAGGGCGCGCTCGCGCCGCGTAGTACCGCCGCTGAGTAACGCAAGGTACGCCGCGCGGTAATTTCCTGCATAACGCAAGGTACGCCGCGCGGTAATTTCCTGCATAACGCAAGGTACGCCGCGAAGTAATACCGCAGGTAGCCGGTGCCGGACCTCGGATGGGGGCCGGCGCCGGCGTGATGCGTGAGTATTGGTGAGATTGACGTGGTGGCGCGGGTCAGCAATATCTTATATGTAACCTGTACGCCACACAGTTGTTATAAGTGCTAACGGGCAAGCTTTACGTGTGGCAACTTCGGCAGGATAATGGTCCGGCGACCGGAGCAGCGTCGCGTGGTCCGCCGCCAGGTGGAACTCATCCACTTGCCATCAGGACCCGCAATGACCATTGCCACCGCCCCCGCCCGCACCGCCGGACATGATCTCCAAGCCGACTCCGGCGCCATCAGCAGCGCCCTGAACCGGGTGCAGGCCATCATCGAGTTCCGTCTCGACGGCACCATCCTCCACGCCAACGACAATTTCCTGGCCACGCTGGGCTACACGCTGGACGAGGTGGTGGGCCGCCACCATTCGATGTTCTGCGATCCCGACTACGTGCGTTCGGCCGACTACGAAGCCTTCTGGGCCGGGCTGCGCCGCGGCGAGTTCGAGCGCGCGCAATACCGCCGCATCGGCAAGGGCGGGCGGGATGTATGGATCGAGGCGTCGTACAACCCGATCCTCGACGAGGAAGGCAGGCCTTTCAAGGTGATCAAGTTTGCCTGCGATATCACCGCGCACAAGCTGCGCGCCAACGAGCACGCCAGCCTGGTCAGCGCGATCGACAAGGCGCAGGCGGTTGTCGAGTTCGACATGCACGGCGTGCTGCTGACCGCCAACGCCAATTTCCTTGCCGTGATGGGCTACGAACTGGGCGACGTGCAGGGCGAGCACCACCGCGTGTTCTGCGACGACGACTACGCCACCAGCCTGGAATACCGCAAGTTCTGGCAGAAGCTGAACCGCGGCGAGTTCGATGCCGGCCGCTACAAGCGCATCGGCGCCGATGGCCGCCCGGTCTGGATCCAGGCGACCTACAATCCGATCTTCGGCCTCGACGGCAAGCCGTACAAGGTGGTCAAGTTCGCCACCGACATCACCGCCCAGGTGGCGCTGGAAGAGGAGGTGGTACGCCGCAATGAAGCCGATCGCCGCAAGGTGGCGCTGCTGCTCGAACAGGTGGAACGGGCCGCGCATGGCGACCTGACGGGCACGCTCGACATGAGCGGCACCGACCCGGTCGACCAGCTCGGCGCCGGTGTCGGCAAGATGATCGCGGACCTGCGCGGCGTGATCGCGCACGTGGTATCCGAAGTGGCACGCCTGTCGTCGTCGGCGCACACGATCGCGGAGCGTTCGAATGTGGTGGCCGGCGGCGCGCAGGCGCTGGGCGCCACGGTGGAGCAGATGAATGCCTCGGTCGATGGCCTGACGGCGTCGATTGCCACCATCGCCCGCGGCGCGAACGAAGCCAATACGCTGGCGCAGAGCACGAAGGAAGCCGCCGAGACGGGTGCCGGCGCGGTGGCCCGGTCGATCGAGGCGATGGCGCTGATCAACCAGTCGTCCGAGGATATCAGCGAGATCGTCAAGGTGATCGGCGAGATCGCCAGCCAGACCAATATGCTGGCCTTCAACGCGGCCATCGAGGCGGCGCGCGCCGGCGAGCACGGCCTGGGCTTCTCGGTCGTGGCCGACGAGGTGCGCAAACTGGCCGAGCGCTCGTCGCAGGCCGCCAAGGAAATCTCCAAGCTGATCGCCGAATCGGTCAGGCGCGTGGCGCAGGGCCGCGAGATTTCACGCCAGGCCAGCGATGCGTTCGACCGCATCGCCACCGGCGTGGAGCGCACGTCGCTGGCCATCGGCGACATCTCCGACTCGGTCAACGAACAGTCGCTGTCGGCGCGTGAAGTGGCGGTGGCGATCGCCCACATCGCCGAGGAGTCGGAAAAATCGGCCGGATCGTGCGACAGCATCGCCGTGCAGACCGAGGAACTGAACCGCACGGCCGCGGACCTGAACCAGACCGTATCCGGCTTCACCGTCTGACCGGCGGCGCTCCGATGCACACGCTCCACATGACCGCGGCAGGCGTGCCGCCCACCCCGGACGTGCAGGCCGCCGCCGAAGCGATGGACAATGCGCGTGCGGCTGCGGCGCGCGCCCTTGTCGATGCCGCGGGCCTCGAACTGTTCGGCACCTTCCACCTGGGCGGCGCCGAGTTCGCGCTGCCGGCGCTGGCGATCCGCGAAGTGGTGGCCTACCCCGACCGGGTCACGCGCATGCCGCTGTCGCCGGACTGCCTGGAAGGCATCTTCACGCTGCGCGGCACCGCCATCCCCGTCGTCAACCTGGCGCGGATCTTCGATCCGTCGGCGCCTGCCGCCAGTGCGCGGCAGAAGATCGCGATCCTCGACCACGAGGACGTGCTGGTCGGCCTGGTGTTCGACAGCACCGGTGAAGTGCTGCGGGTGCGCCCCGAGCAGCGCAGCATCATCAGCCACGCCGGCGGGCGCCAGTCCGTCGTCGGCGGCACGATCCTGCTGGCCGATGGCGAGCGCCTGCTGCAGGTGCTGATGCCGGACGCGCTGGTGCGCATCGATAACGTGCCGCAGGTGCGTTCGATGTCGGCCGCGAGCCGGGCCGCCGAGCGGGCCCGTTTCCTGCGCCACGCGGAGGCGCGCAAGTGCCTGTGCTTCTCCGCCGGCGGCACGTCGTTCGCTTTCGCGATGGCGGCCGTGCAGGAAATCATCGCCGTGCCCGAACTGCGCCCGTCGGTGATGGCGGGGCCGCTGTGCAAGGGCTGGATCAACTTCCGCGGCCGTGCCGTGGGCATCGTCGACTTCGGCCAGCTGGTCGGCTGCGCGCCCGCCGCCGTGCACGAGGCACGGCGCATCCTGATCGTGCGCGTCGGCGACGAGCTGCTGGGTTTCCTGGTCGATTCGGTCGACACGATCATGCCGTTTTTCGACAGCGACGTGCTGCCGATCCCGCTGCTGGGCACCCGTCGCGGCGCCATGTTCCGCGGCTGCCTGCCGCGCCGGGACGGCCCCGATACCCTGTTCCTCGACCACGCGCACGTGCTCGGCGACGACGAGCTGGCCGAGGTGTGCGCCGGCCACCGGCGCATCTACCAGGATGAAGCCGCGCAGGAGACGGGCCGCAGTGCCGGCGCCGCAGCGGCGCGCAAGCAGGTCTACCTGGCGTTCGCGCTCGGAACGCCGTGGGCGGCCGACATCGGCCAGGTGCGCGAGCTGATCCCGTACACGGCGGGGATGACGCGCCCGCCGGGCGCGCCGCATTGCGTCCATGGCATGCTCCACCTGCGCCAGCAGATGATCTCGGTGATCGACCTGCGCCGCCTGTACGGCATGCCGCCGCTGGACGACGCCGCGGAGTGCCGGATCCTCGTGCTGGAACGGGGCAGCGAGCGCTACGGCGTGATCGTCGACCGGGTCGACAGCATCGTGCACCTGCCGGCCAGCGCGCGGCGGCCGTCGCCGAAGCTGCTGCGCGCCGGCGGCGGCGTGACCGACATGCGCACCGACGTCAGCGAAGTGCTGGAACTGCCGGACGGTTCGGTCATGAGCCTGTTCGAGCGCGACGCGTTTTTCGCCACGCTGGAGCGCGCGCTGGCGTCGCACTGAGCCGTCAAGCCGCGAAGCCGCCGTCGATCAGCAGGTCGGCGCCGGTGACGAACGCCGCTTCCGGGCTGGCCAGGTAGGCGATCATCGCCGCCACTTCGTCGGGATGGCCATGCCGCGGCAGGGCCATCAGGCCGTGCATGACGGCGCCGAACTCGGCATCGGCGGGATTCATGTCGGTATCGATCGGGCCCGGCTGCACATTGTTCACGGTGATGCCGCGCGGCCCCAGGTCGCGCGCCATGCCTTTCGCCAGGCCGGTCAGTGCCGACTTGCTCATCGCATACACCGCGCCGCCGGCGAACGGCATGCGCAGCGCATTGGTGCTGCTGACGTTGACGATGCGGCCGCCTTCGCCCATGTGCGCCAGCGCGGCCTGCGCTGCGACGAACACGCTGCGCACGTTGATGGCCACCGTCCGGTCGAAATCCTGCAGGGAAAATTGCGCCACGTCGCCCAGGTGCAGCACGCCGGCATTGTTGACGAGGATGTCGATGCGGCCGAAGCGGTCGGCCACGGTATCGATCGCGCCTTTCAGCGCCGCGGCATCGGCCGCGTCGGCGCGGATCGCCAGCGCGGTACCGCCGGCCGCCGCGATGTCGGCCGCCAGCGCCTCGGCAGCAGCGGCCGAGGCGGCATAACCGATGGCGACGGTTGCGCCGTCGCGGGCCAGCCGGCGTGCGGTGGCGGCGCCGATGCCGCGCGAACCGCCGTTGATGAAAGCAATCTTGCCGTTCAGTGGGGTGCTCATGATGTTTTCCTTGTAGATGTGGTTGGGATGAACACAGTATGGTCACCGTCGATCGCTTGCGGTAGGACATGAATGACGGGTTCAGTTTCAACCACAGGTATAAAATACCCCGATGGATATCGAACTGGGCAGCTATCTCGATGCATTCGTCGCCACCGCGGACGAGCGCAGCTTTTCCGCCGCGGCGCGGCGCCTGGGACTGACGCCGGCGGCCGTCAGCAAGAGCGTGGCCCGGCTCGAGGCCAAGCTCGGCGTGCGCCTGTTCCAGCGCAGTACGCGCAGCATGGCGCTGACGACCGATGGCGAGCGCCTGTATGGCCAGGTGCGCGTGCCGTGGCGCGACATCGGCGACGCGCTCGCCGAGCTGCGCCAGGGTGCGGGCCAGCCGGCCGGCATGCTGAAGGTCTCGCTGGCCCATGCGATCGGCCGCCAGTACATCGTCCCGCTGGTGGAGCAGTTCGCGCGGCGCCATCCGGCCGTGGTACCGGACCTGCATTTCGACAATCGGCAGGTCGACCTGGTGGCCGAAGGCTTCGACGTGGCGATCGGCGGCGGCATCGAACTGTCGGAAGGCGTGATCGCGCGCGAACTGGCCCGCGTGCGGCTCGTGCTCGCGGCCGCGCCATCGTACCTGCGCGACCATCCCGCGCCGGGCCAACCGGACGGGCTGGCACGGCACCGCGGCGTGGTGCGCCGTTCGCTGGAATCGGGCCGCGTGCTGCCGTGGATCCTGCGCAATGCGGCCGGCGAGGAGGTGTTCGCGGCCGTGCGTCCGGCGGCCGTGATGAACGATCCCGAGGCGATGGCGCGCGCGGCGGCCAGCGGCATGGGAATCGCGCTGCTGCCGCTGCCGCATGCGCTGCCGCTGCTGGACAGTGGCGAACTGGTGCGCATCATGCCGGCATGGCATGGCGGCAGCCGTGCGCTGTCGATCTATTACTCGAGCCGCAAGCAGGTGCCGGCCAAGACACGGCTGTTCATCGACTTCATCGTCGACGGCTTTCGCCGCAGCGGGCACGCTGCGCGCTTCGACGCGCCGTAGCGAGCGCCGGCGTCCTGGGCGGGGTAGGACACGTCACGACGTTGTCATAAAGTTAGTTTAACTTTGACAACTAACTTTTCTTCCGGAGCCACCGATGTCCCTGCCACGTTCCCCGTTCCTGTGCCGCCGTACCGGCCTGCCGTTCAATGCGCTGATGATGGCCGTCGTGCTGGCCAGCCCGGCACTGGCCAATGCCGCATCGTTCAATATCGCCACCGGCAGCAGCACGGCCCAGAGCCTGGGCAAGGGAGAAACGGGTACCGTGGCCGCCGGCGCCACGCTGGCGGTGGGTGGATCGGCGGTGGCGGTGGCGGTCACCGGGGACAAGCCCCGGCTGAACAACCAGGGCACGATCGCGCAGACCGGCAGCGGCCGCGCGATCCGCGCCACCGGCGCCGTCACCGAGTTCGTCATCGACAACGGCAGCGCCACGAATGCCGCCGCGCTGATCCGCACCGCCGATGCCGACGTGATCCAGGTGAACAGCGCGGCAGCCAGCGTGACGCTGAATAACTACGGCTCGCTGGTGTCGCTGAACGGCTCGGCGGACGGCGCGCAGGCGGTCGACTTCAATGCCGTGGCGGGTGCGAACACGATCAACAACTTCGCCGGCGGCCTGCTGCTGGCGAACGAAGCGGACGCGATCCGGCCGGGCGCGGGCGGCGTGGTGTTCAACGCCGGCACGATCCGTTCGGTGACGGCGACCGGCAGCAGCAGCGACGGCATCGATGGCCAGGAAAATTCCGGCATCCGCGTGACGAACGCCGCCACCGGCCTGGTCGATGCGGGCCGCCATGGCATCACGTTCGAGCAGAAGAACGCCGCGTCCGTGTCGACGCTCGACCTGACCAACCTGGCCGGCGGCATCGTGCGCGGCAATGACGGCTCGGGCATCAATGTCGATGGCTTCAATGGCCGGCAGCTGGTGACGGTCGTCAACGGCGGGCTGATTTCCGGAAATGGCGTGACGGGCGACGGCGATGGCATCGATGTCGATGGCCTCGTCCACATCACCAACACGGGCATCATCCGCTCGCTGAACGCGGTGGAGGCGGGCGGCCAGGCGTACAGCGAAGGCATCTCGGCCGGCGGCGGCACGATCGTCAATAGCGGCACCATCGAAGGGCTGGTAGCTCCCGGCAATGCGGGCGCGGTGGGTCGCGGCATCACGCTGGCCGGCAACGATATCGCCAGCGGCCCGCTGGCCGGCACCCGCGAAGGCCTGTACGGCAATGCGACGATCGTCAACCAGTCGGGCGGGCTGATTCGCGGGCAGGGCGACTCCGCGATCGCCGTCACCGGCGCGGCCAGCGGCTACACCGTCACGATCGACAACCGTGCCGGCGGCACGATCCGCGGCGGCGGTGCCACGGGCGCGGCGATCCGCACCAATGCGGACAACGCGCACATCACCAATGCCGGCACCATCGACGGCGGCAGCAGCGGCCAGGCGATCGCCTTTGGCGGCGGCAACGATACGCTGGTGATCAGCGGCGGCAATGCCGTCGTGCTGGGCAGCGTGGATGGCGGCGCCGGCAGCAACGCGCTGGTGGTCGATGCCGGCGCCGGCAACGCCTTCGCCTACGCCGGTGCGATCGCCAACTTCGCCAGCGTCGAGGTGCGCAGCGGCACGCTGGCGCTGCAGGGCGCGGATGTCGTCGCCGCCGGCAGCGCGCTGGTGCTGGGCGGCGGCACGCTGGACTTGTCCGGCGCCGCCGCGCAGTCGTTCGCCAGCCTGGCGCTGGCCGACAGCTCGGTCATCGTGCTGGGCAACACGGTGCTCACTTTCGATGGGCTGGGTGCGATCGCGGCCGGCGAAACGCTGGCGCTGACGCATGACGGGTCCGGCTACTCGCTGCGCTTCCTGGGCGACTATGCGGGCAATGCCGCCTTCGCGCAGCTGATGGGGGTCACGACCATCGACAGCCTGGCGGTGACGTACAGCTTCGACGGCACGTACACCAACGTGACGGGCGTGAGCGCGGTGCCGGAACCGGCCAATGTGGCGATGCTGTTTGCCGGCCTGGGCGTGCTGGCTGCGGTGGCGCGGCGCAGGAAGCCCGCGGCAGCCGGTTGCTGACCCACCCGGCGCACGGCATGCGGTAAGATCGCTGGCCGGCCTTCTGGCGGCCGGCCTTCATACCGGGAGCTTTGCGATGAGATCTTTCGTGGGATTGCTGCTGTCGCTGCACATCGCCGCCGCGGCGGCCGCTGCCGGCCCGGAGCCGGACCTGGGCCGCTGGCGCGAAACGGCGATACCGGCCGAACCGGCGGCGCGCAGCGACTGGCTGCTGGCCGCCAACCATTCAAGCGACGAATGGCTGGTGTACACGGAGGGCGGCGCGCTGCGCGCCAGACCGACGACCTCCGGCAAGCGCGTGCCGCGGCATGCCGACGGCCAGCCTGCGCTGCTTCGTGCGGCGCAGGCCGTCATCGCGGTGGACGACGGCTGGCTGGCCGGATTCCACCGGGGCGAATTCGGCGGCGGCCTGTACTGGTATAGCGCGGACGGCAGCGAGAAGTACCGGATATCGGATCACGCGATCGTCGACCTGCTGCGCCGGGACGACGGCATCTATGCGACCGAAGGCGTGGCGCACATGTTCGCATCGCGCGGGTCGCTGCTGCGCGTGTTCCGCGACGGCGGGCGCTGGCAGGCCGCCACGGCGCTGCACCTGCCTTTCGCACCGTACGCTGCGACCATGCTCGACGATGGCGGCATGCTGGTCACGCTGTCCGATGCGCTGGTCTCGATCGACCGGAACCTGGCACTGCGCACGATCGTCGCGGACGCGCCGTGGAAACAGCTGTATCCGAACTCTTCCGTGCTGTCGGCGGACGGCGACCGGCTGGCCATCGGCATGCGCAGCGCCGTGGCGATGGTGGACCTGCCGTCGGGGCAGTTGCGGCTCCTGGTTCCGCCCGGCGAGTGATGCTCCGCGGGCGGTGTCAGGTGGCTACAGGTGGCCTGGTGTCGGACACCGGCCTCATGGTGTCGGACACCGGTTTTTGCGTGAGGCTTCCGGCATACCGGCGGTCAGGCTTCCGGCATGCCGGCGAAAACCGGTGTCCGACACCGAGGAGCCGGTGTCCGACACCGAAGCGCGGGCGCCTCAGGCGATGTCTACGTCCTGGTGCTGCTCGCCATACGGGTACAGCGTGACGATGCGGCCCGCGTCGTCGTAGAACAGTTCCGTGACCTTCACCGAGCGCAGGTGCGTAACGCCGCCCGACAGGCTGCTGTCGTGGTAGTACAGGAACCAGCGGCCTTCCACCTCGACGATCGAGTGGTGCGTCGTCCAGCCGATCACCGGCGTCAGGATCTTGCCCTGGTAAGTGAAGGGGCCGTAAGGATTGTCGGCCGTGGCGTAGCACAGGAAATGCGTGTCGCCGGTCGAGTACGAGAAATAATACTTGCCCTGGTACTTGTGCATCCACGGGCCCTCGAAGTAGCGGCGCTCATGGTCGCCGGCCAGCAGTTCGTTGCCGTGTTCGTCGAGGATGACGACGGCGCGCGGCGCCTCGGCGAACTGCTTCATGTCGGCCGACAGGCGGGCCACGCGGGCCTGCAGGGCCGGTTCGCCGTCGGCCGGTTCCTCGTTGGCGGCGCCGTAGGCGTTATCGCGGTATTTCTGCAGCTGGCCGCCCCAGATGCCGCCAAAGTAGATGTAGTGCTCGCCGCCGTCCTCGAAGACGGCCGGGTCGATCGAATAGCTGCCTTCGATCGGCGCCGGTTCCGCCGCGAACGGGCCGGCCGGGCTGCTTGACACCGCCACGCCGATCTGGAAGATGCCGTCGGCGCGCTTGGCGGGGAAGTACAGGTAGTATTTGCCGTCCTTGCGCGCCACGTCCGGCGCCCACATCTGGCGCGCCGCCCACGGCACGTCCTTCACGTGCAGCGCGACGCCGTGGTCGGTCACTTCGCCGTCCGGGCGGTCCATCGAGAAGACGTGGTAATCCTCCATCGCGAAGTGGTCGCCGTTGTCGTTGAACGGGATGCCGGCTTCGATGTCGTGCGACGGGTAGATGTAGATGCGGCCGTCGAACACGTGCGCCGACGGATCGGCCGTGTAGAGGTGGGTGACGAGCGGTTGCGAAATCGCGCTCGTCTTCAGCTGCTCCACGCGTGCCAGCGTGTCCTTGCGCTTGTCGTCTTCGGTATTTGCCATGTCGTTACTGTGATTGATGATGGTGTGATTGACTGTTCGCCCGTTATTGCTGCGCGGCGCGGCGCAGGCCCAGTTCCTGTTCGATGGTGCGCTCGGTCGATTTCCTGATCTCGTAGAAGGCCAGGCAGCCGACGGCCAGCAGGAACGGGATCGCGGCATACAGGCTGACCGACAGGCGGATACCGTCGGCCACCGCCGGTGCCTGCGTGGCCAGCGAGGCGTCGTAGTCGACCACCGACAGCAGGCCTGCTACCAGTGCGCCGCCGACCGACAGGCCGGCCTTCAGGCCGAAGATCATCGCCGAGAACAGCAGCGCGGTGGCGCGGCGGTTGTTCTTCCATTCCGAGTAGTCGGCCACGTCGGCGATCATCGCCCACAGCAGCGGGATCGTGATGCCGTAGAAGAAGCCGTGCAGCAGCTGGGACACGAACACCAGGCCGATCGAGGTGGGCGCATAGAAATAGAACGCCAGCATGAACATCGTCGAGATGAACAGCGCGATGCCGAACACTTCGCGCTTGCCGTAGCGGTCGGCCAGCGGGCGCGAGAAGCCGATACCGACGATCATCATCACGATGCCGATCGCATTGAACACGCTGAAGGCGGACGTCGGCGCATCTTCCGGCCACTGGAACGCGGTCAGGCCCACGCTGGCGAGTACGGCATTCAGGCCGGCGATGAAGCCGTTGAAGCCGACGTCCTGCAGGAACGTGGCCAGGTGCTGGCCCGACAGGTAGCTGCGGAAGTAATAGATGTACATGCCGCCCTTCAGCGCCAGCGTGACGAACACGAGGATCGTCACGGCCAGCATCACCATCCACGGGCGGTTGCGCAGCAGGTCGGTGATGTCCTGGCCGATGCTGGAGCGCTGCGCCGCGGTAGGCACGATGCGCTCGCGGGTGGTGAAGAACGTGATCAGGAAGCAGATCGTGCCGGCGACGGCGAAGATGATCATCGTGTTGCGGAAGCCGGCCACCTTGTCGCCGTCGCCCAGGATCAGCACCAGCGGCAGCAGCAGTACCTGGATGATGAACTGGGCCACCATCACGGCCACGAAGCGGTAGGCCGACAGGCTGTTGCGCTCGCTCATGCTGCCGGTCAGCACGCCGGACAGCGCGGAGTAGGGCAGGTTGTTGGCCGAGTACACCAGCATCAGCAGCACGTAGGTCAGCGAGGCGTAGATGATCTTGCCGTCCGGTCCCAGGTCCGGCGTGCTGAAGGCGAGAATGGCGATCAGGCCGAACGGCACCGAGGTCCACAGGATCCACGGGCGGAACTTGCCCCAGCGCGTGACCGTGCGGTCGGCGATCAGGCCCATCAGCGGATTGAAGCAGGCGCCGACGATGCCGCCGACGAAGATGATCGTGGCCGCCGCGTTGGGGGAGACCTTGAACACGTCCGTATAGAAGAAGGCGATGAAGGTGAGCAGGGTCTGGAAGATCAGGTTGGCCGCCAGGTCGCCCAGGCAGTAGCCGACTTTCTCCCCCACGCCCAGCCGCGCGGTAGCGGTGTCTTGGGTGTTGGTCATGATGTCTCGCTTTATCGTTATGTCATCGGTCGCGCCGCTTCGCGTTCGCTGTAACACTCGCAGCGAGGCAAATGAATAGCGCAACCATCGCCGTATGGTAGCCCATCTTGCGTTGTCGTTGGAATATTTCTGGTTGCGCTACCGATGAGAACTAATCGAGAACCGATCAGTTATTCACCAAACTCATGTGTGTCATGCGGGAAATAAAGTGGCGGAATGCCGATGCGGGTGAGATGATGCACCTGTCTCCTCCAACTCTCCCAGAGAATTGGACTTCAGCCGGCCCAGAGCCGGCTTTTTTTTTGGCTGGAAGAATACAGGCGCTGGTGTCGGACACCGGCTGTCTGGTGTCGGACACCGGCTGCCTGGTGTCGGACACCGGCTGTCTGGTGTCGGACACCGGTTCTCGGTAGCGTTCGCTTGCAAAACCGGTGTCCGACACAAGAAGCCGTGGCGGACACCAGGGCGCTGATTTCCCAATTAATAGGGACGGACCCTGTTTTTCAGGAAAGTTCGCGAGTGGATTCAGCTCAGCGCGGGATAAGTGAACATCAGGAAGTGCGTGGCATTGAGCGCGAAGTGCGTCAGGATGGCCGCCTCGATGCGGCCGCTGCGCTGGTAGGCCATGCCATAGCCGAAGCCGGCGAACGTGGCGAGCACCATTAGCGCGGGGCCGCCGTGCGCGTGGGGCACGCCGAACAGCACGGCCGCCACCGCCACGGCGATGCGCGCGCCGTCGGGCCGTGTCGACAATGCCTCGGCAAGCCGGCCCTGCACCAGCGCGCGGAAGAACGCTTCCTCGGCCAGGCAGGTCGTGAACAGGTTCGTCAGCAGGAACAGCGGCGCGTAGTGGAACCAGCTGGCGAACCATTTCGGGTCGATGGCGATCACGCCGGCGCCGTAGCCGGCCAGCAGCACGATGACGGGCGTCGCCACGATCACGGGCCATGCCGCCGCGACGCCGCGCCAGGCGGCCCGGTTGCGCGCGGGGACGGCGAAGGTTGCGCACAGCACGATGCCGACGGCGGTCTTGTCGAGGTTCAGGTACAGCGAGACGGCTGCCGACGCCGCGCTGACCTGCAGCTTGTCGACCAGCAGCGGATTGGCGAAGCCGGGCACCTGGTGCAGTGCCATCGCCAGCGACAGCACGACGATCGCCGCCAGCATCACGCCCTTCGCCACGCGATGGCTCGCCCGTTGCCAGCCGAAGCACAGCGCCACGAGCAGCAGCACGGCCAGTACGCCGGTCGCCTGCATCGCGCCGAGCGCCACGGCGGTGGCGACGGCGATCGCCAGCGCGGGTAGCCAGGCGGCCACGTGGAAGATTGGCGGCGCCCACAGCGACAGTACGGCGAGCAGCCAGGTGGCGGCCAGGGGCCAGAACGATGGTGGCAACGAGATCATGGTCGGCAGAGTGGAAAAGGTGCCGGTCATTATAGACAAACCTGCAAGGCCGTTGCCGGCCGCGATCGATGCCGTGGACAGGTGACGGAAGGCGGGCAGGGCGGCCCGATGGATCCGGCAGCGGGTCTCGCGAAGTGCCCCGCCGTGGGTCCCGCGAGGAGTCCGGCGATGGGTCTCTCGATGTCTCTGGCGATGTGTCCCGCGATGTGTCCCGCGATGTGTCTCGCGATGTGTCTCGTACAATGGCGGCTCTTTCGTTGCAGGAAGCATACCGATGTTCGAGATCAGCCAGCTCCGCTGCTTCGTCGCAGTGGCGGAGGAATTGCATTTCAGCCGCGCCGCCGAGCGCCTGAACATGACCCAGCCGCCGCTGAGCCGGCAGATCCGCCTGCTCGAACATCATGTGGGCGCCCAGCTGCTGGAGCGGAACAGCCGCACCGTGCGGCTGACGGCCGCCGGCAGGGCGTTCTTCCCGGAGGCGGCGCGGATCCTGCGCATGGCCGAAGAGGCGGCGTTCACGGCGCGGCGCGCGGCCAGGGGCGACCAGGGCACGCTGGCCATCGGCTTCACGTCGGCGTCCGGCTATAACCTGTTGCCGGAAGTCGTGCGGCGCCTGCGCGACCGCGCACCGGGCATTTCGCTGACCCTGAAGGAACTGGTCAGCACGACGCAGGTGGAGATGCTCAATGCTGGCCAGCTCGACCTTGGCCTGATGCGGCCGCACCCGATCAATGCCGAGCTGACCAGCGCGCTGCTGGCCACCGAGCCCCTGATGCTGGCCATTCCCGAGAGCGAGGCCGACGCCTGGCCGGCGGCTCCCACGCTGGCCAGCCTGCACGGCAAGCCGTTCATCATGTATTCGCCATACGAGGCGCGCCCGTTCCACCAGATGCTGACCGAGCGTTTTTCGCGCGAGGGGGTGGTGCCCGACATCGTCGAGCATATCGGGCAGGTGCACACGATGCTGGCGCTGGTGCGCGCCGGCATGGGCGCGGCGCTGATCGCCGCCGGCGCTTCGCGGCTGCATTTCGAGGGTATCGTGCTGCGCGAAGTGGCCACCGAACCGGTGGAGATGGTCTGCACCTACCGGCGCACCAACGATAATCCCGTGCTGCAGCTGTTCCTGCACGATGTGCTGCCGACGTTCGCGCAGCATTGACCGGCCACGCCGCCAGGCATTCCCTGGCCGCTCGCCGGCCGCACACTGACCATTCCTGAATGCCCGTCCTGACTTGATCAACGGGTTGATTGAAGCGCACTACGTGCTTTTACGTAGCGGCGTGCAGCCATCCGATCTGGAAAACTGGCGGGCAGCACCATGGCAGTGATTCAATTCGTGAATAGGTGTCATCACACTTTGGTTTGTCGGCATGCCGGGCCGGGCATATGATCTGACGGTGCAGGCATGCCGCCACGGGCGGCGCTACAGATCAACGCGATCAGATCACCGCGATCAGACCAACAAGGAGACACCATGGATCACGCACCATCCGCCACCGCCGCCGGAGCGACGCAGACGCGCTCGCGCGCGCGCTGGACCATTCTGGCGATGCTGTTCGCCGTCACCACCATCAACTATGCCGACCGCGCCACGATCTCGATCGCCGGCCCGAACCTGAAGGCCGACCTTGGCCTGTCCGCCGTGGAAATGGGCTACGTCTTCTCGGCATTCGCCTGGTCCTACGTGCTGGCCCAGTTGCCCGGCGGCTGGCTGCTGGACCGCTTCGGCACGCGCATCACGTACTTCTTCAGCATCTTCCTGTGGTCGCTGTTCACGATGCTGACCGGCGCGATCGGCTTCTTCACCGGCGGCGCCGCGGTGGCCATGCTGTTCGCGCTGCGCCTGCTGGTGGGCGCGGCCGAGGCGCCTTCGTTCCCGGGCAACAGCCGCATCGCGTCGTCCTGGTTCCCGACGCACGAGCGGGGCACGGCCGCGGCCATCTTCAATTCCGCGCAATACTTCGCCACCGTGCTGTTCGCCCCGATCATGGGCTGGCTGGTGCACACCTATGACTGGCACAGCGTGTTCTACGTGATGGGCGCGCTGGGCATCGGCCTCTCGTTCGTCTGGCTGAAGGTGATCCATGGACCGCGCCAGCACCCGTCCATCAACGCCGCCGAACTGCAGTACATCAAGGAAGGCGGCGCGCTGGTCGACCTGGAAAGCACCCGCCACGGCACCGAGCCGAGCCAGATCGACGTGTTCGCCGCCATCAAGGAGCTGCTGTCGAACCGCATGCTGCTGGGCGTGTACGTGGCGCAGTACTGCATCACCACGCTGACGTACTTCTTCCTGACGTGGTTCCCCGTGTACCTGGTGCAGGAGCGCGGCATGACGATCCTGAAGGCGGGCTTCGTGGCGTCGATGCCGGCCATCGCCGGTTTCCTGGGCGGCATCGCCGGCGGCTGGCTGTCGGACCGCCTGAGCAAGTCCGGCTGCTCGCTGTCGGTATCGCGCAAGACGCCGATCGTGCTGGGCATGTTCCTGTCGATGAGCATGATCGGCTGTAACTACATCGAGACCGACATGCTGGTGGTGGCCGTGATGTCGCTGGCCTTCTTCGGCAAGGGCGTCGGCGCGCTGGGCTGGGCCGTGGTGGCCGACACGTCGCCAAAGGAAGCGGGCGGGCTGTCCGGCGCGCTGTTCAATACCTTCGGCAATACCGCCGGCATCACCACGCCGATCGTCATCGGCTATATCGTGCAGAACACCGGTTCGTTCGCCGGCGCGCTGGTGTTCGTCGGCGCCAACGCGGCGGTCGCGATCTTCAGCTACCTGTTCATCGTGGGCGACATCAAGCGCGTGGTACTGACGAAATCGCTGACGAAGCCGCCGGTCAAATGATGCGGATACCGCAGTCATTCATGAAGCTGATGGTTGGTATGCGGGAAATAAAGTAGCGCAATATCGAGGCGGATGAGATGATGCACCTGTCTCCTCCAACTCTCCCAGAGAATTGGAATTTGCCGGCCCAGAGCCGGCATTTTTTTTGGGCGCCGCAAGCGTGCACACATATTGCGACCGGTCCGCGAACGCTCAACCCCGGCGGCGGCGCTGCCGGCAATACAAGGCAAATCCGCCCAGCAGCAGCATGGCATAGGTGGCAGGCTCCGGCACCGGGGTGAGCAGCGCCGTGTAGTTGCAATTACCGTCGTAGCAAGCGTACGTCAGGATGTCGCCATTGTCGTTGACGGCATCCATCCCGAGAATCCAGTCGGGAGCCCCCTCGATCAGGTCGCTGACGCGGATAGTGGTCGCACCGTCGACGATCACGGCCTGCTGTTGCTGGTCAATGCCATAAATGCGGCCGGCGGAATCGATGAAAGTGATTCGCGTCAGATCGGGGTAATAGTCGGAGCTGCCATCCCTGATGACCCATGCGTGGCTGGTAAACCTCTGGTTGGCCGTGCCAAACACGTCGCCCTGTTCGGAGATTCCGCTGACGCTGAAGCCGAATTCGCCATAAATGACGAGCTGCGTCAAGTCCACCATCTTGCCGTTTTCCCAGATGAACGCGTGCAGGTCATCGTCCACTCCGCGCGCTGTTCCCACTACCTGACCACGATCGTTGATTGCGTTGGCAAACATGCCGCCATTCGTGCTGAGCGCGCCCAGATCCACCAGACCGCTGTTCGCGTTCCATATGTAGCTGCCTGCCGACCTTGAGATCGTGTCGTAGTTGACCAGTACGGTACCGGCATTGTTCACGCCCCAGGCCGTGCTGTACGATCCTTTCAGGCCGCCGAGATCACGATACACGCCGTCCTGTATGACAAAAGCGCGGCTGGACTCTCCCCTGCGCTCCACCACTGCACCGACGATGGTGCCGGCGTTGTTGATCGCAAATGCCTCACTGTTCCATACTGCTCCGGGAAATGGCACAGCGGCTACGCCATCCCTGCTGAACCTTATCGCCTCCCACGTAGTGAAGCCAACGCCGATTCCGCTATCGTTCAAACCTGTCACCCGGTTACCTTGAGCATTATCGACAATCGTGAGCGTATAGCCCGGTAGCGCAAGCGCGGGGGCCGCTACGAGCGCGAAATACAGGGAAAGAGCCAGCTTGCGCATGATGGATATCTCCGTTCGGTGGGAATGCCAAACTTACATCGCAAAGATGTATTGCTGCTTGCAAGTGACGCGCCGATCCGACAGCCATGCCGCTCCGCTGCTTTAACCGATGAGCGCAGTATCGCCGATCGCGGACAGCGCCATTTTCCTTGCGGCCGTCGCGTGAATTGCCGACTGGTGTAGTACTTATTTGTATCCCGATGTATCGGCGCGCAGTCGCGATACCCGCGCTGACACCCGGCCGATGCCAGGACATATGCCGTACACGTGCGCCGGTTGTAATGCTCCTACACCCACTTGAACGGAGCACGACATGAAAACCACCACCAACACGATCTTCGCCATCCTCCTGGCCGCCGCCGGTATCGCCAATGCCACCAACGCGCAATCGCAATCGCTGACCCGTGAACAGGTACGCGCCGAAGTACTGGCGGCGCGCGCCGCCGGCACACTGAGCAGCGGCGGCGAAGGATATCAGGCGCTGGTGTTCGACATCCCGTCGATGGCGACACGGGCCGAGGTACGCGCCGAGCTGGCGGCCGCACGTGCCGCCGGCGCGCTGTATGAAGGCGAAGCCTATCCCGGGCCGGCCGGAACACCCTCGATGAGCCCGGTCACAAGGGCGCAGGTGCTGGCGGAGCTGGCCGCCGCGCGCGCGGCCGGCGTGGAACATGCGGGCGAAGCGTATCCGGGCCCGCTGGCGGCCGGCGGATGATCCGCCGCACAGCCGCTCAACCCACCTGCGCGATCCGCAGCAGGTTGGTGGTTCCGGGCGTTCCGAACGGCATGCCGGCGGAGATGACGATGGTGTCGCCCGGCCGGGCGATGTCCTCGCCCAGCGCCATCGCGCAGGCCTGGTCGCTCATCTCGGCCACGTCCGCCACCGCGGGACACAGCACGGGATGCACGCCCCAGGCCAGCGCCAGGCGCCGCGCCGTCTCGACGGACGGCGTCATGCCGACGATCGGCGCGCGCGGCCGTTCGCGCGCCATGCGCAGCGCCGAGTAGCCCGAACACGTGTAGGCCACCACGGCCGCCACCCGCAGCGCCTCGGTCACGCTGCGCACGGCGACACCGATGCCGTCCGACGCCAGCGTGGCGGCGGCGCCGCCGGCGATCGCCAGCTCTTCGCGGTAGTACGGATCGGCCTCGGTCTGCGCGATGATCGAATTCATGATGCGCACCGCGTCGCGCGGATACTGGCCGGAGGCCGATTCGGCCGACAGCATCACCGCGTCGGCGCCGTCGTAGATCGCGGTGGCCACGTCCGAGGCTTCGGCGCGCGTCGGTACCGGCGCCGCCACCATCGATTCGAGCATCTGCGTGGCCACGATCACCGGCTTGCCGATCTTCCGGCAGGCGCGCACGATGCGCTTCTGGATCGCCGGCACCTGTTCCGGCGGCATTTCCACGCCCAGGTCGCCGCGCGCGACCATGATCGCATCGGCTTCGGCCACGATCGCGTCGAGGCTGTGGATCGCCGCCGGCTTTTCCAGCTTGGCGACGATCGCCGCGCGGCCGGCCACGAGTTCCCTGATCTCGGCGATATCCTAGGGCCGCTGCACGAACGACAGCGCCACCCAGTCGATGCCCAGCTTCAGGCCGAATTCCAGGTCGTGCCGGTCCTTCTCCGTCAGCGCCGACAGCGGCAGCACCACGCCGGGCACGTTGACGCCCTTGCGGTCGGAGATACGCCCGCCGGTGACGACGCGCGTCGCGGCGAACGCCGGACCGCAGGCTTCCACATGCAGCCGGACCCGGCCATCGTCGATGAGCAGGTCGGTGCCGGGCACGAGCGCCGCGAAGATCTCCGGATGCGGCAGCGGCGCGCGGTGGACGTCGCCCGGCACGTCGCGGTCAAGGTCGAGGCGGAAGGCATCGCCGGCGGCCAGCGTGACGGCGCCCTCGGCGAAGGTGCCGAGCCGCAGCTTGGGACCTTGCAGGTCGAGCAGCACGCCGACCGGGCGGCCCGTGTCCGCTTCGATGGCGCGGATCGCCTCGAGGCGCTGGCGATGGTCGGCATGGCTGCCGTGGCTGAAGTTCAGGCGGAACACGTCGGCGCCGGCGTCGAACAGCGCGCGGATGGTGTCCGGATCGGAGCTGGCGGGGCCGAGGGTGGCGACGATCTTGGCATTGCGGTTGCGGTGCATGGGATTCCCGTATCAGGTTGCGCGGCGCGGCAGGACCAGCAGCGCGCGAAAATCGTTGACGTTGGTCAGCGTGGGGCCGGTGACGACGCTGTCGCCCAGCGCCCCGAAGAAGCCGTGGCCGTCATTGTCGTCCAGGCTGTCGTGCGGGCGCAAGCCCACGGCCCAGGCGCGCGCCAGCGTGTCCGGGCCGATGACCGCGCCGGCGATCTCTTCCTGGCCGTCGACGCCGTCGGTATCGGCCGCCAGGCCGTATATGTCGGGCGCGCCGCCGAGCGCCAGCGCGCAGGCCAGCAGGAACTCGACATTGCGCCCGCCGCGGCCGTTGCCGCGCACCGTGACCGTGGTTTCGCCGCCGGACAGCAGCACGCAGGGCACACGGAACGGCTGGCCGCGCCGCGCCACTTGCAGCGCGATCCCGGCCAGTACCTTGCCCACGTCGCGCGCTTCGCCTTCCAGGCTGTCGCCGAGAATATAGGGCGTGATGCCGGCATCTTCCGCCACGCGGGCCGCCGCTTCCAGCGCCATCTGCGGCGTGGCGATCATTCGCACCTCGGCCCGGGCCAGCCGCGGATCGCCGGGTTTCACGGATTCGCCGCGGCCGCGGTCCGGATCGTTGAGCACCTCCAGCACGCGCTCCGGCAGGTCGATGCCGTACCGGCGCACGATGGCCAGCGCATCGTCGCAGGTGGTCGGGTCGGCCACCGTGGGGCCGGACGCGATATCGCACGGATCGTCGCCGGGCACGTCGGAGATCAGCAGTGTGACCACGCGCGCCGGGTGGCAGGCCGCGCCCAGCCGGCCGCCCTTGATGGCCGACAGGTGGCGCCGCACGCAATTCATTTCGCCGATGGTCGCACCGGATTTCAGCAGCGCAGCATTCACCCGCTGCTTGTCTTCCAGTGTGATGCCGTCCAAGGGCAGCGGCAGCAGCGAAGAACCGCCGCCGGAGACCAGGCACAGCACCGTGTCGTTCTCGGACAGGCCCCGCACCAGGTCCAGCATGCGCCGCGCGGCGGCGTGGCCGGCGGCATCCGGTACCGGATGCGCCGCCTCGACGATTTCGATGCGCTCGCACGGCACCGCATAGCCGTAGCGGGTGACGACCAGGCCCTCCAGCGGACCGCTCCAGTTGCGCTCGACAGCGCGGGCCATCTCGGCGGAGGCCTTGCCGGCGCCGATCACGATCGTTCGTCCGCTGGACGGCTCGGGCAGCTGGCCGGGGATGCACAGGGCCGGCTGCGATGCCGCGATCGCCGCGTCGAGCATGCGGCGCAGCAGCGCGCGTGCTTCGGTGTCATTCATCGTTGTCTCCATGCTTGCTCGGTAGGCCGATAGTACATCTCACGCGGAGACCTTGTGCACCGGTACCAGCTCCGGTGCGGCCTTGCCGCCATCCTCGTCCTCCTGGGTGTACAGCGCGCGCAGCTCTTCGGGCGACGACTGGCCGTCCAGTACCCGGTCCATCTGCCGGCGGTCCAGCGCGCCCACCCACTGGGCGATCGCCATCGTGCCCACCGCATTGCCGATCGTGTTGGTGATGGCGCGCGCCTCGGACATGAAACGGTCCACGCCCAGCAGCAGCACCATGCCCTCGACGGGGATCTTGCCCATCGACGCCAGCGTGGCGGCCAGCGTGATGAAGCCGGAACCGGTCACGCCGGCGGAACCCTTCGACGTCACCATCAACACGGCGAGCACGACCAGCTGGTCGGTCAGCGTCAGCGGAGTATTGGTCGCCTGGGCGATGAAGATCGCCGCCATCGTGTAGTAGATGCACTGGCCGTCCGGATTGAACGTGACGCCGGACGGGATCACCAGCCCGACCACCGGCTTCGACACGCCCACGTGCTCCAGCTTGCGCATCAACTGCGGCACCACCGATTCGGACGAGCTGGTGCCCAGCACGGTGAAGATCTCGTCCTTGATATAGCGCAGGAACTTCCACAGGCTGAAGCCGGACATGCGCGCCACCAGGCCCAGGATCGCGACCACGAACACGAAGCAGGTGAGGTACATGCAGGCCATCAGGTAGCCCAGCGATACCAGCGAGCCCAGGCCGTACTTGCCGACCGTGAAACCGATCGCGCCGAACGCGGCCAGCGGGGCCACGCGCATGATCATGCCGACGACGATGAACATGCTGTTGCTGAACGCTTCCAGGAAGTCGACCACCGGCTTGGCGCGGCGGCCCATGTGCGACAGCGCCACCCCGAACATCGTGGCGAACACGAGGATCTGCAGGATGTCGTTCTTCGCCAGTGCCTCGACCACGCTGGTGGGGATCATGTGCAGCAGGAAGTCGACGAAGCCGCCGGAGTGGCCCGCGGCGGCCGTGTAGTTCTTGATGCCCGTCGTGTCGAGCGTGGCGACGTCGACGTTCATGCCGACGCCCGGCTTGGCGAGGTTGACGACGACCAGGCCCAGGCCCAGCGCGAACGTCGACATCACCTCGAAGTAGATCAGCGCGCGCGAGCCGACGCGGCCCAGTTCCTTCATGCTGTCCATCTTGGCGATGCCCAGCACCACCATGGCGAAGATGACGGGCGCGAACACCATCTTGATGAGGCGGATGAAGGCATCGCCCAGCGGCTTCAGGTCCGCCGCGAAGTGAGGGTACAGGACGCCGAGGATGCCGCCGGCGAGCACGCCGATCAGCACCTGCACATACAGCTTTCCAAAGAATCGTTTTGACATGGTTGTCTCCGTGATGATCCCGGTGAGGATCCCGGTGAGGGTCCCGCGAGGGTTGCTGCAGCACCCGTTCCGCCCGGCTCTTGGCGGCTGGTCGGAACGGGCAACGATGATACGGGGGGATCAGGCGGCCTTGCGGTCCTCGGCCTGCGCCAGGAAATCGCACACGGCGCGCGTCACGTCGGCGGTGGTGGCCTTGCCGCCCAGGTCGCCCGTGTGCAGGGCCCGGTTCGCGGTGACGTGTTCGATCGCCGCCATCACGCGCGCGGCGGCTTCGTGCTCGCCCAGGTGTTCGAGCAGCATCACGACGGACCAGAACGTGCCGACCGGGTTCGCCAGGCCCTTGCCCATGATGTCGAACGCGGAACCGTGGATCGGCTCGAACATCGACGGGTAGCGGCGCTCCGGATCGATGTTGCCGGTGGGGGCGATGCCCAGGCTGCCGGCCAGCGCGGCGGCCAGGTCGGACAGGATGTCGGCGTGCAGGTTGGTGGCCACGATCGTGTCCAGCGTGGCGGGGCGGTTGACCATGCGCGCGGTGGCGGCATCGACCAGTTCCTTGTCCCATTTCACGTCAGGGAATTCCTGCGACACCTGCAGCGCGATCTCGTCCCACATCACCATCGCGTGGCGCTGCGCATTGCTCTTGGTGATCACGGTGAGCAGCTTGCGCGGGCGGGACTGCGCCAGCCTGAAGGCAAAGCGCAGGATGCGTTCGACGCCGACGCGGGTCATCATCGACACGTCGGTCGCCGCCTCGATCGGGTGGCCCTGGTGCACGCGGCCGCCCACGCCGGAGTATTCGCCTTCCGAGTTTTCCCGCACGATGACCCAGTTCAGGTCTTCCGCGGCGCAGCGCTTGAGCGGCGCGTCGATGCCGGGCAGGATGCGCGTGGGGCGCACGTTGGCGTACTGGTCGAAGCCCTGGCAGATCTTCAGGCGCAGGCCCCACAGCGTGATGTGGTCGGGGATGTCCGGGTCGCCGGCGGAGCCGAACAGGATTGCATCCTTGCCGCGCAGCGCGTCCAGGCCATCGGCCGGCATCATCACGCCATGCTTGCGGTAATAGTCGCCGCCCCAGTCGAAATCCTCGAACTGGAACTGGAACGTGGCGCTGCCGGCGGCCAGCGCCGCCAGGACGTCGCGCCCGGCCGGTACCACTTCCTTGCCGATGCCGTCGCCGGGAATGGTCGCGATCTGGTAGGTCTTCATGCTGTCTCCTTGGTTGAATCGAATGAAAGTGGAAGGACTGTAGCGGGTGGACCGGCGTGCGAATGGCCGCTAAACTCAATCCGTTGTTAACCTGGACATCAACAATGAACGCAAACCTGCAACCGGCGGAACTGGCCTTCGTCGTCACCCTCGCCACCATCGGCAGCCTGAGCGGCGCGGCGCGGGAGCTGGGCATCACCACTTCCGCCGTCAGCAAGCGCCTGGCGTTACTGGAGGGGCGGATCGGCGTACCGCTGGTGAACCGCACCACGCGGCGCATGAGCCTGACGGCGGAGGGAGAAGTGCTGTTCGAGCATGCGCAGCGCATCCTGCAGGAGCTGGCGGACCTGGAACAGATGCTGACGAAGTCGAAAGGCACGCCGAAAGGGCAGTTGCGCGTCAACGCCACGCTGGGTTTCGGCCGGCTGCATATCGCCCCGGCCATTTCGCAGTACGTGCTGCGCTACCCGGAAGTGGACGTGCAGCTGCAATTGTCGGTCGACCCGCCGCCGCTGGCCGACGACCAGTTCGACGTGTGCATCCGCTTCGGCGCCCCGGGCGACACGCGCGTGATCGCGCGGCGGCTGGCCGCCAACCGCCGGCTGCTGTGTGCCGCGCCGAAATACCTGGCGCGGGCCGGCGAGCCGAAGGCGCCGGCCGACCTGGCGCGGCACAACTGCATCGCGATCCGGCAGGGCGACGAGGCGTATGGCGTGTGGCGGCTGCATGCGGGGAAGGACGGCGAACGGGACGCGGTCGCCGTCAAGGTGCGCGGCAACCTGACGACGAACGATGGCGAAATCGCGGTGAACTGGGCGCTGGACGGCCACGGCATCCTGATGCGCGCCGGCTGGGATATCGAGCGCTATCTGGAAACCGGCCGGCTGGTGCAGGTGCTGCCGGGCTACCGCACGCCGGATGCCGACATCTATGCGGTGTGTCCGCACCGGCACCAGCTGTCGGCGCGGATCCGGACCTTCGTGGATTTCCTGGTGGAGCGGTTCGCGGCGATGGACCAGCCGTGACGCGGACGCGAAGTCAGGCGCGCAAAGGTCAGGCTTACTGCGGTTGGCCGCCATAGGCGGCCGCCTGGGCCGCCAGCCAGTCGCGGAAGGCCGCCAGCGGCGCATGCCCGGTCTTGCGTTCGGGGTACAGCAGCCGGTATGAGCGGTCGCTGCGATAGGCGTGCGGGGTGACGGGGACGAGGGTGCCGCGCGCCAGTTCGTCCTCGATCAGCATGCGGGGCACCAGTCCGGTACCCATGCCATGGACCGCCGCTTCCGCCACCATCGAGAACAATTCGAAGCGCGGGCCGGCCATGTCCGTGTCCATGGCCATGTCCAGGGAGCGGAACCAGTCGCGCCACAGGTAGGGGCGGGTGCTGATCTGCAGCAGCGGCTGCCCGCACCAGTCGCCGGCCTGGCGCAGCGCCGGGCTGCACACGGCCATCAGGTCCTCGTGCATCAGGAAGATGCCTTCGGTGCCCGGCCACAACGCCTCGCCGGCATGGATCGCCGCGTCGAACGGCGTATCGTCGAACAGGAACGGCCGCGCGCGGGCGCTGAGGTTGACGGTGATGCCCGGATGGCGCGCCAGGAAGTCGGGCAGGCGCGGCAACAGCCATTTGGTGGCGAAGGTGGGTACCACGCCCAGTTCCAGCGTGCCGCCGCTGCCGCCGCCGGCCATCAGTTCCAGTGTGTCGCGCTCGACGTCGTCCAGCCGGGCCGTTACCTTGCGGCTGTAGGCCTGGCCCGCCTCGGTCAGCGCCACGCCGCGCCGGCCGCGGCGGAACAGCGCCACGCCGAGGAACTCCTCCAGCGCGCCGATCTGGCGGCAGATCGCGCTCTGTGTGACGGCCAGTTCGTCGGCGGCTTTGGTGAAGCTCTGGTGGCGGGCCGCCGCTTCGAACGCGGACAGGGCGAGAGTGGACGGGATTTTCCTGCGCATGGGGTTCTCCAAGTGCGTTATGCGCACAGGTGAGTGCATATAAAACGTTTGCCGCACGATTCGCCGCATTGTACATTGCGCACCATATTGACCTTCCTCAAGATCCTTTCCGCGAGTTCGAAATGACTTCAAAGCACAAAGCTGCCTTCCACTGGGACGACCCGTTGCTGCTCAACCAGCAATTGACCGACGAAGAGCGCATGGTGCGCGATTCCGCCAGCGCGTATTGCCAGGACCGCCTGGCGCCGCGCGTGCTGGAAGCGTTCCGCCATGAGAAAACCGACAGCGAGATCTTCCGCGAGATGGGCGAGCTGGGTTTGCTGGGCGTGACGATTCCCGAGCAGTACGGCGGTGCCGGCCTGAGCTATGTCAGCTACGGCCTGGTGGCGCGCGAGGTGGAGCGGGTCGATTCCGGCTACCGCTCGATGATGAGCGTGCAGTCGTCGCTGGTGATGGTGCCGATTCTCGAATTCGGCAACGAGCAGACGAAGCAGAAATACCTGCCGAAGCTGGCCAGCGGCGAGTGGATCGGCTGCTTCGGCCTGACGGAGCCGAACCACGGCTCCGACCCGGGCAGCATGATCACCCGCGCGAAAAAAGTCGACGGTGGCTACCAGCTCAGCGGCAGCAAGATGTGGATCACCAACAGCCCGATCGCCGACGTGTTCGTCGTGTGGGCCAAGGATGACGAAGGCGCGATCCGTGGCTTCGTGCTGGAAAAGGGCTGGCAGGGCCTGTCGGCGCCGGCGATCCACGGCAAGGTCGGCCTGCGTGCGTCGATCACCGGCGAGATCGTGATGGACGAGGTGTTCTGCCCGGAAGAAAACGCCTTCCCCGACGTGCGCGGCCTGAAAGGGCCGTTCACCTGCCTGAACAGTGCCCGCTACGGCATTGCCTGGGGCGCGCTGGGCGCGGCCGAGGATTGCTGGCACCGCGCGCGCCAGTATGTGCTGGACCGCAAGCAGTTCGGCAAGCCGCTGGCGGCGAACCAGCTGGTGCAGAAGAAGCTGGCCGACATGCAGACCGAGATCACGCTGGGGCTGCAGGGCTGCCTGCGGCTGGGCCGGATGAAGGACGAGGGCAGCGCCGCCGTCGAGATCACGTCGATCATGAAGCGCAATTCCTGCGGCAAGGCGCTGGACATCGCCCGCCTGGCGCGCGACATGATGGGCGGGAACGGCATCAGCGACGAATTCGGGGTGGCCCGCCATCTCGTCAACCTGGAAGTGGTCAACACCTACGAAGGCACGCACGACATCCACGCGCTGATCCTCGGCCGCGCGATGACGGGTATCGCGGCGTTCTGACGGCCATGGCGGACCCCATCAACAAGGGCGCATTGGCCGGCCTGAAGGTGCTCGACCTGTCGCGCGTGCTGGCCGGGCCGTGGGCCGGGCAGCTGCTGGCCGACATGGGCGCGGACGTCGTCAAGGTCGAGCGGCCCGGCAGCGGCGACGACACCCGCGCGTGGGGGCCGCCGTGGCTGCCCGGCGAGGACGGCACGCCGACTTCCGAATCGGCGTATTACCTGAGCGCCAACCGCAACAAGCGCTCGGTGGCGATCGACATCGCCACGGCGGATGGCCAGGCGCTGGTGCGGCGGCTGGCGGAAAAGGCCGACGTGGTGCTGGAAAACTTCAAGGTCGGCGGCCTGGCGCAGTACGGCCTCGATTACGCCAGCTTGAAGGTCCTCAATCCCCGGCTGATCTACTGCTCGATCACCGGCTTCGGGCAGGACGGTCCCTACGCGCAGCGCGCGGGCTACGATTTCCTGATCCAGGGCATGGGCGGGCTGATGAGCCTCACTGGTCTGCCCGACGGCGAACCGGGCGGCGGCCCGATGAAGGTGGGCGTGGCGCTGACCGACGTGATGACGGGACTGTACGCCGCCAACGCGGTACTGGCCGCGCTGGCGTACCGGGAGCGCAGCGGGGAGGGCCAGTATATCGATCTCGCCCTGCTGGACGTGCAGGTAGCCGTGCTGGCCAACCAGGCGGCCAACTACCTGGTCGGCGGCAGCGCGCCGCGGCGGATGGGCAACGCCCACCCGAACATCGTGCCGTACCAGGAGTTCGCCACCGCGGATGGCTACATGATCGTCGCGGTCGGCAACGACGGCCAGTTCCGCAAGCTGTGCGAGGTGCTGGGCCGGCCGAAGTGGGGCAGCGACGAACGGTACGCCACCAATCCGCAGCGTGTGCGGTACCGCGCGGAACTGGTCGCCGGCATCCACGCCATCACCGTGACCCGCGCGACCGCCGAGTGGGTGGCGCTGATGGAAGGCGCCGGCGTGCCGTGCGGCCCGATCAACACGCTCGACAGGGTGTTCGACGATCCGCAGGTGCAGGCGCGCGGCATGCGCATCGACATGCCGCACCCGGTCGCCGGCACCGTACCACTGGTCGCCAACCCGATCCGCATGTCGGCCACGCCGGTGACCTACGACCGGCCGCCACCGATGCTGGGCGAGCATACGGCCGAAGTGCTGGCCGACTGGCTGGAGCACCGCTAGCTTCAATGCGTCTGGTGTCGGACATTTTTCCTGGGCGTCTCATCCAGGAAATGTGTCGGACACCGGTTTTATGGATTAATCATGCGAAAACCGGTGTCCGACACCAGGAAGCCGGTGTCCGACACCAGGGCGCAGGCGTAGAAGGAACTTCAGAAGTGTAATACCGCTTGAAATTCAGATACCGGTCGGTATAATTGATGCCTTTCATCAATTCCGACCGTTCATGCGCGACTGGCACCAATCCGACGAATCCGACCTGCCACTGTGGGTGCTCGACCTCGACGACGCGCTGTACAGCGTCGATCACCGCCGCCTGTGCGTGTGGCCCGACGAATTCGACGGCCGCTGGCACTGGGAAATCCAGACCTATGACGATGCCGGCCTGGCCGGTTCCGGCGTCTGCGCGACGCTGGCCGAGGCCAAGGCGGCAGCCGTGGCGGCGGCGCATCTGCCGGCAACCACGTCCACGCGGATCGATTGACGATGGCCGCGCAACCAACCGCTCAACCGGCGGCTCCTGGGGCCGCACCGGCGCCCGCCGCATCGCCTGTCGCACCGTCCGCCGTACCTCCTGCGCCCGCCGTCCACCCGTTCGGCCCGCGGCTGCTGACCGGCGTGACCGGCGTCTTCGTGGCGGCGATGATGTCCGGCCTGAACAGCCGCATCGGCACACTGGCGCTGGGCGACATCCGCGCCGTGTACGGCATGGGCATCGACGACGGCAGCTGGGTCGCCAGCCTGTATGGCGCCTTCGAGCTGGCCGCGATGCCGTTCTCGGCATGGTTCGCGATCACGTTCTCGTTCCGCCGCTACCACATGGCCGTGGTGGCGATCTTCACCCTGCTGGGCCTCGTCACGCCGCTCGCGCCCGATGCAGCCACGCTGCTGGTGCTGCGCTGCCTGCAGGGACTGTTTGGCGGGCTCCTGATTCCCGTGCTGATGGCTGCCGCACTGCGCTTCTTCCCGGCGCCGATCCGGCTGTATGGCCTGGCCCTGTATGCGATGACGGCCACGTTCTCGCCGAACGTGGCCACCTGGCTATCGGCCACGTGGACCGACGCCGTGGCCGACTGGCGCCTGCTGTTCTGGCAAACCGTGCCGATGGCGCTGTTCTCGCTGGCCGCGGTAGGGTGGGGCATCCCGCAGGACCCGGTGCGGCTGGAACGCTTCCGCCAGATCGACCTGCCTGGCCTGGTGACGGGCCTGGCGGGCCTGGTGATGATCGGCATCGGCCTGTCGCAGGGCGAGCGGCTGGACTGGTTCAACAGCGTGCTGGTGTGCTGGCTGTTCGGCGGCGGCGCGGCCTTGCTGGCGATCTTCCTGGTCTGCGAATGGTTCCATCCGATGCCGTTCATCAAGCTGCAGCTGCTGCACCGCCGTAACCTGGGCCTGGGCTTCACGGTCTTCGTCGGCATGCTGGTGGTGCTGCTGTCCGGCTCCCTGCTGCCGGCCGACTACCTGGGCCATGCCTGGCACTTCCGCACGCCGCAACTGGCCGTCATCGGCCTGCAGGTGGGCCTGCCGCAATTCATCCTGGGCCCGGCCGTCTCCTGGCTGCTATATAAAAAATGGATCGATGCGCGCCATGTGTTCGCCATGGGCCTGGTGCTGATCGCCACCGCGTGCTGGGTGGGCTCGCGCATCACCCCGGCGTGGATGGCGGCCGAATTCGCGCTGGCGCAGGCACTGCACGCGTTCGGCCAGCCGATGGCCGTGATCGCGCTGCTGTTCCTGGCCACCAGCGTGGTGCAGCCGATGGAAGGGCCGCAGGTCTCCGGCATCGTCAACACGCTGCGCGCGTTCGGCACGATGCTGGGCAGCGCGCTGGTCGGCCGCCTGCTGGCCGTGCGCGAAGCCACCCATGCCAACGTGCTGCTCGACGGCGCCGCCAACATGCGGCGCAGCGCCGGTGCGGTGCCGCCGGACGCGCTGGCCGGCGTGGCCGGGCGTGTGTCGCACCAGGCCTTCGTGCTGTCCATCGCCGACGGCTACCTGGTGCTCGGTGCGCTGGCGCTGGCGCTGGTGCCGCTGGTGCTGTCGCTGCAGTACATCGCGCCGCCGGTGCTGCCAAAACAATAATTCCATTCATTCGAGGATCTACATGTCTCTTCCAACTTCCGCAAAGATCGCCATCGGCGTCCTGCTTGCCGCGCTGGCCGCCGGCAGCGCCTGGTCGTGGAGCCACGACGAAGGCGGCGGCAGCCGCCAGAGCACGGACGATGCGTACGTGACCGCCGATTTCACGCTGGTCGCGCCGCAGGTTGCCGGCAGGGTGGCCGAGGTACTGGTCGAGGACCACCAGGCCGTGCGCAAGGGCCAGCTGCTGGCCCGCATCGACGACCGGGACTTCGCCGTGGCGGTCGACATCGCCCGCGCCGAATTGACGAAGGCCGAGGCGGACCTGGCCAGCGCGCGCGCCGCCATCGCCCAGCAGGGCAGCACGATCCGGCGCGCGTCCGCCGCCATCGATGCCGGCGCCGCCACGCTGAAGTACGCGAAGGCCAACGCGGAACGCTATCGCGACCTGGCCTCGGACGGCTCGGCGTCCGTGCAGGACCGCCAGCAGGCCGAATCCCAGACCGACGCCGCCGCGGCGAACCACACGGCGGACATGGCGGCGCTGGCCGCGGCGAAACAGCAGCTCGACGTGCTGGGCGCGCAGGTGGCGCAGGCGCAGGCCCAGGTGGCGCGCGCGAAGGCGGCACTGGCCGCCGCGGAGCTGAACCTGTCGTACACGCGCATCGAGGCACCGGTCGACGGCATCGTCGGCCAGCGTGCGGTGCGTGTCGGCGCCTACGCGCAGGTCGGCACCGCGATGCTTGCCATCGTGCCGCTGCAGCATGCGTACATCGAAGCCAATTTCCGTGAAACGCAACTGGCGAAGATGCGTGCCGGCCAGCGCGTTACAATTGCGGTCGACATGCTGCCCGGGACCACGCTGACCGGCCATGTCGAAAGCCTCGCGCCCGCCAGCAGCGTGTCGTTCTCGCCGATCGCGCCGGACAATGCCACCGGCAATTTCACGAAAGTGGTGCAGCGCCTGCCGGTGAAGATCGTCATCGATCCGGGACAGCGCGCCGCGCAGTTGCTGAAGGTGGGCATGTCCGTCACGCCGACCGTCCTCTGCGCGGAGGGCTGACCTTTTACGAACAGGATCATGACTGACCAGGACGCATCCGCCGCCGCCATCGCTACCGCCGCCAGCGCCCCCGCCGCCAGGCCGCCGCGCCTGACGCGCGAACAAAGCCGCGCCCGCACCCGCGAACGGCTGCTGGCCGCCGCCGCGGTCGTGTTTACGCGCGAAGGCTATGCCGGCGCGTCGATCGACCGCATCGCCGAGGAAGCGGGGTACTCGAAGGGCGCGATGTATTCGAACTTCGCATCGAAGGACGAGCTGTTCTTCGCGATGTTCGACTACTATGCGCTGGGCCAGGCCGATGAACTGTGCCGGCGCCTGGACGCGGCCGGCGATGCCGATGCGATCATCGCCACCGCCTGCGCATGGGCCGACGGCATGCGCCACGAACCGGACCTGCGGCTGCTCGTGGTGGACATGGCCCGTCTGGCGCGCGCCGATGCCGCCGTGGCGGCGCGCCACACAAAGATGTTCGACGACGAATGGCACCAGGTGGGGTCGCGGCTGTCGCAGATATTTCCGGACGGTCTGGCGCCGGTCCCGGTGCTGCAGCTGGGCGCCCTGGTGATGAACATCGCCTACGGCCACGTGAAGCAATTGCATGGCGGCCTGACCGCGGGTGACCTGATCGGCGTGGCGCTGCGCGCATTGCGCGACGCCTACGGCAGCTGGCCCGCGGCGGCGGGGAATCCATGACGACGCTCGACCTGGCGGCCCCGTTCGTACCCGACAAGTCGCAAGGCGCGGCCCGGCAGGTCTACGAACACCTCCGTAGCGCGATCGTCACGCTGGCGTTCAAGCCAGGCATGAACCTCGACCGCAGCGAGCTGGCGCGCTATTACGGCGTGTCCGTCACGCCCGTGCGCGACGCGCTTTTGAAACTGGAAGAAGAAGGGCTGGTCGACATCTTCCCCCAGCATGGCACGCGGGTCAGCGCCGTCGACATCGACTCGGCCCGCCACGCGCACTTCCTGCGTCTCGCGCTGGAACTGGAAATCGCCCGCACCGTGGCGCGGCAGCGCGATGCCGGCCTGGCAGAAGGCTTGCAGGCGCTCGTCGCCCGGCAGCGGCAGTGCCTGGAGCGGGGCGATCTCGAAGCGTTCATCCATACCGACCAGGCGTTCCACGAGCGCATGTTCGCCGCCGCGCGGGCGCACGACCTGTGGCGGCTGATGCGCGGCAGCAGCGGCAACATGGACCGGCTCCGGCGTCTGCACATGCAACTGAACGGCAAGGCTGAGTCCGTGCTGGCCGAGCACGCCGATCTGGCCGACGCCATCGCCGCCGGCGACGCCGGCCTTGCCGAGGCATGCATCCGGCGCCACCTGAGCGGCACGCTGTCGCGGCTGATGGCGCTGCGCGAGCACTATCCCGAATTCCTCGCCGGCTGATTTCCCGCCAGCCGTTTTAACCGTCGTGATATATTAGTGCATCACAACCCTGTAAAAATCCAAAAATAGGGACGGACCCTGTTTTTGAGGAAATACCAATGACGACCTGATGTAAGGCAACATTTCCGAAGACCGGGGTCAGACCCCGGTTTTAGGAAATGTTGCTCGAAAAATGGGGTACGTCCCCATTTTTCAGGAAACATTGCCGACCGTTTTCGACCATAGCCTGCCCATTACCGACCATGACTTCGACCACACCCGTCATTACCTCCATGCGCGCGATTCCCGTTGCCGGCCGCGACAGCATGTTGCTGAACCTGTGCGGTGCGCATGCGCCGTACTTCACCCGCAACATCGTGCTGCTGACCGACAGCGCCGGCAATACCGGGATGGGCGAGGTGCCGGGCGGGGAGGGCATCCTGAAGGCGCTGGAGCGCATCGTGCCGCTGGTGGTGGGCACGCCGGTCGGCCGCTACCAGCGCACGCTCAATGCGCTGCGCGCCGCATTCGGCGCGCGCGGCGGCATGCAGCACCAGGTCACCAACGAGGCGGAAGCGGCGGTGCTGCGCCAGCCCCATGAAATCAACCTGCGGCTCGACAATGTGATCACCGCCGTCGAAGCGGCGCTGCTCGACCTGCTGGGCCAGCACCTGGGCGTGCCCGTCTGCGAACTGCTGGGCAACGGCCAGCAGCGCGACAGCGTGACGATGCTGGCCTACCTGTTCTACATCGGCGATGCCGGCAAGACCGACCTGCCTTACGTGCAGGCGCAGGCCGGCGACGACTGGTACCAGCTGCGCCACCGCGAGGCGCTGACGCCGGAAAGCGTGGCCGACCTGGCCGATGCGGCCGTGGCGAAGTATGGCTTCCGCGACTTCAAGCTGAAGGGCGGCGTGATGTCGCCGCACGACGAACTGCTGGCGGTGGCCGCGATCAAGGCGCGCCACCCGCAAGGCAACGTGACGGTCGATCCGAACGGTGCGTGGTCGCTGGAGCAGGCGATCGCCGCGTGCAAGGGCAAGGGCCATCTGCTGGCCTATGCGGAAGATCCGTGCGGTCCGGAAAACGGCTACTCGGGCCGCGAGACAATGGCCGAATTCCGCCGCGCCACGGGCATCCGTACCGCCACCAACATGGTGGCCACCGACTGGCGCCAGATGGGCCATTCGTATCTGCTGGGCGCCGTCGACATCCCGCTGGCCGACCCGCACTTCTGGACGATGCAGGGGTCGGTGCGCCTGGCCCAGCTGTGCGCCGACTGGGGCATGACGTGGGGCTCGCATTCGAACAACCATTTCGACGTGTCGCTGGCGATGTTTACGCACGCCGCTGCCGCGGCGCCGGGCGACATCACGGCGATCGACACGCACTGGATCTGGCAGGAGGGCGCGGAACGCCTGACGCGCGAGCCGCTGCGGATCGAGAACGGCGCCGTGGCGGTGCCGGACAAGCCGGGCCTGGGCATCGAACCGGACATGGAGCGCATCGAAGCGGCGCACGAACTCTATAAGGAAGTGGCCGGCGGGGCGCGCGACGACGCGATGGCGATGCGCTACCTGGTGCCCGGCTGGACGTACCACCCGAACAAGCCCAGCCTCGCACGGGACTGAGTGGCTTGGCCAAGACTTGATGTCGGCAAGCGAGCGGCGTTTGATGCTGACGAAAGTGCCAGCGTCGCGGTGTCGGACACCGGCCTTGTGGTGTCGGACACCGGTTCTTGCGTAATGCGCAGGAATCGTCACCGAAAACCGGTGTCCGACACCCAAGGGTGTCCGACACCAGCGGCGCGGGCGTAATCGGCCGATACCAGCATACTCAACGGCTGTCCCCGGTTCCCAGATACTCTGGATATTTGGCCCGGATCGCCGCCACCCCCGCCAGCGCATCGCCCAGGCACTGCCGCACGCGGTCCATCGCCAGCCCGCCATCGCCGCGGCCGATCGCATCGGCGATGCCGGCGTGATCGGCCAGCACATGCTGCGCGCCGGTGCGCGGCTGCAGCCGCTGCAGCCGTTCCAGGTTGCCGCCCTGGCGTAGCAGCAGTTCCCACAGGTCGGCAACCTGCGCGTGCTTGAAAAGCTGCCGGTGAAACGCCGTGCTGGCGCGGTCGAATGCCGCGTCGTCCTGCAATTGCGCGGCGAGCCGCTGCTGCGCGATGGATTGCTGCAGTGCCAGCGCGAGCGCCGCATCCGGCGCCTGCGCCAGGGAATTGACCACTTCCAGTTCCAGCGACAGCCGCAGCAGGTGCGCCTGCCGCGCCGCGTCCACGTCGATGCGGCTGACGGTCGTCGTCTGTTGCGGCACGATGTCGACCAGGCCTTCCTCGCCGAGCCGCGACAGCGCATCGCGCAGCGGCGTCGACGACAGGCCGTAGTAGTCCGCCAGTTCGCTGCGGTGCAGCTGCGTGCCCGGCGCCAGCACCAGCGTCACGATCAGTCCGCGCAGGTGGTCGAATACCTGCGACGAGGCGTTGCGCAGGCGGTCGAGGCGGAAGGGCGTGGAGGGCAGGCCGGGGATCATGGGATGCCGGCGTCGGTGCCGGGAAAAGCGGCTATTGTAGCCGCTCCCCAGGACGCCGCACGCCACATCGGCCCGGCGCTCAGGGCGCCTTGCTCTCCAGCGTCACCTTCGCACTTCCCAGCCCCTGCGCGGTCGCCGTCAGCACCAGCTTGCCCGCCTGTCCCGCGCGGGTACGCACGATTGCCAGCGCCAGGCCGTTGAATGCATTGCGTTCGCGCGACTGGAACGATTCGAAGCTGGTCGGATCGCCGTTGTCCGTGGCGATGATGTCGCCCGGTCCGGTCAGCGTGAATTTCACGCGGTTGCTGGTGCGCGGCACCGGCCGGCCATCCTTGTCGGCGATCGTCACCGTCACGAACGACAGGTCGTCACCGTCGGCGCGGATGGTTTGCCGGTCGGCCGACAGCAGCAGCCTGGCCGCCTTGCCGGTGGTGTGCACGGTATCCTCGGCCCAGCGCTTGCCGTCCTTGTAGGCCACCGCCTGCAGCGTGCCCGGCTGGTAGACCACGTCGTCCCAGCGCAGCCGGTATTCGCGCGGGCCGCGCTTCTTCCGGCCCAGCGATTTGCCGTTCAGGAACAGCTCGGCCTCGTCGCCGGACGTGTACAGGTGCACAGGCGTCACCTGGCCCACGCGCTCCGCCCAGTTCCAGTGCGGCAGCAGGTGCGCCATCGGCAGTTCCGGGCGCCAGCGCGCCTGGTACAGGTAGAAGCGATCCTTCTTGAAGCCGGCCAGGTCGACGATGCCGAAGTACGAGCTGCGCGACGGCACGGCGATCTTCTTCAGGCTATCGAGCTGCTGTTCCATGCGCTGGCGCTGCGCCGGATCGGTGAAGTTCAGCAGGTTCGTGCTGTCGCTGTTGTACGGCGTCGGTTCGCCCAGGTAGTCGAAGCCGGTCCACACGAACTCGCCGGCCACGGACGGGTTGTCGTCCTGGCCGCGGAATTCGGTATCGGGCGGCGAAGCCCACGGCGGCGCGCTCAGGTCGTAGCTGCTGACGTGGAAGTTGGCCAGTCCCTGCGACTTGTCGTCGCTGACGGGGAAGAAGTACTCGCCGCGCGAGCTGACCGTCGATGCCGTTTCGCTGCCGAGCAGCGGGATGTGCGGGAAGTGCTCGTGGAACTTCGCGTACTCCTGCGGCTTGTAGTTGTAGCCGAATACGTCGACCGCGTTCTGGAAGCCGTTGTAGGCCGAGCCGACGTGGTTGTAGGCCGCCGTGGTCGGGCGAGTGCGGTCCTCTCCGCGTGCGATCTCGGACAGCCGCGCCGCCACCTTCCAGCCTTCGCTGGCGCCTTGCTCGACGATCTCGTTGCCGATGCTCCAGGAGATCACGCTGGGGTGGTTGCGGTCGCGCCGGATCATGGCGCGCAGGTCCTTCTCGCTCCATTCGGCGAAGTGGACGTGATAATCGTTCGGCGTCTTCTTCAGGCCCCAGATGTCGAAGGCCTCGGCGACCACCACGAAGCCCATGCGGTCGGCCAGGTCCAGCAACTCCGGCGCCGGCGGGTTATGGCTGGTGCGGATCGCGTTGACGCCCATCTCGCGCAGGATCTCGAGCTGGCGTTCGAGCGCGCGCACGTTGATCGCCGCGCCCAGCGCGCCCAGGTCGTGGTGCTGGCACACGCCGTTGATGGCCAGCCGGCTGCCGTTCAGCAGGAAGCCCTGCTTCGCATCGAAGGCGATGGTGCGGATGCCGAACGGCGTTTCGACGACGTCCACCACGCGGCCCTTGTCGGTCACCGTGGTGACGGCCACGTAGCGCTGCGGCGAGGCCGGGCTCCACAGCCGCGGATTGGCCACGGCCAGCGCCTGGGTGAGCTGCACCTGGTGGCCGGCGGGCGCCTTCCACGGGCTGGTCGCGTCCTTGCGCGCGACGGGCTGGCCGGTGCGCTTGCCGGCGCCATCGAGCGCATAGATCTCGGTGGCGACCTGCACGTCGGTGTCGGCGCCGCGGTTGTCGACGGTTACCTCGACGCTGACGGTCGCCGATTCCTTCGTCACCACCGGCGTGGTGACGAACGTGCCGTACTGCGCGACGTGCACCGGCGCCGTCTTCACCAGCCACACATTGCGGTAGATGCCGCCGCCCGGGTACCAGCGCGACGAGGCCGGCGGATTGTCGAGCCGTACCGCGACGACGTTGTCGCCGCCCGGTTTCACGTGCGGCGTCAGGTCCACGCGCCACGATGCATAGCCATACGGCCAGCCGCCCACGTGCTGGCCGTTGATCCAGACCTGGGCGTTCGACATCGCGCCGTCGATGTCCAGGTAGACGCGGCGGCCCGCATCGGTGGCCGGCAGCGTGAAGTGCTTGCGGTACCAGGCCGTGCCCCACCACGGCAGCTTGCCGGTGTCGTTTGGGTATTCCTGGCGGAACGGGCCTTCGATGCCCCAGTCGTGCGGCACCGAGAGCCTGCGCCAGGCGGCATCGTCGAAGCCCGGCTGCGCGGCCGGTTCCGTGGCCTTGCCGGCGACTTCCTTGCCGGATCTTTCCTTGACCGGGTCTTGTTTGTGGAAGCGCCAGTCGGCATTGAAGGCGATGCGTTCGCGGACCGGCGCCTCGGCGGCATGGGTGGCCGCGCCGGCGAGCGACAGGAAGCCGAAGGCGAGCACGGGTAACAGGTGTCTGAACATGGATTGCTTGCAGGATGGTGGACCGAAAAGTCTAGCCTCGATTGCAACAATATTGCTATTCCATTTGTCGCGCGCGCTATGCGGAAGCGGTATAGCGCGGCCAGCCGATCAACCGGATGAGCGATCGGCCGCCGGCCCGCTCAAGCCGCCGCGCGCCATGCTAAGGTACGGCGCCCGGAACACAACGACGAGGACAGCATGCCCACCAATCCGACCTTGCACCGCGCCGCGCTGGCAACGGCGCTGCTGGCGCTGGCCGCCGGCGCCGCGGCCCAGCCATCGAAATGGCCCGACATCACGTGGCTGTTCACGTCGTTCCAGGGCAGGGGCGACGGCCTGCACCTGTCGGCCAGCGCGGACGGCAAGGCGTGGACGGACCTGGGCAAGGTGTTCCTGAAACCGTCGGTCGGGTCAGGCCTGATGCGCGACCCGCACATCCTGCGCGGACCGGACGGCGTCTTCCGGATGGTGTGGACCACCGGCTGGAAGGACAAGGGCATCGGCTACGCGGCATCGACGGACCTCGTCAACTGGTCGGCCCAGCGCTACCTGCCCGTCTTCGGCAAAACCGCGGGCGCCACCGATGCCTGGGCACCCGAAACGTTCTACGACGAGGCGGGGCAGCAGTACGTGATCACGGTGTCGTCCGACATCGACGACCGCTTTCCCGCCACCAAATCGGACGAGCGGATGAACCACCGCACGTATTACGTGACGACGAAGGACTTCGTCACGTTCAGCGAACCGGCACTGTTCCTCGATCCAGGCTTCGACCACATCGACACCACGGTGGTGCGCGACGGAGCAAGATATATCGCCGTCTTCAAGGAGGGCGACCGGCAGAAGTCGGGCAAGTGGGGTGCGATCCGCTGGGCCGTGGCGGACAGCGCGCTCGGCCCTTACCGGCTGATGCCGGAGCCGATCGTCAGCGGCCTGCGCGCCGAAGGCCCCACGCTGTACACGCAGGACGGCAAGACCACCTTGCTGGTCGATTTCTACGCGGAGAAGCGCTACGGCGCGTTCGAGACCACCGACTGGAAGGGGTGGGCCGACGTATCGGCGCGCGTCGCCGTGGCGAACGGCCAGCGGCACGGCACCGTGCTGGCGGTGCCCGCATGGCTTGCCAGGGATATCGCGACGAGGACACCGGCCGCGGAGGCGGCGGCACCGAAGCCCGCGCCGCCGGCCATCCTGGAAGGATTCACGGCCGACCCGTCGATCCGCCTGTTCGGCGACACCTATTATATTTATCCGACGTCGGACAAGCCGAACTGGCAGACCACCGATTTCTCCGTATGGTCGTCGAAAAACCTGGTGGACTGGAAGAAGGAGCGCATGATCCTCGACGTCGCCAACGACCTGAAATGGGCCAGTGTCGAAGCATGGGCGCCGGACGTCATCGAGCGCAACGGCACGTACTACCTGTACTTCTGCGCGCAGGGCAACATTGGTGTGGCCACGTCGAAGTCGCCCACCGGGCCGTTCGTCGATGCGCTGGGCAAGCCGCTGGTCGCCAGGGGGACCGGTGTCCAGACCAACACGATCGACCCGTACCCGTTCATCGACGACGACGGCCAGGCCTACCTGTACTACGGCAACGGCAAGCTGGCCAACGTCTACAAGCTGAAGCCCGACATGGTCACGCTGGACGGCCCCGTGCACACGATCGCACTGCGCGACCACCGCGAGGCGCCGGTCGTCTTCAAGCGCAGCGGCAAGTATTACTTCATGTGGTCGATCGACGATGCGCGCAGCCCGGATTACCGGGTGGGCTGGGGCGTGGCCGATTCGCCTCTCGGCCCGGTGCGCTCGCCGCAGCGGGATTTCATCGTCCTGCAGCGCAACGGCCCGGCCGTCGCCACCGCGCACCACAGTGTCGTCAACGTGCCCGGCACCGACCGCTGGTACGCGGCCTACCACCGGCACGCGCTGCCGCAGGGGAACGGCTACCAGCGCCAGACCGTGCTGGCGAAGATGGAATTCACTCCCGACGGCGCGATCCGGCCGATGGACCCGATGACGGTACCGTTCCGGCCTGGCGACGTGGGCGAGCCGGTGGCGAACGGACGCGCCGTTGCGCCTGCTGCCACAGGCAGGTGATGAGTTTGGTGTCGGACACCGGGTTTTCGGTGTCGGACACCGGTTTTCAACTACGGCAGTTTTCCACTACGTCGCACATTGAACACCGGTGTCCGACACCATGAAGCCGGTGTCCGACACCTGCGGCAGCCGCGTGCACTGCCAGGCGCAGTTGTCCCGGACAGGGCGACGCGTTGTTGCGCGGCATGGTATCGTGCGCCTTTGCGGCATGCCGCGCCACGTAGCTCTCAGCCATGCCCGACCCCCGTTCCGTTCCAGCTCCTGTCATCGACGACGCGTTCGACTGGGCGGCAACTCCGTTCGGCGCGGCCGCGGCATGGCCGTCGGCGCTGCGCACGGCGGCCGGCATGGTGCTGCATTCGCGGCAGCCGATGTGCGTGATGTGGGGCCCGGAACTGCGCCTGCTGTTCAACGACGGCTATCGCACATTGCTGGGCGCGCGGGCGCACGACGGCGTGATGGGCCAGCCGTTCCGCGCCGTGTGGCCCGAACTGGCCGGCCCGGTCGGCCCGATGCTCGACGATGCGCTGCGCGGCCACGCCACCGGCGCGGTGGAAGACCAGCCGTTCGTCTTCCATCGCAACGGCTACCCCGAGCCGGTCCATGTGACGTTCTTCACCAGTCCGATCCACGCCGATGAAGGGCGGGCCGCGGAAATCGCCGGCCTGCTGGTGACCTGCCTGGAAACCACGGCCAGGGTGGCGGCGCGCCGCGAGCGCGACGATGCGATGGAGCGACTGCGGCTGCTCGACGAGATCGGCGAAGCCACCCGCGTGGCCAGCGAACCGCGCGCCATCATGGAAGAAGCCACGCGCCTGCTGGGCGAGCACCTCGGCGTGACGCGCGTTGCCTATGCCGACCTGGAGGCGGACAACGACCGCTTCACGATCCGGCACGACTGGCGCGTGCCGGGCGCGATCAGTACCACGGGCGTGTACTCGCTCGACCTGTTCGGCTCGCAGGCGACGTCGAACCTGCGCATCGGCCGCACGCTCGTCATCAGCGACGTCGACCGCGAGCTGGCGCCGGGCGATGGCGACGGCATGTTCAACAGCATCGGCATCAAGGCGATCATCTGCTGCCCGCTCGTCAAGGGCGGCCGCCTGGTGGCGATGATGGCCGTGCACCAGGCGCACCCGCGTGGCTGGACGGCCGAGGAACTGGCCCTGGTGGAGGCGGTGGTCGAGCGCTGCTGGGCCCATATCGAACGGGTCCGCTCGACCGAGGCGCTGCGCGAGGCGGACCGCCACAAGTCCGAGTTCCTGGCCGTGCTGGCGCACGAGTTGCGCAATCCGCTGGCGCCGATCCGCAACGGCCTGGAACTGCTGCGCCTGGGCGACGGCGGCCGCGAACAGGTGGCCAGGGTGGGCGGCATGATGGACCGGCAGCTGAGCCACATGACGCACCTGATCGACGACCTGCTCGACATCGCCCGCGTATCCAGCGGGAAGATCGTGCTGCACAGGGAGCTGGCGGACCTGAAGCGCATCGTGTCGGCCGCGATCGAGGGCGCCATGCCGGCCATCGGGGCGGCCGGGCACGACCTGGCCGTGGACATGCCGGACGCGCCGCTGCCGGTCGACGCGGACCCGGTCCGCATCAGCCAGGTGATCGGCAACCTGCTGACCAATGCGGCCAAGTACACGCCGCGCAACGGCAGGATTCGCGTCGCCGCGCGGGTGGAGGAGGGCACCGCCGTGGTCTCGGTGTCCGACAACGGCATCGGCATTCCGCCGGAATCGCTCGATGCCGTGTTCGACATGTTCACCCAGGTTGCCCGGCACACCGAGCGGTCGAACGGCGGGCTCGGTATCGGCCTGTCGCTGGTGCGGCGCCTGGTGGCGCTGCACGGCGGCACCGCCACCGCTGCCAGCGCGGGTCCCGGCCATGGCAGCACGTTCACGATCCGGCTGCCGCTCGCGGACGCGCTGCAGCCGGCGGCGGATGCGGCGCCGGCGCCACCGTTGCCCGCTCCGGCGGCTGGCAGGCCGCTGCGCATCCTGATCGCGGACGATAACGTGGACGCCGCGCGTTCGCTGGCCGACCTGCTGGCGCTGGGCGGCCACGATACGCGTGTCGCCGCCGATGGCGCCGGGGCGCTGGAACTGGCCGCCGCGTTCCACCCCGACGTGGCCTTCCTCGATATCGGCATGCCCGGCATGGATGGCTACGAGACCGCGCGGTGCCTGCGCGGGCTGCCCGGCATGCAGTCCGTCCGGCTGGCCGCGCTGACCGGCTGGGGTGCAGCCGAGGACCGCGAGCGCAGCCGCGCCGCCGGTTTCGACCATCACCTGCTGAAGCCGGCCGTGCCGGCCGAAGTGAGCGCGGTACTGGCCGCGGCCTGAAGGGCTGACCGGCCCGGCCGGCCCGCTCGGGACCCTCGGACGATGTGACGATGGACGATTCCCTCTTTTAACGATAATGAATTCTCATTATAATTAGAGGAATCTTTCACCCATTGCAAGGACCGTATCCCATGTACGACAAACGCACCCCGCTCGCGCTGGCCATCGCGCTGGCCTTCGGTTCCACGTTCTGCGCCGCGTCCGGCGCGTATGCCCAGGCTTCCCAAGGGGCCGGCGAGCGTCACGGCGGCGATCCGGACAGCATTCCCACCGTGCTGGTCTCGGCCAGCGCGCTCGGCGTACTGTCCGACGACATGATCACGCCGGCCACCACGCTGTCCGGCGACGAACTGGTGCGCGTGCGCGAGTCGACCCTGGGCGAAACGCTGGGGCGCCTGCCGGGCATCACGTCGAGCCACTTCGGCGCGGGCGCCAGCCGGCCCGTGATCCGCGGCATGGACGGCCCGCGCGTAAAAATCCTCGCCGATGGCGCCGAAGTGCAGGATGCGTCGACGATCAGTCCGGACCACGCGGTGGCGTTCGAACCGCTGCTGGCCGAGCGCATCGAAGTGCTGCGCGGCCCGTCGGCGCTGGCCTACGGCGGCGGCGCGGTCGGCGGCGTGGTCAACATCATCGACCGGAAGATCCCGACGGCGCTGCCTTCGAAGGCTGTCGAGGGCAGTGCCGAGCTGCGTGCCAGTTCGGCCGCGCGCGAAAAGGCGGGCGCGTTCGAGATGACGGCGGCGGCGGGCAGTGTGGCGTTCCATGCCGAGGGCGCGAAGCGCGATGCGGGCGACTACCGTGTCGGCAAGGACTGGGCGGAAAGCCGCCGCGTCAACGGCAGTTTCAAGGAATCGGAGACCGGTACCGTCGGGGTGTCGTGGATCGGTGAGCGCGGCTACCTCGGCGCGGCCTATACGAAGGAGCGCACCGAGTATGGCATTCCCGGCCATGCCCACGAGTTCGAAGGCTGCCATCCGCACGGCGACCACCTGCACTGCGGCGAACACGAGGAGGAAGAGGAGGGCGGCCACGATCACGGCCACGAGGAGGAAGGCGCCGTGCCATACGTGAAACTGGACAGCGACCGCTGGGACGTGCGCGGCGAATACCGCGACCCGCTGGCCGGCTTCTCGAAAGTGCGCGTGCGCGCGTCGTACACCGATTACCGGCACGCCGAGATCGAGGGCACCGAAGTGGCGACGACCTTCACCAGCAAGGCCCATGACGCGCGGCTGGAACTGGAGCACAAACCGGTGGCCGGCTGGCGCGGGGTGGTCGGCCTGCAGACCACGCGGCGCGACTTCGCGGCGCTGGGCGAAGAAGCCTACGTGCCCGCCACGCTGACGAAGAAGCATGCCGCGTTCGTGACCGAGGAGTACCGCCTGGATGCCTGGCGCTTCGAGGCCGCCCTGCGACACGAGTGGCAGGATATCGAGGTCGAGGGTACCCGCGAGCGCGACCGCGATGCGCGCGGCACGTCGCTGGCGCTGGGCGCGGTATGGAAATTCGCGCCGCAGTATTCGCTGCGCGCGGCGATCTCGCGCAGCCACCGCCTGCCGGGCGCCGAGGAGCTGTACGCCGACGGCATCCACCTGGCCACCAGCACGTGGGAGATCGGCAACGAGAACCTGACGAAGGAAACGTCGAACAATGTCGACATCACGCTGCGCAAGTTCGCCGGCCCGACCACGTTCTCGCTGAGCGCCTTCCACAACCGCATCGACAACTACATCTATGCGCGCACGCTGGACAACCATGAAGGCTTCCAGCTGGTCGAATACGCGCAGCAGGATGCCACGTTCACCGGTATCGAAGGGGAGCTGCGCCAGGAACTGTCGGCCAGCCTGCAGGCCACGCTGTTCGGTGACTACGTGCGCGCCAGGCTGCGCGACGGCGGCGGCAACATCCCGCGCATCCCGGCCGGCCGGCTCGGCGCCCGCCTGGATGGCGAATGGCAGGGCTGGCACGGCATGGTGGAAGCCTACCGGGTGGCCACGCAGGACGACACCGCAACGTATGAAGGCCGCACGTCCGGGTACAACATGCTGAACCTGGGCACGCACTACAACGTGCGCATCGCCGGGCTGCCGGCGCAGCTGTACGCGCGGCTGAACAACGTCACCGACGAACTGGCGTACAGCCACACGTCATTCATCAAGGCTGCCGCGCCGCTGCCGGGCCGCAACCTCACGGCCGGGCTGCGCGTATCGTTCTGACCATTGTTCTGGCCATGGCTCAGCCCGTGTTGCCGGGCCATGGCCCGGCTGCCTGGCACCGGGACACGAGCTCAGCCGCAGGTTTTGTCGTGTCACCGTTGCTGAGCCCGTGTCACCGTGCCTGGCACCGGGACACGGGCTCAGCCGCAGGTTTTGTCGTGTGACCGTGGCTGAGCCTGTGTCACCGTGCCTGGCACCGGGACACGGGCTCGGCCGCAGGCTTACGGCACGGACCGCCGGCAGGCGGCGTCGGTGGAAGTTCCGGTGGATCAGTGTTTGTGGGCGCGAGCCGGCCGCGTGGCCGCAGCCGCCGCTGCTTCCGGCGCCGCCTTGGCGCGGGCCTTGGCCTTGCCTTTCGCGGCGCACTCGGCGCATTCGCCGTACAGCGTCAGCTCATGGCGGTCGATGACGAAGCCGGCGGGTGCCAGGTCGTCCATCCGGCCGGGGCAACCCTCGACCTCGAACACGCGGTCGCACGGCACGCAGTGGAAATGGTGGTGATGATGATGCGCCAGGTGCGCGGTTTCGTAGCGGGGATTTTCGCCCGGCAGCGTGACGGCCTGGATCTCGGCTTCGCCCAGCAGCAGCTTCAGGTTGCGGTAGATGGTCGCGATGCCGATCTCGGGCACCGTCACACGGACGGCATCGAGGATTTCCTGGGGGCTGAGCGGACGGGCGGCGGCTTCGATCGCCGCGCGAATCGCGGTGCGCTGGCGGGTTGAGCGTTCCATGGCGATGCGTATCGGGTAAAACGCCATTATCCCATATCCCGGGCCGTCAGCGCACGCGCCGCGCGGGCCGGTTCAATAAGGTCCGCGGATGTGGTCGCGCACGTGCTGCACGTAGACCTGGGCCAGGGCGGCGCGCAGCGTGGCCGGCAGCGGCGCGACGCCCGCGGCGGCCACGTTGGCCGATACCTGCGCAGGCGAACTGGCGCCCGGGATCACGACGGAGACGGCTTCGTGATCGAGGATCCAGCGCAGTGCCGCCTGCGCCATCGTCAGGCCTGGCGGCACCAGCGCGGCGACCTGCTCGGCGGCGGCGATGCCCCGTTCCAGTTCCAGGCCGGCGAACGTTTCGCCGACATTGAAATGCTGGCCGTCGCGGTTGAAGTGGCGGTGGTCGTCCTGGCGGAACACGGTCTCGCGGGTGATCTTCCCGCCCAGCAGCCCGCTGGCCAGCGGCAGCCGCACGATGATGCCGACGCCCTGCGCATGGGCGCGGGGCAGCAGTTCCTCGGCCGGCTTTTGGCGGAAGATGTTGAAGATCACCTGCAGCGACGCCAGTCCCTGCTGTTCCAGGCAGATCAGGCCTTCCTCCACCGATTCCACGCTGGCGCCCCAGCGGCGGATCAGGCCTTCCTGCTGCAGTTCGCGCAGCCATTCGAAGACATGGCCCTGGCGCAGCACATCGGTCGGCACGCAGTGCAGCTGCGTCAGGTCCAGCGCTTCCACGCCGAGCCGCTCGATCGAGCGCAGCGTGGCGTCGCGCAGCGACTCGCGCGTGTAGCCATCAGGGTAGATCCCGGCACGGCCAAGCTTCGTGGCCACGACCAGCGACGGGTCGCGGTGGCTGGCGAGGAAGGTGCCGATCGAGCGTTCGCTGGCGCCGTCGCCATAGACGTCGGCCGTATCGATGAAGCGCACGCCGGCGTCATAGGCGGTGTTCAGGGTCTGCTGCGCGATGGCGTCATCCCAGTCGTCGCGCCAGCCGCCGCCCAGCTGCCAGCAGCCCAGGCCGATTTCGGGGATGGTGAGGTCGGCGAGTTTTCGTGTTTGCATTGCTGTTCCTTGTTCGTTGAATACGCTGCGGCACATGATAGTAAAAAGCCGTTCATCTGTCCGCGCGTTTACATTGTTGGCGTAAAAAAACCGGTGGCTTGGCAGGGGTTTCGCGGAGCATGCTCCGCGCCTGCCAAGCGGTGATGGCATGCATGCCATCACTCCTTGACACCACAATTGGAACAAAAACCGGTGTCCGACGCCATTTCCGGATGAATCACCCCGGAAATGGTGTCGGACACCGGTGTTCGGCGGCCGGCAGCCAGGATAAAGGCTGCCAGCGCGCCGATGGTGCGGTCACATCAGAACGAGTAGTTCGCCTGGACCGTATACCGCGGGCCGGTCACGAACCATGCGTGGCCGAACGTGCCGGCGTGCTGCTGCATGGTCTGCTTGGACGTGGCGTCGTTCAGGTTCTGCGCTTCCAGGCCGATACGGAATTTCTCCGTCACGTTGTAGAACACCGAGGCGTCCACCTGGCCATAGTTTTCCTGCCACAGCGGCAGGCCCCAGGCCACGTTGTTCTGGCCGTACGTCGGGCTGGCCGGATTGGTGTCCTTGCCGTTGGTGTCGCGCGTGCCCCACTGGTTCACGCCGGCCAGGTAGCGCGAGCGCCAGTTGTAGGCCACCCGCGCCGACACCGGACCGCGCTCGTACATCAGCGCGAAGTTGATGGTGCGCTTCGACAGGCCCTGCAGCGGCATGTTGCCGAAGGTGCGGCCATCGGTGTCGCAGCCGTTGATGTACAGGTTCAGGTTGTTCGCATCCGCGTTGCCCGAGCAGTATTCCGAGAACACCGGGTTGTCCAGCTTGCGGCTGCTGTCCACGTACGTGAAGCTGGCCTGCACGCCCAGGCCTTTCAGGTAACCCGGCAGCCAGTCGTAGTACTGCTGGTAGGCCAGTTCGAAGCCGCGCGCGTAGCCATGCGCGCCGTTCACCGGACCGGTCACCGCGAAACGCTGCGTCTGGCCGTTCACGTCCTGCACTTCGTAGTTGTACATCTGGTTGACGATGATGTTCTTCAGGTCCTTGTTGAAGAGCGCGAGCGTCACCGAGCCGGCCTTGGCGAAGTACCACTCGGCCGTCACGTCGACCGACGTGCCGGTGGTCGGGCGCAGGTTCGGATTGCCGTCGGCGGCGCCGGTCAGCGACGTGTTGGTGACCGTCACGATATTGCTCGCCTCATCCGTGACGGTGGTGATCGACTGCGACAGCGGGGTGTAGGCCTTCATCTGCGAGAAATCCGGCCGCGACATCGAGCGGGCGATCGCCGCGCGGAACTGCAGCTGGTCGCTGTACTTCAGCCGCAGGTTCAGGCTGGGCAGCCAGTTGTGGTAATCGTTCTCGTAGTCGCGGCGGGTGGCGAACGGCGTGATGTTGGCGATCTTGTTGCGTTCCAGGACGGCGGCGGCATCCTCGAACGTCGGAATCGTCGGGTTGTAGGTCGTGTAGCCGTACGCCGTAGACTTCGTCTTCACGTAGCGCACGCCGATGTTGCCGTCGACCGGATACTTCAGGTTGTCCCAGCCGAAGCGCAGCTGCGTATAGAAGGCGCGGGTCTTTTCTTCCTGGAAGTTGGTGCCGGCCGGATCGTTGTCGAAGGTGGCTGCCGGCCACGGCGTGCAGGTGGTGCCCTTCTCGGCGCACAGGATGTCGTGGTAGGTATGCAGCTTGGCATAGCTGTCCGGGTAGCCGCGGGCCACCGCGTCGTCCGGGAACATGATCGCCGGCACCTGCACGTCGCCGCCGAAGAAGTTGTTGAAGCTGCGCAGCGTGGCGCCGCCGGCGAACTTCGGATCGTCCAGCGTGGCCAGGCGGTCGACCTGCCAGCCCAGCATCCACGGCTGGCTGATCGCCTGCCAGTTGTAGCTCGGGTTGGTGTTCTGGTTGCGCGAATTGCGGTTCTGCAGCCGCACGCCGAAGCGCACGTCGCGCAGCACCGGGTGGTCGAAGTCGTACCGGACGTCCGTCTTCCACGCCTTGCTCTCGGCCTTGGAGCGGTCCTTGTGCTCCATCGTGTAGGCCCAGTAGTAATTCGCCGGGTCGGACAGGTACCTGACGTCGTCGGCGTCGAACGTGATCTTCGGCACGTCGCCGGACAAATCCAGGGTTTCCTTCTGCATCCGGATGCCGGTGGCCACGTCGGAATCGAGCGCTTGCGTGCTGGCGCGCACCACCTGGAAGTCGGTCGTCGCGCTCCATGCCGGCGAAATACGCCATTTCAGGTTCAGCGCCAGGTCGCGCGTCGCCGAGCGGCGGTCGGACACGCGGCGGTCCGAGTTCAGGTTGATGCCGCCGTTGGCCGGATTCGAGATCACGCCCGAAATGAAGGCGCCGTTCTTGTCGAACACGCCGTTCTCCACCTGGATGCCGTACGGGCGATCGCCGGTTTCCTGCGACAGCAGCGCCTGCTCGGACCAGCCCTCCTTGTACTTCGACTGGAAGTAGGTCAGCGCCGCGGTGATGTCGCGGTTCGGCCGCCACTGGAAGGCCGCGTACTGGCCCTTGCGGTCGCGTTCCCAGTTCATCGAGCGCCACTGGGCGCCGCGCGGCACCCAGACGGTACGGCTGGGATCCACGTTCGCATTCGGGTAATAGGCTTCGATGAACATCTCGTCCGTGCGGGTGTGGCTGATCGACGAGGCCAGGTCGATCAGCGCACCGAATTCGCCGAAGCGGGTATTCCAGCGGTCCGACAGCAGCAGCGAACCGGTCGGCTGGGCCTTGCCCTTGCGCAGGTCCGAGTAGGTGTACGAACCGGACACCGCGCCCTTGAATCCCTTGAAGTCGAACGGCATCGCCGTGCGCAGGTTGACCAGGCCGGAGACGCCGCCCTCGGTCTGCTCGGCGGACGGGTTCTTGTAGACGTCGACGCCGGCCATCAGTTCCGGCGGCACGTCCGTGAAGCTGAGCGAGCGGCCGCCGTTGGCGGAGAACGATTCGCGGCCGTTCAGTTCGGAACGCACATAGGTCAGGCCGCGGATGGCGATGCCGGAGCCCTCGACCGCGTAATGCTGCGGGTCGTTGCTCATGCTGCGGTCCATCGTCACGCCGACCACGCGGCTGAGGATTTCGGTCACGGAACGGTCGGGCAGCTTGCCGATATCCTCGGCAACGATCGAGTCGACCACCTCGTCCGCATCCTGTTTAAGTTTCTGTGCCGACTGCAGGGCAGCGCGCTGCCCGCTGACGACGACGACGGCAGCGCTGCTGGCGGTGGACTGGTTTTCGTTAGCGCTAACTTCCTGCGCCGTTGCGGCGCCGTGCGACCAGATGGCGAGTTGAGTCACGGCAATGGCGATTGCCGTCTTCTGAAGGTTTCTCACTTTTGTCTCCTGTGTTTTTTATATATATGTATCCTGCATGCGTGCACTCAGTGATGCATAACATGCAGGCGGATGAGGGAACGGATCCTGTGTTGAAACCGTTTTCACCTGTCCAGGACCGAATGTAGACCAACTCGGCGGCATCGGCAATGGAGATTCGTTCGGCGTTGTAGTTCAGTCATTCCCGCTGAACAGCCGCTTGCCAAGTGCAAGTTTTGATGATCTAACATTTTTTGGTTGCGCAAACATCTTCCCGCATTCAGTTCGTCGCCGAAACCCGTGCGGTGCGTCGGCCAACGGTGGTTCGTGCACCACGGCATCGGGTTGTGCAGTGCACCATTGACGCGTCATTTGCACCGGCGCGCAAAGTCGGCAACCATGACGCCGAGCAGAAAACCCATTTACACGAGATCCGAAAGGCTTTGTCATGAAACCGATCGAACAGCAAGTTGTCGTGATCACCGGAGCATCGAGCGGCATCGGGCGCGCCGTCGCGTTGGCATTCGCACGCCGGCAGGCTTGCCTGGTGCTGGCTGCCCGCAACGAGGTCGCGCTGGAGCAGGTGGCGCGTGACGTCGAGCGCCTGGGCGGGCGGGCGCTGGTGGTTCCAGGCGATGTGTCGCAGTGGCAGCAGGTGGCCCGTCTCGCCGATACGGCGATCGCGCGGTTCGGGCGCATCGATACGTGGGTCAATAACGCCGGCATCAACGAGCACGCGCCGGTGGCCGACATGACGATCGAGGAAATCGAACGCATCATCCAGGTCGACCTGATGGGGTATATCTACGGCATGAAGGCGGCGCTGGCGCCGATGCGCCGCCAGCGGCAAGGCACGATCATCAATGTGGCGTCGATCGTCTCGCTGCGCGCCGCACCCCTGCACGCGCCGTACGTCGCCGCCAAGCACGGCATCGCCGGGTTCACGGAAGCACTGCGGATGGAACTGATGCACGAGAAAATGCCGGTCCAGCTGACCATGGTGATGCCGAGCTTCATCGATACGCCGCTGTTCCTGAATTCGCGGTCCCGGCTCGGCGTACAGCCGCGCCCCGTGCCTCCCGTCTATGCGCCCGAGGCGGTCGCCGAATCCGTGCTGTTCGCGGCGGAGCACGCGCGGCGCGACATCATCGTCGGCGGGCAGGGCGCACTGGTCGCACTCCTGCAAAAAATCAGCCCGGCCTTGCTGGACAAGCTGATGGTGGCGGGCGGCCTGATGTTCAGGACGCAGAAAACGGACAAGCCGGACAATGGCTACGACAACCTGTTCCAGCCCACGCCCGGCACCGGTTCCGTCACCGGCGCCTGGACCGACGAATCCCTGCCGTACAGCTGGTACACCCGTCACGTCGAGCACTATCCGGAGCGCAAGCTGGCGGTGCTGGGCGCACTGGGATGTGCCACCTGGCTGTTGCTGCGATCGCGCGGCCGGACGACGGGCTGAGCGGCTTGATTTGTTGTTGCGATTCATGAGATTGTTCCGCGCTTCATTCCCACACCGTGTCGGGATGCCGTCCTACAAGTTTCCTGCCGATAAGGAGTAACGTTCATGGTCGAGGTGCACGAACAATAATCGGCAGGCGGGATGGGCAATTTCAGCAACGGACGTGGCGCCGCGCGGCGCATTCTGATAGTCGACGATAACTGCGACGCGGCGGAACTGTTGGCCGAACTGATGCGCCTGTCGGGCTACGAGGTCGATGTCGCCTTCAGCGGTGCCAGCGCGCTGCAGGCGGTGCACGCGTTCCAGCCCGATGTCGTGCTGCTCGATCTCGGCATGCCCGGCATGGACGGCTACCAGGTGGCGCAGGTACTGCGCGCCACCCCCGGATTCACCGGCCTGCGCATCATCGCGCTCACGGCCTGGGGCGATGCCGAGGCGCGCGCCCGGACGGCCGCATCGGGCTTCAACCTGCACCTGACGAAACCGGCGCCCCTGCCGGCGCTGATCGGCGCGCTGGACGCGGGCTGAACACGGCTCGCCGCGCAGGCTGCCGCATGGCTGCTTCCCGTTGGCCCCCGGCCGCCCTCGGTTCCACCACTTCCCTCATTGCCCCTCAGTTGCGGAACACGATCCCGAACAGGTACTGCGTGCCCGCATACGCATGATCGACCAGGTTCGGGCGGCCGTCCGCGTACGGCGCGTAGCTGCCATGGGAGGTCGATTCGCCGGCGCGCCCGATGTTGCGGCCCTCGGCGAACAGCTCCACGTTGCGCGTCAGGCGCCACGCAATGCGGGCATCGACGAAGCGCGTGGCGCTGTTGAAGGTGGGCGTCGCCGGGTTGAACGGCAGCGCCGGCGCGCTGTCCACGCCGACGGCGGGGTAGTGGTTGGCGCCGGCCGGCAGCTCGCGGAACGAACCGGCGGCGCTCTGCACCGCCAGGCGCGCCTGCAGCCTGCCGTCGTCGTACCACAGCGAGGCGTTCCACGTATAGCGCAATTCGCGCTGGGGGCCGAGGGCGGTACCGGTCAGCAGGTCGCGGATCGGCTGGCCCAGCACCTTCGAGCGCATCCGCGTGTAGTTCGCATCCAGGCCTGTATGGCGCAGCAGCCAAGGCAGCCACGTGAATGCGGTCTTGCCGCTCAACTCGATGCCGTTGCGCGCCGTCGACGGGCCGTTCACGTACGTGGCGTACGCATAGCGCAGCGCCGACAGGTCGGCGCCGGTGCCCGGATCGGCGATGCCGGAGCCGGCGAACGGCTGCGCCGCGTAGACGGCCACCCGCATCGGCGCGCCGCTCAGCCCGCGCTGGCGGAAGCCGGCCAGCGACAGCACCGTGTCCCGGTCCGGATACCACTCGACGGACAGGTTCTGGTTGCGGCTGCTGAGTGACCGCAACCCCGGATTGCCCAGCGTGCCGTCGCACGTCATGTCCTGTTCCAGCGCCGCGTCGAGACGGCGCTCGTCGTAGCTGCAGGTGACGTTGTTGCTGTACAGGTACTGCACCGGCGGCCGGGCGATCGCCTTGGCGCGGTGGTAGCGCACGGCCAGCCGGTTGCCGGCCGTCCACCACGCCACGTTCAGGATCGGCATCACGTCCGTGCTGCCGCTGCGCAGCGTCGTGTTGCGGGCCGCGGCCTGCTGCACGATGCCGGCGGCGGCGCCGGGAGTGTCCGGATCCCAGGCCGCGGTCTTCGTCACCGACTGGAGCGTCATCAGGCCGGTGCCGGCAACGTCGGTCCTTACCACGCGCCAGCCGAAGTTGCCTTCGATCGTGGAACCGAGCGGCAGCGCGAGCGCCGTCCACGGCACCCGGTCGATGGTGAAGTCGCCGCTCAGGTAACCGGCCAGTACGCGCTCGCCGACCGCGGTCTTCGGCTGCTCGTACACGTTGCCGTCGCTGCCGCGGCACGTCTTCACGCAATCGAGATTGAAATGCTGCACGCCGGTCAGTTCGATCACCTTGCGCACGTCGATCCCGGTCCAGCCCGCCACAATGCCGTCCGGGATGTCGCGGGCACCGTGCAGGTAGCGGATCGAATCGTTCGTCAGCGCCTGCGCCACGATGCCGCGGTACTGCGCCTGCGTCATCACGATCGAACCGGTAAACGCCGTGGCGGGGTCGCTGCCGTAGTGGATGCCGTACTGGCACGGCCGGCCGCCCCCGGCCAGCGATCCGGCCGTGTCCTCGCAGGCCTGGAAATTGCCCCGTACCTGCGCCCATGGCACGACGACGGCCGGCGACGTTGCCGTGGCCGGCCGCACCGTATAGCCGGCACCGGACCAGTTCGCGGTGCGGTAGTCGCGGCCCTGCAAGCCGAACTTGAAGCGGCTGACGAACGGGATGCGCCCCGCGGAGGCGTAAGTCATGTCCAGCCGCGTCGTGTCCTCGCGCCGTTCCATGATGCGCGGGTTGGCCATCGTCAGCTGCGTGGCGCCCGACGTGCGCGGCGCCCCCGGATCGGCCGGGTCGTTCAGCATGCCGTAGTTGGCGTAGTTCTTCTGGTCGTACGTCGCGCCGGGCGGCAGCGCGTGCGTCCACATGCCGTTCGGCGCCACGGACAGGGTTGCCGATCCGTACGTGAAACCGAAGTTGGTGCGCCATTGCATGCGCCAGGCATCCGACGCGGCGTGCCCGTACAGGAACTCGGCGCGGAACGGGCCGGAACGCCAGGTGCCGCCGAACTGCGCGTACTGCGACGAGCTCTCGATCCGGTCGTAGATCTGGTCGACGTTGGCGGAGACATCGGTCAGCGTGTACCGCAGCAGGTGGTGGTTGGCATCGACGACGACCGAGCCGGGCACAATGTTGGCCACCGAGCCGTCCGTCATGCCGCGCCAGGCCGTGGCGCTGGCGCCCAGGTTGACGGGCGATGGATAGAACCAGGTGTTCGACCCGGGTGCCGGGCTGCGCGTGATCGCCGGCGCGGTACCGCTGTCGGTGTAGCGGCCGGCCGGATTGGCGCTGATGTTCCCCAGCGCGAAGAACGACTGCTCGTCGTCGATCTTGCGCGTGTTGCGGTTGAACTTCGCGTACAGCGACAGCCGGTCGCCGACCTTGAAGTCGACGCGCAGGTCGCCGTACAGCCGCTCGTCGTATTCGCGGCGCACCAGGTAGCGCACCTGCTGCGGCGTGTAGTCGTTCCACTGGTTCAGGCAGGTAATGAACTCGTTGGCGCGCTGGCTTTGCGCCGTGGCCTGGTGGGCGCGGCTGGCGATCGCGGCCAGTTCGGCCGCCGTGTATTGCGGGAAGGCTGCGCGGCAATCGGCCTTGCTGTGCGCCGCCGCCGAGCGCTGCACGATCTCCAGCGGGCTCAGTGCATCGAAGGTGCCGCCGCCGGTGCGTTCCCAGCGCGCCAGCGGCGCCGTCGCCGCCGGATCGGCGAGGTTGACGGTCGCCGGATTGAAGGAAAACGTCTTGTCCGGCGAACCGTCGACATCGAGCGGGCGAACGGTACCCAGGTTGTAGGCCGAATACAGGGCGGTGTGGTTCTCGTTATATGCCGCGGCGCGGGTGAGGTTCAGCACCACGCCCAGGCGCCTGTCGAGAAACCGGTCGGCAAAGATGAAATTCAGGTTCGGGGCGGTGCGCCCGTTGATCGAGTTCCGCTGCGCGGCGGCGCGCAGCGCCACGTAGCGTTTGTCGAAATCCAGGCCCGAGCGGGTGCGGATCAGCACTCCGCCGCCCAGCGAGCCTTCGGTCATGTCGACGGTGGAGCCCTTGACCACCTCGATGCTCTTGATCAGGTCCGTGGACAGCTCGCGCAGGTCGACGCCGCGCCCCGAGCCGCCGTTGTTCAGGTCCGTGCCGCCCGCCGCCTGCACGCCGAGGCCGTCGATCTCCACCCGTACCAGTTCGGCCGTATTGGCGCGCACGTTGATCGTGGTGCCTTCGCCGTAGTCGCCGCGGTCGAGCGTCACGCCGGCCACGCGTGAAATCGCCTCGGCCACGTTGCGGTCGGGGAAGGCGCCCACCTCGTCGGCCTTGATCACGTCCACCGCCGTGGCGGCATTCTTCTTGTGCAGGATCGAGTCCCGCTCGGCGGCGCGGGTGCCGACGATCTTCACCCGGGCCGGCGGCGCTGCCGGCGGCGGTTCGGCCGGGCGGGGCAGGGCGGGCGGTGGGGCCGGTGGTGGGGCGGGTGTGGCCGGCAGCGGCGCGCGCCTGACCAGTACCGTGCCATTGGTGTTCAGCGTGGCCACCAGGCCGGTACCGGCGAGCAGCCGGTCGAGCGCCTGCCGCGGCGTGAACGTGCCGTGCACGGCGCCGGTGCGCACGCCGGCCAGGTCGTCGCCGCTGGCCAGCAGGCGCAGGTTGGCCTGCCGGGCAAATTCCGGCATCGTCACGGCGGCCGGGCCGGCCGGCAGCGCCAGCGGCAGGGCGGTCGCCATGGCGGGGCGGGGCAGCGCAATCGCCGCCACCGCCGCGAACATCAGGCTGCGCAACGTCATCGGAGTGGGGTGCGTCCGGCGCCCGCGTCAGCGCGCCGCGCCGATCTGGATCGCATCGGCGCGAATGGCCACCGGCACGTTCAGCAATGCATGCACGTCGTTGGCGAATTCCTCCGGCTGGTCGATCCGGTAATGGCCCACCAGCGGCTTGCGCCGCAGGGCCGGATCGGCCACTACGATCTGCCGCGTGTTGTAGCGGTTGAACTCGGCCACGGCGTCGCCCAGCGGCTGGTTCTCGAACACCAGCTTGCCCTCGCGCCAGGCCAGCCGGCGCGCCACCTCGCCGGGATTCGTGCCGATGCGCGGAGCGCTGCCGTCGGCGGGTACCAGCGCCAGCTCGCCGGCAGCGACCCGGCGGTGCGCCGCCGTGCTGCCATCCGCCCACACCTCGACCACGCCCTCCGTCACCAGCACTTCGGCGCCTTCGGCGTGGCGCCGCACCGAGAAGGCGGTGCCGACGGCGCGCACCCGCGCGTCGCCCGCCTCCACGACGAACGGCCGGGTCTTGTCCCTGGCCACGTCGAACCAGGCCTCGCCGTGGACCAGCGCGATGCGGCGCTGGGCGTCGGTCAGCCGCACTTCCACCTGGCTGGCGCTGTTGATGCTGATCGTCGAGCGGTCGGCCAGCCGCACCTTGCGGAACTCGCCGCGCGCCGTTTCATACGTGACGCGGCCCAGCAGGTCCGGCGCCAGCGACGTGACGGCGATCGCCGCCATGCCGGCGGCCAGTGCGCCGCCGAACACGAAGGCGCGGCGGCTGCGCGCCGGCCTGGCGACGTCCGCGGCCTCATCGTTCGCCGCCGTGGCAACGTTTGCATCCGCAAGCGGAGCCGGGTCCGGCGCGTAGGCCACTTGCGGCTTCAGGCTGGCCTGCACGGTGATCCCGTCCAGCGAGTGGGCGATGGCCCGGGCACGCAGGTAGGCGCCCTGGTGCCTGGGGTTGGCCAGGTACCACGCTTCGAAGGCGGCCTGCGCGGCGGCGTCCAGCGGGCCGGCCGCCTCGCGGGCCACCCATTCCAGTGCCGCGTCGTCGATGCTAGACATTGTGCTTTCGCGCGGCGCGGCGCGGCTGTCCGGCCTGGCCGGCGGCCGCGCCACCCTCGACGCCGACACGCGCCACCATCTCCGCCACCAGTTTCAGTCCTCGCATCATTTCCTTCTCCACCACGTTTTCCGAGATCTCCAGGCGCTGCGCCGTTTCCTGCTGCGACAGGCCGTCGATCTTGCGTGCGCTGAACACGCGCCGGCAGCGCTCCGGCAGGTTGGCGACCAGGCCCAGTACCCACTTCAGTTCCGCCCGGGCCAGCGCCACCCGTTCCGGCGACGGCCCGGGATCGGCCACGTCCAGCTGTTCCAGGCTGGCCACCGCCTCGATGTGGACGATGGCGTCGCGGCGAAACCTGTCCACCAGGATGTTCTTGGCGATCTGCATCAGGAACGCCCGCGGCTCCAGCACGTGCTGCACCGATGCCATGTTCAAAATGCGGAAGTAGACGTCCTGCACCAGGTCGTCCACTTCGGCATCGCTGTTGCACAGCCGCCGCAGGCGCAGCCGCAACTCCGCTTCATAGGGAATCACGTGGGCGCTGACCCAGGCGACGATGGCGGGATCCAGGGGCGCGATCATGCGACCCTCCCACCAGGATGACGAACGGCGCGCGGCTTTCCGCCGGCGCCTTGCTGCTGTCTGCTCCGATCCATGCATCTCCTCCGTCCGCTCGTTGCGACCGTGCTGCCGCTTCTTAGTGCTGCGGCATATCAATAGTGTGTGCATGTATACACGGTTCAGCGGGGGTTCTCAACCGCGGCTTGCGCGAAACCGTGACTAATTTGCCGCAAGCCGGCGAAACGATCACGTTGCGCGATTGTTTGCGCAGGGGGCGGCGGGAATCTTTCGCGGGGTTCGTCAACCGGGTGAGGCAGTGCCACAGCTGCCGTGCACAACAACCCCGGAGACCGACAAATGCATGTAAAACGCGCCTTCCCCCAGCCCACCATCGCCGCCCGCGCGGTGTCCCTGGCCCTGGCATCGCTGATGGCCGGCCCTGCGCTGGCCCAGCAGGCTGCCTCGCCCGTGCCGGCGAACACCGCATCCGGCCAGGCGGCCGACGCCGGCGACGTGCAGAAAGTCGTCGTCTCCACCCGCCGCTCGCAGCAGTCGTCGATCGACCGCAAGAAGAACGCGTCGACGGCGATGGACTCGATCGTCGCCGAAGACGTCGGCTCGCTGCCGGACCGGAATATCGGCGAGGCGATCTCGCGGATGGCCGGCGTGGCGATCGACCGCGGCGAGTACGGCGAAGGCGTCAGCCTGTCGGTGCGCGGCAACGGCTCGAGCCTGACGCGCGTGGAGCTGGACGGCATGTCGGTGCAGTCGGCCGGCGGTTCGGACCTGAACGGCGGCGGCGACGGCCGCGGCGTGGAATTCCGTTCGCTGTCGGCGGACCTGATCAAGAGCGTCGACGTGATCAAGGGCCAGACGGCGGACATGGTGGAAGGCTCGCTGGGCGGCGGCATCCGCATCCAGACCCGCACCGGCCTCGATTTCAAGAAGCCGTTCGTTTCCGTGCGCGCCTCGGGCACCCAGCACAGCCTGAACGAGAAATGGACGCCCGACGTGTCCTTTACGGGTGCGCGCCAGTTCGGCGGCGGGCGGCTGGGCATCGTCGTCAACGCCAATTACCAGAAACTGGACAACGAGGCGCACCAGATGCAGACCTCGGGCAATGGCCAGAATGGCTACGGCCGCTATGTGGACATCGACAACTCGCCGGAAAAGACGTTCACGTTCCAGCCCGGTTCGCTGGACATGTCGAACCCGGCGTCGATCGAGCCGACGACGACCCTGCGCGATGCCGGCGGCCGCGTGGTCTTCGCCGGCGCCACGCCACAGGACCTGCTGCAGCGCGCCGCCGCCGCGCAGAGCAAGCAGGAATGCTTCAACGCGTTCCCGCAGTTCACCAAGGCGTCGGGTGCGCTGGCCGGCCTGGCGGCCGCCGACGTCAACCGGGCCATCGACCACCGCGGCAACGAGCTGCTGACGTGCCTGAACCAGTGGAACGACTACAGCCCGCAGCTGCTGCGCTACTTCGTCAAGCGCCAGATCGACGAGCGCAAGGGCCTCGACCTGCGCACCGACTTCAAGGTCAACGACTATCTCACCGTGTATGCCAAGGGGTCGTACAGCCGCCGCACGGTGGACGATCACTTCATGACGTACAACCTGGGCCAGGTCAGCGTGAACGGCACGGGCTCGTACGTGGATGCCAATGGCGTGCGCACGGCCACGCCGGGCACCGGCAACTACACGTCGCCATACACCTACGGCCTGGGCGCCTCCGGCACCGGCATCGTGCAGGGCGCGGCCGTCAACTTCAACCCCGCCACCGCGGTGGTCGACAAGGGCCACCACCTGACCAGCTTCTCGCTCGATAACGGCGGCGCCGGCACCGACCAGATCCGCAACCTGATGGAGGTGAACACCAAGTACCTGCAGTTCGGCGGCACGTTCAAGCGCGATGCCCTGACGGCCGAACTGCTGGTGGGCGCTTCCCGATCGGACTTCCGCCGCGCCAATGCGCGCTGGTCGGTCAGTTTCAACAACGCCGGCCCGGCCACCGCCTCGGTGGGGCCGGACGGCACCTGGGGCTACGACTTCGCCAACGGCATTCCCGACAATGGCGATCCGGCCAACTACAACCAGACGGTGGCCAGCACCGACCCGGCCATGCCGAACGTGACCGCCGACCGCACCCTGCTATGGCAAAGCCCGCGCGTGATCGAGACCGACGAACAGACCGCCAAGCTCGACCTGTCGTATGCGCTGTCGGACAGGATTCCCGTCTTCAAGTACCTGAAGTCCGGCTTCAACCTGCGCCGCAGCGGCAACGACAGCTGGGGTGGCGGCGGCTATACGGTGCGCACCGCGCAGGGCACCGCCGGCCAGCCGGACTACAGCCCGGCGATCACCGTGCCCAGCACCGAAGTGCGCGGCGTGATCCGCGGCTGCGCCGACACGCCGGGTTCGGCCGGCACCGCCAATGCGTGCAAGTACGGCTACACGCCGGGCACGGCGCCGTCGCTGTCGGGCACCTGGGTACTGCCGATGCAGGACTTCCAGAACCTGCTGGGCGCCGCGATGACCGATCCGGCCACGGCCACGAAGCTGTTCAATGGCGCGTCGGGCCGGCCCGGCAACACGCTGGACAACTGGAACCAGCTCGACGTGCTGAAGGTGATCGGGCTGCTCAAGATGCCGAACTATGACTACCACTGCACCAAGGAGTGCACCGGCAGCGATGGCCAGGTGTACCAGCAGCCGATCTCGAAGGTGCGCGAGGATACCAGGGCGTTCTACCTGATGACGGACTTCGGCTTCGACACCATCCCGTTCACCGGCCGTGCGCTGCCGTTCGGCTGGGAAGTGGACGGCAACTTCGGCTACCGCTACGTGCACCGCAAGGTGCAGGGCACCGGCAGCATGACGTTCCGAGTGATTACAAAGACGCCGCAGTTCGATCCGCTCAATCCGGATGCGGCGGCCGGCATCGTCACCAGTTCCGTCACGCAGAACACGGCGATCGACGCCACCAGCCACATTTTCCTGCCCAGCTACAACGTGGGCCTGTGGCTCATTCCCAACCAGCTGGTGGCGCGCTACAGCGCGGCCAAGTCGGCAGCCCTGCCGCCGGTGTCGCGGCTGCTAGCATCGGGTACCTGCACCTATGACGAACGCGATGCCGACGACGTGGCGGGCGACGACGGCAGCCTGCGCTGCAACACGGTCGGCAATCCGGCGCTGCAGGGGCAGAGCAACTTCAACCAGAACCTGTCGCTGGAGTGGTACCCGAACGCCGACACGATGTTCAGCCTGGCCGCCTATCGCCAGGAAGGCCGCATCGGCGCCAGCAAGACCACCGGCGTGTTCGACGTGCCACTGTTCGCCGGCTCCGGCGAAGTCAATCCGGTGACGGGCCAGCCGCTGTCGGACATCGTGTTCGACTACACCACCTACACGAACGGCTTGCCGACCACCCGCACCGGCGTCGAGTTCGGCACCCGCAGCGCCTTCACGTTCCTGCCTTCCTACCTGCGCTACACGGGCGTGGACGCCAACTACACGCGCCAGAAGTCGACGATGGACCAGGCGATGATCGACCCGCTGACGGGCCAGGCGCAGCCGCAATCGGGCGAGCCGAAGTACTCGTACAACCTGGCGCTGTGGTACGACGACGGCAAGCTGGCCGCCCGCGTGGCCGTGCAGGCGGTCGCCGCGTATTACGGCTGCACGGCCCCGTGCGGCGCCACCGGCACGGGCCTGAACTCCTACCCGGCCTTCAACGTCAACTCGTCGACGTCGCTGCCGTGGAATCCGGGCACCGCGAACATCCGCGATGCGACCCGCTTCATCGACGCGCGCATCTCGTATAAATTGCGCCCCGAGCTGGAACTGTTCGTCGAGGGCCGCAACCTGTCGAACCAGACGGAAACCCGGAGCATCGCCTCGACCGGCTACAGCGACGGCACGCCGTACCTGCAGAACTATGCCTACGCGGGCCGGCGGGTCACCGTGGGGCTGGTGTACCGGGGACTGTAGTACCGTGGACTGCAATGCCGCGTCCCGCAGGAGGACGGGAGGGCACTTGCCGGGCGGGGCGGGGATGAGCGGTGTATGTTGCGCGCCACTCGACATCCGGCCCGGCAAATAAATTAATGCCATACGGAAATAAAACTTCCTATTGAGTTAAAATAGGAGCCTGGCGCAGCCCGCCGCGCCAGCCCTGATGTCGTCCGATGTGGAAGTGGGGATGCCGGATGTTCGTCCGGCTGCGATCGTGCGGGCTCACGACCCGTACTATTGCCGGAACGACCCCTGTGCCCCTCGAAGACCTGCCCGACTCCAGCCTGATTATCGACCGCCGGCGTGCCGAATTCACCGATCCGGACTGCGAGGCGCGTTTCATCGCCCACACGCTGCCGGAACGCAATGGTCAGCTGAAGATCAGCCTGCTTTGCGCCGCGGTGTTCTACGTGGTGTTCGGCGCCACCGACATCGCCACGCTCGGCCCGACCGCTACCGCCTTCGCGCTGGTCGCCCTGCGCGTGCTGGTGGCGCTGGTGGCGCTGGGCGGCATTTACGCGATCCGTCGCCGGCCTGATTCCATCGCGCTGTCGAACAGCGCCTCCAGCGCGCTGCTCGTCGTCGCACTTGCCGTGTTCATGGTGGTGTGCTGGTACCAGCCCGAGACATTGCCATGGAACGTCATGTCGCAGGCGCTGATCCTGATGGCGGTCTACGTCAATTTCCCCAACCGTATCCATTACACGGTCGCGATCGGGGCCGGTTCCAGTGCCGTGTTCGGCGCGATGCTGGCGTTCCAGGGCAACCTGCGGGCCGACGACCTGCTGACCCTGGTGCTGCTGCTGATCCTGGCCAATACGCTCGGCTACATCGCGGCGCGCCGGTTCCATCTCGGCCTGCGCGAGCAGTTCTGCTCGGCCATCCTGCTGCAGCAGATGGCCGACCGCGATCCGCTGACGGGCTGCCACAACCGGCGCATCCTGCAGAAGGGGTTGCTGGATGCCGAACTGGCGCGTACCCGCCGCTACGGCACCGGGCTGTCGGTGATCCTGTGCGATATCGACCATTTCAAGCGCATCAACGATACCCACGGCCATGCGGCCGGCGACCGGGTGCTGGCTGATTTCGCCGGCCTGCTGCGGGCGATGACGCGCGAGACGGTGGATCGCGTGGTGCGCTACGGCGGCGAGGAGTTCCTGGTCGTGCTGCCCCAGACGGAGCTGGCTGGCGCGCTGGCGCTGGCCGAGCGCATCCGCGCCGCGTTTGCCGCCAGCGCCACGCGCATCGGCGACGGCGTCACGGCCTCCGCAACCGCCAGCTTCGGTATCGCCTGCGTGCCGGCGCAGCATCCCCACCTGCCGGCGTCGGCCGAAGCGCTGGTCGGCGCCGCCGATGCCCAGCTGTATGCGGTCAAGCACAACGGCCGCAACGGCGTGCGCGGCATTGTGCTGAGCGGCGTGCCCGAACTGGTACGCGTGGCTACCTGAGGCTTCCCCGCCATCTCGCCCGTGCCGGCGGAGTCCGGATCCGGCAAGCATCTTCGCTCACCAGTAGTGATCGGCACTGGCGCCGTTGGGCTTTCGCAGGAGCGAGAATGACCGGACGGCGTAGTAATTTTTCACAATGCGCTCCCGGCGCACTGGTGGAATCGGTTTCAACTACATTTTTTGACTCTGCAATGTAGTTGCACATGGTATAGTTAGCGCTATCGCAACAATGACCAAATGCGCGTTGCAGCAATCAACCTGCTGAGTGTTTCGGGTCGCGATCGCCGATGGGTGCACTGCGTGGTGCATCCTGTCGCCGCATGGGGAAAAGGCACCGGAGCCGGCCATGAGCGTAGGCCGGACCGGGGTCCCAATAAGTAGAAGCAGGGCGGAATCCAAGACCGCCCATTACCAGAGACACACTCAAAAATATTCCGATGAATCAATTTTCGACCCTGGACACGCTTGTCTTCCTGTTTTACTTCATCGTCATCTCCAGCTACGGCATCTGGATCTACCGCCGGAAAAAAAGTACTTCCGGCCAGGCTTCGCATGACTACTTCCTCGCCGAAGGCTCGCTGACCTGGTGGGCCATCGGCGCCTCCCTGATCGCTTCCAACATCTCCGCCGAACAGTTCATCGGCATGAGCGGTTCCGGCTTCAAGATCGGCATGGCGATCGCCGTGTATGAACTGATGGCCGCGGCCACGCTGATCATCGTCGCGGTGTTCTTCATGCCCGTGTACCTCAAGAACCGCATCTACACGATGCCGCAGTTCCTCGAACAGCGCTACGGCAAGGCCGTGGCGACGACGATGGCGCTGTTCTGGCTCGGCCTGTACGTGGTGGTCAACCTGACGTCGATCCTGTACCTGGGCGCGCTGGCCATTTCCAGCGTCGCCGGCATCAACGTGTTCGCCTGCATGATCTTCCTGGCCGTGTTCGCCGCGATCATCACGCTGGGCGGCATGAAGGTGATCGGCTACACGGACGTGATCCAGGTGCTGTGCCTGGTCGTCGGCGGCCTCGTCACCACGTGGATCGCGCTGGACCTGGTCGCCACGCTGGGCGGCAAGAGCGGCTCGATCGCCGGCGCCAGCGAACTGTTCGTGCGTGCCGGCGAGCACTTCGACATGGTGCTCGACCGCGGCAACCCGAACTACATGGACCTGCCGGGCCTCACGACGCTGATCGGCGGCATGTGGATCGTCAACCTGAACTACTGGGGCTGCAACCAGTACATCACGCAGCGCGCGCTGGGCGCGGACCTGAAGACGGCCCGCAAAGGCCTGCTGTTCGCCGCGTTCCTGAAACTGCTGATGCCGGTCATCGTGGTGCTGCCAGGTATCGCCGCTTACGCACTGGACAAGTCCGGCGCGCTGGGCGACTCGATGCGCGTCGGCGGCGAGCTGAATCCTGACCGCGCCTACCCGACCCTGCTGGCCATGCTGCCGACCGGCATCAAGGGCATCGCGTTTGCCGCGCTGACCGCCGCCGTGGTGGCGTCGCTGGCCGGCAAGGCCAACAGTATCGCGACGATCTTCACGCTGGACATCTACAAGCAGCACTTCAACAAGACCGCCAGCGAGCAGAAGCAGGTTTGGGTCGGCCGCCTGACGGTCATGGTGTCGATCGCCATCGCCGCGCTGATCGCGCCGTTCCTGGGCATCGACAAGAAGGGCGGCTTCGCCTTCATCCAGGAATACACCGGCTTCGTGTCGCCGGGCATCCTGGCGATGTTCCTGCTGGGCTTCTTCTGGAAGAAGACCACGCACGCGGCGGCCATGTTCGCGACCGTTGGCGGCCTGGTGCTGTCGATCATCCTGAAGTTCCTGCCGGGCATGATGGACCTGTCGTTCCTGGCGCCGATCGGCTTCGCCGTCGACAACGGCACGGGCGTCTACGAGATCCCGTTCCTGGACCGCATGTTCATCGTGTTCTGGGTCGTCGTCGCCGGCATGGTACTGATCAGCAAGACCTCGGCCGTCTCCGGCGAGGCCAGGCGGATGATCGTCGATACCGGCATGTTCCGCGTCGAGCGCGGCTTCGCGATCGGCTCGGCCATCATCTGCGCGATCCTGATCGCCGTCTACGGAGCATGGTGGTAATCTAGCCCGCCAGCCCGCACACATCACGCGGCCCGGATTCATGATTGCGCGCAACGCGCTATCATGCCGGGTCGCGCCCGGTTTTCCGGCACATCCGCCCCCGTTCGCCTGCTGACACCGGCGAGCCGCATGGTGCGCCGCGAACCGCCCGGTATCGATACAGTCTCGATACAGTCTCACAGCAAGCCACAAAAACAGGAGCCGTATGTTCAATCCCACAGACCATCCACACCGTCGCTTCAACCCGCTCATCGGCGAGTGGGTGCTCGTTTCGCCGCACCGCGCCAAGCGCCCCTGGCAGGGCCAGCAGGAAGCGGTCGACAATACCCCGAAACCCGCGCACGATCCCCACTGCTACCTGTGTGCCGGCAATACGCGCGTCAACGGCGAAGTCAATCCCGACTACAAGGGCACGTTTGTCTTCCAGAACGACTTCGCCGCGCTGATGGCCGATACGCCGGACGCGCCGGCCAGCACCGACCCGCTGTTCCAGAACACCAGCGCGCGCGGCGTCAGCCGCGTGATCTGCTTCTCGCCGGACCACAGCAAGTCGCTGCCGGAGATGGATCTGCCGGGGCTCGAGCAGGTAGTCGACACCTGGTGCGCGCAGGCCGGGGAACTGGGCAAGACCTACCCGTGGGTGCAGGTGTTCGAGAACAAGGGCCAGGCGATGGGCTGCTCCAATCCGCACCCGCACGGCCAGGTCTGGGCCAACAGCTTCATCCCGAATTCCCCCGCCAAGGAAGACGTGCAGCAGCGCGCCTACTTCAAGGATAACGGCCGGCCGATGCTGCTCGACTACGTGGAGCGCGAGGCGGCCGCCGGCGAGCGCACCGTCGTCAGTACCGAGCATTGGCTGGCGGTGGTGCCGTATTGGGCCAGCTGGCCGTTCGAGACGCTGCTGCTGCCGCGCTTCGAGGTCAAGCGCCTGGAAGAGCTGACAAAGGAACAGCGCGCCGACCTGGCCGTGGCCCTGAAGCAGCTGACCATCAAGTACGACAACCTGTTCCAGACCTCGTTCCCTTACTCGATGGGCTGGCACGGTGCGCCATACGACGTGGACGGGAATGCGGGCGATACGCAGCCGTGGCAGCTGCACGCCCACTTCTACCCGCCGCTGCTGCGTTCCGCATCGGTGCGCAAGTTCATGGTCGGCTACGAGATGCTGGCCGAGGCGCAGCGCGACCTGACGCCGGAACAGGCTGCCGCGCAGCTGCGCGCACTGCCGGATGTACACTATCTCCAGCGCCAGTAACCCCGAACAAGCCATCCAACTAAGCAACGCAAACAAGAAGAGATCCTGATGAGCGAAACGCTGATTAACCATACCCGCACCGCGTTCGAAAACAAGTTCGGTGCCGCACCCGAAGTGGTGGTGCAGGCACCCGGCCGCGTCAACCTGATCGGCGAGCATACCGATTACAACGACGGTTTCGTGCTGCCGGCGGCGATCGACTACAGCACCGTGATCGCCGCGCGCCGCCGCGACGACCGCATCGTGCATATCGTGGCGGCCGACTACGCGGGCGCCGAGGACCAGTTCTCGCTGGATGCGCCGATCGAGCGCCGCGACGAGCCGATGTGGGCCAACTACGTGCGCGGCGTGATCCGCGACATGGTCGAGCGCGGCCTGCCGCTGCAGGGCTTCGACATCGTCGTGTCGGGCGACGTGCCGCAGGGTGCCGGCCTGTCGTCGTCGGCCTCGCTGACGGTGGCCATCGGCCGCCTGTTCGCGACGCTGCCGGGCTTCGAGGACGTGTCGCCGATCGACATCGCGCTGACCGCGCAGCGCGCCGAGAACAACTTCGTCGGCACCAAGTGCGGCAACATGGACCAGATCATTTCCGCCTCCGGCGTCGAGGGCCATGCGCTGATGATCGACTGCCGCTCGCTGGAAACCACGCCGGTGCCGATTCCGGCCGGCGCGGCGATCATGATCTTCAATTCGAACGTGCAGCGCGGCCTGGTGGACAGCGAGTACAACACCCGCCGCAAGCAGTGCGAGGCGGCCGCCAGCCACTTCGGCGTGAAGGCGCTGCGCGACGTCGACCAGGCGATGCTCGATTCGCGCGGCGGCGAACTCGATGCCGTCACGCTCAAGCGCGCGCGCCACATCGTGTCGGAGAACGCTCGCGTGCTGTCCGCCAATACGGCGCTGGGCCAGGGCGACCTGTCGCGCATGGGCGAGCTGATGGCCGCGTCGCACGCGTCGATGCGCGACGATTTCGAGATCACCGTGCCGCTGATCGACCAGCTGGTGGACATCGTCAAGAACGTGATCGGCGACACCGGCGGCGTGCGCATGACCGGCGGCGGCTTCGGCGGCTGCGTGGTGGCGCTGGTGCCGGAAGCGCAGGTGGCGCCGGTGCGCGCCGCGGTCGAAAAGGAGTATCCGGGTCCGAACGGGCAGGGCGCCACGATCTACGTGTGCAAGGCGTCGGCGGGTGCGGGCGTGGTATCGGCCTGACCTGAAGTGCTGCGCTGAAGTTCGCTACTGAAAAAGCCGCGCGGGCCGGAAGGTCCGCGCGGCTTTTTTTGTGCGCGCACAAGGCACGCCGGCGCTCAGGGCTCGGCTTCCCGGAACGGGATGGCTGCGCGCCGCCGCCGCCGAGCGCCGCTATCGAGCGCCAGCACGCGGCGGATCGCATTCGGAGACAGGCCGACCTGCACCAGGTGCGACCATGCTTTCAACGAACCTTCCATATTCTCTATGGAAATGGCGCGATCGATTTCGCGGGCCAGGTCGTTATCGAGCCGGCGATCGAGCCGACGGTCGAGCGGATGCATGTGGTTCCTCCTTGTTCATGGTGCAAAGCAGCATCCGTCAATGTTAACCAAAAGTCAAGTTGGACTTGCTAGTCAGTGTACGGTATGCCACTCAACGGCATGTCAATCAACGGCATGCCGCTCAACGGGGCGGCCGCGTCACCAGCCAGATTCCGGCGCAGACCAGCAGCAGCGCGACCAGGTTCTTCCATTCGAGGATGCTCTCGTCCAGGAACAGCGCCGACAGCGCCGCGCCGAACACGGGAATGAGGAACGCGAACACGCTGACCGTGCCCACGGGGTTGTGTTTCAGCAGCAGGCTCCATAGCGTGAATGCCACGGCCGACAGCAGCGCCAGGTAGGCCAGCAGCAGCGCCGGCGCGAACGTCATGTTGCCGATCGTGCCGCCGGTCGCGTAGCCGCCGGCCAGCAGCGCCGCGCCGCCGATGGCCAGCTGCCATCCCGTCATCACCATCGCATCCATGCCGCCGGAAACGTGCTTGCCGTAGATCGACGCGGCGGACAGCACGAACGCGGCGATCACGATGAAGCCTTCGCCCTGCCAGGTGAAGGCGATATCGAAGCCGCCGCTGCCGAGGTTCACCGCCACCACGCCGGCGAAGCCGAGCAGGCACCCGGCGGCCTTGCGGGGCGACAGCCGGTCGTTGCGGTAGATGAAGTGTGCCAGCAGCACGCTGAAGAAAGTGGTGGTGGCATTCAGGATCGACGCGCGCACACCCGTCGTGTAGGCCAGGCCGATGTAGAAGAACACGTACTGCAGGCCGGTCTGCGCCAGCCCCAGCATCGTGAGCTGGCCCAGCTGGCGCCCGGTCAGCCGCAGCGCCGGCTTGCGCAGCGCGATGGCCAGCAGCACCAGGCACAGGCCGGCGATCAGGAAGCGGTAGCCGGCGAAGATCAGCTTCGACGGCACGTCGTGCTGGGCGATGGCGAGCAGCTCGTAGCCGCTCTTGATCGACGGGTACGAGCTGCCCCACAGCAGGCAGCACAGCGTTGCCACCAGGAAGACGGAACGCGGGCGCGCAAAGAACGGGCGGACATCGGGAGACAGGGCTGGATTCATCGTTCTTCGGGGGTAAACCGTTGGCAAAACACGCGATGATACGTGACATTCGGACATCCCGCAGCGAAGCCGCCCCGGCAAAAAATGCCCGTGTGTATAATCGGGACACATGCTGACAACGAACCCATTCCGTCTTCGCCGGCTTCATGGTTCGCCCCTGAACGAGGGAGGTTCGCTGTCGTCCCCGTCATTCCTGTCTTCCCTGCCGCTCCCGGCTCCCCTTGCGCCCGCGCTGGCGCTGCGCTCGCGAGATTTCGCCCGGCTCTCCGGGGCTCGGTGAGGAACTCCCAGCCGGCCGCCGGCCAGCTGGCCTCCCGGGCCCCATCACCCCTGCCAATGCCGCCTGCTTGACGTGGGCGAAACCGATTCATCCTGCCCGGCCGACGGCCGGGCCACTATTGCAGAGTTAGTCATGAAAACGAAAATCGTCGTATCGTCGCTGGACATGGATCGCCTGGAGGCCTTGCTCGATGCGCTGCCGGCCGCGCAGGCCCAGGCCCAGCAGGCACTGCTGGGAGAGCTGTCGCGCGCCCAGGTGGTCGAACCGGAAGACATGCCGCCGGACGTGGCGACCATGAACTCGCGGGTGCGCTTCGTGCTCGACGATGCCGCCGAAGCGCGCGACATGGTGCTGTCCTATCCGAAGGACATGGACGGCAGCGGCGACAGGCTGTCGATCCTGACGCCGGTCGGCAGTGCGCTGCTGGGCCTGAAGGAGGGCAAGAGCATCGAATGGACCCGGCCCGACGGCGCGACCTTCCAGGTGAAGGTGGTGGAGGTGGTGTACCAGCCGGAGCGGGCTGGCGAGCTGCACCGCTAGCGTGAGGCGGGCGGCGCTGCGCCGCCCGGCCGGCCGCCCCGGCCGCGGCGTGGCCGGGAGTATCCGCCTCGCGCCTTATTCGAACTTGAACAGCAGCGTGCCGAGCGTCGCGCCCAGGGCCAGTACGAGGCTGAGCCGGTTGCGCAGGCGTTTGCGCCGCGCCATCAGTTCAGTCGTCGAGCGGAAATTCAGGCGGCGCCGCTCGCGCAGCGTTTCCTTGCTTCGGATTTTCATGGTGTCACACCGGTCTTTGCCCCGGCAGGGGGCAGGTTGAACATCGCCTGCACGGTTGCAGGCATTCGCGTGCCGCAGCACGCAGGAGCCGCGCCGATTATATAGGCAGCTGCATGAAGTAACGGTATAAACGGTATGTACTTAAGCGGTATCTAAGGTGCGCCGCGAGGTTCAGCGCGCGGCCGCTGCCGGCGGCGCCGGGATTGGCGGCGCACCGTAGAACTGCGGCGCACCATCGAACACGACCTCGATCCGGTCCAGCACGAAACCGGGGTCCAGCGCCTGCACACGCAGCCGGTGCGCACCGGGCGCCAGCGCAGGCAGCGCTAGCGTGCGCACGGCGCTGTTCGACAGCACGTTGCGCTTCCACTCGTCGCTGCGGCCCACGGTACCGAAGTCCAGTGTCACGGGCGCCTCGCCGTCGAGCGAGACGGCGATGCGCAGCTTGCTGGCCGAGGTCAGCGCGTGGACCGGCACGGCCACGATCCGCAGCCGCGCCCCGGCTTTCGTGTGGCTGTGGAACGGATAGTCCAGCGCCGGTGCGCCGGCCGGATCGTCGCGCGAGGGCAGTGCCAGGTCGGCGCGTTGCGCCATGCCGAAGCTGCCGATTTCCACCGGCGTCCAGCCCGGTGCGCTGGCCAGTGTAGCCGGCAGCGTGATGATCCGTTCGTGCTCGGTCGCGATCGCGGCACCGGGCGCCACCTGCACGCGGGCGGTTAGACGCTGGCCGCCGCAGCCGATCTGCAGGCCGTTCGTGTCGCCCTTGCCGTCATACGCGACGGCGATGCGCTGCTCGTAGCCGTTGGCGGCATCGAGCGTACCGCCATCGTGCGACAGGCGCAGCCCGGCCGGTACCTTGCCGGCCGACCAGCGCAGCGGCGCGGCCGCGTACTGGATCACCGTCAGCGTTTTCGTCTCGGGCACGCCGCGCGTAAACCACAGTGCGCCGCCCTGCGCCGACAGCGGCGAGGGGAAAGCCAGGCCGCAATCGCTGCGCGACGGTGCGCCATAGGCCGGGAACACCGGCTCGGCGAACACGGGCAGGCGGCGCGGCGCCGCATCCATCATGCCGCGCCATTTGCCGCCGGCCTGCGCGTTGTAGTGCGCGGTGTCGGCGGCGATGGCAGCCTGCGCCGCCTTCGCGGCGCTCGCGTAATGCTGCGCCGACGGCCGGCCCATGCGCGCGTACTGCGCCGCCAGGTCCAGTTTCAGGATGCGGGCGTTCAGGTTCGCGCTGGCCCGCACCGGATACAGCACCAGCTGGAAGAAGGCATCCTTGCGGTCGGCCGGCAGCGCGGCGCCGATCGCCTGCGCGCGCAGCGCCAGCGCCTCGTAGCGTGCCAGCCGCTGCTCGGCTTCCTCGCCGCCCGACTGGAGGTAGTCGGCCTGGCGTGTCGGCGTCGTCGGCTCGGTCTGCGAGAAGCCCATGTATTCGGGCTTGCGCTCCCAGGCCAGCGCGTAGAACTCGCGCATGATGTCGGCGATGGCCGGGGCCTGCGCGGCGCCGAACTGTTGCGCGAACCATTCCCCCATGTGGCCGGCGGCGGGGCGGTCGAGCTGGCGTTTGTCGAAGGCCGCGTCGAGGAAATACTGGGTCAGGTATTCGGCCGGCTTGATGTCGCCCACGTTGAGCACCCAGAGGCGGTCGGTCCGGGTGGCCACGGCGCGCTGCAGCTGGTCGCGCAGCAGGCCTGGCGGCGTGGTGGCGAGCCACAGGTAATCGTGCGGGCGGCCCCAGTAGGAGATGTGGTAATACAGGCCGGTGCCGCCACTGCGCGCCGCTTCCTTCGGCGTGCTGAGCTGGTGCAGGTAGCCATAGTTATCGTCGGGCCAGACCAGCGTGATGTCGTCCGGCACCCGCAGGCCGCTGTTGTAGATGTCCAGCATTTCCTTGTAGACGGTCAGCGCCTGCGGGATCCGCGGCAGCGGCTTGCGCCACGCATCGGCCAGCAGCCTGCGCTGCAGCGCGATCGCGTCGGTCACGCCGGCGCGCGCCTCGTCGATCGTGTCGGCACCTTCCATCGCCGAATCGTGCACCCCGCGGATGCCCATCGTGTAGAACGCTTCGGCGCCGGTCGTTTCATCGACGCGGGTTTTCCAGTAGCGGGCGATCGCCGCGCGGTTGGTGAAGAAGTTGAAGTCGCCGTCGCCCTTGTTCCATTCGCGCACGTTATTGCGCATCATCGGCTCGGCGTGCGACGTGCCGACGATGATCGCGTAATCCTTTGCCGCCTGCGCGTTGCCGGGGACCTGGTAGAAGGGCTTCGTCGAATCGTGCATGGCCGGCCACAGCAGGTTGGCCTTCAGGCGCCACAGCAGTTCGAAGATGCGCGCGTAGGTGGCCGGGCCGATATCCCTGGCCGGGTCGAAGGTCTGCGCCGCCCATGGCTGCAGGCCCCAGTCCTCGTCGTTCAGGAAAATGCCGCGGTAGCGCACCGACGGCGCGTCGGACAGGATCTTCGCGCCGCGCACGGCGATGCGGTCGGCCGTCCTCGGCTTTACATCCGCCCACCACTCCCATGCCGACACGCCGATCTCCCGCGTCAGGTCGACCGCGCCGAACACGGCGCCGCGCGCGTCGGACCCGGCGATCACGAGCAGGCGCGTGCCCGGCCGCGCACGCGAATCGATCCCCACGCGCTGGTACCGTTCCCACTGCCCGGCCAGCGCGGCAAAGTCGAGGCCTTCGGTCCGGGCGATCTCGCGCAGCAGCGGCGAATCGTGGCGGCCGATGACGACGCACACTTCGCGGCAGTCCGCCAGCCTGGCGGCGCGGGCAGCGGGCGCGCCGCCGACGGCCTGCAGGTCGCGCCGTACGAGATCGGCGGCGAGCCGCATCGTCGCATCGTCTTCCGCCAGTACGGCGGCGACGGCGCGGCCGGCCTTCAGGTCGAAACCGGTGGCGTGATCGGTGGCAAAATCGGTGGCAAAAGCCGGAGCACTGGACAGCAGGGCGAGGCCGAGGGCGAGGCAGCCGGGATGAAAGGTCATGAATGGTGGCGAATGAACAGTGGATCGAGTGGGCAGATGTCGGGTGGGCTAATACCGGGCGCTGATATATTACGACGTGGCGGGCGGCAAACCCGCTGTCCATCGCTCATCATGGTGAGTGGATCAGGTCATTTCGGGAGTCGACATGTTGCGTTCGCTGAAATCAGGACTGCGGAGCCTTGGGGCACCGGCCATCGGAGTGCTGGCCGCGTTGTCGTTGCACACACCGCTTGCCGGCGCGGACGAAGCCGGCCTGTGGAAGCGGCTGTCCGGCGGGGGCCACGTGGTGGTGATGCGCCATGCCGTCACCACGCCCGGCATCGGCGATCCGGCCGGCTTCAGGCTCGGCGATTGCGCGACCCAGCGCAACCTGTCGCCCGCGGGCCGTGCCGACGCGCAGGCGATCGGCGCGGCATTCCGCCGGCACGCGGTGCCGGTCGGCCGCGTGCTGACCAGCCGCTGGTGCCGCTGCGTGGAGACCGCGAAGCTCGCGTTCGGCCGCGCCGAGCCGGCCGACATGGTGGATTCGATCTGGCAGGAGGACGATGCGGTGGCGGAGCGCAAGGTCGCTTCCGCGCGCAAGTACGCCGCCGCCTGGCGCGAGCCCGGCAACCTGGTGCTGGTCACCCATGACGTCAACGTGCGCGCGCTGACCGGCACCAGCCTGGCGCAGGGCGAGATGGTGGTGGCGCGGGCCAGGGCGGATGGCGGCCTGGAAGTACTGGGAACGCTTGGCGTGCCGGGGCCGGCGCGCTAGGGCCTCACGGTCACGAGTCCAGCAACACCGCGGCATCCAGCTCCACCGGCCTGAAACCCCAGCGCGCCGCCTCGTCGATCAGGTGCGCGGTGCCGCCTGCGCCTTCCGTTCCGGCCTGCCGGTTGTGCAGGGCGATCAGCACCGGGTCGCGGGCGCCGGTGGCGAGGGCGCTGTACAGCATCCACAGGTTGGTGCGCTGCCACAGGTCGTAGTCCGGCCTGTCGACGAGCCAGGCCGGCAGCGGCTCGGCGGTTTGCAGTATCCGCGTGGGCAGCTGGCCGGCCAGGATGCGGTAGCGCTTCACCCAGCCGGCGCCGCCGCGGCGCACCGAACATGCCTCGAACCGGTCCGGTGGCAGCGCCAGGTAGAGTTCGGTGCGCACGCCGAGTTCCAGGCAGATTTCGTGGAACAGCGTATCGCCGCCGCAGGCGCCGCCGGCAATGCCGAGGACCGTGCCGCGGCAGTCGGCGATTTCGCGCTGCACCGCATCCCGGATCAATCCGCGTGCCCGTTCGCAGGCCGCATCCGTGCGGGGGAAACGCGCCGCCGATGGCGGCCGGTCCTCGCCGTCGACCATGTGGCCGGTGAACAGCAGTACTTTCGACGGCGCCGGCGGTACCGGCGGCGCGGCCGCCGCGAGCTCGTCGAGGACGTCCAGCGCCGCGCCGACCCCCGGCTCGAACAGGCCGAGCCGCCGGTAGAGGGCCAGGTTGCGGCGCGTGGCTTCCAGCGCGAAACGGTCGGCGCCGGTCAATGCCTTGCGGTAGGCCCGCTCGATCTGCGCCGGGCGGCCAGGCGGCGTCAGCACCAGGTAATCGGCGCGGCTGCACAGCAGCCAGGGATCCGGTTCGGCCGCACGGCTGTCCATCGCGTCATCGAGTCCGAGGGCCAGGCACAGCGTTGCCGCCAGGCGCTCGGCCAGCAGCCGTGCGGACGTCAGGCGCGCATGCGCCGTGGCTTCGTCGTCGAACATGGCGCTCCAGATCCCGGGATGGGCGGCGGCAAGGGCGACGCGGATCTTCAGTGCGGCCAGCGCGTTGATGGCGGCGTAATGGCCGTTCAGGTCGCGCCCGGCTGCCTTCAGGTACAGCGCCAGCATGTTCTCGAAATGGACCGAGCGCAGCGTGACCTCCTGCTGCCGCTGCGCCGGCGCCGCATCCAGCTGGTCGATCCAGGCCGATTTCCGGTTGCTGGCAGACAGGGACAAGGCTTCCACGCAGTCGCCGCCGGGCACCGGCCCGGCCAGCACGCGGGCAAGCGCCTGTTCGGAACGCGTGACCAGATCGGTCCGGTGTTGCGGTTCGGCCATTGCGAGCCGCTGGTAGATCGTTGCCAGCCGCAGGTCCGCGTAGGTGTCGTCGTCGCCGGCCCGCTGCAGGCGCTCGAAGGTATCGCGGGCGCCGTTGTAGGCACGCAGCCTGATTTGCGCGTCGCCCACCAGGCGCAAGCCTTCCTGGTCCCATTCGAAGGCGCTGGCCTCGTCGGCCAGCAGGCGCAGCTTGCCGAACAGCGCGCTGTTATGGGCGCGTTCGACTTCCTCGCGAAAGCCGGGCGGCACCATGGCCAGCTGGCCGCGGCCATGCGGCGCCAGCCTGGGCAGCAGCAGGAACATCGGACTGTCGGGCCTGGTGGCAGCCAGCGTCGACTCGATCGCACTGGCCAGCGCCGGCACGCGCGCGCCGGGGTCGGCGGCATCGTAGATGAAGTAACGATCGGTCTGCAGGTCGAACGGGTAGGGCACCTCGGACTGGGCGCGGATCAGGAACGTATGGCCGCGCCGCAGCGCGTGGCGCATGCCCAGTTCGTAGAACACGTTCGCATTGTGGATCGACACGTCGGCAATCACCAGGTCGGACAGGGCGATCAGCCGGAACATGTCGTCGCGGATATTGCCCTGCTGGCTGATCAGGCCGGTGCCGCCGCCGCTGACCGGCCTGCCGCGGGCGCGCAGCAGCGCCAGCGCGCCCTGGATCAGGTCGGTGTCGACCCGTTCGAAGTCGATGCCTTCCTTGGTGCCGAATGGCCGGATGACGAATACACGCATGGTGCGGCCTCCATGATCGGGGGGGCGCCGGCCGTGCCATTGCCGGCCGCCGGACGGCGCGAGGTGGCCCGGGGGAATGACGACGAGTGTCAACCATCGCTCACCGTCGCGCAAGGACCGTGGCCGGCGGCCCGCGATTCCGTTGTTTTCGGCGCAGGCCTTGCGCTATGCTACGCCGTCATTCATCCGAGACTGCCCATGCGCCCGCATCCATTCGCCATCCCCGCCATCCTGGCCTGCTGCCTGTCGTTCTGCCACCCTGCCTGGGCCGATCCGCAATTCCGGCTGCTGGTGCTGGCGGCGCCGAACAAATACCACTACGAATACATTCCCGTCGCCCGCGAAAGCTTCGAGCAGCTGGGCAAGCTGCATGCGTTCGAGATGACGTACGCGACGCAGCTGTGGGCGCTGGACGGCGACCTGAAGCGCTATTCCGCCATCGTGCTGCTGAACACCTCCGGCGAAGAGTTTTCCGAGGCGCAGCGCAGGAAGTTCGAGGAGTACGTGGACGGCGGCGGCAATGTCGCCATCGTCCATCGCGCGATCATCATCCCGCCCGGCAAATGGCCGTGGTACGAAAAGCTGGTCGGCCGCTCGTTTACGATCCACCCGAAGATGCAGACGGCCGTCGTGCGCACCGTCGACAAGGCCTTCCCGGCCACGTTCGGCGTTCCCGAGCGGTGGATCTGGAGCGACGAGTGGTACGAGCTGGCCAACCCGCACAACGTGGCGATCAGGCCGGTGCTGAACGTGGACGAGCGTACTTACGATCCGACCCGGATCTGGCCCGGCCAGGTGGCGAACGGAATGGGCGCCGAGCACCCGGTGAGCTGGTACCACCACGTCGGCGGCCGCAAGGCGCGCGTATTCGTGTCCGCGCTGGGGCACGACGTCAACATGTACCGCGACCGGCACTATCTGGATCACCTGTATGGCGGCATCTGGTGGGCCGCCACCGGCAACGGCATCGCCGCGCCATAGCCGGGGCCCGCCTGCGCCTATCGGTTGCCGCAGGCAAGCGTCATGTCGGCCGGCGCGAAGGCATCGCCGCGCGGCACGCCGGGGCGCGGCGACGACCGGTCGATCCAGCCCAGCGCGCGCTGCCATTCGCGCGCCAGCAGGTCGCGCGGGTCCCAGCGGCCGTCGCCGCACAGCACGGTCGCCATGCGCGTGCGGCTGGCCGCGTTCAGGAACCAGCTCATCGGCGGATCGTCGTTCAGCAGGCCGGCGCCGGAATGGCCGGGGCGGTTGCGGTCCGCCTCCGGATAGCGCAGTTCGATCACCTTGCCGGCCGCACAGCCGCCCAGCAGCCGGATCGCCTCCGCTTCCAGCGCGTGGGCGCGCGCGGAGCGCGTCTGGTACAGCGCATACGCCGGCGCGCTCAGTTCCATGGCGATCGGCAGCCTGCGCGAGCGGGGCTGCGGCTTCGGATCGCAGATCCACTGCGCGCTGCCGGCCGGATCGTTCTCGATGACGATGACGACGATCTGCCGCGCCAGCTGCTGCTGCGCCGGCGTCCCGCCTTGCAGCTTGCCGATCATCGCATTCAGTACCGCCACGCCGGAATTCTCGAAATAGCCGCCATCGACCACGTAGTCCCACACCGTGTGGCCGTCGGCATGGCGGATTGCCGCCGCCGGGCTCACATACGTAAACCGCGCCGAATTGTGGACGGCGGCGGCACGGGTCAGGCGTGCCGTATCGAGCGCGCCGTCGAAGACGTCGTAGGCATCGGTCGGCACGAAGCGCAGGTCCGATTGCACCACCAGCCGGCCGTCGCCGACCGTGGTCGTGTTGAAGATCGTACGGGGCAGCACGCCCGGCATCGGCGCCGCCGCGCGCAGGGGCTGGCTGAACCACGACGCCTGCGCCGGGCTGTGGCGCTGCCAGTCGCGCGCCCACGCCTCCTCCAGGCCGCGCGAGCGGTCGCATGCGATGCACGGCCACGGCAGGAAGCGCGCAATGGTGTCGCTGTACAGCATCTGGCCGACCGCCGGCGCAAGGAAATCGCGGGCCAGGAAGTCGGTCGGACGCGGCGCCAGCGGGCCGCTGCCATCGGCGCCCGTGTCCCGTTCTGCCGCCAGCGCGGCGACGAACGCGGCGAGCCCCAGGCTGCCGCCGGAGACGCCGCTGACCGCGTAGACGTTGCGGGCGAATTCGCGGTCGCGCACGCGTGCCTGGTTTTCCAGGCTGGTCAAAACAACGCCGGTCCAGAACGCGGCGCGCGATGCGCCGCCGGCGGCCGCCACCAGATAGATCGGATCGCCGCTGCGCGCGCCGCGGGCGGCGTTCCATGCTTCCAGGTCGTCCGGGAATGGCGGGCGCGCATCGGTGCCGGCCGGCGCGCCGCCGCCGGCGGCCACGAAGTGGTTTTCGTTGAAGAACGACAGCACCAGGGCCAGCGCGAACGGCAGCAGCGCCAGCGATGGCCAGCCGCCGCTGCGCGGCCAGTACGTCAGCACGATACTGCCGAACAGCGTCCAGGAACCGAGCGCGATCAGCACGAGGGCCGGCGAACCGATCGCGCGCGCCGCCGTCTCGCGCCCGATCACCGTGGCCAGCAGCACGCCGAACGACACGGCGAACATCGCCAGCACGGTGGCGACCGCGCCGCCGCTCAGGGCGGCGAAACGGGGGTAGGGGTCGTCCTCGCGTTGCGACCAGCCGGCATGCGCGGCAGGCAGCTGGCGGCGGAACACCACGAAGGCCAGGAATGCCACGGCAACCGCCGCCAGCGCGAGCCAGTAGCGCGGCGACGGCGTGGCCAGCATGAAGAACACGGTGATCGGCGCCACGCCCAGCAGGCCGAGCAGGCGGGGCAGCCAGCGCCCCGTGAAGCCGGCGAAGCGTTCGTCGATGCATGGGAGCAGGCGGTCGCGCGGAAAACGCCTGCCCAGCATGATGCGCGCACAGTACCAGCTGGCGAAGGCCCAGTAGGCCAGGGCGACGATGAACAGCGCGTAGCTGGGCGATGCCAGCGGATCGGCCGTGCCCGCGCCATCCGGCTCGCCGAACGCCACCAGGGTTTCACGGACCTGTTCGAGGCCGAGCAGGATGGCGTTGCCGGCCAGCGTCGTCAGGACCGGGTACAGGCACAGGTTCAGCGCGCCGGCCAGGAAGGCGGTGCGGGTCAGGCGCGGGGTGGAGATGGTTTCAGCGATCGTCGGCTCCCTGCAGTGGCCAAAGGGGAAAGGTAAAGGCACCGCGGGGAACAGGATGACAAATCGGGAAGAAAAACACAACCGCGCCACGCCTGCAATGGTTTGCGTGGCGTGGCGCGGCGGCGGTCGGTTGCAGGTGCTCGGTTGCAGGTGCTCAGTTGCAGCTGCTCAGTTGCAGGTACTCAGCGGCCGGTACTCCTTAGCGCGACCGTGGCGGCCTGCAGGCCGTCGGCCGCCACGCGGACCGTGATCGGGCCCTTCGCGCCGGGCTTGGCGCGCACGATGCCGAGCACGAGGCCGTTGAACGCGGGCCGTTGCGGCGACGGGAACGGCACGAAGCTGGTCGGGTCGCCGTTGTCGGTGGCCACCAGCTCGCCGGGACCTTCGACCGTGAAGCGCACCGCGTTGTTCGCCCGCGGCGCCGTCAGGCCGGCCCGGTCGGTCACGCGCACGGTGATGAACGACAGGTCCTTGCCGTCGCCGGCAATGGTGGCGCGGTCGGCGCTGGCCTGCAGCGCGGCGGGCGCGCCGGCCGTTTTCACCGACGAACGGGCCCACTCCTTGCCTTCCCGGTAGGCGACGACTTCGATGTTGCCCGGCTCGTACGTCACGAAATCCCAGCGCAGGCGGTACGCATACGACGCCTTCTTCAGCCGGCCCTGCGACTTGCCGTTGACGAACAGCTCGGCCTCGTCGCCGGACGTGAAGACGTGCACCGGCGTGACTTCGCCGACGCGGTCCGGCCACGTCCAGTGCGGCAGGATGTGCACCATCGGCAGGTCCGGGCGCCAGCGCGCCTGGTACAGGTAGAAGCGGTCCTTCTTGAACCCGGCCAGGTCGACGATGCCGGAATACGAGCTGCGTGCGCCGTAATATGGCGTCGGTTCGCCCAGGTAGTCGAAGCCGGTCCAGACGAATTCGCCGGCCGTGTACGGGTTCTGGTCGAGCGAGGCGAATGCGCGGTCGGCCGAGCTGCCGAAGTCGGCCGCAAACAGTTCGTAGGCCGACACCTGCTGCGTCTTCGGATCGCCGCCGGCGCCGGGCCGCACCGCGGCGCTCAGCGCGCCGGGCACCGGGAACTGGTACTCGCCGCGCGACGACAGGGCCGATGCGCTTTCCGTATGCAGGATCGCCTTGCCGGGGAACTTCTCGTGGAAGGCCGGGAACTGGCCGGGCAGCGTGCGGATGCCGGTGCCCTGGTAATTCAGGCTGATCACGTCCATCGTGGCCGGCAGCGGCATGTCCGGCTTGGCCCAGTTCATCGCCGTGGTGGCGGGGCGGCCATCGGGGTCTTCCTCGTGGACGATGCCGACCAGCTTGCGGCCGATGGCGGCGCCGTGCTCGCCCGTGTACTGCTCGCCCACTTCATTGCCCACGCTCCACATCACGATCGACGGGTGGTTGCGGTCGCGGCGCAGCATCGCACGCAGGTCCTGCTCGTGCCATTCGGGGAAGATCAGGTGGAAGTCGAGCGGCGTCTTCTTGCGTTCCCACGAGTCGAACACCTCGTTCTGCACGAGGATGCCCATGCGGTCGGTCAGCTCCAGCAACTGCGGGTCCGGCGGGTTGTGGCTCATGCGCACGGCGTTGATGCCCATCTCCAGCATGATTTCCAGCTGGCGCTCGGCGGCGCGCACATTGAAGGCGGCGCCCAGCGCGCCCAGGTCGTGGTGGTTGTTCACGCCGCGGACCGGCACGTGCTCGCCGTTGACGTACATGCCCTTCACGCCGTCGAAGCGCAGCGAGCGGATGCCGAACGGCGTCTCGTAGCGGTCGACCACGCGGCCATCGTGGCGCACCGTCGTCACCGCCGTGTAGCGGTTCGGCTTCTGGGTCGGTACCGGGCCCCACAGGCGCGGATTCTTCAGGAGGGCGTCGCCGGCAACGGTGGCGCTGCCCCCGGCAGGCACGGTGGTCGTTGGCGACACCACGGTGGCCACCGCCTTGCCGGCGATGCGCCCCTTGTCGTCCAGCGCATACAGCTGCGTAGTGACTTCGGCGGCGGCCGGCGCGGTGCCGGCATTGTCCAGCGTGACATTCCACGCCACCTGCGCCGATTCCTTCGACACCTGCGGGGTACGCACCTGCACGCCCCAATGGCCCACATGCAGCGGCGCGGTTTTTGTCAGCCACACGTTGCGGTACAGGCCCGCGCCCGGGTACCAGCGCGCCGACTCGCCGGTGTTGTCGAGGCGGATCGCCAGCGTGTTGTCGCCCGGCTTCAGGTAGCTGGTCAAGTCGATGCGGAACGAGTTGTAGCCGTAGGGCCAGCCCCCGGCGAGCCTGCCGTTGATCCAGACCGACGAATACGCCATCGCCCCGTCGATATCGAGGAAGACCTGCTTGCCGGCGTCCGCGCCTGTGACGGTGATCTTGTTGCGGTACCACGCCGGGCCCCACGTCTTCAGGCGGCCCATGCCGCCGTACGGACCGGTGGCGAGGAACGGCCCTGCGATGGCCCAGTCATGCGGCAGCGTCACGCTGTTCCATGCGCTGTCGTCGAAACCCGCCTTCGCGAACGGCGCGTCGATGGCCGGTTCATGGGCCGGCCGCGTGTAGCGCTTCGCCGGGTCCTTGATGAACGCATTGCCGGTGGGGAGGATCCACGGTTTCAGCAGCGGCGCGTTGCCGCGCGCGATGCGCGCCGCTTCCTCAGGCATCGCATCGGCCACCTTGCCATCGGCCGTTTCCTTCACTTCCGGGCGGATGTCGTACAGATAGGGCGCCGAGTTGCCGTCCGGGTCGCCCAGGTGGAACTTCCAGCCGTCATTGAACGGCATGCGCTGGCGCGGCGACTGCGTATCGGCCCCTTGCAGCGGCGCCGCCGTTGCCGTCATGACGAAGGCCGGCGGCGCGGCCATGCAGAGTGCCGCCAGCAGCGGCCATGCCAAACGGACGGCCGGCGGCCGCCCCTCAGGTGAATGCTTCACGAATCCTCCAAGTCATCTCGCTGCGCTGTCCGATGGGCTTTGGTAGCGTGTATCAACGCCGCCGTTTCCCGTCTTTATGAGGCGCCGGTGCCATTCTTCGCTTCCCCCGGCATTGGTTTTGTTAGCGCAACCAGTGCGGAGTGTAGAGTGATTGCATTAGCGAGTCAATCCGGCAAATGTTTCCTGGAAAATGGGGACGGACCCCATTTTCCGGGAAACTTTCCCGCCGACCGGGTCCGTCCCTGGGGGCTGATGTCATCGAACACGATCCGCATTTGCAACTGCGAAATCCTTCGTTCCCGTTCGCGGGGGGCGGGTGCTACGCTGCCTCGCGGCCTGGCATGGGGCCGGCCGCAGCCAGCCGGGGAGCAGCGATTGACGAAGCAGATACGCCTGAACGCGTTCAACATGAATTGCGTAGGCCATATCCACCATGGCCTGTGGAAGCATCCGCGCGACAATTCCGTCGATTACCGCAAGCCCGGATACTGGATCGCGCTGGCGCAACTGCTCGAGAAGGGCCTGTTCGACGCCGTGTTCCTGGCCGATATCGTCGGCGTCTATGACGTGCTCGGCGACGGCATCGACGTGACGGCGCGCGAGGCGGTGCAGTTGCCCGTCAATGACCCGGCCTATGTGGTACCGCTGATGGCGCAGGCGACGCAACACCTCGGCTTCGGCGTCACCGCCAACCTGACGTACGAGCATCCGTACCTGTTCGCGCGCCGCTTCGCCACGCTCGATCACCTGAGCGGCGGCCGCGTCGGCTGGAACATCGTCACCGGTTACCTCGACAGCGCGGCGCGCGGCGTCGGCCTGAAGCAGCAGATCGACCACGACGACCGCTACGACCGCGGCGACGACTTCATGGATGCCTTCTACAAGCTGCTCGAAGGCGGCTGGGAAGACGACGCCGTCGTCAACGACCGCGTGCGCGGCATCTATGCCGATCCGGCGAAGATCCACCGCATCCGTCACGACGGCCCGTTCTACAAGGTCGACAACGTATACAACCTTACCGAGCCGTCGCCGCAGCGCACGCCGGTGCTGTTCCAGGCGGGAGCGTCGAAGCGGGGCAACGCGTTCGCCGGCCGCCACGCCGAGTGCGTGTTTACCGGCGGCCAGGATCGCCCGGCGCTGGCGAAGATGGTTGCCGCGATCCGCGGAGAAGCCGTCGAAGCGGGCCGCGAACGCGACGACGTCAAGGTGTTTTCCTACCTCACCGTTGTGGTCGACAGCAACGAAAGGGCGGCGCGGGACAAGTACGACGAATATCTCGCCTACGCCAGCCCGGAGGGCGCGCTGGCGCACTTCGTCAGCGGCGCCGGCGTGGACCTGGACCGCTTCGGCCTGGACGAAGAGATCACCGACGAAAAGCTCGAAGCACTGTACCCGGGCCGGCTGCGCCGGGTCGGCGAAGCGCGTGGCGGCGGATTCGCGCCGGGGACCACGCGCCGCAAGCTGCTCGACGCGCGCCGCTTCGGTTCGCAGCAGGCGCCGATCGTCGGCACGCCGTCGCAGGTGGCCGACGAGATCGCACGGATCGTCGCCGAAACGGACCTCGACGGCTTCAACCTGACCCGCACCGTGGCGCCCGAATGCTATCGCGACTTCATCGAGCTGGTGATCCCCGAACTGCAAGGCCGCGGCCTGTATAAGACCGCGTACGAGGAAGGCACGCTGCGCGAAAAACTGTTCGGTGCCGGCCGCGCGCGCCTGCCCGGCAATCACCACGGTGCGCAGTTCCGGCATGGCCATCAGCGCTCCGGCCACCGGTGACAGGCACCTTTCATTACAGCGCCTCTGTTGCTGAAAGATCCGCGGACATCGAACAGCCGCCAGGGTCCCCGTATGACGCCAGTGGCTACCTTCATGCAAGGCTTTTTGCTCAAGCAATTGAGCGGCAATCGAGGCCTGTCGGATGCACCGGGTTGTTACTATCCGTATTCCATCAATCATTCCCAGGAATGCCATGTCCCTTGTTCGCCGCTCGCTTGCCGCCATCGCCCTGACCGCTCCCGCTCTCATGGCCCACGCCAATCCCGGCCTGCTGGCCGAGGTGAAGACGGCCGACGCCGCCTACTGGAAGGCATACAACGACTGCGATTATGCCGCGCTCGACAAGCTGACGGCCGAGAACGTGGAGTTCTATCACGACCAGGGCGGCGTGACCAATGGCCGCGCCGCCCTGACCGACAGCGTGCGCAAGAATATCTGCGGCAGGCGGCCCGCGGTGGCGGTCACGCGTTCCGCGCAGGAGAAGGACGTGCAGATCTTCCTGCTGAACCGGGGGCCGGACGTCTATGGCGCGCTGGTCACCGGTAAGCATGCCTTTGCCGAAGGGCCGGTCGGCAGCCGGGTTGCGCCGGTCGGGCAGGCACTGTATTCGACGCTGTGGCTGCGCGGCGCGGACAAGGGCTGGACCATCTCGCGCGTCATCAGCTACGACCACAAGCCGATTCCCAACGACAGCCAGGCGATCGAACTGTCCGCCGCGGAGCTGGACCGCTTTGTCGGCAGCTACAGCTCCGGCATGCAGAAGTCGCTGGACGTCAAGCGCGACGGCGGCAACCTGTCGGTCGAAGTCGAAGGGCGCGCCGTCACGCTGTACCCGAAGGGCGCCAACACTTTCTTCATGAAGGAACGCCAGATCGAAGTCGAGTTCAACGCCGGGCCGGACGGCAAGGTGTCCGGCCACGTGGTGCGCGCCAACGGGCAGCCGGTCGACCAGGGCAAGCGCCTGTAGGGCGCCGGGCACCGCCTGCTGCCCATATCTTCCGCACGCATATCGATGGCACTTTTAATTCTTTGTGCAACGCCGCATGGTTTGGTAACTTCTACAACACCATTCACGTCGCAGTTATCGAATTGGAGTTCAGCAGGTGCATCGGACAAGCACGACGACACGCTGGCCGCCCGGCAAGCGAACATGCCGTAGCGTATTGATCGCCGGCGCAGCCATGCTCGCCATGTCGTGCGCCGGCATCGTGCCGGTGCGGGCCGCATCCATCGCCGTGGCCGTGGCAGGCATCGAGGCCGCGCCCGTACTGGCCGTCGCCATGGCCGGGCAGGCCAGGGCATCCGCGGCAGGAATCGGCCCCGGCATCGTTCCGCCCGGCACGGCGCATCCAGTGCCGGGCCGGCGCCCCGGCCATTTCCGCAAGGCAGTGGTTACAATCGATGACAGTTTTTTATCCCCCAGCCGCTACCATGTTGAATACACTGCGGCGAGCGCTACCAGCGCCCGTCCCGGAGCGGGCACGACGCGGGGAGATCCCGCGGCTCCCGCGATTCCGTTTCTTGCGCAGTTCAATCACCCATAAGGCTCGCAAATGAATCCCTTCCTGTCCATGCACCTGGCACCGCGGTTTCACTTTCCATTCGGCGGTGCCCGTTTCAATGCCAGCGGTCCCCAAGCGATCAGTCCCGGCACCGCCCGGTTCCGGAACCCGATAGGGGCCGACGCCGGCATTGCCCGTACCGTGCGGCAAACGTCTGAGGCAGTCGATGTGGAATCCCAACCGATGGAGCGGCAATGATGAAGCGACAGTTGAGAAGAAACAGTGAAATGGAAGCCCTGGTCAGGCAGGGACTGGTGGTCGACGCCCAGCGCGGCGCGGCCAACGCCTGGGTGTACATGGCGGCACAAGGCGTGCCGCGCAATGTGATCACGCGGGTGCTGACGGCCCCGGACAACCGCCGCGATGGCGACCGCTTTGCCGTCGAAGCAAAACAGTTCCCGGCGCCGGCCGTGCGGATACGGGCGCCACGGCATGCCCACTGACGGTTGCCGCCCATAACAAAAAAGCCTCCGCTTGCGGAGGCTTTTCATTTGCGGCGGCCGTGATTACAGCGGCGGCAGCGGGCCGTTCACGTACGGTGCGCCAGCCAGTTCGATGGCGCGGCGGACTTCGGCCAGGAAGGATGCAACCAGGCGGGCAAAGCCCGAGGTTTCGGTGGCGGCTTCAAAGCGCGGTGCGGTGGTGGTCGTCATGGTCAGCTCCTGAATTTGTTGGCGTTTGCTTTTGCGATGGTTGAATCTTACGCGCGCCAAAGATATATGGCCAATTTTGATTTCCCATGCCGGTGATAAGTAATTCGAATATCTCGACCAACCCAGTCATCACAGTTTCAGGCGGTAAATATTCGTTTTGCTTATTTCTCTGCAGTGCAATAACTTTCTGAAAAGAAAAAAAGACCAGGGTGGCACCCTGGTCTTGTCCGGTATTGCGGATCCCGTGATTTACAGCGGCGGCAGCGGGCCGTTCAGGTAAGGCGCGCCGTACTGCTTGATGGCGTTGCGGATGAAGGCCGACAGATTGCTGGCTGCACGGAAGATGGCGGAGCCGCTCTTGCGTTCGGTGGCGGTGGCGGTAGCGGCGATCGTGGCGTTCATGGCGGTTCCCTGTAGACGTTGCGTTATGCGATGAAGGAATGGTACGTAAAGCCAAGATATAAGGCCAATTTCGATTTCGGATGTTGGCTATAAGCTTTCTGGATAACCGGTGCAGGGCCCAATCCGCTGAAACATTTCCAGAAGACCGGTGACAGACACCGGTTTTTGAGAAACATTTCCAGAACACCGGTGTCTGTCACCTGCGCATGTCACTTGCGCACGCTGCGGCAGGCGATGCACGGCGCCTTTGCATCATCTGTTGCAAACATTGAGTGATCGGTCCGACCCGGCAATGGCGCAGAGTCCTACGCGCCCGTTAGGGCAGGGCTTATAAAAAAACAGTCCGGTCCGGCCTACCATGGCGGCTCCTTCAAGCGACTTGGCGTTACCAGGTCGCATGATGGATGTGCAATGTTCAACTTTACATTTAAGGAGATCATCATGGCAGCCAATCGTTCGAACAACAACAACCCGCAGGGCAACAACCAGCACACGCAAAACCGCGGCAACAGCCAGTCGGGCAACCAGGGAAACAGCCAGAGCGGCACCAGCAACCGCGGCTTCGCGTCGATGGACCCGCAACGCCAGCGTGAAATTGCTTCCGAAGGCGGCCGCGCGGCCCACGCCTCGGGCAATGCCCACGAGTTCACGTCGGAAGAGGCGCGCCGCGCCGGCCAGATGAGCCACAAGAACGACGGCAACCGCCAGAGCTCGTCGGGCGGCAACAGCCAGTCGGGCAACCGCGGCAGCGGCAGCACGCGAGGCGGTACGCCGGAACAGCACGCCGCCGCCGGCCGCCAGAGCCACAAGAACGACCGCTGACCGGAAAGGCCGGTCACCGTCGAAGCCGCCCCTCGGGGCGGCTTTTTTTTTGCGTCCGGGAACGTTGGTGACTGTCGGGTAATACCAGCCGTATCGGTCGAATGCATGGCGCGGCTAAAACTCGACACTTTGCGCGCACGGCAGTCAATGCGTGCTTGTGTGACTACCAATAGTAGCGCATGATTTTCCGGCATCGCTGCCATACACCTGCTCATCCATACCCCTGACACGACGGAGACCGCCATGACCCGCAGACCGATTCGCCCGTTACCCGCCGCAAGCGCCATTGCCGCAGCGTTCCTTGCCTTTGCCGTCGCCATCCCCGCGGCGGTGGCGCAGAACACGCCGCTCGCCGACCCGATTCCCGGCACGTTGCCGGCCAGTGCCGTCGCCATCGGGGTGCGCCCGCTGCTGGCGAACCTGACGTCGCCCGTCGCGGGTGCCGTCGCGCCGGGTGAGCCGAACCAACTGTACATCGTCGACCAGGTCGGCAGGATACTGAAAGCGCCGGTCCGCGGCTTCGCGACGAAAGGCGTGTCGAAGCTGTTCCTCGACGTCAGCAGCCGCCTGGTCCCCCTCAATATGTACGACGAGCGGGGCCTGCTGGGACTGGCGTTCCACCCCGATTACGCCAGCAACGGGCGCTTCTACCTGTTCACGTCCGAACCCGTGCAGGGGCAGGCGGACTTCTCCACGCTGCCCGCCGGCACTGCGCCGGTCAATCACAGCGTGGTGTCGGAATGGCGCGTGGCCAATCCCGGCAGCGCCAATCCGGTGGTGGATCCGGCCAGCGTGCGCGTGCTGATGCGCATTGACAAGCCGCAGGGCAACCACAACGGCGGCGCACTGGCGTTCGGGCCGGACCGCATGCTGTACATCTCGCTCGGCGATGGCGGCGCCGGCGACGACCAGGGTACCGGGCACGCACCGGAAGGCAACGCGCAAAGCCTGGCACCCGGCAACGTGCTGGGCAAGATCCTGCGCATCGATCCGCTGGGCAGCAACGCTGCAAACGGCGCCTACGGCATCCCGGCCGACAATCCGTTCGTGAACCGGGACGGCGCGGACGAGATTTTCGCCTATGGGCTGCGCAACCCGTTCCGCATGGGGTTCGATGCCGAGGGCACCCTGTGGGCCGGCGACGTGGGGCAGGGGGCGATCGAGGAAGTCAACCACATCGTTTCCGGCGGCAACTATGGCTGGCGCGTCAAGGAAGGCAGTTTCCTGTTCGATGCCAACGGCACCAGCGGCGGCTTCGTGTACCAGGCGAGCCCCGGCGCCCCGGCCGGCCTGATCGACCCGGTGGCCGAATACGATCACGCGGACGGCGCGGGCCAGCCGACGCTGCGGCGCGCCGTCATCGGCGGCTACGTCTATGACGGCAAGGCCATTCCGCAACTGCGCGGACAGTACGTGTTCGCCGATTACGTCGGCGACGACGGCACCGGCAAGCTGCTGACGCTGGGCGTGCGCAACCAGGTCGAGCAGCTGCTGGCGCCGCCTCGCGACCCACTCGGCATTCCCGTGCTGGGGATGGCGCAGGATGCCGCTGGCGAAATCTACGTGCTGGGCAACGCGGACGGCTCCACGCGCGGCAATGCCGGCGTCGTGCTGAAGCTGGTACCCCGCCGTTGACGCAGCAGGGCTGGCGCTTTGCTACACTGCGGCCTTTTGCATCTGCACGAGGTCTCACATGGCGTCATCCCCCGAACTGCGCGCCTGGGCGCAGCGCTGCCTGCTCGATGCCGATCCGGTCGCGAAAACGGATGAAGTAGCGCGCATGGCCGCCGCCTGGGCGGCCGGCGCGTGCACGCTCGATCCGCATGCCGTGCTGGCCGATTCGGCGGCGATCCCGGGCCGGCCGGCGAAACCGGAACTGGTACCGCCGTCGCGTGTCGGCCGCCGCTCGATGGCGACCGGGGAAGGGCGTGCGATGCTGATCCACGCGCTGGCCCACATCGAATTCAACGCCGTCAACCTGGCGCTCGATGCACTGTGGCGCTTCCCCGGCATGCCGGCGCAGTACTACGCGGACTGGCTGCGCGTGGCAGACGAGGAATCCACGCATTACCGCCTGCTGGCCGCGCACCTGGCCACGCTGGGCCATGCATACGGCGATTTTCCCGGCCACGACAGCCTGTGGGAAATGGTGCACAAGACGCGTGGCGACGTCACCGCCCGGATGGCCCTCGTGCCGCGCACGCTGGAAGCGCGCGGCCTGGACGCCGTGCCGCCGATGCGCGCCAAGCTGGCGCAGGCGGGCGACCTGGCGGCGGCGGAAATCCTCGACATCATCCTGCGCGACGAAGTGGGCCACGTGGAGATCGGCAACCGCTGGTACCGCTGGCTATGCGAAGGGCAGGGGCTGGAACCCTACGGCACCTACGACGAGCTGGTGGAGAAGTACCGGGCACCGGTGCTGAAAGGCCCGTTCAACCTGGAGGCGCGGCGCCTGGCCGGGTTTACGGAAGAGGAGCTGGCGCGCTTCGCAGCCATCGGCCAGCTGCCCGCCGCGCCGTCGAACGGCTGAGATCCGGGCTGTCCGGGCGCATTGGCCGACTCAAGCCGCCCCCGCTTCAGCCACTCCCGCTTCAAGCCACCCCCGCTTCAAGCCACCCCCGCTTCAAGCCACCCCTTTACGCCGCCTGCCGCCGCCGGATCTCTCCCTGCACGCCCACCGCATCGAGCGGCGACGCGATGTAATAGCCCTGCAGCTCGTCGCACTGCAGCCGCGCCAGCACGTCGGCCTGCTCGGGGCGCTCGACGCCTTCGGCCACCACCTTCATGCCCAGCGCATGGGCCATCGTGATGATGGCGGTGAACAGGATCTCGCCCTGTCCGTCGTGGCCCAGGCGGTGCGTAAACGACTTGTCGACCTTCAGCAGGTCGAAATCGAGCTGCTGCAGCATCGACAGCGACGAGTAGCCGGTGCCGAAATCGTCGACCAGCAGCCGGATGCCCAGCGCATGCATCGCCTGCAGGCGCTCGGAGGTGCGCTCGGGGTCGCGGATCATCGTCGATTCGGTCAGCTCGATCTCCACGCGTTCGGGCGGGATGCCGTGCCGTTCCAGCGACTGCAGGAACAGCGCGTGCATGTCGCGCTCGTTGAACTGGCGGCTCGACACATTGATCGACACCGGCACCGGCGCGCAGCCCTCGCGTCCCCACGCGGCGATCTGCGCACACACAGTGTCCACCACCAGCTCGCCCAGCTGCACGATCATGCCGGTTTCCTCGGCCAGCGGAATGAATTCGTCCGGGTACAGCAGGCCGGCGACGGGGTGGTTCCAGCGCACCAGCGCTTCCAGGCTGACCACCCGCTGCGTCGCCGCGTCCACCCGCACCTGGTAATGCATCACGAACTGGTTTTCCACTATGGCGGCCTGCAGTTCGCGTTCGCGCTGCTTGCGCTGGCGCATCGCGCCATAGAAGGCCGGGTCGAAGAACTGGTAGCCGTTCTTGCCGCTGGTTTTCACTTCGTACATGGCGATGTCGGCGTGGCGCAGCAGCGTGTCGACGTCGTGCGCATCGCCGGGGCACATGCTGATGCCGACCGATGCGCCCACGCACGCGGTACCGGCGCCGATCGCGATACCGGCGTGGAACGCCTGCAGCACGCGTGCCGCCACCTGCGCCGCCTCGGCGGTGCCGTTCAGCTGTTCCAGGATCACGATGAATTCGTCGCCGCCCAGCCGCGCCACATGGTCGCCCGGGCGTACCGCCACTTTCACGCGCCGCGCCACGATCTGCAGCAATTCGTCGCCGGCGGCGTGGCCGAAGGTATCGTTGACGGCCTTGAAGCCATCCAGGTCGATGAACAGCACCGCCAGCAGCCTGCCGCCGGCTTTCGCCCTTGCCACCGCCTCCGGCAGGCACTTGCCGACCCAGGCGCGGTTCGGCAGCCCGGTCAGCGCATCCTCGAAATTCTTGCGTTCCAGGTTAGACAGGTGGGCCCGTTCCAGCGTCACGTCACGCAAGGTCACGGCCAGCACGTCGCCCGAGCGCCGCACTTTCACGCGCACGCACGAAGCCTTGCCACTGAAGTCGGATTCGATGTCGCCTTCGGCGCTGCCCTGCGCCATCGCCTGCGCCAGCAGCGCGGTGGCCGACTCCACCGGGAGCTCGCGCGACAGCGTCGAGACCCGCCTGCCGATCAGTTCCTCGCGCGTGCTGTACGACATGGCCGCGCCCTGTTCGTTGCAGTCGACCGTCACATAGTCGACGATCTCGCCGCCTTCGCCATAGACCGGCGCGGTAATGAAGAACCCCTCGGTACTGGCCTCGGTGGCATTGCGGTAGGCATCCTGCGCGACCGTCAGCCGGTAGCGCTGCAGGGCCAGCCGGCCGGACAGCGCCATGCCCACCAGCACGAAGATGAGCAGCGCGACCGAGGCACCGACGGCCGTCTGGCGCGAAGCGCGCTCGCGTTCGCGCAGCAGTGCCAGCGCATGCGGCTGGTCGGCCCCGGCCAGCACCATCAGCGGGAAGCCTTCGACCGCCTGCCAGCCCACATAGCGGCCGACGCCGTCGCCGAACTCGGCGCCGTGGATGTAGGCGTTGCCGCTGGTGTTGGTGAGCGCCTGTTGCAGCGGCGGCGGCAGCAGCTGGATGCGCCGGAACGCTTCGCCCAGCTTGAAGGCCCGCACCGTGCCGTCGCTGCCCACCGCGGCCAGGAAGCCATGGGTGCCGAGGCGGCCATCGTCGTAATCGGCGATCAGGTTGTCCGGATCGATCGAGATCACGGCCACGCCGGCGAACTCGCCCTCGCCGTCGAGCAGCTTGCGGGAAAAGCGCACCGTGTAGCGCGACCGTGCTTCATCGAGCAGCGGCATGCCGATGAACATGTCGTCCGCCGCGCGCAATTGCTGAGAAGCAAAAAACGGCAGTTCCATGACCTGGGCCAGGTCGCCGGCGGACCACAGGCCGTTGGCATTGGTCATCCGCAGCTGCCCTTCGCGGCCGAACACGGTGATGCGCAGCGGCGCGCCGGACGGGTCCAGCATCTTGCCGAACTGGTCCAGCTTCATCGCGCCATCGAGTGCCTGCCACTGCACGCGGATCATCGTCAGCACCTGGTCGATCATGCCCAGGTTCGCCCGGCTCTGCGCCGCGCCGTCCTGGGCGATCTTCTGCGTGGCGGACAGCACCTGGCGCTCGACGGCTGCCCGCTCGCGGCTGAAGTTGTTGAGCAGGAACAGCCATGAGGCACCGGCGATCAGCAGCCCGGCCACGGGCCAGAGGAGGATGAACACCAGGTAGGGGCGCAAGGCCGCGAACGGAGGGGGGCGCAGGCTGGCGAACCTGAATGGCATGTCGAGTCCGGATTCGATGAGCGCCGGCAGCACAGGCTGGCGTCATGGCAGCAGGATACTCCTGTCGGCCTCGCCACACCGCCACGCACCGGTCGGAACGCAACAGTAGCCGCCACCGTGGGCGGGCAAACCGACCGGTATGATCGGGATGTCCTGGATCGATCATGAATTGATATCATGAATTGATATAGCGGCCATCATTTAAAGCATTGGTCATCCGGCAAGACACGCCCTACGATAAGCCTTTTTTCTTCCGACAAAAGGATCCTTCGTGGCCGGCCCAATCCATTCCGCAGGCGCGACGCTCGCCGGCGAGGCGTCATCGCCCGCCAGCTACAAGTCGGCGCTCTCGCTGCTCGCAAGCCTCTTCTTCATCTGGGGTTTCATCACCGTCATCAACAATACGCTGCTGCCGCACCTGCGCAGCGTGTTCGAACTCAGCTATACGCAGACGACGCTGATCGAATCCGTCTGGTTCATCGCCTATTTCGTGGCGTCGATCCCGTCGGCGCGGCTGATCGAGCGGGTCGGCTACAAGAAGGCGATGGTGGTCGGCCTGTGCATCATGGCCGCCGGCGCGCTGGGCATGATCCCGGCCGCGCGGCTGCCGTCGTATGCGGTGACGCTGGTCGCGCTGTTCGTCATCGCCTGCGGCATCACGCTGCTGCAGGTGGCGGCCAATCCCTACGTGGCCGTGGTGGGGCCGCCGCAGACGGCATCGTCGCGCCTGAACCTGGTGCAGGCCTTCAACTCGCTGGGCACCATGTTCGCGCCGCTGTTCGGCGGCTACCTGATCCTGGGCCGCTCCACCAGCGGCACCGCCGAGGCGGGCCAGGTGCTGACCCAGGCCGAGCGCCTGGCCGATGCGCAGGCCGTGCAGCTGCCGTACCTGATCGTGGCGGCCGTGCTGGTGTTGCTGGCCGTCATCATCGCGCGCTATCCGCTGCCGGCGATGACGTCGCGCCGCGTCTCCAAGGACGAGCGCGGTGCACATTCCCTGTGGAAACACCGCAACCTGGTGTTCGGCATTCCGGCTATCTTCATCTACCTGATCGCCGAGATCGGCGTGGCCAACCTGTTCATCAACTTCGTGTCGCAGCCGGACATCGGCAACGTGACGCACGAGCGCGCCTCGCATTACCTGTTCCTGCTGTGGGGCGGCATGATGGTGGGCCGTTTCGTCGGCAGCGTGCTGATGCGTTCGATCTCGGCCGAGCGCGTGCTGGCCGGCGCCGCCATCGGCGCATTCGTCGTGATGCTGGTCGCCACCTTTGCTTCCGGCGCCACGGCGATGTGGGCGCTGATCGCCGTCGGCCTGTTCCACTCGGTGATGTTCCCGACCATCTTCACGCTGGGCATCCGCGGCCTCGGCCCGCTGACGGAAGAGGGCGCCGGCCTGCTGATCATGGCGATCGCCGGCGGCGCGCTGGTCGTCGTGCAGGGCTGGCTGGCCGACATGTACGGTTTGCAGATGTCGTTCCTGCTGACCGTCGTCTGCGAGCTGTACATCCTGTTCTACGCCGCCTGGGGCGCCAAGCCGACCAACGCGTTCCCGGATACGCAGGTGTAATGAGAAAGGCGCTGTTCGCTTTAGCTGAGGGAACTTCTCCCCGGAACTGCTGTCTGATCTCCTGTTGAGATACTTCATGTATATCAGGAGGCCGTATGGGTG
>NZ_JACHXS010000002.1 GCF_014192225.1 Pseudoduganella umbonata | reverse complement strand
GTTCCCCTTGACGTAAGGCTTTACGAACTGTGGCGCCATTAGCTTTACCGTGTGGCCAACGTCGCGAAGCCGCCGCGCCCAATAGTGGGCACCACTACAACTTTCCATGCCGATCAGGCAGGGCTCGGTGCGCGTGAAGAACTCCATCATTTCCTTACGCTTGAGTGACCGCTTCACACAAATCTTGCCATGCTCATCTATGCCGTGGACTTGGAACGCATCCTTTGCCAGGTCAATGCCGATTGTCGTAATCTTCATGATGACGCCTCCCTCGATATCGTGGCTTGTTGACACTTCCACTTTGGCACATCGATGCCGTTTCGGAGGGGGCGTCCATCCCATTGCCTTTTTATTGCCCCAAAAACAGGGTCCGTCCCGGTTTTTTGAAAGGGCGGAAACAACAACGGCTGCCGAGGCAGCCGTGATCACGTCGCAGGATCGATCAGGGTCGCCGTCGCGCCAGTCCGGCGCCCACGGCGCTGCCGACGCCGACACCGAGGCCGATGCCCATTGCGAAATTGCCCATTGCAACACCGATCGCGCAGCCGATCGCTGCACCCAGGCTGATACCGAAGCCAACATAGCGCCCGGTGCGGTCGTCCGGTTCCATATCCATCTTGCGTCTCCTGTTCCGTGGTTGTTGTGGATTCAATATACACCCGGTTTTCGATCTCTCTGCTGTTTTTTTGAGCGGATCGTCCCGCTTGAACAACGTTTTCAAACTGCCTGGTTATACGGTTTTGCGTTGCATCAAAGCTCACTTTTCGCTCCCGGAACATGGCATTAAACCGGCCTGGCCAGGTAGCCGATGGTGCACTGCAATGCTTGCGTGCGCCTGCCGTCCGGCCATCGACATATCATTTTTGCTTGACTATTCGAGCGAGAACGACATGGCGGATACGGTAGGCGACTTCCTTTTGCAACGCCTCGGCGAATGGGGCGTGCGGCGCGTGTACGGTTACCCCGGCGACGGCATCAACGGCATCATGGGCGCCTTCGGCCGGCAGGAGCTGATCGAATTCATCCAGGTGCGGCACGAGGAAATGGCCGCCTTCATGGCCACCGCCCACGCCAAGTTCACCGGCGAAGTGGGCGTGTGCCTGGCCACGTCCGGCCCCGGCGCGGTGCACCTGCTCAACGGCCTGTACGATGCCAAGCTCGACCACCAGGGCGTGGTGGCGATCGTGGGCCAGCAGAAGCGCATGTCGATGGGCAGCGACTACCAGCAGGAAGTCGACCTGCAGGCGCTGTTCAAGGACGTGGCGCACGAATACGTGCACATGGCCACCGACCCGGCCCAGGTGCGCCACCTGATCGACCGCGCCTTCCGCATCGCCAAGGAAGAACGCGCCGTCACCTGCCTGATCTTCCCGAACGACGTGCAGGAGCTGGACGCGGTGCCGAAGCCGCCGCGCGAGCACGGCACCGTGGTCTCCGGCATCGGCGCCCTGACCCGCAGCCACGTGCCGCCACAGGACGCCTTGCAGCAGGCCGCGCGCATCCTGAACGAAGGGAAGAAGGTGGCGATCCTGGCCGGCGCCGGCGCGCTGCACGCCACCGACGAGCTGATCGAAGTGGCCGACATCCTCGGCGCCGGCATCGCCAAGGCGCTGCTCGGCAAGGCAGCCGTGCCGGACGACCTGCCGTTCGTCACCGGCACCATCGGCCTGCTCGGCACCAAGCCCAGCCACGACATGATGAACGACTGCGACACGCTGCTGATGGTGGGCTCGAACTTCCCGTACAGCGAACACCTGCCGAAGGAAGGCCAGGCGCGCGGCGTGCAGATCGACATCGATGCGCGCCGCGCCAGCGTGCGCTACCCGATGGAGTTCAACCTGATCGGCGACTCGCGCGAAACGCTGCGCGCGCTGATCCCGCTGTTGCAGCGCAAGACCGAACGGCAGTGGCAGGACGACATCCGCAGCAACGTCGAGCGCTGGTGGCGCGTGCTGGAAGGCCGCGCGATGAACGAAGCCAATCCGATCAACCCGCAGCGCGTGTTCTGGGAACTGTCGCCCCGGCTGCCGGACGATTGCATCATCGTCGGCGATTCGGGCTCGGCCACCAACTGGTATGCGCGCGACGTGAAGATCCGGCGCGGCATGATGACCAGCGTCTCCGGCGGCCTGTCCACGATGGGCTGCGCCGTGCCGTATGCGATCGCCGCCAAGTTCGCCCATCCCGACCGCCATGTGATCGCGCTGGTGGGCGACGGCGCCATGCAGATGAACGGCATCAACGGCCTGATCACGATCGCCAAGTACTGGCGGCGCTGGGGCAACGGCAAGCTCGTCGTCATGGTGCTCAACAACCAGGACCTGAACCTGGTCACATGGGAAGAGCGCGTGATGGGGGCCAATCCGAAATTCGAGGCGTCGCAGGTGATGCCCGATTTCCCGTATGCGCAATACGCGGAACTGGTGGGCCTGAAGGGCATCCGCATCGACAGCGCCGACGCGGTGGCCGCCGGCTGGGAAGCGGCACTGGCGTCGGACCGGCCCTGCGTGCTCGAGATGGTGACCGATCCGCACGTGCCGCCACTACCGCCGGACGTGCCGGTGAAGCAGGCCGCCGCCTACTTCAAGGCGCTGCTGAAGGGCGACCCGGATGCGCTGGCCACCGTGCGCGCCAGCATCAAGGAGACCTGGGAAGGCTGGTTCCCGCCGAAGAAAGACTAGGGAAACAACAGGAAACCCGGGCATTCCGGGCGCATTCGATTGGCGCTGTGCAAATGGTGCCTTTCGATTACCATGTTCGCAACATGGACACGAAAAACCGACAGAGCAAATCCTCCCACCTTCCCGCCCTCGCCGGCACGCTGGCCGGGCTGCTGGCCGCCGCGCTGGGCGCGTGGTACCTGTATCCGCAGCACGTGGGGCCAGGCAGCGCAACGGCACGACAGTCTGCCGCCGCCGCGTCTGTACACGCCGCCCCTCCTGCTGCCGCTCCCGCCGCCACTCCTGCCCAACGGCCGGCGCAGGCGCTGACCCGGGACCAGGCGGTGGCGCGCCTGATGGCGTTGCCCGAGCTGCAGGCATGGGCCAGGCACATCGAGACGGCATCCGGCGGCGCCGTGCGTGGCGCCGTGGTGCCTTTCGATCCCGCGCCGCGCACGGTCGACGGCAGGCAGTACCACCAGCTCAGCTTTGTCGAGAACCGGCCCGAAGCCGCCGTCACCTGGCAAAGCTTCCTGGTCGGCGTGGCCGATGGCGAGATCCTTGTCGACGACGATGAAAACCTGCTGCCGCTGGCGCGCTGGCGCACCGAACAACGACCGATGGAACGGGCCGCGCGCTGACCCGGCCATTCACCGAAGACCATGGAGCCACCGATGTATACGCTGTATTACTCTCCCGGCGCGGCCAGCCTCGCCGTGCATGCCGCGATCCACGAGACCGGCGCCGACCACCAGCTGGTCAATGTCGACCTGGACGTGCCGCGCACGGACGACTACCTGCGCCTGAACCCGCAGGGCACCGTGCCCACGCTGCTCATCGACGGCCTGGCGCATCGCGAATCGGCCGCGCTGCTGATGCTGCTGGCCGAGCGCCACCCGGAGGCGAACCTCGCCCCCGCCCCCGGCGCACCGGGCCGCGCCGAATGGCTGCAATGGACGGTGGCCCTGGCCACTTCGCTGGGCGGGCCGTTCCGGCTGTGGTTCTACCCGCAGGACGTGGGCCTGGCCGCGCACGACGAAGCGAGCCGCATGCCGGTGCGCCGCGCGCTGGAAGCGGGATTCGAACGGATCGCCTCGCACCTGGCGGCCCACGGGCCTTACCTGCTGGGCGAGCGTTTCAGCTCGGCCGACTACCAGCTGTGCATGTACATGCGCTGGTCGCGCGCGATGCCGAAACCGGCCACCGAATGGCCGGAGCTGGACCGCCTGGCGCGGCTGGCCACCGCCCGCCCCGCCTGGCGCGGCGCGGTGTCGATGGAAAGTCTCCAGGGATGGCACCTTGACGGTATCCAGTGACGATACAATGATGCCATGTTCAAGAAACTCATTGCCGCGCTGTCGTCGCGCCGGCACGCCTCCCAAGCCCGGCCGTACAAGCAGGAAGAACTGAACCTCATGTACCAGCTGCTGTTCTGCGACGATCCGCAACTGATGCAGCAAGGTGCGGAACCCGCGTCGCTGTTCGGCACGGCGCCCGATCCGCGCGTGGTGCAGACGATCGGCGAAGACCCTGCCGAGGAAAGCCGCGTGCGGCTGCTGGCCTGGCAGTGGCTGCGCGCTGCCGGCCAGCCGGTCACCTCGCGCGAACTGCTGGGCGTGGTCGTCGAAGTGCCGCTCGAGGGCGGGCTCGACGTGCTGGCCGCCTATGCCGACGGCACCGTGCGCTACATCCACCATACCGGCCGCGTGGCCGTCTTCGAAGGCGCGCCGGACAGCGTGGCCCAGCAGGGCAAGCTGCTCGTGCATGCGGCCATTCCGCTGGCGGCGGCCAGGGGGCTGGCGAAATACCGCGCGGCACCGCCGACGCTGGGCAACCTGCGCCTGTCGCTGCTGGCCGCGGACGGCCTGCATGCGCGCGATGGCACGTTCAGCGACGTCGACCGCGACAAGATCGCATCGCCGGTCATGAAGCAGGCGCAGCGCCTGCTCGACATCGTCGTCAGGCAGGGCTCCTGAGGGCCGGTGCAGCCGGCACCGCCCGCACCTGCCCCACCCACCACCATGTAAACAGCGACAGGCCCGCGGCCAGCCAGCCGTTCAGCCCGTAACCACTGATGTGGCCGGCCGCATCCGTGTGCAGCCACAGTCCGCCCAGCAGCGCACCCAGCCCCGTGCCGATCTGCTGCACGGCCGCGTTCGCGCTGAGAAAGGCGCCACGGCGCCGCGCGTCGGGCACCGTCGTCATCAGCGCCTGCAGCGGCACATTGCGGCCGTTCATCGCCACCATGAAGAACGGGAACAGGCACACCAGCGCCAGCAATGGCCAATGCGGGGAGACATCCGGCAGGTGCGTGATCGCCAGGATCGGCGCCACCGACAACAGCACGAAAATACGGAACACCTTGTGCCGGCCGGCGCGGTCGGACCAGGAACCCACGAAGCGCGAACTGAAGAACGCCGCGATACCGCCGGCCAGGTAGATCCACATGATGTCGCCCGGCTGCACGCCGAGGTTACCGACCAGCACAGGCGAGATGAAGGGAATCACCAGCATCGCGTTCAGCATCGTCACGAACGTCAGCAGGAACGCGCGCAGGTGCTCGGGCACGCGGAACAGCGCCAGCAGCTCCGGCAGCGCGCGAGCCGGCGGCGCGTTGCCGTTCCCGTTACGGTCGAGGTGCGCCGTCAGCGGCGGCAGCACGAACGCGGCAAGGCACCAGATCGCCATCGACACCACCACCAGCAGGTAGAACGGCGACTGCCAGCCGAAGCGGGCCGCCAGGCCGACGCCCAGCGGCACGCCCAGGATCGCGGCCATCGAGAACGACGTCATCACGATGCCGGTCGCATAGCCGCGCCGCTGTGGCGCGATGAGGTCGCCGATGATGGCCATGCCGATCGCGCCCAGCACGCCGCCGGTCAGCCCCGCGAATGCACGCGACAGTACCAGCACATGGAAATTCGGCGCCAGCGCGCACGCCAGGTTCGACAGGTTGAACAGTAAAAACACCGCCAGCAGCATGCGCTTGCGGTCGAAGCGGTCGATATAGGTCGCCGCGAGCAGGCCGGACAGGCCGGCGCACCACGCATACGCGGAGACGGCACTGGAAAACTGCGCCGGGCTGATCGAAAACGCCGCCATCAGTTGCGGCGACAGCGGCATCATCACCATGAAATCCATGATCACGGTGAACTGGGTGAGCGCCAGCAGCCACAGCACGAGCCGCTCGCGCGCGGGAGCCAGCTCGCCGGGGTAAGGAAGGGAAGTCATCATTTGCTTTTCTTGTGAGGCCGGCGGGAACGCGCCCCGCCGGCATTGGCCTTATCCACTTATGCGGCCGTTACGCCAGCTGGCGGATCTCGTCGGCCGCGCGGCGCAGGATCGCGGCGATCTGTTCGGCGCGCGCCGGCGATGCGGCCGGATCGCGGCCTTTTTCGATGACCACGTGCTTGAGCTCGTGCATCACCGAGCGCAGGCTGTCGCGGCTGCCCGCTTGCGGCTCGGCCAGGCGCGCCATCAGCGCATCGACCATCTGCCGGTTCTCGTCCAGGAAGGCCTGCCCTTCCGGCGTAATCGAATGCAGCTTCTTGTTGCCTTCGCTGCTGATCGACACGTGGCCCATCTCGTACAGCATCGCCATCAGCGGGTAGATCGCGCCCGGGCTCGGCGCATAACCGCCGCCGACCCGGCCCTCCAGCTCCTTGATGATGTCATACCCGTGGCGCGGCTTTTCCGCGATCAGCTGCAGCACCACGTAGCGCATCGCGCCCGCGTCGAACATGCGCGGCCCCCTGCCTCCCGGCGCGCCCGGGCCGCCGCCGTGACCGCCGCGGGGATGGTGGGATTCGTGCGAACGGGGACCGTGGTGTCGGAACTTATGGAACATGTGAACTCCTAAAGATATATCGTATTGAGATATATCTTAAACCTTCCACGATATATCGCAACCTTTTTTTCACGGCCCGTTCCCGCCACCGCCGCACGGCCAACCATTGCTGCGCTCGCAATTTTGCAGATACGGTATCGTAGGCTCATCGTTGCGGCAGGCACCGGGCCTGGTTGCAATGCAATGAAACCAATGCAAGGGAGGATGTATGCGCAAGATGATCCTGATGGCAATCGCCGGCTTTATCTGGAAGAAAGTGCAGGGCCGGGTGCTGAAGCGGGCACCGGTGCAGGGCGTGCGCCGCCGTTACTGAAACGGACAGGCAAAAAAAACGCCGGGGCGACCCGGCGTTTTTTTATGTCGAAGGCCCCTGGGGGCTCAGCTGTCGAGGTGCGAGATCTGCAGCCGCGAGCCGCTCGCCGCGCCTTTCCCTTCCAGCACCAGCGCCTTGTTCTGCGAGTCGAGCGAGATACCCACGGTCAGGATGTCGATCAGCAGCAGCTGCAGGATGCGCGAAATCATCGACAGGAACGTGGTGCTGTCCTCGCTGTGGTCCACCGCCAGGCAGACGCTGGCCTTCTTCGCCAGCGGCGACTGGCTGGTGGTGATGGCGATGACGTCGGCACCGGCGGCGCGGGCCGTGTCCACCGCGTCGAGCAGCTCGGGCAGCCGGCCGGAGTTCGAGATCGCGATGACCACGTCGCCCGGCTGCAGCAGCTCGGCCGCCAGCGACAGCAGGTGCGAGTCGCCGTACGACGCGGTCGGGATGCGGAAGCGGAAGAACTTGTGCTGCCCGTCCAGCCCCACCACGCGCGAATTGCCCATCGCGTAGAACTCCACCTTCTTGGCCTTGGCCACCAGCGCGATGGCGCGGTCGATGGCGCGCACGTCGAGCTGGTCGCGGAATTTCAGGATCGCCGACACGGTGTTGTCGACCACCTTCGCCGACAGGTCGTGCGTGCTGTCGCTGTTGCGCACCTGGCTGTGGCGCACGGGGATCGCGCCCGTCAGGCTGCTGGCGAATTTCAGCTTGAAGTCGGCCAGCCCAGTGAAGCCCAGCGAGCGGCAGAAGCGGATCACGGTCGGCTGCGACACTTCGGCCATGCGGGCGATATCGGCGATCGGTTCGTTCAGCACCAGGCGCGGCTGTTCCAGCACCAGCTGCGCCACGCGCTGCTCGGCCGGCGTCAGTTCGCGCAGCAGGGTCTGCACGCGCTCCATCAGCGTATTGGCGCCGCTGCGGCCGCGCAGGTGCTCGGAAAGGATCGTGGCCACGCCATAGAACGCCGGGTTCGGCGTAGTGATCACGTAGGTCGGGATCTCCGCCAGGTACGACGAGAAGCGGCCCTTGGCTTCGAAGCGGGTACGGAACGGCGAACTCCTGAACCACTCGCCCATGCGCGGCACGATGCCGCCGCCGATGAAGATGCCGCCGAACGACCCGAGCGTGACGGCCAGGTTGGCGGCCGCGCCGCCCAGCATCGCGGAAAAGCACTCGAGCACCTCGATGCACAGCGCATCCTTGTCCTTCAGGGCGCCGGAGATGATCTGCTGGGAAGTCAGGTCGCGCACGTGCAGGCCGTTGCGGCGGGCCAGCGCGCGGTAGATGATCTCCATGCCGGGGCCCGAGATCAGGCGCTCGTTCGACACGTGCGACCAGGTCTGCCACGCGTATTGCAGGATCGCGTATTCGCGTTCGTCGGCCGGCGCGAAGTTGTTGTGGCCGCCTTCCGAACCGAGGGTGACGAAGCCGTCCACCGTCGGGATCACGCCCGAGCAGCCCAGGCCCGTGCCCGGGCCGAGCACGCCGATGACGGAATTGGCGGCCGGCGCGCCGCCGCCCACCTGCATCAGGTCGGTGGGCTGCAGTCCCGGGATCGCCATCGCCAGCGCCGTGAAGTCGTTCACCACCAGCAGCGTGTGCAGGCCCAGCTCGCGGCGCACTTCGTCGGTGGAGAACTGCCAGTCCCGGTTCGTCATCCGGATATAGTCGCCGTGCACCGGGTTCGCCAGCGCCAGAGCGCCGTGATTCAGGTTGATGCCGGGATGATCGGCGAGATAGCTGCGCAGCAGCGGAACGATGCCGGTGTAGTCGTCGCACTGCAGTACCCGCACGGCCTGGTATTCGCCGGGCCCCGTCTGCAGCGCGAAGCGCGCATGCGTGGCGCCGATGTCGGCCAGCAGCCGCGGGCCGTCGGCAAACGCGGCACGTCCCAGTTTCTGTTCCACTTCCACTTGTCTCATCTCGCTCTCTTTTACTTGTTGCTGCGCTCATGCGGGCGAGGCCGCAGCATACCCGAAACGGGCGCGCTGAAAAAGCGCACCTGCCCCATCGCGGCTGGTTTTCAGCCCTCGTACCCGAACCACCCGCCGCAGGCCGGCAGGGAGACGATACCATCGGCAACGTCGCCCGGCAGCCCGGCTTCGTCCAGCTTCTGCGCGCCCCTCGCCTGCGGCAGCGTGAACGTGACGTCATCGCCGCCCAGGTTGAACACGCACAGCACGGAACGCTCGCCGGCCAGCGTGCGCCGGAACGCCAGCACCGGCTCCGGCGCGTCCAGGAATTCGATGTCGCCGCGCGTCAGCTGCGGCATCGTGCGGCGCCACGCGATCATCCGGCGCGCGAAGTTCAGTGGCGATTGCGCATCCGCTTCCTGCACCGAGGCCGCGGCGGCGGCATGTTCCGGCGCCACCGGCAGCCATGGCTTGCCCGTCGTGAAGCCGCCGTTCGCGCCATCGGTCCAGGCGATCGGCGTGCGGCAGCCGTCGCGGCCCTTGAACTCGGGCCAGAACGTGATGCCGTACGGGTCCTGGATCAGTTCATACGGCACGTCCGCTTCCGTGAATGCCAGCTCGTCGCCCTGGTACAGGCACGGCGTGCCCTTCAGCGACAGCTGCATCGCCATGACCAGCTTGCCGAACGCCGCCGCGTTCTTGGCAAACCCGTTCCCGGCGCCCCACCGCGTGGCCACGCGCGGTACGTCGTGGTTGCCCACCGACCAGGAAGCCCAGCCATCCTTGACGCGGCGCTTGAAGTCCTCGACCTGGGTGCGGATGTGGCGCGCCGAATGGTCTTCGGTCAGCAGGTTGAAGCTGTAGGCCATGTGCAGCTTGTCGCCGCCGGCCGTGTATTCGGCCATGAACGCCAGCGCATCGTCGGCGCCCACTTCGCCGATCGACACGGCGCCGAATTCGTCCAGCACCTGGCGCACGCGCCGCAGGAACGGCACGTTCTCGGGGCGGCACTTGTCGTACACGTGCGCCTGCATGCCGTACGGGTTCACGTCCGTCACGGTGGCGGTGTCGCGCACGGTGGCCGGCGGATTGCTGCGCAGTTCGCGGTCATGGAAGTGGAACGTGACGGCATCGAGGCGCACGCCGTCGACACCCCGCTGCAGCCAGAAGCGCAGGCTGTCCAGCATCGCCTGCTGCACTTCCGGATTGTGGAAATTCAGGTCTGGCTGGCTGGTGAGGAAGTTGTGCATGTAGTACTGCTTGCGGCGCGAATCCCATTGCCAGGCCGAGCCGCCGAACACCGACAGCCAGTTGTTCGGCGGATTCCCGTCCGGCAGCGGGTCGGCCCACACGAACCAGTCGGCTTTCGGGTTGTCGCGGCTGCTGCGGCTTTCCACGAACCACGGGTGCTGTTCCGAGCAGTGGCTCATCACCTGGTCGATCATGATCTTCACGCCCACGGAATGGGCTTTCGCGATCAGCCGGTCGAAATCGGCCAGCGTGCCGAACAGCGGATCGACGTCGCAATAGTCGGCGATGTCGTAGCCGAAATCCTTCATCGGCGACTTGAAGAACGGCGAGATCCAGACGATGTCCACGCCCAGTTTCGCAATGTAGTCGAGGCGGTCGGTAATGCCGTTCAGGTCGCCCACGCCGTCGCCGTTCGTGTCGAGGTAGCTGCGCGGATACACCTGGTAAATGATGGCTTCCTGCCACCAGGTCGGAGACGTGGATTTGGTCATGGGATTCCGATGAAGTGAGGGTATTGTAGAGAATATACATCAACGGTATGAATAGTTCAACGGATCGCCGCGGTAACGTAGTCACGCACCATCCATATAAAACAATGACTTACAATCATATCCGTGAAAAAATTACTGCTGTTGTCGTAGTCAAACTACATCGCTTACGGTGCTAATCATTGGTGTTAATCATTATTAAGCGGTCCAGCCCGGCCATTGCCAGCGCAGCCGTATTCGGCATAGCATCGCGTCCATCCACAATTCGAGAGGGCTATCGATGGCAAACGCCACCCACGAAGCAGGCTGCGGCCCGCTGCCGCGCCAGATACCGTACATCATCGCCAACGAAGGGGCCGAACGCTTTTCCTTCTATGGCATGCGTAACATCCTGACGCCGTTCCTGATCAGTACCCTGCTGCTGTTCGTTCCGCTGGAAGACCGCGCCGGCGAAGCGAAACACGTGTTCCACACGTTCGTCATCGGCGTCTATTTCTTCCCGCTGCTGGGCGGCTTCCTGGCCGACCGCTTCTTCGGCAAGTACAACACCATCTTCTGGCTCAGCCTCGTGTATGTCGTCGGCCATGCCTGCCTGGCGATCTTCGAGGACAATCTGACGGGCTTCTACGCCGGCCTGTTCCTGATCGCGCTGGGCGCGGGCGGCATCAAGCCGCTGGTGGCGGCCTTCGTCGGCGACCAGTTCGACCACACCAACAAGAAGCGGGCAAAGGTCGTCTACGACGCGTTCTACTGGATCATCAACTTCGGCTCGTTCTTCGCGTCGCTGCTGATGCCGCTGTTCCTGAAGAATTACGGCCCGTCCGTCGCGTTCGGCATTCCCGGCCTGCTGATGGCGCTGGCGCTTCTCATATTCTGGATGGGGAACAAAAAATACGTGCACGTGCCGCCGGCACCGCCCAGCCCCGATTCGCTGACGCGCGTATCGCGCACCGCCCTGCTGGCGAAAAAGCCCGGCCAGGGCCGGCCCGGCCTCGTGGTGGCGGCACTCGGCGCGGCGGGTGCCGTGGCCTCGCTGCTGATGTCGTTCTCCTGGGGCTTCGTGATCGCCGCCTGCACGGCACTGGTGCTGCTGCTGGCCGGCTGGGGCATCGGCACCGCCATGCAGCTGGAGCGGGCGCGCGGCCACCATCCGGATGCCGCGGTGGAAGGCGTGCGCGCCGTACTGCGCATCCTGATCGTCTTCGCGCTGGTGACGCCGTTCTGGTCGCTCTTCGACCAGAAGGCTTCGACGTGGATCGTCCAGGCCAATGCGATGACCAGCCCCGTGCTGAACCTGTTCGGCTGGGAATTCCAGCTGCTGCCGGCGCAGATGCAGGCCGTCAACCCGGCACTGGTGATGCTGCTGATCCCATTCAACAACCTGGTCATCTTCCCGCTGCTGAGCAAGCTCGGCCTGGAGCCGACGGCGCTGCGCCGGATGACGGCCGGCATCGCCTTCTCCGGCTTCTCGTGGCTGGTGATCGGCTGGATCCAGGTATCGATGGATGCGGGCACGCCGATGTCGATCCTGTGGCAGCTGGCACCGTACGCGCTGCTGACGATGGGCGAGGTGCTGGTTTCCGCCACCGGCCTGGAATTCGCGTACAGCCAGGCGCCGGCATCGATGAAAGGCTCGATCATGAGCTTCTGGACGCTGGCCGTCACCGTCGGCAACCTGTGGGTACTGATCGTCAACGCCAGCGTGAAGAATGACGCCGTGCTGGCGCACATCGGCGATACCGGGCTGTCGGTGATCGCGTTCCAGATGTTCTTCTTTGCCGGCTTCGCCATGCTGACGGCGCTGCTGTTCGGGCTTTACGCGCGGCGCTACAAGATGGTCGACAACTACCGGGCGCAGACGGCCATCGCCTGACGGTTAACCGGCCGGCCGGTCTGCCATCCGTTTGATGACAGACTGGCCTACCGTGAAAAAAATGTGCGCTGCGATGCGGCGCACGAACAACAAACCGGCACATTCCGGCCGGGAGTTCCCTATAATTGCCATACGGCACCGAATTGCGTGCCTGCTGGCTTGCGCCCAACCCCCGCGCCGCCCGATACGGACCGCCCTCCTCCTCGCGGTCGTCTAATCCAACGGATAACCATGAACCTGAAAAATATGAAGGTCGGCACGCGGCTGGCGCTGGGCTATGCACTCGTGCTGGTCCTGCTGATAATCATCGTCGGCGCGGGCCTGATGAAAATGCGCGACATGCAACAGCGCATACAGAACATTACAGAAGTCAACAATACGCAGATCCGGCAGCTCAATACCGCGCAGGACAGCCTGGCGGACAGCATGATCGCGCTGCGTAATCTTGCGCTGCTGACCGATATGGATGCCATGCGGCCAGAAGCCGAGCGCCTGCGCAAGCAGGAGGCGCTCTACGCGGAAGTGATGGGGAAAGTCACCAAGAGCCTGGAAGATGCCAGCACGGATCCGAAGGAAAAGTCGCTGATGGCAACGATCGTGGAGCAGGAACGGATCGCCAGGCCATTGATGGCAGAAACGGAAAAGCTGGGCCTGGCCAACCAGGCCGAGCAAGCTACCAGCACGCTGATGTCCAAGCTCCGCCCCGTCCAGAGAGTCTGGATGAATGCGATCGATGAGCTGATCACGCTGGAAGAAGCCTTGAACGAGGAAGAAGCGAACGAGGCCACGGACGCCTACCACAGTGCCATCCGGCTGATGCTGATCCTCGCCGTGGTCGCGCTGGCGGTCGGCATCGCTGCCGCAGTGCTGATCACGCGCACGCTGCTCAAGCAACTGGGAGGCGAGCCGAACGAGGCAGCCGCCGTCCTCGCCAGCATCGCCGACGGCGACCTGACCGTGGACGTGCCCGTCAAGGCCGGCGATACCGCCAGCATGATGTTCGCGATGCGCAATATGCGCGACAAGCTGGCCGCCATCGTCGCCGAGGTGCGCACCGGTACCGACACGATCGCCACCGCCGCGGCCGAAGTCTCAGCCGGCAACCAGGACCTGTCGTCGCGCACCGAAGAGCAGGCCAGCTCGCTGGAGGAAACCGCGTCGTCGATGGAAGAACTGACGTCGACCGTGCGCCAGAATGCCGAGAATGCCCAGCAGGCCAGCGCCATGGCCGCCTCGGCTTCCAGCGTGGCGGCGCAGGGCGGCACCGTGGTCGCCCAGGTGGTCGATACGATGGGCGCGATCGATGCGTCGGCGAAGAAGATCGTCGACATCATTTCCGTCATCGACAGCATCGCCTTCCAGACCAATATCCTGGCACTGAACGCCGCCGTCGAGGCGGCCCGTGCCGGCGAGCAGGGCCGCGGCTTCGCCGTAGTGGCCAGCGAGGTGCGCAACCTGGCGCACCGTTCCGCCACCGCCGCCAAGGAAATCAAGGCGCTGATCGACGACTCGGTGGAAAAGGTCGGCGTCGGCACCCAGCTGGTGGGCCAGGCCGGCGCCACCATGAACGAAGTGGTGGGCAGCGTGCAGCGCGTGACCGACATCATGGCGGAAATCTCTTCCGCCAGCCGCGAACAGAGCAGCGGCATCGACCAGGTCAACGTGGCCATCACGCAGATGGATGAAGTGACGCAGCAGAACGCCGCGCTGGTCGAGGAAGCCAGTGCCGCATCCGAAGCCATGCAGGAACAGGCCCGCAGGCTGGCCGAACTGGTGGGCACGTTCAGGCTGGCGCAGGGCACCGCGCCGGCGGCCGGCACCGCTTCCGCCAGGTCCGTCGCAAGCCCGGCCGCCAAGCCGGTGGCGAAGCCTGCCGTCCGCGCCGCGCTGCCCGCTGCCTCCGCCCGGCCCGCCGCGGCCAAGGCCGCGCCGGCCAGCCGCAAGGCACCTGTCACCGCCGGTTCCGAATCGGACTGGGAAGAGTTCTAAACCCCGTATCTCAACCCGCTTCTGATCCCCGTGCGACTACAGCATGGCTGTAGTCGCACGCTTCCTTTACCATACGTCCCCATTGAAACAGGGGGACGCATGGAACATCCACACCGCAGCCGCGCGCTGCGCCTCGCCGTCGCCGCGGCACTTGCCACGCTGGCTGCATCGGCGGGCACCGCGCACGCCGCTTCTTCTTCCGCCGCGCTCTGCGATGGCGAAGGCTTCCAGTCCATCCTGTCCCCCTCCGCTGCCGCATTCGACGCGCGCGCCGCATGGGTCGACCGGCGTACCCTGGCCTGGCCGGGTGCCCGTGCCGATGCGCGCACGCGCCTGTATCACGCGAAGAACGCCGCGCTGACGGCGCCCGCCGGCGGCAAGGTCGGCGGCGCGGACGGCTTCCTGCCACTCGACGCCACGGCTGCCGCGCTGCCGGAACGCCTGCGCTACCTGGGTGAAGGCCCCGTGTTCGCGCTGCGCGAGGCCGACGTGGCACGTATCGCCGGCCTGCACCGCGGCGCGCTCCTGCTGGTCAGCGAGGCCGCCGACGGCACCGTGCTCGATGCCACCCGCGTGCAGGTTGCCGGCGCGCTGGACGACCTGTACGCGGCCGCCGAAGCGGTGCCGGACCTGGGCGCGACGCCCCGTACCGGCGGCACCACATTCAAGCTGTGGGCGCCGACCGCACGGCAGGTGGCCGTCTGCACGTACGACCAGGGCACCGGGCCTTCGCGCGCCGCCACGCCGCTGCGCTTCGATCCGAAGTCGGGCGTCTGGTCGGCCACGCTGGCCGGCAACCTGGACGGCAAGTATTACCGCTATGCCGTCGACGTGCACGTGCCGGGCGCCGGCATCGTGCGCAACCTCGTCACCGATCCCTATTCCGTTAGCCTGGCCACCGATTCGCGGCGCAGCTACATCGCCGACCTGGCGTCGCCGCGCCTGAAGCCGGCCGGCTGGGACAGCGACGCGCCGCCCGCCAAGGTGGCCGCGCAGCCGGACATGTCGATCTACGAACTGCACGTGCGCGATTTCTCGATCGGCGACGCGACCGTCAGTGCGGCCAATCGCGGCAAGTACACGGCGTTCCTGGAATCGGGCTCGGACGGCATGCGGCACCTGCGCGCGCTGTCGCAGGCCGGGCTGACCGACGTGCACCTGCTGCCCGTCTACGACATCGGCAGCATTCCCGAGAAAGGCTGCGTGACGCCGGCGCCGGCCGGCGCGGCGGACAGCGATGCCCAGCAAAAGCTGATCGGGGACAGCAAGCTGGCGGACTGCTACAACTGGGGCTACGACCCGTATCACTACAGCGCGCCGGAAGGCAGCTACAGCACCGATCCGGCCGACGGCGGCAAGCGCGTGATCGAGTTCCGGCAGATGGTGCAGGCGCTGCACCGGGCCGGCCTGCGCGTCGGCATGGACGTCGTCTACAACCACACCTATACGGCGGGCCAGGACGAAAAATCCGTGCTGGACCGCGTGGTGCCCGGCTACTACCACCGTCTCGATGCCAAGGGCGCGATCGAACGCTCAACCTGCTGCGAGAACACGGCCACCGAGCACCGGATGATGGGCAAGCTGATGGTCGATTCGAGCGTGCTGTGGACGCAGGCCTACCACATCGATTCGTTCCGTTTCGACCTGATGGGCCACCAGCCGCGCAGCGTGATGGAAACGCTGCAGCGGCGCGTGAACGCGGCGGCGGGACGCCACGTGAACCTGATCGGCGAAGGCTGGAACTTCGGCGAAGTGGCCGATGGCAAGTGCTTCGTGCAGGCGTCCCAGCTGGCGCTGAACGGCAGCGGCATCGGCACCTTCAGCGACCGTGGCCGCGATGCGGTGCGCGGCGGCGGCGCCGGCGATTCCGGGCGCGACATGGTCACGCGCCAGGGCTATGTCAACGGGCTCGTGTATGACCCGAATGGCGGCATCCAGCATTCGCCCGCCGACCTCCTGAAGGCCGCGGACCTGGTCAGGGTGGGCCTGGCCGGCACGCTGCGCACCTACCCGCTGCAGGTGTACACCGGCGAAATGCGCGAACTGCAGCGCATCGACTATGGCGGCCAGCCGGCCGGCTATGCCAGCGAACCGGGCGAGGTCGTCAACTACGTGGAAAACCACGACAACCAGACGCTGTACGACCTGAACGTGCTGCGCCTGCCGGCATCGACATCGACCGCCGACCGCGCCCGCGTGCAGGTGCTGGCCGCCGCGATCAATGCGTTCAGCCAGGGCGTGGCGTACTTCCATGCCGGCTTCGACATCCTGCGTTCCAAGTCGCTGGACCGCAACAGCTTCGAATCGGGCGACTGGTTCAACCGCCTGGACTGGACCTACCGCGACAACTACTTCGGCACCGGACTGCCGCCGGCCGCCGACAACGGCAAGGATTACGCACTGTTCCGGCCATTGCTCGCCAATCCGGCCTTCAAGCCGGCGCCCGCCGACATCGCCTTCACACGGGACGCCTTCCGCGACCTGCTGCGGATCCGCGCCAGCAGCACGCTGTTCCGGCTGCGCACCGCCGGCGACGTCGGGCAGCGGCTGCGCTTCTACAATACCGGCCCGGCGCAGGTGCCGACCGTGATCGCCGGCAGGCTCGATGGCGCCGGCTACCAGGGCGCCGGCTTCAAGTCGGTGCTGTACCTGCTCAACGTCGACAAGGCCGCCCGCTCGATCGACGTGCCGCAGGAAACCGGTCGCGCCTGGAAGCTGCACCCCGTCCACGCCTCCCCGGCCGCCGCCGACCGGCGCGCCAGCGAAGCCCGCTACGACCCCGCCACCGGCCGCTTCACGATCCCGCCCCGCACCGCCGTCGTTTTCGTGGAATAACGAGCAAAAAAAGTTAAAACATGGGGACAGTCCCCTCTGGAGGGACAGTCCCCTCTGGAGGGACAGTCCCCTCTGGAGGGACAGTCCCCATGTTTTTTACAACAGAATGTGGCGCTTTTGTCGGGGTTGCCTGAAACCGGGGTCACACCCAAGTTTCAGGCAACTTTTCAGCGGGCCGATTCGAGCAGTACGGTGTTGAACTTGCCGTTCGTGCGCACCGTGCCGTTGGTGACGGTATAGGTGGCGCCGGCGTAGGCGTCACGCACCTTGCTGCCGTTGGCGAAGATGCCGCCGACCTTGATGGCGACCGGCTTGCCGACCGGGACGTCCAGCGCGACCACGACCTTGTCGGCCAGGCCGCTACCGTCATGGCTGCGCGAGAAGGTGTACGGCGCGTCGGCCAGCCTGGCATGCGTACCTGCGCCGATCGACACGTGGGCGCGCCGGAATTGGCCCAGCTTGGCCCAGTGGGTACGCACGTCAGCGACACGGTAGCCGTCGCGCTGGGCGTTGTTCGCCAGGTCGTCCCAGTTCATCAGGGAGCGCAGCTTGGCGTCGCCCACCGCTTCGGCGATGTCGACGCGCCGCGCGGTCTCGTCGCCGTAATAGATCTGCGCGGCGCCCGGCGCCAGCAGCAGCTTGTTGGCCGATTCGAACGGCTTCGCGCGTGCCGGATCGAACGGGTTGCCATCGTCGTGCGAATCGAGGTAGTTCAGTACCGACTTGCCCCGCAGCGGGCCGCGCAGCTGCGCATCGAACTTCGCGAACACGCTTTCGTAGTCGCCCTTGGCATCGGTCGGCAGGCTGAAGTTGATCAGGCTGTCGAAGCCGTTGGCGTAGAAGTCGGTCTTGACACCGCCGCCCATGTCGAACTCGCGGCCGTGACCGATCGAATAGTTGTAAACCTCGGCCACGGTGAAGAACTTGCCGTCGCCCAGCACCTTGCCCGGGTTGGCCTTCTTCCATTCATCGTGCGCCGCTTCGGTCACCGTGCGCAGCTCCTTCCACACGCCAGCCTCGGTATGCTTGACGGTGTCAGCCCGGTAGCCGTCGATGCCGTACTTGCGGACCCAGTCGGCGTGCCACTTCATCAGGTAGTAGCGCGGCGCGCGCGGATAGCCGGTACGGGCGAAGAAGTCGTCGAGCTCCTTCACTTCGCGCTCGTAGCGTCCTTCCTTCTTCCATTTCTCGGCCAGTGCCGGCGGCAGCGCGACCGGCGTATCGCTTTCGGTGCGCACGTCGGGCAGGTTCGCCACCAGCGTGCATGAAATTGTCGTCGGTGCGTCCTTGTGTGCGCAGGTGGGCGACGTGCGCACCCACTCCGCCGGCCACACCGGGTCCGCTTCCGTCACCGGGCCGGTGTGGTTCATCACCACGTCCAGCAGCACGCGGATGCCGTGCGCATGGGCCGCATCGACGAAGTCGCGGAAATCCTGCTCGGTACCCAGGTTGGCGTCGACGGCGGTGAAGTCGCGCGCCCAGTAGCCATGGAAGCCGTAGGACTTGCCGGTGCCTTCGTCGGTGCCGGCATGGATCTGCTCCACGGGCGGCGTCAGCCAGATCGCATTGACGCCGATGCTGTCGAAATAGCCCTCCTTCACCTTTGCCGTGAGCCCTTTCAGGTCGCCGCCCAGGTAACCCCGCAGCGGCGCGGCATCGGCCTTGCGGCCGTATGCCAGGTCGTTCGACCGGTCGCCGTTGGCGAAGCGGTCGGTGAGCAGGAAGTAGACGGTCGCGTTCTCCCACATGAACGGCATTGGCTTTGGCGGCGCCGCCAGTGCGGACGTGCCGGAGGCGGCCAACAGGATGGACAATGCGATGGATGTGAGCTTCATGCGACCTTTCGGGAGTGGGTTAAGTGATCACGGTGGGATTGCTCCGCCCCGTGTTGTAGGCGATGCTGGCCACGCTGTCGGCAATGGCGATCAGCGCCGCCAGCGCCTGCTGCGTGGGAATGTGGTGCTGCTCGGGATCGGCCTCGTAGCGTTCCAGGTAGACGCGCAGCGTGGCGCCTTCGGTGCCCGTGCCGGACAGCCGGTAGACGATGCGCGAACCATCCGTCATCACGATGCGGATGCCCTGCTGCGCGGCCTTCGAGCCGTCGACCGGATCGGTATATTCGAAATCGTCCGCGAAATCGACCGTGTAGTGGTTCATCTCCACGCCCTGCATGGCGGCCAGCTTCACGCGCAGGTCGTCCATCAGTACCTTGGCGGCGTGCGCGTCGATGCCCTCGTAGTCGTGGCGCGAATAATAGTTGCGGCCGAAGCGCTGCCAGTGCTCCTCGACGATCTGCTGCACGGACTGGCCCTTCACGGCCAGCAGGTTCAGCCAGAACAGCACGGCCCACACGCCATCCTTCTCGCGCACGTGGTTCGAGCCGGTGCCGTAGCTTTCCTCGCCGCACAGCGTGGCCAGGCCGGCATCGAGCAGCGTGCCGAAGTACTTCCAGCCGGTCGGCGTTTCGTAGCAGGGGATGCCGAGCGCCGCGGCCACGCGGTCCGCCGCGCGCGACGTGGGCATCGAACGGGCGATGCCGGCGATGCCGCCGCGGTAGCCGGGCGCCACCTGCGCATTGGCGGCCAGGATCGCCAGGGAATCCGATGGCGTGACGTCGAACTTGCGGCCGACGATCATGTTGCGGTCCGCGTCGCCGTCCGATGCGGCGCCGAAATCGGGCGCGTCGTCGCGCGCCATCAGCTCGATCAGCTCGGCCGCGTTGACGGGATTCGGATCGGGGTGGCCGCCGCCGAAGTCCTCGCGCGGCACGCAATTGATCACCGTGCCTTCGGGCGCGCCCAGCCGGCCTTCGATGATCGCCTTCGCGTAGGGGCCCGCCACCGCATGCATCGCATCGAAGCGCATCGTGAAGCCGCCGGCGAACAGCTTGCGGATCGCGTCGAAGTCGAACAGCTGTTCCATCAGTTGCGCGTAGTCGTCGACCGGGTCGATCACTTCGACCTGCATCTGCTCCACATAGGAACGGCCGCCATGGTCGATGTCGAGGTCCGGCGCATCGCTGATGCGGTAGGAGGTGATGGTGGTAGTGCGCTGGTAGATCGCTTCGGTGACCGCTTCGGGTGCCGGGCCGCCGTTGCCGATGTTGTACTTGATGCCGAAGTCGCCGTCCGGGCCGCCGGGATTGTGGCTGGCCGACAGGATGATGCCGCCCATCGCCTCGTACTTGCGGATCACGCACGATACCGCCGGCGTGGACAGGATGCCGCCCCGCCCCACCAGCACGCGCGCCACGCCGTTGGCGGCGGCCATCTTGAGGATCGTGCGGATCGCGGCACGGTTGTGGAAGCGGCCGTCGCCGCCGAGCACCAGCGTCTTGCCGGACAGGTCGCCGAGCGTGTCGAACACGCTCTGCACGAAATTCTCGAGGTAATGCGCTTGCTGGAAAACGCCGACCTTCTTGCGCAGGCCGGAAGTGCCCGGCCGCTGGCCGTCGATGGGCGTGGTTTGAATCGTCTGGATTGCCATGTTTGCTCCGCTGTGGTGTTACCTGAAGATTAACATCCCAGCCTACCGCGATCCAGTACGCGATGGCGCGCGGATCATGCCTGATCGGGCCGCCTACAGGTTGACGCTTACAGGTTGTCGCTTACTTCGGGCGCCGCACGCTGTCCGTCACGAAAACGGTCAGCACGGCGGCGATCAGCAAGGATGCGCCGCCCAGCACCAGCGTCTTGGCCGCATGGCCGTCGAACATATGGCGGATCACGAAACCCAGCACCACGCCGGCGATGATCTGCGGGATCACCACGAAGAAATTGAAGAGGCCCATGTAGTAGCCCATCCGCTTGGCCGGCAGCGAGCCCGCCAGGATCGCGTACGGCATCGTCAGGATGCTGGCCCAGGCAAGGCCCACGCCGATCATCGGCAGCATCAGCATCTGCTTGTCGTGGATCTGGAACACGCTGGCCAGCGAGACGCCGCCGATGGCGAGGCAGGCCATGTGCACCGCCTTGCGGCTGGTGAGGCGGGCCAGCACCGGCAGGATGAACGCTGCCAGCGCGGAGACGCCCGAGTACACGGCGAACATGATGCCGACCCAGTTGCCGGCGGCCTGGTAGGCAGCCGACGTGGCATCGGCCGTGCCGAACACGTTCTCGGCCACGGAAGCCGTGGTGTAGATCCACATCGTGTACAGGCCGACCCACGTGAAGAACGACACGTACGCCAGTTGCACCATGGTCTTCGGCATGCGGCCGAAGCCGCCGAGAATCTCGGCCAGCGCATGGCCCAGGCCCTTGGCCATGCTGCGCTCGCGCTGGAATTCCTCCATGTTTTCCGGCGGCAGTTCGTCGGCGGTGAACACGGTCCACAGCACGGCCAGCAGGTACACCGTGCCACCCGCATAGAAGGAATAGCGGACCGAGTCGGGAATGACACCGGCGGCGGCGACGTTGCTGATGCCGAGGTAGTCGGTGAAGATGGTCGGCAGCAGCGAGGCGATGACGGCGCCGCAGCCGATGAAGAACGTCTGCATCGCGAAGCCGGCCGTCTGCTGCGACTCGTCGAGCTTGTCGCCGACAAACGCGCGGAACGGCTCCATCGATACGTTGATCGCCGCATCCATCATCCACAGCACGACGGCCGCCATCCACAGCGCCTGCGAGTTCGGCATCAGGAACAGCGCCAGCGATGCGAACACGGCACCGAAGAAGAAGAACGGCCTGCGGCGGCCCCATTTCGGGTGCCAGGTATTGTCGGACAGGTAGCCGATGATGGGCTGCACCAGCAGGCCGGTGGCCGGCGCCGCCAGCCACAGCAGCGGCAGTTCATCGGGGTTCGCCCCCAGCGTGGAAAAGATCCGGCTGGTGTTCGCGTTTTGCAGCGCAAAGCCGAACTGGATGCCGAAAAAGCCGAAGCTCATGTTCCATAGCTGCCAGAACGACAGCCGGGGCTTGGTGGAAGAAGAATGCATCCGCGGTCTCCGATGTTATGCGCTATCCTATTTGTAGCAAAATAACATGCAGAGAAGTGCCAGTCAATGCGCAAACAGCCTTCGGATAAGCCGATTTCATTCCAATTGTAGTCAAACAACAGAAAATTAGGGACGGACCCTGTTTTCTGAGAAATTTCCTCAAAAACAGGGTCCGTCCCTATTTTGTTTCTCGAAAAATGGGGTACGTCCCCATTTTCCGGGCAACTTTCCGAGTGCCGGTCGCTTTACAGCTGTACGGAAACCTTCGCCGCCAGCTTTGCACGGGCCGGCAGCACGGCTTTCGCCACGCGCGTTTTCGCATCCCACGTGAACGCCAGCGCGCGCCCGTCGAGCAGGACGCGCTTTGGTTTCGCGATGCCGTGGACATGCAGCGTGTAAGTGCGCACTACCGGCGCCGCGGCGCGGCCCGCCTCGGTGGCGATGCCGATGTCGAGCGTGCCGGGCTGCGCGGCCGCGGTAAAGCGGGCGATCTCGTACTTGCCCTTGCCGTACGCATCGGCGGTCGCGCCGTCGTCGTCGTACAGCATGCCCGACGATGCCGTCACGCCGGCATCGTGCCAGTAATGCAGGTCGATGCTGCGGGACGTGTAGTCCCTGGTCGACTGCACCGCGGGCGCCATCGGCACAAACGCGCCGGCGCGCACGTAGACGGGAATGCGCTCCGCCGTCACGGGCACCGTTTCCAGGATGCCGCCCTGGTGGCGCTCGCCGGTATGGAAATCGAACCAGGTGCTGCCCTTGGTCGGGAAGTACACTTCCTTGCGCTGCGCGCCCGGCTCGGTGACCGGCGCGACCAGGAAGCTGCCGCCCCACAGGTAGGTCGACGCGAGCGTGCCGGCATCGTTCAGCGTATCTTCGAACAGCACAGGGCGCATCAGCGGCATGCCGGTGCTGCTGTTCTCGAACGCCATCGTGTAGTGGTACGGCAGCAGCGCATAGCGCAGCCGGATCGCCTCGGCCGCCAGCTGTTTCGCGCGCGGCGCGCGGTACACCGGTTCGGCCGGCACCTCTTCCTGCGCGTGCGGCCGGAACACCGGCTGGAACACACCGTACTGCAGCCAGCGCACATAGAGCTCGTCGTCCAGCACCGGGCCGGCGAAGCCGCCCAGGTCCGAGTGCATGTACGCCATGCCCTGCATGCCCATCTGCAGCGCGATTTCCATCTGCGACTGCAATCCGCCCCAGCTGCGCGACACGTCGCCCGACCAGGGGATCATGCCGAACCGCTGCGAACCCGAGTAGCCGGCCCGCATCAGGATGAACGGGCGCTCGTCCGGGAAGTCCTTCGCATAGCCTTCGGCGATCAGCCGCGCCCAGTCGTGGCCATAGATGTTGTGCACCTCGTCCGCCGAACCGGTGGCGTGCTGCAGCGCCGCCGGATGCAGCTCCGGTTCGCCCAGGTCGCCCCACCAGCCGGCCACGCCCTGCTCCTTCAGGCCCTTGTAGATGCTCCAGAACCAGTCCTTGCCCTGCGGGCTGAAGATGTCGACCAGGCCGGTGTTCCCGAAGAAGAAGTCATAGGTATAGGGCGCGCCTTCCTTCGTCGTGGCCAGCGCCTTCGCATCCACCGCTTCCTGCCAGCGGCCCGACGTGGTCAGCACGAACGGCTCGGTGATCACCACCGTGTTCACGCCCTTTGCCTTCAGGTCGCGCAGCATGCGCTGCGGGTCCGGGAAATTGTCCTTGTCCCACGCCAGGTTGCCCATCGTGCCCTTGACCTCCTTGCCGAACCAGTACAGGTCCAGCACCACCGCGTCGAGCGGAATCTTCTCGTCGATGAAGCGGTCGACGACGGCGCGTACCTCCTTCTCGTCGTGGTAGCCGAAGCGGCTGGCGAAATTGCCGAAGGTCCAGCGCGGCGGCAGCGGCTGCCGGCCCGTCAGGCTCGTATAGCCGGCCATCACGTCGGCCCAGGCGTCGCCGGCGATCACCTGGTAGGTCTTGCGCCCGCCGATCGTTTCATACGACAGTGTGCCATCCCTGCGGCTGTCGAAATCGAGCCAGCCGGCCTGCGGGTTATCGAAGTGCAGCGCATATTTTTTCGACGACAGCGCGACGGGAATCGTGAAGTTCAGCAGTTCCGAGCGGTTGCCGTAGCCGTAGTGCGCCTTGTTGTACAGCTGGAAGCGGTGGCCGCGGCGATTCATGCCCACGGCGCGCGCACCGGCGCCGTACAGCGCCTCGTCGGCGTCGAGCGCGAACTCCAGCGCCGCCATGCCGTTCTTCTTCGTGTAGCCCAGCTTTTCCGCCACCAGCGGCTGGCCCTTGTACGTGTAGGCGATGCGCAATGGGCGGCGCTCGATGGTCACCGCGATCCCCGGCGTGGCGAACTCGATGCGGCCATTGGCCTCCTTCACCGCCGGCTGCGCGCCGGCCGGCGGCAGCACCACGGCGTGCGAGCGCGCATCGTACCGCTCGCCGTCCGGAACGAACGTGGTCTCGACGATCGACGCCGAATACGCCCTGATCCGGTAACGACCGTCGTTGGTGACGATGTGCAGCGCGCCATCCTTCACGGTCCAGCTTTCCACATGCCGGGCGGCGTTCTGCGCAACGGCAAATTGACTGGCGAAGGTGAGCGCAAGCGCAGCGGTCGTGATGGTTTTCATGGGGGCCGATGGGAATGGGAGAAGAGCCGAGAGCATGACAAAACAGCGACATGAAAACAAGTCCGCTTGCGCTATATTGGGCACCTCATTCACGCGATCGGAGGAACGATGGACACGAAGCCGCTGGGGCGGGCGCTGGTGCCGATAGCCGTGCTGCTCGCGCTGGGCGCGGGCACGGCAGGCGCGCAATCGAACAGGCAGGCGCAGGCGAAGGCCGGGGACAAGGCAAAGGCCGGCGCCAGGGTTGCGGCCAAGGGGAAGGCCGCGGCCAGGGCGCCCGCCGGGCCGTCGCTTGCCGACGCCAAGCGCTTCCTGGCGCAGACCGAAGCGAAGTTCGACAGGCTCAATGCCGACCAGGCCCGCGCCGACTGGGTGGCCGCGAACTTCATCACCGGCGATACCGAAGCCATCGCCGCCTACTTCGGCGAGCTGCAGCTCGATGCCGCCGGCCAGGCCGCGCTGGCGGCACGCCGCTACGGCGGGCGCGATCTCGCGGGCTCGCTGAGCAATACCGATGCGCGCAAGCTGAAGCTCCTGCAGCTGACACTGATGTTGTCCGATCCGAAGGAGCGCGCAGCCTACGCCGCCGCGCGCGCCGCACTGACCGGCGCCTACGGCAAGGCGAAGTACTGTCCCGCCGGCGGACGCCCTTGCATGCCACTGGGCGAGCTGGAAAAAATCCTGGCCACCAGCCGCGATCCCGCGAAACTGCTCGATGCCTGGTCCGGCTGGCATGCCCAGGCGCCCGCATACCGGGACCGCTATGCCGACTTCGTGCAGCTGTCGAACAAGGGCGCGCGCGAAATGGGCTATGCGGACACCGGTGCACTGTGGCGCTCCGGCTACGACATGCCGGCCGACGAATTCGCGTTCGAGATGGAGCGCCTGTGGCTGCAGGTCAAACCGCTGTACGAAGCGCTGCACGAGTACACGCGCTACCGGCTGCGCGCCACCTACGGCGCCGGCGTGGTGCCGCTGACCGGGCCGATCCCCGCCCACCTGTTCGGCAACATGTGGAGCCAGACGTGGGACAACATCTACCCGCTGCTGCAGCCGAAGTCCGGCGCCGCAAGCTTCGACCTGACGAAGGCGCTGGAGCGGCGCAAGACCACGCCGAAGCAGATGACCGAATATGCCGAGCGCTTCTACACTTCGCTGGGCATGCCGAAGCTGCCCGCCACGTTCTGGGAGCGCTCGCTGCTGGCCAAGCCGCGCGACCGCGACGTGGTGTGCCACGCGTCGGCATGGACGATCGACGGGCAGGACGACGTGCGCATCAAGATGTGCATCAATCCCACGGCCGAGGACTTCGCGGTGATCCACCACGAACTGGGGCACGTCTACTACTTCCTGGCCTACCAGGACCAGCCGGCGCTGTTCCGCAACGGCGCCAACGACGGCTTCCACGAGGCGATCGGCGACACCGTCGCGCTGTCGATCACGCCGGCCTACCTGAAGCGCATCGGGCTGATGAACGACGACCCGGATCCGAAGGCGGACATCGGCGATCTGCTGCGCCGCGCGCTGTCGAAAGTGGCCGTGCTGCCATGGGCTTACATGGTGGACCGCTGGCGCTGGGACGTCTACGCCGGAACCACGCCGCCGGCCGACTACGACCGCAGCTGGTGGCAGCTGCGCGAGCAATACATGGGCATCGGGCGCCCCGTGCCCGCACTGCCGGGCGGCTTCGACGCCGGCGCCAAGTACCACGTGCCGGCCGACGTGCCCTACGCCCGCTACTTCCTGGCCCACCTGCTGCAGTTCCAGTTCCACCGCGCGCTGTGCCGCGAAGCCGGCCATGAAGGCCCGCTGCACGCATGCTCGATCTACGGCAACGAGAAGGCCGGCAGGAAGCTGCGCGCGATGCTGGAAATGGGCGCCAGCAAGCCATGGCCCGAAGCGCTGAAGGCCATCAGCGGCGAAGACCGCATCGACGGCGGCGCCCTGCTCGAATACTTCGCGCCGCTGAAGGCCTGGCTCGACGAGCAGAACCGGCTGCTGGCGGCGCAGCAGAAGGGGTAATACTCGCCACCCGGCGGCAGCGCGTGGTGTCGGACATCATTTTTCGGCGAAAAATGGTGTCGGACACCGGTTCTCCCCTCGCCACCAACCTTGTCCTTTTGACACCCGGACGCTATACTTGACCATTCCACTCAACAATTAAAGCAGCCAGCCGACGCCAGCCAGCAACCACATTCCATCACTCAGGAAGGGTTTCATGGCGCAGTTCTCCCAGCCGGCACGGGCCGGTCGTTTTACATTCCGTTCCACGTTCAATCCCGCATTCCGTCCCACGTTCCATCCCGTATTCCACCCGCTGACATTCGCGCTGCTGTGCGCCTGGGCCCCTGCTTATGCCGCCACACCGGCCGACGCGCCGGCCGAAGCCGATGCCGCCCCGGTCGCCGTCGTGAAGATCGAAGGCAGCAAGACCGAGGACGAATTCGTGGCAAAGCGCAGCGGCTCGGCAACGAAGACCGATACGCCGCTGATCGAGACGCCGCAATCGATTTCCGTGATCCCGGCCGAACGGCTGCAGCTGCAGGGTGCGCAAACGCTGCGCCAGACGCTGAACTACACGGCCGGCCTGGTCTCGGCCTCGTTCGACAGCCGCGGCGACAGCATCACCTCGCGCGGCGGTTCGCCGACCTCGCTGGTGGACGGCCTGCAGTACAACTTCGGCTTCTACAACACCACCCGCCCCGATCCGTTCATGCTGGAACGCGTGGAAGTGCTGCGCGGCCCGTCGTCGGTGCTGTACGGCCAGGGCAGCGTGGGCGGCGTGGTCAACTACGTGACGAAGAAACCGCTGGCCGAACGCCGCCGCGAGGTGCAGGTGCAGGTCGGCAGCCATGACCGCAAGCAGGTCGGCGTCGACCTGAACGAAGTACTGGACGATGCCGGCCAGTGGCGCCTGCGCGTGGTGGCGATCGGCCGCGACAGCGGCTCGCAGGTCGACCACGTGGCCGACGACCGCAAGGTGCTGATGCCGTCGCTGACGTGGGCACCGGACGCCGACACGTCGCTGACGCTGCACGCGCTGCGCCAGCAGGATGAAAGCGGCTCGCTGATCGGCTTCTTCCCGTGGCAGGGCACGCTGCTGCCGTCGCAATACGGCCAGATCCCCACCGGCACCTTCACCGGCGAACCGGGCTGGGATGCCTACAAGACCGACCAGACATCGTTCGGCTGGCAGTTCAGCCACCACTTCAGCGACAACCTGGTGCTGCGCCAGAACGCCCGCAAGAGCAACTCCGAGGTCGATTACCGCAGCGCCTACACCAGCTTCACCGCCATCCCGTCGCGCAACCGGCCGGCCCGCCCCGTGTTCAATGCCGACAACCGCACCATCGAGCGCGACCTGATCCAGCAGGCCAACGCCCTCGACACGCTGCTGTTCGACACGCAGCTGGAGGCGAAATTCGCTACCGGCAGCTGGCAGCACACGTTCCTGGCCGGCTTCGACGTGCAGCGCGCCGAAACGCGGCAGGCCACGGGGCGCGGCACCGCCGCCGCGCTTGACGTCTACAACCCCGTGTACGGAAACTTCACGGCGCCCGCATCCCTGGCGCACCAGCCCACGGCGGTGCTGCACCAGAAGGGCTTCTACGTGCAGGAACAGGCCAAGTTCGACGAACGCTGGGTCGGCGTGCTGGGCTGGCGCCGCGACCATGCCGAGAACGACATCGAAGGCCGCCCCGCTTCCCGCACCGACGACAAGGCCAACACGAAACGCATCGGCCTGCTGTACCTGGCCGATGGCGGCCTGTCACCCTACGTCAGCTACGCCGAATCGTTCCTGCCGCTGGGCGGCGTCGATGCATACAACAACCCGTTCAAGCCGCAGCGCGGCAAGCAGTGGGAGGCGGGCATCAAGTGGCAGCCGGCCGCCGCGGTGACAGCATCGCTGGCGCTGTACCAGCTGCGCGACCAGAACCGCAAGACCACCGATCCGGCCAACCCGCAGAACAGCCTGCAGCTGGGCGAGGTGAAGGTGCGCGGTGCCGAGCTGGAAACGGCAGGGGGCGTGCGCGGCTGGGACTGGACCGCCGCGTACACGTACACCGACGCGCGCGTGTCGCGCAGCAATGGCGCCGACCTGGGCAAGCGCGTGTCCGGCATCCCGAAACACAATGTGTCGGCCTGGCTGTCGCGCGGCTTCTCGGTCGGCGGCGTCGACGGCTTCACGGCCGGCGCCGGCGTGCGCTATCTCGGCACCTCGTGGGACGGCACCGATTCGCTGGAAACGCCGTCGGCCACGCTGGTCGACGCGCTGCTCGCGTACCAGACCGGCTCGTGGCGCTTCGCGCTGAACGCCGTCAACCTGGCCGACAAGGTGCAAATCACCACCTGCATCGCCCGCGGCGACTGCTTCTACGGGCAGCGGCGCACAGTGATGCTGACAGCGCGGTATCTCTGGTAGGAAAAGTTGCAGAAAAACCGGTGACAGACACCGGTTTTTTTGAAACATCTGTTCCAGAAAAACAGGTGTCTGTCACCGGTTTTGCTGGAACGGTCGTTGCAAAAAAATAGGTGTCTGTCACCGGTTTTGAAGCAACAAAAAAGCCCCGCCGCTTGCGCGACGGGGCTTTGTGCTTGCAGCGGCAGGTGGATCAGAACTTGTAGTTCACACCCAGCAGCACGGTGCGGCCGTACTTCTGGTATTCCAGCTGCTGGTTCTTCGAACCGTTGTAGGTTTCGTAGGCGGCGTTGCGCAGGTTGTTCGCCTGCAGCACGATGCCCATGTCCTTCAGCGGGCCGTTCTGGAACGTGTAGCCGATCTGGAAGTCGAGGATGCTCTCGCCCACCACGTAGCGCAGCGAACGTTCGGCGGCGAAGTTGCCGATCTCGCCGACGAAGTCGGAACGCTTGCGCTGGCTCAGGCGCGTTTCAAAGCCGTTCTTCTCGTAGTACACCGTCAGGTTCGTCACGCGCTTGGACAGGCCCGGCAGCGGGATGTTCTGGCCGATCGAGCCATCCGGTTCCTGGATCGCGATATTGCTGTCCGTGTAGGTACCGGAAGCCACGATGCCGAAGCCGTCCAGCACCGGGGTCAGCATGTTCAGCGGCAGGGAGCCGGACAGTTCGATGCCGCGCATCGTGCCGCCGTTGCCGTTGTACGGCGCCTTGTAGTCGCCGAATACCGTGTTGGCCTTGGTGCCCGGCACGAACGCCGAGAAGTCGTAGGTCTTCGTCTGCGTGAAGATGTACGTGTCGAGCTTCTTGAAGAAGAATGCCGCGGCCACGTAAGCCTTTTTGCCGAAATACTTTTCATACGACAGGTCGAACGCCTTGGCGCGCCACGGATCGAGCTGCGCATTGCCGCCCGAGGCGCCCGGCTTGAACGTGGTGTCCGACACGCCGAAGTCCAGTGCGGCGCGCAGCTGGTCCACGCGCGGGCGGGCGATCTGCTTGGCCATCGCCACGCGCACGGTCTGGTCGTTCGGCAGGCCGAAGTTCAGGTTCATGCTCGGCAGCCAGTCGTTGTACGACTTGCCGTCGTGGATAGGCTGCACCTGCTGGTCGCCGGCCAGCGCGCCGTTGAAGTACTTCGAGTCGGAAGACTGCTTGGTGTGCTGCACCTGCACGCCCACGTTACCGCGCAGCGAGATGGCGCCGAACTCGTGCTCGATGTTGGCCTTGGCGTAGGCCGTCGAGATCTTCTCGCGCACCGACCAGTTCTTGATCAGGATCGCGCCGCTGCCCGCGGTCGGGTTGAACGTCATGTAGCGCGCGACGACGGCCGGCACATCCCATGCCGGCACGTTGCCGATGCCGGCAAAGCCCAGGTCGACGGAGCCGTACAGCAGCGAAGGATCGATCGTGGTCGGGTTGCCGGCCAGGTTGATGTTGCCTTCCGGCTGGTCCTTGTCCTTCGAGCGGTCGCTGTGGTTGACGCCCACGTCGAAGCCGGAGAACCAGTTTTCCAGCGCGGCCGGCGCCTGGAAGTTGGCGGCCAGCTTGACGCTTTTCAGCTCATCTTCCACGTACGGCACCTTGCCGTAGCCGGAACCGTAGATCGTGTTCTTCACGTACAGGTTCGACGCGTCGCTGTAGTCGTTGCGGCCGGGCGCCATGCTCGGGAACGTGCCCGTCTTGAACGCCAGGTTCACGGTGTCCAGGTACTGCGCGTTGTTGACGGCGCCCAGCTGCAGGTTGTTTTCCAGGCCGAGTTCGTCGCGCTTGGCTTTCGACCACGACAGGTCGGCCACCAGCTTCACGCCATCGAGGCGCCATTCATTGTTCCAGCCCAGTGCGCGGATGTCGTCGCGGCGGTTGGTGTACATGCCGCGTACCAGCGGGTACACATTGTTGGCGATGGCGGTACTGATCGCGTTGCCGTTCTTCGTCAGGTTCGAATAGAACGGCTCCGGCTGCAGGCCGCCGTTCCAGCCGGACAGGTTGACTTCGAACTGGTTGGCCGTGTCTTCATGCTTGAAGACCGACGCGTAGAAATCCAGGGTCGACGTGAACTGCTTGCTCGGGCGGTATTCCACCACGCCCATCAGGCCGTCGCGGCGGTTGTAGCCGGTGCGGGACAGCGCCTTGATGCCGTCGGTGGCGGTGGTGCCTGCCGGCAGGCCGGTGCGCGCATCGGTCTTCCACGGTTCGTAGATGCCGGTCTCGTTGGCCAGCACCGGCGACTCCAGGTGCGCGAAGCCGATGGCCACGCCCAGCTTGCGGTTCAGGAACTGGTCGATGTAGCTGATGGAGAAGCGGTTGCCCAGCGACTTCGTGTTGGCCATGCTGCCCAGCGAATTGTGCTCGGCGCGGGCGTTCATCGCCACGGTGCGCTTGCCGAAGTTCAGCGGGCGCACGGTCTGCAGGTCGATCGTGCCGGACAGGCCCTGGCCGATCAGGCCCGCATCCGGGGTCTTGTAGATCGTCACGCCGGACAGCAGCTCGGACGGATACTGGTCGAATTCGACGGAGCGGTTATCGCCGGTCGACACCTGTTCGCGGCCGTTCAGCAGCGTGGTGGAAAAGTCCGGCGACAGGCCGCGTACGGAGATCACCTGGGCACGGCCGGCCACGCGCTGGGCGGCCAGGCCCGGCAGTCGGGCGATCGATTCTGCGATGGAAACGTCCGGCAGCTTGCCGATGTCCTCGGCGGAGATGGCTTCGACGATCGACGACGAATCCTTCTTCACGGAGATGGCATCCTCGATGCCGCGGCGGATGCCGGTCACGGTGACCGTGGTCATCGGCGCATCGGCGGCGGGCGTGGTCTGTTCCTGCGCGACCGCCGGTGCGGCCAGCGCGGCGATGAAGATGGCGCAGCCGGCAGCTACCGGGCTGAGTTGCAGGGCCGTGCGCGTGCTGCGCTCAGGCGCGAAGAATTTCATGGAAGTCCCCTCACTGAATTACGATTTTTCCCACGATCAATAACTAGCTCGACTACATGGGAATCCAAGGATTGCGGCCGCTCTATTAGACGTCCTGGAAAGAATTTTGTATTAAAACTAGATCGAGTGTCAAATGAAGTTCAGTCACGCTACGGCTGTTTTGGCCGTTTCAGGGGCGGTTGACAGCGTATTTGCCGTTTTCGTTGTATCGCAGCTACAGAAGTGCTGTATAGCATCTGTAGTGGAACTACACAAAATGAGGCCCGGAAAGCGTTTCCACTGTAAAGATGTAACAAAACCCCCAATTCGCCGCCGGAGATGTACTAAAACTAGGCTGACCTCGCTCCCCCATCGTTGTCTGCTCTGGAAGATCATAGTATTCTGCTCACGGATTTCCGCCAACCGGGCTGCTCAAGAGCCTGTAGTCCCACTACTTCAACCGCAACGCTATGCTGCCGGCCCTATGGCCATCATCCTGGAGCTCAAATGAAGCGCACCACCCTCGCCGTCGCCATCCTGGCCTCGCTGGCCGCCAGTTCACTGCAATGCGCCGAACAGGCCGTGCCCTTCGGTACGTGGGGCAAGCAGGAAACCGTACGGATCGCGACGCCGGACGACAAGGCGCCGCTGCGCACCTACATGCACGAGACCACGATGAAACTGCGCGACGGCGATCCGCAAAGCGTCACGTACGCCGAAAGCGCGGACCTGCCGCGGGTGCGCAGCGGCAGCCTGGCATTCGATGCGCTGTTCGCGATGGCGATGGCCGAGATGCGGCAGGACGCGGTGTCCCACATCCGCGACGACAGCTATAACGTGGACGACAGGCGTGCCGGCCAGCCGATTCCCTGCGACTGCTTCGAGACGGGCGAGAAGTGGCACTACGTCTGGACGCGCGACCTGTCCTACGCGGCCGGCCTGGGCCTGGGCATGCTGGATCCGCAGCGGGTGCGCAATTCGCTGCAGTTCAAGCTGTCGGGCTACCGGGACGGCTACAGCAAGCCGGCCAATGTCCCGGGCAGTGCCGATGGCCTGCAGATCGTGCAGGATACCGGCAGCGGCGGCAGCTGGCCGGTCAGTACCGACCGCGTGACGTGGGCCTTCGGCGCCGACGAGGCGCTGAAGGCCTTGCCGCCGGCGGAGCGCGCGGCGTTCGTGCCCGTCGCCCTGAAAGCGCTGGCCAACACCATAGAGATCGACCGCGTGGCCGTGTTCGATCCGGCCGCGGGCCTGTACAACGGCGAGGAATCGTTTCTCGACTGGCGCGAGCAGAGCTATGCCAGCTGGATCCCCGGCCAGCTGGCGCACATGGCGACCGCGAAGGCGCTGTCGACCAACGTGGCGCACTACAAGGCGCTGACGCTGGCCGCGCAGCTGGCCGAAGAACAGGGCGATGCCGCCACCGCGCAGCGCTACGGCGGCTGGGCCGTGCAACTGAAGGATGCGATCAACGGCCGGCTCTGGCTGAAGGATGCCGGCATGTACAGCAGCCTGACCGCCGGGCATTTCGACGGCGCGCCGCAGCACAAGTTCGACTGGCTGGGCCAGGCGCTGGCCATCGTTGCCGGCGTGGCCGATGCCGAACAGGCCAGCAGCATCGTCGCGCGCTATCCGCACGGCCCGATGGGTGCGCCGGTGATCTGGCCGCAGCAGCCTGGCCGCGCCGTGTACCACAACCGCGCGATCTGGCCGTTCGTCACCGCCTATGGCCTGAAGGCGGCGATCCAGGTGCAGAACGTGGAGGCGGCCGATGCCGCCTACGATACGCTGCTGCGCGGCGCGGCCGTCAACGCGTCGAACATGGAAAACTTCGAATGGCTGACAGGGCTGCCGATGTTCGATCCGAGCGGCGGCAAACAGCCGGAGCTGGCCGGCCCGGTGGTCAATTCACGCCGCCAGCTGTGGTCCGTCGGCGGCCTGGCAGGGGCGCTGGTGGGCGGCGTATTCGGCATCAACACCACGAACGACGGCATCGTGGTGAAGCCCTTCATCACGTCGAAGCTGCGCAACGAGGCCTTCCAGGACGCCGGCAGCGCCACGCTCGCCGGCCTGACACTGCGCGGGCACGGGATCGACGTGCAGGTCGTGCTGCCGCCGCGGCAGCAGCATGGCGCCGGCTATTACCCGGTACAGCAGGTGCTGTTGAACGGCAAGCCGGTCGATGCCCGCATCAAGTGGGCCGACCTAGCCGGGCGCAACACGATCGTGGTGCAGCTGGGCCCGCTGCAACCGGGACGCCAGGGGCTGACGCGCGTGGCCGCCGATCCGCTGGCCATCGATCCCGCCGTGTTCTCGCCGCCCGAGCCGGCGATCGCCTCGGCCGTGAAAGGCAGGCTGGTATTCGCCGCGAAGCCGGCTGCCGGCACCGTCTACAACGTGTACCGCGACGGTCGCCTGGCGGCGGCCGGCATCAAGACCGCGGCGTGGACCGACCCGGCGCCAGGTAGCGCCGCGTGCTACGCGGTGGAAGCCGTGTACCCCGTGTCCGGCAACCGCAGCCATCATAGCGCGCCCGCCTGCACCGGCACGGCGCTGGAGATCGGTGCCGGCGATTCGCGCATCGTGTCGAGCGTCAAGGCAGGCAATGGCGTGATCCGGGACTGGGGTGCGCCCGCCGATACGTTCGCGGCCACCATCGCCGTCCGGCAGGCCGGCACGTACGCGGTGCAGGTCCGCTACCGCAACAACGCGCACCAGGTCAACCTGGGCATTACCGGCGGCGTCAAGTGGATGAAGGTGGCGGGCGCGGACGGCGCCGCCGTCGCACAAGGCGTCGTGCAGCTGCCCCACTCGCCCGCCGGCGAAACGGTGTACTCGACACCGCTGGCGGCGCGGCTGAAGCCGGGCAGCTACACGGTCGAACTGCATGACTTCATCAACATGAGCAGCATGCGGTCGAACGCCACGTATGCCGATGCCGGTGGCAAGGCGGGCCTGGTGAACCGCGCCGACATCCACGGCATCCGCCTGCTGGCCACGAGCGCCCCGGCACCCGCCCCGCTGGCGAAGGGACGCCTCGACATCGTGGAAAAAGTCGCGTCCCCGCAACTGGGCAACGAACGCAAGCTGCGCATCTGGCTGCCGGCCGGCTACGACGGCAACCCGGGCAGGCGCTACCCGGTGCTGTACATGCACGATGGCCAGAACCTGTTCGACCAGAAGACGGCCTACAGTACCGAATGGCATATCGACGAAGTGGCCGACCGGCTGGCCGCGCAAGGCGACATGCGCGAGATCATCGTGGTCGGCGTCGACAACACGCCGGACCGGAACGCCGAATACACGCCATGCTGCGACGCGCGGGTCGGCGGCGGCAAAGTGGCGGCGTATGGCCGATTCTTCGTCGATACCGTCAAGCCCTACGTCGACCGCCACTACCGCACGCTGCCGGACCGGGGCAATACCGCCGTCATGGGTTCGTCGTTTGGCGGACTGGCGTCGCTGCACATGGCGCAGCACCACGCGGACGTGTTCGGCCACGCCGGCATCGTGTCCGGATCGTTCTGGTGGAACGGTGGCGCGCTGCTCGGCACCGCGCCGCGGGCCGCGTCGACGCCGGTGCGGCTGTACGTGGATGCCGGCACCGGCATGGACGGCATCGAAGGCACGCGCGCCTTCCACCAGGCACTGCTGAAGAAAGGCTGGCGCGAAGGCGGCAACCTGCTGTACGTGGAGGACGAAGGCGGCATCCACAACGAGCAGGCCTGGGCCGGCCGCGTGCACCGCGCGCTGGCGTGGTTCTTCCCGATACGGTAAGGATCCGTTCCCGCGATCCTTATTGTCCCCGGTCGCGCTGGCGGAAAGCCACGCTGCCGGGCCGGCCCGGCAGGTCGAGCCTGGCCACGGCGCGCGGCGATTCCGCGACGATGCGGCCGCGCCGCATCACCAGCCGGCGCGCGGCGCGCAGGCGGATCGCTTCGACCGGATCGGCCGCATCGAGCAGCACCAGGTCGGCATGGCAGCCGGGTTCCAGGCCGTAGCCCTCCAGCCCCAGGATCTTCGCCGGGTTCTCGGTCACGGCGGCGAAGCAGGCGCGCATCGCCTGCTGGCTCGTCATCTGCGCCACGTGCAGGCCCATGTGGGCCACTTCCAGCATGTCGCCCGAGCCCATGCCGTACCACGGGTCCATCACGCAATCGTGGCCGAATGCCACGGTCACGCCGGCAGCCATCAGTTCCGGCACGCGCGTCATGCCGCGCCGCTTCGGATAGGTGTCGTGGCGGCCCTGCAGCGTGATGTTGATCAGCGGGTTGGCGATTGCCGCCACGCCGCTTTCCGCGATCAGCGGCAGCAGCTTGCTCACGTAGTAGTTGTCCATCGAATGCATCGACGTCAGGTGCGAGCCGGCCACGCGGCCGTGCAGGCCGAGGCGGTGCGTCTCGAAGGCCAGCGTCTCGATGTGGCGCGACAGCGGATCGTCCGATTCGTCGCAGTGCATGTCCACCATCAGCCCCTGCGCCGCCGCGAATTCGCACAGCACCCGCACCGATTCGGCGCCGTCGGCCATCGTGCGCTCGAAATGCGGGATGCCGCCGACGACGTCGACGCCCATCGCGATCGCCCGCTTCAGGTTGGCCAGCGCGGTGGGGCTGCGCAGCAGGCCGTCCTGCGGGAAGGCGACCAACTGCATGTCGAGGTAGGGTGCGACGCGGCGTTTCACTTCCAGCAGGGCTTCCACGGCCAGCAGCCGGTCGTCGCACACGTCGACGTGGGTGCGGATCGCCAGCAGGCCGCGCGCCACCGCCCAGTCGCAGTAGCGCATGGCCCGTTCGACCAGCGCTTCCTGGGTCAGTTGCGGCTTCAGTTCGCCCCACAGCGAGATGCCTTCCAGCAGCGTGCCGCTGGCGTTCACGCGCGGCAGGCCGTACGACAGCGTGGCATCCATGTGGAAGTGCGCATCGACGAAAGGCGGTGCGACCAGGTCGCCTTCGGCATCGATCTCGCGCGCGGCCGCCAGGGCCAGGCGCGGCGCGACCGCGGCGATGCGGCCGTCCTGCACGGCGATGTCGATACCGGTGCGGCCATCGGGCAGCGTGGCATTGCGGATGACGAATTCCATGGTGAGAGCTCCGGGGATGGCGATGGCCGATTGTAGGGATAACGGCAGCCAACATGCAATGATTGCATCGGAAATGGATGTTGCAGTGCATTAATCACTGAATAAAGAAAGCACAAAGCGCTTTCCAATGCTTTGTTTCATCGCTAGAATGCCTTTATTGCAACGCACCATTCCTTGTTCTTAGGAGAGCTCATGTCTTCGATTACCGAACAAATTTCCGCAACGAGCAAGTCGCAGTTAGAAAGCCAGCTCAACTTCCTGAACAGCGTGCTGAAGAATACCGTCGAGGGCGCCGGACAGATCGTCGCGCTGAACCTGAGCACGGCGCGCAATGCCGCCGAACGCGGCACCGCCGCGGCGCGCCAGCTGATCGAAGCAAGGGATTCGCGCGCCGTACTCGACCTGGCCAAGCCCGCTTCCGCCCTCGAAAGCCTGGTGGCCTACCAGCGCGAACTGTTTTCCATCGCAAGCCAGACCCAGCAGGCCTTCCTGCAGACCGCGACGGACCGCCTGCGCGCCGTGCCGGCCAAGGCGCTGGCACTGGCCGCGCCGGTAGCGTCGCAAGTGTCCGAATCCGCGGTCAACGCGGCGACGGCAGCGGCCAATGCCGCCTCCGAGGCCGCGCAATCGGCCGCCACCGGCGCCACCGAAACGGCGTCCCGGGCGGCACATGCGGCAGGCGACGCGGCGCGCGCGGCCACGACCGGCACGGTGGCGGCCGCCCGCGCGGCGAACGACACCGCGGCACAGGCGACCACGACGATCCATGATACGGCCGGGGCCGCCGCGAAGGCAACGCAGGATGCCGCCGAAACGGCCGCCAAGGCAGGCGGCGACGCGGTGGAAGCGGCCAGCGACAGCATCGCCAAGGCAGCCGACGCGGGGGCCGAACAAACGGCTGCCGCCACGGATGCGGTCAGCGAAGCGGTGGAACGCGTCGCCGGTGCAGCCGCCGCGGCAACGCCGGTCGTGGCACCAATCCCGGCACCGGTCGCGGCACCGATCGCCGCCGCCGCCGAAGCCGCCGAAGCGGCCGCGCCGCTGTTCGACGCCGAGCCGTCGGCATCGAAAAGCTCGCGCAAGCCGGCCGCGAAACCCGTTGCCGAAGCGCTGGCCGCGCTGGCCGACAACAAGCCGGCCCGCTCGGCGCCGGGCAAGTCGCGCAAGTAAGGCCAGTAAAGCCAAGCGCCCTCCCCGGGCCGCCGGGTCCGCACGGACCCGGCAACGCGCTCTGCCAGCCTGATGTATCCTTGCGGGCTTCACCGAAGGATATGTCATGAGTTTATCGAGGCTAATCACCGGCTTCGTGCGCGAGCATTGGCGGGCCTATGTAGGCGCCGGCGCGATGCTGGCCCTGGTTGCCGTCATCGGCGTCTGGATTCCCCGCAAGATCGGCCAGCTGGTCGACGCGCTCGCCGCGCAGCGCCTGCCGCACACCGAACTGCTCGAAGGCGTGGGCCTGCTGCTGCTGGTCGGCGTGGCCAACTACGGCCTGCGCGTGGCATGGCGCATCCGGCTGTACTCGACCGCGTACCGGCTCGGCGTGCAGTTGCGCACCCGCTTCTACCGCCGCCTCACCTTGCAGGGTCCGGCGTTCTACCAGAAACAGCGCACCGGCGACCTGATGGCGCTGGCCACCAACGACATCGATTCGATCGAACAGGCGGCCGGCGAAGCGATGCTGGCCGGCTTCGACGGTGCGCTGACGCTGGTGCTGGTGATCGGCATCATGACGCTGGGCGTCGACTGGCGCCTGGCGCTGGTCGCCCTGCTGCCGTTCCCGCTGATGGCCTATGCGTTCTGGCGGATCTCGACGCAGATCCATACGGCCGCCGCCGATTCGCTGAAACGTTTTTCGGCGCTGAACGACCACGTGCAGGAAACCCTGACCGGTGTGCGCACGCTGCGCACGCTCGGCCTGGAGGGGCGCAGCGCCGCCACCTTCTCCGACCTGGCCGGCAAGGCGGCCAACGCGGCGCTCACCGCGCAGCGCTGGGAAGCGGCCTACGAACCGGCGGTCGGCCTGACGCTGACGGCCGCCACCGGCCTGACGCTGGGCCTGGGCGGCTACCTGGTGTGGACGGACCAGCTGACGATCGGCGCGCTGACCAGTTTCACGATGTACCTGGGGCAACTGATCTGGCCGATGTTCGCGGCCGGCTGGGTCCTGTCGCTGCTGGAACGGGGCCGCGCCGCGTGGCAGCGCCTGCAGCCGATGCTCGACGCGCCGCTGACGATCGCCGACCACGGCACGGTGGCCGCGCTGCAGCCGGGCGAGCTGGTGGTCGAGCACCTGACGGCATGCTATCCCGGCCAGGCCGAGCCGGCGCTGGTGGATGTATCGCTGCACCTGCGCCCCGGCCAGACGCTGGGCCTGGTGGGGCCGACCGGCTCCGGCAAGACCACGCTGCTGCGCGTGCTGCTGCGGCAGATGGCGCCGCAGTCGGGGACCGTGCGCTGGAACGGCCATGCGCTGGATGAGTACAAGCTCGATGCCTTGCGCGGCGCAATCAGCTGGGTGCCGCAGGAGTCGTTCCTGTTCTCATCGTCGATCGCCGAGAACATCGCGCTGGCCAGGCCCGGCGCGACACGGGCCGAGGTGGAACACGCGGCCGACCTGGCCGCGATCCACGACGACATTCTGCTGTTCCCGCACGGGTATGAAACCGAGGTGGGCGAGCGCGGCATCACCCTGTCCGGCGGGCAGCGCCAGCGCGTGGCGATCGCCCGCGCGCTGCTGTCCGATAACGACCTGCTGCTGCTCGACGATGCGCTGTCGGCCGTCGATACCGGCACGGAAACGCGCATCCTCGAACACCTGGAAGCATTGCGCCGCGAGCGGCCGGTGCGCAGCGCCATCATCGCCAGCCACCGGCTGTCGGCGGTGGTCAACGCCGACTGGATCGTCGTACTGCACCATGGCCGCATCGTCGAACAGGGCACGCACGACGAACTGCTGGCGCGGGATGGGTGGTATGCCAGCCAGTGGCGCTACCAACAACTGGAGGCGAGCCTCGATGCAAGCTGAAGATACTGAAAACAGGGCGCGAACCAGGGCGGAAAAAGGCGCGGAAAAAGGCGTGGAAAAGGTCGAGGGAAAAAACGTGGAGAAAGGCGCGGAAAGCAGCCATGCGGAATCGGCCCGCCGCGCCTATGGCCTGCTGAAGGAAGCCGCAGCGCCGGATCGCCATCACCTGTGGTGGGCCGTGCTGTGGCTGGCGATCGCCGCCGGGCTGGAAGTGGTGGGACCGCTGCTGGGCAAGCGGCTGATCGACGAGCACCTGCTGCCGCGCGTGCTGGACTGGCCGGCGATGGCGCTGCTGCTGGGCGCCGTGGTGGCGACGGGGTGCGCCTCGACCTGGCTGCGCTACCTCCAGCTGGTGCGCCTTTCCGGCCTGGCGATGCGCTCGGTGCAACGCCTGCGCGAACGCGTCTATGGCCACGTGCTGCGCCTGCCGATGGCGTTCTTCGACCGCGCCATCACCGGCCAGCTGGTCTCGCGCGTGACCAACGACACCGAGGCGGTCAAGGGCCTGTATATCCAGGTGCTGTTCGTGATCCTCGACAGTACCATCGTGCTGGCCGGTACCATCCTGGCGATGGCGTGGCTCGACTGGCGGTTGATGTCGCTGGTGGTGGCGCTGATGCCGTGCGTGCTGCTGATCGTGTGGCTGTACCAGCGGCTGTCCGCGCCGGCCGTGGCGAAGGCACGCCAGCTGCGCAGCGACATCAACGCCCAGGTGGCGGAATCGATCGGCGGCATGAGCGTGCTGCAGGCGAACAATGCCCAGGCGCGCTTCGCCGAACGGTTCAGCCGCACCAACGAAGACCAGTACACGCAGCGGGTGGCCGAGATCCGCGCCAATGCCTGGCTGCTGCGGCCCGCGCTGGACATGCTGAACGTGGTGCTGCTCGCCTCGGTCATCTGGCTGTTCGGCCAGCGCGCCGACGGCACCGTGCTCGGCGTGGCCGAGGTGGGCGTGCTGTATGCGTTCATCAGCTACATCGCCCGGGTGATCGAACCGCTGATCCAGATCACCATGCAGTTTTCCCAGTTGCAGCAGTCGGTGGTGGCCACCGCGCGCGTGGCCACGCTGCTCGACGAGGCGGGCGCACCGGAGCATGGCAAGGGTGCCCCCGATGCCGCCAATGAAACCGCCGCGCCCGGCACGCCGGCGATCGACATCCGCCACCTGGACTTTGCCTACGTGGACAACCAGAAGGTGCTGCACGACCTGTCCCTGCAGATCCCGCAGGGCGCGTTCTACGGCATCGTCGGGCACACCGGCAGCGGCAAGTCGACGCTGCTGTCGCTGCTGCTGCGCTACTACCCGGCGCCGCGGGGCAGCATCCTGATGAACGGCGTGCCGCTGGACGATATCGGCCACGATGCGTTCCGTGCCAGCATGGGCCTGGTGCCGCAGGATCCGTTCCTGCTGGCCGCCTCGGCGCGCGACAACATCGACATGGGCCGCAACCTGCCTGTCGAGCGGATCGAGCGGGCCGCCCGGGCAGCGCATGCGCACGACTTCATCATGGCGCTGGAAGACGGCTACGACACGCTGCTGGGAGAAGGCGGCTCGCGCCTGTCGTCCGGCCAGAAGCAGCTGATCGCGATCGCCCGCGCGCTGGCCGGCGAGCCGCGCGTGCTGATGCTGGACGAAGCCACGTCGCGCATCGACAGCGCCACCGAACAGGTCGTGCAGCAGGCGCTGGACGAACTGCGCGGGCAGGTGACGATCATCGCGATCGCCCACCGCCTGTCGACGATCCGCGACGCCGACCGCATCGTGGTGCTGAACCACGGCCGCATCGAGGAATCCGGTTCGCACGATGCGCTGATGCGCATCGAAGGCGGCCTGTACCAGCGCCTGTATTTATTGCAACAGCTCGCGGCCTGACGGCGCCGGCGGCAGGCGGTTGTTGCATAAAAGCCCGTCCTGGACAGGAATGACGCAAAATCGGCATCGAATGCGGTACTGTTGATCATTCCTTATAGCAACAGGCCTATAATGGATTCATCGCCGCGCCCAGCCGATGCGTGGCGCCTGCAAGGACCTTACGTGGCCGCCCGACCGCCCTCTTCCTTATCATTCAGTCTTGCCTGCCGCCGGCTCGCTGCCGCGCTGGCCTTCGTTCCCATGCTGGCATTCGGCCAGCCGTCCGTCGACGCGGAGCTCGCGGCCACGCGCGAGATGGTGCGCTTCGTGCCTGGCGAGGCGCTGCGCCGGCTGGGCGGCATCGAAGCCGCCGCCCGCCGCGCGCCTGTCGCAACCCGCGCCGAGTTCCTGTTCCTGTACAGCGACGCCTTCCGGCGCGCCGGCGACCCGCGCCAGGCCCTGGCCCTGGCCGACGAGCTGGTGGGCCATGGCCGCAGCCAGGGAAACGATACCGTCCTGGCCAAGGGAGAGCTGGCACGCAGCTATGCGCTGACCGCGCTGAACGACCTGCCCGGCGCACACGTGGCAGCCTTCGAATCAGAACGCCGGGCGGCGGGCATTGCCGATATCGCGCTGCGGGTGCAGACCATCATCACGGCCGGCCAGGCCTTCCAGGAACAGGGCAACTATCCCGCGGCGCTGCCGAAGTTCCAGGCGGCCGTGGACCTTGCCCGCACGATCGAGGACGACCAGGTGCCGCTGTCGATGGCGCTGAACGGACTGGTGCTGCTGTTGACCGACATGCGCCAGTACGACAAAGGCTGGGAGGTGCAGGCCGAATCGATGGCGCTGGCCAAGCGCATGCGCTCGCGCGGCCGCCAGGCGATCGCGCTGTTGTCCGAATATGGCCTGGCGATGGACTCGGCGCAATACGACCGCGCGCGCGCCGCGCTGCTGGAGACGCTGAAGGTGGTCCGCCAGCTGGGCGCACGGCAGATGGAAGCGGCCACGCTGGCCAACCTGGCTGACAGCTACCTGAAGGACCGGGAGTATCCCCGCGCCGCCGACTACGCGCAGCAGGCCGTGGCGGCGGCCACCGCCGTCAACGAAACGAAGTACCTCGCCGTGGCCCGCATCAACCTGGGGCAGGCTTACCTCAACATGGGCCGCGTGGCCGAAGGCCGGCAGCAATTCGAGGCCGGCCTGGCGCTGTACGAGAAAGGCCGCAACCTGCCGCAACTGCAGGTCGTGCTGGCCGAATACGGCAACGCGCTGGAACGGGCCGGCGATTACCGGAACGCCATCTCCGCCTACCACCGCGAGCGCGCCATCTCGAACGAGCTGTTTGCCGCGCAGCGCCAGAAGGCCATGCTGGAACTGCAGCACAAGTACGACACCGAAAAAAAGCAGCGGCAGATCGAGGCACTGCGCCAGGAAAACCGCGTGAAGGGCGCGGAACTGGACAACCGGCGCCTGCAGCAGCGCATCTGGTGGCTGCTGGCGGTCGTGTTCGCGCTGGCCGCCGTGATCGTGGGCCTGCTGTACCGCAAGGTGCGCCAGGCCAACGCCCAGCTCGAGGTGAAGAACCTGGAACTGAAACAGCAGAGCACCCTCGATCCGCTGACCTCGCTGTACAACCGCCGGCATTTCCAGGACTTCATGCGTACCCACGCACTGGCGGAACGCCGCCAGCAGGCCGCCGCCGGCGACGAGCTGGTGGGCGCGCTGTTCCTGCTCGACGTCGACCACTTCAAGCACATCAACGACAGCCATGGCCACGCGGCCGGCGACGCGGTACTGAAGACGATCGCCGCCGGCCTGCGCGACACGCTGCGCGAAACGGACATGATCGTGCGCTGGGGCGGCGAGGAATTCCTCGCCTTCCTGCCGGCGGTGCCGCGCTGCGGCCTCGACGAGGTGGCGCGCCGCATCCTGCGCGGCGTTTCGTCGCAGGCGATCGCCTATGGGGACAAGACGCTGCGGGTCAACGTGTCGGTGGGCTTCGCGCCGTATCCGCTGGCGCCGGGCGGCACGCCGCTGTCGTGGGAGCGCGCCGTCAACCTCGTCGACATGGCGCTGTACATGGCCAAGTCGCACGGCCGCAACCGCGCCTATGGCATCCATGGTTTCAACGGCCTCGAACGCACCACGCTGGAAGCGATCGAGCAGGATCTCGAGGGTGCATGGCGCAACGGCTTCGTGGACATGGCCGTGGTCCAGGACGAGGCGGCGGCGGCGGAAGCGCAGAGCGCGCCGGTAGCGGAACTGCCGGGCATGGCGGCCTGACGCGGCCGCCATGCCCTCCCTTACTTCTGGCGCTGTTCGCTTTAGCTGAGGGAACTTCTCCCCGGAACCGCTGTCTGATCTCCTGTTGAGATACTTCATGTATATCAGGAGGCTGTATGGGTGCAGCAGAGCTCGGCGCCGTCATCGCGGCGCTCGCGAAACTCCAGCTTTCCGAGAATGAGATCGCCTTGCTGCAAGGCGCGCTCGCCACGTTCGTGCAAGCGGGCCAGTGCCTGCGCCTGATCGAGGAAGCCGCCGGCAGACCTGCATGTCCGTTGTGCGGCAGTCCGCAGTGCCACCGCTGCGGCCATGCCAATGGTTTGCAACGTTATCGCTGCGTGGTGTGCCGGCGCAGCTTCAACGCCCTGACCGGCACGCCGCTGGCCCGCCTGCGGCTGCGCGACAAATGGCTGCCATACCTGCAATGCCTGATCGACTCGACCACCGTGCGCGCCGCGGCGGAACGGGTCGCGGTCGCCAGGTCCACCAGCTTCCGGTGGCGCCACCGCTTCATTGCCAGCGTGCGCCGGGAACCGCGGCCGCAGTTATCCGGCGTCGTCGATATGACGAAGGAGGAGTGCTCGCTTGCATGCGAGCACCGCTGCGTAGGCGGCGAGTGGTGCTCGCCGAAACCCCTACTACGCCTTATCATCTCGAATCGCAAAAGGGCTCGCGCCACATGGACCGTCCGCCCCGCAAGCGCGGCGGCAAAGCCAGCCGGCCCGGCATCAGCAAGCAGTTCGACTGCATCCTTGTCGCCCGCGACCGCAATCGGCAAACCTGCGACTTCGTCACCGGCCGCGGCCCGGTCAGTGCCAGCCAGCTGGCGCAGCACCTGCGACCGGTGCTGGCGCCGGACGTGTTACTCGTCACCGATGCCGCCAGGTCGTACCAGGCCTTCGCGCAGCGCGCCGGGATCACGCACGAAACCGTGAACGTGAAGGCGGGCATCCGGGCGCGCGGCGCGATCCATATCCAGAACGTGAACGGATGGCACAGTCGCTTCAAGACCTGGCTGCGACGCTTCAATGGTGTCGCGAGCCGCTACCTGGCCAACTACGCAGGCTGGCAACGGGTGCTCGATGCGGCCGTATTGACAACGCCAAGGCAGTGGCTCGGCGTTGCTGTGAAAAATTTAGCGGATGAGTCCGGCACATTGAGACAAAAGAACGGACAACAGAACAGGTAAAAAGTTCCATACCGACAGGAAATGTCGAGCTAACGCGAACAGCGCCTTACTTCTCCTTGCTCTTCTCCTGCTGCTCCTGCCGCGCCGCCTCGGCACTGGCCTGCATCTTCTCGCCGGCCCGCTCGAGCTTCTCGCCCACCACCGCGGCTGCCTTGTTCAGCCCCTCGCCGGCCTTTTCGGCCACCTCGCCCAGCCCGCGGGTGGTTTCCTTTGCCGCATCCTGGAAGTCTTCGCGCGCCTTCTCCAGGTGCACGGCGGTCTTGTCGGCCGCCTGGTCCAGCTCGCGGCCCGTTTCCTTTGCCGCGTCGTGCAGGTCGTCGCGTGCCCGTTCGAGCTGGCCGGCGGCCTTGTGGGCAGCCGCGTCGACCTCGCTGGCCGTGCGCTCGGCGGCGTCCTCGACGCGGCGGTCGTCTTCCTTCTGGCAGCCGGCCAGTGCCAGCAGCAGCGCCAGCGTGCCGGCGGCGGTGAATCGTGATGTGTGTCGCATGATGTCCTCCTTGGCGGCAGCTTAACAAAATTCGGCGGCGTGCCGCCGTTCGCCTGCCGGCGGGTACTGGACTATTCGCAGCGCTGGCCCACCCATTCGCGGCCGGACTGCATGCACAGGTGCAGTTCGCGCTCCAGCCGGATGGCCCTGTCGCGCAGCGCGGTGCAGTCGCCGCCGCCGGCCGCCGCGCACTGCCCGGCCAGGCCGATCGCACTGCGGTAGTTGCCTTGCGCGAGTTCGCGTTCGGCTTCGCCCTGCAGGCGCCGGGCTTCGGCGCTGCCGGGCGCCGTCACCGCGGCGGCGGCCACGCGTGGCGGTGTCGTCGACAGCGGAGGCGGATAACCGGACAGGCCGGCCCGGCTGGCCGCGGTGCCCTGCCCGCTGCCCTGAATGCTGCCCTGACTGCTACCTTGGCTGCTACCCTGTCCGGCGCCCTCGAGCAGCGTCGATTCCAGCATCCGCGACAGCGATTCGCGCAGCGCTTCGATGCGCTGCCGCGATTCCGGCCTGCGCAGTTTTTCGGCCGCGTCCAGCTTTGCCTCCACGCAGGCGCGATCCTTCTTCGCCAGGCAGCCCTCGGCTTCGTCCAGCAGCTTCTCGGCACGGCGCGCATCGATGCGGCCACGCATCTCGCGGGTCCGCTCGTCGTCGCTCCAGCGCTTGACGAACGCCGTCAGCCGCGCCGATGCCTTCTCCAGCGCGTTGCCCGACAAGGCCGTTTCCAGCGCGGCCCGGGTATCGGACCATGCCTTGGCGCGCTGGCTTTTCTTCTCGCAGGCCGGGGCGGTGGCGGAAATCGCCTTCTGCAGGCGCGCCAGCGCGGCCGGGTCGGCCTTCTCCTTGCGCAGATCGGCCAGCACCGCGCGCGCATCGGCGATGTCGCAGCTTTCCGTCAGCGCGATGGCGTCGTCGATCTTCCTGTTCAACTGCTTCGACGGATCGCCCGGCTTGACGAGGAACCAGATCGCCAGCAGCAGCAGCGCCACGAAGAACCACGTGCTCTTGCCGACCGGCTTGCGCACCGGCGGCAGCGACGGCCCGCCGGGCACTGCGCCGGGCGGCCGTGGCACGCCGGCCGCGGGCTGCGGTTGCTGGTAGCGCGGCGGCTGGGCCGGCGGCGGCACCGGAGCAGCTGGTGCCGCGGGCGGACGGGCCGGTGCGGATGCGGCCGGCGCTGGGGCTGGCGATGGAGCCGGCGATACCGCGGGCGGCGGCACGGCAACCGGCGGCGCCGCAGGGCGTGGCGGAGCAATCGGCGGCGTAGCGGGGGGCGTAGCGGGCGGCGGCGCCGCCGGCTGCGGCGCGGGCGCGGCGGTCCGTGGCACACCGGCCGACTGGCCGGTGCCGCAGTACGGGCAAAACCGCACGGTGCGCGGGAACGTCCGGCCGCAGCCTTCGTTGATACAGCGATATTCGGCCACCGTTTACTCCGGGTCGGGAATGTCGTCCACCGGATCGGGGATCGCCTGGGCGAACAGCGGCGCCAGTTCCGCCACCGTGCCGGCCGGCTGCCATTGATCCACGTGCGGCACCCAGCGCATGTTCCAGGCCTTGGTGGCCGCACTCACCTCGCCGCGCGCGATCCGCTCGGCCAGCTCGGCCACCGTGTACGGTCCCTGCTGCATGCGGTTGACGAACACCTTGAACAACGCGGAGGACGGCGCAGTGGACAACGAAGCAGGCGAAGCCGCCGGAGAAATGGCGCCGGCCGGCGCATCCACCGTCTTGGCGATCGACACGCCGCCGCCCAGCAGCGCCTTCGCGGCCGCGTCGCCGGCCAGGTATTCGGCGCGCGGCACCCGCTTGTCGACGCTGTGCTGCACTTCCCACTGGTAGGCGTCGTACGCCGAGCCCGGCACCGGCTCGCTCCACTGCGGCAGCAGGTCCAGCGCGCGGTCGAACGATTGCGCCAGCGACGGCTCGGCTGCCACCGCGCGCCGCAGCCACTCGTCGTGCAGGCGCTTGGCCGTGATGTTCGGCAGCGACGGCGACGGCAGCTCGGCCCCGGTCTCGTCCACTTCCAGGCGCGGCTGGTAGACACGGTGCTGGTAATAGCGCATCAGCGCCGCCAGCAGCAGGAACTGGTGCGGCCCCATGCGCGCCAGGCGCTGCAGCACGGTGGCCACGATCTGCTCGCGGTAGTACGACGGCAGGCCATTCGAACGGATCGCATACTCGTTACCCACCTGCAGCCATTCGCCGGAGCCCTGCTCCACCTCGAACAGGTACTGGCCGCGCGGCTGGAACGTGGCCTCGCGGTCGGCGATATCGGCCTTGCGTTTCAGTACGCCGAGGGCCACGGCCTGCAGGAAGCGCTCGTAGTCGTCGGCCAGCCGGTTCAGTTCATCCATGCCGGGCGCGATCGGGTGGCGGAAACGCGTCGCATCGAAGTGCAGGTGCGTGGGGATCTTCGGATTCTCGATCTGGTACGACGTGCGCCAGGTAGGCAGGCCGCGCAGCACCGTCATCGGGTAGCCGGACAGTTCGATGTAGCACACGGCCCGGCCCTTGACGCCGGTGTTGACGATGTTGACCAGCTCGCCGTGGAAATAGCCGGTGGGAGCGGCGGCGCGGATCTCGCCCTCCAGCCGCTTCCACGCATTGACGTCGCCGACGCCGACGAAGCACTTGAACTGGTCGGCGCCCGGCGTGAACTCGGCCGAGAAGCGCGCATTCACCCACGGCATCGCGCTCTTCAGCCATTCGGCGAATACGCGTTGCCGTTCCTGCACGGACATCGCCAGCAGCCGTTCCAGCAGCGGGTCGGCAGGTTCCATCCCCGCCTCCTCGGTGGACAGCTGCGTCTGCGCGCGCCGGAACAGTTTCAGCAGCAGCGACGAACGCAGCTTCTCGTCGCCCAGTTGCGGGAACAGCCGCGCCGAGCCGCCGAATTCGAGCAGCACTTCCTCGCTCCATGCCGACACGTCGCCGGTCAGCTTCACCGGCGGCGCCGGCTCGTCGCTGGCCAGCTTCATGTAGGTGGCATGGTCGTGCTGCGCATCGGCGCGCAGCTGCGCCACGCGCTGGTCGACGGCGCCCAGCATCGCTTCCACGCAGCGGCGCCCTTCCTGGAATTCGCCGGCGATGCCGGACCATACGGCCTGGCCCTTCTCGTCGACCGACTGCGGCTCGCCCAGCCACGCCGACACCTGCCGCAGCACCTCGGCCGACTGCCCGGCGGTGACGGCCAGCAGGTGGAAGCGCAGGTAGTCGGCAATGTCGCGTTTCAGGTGGACGATCACCTCGCGCGCCTGGGCGCCCGCGTTGATCCACTTGCCGGCGGCCTGCGCCAGGTTGTTCAGCGATTCCTCGACCTGCCGGGTGCGCAGCGCATCGCGCATCTCGCGGTAGCGGCGCTCGTTGTGCTCCATGCGCGGGATGTCGCGCTGGGCCACGCGGGCCTTGATCTGTTCCAGCAGCGACAGCACGAATTCCAGGCCGCCCTGGCGGCGGTCGTCCAGCAGCGCATACAGCCGCTCGCGCACGCGGCCCTTCAGCCGCGTCGCCAGTTCCTGCGTGTGGCGCTTCAGGCGGTCCTCGCTGGTTTCGGCGATGGCGCCGGCCTCGCGGATCGCATCGCGTTCCAGGTGCGGCAGCAGCTCGGCGAGCTTGGCGCGCCATTCCTTCAGGTCGTAGCCGTTGGTGATGCGGTCGATCTCGGCCTGCACCTTCGCTTCCACGCGTTCCAGCAGCGAGCGCTGGTCCTTGTCCATCAACAGCTGGTCGGTCAGCGCGTATTCCTGGAACGGCGTCACCTCCACCGTGCCCTTCTTGAAGTCCGGGAATTCGTCGAACGGGCGCTCGGCCAGCCACATGTGCTCGCGCATGAACACGTCACGCTCGCCGTCGCCGGCGCGGCGGGCCGGCGCACCGTCCTTGCCGATGATGCCAAAGAATGCCTTCACCATCAGCGCGGCCAGTTCGTAGGCGCGGATATCCTCGCGCAGGCCCTGCTGCGTGTCGAGCACGGACTGGCCGAACGCCGAATACACCTTCGAATACGACAGCCGCATGTCGCCGAAGCGCGCCTCCGGCACCTTCGGATTGAATGGCCCCAGCTTGTGCTGCTGCTGGTTGACGGCGACCGAGCGCTTCCTGTTGGCGAAATCGGCCGAGGCGAAATCCTCGAACAGCGAATCGGCCACCATCTGGTACACGTCCTTGACGTCCTGCGTAGCCTTGTTCGCCAGGTTCGCGGTATCGACGAAATACACGTCGTCGTACGGCGCGCCGCGGCCCGTCAGGCTGTCCGGATCGGCCCAGCGCACCTGCGCGTTCATGTCGCGCATCGCCGTTTCCATCTCCATCAGCGTGGCATACGCGTTGGCCTCGGTGCGCTCCTTGTTGGCGCGCGCATAGCCGGTGGGCATGAACATCACCAGGTCGACCTGGCTGTCCGACACTTCCTGCCGGGCGATCGCCTTGGCCAGCCAGCCCAGGTCCAGTGCCGTGCCGGCACCGGTGCCGCCCGCGTTCGACGCGATGACGACGATGCGGAACTTCGACGTATCGACCTGCAGGCCGAGCCGCTGGTAATTGTCCTTGCGCTCGATGCCGGCGTTCGATGCCAGGAAGTTCAATGCGCCCTTGATGCGGCCGCGCAGCTTCGGGTACTTGTCGAACAGGTACAGCCGCGCCACCGCGCGGATCTGGCCGGCGCCCAGCGACGGGTCGATGCCGAGCGAACGCAGCTTCTTCGGCCGCAGCGGCATCCAGCTTTCGATCAGCGGGAAGCGCGCCAGGCTATCGTCGGATTCGTGGTACTGCTGCAGGTCGATCGGTTCGACCAGCCGTTCCTCGTCGCCCAGCTTGACCAGTTCGTACCACGGGTCGGTGCGCTGCGATTTGCCCTCGTCGATGACGGCGCCGCTATCGAGGTCGATGTGCAGGAAGCGCGCGACCGGGAACTCGCCGATCGATTCCACCCGCGCGGGATGGTGGCGGTTCCACACGGCCGACAGGATGCGCCGCCGGATCCGCATCATGACTTCCATGCCGGTGCCGCCGGCGCCGATGAACAGCGTCGGCCGCAGGTCGACTTTCAGTTCGGTCTTTTTCCCGATCGGGTCCACGGCCTACCTCCGCCCGGTGAAGAGTGCGCCGGCAATCGCGGCGATACCGAACACCAGCAGCGTGCCGGTGATGGCCAGGCTGAGGAACTTGGTGGAATTGACGAAGCCCAGCACCACCGCGGCGGACAGGAAGGCCAGCCCGAAGAACAGCAGCCAGCCGGCGGTATCGGCCGACGACGGCGCCACGCGGCGGCGCACCAGGTGGTTGGCGAAGGCATTGCGGGCAAAGAAGAAGATCACCAGCAGGAACAGGAACACGGCGCCGCCGATGGCGATGTCGCGTGTGGACGTGTCGGTGGCCGGCACCTGCCCTTCGGGTGCGACTTCGATGCCTGTGCTTCCGGCGGTTCCTGCGCCTGGCGTGGCGCTGCCGGTATCGCCGGGCGGCGTGGTCGACAGCGTGCCGTCGCCCGCCGGTGCCTGGGCAGGTTTGTCTTCCGGGATCCGGAAACCGGGATCGCGCTGGGGTTCGTTGGCTTGCATGGTTGGTTTTCCTCTGGTTTTCTTACTTGCCAAGCCTGACGCTGGCGCCTTCGCGCACGTTCGCCAGCCGCTGGCCGAACAGTGATGCATGCAGCTCGGCGACCTGCTCGCCGGCCGTGTTGTAGAGCGGGGTCCTGGCGCCGGCCTTCGTGCGTATCGTGCGCGGTTCGCCGTCGACGGTGACGAGGACCTTGCGCCCGCGCGTGGCGGCCACCGCCAGCGCGCCGGCCGCCGCCAGCACCGCGAACAGGCCGCCGATCGCCGCCAGCAGCGGGCCGGCGCCATATTGCAGCCTCACCTCGACGGGCAGCACGGCGCGCGAATGCTGGATCCGTGCCGGCGGCGTGAAGATGTCCGGCAGCGGGTCGCCGGGGAACAGTTCGGCCATGCGCTGCCGGAATGCCTGCGACAGTTCCAGCCGCTGGTTAGCGAGGCGCACTTCGATCCGGCCCGGAATCACCTGCGCCGAACCGGCCGTGGACAGCGCCGCCATCGACCACTTGCCGGGCAGGTTCGCCACCGGCAGGCTCAGCGACGAAGCCAGCGGCTGCGGCCTGCCCGGCGCGAGGTTGCGCACCGAGTCCGTCTGCAGCGCGACCGGCTTCACTTCGCCGGCCAGCGCGGCCTGCGCGCTGATGTCGGCCGCCGTGATGGTGTACGGGTACATGGTGTTTTCCAGGCGCCATGTGATGCGGGCATCGGGCGTGGCGGATGCGGACTTGCCGGCATCCAGTTCGGCGCGCAGCCGGCCATCCGGCAGCACCGCATAGCGCACGCCGGGCGTATTCTCCACGCGGGCCGGCACGAGGCGCACGGTATCCTGGTCCAGCGGTTTCAGCCGCGCGGGCATTTCCGTGATCACCTGTTTCAGGCGGCCGCTGGCCAGCAGCGCGTCGAGCTCGCGCGCGCCCTGTTCCTGCACGGCGAACACGTAGACCATCAGGCCGCCCGCGCTGTACTGGGCGCCCTGCACCGGCATCTTCAACGGGAACGCCAGCGCCTTGCGGATCGCCGCGCCTTCGTGGATCAGCTGGTAGAACTCGCGGTTGCGGCGCGCCGTGGCCTGGTCGTTGTTCGGGCTGTTGCGGTTGTTCGTGAACAGCCATACGAGGCCGGGCTTGCCGCCCAGCGCACCGTCGATCGCGCTGCCGACCGCTTCGCCCAGGTCGGTATCGGCCATCGCCTTGCCACCCGGCTTGCGGCCCACTTCCAGCGGATCCAGCACGCCGCGCAGCTTTGCCCGGTCCGGCTTGCCCTGCTGCGCCAGCAGCGCGCGCGGCGACGGCGCACCCGGCAGGCTTTGGTTGAACGCGGCCAGCACCAGCGCATCGCCGGGTGCCATCGCGGCCTGCACCACTTCCGTCACCAGCGCCTTGTAGGGCGATGTCGGATCGGCATAGAACGGCTCCATCCAGCCCGAGTTCTGCACCAGGAATACATGCGACGCCGCCTGGGCGCCGACGCTGGCGCATGACGCGAGGAGGAGCATGGACCAGCGCTGCAAGCGCAGCAAACCCGTCATGCGAAGCCCTCCAGCTTCCAGCCGCGGATCTCGTTCCACGATGGATGGTGCAGCCACAGGCTGCCGTGCCAGACGAAGGGCACGCAGTCGCCCGGGTTCTTCAGCCGGGCGATCTCGTCGAGGATCACGTTCTGGCGGCCGACCCATTCGACGAGGGTGCGCGGCAGCACCTCGCCCGCCAGCGCGGCTTCGGCGCGGCCGGTAAAGCCGGGAAAACGCAGCACCAGGCCGGAAGGCTGGCCGCGCGTGGCCGATACCGCTTCGAGCAGCGGCAGCACGAGCGCGTCGCCGCTGGCCTGGTCTTCCACATCCTCGACCGACCACGGATCGTCCTTCACCTGGTGGCCGCGGCGGAACAGCAGCGTGCCGAAGCCGAGCCGCGCGCCGTCGATGGGTTCGACCTGCGGCGCGCCCAGGCCCGCGCCATCGTCCAGCGCGCGGAACGAATAGCCGGCGCCATCGTTCCCGATCTGCCACAGGCGGCCGTCGCGGCTGCGCACGGGGCCGCCGAACTGCAGGCGCGGCGTCCACGGAAACGGCCACGGCAGCCAGCGCGGCGGATGGCCGGGGCGCCACAGCAACTGGCCTTCCTCGTGCAGCCAGTAGAGCCGGCCGTCATAGCTGAACGGACGCGACCAGCCGGCCTGCGGCACCGGCACCGACGGATCGGGCGATGCGACATCGAGCACTTCCGGATCGGCGCCGTCGGCGGCCGCGCTCCACAGGCGCACGCCATCGGGCGTGACGAACGGGCACGCGATGCGCCGGCCGATGCCGCCCGGGCTGGCGGCCAGCGGCGCCTGGAATACCGGTTCCGTGTGCCAGCTTTCGGCAAGTGGATTGATGACCAGCCGGAACAGGCCGCGCGCGGTCGGCACGATGCCGAACTCGCCGCGTTTTGCGTCCCCCTGCGCTTCCGCCGGCGGCAGCCACGCGTAAGCCGAGGCGGTGAAATGCAGGTCCGCCGCGCTTTCGTCGGCGGTGAAGACGTGCCAGCGGGCGCCGGGCGGATCCCAGTACTGCACCACGTTGCGGGTGTAGGCCAGCGCTACCAGCCGCTGGGCGGAAAACCCGAAATCGGCGGCCGCGAATACGCACACGGCATTCGGCGGCGCCGGCATGCGCCAGTCCGCCCGGCCGACGAACGGTTCCGGCTCGCGTTCCTCGATCGCATCGCCGAGCGCCAGCGCCGTTTGCGGCAGGCCATGGGGTACGTGGCGCGGCAGTGCCGCGGCACCGGGCGGCACGGCGCCGGTGACGGGCCCCCACCATGCCGGGAACCGTGCCTGCGCGGCGCGATGCAGCGGTGCGCCGCATTCGGGGCAAAAAGCGAATTCGGGAGGAAAGATCGCCGCGTGCGCGCACGTGGTGGGCAGCGCCGCGCCGACCAGCAGCGCCACGTCCGTCAGCCGGCCACGCGCCAGCTCCCAGTCGATGCGTGGCACGCCCTGCACCGCCTCGAGCACGAAGCGCGTGGACGCGGCGGCATCCTCGCGCCATACGCTGTCCCCGGCCCGCCACCATTCATCCATCGATCCCCCATCCGCACGATTGCAATCTGTTGCGTCAATCATAACGCATTTGCTCCCCGCTATAGGAGCGGGACACGACGCAAAACAAACGCCCCGCACGGTGGCGGGGCGTTCAATTGCATCGGTTTCCCGCGGGATCGCGGCGAATATGCGGTTTTTCTCAGCGTTCGGTGTCGATGGACGATTTTTTCGGCGGCGGCGGCAGTGCCCAGGTCACGCTTTCGCTGGCCGGCGCCGTGTCCAGCGCCTCGGAAAATTCCAGCCAGCGCTTCAGGCTGTCCATGCGGCGGATGGTGATGCCCTTGCCGCTGATGTAGCCGACCTGCTCGAAGTATTCCAGCTTGGTCGTCATCTTCGACGTGGTCGGCAGGTCGTCGACCAGCCGCGCATAGGCCTTGCGGGCCTTCAGCTCCCACTTGGCCAGCGTCGGTTCGTTGAAGCGGTTGCTTTCGAAATAAATCGTCACGCTGCGGTCGTGGTTGCCGAAGCCGACCACGGCGGCACCCTTGCGCACCAGCTGCAGCACATCGTCCTTGATGTCCGCCTTGGGAACGAACACGGCGGCGCGGCCATCCGCATCGGGGCGCTCCAGCGGCAGATCCTGGCCAAACGTAATGCTCATCTTTGCTCCGTGTTTGCGTCGGCCCTATCAGTGTTGCCGAGTGGATATATATTCGGCGATTCTACTTGGGGTTCCCGGCCGCCACAAGAAAGATACGGGGCCACGCGATTTATAATGTGCTCGCCGCAACACTTTCGCGCTTTTCTTTCCCGCCCTGCAACCATGACGACTTTTTCACCTTCCGCCCGCGACGCTGCCGCCCGCAATGTCGCCGACCTGCTGGCCCATGCGCTCGAGCACGGCCCGGCGCACCGGGCGCTGGTGGTGTTCGACCGCCGCAGCGAACTGAACGCCGTGTTGACGGAAGCATACCGGCGCGCGCTGCCCGAAGGGGTGTTCATCGACTTCGACGCGGTGGCCGCCGACGAGGTACTGGCCGCCTTCGCGGACCTGGCGCCGCGCGACCTGGTGGTACTGATCCAGACCACCAGCTTCCGCCTGAACGAATACCGCATCCGCATGGAACTGTTCCAGCGCGGCCTGAAGGTGATCGAGCACCTGCACCTGTCGCGCATGCCGGGCGAACAGGGGCTGGTCTACATCGATGCGCTGGCCTACGACCCGGCCTACTTCCGCGGCACGGGCCATGCGCTGAAGGCGCGGCTCGACCGCGCGCAGGGCGGCGTGGTCGACAGCGGCGGCGGATGCGAACTCGTCTACGCGTCGCCGTTCGAGGAAGCCAAGCTGAACATCGGCGATTACTCGGCAATGAAGAACGTCGGCGGCCTGTTCCCCATCGGCGAAGTGTTTACCGAGGCGCGCGACCTGGAAGCGGTCAACGGCCGCGTGCGCGTGTTCGTGTTCGGCGACACGTCGTTCCGCGTCAACCGCCCCGATGCACCGATCACGATGATCGTCGAGCGGGGCCGCGTGACGGGCGCGGAGAACAGCACGCCGGCGTTTGACGAGATGCTGGCCATCATCCGCGCCCACGAGGGGGATGTGTGGGTGCGCGAGCTGGGCTTCGGCATGAACCGCGCGTTTTCCTTTGCGCGCACGGTGGACGACATCGGCACCTATGAACGGATGTGCGGCGTGCACCTGTCGCTGGGCGCCAAGCACGGGCAATACCAGAAGTCGCAGCTGAAGCGCAAGGATGCGCGCTATCACGTGGACGTGTTCGCCGTGACCGAGGGCGTGTATCTCGACGGCGAGCGGATTTATGCCGACGGAGCGTGGACGGCTTAAGCCGGCCGGCCGAACACGAGGCTGGCGTTGACGCCGCCGAACCCGAAGCCGTTCGAGATGGCGTAGTCCGTCGCGATCTTCCGCGCCGCCCCGCCAACGATGTCGATACCTTCGGCCGCCGGGTCGGGCCGCGCCAGGTTCAGCGTGGGTGGCGCCACCTGGTCGCGCAGCGCGAGAACGGTGAAGATGGCTTCCACGCCGCCGGCCGCGCCGAGCAGGTGGCCTGTCGAGGACTTGGTGGCGGAAACGGCGGGGCCGCGGCCCGCGCCGAAAATCGCCTTGATGGCCGCCAGTTCGCTGGCATCGCCGACCGGCGTCGACGTCGCGTGGGCGTTGACATGCCCGATCTGGCCCGGTGCCAGGTTGGCCTGCCGGATCGCCAGCTCCATCGCGCGCCGGCCACCTGCGCCGTCCTCGGGCGGAGAGGTCATGTGGTACGCATCGGCGCTGGTGCCATACCCCAGCAGTTCCACGATCGGTACGGCGCCGCGGCGTAATGCGTGCTCCAGTTCCTCGATGACCAGCATGCCGGCACCCTCGCCCATGACGAAGCCGTCCCGATCCCTATCGAAGGGACGCGATGCCTGCGACGGATGGTCGTTGAAGCCGGTGGACATCGTCCGTGCGGCGGCGAACGCGCCGAAGCTGACGCGGTCGATGCAGGCTTCGGCACCGCCGCACACGGCAATATCGGCCTCGCCGGCACGGATCAGCCGCATCGCATCGCCGATCGCCTGGGCACTGGCGGCGCATGCCGTGACCGGCGCGCCGAGCGGACCGCGAAAGCCGTGGCGAATGGAAATGTGGCCAGCCGCCATATTGGCCAGGAAGCCCGGCACGGTGAACGGCGACAGCCGTCTTGGCCCGCGGCCGTCGGTGGTCCTCACGGCCTCCACGATGGCGCCGAAGCCGCCGACGCCGGAACCAACGATGGTTGCCGTGCGTTCGCGGGCGCTGTCGGTATCGGGCTGCCAGCGCGCCTGGTCCAGGGCTTCCTGCGCCGCGGCCAGTGCGAAGACGCTGAAGCGGTCCATCTTTTTCTGGTCTTTCGGTTCCACGGCCGCGGCGGGATCGAATCCCCATGGCCGATCGGGCGCCAGTTCCGGCACGACGCCGGCCACCTTGGCTGCGATCGATTCCGTGATCTCCGCGGGCAGCATGGCCAGTCCGGAATGCCCGTCCAGCAGGCGGCGCCATACGGCCTCGACTCCACAGCCCAGCGGCGACACGATGCCCATGCCGGTCACGACGATTCTTCTTGTACTCATTTCATGCTCCTCTCGGCATTATGCGGTTGGCAAAATACGCCATGCGGCGGCTGACACGCAGATCAGGCGCCGTCAAAATCATGGCCCAGTATAGGGATGCAACGCGCGACGGGTTGGCACATCGCGCCAACGAATATGCAATACACGCCAAAGAAAATGTGCAATGAAATAGGCGCAATGAAATATGCCCGATAATTCCGGACCATGAATATCCCCTGGCAAACCGCCCTCACCGTCTCCGCCCACTTCCTGCACGGGATGCTGGAGTTCGTGCGCACCCATCGCGGCGAACAGGTCGCGGCACAGGTGCTTGCGGGTGCGGCCATTCCGCCGTCCCTGCTCGACCAGCCCGATGCCCGGCTGACGCGCCAGCAATACGTCGCGCTGTACCGGACGGTCGCGGCAACGCTCGATGACGAGATGCTCGGGCTGTGGTCGCGGCCGATCCGCACGGGCACGCTGAAGTACCTGATGCTCAGCCTGCTCGATGCGCCGACCGTGCTGGTCGCGCTGAACCGGTTCGTGCGCTTCTGGAACCTGCTGCTGGACGATTACCGGCTGCAGATTTCCACCAAAAACGCGCTGGTACGGCTGGCACTCGTGGCCAGGATACCGGGTACGCAGGCCCGGCCGCTCGGCCACGAGATGATGATCAAGCTGGCGCACGGCATCGCTTCCTGGCTGCTCGGCCGGGAGATCGCCCTGCACCGGGTCGATTTCGCCTTCGCCAGGCCCAGGCATGTGGACGACTATGCCTTCCTGTTCCCTGGCGACGTGCGTTTCGATGCCGCCATGACGAGCGTCTGCTTCTCCTACGCGGATTGCGCGGAACCGTTCAAACGTGAAAAGCACGAGCTGTGGGCATTCCTGAAACGCGCGCCGGAGGACTGGACCTTCACCGCATTCCACCGCGCCTCCATCGCGGCCCGGACGCGCGGGTATCTTGAACAGCGCATCGGCGAGCCGGTGACGATCCAGGATCTCGCGCGGGCATTGCACGTTTCCGTCCGCACGCTGAACCGCCGGTTCGCCGGGGAAGGCACGCATTTCCAGGCGGTGAAGGATGGCTTGCGCCGCGATATCGCCGTGCACCGGCTGGCGAACTCCAACACGGCCGTGGCGGTGCTGGCGTTCGACCTGGGCTTTGCCGATGCCACGGGGTTTTGCCGCGCGTTCAGGCAGTGGACGGGCAGCACCCCTTCCGATTACAGGAAGGGCAACCGCCAGGGCGAGTAAAGAACGGGCGAGTGACAGTGGCCGTGCTGAGCACAGCTCATCGCCCCGGGAATTCCGCGAGATTAACAGTGCTAACATTAGCTGGCGCGGGGCACCGATGCCTGTCGACCCTGGCGCCAACCCGGTGCCAGCGATGCCGGGAAATCGAAGCCTGCCTTTTTCCAGGGTGCCCAGTCATGGTTCATACGCTCGATCTGCACCAGCGCCTGATGTTGTTGCGCGATACCGTGTTCGCGGCATGGCTGAAAGCCGTACGCGAACAGGTGCGCTTTGCCCACGCGTTGCCGGCACCATTGCTCCTCGATACGTTACCCATCTTCTACGAGCATCTATGCTCGGTTGCCTCGGGCGAGAACTTCGATTATCGCCAGTCGACGCTGGCGTCCGAGCATGGCGGCGAACGTGCGCGCCTGACATCCTACGATGTGGAGACTGTCGCCCACGAGCTCCAGCTGTTCAGGAGCGTGCTGTTCACGACCTGGGGAAACGCCGGATTTTCCTTTTCCCTGGAACAGTCGGCGCGGCTCAACTCCCTGCTCGACGAAGCCATTCGCGAGTCGATCACGGGTTTCATCCTGTGCAAGGCCGCCGCCCGCGAGCAGTTCAGCGCGGCCGCCGTACACGACATCCGTGCGCAACTGTCGGCGGCATCGATGGCGGTCGATCATCTGCTGGAGACCCGCGACCCGGAGACCGTCCGCACGCTTGCGGCGCTGGCCTCGACCCACCAGGCGCGTATCGCGTCGATGCTGTCGGAAATGCTGGACATGTCGATGGTGACGCCACCGGCATCCGCCACGCCCGAGTTGCAGTTCCTCGATCTTCGTGAAGTGCTCGCCGACGTGGTTTCCCGCTCGACAGCCGCATCCCGCACGGAGGTCGCCGCCGTCCCCGTCCACGGATACTGGCATCGGGATTCGATCTCGAAGGCGATCGACAATCTCCTCGCCAACGCCGTCGAATACAGCGATGCAGGGTCACCTGTCAAGGCAACCCTGCGTTGCTACGGTGGCCGCGTGGCGCTGTCGATCACCAACGAGGGACCGCCGATACGCCCGGAAAGGCTCGAAGCCATTTTCCAGCTCTACAAAAGAACCGCCGCGAAAGGCGAAAGCGGCTGGCAGATCGGCTTGCCTTTCGTGCGCAGCGTGGCCGAGCAGCATGCCGGCAGCATCGCCGTCGAGTGCCGGCATGGCTTCACGACCTTCATCCTCGACACCCCGATCGATCCGAGAGCGATTCTTTCGGCCCGTGCAGCGGGATAGCGCCGGCGCCGCCACTTCTCCAGATACCTGCCGGTGATCCCATAACAATGACTTGCCAGCCACACATCTTTTAATGATAATGCCCTCTCATTATCAATGAGAACGACGCATGCGCACCGGCCCGGTGCCGGGACGAAGCTGCGTTGGCCACAGCACCGATCGTTAACAGGAGAAATATGAAGAAGAGACCCGCGCTCAGGGATGCCGCCGCCGTGCTTGCAGTGATGCCGACTGTCTTGTGGGCCCAGGCAATGGAGGCCGATGCGCAGGCCGCGAGCGATACCGGCAACACGGTCACCATCGTGGCAAGCCGGGGCATCGAAGTCCGGCCGGCGATCACGCCTTCACAGACCTTGTCCGGCGCCGAGCTGGTACACCGGCGCCAGGGCGGGCTGGGCGAGACGCTCGCCGGCTTGCCGGGCGTCCACCTGGACAGCTTCGGCGGCGGCGCGTCGCGGCCCGTCATTCGCGGGCAGACCCTGCCGCGCATCGAGATCCTCAGCGATGGCGCCGCCCTGTTCGACGTTTCGTCGGTGTCCCCGGATCATGCGGTGACGACCGACCCGCTGCTGCTCGACGCCATCGAAATCATCCGTGGTCCGGCCGCCATCCGCTACGGCGGGAACGCCGTCAATGGAGCGATCAACCTGATCGACAGCAAAGTGCCGACCAGGCTGCCGGCCGGTGGCCTGAGCGGAGCCACCGAAGTGCGCTACGGTACCGGCGACGACGAGAAGACGGCCGTTGGCCGCGTCACCGCCGGCATGGGCCGGCTGGCGATCCACGCCGAGGGCGTGCGCCGGCATGCCGGCAACTACAAGGTGCCGGGTGCCCATGGCACGGACAAGCTGCCCGATTCCTTCGCCGCGAACACGAGCTATTCGGTCGGCGCGTCGTGGATCACGTCGAAGGGCTACCTCGGCGCCGCCTTTACACGCATGAAAAGCAGCTATGGACTACCAGGCCATAGCCACCTGAACGGCGTGTGCCATACGCACGACCTGGATCTGCATTGCACGGCCCACGGGGGGTTCGACGATCCATTCGGCTCCCCCGACAGCCATACCGCGTCGATCGAACTGCGCAGCGACCGGTTCGATGTCCGCGCGGATTATGCGGACCTGCTGCCGGGAATCTCCCATACGCGACTGCGCCTGTCCCACACGGACTATGCGCATGACGAGATCGATGGCGCCATGCTGTTCACGCGCTATACCAACAAGGTCTCGGATGGGCGCCTCGAACTGACCCATCGGCCATTGCTGGGCTTCACCGGCACGCTGGGAGCACAGTACACGGACGGCACCTTCAGCGGCATCAATGTCGAGGACCTGCACGTGCCGTTTCCGGACAATGCCTACGGGCTGGTCCCACCCTTCCACCACCTCACCAGGAACGTCGGCCTGTTCCTGAGCGAGCGCCGTTCCTTCGGCGCGGTCGATCTCGACTTCGCCGTGCGCAAGGACTGGCGCGAGATGCGCGTGGCGGCGCCCACGTTCCTTGCCACCATGACACCCGAGTATGAAGCGATGTTCACGGAGGAGCTTGGAAGCGACTGGCGGCAGATCCTCGAGGCCGATTATGTCGACGATTTTTTCAGGAAGAATCCCGCCACCAGGCACAATCCGGTCTCGGCGTCGCTGGGGGCCATCTGGAATGCAGGACAGGGCTACTCGGTCGGGCTGTCGTTCGGCCATACCGAGCGCGCGCCGAACGTCCGCGAGCTCTACGCCCGCGGTAACAATCTCTCGACCAACAGCTACGAACTGGGGCTGGCGGTGAACAATCCGGTCTTCCAGCAGAGCAGGCGTCCAGTCGAGGATGTGCTCGAGTCCACCGACTCGATCGACCTGACCCTTCGCAAGACAGGGGGCCCGCTGGAGGCCGAAATCGGTGTGTTCTACCAGGATGTCGGCGATTATATTTTCGCGCGGCTGATCGAGACCGAAAGAGCGACCGGTGTCGCACACAACTTCCTGGCGTACACGGCAGCCGACGTGCGTTTCGCCGGCATCGACGGGCAGGTGAGCTACCAGGTCACGCCCGCTTCGCGCATCACGGTGTCCGGCGACCATGTCCATGCCCGGATGAAGAGCGGGGCCGACCACCTGCCGCGTATTCCGCGCGGCCGTCTCGGCGCCCGCTACGAGCGAAGCTGGGGGCCGCTGTCGGCTGACCTCGAAGTGTCGCGCACGTTCGGCCAGGGCCGCATCGCTTCCTACGAAACCGAAACGGCCGGCTACAACATGGTCAACGCGACCGTGGCGTACCGGATCGACATGGGCCTGCCCAAGCCGGTGGAGTTCTACGCGCGGGGCACCAATCTCACCAACGAACTTGCCTATGCCCATACGTCCTTCGTGAAGAACCAGTCGCCGCTGCGGGGCCGCAGCATCGCCTTCGGCATGCGGCACGTGTTCTGACACGGGCCGGCATCGGCCGATCCTGGCCGAAAGCGCCCAAAAAACGGGAAAAACGGCCAGGCTGGCCGGCAGCGGTTTCATCGGGGCGGGGCTACCGGCCAGTGCGAACGGATGAGCTGCTCCATTGGCTGAGCAGTACGGCGCGTGTCTGCTACACTGATCTGTTCATCCACCCAGACAATGCAACAGATTGATCCAGATTCCTGCCTCCGAGGGCTTGCCGCCCGTGCTTTCCGGTCCCGTGGTTCGGCGCATCGAGCCGGGCCGCCTGGTGCTGTGGCTGGCCGGCAGCGCGCCGCTCGACCTGACCTTGGTGCTGGCGCCCAGCGGCGGTGCTGTCCGGCGCGTGCCGCTGGATGCGGGCAGCTGCCGCGTCATCCGCGTCGGCCGGCACGCCTTCCTGCACCTGATCGATGTCGCGCTGGCCGAGCCGCTGCCGCAAGACACGATCATCGAGTACGACCTGCTGGTCACGCGCTTTGGCGGCATTGGGGACGGCAACGAGGCCGGCATCGCCCATTGGGCGCCGCACCTCCTGCATGCCGGCGCGGCGCGACCGAACATGGTGCTGCGCAGCCGCAGCGACAATATCCTGTTCGGCTCGTGCCGCAAACCGCATTATCCCGCGCCCGACGGCCTGGCGCGCGGCGACGCCCTGCTGGCCGATCAGATTGACAGGGCCGACGAGCGGCCCGCCATGCTCCTGCTGTGCGGCGACCAGGTGTATGTCGACGACGTGGCGGGCCCGATGCTGGCGGCGATCCACGCGCTGATCCGGCGCCTGGGCCTGTACGCGGAATGCCTGGAAGGCGCGGATGTCGCCGACAGCGAGGCACTGTACCGCCATCCGGCCAGCTACTACCGGCGTGAAGAGCTGCTGCCCGCGTTCGATTCCAACGAAGCGCTGCGCTACCGCTTCTTTGCCGGCAAGGGAAAGCCGATCTTCACCACGGCCAATGCGCACAACCACCTGATGACCCTGGCCGAGATGATGGCCATGTACCTGCTGGCCTGGTCGCCGGTACCGTGGCAGCTGGTGGCGGATGCGCCGGCACCAGCGCTGGATCCCGGTTATGCCGAGCGCTGGGAGCGCGAGTCGAAGGCGCTGGCGGGCTTCTGCGATGCCCTGCCGCAGGCCGCGCGGCTGCTGGCGCACGTGCAGACGCTGATGATCTTCGACGACCATGACGTCACCGACGACTGGAACCTGTCGGCCAAGTGGGAAGCCGCCGTCTACGGGCACCCGTTCTCGCGCCGCATCGTGGGCAATGCGCTGACCTCGTATCTGCTGTGCCAGGGCTGGGGCAACCGCCCCGAAGTGTTCGGAACGCTGCTGGACGACCTGGCGGCACTGACCGCCACGGCCGACGCCGACGACAGGCTGGATGCGCCGGTCCAGGACGCGCTGATCGGGCGCCTGCTGTCTTTCCGCCAGTGGCATTTCGTCCTGCGGACACAGCCCACGGTGATCGTGCTCGATACCCGCACCCGGCGCTGGCGCAACCGGCGCCGGCCGGGCCACCCTTCGGGCCTGATGGACTGGGAAGCGCTGACCGAGCTGCAGCACGAGCTGCTGGACGAAAAGGCCGCCGTCATCGTTTCGGCGGCGCCCATGTTCGGGGTCAAGCTGATCGAAGTGGTGCAGAGGATCGCCACGTTCGCCGGGCAGGCCCTGATTGTCGACGCCGAGAACTGGATGGCGCACCGCGGCGCGGCCAGCAGCATGATCAATATCTTCCGCCATTCGCGCACCCCGGGCAATTACGTGATCCTGTCGGGCGACGTGCACTACTCGTTCGCCTACGATGTCGAGGTGCGCGAATCGGACGACGTGCCGCATATCTGGCAGATCACCAGCAGCGGCATCAAGAACGAATTCCCGGACGGCCTGCTCGACTGGCTCGATCGCCTCAACCGCTGGCTGTATTCGCCGCGCTCGCCGCTGAACCTGTTTACCCAGCGCCGCGATCTCGCCATCACGCCGCGCCTGCCGGACGCGCGCAAGCATGGCGAGCGGGTGTGGAACGGCGCCGGCATCGGCCAGGTATGGCTCGACGCGCAGGGGCGGCCCGTGCGCATCGTGCAGCACAACGCCGATGGCCGGCCGTCGACCCGTTTCCTGCCGCCCGCGCATAAACCGCACGTTGCCGCGGCGGCCGAACAGCCGGTGGGAAAGCACCGGTAGCAAGCACTGGTCGCAAGCACCTGTCGATGCATGGCGGCGGCGGAACCCGACGCCGCCGATCTTAATCCAGCCACGGGTGCGCCGCCAGCCAGCGCCCCAGCTCATTGTCGTTCGCGCACTGCAGCTTGCTGAAGATATTGGCGCGGTGGGTTTCCACCGACCGGGGGCCGCAGGGCGGCACGAGGATGCGGGCGATCTCCTTGTTCTGCTGGCCGACGCCGACCAGGCGGGCGACTTCGCGCTCGCGCGGCGTCAGCTGCGCCCATTGCCATAGCGCCTGGGCGCGCGAGCGCGCCAGCGCCACCGCGTGCGGAAGCTTGTCGAGCAGCTGCTGGGTGTCCGGTTTCTCCACCCAGTCGTAGGCGCCGCGGCGCACCGCCTCGAGCGCGGTCGGGATATCCCCGTGGGCCGACAGGAACAGTGTCACGAGGGGGCTGTGCTCGGCGAGCAGGCGTTCGAAGACGGACAGGCCGCTCATGCCGCCCATCCGCAGGTCGAGGATCACGCAGCCCGGCTGGCGCATGTCGACCGCATCGAGGAACGCCTCGCCCGAGTCGAATGCCTGCACCGCGAGGCCTTGCGAGAACAGCAGCAGGAGCAGCGAACGGCGCAGCGCCTCGTCGTCGTCGACGACGTACAGGGTCAGTGGAATGTCTTTCATGGCACGGTAGGCAACGTAACAGTAAAGGCGGCACCGCCGCCGGCGCGGTTGTCGACGGCGATGGCGCCGCCGTGGGCCTCGACGATGGTACGGCAGATACTCAATCCCAGTCCCAGGCCGTCGGGCTTGCTGGTGTAGAACGGCGCAAACACCTGGTCCAGCCGCTCGGCCGGGATGCCGGGGCCGTGGTCGGCGACGGTGATGCGCACGCCCTGCCCGGCCCGGGCGCTGGCCAGCTCGATGCACCGCCGCTGCGCCGGCAGGTCCTGCACCGCCTGCACGGCATTGTGGATCAGGTTGACGAGTACCTGTTCCAGCAGCACCCGGTCGCCGCGCACCGTCGCGCCGCCATCGTCCGGCGACACGCGCAGGCGCACACCGTCGCGTTGCAGCTCGGGCCTTGCCAGCGCTTCCGCATGGGCGATCACGCTGGCCACGGCCACGCTTTCGTACAGCGCGCGCTGCGGGTTGATCAGCGAGCGCACCCGCTTGACGATCTCGCTGGCGCGTTTCGACTGCCCGACGATTTCTTCGAGCGCACCGGCCAGCATGTCGGACGAGCCGCGCGCGGCGAGCGCCTGTGCCGCGACGGCGAAATTGGACAGGGCCATCAGCGGCTGGTTCAGTTCATGCGCCAGCGTGGAAGCCATCTCGCCGACGCTGGCCAGCCGGGCGCTGCGCTGCAGCCGCAGCTCCTGCTCGCGCTGCCGGGCTTCGGCCTGCTTCTGCGCGGTGATATCGACCACGGAACTCATCCACCCGCAGTGCTGCCCCTGCGCATCGACCAGCGGCGCGGTGTAGACCATCGTGATCACGTCGCGGCCATCCTTGTGCCGGATGCGCGATTCGAAGCCGTGCGGCGCCGCGCGCCCCTGCAGTGCGGCTTCGCTGTCGCGTGCCAGCTTCTCCATGTCGTCGGGATGCCAGTAAGGGTACGGCGGAACGCAGCCGAGCAGTTCTTCCGCGCTGTAGCCCACCATCGCGCACAGCGAAGGATTGACGTAGATGATCCGGCCGTCAGGATCGCGCGCGCGCATGCCGACGAGCAGGGAATCTTCCATCGCCTTCTGGAATGCGTGGGCCTTCTGCAGGTCGCGGGTGCGCTCTTCGACGCGGCGTTCGAGCTCCAGGCGCGCCGACTGCTGTTCCGCGAAGCGCTTTTCACGCAGGCGCCAGTACAGGGCCCCGACGCATACCAGCGCGACGGCAAGCGCCGTCAGCGCCAGCGCGGCCCGGCGCGCCTGGACCACCTCCTTCATCCCGGACGTGACGGTCAGCGTCCAGCCCAGCTCCGGCAAGGGCGTGTCCAGCGCCAGCAGGCTGGCGCGCTGCCCGTCCAGCGTGGTGCGCAGCACGAAACTGTCAACGCCTTGCGGCGACTCGACGCTCCATGGCAGGACATCGAAGCGTTGCCGCTTGCCGTACTGGGCATGCTCGGCGATCCAGCGCGCATCGGCGGCGGAAACGGGCCGGATACCGCGAAACAGCCATTCCGGCACGCTGCTCAGGAAGACGATGCCGCGGCTGTCGCGCAGGACCACGGGTTCGCTGCCGCGCCTCCAGCTGGCCTGCAGCGGCTCCAGGCTGATCTTGACGACCACCACGCCGAGGATCTCGCCGTCCGCGCGTACCGGCTCGGCGATGAACAGGCCGGACTGGCCGGTAGTCAGGCCCAGGCCGTAGAAGATGCCCCGCTTGCCCCGTATCGCGTCCTCGAAATAAGGCCGCTGGCGATAGGCGTGCCCCATGAAACTGGACGGCAGGTTCCAGTTGCTGGCGGCAAGCGTCAGCCCGGCCCGGTCGACCAGGAACAGGGCGGTGGCGCCGGTGGTCGCCTGCAGGTCGGCGAAGTAGTCGTTGACACGCGCTTCCAGCGCTGCGTCGCCGGGCGCGCGCAGCAAGTCGCGCACGTCGGGATGGCGCGCGGCGGCATGCGGCAGGAAGTCATGTCTCTCGACCAGCCCGCGCAGGCCCAGCGCATGCGCCGCGGCGGCCTGCCGCAGCGCGTCCGTCTTGGCTTCCAGTTCGTACCGCGCAGCCCAGTTCCCCGCGGCGGCGATCAGCACGAGCGCGCCCGCAGCCGCGGCCAGGCGAAACATTCGACGTCGGTTGAACCAGGTTGGCATTGCAATGCAGGAGAGTCCGGGCAGCAGACGATAACAGTTGCACAGCCGGCAGGGAACCGCCTCCGTAGTTTTACGGAGAAGCCGGCGCTGGAGTTGCGGATGCCGGGTACCTTGCGGGTGGCCACAATGGGACCCTTGACAATGAGGAGACAACCCATGAATACAGTGACCGGCACGGCAGTCGGCGGCGCTCGCCCGCAGGCCGACGAACGCATCTCCGGCGCGCGGCTGCGCGCCATCTTCGTTGGATCGGCGGGCAACCTGGTCGAATGGTTCGACTTCTACTGCTACGCGGCATTCGCGCTGTACTTTGCCAGCTCGTTCTTCCCTGCCCAGGACCCCACCGCCCAGATGATGTCGACCGCGGGCATCTTCGCGCTGGGCTTCTTCGTGCGCCCCCTCGGCGGCATCCTGTTCGGCCACCTGGGCGACCGGCACGGCCGCAAGGTCGCGCTGATGGCGTCCGTGCTGCTGATGTGCGTCGGCTCCCTGCTGATCGCCTGCGCGCCCACGTACGCCACGGCGGGCATCCTGTCACCGTGCATCCTGCTGCTGGCGCGCCTGCTGCAGGGTCTCAGCCTGGGTGGCGAATATGGCGCCAGCGCGACCTACCTGTCGGAAATGGCCGATTCGAAAAGGCGCGGCTTCTATGCCAGCTTCCAGTACGTCACGCTGATCGGCGGCCAGCTGCTGGCGCTGCTCCTGCTGCTCGCGCTGCAGCACTTCTTCCTCGACGACCAGCAGCTGCGCGAGTGGGGCTGGCGCATTCCGTTCGTCATCGGTGCACTGCTTGCCCTGGTGGCGCTGCTGATGCGGCATGACATGCCGGAAACCCAGTCGTTCGAATCCGCCCGCAAGAAGGCCAAGCCGATGGGCGGCCTGAAGCAGCTGGCCCAGCATCCGAAGGAAGTGCTGCTGGTGGTCGGACTGACCATGGGCGGCACGCTGGCGTTCTATGTCTACACCGTGTACATGCAGAAGTTCCTGCGCCTGTCGGTGGGCCTGACCGATGCGCAGACCACGGCCGTCTCCGCCGCGTCGCTGCTGTTCGCGATGTGCCTGCAGCCGCTGTATGGCGCCCTCTCCGACCGGATCGGCCGCCGTCCGCTGCTGGTGGGCTTCGCGCTGCTCGGCACGATCTTCACCGTGCCGCTGCTGACCGCCATCCGCAACGCCAGCGGCCCGTGGGAAGCGTTCGCCCTGATCGCGTGCGCCTGGATCATCGTCTCCGGCTATACGTCGATCAACGCGCTCGTCAAGGCCGAGATGTTCCCGGCCAGCATTCGTGCCACCGGCGTCGGCGTGCCGTATGCCTTTGCGGTCTCGATCTTCGGTGGAACGGCCGAGTACCTGGGCCTGTGGTTCAAGTCGATCGGCATGGAAAGCGGCTTCTACTGGTACGTCACCGCCGTCATCGCGTGCACGCTGGTGGTCTGCTGGTTCATGCGCGACACGGCGGCCAGTTCGAAGATCGATGAAGAGGCGCGCAGCCACTGAGGAGCCCATCGGCTCATCCCCGGAACCGCAGCGCCTCGACCAGCAGCGAGAACGCCGCGGTGGGTTGCCGGCGGCTCGGATAGTACAGGTGATAGCCTGACAGCAATGCGGACCAGTCCGCCAGCACCCGCACCAGCCTGCCCGCCGCGATGTGTCCGCCGACGACATCCTCGGGCAGGTAGCCCAATCCCAGCCCGGCGAGTGCTCCGTCGAGTTGCAGCGCCATCGTGTTGAACGACAGCTGGCCTCCCGGGCGCACCCGCAGTTCGCGCCCGTCCTTCACGAACGGCCACGACCAGACGCCCCCCGACGTCGGTAGCCGCAGCGCAATGCACGAGTGCCGGGTGAGGTCATGCGGCGTCCCCGGTACACCATGGCGCGCGAAATACGATGGCGCGCCGACCACGCACTGCGTGAAGTCCGGCCCGATGCGCACCGCGATCATGTCCTGCGCGACCTGTTCCCCCAGGCGGATGCCCGCGTCGAAACGCTCCGCGACAATGTCGGCAAGGCTGTAGTCGTCGATCACCTCGACCACGATGTCGGGATAGTCGGGCAGCAGCCTGGCCAGGGCCGGCAGGATGATCGCCTGCGACGCATGTTCGACGGACGTTATCCGCAGGCTCCCCGCCGGCTTGCCACGCAATTCTCCCAGTTCGGCCAATCCCGATGCGATGCCGTCGAAGTGCGGCCCGATCGACCTGGACAGCCGCTCGCCCGCCTCGGTCGTCGAAACGCTGCGCGTCGTGCGGGTCAGCAGCCGAACGCCCAGCCGCTCTTCGAGCGCGGTGATCTTGGCACTCAACGCGGGTTGCGAAATGCCCAGCTGCGCCGCCGCGCGTGTAAAGCTGCGCGTCGCGGCTACCACCAGGAAAGCGGCAAGATCATCCAGGCTTTCTTTCGACATTAATAACCTCTCCCTATAAGAACAAGAAGATTAAAGCATCTAATCATATGGATCGGGGACGCGTACATTGTCGGTACGCAGTCGGCAGCACGTACTTCCATCACCACCACGGAACAGGCCCATGACACCCAACGACAAAAATGCCGTATCGACCACACCATTGTCCGGTCGCGCGGAGAGCGGCACCCGCGCACGGCGCGCATTCATCAAGGACTCGGTATTGCTCGGCGCCGCCGTCGCTGCCGGTTCGGTCCTTCGCACCGGCCCGGCGTCCGCCCAGGGCGCACAGGGCACCCCAGCCATTCAACCAGTACCCAAGGGAACAACCAGCATGCAACAGCGCAGATTGGGAACGATGCAGGTCTCCGAAACGGGCCTCGGATGCATGAACTTCGCCGGCAACTACAACGCGCCGGTCCCGAAGGCGCAGGCGATCAGGACCATCCGCACGGCATTCGAGAACGGCGTCACGTTCTTCGATACCGCCGAGGTCTACGGGCCCTACACCAGCGAGGAATTCGTCGGCGAGGCGGTCGCGCCGTTCCGGGACAAGGTGCAGATCGCTACCAAGTTCGGCTTTGCCATCGACGGCACGATCGCCCTGAACAGCCGCCCAGCGCACATCCGCAAGGTGGTCGAGCAATCGCTCAGGCGTCTGCGCACCGATTACATCGACCTGTACTACCAGCACCGTGTCGATCCAGCCGTGCCGATCGAGGACGTCGCCGGCGTGCTGAAGGACCTGATCGCGCAGGGCAAGGTGCGGCATTTCGGCCTGTCCGAGGCAAGTGCCGGCACGATCCGGCGCGCGCATGCGGTGCAGCCGGTCGCGGCAGTCCAGTCGGAATATTCGCTGTGGACCCGCCACGTCGAACTGAACGGCGTACTGGCCACCTGCAGGGAGCTGGGGATCGGCTTCGTGCCATGGTCTCCGCTGGGCGCGGGATTCCTGACCGGCACGATCGATACGAACACGACATTCGATCCGAAGCTCGACTTCCGCGCCGGCTTCCCGCGCCTGTCGAAAGAATTCCTGAAGCTCAATATGCCGATCGTGGAGTGGCTCAAGGTGTACGCCGCCGGCAAGGGCGCGACGCCCACGCAGGTCGCGCTGGCGTGGCTGCTGGCAAAGGGTCCGGACATCGTGCCGATTCCCGGTACGCGCAGCGAGGCGCACCTGCTGGAAAACCTGGGCGCGCAGCGTTTGCGGCTGACGGTGGCCGACGTGCAGGAGATCGACACCAGGCTGTCCAGGTATCCTGTGTATGGCGACAGGATGGGCAAGGACCACATGAGCAGCATCGACTATTCCGTGTGACCCGTTACCGGCAACGGCCGGCATGCCGCATGGACGGCGCGCCGATGGTGCGTGCATCCGCTGGTAATCCCCGGCGGATGCCCCGTCGAGGGATCAGGGCGGCTGCAACTGCCCGCGCTGCAACTGCCCGATCACGCTTGCCACCTTGGTGGTGATGACATCGACCGCCGGCATATTCGCGCCGTGCGGCAGGATGACATCGGCATGGCGCTTGGTCGGCTCGATGAACTGCTTGTGCATCGGGCGTACCGTTTCCAAGTACTGGCCGACAATGCTCTCGACCGTGCGGCCGCGCTCGGCAATATCCCTTTGCATGCGGCGGATGAAGCGCACGTCGGACGCGGTGTCGACGAAGATCTTCAGCGACATCAGGTCGCGCAAGTCCGCGTCGTACAGGGCGAACAGGCCTTCGATCACGATGACCGGCGCCGGCTTGACGGCGATGGTCCGGTCGGAACGGTTGTCGATCGTGAAATCGTACACGGGCATCGCGATCGTTTCGCCATTGCGCAGCGCCTGGACGTGCTGGATCAGCAGCGGCCAGTCGAAGGCATCGGGATGGTCGTAATTCTGGCGGCGGCGCACGTCCGGGGCGAGGTCGGACTGGTCGCGGTAGTAGTCATCCTGCATCACGACCGAGACCATGTCGGCGCCGAACGACGCCAGCACTTGTTGGGACACCGTCGACTTGCCGCTGCCGCTGCCGCCGGCGACACCGATCACGAACGGCTGGAAAGAAATCTCATTCATCCCCGAATGATACCGGACTGGCTGCCGGCGTGGCGGCCGCGGCGCCCAGCGCCACGTCCCACGGCGGCACCGGCTGGTACTCATCGACCAGGAAATCGATCAGCTTGCGCACCTTGGGCGACGGCCGCCCGCTGGCCGGATACAGCGCCGACAGGTGGTTGAGCGGCAGCTGCCAGTCCGGCAGCACCGCCACCAGCGTGCCTGCCTGCAACGCGCGCCAGGCCAGGAAGGTGGTGCTGTAGACGATGCCGCTGCCCTGCAGCGCCGCCTGGTGCAGCACCAGGCCGTTGTTCGACGTGAACGCGGCATCCACGTGGACGGTGCGGCGCTCCCCCGACCGCTCGAAGTGCCAGGCGGTGCCGTCGGTCAGATGGGAAAAGTGCAGGCAACGGTGATGCCGGAGCTCTTCCGGGACCGCCGGCGTGCCGTGCGCATGCAGGTAATCGGGCGATGCGCACAGCACCGCGCGGCACGGCGCCAGCGGACGGATCGCCAGCGCGCGGCTGTCGGGGATGCCGCCCACGCGGATCGTCAGGTCGAAGCCGTGGGCGATCGGGTCGAGCAGCGCATCGTCGACGTGCAGCAGCGGCCGCAATTGCGGGTGCGGCTGGCTGAAGCGGGCCAGCGCGTCGGCCAGCCACGTTACGCCGAAACTGGACGGTGCCTGGATGCGCAGCGGGCCGGCCAGCGTGTCGCCGGTCTGCGTGACGATGCGGGCCGCCTCCTGCGCCTGCCTTACCGCGGCGTCGCACGGGGCAAGGTAGGCCTGGCCGGCATCGGTCAGGCTCACTTCGCGCGTGGAGCGGTGCAGCAGCCGCACGTTCAGCTTTTCTTCCAGCTGCAGGATGTGTTTCGACACCATCGCGCGCGACAGGCCCAGCCGGCGCGCCGCCGCGGAAAAGCTGCGCTGCCGGGCCACCTCGACAAAGATTTCCATTGCGCGCAACTGGTCCATGACGGTCATTGTCGGCATTCTGGCGACAATGTGTCAACCATTGTCCACCTTTCAGTGGATGGCAACGTTCCGTACAATCGCCTGCATCATCCAACAGGAGCATGGCCATGCTGAGCGCAGCGCAGAAAGAGCAATACCAACGCGACGGGTTCCTCGTCCTTCCAGGGTTCAAATCGCCGGAGGAAATCGCCGCGCTGCGCGCCGGCGCCGCGCGCATCGTCGACGCGTTCGATCCCGCTGCCGCCAGCGGCATCTTCACGACGAAGGACCAGGAAAAGAAGGCGGACGAGTATTTCCTCCGCTCCGACAACACGATCCGCTGCTTCTTCGAGGAAGAAGCGTTCGGCCCGGACGGCCAGCTGCGCCAGGCGAAGGAACTGTCGATCAACAAGATCGGCCATGCGATGCACGACCTGGACCCCGCGTTCCGGGCGTTTTCCAGCGATGCGCGCCTGCAGCAGGTGGCCCACGATCTCGGCCTGGCCGACCCGCGGGTGTGGCAATCGATGTACATCTTCAAGCAGCCCGGCATCGGCGGTGAAGTGCGCTGGCACCAGGACGCGACGTATTTCGAGACCGACCCGATCAGCGTGACCACGTTCTGGTTCGCGCTGGAGGACGCGACGCTGGAAAACGGCTGCCTGTGGGCCGAACCGGGCGGCCACCGCACGCCGCTGCGCGAGCGCTTCGTGCGCAATGGCGACGACATCGGGGTGGAAAAACTCGATGCCACGCCGTGGCCGGACGACAGCACCGCCGTGCCGCTCGAATGCAAGGCGGGCGCACTGGTGCTGTTCCACGGCCTGCTGCCCCACTACAGCGCACCGAACCGCTCGCCGGTGTCGCGCCATGCGTACACGCTGCACGTGACGGATGGGCGCACCGCGTATTCGCCGCAGAACTGGATCCAGCGCGATGCCTCGTTGCCGGTGCGAGGATTTATATGACGGCGCGTGTGACGGCGCATATGACAGATATCCGCATCCTGGCCCCGCAGTGGGGCAACAACGAGGTGCCCGCCGCGGAGTTCGTCGCGCGCGTCGTGGAAGCCGGGTTCGACGGCATCGAGATGTCGCTGCCGGATGACGGCGCCGAGCGGGAAGACTGGCTGCGCCGCATCGCCGATGCGGGGCTGGACCTCGTCGTGTCGCAATGGCAGACCGTGTTCCACACGGAGTTCCATGCGCATCGAACCGCACTGCAATCGCTGCTGGCGCAAGCCTGCGCCGCCCGGCCGCTGCTGGTGAACTCGCATACGGGAAAGGATTTCTACACGGCCGGGCAGAACGAGGAATTGATCGCGCTGGCCGATGCGATCTCTCGCGAGCATGGCGTGCCGATCGTCCACGAAATCCACCGCAGCCGTTTTTCCGGGCATCCGATGCTGCTGCGCCCCTACCTGGAGCGCCTGCCGGACCTGCGGCTGACGGCCGACCTGTCGCACTGGTGCACCGCCTGCGAATCGCTGCTGGAAGACCAGGGCGCCATGCTCGACAACGTGCTGCCGCGCGTGCGGCACATCCACGCCCGCGTCGGCCACGCGCAAGGCCCGCAGGTGCCGGACTTCCGCGCTCCCGAATACGGGGTCGAACTGGCCGCGCACCTGGCCTGGTGGGATCGCATCGTGGCACTGCGCCGCGCGGCCGGCGATCCGGTGCTGACCATCACGCCGGAATTCGGGCCCGCGCCCTACACGTTCCGGCTGCCGTACTCTCAGGAGCTGGTGGCCGATGCGTGGCAGCTGAACGTGGCGATGGCCGCGCTGCTGCGGGAACGGTACAGGTAACGGCGCCAGCCGGGCAACCTGGGGCCCTCAGGCGTGGCCGATGCCCGCCGTGCCGTAGGCATGCTCGAAGTCGGCGATCGGCATCGGGCGGCCCAGCAGGAAACCCTGCATCGACGAGCACCCGCCGTCGAACAGGAAGGCGCGCTGGGCTTCGAACTCGACACCCTCGGCGACGATCTCCAGCTTGAACTTGCGGGCCAGCGCGATGATGGCCTCGACGATCGATGCCGCGCCGGCATCGACACCGATGTCGCGCACGAAGGAGCGGTCGATCTTCAGCGCCGAGAGCGGAAAGCGCTTCAGGTAGGCCAGCGACGAATAGCCGGTGCCGAAGTCGTCGAGCGAAAAGCGGATGCCCTGGGAGCATAGTTCGTGCATGCGTCCGGTGATCTCCTGCATGTCTTCCGCGAACACGCTTTCGGTCAGTTCCAGGTACAGCCGTTCCGGAGGAGCGCCGGTGCCGCCCAGGATGTTCGCCACCGCCGCCGGGAAGCGGGGATCGCGCATCTGGTGCACGCTCACGTTGACGGCCAGCTTCAGGCGCCCCAGGTTGGCGTCCAGATGCCAGCGCGCGAGCGCACGGCAGCTTTCCCGCAAAATGTGCTCGCCCAGCGGAAGAATCAGGCCCGACTCTTCGGCGAAACCGATGAACTGGTCCGGACCGATCAGCTCGCGGTCGCCGCGCTGCCAGCGCACCAGCACCTCGGCACCCACGACGCGCCCCAGCGAATCGAATTGCGGCTGGCAGTACAGGCGGAACTGCCCCAGCGACAGGCCGTCGCGCATGGCGGCCTCGAAAGCGGCGCGGCGGTCCGCCGCATCCTGCATGCTGGGGTCGAAGAAACGTGCGCAATTGCGCCCGTCGGCCTTGGCGCGGTACATGGCGAGGTCCGCCTGCTTGAGCAGCTTTTCGATGTTCGTGTCGTTGCTGTCGAACAGCGTGATGCCGATGCTGGCCGTGGTCTTGAACAGCAGCGCGCCGAGCTGGCAGGGCTGCCCCACTGCCGACAGGATCTTGGCGACGACGCGGTCGGCCTCGGCGGCGGCGCCGCGTGCCGATGGGCCCAGGCCCTCCAGCACGACGACGAATTCGTCGCCGCCGAGCCGGGCAAGCTGGTCGCTGTGCCGCACCGTGCAGCGCAGCTGCTGCGCGGTCTGGCGCAGCAGCCGGTCGCCCAGGTCGTGCCCCATCGTGTCGTTCAGCAGCTTGAAGTTGTCCAGGTCGAGGTAGAGCAGCGCGCAGTACTGGCCCGAGCGCCGGCCGCGCGCCAGCACATGATCCAGTTCGCCGATCAGGAAGCGCCGGTTCGGCAGGCCCGTCAGGTGATCGAAGTACGCCAGCTCGTAGATGTGGCGTTCGGTCTGCTTGCGCTCGGTGAGATCGGTGTTCACGCCCGAGATGCGCAATGCCTTGCCGGCGCCATCGCGCAGCACGTAGCCACGCGACAGGACGGACACGTAGTGGCCATCCTTGTGGTGCAGCCGGAACTCCAGGCTGAAGCCGTCGCGCTGGCTGGGCAGCAGGTCGGCAAGGTATTCCTGGATCATCGGCTGGTCATCCGGATGCAGCATGCGGCGCCAGGCGCCCGAATCTTCCAGCCCGTCGCCGCTGGGGTAGCCGAGCATGTTCCACCAGCGCTCCGAGTAATACACCTCGTCGGCGAGCAGGTCCCAGTCCCATGGCGCATCGGTGGAACCCTTCAGTACCAGCCGCAGCCGTTTTTCCGACTTCTCCAGCGATTGCTGGGTATTCTTGAGTGCCGTGCAATCGGTGAAACAGACGACCACCTGCCGTACCGAACCGGCCTGGTCGACTTCGGGATAGGCGTTGCACAGCAGCCAGCAGATGCCCTCCGGGCCGGCCACGCCGGCCACAAAGCCGGACAGCTTGCGGCCCGTGTTCAGCACGACATTCGCCGGAAACTCGTCGGCGGGTAGCGGCGAGCCGTCTTCACGCACGAAGTTCCAGTCGCCCGCGCCGGTTTCGGCGCCGATCAGCTGAGCTTCGCTGCGGCCCAGCAGTTCCTGCGCAAGCCGGTTGGCGGACACGATGCGGCCGTCCGCCGCATGCACCACCACGCCGGCCGGCAGGTTGTCATGCAGCGCGGCGACGGAGAACACGACATCTGCTGGAAGCGGGGGATGCATGGCGGGTCTGGACTGGTAGTCGGCCAACGATGGAACATGCTATCAGCTTCCCGGCGCGCAGGCGAGCGCCGCCCGCCCAGTTACGTCACCACTGGTAGTTCAGGGTGGCACTCACGTTGCGCGCATCGCCCCAGTAGCAGTAGTTCCCGCTCATGCACGACGCGATATAGGTCTTGTCGAACAGGTTGGCGGCGTGCAGCCGCAGGCTGGCGCCCCTGAACGCCGCGCCGAGCCGCCCCAGCTCGACGTTCAGGCTCAGGTCGGCCAGCACATACGATGGCACCTTGAAGCTGTTGGCGTTGTCGCCCCAGCTGGTGCCGACGTAACGCACGCCGGCCCCCAGCGAGTATCCCGGCAGGAAATTCCAGTCGCCCCAGGCGGACGCCATGTGGCGCGGCGCCTGGTACGGCGTATTGCCCGCGTAGCCGGCCGGCGATGTCCGGAACGTCATGTCGTTGAAGGTGTAGCTGGCCAGCACCGATACGCTGTCCGACAGTTGCGAGCGCGCTTCCAGCTCAAGTCCCCTTGCCCGCACCTGGCCGGCAGGCACGAAGTAATAGAAGCCGGTCGGCTGCGTGGCGACGTTGCTCTGCTTTAGCTCGTACACGGCCGCCGACAGCAGCGTGGCCTCGCCCGCGGGCTGATAGCGGAGGCCCAGTTCCACCTGTTCGGTTTCGGTCGGCGGCAGGTTGTTGCCCTGCTGGTCGTTGCGCAGGCTCGGGTTGAAGCCGTCCGACCAGGAAGCATAGGGCGCCAGGCCGTTGTCGAACAGGTAGACGGCGCCGGCACGCTTGGTGAACCGGCTGCCGCTCCAGCGCGCGGGCGCCGCCGGCGCCATCTGGTTCGATGCCTCGACCCGGTCGTCGCGCCCGCCGACGGTGAAGCGCCAGCGCTCGATGGCGACCTGGTCCTGCAGGTACACCCCGGTCTGCCGCAGGTGCCGGTCGATCGGCGCGCCGCCCGTGACCTGCATATTGGGCGCGCCATAGACGGGCGCGAACACGTCGATGGGGTCGGCGCTGCCCCAGTCCCAGCGGCCGTCGACATGGCGCTTCTGCCAGTCCAGGCCAGCCAGCACGGTGTGCCTCGCCGCGCCCGCCTGGAAGCGCCCTTCCAGCTGGTTGTCGATGGCATGGCCGCGCGTCGACTCGTCGGCACCGGAGTAGTAGCGCGCCAGCGTGCGCGGGCCGGCCCAGCCGTCGCCGTAGACCTGGCGCAGCGTGGTATCGGCCGAGACGTAGCGCAGGTTCTGCCGGAACGTCCAGCTGTCGTTGAACGCATGCTCGAACTGGTAGCCCACGATGCGCTGGTCGCGGCGGTATTTCTCGACACTGGGGTCGCCATCGAAGAAGGTGCGCGAGATGCGCTGGCCGTTGTGCGCGGTGCCCACGCTCGCATCGGCCGGCACGCCGCTGTGATAGCTGCCTTCGGGATCGCGCTGCAGGTAGGCATGCAGGCGCAGGCTGGTGGCCTTCGACGGGCGGATGGTCAGCGACGGCGCCAGCGCCAGCCGTTCTTCCTTCACGCCGGTGAACTGCGAATCGAGCTGGCGGGCCAGCGCGGTCAGCCGCCAGGCCATCGTGCCGCTGTCGCCGAGCGGTCCGGTCAGGTCGAGGGACCCCTCGCGCCGGTTGCGGTTGCCCACGGTCAGCCCGATGCTGCGCTGCGGCGCGAATTGCGCCGCCTTGCTGGTCAGCGCCACCAGGCCGCCCGGCGAGGCGCGGCCGTACAGCACCGAAGCGGGGCCGCGCAGCACGTCGATCCTTTCGAGGAAGAACGGATCGATCTGCATCGAGCTGTAGCTGCCCTGGTCGCTCAGCAGGCGCTGGCCGTCCAGCACGGTGCTGTCCACGCTGCTGTCGGCAAAGCCGCGCAGGGCCACGTAGTCGTAACGGTTCGACGACCCCGCCAGGCCGGCAAAGGCGCCGGCGGTGTAGGTCAGCACCTCGCCGAGGCTGCGCGGCTTCTGCGCCTCGAGCTGCCCGGCGGTGATGACCGATACCGACTGCGGCGTCTCGACGATCGGCGTATCGGTCTTGCTGGCGGAAGCCGTGCGCGTGGCGGGGGCGCCGGCCGATTCCGGCTGCGCGGTGGCGGTGACCGTTACCGGCGCCATGGCCTGCTCGGCCGTGACCTCGGGGGCGCGGCTTACGACGACAGTATTGCCATCGACCCGCGCCACCAGGCCGCTGCCGGCCAGCAGCCTGTCCAGGGCCTGGCGTGCGGTCAGGGTTCCCGTGACGGCGGGCGCGGTGCGGTTGGCGACCAGCGCGGGCTGCACGATCAGTTCCAGCCCCGCCTGCCGCGCCAGTTCGTTCAAGGCCGAGGCCAGCGGCTGGGCCGCCAGGGTGATCGGCACTGCCGGCGCGGTGCCGGGCTGTGCAAAGGCGGGCGCCGCGGCCGCCAGGGCGGCGGCCAGTGCGACCGGGGCTAACAGGGGCATCGCGAACGGGGCAGGACGCAAACCGGGGGTAATGCTTTTACGGGTCATGCAAGGGTCTCCACGAGAAGGCTGAACAAGAATCCTTCCCAGTAGACGCACCGGACCTGCAATACCCGAGGTGTCATTCGAAAAAAATTTCACCTGGCGCGGATTTCGGTCAGCCCGCCGGCACTCGACAGGCGTACCGGCAGCGCATGGGGCAGCAGCTGTGCGAACCTGTCCGGCCGCAGCAGGTCGAAGGTGCCCGTCAGGCGCAGCGCGGCCACGGCCGGGTCGCGCACGCGCAGGCCGCTGTCGCCATAGCGTTCGAAAGCGGCCAGCACCCGGCCCAGCGTGGCGTTGTCGAAACTCATGCGCCGCGCGTGCCACGGCGACAGATCGGCGGCAAGCACGGCACCCACGGTGCCGAGTGTTCCATTGGCATCGCCGGCGACGGCCTGGCCGGCAACCAGCTCGACGCTCCCGCTGTCCGCGAACCAGCCGCCGCGCGCCACCCGGACCCGCCCTTCCTCCACGGCGACGCGCACGCCGCCGTGCGGCCCGGCTGCGTGGTGCACGCTGAAACGGGTACCGACGACCGTGATGCGCAACGCCCCGGCCAGCACAGTGAGCGGCCGCCCGGCATCACGGCTGATCTCGAATCTTGCCTGGCCGCGCGCCAGTTCGATCTCGCGGCGGTTGCGGTAGATGCCGACCGCCGCGCGGCTGTCCGGTGCGAGTTGCAGGCGGCTGCCGTCCGCCAGCATCGTATCGATCCGTTCGCCGCGCGCGGTGGCATGCACGGAAGTGGCTACCGGGCGCCACCACAGTGCTCCCGCCACCCCGCCCGGCAACACCAGCGCCAGGCTGGCCACGATCGCGCGCCGCCGCCGCACGGCGTCCCGTGCCGGCACGCTGCCGGGGGCATCGAGCCCGGCCTTGCAGCGCCGGCACGCGGCCATGGCCAGCGCGATGTGCTGCTCCACCATCTTGCGCGAGATGCCCATGCGCTCGGCCACCTCGGCATGCGGCAGGCCATCGAAGCGGTGCAGGATGAAGGCTTCCCGGCAGCGCGACGGCAAGTCCTCGATCGCCTGCAGCATGGCGCTGACCGCCTGGGCCGACGCCAGCGCGGCTTCGGGCTCGTACACGGCCGGCGCGGGCAGGTTGGCCATGTCGTCGCCCGCGTCGTCGCCCGCAGCGGCCATCGCTTCCGTCTCGCCCCGCGTCACGCTGCGCCGGTGGCGGTCGATGACCAGGTTGCGCGCCGTGTGGTAAAGCAGCGCGCGCGGCTGGACGATTTCGCCGCGCTGCGCCAGTACGCGGGCGTAGGCCTCCTGGACGATATCGGCCGCGCTGTCCCGGTCCTGGACCATGCGGGTGAAATAACTCAACAGTTCCTGGTAATAGCGGGCAATCATGGCTTGGACCTTGTACCTGGGCTTATAGTTATATCTACAGCGATGGCGTAACGACGCCTTCGGAATGAGAATTATTCTCATTATCACATATCGATGTCAAACCAGCAGCCTCGGGCGGGAAGTCGGCGGGGTGTCGATGGAGGTCGCAATGCAGGAGTTTCGCTTCAGGGTGTTCGGCAAACTGGTCGCCGTGACCGGCCGGGCGGGCGCGCGGCAGGTGTTCTACCTGGGGCCGGAAGGCAAGCGGCGGCCGGCCGATTTCGTCATTCCAGGCGATATCGCCGATGACGGGCTGGCCGACTACCTCGGCGACCTGTTCCACGAGGATGCCACACCGCGCTACGACTTCGTGGAAAGGCTGGGCTGAGCCGGGCGATGCCGGCGGCCGGTCAGCGGCGCAGCGCCAGGTCGATGACCAGCGCCACCAGCAGCACGAACGACACCCCTTTCCAGAACGCTACCGGGCTGCGCTCGATCAGCGGCGGGCTGGTGCGTGCCAGGAAGGCGCGGTTCGGCTGGTGCAGGTCGAACACGAATTCGTCGACGTCTTCGTAGCGCTTCGACGGATCGGGGTGCACGGCCTTCTCGATGGCGGCGTCGACCCAGGCGGGGATCGACGGGTCATGCTCGCGCGCCGGCGCATACACCAGCTTGCGCTGCGCGGCGCGGCTCTGTGCCTGCGGGACCCGCACGCCGTACGGCAGCTGCCCGGTCAGCATGTGGTACGTCAGCACGCCCAGCGAAAACACGTCCGAGCGCACCGTGCCCGCCTCGCCGAGGAAGTATTCGGGAGCGGCGAACAGCGCCGCGCCGGCCAGCGTGAATTGCTCGCCCGACGGCGCCGGCGCCATCTCCCGCACCCCGGCCACGCTGGCCGAGCCGAAGTCGATGATCTTCGCCGTGCCGGTGCGGTCGATCATCACGTTTTCAGGGCGGATATCCTGGTGCAGCATCTCCAGCCGGTGGAAGGCACGCAGGCCCTTCGCCACCTGGGCAACGATGCCGCGCACGGCATCCAGGTCCGGCTTGCCGCGGTCGCGCAGCCATTGGGCCAGCGTGACGCCTTCGATGTACTCGGTCACCAGGTAGACGTAGCTGCGCCGGCCCTCGTGCACGACCGGCTCGATCACGTGCGGGCTGACGATGCGCCGCGCGATCCATTCCTCCATCAGGAAGCGCTCCAGGTAGGCCGGGTCGTCGCGCAGGTCGATCGAGGGTGCCTTGATCGCCACGGATGCGCCGCTGGCCACGTCGAGCGCCAGGTAGATGTGGCTGCGGCTGCTGCCGTGCAGCGCGCGCATGATGCGGTAGCCGTCGAATTCGCTGCGCGGTTCGAATTGCGGCGGGAACGGCAGTTCGGCCATCTGCTGCAGCAGTTCGCCGGCATCGTGCGCCTGCAGCGTTTCCACGCGCACCAGCTGCACGGTGAGATTGTCGTCGCTGCCGTTGGCCAGCGCGCGCGCCACCAGCAGCCGGGCCGCCTCGTTCAGGTCGCCGCCGGCGGACAGCGCCTCGCCGACGTCGGCCGCGCTCACGTATTCATGGACGCCATCGCTGGCCAGCAGGAACAGGTCGCCCGGCTGCACGGTGACCGTGCGGTAGTCGATCTCGAGGTGCACGTCGACGCCCAGCGCGCGTGCGAGGTAGCTCTGCCCGGGCGACACCCACACGCGGTGGTCGGTCGTCAGCGGTTCGAGCGCGCAGGAATCCGCCCCCGCGTGCACGCGGCTGATGCGCGTGTCGCCCACATGGAACAGGTGCGCCGTGTTCGACTTGATGACCATCGCCGACAGCGTGCACACGTAGCCGCGGTCCTTGTCGTAGCGGCCCTGGCCCTGCTGGGTCTGCGCATACAGCCAGGAATTGGTGGCCGCCAGCACGCGCTCCACCGAGGTCTTCACCGACCACGCATCGGAGGTGCAGTAATAATCCTCGAGGAAGGCGGACACCGCGGTTTCGCTGGCGATGTGGCTGACGTCGCTGCTGCCGATGCCGTCGGCCACCGCCAGCGCCGCGCCCTTGACCGACAGTTGCGGTTCGCGCGGCACACAGCTGCCGTGGAAGTCCTGGTTGACGGCCTTGCGGCCGGCGTCCGTGTGCTGGCCGATGGACAGCGTCAGTCGGGCGGTCATGGTGGGGAGAACGCCGGCCGCGCGGGCCGGCATGGACCTGATCGGTTGAACCGCGATCAGTTGAACTTGCGCTTGGCGCCGGTCTTCACGTGCGTGGAGTACAGCGTGAGGCCGGTGAAGGCCAGGCCGCCCACCAGGTTGCCCAGCACGGTCGGGATCTCGTTCCAGATCAGGTAATCCATGACGGTGAAGTTACCGCCCATCATCATCCCGAACGGGAACAGGAACATGTTCACCACCGAGTGCTCGAACGCCATGAAGAAGAACAGCATGATCGGCATCCACATCGCCAGCACCTTGCCGCCCACGGTGGTCGATACCATCGCGCCGACCACGCCCATCGACACCATCCAGTTGCACAGCATGCCGCGGATGAACAGGGTCAGCATGCCGGCCGCGCCGTACTGGGCATAGCCGGTGGTGCGGTTTTCGCCGATGTGGGCGACGGTCTGGGCGATCTTGCCGCCATCGGTGTTGAAGCCGTACGTGAACATGTAGGCCATCAGCACGGCCACCGTGAGGGCGCCGAGGAAGTTGCCGAGGAAGACCACGCCCCAGTGCTTCAGGATGCGCGGAATCGTCACGCCGGGACGGCGGTCGATCCAGGCCAGCGGCGTCAGCACGAACACGCCGGTCAGCAGGTCGAAGCCCATCAGGTACAGCATGCAGAAGCCGACGGGGAACAGCATGGCGCCCACCAGCGGAATGCCGGTGGCGACCGTGCAGCTGACGGCGAACACGGCCGCCAGGGCCAGGATCGCGCCGGCCATGTAGGCGCGGATCAGCGCGTCGCGCGTGGCCATGTAGATTTTCGATTCGCCCGCATCCACCATCTTGGTCACGAATTCGGTCGGTACCAGGTACGCCATGTTTTTCCCCTTGTTTGGTTTTGGTCAGTGAGCTGAGCGCTCTTTATTTGAAGGAGAGCAAGAAGTGGGCCTGCCCGCGGGGGCTACTGCGGTGCCTACTGTGGGGCCTGCAAGCGTCCGAGCTCGACAGGGCTGGCGTTCATGCCTGCGGTGCACGGCCTTGGCACACCACGCCATGCGATGGTGCAGCCACGCACCAGCCGGGACCGCGCTGTGCGATTGCGGAGCGTACTGTCGAATAGAGTTGTTTCGCCTATGCGTAGCCGTGCAGCACTATTTTCCCAGCACAACGCCCTGCCCCATCCGGGAGCATTTTCCCTGGGCGCTGTTCGCGTTGGCTCGACATTTCCTGTCGGTACGGAACTTTTTACCCGTTCTGTTGTCTCGAAGTGCCGGACTCATCCGCTGAATTTTTCCACGGCAACGCCGAGCCACTGCCTCGGCGTTGTTAATACCGCCGCATCAAGCACGCGTTGCCAGCCTGTGTAGTTGGCCAGGTAGCGGCTCGCGACACCATTGAAGCGCCGCAGCCAGGTCTTGAAGCGACTGTGCCATCCGTTCACGTTCTGGATATGGATCGCGCCGCGCGCCCGGATGCCCGCCTTCACATTCACGGTTTCGTGCGTGATCCCTGCTCGCTGCGCGAAGGCCTGGTATGACCTGGCGGAATCGGTGACGAGTAACACGTCCGGCGCCAGCACCGGTCGCAGGTGCTGCGCCAGCTGGCTGGCACTGACCGGGCCGCGGCCGGTGACGAAGTCGCAGGTTTGCCGATTGCGGTCGCGGGCGACAAGGATGCAGTCGAACTGCTTGCTGATGCCGCGCCGGCTGGCTTTACCGCCGCGCTGGCGGGGTGGGCGGCCCATGTGGCGCGAGCCCTTTTGCGATTCGAGATGATAGGTTTCATCTGCTTCGACGACGCCCGATAACTGTGGCCGCGGTTCCCGGCGCACGCCGGCAATGAAGCGGTGGCGCCACCGGAAGCTGGTGGACCTGGCGACCGCGACCCGTTCCGCCGCGGCGCGCACGGTGGTCGAGTCGATCAGGCATTGCAGGTACGGCAGCCATTTGTCGCGCAGCCGCAGGCGCGCCAGCGGCGTGCCGGTCAGGGCGTTGAAGCTGCGCCGGCACACCACGCAGCGATAACGTTGCAAACCATTGGCATGGCCGCAGCGGTGGCACCGTGGATTGCCGCACACCGGACATGCAGGTCTGCCGGCGCCTTCCTCGATCAGGCGCAGGCACTGGCCCGGTTGCATGAAAGTGGCGAGCGCGCCTTGCAGCAAGGCGATCTCATCCTCGGAAAGCTGGAGTTTCGCGAGCGCCGCGATGACGGCGCCGAGCTCTGCTGCACCCATACGGCCTCCTGATATACATGAAGTATCTCAACAGGAGATCAGACAGTGGTTCCGGGGCGAAGTTCCCTCAGTTAAAGCGAACAGCGCCTTTCCCTGTGGGGCGCACCCGTAACGGCGAACTCAGGCAGCGGCGGCGCTCGGCACCGTGCGCGGCAGCGTGATGACGACGGTCGTGCCGCTGCCCGGCATCGACTCCACGCGAATGCTGCCTTTCAGGACGCCGGTGACGATGTTGTAGACGATGTTCATGCCCAGCCCGGACCCGCCCTGCCCCATCTTGGTGGTGAAGAACGGATCGTAGATCTGGTGCAGCGTGCGGCCGCTCATGCCCACGCCGTCGTCGCTGAAACGCAGCTCGGCCATGCCGTCGGCCAGCGGCCGGGCGGCGATGGTGACCAGGCCTTGCGGGCGGCCATCGAAGGCGTGCAGCAGGGCGTTGTTGATCAGGTTGCTGAGCACCTGGCTGACGCCGCCGGGGTAGGAGTCGAAGTCGAGGTTGTCCGGCACCTCCACCCGGGTCGCGCAGCCGGCGCGCCGCAGCTGGGCCGCGAAGGTCGCCAGCGTATCGCGGACCACGCCGGCCAGGTCGAAGCGGCGCCGCTGGTCGGATGCCTGGTCCACCGCCACCTGCTTGAACGACGTGATCAGGTCGGCCGCCTTGCCGAGCGAGCCGGCGATGATGTCGCAGGCGGTCTTCGCATCGTCCAGGTGCGCTTCCAGCGCCGAGCGCCGGATGCCCGGCCCATCGAGCTGGCGCTGGAAGTCCGTCACCATGTCGCCCAGCGCGGTGGCCGTCAGCAGGCTGTTGCCGATGGGCGTGTTCAGCTCGTGCGCGATGCCGGCCACCAGCGCCCCCAGCGATGCCATCTTCTCGGATGTGACGAGCGTATCCTGCGCCTGCCGCAGCCGGTCCAGCACGTCGGACAGCTCGCGGTGCGCCTGTTCGACCTGCTCCTTCTGCTGCGCCAGCGCGGCCTCGGTACGGCGGCGGTCGCTGATATCGCACAGCACCCAGACGCAGCCCTTGTCGGGCGCCTGCCGGTCCAGCATACGCCCGTTGACGATGCACCACATGGTGCCGCCATCGCGCCGGGTCAGCTCCAGCTCGCGGTGCATCCGCTGGCCGGCCGGGCCGCACACGAACGGGTCCGGGGCTTCCGGCGCTTCCTGTATCAGCCGCGCCGTCGAAAGCCCCGCCAGTGCGCCCTGCGGATAACCCAGCATTTCTTCCAGGCCGCGGTTGCAGCGCACCACGCGGCCATCCGAGAACAGGCCGATGCCGACCACCGCGCTGTCCTGCAGCGCGCCCTGCTCCTGCAGCGCGGCGCGCAGCGTTTGCGCCAGTGCGCGGCGGCGCTGCAGCGTGACCAGCAGCACGCCGATCAGCGCGCTGATGAGGAAACCGCAGCCGCCGATCAGCCAGATCGTGCCGCGGTCGCGCCCGTAGCGCACGCCGTCGTAGCCCGCCACCTGGACCAGCCAGCGGCGCTGGCCCACGTTCAGCACCGCCTTCGACACCAGCCCCGGCACGACGGCACGCGCCGCACGCCGGCCGCCCAGCTTGCCGGCGCTGTCGAACAGCAGGCCGTCGATCCCCGGCGCGGGCGGGGTGGCGTCCAGCATGTAGCCGGTATCATGGATGACCACGTGAAGGTGGCCCAGGATCTGCGGGTCGAGCACTTCGCGCATCAGGTCGTTGACACGGAACACGATCGCCACGAAGCCCACCAGTGCCGCGCGGCGCTGCTCCACCGTGCCCAGCGGCGCATTCTTGCGGTAGACCGGCAGGCGGGCGATGAAGCCGGGCTGGCCACTGGCATCCTGCACCAGCGTGATGCGTTCGGTGGCCACCACTTCGCCGGTATCGCGGCCCAGTTCCAGCGCGCGCAGGTGGGCCGGCAGTGCGGCCAGGTCCAGCCCGAACGCGTTTTCGTTACCGGCCATCGGCTCGGTATAGACGACCGGGAAATGGTCGCCGCGCACGATGGTGGGATGCACGCGGTAGGCTGGATAGCCGGCCGGCTCGACGTCGGTATCGGCGCGCACGGCGGCCAGGTGCCGGGCCAGTTCATCGTCCGGCACGCGCAGGACCCACTGGATCGCCTGGAAGCCCGGATAGCGGTCGGCCAGGTGCAGTTCGTTGACGTAGCGGTGGAAGTCGCCGCGGCTGACCGGCCCGTGCACGGCGAACGTGCCGCGGATCGCCAGCAGCGTGTCGAAATAGGTCTTCAGGCGCGCCTCGGTATCGCGCGCCACCTTGTCCGTGTCATGGCTGAAGCGGTCGGCGATCTGCCGGTCCTGCGTTTCCATCGCGAACAGGCATGCCCACGCGGTCAGGCAGATCCCGACGGCGAAGGCAAGGTAACCTTGTGCACGCATTGCTTCCCCTGCTTGTGCTTATATGCTGCAAGTGACTATAGCATGGGGGTTGCACGCGAACAGGTGCGCGCCGGAACAGCGGGGCTGTATCCGGCGGCGGGAAGCAGCGGGGAAACGGCGCTCTGCCTGAAAGCAGGAAATACAAAGCGCCTTGAGCTGTTACCCCGGAGGTAGTACTGCTGCGGTATTACCCCTGGGGTATTACACCTGCATAATGGCTTACTCGATCAGTGTGCTTACTCGATCAGTGCGGGAGTGCCATCTGCGAGAAAGGCGCCAAAGCAGCGTGTGCATTCCAGGCAGAACAGGTGCGGAACCCGCACGCTCTTCTGCCGCAATACCAGCTGCAGATGGCCTTCGGCACATACGGGGCAGGTTTCACGCATGGTGCCGCAGGTACGGATTTCGTCCGCGAGATAGGTGTCGTCGTAACGCACCCCATCGACCACGGTCTGCGGGTCGAGTTGAACGAGGTACAAATGGGCCGCGTCGTGCCGTTGGTCGGACGGCTGCGCCTGGTGCGAGTTTCCTCGCAATTCTGCATGGTTGCTTGCACGATTCATTGTGAGCCTCCTGGCCCGCCAGGGGGAAAGACGGGCCTGAACACCATAGCCAAATCGGCGCCCGCTTGCAAGCACATTCGTCCGCTCAAAAGTAGGTTGCAATTAGATCGCACACTATCTATACTGGCGACATGAAAACGCCGACTCCCCCGCCATTCCCGCCGCACGTTCCGCAACTGGACGACCAGCTGTGCTTTGCGCTGTACTCCACTTCGCTGGCGATGAACAAGGTTTACCGAAAATTGCTGCGCAAGCTCGACCTTACGTACTCGCAGTACCTGGTCATGATGGTGCTGTGGGAACGGAACGAGCAGACCGTGAGCGAGCTCGGCGACAAGCTGTTCCTCGACTCGGCCACGCTGACTCCGCTGCTGAAGCGCATGGAACTGGCCGAACTGATCACGCGCACGCGCTGCGCGAACGACGAACGCCAGGTCATCATCGCGCTGACGCCGAAGGGCGATACGCTGCGCGAAGGGGCAAAGGAAATTCCCGCCTGCGTGCTGGCGGCCAGCCAGTGCAACCTGGACCAGGTAAAGGATTTGAAGGCACGGCTCGATTCGTTGCGCTCCAGCCTGGCCGACGCGAGCTGAGCAGACGTCGCGGCAAAACGACACCGCGGCGGCTTTCTCGCGATCCGCTGCCGGCCCGGCCCTGCGTTCCCCGCCCTGCCCCTGATACCCGGCCGGACAGCGGACGTCCGGCGCCAGCCCGGCAGTGGCGCCGCTTCCCGCGCACACTGTCCGGCACGGACGTCCGCCCCCTGTCCCGCGCGGCATCTCTTCTTCCGCAATGTTTCATGTTTGTTACAAACAGGCCGCCTGCATGAACTGACGAGCGCGCTTAGAATACCTCGGCTGTTTCCACAAAAACACGAAGGAGTATCGCCCGGCCAGACCCGGCACGGCGCGGCACCCTCACTGCCCTGGGGTATCAATGAAGCGCCTGCGTATCGTCACTACTGTCATCGCCGCCAGCCTGGCTGCCTCCGTCATCGCCGCCGAGCCGCCTGCCGGCAAGTTCGACGACAAGTTCCGCCAGCTCGACGAGCTGCTGCCCACCGCCACGCCGTACCGCACCGCTTCCGGCGCGCCCGGCCACCAGTACTGGCAACAACGCGCCGACTACACCATCCGCGCCACGCTGGACGAAGCCAACCGCTCGATCTCGGGCACGGAACAGGTCACGTACCACAATAATTCGCCGGACACGCTGACTTACCTGTGGCTCCAGCTGGACCAGAACATCTACAAGCCCGATTCGGATGCGCGCCGCGTGCAGACCGCGCCGTCGCGCGAAGCGTGGATGAAGCCGCAGGGCGAGGAAGGCGGCGCCAAGTTCGAAGGCTTGCGCAGCGTGCTGACGGGCCGCGAATTCGACGGCGGCTTCAAGCTGTCGAACATCCGCACCGCCGGCGGCGCGCCGCTGAAGTATGTTGTCAACGGCACCATGATGCGCATCGACCTGCCGTCGCCGCTGAAACCGGGCGACAAGGTGAGCTTCGGCATCGACTGGTCGTACAAGATCAACGAGCAGAAGGTGCTCGGCGGCCGCTCCGGCTACGAATATTTTGAAGACGACAAGAACGCGCTGTTCGAGATCGCCCAGTGGTTCCCGCGCATGGCGGCGTACTACGACGTGGCGGGCTGGCAGCACAAGCAATTCCTCGGCTCCGGCGAATTCACGCTTGAATTCGGCGACTACGACGTGAAGATCACGGTGCCGGCCGACCATATCGTGGCCTCGACCGGCGAACTGCAGAATCCCGGCGACGTGCTGACGGCGGCCCAGCGCGACCGCCTGGCGAAGGCGCGCACGGCGAGCAAGCCGGTGCTGATCGTCACGCAGGCGGAAGCGGAAGCGGCGGAGAAAGGTGGAAACGGCGCGGTCAGCAAAGCCACCAAGACCTGGCACTTCAAGGCGAAGAACGTGCGCGATTTCGCGTTTGCCTCGTCGCGCAAGTTCATCTGGGATGCGCAGGGCTACAAGAAGGATGGCACCAACGTGCTGGCCATGTCGTACTACCCGAAGGAAGGCAACCCGCTGTGGGAACGCTATTCCACGCCATCGATCATCCACACCATCGAGCAGTACAACAAGTACAGCTTCGACTATCCATACCCGATCGCCATTTCGGTGAACGGCCCGGTGGGCGGCATGGAATACCCGATGATCTCGTTCAACGGTCCGCGCCCGACGAAGGACAAGAAGACCGGCGAACTGACTTACTCGCAGCGCACCAAGTATGGCCTGATCGCGGTGATCATCCACGAAGTGGGCCACAACTACTTCCCGATGATCGTCAATTCGGACGAGCGCCAGTGGACCTGGATGGACGAGGGCCTGAACTCGTTCGTCGAATACCTGGCGGTGCAGGCGTGGGAAAAGGACTTCCCGATCGGCCGCGGCGACCCGCGCGACATCACCGCCTACATGCGCTCGGCTAACCAGGTACCGATCATGACGAACTCGGAGTCGCTGCTCCAGTTCGGCAACAACGCCTACGCCAAGCCGGCCACCGCGCTGAACATCCTGCGCGAAACCATCCTGGGCCGCGAACTGTTCGACCATGCGTTCCGCGAATATGCGCGCCGCTGGAAGTTCAAGCGCCCCACCCCGGCCGACTTCTTCCGCACCATGGAAGACGCCTCCGGCACGGACCTCGACTGGTTCTGGCGCGGCTGGTTCTACACGACGGATGCGGTCGACATCAGCCTGGACAACATCACCGAGTTCAATATCAGCACGAAGGATCCGGAAATCGAGAAGGCGTGGGCGCGCGCCCGCAAGGCCGAGGAACCCGTGTCGATCACGGACCAGCGCAACGAAGGCATGGAGCGCCGCATCGACCGCCATCCGGAGCTGAAGGATTTCTACAACGAGCACGACCAGTTCACGGTGACCAACGCCGACCGCAACAAGTATCGCGAGGCGCTGGAAGGCCTGGAGCCATGGCAGAAGGACCTGCTGAAGGAGGGCAAATACATCTACCTGGTCGACTTCACCAACAAGGGCGGCCTGGTGATGCCGCTGATCCTGGAAGTCACGCTGAAGTCGGGCAAGAAGTACATCGAACGGGTACCGGCCGAAGTGTGGCGCTTCTCGCCGAAGAAGGTCACCAAGCTGCTGGTGACGGACGAGCCGGTAACGGCGCTGGCACAGGACCCGTACTGGGAAACCGCCGACATCGACACCAGCAACAATGCGTGGCCGCGCAGGGCCACGCCTTCGCGCCTGGAACTGTTCAAGATGGAGCGCAAGCCGAACGACATGATGAAGGATTTCAACGCGCCGCTGAAGGGTGACGAGAAGGAGAAGGCCGAGGCGAAGCCTGCCGGCTCGGCTGCCCCCGCCAACGGCACTCCCGCCAACGGCGCCGCGGCCAAGCAGCAGGCGGAAACGCAGCAACTGCGTCCTGCCGCGCAGGAACAGTCCCAGAACCAGCCGCAGGGTGAGCCACAAGATCAGCCGCAGACTCAGCCGCAGACTAAGCCGCAGGGCCAGGCGCCGGAGCCGCGAAAATAATGCTGCACTGGCTCAGGAAGGCCGCCCTCGCGGCGGCACTGCTCTCCGGCGCCGCCGCGGCCCACAATTACCACATGGGCCTGGCGGACATCGGCTACAACGCCGACACCGGCAACACGGAAATCGTGCACACGTACACCGCGCACGACGTGGAAGCGCTGCTGACCCGGCTGCACGGCCGCCAGATCGACCTGGGCCTCGACGGAGACCAGGAAGCGCTGCGGCGCTACCTGGACAGGCGCTTCGTGCTGACCGTGAAGGGCCGGCGCGTGCCGCTGCAATGGGTGGGCATCAAGGCCAGCGCCGATACGATCACCGTGTACCAGCAGGTCGACAACACCGCCGTGCCGGCGGGTGCGGTGCTGAAAAACGGTGTGCTGACCGATTTCCTGCCCGCGCAGATCAACACCGTCAACGTCGGCGGCAGTGCCGGGCGGGCCGCCGCCACGCTGACATTTACCGCTGCAAAGGAAGAGCAGCGGCTGCCTTGAGCTGTAGCGTCATGCGTGCAAACCGGTGCCAGGCACCTTTTCCGGGTGATTCGTCCGGAAAAAGTGCCTGACACCAGGGGCATCCAGCGGCCGCGGCCCCCTGCTGCCGGCATCCTCCGCTCCGGCAAAAAAACCGGCACTCGTGTCGATTTCCGGCACCGCTGTCCGTCTATACAGACAACTGGATAGCCAACTGGAGATTGCCCGATGCTCACCATCCCTCGCATCATCCACCGGACCGCCCAACGCTACATCGCCGTCCGCCTTCCCGTTTCCATTCCATTCGACGATGCGATGGATCCTGCTTTCGATGAACTTTTTTCAGCATTCGCGCGTGCCGGCGCAGCGCCGGACGGCATGGAGTTCATCAAATTCAACCTGATCGACATGCCCCGCCTCGAGATCGAGGTCGGCATGACCAGCGACGCGGCCATACCGCCATCGGGGCGGCTGATCGAAGGCGAACTTCCCGCCGGCCGCTATGCCAGCCTCACCTACACAGGACCTTACGCAGACCTGATGGATGTCACTGCCATGCTGGTCGGCTGGGCCAGGGAAAAGGGCTTGAGGTGGGACAGTCACGAGACGCCGGACGGAGAAAAATTCGCTTGCCGCCTGGAGGTTCATGACAATAACCCCTCCATCGAGCCTGATCCGGCCAAGCTCCAGACTACGCTGCTGTTCAAGCTGGCGGACTGGCATTCCGGCTCCCGTACCTTCGGATCGGTACCTTCTGAATTGCTCCCCTGACACAACACCAGTTGAAGTCGTACAATACGACAATACTTATAATTCAACGAAGGTCCGCCATGATGCCGGAGTTCACATCCCTCGATCACGTCACGCAGGCGCTGCGCACGCAAGGCTGGGCGCTGCTGCCGCCCGCCGACGTGGCGGCACTCGCCGGCACACCGCTGGCGCAGCTCGACGCGCTGGCGCCGGCCTGGGACAGCCTGGAGCTCGACAATTACCTGAAGGACGGTGGCCGCTACCGGCGCCGCCGGCATTCGTGCTTCGTGCAACACGATCAGGAACTGGCGCAGACCGCGCACCGCGCGCACTGGCAAAGCGTGGAGTACAACGCGCTGCACGGCGGCATGCACCGGATGTTCGAACCCGTGCTGCCGGAAACGGTGGCGGCACCGGGCTGGCAGGGGCTGCTGACGGCGCTGGGCCGGCTGTTCGGCGCCGTGCGCGGCGAGCCCACCTGGTACGTGGAAGCGCACCAGTTCCGCATCGACACGGCCGACGGCATCGGCCGGCCGACGCCGGAAGGCGCGCACCGCGACGGCGTCGACTACGTGGCCGTGATCCTCGTTGGCCGGCATGGCATCAAGGGCGGCGAAACGCGCATCTTCGAGGCGGACGGACCGAACGGCAAGCGCTTCACGATGACCGAGCCATGGACGATGCTGCTGCTCGACGATGCGACCGTGATCCATGAATCGACGCCGATCCAGCCGCTGGGCGCGCACGGCCACCGCGATACGCTGGTGATCACGTACCGCGCCGGCAACTTCCAGGGCGAAATCCAGCAGGGGGCACGGGATGCGACCGGGGACGCGATGCAGGAAGCAACGCAGGACGGGCAATCCCCGGCCGGTCGGTAGCACACTGGAGGGGCGCCGTGGCGCCCGCAATTCATTTATAGTCGAACATGGTATAACCCGATGAAAGTTCAGGGCAGGCGCGTGGATTCCACCTACGAAATCGAACCAGATGAAATCGAGATCCTGATCGTCGAGGACAGCCCGACGCAGGCCGAACGGCTGCGGCGCCTGATCCAGTCGGTGCGCTACAAGGCGCGGGTGGCCGGCAATGGCCGCCTGGCGCTGGAAGCGATCGCGGCGCGCAAGCCGCACCTGGTGCTGTCCGATATCGTGATGCCGGAAATGGACGGCTATGAACTGTGCCGGGCGATCAAGGCCGATGCGGCGATGCGCGACATCCCCGTCATCCTCGTCACGTCGCTGAACGACCCGAAGGACATCATCCGCGGCATCGAATGCGGTGCCGACAATTTCATCCGCAAGCCCTACGCCGAAGATTACCTGCTGAACCGCATCGGCCACATGCTGGTCAACCAGAAGCTGCGCAAGGACCAGAACATGGGAGTGGGCATCGCCCTCTACCTGGGCGAGCAGAAACACTTCATCAACGCCGAGCGCCAGCAGATCCTCGACCTGCTGATCTCCACGTACGAGCAGGCGGTACAGGTCAACAGCGAGCTGCAGGCGCGCGAGCGGCAGGTGATCGAACTGAACATGCGCCTGGCCCACCATGCGGGCCAGCTGGAAACGATCAACCGCGAGATCGCGCTGAAGAACGTCGAGCTGGGCGAGGCGAGCCGGATGAAGTCCGCGTTCATCGCCAATATGTCGCATGAACTGCGCACGCCGCTGAACGCCATCATCGGCTTTACCGGCGCGCTGCTGATGAAACTGCCCGGCCCGCTGACGGACGAGCAGGAAAAGCAGCTGAACACCATTCGCGGATCGGCGCGCCACCTGCTCTCGCTGATCAACGACATTCTCGACGTGGCGAAGATCGAGGCCGGCAAGGTCACGCTGTCGATCGAGCGCGTGCAATGCCAGGACCTGGTGCGCGAAGTGGCGGAAACGCTGCGCCCGCTCGCCGCGCAAAAAGGACTGGCGCTCGACGTCGTGCTGGACGAGCAGCCGATCACGCTCGACACCGATCGCCGGGCGCTGGCGCAAATCCTGATCAATCTTGCCAACAATGCCATCAAGTTTACCGAGAAGGGCACCGTGCGCGTGACGCTGGCGCGCCGCACGCTCGACGACGGCACGACAGCCACCGAGTTTTCCGTCGCCGACACGGGCGCCGGCATTCGCGAGGAAGACCAGGCCAAGCTGTTCCAGGCATTCTCGCAACTCGATTCCACGTCCACCCGCCATGCCGAGGGCGCCGGTCTCGGCCTCTACCTGTGCCAGAACCTTGCCAACGTGCTCGGCGGCACGCTGTTCTTCAACAGCGAGTTCGGCCAGGGCAGCAACTTCACGCTGCAACTCAGGCGCAATATCTGAAGTCCTCTCTCCCAGTGCCATAACTGAGGCACAGCAACTCCCAGTGCAATAGCCGCGTATGTTTTACGCAACCGCAAAATATTTTTGCGGTGAGCACTGTTGCGCCTGTCGCGCATGCAGGTTTTTACTCAGCTGAAGAAGTCTCGGCCATTTTCGCTATCGGCTTCGGGATATTCGCCGGGCTACGCCGCCACCGAATTTTGTTGCAGTGCACATTACCCATGGAAACGCTTCCGATGCGGCGCAGGCGTGCGCACGGTAGTTTTACGGTATTGCACCGCAACATATACCAAGCTATATTGGAACCGTCTCCTCCAAGCGTTCTCCGAACAATTGGACCTCGCCCGCAGCCTCTGGCTCGCGGGCATTTTTTTTGCCGCTGGAGTTGTTTAAAAAAACATTCCTGAGCTATCGCCCTGGCGCGGAGGCGGAAAAGAGCGGACACGAGGCTGCATCCCTACCCGTCATAAATTACTTAAACGAATGACTTACTTATATCAATCGTTTTAAATCTATGATTTAATCGTCGCATGTCAGAAAAACAAACCCGCAAACCCCGTTCCGATGGCGAACAGTCGCGCGAGCGCCTGAAGCAGGCGGCGATGCGCCTGTTCGCCGCACAGGGATTCAATGCCACCTCGACGCGCGAGATCGCGCTGGCCGCCGGTGCCAACGTGGCGGCGATCGCCTATTACTTCGGCGACAAGGCGGGCCTGTACCGCGCGGCGCTGACGGACTTCATGCCGCCGCCGGAAAAGAACATCGCCCAGTTCGACCAGCCCGGCTTCACGCTGCAGCAGGTCCTGCACGGCTATTACACGCAGATGCTGGCACCGCTGATGGAAGACGATGTGGCCCAGCTGCGGCTGCGCATGTGGCTGCGCGAAGTATTGGAACCCACCGGCATCTGGCAAAACGAGATCGACAACGGCATCCGCCCCGAGTTCGAGGCCCTGGCCGCCGTGCTGGCCCGCCACCTTGACGTGCCGGTGGACGACGAAGTGCGCCGCCTGGTGCACGGCGTGGCCGCGCTGGGTGCGCACCTGATGATCTCGCAGGACATCGTGGCCGCCGTCACGCCGCAACTGATGGCGGGGCCGGATGCGCTGCACGAATGGATACCGCGGCTGGTCGACTACGCCGAGGCGATCGTCACCGCCGAACAGGAAAAGAGAAGGAAAGGAGCAGCATGAAGGCAGCAGCACGGCATTTCAACTTCATCAGGCCGGTCGCGCTGGCGGTCGCCATTGCGCTGGCGCTGGGCGGCTGTGCGCTGTCCGGCCCGCCGGCCGCGGTGGACGCCCAGGGCCCGGCGCAATGGCACGCGCCGCTGCCGCACGGCGGCACGGTCGACGGCCTGTCCGGCTGGTGGCGCAGCCAGGGCGACCCGCTGCTGGCCGAGCTGGTGGCGGCGGCGCAGGCCGCGAGCCCCACCGTGGCCGCGGCGCGCAGCCGGCTGGCGCAGGCACGCGAAGGGCGCGTGGCAGCCGGCGCCGCGCTGGCGCCCACGGTCGACGCGGCGCTGACGTCGACCCGCGCCAGCCAGCAGAGCGCCGACCTGCCCAGCAACACCACGTCGCAGGGCTACCTGCAGGCGTCGTGGGAGATCGACATCTTCGGCGCCAACCGCGCGGCCCGCGATGCGGCGCAAGCCCGCTATGAAGGTGCGCAGGCGGGCTGGCACGATGCCCGCGTTTCCGTGGCGGCCGATACCGCGAACACCTATTACCAGTTCCGCGCGTGCGAAAAACTGCTGGACGTGGCGCGGCAGGATGCCGCCTCGCGCGCCGATACCGCGCGGCTGACGGAACTCACGGCGCAGGCGGGGTTCGAGGCGCCGGCCAGCCTGGCGCTGGCCCGCGCCAGCGCGGCGGACGGCGCCAACCGGGAGATCGCCCAGCGCGCCCAGTGCGAGGTGGACGTGAAGACGCTGGTCGCACTGACGGCCATTGCCGAACCCGAGCTGCGCAGCCGGCTGGCGGCCGGCACCGCCGGGCTGTCGCCGGCGCGCGGCATCGCCATCGATTCGCTGCCCGCGCAGACGCTGGCCCAGCGGCCGGACGTGTTCAACGCCGAGCGGGAAGTCGCCGCCGCCAGCTTCGAGGTGGCCGGCACGCGCGCCCGGCGCTACCCGCGGCTGGGCATTGCCGGTTCCATCGGCCGCGGCCAGATCCACGCTGCCGGAGAAAGCGTGACGGCGAACACGTGGACCATCGGCCCGGTACAGGTGACGCTGCCCATCTTCGATGCCGGCCGCCGCAGGGCCTCGGTCGAAGCGGCGCAGGAGCGCTACGAAGCGGCCGTGACGACCTACCGCGGCAGCGTGCGGCAAGCCGTCAGCGAAGTCGAGCAGGCCCTCGTCAACCTGCAGGGAACCGACCAGCGCACCGTGCAGGCGCAGGCCGCGCTGGAAGGCTACCGGGCATCGTTCGCGGCCGCCGAGGACCTGTACAGGAACGGCATGGGCAGCCTGCTGCAGCTGGAGGATTCGCGCCGCACGCGCCTCGCCGCCGAGAACGCGATGATCGCCGTGCAGCGCGAACGCAGCGCGGCCTGGATCGCGCTGTACCGCGCCGCCGGCGGCGGCTGGAACCGCGACAACACGAACACCTCCGTGATGACCACCGCGAGCAATCCATGAAAACAACGATCACCAATCAGAAAACGAAGCCGGGCAATGCATTGACCAGAACATCCGTCAAGACATCGAACAGGCGATCGGCCAGTCCATCGGGCAAGCAGGCGAGCAGGAAGCCGCTCGCACTGGTCCTGCTGGCCGCGATTGCCGTCGGTACCGCCGGCGTTACGCTGTACAGCCCCGCCTCCAGTGCCGCCGACGAGAAGAAGCCGGCGGCGGCGACGCCGGCGCTGACCGTCTCCACCACGCGGCCGCAATCGGCCACCCTGCCGCTGCGGCTGACCGCGAACGGCAACGTGGCGGCGTGGCAGGAAGCGTCGCTGGGCAGCGAATCGAATGGCCTGCGGCTGACGGAAGTGCGTGTCAACGTGGGTGACGTCGTGAAGAAGGGCCAGGTGCTGGCCGTGTTCTCCGCCGACACCGTGAACGCCGACGTGGCGCAGGCAAGGGCGGCGCTGGCCGAGGCACAGGCCAACGCGGCCGAGGCGCAGGCCAATGCGAAGCGGGCCCGCGCGGTGCAGGCCTCCGGCGCGCTGTCCGAACAGCAGGTCTCGCAATACCTGACGGCCGAGCAGACCGCCAACGCGCGCATCGAATCGGCGCGGGCATCGCTGGCTTCCCAGCAACTGCGGCTGAAATACACGCAGGTGGTGGCACCCGACAGCGGCGTGATCTCGGCGCGCAGCGCGACGGTGGGCTCGGTGGTGGGCACCGGCACGGAACTGTTCCGCATGATCCGCCAGGGCCGGCTCGAATGGCGCGCCGAGGTGACGGCGGCGGAGCTGAAGAACATCCGCGTCGGTTCCACCGCCACCGTGAAGGCGGCCAACGGCAGCGAACTGCAAGGCAAGGTGCGCATGATCGCGCCGACCATCGACCCGCAGACCCGCTCGGCGCTGGTGTACGTCGACCTGCCGCCGGATACGCGCAGCAACGCGCCGTTCAAGGCCGGCATGTTCGCCAGCGGCCATTTCGAACTGGGCACCTCGGGTGCACTGACCCTGCCGCAGCAGGCCGTGGTGGTGCGCGACGGCTTCCCCTACGTGTTCCGGCTGAACGCCGATTCGCGCGTCAGCCAGCTGAAGGTGCAGACCGGCCGGCGCGTCGGCGAGCGGATCGAGATCCTGTCCGGCGTGAAGGCCGACATGCCGGTGGTGCTGAGCGGCGCCGGCTTCCTGAACGACGGCGACCTGGTACGGGTGGCCAATGCGCAGGCACGAACGCCCGCGGGATCGGCGGCGGCAGCGCCGGCGCAAGCACCCGTGCAACGTTAAGGACATGCAATGAACTTTTCCGCCCTGTCGATCCGGAATCCCATTCCGGCGATCATGCTGTTCGTGCTGCTCACGCTGGCCGGGCTGATGGCCTACAAGGCCAACCCGGTGCAGGATTTCCCCGACATCGAACTGCCGATCGTGACCGTCAGCGCCTCGCTGCCGGGCGCCGCGCCGGCCCAATTGGAAACCGAGGTCGCGCGCAAGATCGAGGATTCGGTCGCCACGCTGCAAGGCGTGAAGAACATCTACACCAAGGTGCTCGACGGCGTGGCCACGGTCACCGTCGAGTTCATCCTCGAGAAGAACATCTCGGATGGCGTCAACGAAGTGCGCGACGCGGTCTCGCAGGTGCGTGCCGACATGCCGGCCGAACTGCGCGAACCGGTCGTCAGCAAGGTGTCCACCGCCGGGCGCGTGATCACGACGTATGTCGCCGCGGTCAAGCCCGGCGCAACGCCGGTCGACGATGCCGACCTGTCGTGGTTTGTCGACAACACGGTGGCGAAGCGCCTGCTGACCGTGCCGGGTGTCGGCTCCGTCAACCGCGTGGGCGGCGTGGACCGCGAGATCCGCGTCGAGCTGGACGACGCCCAGATGGCCGCATTGCGCGTCTCGGCACTCGATGTGTCGCGCCAGCTGCGGCTGGTGCAGCGCGAGGCGCCGGGCGGGCGCGGCGACGTGTCAGGCGCGGAGCAGTCGGTGCGCACGATCGGCACCGTGCAGTCGGCCCAGGAACTGTCGCGCATGGACATCCCGCTCGGCGATGGCCGCCACATCCGCCTCGACCAGATCGCCAGGGTCACCGACACGATCGCCGAACCGCGCGCGATCGCCACGCAGGACGGCAAGCCGGTGGTGGCCTTCGAGGTGTTCCGCACCAAGGGCGCCAGCGAAACGGCGGTGGCCGACGGCGTACGCGAAGCGGTGGAGCAGTTGCGCAAGGATCACCCGAACCTGGAACTGAAGCAGGTGATCGACAACGCCTTCCCTGTCGAGGAGAACTTCGAAGGCTCGATGGAGCTGCTGTACGAAGGCGCGATCCTGGCCGTGATCGTGGTGTTCTGGTTCCTGCGCGACTGGCGCGCCACGCTGGTGGCATCGGCGGCATTGCCGTTGTCCGTGCTGCCCGCCTTCCTCGGCATCTACTGGTTCGGCTACACGCTCAATACCGTGACGCTGCTGTCGCTGGCGCTGGTGGTCGGCGTGCTGGTCGACGATGCGATCGTGGAAATCGAGAACATCGAGCGCCACCTGCAGATGGGCAAGACGCCGATGCAGGCGGCGCTGGAAGCGGCCGACGAGATCGGTATGGCGGTGATCGCCACCACGTTCGCGCTGGTGGCGGTGTTCCTGCCGACCGCGTTCATGGGCGGCATCCCCGGCAAGTTCTTCAAGCAGTTCGGCTGGACCGCCGTGCTGGCGGTGCTGGCATCGCTGGTGGTGGCGCGGCTGCTGACGCCGATGATGGCGGCCTACCTGCTCAAGCCGCACAAGCCGAAGCACCCGGGCCACGTGGAGGAAGACGGTCCGATCATGTCGCGCTACATGCGCACCATGAAGTGGTGCCTGAAGCACCGCCTGTTCACCGCGCTGGCCTCGGCGATCTTCTTTATCTGCTCGATCATGCTGGTGGGCCTGCTGCCGACCGGCTTCGTGCCGCCCGCCGACCGCGCCCAGACGCAGGTCAATGCCGAACTGCCCCCCGGCTCCACGCTGGCGCAGACGCGCGAAGTGGCCGAGCAGGCGCGCCAGGCTGCGATGCGCGTGCCCGGCGTGACCGGCGTGTTCAGCTCGATCGGCGGCGGCTCTTCCGGCGATGCGTTCGCGCCCGGCGCCGCGGCCGAAGCGCGCCGCGCGGTGCTGACGATCACCACGGTACACCGCACCGACCGCGATGAAACGATGCCGGAGATCGATTCGCTGCTGCGCCGCCAGCTGGCCGGCATTGCCGGCGCGCGCTTTACCGTCGGCCCGCCGGATACGGGCGTGAAGATGCAGCTGGTGCTGCAGTCGGAAGACCCGGATGCGCTGATCGCCGCCGCGCGCCGCGCCGAACGCGAGCTGCGCACGCTGTCCGGCATCGGCAATGTCACGTCGTCGGCATCGCTGGTGCGGCCGGAAATCATCGTGCGGCCCGACTTCGCCCGCGCCGCCGACCTGGGCGTGACGGCCGCGTCGATCGGCGAGACGGTGCGCGTGGCAACCGCCGGCGACTACGACTTCGACCTCACGAAGATGAACCTGCCCGAGCGGCAGGTGCCGATCCGGGTAAAGCTGCCGGACTACGTGCGCGCCGACCTCGACGCCATCGGCCGCCTGACGGTGCCGGGACGGAACGGCCCCGTGCTGCTGGCCAGCGTGGCGGCGATCACGATGGAATCGGGCCCGGCCCAGATCGACCGCCTGAACCGCAGCCGCAACGTGACGCTGGACGTGGAACTGGGCAACCGCTCGCTGGGCGAGCTGAACGCCGAGGCGCGCCAGTTGCCGGCGCTGGCCAACCTGCCGCCGAACGTGCGCATCGCCGAACTGGGCGACGCGCAGGAAATGGCCTCGCTGTTCGCCAGCTTCGGCATCGCGATGGCGATCGGCGTGCTGTGCATCTATGGCGTGCTGGTACTGCTGTTCAAGGACTTCATGCAGCCGATGACGATCCTGGCCGCCCTGCCCTTGTCCATCGGCGGCGCCATCGTCCTGCTGCTCGTTACCGGCAATGCACTGTCGATGCCGTCGATGATCGGCCTGATCATGCTGATGGGGATCGTGACAAAGAACTCGATCCTGCTGGTCGACTACGCCATCCTGGCGCGCGATGCCGGCATGACGCGCACCGAGGCGCTGGTGGATGCCTGCCACAAGCGCAGCCGCCCGATCCTGATGACGACGATCGCGATGGGCGCCGGCATGATGCCGCTGGCGCTGGGCCTGGGCGCCGACCCCAGCTTCCGCGCGCCGATGGCGATCACGGTGATCGGCGGCCTGATCACTTCAACCCTGCTGAGCCTGCTGGTGGTGCCGGCCGTGTTCACGTATGTGGACGACCTCGAGCACTGGCTCGGGCGCATGGTGCGCAAGCTGCGGCACAAGGATCATGCGCATGGCCAGCCGCCGCATGGCGAAGCGGCCAACCTGCCGCAGGCAGCCGAGCCCGGCAAGGCGGGCGGGCACTGACAGCAAGCAAAACCGGTGTCTGTCACCGGTTTAATTAGAAATGTTTCAAAAAAACCGGTGTCTGTCACCGGTTTTTTTGCAACATTCTCATTAATTGGAGGTTGGACGAAGAGAGGGCCAGCAGGCCATCTCCGTTCCACAGGCAAATAGCAGGGCTCGTTGAATCCCCTGCTACACCACCGGTTTTGCTCAAATGTTTCAAAAAAACCGGTGTCTGTCACCGGTTTTGTATGGCGGTTTGCCGTGGTTTACTTCTTCGCGATTTCTTCCGACGCGATGTCGGCGAGGTCGATCAGCGCCTGCAGTTCCGCGCCGCGCAGCCGGCGCGGTTCGCGGTCGATCACGCACAGCGTGCCGAGCGCCTGGCCGCCGCGGTCCCTCAGCGGCACCCCCGCATAAAAGCGGATCTTCGGATCGCCCTGCACCAGCGGGTTGTCGCGGAAGCGCGGATCGGCGGCGGCATCTTCCACGACGAACGGATTGCCGTCGATGACGGCGTGCGAGCAGAACGCCCATTCGCGCGGCGTCTCCTGCGCCTCCAGCCCCACGCGCGCCTTGAACCACTGCCGGGTGGACGTCAACAGCGACACCAGCGCGATCGGCGAGCCCGTCACGTGCGCCGCCAAGCGCACGATGCGGTCGAAGCGGGCCTCGGCCGGCGTGTCGACCAGGCCGGAGGCGGACAGCGCGACGAGGCGCGTCGCCTCATCGCGCGCGACCGGGTAGCCGGGTTCCTCGCGCGGCGCGAATTCGTCCGGCGACACGGGCGACAGCGCCGCCTCGATGGCCTGGCCCAGGGTGGCGGACGCCTGCCCGGGCGGCGACTCCATCAGGCCCTGGATCGCGGAGAGGTGGGTGCGGCGGTGCCCGCCCGGCGTCTTCCAGGAAGCGATGGCGCCGCTCTCCATCCACATCTGGACGGTGCTGGTGGCCACGCCGAGCAGGCGCGCGGCGGCGGTGGTGGTCAGGATAGGATCTTCGTCGTTGCTCATGTTTGAACTTTCTTCGGCAACAGTATACGTGGTTCGAAGAAATTTGACGAATTTGACGGGTTTTTACAACCAATCGTCAAATTCAGCAATTTATGTTGATTGATGGAAATAATACTGGCATCATCGCGCTCGAATTCGTCAAATCAATCGAGACAACCGCCATGAAACCCTGCCGCCACGTCAGCATCGCCACCAAGCTCTACGCATCGTTCGCTCTGGTCATGCTGTTTACCGCCATGCTTGCGCTGTTCTCCATCTCGCGCGTCAGCCAGATCGACACGGCACTCGACAATGCCAACCATTTGCGGCATCTGCAGCTCGATCCGCTGGTGGAAGCGCGCGAGGCGCTGGCGCAGACCGGCATGGCCGCGCGTAATGCCTACATCTTCCATGACAGCGACGCGGCAATGCGCGAGCTCGACATCCTTGATCGCCAGAAGGCGCTGTACCTGGCGGAACTGGGCAAGCTGGAACCTATGCTGCGCGACAACCCGAAGTTCGCCAAGGTGCGCGACGGCATGCTGCAGATGGCGCGCGAACTGGAGCGCCCGCGCAAGTACCGCGCGGCCGGCGAGATGGAGCAGTACGGCATCTTCCTGGTGGAAGAATGCAGCCCGCTGCGCCGCGCCATCGTGGCCGACATCGACGTGCTGATGAATGAGCTGAAGCATCAAAGCCGCGTGGCCACCGATGCCGCCGCGGAGAAGGCCGACACGGCCGGCTGGTGGATCGGCGCGATGGCCCTCGTCAGCGCGCTGCTGTGCGTGGTGATCGGTACCGCCATCGTGCGCGGCCTGCTGCGCCAGCTGGGCGGCGAACCCGGCTACGCCGCCGGCGTGGCGCGCGCCATCGCCCGCGGCGAGCTGCACCGCCCGGTGAACACCGGCCGCGCCCACGAACGCAGCCTGCTGCATGCGATGGGAACGATGCGCGACGGCCTGGCCGGCATCGTCACCGACGTGCGCAGCGGTACCGTGGCAATCGCCGCGGCGTCGGCCGAAATCGCCGCCGGCAACGCCAACCTGTCGGACCGTACCGAGGCGCAGGCCGAGGCCCTGGCGCAGGTCACGGCGTCGATGCGGCAGCTGGTCGACTCGGTACGCACCAATGCCGCCCACGCGGAAGCAGCCAGCGCCCTGTCGCGGCAGGCGTCGGACGTGTCTCGCCAGGGCGGCGAGGCGGTGGACAGCATCGTCGCCACGATGAACCTGATCGGCGCATCGTCGAAGAAGATCGTCGACATCATCGCCGTCATCGACGGCATCGCGTTCCAGACCAATATCCTGGCGCTGAATGCGGCCGTGGAAGCGGCGCGCGCCGGCGAGCAGGGACGCGGATTCGCCGTCGTCGCCACCGAGGTGCGCAACCTGGCCCACCGCTCGGCCGCCGCGGCGAAGGAAGTCAAGCAGCTGATCGAGGATTCGGTCGCCAAGGTCGATACCGGCACGGTGCTCGTCGGCGCCGCCGGCACGACCATGAAGGACGTGGTCGACGGCATCGCCCGCGTGTCGGCGATCATGCAGGACATTTCGCAGGTGACCCGCACGCAGGGTGCCGACATCGAATCGGTCGGCAAGGCGATCGGCACGCTGGACGACATGACGCTGCAGAACGCCGCGCTGGTCGAGCAGGCGGCGGCCGCCGCGCAGGCACTCCAGCTGCAGGCCGATCAGCTGGCCGGCGTGGTCGACACGTTCCAGCTCGAACCGGCGCAGGCCGGCACGCCGGAGCGAGTCCTGCTCGGGGCCTGATCATAGAAAACCGGTGACAGGCACCGGTTCCCAGGAAATGTTTCGAAAAAAACGGAGCCTGTCACCGGTTTTCGTCACCGGTTTTCGCCGGGGTGCGCTGCCCATTCCCGCCGCAGCAGGCCGTACAGCACCGAATCGCAGATCTCGCCGCCGACGATCCACCGCTCGCGCAGCAAGCCTTCGCGCTGGAAGCCGAGGCGCTCGAGCGCACCGGTGGAGGCGGTGTTGCGCGGATCGATGTCGGCCTCCAGCCGGTGCATGTCCAGGTCGACGAAGGCGAATCGCAGCAGCGCGTGCAGCGCCTCGTTCATGTAGCCCTTGCCCCAGTATGCACGGTTCAGCGCATAGCCGACTTCGCCGCGGCGGTTTGGCCAGTGCAGCCGGCACAGCCCGCAGTTGCCGATCTGCCGGCCCGTGTCGTTGAGGACGATGGCAAAGCGGAATTGCTCGCGCGCCGCGAAGTCGGCGGCATCCGCGGCGATCTGCCGGGCCGGGCGTTCCGGGTCGGTCCATGCCGGCTCGCTGAAATAGCGCATCACTTCGGGATCGCCGTGAATGGCCTGCAGGTCGGCTTCGTCGCCGGGACGCGGCGGGCGCAGCGTCAGGCGTTCGGTGGTCAAGGTCTTGTGATAGTCCATCCGCCCATCTTACCCGAGCGCGGCAGCCTATCGCAAAGGCGGTAATGGGGCCGAAGGCGGCGAAGGCGGCGCCGTCCACCCTCCCCCCATCGCCCGGTACAGGTCGACCGACGCGGCCAGCAGCCGCGCGCGCAGCTGCAGCCGCGCCACGTCGGCGGCGTACAGATTGCGCTGCGCGTCCAGTTCTTCCAGGTAGGCCGCGTAGCCATTGGCATAGCGGTTGTGCGCGATGCGCAGCGTTTCGGCGGCGGTGGCGCGCCGCGCGTCGTTCTGCACCACCTGCTCGCGCAGCCGCGTGATCGCATCGAGGCCGTTTTCCGTTTCGGCGAATGCCTGCCGCACTGTGTTCTCGTACGCGATCAGCGCCTGGTTGCGCTGGGCGGCGGCGGAATCGGTGGCGGCCTGCACGCGCCCGCCGTCGAACAGCGGCGCCACCAGCGCGCCGGACAACCGCCACAGCCGCGTGGGCCCGTGCAGCAGGTCGGACAGTTCGGTGGACTGGATGCCGCCGGCGGCCGTCAGGCGGAAGGTGGGCAGCAGCTGGTCGCGCGTGGCGGCCAGCTGCGCGCTGGCGGCGGCGATGGCCTGTTCGGCGCGCGCGATGTCCGGGCGGCGGCGCAGCAGGTCCGACGGCAGGCCGCCCGGCACCGGCGGCGGTGCCAGTTCGGCCAGCGTCCTGCCCCGGGCGATGGACCCGGGCGAGTTCCCCGCCAGCAGCGACAGCGCGTTTTCCTGTTCGAAGATCTGCCGTTGCAGTTGCGGGATCTGTTCGGCCGCCGTGTCGTATTCAGCCTGCGCCTGCAGCCATTCGAGGCGCGAGCTGTAGCCCACCTCGAACTGGCGCCGCGCCAGGTCGCGCGAACGCTCGCGCAGCTGCAGGGTGGCCTGCGCCAGTTCAAGCTGCGCGTCGAGTCCGCGCAAGTTGAGGTAGCCGGTGGCCACGTTGGCCGCGATCGACAGCGCCACCGCGTCGAAGTTGGCCTGCTCGCCCCGCAAGGTGGCGGCGGCGGCCTCGGTGGCATTGGCCAGCCGGCCCCACACGTCGATCTCGTAGGCGGCCTGGAATTCAGCCTGGAACGCATTGGCCACGTAGGGCCGCCCCGTGGCGGGCGACAGCGCCCGCGCCCGCGTGGGCGACGTGTCGAACGACAGCGTGGGCTGCTGCGCGGCGGCGGCGGCGCGCACGCGGGCGCGATAGTCCTCGATACGCTCGCGCGCCACGCGCAGGTCGCCGTTGTTCGCCAGCGCCCCCGTGACCAGCGCCGTGAGCGCCGGATCGCCGAAGCCCTGCCACCACTGCGCATCCACCGCCAGTCCCGGCGCGCCTTCCGGCAGCGGCGCGCGCCACTGCGCGGGTACCTGCAGCCGCGACGCCGGCGGTTCGGCCACCTTCGCGGCGCAGCCGCCCAGCGCCACGGCGGCCAGCATCAGCACCGCACGCCTCATCGCCGCACCTCCGTATCGTCGAGCACAGCCGACGTGTCGATGCTGACGATCACCGACATGCCGGGCCGCAGCCGGTCCGCCAGCTGCTGGCCGGGATCGATGCGGATCCGCACCGGGATGCGCTGGGCGATCTTGACGTAGTTGCCGGTGGCGTTATCGGCCGGCAGCACGGAAAACTCGGAGCCGGTGGCCGGCGAGATGCGCTCCACCTGCCCGGTCAGCAAGGCGCCGTCGAGCGCATCGACCTTGAACGTGGCGCTCTGCCCGACCCGGATGCCGTTCATCTGGGTTTCCTTCAGGTTGGCGATCACCCACATCTGGCGCGGCACGAGCCCCATCAGCTGCGCACCCGAGTTGACGAACGCGCCGCGCCGCACGCCCACCTGGCCCAGCTGGCCGTCGGACGGCGCAAGGATGCGGGTATTGTCCAGGTCGACCTTCGCCGCTTTCAGCGCCGCCGCCGCATTGGCGACCGCCGCTTCCAGCGCGGCGCGGTTGACGGTCACGGATTGCGACTGCTGCCGCGAGATCTCGACATTGGCCTGCGCCTGCGCGACGGCCGCGCGGGCCTGGGCATGCGCGGCGCGCTGCGCATCCCTTTCGCGCTGGGACAACGAGCCGTCCTGCACCAGTTCCTCCACGCGGGCCAGGTCGGCCGTGGCGCGGGTGGCCTGCGCCCGCGCATTGGCCAGCGCCGCTTCCTGCAGCGCGATGGTGGCGGCGGCGCTGCGGCGCGACTGGGCCCAGTTTTCCAGTGCCGCCCGCTGCGCCGCCAGTTGCGCCTCGGCCTGCTCGTAGCGCTGCTCGTAGACGCGGCGGTCGATTTCGACCAGCAGGTCGCCCGCCTTGACGTGCTGGAAATCCTGCACGTGCACCTGCGTGACATAGCCGGACAGCTGGGTACCGATCACCGTCACCTGACCGCGCACCAGCGCGTTCTCGGTCGAGACGATCGGGCTGGTGAACGGGGGCAGCCGCCACGCGTACAGCACGACCAGCACGCCGACCAGCGCGATCAGCGCAAAGCCGGCGATGGCCAGCCACTGGTGCGGCCGGTCCGGCTGGCCCGGTGCCGGCGGCGCGGGTGCCGGAGCGGGTGCGGGGGTTGGCGTGGACGGTGGTGGAGTGGTGTCGTTTGCGCTCATTTCGATCCGGAGTTGTCGAGGGAGACCTTGGCCATGCCCGTCTGGGCATTCTGCGCCGGCGCGGCGGGACGGCAGGCGGTGCACAGTTGCCAGAGATAGTGCGCCAGCATCCATGCCAGCGTGGCGATGGCGACGATGCTGATCAGCAGGAAAACGTCGTTGTAGGCCAGGATGTTGGCTTCGCGGGTGGCCGCCGCGCCGAGCGACGCCACGCCCTGCGCGCTGCGCAGCGCCGGATCGCCCAGCGTGCCGGCCAGCGCGGCGCCACTGCCCTGCACGCGGCTGGCCACCAGCGGGTCGATCAGGGTCAGGTGCTCGACCAGCTGGCTGGAATGGTATTTCTCGCGCAGTACCTGCACGGTGCCCACCAGCGCGGAACCCAGCAGGCCGCCCAGGTTCTGCGTCATCGAGAACATCAGCGAAAAACTGATCAGGTTGCTCGGCTGGGCGATGATCGCGCCGAAGCCGGAAACGAACACCGGGCCGATGAAGAACACGCCGGCAAACGCCAGCAGGCCCTGGCTGAGGTACATCTGCGCCGGGCGGGTCAGGTTGGTGGCATGCGAATCCATCCAGGCGCCCAGCGCCATCAGCAGCAGCGCGAACATCAGCGAAGTCTGGATGCGGCTGGGCGAGATCGTCAGCGCGCTGGCCGCCATGCCGGCGATGCTGGCCACCAGCGTGACCATCCACAGCTCGCGCATCTGGTCGTTCTGCAGGCCCAGCGCCTGCAGGAAGCCGACGGTGCCGGTGGCTTCCGACTGCACGATGCGGATCAGCAGCACCGACAGGGCCAGGCGCACCATGTTCGACGTCGTCAGCCAGCGGATGTTCAGCAGCGGCCTGGCGCGATTGTGCTCGATCGCCACCGCCGCCGTCACCAGCACGATCGAGCCGGCCAGGCACCAGCCCAGCCAGGGCGCCTCGAACCACCACACGGTGCGGCCCAGGCCCAGCACGGCGCACAGCAGCGCCACGCCGGGCGCGAACAGCGCGAAGGTGACGAAATCGAGCTTTTCGAACACCCGGATGCGGTCGCCCGGCGGCAGTTTCAGCAGCAGCACGCAGCCCAGCGACAGCAGGCACATGCCCAGCTCGAAGAAGTACAGGCCGCGCCATTCGGCAATCTCGAGCAGTTCGGTCGAGAAGATGCGCGCGATCGGCATCGCCAGCTGCGAGAAGCCGATGCCCAGCACCACGCCCTTCAGCCGGTGCTGCGCGGGAAAACCCTGCAGCGTGTAATACAGGCCCAGTGTGGTGAGGGCGGCCCCTGACATGCCGCTGGCCGCGCGCACCAGGATCGCGGAGCCGAGACCGTGGACGAACAGGTGGGCCAGCGTGGCCAGCGCGTACAGCACCAGGAACAGTTCGGTGAACAGCCGCAGGCCGAACTGCTGGCGGAACTTCACCAGCAGCAGATTCATCGACACGCTGGCCATCACGTAGACGGCGGGCAGCCACTGGATCTCGGCCGCATAGACGCCCAGCGAGCCTTGCGCATACACGAGGTTGACGGTCACGAGCGCGTTGCCCAGGCCGCCCGTCAGCGCGACGATGAAGCCGACCAGCAGGTAGGCCAGGCGCCTCGGCGTGGAGTGCAGCGGCGACGACGGCGATCCCGGCAACATCGGCCGTTCATGGGGCTTCCAGGTCTGCGGGGCGTAAACGTCCATGTAGTAAAGAAATGTTTCAAAAAACCTGGTGTCTGTCACCGGTTTTCGGGAAATGTTTCAAAAAACCTGGTGTCTGTCACCGGTTTTCGGGAAATGTTTCAAAAAACCTGGTGTCTGTCACCGGTTTTCGAGAAATGTTTTTTTGGCTGGATGAGATGATAAAGCCCGGCTGCCGCGCGTGGCGCATGCAACCGGGCCGGTCACCACCTATGGCAGAGCTGGTGCCCTGCCGGGGCGGCTATGCTGGCGTCATACCGCCGGCGGATCGCTCTCGCGGATCCAGACGCGGTGCTGCGCCAGTGCTTCCTTGAACGCGGCCAGCGCGGCGGCGGCATCGACCGGCTGCGCGCCGATGATGCCCGGATCGGCCGAACCGTCGCGCAGCGTGGCCGGGATGCCGGCCTTGGCCAGCAGTTGCACGCCTGCGTCGACCACCATGATCGGCTTGCAGTGGCGGTATTGCAGGCGCACGAATTCCAGCGCGTTCGCGTCGGCCGCCAGCGTCTGCGCGGACTGCTCGCCGGCCGGCACCACCATCGCGTCATAGATCACTGAAGGTCCGGCTTCCAGCGTGATTTCCACGTCCAGCGTGGCGCCGTCGGCACCTGCGACCTGGCCGAGACGGGAGGAAACCACGCGCGGCACGGCGCCGTCGGCCAGCAGCGCTTCGTAGATCGTGCGCACGCCCGCCACGTCGACGCCATCGGCCACCAGGATCGCGACGCGGCGGGTATGGATGCCCGTCTGCCCTGGCCGCGCCAGCAGCGACAGCGCCGGCGACGTGCGGTAAGTGGGCAGCGGCCGCGTCGTGGCCATCGGCTGCGGATCGGGCACCGGCATGCCCAGCCCGGAAGCCACGGCGTTGACCAGCGATGCGTCCACATTGGCCAGCATCGACAGCGTGCGCTGGCGGATCGCCGGCACCGTCACGCGCGTCAGCTCGAAACGGAAGCCGCCGATGATGTGCGCGCGCTCGACCGGCGTCTGGCTTTGCCAGAACAGGCGGGCCTGCGAATAGTGGTCGGCGAACAGTTCGGGCTTGCCGCGCACCTTGTCTTCCACGAAGGTTTGCTGCGGGAAGCTCGTGAAGCCCATGCGGCCGCCCTGGAACGGACAGCCGCCGCCCAGCGAATTCGGCTCATACGACACGCGGCCGCGATTGATCGTCTGGCGATGCATGCCGTCGCGCTGGTTGTTGTGCACCTGCGTGACCGGCGCATTGATGGGGATCTCATGGAAGTTCGGCCCGCCCAGGCGCGACAGCTGCGTGTCCACATAGGAGTGGATGCGGCCATGCAGCAGCGGATCGTTGGTGAAGTCGATGCCGGGAATGACGTGGGCGGTGCAGAACGCCACCTGCTCGGTCTCGGCAAAGAAGTTGTCCGGATTCCGGTTCAGCACCAGCTTGCCCACCGGCCTGACCGGCACCAGCTCTTCCGGCACGAGCTTGGTGGCGTCGAGCACGTCGAACTCGAAACTGTCGGCCTGTTCCTCGGTGAAGATCTGCAGGCCCAGCTCCCATTCCGGGAATTCGCCGGCCTCGATGGCTTCCCACAGGTCGCGGCGGTGGAAGTCGGGATCGGCGCCGCTGATCTTCACCGCCTCGTCCCACACCAGCGAATGGGTGCCCTGCAGCGGCGTCCAGTGGAACTTGACGAACACGGATTCGCCGGCGGCGTTCACCAGGCGGAAGGTGTGCACGCCGAAGCCCTGCATCATGCGGTAGCTGCGCGGAATGGCGCGGTCGGACATCGCCCACATCAGCATGTGCGTCGATTCCGGCATCAGCGACACGAAATCCCAGAACGTGTCGTGCGCGCTGGCCGCCTGCGGCATGGCGTTGTGCGGCTCGGGTTTCAGCGCATGCACCAGGTCGGGGAACTTCATCGCGTCCTGGATGAAGAACACGGGAATGTTGTTGCCCACCAGGTCCCAGTTGCCCTCGTCCGTATAGAACTTGACGGCAAAGCCACGCACGTCGCGCGCCGTGTCGGTGGAGCCCCGCTCGCCGGCCACGGTGGAGAAGCGCACGAAGACCGGCGTTTTCTTGCCGGCCTGCGCGAACGGCGCGGCACGCGTGATGTCCGACAGGTCTTCGTAGCTTTCGAAGTAGCCGTGCGCGGCCGAGCCGCGCGCATGCACGATGCGCTCGGGGATGCGCTCATGGTCGAAGTGCGTGATCTTCTCGCGCAGGATGAAGTCTTCCATCAGCGTGGGGCCGCGCAGGCCCGCCTTCAGCGAATCCTGGTTGTTCGCCACCGGCACGCCCTGGTTGGTGGTCAGCACCCGGTCGTTCGAATCGGCGCGCACGCGGTCCAGCGGCGCATTGGTGTTGTTGACGCCGATCGGCGGCTGGCCGCTGCCGGTCTTCGGCGAGGCGATGTTCTCGGCGGCGCTGCTGGCGGTGACGATGTCGCTGGACGGCTTGGCCGTCTGTCCCTGCTGGGGCGTGCGCGCCACATCGCCGTATTCGTTCGGCTTGTTGGCGTTGTACGGGGTCTGCGCAGCCAGGTCCATGCCGCCGGCCTGCTTTTCCAGCAGCACGTCGCCTTGCGGATTGTTGTTGCCCAGCGATTGCGGCGGCGCCGCGGTGGAAGGTCCTGAAACAGTGGAGAGAATGGAGCCGGCACCGTCGACGCCGGAGGACTGCGTAGTGGATTTCGTGGTCATTAATGTCCTAGGATTGACTGTAAGCGGCGCCCGGGCCGCCGTTCGGGAAGACCGGGCGCAAAGACGCCCGGCCGTGCATCGCGAGGAAGCACGGCCGGGCGCTGCCGTCCGCAAGGGGCGGCGGACGACGTGCCATCAAGGCGGCAACTGCGCTGCAGTTGCCGTGCGAATGGTGGCGCGGTAGATGTCGATGGCGACGCGATTAATGGTGATTCAATTAATGGCGGCGCGAGCCCAGCAGCTTCGAGACGGCATAGCCGGCGGCCAGGGCGACCAGCACCGACGTACCCGGGCTGTTGCGCACATAGCTGCGGCCCGTTTCGGCCAGGCGGCCATAGGCCACGTTCAGGTCGGCCGCTTTCCGGCTCAGCGTTTCGGAGACGGCGCCGGCCTTCTCCGTTACCTTGTCCACGGTCTCGTGGGCCTTGCCGACCAGCCGTTCGGTGGAGGCCGGCACCTTCTCGGCCAGCTTCTCGACGGTGCTGTGCACTTTCTCGGCGGCAGCCGGCACTTTCTCGGCAACCTTGTCGACGGCGCTATGCGCAGCGGTAGCGGCCTTGTCGGCAGCCGGCTGCACCTTGTCAGCGGCCTTGTCGATCGTGTTGTGAACGTCGGTACGGTTGGCCGTGCCGGTGGTGTTGGTATTGCCGATCGGCGTCACGGTGCCGGTCGCGTTGATGGTCGATTTTTCGTTGTCCATGATCGGTATCCTCTTTTGGTTGGTATGCAGGTCCAACGATAGGCCGATCGGCGCGGCCGCACAGTGCGGTGCATAACAAAGTGGAAAGACACGCGAGGGCGGCGGAAGCACTGCCGGGCCGGGCCGGTGCGCCGCCGCCGGGCGCTTTGTGGCAAGCTTGCCCGGATCCAGGCCTCGGAGGTGCATCATGTTTCCTGTCTCTTCAGTGTCGTCCGGCATGGCCCCGCTGTTCGCCGCAGCCGGCGTGGGCGCGGCGCCCACGCGCGACGAGGTGCCGCCGAGTTCCGACGTGGATGTATCGTCGCTGGGCCAGTTCATGGGCACGCTGGCGCTGTCGCAGAAACGGCTGGGCGAACTGGCCGCCGCCAGCGGCGCGCGCATCACCGATGCGGACCTGGAACAGCTGGGCACTGCCGCCGGCGAACTGGTGGAAGCGTTCAACGTGGGCCGCGCCGTCGACACGCTGGCGCCGCCTTCCGGCGAAGCACTGCCGTCCAGCGCATTGGCCGGGCGCCTGGCGCAGGCGTTCGCCGACCAGCGCGCCGGCCTGGCGCAGCTGGGTATCGACCTGGCGCCATCGCTGCTGGGCGACGATGGCGACATGCTGGCGGTGGACAACCGCCGCCTGCTGGCCGCGTTCGAGGCCGACCGCCAGGGCACGCTGGACACGCTGGCGCGCGCCGCCGGCAGTTTCGACGAGGTGGCCAGCGCCCTGGCGCGCGAACGCGATGCCATCGGCCCGGACGGCAATTCGCTGCAGGCGCCCGCCACGGCCAACCTGCCGCCGAGCGAGGTCAGCGACGCGGCGTTCCGCAATGCGCTGCGCGATACGGCCGTGCAGCCGAACCAGCAGAACCCGGCGCCCCCCGCCGATGCCGCGGACGACGGCGCCACCGGCGATGCACGCCAGCCTGAAGCGCCCCAGATCGCCGGCTCCGGCACGCCGGCCGCCATGCTGAACAACCAGGCCGCCGAACTGACGGCCGCGCAGGCCGACAACAGCGCCAGTGGCGCGCTCGGTCCCGCCAACGCCCCGCAGCAGGGAGCGCAGCCGTCGAGCGATGCGCTGCCCTCCGGCAGCCCGGCCCAGGTGCCCGCGCCGCAGGTGCCGGCGCAGCAGATTCCGACGCAGTTTCCAAATTATGCGCAGCCGGCGACCACCAGCCCGGTGCCGCAACGGGCCCCCGACCGGTTGCCGTCGACCGCGGCCGATACGGCCGCCGTCCAGCAGGCGGTGCGCGACACGGTGCAGCCGCCACCCACCCGCGTAACCGGCGCCCCTGGCGAGGCACAGGCCAACCCGGTGCAGACTCCGCCGGCACCGACGACGTCGCCCGACCAGGCCAACGCCGAGGCGCTGGCACGGCAGCTGGCAGCGGAACGCTTCGCCGCCGAGCGGGCGGCCGTGGCGGAGAACGCCGAAGCACGCCGCCAGCAGGTGCAGCGCGACGATGCGGCGCGGCTCGACCGGGACCTCGCCACGCTGACGCAGCAGGAACGCGCGGCCGCCGGCCGGCTTGCGCTGGCGCGGCAGACCGCGAACCAGGCGCTGGCCGAACGGCAGGACATCGTGACGCAGGACCAGCGGCTGCAGGAAGTGCGCGCCGCGGCGCTGCGCCAGCTGACCACCACCCGCGAGGAAGACACGGCGGCGCAGCAGCTTGCCGATCGCCTCGACGAGGCGCGGCAAGAGAATCGGCAAGAAGTTCGGCAGAATGAGCTGACGCAGGCCGACCGGCTGGCGCAGGATCGCCTGCTGGCGGCACGCCGCGCCGCGGCCGGGCAAACGCTGGCCACGCAGGAAGACGCGCTGGTCGAACAGCGGCTTGCCCAGGTGCGCCTGGCGGCCACGCAGCAGGCCGGGGATGCGCGCCAGGCCGCGGCGCTTGCCGAGGCCGAAACGGCGCGGCAGCGCGATGCGCTGCGGGTATTGCAGGAACAGGGAGCGGAGCGCGCGCAGGCCATCCTGGACCGGGAGCGGATCGCGCTGCGTACCCAGCAGGCCGCGGGCGCAGCCGGCGCCGGCACTGCAGCCGGCGCAACGGCGCTGGCCGGTACACCGAACGAGCAGGCCGTGGCCGGTGCGGCGGCGGACGCGCGGATCGCCGCCTCGGCGGCAACCAGCGCCGCCACTGCCCAGGCGGCGGCCGACGCGGCGGCTGCGGCGCAGGCTTCGCTGGGCACGCCGGCCAATCCGGCGGCGGGCACCACGGCAGGCGGCACGCCATCGGCCACGGGCGCGCCGGCCGGCACAGCTCCGGGCGCAGCGGGAACGCCGGGCGCGAACGCCGCGGCTGGCGGTGCGAACGCCAACAATGCCCCGCGCGCGCCGAATGCGGCCGACCCGTCCACCGCTGCCGCAATCGCCGCGCAGTACCTGGCCGGCGGCATTGCCGGCGGCCCCAACGCGGCCGCCGCGCCGCCACGCAACGAGATCAACCCGGCGGTCCGCCCGGTTACCCGCACGGGCACCGTGCCGCCAGTGTAGTTGGCGGCATCGTTGCGGACATGGTTTCCGGCGCAGGCGCCGGCGCCTGCGCCCGTGCGCCCGCCGATGGCGGAGGGTTCTTCACTTTGGGTTCTTCACTTTGCTGCTTGCTCCCGCCGCGAGAACGTGGATAATTCACGCTACTCAAGAATAACGACGGGAGATCCGATGAGATACACGCAAATGGCCGGCGCGCTCGCGCTGGCGGCCATGTCGGCAATGGCGGCCGGCGCGGCCGCGCAGGAAACCGTGGTTCGCATCGGCCACAGCGGGCCGCTGTCGGGCGCGCAGGCTTTCTCCGGCAAGGACAATGAAAACGGCGCGCGGCTGGCGATCGAGGAGCTGAACGCGAAGCCCGTCGCCGTCGGCGGCAAGAAGCTGCGCTTCGAGCTGGTGTCCGAGGACGACCAGGGCGATCCGAAGGCCGGCGTCAACGTCGCGCAAAAGCTTGCCGACGGCGGCGTGCGCTACGTGGTCGGCCCTTACAACTCGGGCGTGGCGATCCCCGCTTCGCGGGTCTATGCGAACGCCGGCGTGGTGGTGGCCAGTGTCGCGTCGAATCCGAAACTCACGCAGCAAGGCTATAAAAACCTGTACAGGGTCAACGCCAGCGACACGCAGCTCGGCTCGCGGATGGCGCTGTACGCGGCCAGGGAACTGAAGGTGAAGACGGTGGCCGTGATCGACGACCGCACCGCGTTCGGCCAGGGCCTGGCCGAGGAATTCAAGCGTGCCGCCCGGTCCGCCGGCATGACGGTGGCCGGCCATGAGTACACGACCGACAAGGCGGTCGATTTCACGTCCATCCTCACCAAGCTGCGGCCGAAGAACGTGGAAGCGATCTTCTTCGGCGGCTACGCACCGCAGGGCGGCCCGATGGCGCGCCAGATCCGCCAGCTGGGCATCAAGGCGAAGCTGCTGGGCGGCGACACCATCTGCACCTCCGAGATGGGCAAGCTGGGCGGCGACGCCGTCGGTGCCAACGTGCTGTGCTCGCAGGGCGGCGCCCTGCTCGACAAGGCTGCCAGCGGCGCGGGCTTCAAGGCGAAATTCAAGAAGCGCTTCAACGCCGAGCCGGACGTGTATGCCGCTTCGTATTACGACGCCGTCCACCTGTTCGCCCAGGCGATGCAGCAGACCGGTTCCGTCGAACCCGCGAAGGTCGGCGCCGCCATCTCGGCCGGCTCGTACCAGGGCGTGGCCGGTACCTATGCGTTCGACGGCAAGGGCGACATGAAAGCCTCGCCGGTGACGATCTTCACGTTCAAGGGCGGGCAGCCGAGCGCGTTGACGAGCTATTGAGCGTTACCGGCGCCCATCGCAACCGGGCACCGGACGGCGGCGCTGGCACTATTCCTCGCCGGCCTGGTGAAACACCAGGTCGTCCACGCGCCGGCCGTTGCACAGGTGTTCGTCGATGATGCGGTCCATGTTTTCCGGCGTGACGTTGTAGTACCAAGTGCCGTCCGGCTGCACGCACGCGATGGGACCGCCCTTGCAGGCGGCAAAACAGCTGACGCGGCTGCGCTTGACGCGCAGCTCGCCCGTGGTCAGGCCGGCCGCCTTGAGCTTTTCCCCCAGGCTGTCGAACAGCGCCTGCGACTGGCCATCGGCGCTGCAGCGCGGGCCGGTGCACACCAGCAGGTGCCGGTGATAACTGCCGATCTTCGGTTTCACCACCATCGGCGCGCTGGAATCGCTGTCGCTCATGCCTCGCCCTCCCCGATCGCCACGGATTCGTCTTGCCACGGCTCGGCCAGCGTGGCGCCGATGTAGTCGGCCGGCAGCCGGTAGCGGGCCGCAAGCGCCTCGATGCTGGCGCCGCCGGCATGCTCGGCCTGCAGCGTGTCCAGCCAGCCCAGCAGGCCGGTGGACAGCGAACGGCCGGCGCGTTCGCCGTCGCGGGTGGCGCCACCCTCTTCCATGTCGTACTTGTTCGCGTAGCCGCGCGGCGTCACCATCAGGCCGTTGCGCACGAAGGTGTTGCTGTTGCCGACCAGGACAGTGCTGAGCATGCCGATGTCGGCATCGGCCATGCGGTCGAGCGTGGTGAACACGATGTTCTCGCGCCGGCGGTAGGCGCTCTTGACGATCGCCACCGGCGTATCGGCGCGGCGGTGGCGCAGGAACAGGCGCTGCGCCTCGACGATCTGGCGCGTACGCCGCCCGCTTTTCGGGTTGTACAGCGCCACCACGAAATCGGCCATCGCCACCGCGTCCAGCCGCCGCGCGATGGTCGGCCATGGCGTCAGCAGGTCCGACAGCGAAATGGCGCAGAAGTCGTGCGTCAGCGGCGCACCGACCAGGGCGGCGCAGCTGTTCAGCGCCGATGCTCCCGGGACGATCTCGACCTGTACCGGATCGTCCGGCGTCCAGCCAGACTGGAACAGCACCTCATACGTGGGGCCGGCCATGCCGTACACGCCGGCGTCGCCCGACGAGATCAGCGCCACCTTCTTGCCGGCGCGCGCCGCTTCCAGCGCGCTGACGGCGCGGTCCAGTTCCTCGGTCATCGACTTGCGGATGATTTCCTTGCCTTCGATGAGGTCCGCCACCAGCTTGATGTAGGTGACGTAGCCGATCACGACATCGGCTTCGGCGATCGCCGCGCGGGCACGCCCGGTCATGTGCTCCACGCTGCCGGGGCCGATCCCCACCAGCATGATCTTGCCGGCGCGCTGCGCGCCCTGTTCAATGCCGCTCATGCCAGCGCCGCTCATGTCAGCGTCTATCATGTCAATCTCGTTCATGTGTTTTTCCTTGCGATCGAAACGGTGGCATGCCGGCCATCGGCGCCCCGGTGTTTGTGTTTCTCGACGACGAGCGCCGTCATCGGCGTATCCGGCCCCGCCGCCAGCAGCGCGGCGGCCTCGCTGACGGAGGGCGTGCCGGTATGGCGCAACACCGTCGCGGACGGATGCGGCACCGGCACGGCCGCCAGCGCGTCGGGCGGGTAGAAATGCAGCGGCCAGCCATGTTCGTGCGCCAGGGCGAGCAATGCCGCTTCATCCTGTTTCAAGGTGATCGATGCGGCAGCGCTCACCTGCTCCGGCCCGATGCCCGCCGCGGCCAGCGCAGCCTGCACGGCTTCGCGCACGGTCTGCAACGCAGCGCCGCGGTCGCACCCGAGGCCGATGGTGTAGCCGCTCAAGCCGCGCTCTCCACGGGCGGGCGGTAGACCACCAGGCGTTCGTGCAACGCCTCCCAGCGCCCGGCCGGCACCTCGGCATGCGTGACCCACAGCAGCGCGGCGTAGCGGTCCAGCGGCACGTCGGCGAAACGGTCGAACCGGTGGATATTGTCCGGCAGCGGCGTGGGCCGGGTCCACCAGTCGGGACTGCCGGCCTCCTGGACGAAGGCGATCGGCTCGCCGTTCACCACATGGGCGGACACGCGCGTGACATTGATCTTCGGCGCCTCGACGCGCCAGCCCAGGTGGCGGCCCAGGATGTCGACGGGAATCGTGCGGCCGACATCGGACGCGGTGGTCAGCACCGGCGCCGCGCCGAGCAGCACGGCGATGCGCTCGCTCCATTCGTTGGCGCCGCCCACATGGCCAGACAGCACCGGGATCACGTACTGGCCGGCATCGTCGACGACGATCACGCCGGGGTCTTCCTCCTTGCTGCGCAGGTGCGGGGCGATCAGGCGCACCACCGCGCCCAGCGAAACAAAGAACACGATCTGGTCGTACCCGGCGAACAGCGGGCCGATCTCGTCGCGCATCGCGCCGCCGTAAGGGTGCACGCGGTTCGGCAGGCCGCCGAACGCGGTGGCGAATTTGGCAGCCGTGCAGATGTCGGCCTCGGGCAGGTCGGCGGCCAGGCGCGCGGCCTGCGCGGCGCCGTGCTTCGTGATCGCCACCAGGCAAACGCGCGGCGTGGTGTTGGCGGTATCGGTCATGCGGTCTCCGTGAGTGAGGGGTTGGGGCTGTCCTTCCTGAGGCAGCCCTTGATGCGTTCGCCGCGGATGCGGTGCGGGTGCTTGACGATCAGCAGCGACAGGTAACTGACCTTGCTGCCGCGCAGCGCGGATATCGCGGCGCCGCTGACCTGCCGCTGGTCCGGCGCGCCGACCCGTTCGATGAAATGGGCGCCGGCCAGCAGGCCGCGGCGCTCGAGCCAGCCGATCAGCTCATCGAGCAGCGGCTTCACCTTCATCAGCACCAGCGTATCGAAGTCGGGCAGCAGCCGGTCGACGGCGCTCACGCCATACGCGGCCGGCACGATCGCCACCGTGTCGTCCTGTTCCGCGAAGGGCACGTCGACCGCCGCGCAGGCGGCCGTGAAGGCGTTGACGCCGGCGATGATCCGTACCGGCACGCCGGCGTCGAGCGCGCGCACGGTGCGCGCCAGGTGGCCGAACGTGGCATAGGTGCTGGCGTCGCCCTCGACGAGGAACAGCACGTCGCGGCCCGCGCGCAGCCAGGGCAATACCCTTTCGGCCGCGCGCAGCCAGGCGCGCGCCAGCTTTTCGCCGTCGTGCGTCATCGGGAACAGCAGCAGCGCATGCTCGTCCGGCGGCGCCAGGCCGGCACGCTGCACGATGTCCAGCGCGTAGCTGGGCGTCTTGCCGCTGCGCGCCGGGTAGACCCAGGCCGCGTCGCGCCGCTGCAGCGCTTCCCACGCGGCGCGCGTGATCAGGCCCGGATCGCCAGGCCCCAGCGAGACACCCCACAGCGTGCCGAAGGTACCCGCGCCGCTCATGGCCTGCCTCCGGTGCGGCGCGCGCAGACGATCCACACGGGATTCTCGGCCGCCATGCGGTGCATGTGCAGGATCGGCTTGCTGCGGGCGGCCTGCAGTTGCACCACGTCCCAGCGCAGGCATGGTTCCGTGCCCTCGCCTTCCAGCGCCTGCAATGCCGCGGTAGCGGTAGCCAGGTTTTCCAGCGTGACGAAGTTCATCACCAGCGTGCCGCCGGGCCGAAGGCGCCGCATCACGCCCGTTATCAGGGCGGCCAGTTCGCCGCCCGAGCCGCCGATGAACACCGCATCGGGATCGGGCCAGGCGTCCAGGCCGTCCGGCGCCTTGCCCAGCACCAGGCTGTAGTTGCCGACGCCGAAGGCCGCGTGGTTTTGCGCAGCGATCGCGTGATCGGCTTCATTCTTTTCGATGGCATAAACATGGCCCCGCGGGCACAGGCGCGCCGCTTCCAGGCCTACCGAGCCGGAACCGGCACCGATATCCCACATCACGCTGTCCTCGCGCAATTGCAGGCGCGCCAGGCTGACGGCGCGCACTTCCTGCTTGGTGATCAGGCCCTTGTCGGGCTGGCGCTGCACGAATTCGCTGTCGGCCAGGCCGAAGCGCACCGGGCGCGGCGGCGGCGTCACGCGCCACAGCAGCACCACGTTCAGCGCGGCGAAACGCATGCCCGCGGCATCGCGCGGCGCGAGTTCGGCCAGCACCCGCTCTTCCGGCTGCAGCAGGTTTTCCGCCACCGCCATCAGGAAGTCGCCGCCGAGGCCTTCGGCTTCCAGCAGCCTGGCGATGCGGTCCGGACTGTTGTCGGGACTGGTCAGGATGAGCAGCCGCGAGTGCGCACGCAGCGCCTGGGCCAGTGCGTACAGCCCATGCTCCGGCGTGGCGCCGCGCTGCCACTCGCCGGCGTCCTTCGCGTGCACGGAGACGATGCGCGCATCGTGCCATGCCAGTCCGACGCGGGCGCATGCCACCTGCAGCGTCGACAGGTTGGGCAGGATGTCGAGCGCCTGCACGCACAGGTGCCGCGCCAGGTAGGGTGCGATGCCATGGCACAGCGGGTCACCGGTGGCCAGCACCACGCAGGCCAGGTGGTCGGCGCGGGCAGCCTTGACCCACCCCGGCACGTCCGCCAGGCGCCCGGTCAGGTCGTGACGCACGGCACCGGGCTTGAGTTCGTGCGCCAGCAGGGCCAGCGTGCGCGCGCCGCCGATCACCACGTCGGCGCTGCGCAGGCAGGCCAGCGCCGTGGCGGCCAGGCTTGCCGCGCCGTCGTCGAGCACGCCGATCACGCGGCACGGATTCGGGTCTTTGTCACTGCTGTCTTTGAAAGGGATATCCATGGTTGGGCTCAAGGGAACTTCGGTTCAGGGGTCGACATCGAGGATGTGGGCAATGCTGGTGCGGCCGGCGCTGGCCGGCACCGGCGGCGGCGGCACCGGGTCGGACCACACGTCGGCCACCTGCTGGCCGCTGAAGTCGCATACCAGCACGCGCAGCCGGAACGCCTGGCCGTAGCGCGCCGGCGCGGTCAGCGTATCGATGGCCGCCTGCGCCAGGGCGCGGTGGAAGGCTTCCCCCAGGCCGCGCTCGACCATCAGCTCGGCGCCGAATCGCGCCGTTTCGGCGGCGGCCATCGCCGCGCAGTCTTCGTCGGTGGCGCCGATGCGCCGCGCGACCGCCGCCACCAGGTCGGTATCGACTTCGCTGCGGTTGGCGTGGGTGATGGTCTCGCCCTGGGCGATCTTGGTCAGCTTGCCGACCATGACCGCCAGCACCACCAGGCCGATCCCCTGCGCCGCCGCCTCGTCGAGCGCATAGCGCAGGAAGTCGCCCATCTGCACGAAGCAGGCGGACGGCAGCTCCGGCCGCTCGGCACGCAGCGCTGCCATGGCAAAGGTCTCGGTGCGGCCGCCGGTGGTCAGCGCCACCATGCCGTGGCCCGCCGTGGCCGCGACCTGCACGCCCTGCACCACGCTGGCCCGCCACGCCGCGGTGGAATAGGGCTTGACGATGCCGGTGGTGCCGAGGATGCTGATGCCGCCCAGGATGCCCAGCCGCGCATTGGTGGTCTTCTTCGCCATCGCCTGGCCGTCCGGCACGCTGATCGTCACTTCGATGCCATGTTCGGCCAGCAGCCCGGGCGCCGCCTCGCGCAGGTTGTCGGCGATATTCCTGCGCGGTACCGGATTGATCGCCGGGCCGCCCACCTCCAGGCCGAGGCCCTTCATCGTGACCGTGCCGACGCCGTCGCCGGCCACCCAGGCCACGGCGCCGGCCTGGCCGGGCAGCAGGCGCAGGTCGACCGTCAGGTGCGCGCCATCGGTACAGTCCGGGTCGTCGCCGGCGAACTTGACCACCATCGCATGCGCATGCGCCGCGTCGCAACGGCCGTCGTGCACGGCGAAGCCCACCCGGCTGCCATTCGGCAGCAGTGCCTCGACGTGCTCCGGCACCTGCCCGGTGGCGAGTCCCAGCATGGCCGCGCGCGCCGCCGCGGCGGCGCATGCGCCGGTCGTGAAACCGGTGCGCGTGCCCTTTTCGGCAGCCTTCTCCTTCACCCGCGCTCCGCCGATTTCTGGCGCGCCTCGGCCAGCGCCAGCAACGCGTGCAGGGCCGACACCACCAGCGTCGAGCCGCCCTTGCGGCCGCGGATCACGATCCACGGCACCTCGTCGACTCCGGCCATCAGGTCCTTCGACTCGGCCGCCGACACGAAACCGACCGGCATGCCGACCACCAGCGCCGGGCGCGCGCCCTCCTCGCGGATCAGGCGCACGACTTCGATCAGCGCGGTGGGCGCATTGCCGATGCCGACGATCGCGCCATCGAGCAATCCCGCCCCGTGGGCCTTGCGCATCGCCTGCACGGCGCGCGTGGTGTCCTCGCGCCTGGCGGCGTCGATCACGTCCGCATCGCTGATGAACTGGTGCGTGCGCATGCCGAAATGCGCCAGGCGCGGCTGCGACAGGCCGGAGCAGATCATTTCCACGTCGGCCACCACCGGCGTGGCGCCGGCCAGCATGGCGCGGATGCCCGCCTCCACCGCGTCCGGGTGGAAGGCGGTCGCCCCGTTGAAATCGAAATCGGCGTTCGCATGGATCATGCGGCGCACCACCGGCCACTGCTCTTGTGTGTACGCATGCGGGCCGGCCTCGGCATCGATGATGGCGAAACTGTCGTGCTCGATGGCCTGGCCGGCGCGCGTCAGCTGCTCGGTGACGGTGTTTACGGTGCTCATGCCGGCACGCCCGCGTGGCCGTGATCGTGGCCGGGTTCATGGGAGTGGCCGTGTTCATGGGAGTGGCCCTGTTCATGGGAGTGGCCGTGTTCATGGGGGTGGCCATGGGCATGGTCGCCGGCCTGCGCGGGCGCATGGTCGTGGGTATGCGCGTGCGAATGCCCATGGCCCAGGTCGTGCGCGATCTCCCGGAACGTGCAGCCGTCGCATACCAGGCGGCTGTCCGGCACGCCCGCGCGCAGGTTCTCGACGCGCTCGTCCATCAATGCGAAGATTTCCTTCTCGAAGCCGAAATGCGCGGTGCAGGCGAACCGCACCTGCGGATACTGGCCGCGCAGGTGCTCGACCTGCCGGTGGATGCGCTGCATCAGCGTGCCGGTGTACAGGTAATACGGCAGCACGACGACCTGCCGCATGCCCAGCAGGACCTGGCGCTGCACCACTTTTTCCAGGCGCGGCCAGGTGATGCCGGTGAAGGCCAGGTCGACCAGTTCATGGTCGCCCTCTTCCAGCAGCCAGCGCGCCATCTTCGCCATCTCGCCGTTGGCGCCGCGGTCGGACGAGCCGCGCCCCAGCAGTACCACGCCGGTGGTCGTCGGGTCGGGCATGTCGAGCTCCGCCATCGCACCGCGCAGGCGGCGCCGCAGCACGGCCAGCACGGGGTCGCTGGCACCCAGGTGCGGCGCCAGCAGTATTTCCGCCTGCGGATTGGCGGCCCGCGCCTGCTCAACGGCCTCCGGGATTTCCATCTTGACGTGGCCTGCCGCATTCAGGATCAGGGGTACCACCAGCACCCGGCGGCTGCCGCGCGCCGCGGCCAATAGCGCGGCATTCAGTTCCGGCGCGGCGAATTCGATGAAGCACAGCTCGATGCGCCAGTCCGGCCGGCGCGCCCGCCATGCATCGGTGAAATCGCGGATCTCGCGGTTGCCCGAGTCCTCTCGCGAACCGTGGCCGACGATGAGGATGGTATCGTCGATGTTCGCGCGGGCCGGCATACCGGCCGCCTGCATCATGATGGGTGCGTTCATGCGCTCGCCTTTCTGAAACGATGGGTGAAGGTAGGGTCGTACAATTTCGATCGGGCCAGCGTTTCCCAGTGGAGTGCGCCCAGCGTGGGGCTTGCCACGATCATCGCCTGGCTGGCCACGCCGGCTTCGCGGCAACGCGCCTTGATGTCGGCCAGCGTGCCGCGCAGGATCTTTTCCTCGCCGGGCCAGCTGGCCTTGTGCACCACCAGTATTGGCGAGTCGTCCGGCCAGCCGGCGGCGCGCAGCGCCGTTTCCACCTTGTGCAGCAAGGTGATCGACAGGAAGATGCACAAGGTGGTGCGGTGCGCGGCCAGGCTGGCCAGGTCTTCGCCGGCCGGCATCGGCGTGCGTCCCTCGACGCGCGTAAAGATGACGCTCTGGGTGACTTCCGGCAGCGTCAGCGATTCCCCGGCCGCCGCCATCGACGCCATCGCCGACGAGACGCCCGGCACGACCGCCCACTCGATGCCGGCGGCGGCGAGTGGCCGGGCCAGCTCGATCAGCGCACCATACAGGCCCGGGTCGCCCGTTTGCAGGCGCACCACCGTGCCGTGCACCGCGGCCTGGGCGATCAGCCAGGCGGTCATCTCCTCGAGCGTCATGTCCTTCGAGTCGCGGATGACGCAGCCGGCCGGCGCATACAGCGTTACCGCGCGGTCGACGAGCGAGCCGGCGAACAGCACGGCGCCGGCCTCGCCCAGCAGCCTGCGCCCCTTCACGGTGACGAGTTCGGGATCGCCGGGGCCGGCGCCCACGAACCAGACCTTGCCGGGAGTTGCGATCGTCATGCCATTGTCCTTCCAGGTTGTGCGAAATGTGCGGGATGTGCGAAATGTTCCGGGGCCGGCGCGGCGCGCACGGCACGCAGTGCGGCAAGGAGCTCGGGAACGCTGCGCGGCGGTGGCTCGGCGCCGAGGACGCCGAGCGCAACCAGCTCCCGATGCAGTGCGATCGCCGGCGGCACCTCGTGCCCGGCTTGCCGCAGCAGGTCGGCGCGTTCCGCCAGCTGCATCGCCGGGCCGGACGCAATGCAGCATCCCGCCGCCATCAGGTGGACGTCGTCGGCCCAGCCGAACGCGAAGTCGGCGTCATGGGTCGACAGCATCACCGTGATGCCGCGCGCGGCAAGCCGGTCGAGCAGCGCCGCCAGGGCGGCCTGCATCGGTGCATCGAGTCCCGCCATCGGCTCGTCCAGCAAAAGGACCTGCGGTTCCATGGCCAGCACGCCGGCGATGCAGACCCGCTTCTTCTGGCCAAAGCTCAGGTGATGCACGGCGCGGCCGGCGTGAGCGGACATGCCGACGGCATCGAGCGCGGTGGCCACCCGCGCGCGCACGGTGGCGGCATCGAGGCCCAGGTTGAGGGGGCCGAACGACACGTCCTCGTCGACGTGGGCGGCGAACAGCTGGCGGTCCGGATCCTGGAACACGAGGCCGACGTCGCGCCGCAGCGCATGCAAGTCCTCCCGGCCATGGCCGACGGCCTGCCCGTGATGGCGCAGTAATCCGGCGGCCGGCCGCAGCAGGCCGTTCAGGTGCCGCAGCACGGTGGATTTGCCGGCGCCGTTCGCGCCCAGCAGCGCGTGGCGCCGCCCGCGCCCCAGCGCCAGGCTGCAGTCGCGCAGTCCGGGACTGCCGTCGGGGTAGGCAAAGTGGACGCCGGCCAGTTCGAGTACGGCAGGCACGGTCACCAGCGATCCCCCACGGCCAGCGCGACGAGCAGCGTGCCGGCCAGGATGGCTTGCGCATTCTGGCGCCCCGCCCGCGGATGGCTGGCCGGCAGGAAGCGCAGCGTGCCGGTGTACGAGCGCGCATCCGCCGCCATCTGCAACGCGGCGGCGCGCTGCCATACCTGCAATGCCATGTGACCGGCCAGCATCCCCGTCGAACGCCATGCCTGGGACCAGCCCCGGTAGCCCTGCCGGGCGCGCTGCGCCTCGACGCCGTCGGCCCAGGCCTGGCGCAGCACGGCAAGCATGCGGTAGCACAGCGCCATCAGGTCGAGCAGCAGTTCGGGCACGCGCAGGCGGCGCAACAGCGCCAGCAGGTCGGGCAGCGGCGTGGTCAGGACAAAGCCGAGCAGCGCGGCCAGGACGGCCAGCGCCCGCAACGCGGTGCAGGCGGCCACCGGCAGCATGTCCAGGCGCCAGTGCCAGTCGCCCTGCCGATCGGGCCCGGCCAGCATCGCCAGGCAGGCCAGCAGCAGGAAGCCGAGCGGTGCCAGCGCCGCCGCCAGCAAGGCACGCGGCGGCACGCGCGCCCCCACGACGGCGCTCAGCACCAGCAGCGCGGCCAGCACGGCCAGCACGGCGGGGCTGCGGGCGATCCAGGCCGCGGCAACGCCGGCGAGCGCGAACAGTGCCTTGGCGGAAGGCGCGATGCCGCGCCAGCGGCTCGCGTAGGCAGCCGTGTCAATCAGCATGCGGCTCCCTTGCCTTGATCTCTCCCTTGCCTTGATCTTTCCCCTGCCTTGATCTCTCCCTTGCGCGTTCGATGCCCGCCGACAGGCCGAGCCAGTAACCGATCACGCCGGCGCCGAGCGCCGCCTGCACGGCGAACAGCAGCGATGCGATCTCGCCGCTGGCCGGCTCGAACACGGGCTGGAACCAGGGCCGGTAATCCGGCGCGATCTTTTCGATGGCCTGCCGCGCGAGATCGTCTGCACCGCCGAAATCGGCATCGCCGGCGATCCACAGCGGCAGCACCGTCGACAGGGCGAGCGCGGTCCACAACATCCAGGAACGGGCCTTCATGCCGGCTTCCTTCCGGCGTGCGCGAACACGGGCGCGGCGGCCAGCTCGTGGCCATGGATCCTGGCGACCGCGTTCACCACCAGCACCGTCAGCACGCCTTCGCTGATCGCGATCGGCACCTGGGTCAGGGCGAAGATGCCGCCGAACCTGAGGAGCGAAGCCGGTACGCCGCCCAGCGGGTCGGGAAAGGCCCAGGCCAGCTGCAGCGACGTGGTGGCATACGTGGCGAGGTCGCCGAGGCAGGCCGCCGCGAACACGGCGATGGAACGCGACATGCCGGCCGCGGCCACCAAGCGGAACACGCCATAGGCAACGAAGGGGCCGACCACCGCCATCGAGAAGACATTGGCGCCCAGCGTCGTGATGCCGCCATGGGCCAGCAGCAGTGCCTGGAACAGCAGCACCACGAAGCCTACCGGCACCATCGAAGCGGGACCGAACAGCAAGGCGCCAAGGCCCACGCCGGTGGGATGCGAGCAACTGCCGGTGACCGAAGGAAGCTTCAGCGCGGACAACAGGAACGCGAACGCGGCGGCGACCCCGAACAGCATGCGATGCTCGGGATGCCGGCCCAGGTCGCGCCCCATGGAACGCAGGCCCCAGGCCAGGAACGAAACGGATACGGCCGACCAGCCCAGCGCGTGCGCGGGCGGCAGGAAACCTTCCATGATGTGCATTCGAAACCTCCCGTCGAATGGTCGATAAGAGCACCGGGCGGGGATCGAAAATGGAGAAGACGGTCGAAGCGGAGCACGGACGGCAAGCCGCTTCGACAGCGGCTTCCCGTCACCCCGGGGAATGGTGCTGACTTGCTTGGGCCGGTATTCTGGCTCGCCGTCATTCTTCTTCCGCGCCTTCCCGCGAGATTCGCAGTGGCTTGTTGGCGGAGTCCGTCAGGCTTACAGCAGCGGGGGCTGCACCGGAATGGCCGCATGGCGGCTTCACCGGTTTCCCGTTTAACGCGCTTCCCGAACAGGAAGAGCGCACCCAAGCGCGCATGGTAACCCATCGGGGCTGGAAAGGTACAGCACTTTACCGTGCGCCCGGTGCTGGAATGCCGGGCGGGGGATCGGCATCACCGGTGCCGCGGCCGGCACTCATTGGCCGGCACTCGCAGGCCATCGTCGTGACAGACGGTATGCAGGAATCGCCGGCGCGCGCTGGCCGGGTGCGGCGCAGGCAGGGTTCAGCCGGCCGCGCGCGCCGCCACGTGCAGGCCGGGACGGCCGTAGAATTCCAGCGCCTTGACGGTGTTGCGGCCGTCGCGCTTGGCGGCGTACAGCAGCTGGTCGGCCAGCTCGATCACGGCTTCCTGCGGGAAGCGGGTGGTCACGCTGGCGAAATTGACGGAAGTGACGCCGAAACTGGCGGTGACGCCGACGGTCTTGCCGGGCGCGATCTCGGTGGTCATGGCGGACAGCGCGGCGCGCATGCGCTCGGCCAGGTGCATCGCGCCGGACAGGTCGGTTTCCGGCAGCACCAGGAGGAATTCCTCGCCGCCGAAGCGGATCAGGTTATCCACCTTTTCTCGGATCAGCCCGCGCAGCAGCGCCGCGAATGCCACCAGTACCCGGTCGCCCGCCGCGTGGCCGTACGTATCGTTGACGGATTTGAAGTAGTCGATGTCGCAGGCGATGACGGCCACGCTGAGGCGGAAGCGGCGCGCCCGCGACAGCTCCATGTTCAGCAGCTCCTGCTGCAGGTAGCGCCGGTTGTGGCAACCTGTCAGCGGATCGCGTTCGGAAAGGTTCTTCAGTACCGACTGCACGCGGAATTCCTCGCGCCGGATCAGGTGGTAGCGGCGCGCGGAAATGTAGCCGAAGCAGTTGGCCAGTGCCAGCAGCATGACCATCGTCAGCTGCTCCTGCGCGGTCAGGCTGCCGGCGATGAGCGCGATGACGATGAACACGAGCGTGGAAATCGCCGAGATGGCGAGCGAATACAGCAGCCGGTTGGGAATATACAGGTACACGACCAGCACCATCAGGCCCATCGACATGGCGTGCCAGGCCAGCTCGGCGGGCCGCGCCAGCACGATCGGCACGAATGCCAGCATGCCGGCAATCTCGGTGATACTCGCCGTGAGATAGACGCGCCCGACGGAATGCGGGTGCAGGTGATTGGTGACGCAACTGGCGATGGCCACCACGGCCACACCGAGCCGGCAGCCGAACAGCGCAAGCGACAGCGGCGTGAGCCCCAGCGCCAGGATATCGGTAACGGCAAAGATCAGGTAAACGGCGGAGCAGAACAGCAGCGTGGTGCGCAACTGTTCCTTGGTCTGCGGCAGCAAGTGATGGCTGAAATGCGCTTCGATCGTCCTGTCGGCAAATTCCGCCGACAGCCGGGAGATCGCGAACGCCGCGTCATGAACCGGGGGTGACACGTCGCCTCCTGATACTGATGAGCCCGCTTAACGGGTAAACGAAAGGTATTGTAAACCTATCCCTTAGGACATTTCTCACTAAAAGTCACTCGCGACCATTATTTGTAATGAATTTACAGTCCAACCGCCAGCCTTGTACATGGGAGTATATTTCAGAGCAGTAATTTGCATTTTAGCAAAGTTAATGCTTTTATGGAAATTTATCCTATGCAATTACTATAAGAACAGTTGTAGTGTTGCATCATGACCGGCAGCAACGATGGCCAGCCCTGGAAGGTTTCATTTACAGAAAGCCGGATGTGCAGGCATCTGGCAAGGAAATATCGGCGCCATATAAGAGGCGCTGTCACCCGAGCCTGTGGGATGAACTGAACCATTCACGCCATCGCAGTCTCATCCTTATTGACGATGGAGGCGGCGATGCATGACGGCGTTTTCAACAGTTTGCTGGAACGATTGCGCGGCAACTCGACGGGCTCTCCGGCGCCCAACCGGCGACACTGCGTGCCCTGCTCGAGTCGGCTTCGTCACTAGCGAACTGTCTGGAACTGATCGAGAAGTTCGGCCGGCCGTCCGATCGCTGTCCGCATTGCGCGGCGACCCGCCGACGTCTTGCTGGTGTCGGACAGCGCTGCCCGCTTACCGCACGTTCGCGCGCCGCGCCGGCATCCTGCATCAAGCAGTCAATCTCAGGGCAGGCGTGCGCACCCGCGGCGCCGTCCTCCTGCAGCACGTAAACGGCTATCACAGCCGCTTCCACGGCTGGCTGTCGCGCTTCAACGGCGTGGCAAGCAAATACCTGCCGAACTACCTGGGCTGGCGCCATGGCCTTGACGGGCGGCGCTGGTCCGCGCCGGCAGACTGCCTGATCGCCGCGCTGCGCGGCAATTGCGCTCTTTCTTGATGACCTGGCGAAACTTCCACAGGTTCGGGTGACAGCGCCATGAAAAAAAAGCCCGCTGGCCGGAAGGCGAGCGGGCTGATGAGGCTGCGCCTGCCGGCGCTGGCGTTCAGCGCTTGGCGGCGCGGCGGCGCGAGTAGACCAGTCCCATCAGGCCCAGGCCCATCAGTGCCATGGTGCCAGGCTCCGGCACCGCATTCGCTGCGACGAGCGAAGAGCCGACGCCGGTGAAACCGCCCTGGTAGGCGCCCGTCAGGCTGCTGATGGACAGCTTGGAATACAAGGAGGTGAACTGCCCCTTGGACAGGGCCAGCGACTGGCCGAGGTCCGCCGTGCTCCACAGGTTGCCCGTCACCGAATGCGAGAAGCTCAGTTTCTGGTTGCCGACGACGATTTCAGACAGCGTCGTCAGGCTGTCCGGCGAGCCATCGATCAGGGAGTTGTACTGCCGCGTAGAGGCCGCGTTGAACAGCTTGGTGTTGCCGCCGATCGTCAGCGCAATATCGACAGAACCGACGGTGTCGATCAGCAGGCTGTTCGTTGCCGAGCTCGTTGGCCCGCTCAGGTCCTGGGTAATGCTGAGCGAATACGCCTGGCCGGCGATCGGCTGGAATCCCAGCGCGGTGGCCAGGCCGCTGGCGGTATTGTTGATTGAACCGATCTTGCCGGTCACGGTGCTGGTGATCACGGTAGCGTGTGCGCCGAATGCTGCTGAGATCAACACGGAGCCGGCAATGACTTTCAACAACGTTTTCTTTGGATTGAACATATTTATGGCCCAGGTGAAGTGACTGGTTCATCAATGCAATATTCATGCCAAATGCACACTGTTTGATGAAAATCAAACACTTAGATTTAATTGGCGCCAAAGATAGATGCTTGTGTAAAATTTTCCGACAGTAACGCTGTATTGTTACCGGAACATTCGGGAATAGCCTTCGCCCGTTTCGTTTCAGTATTTCCAGCGCCAGGCTGCATTTCAACTGAAAATGCCTGTTGAGATGAATGATTGGTGGCCGATCAGGCACCGGCGGTTTCGGTGACTGTCAATAATCCCGACAAAGGGACGCCAGCCGACGCACTGCACGCACGGTGCAACGACAGAAAGCAAAAAGCCCCACGCAGATGCGTGAGGCTTTTTGCATTGAATCTTGGTGCCGCTGACCGGAATCGAACTGGTGACCTTCGCATTACGAATGCGCTGCTCTACCGACTGAGCTACAGCGGCCAAACTTGGCAACGTGAAGTTACCTTGCTTAACCTTGCCTTCCGCACATGAAGCGCTGCGAAAGAGGCCACATTATAGCAACAGGTTTTACAGTTGACTAGGGTCTCTTTTCGAAATCTTACGCGGCGCCTTCATGGTGGTAACCGGTGACCACGGCCACCTCATCGCGCGAGCCGAGGAACACCGGCACGCGCTGATGCAGCGTGGTCGGCTGGATGTCCAGGATGCGGTGCTTGCCGTCGGTGGCCATGCCGCCGGCCTGCTCGACGATGAAGGCCATCGGGTTTGCTTCGTACATCAGGCGCAGCTTGCCTGGCTTGCTTGGATCGCGCACGTCCGCCGGGTACATGAAGATGCCGCCGCGGTTCAGGATGCGGTGCACGTCGGCCACCATCGAGGCAATCCAGCGCATGTTGAAGTCGGTACCGCGCGGGCCGGTGCTGCCGGCCAGCAGTTCGTTGATGTAGCGCTGCACCGGCGGATGCCAGTGGCGCTGGTTCGACATGTTGATCGCGAATTCCTTTGTCTTGGTCGGGATCTGCATATTGCGCTGCGTGAGCACCCAGGAACCCATTTCGCGGTCCAGCGTGAAGCAGTTCACGCCATGGCCGGTGGTCAGCACGAGCATGGTCTGCGGGCCGTAGACCGCGTAGCCGGCGGCGACCTGCTTGGCGCCCGGCTGCAGGAAATCCGTCTCGGTCGGGGTGGCCATGCCTTCCGGCGCCTTGATCACCGAGAAGATGGTACCGATCGACACGTTCACGTCGATGTTCGACGAGCCGTCCAGCGGATCGAACACCAGCATGTACTCGCCCTTCGGATAGCGGTTCGGGATCAGGTGGATCGTCTCCATCTCTTCGGAAGCCATCGCGGCCAGGTGGCCGCCCCACTCGTTCGCTTCCAGCAGGATCTCGTTCGAGATCACGTCGAGCTTTTTCTGCACTTCGCCCTGCACGTTCTCGCTTTCGAGCGCGCCCAGCACGTCGCCGAGGGCACCCTTGCCCACCGAGTGGGCGATGGTCTTGCAGGCGCGCGAGACCACTTCGATCAGCAGGCGCAGCTCGGCCGGGATATTGTGGTGCTCGCGCTGCTCCTCGACGAGGTATTGGGTAAGGCTGATTCGTTTCATGGATTCCCTTGGTTGATTACGATTCTTTTGGTTCGCGAGCGCTTTTTCGTACGTCCGGTCCGCCGCAGCGGAACATCGAAGACCAGCGGCTGGCGTTGCGCAGCAGGTTTATCGAGGTTCCCTCAGTTCGCCAGCGCTTTGGAGATGACTTCCATCACGTCGTTGGACAGCTTCGGTGCACCCGCCACTTTTTCCAGCGCGCGGCGCATGTGCGCCTGCAGCTCCGGGGCGTAGCGGCGCCAGCGGTCCATGCTGCGCGCGAAGCGGGCCGCCACCTGCGGATTCAGCGCATCGAGCTTGACGACGTGCTCGGCCCAGAATTCGTAGCCGCTGCCGTCCTTCGCGTGGAACTGCGACGGGTTGCTGTTGGCGAAGCTGAACAGCAGGCTGCGTGCGCGGTTCGGCGTGCGCAGCGTGAATGCCGGGTGCCCCATCAGTTCGCGCACGCGCGCCACGTTCGTGGTCGGTGCGCTGGCCTGCATGGCGAACCACTTGTCGACCACTAGCGCCTCGCCCTTGAACTGGTCGTAGAAAGCCTGCAGCTGCTCTTCCACGTCGGCACCGCTGTGGATCAGCGCCGTCAGCGCCGCCGCGCGGTCGGTCATGTTGGTCGCGTTGTTGAACTGGCGGCGCCCGAGGTTGATCGCATGCAGGTCCGGCGCGGCCAGCAGGTAGGCCAGCGCCAGGTTCTTCAGGCCGCGCTTGCCGGCCGAGACGGCGTCCGGGCTGTAGTCGCCCGGCGTTTCGTTCGCGGCAATGGCATTCAACAGTTCGGTGCGCATCACTTCGGCGATCGTGCGGCGCATGAACTGGCGCGCGTGGTGGATCGCCTGTGGATCGACCACTTCCATCTGGTCGGCGATCACGGATTCGGACGGCAGGATCAGCGCCTGCTCGCGGAAGGCTGCCTCCAGCGTATCGTCGAGCAGGAGCGCGCGCTGGGCGGAGACGAACGTGTAATCGAGTTCGAGCTTGTCGCCCGCCTGCACGGCGGCGGTCAGCTTGAGCAGGCGCGTCATGGCAAGGCGCTGGCCCGCTTCCCAGCGGTTCACCGGGTCGCTGTCATGGCGGAACAGGTGCAGCAATTCGTCGTCGGTGTAGGGATACTCGAGGATCACCGGTGCCGAGAAGTCGCGCAGCAGCGACGGGGTCGGCGCTTCCGGAATGCCGTCGAACGTAAACTCCTGCTGCGCTTCGGTCAGCTCCAGCACCACCGTGGTGTCGCCGTTCGGGTTCAGCGGCAGGTCGCGGCCGCTGCCGGCCAGCAGGCCGACGGCGACCGGAATGTGGAAGGGCAGCTTGTCCGGCTGGCCCGGGGTCGGCGGGCAGTGCTGCGAAAGCGTCAGCACATAGCGCTGCGCGCCGGCGTCGTATTCTCCGCTGGCGGTGACGACCGGCGTGCCGGCCTGGCTGTACCAGCGCTCGAACTGCGTCAGGTCGCGCTCGTTCGCCGATGCCATCGCGGCGCGGAAATCGTCGCACGTGACGGCCTGCTCGTCATGCCGCGCGAAGTACAGGTCCATGCCCTTGCGGAAGCCTTCGCGGCCCAGCAGGGTCTGGTACATGCGCACGACCTCGGCGCCTTTCTCGTACACGGTGACCGTGTAGAAATTATTGATCTCCACGAAGGAATCCGGGCGCACCGGGTGCGCCATCGGCCCGGCATCTTCCGGATACTGCGCCTGGCGCAGCGTGCGCACCTGGTCGATGCGCGTGACGGCGCGGCCGCTCGCGGTGCCGATCATGTCGGCCGAGAATTCCTGGTCGCGGAACACCGTCAGGCCTTCCTTCAGCGACAGCTGGAACCAGTCGCGGCACGTGACGCGGTTGCCGGTCCAGTTGTGGAAGTATTCGTGGCCGACCACCGCTTCGATGCCGGCGTAGTCGGTGTCCGTGGCGGTGGCGGGATTGGCCAGCACGAACTTGGTGTTGAAGATGTTCAGGCCCTTGTTTTCCATCGCGCCCATGTTGAAGTCGCCGACGGCGACGATCATGAAGCGGTCCAGGTCCAGCTCGAGGCCCCAGCGTTCCTCGTCCCAGCGGATCGAGTTCTTCAGCGACTGCATGGCATAGTCGGTCTTGTCGAGATTGCCCTCCTCGACCCAGACCTGCAGCAGCGCATCGCGCCCGTCGGCCAGCCTGAACGTTTCTTCCTGGCAGACCAGCTTCGCGGCCACCAGCGCAAACAGGTACGACGGCTTCTTGAACGGATCGTGCCATTTGGCGAAATGGCGGCCGTCATCGAGGTCGCCCGCTTCCACCAGGTTGCCGTTCGACAGCAGCACCGGGTACTTTTCCTTGTCCGCACGCAGCATCACGGTGAACACGGCCATCACGTCCGGCCGGTCCGGGAAATAGGTGATGCGGCGGAAACCCTCCGCCTCGCACTGCGTGTAGAAACTGCCGTTCGAGACGTAGAGCCCGGACAGCGTGGTGTTCTTTTCAGGGGCGCAGACGGTCTCGATTTCCAGCACCACATTCAAAGGCGCCTTCTTGATGGTCAGCGTGTTCGCCCCCAATATGTACTGGCCGGGGTTCAGCTCGGTACCGTTCAGCCGGATCGCGACGAGGTCGATGTCTTCGCCATGGAGGACGATGTCGCGCTCGCCGCGCTCGCCCTTACCGCCCTTGCCGCCTTTGCTGGCCGGATTGTGGCGCAGCGTGATGCGGTTGGCGACGATCGTGCGGGCGGGGTCGAGGTCGAATCCCAGTTCCACCGTTTCGACGAGGTAGCTGGGCGGTGTGTAATCCTTGCGGTAGATCGTCTGCGGGCTGTCGGTTCTCATGGGGGCCTTCACCTTCATTGCGGACAAAAGATTATTTTACCAACACCGGCGCCTTGCATGCCCGCGATTTGCTGCCGTGCCGGTTGCGATCGTTTCAGCTTTCCGTGCCGCCGTAACATTCTGTAATAATTGAGGAGTGCAAGCGGGGCAGTCATACACTGTATGTGGGGAAATACCTTTTTCTGGGAGTAGATCATGAAATCCTTCGCCATCCTCGTCGCAGCAGGCAGCCTGCTGCTCGGCGGGTGCGCAACCACCATCCGCAGCGACGTCACGGTATTCCACCAGTGGCCAGCCCAGCTGCAGGAGAAAACCTATGTGTTCGATACGCCGGCGCCGAGCGAGGACACGCTGGAATACCGCAGCTACCAGGGGCTGGTGGCCAATGAACTGTCGAAGCTGGGCTTTGCCCAGGCCGGCGCGCCGGAACAGGCGAAACTGCGCGTCGATATGGCGTTCTCGACCATCGACCGGCCGACCCGCGTGCTGCAGGCCTACGATCCGTTCTGGACCGGCGCCGGGCCACATTGGGGAATGTACGGGGGCATGTACGGCGGCTGGCCGTACCGCGGCGGTTTCTATCCTTCGCGTTACCGCTACCGCCACTGGGCGTTCCGGCCGTATTACGACCCGTGGATGTTCGGCCCGACCGAATACCGCGAAGTCATCCGGCACAACTACGAGCGCAAGCTGAATGTGTCGATCGCCGACAACACCGGCAAGAAGCTGTACGACGTCACGGTGCAGAACACCAGCCGCCGCCAGTCGACGCCCGCCGTGATGCCGCTGCTCGTGCAGAGTGCGTTCACCGGCTTCCCGGGCGAAAACGGCAAGGCCAGGCAGATCGATCTCGAGCTGCAGTAACTTCGGGAAACATTGCTGCAAAAATGGGGTACGTCCCCATTTTTCCAGAAACATTGCTTGAAACAAAAATGGGGACGGACCGGGACGCCGGACCGCCTGTTTTCTGGGAAATTTCCTTAAAAACAGGGTCCGTCCCTATTTATTTTCCGAGCGTGGCGGCAGGTGCCAGGTCGCGCTCGACCACGGCCCGGAACTCGGCGGTGGTCCACTGCAGGGCGGTCACGGTAATGTCCGGCCGGTAGAACTCGCCGTTGCCGCGCGGCCGGTCGACATACAGCTTGACGGGCACGATCACGCGGGCGAGACCGCCCGGCAGGTCTTCCGAACGCACTTCCATATAGGTTGAATCGGCCGAACTGGGTGCGCCGATCAGCTTCGTGTTCGGGAACAGCTTGAACACGTCCACCGCGTCGAGGCAGGAGCTGGCGCAATAGCCGGGCACGATCACATACACGGGGCGGGAAAAGGCCGGCGGCTCGCCTGGCCGGTCGGCCTGCGGATTGGCAGCGGGCGCCGGCGCATTTTCGTTGGCGACGTAGTACGGCTTGCCGGCCGCCAGCGCTACGCGCATGCCCGCCTCGTGCGCGGCGGCCCAGCTCGCGATCGCGGTTTCCTTCTTCGCGGTGAAGGTCTCCACGATGTTCCTGAAGTGGGCGATATTGCCGGGCGACGCGCGATACCAGACGCGCTCGCGGGCCGTACGCGCCTCGGCACGGCGCCGTACCCGGTCGGCACCCCACAGCGCGGCGGCGAAGCGGGCGCTCCACACCGAGTTGCCGCCGCCGTTGCGGCGCAGGTCGATCACCACCGCGTCCGCGTTCAGGAAGCGGTCCCGCTGCGTCTCCACCTGGCGATAGACGGCATGGTAGGCGGCCCGCTCGGCATCCGATGGGTGGAAGGTCGGCATCGCCATCCAGAACAGCTTCGGGCGCGGCTCGGTCAGCCCGACCGGCAGCGTGTCGGGCGCCATGTCGTCCACGTGCCAGGCGGACGCCTGGTCCGTCACCGGCCGCCAGGACAGCTCCCGTTCGATGCGTTCGCCGCCCCATTCGAACACGCAGCGCTCCGGCCGGCGCAGGAAAGGATTGTGCGAATCGACGAACAGCCGCGGCGCCAGGCTCCACCACTGCCCCTCCTCGTCACTGCGGCCCTGGAACGCGAACACGTTCTCCTCCATCAATTGCCGGGCCGGCTTGCCATCACAGGAAACGATCCGCTCGCCCTGCCGCGCGGCGCCTTCCTCGGCGGCATGGACGTAGAGATCGCCGCGCCAGGCCGCCACGAAGCCGGGCCATTGCCGCGAGGCCAGTGCGCCGCGGTCGAATTTGACATACATGCCGGCGTGGCCATCGTGGATGCGGGCCGTGAAGCCCTGCACCGCCGCCAGGTAGCCATCGGCATCCGTCACCCGCGACGCCAGCGCCAGGCCATGGTCGCGCGCAGCTTCGAGATTGCCGACGAAGGACGGGTTGTGCGGATCGAGCGCGCCCGCATGGTTCGCCATGGTGATGTCGTAGGCGGCCGCGATGTCGCGCGCCGCGGCCGCCTGCCAGCCGGCCGGCGCATCCGGCAGTACAGGTGCAGGGCCGGGGGCGGCAGCAGTAGCGGTAGCAGCGGCCAGCATCAGGATCGGGAGCAGCCGCTTCATGTGAACAAGGCCTCGCTGGCGAAAGTGATCAGCACCACCAGCACCAGCGCCAGCAGCAGTGCGACCAGCAGGCGGCCGAATTTCGGGTTGCCGTCGTCTTCTTCGTTCGGGTTGGCCATATCAGTGCGGGATCAGGATCGACGAGCCGGTGGTCTTGCGCGATTCCAGGTCGATGTGCGCCTGCGCCACGTCCGGCAGGTGGTAGCGCTGGTGGATGGCGATCTTCACTTCGCCGCTGGCGACCACGCCGAACAGCGAGCGGGCCGTGGCTTCCAGGTCTTCGCGCTTGGCGGTGTAATGCATCATCGTGGGCCGCGTCAGGAACAGCGAACCGCGCGACTGCAATTCGGACGGCGCGAACGCCGGCACCGGCCCGGAAGCGTTGCCGAAGCTGACCATTAGGCCCAGCGGCGCCAGGCAATCGAGCGAGCCGTGGAAGGTGTCCTGCCCGATCGAATCGTAGACCACCGACACGCCCTCGCCGTTGGTCAGTTCCTTCACTTTCGCCACGAAGTCGTCGCGCTTGTAATTGATCACGTGCGCCGCGCCGTGCTCGATCGCCAGCGCGGCCTTTTCATCCGACCCCACGGTGCCGATCAGGTTCACGCCCAGCACCCTGGCCCACTGGCAGGCGATCAGGCCGACGCCGCCGGCGGCCGCGTGCCACAGCACCGTGTCGCCCGGCTTCAGGCGCGCGGTGCGGTGCAGCAGGTACTGCGCCGTCATCCCCTGCAGCATCATGGCCGCCGCCGTCTCGAACGCGATATGGTCGGGCAGCACCACCAGCAGGCTGGCCGGCAGGTTGCGTTCCTGCGCATAGGCACCGTTCGGGCGGCCGGCGTAGGCCACGCGATCGCCCACTTTCACGTGCGTGACGCCCTCGCCCACCGCCTCCACCGTGCCCGCGCCTTCCATGCCCAGGCCGTTCGGCAGGTCTTGCGGATACAGGCCGGTGCGGAAGTACACGTCGATGAAGTTGATGCCGATCGCCGCATGCTTCACGGTGGCTTCGCCGGGGCCGGGCGGGCCGACCTCGACATCCACGTACTCCATCACTTCCGGGCCGCCGGTGCGGCTCATCCTGATTGCCTTGCTCATTGCGCCTCCCCGTACGATGCGGCGGTTGCCGCTTGCAGTTGCGACAGCACCAGGTGCGCCGTCGCCATGTTGGTGGCACATGCCACGTTGTGCACGTCGCAGGCCCGCACCAGCGCGTTGATGTCCGGCTCGTGCGGCTGCGGCGTCATCGGATCGCGCAGGAAGATCACCGCGTCGATCCGGTCCTCCACCAGCAGCGCGCCGATCTGCAGGTCGCCGCCCAATGGGCCGGAATGCTTGCGGTCGACCGTCAAGCCCAGCTCGCCGGCCAGCCGGCCGCCCGTGGTGCCGGTGGCGGTCAGCGTGCAGTTGCGCAGGAACGCCAGGTATTCGCCGGCCAGGGCGATCATGTCGTCTTTCTTCTTGTCGTGGGCGATCAGGGCGATGCGGGGGGCTGCGGTGGCATTCATCTCAGTTTCCGGTCTTGGGTTTGGCGGGATTGGCATGCGAGAGCAGGTAGACGCCGGCCAGCACCAGCGCGGTGCCGGCCAGCTGCCAGCTCGTAACGGGCTCGGCAAGGATGACGGCGCCGAGGAACAGCGTGGAGACGGGGCCGATCATGCCGGCCTGCGAGGCCGCGCCGGCGCCGATGCGCTGCACGGCGGTCATCGTCATGAACACCGGCGCCACCGTGCACAGCAGGCCGTTCACCAGCGACAGGCCATAAACCGGCATCGGCTGGAGCAGGCCCGCCGCCGGCCGCAGCAGGAAGTACTGGCCGATGCAGGCGGCGCTGGACACGCACATCGCGTACGCCACCAGCCGCAGCGCGCCCAGGCGCTTGACCATTTCACCGGACAGCAACAGGTAGGCCGCGTACGCGGCGGCCGAGCCCAGCACGAGCGCGGAACCCAGCAGCACGTTCGGGCCGCCACCCTGCAGGTCGTGGACGAACACGAAGACGATGCCGGCATAGGAGACGGCCAGCGCCAGCCACTGCAGGCGGCCGATGTGCTGGCGCAGCCAGGTAGCCGAGATCAGCAGCACGAGCGTGGGCGTGAGAAACAGGATCAGGCGTTCGAGACCGACGGTGATGTACTGCAGGCCGAGGAAATCGAGAAAGCTGGACAGGTAATAGCCGACCAGCCCGAGCCCGACGATGCGCCAGCGGTCGGCGGTGGACAGCGGCGCGGCGCCGCGCATCTGCCACAGCGCCACCGCGGCAAACACGGGCAGCGAAAACAGCATGCGAAAGGCGATCAGCGTGACGGCATCGATCTGGTAGCGGTACAGCAGCTTGGCAATGACGGCCTTGGCGGAAAACAGCATGGCGCCGCCGACGGCCAGCGCCAGCCCGCCAAGATAGGACGTGGATGGAGTCGTTATGGTTTTGTCCATCGGGCCATTGTAAGGGCAAACCGCCTTCAATGCCGGCCTCTGCCTTATACACCAGGCGCTCCGCCGCCACCGCACGATTGAAAGCCATCATCGACAACTCAGCCTTTTAGTTGTAGCCTTCATATTGCATTATTGTTATGCAAATAAGGCAAGTGTGCCGCAGGAGTGCGGGCGCCGCGGCCGACACGATCGGCATTGCAGCCCCGCAGCGAACAGGAAACCCCGAGAAACAAGGAAAAATCATGGCAGACTCACCCACCATCCAGGGCGGCACGGCCGCCAGCGAGACCCTGACCGGTACCGCCGAGCAAGACTTCATCTGGGGCCAGGGCGGCGCCGACACGCTGATCGGCGGTGCCGGCAGCGACCGCCTGGACAGCGGCGAATACGACCAGGGCGCGCGGCCCGACTACATCGGCGACCGTCTCGACGGCGGCGACGGCAACGACGAACTGAACGGCGGCTCCGGTAACGACCTGCTGATCGGCGGCGCCGGTACCAACTACCTGATCGGGAACGGCGGCTACGATACCGCCATCTATGCCGGTGCGCGCGGTGACTATACCGTGGCGATGAGCAACGGCGCGCCGGTCGGCGTTGCCTCGACTGCCGGCCCGACCGATACGTTCAATACCGTCGAGCGCCTGAGCTTTTCGGACATCTCGATCGCCTACGACATCGATGGCAACGCCGGGCGCACGTTCCGGCTGTACCAGGCGGCGCTGAACCGCGAACCGGACGACCAGGGCCTGGGCTGGTGGCTCAACCATGCGGACCATGGACTGGGCTGGGAAAACATCGCCGCGGGCTTCATGCAAAGTCCCGAATGGGCGAAACTGTATGGCGCCGACCCGAGCGACAGCGCGTTCATCGCGTCGCTGTACCGCAACGCGCTGCACCGGGAATTCGACCAGGGCGGCATGGATTATTACCTGGACAAACTGGACAACGGCGCCACGCGCGCGCAGTTGCTCGTCTGGTTCTCCGAAAGCCCGGAGAACCAGGCGGCCGTCATCGGCCAGATCAGGAACGGCATCGAGTACGAATTGTTCACCGGCTGACGGCTCCCCGCCACGGCCCCTGGCGGCGTAATCGGCAAGGGGCGGTATGCTAGAATACCGCCCTCGATTGCATACCGTCTAAGGAAAATTGAACATGGCTGGACACAGCAAATGGGCCAATATCAAGCATAAAAAGGCTGCAACGGACGCGAAACGCGGCAAGATCTGGACCCGCCTCATCAAGGAAATCACCGTTGCCGCGCGCATGGGCGGCGGCGACATCTCGACCAATCCGCGCCTGCGCCTGGCGGTGGACAAGGCAGCCGATGCCAACATGCCCAAAGACAACGTGCAACGCGCGATCACGCGCGGCACCGGCGGCGAAGACGGCGCAAACTACGAGGAAGTCCGCTACGAAGGCTACGGCATCGGTGGTGCGGCGGTCATCGTTGACTGCATGACCGACAACCGCGTGCGCACCGTGGCCGAAGTGCGCCACGCATTCAGCAAATACGGCGGTAACATGGGCACGGAAAACTCCGTGTCGTTCCTGTTCAAGCATTGCGGCCAGTTCCTGTTCGCGCCCGGCACCGATGAAGCGACGCTGATGGATGCGGCGCTCGAGGCGGGCGCCGAAGACGTGGTCGCGGACGAGGAAGGCGGCTTCGAAGTACTGTGCGCGCCGAACGATTTCGCCGCCGTCAAGGATGCGCTGGACAAGGCCGGGTTCAAGGCCGAGGTGGCCGAGATCGTGATGAAGCCCGCCACCGAGACCGTGTTTACGGGCGACGACGCGGTGAAAATGCAGAAATTGCTGGACGCGCTGGAAAACCTGGACGATACCCAGGAAGTCTATACCAACGCCGTAATTGAAGACTAAGTCGAAGACCAGGTACTACCCAGGCGGTGCCCGGAAATCGGGCGAAGAAGCAATCGCATGATGCAGCAGCGGCCCGCGGGCCGCTGTTTCAGTCTCCGAGGTTCTTTCCGCCTGCGTGCACCACGATGCGCGCAGGCGGAAACAGCTTCTAAAAAACCAACCGAAGATCCCTATGAAAATTCTGGTAGTCGGCTCCGGCGGCCGCGAGCATGCGCTGGCTTGGAAATTGGCCCAATCGGAACGGGTGCAGATCGTCTACGTCGCGCCCGGCAACGGCGGCACGGCCCGCGACCCGCGCCTGCAGAACCTGCCGATCACGGACCTGGGCGCACTGGCCGAGTTCGTCACGCGGGAACACATCGCGCTGACCGTGGTGGGTCCGGAAACGCCGCTGGCCGGCGGTATCGTCAACCTGTTCCGCGCGCGCGGCCTGAAGGTCTTCGGTCCCACGAAGGAAGCGGCACAACTGGAGTCGTCGAAGGATTTCGCCAAGGCATTCATGAAGCGGCATGGCATTCCTACCGCCGAGTACGAAACGTTCAGCGATGCCGCCCAGGCGCACGCCTATATCGACGCCAAGGGCGCACCGATCGTCATCAAGGCCGACGGCCTGGCCGCCGGCAAGGGCGTTGTCGTGGCGATGACGCTCGATGAAGCGCACCAGGCGGTCGAGCACATGCTGTCGGACAACCGCTTCGGCGATGCCGGCGCGCGCATCGTCATCGAGCAATTCCTGGCAGGCGAAGAAGCCTCGTTCATCGTCATGTGCGATGGCAAGAACGTGTTGCCGCTGGCCACCAGCCAGGACCACAAGCGCCTGCTGGACAACGACCAGGGCCCGAACACGGGCGGCATGGGCGCCTACTCGCCCGCGCCGATCGTGACGCCGGCGATGCATGCGCGCGTGATGCGCGAGATCATCAACCCGACGATCGCCGGCATGGCCAAGGACGGCATCCCGTTCTCCGGTTTCCTGTACGCGGGCCTGATGATCGACGCGGCCGGCAATCCGAAAACGCTGGAATTCAACTGCCGCATGGGCGATCCGGAAACCCAGCCGATCATGGCGCGCCTGAAGACGGACCTGGTGACCGTGATGGAACACGCGGTCAACGGCACGCTGGACGCCGTGGGCCTGGAGTGGGACCGCCGCACCGCCGTCGGCGTCGTGCTGGCCGCGGCCGGCTATCCGGACGATCCGGTGAAAGGCAATGTCATCGAAGGCATTCCGGCCGAAACGCCGGAATCGGTCACGTTCCACGCCGGCACCGCCGAGGTCGACGGCCAGCTGGTCACTTCCGGCGGCCGCGTGCTGTGCGTGGTCGGCCTGGGCGACTCGATCAAGCTGGCGCAGAAGCAGGCCTATGAAACGGTCGGCGAGATCCGCTTCGACGGCATGCAGTGCCGCCGCGACATCGGCTGGCGCGGCCTGAAGCACTGATCGCCGGGACTCGAGAAAGATGACGACACCCAACCCCGAAGCCGTCAAGGCCTGGCTGATCGGCCTGCAGGAGCGCATTGTCTCCGCCCTCGAGGAAGCCGACGGCAAGCCGTTCCTGCGCGACGCCTGGCAGCGCCCCGAAGGCGGCGGCGGCATCTCGCGCCTCGTCGAGGAAGGCAATGTGCTGGAACGGGGCGGCTGCAACTTCTCGCACGTGACGGGCGCGAAGCTGCCGCCGTCGGCCGCGGCGCACCGCCCCGGCATCGGCGGGCGCGCCTGGGAAGCGATGGGCGTGTCGCTGGTACTGCACCCGCGCAACCCGTATGCGCCCACGGTGCACATGAACGTGCGCTTCTTCTCGACCTCCACCGAGGACGGCACGCCGGTCTGGTGGTTCGGCGGCGGCATGGACCTGACGCCCTACTACGGCAACGAAGCGGACACGCGCCACTTCCATCGCAGCTGCCGCGAAATGCTGGCGCCGTTCGGCGACGACCTGCATCCGCGCTTCAAGCAATGGTGCGACGAGTATTTCTACCTGAAGCACCGCCAGGAAGCGCGCGGCGTCGGCGGCATCTTCTTCGATGACTTCAACGAGCGCGATTTCGACACCAGCTTCGCGATGGTGCAAAGCGTGGGCGACGGCTTCCTGGGCGCCTACCTGCCGATCCTGCGCAACCGGCAGGACACGCCGTACGGCGAGCGTGAGCGCGACTTCCAGGCATACCGGCGCGGCCGCTACGTGGAATTCAATCTCGTGTTCGACCGCGGCACGCTGTTCGGGCTGCAGTCGGGCGGGCGCACCGAGGCAATCCTGATGTCGATGCCGCCCGTCGTCAAATGGCGCTACGACTGGCACCCGGCGGACGGCACGCCGGAAGCGGCGCTGTACACCGATTTCCTGCCGCACCGCGACTGGCTGGCGTGACCGCGCCGCATTGTCCTGCCGCCTTCCATTGCATCCTGCTGCTGGGCGGCAGCTTCGATCCGATCCACAATGGCCACGTGGCGCTCGGCGCCACGTTCGTGCACCTGCTCGGCGCCGCCGAGCTGCGCGTGATCCCCACCGTGCCGTGGCAGAAGAGCAGCCTGGTGGCGACCCCGGAACAGCGTGCGGACATGGCCGCGCTGGCGTTTGCCGGCCAGCCGTATCGCGTGGTCGTCGACCGCCAGGAGATCGACCGGGGCCGCCCCACTTATACGGTCGAGACCTTGCGTGCCATCCGCGCCGAGGTCGGTCCGGATACCGCCCTGTGCTTCCTGATGGGCGCCGACCAGCTGCAGCGCCTGGATACCTGGCACGACTGGCAGGCGCTGTTCGCGCTGGCACACCTGTGCGTGGCGGCGCGTCCAGGCTTCACGCTCGACGGGCCCGGCATCCCGGCGGCCGTGGCCGCCGAGTTCCGCAACCGGCTGGTGGCGCCGCAGCTGCTGTGCGGCCGGCCAGCCGGCAATACCTGTATCGCGGCCGACCTGGCGGTGGACATCTCATCCACCCGCATCCGGCAGCAGCTGGCCGGTGGAAACTATGAATACGATAGCGGCTCGCCGATTCCGGCGCCGGTGCTAGACTATATCGAACAACATAATCTTTATAAGAAGTAAAACTGAATGGATATCAAAAAACTGCAAGCCCTCGTCGTCGACGCCCTGGAAGATGTCAAGGGCCAGGACATCGTCCTGTTCGACACCACCGGCCTGACCAGCCTGTTCGACCGCATCTGCATCGCCTCCGGTACCTCGAACCGCCAGACACGCGCGCTGGCCGCTTCGGTGCGTGACAAGGTCAAGGAAGCCGGCGGCGACGTCATCGGCGTCGAAGGCGAAGACACCGGCGAATGGGTGCTGGTCGACCTGGGCGACATGATCGTCCACATCATGCAGGCCCCGATCCGCGCCTACTACCGCCTCGAGGAAATCTGGGGCGAGAAGCCGGTCAAGCTGGGCGCCGCAAAGCGCAAGACCTCCGCCGAAGGCAAGGCCGCCGAAGCGCTTGACGCCGTGCCGAAGAAAAAGGCCGGCCACCTGGCCGCCAACAAGGTTGCCAAGGAAGCCGAACCGGTGATCGAAAAGAAAGCCCCGGCACGCAAGCCCGGTACGGTGAAAGCGGCTGCCGCCGCGGGCGCCGTGGCAAAGAAAGCCGCCGCGAAGAAGGCCGCGCCGAAGCTCGAGGTCCCGGAAGGCAAGAAGGTCAAGGTTGCCGCACCGAAGGCCGCCGTGGCATCGGCAAAAGCCGCCAAGGAAGCCAAGGCCAAGGAACCGGCAGCTCCCGCCAAGACCGTGATCAAGCGGATCCGCAAGCCTGCCGCGGAAGAGTAAGGGTCGCCGATGCAGCTGATCATCGCTGCCGTCGGGCACAAGATGCCCGGCTGGATCGAGACCGGTTTTACCGAATACGTAAAACGGATGCCGCCCGAGCTGCGCATCGTGCTGAAGGAAATCAAGCCCGTCGAGCGGTCCGGCAGCAAGACCGCCGCCACCGCGATGGCGCTCGAGCGCGAGCGCATCGAAGCGGCGCTGCCGAAATCGGTGCGCATCATCGCGCTCGACGAACGCGGCAAGGATCTCACCAGCGTGGGCCTGTCGCAGCAGCTCGAACTGTGGCAGCAGGATGGTCGCGACACGGCTTTCCTGATCGGCGGTGCCGACGGCCTCGATCCCGGCCTGAAGGCAAAGGCCGAAGGGCTGATCCGGATTTCCAGCATGACGCTGCCGCATGGCGTCGTGCGGGTGATGCTGGCCGAACAACTCTACCGCGCCTGGACGATCACGCAAAACCACCCCTATCATCGGGTTTGATCCCGATGGGTTGATCCCGATGGATGCATCCCGGCCCTGGCCGGGCCCTGGCTCAAATACAACAACAACGATGAAACCGGTCGAACGAAAAATCTACCTGGCGTCGAAAAGCCCGCGCCGCCGCGAACTGCTGCGCCAGATCAGCGTCGATTTCGAATTGCTGCTGTTGCGCAGCGATGGCCCGCGCGGGGCCGACGTGACGGAGGAAGTGCTGCCGGACGAGCCGGCCGATGTCTACGTGCGCCGCGTCGCGAACGAGAAGGCCGACTTCGCGTTCGACCTGTCGCGCCGCCGCCACCTGCGGCCGCGCCCCGTGCTGACGGCCGATACCACGGTGGCGATCGATGGCGCCATCCTCGGCAAGCCGGCCGGCAAGGACGAGGCGCAGGCGATGCTGCGCCAGTTGTCGGGCCGCACGCACCAGGTGCTGACCACCGTGGCGGTGCGCACGCACGATTTTTCGGACAGCTTCACGCAAGTGTCGCAGGTGCGCTTCGCGGCACTGAAGGATAGCGATATCCAGGCTTACTGCGCCACCAGCGAACCTTACGACAAGGCCGGCGGCTACGGCATCCAGGGCCTGGCCGCGATGTTCATCGAACATATCGATGGCAGCCATTCGGGCATCATGGGCCTGCCGCTGTTCGAGACGGCGGACCTGCTGCGCCGTGCCGGCCTGAGGCTGCCATGAGCGAAGACATCCTCATCAACATCACGCCGCAGGAAACGCGCGTCGCCCTGGTGCTGCAGGGCGCCGTGCAGGAACTGCACATCGAGCGCACGCTCACGCGCGGCCTGGCCGGCAACGTCTATTCGGGCAAGGTGGTGCGCGTGCTGCCCGGCATGCAGTCGGCGTTCATCGACATCGGCCTGGAACGCGCCGCGTTCCTGCACGTGGCCGACATCTGGGAAGCGCGCCCGCACGACGGCACCAATGCGACGCCGACGCCGATCGAGAAACTGCTGTTCGACGGCCAGGTGCTGACGGTGCAGGTGATCAAGGACCCGATCGGCACCAAGGGCGCCCGCCTGTCGACGCAGATCTCGATTGCCGGCCGCATGCTGGTCTACCTGCCGCAGGACTCGCACATCGGCATCTCGCAGAAGATCGAGAAGGAAAGCGAACGCGAGGCGCTGCGCACGCGCATGCAGGGCCTGCTGCCGAAGGAAGAAAAAGGCGGCTACATCGTGCGCACGCAGGCCGAGGATGCCGGCGACGGCGACCTGGCCGCGGATATCGAATACCTGCGCAAGACCTGGGCCGCGATCACGCACGGCGCGCGCACGCGGCCGCCGACCTCGCTGCTGCACCAGGACCTGTCGCTGGCCCAGCGCGTGCTGCGCGACTTCGTGCACGATGAAACGGCCACCATCCAGGTCGACTCGCGCGAGAACTTCGTCAGCCTCACCGAATTCGGCAAGACCTACACGCCCAGCGTGCTGCCGCGCATGCACCATTACACGGGCGAGCGCCCGCTGTTCGACCTGTACGGCGTGGAAGAGGAAATCCAGCGCGCGCTGGGCCGGCGCGTGGACCTGAAATCGGGCGGTTACCTGATCGTCGACCAGACCGAGGCGATGACGACGATCGACGTCAACACGGGCGGCTACGTGGGCGGGCGCAATTTCGCCGACACGATCTTCAAGACCAACCTGGAAGCGGCGCACGCGATCGCGCGCCAGCTGCGGCTGCGCAACCTGGGCGGCATCATCATCCTCGATTTCATCGACATGGAAAACGCCGAGCACCGCAGCGCCGTGCTGACGGAGCTGAAGAAGGCACTGGCGCGCGACCGCACGAAAGTCTCGGTCAGCGGCTTTTCGGCACTGGGCCTGGTGGAAATGACGAGGAAGCGCACGCGCGAGTCGCTGGCCCACATCCTGTGCGAGCCCTGCCCTGCCTGCAGCGGCAAGGGGCAGGTCAAGACATCGCGCACGATCTGCTACGAGATCCTGCGCGAACTGCTGCGCGAAGCCAAGCAGTTCAACCCGCGCGAATTCCGCATCCTCGCCTCGCAGGAAGTGGTCGATCTGTTCCTCGAGGAGGAATCGCAGCATCTCGCCATGCTGGGCGACTTCATCGGCAAGAAGATCTCGCTGCAGGTGGAAACGTCGTACCACCAGGAGCAGTACGACGTGATCCTGATGTAACCCCCGCGCGCCGTCTTCGGCAACCCCGATAACGGTGCGGCGCGCGGGTGGCTTTACCAGCCTGTGCGGCTGGCAAAATCCTTACTTCGCTTGCGAACGGCGGCGTGCCGCCACGCCCAGCAGGGCCATGCCGCCCAGCAGCATGCCGTAGGTGGCCGGTTCCGGCACCGCCGAGACCGACACCAGGCCGCTGTAGGCACCCGCGGCCTGCGAAACCACCGAACCCGTTACCGCCACGTAGTAGCCGGTACCGGATGCCACGTTGGACAGGTCCAGGCTCCACTCGTCATACTTGCCGGTCAGCAGTTGGCTACCGGCGCGCACCAGCGTGCCGTCGTTCGCGTACAGGCCGAAGCCCGTGATGTCCAGGCCCACCTTGGCATTGCCAGCGCTCGAGTACAGGCTGGCCGTGAAGGACGAGATACCCGACAGGTCGAACGCGTACGTGTCGGTGAACGTGTCGCCGGAATGGTTACCGGTAATCAGACGGCTGAAGGCACCTGCGCCATCGATGACTTCAACGTTGCCGGCCGGCAGGCTGATGTCGTCAGCCTGTGCGCCCATGGCCGTGCACGCGAGCGCCAGCGATACAGCGATTTTCTTCATGTTCGTCATAGTTGCTCCTTGAATGAATGGATGAGGTTGTCGAAGAGCGTACAAAGTAGCAAAAATTGTGTTTTCGGCAAACGAGGATGTGATCGCTTTCACTTCCTGCTGTGCCAGGCCCGCAATCGGCCATACGACGCCGCGCTACCAGAAAACCCCTCATAAACAGTGACTTGCAAACTGCATAGGAGCTTTACGCACGCCAATGTAGGAGAGCGCCTACATCAACAGGCGATTCGATGACACGTCGTCGATTGGCGACATCGTCGGCTAGCGTACGTCGCGGGAAATACACGATTCTTGCTGTTATCATGCATCTTCATCAACAAAGCTAGCCGCACGACATGCCACTGGAATTTGAAGCCATCGATGCCGAATCGGGCGAATTCGGCTATACCGAAGACAAGTACGGCCCCCTGCTGGGCCGGTTCAACGACATTCTCGACCACCATGAAACCGGTGAACTGAGCGATGCGAAATACCTGGCCGCGCTGCAGGAGCTGCTGGCCCAGGCGCCGGACTTTATCGATGCGCATACGCAGATCGCCTTCCACTGGCACCGGCAGGGCAAGCCGAAGAAGGCGCTCGACGCCGCGCTGGCCGGCCTGGCGATGGCCAACCGGCAGATCCCGCCGGGCTTCACCGGCCGCATCGAATGGCTCAACATCGACAACCGCGCGTACCTGCGCATGATGCATGTCGCGGTGCTCGCGTACGTGCGGCTGCGCCGCCACAGGGATGCGGCGGCGCTGATCGAGCAGATGCTGCTGCGAAATCCGAACGACAACCAGGGCGTGCGCTTCCTGCTGGGCTCCGAGTTGCAGCGCATCGATCCATATGGGGGCACGCTGGAACAGCGCGAACGCGTGATCGCGGTATGCGCCGAGCATGCCGGCACCTACCCGCCCTACTGGTATGAACTGGCCCTCGCCCACCTCCATCGCGAGCGCTGGGTAGCCGCCGCGACAGCCCTGCGCCGCGGTTTCGTCACCAATCCCTACGTTGCCGAAATCCTTGGCGGCAATCCCGAACCCATGCCGCACATGGCCTGGCATCCGGACGACACGACGCTGCCCGATGCTGCGAAAGACTACGTTGCCAGCTATGGCGCATTGTGGGGTTGCCACCCTGCCCACATACTTTTCGTGCACTGGCTGTTCAACCACCCTGAGGTACTCGTCGAGCGCGCATCGGTCATGGCATGCCGGGAAGCGCTGCTGTGGGAAACCGATCCCGGCAAGCGCGGCGAAATCCTGGTGCGCGTGGACGAGCTGACGGCGCGCATCGACGACAGCCTGTCCGCCGCGATCGTCGTGCAAAGGGAAACGGTGGGCCGGCGCCTGGTGTGGCCCTGGGAACTGCAACTGACCCTGCTCGACTGACCCTGCTCGACTGACCCTGCTCGACTGAGCCGGACCGCGGGGGGAAACCTCAGGTAGCGGCGGCGTCGTCCTGCCGGCAGATCCGGTTGCGGCCCGCGCCCTTGGCCGCATACAGCGCCCCATCGGCCCGTTCCACCAGCGTGGCGGCATGATCCACGCCGCGGCGCGGCACCATGGATGCGACGCCGCCGCTGATCGTCACGATACCCAGCGGGCTGCCCGCATGGGGCAACTTCAGATCCTGCACCGCCGCGCGCATCCGCTCGGCCACCGCTTCGGCACCGGCGGCATCGGTGTTCGGCAGCAGCACGGCCAGTTCCTCGCCCCCATAGCGGGCCGCCAGATCGCCGGCCCGTTTCGGCGTCTGCTGGCGGATCGCGCGCGCCACCGCGCGCAGGCAGTCGTCGCCCGCGCTGTGGCCGTAGTGGTCGTTGTAGGCCTTGAAGTTATCGACATCGATCATCGCCAGCCCCAGCGGTGCGCCATGCCGGGTTGCGCGGCTGAACTCGTTGCCGAGGGATACATCGAACTGACGGCGGTTCGCCAGGCCCGTCAGGCCATCCTGCAGCGCCAGTTTTTCCAGCGTGACGTTCACGCTGGCCAGTGCATCGCGCGCTGCGCGCAACTCCGTTTCCGCCTGCAGGCGCTGGCGCATCAGCCGTACCAGCCGCTGCCCGAACAGCGCCACCAGGCCCGCCAGCAGCAGCACGCCCGCCGTGCGCATCAGCGTGTCGTGCCACCAGTGGGCCAGCACTTCATCCTTGGACAGCGCGGCCGTGACGAACAGCGGATAGTTCGCCAGCGGGCGGTAGCTGTTCAGCCGTACCTGGCCATCCTGCGTCGAGCGGAATATGCCGGTGCCGGTCCTGGCCACCTGCGTATAGGCATCGTACAGCGGTGTGCGGGCGATGCTGCTGCCGACGGCTTCCGACCTGAACGGCCGGCGCACCAGCAACGTGCCGTCGTCGGACAGCAGGCCCACGGCACCGTCGCGGCCGATGTCGAAGCTGGCATAGAAACGGCGGAAATACTCGATATCGATGGTCGCCAGCACCACGCCGCCGAAGCTGCCGTCCGGCTTGTCGATGCGGCGCGACAGCGGGATCACCCACCTGCCGGTCGACCGGCTGGTGACCGGCTTGCCGATATGGGCGCCCGTGTCCTTGTTCTCGCGGTGATGGCGGAAATATTCGCGGTCGGCGTTGTTGGCGTCACTGTCCAGCCGGGGCCGGGAATTGGCGATCCAGCGCCCCGTTTCGTCATAGAAGAACATGCCGTTCAGCTGTGGCAGCATGCGCACGTGCAGTACCATCAGCCGATGCAGCCGTTCCAGCTGGCGCGGGCCGGTGCCGTCGACTTCGATGCGCTCTTCCAGGTCGGCCAGGCTGTTGTCGGCGGCGCGCAGCGTATCGTCGGCATGGCCGCTCATCGCCCGTGCCAGGTTGGTGGCGTTGCGCTCGGTGTGTTCCAGCAGGACCGTGCGGGCGACCCAGCTGCGTTCGAAATCCAGCGCCACCAGCGCCACGCAAACCAGGGTCACGAACAACGTGGTCCAGAACGTGACCGGCAGGCGCTTCATCGCCGGTGCCTCCCGCTCAGGCCGTAACGGCTGCCGGCAGCATCGGCTGCAGGGTGTGCCAGACGGTGCCGGCATCGAGCTTGCGCATGCAGTCGTGGTGCCCCAGCGGGCACTCGCGCTGCCGGCATGGCGAGCAGTCGAGCCGCAGCGACAGCGCCGCCGCCACCGTCGAGAATGGCGGCGCATGATCCGGGTCGGTGGGGCCGTAGATGGCCACGACCGGCCGGTCCAGGCTCGATGCCACGTGCAGCAGGCCGGAATCGTTGCTGACGACGGCATCGCTGTGGCCGACCAGCGCCACCGCCTCCGCCAGGCTGGTCTGGCCAGCGATGTTCAGCACGGCCGATGCGGCGGGTGTGCCGGCGAGGGCGGCAAGGATCTCATCGCACACGGGACGGTCTTTTGGCGAGCCCAGCAGCGCCACCTGCGCGCGCGGTACCTGCGCCACGATGGCCTGGGCCAGCGCGGCGAAATGGGCCGGCGGCCAGCGTTTGGCGGAACCGAACTCGGCGCCGGGAGCGAACACCACCAGCGGATGCTGCGGCGCCAGCCCGGCCTTCGCGCAGGCGGCGGCCACCTGCTCCGCCGTCACCTGCAGCACCGGTTTCGGCGCGGGTACCAGTGGCGCATCGGGCGCGTTGGCCAGCGCCGCGTAGAACGGCACCATCGGGCGGGGCGGCACGTCGTCATGGTGCATCACGTTGATCAGGCCGTAACGGCTTTCGCCCTTGTAGCCGACCCGGCGCCGGATCCCCGCCAGCCACGGGATCAGCGCATACTTCAGCGTATTCGGCAGCACGTAGGCCTCGGCATAGCCGCGCGCCTTCAGCAGGCGCGCATAGCGCCAGCGCTCGCGCAACTGCAGCGGGCCATGGCGGAACGGCGTCTGCAGCACCTCGTCGACTTCGCGCATCTGGCGCCACACGGGGGCTACGGCGGGCGGTGCCAGCACGTCGATCGGCCGTTCCGGATGCATGGCACGCAGCCGTTGCAGCAAGGGCTGCGCCATCACGGCATCGCCGATCCAGTTCGGGGAGATGACGAGGATACGGGACAAATCCGGGGTCAGATTCGGGGACATCACTGCTTTCCTTCACGGGCATTCAGGCACAGGCCCACCAGCATGAACAGCATCAGCGCATAGAACATCGCGCTGCGCATGGACCAGAAGATCACTTCCGTCAGGCCGAAACTGAAGTAGCTCAGCACCAGAAGCAGTCCGGCCAGCGCCGCCGACACCAGTGCGGGCGGTGCCGATTCATGCGAGTGCAGCATGCGCAGGAAGAACAGGAACGGCAGCAGCAGCGTGCCGAACCAGCACATCAGGCCCAGCACGCCGCCGAACACGAGGGCCTGCAATGCATCGTTGTGAAAATGCTCGGCCTCCAGCACGAACGGCTGCAGCGTGCCGGCGGCCACCAGTTCGCCGAGTTCGGCTTTCACCTGTTCCTGGCTGTTCGGCATCCACGGATCGCGCGCGGCCAGCAGCACGGCGCCCTTCCACAATTCCAGCCGCACGCCCACGTTGGTGAACGCGCTGCCGCCGCTGAAATACGTTTGCACGTCGCTGACGCCCTGCTCCAGCCGTTCGCTCATGCCGCTCTGGGGCACGAAATAGGCGCCGATCATCAGCACCGCCACCAGCGCGGCGGCGCCCTTGGCGAACCGGCCGCGCAGGTAGTGGCCATACTTGAGGAACAGCAGTGCCGCGAACACGATGGCCACCCAGCCGCCGCGCGTGCCGGTGGCAAGCGTACCGATCAGGCCGGCCACCACGCCAAGCGCGGGCCAGAGGCGTTGCCGGCCGCGGAAATCCAGTACCGCGGCCAGGCACATCAGGCCCATGCACAGCACGATGTCGCCGAACGTGATCGCATTCATCAAGCCGCCGGGCCGGTCGATGTGGAGGACCCAGCGCTGGTAGCCGGCCAGGCAGGCGCCGCCGACGGCGCCGCCGATCAGGCCCCACCACAAGGCCATGCGGCTCGGCCGGCAAGCGAGCACGGCCATAATCGCGGTGGCGGCAAGCAGCATGCGGCTGGGCTTCTCGAAGTTGCGCAGGTAGACCTCGGCGTGCAGCAGCACGGTCAGGCCGGCAAACAGGCAGGCTGCGGCGAAAGCTGTCAAAACGCCGCGGATGTCGTTAAGATGACGCCGGAACTCCGGCAGGCCCTGCCTGTGGCACCAGATCGCCGCCAGCAGGAACCCGAAGCTGCACAGGCCAACGCCGGCATTGGTGATCAGGGTCAGGAAGGGCAGGAGGAAGACCAGGCAATTGACGGTAATGGCGGCAACAGTGGAAACAGCGGCTACAGGTGTAACGTCGTCGGCTTGCCTTGCAATATTTTTATTCATCAATGTTCTTGTGGGGCGCGCCGACTTCATGCAACCAGCGTCAAAAATCTCTGTCATTGTCACGACCTATAACCGCCCGGACGCGCTGGCGGCCGTGATCGAAGCCTGCTTTGCACAGGATGACCCGCATTTCGAAATCATTATCGCTGATGACGGCTCCACGAACAACACACGGGACTGCGTGGAAGCGCTGCGCCGGCGCGCGCCGGTGCCGTTGCAGCACGTATGGCAGGCGGACCAGGGCTTCCGCGCGGCGCGCGTGCGCAACCTGGGCACGCTGGCCGCCAGTGGCGACTACATCGTGTTCCTGGACGGCGACTGCATCCCCGAAAAGAACTTCGTATCGCAGCACCGCAAGCTGGCGCGCCCCGGATTCCTCGTTTCCGGCAGCCGCGTGCTGCTGTCCGAGCGGTACACCCGCACGCTGCTCGATGCGCACATCGACTTGCACCGGCTCGGCGCGATCGACCGGCTGAAGCTCAGGCTGGCCGGCGACTTCAACAAGTTCCTGCAAACGGTGCTGGTGCTGCCGGACGCCGGCCGCGAGCGGCGCAAGTTCAGCTGGCGGCGCATCAAGAGCTGCAACCTGGCGGTCTGGCGCCGCGACCTGGATCGCGTCAACGGCTTCGATGAGAGCTTCACGGGCTGGGGCCACGAGGATTCCGACCTGGTGGTGCGGCTGTTCAATGCCGGCGTGCTGCGCAAGGACGGCGCCTTCGCCACCGAGGTGTATCACCTGTGGCACCGCGAAAACCAGCGCGACCAGGAAAGCTCGAACCGCAAGGTGGTGCTGCAGCGCGCCGCGGACGGCACCATGCTGGCCACCGCGGGCCTGCATGAACTGGCGGCCGAACTGGCAAAATGAGCAGGCAAAATGCGCCTCGGACCGGCATGGCGCGGCGCCGCGATGCCCATCCCGGGCCGCTCGGCCATCCGGAACGGCGGCCCATCGGGTGCGGAGTACAATCGAACGGGTAACGGCGGCGTGTGCGGTACCGAACTGATCTTGCATGCGGGTACTGCCAAGCTGGCTACTCATTCAACATGCGTGAATTTGAGCAAGCTTGTGAGCAAACTCGTGAGCAAACTTTTGAGCAAACTCGTGAGCGAGCTCATCAGCGAACTCATCAGCGCACGCATCGGAAAACGCAAGAGCAACCCAACGAGGAGGAACCGCAATGCGCCTGGATATTTACCGACGACCCGAACACGATGGCATCTTTTCCTATCTGGCTGTGCCGGAAGGAAAGCCGATCCCGCAGGAAGCAATCAATACTGACTGGGAACCGGAAGCCAAAGCGCTGGAAGTCGACGACGACGCCGACACACTGCCCGACTTCCATATCGAACATCTGCCCGAACAGATCGGCACCAAGGGCTATGCGATCACCGGCCTGAAAGACATGTAAGCTGGCCCACGGGGTATCCGGCCGGTGCCGGATGCCTTGCAGAAGTGCTTGCGCTGTGCTGGCGCAACGCCGGGCCTCCGCCGCGCGCCGCCGCGGCGTTCGCTGGCGGTTTCAACGGGTTACAATTAACAAATTGGTAATGCGTCTTTGTTAATTCCCCAACCGTCACAGGGCCCGCCGTGATCCACTTTTTCCCCACCTATACGAAGGACGGTACGCGTTCGCCGTTCGCGCTCGGCCTGAAAGAACTTGGCGTCGATTACCGGCTGTTCGCGGACGATGTGCGCTTTCGCTATCACTCGCGGCTCAAGCTGCTGTTCGTCGGCTGGCCGAAACTGGCGTGGTTCGCGCTGCGCGCCGCCATCCGTTCGCTGATCACGAGCCGCACGCATCCGGAAGCGGTGGTGCTGGGTTCGGATATCGAAGTGCTGATCTTCGCGCCGCTGCGTGCCCTGTTCTCGCGCCGCACGCAGATCGTGCTGCTGGGTTTCATCCTCACACCGCGCAGTCATCCGCTGCTGAACCGCCTGCGCCTGCTGTACTTCCGCTTTGTGATGTCGTTTGTCGACAAGGTAATCTGCCACTCGAAGAAGGAGCGCGAACGCTACAGCGAGCTGTTCGCGAACGGCCGCACCGAAGTGTTCTATATCCCGCACGGCACCCACATCTACGGGCGCGAGGAATTGCCGGAAGCGGCGGATTCGCCGTACATCCTGACCGCCGGCCGCTCCGGCCGCGACTACGGCACGCTGTTCGCCGCGATGGCCGGCCTGCCGATCGACCTGCACGTGGTCTGCGACAACGACAAGCCGCTCGCCGGCCTGGCGATTCCGCCCAACGTGAAGGTGCTGCGCAACTGCTACGACGGCGACTATGTCGAACAGCTGAAAAACGCGCGTTTCGTGGTGGTGCCGCTGGGCGTGGCCGACATCTCGGCCGGCCAGATGGTGCTCCTGCAGGCGATGGCCTTCAACAAGGCCACCGTCATCACGCGCACGCTGACGGTCGAGGACTATGTCAGCGACGGCAACGAGGCGCTGCTGGTGCCGCAGGGCGACGTTGCCGCGATGCGCGCCGCCATCGTGCAACTGCTCGGCGATGCGCCCTACACCGCGCAGATGGCCGACCGGGCCCTGCATGCGTTCGACGACCGGTTCGACATGAAGGCATTCGTCCGCAACCTCGTCGCCGCCGTGCGCGCCCCGCGCACCCGCTAAAAAGTTGCTCTAAAAATGGGGTACGCCGGGTTGCCGTATCACCCCATTTTTAGAGAAACATTTCCTGAAAAATGGGGACGTACCCCATTTTTCCGGCAACTTTCCTAGTACTCCACCGCCACGTCCTTCGCGCCCAGCACCTGCTCCAGCGCCAGCGTGAGTTCGTCGGAGGGCAACACGTGCCAGTTGTCGCCCAGCTGCAGTGTGCAGTCGATGCCCTGCGGCTTGATGCGCATCTGCACGGGCAGGCCGTAGTCGTCGCGGTGCGGGGCCAGCACTTCGTGCAGCTTGGCCGGTGCCACGGCGGCCGGCAGCAGCCAGCCCATCTGGCGGCCGAACTGCAGGCGCGCGGAGACGATGTCGTACACCTTCTCGGCCGAGATGCGCAGGCCGCCGGTGAAGCGGTCTTCCGACACCTTGCCGGTTACGGCCAGGAATTCGTCTTCCTTGAAGGCCTTCTTGTTGGCTTCGAAGATCTCGTTGTAGACCGTCACTTCCACCACGGCGCTCTTGTCGTCGAGGCTGACGATGAGGATCTTGCCGCGCTGCGTCATCTGCGTGCGGATGCCGGTGATCACGCCGCACATCATGCGCGGCTCGCGCGACGGCTCCAGTTCCGACAGCTTGGTGCGGGCAAAGCGCCGCGCTTCCTGCGCATACGAGTCGAACATGTGGCCGGACAGGTAAAAGCCCAGCGCGATCTTTTCCTCGGCCAGCTTCTGGCGGTCGGTCCACGGCGTGGCCTGCACGTATTCGGGCGGGGCGACCAGGTCGCTGTCGTCGCCGCCGAACAGGCTCACCTGGTTGGCCGCCTTCAGCTCCTGCTCGGCGCATTCCATCGCGAAGGCTACCGAGGCGAACAGCACGGAACGGTCGACCTTGAAACAGTCGAATGCGCCGGAGCGGATCAGCGCCTCGATGGTGCGGCGATTGATCTGGCGCTTGTCCACCCGCTTGCAGAAATCGAACAGGCTGACGAACGGGCCATCGGCCTCGCGCGCGGCAATGATCGCCTCGATCGCGTTCTGGCCGGCGCCCTTCACGCCGCCCAGGCCGTAGCGGATGTTGGTCACCTTCTTGCCGGTGACGGACGGCGGCGGGCCGTCCGGGCGGAAGCGGTAGGCCGACAGGTTGATGTCCGGCGGCAGGATCGTCAGGCCGCACACCTCGATCGAGTCCTCGACGAGGATCTTGACCTTTTCGGTGTCGTCCATCGTCAGCGACATGTTGGCCGCCATGAACGCGGCCGTATGGTGCTGCTTCAGGTAAGCCGTGTGATACGACAGCAGCGCGTACGCGGCGGCGTGCGACTTGTTGAAACCGTAGCCGGCGAACTTCTCCATCAGGTCGAAGATCTCGTCGGCCTTCTCGGTGGTCAGCCCGCGCTCGCCGGCACCCTTGCGGAAGATCTCGCGGTGCTCGGCCATTTCCTCGGCCTTCTTCTTGCCCATCGCGCGGCGCAGCATGTCGGCGCCGCCCAGCGAGTAGCCGCCGATGATCTGCGCCATCTGCATCACCTGCTCCTGGTAGACCATGATGCCGTAGGTCTCGGACAGGATGCCCTCGGTGCGCGGGTCCGGATACTCGAACTTCTCGCCGTGCTTGCGCTTGCAGAAGTCGGGAATCAGGTCCATCGGGCCCGGGCGGTACAGCGCCACCAGCGCAATGATGTCCTCGAAGCGGTCGGGGCGCGCATCCTTCAGCATGCCCTGCATGCCGCGCGACTCCAGCTGGAACACGGCCACCGTCTTGGCCTTGGTCAGCAGGTCGTACGAGGCCCTGTCGTCCAGCGGCAGCGTCTCCAGGTTGAAGTCCTTCATCGCCGGATCGAGCTCGCGGATGTAGTTCACCGCGCGGTCGAGGATCGTCAGCGTCGTCAGGCCCAGGAAGTCGAACTTCACCAGGCCCACGGCTTCCACGTCGTCCTTGTCGTACTGCGAGACCACGCCCGAATCGCCGGACTGCGTGTACAGCGGGCAGAAATCGGTCAGCTTGCCCGGCGCGATCAGCACGCCGCCCGCGTGCATGCCGATGCCGCGGGTAATGCCTTCCACCTGCTGCGCCAGGTCCAGCAGCTGGCGTACTTCCTCCTCGTTCTCGAGGCGCTCCTTCAGCAGCGGTTCTTCCTCGATCGCCTCGGCGATCGACACCGGCTTGCCCGGCTTGAACGGAATCAGCTTCGAAATGCCGTCGCAGAAGTTGTAGCCGAAATCGAGCACCCGGCCCACGTCGCGGATCGCGCCTTTCGCGGCCATCGTGCCGAAGGTGGCGATCTGCGACACGGCGTCGCGGCCATACAGGTCCTTCACGTGCTGGATCACCAGTTCGCGCTTTTCCTGGCAGAAGTCGATGTCGAAGTCGGGCATCGAGACCCGTTCCGGGTTCAGGAAGCGCTCGAACAGCAGGTTGTACTTCAGCGGATCGAGGTCGGTGATCTTCAGCGCATACGCCACCAGCGAACCGGCGCCCGAACCGCGGCCCGGGCCGATCGGCACGCCGTTGTTCTTGCCCCACTGGATGAACTCGGCCACGATCAGGAAGTAGCCGGGGAACTTCATGTTGATGATCGTCTTGTTCTCGAACTCGAGCCGCTCCTCGTAGCGCTGGCGGTTCCTTTCCCGCACCGCCGGGTCGGGGAACAGCTGCACCAGGCGCTCTTCCAGGCCCTTCTTCGTTTCGGCGATGAGGAATTCGTCGATCGTCATGCCCGGCGTGGGGAAATTCGGCAGCTGCGGCTTGCCCAGCGTGAGCGTGACGTTGCAGCGTTTCGCGATTTCCACCGAGTTCTGCAATGCGGCCGGCAGATCCTCGAACAGGATCGCCATCTCCTGCTGCGTCAGGAAGCGCATCTGCTCGTTGAAGCGTTTCGGCCGCTTTGCATTGGCGATCATCTCGCCTTCGGCGATACAGATGCGCGCCTCGTGCGCGATGAATTCCTGCTCGGACATGAACTGCACCGGGTGGGTGGCCACCACCGGCAGGCGCAGCCTGGCGGCCAGCGCCACCGAATGGCGCACCTGCGCTTCCTGGTTCGGCTGGCCGGCGCGCTGGATCTCGATGTAGAAATGCCCCGGGAAGATGGCAGACCACTTGCGCGCGTTCTTCTCGGCCAGCTCCAGGTTGCCGTTGTCGATCGCGCAGCCGATGTCGCCGAACTGCGCGCCGGACAGCGCGATCAGCCCGTTGGCACCGCTCTCGCCGGGCATCACGTCATAGGTCTGGTCCTTCAGTGCTTCCAGCCATTCGGTGCGCAGCTCGGCGCGGCCCTTGTACTGGTTGGTCAGCCACGCCATCGACAGCAGTTCGCACAGCTGCAGGTAGCCCACGCGGTTTTTCGCCAGCAGCAGCAGGCGGCAGGGTTTTTCGCGGTTGTCATCGTTGGTGATCCACACATCGCAGCCGATCACCGGCTTGACGCCCTTGCCGCGCGCGCTCTTGTAGAACTTGACCATGCCGAACAGGTTCGACAGGTCGGTCACGGCCAGCGCACCCTGCCTGTCCTTGACGGCGGCCTTGACCAGGTCGTCGATGCGCACCAGGCCGTCGACGATCGAGTACTCCGAATGGACCCGCAGGTGGACGAAATCGGGGCCGGGGGGCCCTGCGGGTTCGTCGGGCTGAATAACGGACTGATCAGCGGGCATGTCTAGGATTTCGGTGCTCATGGGGTCGATTGGGCGATGGCTTGGTGCGGCGAAGGCGCTATTTTACCGCCGTTGAGGTACTACCGGCCAACCTGGCACTGTCGAGAAATTTTACATTTCAAGGCCGCGCATTTGAGCCAACTCAAGCACGCTGTTGATTCTTCTCACAATTATTGATCTGGCATCGCGCTTGCTTAACTGTCGGTATCCACCACAAGGAGCCATCGTGCGAACCTTTGTCAAAAACTCCCTGCTTCAAGCCGCCCTGCTGCTGGGCACGCAAGCCGCTGCCCATGCGAGTCCCATCCTGCTCGTCCAGGACGGCGTGCTGATGGGAGCCGAAGGCATCGAGATCGGCGGCCGGCAATACGACGTGCTGTTCTCGGACGCGCGCCAGGCCGAAAGCCGGCTGGTGTTCGACTCGTTCGACGACAGCTGGGCCGCCTCCGACGCGCTGGACCGGCTGGTGTTCCAGGGCATCTACGACACCTCGCCGCGCCGCACCAACGGGTGCTCGAACCCGATCTCCTGCGCCATCGTGACCGCATTCGACGTCGGCGCCGTTTCCGTGACCGGCACGGCATTCACCAACACGGCGACCCAGTACCTGGACCTGATCGCGCCCTATATCGGGCTCGGCAACAGTGCCAATTCGGCACTCATCACGTATGCGAACTGGTCGCTGCGCCTGCCGGAAGAACAGCAGCAGGCCGTTCCCGAACCTTCGTCGCTGCTGCTGGCCGGTGCTGGCCTGGCTGCATTGCTCGCACGGCGCAGGCACCGCTCCCGCGCCGTTGCATAAAGAACGGGAAACCGCGGCAACGTCAGGGATTGGCTGCCGATACGCTTATAATGTCGGCTGTTCCGCTTTTCCCTTTCTGACTCCATATGCAAGCTAGCACTCTCGGCGCCCCCGTCCAGGCCGGCGCTGGTTCGTCACATGCGGCGGCGCTTTCCGCCGCGCCGTTCGTCAATATCGCCGCCTACAAATTCATCACGCTGGAAAACCTCGAGGAGCTCCGGCCGCAATACCAGGAGATCACGCAGCGTCTCGGCCTGAAGGGCACCATCCTGCTGACGCCGGAGGGCATCAACATGTTCCTGTCCGGTACGCGGGAAAACATCGACGGGTACCTCGCCTGGGTACGCGCCGATGCGCGCCTGGCCGACCTGGAAGTGAAGGAAAGCCTGTCCGCCGAGCAGTCGCACAAGCGCATGCTGGTGAAGATCAAGGCGGAAATCATCACGATGCGCATGCCGCTGATCAAGCCGGAAGAAGGCCGCGCGCCGTTCGTCGACGCGAAAACCCTGAAGCGCTGGCTGGACCAGGGCCATGACGACCATGGCAAGCCGGTGGTCATGGTCGACACCCGCAACGATTTCGAAGTGGACGTGGGCACGTTCGACAACACCGTCGACTACCGCATCGGCAAGTTCACCGAGTTCCCGCAAGTGATCGAGGAGCACAAGGCGGACTTCGAGGGCAAGACGGTGGTCACGTTCTGCACCGGCGGCATCCGCTGCGAGAAGGCGGCGATCCACATGCAGAACATCGGCTACGACAACGTCTACCAGCTCGAAGGCGGCATCCTGAAATATTTCGAGGAAGTGGGCGGCGCCCATTACACGGGCGACTGCTTCGTGTTCGACTACCGTACCGCGCTCAATCCGCAGCTGCAGCCGACCGAAACCGTGCAATGCTTCGCCTGCCGCGCCATCGTCACGCCGCGCCAGCAACTGGCGCCGGAATACGTCTACGGCGTCTCCTGCCCGCACTGCCACGGCAAAGAGCAGGCCTGAGCACGCATGCGGCGCCTCGCCATCCAGTACGCGCCGCAGTTGCGCTTTCTCGTCGCCGGCACGGCCAATACGCTGGGCGGCTACCTGCTGTACCTGCTGCTGCAGCTGGTGCTGCCCTACCAGGCCGCCTACTTCCTCGCGTTCGTCGCCGGCGTGGTCTGTGCCTATTGCCTGAACACGCTGTTCGTGTTCCGCACCCGGCTGTCGTGGCGCACCTTCCTGGCCTATCCGATGATCTACGTGGCGCAGTATGCGATCTCGGCGCCGATGCTGGCCGTGCTGGTCGAATGGCTGGACGTGCCGTCCACCATCGCGCCGCTGATCGTCAGCGTGGCGATGATCCCGGTGTCGTTCCTGCTGAACCGGTTCATGCTGGTGCGCGGCCAGCGCGCCGGCGACATCGCGCCCTGAGGACGATGCCGCCGGCGGCCGCGGGCCGTCAGCGGAAGTACAACCCGATCTCGTGCACGTCGTCCGGCCCCAGCACGCCGGCGGCGGCGCGCAGGCGCAGCAGGGCGTTCAGGTAGTTGTAGCGCGCCTGCGCCAGGTCGCGCTCGCTGGTGAACTGCTGCTGCTGCGCGTTCAGCAGGTCGAGGTTGATGCGCACGCCGCCCTTGATGCTCTGCTCGGTGGCCTGGACCAGCAGGCGCCCCGATTCCACGGCTTTCTCCAGCGCGCGGATGCGCGACACGCCGCTGACCACGGCGCTGTACTGCTTGCGCAGGTCGACCAGCACCTTGTCCTTCTCGGCCTGCAGGTCGGCCCGTGCTTTTTCCGCCCCCGCCGCCGCCTGGCGCGTGATGGCGCTGACATAACCGCCCTGGTACAGCGGGATGTTGATCTGCACGCCCACCACGCGTGCCGTCGAATCCTGGTCATAGGTATTCAGCGTTTCCGCATTGGCCTTGCTGTAGGTGGCAACGAAATCGACCCGGGGCGTGTGCCCGGCGCGCGCCTTGTTCACTTCCTGCCGCGCCACTTCCACCGCGAAGGTGCGCGCCTGCAGCGTGGGGTTGCTGGACAGTGCAATGTCCTTCCAGGCCTCGAAGCCGCCCGCCGTGCTGGGAACGATGCGGAAATTCGGTGCCAGCGCATCGAGTTCGCCCGGCTCGCCGCCGATCACGCCGGCCAGCGTTGCCCGTGCGGTCACCAGGTTGTCTTCCGCCTCCAGCAGCGCGGCTTCGGAAACGTCCAGGCGGGCCTGCGTTTCCAGCATGTCGGTGCGGGTGCCCTCGCCTTTCTGGAACAGGCGGTCGTTGACCTTGCGCTGCTCGGCCAGCGCGTCGCGCTGGATCTTCGCCAGCCGCACCTGCTCGGTCGCGAACAGCGCCTCGGTGTACGCGGCGATCACGCGCAGCACCAGCTCCTGCGTGCGCACGGAAAACTGGGCGGCGGACGAGTCGCTCTGCGCCTGGCCCTGCTTGTAGCGGGCCCACGCATCGAGACTGAACAGGGGCTGGCGCAACTGCACCGTGCTGGAACCCGACAGGTATTCCGGATGGGTAATCTGTTCCTGCGTGCCGATATGGCGCGTCAGGTCGGAGCGGTTCTTGTAGCGGCTGTAGCTGGCCGACACGGATGGCAGCAGCGCCGAGCGGCCGACCTTGCGGTACTCCACGCCCTGGGCATTCTCGGCCAGGGCGGAGCGGTATTGCGGATCGTTGCGCAGCGCGGCCTCGTAGGCCTGGGTCAGCGTCAGCGCGCCGGCCTGGCCGGCCGCGAGCAATGCGATCGCCGCGGCAACGCCGCGCAGCGTGAAACAGAACTGGCGCATCGTCACTCCTCCGACATCGACGTGCGGGCGCGGTCGAAGACCGGCTTGAGCAGGTAGCTCATCATCGAACGTTCGCCCGTTTTCACGAATACCTCGACTGGCATGCCGGGCAACACTTCGAGCTTCTTGGCGGCAATTTCCCGCGCGCCTTCCGGCGTAACCTTCGCTTTCACGTGGTAATAGGCGGCGCCGGTCTTTTCATCGACCGTGCTGTCGGCCGCGATCGACGTCAGCACGCCAGGCAGGTGCGGCGTCTTGTTGGTGTTGAACGCCGAGAAGATCAGCTCCACCGGCAAGCCTTCATGCACGCGGTCGATCAGGTGCACCGGCAACTGGCCGTCGACGATCAGCGGGTCGTCCGCCGGCACCAGGTCCATCATCTTCGCGCCAGCGGCGACCACGCCGCCATTGGTGAACACACTCAGGCCTACCACCACGCCGTCGACGGGCGCCCGCACCAGCGTATTGGCCACGTCGTACTCGAGCGCGCCCATGCGGCCGGTCAGGCCTTCCACTTCCTTCTGCACGTCCGCCAACTGGGTGCGCACTTCTTTCTGGTAATCCTGCATGCGCTGGGCGCGGCGCAGCGTCAGCTCCACGACTTGGCGCTTGCCGCGACCGATATTGCCGATGTCCTCGGACACCGCGCCGGACAGCTGGGCATACGTCCGCTCCAGGTCGAGCAGGCGGTTGCGGGCGATGTAGCCTTCCCTGGCAAGGTCGCGCATGCCGGCCAGCTGCTCCTTCAGGAATTCCATCTGTTCCTTTTTGCTGTCGCGCGACTGTTCCAGGCCCACGGTTTGCATCTTGATGCCGGCGATGTTCTCGTCCACCGCCGCCAGCTCGTTTTTCAGCGACGTCTGGCGCGTGACGAACAGCTGGCGCTGCAGCGCCATGGTTTCGGCCACGCGCGTATCCGATTTCATTTTCTCGAGAATGGCCGGGAAGGTGACCTCCGACAAGCCATCGCGCTCGGCCAGCAGCCGCGCTTCGGTGGCGAGCATGGTGATGTACTGGGCGCGGCCCACGTCCAGCTGGGAGCGCGCCTGCACGTCGTTCATCTCGATGAGCACCTGGCCCGCCTTCACGGGCGTGCCTTCCTGCACCAGGATGCGCTTGATCGTGCCACCTGTCTGGTGCTGAATGGCCTTGCGGTTGCCTTCCTTGGTGACCTTGCCCGACAACGGCACGCCCTTGTCCAGCGGCGCCAGCAGCGCCCACAGCAGGAAGCCGCCGACACCGAGCAGCACCACCAGCCAGCCGAAGCGGCTGTAGGAGCGGGGATCGGTATGAACGGTCAGGGGTTCGACGTCATGCGTGACGACGTCCGTCGGCGAAGTCTGATTGGTTAGCGCTTTCATGCTCATTCCTGATTCGGGGTTGCCGCGGTGGCTGCGCTGGCCGGCGTTGCCTGCGTAGCCGGTGCCGATGCGGCCTGGGCCGGCGTTGGTGCCGGTGCCGGCTGCGCCTGTGGCTGTGCTTGTGCTACTTGTGCAGCTTGTGCTTTTGCTGCTGCCTGTGCCTGGGCTGCCTGTGCTTGTGCCTGGGCTGCCTGTGCCTGGGCCGGCGTTTGCGGCTGCGCTGGAGGCTGTGCCTGCGCCGCACCGGGCGCCTTGCCCTGCGCCGCCTGGAGTTTTTGCGTTGCCTGCTGCTGCTTCTGCTGCAGCGCCTGCAATACCTGGTTCGTTGGGCCGAACAATTCCACGCCGCCGTCACGCAGCAACAGCAGCTTGGTCGTGATCGCGATCGCGCTGGTGCGGTGCGTGATCAGCACGATCGTCTTGCCGCGCTGGCGCAGGTCGTTGATGGCGGCCAGCAGTGCCTGTTCGCCCACGTCGTCCAGGTTCGAGTTCGGCTCGTCCAGCACGATCAGCGCCGGGTCGCCATACATCGCGCGGGCCAGGCCCAGGCGCTGCTTCTGCCCGCCGGAAAGGCCGGCGCCGCTGTCGCCCAGCATCGTGTCGTAACCCTTCGGCAGGTGCAGGATCATGTCGTGCACGCCGGCGCGCTTGGCGGCCAGTACCACTTTTTCCGCATCCACTTCGCCGAAACGGGCAATGTTCTCGCTGACGGAACCGGCAAACAGCTCAATATCCTGCGGCAGGTAGCCGAGGTGCGGGCCCAGCTGGGCCTTGTTCCACTGGTAGATGTCGGCGCCATCCAGGCGCACCTTGCCGGCGGCCGTGCCCCACACGCCGACCAGCAGCCGCGCCAGCGTCGATTTGCCGCAACCGCTCGGGCCGATCACGCCCAGCACGTCGCCGGGTGCGATGGCGAAACTGACATTGCGCAGCACCGGCACCGGAATGCCCGGCGGCCCGGCCGTCACGTGTTCGACAGCCAGCGCGCCGGTCGGCGGCGGCAGTTCCATGCCCACTTCGCGTTTCGGGTTCAGCGCCAGCAGTTCGACCAGGCGGCCGTAGGCACTGCGGGTGGTGCTCCAGGTTTTCCACACGCCGATCACCTGCTGCGTAGGACCCAGCGCGCGGCCGACCAGGATCGACGCGGCAATCATCATGCCAGCCGTCATCTGGTTTTCCAGCACCAGCAGCGCACCGACGCCCAGCACCAGCGATTGCAACGACAGCTGCACGAACTTCGTCACGGCCTGGATACGGCCGGCTTTCTCGCTGGCGTCCGCCTGCGCATGCAGGAACTTGCCATGGGTCTTGAACCAGCGGCCCATCAGGTTGGGCAGCATGCCCATCGATTCGATCACTTCGGCATTGCGCAGGTTGTTCGTGGCGGTCGTGCTGGACGCGATGGCCAGGCTATTCGCATCGGACAGCGGCTTGCGCACGACTTTCTCGTTGAGGAAGGCGAGCGCCACGAGCACGAGGGTGCCGCACAGCGCGAACAGGCCCAGCCAGGGCGAGAAGATGAAAATGACGATCAGGTAGATCGGCGCCCACGGCGCATCGAAGAATGCGAACAAGCCGTTCCCGGTGAGGAACTGGCGGATATTGGTCAGGTCGCTCAGCGCCTGGCCGGCATTGGTGCCAACCCGCTTCAGGTTCTGTTCGAACGCGGCGGAATACACGCGCTTGTTGATTTCCATGTCGAATTTCGCGCCGACGCGGATCAGCACGAAGCTGCGGATCAGTTCCAGCAGGGCGATCACCATGTAGGCGCCCAGCATCAGCAGGGTCAGCATCAGCAGCGTGTATTCGTTACGGCTGGTCAGCACGCGGTCATAGACCTGCAGCATGTACAGCGACGGGGCCAGCATCAGCAGGTTGCTGATGGCGCTGAAGGCACCGACCGTCAGGAACGTGCGCTTCAGCGAGTACAAGACCTGTTCGATCTCGTTGAGTGGTTTGGAGAATTTGTTTTTCATGTAATCACGCAAAGTCATGCATGGGAACCGCTGCGCGCGGTGGATGCGCTTTACTTACTTAAAAAGCAATAGCGCAGCGCGGCATATCGCCGGGCTGCGCTATTATGAACCAAAACGCGTCAGATTTGTGACGCAAATCACATATCGTTGCATGAAGCAACAAACTGGGTAGCGGAGCGTTTCGGGGCGGCAATGCCTGACCTATTCGACCGAACATGAAAAAAGCCCCGCTTTCTCGCGAAAGCGGGGCTCTGGATCAGCCAGGAACCGGCAAGCCGGCCCCTGAGATCAGCTATTAGCCAACCAAGTACAGCTGGCCGTCGGCCAGTGCGCCCAGGCCGTCGATACCGGTGGTGCCGGTCAGCTTGATGATTGCGTCATCGCCTTGCTCGGTCGTCTCACCAGCGGCGTACAGGTAGGTACCCGTGCCGAAGGTGAACACGACAGCGCCGTTGACTTCCACGTTCGTGGCCAGCTGGGTCAGAACTTCACCCAGCGTGGTTGCGCCAGTTCCCAGCGTGTAAAGGCCGTCTTCGATCGAGTAGGCGCCAGCCACTTCAGCTTCGTGATTTTCAGCGACCACTGCACTGGCCAGGGCGAACACGTCGAAGTTCGACTGCTCGGTCTGCTCGTTGTTGGCAGCTTTTTCAGCCGCGTTCACCGTAGCGAACGTCGTCGACGTCACGGAGTCGTCCAGGTTGATGATGTCGTCGCCCGAACCCAGCTTGACGGTTGCCGAAGCAGCCAGCTCGTTCAGCGTGACGGTCACGCCGCCGGTTGCTGCCGAAGCGTCGACCGACGTCAGCTTGTTGGTGTCGCCGGTGATCGTTGCGGTCAGCTCGAGGTGCTGGGCGCCGGTCACGGTGATGCCGGTCAGCGTGTCATCGCCGGACACGGTTGCCGAGTTGACCACTTCGGAACCGCCGGAGGTGATTGCCACCGTCTTCAGTGCCGTGCCGGTCAGGCTCAGGGCAGCGGTGTTGTCTTCTTCATCGACGTTGTCGTTGTTGAAGACCAGCGTTGCCGACGTTGCATTCGTGATGAACGCAGCGGTGGTTTCCATCAGGCCATCATCTTCTTCCGCATCCACGTTCGACGTGATGGTAATCGCGCCAGCGGTTGCCTGGGTCAGCGTCAGCTCTTCGGTGCCCATGGTGCCCAGCACGGTGAAGCCGACATTCGCGCCCAGGTTCAACAGCTCAGCGCCGGCTGCTGCTGCAGCGGTGCCGACGAAGCCGGTCACGTTGTTTTTCGCATCCAGGATGTCCTGGTCGAACTGGCCGGCAGCACCAGCCACGTCGAACTGTTCGAAGTTCTTGAACGCGCCCACGTTGGAAGCATCCACCACGGTCAGGCTCAGCGTATCGACGCCGGCGCCAGCATCGACCACTGCTGCTGCGAGGATCTGGGCGTCATCACCGGAGAATGCAACGGTGTCGGAACCAGCGCCCAGCGACAGGGTCGAGCCCTTGCCCAGCGTGCCGGTGATGGTGACTTTATCGTCGCCTGCGCCACCCGTTACGGACTGTGCGGCAGGGGTTTCAGCGCCGTTCGTGCCGGCAATCGTCACGTCCAGCGTGCCGGTGCCGGTCGACGAGTTGACGGACGCCAGTTCAGTAGCGCCCGACAGGTCGGCGGTGAACTTGCCGGAACCGGTGAAGGTTACGGTGGTCAGTGCCGAGTAGTCTGCATCAGCCGTCGCATCCGCATTAGCATCAGCGACCAAGGTCAGGTCACCTGCGCCAGCTACGGTCAGCGTGGTGGCCTTCTCAGCTGCCAGGACGATCGCGCTGTCGTCGGTTGCATTGATCGTTACGGACGTAGCAGCTGCATCGGTCACGATGCCGTACACGTCGTCGGTCGTAACTTCGTCGGTGTCGTTATCATCAACAACCACTGCATCCAGGTTCAGCGTCAGGGCATGCTTGGCGGTTTCGTTGACCAGGGTAACGTCCTGGCCTGCGATGTTTGCCAGGTTCAGCGTGGTCACGCCTTTGCCGGTAACCGTCGAGGCGGCGGTAATGCCGTCCAGGGTAACGGTGGTCAGCTTCGTGCCAACGGCCTTGCTTGCGCCGCTGTTGTCGGTGACGTTGACTTCTGCCGCGCCGGTGATCGTCACGGAGGTGTAGGCATTGGCGTCGGTACCACCGACGGTTGCATTGCCTTTCGTGTTGACAACGATGGCACCGCCGCCGCCTTCGATAGTGGTGTTGGCATCGCCCTTGTCGGTCAGGGTGATGGCCGTGTCGGTACCTGCCGTGATTTTCACGTCGTCGGTGGAGGTCAGCTCGATCGATGCGCGGGTCAGGCCGGTCCAGCCAGTGATATCCAGCTCATTGTTAACGACGTCTTCAGACACGGCGAAGTCGCCACCCGAGCGGATCGTCAGCGATTCAACGTTCTTGACGGTTGCGCTGCCCAGAACGATCGAGCCGCCTTTCTGGTCGGTGATGACCAGCGCGTCGTTGCCGCTGCCGCCGTCGATCGAATCCAGGCTGCCCAGCGTGAAGCCGTCAGCGGTCACGGTTGCGTTGAACGTGTCGTTCGCAGCGGTGCCCGGCAGCGTGTCGACGCCAATGGTCAGGTCGAAGGTCGTGCCGGTGCCTGCGCCGCCAGCGATGACTTCTTGCGTCAGGGCTGCCAGGGCGGTAGCGGTCGTAGCGGCCGTCAGCGATTCGTCGGTGGTGATGCCTTTCAGCCAGTCACGCACGGCGGCGCTATTTGCCTCGTAGGCCTTGATTTCAGCGGTGGTATCCAGGGAGTCGTAGAAGGCCTGGGCAGCCACTTTCTTGTTTTCGATGGCTTCCTTGTCGGCGTTCTGCGCGCCTACCAGGATCGAGTTGGCGATGTTACCAATGGTGAACGTGCCGTTGTCCAGGCGCGTACCCCAGTACGAAATCGCGTCCGGTTCCGCAGGACGGCCGAACAGGTTGTCGTAGATCGTGTCGATGATCTCGGCGGACGACTTGTCTTCGTACAGGGACGTGTACTCGGGCGATGCGGCGAATGCGTCAGCCACTGCAGCAACGTTGCCGCCAGCTTTGGCGACTTGCTCTTCCCAATACTGCAGACCCAGGAAATCGGCAGGGCGGTTGAAGTAAGCGATGTACAGTGCTTGGATATCGGATTGGATAGACATTCAGAAAACTCCTAGGGGGTAATCAATAAGATTCAAAACTGCAGTAGTTCGAACTCTCTTGCTTGCAGTGCTACGGTCGCCATAATGGCAGAAGACCCAGACGCGAAATGTGACGAGCGTCACACCGAACAACGGAATTCTTCGAAAATCATAAAATAAACCACAATTTTTCACCGCAGCGCATTATGGGAGATCAACGTTGGGAAATCAATACTCGTCCCATTCGTAACACCCATCAAAAAAAACGCGGCTGACTGCCGCGCTTAATCCGAATATTAAAACTCGGAAATCATTTAACCCACTGTGTTACACCATTGGCAACGCGCGCCGGGTCGAGCCGCGAAGAGAATATATACGCGGCGCTGCTGCCATCGGGCCCGGCTATTGCGCCGGTGACATTCATATTAGTAGGCTTATTGAACTGGCTATTACCGCTCAACTGCCCATCGCGGGAAACCTTGCCTTCAGCTTGCAAAGCAAAAGTTTGCTGATTATCAATCAGGTCAAAAGACGTGGCGAATGTCGCCTTGCCAAAATCAACATTCAATTTACCGTTCTGCAGCGTCGCCATGGTGACGGCGGACGTCGCCTCGTTGCGCACGATGGCCTCGCTCTGGGCCAGCGAGAAACCAATACTGCCCTGCTCGGGCGACTGGAACGTGGTGCCTGGCGTGCGGTAAATGGCATACGAACCGCTGCGCGCCACTGGCGTGGCCGCAGCGGTATCGGCAGCTGCCAGCGTGGGCGCCTTGCCGTTGACGGCTTCCCAGCGGCCCCACAGCAGCTGCGCCTGCGGCAGCTCCGGCGGCACCTCGACGATCGGCGTCGACGGACCGATCTGCGGAGGCAGCGGCTGCGGCTCAGGCTGCTGGGGCACATTGTTTTGCCGCACCACGCTCTGGTTGAGCAGGTCCGCCTTCAACGGATCGAGCACGGGGACGCCCTGGACACCGTCGGCTTTCGCTACCGGCTCGTCGTTACGCGGCGGCGCCACGGTATTTGGCGTACTGCCGCCCACGGTCAGGCGCGGCTGGGTCTGGCCGCGACGCACCTGCAGCATCTGGCCCGGCTGCCCGGCGGCCAGCTCGCGGCTGGCGGCATGTTCGCAGGGCCCCGTGCCGCCCGGCGCGCAATTGCCGCCGAAACCGCTGACGACGACGGCGCCGGCGGTCACCGCCACGCTCGACGTTTCCTGGTCGGTAAAGACAGTGAAGTCCGTGCCCCGCACGCCGATGGCGGCGACTGGCGTATTGAAGCGGAAATTCTGGCGGGCTTTCTTGACCGCCTCACCGGAGACGGCACGCGCCACGCCCGTCACCAGCTCCAGCTTGACGCGGGTATTTTCCGGCACCTGCGTATCCACATGGTATTGCACGATGCGTGCCTTGCTCGAGGGACGCAGGATCAGCAGGCCCTGGTCGACGGTGCGCACATAGACATAGCCGTTCTTGCCGGTGACGAGTTCATCACCTTCCTGCACCGCATCGCCGACAGCCAGCGGCTTGCCCACGGTGCCCGCTTCGCCGGACACAAAGACGACGCGGCCCGCTTCGGCCGCCCAGGCGCCGGCACTCAAGACAAACGCCGCCACCGCCAGCACGGCGGACGCGGGGCGACAAACCGGCGACTGTGGGTAGAACGACATAGGCAAACTCCTTCTTGGGTATTCTGCGCCAGCAACCTCACATGATTTGTGACGGTCATCACAATTTCCATGGTAACTTGGCTCAGTGTCGTAAAGTAACGATAAACCAATGCCGATGCAAAGCCTGTTACCAATGCTAACGAATAGCGTTTTGGCAACAACCCGATATAAAAATTGCCACACGGAATTTCACTTCGTGCCACAATACAAAGGTTTATGGGGCCAATACGAGGATTTGCGGGGCAAACATGCTGACCCACGCGAACGCTTGCCCTATACTCGCCGGTCCCGATACCGGTTACACGATGTCGCCGGTTCGTGATTTCCCAACCCTGCATATTACCGTCTTCACCTCGCCACCCTGTCCGTATGAAGTTTGCCCCGATCCGCCATGTGCCAGCCGCTTCGATGCTGCGGGTACTGACCGCCACGCTCGCGGTACTGCTGAGCGTTGGCGCACAGTGGCGCGCGGAAGGCACCGATGCACTGCCGGCGGACGAATGGCTGCGCGACGGAATATTGCGGGCGCAGGCCTCCACCGCACCGGAGACCCGGCTGGCCATCGTCGACATCGACGAGCGCAGCCTGGCTGCCCTGGGCCCGTGGCCGTGGCCGCGCGAACGGCTGGCCAGCCTGCTGGAGCTGCTGTCGTCCCAATATGAAGTGCGCGGCGTGGCGCTCGACCTGGTGCTGCCCGAGCCGGCCGACGCCGGCGGCGATGCCCGCCTGGCGGCACTGGCACGCTTCTCGCCGCTGGTGGTGCCGCACGCGTTCGACTACCGGGGCAACCTGCCGCTGCGCGTGGGCGTGCCCGGCGCCGGCATGCCGGCCGTGCCGGCGCGCCCGGCAGTGGCCGCCAGCGGCTACATCGCCAACCATGCCGCGCTGGCGCAGGCCGCCCACGTGGGCAATATCGGCTTCGTGCCGGACCGCGACGGCATGATCCGGCACCTGCCCGTGCTGACCCGCTTCGGCGGCCAGGACTACCCTACCCTGTCGCTTGCGCTGCTGCGCTGCTGCGGCGGCGTGGCCGCGCCCCGGCTGGCGGGCGGTCCCCGGGGCGGGCTGGGCGATGGCACCGGCCTGCAGCGCCTCGCGTACCGCAAGGCCTGGGAAGCCTACACGGTGATACCCGCCGCGATGGTGCTCGACGGCAGCGCGCCGGCCGACCTGCTGCGCCACACGCTGGTGCTGATCGGCTCGTCGTCGCTGGGCCTGTCCGACCGCGTCGCCACGCCCCTTTCGCCATCGACCAGCGGCATGCTGGTGCACGCGGCAGCGTTGACCGAGCAGCTCGACATCCGCGATGGCCAGGCACCCGCGCCGCTGCCCGGCGCCATCATCGCCATGCTGTTCAGTGCGGTCGTGGCGGGCGCCACGCTGCTGACGCTGCCCCGGCTGTCGGCGCTGGCCAACGTGGCGCTGCTGCTGGGCGCGTCGGCACTGTGGCTGGCGGCGGCCTGGTGGCTGGTACCGCGCGATGCCGCATTCTCGGTCACCGGCCCGCTGTTCACCAACCTGTTCCTGCTGGCCGTGGCCGTGCCGCTGGCCTGGCAGTTCGCGCAGCGCCATTCGCACCGCCTGCTGGGCACGTTGCGCCAATACGTGGCGGACGCGGTCGTCAACGAACTGCTCAAGCGCGACCTGGACACGACACTGGCGCCATCGCGGCAGGACGTGACGACACTGATTGCCGACATGGAAGGCTATACCGGCCACGTGGAATCGCTGCCGGTGGAACAGGCAGCCGAACTGACCCGCGACTTTCTCGACTGCCTGACCCGCCCGGTGCTGGCGCACCGCGGCACGCTCGACAAGTTTACCGGCGACGGCCTCGTCACCTTCTGGGGCGCGCCACTGCCGGTCGACGACCATGCCGACCTGGCGCTGGATGCCGCGCTGGCGATCGTGCGCGAAGTCGCCGCGTTCAACGCCGTCCGGCGCCGCCACGGCCACGCGCCGGTGCGCGTGCGGATCGGCATCGAGAGCGGCGAAGCCATGGCGGGCGACTTCGGCTCGAGCGCCCGCAGCATCTATACGGCGGTGGGCGACAGCGTGAACGTGGCGTCGCGGCTGGAAACAGCGGCGCGCGACCTGCCGCACGACGTGATCATCGGCCCCGGTACGGCCAGCCGCGCGCGCCGGCACCGGCTCGTGCCGATCGGCGACATGCTGCTGCGCGGGCGCCATGAGCACACGGCACTGCATACGCTGGCGGTGCTCGCCGGCTCCGCGTCCGCCGATCGTGTGGCAAGGGAGGCGTCATGACGCTCGCCTCCAGGCTGTTTGCAAGGATTTCGCCTGGCGCGGCATTGCTGGCATTGCTGGCATCGCTGGCGCCGCCGGCCGGCATGGCGGCCCCGCCCGCGGCTGCGCCGAGCGACCTGTATGCCGAAGCGATGGGCGCGATTGCCGCCGGCCGGCAGGACGAAGCCGAGGCGGCACTGGCCGAGATGACGCGCCGCGGCCCGCAGCAGCCGGGCGACTGGCTCGACCTGGCCCACCTGAACTGCGTGCTGGGCCGCAAGGAAACGGCCGAGCAGCTGTACCTGGAGATCGAGGAACGCTTCGATCCGCCGGCCTCCGTGCGCGACGTCATCAACCAGCAGCGCCAGCAGGGATGCGCGGGCTGGCAGCCGCGCGTGCAGTGGCGCCTGGCGGGCGGGCGCGGCCACGACAGCAACGTGAACCAGGGTGCCAGCAACCCGTATTTCGAAAGCACGGGCGGCTCCCTGGAGCTGCTGCCGGAATACCTGCCAAGGCGCGATGGCTACACCACGCTGTCCGGCGACTACATGCGCGACCTGTCCTCGGCCGGCGACATGCTGTACGTGCTGGGCGCGGCGCGCCGGCACGACAGTGTGCGCGACTACGATACGGCGTCGCTGTTCGTGGGCCTGGAACACCCGTGGCGGATGGCGCGCTGGCGCTTCCGCGCGATCGGCACCGCCGGCCTGCAAAGCCTGGGCGGAAAACTGTACCAGACACTGGGCCAGGCCCAGCTGCGTGTGACGCCGCCGCTGCCGCTGCCGAAGGGCTGGGAACTGTCCGTGCTGGGCGGCATTGGCCATTCGAGCTTCAAGACCATCAGCAACTTCGATTCGAACACGATGGAATTGCGCGCCATCGCCGGATGGCGCGACCGTGGCCGGTCGGCCCAGTTCAGCATCGGCACGCTGCGCGACCACGCGATCGGCGAGCGCCCGGGGGGCGACCGCCGCGGCTACAACGCCGCGCTGTTCCTGCGCTCGCCGCTGTATGACAAGCTGGGCGGCGAACTGGACCTGGTCGACCAGCGCTGGCATGGCGATGACGCCTATTCCCCCGGGCTGATCGACATCGTCCGGCGGCAGCGCACGCGCACGGCGCGCATGGCGCTGACGTGGCCGGTCAGCCAGCGCTCCGTGCTGCAGCTGGAGTGGCGCGGCGCCTTCGATCGCGAGAACATTTCGATTTTCCAGTATGATGCGCGCCAACTGCACCTGAGCTGGCAGTGGTACGGCGGGAACTAGAATCGTCAGGGAAAGCGGAGAATCGATGGGGTTGGAATGGTGGCTGTTCGGCGCGGCCGCAGCGGCGGTGTTGCTGGGTTGCCTGGTGCCGAACCGCTGGCTGCCGCCGCTGCCGAACGACAAGGTGATGCACTTCACCGCATTTGCCGTGCTCACGCTGCTGGCGTCGCGCGTGGCCGGGACGAAGACGGCGCTGCTGTGGTGGATCGGCGGCCTGCTGCTGGCGGGCTGGCTGATCGAGGTATTGCAGCAGTGGCTGCCGGACCGCAGTTTTTGCTGGCGCGACATGGCGGCCAACGCGGCCGGCATCGCCGTGGCCGCCGTACTGGCGCTATGGATGATGTAATGGATTCGGCAAGAAATACGGTAACAGAGACGGTGACAGAGACGGCAACAAGTACCGCACAAATACGGCAACAAATACGGCAACAGATACGGCAAAAGATACGGTGACGGGTACCGATGAGCAGCTCCAACGACGACATTATTGACCCGACGCAGCAGGCCACCGGCACGCCGGTCCGGGTCCGGCGTGGCGAGAAAGACGCTGCCGGCGGGAAGGGCTTTGTCTACCTCCGCAAGATTCCCCTGCTGGCCGAGCTCAGCGAAGACGAAATGAGCATGGTCAAGGCCAACCTGCGCCTGCGCCATTACAGCAAGCGTGACGTGGTACTGCACAAGGGCGGCAGCGGCGATGGCCTGCTGTTCCTGCTGCTGGGCCAGATGCAGGTGATCGACGTGACCGAGGACGGCCGGGCGGTGGGCCTGCGCATGCTCAATCCCGGCGACTTCTTCGGCGAGATCGCCGTCATCAACAATTCCACCCGCACCGCGTCGGTGGTGGCCATGTCGGACGTGCTGGTGGCGTTCCTGCCGGCACCCGTGGCGCTGCACCTGTTCTCGCACTCGCCGCCGGTCGCCAACATGATGCTGCGCCACCTGGCCGAGAAGATCCAGCGCGACTCGGAATTCCGCACCCTGCTCTCCATTAACAATACCTCGCGCCGGATCTTCACCTTCCTGTCGGTGCTGAAGAAGAGCCAGCCGAACGGCGCGCCGGACGTGGTGGAAAACCTGCCCACCCACCAGGATATCGCCAACATGATCAACACCAGCCGCGAAACGGTCACCCGCGCGCTGCTGACGCTGGCGCAAAAAGGCATCGTGCAAAAGGAAGCGAACCGGCTGCTGATCCTCGATCCGCAGGGCCTGCAAAAGCTGGTGGACGGCGCCTGAGCGCACGCCTGCAGTACATTCATACTGCGCTTGTACCAGGCCCTGCAGACTCTTCCTGTTTACACTTCTTACAATTGTTGCGGTTCGGCCAGCGTTGCCTGTCGGGTATAATTCCCGCCTTTCGACTATTGCGACGATGACATCGAACCAGCCTATGCCAGCCTCGTTCCGCGCCGCGCCGACCCGCCCATGAACGCCAGGCTGCAACTCATATCCCGCTACCGCGGTTTCATCGCCGGCAGCGTCCAGCGCGAATTCCAGACCAAGTACCGCAATTCCATCCTCGGCGCGGCCTGGACCGTGCTTAATCCGCTGGCCATGATCGTCGTCTACACGGTGATCTTTTCCCAGGTGATGCGCTCGCGGCTGCCGGACACCAATGCCGAATTCGCCTACAGCATCTACCTGTGCGCGGGCGTGCTGAGCTGGGGCCTGTTCTCCGAGATCGCCAGCCGGGCGCAGACGATGTTCATCGAGAACGCGGGGCTGATCAAGAAGATCAGCTTCCCGCGCATCTGCCTGCCGATCATCGTGGTGGCCAACGCCGGCATCAATTTCGGCATCATCTTCGGGCTGTTCACCGTCTTCCTCGTCCTCTCCGGCAACTTCCCCGGCCTGCCCTACGTGGCGCTGGTGCCCGTGTACCTTGTCATGGTCGCGTTCGCGATCGGCCTGGGCATCATCCTCGGCGTACTCAACGTGTTCTTCCGCGACGTCGGCCAGTTCTTCGCGATCCTGCTGCAGTTCTGGTTCTGGTTCACGCCCGTGGTGTACCCGGTCACCGTGCTGCCCGAGCACATCCGCGACCTGCTGCGCTGGAACCCGATGGCGCCGGTGATCGGCGCGGCGCAGGACATCCTGGTACGCCACCGCTGGCCCGACTGGTCCACGCTGTGGCCGGTGGCGCTGGTGGCGCTGTTGCTGTGCATGCTTGCCATGCACCTGTTCCGCAAGCGCGCGGGAGAAATGGTGGATCAGCTGTGAACGGCACCCTCGAAGTACTCGGCCTGGGCAAGGCCTTCAAGCGTTATCCCAGCCACCGCGCGCGGCTGCTCGAATGGATCGTCCCGTTCGGCAAACCGCGCCACCAGGAAGTCTGGGTGCTGCGCGATATCGGCTTCACGCTGCACCCCGGCGAAGCGCTGGGCATCATCGGCATCAACGGCGCCGGCAAGAGCACGCTGCTGAAGCTGATCACGGGCACCGCCGTGCCGACCATGGGCCACGTGGCGATGCATGGCCGGGTGGCGGCGATGCTGGAACTGGGCATGGGCTTCCACCCCGATTTCACGGGCCGCCAGAACGTGTTCATGGCCGGCCAGCTGATCGGCCTGACCGTGGACGAACTGACCCGCGCGATGCCCGAGATCGAGGCGTTCGCCGAGATCGGCGAATACATCGACCAGCCGGTGCGCGTGTATTCGAGCGGCATGCAGATGCGGCTCGCGTTCAGCGTGGCCACGGCCAAGCGGCCGGACATCCTGATCGTCGACGAGGCACTGTCGGTGGGCGACGCCTACTTCCAGCACAAGAGCTTCGAGCGCATCCGCGCCTTCCGCGAACAGGGCACCACGCTGCTGATCGTCTCGCACGACAAGAGCGCGATCCAGTCCGTGTGCGACCGCGCCATCCTGCTCGACGGCGGCCGCATCAGCAAGGAAGGCAAGCCGGAAGAGATCATGGATTACTACAACGCCATGATCGCCGAACGCGAAAGCAGCACGGTGCGCCAGGAAACCCATGAAAGCGGCAAGGTGCAGACGATTTCCGGCACTGGCGAAGCGACGGTGCGCGACATCGCGCTGCTCAATGCCGCCGGCGAACGGGCCGAGGTGCACGACGTGGGCACCGACGTCACGCTGCGCATCACGGTGGCGATCCACGCACCGCTGCCGAACCTCACGCTGGGCTACCGCATCAAGGACCGGCTGGGCCAGAACGTGTTCGGCACCAACACGTTCCACATGGGCGTGCCCGTCGAAGACCTGGTGCCGGGCGCCGAGCTGGTGTTCGACTTCCGCTTCCCGCTGAACGTGGGCCTGGGCCACTACTCGGTGGCCACCTCGCTGCACAGCAACGACACCCACCTGACCGACAACTACGAATGGCGCGACCTGGCGCTCGTGTTCACCGTGCTGAACATGAGCCGCAAGTACTTCGAGGGCGTGGCCTGGCTGGAACCGCGGATCACCCTGCAACGCACCGGAGCGTGAGAACATGACTTTTACCTCGTATGCCGGCAACCTGGAAGACGTGCTGCTGCGGCGTGTGCTGCACCATGTCGACAGCGGCTTCTACATCGACGTCGGCGCGGGCGACCCGCTGACCGGCTCCGTCACCCGCGCGCTGTACGAACGGGGCTGGCGCGGCATCAACGTCGAGCCGGGCCAGGCGCACCAGGCCGCATTGCGCCGCGCGCGCCCTGCCGACATCAACCTGCAGGTGGCCGCCGCGGCCACCGCGGGCGACGTGCTGTTCTACGAGGCCGAAGGCGGCCCATCCGGCCTGGATGCGGCACGCGCCGCGCAACTGGCGGCGCAGGGCCTGCGCGTGCGCATGCGCCAGACCCCGGCCGCCACGCTGGCGCAACTGTGCGAGCAGCATGCGAGCGGCCCCGTGCACCTGCTGCGCATCAGCGCCGGCGGTACCGAGGACGAGGTTGCCGCGGCGATGGACTGGGCGCGCTGGCGCCCGCTGGTCGTGGTGCTGCGCCACCATGGCCGCGCGCCGGCGGCGGTGCTGGCCGGCGCGCGCTATGCGCTGGCGTTCGACGACGGCGTCAATCACTATTTCGTGGCCGAGGAACACATCGGCCTGGCACCGCTGCTGGCCACGCCGGCCAATGCCGGCGACGGCTTCGTGCTGTGCGAGGACCACCCGCTTTCCCACCCGCTGGCCGCGATGCGCGCCACGGTTGCCGATGCGCGGCAGCAGGCCGCCGAGGCGGCCGCCCGCCTGCAGGAAACCATGGCATGGGTCGATGCGCGGCGCCGCGAGCACGACGACGCGCTCGCCAATGCGCAGCGCCTCGCCGCGCAGGCCGCGCGCGACGCGGAGGAACTGGCCGCGAAAAACGCGCAGCTGCGAGCCCTCGACGAACAGCTGCGCGCCAATGCGGAATGGGGCATGCAGGTGAATGCCATCCTGCATGCCACCCAGGCCAGCCTGTCATGGCGCGTCACGCGGCCACTGCGCGACGGCAACCGGCTGGCGCGCGGTGCGGTGCGCCGCGCCCGCCGCATCGCCGGCAAGGTGCGCCGGCGCGGCACGGCGCTGGCCGGCAACGCCGCAGGCAGCGCGGTGCGCGTGGTGCGCGGCTCGGTGGTGCGCGTGCTGAAGGCCGGCCTGGCCTTCGTGGTGGCACGCCCGAAGCTGTCGTTCTACCTGCGCAGCGCGATCGCCCGCTATCCCCGCCTGATGGTGCTGGCGCGCACCGTGGCACTGCGCACCAAGGACAAGGCGGGCACGCCGGCCGCCGTGGCCATGGCCGACACCAGCGCCATGCCGGCGCCGGCACGCCAGGCCCTCGACCATTTGCGCCGCTCCGTGCGCGGCCAACGCAACCTGTAACGGAATCACCATGCGCATCGTCATCGACCTGCAGGCCAGCCAGGCTTCTTCCGCCAACCGCGGCATCGGCCGCTATTCGCTGGCGCTGGCCACCGCCATGGCCCGGCGCGCCGGACCCCATGAGCTGCACCTCGTCCTGAACAACCATTTCCCGGACAGCATCGCGAGCCTGCGCCGCGCATTCGACGGCCTGCTGCCCGCCTCCCGCATCCACACCTTCGACGTGCCGGCGCCGATCGCCGAATACGACAAGGCCAATGCCTGGCGCATCCGCGCCGCCGAGCAGCTGCGCGAGCACTTCATCGCCAGCCTGAAGCCGGACGTGGTGCACGTGGCCAGCCTGTTCGAAGGCCTGGGCGACAACGCCGTGGCCTCGGTGGCGCACGGCACCGGGCGCTTCGACACGGCGGTCACGCTGTACGACCTGATTCCCCTTCAGGCCAAGGAAAAATACCTGGCCGAGCCGCACGTGGCGAACTGGTACTACCGCAAGCTGCAGGGCCTGAAGAATGCTGAACTGCTGCTGGGGATTTCCGGCTACACGGCCGACGAAGCGGTTTCGGTGCTGCAGTTGCCGCAGGACCGGGTGGTCAACATTTCCTCGGCCGTGGACGACATCTTCCAGCCGCAGCCGCTGGCACCGGCCGAGCGCGAGGCGCTGCGCCAGCGCTACGGGCTGCACCGCGAATTCATCATGTACACCGGCGGCATCGACTACCGCAAGAACATCGAGGGGCTGATCACGGCCTACGCCGCGCTGCCGGCCGACACGCGCCGGCGCTACCAGCTGGCGATCGTCTGCAACGTGCACGAAGGCGACCGCATCCGCCTGCAGCGCCATGCCGAGGCCGCGGGCGTGCCGCGCGGCGACCTGGTGCTGACCGGCTTCGTGCCCGATGCCGACCTGGTGGCGCTGTACAACAGCACCGCGCTGTTCGTGTTCCCTTCGCTGCAGGAAGGCTTCGGCCTGCCGGCGCTGGAAGCGATGGCGTGCGGCGCGCCGGTGATCGGCTCGAACACCACCAGCATCCCGGAAGTGATCGGCCGCCCCGATGCCCTGTTCGACCCAGGACGGGTGGACGACATCGCGGCGCACATGCAGGCGGTGCTGGGCGACGAGCAGTTCGCGCAGAGCCTGCGCGAACACGGCCTGCGGCAGGCGAAGCTGTTCTCGTGGGACGAAAGCGCCCGCCGCACGCTGGAAGCGTTCGAGGACGTGCACCGGCGCGCCGCGCCTGCGCGCCAGGCCGTGGCGGCACTGGAGCCGGCCGCGCCGGCGCGCCGCCGCCGCCTGGCCTATGTGTCGCCGCTGCCGCCGGAGCGCTCCGGCATCGCCGACTACAGCGCCGAGCTGTTGCCGGAACTGGCCCGCTACTACGACATCGACGTGATCCTCGCTCAGGACACGCTGACCGACACGTGGGTTGCCGCCAACTTCCCGCAACGCAGCGTGGCCTGGTTCGACGACCATGCGCACGAGTTCGACCGCATCCTCTACCACTTCGGCAATTCCTCGTTCCACAGCCATATGTTCGGCCTGCTGGAACGCCACCCCGGCATCGTCGTGCTGCACGACTTCTTCCTGTCCGGGATCGTCAACTACCTGGAACCGGCGGCGCCGTATCCGAACGCCTACTGCCGCGCCATCTACGAATCGCACGGCTATTACGCGCTGACCGACGAGATCGTGCACGGCCGCGAATACTCGCTGTACCAGTGCCCGGCGAACCAAGCGGTGCTGTCGCAGGCTTCCGGCATGATCGTGCACTCCGAGCATTCGCGCGAACTGGCCGATGCCTGGTACGGCGCCGGCACGGCCGCCGACTGGCAGATGATCCCGCTGCTGCGCGTGCTGCCCGGCCACATCGACCGCGACGGCGCGCGCCGCAAGCTGGGCATCGCCGACGGCGATTTCGTGGTCTGCACCTTCGGCCTGCTCGGCCTGACCAAGTGCAACGACAAGCTGCTCGAAGCGTGGCTGAACAGCAGCCTGGGCAGCGACGAGCGCTGCCACCTGGTATTCGTCGGCGAGAACAACATCCTGCAGTTCGGCCGCGACCTGGTGGCGCGCATCGGCGACCATCCGCGCATCAGGATCACCGGCTTCGCGTCGCAGGAACTGTACCGTCTGTACCTGGCCGCGGCCGATTGCGCCGTGCAGCTGCGCAGCCGCTCGCGCGGCGAAACCTCGGCCACGGTGCTCGACTGCCTGGCCTACCGGCTGCCGACGGTCATCAACGCGCACGGTTCCGCCGCCGAAGTGGCCGACGACGTGGCGATCAAGCTGCCGGACCAGTTCACCGAGCAGGAACTGGCCGACGCGATCCTGCGCCTGCGGCATGACCGGCAGATGGCGCAGGACCTGTCGCAGCGTGCCGGCGCCTATATGCGCAAGGTGCACCACCCGGCCCACATCGGCGCGATGTACCGCGACACGATCGAGCGCTTCGCGCACGACAGCGCCGGCGCGCGCTACCGCGAGCTGATGGCGTCGCTGGGCGCGATCGGCACGGCCGCCGAACCGTCCGAGGACGACCTCGCGCAGACCGCCCTGTGCATCGCCACCAACCGGCTGGTGCGCGGCAAGCGCCAGTTGCTGATCGACGTGGACGACCTGATCGCCGGCACCCGCCCGGAAGCCCAGGCCGCCGCCCAGCGCAGCCTGGTGCGGCGCCTGCTGCAGGCGCCGCCGCCCGGCTACCGGGTCGAACCGGTACGGCGCGACGAGCGCGGCGTGTTCCGCTACGCCCGCCGCTACACGCTGGACCGGCTGATCGACCGCCCGGAACTGGTGCTGGACGACAGCGTGATCGAATTCCACCCGCACGACAGCTTCCTGATGTTCTGCGGCGCCGCCGACGACGGCACGCCGCCGCAGGCCCAGTCGAACCGCGGCCTGCATTGCGCCACCGTGCGGCTGCTGCCGGACGAAGGCGCCATGCCGTCCGGCCTGGCCGGCAATGCCACCGTGCTGCGCGCCGAACTGGCCGGCGCCGCCGACCTGCCGTGGGCCGGCGCGGTGCCGCCGCGGGCCCACGGCAGCGCCGGCACGCCGATGCTGGCGGACCAGCTGCCGGCCGGGGCGGATGCGCTGGCGCCGCTGGCCGGCGCCTCGCTGGTGCTGGACCGGGGCACCGGCGACCCGGCCATCCTGTTCGCCGCGCTGGCCAGCGGGCTGCCTGCCTTCATCGCCGCCGAAGCCGTGGACAACATGGTGGATCGTCGCCATGCGGCCTGATCCGCGGCCCCAGTTGCTGGTGGACCTGTCCGTGCTGGTGCAGACGGACGACAAGTCCGGCATCCAGCGCGTGGTGCGCAACGTGCTCGCCGCACTGCTGAAATCGCCGCCGGCGGGCTGCGTGGTGGAGCCGGTGTACGACGCCGGCGGCTATTACGCCTACGCGCACGGCTTCGGCGCGCGTGGCGGCGCCGCTGCTGCGCCACTGCGCGGCGATACTGATTCTGCGCCACTGACGGCAGACGATACCGAGCCGCCGCAGCCCGTGGTACTGCGCGCCGACGACATCTTCCTCGGCCTCGACCTGGCTCCCAACCACGTGCCCGGCAACCGCGCGCTGTATGCCGACATGCGCCGCCACGGCGTGCTGCTGTACTTCGTCGTCTACGACCTGCTGCCGATCACGCAGCCGCAGATGTTCAACCCCGGCGCGGCGCCATGGTTCGCCAACTGGGTCCGCACCGTGGCGGAAACGGCCGATGGCCTGGTGTGCATCTCGCGCGCCGTGGCCGACGAGCTGCTGGACTGGATCGGCGAGAACGACGTGCGGCGGCCGACACCGCTGCCGGTGGGATGGTTCCACCTGGGCGCCGACATTCCCGCCGGCGGCAGCGATGTCGGAGTTGCCGATACTGCGCCGGCCGACGAGGCCCTGCTGGCGCACGTGCGTGCCCGCCCGTCGCTGCTGATGGTCGGCACGCTGGAGCCGCGCAAGATGCACTCCCAGGCGCTGGATGCGTTCGAACAGCTGTGGCGCCGCGGCATCGACGCCAACTTCGTCATCGTCGGCAAGACCGGCTGGATGACGGAACGGCTGGCCGAACGCCTGCGCCAGCATCCGGAAGCGGGCAAGCGCCTGTTCTGGCTGCCGCGCGCCGACGATGCCACGCTGCTGCAACTGTATGCGTGCAGTTCGGCGCTGCTGGCCGCATCCGCGGGCGAAGGCTTCGGCCTGCCGCTGATCGAGGCGGCGCACCATGGCCTGCCCGTCATCGCGCGCGATTTGCCGGTGTTCCGCGAAGTGGCCGGCGACCACGCCTGGTACTTCGAAGCCGGCAACGGCACCCAGCTGGCCGATGCGCTGGCCTGCTGGCTCGAGCTGCACGCGGCCGGACAGGCGCCCCGGTCCGGCGCCATGCCCTGGCTCGACTGGAACGGCAGCGCCGCGGCGCTGCTGCGGGTACTGCTCGATGGCGCGTGGTACCGCACGGCACCGACATTGTTGAGCGCACCACAGTAACTTGCAAGTGAGTAGTTACTGACCCGGACAGCGGGGAAATTGGCAGAGAGACATTTCCCGGATACAATCTCCGGTTTCCTTGCGTCCGCTCAAGCCATGAAGTCTCCCCGAACCACGGCCGCGCCGTGGGCGTTGCCACTGCTGCGTGTTGTCCTGCTGTGCAACCTCGCACTGCTCGTCTGGTACGTGTGCTTCGGCTATCGCCACCTGCTGCATTCCGATGCGGCGGCGATGAACCTGCTGGCGCAGGAGATCCTCGAAACCGGCAAGTATTTCCCCTCCGAGTGGAACTACGTTAACAAGGACCTGTGGGTGCTGTTCCTGCAGACCATGGCCTTGCCCTTCGCCGCGTTCCTGCCGAACGGCATGGCGGTGCATGCCGGCGGCTGCTTGCTGGCCAGCGCCGTGGTGCTGCATGCGACGTGGATGCTGAGCGGCGCACTCGGGCAGTCGCGCCTGGCCCGCACGGTCACGCTCGTCATCGCGACGGCTGGCTGGTCGGCCACGATGACGGAAACGCTGTATGGCCAGGCGGCCTATGGCCTGCTGTATGCCATGGGCGCCTACCTGTTCGCCTTCACCGTCGCCGCCGGGAACAGCGGCGGCACCCGCCGCTGGCGCTATGCCGCCGCGGCAGGCTTCGTGCTGCTGCTGGCGTTCTGGGGCAATCCGCAGCGCGCGGTGGTGCAGTATGCGGTACCGCTGCTGGCTGCCGCACTGTTGCCGTCGCTGCGCGCCCGCCGGCGGCCGGGACGCGATGCCTGGAAGACCGGCCTGGCATTGTTGGCCTTTGCCGCCGCCGGCATCGCGCTGCACCAGTTCACGCTGGCGACCACCACGGCCACCACCGGCCTGACCCAGGTTCGCTATCTCGACCTTCCCGGCATGATCGACAATGCCGGCCGCACCCTCCGGGGCCTGCTGATGCTGTTCGACGCCGTGCCGCGCGTGGGCAGCGTACCGACGACCGCGTATGGCATCGGTGTCGCCGCCCGCCTGGTTGGCGCACTGGCGCTGACGTTCGTGATCCTGCCCTGGGCGATACGGCGCGCATGGAACACGCGCGAACCGGTACTGGCGGCGCTGCTGGCATTTTCGCTGAGCGCGCTGGCCATCACGCTGTTCCTGATGCTGACGTCGTCGCTGTCCGATCCGAATATCCCGGACGGTTCGATCCGCTACCTCGTGCTGCCGCTGCTGTGCCTGGTGGTCATGACGACGGGCCTGGTCGTCGACCGGCCGGGTCCCGCCCGGCCGATCCTCGTCCTGGCGGCGGGCACGCTGGTACTGCTGGCCTGCAGCGCGCCGGTGGCCTACAGCGTGCCCGACGCGAAACTGTTCGCCGTGGGGGTACCGGCCCGGACCGATGCGCTGCTGGCATTCCTGCGCCAGCACCGCCTCGAATACGGCTACGCCACGTTCTGGAATGCCAGCCGGTTCACCGTGCTGTCCTCCGGCGCCGTGCGGATCCGACAGGTCGACCTGGTCAAAGGCCTGCCGATGCCGAAACGGCACCTGAGTTCGGACCGCTGGTACCGCCCCGAGGCATGGCAGGGCCGCAGCTTCCTGCTGCTCGACGAGAGCGAGCTGCCGGCGTTCCAGCCGGACGCGCTGGCCAGGCTGGTCGGCGCGCCCGAAGCGGAGCTGCGCTTTGAAAACTGGCGCATCTTCGTCTACCCGCACAACCTGGCCCGCGACATGCCCGGCTGGGATATCTCGTACCGGCGCCCGCTGGCCATCACGCCGGGCGCCGGCACGGCGCGGCTGATCGGCCAGGCGGTGGATGCCACGCTGGTTGCCCGGCAGGGCGAGGCGGGCATGCTGGCATTCGGTCCCTGGCTGACTGTGCAGCGGGGCAGCTACGTCGCCACGTTCGATCTCGACACGGCAGGCGCCGGGAACGATTTCGGCGGCGTCGACGTGGTCTCGGGCCAGGGCACGGTGACGCATGGCGCCGCATCCATCGGCCGCGCCGGCCGGCAGCAAATCGCCGTGCCGTTCACGCTGGACCGTGTGCTTGGCGATGTCGAACTGCGGGTACGCAGCACCGGACAGGGAAGGCTGACGCTGCACCGCATCACCCTGCAGAAGGCACGGCCATGAGTACCTGCCTATCGGATCGCTAGCTGGTCGTTACAAACACTTACCACGGCGGTGGCACGAACTGTTTGCCACGGTGTCGTAACACCCCTACAATTTTCCTTTACGAAATTTTACATTCTGCATGCACCTCTCCGACCGCGCCTTCCTGAACCGCCTGCTGTACATCGCCATCGCGTGCAACGTACTGCTGCTGGCGTGGTACCTGGGTGTCGATTACCGCGCCTACCTGCACTCCGATTCGGCGGTGAAGAACATCCTCGCGCAGGAAATGCTCGATACGGCAAGCTACTTCCCGGCGCAGTGGAACTACGTCAACGGCGACCTGTGGGTGCTGTTCACGCAGACGCTGGTGCTGCCCTTCCTGCTCGTGCTGCCGAACGGCTTTGCCGCCCATGCCGCGGCGGACATGGCCGCATCGGCCCTGGTGCTGCATGCGACCTGGCTGCTGGCCGGACTGGCGAGCCAGTCGCGCACGGCCCGGCTGGCAGCGGTACTGGTCGTCAGTGCCGGTCTGTCGGCCAACCTGGCGGAGAACCTGTATGGCCAGGCCGCATATGGCCTGCTGTATTGCATGGGCGTGTGGCTGCTGGTCTGCGGCATGCGGGCGGTGCAGGCGCAGGGCCGGCGCCGCACTGCGTGGACGGCCGCCGCGGCCGCGATCCTGCTGTTCGTCTTCTGGGCCAATCCGCAGCGCGCCGCGGCGTACTACCTGGCGCCGCTGCTGGCCGCCGCCGTGGTGACGCTGTTGCGCCGCCGTGCGCTGCCACGCCCGGCCGATGCCTGGCTGGCCGCGGCGCTGCTGGCCGGCGCCGTGGCGGGAACGCTGCTGTACGTGTACACCCGCGGCCAGGTCAACAGCGCCGGCAACGTCGCGCCAATCTATTTCGCCACCGCCCAAGGCATGCGGCAGAATGCCGCGCGGCTGCTCGAAGGCCTGTTCCTGCTGCTTGGCGGCTTGCCGGTGCCGGGCGACCGTGTGATCAACGGGCGCGGCATCGTTGCCTCCATCTACCTGGTGACGGCGGCGGTCTTCCTGTTCGTGCTGCTGCCGTGGACGGTCAGCCGCGCCTGGCGCCGGCAGGCGGCCAACCTCGATGCCGCGCTCGGGTTCGCACTGGCCGGCCTGGCCGTGTCCGTTTTCTTCGCGCTGGCCACGACGCTGACGTCGTACAGCTCCAGCGATGGCGCGATCCGCTACCTGGTACCGCACCTGATGGTGCTGCTGGTGATCTTCGTCGGCATGGCCGTGGAACAGCGTGGCAATGTGACGCCGCTGGGCGTTGCGGCCATCGTCGTGCTGGCATTGCTGCCGGCCCGTTCGCTGGCCACTTATGGCCCCGTGAGCGCGGCCGATTTCAGGCGCGTGCACACGCAACAGGTGGATCGCATGATCGCGTTCTTCCACCAGCACGGCCTGGAATACGGCTATGCGCCATTCTGGGATGCCGGGCGGATCACCGTGCTCGCCAACCATGGCGTGCGGCTGCGCCAGATCACGATCAAGGACGGCCTGCCCCTGCCGATGCGGCACCTGAGTTCGGACCGCTGGTATGAACCCGAAACGTGGCGCGGCCGTACCTTCCTGTTGCTCAATACCGACGAACAGAAGACGTTCCGCCCCGACCTGATGGCGGTGCGGGCCGGCGCGCCGGCCGCCACGCTCGATTTCGAAGGCTGGCGCATCGTCGTCTACGATCACAATATCGCCGCCGACCTGCCCGCCTGGGATACCCGGTACGACAAGCCGCGCCACTTCGTCGCCGACGACGCGATGCCCCATCTCGCCGGCCGTGTGCAGGCTGGCGGCATCGTTGCCGGCGCCGGCGAAGCGGGCGTGCTCGCGTTCGGCCAGAACCTGGCAGTCGCGCCGGGGCGCTACATCGCCACCTTCGACATCGAGGTGGCAGGCAGCGGCACCGCGTTCGGCACGGCCGACGTGGTGTCCGCCGCCGGCACGATCGAACACGGCGCGCTGCCGCTGGGCGCCGCCGGGCGGCACCGGCTGGCGGTTCCCGTGCACGTGAAGCGCGCCACGAGAGACCTGGAACTGCGCGCCATCAGCAACGGCAGCGGGCAGGTTACGCTGCACGGCATCACGCTGCAGAGCGCCAGATGAACCGGCGAGAGCATCAACAAGACAGAGAGCCGGCCGCGCAGTGCGGCCATGGAGAGACAATGCAAGCGAACACCCCCCTGATATCCGTCGTCATCCCCGTCTACCGGGCGGAAAAGATGCTCGACGAACTGTACCGCCGGCTGCGCGATGCCATCGAGACGGTGTCGCCCCACTTCGAGATCGTGCTGGTGGAGGATTGCGGCCCGGACCGCTCGTGGGACGTGATCGAGCGGCTCGCCGCCGCCGATCCCCGCGTGGTCGGGCTGCAGTTCTCGCGCAATTTCGGCCAGCACTACGGCATCACGGCCGGCCTCGACATCTGCCGCGGCGACTGGGTGGTAGTGATGGACTGCGACCTGCAGGATGCGCCGGAAGAGATCCCGCGCCTGTATGCCAAGGCGCAGGAAGGCTATGACGTGGTACTGGCGCTGCGCGGCGAGCGGCAGGATCCGCTGCTCAAGCGTGCCACGTCCTGGCTGTTCTACCGCATCTTCAGCTACCTGGCCGATATCGATTTCGACGGCGACAGCGGCAACTTCCGCATCATGTCGCGCAAGGTCGTGAAGAACTTCACGAAGATGCGCGAGCAGCTGCGCTTCTTCGGCGGCCACGTGCAGTGGCTGGGTTTCCCCACCACCGGCATCCGCGTCCAGCATGCCGAACGGCTGGAAGGCACATCCAGCTACACGTTCTCCAAGCTGTTCAAGCTGGCCGCCGATACGATCATCGCCTATTCGGACAAGCCGCTGCGCATGGCGGCGCGGCTGGGCCTGACGATGGCCGGCGTGTCCTTCCTGTTCGGCAGCTTCATCCTCGGCCGCGCACTGCTGCAGGGCTCGGCCGTGCCCGGCTGGAGCAGCCTGATCGTCTCGCTGTACTTCATCGGCGGCCTGATCATCGGCATTCTCGGCATCATCGGCATCTACCTCGGCAAGGCGTTCGATGAAGCCAAGAAGCGGCCGCTGTACGTGGTGCGGCGCCTGACGCCGAACGCGGGAGGATCCGATGACTGATGCGGCTGCTGGCAGCACGGTTTATTGCAAGGCCGCCCCCTACGACGCGGCCGCCTTCGCCATGCCGGCCTGGGAGCTGACCGAATACTCCGCGGCGGCGCTGGCGGCGGCCGACGGCCAGCCCGGCCTGCAGACGATCAAGGTCGACCCGCTGGCCGACAAGGCGCTGTTGCAGCGCCACGGCTTCCACTACTGCGATACGCTGCTGGCCACGCGCGCCACGCGCGCCCGGCTGCGCGACGTGCCGCCGCGCGCCGGCCTGGCGATCGCGCGCATCGGCGCGGACCACCCCGATGCGCAGGCGGCGCTGGCGGTCTGCCATGGCGCTTTCGCGCACGGCCGCTTCCACCGCGACTTCCTGCTCGAACGCGCCGGCGCGGACCGCCGCTACGACGACTGGCTGCGCCAGCTGCTCGCCGCGGGCAATGCCTGGGGCCTGTATGCCGACGGCGTGCTGTCCGGCTTCATCGCCGTCAGCGGCGCCTCGCTGGTGCTGCACGCGGTGGCGCCCGAATGCCGCGGCAAGGGCCTGGCGAAGCACTGGTGGCACCTCGCCGCGATGGCGCTGTTCGACGCCGGCCATGCAGAAGTCACCAGTTCCATCTCGGCGGCCAACGTGGCCGTCCTCAACCTGTATGCGTCGCTGGGCTTCGCCTTCGACGCGCCGCAGGATGTCTACCACCGAATCGTCACCTGACCCAAGGACCAACATGCAACCGCAAATCCCCTTCAACAAGCCTTTCATGACGGGCCGGGAACTGTGGCACATTGCCCAGGCACACACCAACGGCCACCTGTCCGGCGATGGCGTGTTCACCAAGAAGTGCCACGCGTGGCTGGAGCAGACCACCGGCGCGCGGCGCGCGCTGCTGACCCACTCGTGCACTGCGGCCCTCGAGATGGCGGCCCTGCTGGCGGACCTGAAGGAAGGCGACGAGGTCATCATGCCGTCGTATACGTTCGTGTCGACCGCCAACGCGTTCGCGCTGCGCGGTGCGGTGCCGGTGTTCGTCGACGTGCGGGCCGACACGCTGAACATCGACGAAACGAAGATCGAAGCGGCGATCACGCCGCGCACGCGCATGATCGTGCCGGTGCACTACGCCGGGGTAGCCTGCGAAATGGACACGATCATGGACATCGCAGGCCGCCACGGCCTGGTCGTGGTCGAGGACGCGGCACAGGGCATCATGTCCACCTACAAGGGCCGGCCGCTCGGCTCGATCGGGCACATGGGCGCGTATTCGTTCCATGAAACCAAGAACATCATCGCCGGCGAAGGCGGCGCCCTGCTGGTCAACGATCCGCTGTACGCCGAGCGCGCCGAGATCATCCGGGAAAAAGGCACCAACCGCAGCCAGTTCTTCCGCGGCCAGGTGGACAAGTACACCTGGGTCGACATCGGCTCGTCCTACCTGCCCGGCGAGGTGATCGCCGCGTTCCTGTGGGCGCAGATGGAGGAAGCCGATTCGATCACGGCACGGCGGCTGGCGCTGTGGAACCAGTACGACGCGGCACTGGCGCCGATGGAAGCGGAAGGACTGCTGCGGCGCCCGCGCGTGCCGGAAGGCTGCGTGCACAACGCCCACATGTACTACATCCTGCTCGACTCGCTGGAACACCGGACCCGCGTGATCGCCAGCCTGAAGGCGCAGGGCATCCTCAGCGTGTTCCACTACGTGCCGCTGCACAGCGCGCCGGCCGGCCTGCGCCTGGGCCGTTCGCACGGCGAACTTCCGCTGACCAGCGACCTGTCGGACCGCCTGCTGCGGCTGCCGCTGTGGGTGGGACTGGAAGAGCACCTGCCGCGCGTGGTGACGGCGTTGAAGGAAGCGCTGTAGCCAAGTGCCCGCCGGCATGCCGAAAAAAAAGCGGGCTTTGCCCGCTTTTTTCATGCCTTGTAACTTATTGCCTGCAACTCATTCCTTGCGCAGGCCGCCGAGCAGCGCTGCCAGCCTCGGCTTGGGTTTCGCTGGCGACGAGGACGACGGCGTGGATGTGGTCGTGGCGGCGTTCGGACGGCTCGGCTCGTACGGTTTCAGGAACCATGGGTCGACCTTGTCGCGGCGCGGACCGGACGGGCGCGGGCCGCGGTCGGCGCCGGGGCCCGGGCGGCCGTTGCCGGCATAGCTGGCGGCCGGCGGGCGCTCGCCCTCGGCACCGCGGCGCGGCGGACGGCGTTCAGCGCTTCGTTCACCGCTTCTTTCACCGCTTCTTTCACCATTATATTCGCCGCCCCGTTCCCCGCCGGCGCGCGCGCCCGGACGGAAGCCTTCCAGTTCGCCGCGCTTGATGGTCTGCTTGATCAGCTTTTCGATGTCGGCCAGCAGGCGCTCGTCCTTGTCGGAGTAGATCGAGATCGCATCGCCCGAGGCGCCGGCGCGGCCGGTACGGCCGATCCGGTGCACATAGTCTTCCGCGTTGTACGGCAGGTCGTAGTTGATCACGCACGGCAGGTCGGAGATGTCGAGGCCGCGCGCCGCCACGTCGGTGGCCACCAGCACGTCCACTTCGCCGCGCTTGAACGCATCCAGCGCGGCCATGCGTTCCTGCTGCGTCTTGTCGCCGTGGATCGCGGAAGCCTTCATGCCCTCCTGCTCCAGGCCGCGCGCCAGGCGCGATGCGCCGATCTTCGTGTTCGAGAACACGATCACCTGTTTCAGCTCGCGCTGGCGCAGGATATGGGCGACGGCTTCGCGCTTGTTTTCCTCGGTGACCTTGTAGACCACCTGGGTGACCTTGTCGGCCGTGGCATTGCTGCGCGCGACTTCGATGGTGACCGGGTCGTTCAGGAAGGTCGATGCCAGCTTCCTGATCTCGGGCGAGAACGTGGCCGAGAACATCAGGTTCTGGCGCTGTTTCGGCAGCAGGTTGATGATGCGCTGCAGGTCCGGCAGGAAGCCCATGTCGAGCATGCGGTCCGCCTCGTCCATCACCAGCATCTGCACCTGCGACAGCGAGATGTTTTTCTGTTCCACGTGGTCCAGCAGGCGGCCCGGCGTGGCGATCACGATCTCGACGCCGCCGCGCATGATGGCGGCCTGCGGCTTGATGTCGACGCCGCCGTATACCACGGTCGAGCGCAGCGGCGTGTGCTTGCAATAGTTCGCGACGTTCTCGGCCACCTGCACGGCCAGTTCGCGGGTCGGCGCCAGCACCAGCGCGCGCACCGGATGGCGCGCCGGGCTCATGCTCGCGTTCGCATGCGCCAGGAGCAGCTGGATGATCGGCAGCGAAAAGCCGGCGGTTTTACCGGTACCGGTCTGGGCCGCACCCATGACGTCGCGCCCCTGCAACACCACGGGAATCGCCTGCGCCTGGATCGGCGTCGGGTGCTCATAGCCCTGTTCGGTCAGGGCACGCTGGATGTCGGGAGAGAGGCCGAAGTCGGAGAAACGCACCTGGGCGGGCGCCGCAGGCTGGGCGGTTGTTTCGATGTCAGACATAAATGATTGGTCGTGCGACCGTGCTTTCCGATAAAAAACTACTGCTGTGACCGGGACTGCCAACCCCGCTGAGGCTCAAGCTCGCAGGGCCCTGGCGGCCAGCCTGGGGGGCTTGGGCGGCCGGCCTTGCTGGCTGGAAGGCCAACCCCGCGGGCTGGACGGACAACCCCGAATAATACCTGTTTCAAGCGGGATACGCACAGAATAGCCGTACAGAGCGGCATTTTATTGCATGAAAGGAAAACAAATACTGGCATAATCGCCAGATGCGCGCTCCCATCCTCTACCTCGCGCGGCCGCTGCGGGCCGCCGCAATGTCAGCCCTCACCGTGCTCGTGATGCTGGCGTCCCCGCCTCCGGCGGCGCTGGCCGAAACGGCCGCACCGCCGACGCTGCGTTTCAAGAAACTGGGGCCGCTCGGCCACGACGAGCCGTCCATGCTGTCGCTGCTGCAGGACCGCCAGGGCTTCATGTGGATCGGCACCCACGTGAACGGCCTGTACCGCTACAACGGCTACGGCGTGGTGCGCTACCAGAGCCGGGCCAACGATCCGAAAAGCCTGCCGCACGACCGTGTCTCCACGCTCTTCGAAGACCGGCAGGGCCGCATCTGGGCCGGCACGCAGGACGGCCTCGCGCTGTTCAATCCGGCAAGCAACGATTTCACCGTGTACGCGGCGCCGCAGGGCCCGAAGAACCGCGGCATCATCAAGCAGATCGTTGCCGACGGCAGGGATGGCATGTGGCTCGCCAGCTGGGGCGGCCTGCAGCACTTCGATCCCGCCACCGGCAAGTTCACGGTCTACCAGCACGATGCGCAGCGGCCGGGCAGCCTGGCCAGCAACGACGTGAATGCCCTCGCCCGCGATGCGCAAGGCGGGCTGTGGGTCGCCACGTGGCCGGGCGGCCTCGATTACCTGCCGCCGGGCGGTACCGAATTCGTCCATCACCATGTCGACCCCGCCGGGTCGGCCGATCCGCGCACCAACATCGTCCGTGCGCTGCACTTCGATGCCGGCGGCGCATTGTGGATCGGCACCGAGAGCGGCGTACTGCGCTGGGATGGCAAGGGGGACTGGAGCACCCGCAAGCAGGTGCCGGCGCCGAACAGCCGCGTGACCAGCTTCTATATCGACCGCAGCGGCACGCTGTGGGCCACTACGCTTTCCGCCGGCCTGTTGCGCTGGAACGCGGCAGCGGGCACGTTCACGCAATACCGCCACACGCCGAACGACCCGTATTCGCTGCCGGGCGACAGCACGCGGGCAATGCTGCAGGACCGCAGCGGCATGCTGTGGGTGGCCACGTTCACCGACGGCATCAGTCTCGTCAACCTGAACAGCAGCGGCTTCGCCCGCTACGTGCCGCAGCATGGCGCGCCCAGCGGTGTCGCGGTCAGTAACGAGGTGCTGGCCGTGGCGCGCGCGCCGGACGGCAAGCTCTGGCTGGGCGGCAATGTGGGCATCAGCCTGTTCGACCCGGCCGCCAATACCGTGGTGCGGCGCTACACCTCCGATCCGCGCCAGCCGGGCTCGCTGTCGCAAAATATCGTCTACAGCCTGTACCAGGGTGCCGACGGACCGCTGTGGGCCGGCACCTCGAATGGCCTGAACCGCCTGGACAACCCGGCCGGGCCGTTCAAGGTGATCCAGTTCGGCAATCCGGCCAGCAATTACATCAACGCGATCGCGCCGGGCCGCGGCGGTATCCTGTGGCTGGCCACCGGCAACAGCCTGATCCGCTACGAACCGGCCACCGGCCAGCACCGGATGTTCCAGAACGACCCGGCCGACCCGGCCAGCCGCGCCGTCAACGGCACCTCGTCCGTGCTGGAAGACCGGGCCGGCCGGGTATGGATGGGTTCCGAGTGGAATGGCGGCGGCCTCGACCTGCTCGATCCGAAGACCGGCAAGTTCCGCCACTTCACCCGCGCCGACGCGCCCGGCAGCCTGGCCGACGACAACATCTCGTCGCTGCACGAGGATTCGCTGGGCCGTATCTGGATCGGCACCGCGAAAGGCTTGCAGCAGGTGGTACAGTCCGGCGATTCGATCACGTTCCGCTCGTACACCGAAGCGACCCGCGGTGCCAAGATCCTGTCGATCCGCAGCGACCTGGACGACCAGCTGTGGGCCAGCACGATCGTCGGCCTGTTCCGCATCGATCCCGCGACGGCGAAGGCCACGCTGTACACGGCGGCAGACGGCATGACCGACGGCTTCACCGTCAATTCGTCGACGCCGGGACCGGACGGCATCCTGTACTTCGGCGGCGTGCACGGCCTGACGGCGGTGTCGCCGCGCGACGTGCGCAGCCAGTCGGTTCCGCCGCAGCTGTCCATTACCGACATCAAGGTCTACAACCGCTCGCTGGCCGAACCGGGCCCGCACGCCGGCGTGACGCTGGACGGCACGGTCACGGCACCGCGCGCGCTGACGCTGTCCTCCCGCACGCCGGCATTCTCGATCGAATTCGCGGCGCTGCATTACACGGAACCGGGACTGAACCGCTACGCGTACCGGCTCGAAGGCTTCGACCGCGACTGGGTGGAAACGGATGCCTCGCGCCGTGCCGCCACCTACACCAACCTCGATCCGGGGCGCTATGTGTTCCGCGTGAAGGCGGCGAACCACCGCGGCCAGTGGAGCTCGGAGCCGGTCACGCTGACGGTGACGATCACGCCGCCGTTCTGGGAAACATGGTGGTTCCGCATGCTGGCCGCCGCGCTGGCGCTGCTGCTGCTGTGGGCCGCCTGGCACTGGCGCGTGCGCCGGCTCAAGCGCGTCAACCGTTCGCTGGAAGACCTGGTGCGGGCGCGCACCGCCGCGCTCGAAGAGTCGCACCTGAAACTGGCGGCGCAATCGACGACGGACGGGCTGACGGGCGTGACCAACCGCCGCGCCTTCGATGCCCGGCTCGATGCCGAGTGGCGCCGCGCGGCGCGCACCGGCCAGGTGCTGGCGCTGGCGATGGTGGACCTGGACTGGTTCCGTCAATACAACGAGCGCTACGGGCATGCCGCCGGCGATGCCGCACTGCGCGCGGTGGCCGAGGTGCTGGCGCGGCACGCGCGGCGCACCACCGACTTCCTGGCCCGCCACGGCGGCGAGGAATTCGTGCTGCTGTGGGTGGCCGGCGACGCGGCCGCCGCGCAGAACGAAGCGCAGGCGATCTGCGCCGACGTGGCCGCGCTCGCCATGCCGCACGAGGACTCGCCGCTGGGCAAGCTCACCGTCAGCATCGGCGTGGCCGCGCTGCGGCCGCTGTCCGAAGGCCGCGAGGAACTGTTGCGGCGCGCCGAGGAGGCGCTGGCGAAGGCCAAGCTGCGGGGCAAGAACGGCGTGGTGGTCGCGGCGGCGGAGGCCTGAGGGCCGGCCGGGGTTCAGCTAGTACGTCTCCCACTCGTCTTTCCCGCCCATCCGGGGCAGCGCCGGACGCGCGGCCGCGGCCCGTACCGGCGCCACGACCGCCTGGGCGGCAACCCCCGCCATCGCATCGGCGTTGACGCGGAACGTGGCGACCAGTTCGGCCAGCCGCGTGGCCTGCCGCTGCATCGCCTCGGCGGCGGCGGCCGACTCTTCGACCAGCGCGGCATTCTGCTGCGTGGCCTGGTCCATCTGCACCACCGCCTCGTTGACCTGCTCGATACCGGCGCTCTGTTCGTTGCTGGCGGCGCTGATCTCGCTGACGATATCCGATACCCGCGCGATGCTGGCCACGATGTCGCGCATCGTATTGCCGGCTTCGTCGACGAGGCGCGCACCCGCATCGACCTTCTCGACCGAATCGCCGATCAGCTGCTTGATGTCCTTCGCCGCGGCGGCCGAGCGGTGCGCCAGGTTGCGCACCTCGGTAGCGACGACGGCGAAGCCCCTGCCCTGCTCGCCGGCACGGGCCGCTTCCACGGCCGCGTTCAGCGCCAGGATATTGGTCTGGAACGCGATGCTGTCGATGGTGCCGATGATCTCCACGATGCGCTGCGACGCCGCATTGATCGACGCCATCGTGCCGACCACTTCGCCCACCACCTGCCCGCCGCGCACGGCGATGCCGGATGCCGACTGCGCCAGCTGGTTGGCCTGCCGCGCGTTGTCGGCGTTCTGGCGCACCGTCGACGTCAGCTCCTCCATCGACGACGCCGTTTCCTCCAGCGAGCTGGCCTGCTGCTCGGTGCGCGACGACAAGTCCTGGTTGCCGGCCGCGATCTGGCCGGACGCGGTGGAAATCGTCTCGGTGCCGGCACGCACCTGTGCCACCAGGCTTTGCAGGCTGGCCGTCATGTCCTGCAGCGCCGCCATCAATTCGCCCGTCTCGTCGCGCGAACGCACGTGGATCGACCGTGTCAGGTCGCCACCGGCCACGGTGCGCGCCACGTCGACCGCTTCGCGCAAGGGCTTCGCGACGATGCCGGCCACCCACAGCGCCAGGGCGATGCCGGCCGTGACCGCGCCCGCCAGCAGCACGATCGTCCACATCCGCGTGTTCTCGTACAGCTGCGTGGCCGCCGCGCTGGCACGGTCGCCGCCTTCCACGTTCAGGCGCACGAGCTGCTCGAGCGTACCGTTGATTTCGCGCAGCATGCGCGACGCGGGACCGTTGGAGACGGCCCTGGCTTCGTCGCCGTTGCCGGCGCGGGCCAGTGCCATCAGATTGCCGTGCTCGACCAGAAACGATTGCCAGCTGCCGCGAAAACTGTCGAACAGCGCGCGCTCCTCGGCGCTGGAGATCAGCTTTGCGTAGTTATCCAGGTTGGTTCGCGACGCCGCCATCAGGGTTTCCATCTGCTGGACGATGCGGTTCCTTTCCTCCGGATCCTCGGCCATCAGGAACGCCAGCTCCTGGCGCCGCAGGTCGCCCACGTCGGCGCGCACCTGCATCACGGCACGCACGCTCGGCAGCCAGTTCTCCGCCAGGTCGTCGGACGCCTGGTTGATGCGCGACATCGACTGAAGGCATGCGATGCCGAGCACCAGCATCATCAACTGCACGACGGCAAACGCGATCAGCAGCTTGCGGGCGATCTTCAGGTCACGAAACCATTGCATGGCCTACTCCTCATCCAAGGGATGGCGGGCGCCGGTCCGGCTGGCCGGCGTCGCGACACGGCAAGCATGCCATGCATGGCGCAAGCGGGGAGCCACGCTGGCAGGCGATCCCGGACGGACCGCACAGGTTTGTGTTTTGGATTGTGTTTTAGATTGTGTTTTAAATTGTGTTTTAAGCAGGCAACTATTAATTCCTTGTTGAAATAAGATTTAACTTTGGGTAGACTGCTGGACATGGCCCAATGGTTGCCATCCTTCCACCTCTGCCCCCGCCCCGACAGAGCACCCTTCCAGGATGTTATGAACTACACGACGATGACGAAAACGCTGCTGCTGTGCACGGCGCTGGCGGTTGGCGCGGCCGCGCATGCCAAGAACAACAGCAGCAATAACAGCAGCAGCAGCAGCAGCAGCAGCCACGGCAGCAGCAATAACAGCCACGGCAGCAGCAATGCTGGCCAGGGTACCGGCAATACCGTGCAAGAAGAGAAGGCACCGTCGATCGGCAACGCCAGCGCGGACGATGTGAAACTGGAAAAAGTCGGCGCGGACAGGTTCGCCTTTTCCGCCGAAAACCCGATGCAGCATGGCGGTAACACGGCCGGCTTCGCGGGCGCGTTCGGCACCGGCGCGTGGAGCGTGCTGGGCACCGTGGAAGGCACGGGCAATCTGGTGGACAAGGACAAGAACGACCTGTTCGCTTTTTCCTTCACCGGCGCGGGCAGCACCAGCGGCACCTGGACGATCACGAATACCAGCAAGGCCACTGACGCCGTCCTCGACCTGACCGTGGCGATCCATGCGTCCAATGCCAGCACCGCCTTCCTGTTTGAAAACCAGACGGTGGCCGGCGGCCAGACGCTGAACGGTACCTGGCAGATCGAATGGCAGAACACCGGCGGCAATGTACCCGGCTTCTCGAACCTGGTGTTCTTCGGCCGCGAGTCGGCCGGTAACGTGGCGCTGCTGCCAGTACCGGAGCCGGCAACGCTGCCGATGGTGCTGGCCGGCCTTGCCGTCGTGGGCACCGCCGCATGGCGCCGCCGCGGCAAGCGCACCGGTGGCGTTGTTGCATGAATGGGACATTTCCCACTTGAAGTGCGGATTTCCTTCTTGAAATTTTGAAAAATCCTGTCTATTATCAGTAACAGATTTCAACGCTTCGGTTCTCCCGGAGTGCCGGAATAACAATCAAGAACACCTCGTTGTACCCTCGGGCCCGCAGTGCGAACTGCGGGCTTTTTTCTTGGCGCTGTCACCCGAGCCTGTGGGGTGAGCTGAACCATTCGCTGCAATCGCTGTCTCAGATCGTATTAACGATGGAGGCGGCGATGCATGACGGCGTTTTCAACAGCTTGCTGGAACGATTGCGCGGGCAACTCGACGGGTTCTCCGGCGTCCAGCTGGCGACATTGCGCGCCCTGCTCGAGTCGGCCTCGTCACTGGCGGCCTGCCTGGAACTGATCGAAAAGTTCGGCCGGCCCTGCGACCGTTGTCCGCATTGCGCAGCTACTTGCATCCACCGTCACGGCAGCACTGGCGGCCTGCAACGCTACCGCTGCCTGACGTGCCGCCGTACTTTCAATGCCTTGACCGGTACACCGTTCGCTTTTCTGCGCCTGCGCGGAAAATGGCTGCCGTTCCTGCAGGCGGTGCTCGATTCGCGCACCGTCCGGGGCGCCGCCAAAACCACCGGTATCCACCGCAATACCAGCTTTCGCTGGCGCCATCGTTTCATGGGCAGCGCACGGCACGACCGGCCACCCCGGCTGCAAGGCATCGTCGAGGCGGATGAGACCTATTTGCTCGAATCGCAAAAAGGCAGCCGGCACCTGGACCGGCCGGCGTGGCGGCAAGGCCAGGCGGCGCGGCATCTCCAACGAACTCGACTGCATTCTCGTGGCACGCGACCGTGACGGGAAAACCCGGGATTTCGTCTGCGGCCGCGGCCTGGTCACGGCGCGGCAGCTCGAGAGCCACCTGTCGCCAGTCCTTGCCGCCGATGTCCTGCTGGTGTCGGACAGCGCTGCCGCGTACCGCACGTTCGCGCGCCGTGCCGGCATCGTGCATGAAGCTGTCAATTTGAGGGCAGGCATGCGCACCCGCGGCGCCATCCACCTGCAACATGTGAACGGCTATCACAGCCGCTTTCATGGCTGGCTGTCGCGGTTCAATGGCGTGGCGAGCAAATACCTGCCGAACTACCTGGGCTGGCGCCATGGCCTCGACGGGCAGCGCTGGCTGGCTCCGGCTGACTGCCTGATCGCCGCGCTGTGCGGCAATTGCTCCGTTTCTTGATGACCTGGCGAAACTTCCACAGGTTCAGGTGACAGCGCTTTTTTCTTTTCGCGAAATATCTGTGTGTGTGCGCGCACCAAGCGCGGCCGATGTGCGCGCTACCGTGATGCCTTTCATGAAATAGACTGAAAGGGCACGCCATGGGAGCTTCCCCGCGCTGCCCGCTGACGATCACCGTCAACGGGCAACAGCACACGATGGACATCGAAACCTGGGTCACCCTGCTCGATCTGTTGCGCGAGCGCCTGGGTTTGACAGGCACGAAAAAGGGCTGCGACCACGGCCAGTGCGGCGCCTGCACGGTGCTGGTCGACGGCCGCCGCATCAATTCCTGCCTGACGCTGGCCGTAATGAACGACGGCCGCGAGGTCACCACGATCGAGGGCCTGGCACAGGGCGCGGCGCTGCATCCGGTGCAGCAGGCATTCATCGAGCACGATGCCTTCCAGTGCGGCTACTGTACGCCGGGGCAGATCTGTTCGGCGGTCGGCCTGATCCACGAGGGCCGCGCCACCAGTTCGGCCCAGGTGCGCGAGCTGATGAGCGGGAACATCTGCCGCTGCGGCGCCTATCCGCAGATCCTGCGCGCCGTGTCCCAGGCGGCCGGGGTGCCGGAGGACAGCGACAATGCCGAAGGCCCCGTCATTACCGGAACGGTGCCGGCATGAACCCGTTCGCCTACGACCGCCCGGCCACCGTGGAGGCCGCACTGCAAGACATTGCCGCGAACGCCAATGCCCGCGACAGGACCGCCAATCAACATGAGATCCGCTTCGTTGCCGGCGGCACCAACCTGCTCGACCTGATGAAGGAAGGCGTGACGATCGCGCCGCACCTGGTCGACATCAACCGGCTGCCACTGGACGCCATCGAGGAAACCCCGGATGGCGGCCTGCTGCTGGGCGCCCTCGCCCGTAACGCCGACACCGCGTACCACCCGCTGGTGGAAGCGCGCTATCCGCTGCTGTCGGCCGCGATCCTGGCCGGCGCCTCGCCGCAGTTGCGCAACATGGCCAGCAACGGCGGCAACCTGCTGCAGCGCACCCGCTGCTGGTATTTCTACGACGTGGCGACGCCCTGCAACAAGCGCACGCCAGGCACCGGCTGTTCCGCCAACGGCGGCATCACGCGCCAGCACGCGATCCTGGGTGCCAGCGAACAATGCATCGCCACCCACCCTTCCGACATGTGCGTGGCGCTGGCCGCGCTGGAAGCGGTGGTGCGCGTGGAGTCGGTGCGCGGCAAGCGCGAGATCCCGTTCGCCGAGTTCCACCGGCTGCCCGGCGACCGGCCCGACATCGACACCACGCTGGAGCCCGATGAACTGATCACCGGCATTGCATTGCCCGATGCGTCGAGGTTCGTCGCGCATTCCGCTTACCTGAAGCTGCGCGAACGGCTGTCGTACGCCTTCGCGCTGGTGTCGGTGGCGGCCGCGCTGGACATAGGCGACGACGGCAGGATCGCCGGCGCCCGCATCGCGCTGGGCGGCGTGGCCCACAAGCCATGGCGCCTGCCGGAAGCGGAGCAGCTGCTGGAAGGCGCCGTGCCGGGCGACGAAGTGTTCGGCCGCGTGGCCGACGCGCTGCTGCACGGCGCCGTGGGACGCGGCGCCAACGACTTCAAGATTCCGCTGGCCCGCAACGCCATCGTGCGCGCGCTGCACGTGGCCAGCCGGGGAACGGTGACAAACCAGGATATCGACGCAGGAGAAGGCCAATGACGGATCTGATCGAAGCATTGCAGGCGCCGACGGCGGACCGCGGCACGGGCGCCGTCCGCACCGGCACGCCGGTCTCGCGGGTGGATGGCCGCGCCAAGGTGACGGGCCAGGCGAAATACGCCGCCGAACATCCGGCACCGGACCTGGCGTACGGCGTGGTCGTCAGCTCGCCGGCCGCCAAGGGCAGGATCGTGTCGATCGACACGCGCGCCGCGCTGGCGGTCGCCGGCGTGGTGGAGGTTTTAACGCACAAGAACCGCCCGAAGATCCGCTCGTTCGACATCGCCTACAAGGACATGACGGCGCCGGCCGGCTCGCCGTTCCGCCCGCTGTACGACGACCATGTGATGTACAGCGGCCAGCCGCTGGCCCTGGTGGTGGCGGAAACGTTCGAGGCGGCGCGGTATGCGGCGTCGCTGGTGACGTTCGAGATCGCCGCCGAGCCGCACGGCACCAAGCTCTCGGCCAACCTTGACCGCGCCTACAAGCCGAAGCCGCTGAAGGCGGGCTTCGAGCCGCCGCCGGACGAGAAAGGCGATACCGACGCCGCCTTCGATGCCGCCCCCGTGAAGATCGACGCGGAATTCTACAGCGGCGTGGAGCACCACAATCCGATGGAACTGTTCGCCTCCACCGTGATCCGCGGTGAGGACGGCCACCTCACCATCTACGACAAGACGCAGAGTTCGCAGAACAGCCGCTGGTACGTGTCGCACGTGTTCGGCCTGTCGAAGAACAAGGTCACCGTGCGCAATACCTACGTGGGCGGCGCGTTCGGTTCCGGCCTGCGGCCGCAGTACCAGCTCACGCTGGCCGTGATGGCTGCGCTGCACCTGAAGCGCTCCGTGCGGGTGGTGCTGACGCGCCAGCAGATGTTCACCTTCGGCCACCGGCCGGAAACCGTGCAGCGGGTCAAGCTGGCCGCCGAGCGCGATGGCACGCTGCGCGCGATCTGGCACCAGGCGATCGCCGAAACCTCGCCGATCGAGGATTACGTGGAAGTGGTCGTCAACTGGTCGGGCCTGCTGTACGCCTGCGACAACATCAAGCTCGACTACAAACTGGTGAAACTCGACCAGTACACGCCGATCGACATGCGCGCTCCCGGCGCGGCGCATGGCGTGCATGCGCTCGAAGTGGCGATGGACGAACTGGCGTACGCGCTGAAGATGGACCCGCTGGCACTGCGCCTGAAGAACTACGCCGAGCGCGTGCCGATCGAGGACAAGCCCTACTCCAGCAAGGAACTGCGCGCCTGCTACGAGCTGGGCGCGAAGCAGTTCGGCTGGGACCAGCGGCCGCTGGAACCGCGTTCGCGGCGCGAAGGCACGGAGCTCGTCGGCTGGGGCATGGCGACCGGCGTCTGGGATGCGATGCAGATGTTCGCCCGCGCCAGCGCGGTGCTGCATGCGGACGGCAAGCTGGTGGTCTCCAGCGCCGCCACCGACATCGGTACCGGCACCTACACCGTGATGGCGATGATCGCCGCCGAAGCGATGGGCCTGCCGCTGGAAGACGTAACGTTCCAGCTGGGCGACTCCACGCTGCCGGTGGCACCGATCGAGGGCGGCTCGTCGCACGTGACCACGGTGGGATCGGCCGTCGCCGGCGTCTGCGAAAAGCTGCAGAAGACCCTGTTCAAGCACGCACAGAAGCTGCGCGGCTCGCCGTTCGCCGACGTGAAACTGAAGGACGTGGAATTCGTTGGCGGCACGCTGCGGCTGAAGCACCGGCAAGAAGCGGCGCTGCCTTTGAGCGCGATCATGAACGACAGCGGGCTGGTCAAGCTGGAAGAAAAATACCTGATGCTGCCCAACATGCTCAAGCAGCGCAAGTTCCGCCGGCTGGTGCACTCCGCAGTATTCGTCGAAGTGCGTGTCGACGAGCAGACCGGCATGGTGCGCGTGACGCGTGTCACCAGCGCGATCGCCGCCGGCCGCATCATGAACACGAAGACGGCAACCAGCCAGATCACCGGCGGCATCGTGTGGGGCATCAGCCAGGCGCTGCACGAAGAGTCGTATGCCGACCACCGGCTGGGCCGCTTCATGAACCACAACTATGCCGAATACCACGTGCCGGTGAATGCCGACATCCATGCGATGGACGTGATCTTCGTCGAGGAAGACGACCGGATCGTCAGCCGGCTGGGCGCCAAGGGCGTGGGGGAAATCGGCCTGGTCGGCGTGGCCGCCGCGATCAGCAACGCCATCTGGCACGCCACCGGCAAGCGGCTGCGCAGCACGCCGATGACGCCGGACAAGGTGCTCGGCGGGGGGCCGTAACAGTCTGTGGCGTAAAAACAAAATGGGGACGTACCCCATTTTTCACGCAATGTTTCTCGGAAAATGGGGTACGTCCCCATTTTCCGAGCAACTTTTGATGGCGGGTCAGATGTAATAGATCAGCGCACCCAGGCCGACGATCAGCGCCACCTTGGTGAGCTTGTACGCGGTCTTGTTCCACGCCTTGTAGCGCCGGCGGTAGATGCCGGCGTAGTGGGAAATGCGGAACAGCTTCGACACCATGCCCACCTGGTCGCCCGTTTCGTTCGGCGAGGCGGCCGCCGTCATCATCGTGCGGCCCAGGAAGCGGTTGACGGCTTGCGCCCAGCGGAAGCGCATCGGGCGTTCCACGTCGCAGAACAGGATGATGCGGTCGCTCTCGCTGCCGTTGATGGCCCAGTGGATGTAGGTCTCGTCGAACATCACGCCCTGGCCGTCGCGCCAGCTGTGGCGCACACCGTCGACGTCGATGAAGCAGCGGTCGTCGTTCGGCGTGGCCAGGCCCAGGTGATAGCGCAGCGAGCCGGCGAACGGGTCGCGGTGCGGGTTCAGCTTGCCGCCCGGCGGCAGTTCCGCGAACATGGCCGCCTTTACCGATGGAATACCCTGCAGCAGCGCATGCGTCTTCGGGCACAGCTCGGCCGCCGACGGGTGGCTGGCGTTGTACCACTTCAGGTAGAAGCGCTTCCAGCCCGCCTTGAAGAAGGAGTTGAAGCCGGCGTCGTCGTTCTTTTCGGAAGCCTTGATCTTTTGCAGCCGGATCAGGTTTTCCGCTTCTTCACGGATCACCTGCCAGTTCTCCTGCAGCGGCGCCAGCTCCTTGAAGTCCGCCACGGGCAGGTAGGGCGTGGACGGCACGCGCGAGAAGAAGTGCATGAAGATATTGATCGGTGCCATGAACGACGAGTGGTCGAACAGCTGGCGGCCGATCGGCAGCCGCACCTTGCCGCGGAAGTGGATGTGCAGAACGGACAGGATATAAAAACCGACCAGGGCCCATTTCATTGCGCTTACCTCGAGTATTGCCGAAACCGGCCATTCTAACGCAGCTTTCCACGGCGGGTTCGCGGCGCGGCCGCGGCACTGCCGGCGTTATGCCTTTTTGGCAATAGATTATGCGGTTTCCATCCAGGCGCGCGCTGCCGGCAAGATAACGATGTTAAAATTTCCCACAGGAAAACATTGCAAGGTACAAGCATGTCTGTGTCCGAACGCACGTCGCAGGTCCATGGTTCCGTGCTCGATGCCATCGGCAATACGCCGGTGGTGCGCCTGCAGCGGCTGTTCCGCGACCACGACGTGGTGGCCAAGCTCGAGTTCATGAACCCCGGCGGCAGCATCAAGGATCGGATGGTGCGCTACATGCTGCGCTACCTGCCGGCCGGCGTCGAGCACGTGGTGGAAAGCTCGTCGGGCAATACCGGTGCGGCGCTGGCGATGGCGGCCGCGGTGCGCGGCTTGCGCTGCGACGTCACGGTGCCGGACCGTACCAGCACGGAAAAAATCCGGCGCATCGAGGCCTACGGCGCCCAGGTGCACATGTGCGCGTCGAGCCTGGCGGAGGCGCACGAACACAGTTACTACAGCATGGCCGAGAGCATCGCCGCCGAGCATGGCGCCTTCCACCTCGACCAGTATCGCTCGGCACTGAACCGCCAGGCCCACTATACGGATACGGCGCCCGAACTGTGGTTCCAGCTCGACGGGCGGATCGACTGCTTCGTGTGCGGCATCGGCTCGGGCGGCACCATTTCCGGCATCGGCCGCTTCCTGAAGGAACGCGACCGCCGCATCACCGTGATCGGCGTCGAGCCGCTGCACTCGTCGTACCGGGAGGCGGTCACCGGCGCGGCGCCCGACGAAGACGGCACGTTCGGCACCGTGATCGAGGGAGTCGGCAAGCGCGCGCCGTCCGGCACGTTCGACGCGGCCGTGGTCGACGACGTGATCCAGGTGCCGGACGACGTGGCCGTCGACTTCTGCCACCGCCTTGCGCGCGAGGAAGGCATCCTGGCCGGCGGTTCGTCCGGCTGCGTGGCCGCCGGCATTGCACGCCTGCTGCCCAGGCTGTCCGGCCGGGTGGTCACGGTTTTCCCGGATTCGGGCGCGAACTACCTGTCCAAGTATTTCTGACCGGGGCCAGCCAGCGCAGGCACAGCGCCAGGCCGGCGATCACGTAGGCCAGCCCGCCCGGGATCCACATGATCAGGCCGCCCAGCTGCTGGTCTTCCAGCGGCATCAGGCCGAACGCCAGCGGCCCGTCGCCATAGGCCGGGTACCACACCGTGTTCGACAGCGCGAACAGCGCGCCGAGCGCGCCCGTGTGCATCATCGTCGTGAACAGGTACAGCATGGCCGGCCCGGGCGCCGGGCCGCGCGCCCCCAGCACCGCCCACCAGAACAGCAGTGCGGGAAACAGGAAGCTGGCATGCTGCCAGGCGTGCACGGTGTCGTCGGCAAGGGCCAGCTGGAACAGCGGCGGCGCGTGCCATACCCACAGCGCGGCGAAGTGGATCAGCCAGGCGGCCAGGGGCCGGGTAATGGCTTGCCATGCGACAGCCCAGGGACGCCAGTGCACGCCGTGGCCGACGGCGCGGCGCCACGACGCCGGCAGCCCCCACAGCCACGGTCCGAACGGCCGCCCCAGTACCAGCAGCGGCGCCGCCACGATCATCAGCAGCTCGTGCTGCACCATGTGCGCCGCGAACAGCATGCCGCCGGCCGGATCGAGCGGCGACGCCAGCGCCGCGGCCATGGCCAGCCAGCCGGCGGCGAAATACGCGGCGCGGCCCAGCACCGCCCGCCTGCCCTGCCCCAGCCGCGGCCACAGTTTCGCCACGCCGGCCGCGTACAGCAGCAGCGACAGCACCAGGCTGGCCAGCACCCACCAGTCGGCACCCCAGGCCAGCGGCGCGGGTCCGGTGCCCGGCACGATGTGTGCCGACGCGACTGCCGGCATGAGCAGGAAACCGGCAACGTAGAAGCATCTGGTGTCCGGCACCAGCAGCGGAAAGTTGCTCGGAAAATGGGGTTCGCCGGGACGCCGGACCGCCCCATTTTTCAAGCAACTTTCTGTGCACTGCAGGTGCTGTCCCATTACATCCGCGCGCCGAAGTAGACGGTGGCATAGATCGGCAGCCAGCTGCCCACCACGAAGTACCAGTACCCGGCGTTTTCGCTGACGTCGACGAAGCGCTTGCCGTCCAGCGGCCCGGTGTGCATCAGCACCGTCAGCACGGCCGAATCCCACATGTCGGTGATCAGGTGCATCGTGTGCAGGCCGATCATCATCCAGACGACGGAGCCGTAGGCGTCGTCGTCCCATGCACAGTTCAGGGCGGTGAATTCCAGCGCGCGCACGGCCAGGAAAGCGGCGGAGAACACCATGCACCAGAGCAGGCCGATGCGCACGCCGCGCAGGTCCAGCCGTTCTGCGGCGCGCCGGGCCATCTCGTTGGGGATCATGCTGAGCAGCAGCACGGCCGTGTTGAGCGTGCCCCACAGCAGGTCCGGCGGCAGGCTGCCCGACAGCGGCCATGCATCGGCCAGCCCGCGCAGGTAGAAGTAGGTGACGATAATCAGTGCAAAGACGGTCGATTCGATCGCCACCAGGCCCAGCGTGCCCCACCACATCGGGCTGCGGTGCCCGAACGCGAACGTGGGCAGGTGGCCCACGTGCAGCGCGCGGGGATCGTCCCCACCCTTGCCGGATGCGTCGTTCTTCACGGCCGCACCTCGCGCCGGTGCCGGATCTCGCTCTCGCTTTTCCTCGGCCAGAACCAGAACGTGGCGGTGATCGCCACCGGCAGCGAGGCCCACACCACGGCCCATGGCGTGAAGATCGAGCCGACGAAGAACACGGTGGTGGCCAGCGCCGTGACGAATGGCCACGGCGATGGCGTCGGCATCAGCATCCGGTGATCCGGCTCGGCCGCCGTCACGCTCGTCAGCAGCACTTCGCGCAAGCCCGGATCGATGCCCGCCACCCGGTCCGGCAGCGCGGCCGGCTGCCACAATGGATAACGGCCGTGTACCACCGGCAGCATGTCGAAGTTGGCGGCCGGCGGCGGCGATGCTGCGCGCCACTCGAGCGTGCCGGCGCCCCACGGATCGGCGCCGGCCGGTGCGCCGTGGCGCCGGCTGCGCCACGCGTTGACGATGAACAGCAGCACGCTGGTGGCGATCATGAACGCCCCGGCGGTGGCACCCAGGTTGATCGCGTTCCAGCCCATGCCGTCCGGGTAGGTGTATACGCGGCGGGGCATGCCTTCCAGGCCCAGCACGTGCATCGGGAAAAACGTCACGTTGAAGCCGGTGAAGAACAGCCAGAACTGCCACTTGCCCAGCTTCTCGCTCATCATCCGCCCGGTGAACTTCGGGTACCAGTAATAAAACGCGCCGAACAGCGGGAACACGGCGCCGCCCATCAGCACGTAGTGCAGGTGGGCGACGACGAAATACGTGTCGTGCAGCTGCGTGTCGAGCGAGACCGAGGCCAGCATCAGCCCCGTCAGGCCGCCCGCCAGCAGGATGACGAAAAACGCCAGCACGAACAGCAGCGGCGTGCGCAGGTCCAGGCGCCCGGTCCACAGCGTGGCCAGCCAGCAGAAGATCTGCGCCGCCGTCGGGATCGCGATCATCAGGCTGGCGGCCGTGAAGAACACCTTGCCCAGTTCCGGCAGGTTGGTGGCGAACATGTGGTGCACCCACAGGCCGAACGACAGGAAGCCGGTGGCGATCAGCGCCAGCACCATGACGCGGTAGCCCACCATCGGCCGCCGCGAAAACGTGGCAACGATGGCCGAGATCACGCCCAGCGGCGGGATGAAGATCAGGTACACCTCGGGGTGGCCGAAGAACCAGAACAGGTGCTGCCACAGCAGCGCGTCGCCGCCCAGCTCCGGGTCGTAGAAATGGGTGTCCACCAGCCGGTCGGTGATCAGGGCGGTACTGGCCAGCATCACGGCCGGCATCGCGAACAGCACGATGAACGAGGTGACCAGCATGGCCCATGCGAACAGCGGCATGCGGTCCAGCGTCATGCCCGGCGCGCGCATCTTGAAGATCGTGACGATGATGACGATGGCTTCCATCAGCGCCGACGTTTCGGTGAACGTGATCATCTGTGCCCAGATGTCGACCCGCTTGCCGGGCGAGTAGTCGCCATTTGCCAGCGGCACGTAGGCAAACCAGCCGGCATCGGGACCCATGCCGATCAGGAATGCCGCGTACAGCATCACGCCGCCGAACAGGAAGATCCAGAACGCGAACGCGTTCATGCGCGGGAAGGCGACCGTGCGCGTGCCCAGCATCAGCGGCAGCAGCCAGATGCCGATGGCCTGCATGACCGGCACGGCGAACAGGAACATCATCGTGGTGCCGTGCATCGTGAACAGCTGGTTGTACAGGTCCGGCCCGATCAGCCGGCTGTCCGGCCGCGCCAGCTGCAGGCGCATCATCAGTGCCAGGATCCCGCCGAGGACGAAAAAGGCAAAGGCGGTGTAGATGAAGCGCGCGGCGATGGTCTTGTGGTTGACGGCGCTCAGCCAGCCCCGCAGTCCGGGCGGGTCGCGCCAGGTCTGTTCCAGCAGGCCGGCGGGATCGGCACCGGGTGCGGTGGAACCGGCGGGAATGGCGGGAGCGGTGTCGCTCATTCCAGGCTCTCCAGGTAATCGAGCAGCGCGTGCATGTCGCGCGCCGGCAAAGGGCTGGGCGGCATGTTCGCGCCCAGCTTGAAGCGGTGCGGGTCGACGATCCAGGCCTGCAGGTTGGCGCGGTCGTTCGGCAGCATGCCGGCGGCCAGCGTGGGCCGGCTGGCCAGGTGGGTCAGGTCCGGCCCCAGCGTGCCGTTGGCCATGGTGCCGGCGATCGTGTGGCAGGCCGCGCAGGCGGCGCGCACGAACACCTCGCGCCCGAGCCGCCGGCTGTCGCTGGCCGGTTCCGGCGCGGCCCTGCCGCGCGCCTGCGCCCAGCGCTCGTACTGCGCCGGCGCCACGGCCGTTACCGGCAAGGCCATCAGCGCGTGCTGCAGGCCGCAGAATTCGGCGCACTGGGCGCGATAGACGCCGGGCTTGTCGGCCCGCAGCGAGATCGTCGCGGTGCGGCCGGGAATCATGTCGCGCTTGCCGGCCAGGTTCGGCACCCACAAGGTATGGATCACGTCGCGGCTCTTCAACGTGACGACGACCGGCCGGCCGACCGGCACGTGCAGCTCGTTGGCGGTGGTCACGCCTTCGTCCGGGTAGCGCACTTCCCACCAGAACTGGTGGCCGGTCAGCTCGATTTTCACGGCCTCGTTCAGCGGCAGCCGGGCCAGCATGCGGCCGGTCCACACGTCCGCCACCAGCAGCATGACCAGGCCCACGGTGGCGATCGCGGTGGCCAACAGCACCGTGCGGTGCACGCGGCGCTCGGGCTGGTGCAGCGGTGCCAGGTCCGGCGGCAGGCTTGATGGCAGGCTTGAGGACAGGCTTGACGACGGGCGTGACGACAGGCTTGTCGAATCAGCCGCCGCCTGCCGTGCCTCGCGGGCGCGCCGGAAAGCCACCAGCAACGCCACCAGCAGCGCCAGCACGATCGCCGCGAATACCGCCGCGCACAGCGCCAGCGTAAAGTTCCACAGGCTGAAGATCGTTTCGGCCTGCACGCCGGCCGGCTGCAGCGCGCTCTGCCGCGCTACCTGGGCCGCGGCGCGGGATGGCAGCCAAGAAATCGGCAGCAAAGCGGTCGGCAGCAGGGAAGCCAGGGAGCGCAGGCAGGGCATGTTTGCATTTTTATAACGCGGTAGTTCGACTCTGCCAAAAATCCCGGCACCGCGACGCACGGCTGTGGCAGCTCCACCACACCCCGAAAACCGGTGACAGTCCGCAGCGGCGGACCGTCCAGTTTTTTGAAACATTTCAAATCAACTGGTGTCTGTCACCGGTTTTGCTTGAAACATTTCAAATTAACTGGTGTCTGTCACCGGTTTTCTACTTGAGGAAGTATCCCGACACGCGCCATTTGCCGTCGGCTTCCAGCATCGGCGTCACGGTTTCCACGGCGTTGGCGCGGTCGGCGAAGCGTGTGGTGTATTGCAGCACCACGTACTGGCCCTGCGGTGCGCCGGGCAGCGTGGTCGTGTAGGTGGACGAGGCCAGGCTGCGTTCCTGGAAGGCGCCGACCGGCATGCGCGCGGCGCGGCCGCCCTGCTCCCATTGCGCGATGCTGACCGCCTTGCGCAGCGGCTCGGCGGCCTGCTCCCACGATGCCTTGTACTGGCCGGCATCCACCAGCGCCAGCCATTCTTCGGCCGCGCGCTTCGCTTCATCGATGGCCTGCCGGTCCTGCGCATGGGAGCAGGCGGCGGCGGTCAACAATATCGAGGAGAACAGTGCGGCGGCAAAAGGCTTCATGGCGATCCTTTCATGGTGGGTTGAACGGCGCGGGCACTGTGCCCGCGCCGACCACGATCTTACGGCAAGCGCCGCATGAAGACGCCGCGTGCTATGCCACCTGCGGCAGCTTGTCGAGCAGCTTGTCCAGCGTGACCGGATACTCGCGGACCCGCACGCCGGTGGCGTTGTAGATCGCATTGGCGACCGCCGCCGCCACGCCGCAGATACCCAGCTCGCCCACGCCCTTGGCCTTCATCGGCGACGACATCGGGTCCGTCTCGTCGAGGAAGATCACTTCCTGGTGCGGGATGTCGGCATGCACCGGCACCTCATACGTGGCCAGGTCGTGGTTGACGAAGAAGCCGATGCGCTTGTCGACGGCCAGCTCTTCCATCAATGCCGCGCCGGCGCCCATCGTCATCGCGCCGATCACCTGGCTGCGCGCCGATTTCGGATTCAGGATGCGGCCGGCCGCGCAGACGGCCAGCATGCGCCGGATGCGTACTTCGCCCGTGTAGGCATCGACGGCCACTTCGACGAAATGGGCGCCGAACGTCGATTGCTGGAACTTCTTGTCGAGGTCGCCGTACTCCATCTTGTCCTCGGCCACCAGTTCGCCGCCGGCGGCCGCCTCCCGCAGGGGCACCGACTTGCCGCCGGCACGCACGGCGCCGTCGGCGAATTGCGCATCCGCGGCCAGGCCCAGTTTCGCCGCGACCGCCTCGCGCAGCTTCACGCAGGCCGCATACACGCCGGCGGTGGAACTGTTGCCGCCCCACTGCCCGCCCGAACCGGCCGAGACGGGGAAATCGGAATCGCCCAGTTTCACCACCACCTGCTCCAGCCCCACGCCCATCATTTCAGCGGCGGTCTGCGCGATGATCGTGTAGCTGCCGGTGCCGATGTCCGTCATGTCCGTTTCGACGGTGACGACGCCCTTGCCGTCCAGCCGCACGCGCGCGGCTGACTTCTGCACGAGGTTGTTGCGGAACGCCGAGGCCACGCCCAGGCCGATCAGCCAGCGCCCTTCGCGCACCTGGGCCGGCTGCGCATTGCGCTTGTTCCAGCCGAATTTTTCCGCGCCGGTGCGCAGGCATTCGACGAAGCGCCGCTGCGAGAACTTGCGCGTGCGCTTTTCCGGATCGACAGTGGTGTCGTTGACGATGCGCAGCGTGACCGGGTCCATCTTCAGTTTTTCCGCCAGTTCGTCGACGGCGATTTCCAGCGCCATCAGGCCCGGCGCCTCGCCCGGCGCGCGCATCGCATTCCCCTCGGGCAGGTCGAGCACGGCGAGATTCAGCCGCGTCAGCCGGTGCGCGCCCGCGTACAGCAGGCGGGTTTGCTGGACGGCCGTTTCCGGCTTGCCATCAGGCAGGTCGCCGGACCAGCTTTCGTGGGCGATCGCCGTGATGCGGCCTTCGCGCGTGGCACCGATGCGGATGCGCTGGATCGTGGCGGGACGGTGCGTGGTGTTGTTGATCATCAGCGCACGCTGCAAGGCCACCTTGACGGGCCTGTTCGCCTGCTTCGCGCCCAGCGCGGCCAGCAGCGCTTCGGCGCGCACGAACAGCTTGCCGCCGAAACCGCCGCCGATGTACGGCGACACCAGCCGCACCTTGTCCTTCGGGATGCCGAGGGTTTTCGCCAGGTCGCCCTTGCCCCAGTCGATCATCTGGTTCGACGTCCACACGGTGAGCTTGTCGCCCTCCCATGCGGCGATCGACGCATGCGGCTCCATCATCGCGTGCGACTGGTCCGGCGTGGTGTAGGTGGCGTCGAGCTTCACCGGCGCGCTGTCGAACGCCGACTGGAAATTGCCGGTTTTCGTTTCAGGGTCTTCTTCCTTCTTCGGCACCTTGGCCGAATCCTTTGCCTTGGCCAGGTCGTACTCGCCCTTGATCGGCGAATATTCGACGCGCACCAGGCCCGCGGCGGCACGCGCCTGCTCGAACGTTTCCGCGACCACCAGCGCCACGGCCTGGTGGTAATGCTCGACCAGCGGTCCGGCCAGCAGCTTGGCCGTGTTGTAGTCGCCCTTTTCCAGCTTGCCGGCATTCTCGTGGGTGACGACGGCGATCACGCCGGGCGCGCGGCGTGCGGCGGCGGCATCGATCGACGTGATGCGCCCTTTCGCGATCGTGGCGCCGACCACGTAGCCGTAGGCGGCGTTCGGCACCACGTCGTGCCGCTCGTACGCGTAACGCGCGGTGCCGGTGGTTTTATAGGGGCCGTCGATCCGGTCGACCGGCTTGCCGACCACCTTCAGCTGGTCGATCGGGTTGGTGGTGGCGGGAGTGGTGAATTTCATCGCATTAACCTTTCTTCGCTTCCGCCAGCACCGCATCGATGGTGCGCTGGACGAGGGGAACCTTGAACGCGTTGTCGTGCATCGGTTTGGCGCCGGCCAGCAGCTGCTCGGCCACGGCACGGCCGCCGCGTGGCAGGCCCTGGTCCGCCGCCGGCACGCGCCACGGCTTGTGGGCGATGCCGCCTACCGCCACGCGGCCCGTGCCGTCCGGCTGCACGATGGCGGCCACCGACACCAGGGCGAATGCGTAGGAAGCGCGGTCGCGTACCTTGTGGTACAGCTGCCGGCCGCCGGCCGGTCTCGGTAGCGTTACCGCGGTAATCAGCTCGCCGGGGGCGAGGGCGTTTTCGATGTGCGGCGTGTTGCCCGGCAGTTTATGGAAGTCGGCAATCGGGATCGTGCGCGTCGCGCCGTTCGGCTGTACCGTCTCCACGCTGGCATCGAGCACCGCCATCGCCACCGCCATGTCGCTCGGGTGCGTGGCGATGCAGGCATCGCTGGTGCCGACGATCGCATGGTGGCGCGTGAAACCGCCGATCGCCGAACAGCCGCTGCCCGGCTTGCGCTTGTTGCACGGCTGCGCGGTATCGTAGAAATACGGGCAGCGCGTGCGCTGCAGCAGGTTGCCGGCCGTGGTCGCCTTGTTGCGCAACTGGGCCGAGGCGCCGGCCAGCAATGCGCGCGACAGCACGCCGTAGTCACGGCGCACGCGTTCGTCCGCCGCGAGATCCGTATTGCGCACCAGCGCGCCCACGCGCAGGCCGCCGTCGCGCGTGGGCTCGATCTTGTCGAGGTCCAGGCCGTTGACGTCCACCAGGTGCGGCGGCGTTTCGATTTCCAGCTTCATCAGGTCCAGCAGGTTGGTGCCGCCGGCGATGAAGCGTGCGCCAGGCACGCGCGCGGCGGCGGCCGCAGCCTCCGCCGGGGTACGCGCCTTCTCATAGGTAAATACCTTCATGCCGGCCTCCCGGACACTTCGACGATCGCATCGACGATGTTCGAATATGCGCCGCAGCGACAGATGTTCCCGCTCATCCGTTCGCGGATTTCCAGCTCGGTGAGCGGCGGGCGTTTCGTCAGGTCGGCGGTCACGTGGCTGGGAATGCCCTTTTTGATCTCGTCGAGCACCGACACGGCCGAACAGATCTGGCCGGGCGTACAGTAGCCGCACTGGTAGCCGTCGTGCTTGACGAAGGCGGCCTGCATCGGGTGCATCTTCTCGGGGGTGCCGAGGCCTTCGATGGTGGTGATCTCCGAGTTTTCATGCATCACCGCCAGCGTCAGGCAGGAATTGATGCGGCGGCCGTCGGCGATCACCGTGCAGGCGCCGCACTGGCCCTGGTCGCAGCCTTTCTTGGTGCCGGTCAGGTGCAGCTGTTCGCGCAGCAGGTCCAGCAAGGTGGTGCGGGTATCCACGGCAACGCTGTGCTGCTGGCCGTTGACCTTCAGCGTGACCTTCGAGGAAACGGGTGTCTGGGGCGGGTTCGCTGCTGTGTTGGCGGCAGGCTGGGCGCCTGCAACCGAGGGCACGGCGGCGGCCGTGGCGGTCAGTGCGCCGGCGATCAGCAGGTCGCGCCGGGTCGTGTCGATATCATCCATGTATTGGCATCCTTAGGGCGTTGGGGTATGGCCGGAATGGTTCGCTGCGGGCAAGCGGGCTCGTGGCCGGACGGGGAACCGTCAATGATAGTAATGGCAATATGGAAAATGGCTCCACACGGTTGGGATGCCTGTAGGAGCATGCCGATAGCACACAATTAAAGACTGTTCCCGACGGTGCGGAAAAGCCGGCACCGCGCTGGCGCCTTCGGTGTTGCACGTGAATGGTACGATGCCGCCATGAATCGTCCGATGAAATTCCTGCTGAAGGTGATAGGCGTGATCGCCGTGGTACTCGCCGTGCTCGGCGCCTTCCTGCCGCTGCTGCCGACCACGCCGTTCCTGCTGCTGGCCTCGGCCTGTTTCGCGCGCAGCTCGGTGCGGGCCCACAACTGGCTGCGCACCAATCCCCTGTTCGGCAAGTACCTGCGCGACTGGGAAGACGGCCGCGGCCTGCCGCTGCGCGGCAAGGTCGTGATCCTGCTGTTCATGTGGGGCTCGATGGGATATTCGTTCACGCGCGTGGCGCACATTCCCGCGCTGGTGGCGCTGCTGGCGGCGATCGGCCTGGGCGTCACCATTTTCCTGCTGCGCTTCGTGCCGACCAGGCGCTGAGCTGGAGAAAACGCCGGGGTGATTCCAGAACGGAATCGCAAACACCACCCTGCTGTCGACGCGGCGGCGTCCATGCCCGAGGATGAAGCCGTTGAGTTCATCGATAAAAGGGGCACGATGCAGGACATTCCAGGAGGGCCCGTCAGCCGGCGCCAGATGCTGGCCATGCTGGGCAAGACGCTGGGCGGCGCGGCGATGTACCACGGCATGACGTCGCTGGGTTTCGCGCAGGAGTCGACATTTACCGGGCCGTTGCGGCTCGACGGGGCGCCGCAGGGCACCCACGTGCTGGTGCTGGGCGCCGGCATAGCCGGCCTGTCGGCCGCCTATGAGTTGCGCAACGCCGGCTACCGCGTCACGGTACTCGAATACAACGGGCGCGCCGGCGGGCGCAGCTGGACGATCCGCGGCGGCGACCGCTACACCGAGCTGGGCGGAGCCGAGCAGGAGTGCCGCTTCGCCAAGGGCGAATATGTCAACCCGGGCCCCTGGCGCCTGCCTTATCACCACCACGGCATGCTCGACTACGCGCGCCGCCTGAACGTGCCGCTGGAACCGTTCATCCAGGTCAACTACAACGCTTACCTGCACAGCACGACGGCGTTCGACGGCAAGCCGCAGCGCTATCGCACGGTGCAGGCCGACTACAACGGCCACGTGGCCGAACTGCTGGCCAAGGCCACCAACGCGGGGCGGCTCGATGGCGACATCACCGGCGAGGAAAAGGAAAAGCTGCTCGAATCGCTGGCCTCGTTCGGCGGCTTGAACAAGGACCTGCTGTATGCCAAGGGCCTGCGTTCCAGCGAGCGGCGCGGCTTCGACGTGCCGCCCGGCGGCGGCCTGATGGCGCGCGCGCAGTACTCCACGCCGGGCGACCGCAGTACGCTGATCCGCTCCGGCCTGTGGGAAAGCCTGGCGACCGCCCATGAATACGAGTTCCAGACCAGCATCTTCCAGCCGAAGCACGGCATGGACCAGATCGCGCTGGCGCTCTACCGCCAGGTGAAGCAGCACGTGCAGTTCCACGCCAGGGTGACGAAGATCGACCAGGATGCGCGCGGCGTGACCGTGACGGTGGACGATGCGCGCAAGCCGGGCCAGGGCGTCCGGCAGGTCAAGGCCGACTGGTGCGTGTGCACGATTCCGCTGTCGATCCTGAGCCAGGTCGACGTGACGGCCGGGCCGGAGATGCTGGCGGCGATCGGCGCGGTGCCGTATGCCGCCGCGTTCAAGGCCGGCCTGCAGTTCCGGCGCCGCTTCTGGGAACAGGACGAAGGCATCTTTGGCGGCATTACGTACACGGACCAGCCGATCAACCGGATCTGCTATCCGGCGTCGAACTTCAATGCCAAGGGACCGGCCGTGGTGCTGGGCGCCTACATGTTCGGGCCGAACGCGTTTGAATTCTCGGCGATGGAGACGGAAGAGCGGCTGCGCGAGGTGGTGCGCCAGGGCGGCATGATCCATGCGCAGTACGAAAAGGAGTTCGACAACGGCGTCACGGTCGGCTGGCATCGCGTGCCGTGGATTAACGGCTGCATGGCCATGTGGACGGAACAGGCGCGCGCGCAGCATTACGACAAGCTGTGCGCGATCGACAACCGGCTGGTGCTGGCCGGCGAACACGCGTCGTTCATCGGCGGCTGGCAGGAAGGCGCCGTGCTGTCGGCGCACGACGCGATCACGCGCCTGCACGCGAAGATCCGCGCCACCACGGGAAAGGGGAATGCGGCATGAGGAAATGGCTATGGATGGCCGCGCTCTTTTCGGCGGCGGCCGGCGCGGCGGACGTGCCGCAGATGTCGAGCGGCTATACGTTCGCGCAGAAGGACGGCAAGGCGCTGTATGCGGCCAGCTGCCAGGGTTGCCACATGGCGAAAGGCGAAGGCGCGCGCGGCGCCGGCTTTTATCCGAAGCTGGCCGGCAACCCGCTGGTGCAGAGCCCGGAATACATCGTCTTCCGCGTGGCGAACGGCTACCGTGGCATGCCCGCCTTCGCCGGCATGATGAGCGACGAGCAGATCGCCGCCGTGACCACCTACGTTCGCCAGTCGTTCGCCAAGCCGGACGCGCCGGCGACGACGGTGGAAGACGTGCGCAAGCTGCGCCAGCAATGACGGTGGCGCGCGCTCACGCGAAGGCAAGGTCGCGGATGCGCGCCAGCGACTTCGTCATCGACACGAATTCGGCCACGCCGCCATGCGGATGGCGCGAACCCTTGGTGATGATGGCCACTTCGCGCTCGGCCACCGGCTGCCCCGCCACCGCCATCTTGCGGATGCGCCGCGCGGCGATCGGGTGGCTGAAGACGCGCTCGGGCAGCAGGCAGCAGGTCTCGGTGCCGGCTATCTGGTCGAGCGCCGCGATCAGCGAGCTGGACGAGTACACGGTGGCCGGCATCCGCCAGCCCCAGCGCCCGAAGATCTCGCGCAGCGCATCCTGCGGCTGCCTGGCGCTGTTGGTCTCGCCGAGCACCAGCCAGGGCCGCCCGGCCAGTGCGGCGCCATCGGCCACGTCATCCACATCGGACGCGCCGGGACCGGCACGGCTGGCGATGTACAGCGCTTCCCGGTAGATCGGTTCGATGCACAGGTTACCCGTGTTCAGCCCGTCATGCAGCTCGGACACGACGAGGTCCAGGCGCCCTTCGCGCAGCATGTCGACCAGGTCGCCCGGTGCGCCCTGCTGGATATGCACGTTGGCCTGCTGGTTGCGGCGCTTGAAATCCTCGGCGACGCGGGGCACCAGCGTCAGCGCCGGATCGAGGCTGGCGCCGACGACGACCGTCATGCGCTCGGCCAGCCGTTTGGCATCGAGCATGGCCATCGCATCCTCGACGTCGCGCAGGATGGCCCGCGCGTAGCTGAGCAGTTGCCGGCCCGGCTCCGTCAGCAGGACGCCCGACTGCATGCGCAGCACCAGCTCCACGCCATGCGCGGCCTCGAGCTTGAGCACGCTTTTGGTCAGCGCGGCCTGGGAAACGCGCAGCGCCCGCGACGCGGCGCGGAAGCCGCCATGCTCGATGACGGCCACGAAGTCGCGCAATTGCTGCAGTGTCATGCTCCTCCCGGATAGACGAAACCCATCTTCCCTTATGCGATTTTCGTGCCAACAAGTTTCCGGGCGGTTCCGGGCCGCGCGCGGCCATCGCCGCGTCAAAGCGGTGCGAGCGGTCCCTCGCGCTGGTGCGCCAGCACCGCGACCGTGCCGACTATCCAGAAAAAAGTCACGAACCTCAAAACCAGTGACAGGCTCCTATTTCCGAGAAATGTTTGAGGACCTTTGGCAGGCCGCAGCGGCGGAACATCTTCTCTCCGGGAAAAGTTTCAAAAATACTGGTGTCTGTCACCGGTTTTGAGGAAATGTTTCAAGAAAACTGGTGTCTGTCACCGGTTTTGGAGTGAATGGCGCGGGCTGTCACATCGTGTTACACCCGCTACTTAGCGGCGATTGAAGCGCGGCCGAATGGGCGTATATTCGGTACACAATGTGGACAAGGACTTTTATCATGAAGAAATTCATACGCATGGCAGGGGTTGCCGTGCTGCTGGCTGCGTCGGGCATGGCCAGCGCAGGCGCCAAGGTGACCTATGTGGATACCGAAAAGATGACGGATGTGCCGCGCTTCGCCAGCGACCGCGAATCGATGGAGATCCATTTCCGCGAGCACCTGGAGTTGCTCGCCAAGAAATTACCGGCAGGCCAGCAGCTGAACGTGGAATTCCTCGACATCGACCTGGCCGGCGACCAGTTCCCCCGCGTGGCGGTGCAGGACGTGCGGGTGCTGAAGGGCCGTGCCGACTGGCCACGCATGCATTTCCGCTACACCATCGAGCAGGACGGCAAGGTGGTCAAGAGCGGCGAGCCGAAGCTGGCCGACCCGAATTACCTGATGGGCACGAACCGCTGGAACAACGAGCAGTACAGCCACGAAAAGCAGATGCTGGAAGACTGGTTCCGGAAGGATGTGCTGGGCAAATCGCGGTAGGCAACGCGGCGTTGCAGCCGGGTGGAATGGTGGACGGGCACAGGCGCATGGGCAAGCATGGCAAGGGGCGCATGAACAGATACCTTGCGAGATAGCCAATATATGCGCGCGCATGTATGATTGCGGATCATTTACTGTCCGATTTCCATGTCAGCGTCCATCGCAGCCACAGAAGAAAAGCAGAGCAGCGGCGCGAGCTCGAACGACATTGCCGACGATATCGCTTCAGCCATCGCGGCGCGCAAACTTCCCCCTGGCACCAAGTTGCGCGAGGAAGCATTGTCGCGCCTCTACCATGTCAGCCGTACCAAGATCCGCGCGGCGCTGCTGATCCTGTCGAAGGACAAGCTGATTCGCATCGTGCCGGACAAGGGCGCGTTCGTCAGCCAGCCCAGCGAAAAGGAATCGCGCGACATCTTCGCGGCCCGGCGCATCATCGAGGGCGCCCTGGCCCGCGAATTCGTGGCCAAGGCCACGGCGGCCGACTACCGCAAGCTGGAAAAACACCTGGAAGCGGAGCGCCGCTCGCTGGAAGGCGACCACAAGGTGCGCTCGCGCCTGCTGGGCGATTTCCATGTGGTGCTGGCCGAGGTGGTGGGCAACGACGTGGTGCGCGAAATGCTGCACGAGCTGGTGGCCCGCAGTTCGCTGATCACGATGCTGTACCAGTCCGACCGCGATGCCGCCTGCTCCGCCGACGAACATGCCGAATTCCTCGCCGCGGCCCGCGCCGGCGATGCGGACCTGGCCGCGCAGGTAATGCTTGCACACCTGACCCACGTGGAAGCGGCGCTGCGTTTCGATAGCGGTACCAACCACGAGAAGGACCTCGTGTCGGCATTGCTGAAATAATCCGGCGGCGGGCCGAGGCCCGCCCGGACAAGCCGGATCGCTCCGGCCCCCCCTGCCCTTTACTCCGCGACGTCAAGCGACCTTGCGCGTACCCGTCTTCAGCGCCAGCTCGCTGGCCAGCGCATTGTGCCGCTCGATCACCACCGGCAGATCGACCGTCTGCAACCGGCCGTCGCGCACCACCACCTTGCCGTTGATGATGCTGTGCGTGACGTTCGACGGCGTGCAGAACACCAGCGCGGCGACCGGGTCGTGCAGCGCACCGGCAAAGCCGATCTGGTCGAGGCGGAACGTGACGATGTCGGCCGCCATGCCCGGCATCAAAGCGCCGATGTCGTCCCGGTTCAGCACCTTGGCACCGCCCAGCGTGGCGATTTCCAGCGCCTGCCGCGCCGTCATCGCATCCGGACCGAAGCCCACGCGCTGCAGCAGCATCGCCTGGCGCGCCTCGCCCAGCATGTGGCCGGCGTCGTTCGACGCGCAGCCGTCCACGCCCAGGCCGACCGGCACGCCGGCATCGATCATCTTGCGGATCGGCGCGATGCCGGACGCCAGCCGCATGTTCGAACACGGGCAATGCGCGATCCCCGTGCCGGTGCGGCCGAACATGTAGACGCCGTCGTCGTCCAGCTGCACGCAGTGGGCATGCCATACGTCGTGGCCGACCCACCCGCAATCCTCCGCGTACTGGGCGGGTGTCATGTTGAATTTCTCGCGGCTGTAGGCGATGTCGTTGACGTTTTCCGCCAGGTGCGTGTGCAGCGATACACCGTAGCTGCGCGCCAGGCTGGCCGCTTCCTTCATCAGCTCGCGCGACACGGAAAACGGCGAGCAAGGCGCCACCACGATGCGCTGCATCGCATAGCGGCCGGCGTCGTGGAAGGTCTCGATCAGACGCTGGGTGTCCTTCAGGATTGCCGCTTCCTCCTCCACCACGGCGTCCGGCGGCAGGCCGCCCTTCGACTGGCCCACGCTCATCGACCCGCGGGCGGCATGGAAGCGCATGCCGATGGCCTGCGCCGCTTCGATGCTGTCTTCCAGCCGGCAGTCGTTCGGGTAGATGTACAGGTGGTCGCTGCTGGTGGTACAGCCGGACAGGATCAGTTCCGACATCGCCGTCAGCGTGGACACGTGCACCATCTCGCCGGTGAGGTTGGCCCAGATCGGATACAGGTTCGTCAGCCAGTTGAACAGCTCGCCGTTCTGCGCGGCGGGGATCACGCGGGTCAGGCTCTGGTACATGTGGTGGTGGGTGTTGACGAGGCCGGGCATGACGACCTGGCCGGTGGCGTCGATCACTTCGTCGGCCGTTTGCGGCAGGTCGGCGCTGGGGCCCACGGCTTCGATGACGTTGCCGCGCACAAAGACGGCGCCATCGTCGATTTCGCGCCGCCCGTCGTCCATCGTCACGACGACGCGGGCATTCCTGATCAGCAGTGTTTTGGTCATGTCATTGATTCCATTAAGGAGGATGACACTGCGGAAACAATGCTAGTGAATCACACTACGGCACCGCGGAAACAATGTCGTTAAAAAAACCGCGCGGCCCTCTCGTTGGCCGCGCGGCACTCACGGAGGAAGCTTACGCCGCCTCGACGTTTTTTACCAGCAGCGGCTGGGGTGGCTCTTCGGCCTCTTCGTCATGGACCTCGTCTTCGCGGCCCGGCAGGATCAGGTTCAGCGCCATGGCGACGATGGCACCGGTACTGATGCCCGAACCGAAGATTTCCTTCACGATGGCCGGCATCTTCGCCAGCAGTTCCGGACGGGCGCTGACGGCCAGGCCGCAACCCAGCGACACGGCGATGATCAGGCCGTTGCGCTTGTTGTGTTCCACGCTGGCCAGCATCTGCACGCCGGCAGCGAGGATCATGGCGAACATCATCAGGCCGGCACCGCCCAGCACGGGCTGCGGAATGGTGACCACGACGGCGCCCAATACCGGGAACAGGCCCGCCAGCAGCAGGAACCCGCCGGTCAGCGCCACCACGTGGCGGCTGGCCACGCCGGTCAGCGAGATGACGCCGACGTTCTGTGCGAAGGTCGACACGGCCGGGCTGCCCAGGATGGAGACGAAGGCGGAACCGACGCCGTCGCACAGCACGCCGCGGCACAGGTGCTTGCCGCGCACTTTGGTGTTGGTGGCGGTGCCCAGCGCCATGAAGGTGCCGGTGGTTTCCACGATCGTGACGATGTAGGCCAGGCCCATGGCAAGGATGCCGCTGAGCGGGAACGTCATGCCGTATTGCAGCGGTTGCGGCAGTGCGAACGTGGTGGCCGTGGCAACCGAGCTGAAGTCGACCAGGCCGAAGCCCAGGCAGACCACGTAGCCGATGGCCATGCCGATCACGACGGCGGCGGCGGAAATGATGCCCTTGCCGAACTGCACCAGGCCGATCACGGTGACCAGCACGAACAGCGCGATGCCCAGGTTGATCGGTGCGGCGTAGTTCGGCGCCCCCTTGCCGCCGGCGGCCCAGTCGATCGCGACCGGCACCAGCGACAGGCCGATCATCGTGACGACGACGGCCGTGACGGTGTGCGGAAACAGTTTGCGGATCTGCGGCATGAAGAAGCTGCCCACGATCATGATCGCGGAACCGGCCAGCGACGAGCCGAGGATGCCGGGCACGCCGTACTCGAAGCCGATCGTGATGGCGGCGCCGACGAACGCGAAGCTGGTGCCCATCACGCAGGGCAGGCGGATGCCGACCGGCCCTACGCCCTTGCACTGGATGATGGTGACGACGCCGGAGCCGAGCAGCGCGGCGTTGACGAGTGCGACGACCTGGTCGGCCGGCAGTTTCAGCACGGCGCCGATGACCAGCGGCACGGCGATGATGCCTCCCAGCGCGGCGAGCATGTGCTGGGCGGCCAGCAGGATGGTGGTGAGCAGCGGTGGACGGTCGTCCACCTGGTAGAGCAGGTTGTTCATCTGTGTCTCCAAATATTGTGTATGAACGTTGCGTTCCTGTTCGGCATGCCTGCAGATTGTCTCGCCTGCTGGGAATATCGAGGTTGGGCGTATCAGGTCCCGGTCTGCCTCCGCCGGCGCCCTGGTCGGGCGGAGGCTTCAGCGGCAGTACAGGCCGAGCTCATCGGTGCTGTACTGCCTGGACGGTTTCCCGAGGATGCCTCGGCGCTACTCTTTGGCAGCTTTTGATGGGAAGTCATGGTGCCCAGTCGCGAAAAAGTTGTCAACAGATTTTGTATACAATTTTGAGCATGATGGGTATCGGATGGCGCGTAGGTGACAGTGTAAAGCCACGGTGCAAAGCCACGGTGCAAAGTCATCGTGCAAAGTCACGGCGCGCGCCCGCTGTTATTGGCCTATGGAAATTTCGTGTATACAGTAGTGACCCCGGCCGGCGCGAAAGCCGGCCGCGGGCAAGGCTTACTGCCCCTTGCCCATGATGTAGGTGCGCTCCACCGTGCGGTCGTCGCCCAGCGTCTGCAGCACGAACAGTTTTTCCTCGAGCGAGGTGGCCCGCGCCGAGCGGAACTTCAGCAGCTCGGTGGCGTTCGGGTTCAGCACGACGAAGTCGGCCTCGTTGCCGGCTTTAAAACTGCCGATGCGGTCATCCAGGTCCAGCGCCCTGGCCGCACCCAGCGTCGACAGGTAGAACGATTTCAGCGCGGTCAGCGGCTTTTTCTCGGCCGGATTGTCCGTGAAGGCCTTGTGCAGCTGGATCACCTTGTAGGCTTCGCCCATCGTGCGCAGCGCCGAGAAGCTGGTGCCGGCGCCCACGTCGGTGCCCATGCCCACTTTCACGCCATGCTTCTCCGCCGCCTGCAGGTCGAACAAGCCGCTGCCCAGGAACAGGTTCGAGGTGGGGCAGAACGCGATGGCCGAGCCGGTTTTCGCCAGCGACGCGAATTCGTCGTCGCGCAGGTGCACGCCGTGCGCATACACCGAACGCTTGCGCGACAGGCCGAAGCTGTCATACACGTTCAGGTAGCCGGTGGAGGACGGGAACAGTTCCTGCACCCAGGCGATCTCGCCTTTGTTCTCGGACAGGTGGGTGTGCATGTACACGTCCGGGTATTCCTGCAGCAGCTTGCCGGCCATCGTCAGCTGTTCCGGCGTCGACGTGGGCGCGAAGCGCGGCGTGACCGCATACAGCGCGCGGCCGCGCTTGTGCCAGCGGTTGATCAGCGTTTTCGAATCGGCATACGAGGTTTGCGCCGTATCGAGCAGGTAATCGGGCGCATTGCGGTCCATCATGACCTTGCCGGCGATGAGGCGCATGTTGCGCTTGGCCGCTTCCTCGAACAGCGCGTCGACCGATTCCGGGTGCACGGTGGCCATCACCAGCGCGGTCGTGGTGCCGTTCTTCACGAGTTCGTTCACGAAGGTCCTGGCGACGCCCTTCGCATAGTCCTTGTTGCCGAACTGCTTCTCGGTCGGGAACGTGTACGTGTTCAGCCACTCCAGCAACTGCTCGCCGAAGGAGCCGATCATTTCCGTCTGCGGGTAGTGCACGTGGCTGTCGATGAAGCCCGGCACGATCAGGCGGCCGCGGTAATCGACGACCTGCACGTTCTGGTGGTTCGACAGCACGGTGCCGGCCGGGCCGACGGCCTTGACCTTGCCGTCCGCGCCCACCAGCAGCACGCCGTCCTCGTAGTATTCGTACGACTGGCCGCCGGCCGACGGGTCGCCGGTGAAGTGCAGCACGGCGGCGCGGTATGCCACTGGGCTGCTTGGTTGCTGTTGCTGGCTTTGCTGGCTTTGCTGGCCGGCCTGCGCGGACGGCGCAGCGGCGGCGGCGGCGGCCACCATGGCGGCGGCGATCGCGGCGGACAGGCGTAACAGGCGTGCTTTGCTCATGTAGTCTCCAGTGATGAGTTGTATGTGTTGTTGTCGGGTGCTGTTGTCGCACCTTGTGATGCTTGCGCGCAGGCGTACCCGCATGGCCGCTTCTGGCGGCCATGGCCTGTCGTCCCAACGTGGTATCAGTATCTGTACTGTTGTTGAACCGGCGTGACGGCCGGTGCGCAGCGCGAGGAAGAGCGTTGTCGAATTCGACAGTCGCAGGAAGACAATGTACCGCCAGAAGCCGGCCGGCTTATATGCTTCTGAATATCATGCTTATCAGCACAGGCCTCTGGCGGTAATTGGGAGAGGCGAAATGGAAGCGGCGGTCAGCTCTTCGAGCCGCGGGCCCAGCGCAGGCCAAACCCGTATTTGCGGTCCATCGCTTCGTGGTTGCTGATCTTGCCGTCCGAGACGATGTAGTCGACCAGCTTGGTGACCTGCAGCTGCCCGTTGTGGTTTTCGATCGATGCGATGGCGCACATGCCGCCGGCGCCGCCATGGTCGAGCCGGACTTCGACCGGCGCGTTGTCCGGCACCTCGATCGTGACGACGCCGTCCGTCGCCGCCCAGTTCGGCACGCCCTGGTAGATGAACGTGAACACGAGGATGCGCCGGATCTGGTCGAACTGGTCGCCGTTGATGAACAGGTTCTCGCCGGCGGTATTGGTGCCGGTGCGGTCGTCGCTGTCGAGCTTGATGAAGGGCCGGCTGTCGAAGCTGCCCCACGAATCGCCCAGCGCCTGCACGCCGCCCGCCGTGCCGTCAGCCAGTTCGAACAGGCAGCCCAGGTCCAGGTCGACGCCGTTGGCGCCTTTCGGCCGCAGGGCACCGCCGAGCATGCCGAGCAGGCCGCCGCTCTTCTGCTCCGGCGCCGCGCCGGACGGATTGCGGTTCCAGTTCAGGTTGACGCGGATGCGGCCGAACCCGCGCTTGGCCGCGCCCTTGGCCAGCGACACCTTGTCGCCGCGTTTTTCCAGCGTGACTTTCGACAGCGATATCTTGGGTGCTGGTGCTGGTGCGGGGGATGGAGCGGGAGCCGGTGCGGAGGCTGGCGCCGCGGCGGCGGCCGCCTCGGTGCCGCCGAAATGCGCCAGCAGCGCCGACAGGCCGCCATTGAACCCCTGGCCCACGGCGCCGAAGCGCCACACGCCGTCCTTGCGATACAGCTCGCCCAGCATGACGGCCTTCTCTTCCTGGAAGTCGGCGCCGGACAGCGCGAACGTCGCCGCGCCACCCAGCACCATGGCGCCGCTGCCGATGCCGCGCATGGTGCCGTTGCCGTCGATCGCCCCGGTGAAGACCAGCTTGTCGATGGACGCGGGCAGCGCATCGAGGTTCAGCTGGAACTCCGCCCGGGAACCGGACAGGTTGACGCGGATCGCGCCATCCGGGCTGGCCAGCTGGTTGAAGAAGATCATGTAGCGGTCGTCGGCCAGCTTGCCGGCCGCATCGAGGCCGAAGCACGACAGGTCGACCGACAGGCCGCCGGCCGGCAGGTCGATGGCCACGCTGAAGGCGGAGCCCAGGCCGAGGTCGGACAGTTTGGCTTTCTGGCCGCGGATGAAGGTTTTCATTGGTTCGGTTCCGTTTTGTTATCACTGGAATTGGCGATGGTAAGCCATGCCCGGCCGGGCCGCTCGATCTTGCCATGGCGCGCAACCATCAGGAGAAAATCCGGGGTGACCATCGGTCATCGCGAGCGTAAGCATATGGTAAGCAACGGTACTTAGGATCCACCTTAGCCGACTTATATCAATAAGCTGTGCGTCATAAAATTATTGGAGACAAAAATGGAACAAGACATGGTGCGCCGGGTCAAGCAAGACCCCAACTACCAGAAGCTGGTCAAGACCCGCTCCCGCTACGGCTGGATGCTGACCTGGGCCGTGATGATCGCCTACTACGGCTTCACGGCGCTGAACGCCTTCGACAAGGAATTCATGGCGGCCAAGATCGGCGACGGCGTCATGTCGCGCGGCGTGCCGCTCGGCCTGTTCGTGATCCTGTTCACGGTGGCCGTCACGGCCATCTACGTGCGCCGCGCCAACCGCGAATTCGATGCGCTGACCGACGCCATCCACGCCAACGCCGCCGCAGGCCAGCCCTCCTCGACCGGCGCCGCCAACGCCGCACCGAAAGAGGTGCGCGCATGAACCGTTTTGTTAACCGTACCGCCGCCGCGCTGGCTGCCCTGACCGTGGCCGGCGCTGCCCTGGCCGCGCCCGACCTGGGCGAGGCCACCAAGCAGGCCACCAACTGGACCGCGATCAGCATGTTCGCGGCCTTCGTGCTGCTGACACTGTTCATCACCAAGTGGGCCGCCAAGCGCACCCGCTCGGCATCGGACTTCTACACGGCCGGCGGTGGCATCACCGGCTTCCAGAACGGCCTGGCGATCGCCGGCGACTTCATGTCGGCCGCGTCCTTCCTCGGTATTTCCGCCGCCGTGTTCATCAGCGGCTTCGATGGCCTGATCTACGCGATCGGCTTCCTGGTCGGCTGGCCGGTGCTGACCTTCCTGATGGCCGAGCGCCTGCGCAACCTGGGCCGCTTCACCTTCGCCGACGTGGCCGCCTACCGCTTCGCCCAGAAGCCGGTGCGCCTGTTCGCGGCATCCGGCACGCTGGTCGTGGTGCTGTTCTACCTGATCGCCCAGATGGTCGGTGCCGGCCAGCTGATCAAGCTGCTGTTCGGCCTGGATTACTGGATCGCCGTGGTACTGGTGGGCGTGCTGATGATGGTGTACGTGCTGTTCGGCGGCATGACGGCGACGACCTGGGTGCAGATCATCAAGGCCGTAATGCTGCTGGGCGCCACCACCTACATGGCGTTCGCGGTGCTGGCCCTGTACGACTTCAGCCCGTCGGCGCTGTTCGCCAAGGCCGTGCAAGTGCATGACAAGGGCGATGCGATCATGGGCCCGGGCGGCTTCATCAAGGACCCGATCTCCGGCATCTCGTTCGGCATGGCGCTGATGTTCGGCACCGCCGGCCTGCCCCACATCCTGATGCGCTTCTTCACGGTGCCGAGCGCCAAGGAAGCCCGCAAGTCCGTGCTGTGGGCCACCACCTGGATCGGCTACTTCTATGTGCTGGTGTTCATCATCGGCTTCGGCGCCATCGTGCTGGTCGGTACCAACCCGGTCTTCAAGGATGCCGCCGGCGCACTGCTGGGCGGTAACAACATGGCGGCCGTGCACCTGGCGAACGCCGTCGGCGGCGACATCTTCCTGGGCTTCATCTCGGCCGTGGCCTTCGCCACCATCCTGGCCGTGGTGGCCGGCCTGACGCTGTCCGGCGCCTCGGCCGTGTCGCATGACCTGTATGCCACGGTGCTGAAGAAGGGCAAGCCGGCTCCAGGCAGCGAACTGCGCGTGTCGAAGTTCACGACGATCGTGCTGGGCGTGATCGCCGTGCTGCTGGGGATCGTGTTCGAGAAGCAGAACGTTGCCTTCATGGTGTCGCTGGCCTTCGCCATCGCCGCTTCGGCCAACTTCCCGGTGCTGTTCATGTCCGTCCTGTGGAGCAAGTGCACCACGCGCGGCGCGACCGTGGGCGGCTTCCTCGGCCTGATCACCGCCGTGGCGCTGACCGTGCTGTCGAAATCGGTGTGGGTCGACGTGTTCCACAACGCCGAAGCGATCTTCCCGTACACCTCGCCGGCGCTGTTCTCGATGACCGTCGGCTTCGTCGGCATCTGGCTGTTCTCGATCACCGATTCGAGCAAGCGTGCCGCCATCGACAAGGCCGGCTTCGAGGCGCAGGAAGTGCGTTCGGAAACCGGTATCGGTGCATCGGGCGCGCACGCGCACTGATGATTTAAGCTGAATGCGACGGCCCGGGCGTGCAAGCGTCCGGGCCGTTTTTCATTCCGGCTGGCCCAATACAAGCTGCGCCGCCGCACGCGTGGCTTCCATCGCCTGCAGGTAAGGCGCGGGTCCGTGGCTGATGCGTGCCACGCCCGCTTTGGCAAGGGTGCGGCTATCCGCCATGCCCGGCATGACCATCACGTTCAATGGCAGCGCGATGGTTGCCGCCAGTTCGGCGATGACCGGCAGGTCGACCAGGCCTGGTACGAAGAAGCCGGAAGCACCGGCTTTTGCGTAGGCGGCTGCGCGCTGTTTTGCCTGGTCCAGCACATCTTGCGGTGACGTTTTCCCGTCGAAGAACAGGTCGGTGCGGGCATTGATGAACAGCGCGATGCCGCGCCCGGCCGCCATGCCGCGAATCGCGGCGATGCGTTCACACTGCGCATCGATCCCGTACAACCCTGCTCCGTTGACGATCCGGTCTTCGAGGTTGATGCCGACCACGCCGTGATCGAGCAGCCTGGATACGTAGCCGGCGCAGGCTTGCGGGTCGGCGCTGTAGCCGCCCTCGATATCGGCCGTGACGGGCAGCGGGACGGAACGCGCGATCCGGCCGAGGACCTGTTCCACCAGCGCCAGCGGAATCGACTCGCCATCCTCGTAGCCGTGCGCCGCAGCCACGGCCCAGCTGCTGGTGCCGATCGCCCGCGCACCGGCGGCGGCGATCGCCCTGGCACTGCCGGTATCCCATGCGTTGTACAGCACCAGCGGCTCTCCTTTGCGATGCAGGGAGGCGAAGTGGCGGGCGAAAGCGTTGTGCTGGTTCATGGGCGGGGCTCCTTCATGGTTGGTTCTAATTCAGTAACCGGATCATCGCGCCGCGCCGGCTGGCGATCAATTACTCGGCATTGCGCAGCGCCATGACCTCGCAGGTTATGGAACGGCGCCGGGCAATTCGCTAAGATCCCGGGATGAAAACCGAATCGATCAGTTTTGACAGCGGTGCCGACGTGGGTGCGATGCTGCGCGAATGGCGCCTGGTCAGGCGCCTGTCCCAGCTGGACCTGGCGCTGCAGGCGGACGTCTCGGCGCGGCACCTGAGCTATGTGGAAACCGGCAGGTCGAAACCGAGCCGGGAAATGATCGTGCGGCTCGCCGAATCGCTGGCAGTGCCGCTGCGGGAACGCAATGCGCTGTTCATTGCCGGCGGTTTTGCACCGAAGTATCCGGAAAGCGGACTGGACACGCCCCGCCTGGCGCAGATGCGCTATGCGGTCGAGGCGATCCTTGCCCAGCAGGAGCCATATCCGGCCTACCTGTGCAACCGCCACTGGGACATCCTGATGCAGAACGAGGCCGCCGGTCGCCTCAACCGCTGCATGCTCGACGGGCGCGACAGCCCGCACACCAACATGCTGCACCAGTTCTTCGATCCCGCCGACCTGCGCGGCGCCGTGGAGAACTGGGAAGAAATCGCCGGCAGCCTGCTGCGCTACCTGCACAACGAAGTGGCCGCCTCGCGGGCCGATACCAAGGCGGCCGGCCTGCTCGACGACATGCTCGCCTATCCCGGCGTGCCAGCGCACTGGCGCCACCGGGAGCTGGGCACCGCGCCGGCGCCGGTGCTCACCACGCGTTTCAAACGCGATGGCGCAAGGCTGGCGTTCTTCTCCACCATCACCACCTTCGGCACACCACGCGACGTCACGCTGGACGAGGTGTTCATCGAGTCGTGCTTTCCGGCGGATGCGGAGACGGCGGCGTTTTGCCGGCGGTTGCAGGCGGACGGCGGTTGATTCATCGGGCCCGGGGGCAGGTAGCGATAGTGCCCTCCCATCGGCGACGCTGACCGTCCAGCCAGCAAGGGGCGTTGTGTTTTCAGCCCACCCTTGCATTCCACAGCAAATATTGCGCATAACCAACTTGGTCAGCCGCCCGTCGCTCGACAATGCGAAGTCGGCGATACCGGGCGCCATCACTGCGCGTGATCTGCCGTCAAGAACGCACTCTTCGATGTAACAAACCTGAATGGGAGTCCGCTCATGTGGACCGCCCGCTCTTTCCAGCAGAGGCCAACATGAAACGTAACGCTTCGGACCGCATTTCAGCGGTCGTTCTTCCCGACCCTGTTTGGCGCTACCTCATCCTGTTCCAGTCCTGGACCCAGTTTTTTTCTTGCGTCGCGTTGTTGGCAATTGTGGCGGCCATCACGGTTTTCCTGCTATGGCTGGCCGGCGATGTACACATGTTCACGGATTTGATGGGCGCGGCATTGCTCGGCGGAGTATGGTCGGTGATGGACGCCACCAAGGCCCAGTTTTCCATTCGCGCCCCGACAACGTTAGAAAAGGCTCAGTGCGAAAATATGCTCGATGAATGGCATTACGTGCAGCGATCTTTTACAACGCAAGAAAGGAGATTCGGGCAGAACCTGCCCCGTTTCCTGCGCTGGTCCGACAGTGACGTAACCATCGTGGAACGCGACGGCACGGTCATTTGCACCGGACCGCAAATGCTGATCAGGAAGATGCGAAAGCTGGTGCTTTGAGTCTGGCGCCCGCAGTAGCCAAGAGACTGTGGCAATGTAGTTTCCGCCTGGGCTGGATCGGCAGCATTTGACAGGCACCTCCGGACATCGGACATTGACGCTATCGCGCACTGAAGAAGGACCTGCCATGACCACCGTTGACGCGCAGTTCGCGGGCCAGCTTCCGCACTGCTACGAACTCTATCTGGTGCCGCTGCTTTTCGACCCGTACGCACGCGATCTCGCCGGGCGTGCCGCCGGCCTGGCGCCGCGGCAGGTGCTTGAAATTGCGGCCGGCACCGGCGTCGTTACCCGCCACCTTGCGGCGGCATTGCCCTCGGCGCGTATCGTGGCGACAGACCTGAATCCGGACATGCTGGCGATAGGCAGTGCCACGGCTCTGCCGCAGGTGTCATGGCAACTCGCGGATGCGGCGCAACTGCCGTTCAGCGATGCCGGCTTCGACCTGGTGCTGTGCCAGTTCGGCGCGATGTTCTTTCCCGACCGGCCGCAGGCGTTCGCCCAGGCGCGCCGCGTGCTTCGTCCCGGCGGCCGCTTCCTGTTCAATGTGTGGGACCCGCTGCCTGCCAATGCCTTTGCCGCCGGGGTGCAGGCGGCCATGGAGGAACTGTTCCCGGACGATCCGCCAGGCTTCTTCGCCCGCACGCCGCACGGCTACCACGACAAGGCTGCCATCGTCCGCGACCTGGCGGCCGCGGGATTCACGTCGCCGCCGGACATCGAGACCGTGGCATTGCAGAGCAGCGCTGCCAGTGCGGCCGATGTGGCGGCAGGGTTCTGCCAGGGCACGCCGCTGCGTAGCGAGATCGAAGCGCGCGGACACAGCCCGGAATCGGCCTCGGCTTTTGCAGCTAGGCACCTCGAACAACGTTACGGCAAGGGGCCGGTACGAGGCGCCATGCGCGCCCATGTCATTTCGGTTGCGGCATGAAGGCGTGCTTCATCGTCCAGGCCGCGACCTTCCTGCCCTGCTCCACCCCGGCCGTGGTGGCAAAGCGGAAATGCATGCCGCCGTGGATGCGCGCCACCCTGCTTTCTTCGGCCAGCGCACCGGTATCGGTGTAAGTGCGTGCCGTGCCGGTGACCTTGCTGTCCCATGTGAAGGTGACTTGATCGGTGCCGAAGTACTGCCGCAGCAGTTCGCCCAGCGTGGCGACAGAACAGGTATGCGCCGCAGGGTATTCGGGATAGTTCGGGGTCGGCAGCACGGGTGTCCATGCCGCATCGGCGATCGTGGCAGGATTGCCGTCGCTTTCCGCCAGCGTGATCGCGCTCTGCGGACGCCACGTATCGTAGTGGTACTTCGCTTCGAGGCAGGCGCCGATGGCGTCGGTATAGTTCACGTAGATGGCCGCCATCAGCCGGGCCGCTTCCACGGGGTCGGCCGTGGTACGGGCAAAACGCCCGAAGTTTCGGGTGAAATAGGGTGCCGGCGGCTCGGAATGGAAGCGGGCCGTGTCCAGCTGCTCCGCCGTGCGCCGTGTGCTGCGCATGCCGCCCAGCTCCTTTACCTCGTTGAAGTCCGCCGCATAGTGGGCACTGTCGAGCGCAGGTGGCGGCGGCGGACGAAATTGCCCCATTGCCTGCAGTGTGAATGGCCGGATGCCTGGCCAGTGGCGGTTGATCGGGTTCTCGCCTCGGAAGCGGCCAGCTGTTTCCGTCGCTGCATAGGCGGGCATCGCCGTGGCCCGTCCATCGGTGGTGCGGCCCTTCAGGTGCGCCGCCGCGGCCGCAGCGCCCAGCGCGATGCCCTGCTTCTTGGCGGCGCTTTCCGGTAGTGCCGCCATGAAGCGCTCGTACGCCTGCTGATACTCGCCGGCGCGGCTCGGAAAGAGCGCGCGCAGTACTTCATAGGCAGCGCTGCCGACCGCCGCATCGAGCGACGCGGCGCCGTTCTGATCCGCTGGGTTGAACAGGAAAGGACGGTAGCGACGGTCGATCGCCATGGCCGCGTCGTACATCGCCAGGTGCAGCGTGGCCATGTCGGCGGGAAAAGCGGCATATTTTTCCGCTTCGGTTGCCGTCGCCTGCGCCTTTGCGGTGACGGTGGCCGCGCCGATATCGTGCCAGTGGACAATCGCGTTGCTCTGGTCCGCAACCAGCACGATGCGCGCGGCCTGGGCTGGCTGTGCATCGGCAGAGACGGCAACTGCATAGATTATTCCGGCAAGAAAGCAAGACAAGGCAGTACGCATGATGGTTCCCCTTTCGATGACCTGGCGCCGCAATGTGAACGACGATATTGCACCCGTTGCACGGCTCGCTGTGTCACCACTTGTCGTCAATCTGTAAGGGATTATCGGCGCGCCTGACACGCCGCAGCCTGCTTGAATGGCTGTTGCATTTCCTTTCAAAATTAGCCACTTTTACGTGACGGCCTGCAACTGCAGAGTTTTTGGATGCTATCGTGCAGACAGCGTGTCAAAAAGTTAACTTCCGGCGCGCGCTCATCATGGTCAACCATCAGGAGGATCCATGTTCAAAAGACTGATTGCTACGGGCATCCTGCTTGCAAGCTCCGCTGCCGGACATGCGGACGAGCTCAACTACAACTTCAGATGGACGGGTTTTCTGTCGGTATACGACGGTATCCAACAACAGTGGCGCCCCGATATGACTTTCGGCGGAACGTTCCGCGGCGAAGATGCCGACAACGACGGCGTCATCGCGCTGGCCGAAATCTCCAGCCTTCGCCTTGGCTATTTCCCCGAGATCGATTTCGTTCTCGGCTGTTCCAATGGCGGGCCCGGTTATTCCGGCATCATGGGTTGTTACGTACAGCGCTTCGATTACGAAATCGGCGGTAACTTGTACTTTGCAGCCGGATTTTCCGAAATGACCAATGGCGTAATAGATAGCACAATGAGCGCCGTGGCCCCGGAGCGCTATTCCTACGGTTACTTTTCCCAGCCGTCCAGGGTGTATTACTGGACGAGCGAAACGACTTTTCACATTACCGCGATACCGGAGCCGGCCTCCTGGGCAATGCTATTGGGCGGGCTTGGGATGATCGGCGCTGCCGTGCGTGGGCGAACGGAGCGCTGAAGGCGATATCAGGCGTTCGCGCGGAAAAACCGGTAATGCCGGCGAAGCGATTATTGCGGAACAATAGGGGATTTACGGAAGTCCCGGGAAGCTATCAAGTGCCCCGAAACCCGCGTGAATACTGGTAGGCCTCCCCGGAGTCGAACCGGGCACCAACGGATTATGAGTCCGCTGCTCTAACCAGGCATGAGCTAGAGGCCCTGAGGTAGTGCGGATGCGCCGGCGAATGCTGGCGCGGATGTGTCGGAGCCGATGCGCCCTGCCCTGACACGAATTCGTTAAGCAAACATCTACAAAACGAACTCGGCAGAATAGGGCCTGCACCGGCTTCCGTCAAGACTTAGTTGCCTGACCGGCTTGGCTGGCTGACCACGCCAGCCAACGATCAATTACTGATCAATTCCCTTCCAGGAAGCTCTTCAGCTTGTCCGACCGCGACGGATGCCGCAGCTTGCGCAGCGCCTTCGCTTCGATCTGGCGGATACGTTCGCGCGTCACGTCGAACTGCTTGCCCACTTCTTCCAGCGTGTGGTCGGTCGACATTTCGATACCGAAGCGCATGCGCAGCACTTTCGCTTCACGCGGCGTCAGGGAATCGAGCACGTCCTTCACCACGCCGCGCATCGACGCATGCAGCGCGGCATCCGATGGTGCGAGGGTGTTGTTGTCCTCGATGAAGTCGCCCAGGTGGGAATCGTCGTCGTCGCCGATCGGCGTTTCCATGGAGATCGGTTCCTTGGCGATCTTCATGATCTTGCGGATCTTGTCTTCCGGCATCTCCATCTTGATCGCCAGGGTCGCCGGATCGGGCTCGGCACCCGTTTCCTGCAAAATCTGGCGGCTGATCCGGTTCATCTTGTTGATCGTCTCGATCATGTGCACCGGAATACGGATCGTGCGCGCCTGGTCGGCGATCGAGCGGGTAATGGCCTGGCGGATCCACCACGTGGCGTACGTGGAGAATTTATAGCCGCGGCGGTACTCGAACTTGTCCACCGCCTTCATCAGGCCGATATTGCCTTCCTGGATCAGGTCGAGGAATTGCAGGCCGCGGTTCGTGTACTTCTTCGCGATCGAGATCACCAGACGCAAGTTCGCTTCCGTCATCTCGCGCTTGGCCTTGCGCGCCTTCATTTCCCCGGCCGCCATCTGGCGGTTGATGTTGCGCAGGTCCGGCAGCGGCAGCACGACGCGGGCTTGCAGGTCGATCAGCCGCTGCTGCAGTTCCTTGATCGTGGGAATGTTGCGGCCCAGGATCGCGCTGTAGGCATGGCCGGCGGCCACTTCGCCGTCGACCCATTCCAGGTTCGTTTCGTTGCCGGGGAAGACCTTGATGAAGTGGGCGCGCGGCATGCCGCACTTGTTCACGGCCACGTCGAGGATCTGCTTCTCGATGTGGCGCACTTCGTCGACCTGGCCGCGCAGCGTATCGCACAGCTTTTCGACGACCTTGGCCGTGAAGCGGATGCCCAGCAGTTCGTTCGAGATCGCATCCTGCGCCTTGGTGTACGACTTCGAGCTGTAGCCTTCTTTTTCAAAGGCCTTGCGCATCTTGTCGAACTGGTTGGCGATTTCATCGAACTTGGCCAGCGCATTGTTCTTCAGCGTTTCAAGCTGCTCGGCCGAGTAGCCCGCGGCCGCGCCGGAACCGGCGGCCTCTTCTTCTTCCTCTTCTTCCTCTTCCTCGTCTTCTTCCTCGTCGTCGTCGTCCTCGGACGGGGCGACCGGCGCGGCAGGAGCCGGCGCATCCTCGTTTTCATCGACGAGGCCGTCGACGATCTCGTCGATCTTGATTTCGTCGTGGCGGATGCGGTCGGAGGTGGCGATGATCTCGGCGATCGTGACCGGGCAGGCGGAGATCGCCTGGATCATGTCTTTCAGGCCATCCTCGATGCGTTTGGCGATCTCGATCTCGCCCTCGCGCGTCAGCAGCTCGACGGAGCCCATTTCACGCATGTACATGCGCACCGGGTCGGTCGTGCGGCCGAAGTCGGAGTCGACGGTGGACAGCGCGGCCTCGGCCGCGGCTTCCGCTTCATCGTCGCTGGTGACCGTGGCAACGTTATCGGACAGCAGCAGCGTTTCGGCATCGGGCGCGTGCTCGTACACGGCAATGCCCATGTCGTTGAACGTGCCGATGATGCCTTCGATCGCTTCCGGGTCGACGATATTGTCGGGCAGGTGGTCGTTGATCTCGGCATACGTGAGGAAACCGCGTTCCTTGCCGAACTTGATCAGCGTTTTCAGCTTCTGGCGGCGGCGTTCCAGCTCTTCCTCGGTGGCTTCCGTATCCGACGAGAACGCATCCTTCAGCAGCGCCTTTTCCTTGGCCTTGCGGTCCTTGGCTTTTGCCTTGTCCACGGCCTTCAGTTCGGCGCGCTCGACGGCGTTCAGCGCGGCGACTTCGTCGTTCTCGGGCTGGAATTCCTTCGGCTTGCGGCCGCGCCGCCCCGGCACCTTCACGGACGGGAGCACGTAGCCGGACGTGTCGATGGCGGCGAGGGTCGCCGCATCGGTGGTCTGGCTGACCGCCGGCGGATTGGCCGCGGCCACGCGCGGATCCACGCCCGCCTCCGTGCTGGTTTCGGACTTGTCGGCCGTCTTGGCTGCCTTGGCGGTCACTTTGCTGGGCTTTTCAGCCGCTTTGGTTTCAGGTTTCTTTGCTGGCACAGGCGCTTTCGATGTCACAACGACTTGCTTTACGGGTTAGGACGATGCCGTAATCACCGGAGCCCACGCGAAATAACCCTGCGGCACTCCCATCCGGCACTGCTACAAAACTTCCTTGCTCATTCCCGGCGACAGTCCTGAAGCTGCCGGCAACCGCCCGATGTTAACGAACGGCTATGTTTGGCAGAAATTCTACTGTATGACTGCGCGTGGGGGCTAGGGGCACGAATGGTGTGAGGGTGCAGGCAGATTTACCTGCGCGGCGACAAGAAACTCGCGCCGTCTCAACCAAGTCCGGACCCCGCCTCCGGCACACCGCATTTACCATGCTTCCTGCACCGGCCATGAGCCCAACTAACTGAAAACAAACACAAATTCTGAACTGAAGAAACCTTGCCAAGGTATTGAATACTTAGCGTTTTATTATAGCACGCCACTTTTTACACGCCAGACGTGCGGCCTTGGCGCCGCATCGTCCGGCGGAATTGCGAATTACCGGTTACTCATTGCCGATTGCTCTTCGCGCGATAACATGTCCTGCATGGCCTTTAATTCGTGATAACGGGTGCGCAACTCGTCGGTCAGCTTTCCCGCGGAAAGGATGCGCTCCATTTCCGTCTTCACGGCCTGTTCCTTCAACTGGCGCACCGTGGCTTTCAACCACAGGCGCTCGCCTTCGATATCCGGTTCTTCCGCGGCGGCGATTTCACCGATCAGCGCGTCATATTCCGGGCCCTCTTCCTTCATTTGCTGGGCCAGCGCGGCAAAGGTGGCGCCTTCGCCCAATGCCTGGGCCGTTTGCACCAGGTGAACCAGGTACTCGCGCTGCTCGGCACCGAACTGGCCGAACGCCTCCAGCGCCGATTCGTCGATCTGCAGCGACAGCGACGGGTGCGTGATGAGGCAGCGGATGATCTTCAACTCCAGCCCCACCGGCTCCTGGCGCTTCGATTTCGGCGGCGCCCGGCGGCTGGCGGCCACCGGCTTGCTCAGCTCGAACAAGGCCTCGATCTCGCCGGGCGTGCTCTGCGTCATCGACGCCAGCCCGCGCACGATCTGCAGGCGCAGTGCCGAAGGCGCCATGGCCTGCAGCATCGGCTTCGCGTCGAACTGCGCGCGGGCGCGGCCTTCCGGCTCATCCAGGTCGTGCTCGCCCGCCGCTTCGCGCAGCAGGAATTGCGACAGCGGCATGGCTTCCTGCACCTGCTGCTCGAACCCTTCGGCACCGAACTCGCGGATATAACTGTCCGGGTCGTGTTCGGACGGCAGGAACAGGAACTTGATCGTCTTGTCGTCGGCCGCGTAGGGCAGGCAGGCTTCCAGCGCGCGCCGCGCCGCCTTGCGGCCGGCCCGGTCGCCATCGAAGCTGAACACCACGTTGTCGGTCTGGCGCAACAGCTTCTGCACGTGGATCGTGGTACAGGCAGTGCCCAGCGTGGCCACCGCCTGTGGGAAGCCCATCTGGGCCAGCGCCACCACGTCCATGTAGCCTTCGGTTACCAGCACATAGCCCGCATCGCGAATCGCCTGGCGTGCCTCGAACAAGCCATACAGTTCCGAACCCTTTGAAAATAAAGGCGTTTCCGGAGAATTCAAGTACTTTGGTTCGCCCTGTTCCATGATCCGGCCGCCGAAGGCGATCACTTGCCCCTTGGTGTTACGGATCGGGAACATCACGCGCTCGCGGAAGCGGTCATAGCGCTTGATGTGGCGGCCTTCCTCGTCGACCTTGTCGATGACGAGACCCGCTTCGGCCAGCACCGGTGCATCGTATTGGGGAAACACGGCGCGCAGGTTGTCCCAGCCTTCCGGTGCGTAGCCCAAGGCGAAGCGGGCCGCGATCTCGCCCGTCAGGCCGCGGCCCTTCAGGTAGCCGATCGCGGACGGCGCCTTGCGCAGCGCGCCCTTGTAGAAATCGGCGGCCAGCGTCATCGCCTCGGACAGCGCCAGGCTCTGCGCCTGGATCTGCGCGCGCTGGGCCGGCGGGATCTTGTCGTCCGCTTCCGGCACGATCATGCCCACGTTCTGGGCCAGGTCCTTGACGGCGTCGACGAAGCCCATGCCGGAGTATTCGATCAGGAAGCCGATCGCGGTACCGTGCGCCTGGCAGCCGAAGCAGTGGTAGAACTGCTTGGTCGGACTGACGGTGAAACTGGGCGATTTTTCGTTGTGGAACGGGCACAGGCCCTGGAAATTGGCGCCGGCCTTTTTCAGCTGGACATAGCGCCCGACCACGTCGACGATGTCGACGCGGTTCAGCAGGTCGGAGATGAAGGATTGTGGAATCACTGTGGCAACCGCGGTTCTTCCATATTGTTACAGATCAGGCTATAACGCCGTGCCTGGCTGGAGCTTGATCCAGCTCAACGGCACAGGCTTCACCCAACAGGTCAGGCGCCCGCCAGCGCTTTCTTGACGAGACCGGACACGGCGGTCATGTCGGCACGGCCAGCCAGCTTCGGCTTCAGGATGGCCATCACCTTGCCCATGTCCTGCGGGCCGGCGGCACCGGATTCCGCCACGGCGGCCTTGACTTCGGCGGCCACTTCATCGTCCGACAGGCCGGCAGGCATGTAGGCGGCCAGCACGACCAGTTCGGCCTTTTCGATATCGGCCAGGTCGGCGCGGCCGCCGGCTTCGAATTGCGTGATCGAATCCTTGCGCTGCTTGATCATCTTTTCGACGACGGCCAGCACCTGGGTGTCGTTCAGCTCGATCTGTTCGTCCACTTCCTTGCGCTTGATGTCCGCCAGGATCAGGCGGATGGTGGCCAGCTTGCCGGCCTCCTTGGCACGCATCGCGGCTTTCATGTCATCGGAAATCTGGGCTTTCAGGCTCATGGGTGTCCTCGGGCAAAAGTGACCGTTGAAAAACGGTGCGGTAAAAACGAAAACCCGCTGCGGACGATGCCGGAGCGGGTGATCGCGTCACGCGACGGACCGGAGGCGAAAAGCGCCGTCGACGGCCCGGTCTGCGAAGGCGAGAATTAGTACAGCTTCTTCGGCAGTTGCTGGCTGCGGATGCGCTTGTAGTGACGCTTCACGGCAGCGGCCAGCTTGCGCTTGCGCTCTGCGGTCGGCTTTTCGTAGAACTCGCGTGCGCGCAGTTCGGTCAGCAGACCGGTTTTTTCGATGGTGCGCTTGAAGCGGCGCATGGCAACTTCGAACGGCTCGTTTTCTTTAAGGCGGATAGTGGTCATGTAAAATTCAAACCGTTAGAGGGTTTTTAGGAAGACGGCGATATTATCAGCTTTTGTCCAGACAGACAAGAGGCTTCGTCCCTACCCTCGTGCCTACTCGTGCCTACTCGTGCTTATACAACAACACACATCAATACACATCCGAACACAACAGAACCCGCGCCATTACAGCGTTACCGGGTCCGGCATCATATCAGACTGACAGCCCGGCGACCATCCCCGAAGCCCAGGCCCACTGGAAGTTGTAGCCTCCCAGCCACCCCGTGACGTCGACGGATTCGCCGATGAAATACAGGCCGGGCACGCTGTTGACCATCATCGTCTGCTGCGACAGCTCTTTCGTGTCGACGCCACCGCGGGTCACCTCGGCCTTGCGATAGCCTTCGGAACCGTTCGGCGTGACGGTCCAGCCGTTGATGGCCTGGCCGAGGCGGCGCAGCTGCGCGTCCGGCAGGTCGGCCAGGCGGGCATCGGCATTGAAGCCATGGGCCTGCAGCAAGCCTTCGGCCAGGCGCGACGGCAGCCATTGCGCCAGCACGTTGCCCAGGTGCTTCTTGATGGTGCCCTTCCCTTCCAGCAGGGTGGCGGCGACGTCGAGCTCAGGCAGCAGGTTGATCGTGATCGGCGTGCCGGGTTGCCAGAAACTGGAAATCTGCAGGATGGCCGGGCCGGACAGGCCGCGGTGGGTAAACAGCAGGTCTTCGCGGAAGCGCGCCCCGGTGGCCTTGCGGCCTTTCAGCGTGCCCGTCTCCACGTCGACTTCCAGCGACACCCCGGCCAGCGGCACGAACGGCTGCCATTGCTGGGCATCGAAGGTGAGCGGCACCAGCGCCGGACGGGGCTCGACGATGCCCAGCCCGAACTGTTTGGCGATGCGGTAGCCGAAATCGGTGGCGCCGATTTTCGGAATCGACAGGCCGCCCGTGGCGATCACGACGGCGCCGGCATCGATCAGGCCCGCACTGGTCTGCACGAGGAAGCGTTCATCCTGTTTTTCGATGCTTTGCACGGTGGCGGGCATGCGCCAGCGCACGTTGCCGGCGTTGCACTCGGCTTTAAGCATGTCGATGATCTGCTCGGCCGAATCGTCGCAGAACAGCTGGCCCTTGTGCTTTTCGTGGTACGCGATGCGGTACTTCTTGACCAGCGCGAGGAAATCCTGCGGCGTGTAGCGCGACAGCGCGCTCTTGGCGAAATGCGGATTTTCCGAAAGGAAATTGGCCGGGCCGGCATGGATGTTCGTGAAATTGCAGCGGCCGCCGCCGGAAATGCGGATCTTCTCGGCCAGCTTCTCGGCATGGTCGACCAGCACGACGCGCTTGCCGCGCTGCCCCGCCGCCGCCGCGCACATCATTCCGGCCGCACCGGCGCCGATTACCACTACGTCAAACTGTTCCGCCATCGCACCCGTCCCGCCAGTCAAACCGGGCATTCTACCGCAATGGGCACAGCCGGGCTTGTCGCCCCATGCCTGAGTTCGTGTCTCCGTGCCTGGCACGAGGACACGGGCAGCCGGGCTTGTCGCCCCATGCCTGAGTTCGTGTCCCGTGCCTGAGCTCGTGTCACCGTGCCTGGCACGAGGACACAGGCTCAGCCGTGGCGGATGCGCAGTTCGCGGGCGACGGTGACGATGTGGCCGACCTGCTGGGCGATCGGATCGGGGACGGGCACCTCGCCGCGCAGCACGGACTGGATCCAGGCGGCGGTGGCCGCCGCGCTCTTGTCCTCGGGCAGTGCCGGCTCGGCTTCGGCGATCATCTGCCGCTCGACCAGGACGGTGCGTTCGCCATCGTGGAACCAGTCGATCTTTTGCGCCTTGTTGGCGTTGGCGACCGTTTCCCCTTCGGTGCCGCGCATCAGGAACGCATCGCCGCGCGCCTGGGGGGCGGCGGTGGTGAAGTATTCGCCCAGCGTTTCCAGGTATTCGGGGTGGGTGTACGACACCAGCCGCAGTGCCGGGCCGGCAAACGGCTGCAGGATCTTGACGATCGTGTGGGTGGAGTTGCGCACGCCGAGGATGCGCCGCAGTGACAGCTGATGGGCCAGCTTTGGCGCCAGCGTATCGATGGTGATGAAGCTGACGTGGCCGTCGGCCAGCGCCTGTTCCGCCTCCGCGGGCGTGGCCGCGGCAGCGATGCCCAGTTCGGCGAGTACTTCGGCGGTGGCGATACGGCCCACGTCATGCGCCACGCCGTGCACCAGCACCGGCACGCCTTCGCGCGCCAGCAGCAGCGCCAGCAGCGCCGTCAGGTTGGCCATCTTGCGTGCGCCGTTATAGGTGGGCACCAGGACCGGCGCAAATGGCCCGGCAGGTGCCCGCAGCGGCGCGAACGACGCTTCGGCGGCATCGAGGAAGCCGGCCAGCTCGTCGACGGATTCGCCCTTGATGCGCATGGCCAGCAGGATGCCGCCCAGCTCCAGGTCGGAAACGCGGCCATCCAGCATGGCTTGATACAGCGTGAAGGCGTCGGCACGGCTCATGCTGCGCGCGCCCTTGACGCCACGGCCTATTTCCTTGATGAAAGGCGCGGCGGCGAAGCGGGTCGATGCGGATGGCAAAACGGAAGAAGATGTGTTTTCGATACTCATGGAAACAGCTTACCGCATTTCGGCTACACTAATCGACTACCCATAAGAAAACCTGAAGCTGGCAGTGCCTTACCGAAGCATCGTCGCGAAGCATGGCCACCAGGCGTGGCCACCAAGCATGGCCTCAGGAACAGCCTCAAGAACATTCAAAGCACAGCCCCAAGATTAGCCGCGAAAGACCGGCCCCAAGCACAGAAGCATAGCCATAGAACTGAAGCCATGACTGCCCACGACCTCGAAAATATCAACGTTACCTCGTTCGCGTCCATGCCCACGCCGGCCGAACTGCACGCCAGGCTGCCCATGACGGAAACGGCATTCGCCACCGTCACCAAGGGCCGCGAAGACCTGCGCAACATCCTCGACCGCAAGGACAAGCGCCTGTTCGTCGTCGTCGGGCCCTGCTCGATCCACGATCCGGTGGCCGGCCTGGACTATGCGCGCCGCCTGAAGGCGCTGCAGGAAGAGGTCAAGGAAACGATGCTGCTGGTGATGCGCGTGTATTTCGAGAAGCCGCGCACCACCACCGGCTGGAAAGGCTACATCAACGATCCGTTCATGGACGATTCGTTCTGCGTGGACATCGGCATGGAGAAGGCGCGCCAGTTCCTGCTCGACGTCTGCGAACTGGGCCTGCCGACCGCGACCGAGGCGCTCGACCCGATCTCGCCGCAATACCTGGGTGACCTGATCGCCTGGACCGCGATCGGCGCCCGCACGACGGAATCGCAGACGCACCGCGAAATGTCGTCCGGCCTGTCGACGCCGGTCGGTTTCAAGAACGGCACCGATGGCGACATCAGCATCGCGATCAATGCGATCCTGTCCGCCGCCAACCCGCACGCCTTCCTGGGCATCAATGGCGAAGGCAACGTTTCCGTCGTGCGCACGCGCGGCAATGCCTACGGCCACGTGGTGCTGCGCGGCGGCGATGGCCGCCCGAACTACGATTCCGTGTCCGTGACGATCGCCGAGCAGGCGCTGGCGAAAGCAAAGCTGCCGGCCAATATCGTGGTCGACTGCTCGCACGCCAACAGCTACAAGAAGCCGGAGCTGCAGCCGCTGGTGATGACGGACGTCACCAACCAGATCGTGCATGGCAACCGTTCGCTGGTGGGCGTGATGATCGAATCGAACCTGTGCGCCGGCAACCAGAAGATTCCGGCCGACCTGTCCGAACTGAAGTATGGCTGCTCGGTGACGGACGCCTGCATCGACTGGGACACCACGGTGCAGATGCTGAAATCGGCCGACGCGGAACTGCGCCGCCGGCCGTAGGTCATCCCGGTCGCATCGTCACGGCAGGTTCATCATGAACAGGTCATAAGTAGGTGCCGACCAGCGGCGCCACGCCGTACGTGCCGGCCAGCGCCGCTTCCGCGCGGCTGGCCGGCGCGTTCAGCTCCAGCAGGTCCAGGTAGATCTTGCCATCCTCCACCTTGACGCTGTAGCGCCGCGTGCAGCCCTGCTCCGGCGCCACCGCGCAGCCGGTTTCCAGCGCGATATTCCACTGGTGCTGCGGGCACTCCACGTGCTCGCCCAGCACCATGCCTTGCGACAGCAGGGCTCCCTTGTGCGGACAACTGTCCAGCAGCGCATAAATGCGGTCGTCGACCGTGCGAAATACTGCCACGCCCGGCAGCTCCTGCCATGCCAGGCCGCGCGGCACGTGACGCGCGCCTCCCGGCGCAATATCCTTGACCTTGCAAACCATTTTCCAATGTTCCGGCATTACTTCTCCTTCCACGGCATCTGGCCGCAATCCCGATGAAGTAGCAAGAGCGATGCCATCGGCACGGCGGCAAACCTGCCTGCCACGCGGCGCACCCGCACTGCCGCGGTGCGGCCGCGCCCCGTGCTGTGGCAGGGCTACTGCCGGTTGCACGGCTGAAACGGCCGCGGCTTTCCTTTACAATGGCGGATTACCCTGCATTTCCAGCTGTTTTTTCGTTGCGGCTCCTTGTTGCATCGCCGTTATTGCAGCTCCTGCAGCTCCGTTATTACAGCTCCCTTATTACAGCTCCCCTTACTACAGCTCCCTTATGATCGTTCTCGGCGTTGAATCCTCCTGTGACGAAACCGGCCTGGCCCTGTATGACACCGGCCGGGGCCTGCTCTCGCACGCGCTGCACTCGCAGGTGGCGATGCACGAGGAATATGGCGGCGTGGTGCCCGAACTGGCATCGCGCGACCATATCCGCCGCGCGATTCCGCTGCTGCAGCAGACGCTGGAGGAAGCGGGCATCGCGGCGGCCGACATCGACGCCATCGCCTATACACAGGGGCCTGGCCTGGCGGGCGCATTGCTGGTCGGTTCGTCGATCGCCTGCAGCCTGGGCCTGGCGCTGGACAAGCCGGTGCTCGGCGTCCACCACCTGGAAGGCCACCTGCTGTCGCCGCTGCTGGCGTCCGATCCGCCCGAGTTTCCCTTCGTGGCGCTGCTGGTGTCCGGCGGCCACACGCAGCTGATGCGGGTCGACGGCGTGGGCCAGTACGAACTGCTGGGCGAAACGCTGGACGATGCCGCCGGCGAAGCGTTCGACAAGTCCGCCAAGCTGCTGGGCCTGGGCTATCCGGGCGGGCCGGCGATTTCGCGCCTGGCCGAGTTCGGCGATCCGGCCGCGTACAAGCTGCCGCGGCCGATGCTGCATTCGAAAGACCTGAATTTCAGCTTTTCGGGCCTGAAGACGGCCGTGCTGACGGTGGTGAAGAAGCAGGAGGCGGCCAATGTCTGCGAACAGGACAAGGCGAACATCGCCCGCGGCTTCGTCGATGCGATCGTCGACGTGCTGGTGGCGAAATGCGTGGCGGCGCTGAAGCAGACGGGCCTGAAGCGGCTCGTCATCGCGGGCGGCGTCGGGGCGAACAGCCAGCTGCGCGCCGCGCTGAACGCGGCGGCGGCAAAGAAACGCTTTCGCGTGTATTACCCCGAGCTGGAGTTCTGCACCGATAACGGCGCGATGATTGCCTTTGCCGGCGCGATGCGGCTGTCGATCAATCCGGATGCCGCGCGGCGCGACTATGCGTTCAATGTGCGGCCGCGCTGGCCGCTGGATGAGCTGAAGGTAATCTGACGGTGATCTGAACCTGGGGCACCGCCTCAGGATCCCAGCAGCACCGCTGCCAGGCCTACCAGCGCCAGCAGGCCGCCGGCAGCGACCGCACCGGTTTTCACATGCTTCTTGCGCATATCTTCCACGCGCTCGCTGCGCGGTGGCCTGGATGAGTCGCGCTCGCGCGGAGCCGGCTTGGTGGAGGTCGAAACTGTTTCGCTCATGATGCACTCCTGTGGGGATTTGTCTAGTCAAGACAATGTAGCAGCAATTGGCGTGCCATGGCCACGAAAATGAAACGGTCGTGGTTGGAGTGACAATAGCCGAGCGAGCTGGGCCGGTGAACCGTGGCCGGCTAAGGCGTCTCCTCGGGTAACGCCTCGCCACAGCTCTTGCAGAAACGCGCTCCCACTTCGTGTCCCGTCGCCATGCAGCGTGTGCAGCGGCGCTCCGTGAGGGCACGCACGCCGCGCTGGTGCGTGATTTCAGAGCTGATGATTCCTGTCGGCACCGCCAGGATGCCCCAGCCCAGCAGCATCATGAACGAGGCGATGGCGCGGCCGATGTCGGTTTTCGGCACCAGGTCGCCGAAGCCGACCGTCGTCACGGTCGAGATGGCCCAGTAGACGGCGGTCGGGATGCTGGTGTAGCCGTGTTGCGGTCCCTCGACGACGTACATCACCGTGCCCAGCAGGAATACGATCATGAACACGACCGACAGGAAGATCAGGATCTTGCGCCGGCTGGCCAGCAATGCATCGCCCAGCATGCTGTATTCCTGGATGTACAGCGTGAGCTTCAGGATGCGGAAAATACGCAGCAGGCGCAGGATCCGCACGTCCAGCAGCACGTGCGAGCCCGGCACGAACAGCGATATGTAGCTGGGCACCACGGACATCAGGTCGATCACGCCGAAGAAACTGCGCGCGTAGCGGTCCGGCCGCTTCACGCACAGCAGCCGGCCGATGTACTCGACCGTAAACAGCAGCGTGAACAGCCACTCGGCCGCCAGCAACCACTGCCCGTAGGCGTCGGCCACCGGGGCGATCGAGGTCAGCACCACGGTGACAACCGACAGCACGATCGCGCCGATCAGCACCAGGTCGAAGACCTGGCCCGTGCGCGTGTGCGACTCGAAGATGACCTCGTACAGTTCTTCGCGCCAGCCGCCCTCGGGCTTGCCGAAATGCTGGTTCGGATCGGCCGAACGCTCGGGCGGCGCCGGGGCCTTGTTGGGACGGTCGCTCATGGGAAGGTCATGCGGCGGTCATGGGCTGGTCACGGGTGGTCACTTTAGCGCGGGGCCCAGCAGGTCGGCGCGCGGATAGGCCCAGTGCGGCACGTTGCCGCACGGTGTGCGACCGGCCTGTGCAATATCCATCGTGGTGAAATTGCCGCGTGGCGTGGCCGAGAAGCGCAGGTCGCTGGCCACGGCCGCATCCACCGCCGGCATGCGCGCAAAACGCAGCCATGCGTTCACGTGGCAGTCGCTCCGGGCCAGCGTGCGCAGCGTGGCCAGGCTGCCTTGCCATTCGGAAGCGAAGCTGACACCCGCCGACGCTGTGTCACGGGCGGCCGGATCGGCAAACGCGGCCGGGCACTGCGCGAGCACGCCCGGCGCCAGGTTCAGCAGGCCGCGGCGAATGCGGTAGCTGCCCTGCCCGGTATTTTCCTCGATGGCGACGAACGACCAGCACAGCGGCTGGGCCGGGAAAGCCGTCATGGCCACGTCCAGCACGCGGGATGCCGGATCGGCTGTCTGCAGCGCCGCCTCCACGCGCACACGCCCCGCCGACGAAGCGCCGCCCTGCACGGCAATGAACGCCACCGATACCAGCGCCGACAAGGCCAGGGCACGCCGCCCCTCCATGCGCGTGATGCGCAGTGCCCCGATGACGCCGCCGATCACGAGCAGGCCCGCCAGTGCGGCGGGATCCAGGTAGCCGCGCCATGTGACGAAGCCCAGGAACACCGCCAGCGCGGCCAGCGCCAGCGCACGCAGGAAGGGCCGCGGAATCGCCAGCGCCAGCGGCACGCCGAACGCGACCCAGAAGACCGGTTCGACGATGAATACCAGGTCGCCGTAGAACCAGCGCGGATCGAACGGGGCCAGCGGATGGATGCCGTACGAATTGAGGAAATCCATCGACATGTGCAGCAGGAAGCCGAGGCCGATGGCCAGCCCGAGGCCCAGCCGCGCCTGGCCGCTGCCCTTCAGCAGGCGCCGCGCGTTCGGCCACAGCAGCCATAGCGCCGCCAGCAGCAATAGCGCCTGCGGCAATGCGTACAGCAGCGTATGCGTGTGGCCGCGGTGATGCAGCAGGTAGCCCAGCGGTGCCGGCAGCAGGTCCGTCAGTACCAGGTCGAGGTCGGGGAAATTGCTGGCCACCGCGCAGGCGGTCAGCAGCAGGCGGTGGCGGGTGCGCTGCCGCGCTTCATCGGGCTCGGCGGGCAGCGAGCGTTGCACCAGTTCGCCGATGCCGAGGCCGACGAAGGTGTGGGTGACGTTATCCACTCAGCGGCTGACCTCGACTCCGTGCCAGAATGCGATGCGGCCTTCGATCGCCTTGGCCGCGTCCTTCGCGGCCGGGTAGTACCAGGCCGCATTGCGGTTCAACTGGCCGTCCACCTCGACGTCGTAGTAGCTGGCTACGCCCTTCCACGGGCACAGCGTGGTGTGGCTGCTGTCCTTCAGGAATTCGCGGTTGACCCGCTCGGGCGGGAAATACACGTTCTGCTCGACGATTTCCACCTCGTCGGCGGTGGCCTCGGCGATGACGGCGCCGTTCCAGATGGCTTTCGGCATGGCTGTTCTCCTGATGTCTGTAGTCCGATGATACGGTGCTGGCGGCGCGCACGCTTCCCCACTGTGGATGGCGGGAAGAACAATATTTCGTGCCGCGGCAGTGTAGCCTAAAAGACGGAGCGCGGTAACCGTGGCCGGCCCCTCACTCCCCTGCGAGGATTTGCCGCAGCGCGCCTTCGAACACGTCGGGCGGCTGGCCGCCGGAAATCAGGTGGCGCTGGTTGATGACGACGGCCGGCACCGAGCGTATGCCGGCCTGCTGCCAGTACTGTTCGAGCGTGCGTACTTCGTCGGCGAATTGGCCTGAAGCAAGTACCTGCTGGGCGGCCGGGCGATCCAGGCCAGCCTGCCCGGCCGCGCGCAACAGCACGTCGTGCGAACTCGGGTCCTCGCCGTTGGTGAAATAGGCTTCGAACAGGGCGTGCTTCAGTTCCTTCTGGCGTCCGGCCTCTTCGGCCCAGTGCAGCAGGCGGTGGGCATCGAACGTGTTGTAGATGCGGCCGCGCTTGTCCATCGCGAAGGTGAAGCCGACCGCCGCGCCGCGCTGGCGGATCATCTCGCGCGACTGTTCCTGCTGTTCCGGCGTGCTGCCGTATTTTTCGGCGATGTGCTCGGTGATATCCTGCCCCTCCCGGCCCATGTCCGGATTCAGTTCGAACGGCTGGACGTGGAATTCGACAGCCGCTTCGGGGATGCGGGACAGCGCGGTTTCCAGCGACTTCAGCCCGATTGCGCACCAGGGGCAGGAAACATCGGAGACGAAATCGATACGGACGGGCGTGGTTGCGGCGGGAGTGGACATGGCATTCTTTCCGGATGCGGGGCCGCCGGCGGCGGCCGATCGCCGGATGATGAGGGCCGTTGCCGGGATTGCAAGCCGGGATTGCAAGCCGATTTTGCAACCTGCTTCTTCCTTGCAGCTTGCTTTTCCCGCACCTTACTTTTTCTTCGCCCCGGCCGTGGCGCCCTTGCTCTTGCTGCCGATGCGGCTTTCCTTGCCGGCCATCAGGTTGCCGATGTTCTTCGCGTGACGCCAGATCAGCAGGCCGCACATTGCCACCACGGCGAACAGCTGCGGCTCTACGCCGAACAGCAGGCCGTAATACAGCGGCGCGAACACGGCAGCGATCAGCGCGGCCAGCGACGAATAGCGGAACGCGTACGCGATGATCAGCCAGGTGGCCAAGGTGGCCAGGCCGAGCCAGATGTCCAGCGCCAGCAGCACGCCGGCCGCCGTCGCCACGCCCTTGCCGCCCTCGAAGCGGAAGAACACGGGCCACAGGTGGCCGATGAACACGGCAATGGCCACCAGCGCGATGGCGCCGTCGCCAACGCCGAGCTGGCCGGCAAAGCGGATCACCAGCCAGACCGCGAGCCAGCCCTTGAAGGCGTCTCCGATCAGTGTCCAGATAGCCGCGCCCTTGTTGCCGCTGCGCAGCACGTTGGTGGCGCCGGGATTGCCGGAACCGTAGGTGCGCGGGTCGGACAGGCCATAGACCTTGCTCACGACGACGGCAAAAGAAATCGAGCCGATCAGGTAGGCGGCAATTGCCAGCAGGATGGTAGTCATTTCCCGGAATTATCCTATGTTATTGCTATGTTTTATGGGTATAGCACGCGCAGGGGCGAGCGGCGAACAGGCGCGCGGCGACTATACAGCAAGCCGATGTCGCCAAGCGATGATCAGTCGGCCAGCGCGCAGGCGACCGGCCGCGCGCCCAGCACCTCGGTCAGCACGCGCGGCGCGATGCCCACCAGGAAACCACGGCGTCCGCCATTGATATAAATTGTTTCCAGTTGCAGGATCGACTCTTCGACGTACACCGGCATCGCCTTGCGCGTGCCGAATGGCGAGGTCCCCCCCACCATGTAGCCGGAATGGCGCTGCGCCACGTCAGGCTTGCACGGTTCGACGGACTTGCAGCCGATGTTGCGCGCCAAATTTTTCGTCGACACCTTGCGATCGCCATGCATCAGCACAATCAATGGTTTGGCGGCGTCGTCCTGCATCACCAGGGTCTTGACCACATGGTGCTCGTCGACGCCCAGTTCGCGTGCCGACACCGAGGTGCCGCCATGTTCTTCGTATTCGTACGGGTGTTCGCTGAACGGGACCTTGCGCTGCTTGAGAAGCGCGGTTGCCGGGGTCTCTGAAATGTGCTCTTTCTTGGCCATGCCGTGATACGATCGTTTTGAAAAAGGAGTTCCTCATTATGCAGGAAGAAATTCGCTTTGCGACCTTCAACGTCTGCAACCTCGCCCCGCCGGGCGTGAAATTGTACGACAACCTCGAGCCCCTGACTCCCGAAGGCTACGACGCCAAGGCGAACTGGATCGCGCAGCAACTCGATCAACTCGATGCGGACGTGATCGGCTTCCAGGAAATCTTCTCGCAGGCAGCCTTGCGCGACGTGCTGTCCCGCACGCGCAAGTACGGCAATGCGCTGCATGCCGGCTTCGACCCGGATCCCCAGGCGCACCGCCTGACGCCCAGCGTGGCCATCGTTTCGCGCCTGCCGTTCGCCGGCCAGCCCGCCATTTATGCCAGTTTCCCGGAAGATGTGCCCTGCGATTCCGGCAATCCGGACGCCGACCGCTTCGCCCGCGCGCCGCTGCACGTGCAGGTGGTCTTGCCTGGCGAGCGCATCGTGGACGTGGTGGTGGTGCACCTGAAATCGCGCCGTCCCGATTACCGCAGGGGCGACAGCGGCGAAGATCCGCTGCACTATGCGATGGCCAGCCTGCGCTCGCTCGTCTGGCGCGGCACCGAGGCGGTGGCCCTGCGCGTGCTGCTGTCGAAGATGATGCGCGAGACGCGCCGGGCGTGCGTGGTGCTCGGCGACTTCAACGACACCGCCGATGCCGTCACCACCACGATCGTGCTGGGGACGGGAGGCACCCGCAGTAACGGCAGCGGCGCCCAGGGCGTCGACGGCGCCCTGGTCGAGGAACGCCGCGGCCGGCTGTACGACAGCAACCAGATCCAGTTGCGCCAGGATCACTTGCGCCACGTGGGCTATACCAGCATCCACGAGGGCCATTATTCGACGATCGACCACGTGCTGGTGTCGGAGGAATTCAACCCGCATTCGCCGCGCGCGATCGGCGAGGTGGTCGACGTCAGCTATTTCAACGACCACCTGCGGCTGGACCGGCCAGAGGCATCCGACCACGGCCAGGTACTGGTACGGATGCGGCTGTACTGAGCGGTTTCACGACGCGGGGCGGCGCAGCCAGCCATTTATCCCGTCCGGGTCGCCCAGGTCGCCCAGGTCGCCCACGTCACCCACGTCACCCGCGTCACCATTTCGCAATGCCGCTTTCGCCTGCCGCCCCTGGTACAGGTCGCACCCTTCGTCGCGCAGGAAAGCGAGCTGGCCGGGCGTTTCCACGCCTTCCGCGATCACTGTCATGCGCAGGCTGCGCGCCATCGCGATGATGGTGCGGATCACCGTTTCGTCGCAGCCCCCGCGCAGGAAGGCTTGCGCGATCTTCAGTTTGTCGATCGGGTAGTCCTTCAGTTGCCCGACGCGGGACCAGCCGGTGCCGAAATCATCCAGCGACAGGCGCACACCGAGCGCCCGCAGCCCGTGCAGCGTGGCGGCGGTAGCGCCGCCGCCCTTCATGATGATCGACTCGGTCAGCTCCAGTTCCAGGAACCGCGCTTCGAGCCCCGCCGCATCCAGCGCGGCACGCACGCTGTCGACCAGGTCGCGCCGGACGAACTGCGTCAGCGACAGGTTGACGGCCACGGTCAGCGCGTGGCCCCCGTCATGCCAGCGGCGCGCATGGCGGCACGCTTCGCGCAACACCCAGTCGCCGATCGGGACCATCAGGCCGGCCTCCTCCGCCACGCCGATGAAACGCTCCGGCAGCAGCAGGCCCAGCTCGGGGTGGCGCCACCGGATCAGCGCTTCCGCCGCCACCAGGGCGCCGGTGGCGATGTCCAGCTCCGGCTCGAACGCCAGCTCGAATTGCCCTTCGGCCAGTGCACGGCGCAGGCCCTGCTCGAACGATGCGCGTTCGACGATGCGCTCGTTCATCTCGTCGCTGAAGAACTGGAAGTTGTTGCGGCCGCCCTGCTTGGCGTGATACATCGCGATATCGGCGTTCTTGACCAGCGTGTCGATGTCGTCGCCATCGCTGGGAAAGATCGACACGCCGATCGACGTGGACACGTGCAACTCGTGTTCGCCGATCACATGCGGCTGGCAGATCGCCTGCCGGATCGCCCCTGCCACGTGGGCCGCGTGGTCGATGCCGCCGATATCGGCCAGGATGATGACGAACTCGTCGCCGCCCTGGCGGCTGACGGTATCGACCTTGCGCACGCATTTCAGCAGGCGTGCCGCCACCTCTTTCAACAACTGGTCACCCACCTGGTGGCCCAGCGTGTCGTTGATCTGCTTGAAGCGGTCCAGGTCGAGGAACAGGATCGCCAGCATGCTGTCGTTGCGGCGTGCGGCCGACAGGGCGAGCGACAGGCGGTCCAGCAGCAGCACGCGGTTCGGCAGGTCGGTCAGGAAATCGTGCTCGGCCAGGTGGCGCGTGTGCTCCTCCGAGCGCTTGCGTTCGGTGATGTCGGAAAGGATCGCCATGTAGTTGCAGATCTGGTCGTGGCTGTCGCGGATAGCGGTCAGCGCCAGCCAGGCGGGGAACAGTTCGCCGCCCTTGCGGCGCGACCAGATCTCGCCCTGCCAGTGATCGGTGGCGAGCTGGTCCCATACGGCGCGGAAGAAGGTCTCATCCTCGACACCGGAACGGTACACCGACAACGGCTTGCCCAGCATGTCGTCGCTGCCGAACCCGGTGATTTCGGCATAGGCGCGGTTGATCGAGATGACATGGCGGTCATGGTCCGTCAGCAGGATGGCATCGCGGCTGTTCTCGAACACCTGGGCCGCCAGGTACAGCGTGCGCTCGGCGCTCTTGCGCAGCGAAATATCGCGTACCAGCACATAGAACACGTGTTCATGGTTCAGCGTGACGGACGTCATCAACACTTCGGCCCAGAACAGCCTGCCGCCACAGTCGAGATAGCGCCAGTCGTAACGGCAGTTGCCGTGCTGGTGCGCCTGTTCCTCGAGCCGCTGCGCGGCGGCTTCGGACAACGCGCCGCCGGGCTGCTGCAGCGGCGAGAAATCGGCAAGCCGGCGCCCGATGAACGCGGCAGGATGGGGGCATTTGAACAGCTGCAGCGCGGCGGGATTGGCTTCCTCGACCAGGCCGGCGCGCACCAGCAGGATCGCATCGCCCGACTTCTGGAACAGCTGGCGGAAATTGGCGCCAGCCACGGCCAGGGCATCTTCCTCGACCTTGCGCGAGGTGATGTCGACATCCATGCAGAATACCTGCGTCAGCTCGCCCTCGTGATACACCGGCACCAGCGTCGAATACAGCCACAGCTCGCTGCCGCCGGCGGTGCGCACCTGCCAGTCGCCGATCGGCGAATGCTTGCCGGTACGCCAGGCCGCTGCCACCAGCGCGTCATGTTCCGCTTCGCGGTCGCCCCGCGAGAACAGGCTATTCAGTGGCTGGCCGACAACGGCGGCCGGCGCCAGTCCGGACAGGTCGGCGCATGCCTGGTTGCAGAAGCGGATCCTGCCCGCGCGGTCGATGCTGCATACCGCGACCAGCGGCGTCAGTTCGAGCGCCGCGACGAGCCGGGCAATGAGGTCGGGCGCGGCCAGCGCCGGATTGGGCGAGGCGTGCGTTGCGGAAGGGAGAATGTGTTCTTGCGGGGCCATCGTGCCATTCTTCCCGCCTTGCACGGGGGTCGCTTGTGCTGTCTCAACAATGACTGCGCACGAGGCACGTTTGTTTCCAAAATACAAAACCGGGAACAGCTCCCGCTTTGCCAGGCAATCCTGCCCTCGATGCGGTAGCCGTTCCCGGTGTCCAGCGCGGCGGAACAGCCGCTTGACGGAATAGTTGCTTATTCCTGCTTGAGCGCCGTCGTGTCTTCCTCGGCATTGTCGCCTTCGACGGTCTCGAGGCCCTCGGTGTCGGCCTCCTGTTCGCCGGCCGGGCGGTGCTTCGCCTCTTCCTTGCGCCGGGCCTTTTCCTCTGCCTTGCGCTTCTTTTCCAACTCGCGTTGCCGCTTCTCGTACTGAAAATTCGTTTTTGCCATGACTACCTCCGTTGCACGCATTATGCGACAGATTCAGCATCGCAGATTTCTCAACCCCGCGGATGATGTAGCGCATGCAGCTGTTTCAGCCGTTCGCGCGCCACGTGGGTATAGATCTGGGTCGTCGAAATGTCGGCATGGCCCAGCAGCAGCTGCACCACGCGCAGGTCGGCACCATGGTTCAACAGGTGGGTGGCGAATGCATGGCGCAGCGTATGCGGCGACAGCGGCGCGGTGATGTCGGCCTTGCGCGCGCACTTCTTCACGACCACCCAGAACATCTGCCGCGTCATCGGCCCGCCCCGGCCGGTGACGAACAGCGCATCGTCCTGCTGGCCGTTCAGGATCGCGCCACGCCCTTCGCGCAGGTAGCGTTCGATCCATTGCCGCGCCTCGCCGCCGAACGGCACCAGGCGTGTCTTTGCCCCCTTGCCGGTAATGCGCACCACGCCCTCGTTCAGGCCAAGCTCGGCGATCTTCAGCGCCACCAGTTCCGAGACCCGCAAGCCGCTCGCATACATCAGCTCCAGCATCGTGCGGTCGCGCAAGCCCAGCGGCTCGCGCACGTCCGGTGCCGACAGCAAGGCTTCGACGTGGCTTTCCGACAGCGTATGCACGAAGCGTGCAGGTTGCTTTGCCGAGGCCAGCCGCAGGCAGGGGTCCTCGGCAATGCGCTGCAGCCGCAGCGCCTGCTGGTAGAAGCGTTTCAGGACCGACAGCCGCCGGTTCGACGAACTGGCCTTGGTATCGTCATGCCGGGCGGCGAAATAACCGGCGATGTCGCCGGCGTGCGCGGCCAGCAGGCCGGTTCCGGGGCGGGCCTGCCCCAGCCAGGCGGAAAACAGCTTCAGGTCGCGCCGGTAGGCATCCAGCGTGTTTTTCGACAGGCCATCCTCCAGCCACAGCGTGTCGCAGAACTCGTCGATCAGAGCAGGGTCGTTTGCTGCCATGCGTACTCGCGGTGCCCTTCGTGCGCCAGCAGCCAGCGCTTGACGTCCAGCGTGAAGCCGTTGCGGTCGTCGCTGCCGGCAAAGCCGCCCAGGCCCTGCGCGCCCGTCACGCGGTGGCAGGGTATGACCAGGGGGAAGTAGTTCGCACCGCAAGCCTGGCCGACAGCACGCGGCATCGAGCCGACGAATTTGGCGATCTCCCCATAGGTGCGCGCCTCGCCGCGCGGAATCGCCTGGATCGCATCCCATACCTTGCGCTGGAATGCGCTGCCCACCTGCGCCAGCGGCAAGTCGAAGGCGAAGTCGGGATCCCCGCAATAGCGCTGCACCTGCACCGCGGCGCGTTCGGCCACCGCATCGGCAGGCGCCTTTTCGGCAAAGCTGGCCGGCAGGTAAACCAGTTCGCTGACGACGGCGCCGCCGGTGCGGATACCGAGCGCCCCGAAGGGAGTGGAAACGATTGCCGCGAACAGGTCGGCTGCTTGTTGTATTTGCGTCACAATTAACTCCAGACTACTGTGGCAAACATGCTACACGAACGGTGGCCGGCGTACCAGATTTCATGTTGCCGACGATTGTGTCGCTGCGCATTCACGATGCACTGGCTGCCACGTGCCTTGAAAAACAGCGCCGGCGATTTCACGCGGCGTTTCATGAAACGCGCATGCCGCACCGTCTGCACAGGCGAAAAAAAACGCACCTTCTGGTGCGTTTTAAGTAGTGCTTGGCACGATTCCGGTTGTTTGGTCCCGCCGCGGCTGGCTTTTGGCCGCCTTCAGCAGTGATGCCAACAACATACTGTGAACCGCGTGTCTCCTCGATTTATCGCCGTCTCCGGCATGCCGTTTTTATTACCACTCCCCACTAACCTGCATGTCCTTGCTACCTTGGTGCATATCGATATTTGCTGCACCAAACAGGAGCGATCATAACTGATCCAATCCGCCTTTTCTCCTGTTTTTTTGTAGCAAGAAAATATTTGCGTTGAAATTAAATTAGCTATGGCAATGTCTGCAAAAGTTTGCTAGGCACGTCACAGCGGTCCGTAGACGAGGGTCGGCAGCCACAGTGAAATCTTCGGCACATAGGTCACCAGCATCAGGAAACCCAGCATCGTCAGCAGCCACGGCATCACGGCCACCGTCAGCTCCGAAATCCCCATCTTGGTGATTCCGGAGGCCACGTAGAGGTTCAGGCCGACAGGCGGATGGCACATTCCCACTTCCATGTTGACGACGATGAGGATGCCGAAGTGGATCGGGTTGATGCCCAGCGCGACCGCGACGGGGAACAGGATCGGCGCCATGATCAGCACGATCGACGACGGTTCCATGAAATTGCCTGCCGCCAGCAGGATCAGGTTGACCACCAGCAGGAAGGCCACCTGCCCCAGCCCCTGTGCCGTCAGCCAGGCCGCCATCTCCTGCGGGATGTTCTCGCTCGTCATCAGGAACGAGAACAGCACGGCGTTCGTGATGATATACAGCAGCATGGCCGACATCGATGCCGAGTCGAGCAGCACCTTGCCGACCTGCCGCAGCTTCAGGTCCTTGTACACGAACACGGCGATGACGAAGGCATACACGGCCGCCATGGCCGCCGCCTCGGTCGGCGTGAACAGGCCCGTATAAATGCCGCCCATCACGATCAGGATCAGCAGCAGCCCCCACGCGCTCCTGCGAAATGCCGTCAGCCGTTCGCTCCACGTGGCCTTGCGCATGCGTGGATAGCCACGCTTTTTCGCCAGTACCCACGTCGTCAGCCCCAGCAGGAAGGCCAGCATGATGCCCGGCACCACGCCGGCCATGAACAGCGCGCCGACCGACGTGTTGGTGGTGACCGAATACATCACCATCACGATCGACGGCGGAATCAGGATGCCCAGCGCGCCCGAGGTGGTGATCACACCGGCGCCGAAGCGCTTGGGAAAGCCCTGCTTCACCATCGCCGGCAGGATGATCGAGCCGATCGCCACCACGGTGGCCGGGCTGGAGCCCGACACGGCGGCGAACAGCGCGCAGGCCAGCACGCCGGCCAGCGCCAGCCCGCCGTGCCAGTGCCCGACCATCGACGTGGCGAAGTTGATCATCCGCCGCGCCACGCCGCCATGGGTCAGGAAATTGCCCGCCAGGATAAAGAACGGGATCGCCATGATCTCGAATTTCTCGATGCCGGTGAACAGCTTCAGCGCCACCGCCTCGATCGGCACCTCCGTCATCGTAAACAGGAACGTCAGCACCGTCAGGCCCAGCGAGATCGAGATGGGCATGCCGGTCAGCATCAGCACCAGCAGCAGGGAGAAGATGATCAATGCGTTCATGCTTTCGCTCCCAGTTCGTCATCGAGTCCTTCGACGTGCGCGTGGTCATGCTTGGGCAACTCGCCGGTGCGCACGAAATGCACCATCACCTGCAGGAAGCGGAAGCACATCAGCCAGGAACCGGCCGGCACGGCCAGGTAGACGAGCCACATCGGCACCTCGAGATCGGGCGAGGTCTGGTCGGTGTGGCCGATGTCCCACACGAACGACGCGCCCAGCGCGCCCACCACGCCCGTGAAGAGCGCACCGGCCAGCAGGCCGAACACGATGAACTTGTTGCGCCACGGGGTGGACAGGCGGTTGATGACGACGTCGACGCCGACGTGGATGCCGGTGCGCACGCCGTACGCGGCGCCGAACTTGGCCATCCACACGAACATGTAGATGCACAGTTCCTGCGCCCAACTGGTATTGATCTGGATAAGTTCGTCCTGCAGCCAGGGAATCGGCATGCCGGACAGGTAGCGGTGCACCACCGCCACGAAGATGATGAAGGTGGCGGCGCCCATCAGGCACGCGATGAGCCACTCTTCCAGGTGGTCCAGGAATTTCATGGTGACTTTCGGATCTCCGGCAGCGGGGCGGCCGGCACAGCGGAAAACAAGGGGCGGCGGCGCTACCCCGGCTCAAGGGGTGGCAGGACGCCACCCCGGCTTTCTCGACTGCTGCGGGCGCGGATTACTTCGCGCCTTCCTTCGCGATCGCGTTGACGAGGTCGGCGCCGATGCGGCCTTCCATCTGCTTGTGCACCGGCAGCAGCGCTTTCTTCCAAGCTTCCTGCTGCTGCTGGTTGAGGGTGATGAACTGGGTGCGGCCGGATTTCTTCATCGCATCCAGCGCCATGTCGTTGTCGCGCTGGGCGATCGCCTTTTCATACGTGGTGGCTTCGCGCATCGCCCCTTCGAGCGCGGTGCGGATATCGGCCGGCAAGCCATCCCAGAACTTCTTGTTGACGATGACCGCGTAGCCCAGGTAGCCGTGGTTCGACAGCGTGGCGTATTTCTGCACCTCGTGCATCTTCTGCGTGTACATGTTCGACGGCGGATTCTCGGTACCATCCACCACACCCGTCTGCAACGCCTGGTAGACCTCGGAGAAGGCCAGCACCTGCGGGTTGGCACCCAGCGCGCGCATCTGCGCATCGAGCACTTTCGAGGACTGGATGCGCAACTTCAGGCCGCGGAAATCGCTCGGCAGGGCCAGCGGCTTGTTGGCCGACATGATCTTGAAGCCGTTATCCCAGTAGGCCAGGCCGGTAATCCCCTTGCTCTCGAGCTTTTTCAGCAGGCTCTTGCCGATCGGCCCTTCCGTCACGTTGTACAGCGCCTGCTTGGTAGGGAACGCATACGGCAGGTCGAACAGCTCGAATTCCTTCACGCCCAGCGGCCCGAACTTGGCCAGCGACGGCGCCAGCATCTGCACGGCGCCCAGTTGCAGCGCTTCGAGTTCTTCCTTGTCCTTGTACAGCTGGCTGTTCGGATACACCTCCACCTTCACGCGGCCGTTGGTGGCGCGCTCGGCCAGCTGCTTGAAGCGGGCGGCGGCCTGGCCTTTCGGCGTATCGGTCGCCACGACATGGCTGAACTTGATGACGATCGGCGATTGCGCGAATGCGCTGGTGAAGCAGGCGGTCGCGGCCAGCGCAACCAGGATGGTCTTGAGCTTCATGCGTGTCCCCAATATAGAAGTTACATTTATTATTCCTGCAATTACATTCTGCATACTCATCCGGCAAGGGGATACTGTGGAAAACCACAATACCCGACAGGCCCAGAATGGTTACCCTCCGTCGATGACCTCCCTACGTTCCATGGCGGCGCGCCTGCCGTTCCCCAGTTCCGCCCGCTGGCTGATGCCCGTCGTGCTGGTCCTGCTGTTTCTCGCCATCCTGATCTGGCTGCCGTGGCAGGCGCGCCAGATGGAAAGCAACGAGCGCCTGGAGCAGCTGATCGCCGACACGCTGTGGGTCGAGCAGACCATCCGCTTCCAGCTCGGCCGCCATGAAGAAGACCTGAAAGGCGTGGCCAACGAAATCCTGGCCGGCGCCTCGACCAAGCGGCTGCACGAGCGCATGGCCAGCGAGCTGAAGACGGGGCTGGAACTGAAACGCGTCATGTGGATCACGCCGGAGGGCGACGTGGCCGCATCGAGCGATGAAGCGCCGCCACCTGTCGCCGTGCTGTCGGCGCCGTCGCGCGAAGCCGCCGAACGCGCACGGCTCAGCCGCAACGGCGTCTACAGCGAGCCGGCCCCGCAGCCGGCCTACCCGGCCGGCACGCCGGGCGCCATGATGATGGATTACCACTACCCGCTGTACCGCGGCGCCACCTACCTGGGCACGCTGGTGGCAACCTACCAGCTGTCCGCCATCCTGGAAGAAATGGTGCCATGGTGGTTCGCGCAGGATAACCAGGTCACGCTGCTGGACCGCGACGATCAGATCCTTGCCCGCCGGGCCGCCGCCGGGCCGGGGCACGGCGTCTACACGCACAAGCGCGCGCTCGACCTGCCCGGCGCCACCGTCACGCTGATGACGGACAGCGTGAAAACCGCGCCGAAGCTGCTGCCGAACCTGCTGGTGGGCTCGGTCATCGTGCTGTCGCTGGCGCTGCTGTGGAGCCTGCTGGCGTTGTGGGGCCATATTTCCCGGCGCCTGGCCGCCGAGGAGGCGCTGCGCCAGCAGATGGCGTTTCGTACCGCCATGGAAAATTCGCTCGTCACGGGCCTGCGCGCGCGCGACCTGGAAGGCACCATCACCTATGTCAACCCGGCGTTCTGCCAGATGGTCGGCTATACGGAAGAGGAGCTGGTGGGCCGCTCGCCGCCGATGCCGTACTGGGCCCCCGAAGTGATGGCCGAGTACCAGCACCGCCTGGCCAATGTGCTGGCCGGCAGCGTCACGCCCGAGTTCGAAACGATCTTCCAGCGCCCGGACGGCACCCGCATTCCCGTGCTGATTTTCGAGGCACCGCTGGTGGACAACGACGGCCGCCACACCGGCTGGATGGGATCGATCCTCGACATCAGCGACCGGAAACGCATCGAGGAACTCAACCGCGAACACCAGGAAAAACTGCAGGCGTCCAGCCGGCTGGCCACGATGGGCGAGATCGCCTCGATGCTGGCGCACGAACTGAACCAGCCGCTGGCGGCGATTTCCAGCTACACCACCGGCGCCTTGAACCTGCTGGCGCGGCCGGACGTGGACCCGGCCACGCTGAAGCCGGCGCTGGAACAGGCCGGCACCCAGGCGCGCCGTGCCGGGCAGATCATCCGCAGCGTGCATGAGTTCGTGCGCAAGCGGAAAACCGAACGGCTCGACGTGACGATCGCGGCGATGATCGACGGCATCCGCGCGCTGATCGAACTGCAGGCGCGGCCCCACCGGGTGTCGCTCCAGGTGGACCTGCCGGCCGACTTGCCGCAGGTGCGGGCCGACCGCATCCTGATCGAACAGGTTCTGCTGAACCTGGCGCGCAACGGCATCGAGGCAATGGCCGCCGTGCCGCTGCAGCGGCGCGTGCTGCGCATCGAGGGGCAACACGATGCCGCGACCGGGCAGGTGGTCGTGAACGTGATCGACAATGGCCACGGTATTCCGCAGGAGGTGGCCGAACGCCTGTTCTCGCCGTTCTTCTCCACCAAGGCGCAGGGCATGGGCATGGGCCTGAACATTTGCCGCACGGCGATCGAATTCCACGGCGGCACGCTGACGCACCGGGACAACCCGCAAGGCGGTACCATATTCACCTTCACGCTGCCGGCGTCGAAAGTACTTGAGGAGACTATATAAGATGTTACATATCGTCGATGATGAAGAGGTGGTGCGCGACTCGCTGTCGTGGCTGGCCTCGTCGCGCGCCATTCCCGCCACCACGTACGACTGCGGCGCCAAGTTCCTGGCCTACGTGGAAGCGGGCCAGTTCGATCCGGCCGGCGACTGCGTGCTGCTGGACGTGCGGATGCCGGACATGAACGGCGTGGCCGTGTTCGACCAGTTGCACGCGCATGGCCTGGCACAGCGCCTGCCCGTGATCTTCCTGACCGGCCATGGCGACGTGCCGATGGCGGTGGACACCCTGAAACGCGGTGCGTTCGACTTCTTTGAAAAGCCGTTCAACGACAACGACCTGATGGACCGCGTGCAGGAAGGCCTGGCGCGCTCGCAGCAGGCCAGCGCCCACGCCGCCGTGCACGCCAGGCTGGCCACGCTGTCCTCGCGCGAACGCGAAGTGCTGGACCTGATCCTGGCCGGCAAGATGAACAAGGTTGTCGCGGACGAGCTGGGCATCAGCATGCGCACCGTCGAGGTCCACCGCGCCCACATCTTCGACAAGATGCAGGTCAAGACGGCGGTCGAGCTGGCTGGCCTGCTGAAGTAGCCATGGCGCTGTCGTAGCATGGCCCTGTCCCCCACGTTCGCGATCAGCATGACGCTGCTGCGCGATACCGTGCCGGACTTCGACCGCTATCCGTTCTCCCTGCCGGCGGTGCGGCACCTCGACAAGCTGACTTTTCATCCGTCCCTCACGTTCATCGTCGGCGAGAACGGCAGCGGCAAGTCCACACTGCTGGAAGCGCTTGCCGTCGCGCTGGGCTACAACGCGGAGGGCGGCGGTCGCAATTTCAATTTCGGCACGCGCCCTTCCCACTCGGCATTGCACGAGCACGTGCGCATCGCCAAAGGCTACCGGCGGCCGCGCGACGGATATTTCCTGCGCGCGGAAAGCTTTTTCAATGTCGCCTCCGAGGTGGAACGCCTCGGCATTCCACTCCCTTCCTACGGCGGCCGTCCGCTGCACGAGCAATCGCACGGCGAATCGTTCATGGCACTGCTGACGCACCGCTTCGGCGGCCAGGGCCTGTATGTGCTCGACGAGCCGGAAGCGGCGCTTTCGCCGCAGCGCCAGCTGGCCGCCCTGCAGCAGATCCACCGCCTCGTGAAGGCCGGCTCGCAGTTCATCATCGCCACCCATTCGCCGATCCTGATGGCTTACCCGGACGCGCGCATCTATTCCTGCCTTCCCGATGGCTTGCGGCGCACGGATTACGAAGACACCGAACATTACCAGGTGACGCTCGACTTCCTGCGCAATCCGCGGCGGGTGCTCGATACGCTGCTCGACGACGAATGATCCGTCTTTCGCCCGGCAGGATATTTTTTTGGATTAAATACATAAGCGCTTATGTATTAGGTTATGATTGTCCCATGAAACAAGGACTCGGAACCCAGTTGCGCCACCTGATCGAATTGCTCGACGGCGCCGTGGCCGCTTCGTACGCGGAAGCGGGCATCGACTACCGGCCGCGCTATACGCCGGTGATGCGCGCGCTGGCCGAAGGCACGCCGCGCACCGTCGGCCAGATCGCGGCGGCGGCCGGCATCACGCAGCCGGCAGCCACGCAGACGGTGGCGCTGATGCTGAAGGAAGACCTGGTAGCCACGACGGCCGCGCCGGCCGATGCGCGCCAGAAGCTGGTACATCTGTCGGAGCGGGGCCGTGCACTGCTGCCCCGCCTGCAGCAGTGCTGGGCCGCCACGAGTGCCGCCGCGGCCAGCCTCGATGCCGACCTGCCGTATCCGTTGTCCACCACGCTGGCGCAGGCGATCGCCGCGCTGGAACAGCAATCATTCGGCGCGCGCATCCGTGCCGCGCGCCACCGGCTTTCGCAGACCGGGTCCCTGCACGGCGACAAGGAGATATCATGAGTACCGCATCGTTTTCGGCCCCGCCGCGTCCCTCGCTGGGCAAGCGCCTGCTGGCCAATGGCTTCGTGCGCACGCTGCTGGGCATCCTGGCCGTGCTGGTGCCGATGAGCGTGGTACTGGCCCTGTCCGAGATCGTGCCGAAGCCGTGGCGCACCGGCTGGCCATTCCTGCTGGCGGCCGCCGCCATCGTCGCCGGCTACCGGCTGTACGTGCGCAGGATCGAACGGCGCGATGTACCGGAATTCGCCTTGCGCGGTGCCGGGCGAGAACTGGGCACCGGCCTGGGCCTGGGTGCCGCGCTGATGGTCTCCTGCAGCGTGCTGCTGCTGGCCGGCGGCGTGTACACGTACACCGGCACCGCGCACTGGACCGCGCTGCTGGTGCCGCTGCCGGAACAGGTATTCGTCGCCTTCATGGAAGAAATCCTGTTCCGCGCCGTGCTGTACCGGCTGCTGGAGAAAGCGTGGGGCACCTCGATCGCGCTGGTGCTGTCGAGCGTGATCTTTGCCGCCGCCCACCTGCCAAGCGAGCACATCAGCGTGCTGGGCGTGCTGGCCACGATCGCCGCCTCGGCCGCGCTGTCGGCCGGCTACATCGCCACGCGCCGGCTGTGGGTGCCGATCGGCATGCACTTCGCGTGGAACTACCTGTTCGATGCCGTGTTCTCGATTCCCGTCTCGGGCCACGCGGCGCGCGGCTGGATCCAGGTCGTCGCCAGCGGGCCTGAATGGCTCAGCGGCGGCGGCTACGGCGTTGAGGGCTCGATCGTCGCCGTGCTGGCCTGGGGCGCCACCGCGACCGTGCTGCTGCTCGCCGCCCGGCGCAAGGGACAGTGGCTGCCCAAGCCCTGACCGTTACCGCCGAGCTCGTGTCCACCCTGGGGTCAACCCCATTTTCCGGACACGAGCTCGACCTTGATTCGTGTGGAACTGCTCAGCCCGTGTCCGAGTTCCAGGGCTGACCCCACGGTGGACACGGCTTCAGCCGTGTTGTGCCAGTGCCCAGCCGACGTGTTCGCGCACCAGGTCCGACGGATGGTCGAGGCGCGAGCGCAGCGCGGCGACGATGGCGGCATCGCCCCGGGCACCGAGCGTGGCGGCATTGCCGAGCCCGACGGCCAGGTTGCGCAGCCACCGTTCATGGCCGATGCGCCGGATCGGGCTGCCTTCCATGTTGCGGTTGAACTCTTCTTCGGTCCAGCCGAACAGGGCGACCATCGAGGCGCTGCCCAGGCCGTGCCGTTCGTCGAAGTCGGGCAGCGTGGCACGCTGGGCGAACTTGTTCCAGGGGCAGGCGGTCTGGCAGTCGTCGCAGCCGTACACGCGGTTTCCCAGCAGCGGCCGCATCTCTTCCGGGATGCTGCCCTTCAGCTCGATCGTCAGGTAGGAAATGCAGCGGCGCGCGTCGAGGCGGCCGGGTCCCAGGATGGCATTGGTCGGGCACGCCGTGATGCAGGCGCTGCACTGGCCGCAGTGCGCGTCGGCGGGCGCGTCGACCGGCAGCGGCAGGTCGACCAGGATCTCGCCCATGAAGAACATCGAGCCGGCATCGCGGTTGAGCAGCAGCGTGTGCTTGCCGCGCCAGCCCAGGCCAGATTTTTCCGCCAGCGGCAATTCCATCACGGGTGCCGAATCGGTGAACACCCGATAGCCGAACTCGCCGATCTCGTTGCGCACACGGTCGGCCAGTTGCTGCAGGCGCGCGCGCAGCACCTTGTGGTAATCCCGGCCGCGTGCATACACGGAAATGACGGCGGCCTGCGGATCGTCGAGACGGGCGCGTTCGCGCGCACGCCAGTCCGCATCCTGGCTGGGCGGCAGGTAATCCATCCGCGCCGTGATCACGCGCACAGTGCCCGGTACCAGCTCGGCGGGGCGGGCGCGCTTCATGCCATGCGCCGCCATGTAGTCCATCTCGCCGTGCATGCCCGCATCGAGCCAGGCCTGCAGGCCCGGCTCCGCCGCCGCCAGGTCGATGTCGGCGATACGCACTTCGGCGAAGCCGAGTTCGCGCCCCCACCGCTTGATGGCGGCGGCCAGCGTGGACAACACTTCGGGAGAAAGAGACATCGGGGCGGTACAATGGCGGCAGCAATCCACCATTTTATGCGATCACCCACATGAAAGCCCACCTGCGCGATGAAAGCCACACGAACGCCCTCGGCGTTTCGCTGGCGCGCGCCCTGCTGCCCGGCCTGTCGATCCACCTGCACGGCGACCTCGGCGCCGGCAAGACGGCGCTCACGCGCGCGCTGCTGCACGCGGCCGGCCATGCGGGCACCGTGAAAAGCCCCACGTATACGCTGTCCGAACCGTATCGCGTGACCCTCGACGGCCAGCCGGTCGACGTGATCCATTACGACCTGTACCGCATGGGCAGTCCGGAAGAATTCCTCGACACGGGCTTTCGCGAAGACTTCGACGGCCACAATATCTGCATCGTCGAGTGGCCGGAAAAAGCCGAAGGCGTGCTGCCGCCGCCCGACCTGCGCGTGACGCTCAGCGTGGCGGGCGACGGTCGTGATGTAGAATTGCAGGCGTTCTCTGCATTAGGTTTGTCATGCCTGCAACGCCTCCACTTCCCGCAGATCCTCTGATCGCCCCTTCGCGCGGGCGCACCCGCCGCACCCTGCTGAAGGCCGGCGGCGCGCTGCTGCTGTCGGTACTGGCGCCGTTGCCCGCGCGCGCCGCACAAATCCTCGCCGTGCGTGTCTGGCCGGCGGACGACTATACCCGCGTCACGCTGGAAAACGATGCCGACCTGAAGACGTCGCACTTCATCGTCAAGGACCCCGAGCGCCTGGTGGTCGACATCGAAGGCCTCGACCTCAATCCCGAGCTGAAGTCGCTGGTGGCGAAGATCCAGTCGAACGACCCGTACATCCGGCAGGTACGCGTGGGCCAGAACCGCCCGGGCGTGGTGCGCCTGGTGTTCGACCTGAAAGAGCAGATCCGCCCGCAGGTCTTCACGCTGGCGCCGGTGGGCGAATACAAGCACCGCCTGATCTTCGACCTGTATCCGGTACAGGAAATGGACCCGCTCGCGGCGATGATCGAGAAAGGCGAATGGTCCAGCGATGGCGTGCCGGTGGGCCAGCCGCAGGTCGCCGAGCAGCATCCCGCGCCGGGCCTGCCGCTGCCGGACAACCGCATTCCCGCGCCGGGCGTGCCATCCCAGGCGGTGCCGCGGCCGGATATCGCCAAGGTGGAGCCGCGCAAGCCGGAGCCGCCGAAACCGAACGACAAGCTGGTGCGCATGCTGACGATTGCGCTCGACCCCGGCCACGGCGGCGAGGATCCCGGCGCGATCGGCGGGCGCGGCAGCCGCGAGAAGGACATCGTGCTGGCCATCGCCAAGCGCCTGAAAGCCAAGCTGGAACAGCACCCGAACATGCGCGTGATGCTGACCCGCGACGGCGATTATTTCGTACCGCTCAACAAGCGCGTGGAAAAAGCCCGCAAGGTCGATGCCGACCTGTTCATCTCGATCCACGCCGATGCGTTCATCAAGCCCACCGCGCGCGGCTCGTCGGTCTTCGTGCTGTCGGAAAAAGGCGCCAGCTCGTCGGCGGCGCGCTGGCTGGCGAACAAGGAAAACCAGGCCGACCTGATCGGCGGCGCCCAGTCGGGCGGCGCCGATCCGCAGCTGGCCAGTGTGCTGTTCGACCTGTCGACGACGGCGCAGATCAACGACAGCATGAAGGTCGGCAAGGCCGTGCTGCAGCAGATCGGCGGCATCAACACGCTGCACAAGAACGCTGTCGAACAGGCCGGCTTCGCCGTGCTGAAGGCGCCGGACATCCCATCGATCCTGATCGAGACGGCGTTCATCTCGAACCCCGAGGAAGAAGCGCGCCTGCTCGACAACAACTACCAGGACCAGATCGCGGATGCCATCGTGAAAGGCATCCGCGCGTACTTCGCCAAGAACCCGCCGCTCGCCAAGAACCGGCTGACCTGAGGACCTTCCCATGCAGGAAACGACATTCGGCCAGCTCCCGGCCGTGAGCATCACCGCGCCCGACGGCGCGCAAGCCACCATCGCGCTGTACGGGGCGCACCTGGTGTCGTGGAAAACGGCCGATGGCCGCGAGCGCCTGTTCATGAGCGAGGCATCGCCGCGCGACGGCAGCGCCGCGATCCGCGGCGGCGTGCCGGTGATCTTCCCGCAGTTCTCCACGCGCGGCCCGGGCCAGCGCCACGGCATTGCACGGCTGTCGCACTGGCGCCTGGGCGATCATGGCAATGACGCCACCACGTCATGGGCCGAATTCCTGCTGACGCACGACGACGTGCCGGCCGAACTGGCGCAGGGCTGGCCGCACGCCTTCGCGCTTGCGCTGCGCTTCACGCTGCAGCCCAATGGCCTCGAGATGCGCTATCACGTGCGCAACACCGGCAGCGAATCGTTCGACTTCGCCTGCGCGCTGCACACCTATTATGCGGTCGACGAGTTCACGCGCACGGTGCTGAGCGGCCTGCCGGAGACGTCGCCACTGCACTTCGGTCCGCCGCTGGACAATGTCTACCCTGCCCCGGCCGGACTGACCCTGCAGCCGGGCACCGGCACCGTGCAACTGGCACAGCAGGGGTTCACCGAATTCGTCGTGTGGAATCCGGGCGCCGAAGCGGCCGCGAAGCTGGCCGACATGCAGGACGACGAATGGCAGCGCTTCGTCTGCATCGAGCCGGCACGCGTCGACCAGAAGCCGCTGGCCACCGGAGACGAGTGGACCGGTGTGCATACGATCACGATCGCCTGAGAAATGTTGCTCGAAAAATGGGGACGTACCCCATTTTCTCGGCAATGTTTCCCGAAAAATGGGGTACGTCCCCATTTTTCAGGAAACATTTCGGTAAAAAAACGGGCGCATCGCTGCGCCCGAAACTCCCTTGCCAAACAAGCTGGTTTCCCGCCTTACTGCGATTCCTTGATCATCCGCCCCGCCGCCGCCTGCACGGGCCGCGCGTTGAGCGGGTACAGCCGCGAGAACAGCGCCATCTGCTCGGGTGAAGCCTGTACCGGTTCCTTCATCACCAGCCACAGCACGCCTTCGGTGCAGGGCGGCTCGGTCAGCGAACCCATGTACGTGTAGTAGTCGCGCCGCTCGGGCAGCAGGTCGTTCGGGTTGAACACGATCGATGGCGTAAAGGTGTCCTTCTTTTCCAGCGGCAGGTTGTTCCACACGGTCTGGATCGCCGGCTGCGCGCGGCCCCGCTGCAGCATCAGCGCCAGCACGGCAGTGCGGCCTTCGATATCCTTGTGCACCAGGTGGATGCCCATCTCGTAGGTCTTGCCGTTGACGCGCTCTTCGGCCGGGCGGTGGAAATGCAGCTGCTGCAGCTCGTAGGTGCGCCCGGCAACGGAGAGGAAATTGCCGGTGCCCAGGGCCACCTGCACGGTATGCCCGTTGTCGGTCACGGAGAAACCGGAGGGACGGTAATCGAATGCGATCTGTTCCAGGTCGACCTTGATGCCGTCGCGGATATCGATCGGCGACTGGCGGTTGCCGCCGTTGCACTTGTTCCAGGCGGCGTTGATCTTGCTCCAGTTGGCCGGGCCGAATTCGCCTTCGTACGTCCAGAACGTGCCATTCGCGGGCGGCGGCGGCAACGAAGCCACGTAGGTGGCCTTTGCCGCGTGTGCCTGCGCCGCCTTGCGCGCCCTGGCGGCGGCGGCCGCGCGGGCAGCCTGGTTGGCCTTCATCTGTGCCAGCCGCTCGGCGATCCTGGCCGACAGCTCGGCCTCGGCCTGCTCTTCCTGCTCGCGTGCCGACAGCTTCCTGGCCGGCTTGCCGGGCTTGGCCTTCGGATCGCCGATGCCCATGGCATCGTCGCGCGCAGGCGACGACGGCTGCACGCCGGCAATCCTGGACGGGGAATCGTTGGCGCTTGCCGAGCCGAGGGCCAGGCAGCACGCGGTGAGGGCAATCAGCTTGCGCATGTCAATCCGGGGCAGAAAACAGACTTGTCCCGGTTAACGGATGCCGTACGGAAAAACTTGAGGTTTTTTTGCTTGAAAGAAATCAGCGGCGGAGCATGCGGCGGCTCATCTTCCACAGGCCGCCCAGCGCCACCGGTACCACGGCCAGGCCCACGCCGATCAGCACGATCGTCGTCAGGTTGTCGCGCACCAGCGGAATGTTGCCGAAGAAGTAGCCCGCCACGCACAGCGACACCACCCACAGCACGGCGCCGGTAATGTTATAGAGCTGGAAGCGGGCAAACGTCATGTCCGATACCCCGGCCACGAACGGTGCGAACGTGCGCACCACGGGCACGAAGCGCGCCAGGATGATGGTCTTGCCGCCATGCCGTTCGAAGAAGTTGTGGGTGCGCTGCAGCGCGTCGCGGTTGATCCAGCGGTAGTTGTGCGTGAAGACACGGCTGCCGATCGTTTCGCCGATCCAGTAATTGGTGGTGTTGCCGATCACGGCGGCGCAAACCAGCAGGAATATCAGCAGCCCCAGGTGCATGTGCCCGGTGGCGCAGAAAGCGCCGGCGATGAACAGCAGCGTGTCGCCGGGGAAGAAGAACAGGACCACGAGGCCCGTCTCGCAAAAGATGATGGCAAACAGGATCGCATAGACCAGCGTACCGTACTGCGCAATCAGCGTGTCCAGCGCCTTGTCGACGTGAACCAGCATTTCCATCAGTTGAACGAATTCCATAGTAGTCCTGTAAGGTTGCGGCGGGAATCATACACCAGCGCAGGGGCCGGCGAATTAGTACTGCTGCAACAAATTTTTCAATGAATAAGTTTTAAAGACTACAATTTTATTGCTCGGCCGAGCAAGCAATCCATGAGACCCCGGAGACCCGATGCACCGCTGGACCTTCTATTTTCTCGCCTCCCTCGCCGCAATGCCACTGGCGGCGGCAGAACTGCCGCCGAAAGCCTCCGTCGCCGACGTGATCAAGGCATCCCAGAGCGCCGAATGGCGTGCGCTCGACCCGGACAGCACGCTGTACATGGAACTGCCGGCCGGCCGCGTCGTCATCGAACTGGCGCCCGCGTTCGCGCCGAAACACGTCGACAACGTGCGCGCGCTGGTACGCGATGGCTACTTCGACGGCCTGGCGATCCTGCGCGCGCAGGACAATTTCGTGGTGCAGTGGGGCGATCCGGACGAAGCCAGCCCGCGCCCGCTGAAAACGGCCAAGGCAAAGCTGGACGGCGAATTCACGGTTCCGCTCAAAACCGTCAGGCAATTCACGCGCCTGCCGGACCGCGACGGCTACGCGCCGCAGGTGGGCCATTCGAACGGCTTCCCGTCCGCGCGCGACCCGAAGAGCGGCCAGGCCTGGCTGGCGCACTGCTACGGCATGGTGGGCGTGGGGCGCGATGTGGGTGCGGACAGCGGCAACGGCGGCGCACTGTACGCCGTGATCGGCCAGGCGCCGCGCCAGCTGGACCGCAACATCACCGTGGTCGGCCGCGTGGTCGACGGCATGCCGCTGCTGGCCGTGATGCCGCGCGGCCCCGGCGCCATGGGATTCTATGAAGACCCGGCGCAACGCGTGGCGATCAGGTCGGTGAAGCTGGCCAGCGACGTACCGGAGGCGCAGCGCAGCAGGCTCGAAGTGATGCGCACCGACTCGGCCAGCTTCCGGGCCGTGGCCGAGGCGGCGCGCAACCGCGGCGGCCCGTGGACCAAGGTGGCCGCCGGCCACATCGACCTGTGCAACGTGCCGATCCCGGTGCGGCCGGCAGGCACGTGACGCCAGCCGCAGTGTTGTGCCGGCCCTCCCGCGCCGCCGGCCTCGGCGTGGCGGCCGGCCTGCACGCGGCCGTCATCGCCCTGCTGCTGGCGGACGCGGCGCGCCCGCCGACGCTGCCCGCAGGCCAGGCCCGTGCCTTCCTGCTCGTGCCATTGCGCACCCAGCGGCCGGCGGAACCGCCACCGGCCGGGGCGCGGCAGGATCGGGCGCCGGCACGGCAACGCCATGCCGCAGCGCGGCCGCCGATCATCTCCCCGCTGCCGCCCGCATTGCCGTCGCTGGCCGGCGCCATCACGCTGCCGCCAGCGGCACCTGTCGCGCCTGTCGCGCCTGTCGCACCGGCCGCCCCGGCCGATCCGTTCGCCGAACCGGCCGCGCAGCCGTCCCTCGCCGAGCGCGCCCGCAGCAGTGCCGGGAAAATCGCCCGCGAACTCGCGCAGGAACCAGGGCAACGTCCGCAGGGACCGCTGGCGGCCAGGCGCAACCGGCATTTCGACCGCCCCTACGAAAGCGGCATGCATGGCTTCACCGAGGATCGCTACGTGTCGCCCGACGGCACCAGCGTGATCCGCCGGAAGAGCTCCGGCGAGGTGTCCTGCCATATGCCCGCGCCTTACCAGCTGCGTGCCATTCCCCGTTCGAGCTCGAGCGAACGGCGCATCAACTGCCCGCCCGACAACGCCGGGTGGGAACGGCACTGATGCCGCGCCGCTGCGGCGCCGATGCAGGGCTGGTGCGGCGCCGCTCCGGTATAATTTCGCCACCATGAACGCCCCGATTCCGCCCCGCCCGATCCGGGCTCTTCCCGACCAGCTCATTTCGCAGATCGCCGCCGGCGAGGTGGTCGAGCGGCCGTCCGCCGTGGTGAAGGAGCTGCTGGAGAACGCGCTGGACGCGGGCGCCAGCCAGGTCACGATCCGCCTCGAGGAAGGCGGCGTCAAGCGCATCTGCATCACCGACAACGGCAAGGGCATCCCGCCGGAGCAGATGCCGCTGGCGCTGGAGCGCCACGCCACCTCGAAGATCGCTTCGCTGGACGACCTGGAAAACGTCGGCACGCTCGGCTTTCGCGGCGAGGCGCTGGCCTCGATTGCCTCGGTCGCGGTCGTCACGCTGACGTCGCGCACGGCCGACGCGGCCCATGCTTGGGAACTGCAGGGATCGCACCTGGGCACGGTCGTGCCATCGTCCGGCGCGCCCGGCACCACGGTCAATGCGCAGGACCTGTACTACAACACGCCGGCGCGCCGCAAATTCCTGAAATCCGAGCAGACCGAATTCGGCCATTGCGCCGAAGTCGTGCGCCGCATCGCGCTGGCGCGGCCGGACGTGGCCTTCACGCTCACCCACAACGGCCGCACCGTGGATCACTGGATGGCCAGCGACATGGCCAAGCGCAGTGCGCAAATCCTCGGCGAGGCGTTTGCCGAGGCGCGCATCCCGATCGACGAAGCGTCCGGCGTGCTGCGCCTGCACGGCTTTGCCGGCTTGCCGACCGCCTCGAAGGCGCGTGCCGACTGCCAGTATTTCTATGTCAACGGCCGCTTCGTGCGCGACAAGCTGCTGGTGCACGCGGTGCGCGCCGCCTATGAAGACGTGCTGCACGGCGACCGCTTCCCGTCCTATGTCCTGGCGCTGGAACTGGACCCGGCGCTGGTCGACGTGAACGTGCACCCGTCGAAGATCGAGGTGCGCTTCCGCGACGGCCGTGCCGTGCACCAGTTCGTGTTCCACGCGGTACAGCGCGCGCTGGCGCAAACGTCGGCCACGGCGCACGGCAACGTGCCCGCGCCCCTGCCCGCCGCGCAGACACTGGGCGGCGACGTTCCGCTCAGCGGCCACGCCTGGCGCCCGCAGCAGCAGACCTCGTTCGGCGCGATGATGAACCCCACCTACGCGCCCACCTTCTCGCCGTCGCCCTTCGGCGCGCGCGACGGCGGCGGCGTGGCACAGAGCACGGAACGCTACGGCGCGCTGTTCGCCGAACCACAACCGCCGCGCGCCACCGAGCAGGCCGCGCCGTATGCGATGCCGCAGCCGGCGGGCTACACGGCTACCGCGGCCGCGCTGGCGCACGAGGAATTTCCGCTCGGCTTCGCGCTGGCGCAGCTGCACGGCATCTATATCCTGGCGCAGAACAGCAAGGGCCTGGTGCTGGTCGACATGCATGCCGCGCACGAACGCATCCTGTACGAACAGCTGAAGAATGCGCTCGATGCGCAGATCGCCGGTACCGACATGCAGGTGCAGGCGCTGCTGATCCCCGTCACGTTCTATGCCGACCCGGTCGAGGTGGGCACCGTGCAGGAACATGGCGAGACCCTGGCGGCGCTGGGCTTCGACATCGCCGTGCTGTCGCCGACGACGCTGGCGGTGCGCGCCGTGCCCAGCCTGCTGAAGAACGCCGATGCACAGACGCTGGCGCGCGACGTGCTGCGCGACGTGCGCGAATTCGGCGGCTCGCGCGTGCTGATCGAGCGCCGCAACGAGCTGCTCGGCACGCTGGCGTGCCACACGGCCGTGCGCGCCAACCGCATCCTGACCGCGCCGGAAATGAACGCGCTGCTGCGCCAGATGGAAAGCACGGAACGCGCGGACCAATGCAACCATGGCCGCCCCACCTGGGTGCAGGTCGAAATTTCCGCCCTCGACAAACTGTTCCTGCGGGGACAGTGATCCACATGAACCAGCAAGCCAAGCGGCCGCTCGCGGTCGCCATCATGGGCCCGACCGCGTCGGGCAAGACAGCCGCCGCGCTGGCCATCGCCGAACGCATCCCGTCCGAAATCATTTCCGTGGATTCGGCGCTGGTCTACCGCGGCATGGACATCGGCACCGCCAAGCCCACGCGCGCCGAACGGGCCGCCGTGCCGCACCACCTGATCGACATCATCGACCCGCTCGACGCCTACTCGGTCGCCCAGTTCCGCGACGATACGCTGCGCCTCGTGGCCGACATCGTCGCGCGGGGCAGGCTGCCGCTGCTGGTCGGCGGCACGATGCTGTACTTCAAGGGCCTGGCCGACGGCCTGGACGACCTGCCCGGCGCCGATCCCGCCGTGCGCGCCGAACTGGAAGACGAAGCGGCCAGGATCGGCTGGCCGGGACTGCATGCGCGGCTTGCCACGCTGGACCCGCCAACGGCCGCGCGCCTCAATCCGAACGATGCCCAGCGCATCGGGCGCGCGCTGGAAATCATCCGCCTGTCGGGCCAGCCCATGTCGGCCCTGCTGGCGCGGCGCGAAAAGGAACCGCTGCCGTTCGAGCTGATGCCGTTCGCGCTGGAGCCGGGCGACCGCGCCGTGCTGCACGAGCGGATCGCGCGCCGCTTCGACATCATGCTGGAAGACGATGCGCTGATCGACGAAGTGGCGATGCTGCGCCGGCGTGGCGACCTGCATCCGGGCCTGCCGTCGATGCGCTGCGTGGGCTACCGCCAGGTGTGGGAATACCTCGACGGCCGCATCGGCTACAAGGACATGCGCGAGACCGGCATCATCGCCACGCGCCAGCTCGCCAAGCGCCAGCTGACGTGGCTGCGGGCCATGCCGGAGCGGATCGTGATCGACTGCCTGGCGCCCGACGCGACCGGGCAGATCCTCGCGCGGATGCCCGTGCCGCACCGCTGAACCAGGCGCTGTTGCGTCGATGTCGCGCATTTGCGCTGCACGTTACCGATTTGCGCTATATTGTTCGATTGTCCATTGAAAGCGCAAAATTGGCGCTTTCCTTGACAGGGTGGGTGGCAGCCTGCATAATGCCTGCCGTTGCGGTGATATAGCTCAGTTGGTTAGAGCACAGCACTCATAATGCTGGGGTCGGTGGTTCAAGTCCACCTATCACCACCACCAGAATTCAAGACGAATGGCCTGACCGGCGACGGCTCAGGTCATTTTTCTTCAGGAACATCGTTGTACAGTTTGCGGTGATATAGCTCAGCTGGTTAGAGCACAGCACTCATAATGCTGGGGTCGGTGGTTCAAGTCCACCTATCACCACCAGATGTGAAAAAGCCGCCGGTCGCGAGACTGGCGGTTTTTTTATTTGGCGCGGGCAAGCATGGCCTTCAGGCTGGCACAAGTCTTTCGATAGAAGTCCTGCGAGCAGCGTAAATCCCGGCGCTCCAGCTCCTCGCCAGCAAGCTCCAGGCCTTGCTCGATTACTGTGCGCCCTTGCTGGTCCAGCGGCGCGGGCGATTTCGCCAGAATCATGTCCAGCGCACGCTGGCGGCAGCCACCGATGGCAGCCCTGAGAACATTGCTGTTTTTATCGGATGTCAGCCGATATGGCTGCGCGCCCATGTTCAGCAAGGCGCCCACCACATCGTCGTTTTCCGGGAGGCCACACGGTCCGTCGCGGTACAACCAGGCGGGACAGTCCCCGTACTGCACGCCGTTCACGTCATAACGCAGCTTCTTCAACTTCCCCAGAAAAGCCTGGCGTGCCGGTTTTCCTGCGTCCTCCGGTATTTCTTCCCGAGGATCGCAACTGCTCAGGAACTCATCCAGGATACCGCTGCGCGAAGACGCATCGCTGGGAGGCGCCCCCTGTTTCAGCAAGTAGAGCGCGAGCCCGAGCCTGCATGCTCCGACGGCACTCTTCAGGGCCTCGTACCCTTGCTGCCCACGCATCTGCTTTCGCAAGAATGGATATTGTCGCTGGAGCCTGTCAACCATATCGATACGGCGACGCTCATCCTCCGGCGTGGTGTCCATCAAGGTCATGGAGCTGATGAGATCATCGGATCCCTTGGGTGTAATCCCGTATTTCAACAACCGCTCCATCACCTTCAGGTATCTGGTCGACTGCACAAGGTACAGGTTCGCCAGCGCCGACTTTGGATCGAGCTTGCCGGTAGCGAGAAATTGTTCGAGCACAAAGCGGTGCCCGCCGGATTCATACGACGCGAACGACTGGCTGAAAGGCGTGCCATCTGCATCCGGATCAGTCTGCGAAGGCTGGAAGGGTTCCGCTCCGGCCGCGATCAGCGCCGCGATGACCTGCGGATGTGGTTCGCTGTGTTCCACTGCCGCGCGGAGGGGAGCCCTGGCGGGGCAGGGCTGCTGCCCGCAGGTGCCGGACCCCGGACCTGCGTGGACAGTCGCGCCGGCATCGAGCAGGATCCCGATCAGCTCTGGATTCTGCGGCATGGCGCGCAACGCGATTTCAAGCGCCGTATCGCCGTTGCCGCTTCTGGCATTGATATCGACATCGCCCCTTTCTATGAGCTCCCGCACCAGTCCAGGATTATTGTTCCACACCGCGTGATGCACTGGCGTAAATGTCGGCGCGTCTTTCTCTTGCACCCGCCGCAAACGCGCCGCCCAAGCTTGGCCGCCAGCGAGCCGCCGGTAAGCGTTGATGTGGCGTGGTGCGCACGCCAGCATTTTCTTTCCCGTAGCGGCGAGCCGTTGATTGTCGCTTGCAACCAGAATTTCCCCGACCCTGAGCTGCGCATAGTAGTCGTGGCTGAGGGCCGCCGCGATATCAAGGAGGTACACACCGTGCCGCACCGCGCTGTTATAGGGCTGGCTCGTCCTCAATTCGTCATTGATGGCGGAATACACCGTGCCGATCCGGTGTTCATGCAGCCATTCCAGCAGTTGCGCCGCACGGTAATGGTCTTTACTCTTGCTGGATGAGCGAACCATGTTCAACAAGAGCGAGCGGGCCAGCCAGTTGCCGCGTGCCGCAGCCTGGACGAGCCCACGTTTCGCTTCTTGATCAAGGCGGGCCTCGAAAAGAGCGTCCAGGTAGCGTTCCACAGCTTCCATCATTGGTACCGGACCGACTTCGACGGGTGACTTGCAGATGAAACTGGTGACCGGCTTGCGCAACATGCCATCCCTCCGCACAGCATCGATGACCTTGTCGGCTTTCTGCCCTGCCGCCTTCGACCTGCCATGCGACGGTAGTGGGCCAAGCCAGGCATAGCTGTCATCGGCTGGCCCGCCGGCATCCCCACTCACCGCGCTTGCGCCGGAAAGTGCCGAATCCGCGCACGCGATCATTTCCTCGCCAACCCCTATCAGCTCCTTCCTGGGTGTCTCCACCAGCGCGAGGCCCACTCGCCGCTGCGCTGCGTAGCTGTGCTGAAGCGCGGCAAGCACCATCAGCGGGTTTTGATGCACATTGTGATCCCCACTGCCGCCGCCTCGCGCGCTGAAAAAATCCGACCAGAAGGAATACAGCGAACCGATCTTGTTCTGGCGCATCCAGGTCATCAGCTGGAATGCTCGCACCTCGTCGACGCCCTTCTTGTCGCTATGCATCAGGAATTCGAAGACGAGGCTCCGGGCGATCCAGTTGCCTTCTGCTGCTGCCGCGAAAAGGCGGTAGCGTAAAGTTGCATCGCCGGTGCTGGCCGCGGGATTCTTCAGGAATTGTTGGACCACTTCCATCGCCGGAACCGGTCCCGCTTCCGCAGGCAGCTTGCAGTTGAAGTCCAATATAGCCTGCTCCGGATCTTTCGGCAGGTCGGCGCCCAATTCGTTGAGAAGGCCTGTGAATGCCCCCTCTTCCAGCTTCGCCGGTGGTGGACCCAGCCACGACATCGTGGCCGCCTCCTGCTCCGTCATGTGTATCGGCGCTTTTTCGTTCGTATCGGCACGCGCGGTTGCGGAAGCGAGCGCCATGATCGCCAGGAAAGTCAAAGTTTTTAACATTTGCGGGTCTCGTCTGGTCAATGCTGTGTCCCACGTCGCGCAAGCGTTGAGGCGCATACGCATTTGGATCAGGGGTCCGGACACTTCCGGGGCTATCGCATTACGGCTGTTGTTCGCTTCATTTCGTCTTTCGATATAAATCCCTTGCACTGGCTGCACACGCCAGCATCCTGCCTCCTGCCGCAACCAACTCCGGATCGTCCATTTCAATCAGTGCCCTGCCGACGCTGGCTTGCGCCGCGTAGTCATGGTGCATGGCAGCGGCGGCAACGAACCTCGAGGGGTCGTGAGCGACCGAGGTGTCATGCTCGTCGGGACTGGCCCAGACCTGATCCTCCAGTCCCACATACAGATGGCCGAGCCGGTGCCGGTGCAGCCATTCCGCCAGCTGGAGAAGCCGGTAGCGTGTCGCCATGTCTTCTGTTTCGCGGAGATGGGAAAACAGTTGCGCGCGGGCGAGCCAGTTACCACGCGCCGCTGCCTGCGACAGGCCGTCTGCCAGCGCTTGGTCGTCCAGGCTGCCGGGCAGCCCGTCTGCGTAGCGCACGACCGCCTGCATCATCGGCAGCGCTCCGACTTCCGCCGGGATCTTGCAGACGAATCGGCGCACGTCGGCAGCCCGGGCATCCTTGACGACTTCATCGACGAGCCGCTTCCAGCGCGGCCCAATGTCGATATGGTCGATTTTTCCTGGCAATGGCCCCAGCCAGGCGTATGGATCCTTGCTAGCAACAGGCGCTTGTGGCCGGTGTGTACCAGCCATGTGAATTGTTCCAAGGCCCAGCAGTAACAGGACCGCGATCATCCATTGACGTGCCATGACTTTCTCCTATGTTTGAAAAATCAACCGCGCACCGCCAGCGCCCGGCTTTCGTCCGCCTGCCGATACACCGGCAGCGCCCGCGCCGCGCAATCGAGCATGCGCCGCCCGGTGGCGACCTGCCGCGCGTCGCCGCTGCGCAGCAGCTCGCGTCCCACCTTGTACTGCGACGGATAGTTGTGATGCATGGCGGCGTAGATATCGAGGCTGGAAAGCGCGTTGCCAGGCGCGCCGTGGTGCTGGCCGGATGCGCCGGCCGCGTCGCCGATGGCTGCGTACAGCGTGCCGATGCGGTGCTCCTGCATCCACTCGATCAGCGTGATCGTGCTGAAGAGCGTCGTGTCGTCCGGTGCCGGGTTGCCTAACGTCGACAGGAACAGCTGCACCTTGGCCAGCCAGTTGCCCTGTTGCGCCGCACGGTGCAGGCCACGCAGCAGGTCCGGATCGCGGCGGCTGTCCGGCAAGCCGCGCAGATAGGCGTCGACGGCGTCCAGCAGCGGCACCGGTCCCACCTCCGCGGGCAGTTTGCAGACGAAGCGGCCCGTATCCTGGTGCGAGGGCATGTCGTGCAGCGTGTCTGCCGGCAGCCGGTCGATCCGCCCGCCGGCCGTTTCGGCAGCAAGCTTCGGCGTCCCATGCGACAGGCCGCGCGCCTGGGCCATGCTTGCCGTAGCCTCGGCTCCACGCCGGTTCGATTGCAGCCGGTCGCGCGGCTGCTGCATGGCGGAGTAGATCAGGCCGCCCGCCAGCAGCAGCAGCACCGCCAAGGTCCCGTGGTTTTTCATGTTTTTCCCGCAGATGAACTGGTCCGAAGCCAACTCTAAGCGGGGCGGAGACGAACGAGATTGCGAGAAATCAATGCCTGAAGGCAATCATTGCTTCAGATCATTAACATCGATGACGGCCGGCAGCACACTGTGGTTTTCACACACAGGAGGAAACATGGTCGATCTGATGCAACCAGTATCGCGCGTCATCGGCGAGCACCGCGCGCAGATACTGCAGAAGCTGGACGGCAAACCGGGGGAGTGGACGGTAGCGGCACTGCAGAACGAGCAGGCGATGAATACCGTCATCGGCTGCTGCTACGAGCTGCTGCCGGGGCTCGTGCGGCTGGCCGTCAAGGAGCCGGCATTTCGCACGTTCATGATGAACAACCGCGACCGCGTGCTGGCGCAACTGGCGCAGGCGTAAAAAAACCCGCAGGAAGAAGCTTCCCGCGGGCCAGCCGAACCAGCATTGAATCGGACAAGACTCCAATCGGACAAGACTCGAATCGGACAAGACTCGAATCGGGCCAGCGTCGCCGAACCAGCGCCATGCGCCGGCACGGTCCGCACGGTTACCGGTCAACGGCAAGCTTGCGGCGCGCCGGCCAGCGCACCAGCAATACCGTCAGGCCCGCCAGCAGCATGATCCACGTGCCGGGTTCGGGAACCGGCGTCACGCCAAGCACGTACTGGAAGCCCAGGCCGCCTTCCGCATTCAGCGTGAAGCCGGTGGTCAGCAGCAGCTCCTGCTCGCCGGCAGCCAGCGTTCCCAGTGTCAGCGCGTTGTCATCGAAAAACAGCTGCGCCGCCGCGGCGCTGGTGAACGTTTCCGAGAACATTTCGACGCCCTGGCTGCTGAGCGTCAGTTCCAGTGTCTCGAAGTCGGCGCCTGCCGACAGCGACCCGGCCAGTCCCAGTATCAGCGTGCTTTCCAGTGCCGTGTTGAACACGAAACTGGCCGACGTCTCGTAGGTATGCGCGCCGAACATGGCGGACGAATAGGCGCCGGCCATCGTGCCGATGCCGATCACCTCGCCATTCTCGAGCGCGGCCGCGACGGCCGGCGAAGCGGCCAGCACGCCGTCCACCGTGGCTGCCGACGGCCGGGCCACCGCATACGACTGTGCCTGGAAACCGACCGTGGGCAGCGCCAGTCCGTAGGCGGTGCCGCCCACGTTGGCCCCCGTGGTGGCCACCGCGGAGCCGGATACGGGCGCGCTGGCGCCGGTGGCAACCAGCACGCCGTTCGTTCCGGTCGAGGTACTGGTTGCCGCCACCGTGCCGGCAGCGCCGGTGCCCCGCGCCTGCGCACCGTTGACGGCCGTGCCCAGCGCCCACGAACGGGCCGTGGCATCGGCTTGCAGACCGCTGGCTTGCGCGCTGGCGTTGGTGCCGCCTGTCGCGCCGCCCCGCGCTTCCGACAATGCCTTTGCGGTGCCCTGCCCGGCGCCGCCACCCTGTGCCGCAGCATAGGCCTGCGCCGTCGCCGCGGACTCGGCGCGCGACAGCGCATTGGCGCTCCCGCCGCCCTGGCCGCCGGTAGCCGCTGCCTGGGCGCGGGCCTGGTCGACAGCCGTCACCGTGGTGCGGGCCAGCGCATTGCCGCCCACGCCGGCGGAGCTGCCGCTGAACCCGGCACTGCCGCCCTGGGCATTCGTGGACCCGGCAACGTAGGCCGCGGCCACGCTGGACGAGAGCACCAGGACGGCTTCGCCGTTGCCACCCGCGGTGCCCAGGCCATTCGGAGCATCCCCGCCACTGCCGCCGGCCGCCACCACATTGGCCGTGAGGCGGCGGGCGGCGGCATCGTCGAGCGTCAGCCGCGATACCGCGGCGGCGCCCTGCGCCGCCATCCCCGCTGCGCTGGCGCCGCCGGCACCGCCGTAGGCCTGCTGGGTCAGCGACAAGTTGCCCGAGGTCGCACCGCTGACCGTGTCGATCAGCGTGGCGGCACCGCCGGCACCGCCATCGGCGCCATCCAGGCCGACACCGCCGGCGCCGCCCTGCAGATGGGCCCTGAGCGTCACGTCGCCGCTGGTGCTGCTGCCGGTCACCGCAACGGCGGCCCCGGCGCCGGCGCCACCCGTGTTGCCGGTGCCGCTGGCCGCGCCGCCGGCGCCGCCGTAGGCGCTGGCCAGCAACGTCGCCGCGCCGGCGCCGTCTGCCGCTCCCGTCGCCCGGCTGTCGGCCGCGGCGCCCTGCGCGCCGTTGCCCGTCACGTCGCCGCTGCCGCCACCGTTGCCACCCGTAGCATTGCTGCTGCCGGACACGCTGCCGCCGGACAGTTGCAGCGTGCTGACGGCAATGCCGCCCGTGCCGTGAGCGTTTCCGACGGACGCCGTGCCGCCTGTTCCGCCGATCGCGGTCGCCGAACCGGTCACCTGCCGCATGCCGGCCAGGATGGTGGAACTGCTGGCTCTCGCGCCGTTGCCGGCGGCCCCCTGGCCTGCCGCGCCGGACCCGCCGAATGCGGTCGTATCGCCTTCCACGGTGGCCGCCTTGGCGGTCGATCTCAGTTCCAGCGCGCTGCCGGCAGTGCCGCCGTTGCCGCTTTGCGTCAAGCCGTTGCCGCCGCTGCCGCCCTGGGAAAGCAGGGTGGCTTGCAGCGCGCTGGCCGTGCCGTCGCTCAGCGTCAACGTCGCACCGGCCGCGCCGCCGTTCCCGCCCGCCGCGGCGCCGCTGCCGCCCCCCGCCCCGCCATGGGCGTTCTGGAACAGCGTCAGGCGGCCCGCCGTGTAGCCGGTGGCGGCATTCAGCAGTTGCGAGCCGCCGCCATCGGTGCCGTCGGCGTGCGTCGCATGGCCGCCACTACCGCCGCGCTGCGTGACCAGCACATTGACGGTGCCGGTATCGGACTCTCCGTTGGCGGACGCGCTGGCGGTGCCGGCCTGGCCGGCGCCGGCACCGATGCCGTTGCCGGTCCCGCCGGTACCGCCGGCTGCATGTACGAGTACCGTCACCGCGTCGCTGCCCTGCGCGCTGCCCACGGCAACGGCGTTGGCGTTGCCGCCCGCACCTCCCATGGCACCAGCCCCCACGTCGGCACCGTTGCCGCCCGCCCCCGGCAGGCCGCTGGCGCCGCCCGTGCCACCGGTTGCCGAGGCTGCCACCGTGGCGGCGCCGGCAACCGGGTGCGAACCGGCCGTGGCGCTGGCGCCGCCGCCGTTCCCTCCCGCGCCGGCCGCTCCGCCGTTCTGCCCGAAGCCGCCCGCGGCACCGTTGCCACCCGGACCGCCGGTGCCGCCGCTGGCATCGGCAGTATTGCCGTTGCCGCTGTTCGGTCCCGACGAGGCGATCGCGTTCTCGCCGGCGCCTCCGACGCCGCCCGCCGCGCCCGGCCGCGCACCGTGCGTGCCAGGTGTTCCCGGCGCACCGTTGACGGCCGCCGCGGCGCAAGCCTGGCCGACCGCCAGCGCCAGCAGCAGTGGTACCAGCCGCACCCGGGTGGCGCGACGTGATGCGGGTGAACGTGAAGCGGGAGAACGTGATGCGGGTGAACGTGATGCGGGTGAACGTGAAGCGGGTGAAGTAGAGATGCCCATGAGTCGTCCCCTCATTATGTTGAGTAATCCTGGCGTGTCCTGTCGCGACCCAGCCACAACCGTCCCGGAGCATGGCGATGCCGGCGCAGGACACATCGCGCCGACCAGGCGGACATGCTAACAACTGAAGCGTCCGGATGCCGCTTGATTGCCCTCGACATCCTCCCCTTCCTGAAGGAAAGGGATTCCTGCGGACGGCCAATGCAGAGGAACGATGCCTGGGACTGCCGGTTATCTGTCGAGACGTGCCCACAGCCCGGGCATGTCTGCTGGCGCATGCTTCATGATAGATCGTGCATGAGCAAAGACAACGACATTCGACACGCGCCCATTGACGTCCTTGGCCCGTACATCGAACAGCAGCCGGCCCCGCATTCGCCGAGGACGGCCGCGCCGCCCGTGCTCCTGGCCTTTGCCATGAAGGTGGAAGAGATGATGGTGCAGCGCGGCGGCAGCAACGCCGGCACCACGCTGGACCTGCCGGGCATGCTGGTGGGTTGCTCGCTGCTGGCCTTCGATGCCGGTCGCGAGCACGGCAGCTATACACTGTCGCCGCTGCACCGGACGTTTGCATTGCACGAACGCGCCAGTGCAGCGCCGGCGCGCTGGCTTGCCAGACGATTGCTAGACCAGCCCGCCGACCACGTAGCCGCCCGTCATCGCCACCACGAGCAGCGCGCCGATCGGCGTGGGCGGCGCCGGCGAAGGAATGTCGCAGGCGCGGCACACCGCGCCGATCACCAGGCCGAGAACGGCACCGGCAAGCAGCGCGATCATCGGGCACCCCCTGCCTGCGGCGGCGGCGTTTCAAGCGCATGGCCGCCGCAGTGGCGCTTGTTCTCGGCGGCGCGGCGCGCGACGTAGCGGTCCACCAGCCAGTAGCCGCTGCTCATCATGAACACCAGCAGCGCGCCGGACAGCACCGGCGGCGACGCGGCCGGGATGCCGAACTTGCGGCACGCAAAGCCGACGGCGAACGACAGCACCAGCCCGGCCAGGATCTTCACGTAGTTCATCGCCCCTCCGTCAGAACGCAAAGCAGCTGCAGCCGAACGCGCCCCAGAAGCCGGCGTAGTCCGAGACCGGCACGCTGGACTTGCGGGCCACGTCGTGCGAATGCCGGTGCACCGCGCATGCGCCGGCGCACTGGTGCGGCAGTAAGCTCTTCTGCGGCGCCGGCGCCGCCGCGCGGTAGTGGCCCGGCACCTTGTTCACCGGCGACCAGTCCGGCAGGACGGGCAGTTGCGGCGGGCCCAGCTTGTCGAACTCGGCCTGCGCGAAGACGATCCTGCCGCCCACCACGGTCAGCACCGATTCGATCGACTTGATCGCTTCCTCGTCGACGCGGAAGAAGTCGGCCGACAGCACCGCCAGGTCGGCCAGCATGCCTTCCTGGATGCGGCCCTTCTTGCCCTGCTCGTTCGAGAACCACGCGCTGCCCGCGGTCCACAGTTCGATCGCCGTCTCGCGGTCGAGCCTTGCGCCCGCGTCATACAGGCGCAGGCCGCCGACGGTGCGCCCCGATACCAGCCAGTACAGCGCCGTCCACGGGTTGTAGCTGGCCACCCGCGTGGCATCCGTACCGGCGCCGACCGGCACGCCGTTTTCCAGCATGCGCTTGATCGGTGGCGTATGGCTGGCCGCCTCGGCACCGTAGCGGTCGACGAAATACTCGCCCTGGAACGCCATGCGGTGCTGGATCGCGATGCCGCCGCCCAGCGCCTTGACGCGCTCGATGTTGCGGGGAGTGATGGTCTCGGCGTGATCGAACAGCCAGTGCAGGCCATCGAACGGAATCTCGCGGTTGACCTTCTCGAACACGTCGAGCATGCGCGAGATCGACTCGTCATAGGTGGCGTGCAGCCGGAACGGCCAGCGCTGCTCGACCAGGTGGCGCACCACCTGCTCCAGCTGCCCTTCCATCTCGGGCGGCAGGTCGGGGCGCGGCTCCAGGAAGTCTTCGAAATCGGCCGCCGAGAACACCAGCATCTCGCCGGCGCCGTTGTGGCGGTACCAGTCGGTGCCGTCGCCCGGCTTGACGATCTCGGTCCACTTTTTGAAGTCCTGCAGTTCGGCGCCCTTGTTCTGCGTGAACAGGTTGTAGGCGATGCGGATCGTCAGCTGGTCCTGCTCGGCCAGCTGCTGCACCACCTGGTAGTCCTGCGGATAGTTCTGGAAGCCGCCGCCCGCATCGATCGCGCTGGTCAGCCCGAGACGGTTCAGTTCGCGCATGAACTGCCGGGTCGAATTGACCTGGTGTTCCAGCGGCAGCGCCGGGCCCTTGGCCAGCGTGGCGTACAGGATCATCGCATTCGGGCGCGCGATCAGCATGCCGGTGGGGTTGCCCTGTGCATCGCGCTGGATCTCGCCGCCCGGCGGCGCCGGCGTGTTCTTGTCGTAGCCCACCGCGCGCAGCGCGGCACGGTTCAGCAGCGCGCGGTCGTACAGGTGCAGCACGAACACCGGCGTATCGGGTGCGGCGGCATTGATCTCGTCCAGCGTCGGCATGCGTTTCTCGGCGAACTGGAATTCGTTCCAGCCGCCCACCACCCTCACCCATTGCGGGGTCGGCGTGCGCAGCGCCTGTTCCTTCAGCATGCGCAGCGCGTCGGCCAGCGACGGCACGCCTTCCCAGCGCAGCTCGAGGTTGTAGTTCAGGCCGCCACGGATCAGGTGCAGGTGCGAGTCGTTCAGGCCGGGGATCACGGTGCGGCCGTTCAGGTCGATCACCCGGGTGTCGGCCGCGGCATGGCGCATCACCTCTTCGGCGCTGCCCACGGCGAGGAATTTTCCGTCCGCGATGGCGACCGCCGTGGCGACGGGATTGGCTTTGTCGGCCGTGTGGAAACGGCCGTTGGTCAGTATCAGCATGGATTTTCTTGGTGGACGATGGGTGTACCCCATCATACGCACCTGGCGTGCCCCGTCATCCCTAGACAGGGCACGGCAATCCTATGCCGAAAGAGGTAGCCCTTGCGGTCCCCCCGGCCGTCCGTTACTGCTTTTTCGCCAGCACCAGCGCGATCAGGCTGAGCACCGCGGCGATCGACAGGTAGTAGCCCACGTATTGCAGCCCGTAGGTGGTGGCCAGCTTGGTGGCGATGTACGGCGCCAGCGAGGCGCCGATGATGCCGGCCAGGTTGAACGTCAGCGAAGCGCCCGTGTAGCGCACCTCGGCCGGGAACAGTTCCGACAGGATCGTGCCCAGCGGGCCGTACGTCATGCCCATCAGTCCCAGGCCCAGTGCGAGGAACAGCGTGACCTGGACCGCGCTGTTCGAATCGAACAGCGGGCCGAACACCAGGCCGAACAGCGCGATCGCCGCCGATACCCAGATCAGCGTGCCGCGCCGGCCATAACGGTCGGCGAGCAGCGCCGCCACGGGGATCGTCAGGCCGAAGAACACCACGGCGATCAGCTGCAGGACCAGCATCTGCTGGCGCGAGAAGCCCAGCCCGGCCACGCCCCAGTTCAGCGCGAACACCGTCATCAGGTAGAACAGCACGAAGGTGGCCATCGCCATCATCGTGCCCAGCACCAGCGCGCGGGTGTGCTGCACGAGGACCGCCTTGACCGGCACCTCGACGCGCTCGCCCTTGTCGAGCACTTTCTGGAAATCGGGCGTCTCGGTGATTTTCAGCCGCACATACAGGCCCACCAGTACCAGCAGCGCGCTGGCCAGGAACGGGATGCGCCAGCCCCAGCTGAAGAACTGCTCGTCGGTCTGTACTTCGGACAGCAGCAGGAAGATCCCGCCGGACAGGAAGAAACCGATCGGCGCGCCCAGCTGCGGGAACATGCCGTACCAGGCACGCTTGCCCGGCGGTGCGTTCTCGGTGGCCAGCAGCACGGCGCCGCCCCATTCGCCGCCCAGGCCCAGGCCCTGGCCGAAACGGCACAGCGCCAGCAGCGCCGGCGCCCAGGCGCCGATCTGCGCATAGGTGGGCAGCATGCCGATCACCACGGTGGAAATGCCCATCGTCAGCAGCGCCGCCACCAGCGTGGCCTTGCGGCCGACGCGGTCGCCGAAGTGGCCGAACACGGCCGAGCCCACCGGGCGCGCGAAGAAGGCGATCGCGAACGTGGCCAGCGACTGCAGCGTGGCGGCGGTGGGGTCGCCAGCCGGGAAGAACAGGTGGGGAAACACGAGGACCGCGGCCGTCGCGTAGATATAGAAGTCGAAGAATTCGATCGTGGTGCCGATCAGGCTGGCAAACAGCACGGTGCCGGGCGAGTTGACTCGACCGGCCGGGTGAGGCTGGGACATGCGTACTCCGGGATGATGGAAAAACCGATAGAAGGTGCCGTCAGCCGGGTGGGGCGATCCGGGCGAACGCGTCGCGGATCTCGCCGGCGTTTTCCGGGCGCACCACACGCGCCACTTCCTTCCCGTCTTGCAGGAAGATCATGGTCGGCCAGAGTTTGACACGGAAGGAACGGCCCAGCAAGCGGCCGGGCCCGTCCTCGACCTTGAAGTGGCGGATGCCCGGATAGTCCGCGTAGGCCTCCGCCAGCGGCACCTGCGCGGCGCGGCAGTAGCCGCACCAGTTGGTGCCGAATTCCAGCAGGGCCGGGCCTGCCAGGGCGTCGATGTCGGACCGCGACGGGGCGGCTTCCTGGTAAGTGCGTTCCATGATCTGCTCCACAACGATGATGGCCGCACCTTAACATGGGTCGGTGGCCGCAGGCGCATGCCTCGGCGGGGACGGGTGCTAGAATGGCGCCTGCCTGACACTGTAACAACCCACAATCACCGCGCTAATTTTCGCTAATTCGCGCCAACTGCAATCATCGCGTAATAAGCCCGCGACAACACCGCGATCACGATGCGACTTGGCATTACCTCCATACAGCGCAACCGCCAGCCCTGGATCGTCGAGTGGCTGGCCTTCCACCTGCTGGCCGGCTTCGACCGTTTCTACCTGTACTGCCACAAATGCGACGACGGGATGGTGGACACGCTGACCAGGCTGGCGCGGCATTATCCGATCACTGTTTACCGGATTGGCGACCAGGACAAGCCGCAGCTGGCCGCCTACCAGCACGCGTGGGACAACCACCAGCAGGAAGTGGACTGGATGGCCTTCATCGACGGCGACGAGTTCCTGTTTCCCACCCGCGCCGCCACGATGGCCGAGGCGCTGGCACCCTATCGGGACAAGCCGCTGTCGGCACTGGGGGTGTACTGGATCTGCTACGGCAGCAACGGGCATCTGCGCGATCCGGGCGGCCTGCTGCTGGAGGACTACCCGCGCCACAGCGAGCCGGGCTTCGGCCCGAACCGGCACATCAAGTCGATCGTCCGTTCCGGGCAGCCGGTGCGCTGCACGGGATCGCACCTGTTCACCACCCCGCACGGCACGGTCGACGAGCAGCTGCGGCCGCTGACGGCGCCGATGCTGCAGGACCCGGCACTGGCGCCGTCGTACGAGCACTTCCGCATCAACCACTACGTGACCCAGCACTACGACTACTTCAAGCAGGTCAAGCAGGACATCGGCGCGGCCGACCGCACGCCGCACATCGTCCGGCCGGACCACTGGTTCACCGGCCACGACCGCAACGAATGCGACGACGGCGTGGCACGGCGCTTCCTGCCGGCACTGAAGCGCAAGGTGGCCGAAATGCAGGCCGTACTGGAAACCGAAAGCCGGTGAAAAACCGGTGACAGACACCTATTATTTTGGAACATTCGTTGCAAAATAACTGGTGCCTGTCACCGGTTTTGCAGTGCGGTTATGCCGACAGCGTGGTGTTGTACTCCGTGCCGCCGATCTTCACGCGGTTCAGCTTCAAGCCCCGCACGTTGTACAGGAAGTACGGCTGCTCGGTGCTGACGGTGGTGCCGAAGTCGCAGTCGCTGATCGTCACGTTGGTGACGGGCGGCACCTGCGGCATCGGCTGCGGGCCGTTGTAGTTGTTGGACACCGGGCCGAGGATCACGATGGCCTGGTAGCACGCCGCCTTCTGCCCTTTCTTCGCCCCCTTCTTCACTTCCACGTTGCCGACGGTGACGTTGGAAATCTGCACGTTGTCGACCACCGGCGGCCGGGTGCGCACGGTGTCGGCCGTCGGCGTGTAGTCGCAGTCGAACGTGACGACGGCGCCGGCGGCCACGGCCACGGTTTTCGATTCGATCGGCGAATTGGGCAGCGATGCGTAGAACGACGGGCTGGTCTGCACGCCGTTCGGGATCTTCACGTTGCGCACGTAGAAGTTCTTCAGGTAGCCGCCCCGGTTCATGTTGGTCTTCAGCCGGATCGCCGTGTTCAGCGGATCGGTCGCCCAGTGGATGTTCTCGAACACCAGGTCCTGCGCATAGACGTTCTGGATGCCGCCGGCCATCTCGCTGCCCAGCGTGACGGCGCCGTGGCCGCTCTGCATGATGCACTTCTGCACCACGATGTTCTGCGACGGGCCGTACTGCACGTCCAGGTCCTTGCCGGCCTTGATGGCGATGCAGTCGTCGCCCGTGTCGAACGTGCAGCCTTCGATCAGTACCATGTCGCACGATTCCGGATCGAAGCCGTCGCTGTTCGGGCCCTTGCTGTTGCAGTGCACGTTGCGGATCACGATATCGCGGCAGTGGACCGGATGGTGCTGCCAGAACGGCGTGTCCTTCACCTCGTAGCCTTCCAGCAGCACGTTGGTGCAGCCGATCAGGTGGATCATCGTCGGGCGCAGGAAGTGGCCCAGGCCGAACACGCGCTGCGCCAGCGGCACGCCCGCTTCGGACAGCGCCGGCAGGTACTGCTCGTCGGCGCGCCAGCGCTCGCCTTCGCCCTGGATGTGCAGGCGTTCCGCTTCCGTCAGGTGCGGCGCCACGTCCTTCAGCGACTTCGGGTTGATCGGGTTCGGCAGGCGCTGCGTCAGCTTGCCCTCCACGTAGCCCGGCGTGTTCGCCTGCGAGGCCGGGTTGATCGTGCGGTTCTTGCCCTTCCAGGTCCACCAGCAGTCGCCGTCCTTGCCATTGAACGGCACGCCGCCCTGGCCATTCAGGATACTGGTCCAGTCTTCGCCGGTCAGCGCGATATTGTCGGCGCCGTATGCATAGATTGGCGACGCGAAGTTCAGGCAGTCGTTGCCCTGCCAGCGCGTGATCACCAGCTTGCCGTGCTTGCCGCAATCGAACTCGCCGTACTTGGCATAGTCGGTCGGCTGCGTCGAGAACAGCACGTTGGCCCCCTTCTTCAGGTGCACGTGCACGTTCGACAGCAGCACGATCGGCCCGGCCACGAACCAGTTACCGGACGGGATCACCACGCGGCCGCCGCCGGCCTTGTGGCAGGCCTCGATGGCCGCCTTGATCGCCGGGTAGCAATCGTGCGAACCGGGCGCCTGCGTTTCAACGGTGGCCTGGTCGTCATGCGAGATCCATGCCTTGATCTTCACCAGCTTGCACTGCGCGGCGCCGAAATCGGTGATCGGGAAGTCCTGGTCGCGGAAGCGCCGCGGCTTGTTCAGCCGGTCGACGATTTCCTTGGCGCGGCCCCACGGGTCGTCGCCGATCGCCGCGTTGGCCGTACCGGCACCGAGGGTGGCAGCGCCACCGGCCAGCGCCAGGCTGGATGCCGACACGGCTTTCATCATTGCGCGGCGTTTTTCATTGACCCGCTGGTCGTTCAAATGGTTCATGCTGTCTCCTACTCGTGGAAGTTGTTGAATTCCGCCAGGTACACGTCCGGCGTCAGGGGCTGCTTCCCGTAGCCCAGGTGGTTGACGGGGTCGAAGCCCGCGTTCTTCAGGTTCTTGTAGAAATCGTCGGATGAAAACTGCGCCGGGCGGTAGGCCAGCGTGCCGGGCGCATTCCAGTCCGACCAGGGCCGCTTGCGGTCGATGTGCGCGCCGATGCGCGAATGGATCACCACCATCTTGCCCACCGTTTCCAGCACGGTCGGCGTGATCGTGCCCTTCGGCGCCTGGTAGACGCTCGCGCTGCCCAGGGTGCAGGCGTAGCCTTCAATGGCCACCGGCGCGTAGGGGCTGCAGCGCGAGTTGTGGAACCACTGGCGCGCCAGGTAGTACTTGCCGGCCAGCGCGTTCGGCGAGCCGTCATGGGTGAACTTCACCTCATTGAACACGAAGCCGTACTTCGTGCGCCAGTTGGTGTTCGGCGCGCCCACGTACGACATCGTCCGGTCGCCCAGCGACTTCACTTCGCTGCGGTAGAAGTATGCCGTGGTGTCGCCGAAGATGAAATCGACGTCGCCCTCGATGTACGACTTGTGGAAGAAGCTGCGCGCGGTGACGCGGGTTTCGGCCGACTTCAGGTACAGCGTGTCCTGGAAGCCGATCAGCCGCACGTTCTCGAACTGCGCCTTGTCGGCCCCCTCGACCAGCAGGGCCACGGCCTGGTGGCTGACGCGCGCCTGCGGTTTCTCCGGCGTCCCGCACACGCGCTCGCCGCATTCGTCGCGCGCATTGCCGGTGGCCTTGTTGTAGGAATTCTCGATGGTCAGGTTGCGTGCCTGGAAGCCGTGGTTGCGCGTCCATACCGTCATCGAACCACTGGTCGAGATGGTGGGCGCGCGCGCGGCGATCTGCGCATGCATGGCCACGATGGCCGGGTCGAGCCGTGCAAACTGCGGCCCGTATTGCTTCAGGTAGTCGGCCACCGGAACGGCGGCATCCAGCCCGGCCGAGATCACGGTATCGCCCGCGCCCTGCCCTTCTCCGTACAGCGTGATGGGTCGCGCGGAGGCGGGCACGTAGACCAGCTCGCGGTAGGTGCCCGGCTTGACGAGGATGTATTGCCGGCCGCCTGCCGGCTTCGCGGCGGCGTCGGCGATGGCCCGGTTGACCGCCTGCTGCACGCTGACGAACGTGGTCACGCCGTCGGCACGGCCGGCGGCATCGACGACATAGTCCGCCGCCAACGCGGCGCCTTGTGCCAGCGGATCGGCCAGCGGGTTCCACGGATCGGTTTTCTCGGCACCGGCGCGGCCGGTGGTTTTCAGTACCTCGGCGATCGCATAGCGTTTCGCCTGCGCGTCGCTCAGCTGCGGACGGCCGGCGGCACCGGTATCCTGTGCCTCTGCTTGGCCCGCTCCGGCAACGAACAAGGCCGCGAGCAGCAGTGCCGCGCGCATCATTCGCCCTCCGGCTTGAACTCGGCCGCCAGCGCCGGGATGGCTGTCTTCAGTTCGCCCTCGACCATCGCGGCGAAGTATTTCGCTCCCTTGGCACCAAGGTGCGTGTAGTCGAAAGCACTCTTGGCGGCGCCCTGCGGCTCGACGCCCGTTCCGGTGGCGACGGGGGCCGAGGCAGGCTTCGGCGCCACCGCGAACGTATCGGCTTGCGCCTCGCCCATGGCCTGCACGGCCGCGTAGCTGTCGGCATTCAGGTCCAGCAACGGCACCTGCTTTTCCTTCGCCGTGGCGCGGATCGCGTCCGCCCACGGCACCAGCGTGTTTTCCAGCACGCCTTCCTTGAAACTGCGGCGTGTCAGCGGCGTGACCAGCACCGGCAGGCCGTTCAGCGCCTTGACTTCGTCGACATAGCGCGCCATGTTGACGGGGAATTCGGTCTTCAGGTCGGTCGACCGGCCCGGCTTGCCCGGCTGGTCGTTGTGGCCGAACTGGATCAGTACATAGGTGGCGCGGTAGGCCGCGCTGCCCTTCAGCAGGCCCTGCACTTCATCCCAGCGCCCCTCGGCGCGAAAGCTCGACGAACTGCGCCCGCCCTTGGCCAGGTTGATGCAGGTATGGGCGCGGTTCACGCGCGCGCAGAACGCCTCGCCATAGCCGCTGTTCGACGCCATCGTCGAATCGCCGACGAGGATGAAGCGTACCGGCTTGTCGGCGGCGTGCGCAGCACCGAGGCAAAGCAAGGCACCGACCGCGCCAAGCAAGAAACGTTGTTTCATATGCGCTCCGTTCCTGAAAGTTTCCCGGAAAATGGGCGGTCCGCCGACGCGGTACGTCCCCATTTTTCAGGCAATGTTTCCTTCTAACAGGGAGCCGCAGCGATACGGCTCCCTATTTTCCCAGCCTGACCGCTTAGAACGTGTAAGTCGCGCGCAGGTTGTACGAGCGCCCGATCGGGCTGGCCGCGCTCGACAGGTAGCCGAACGAGTAGCCGCTGTGGTTCGTGACCGGCGGGGCCGAGTCGAACACGTTGGTGACGCCGAACGTCAGCTGCGTGTTCTTGAAGCCCTTGTAGCCCACCGTCAGGTTCCACGGCTTGTACGAGTTGATGTCGCGCCAGTAGGTCTGCGCCACCAGGTTCTGGTCTTCGTACTTGGAGTTGTAGTTCTGGGTCGCCTGCGCGGTCCAGTCACCCAGTGCCCACGACATCTTCAGCACGTGCTTCCAGCGGTACGTGATGATCGGGAAGCTCGACGTGGTGCCGTTCGATGCATTGCCGAAGCGGCCGATGTTGCTGACATACTCCTCGCCCGGGAACAGCTGGTTGTCGAACTGCGTCAGGTACGTGCCATCCAGCTCCACCCTGAAGTCGCCATAGGCGTTGCGCGGGAAGCGGTAGCTTGCCGACACGTCGATACCGGCCGCCTTCTGGCCGCCCAGGTTCATCGTGGTGTTGTTGATGTAGGCCAGCGAGCCGTCGGCGTTACGCACGAACAGGTTCGCGTACTTGGCCGGATCGAGGAAGTACACCTGCTCCGGCAGGTTGGCCAGCATGTCCTTCATGCGGATGTTCCAGTAGTCGAACGACATCGTCAGCGACTTGGTCGGTTCCACCACCACGCCCAGCGTGAAGCCCTTCGATTTTTCCGGCTGCAGGTTGGCGTTCGAGCCGACCTGCTTGTTCAGCTGCACGTTGCAGACTTCGGACGACACCAGGCCCGGCAGCGCGGTGCCGGTACCGGTCACGCCCGGCGTGCCGCCCGGGCACTGCAGCGGGTCATCCCAGCGCGCGGAGGTCTTGCCGGTGGCGCCCGGCAGGCGGTAGCCGTAGGCGTCGAACAGCGTCGGCGCGCGGAAGCCGGTGTTCGCCGAACCGCGGAACATCACGTTCTTGGTGGCTTCCCAGCGGAAGCTCACCTTCGGATTGATGGTGTTGCCGAAGTCGCTGAAATAGTCGTCGCGCACGGCCAGGTTGACGTTCAGCGCGCTCGTGACCGGCAGGTCCAGTTCGGCGTACAGCGCGTACACGTTGCGCTGGCCTTCGCCATGCGACGCGGTGCTGTTCAGGTACTGCACTTCGTTCTGGATCGCCAGCTTGTCGTCGCGGGTGGTCTGGTGGCTCATGTCGGCACCGACCGCGATCGCGGCATCGCCGCCGGCCATCGCGAACAGCGAGCGGCTGGCCGAGAAGTCGATACCCTTGTACGTGGTCTGCGAATCGCGGTTCTTGATGCCGTCGACCGAGATCGATGCCAGGTAGTCGCGGCCGGCCTGGTCCTGCAGGCCGAACGGGTTCAGCGCGCCGCTCTTCAGGCCGTCGAGGATACCCTGGCCCTTGAAGAAGCCGTTCTGGTAGAAGTTTTCGCGGTCGGACAGGCCGATCACCAGGCCGGCGCGGTAATCCCAGCCCGCCAGCACGCCTTCGTCGACGAACGCCAGGCGCTGGTTGACCTGCTTGTCCTTTTGCGTGGCCAGGCCATAGTCGGCCACCGACCAGGTCACCGTCAGCGGCTGGCCGTTGATGCCAGCCACCGCGGGCACGCCGCCGCTGTTGCCCGGGTACCACTTCGAGCTGAATGGCAGCAGTGCCGCTACGCCGCCGACGGCCACCGACTGGGTGGGATTGCGGGCGGCGATGATCTGCGACTGGCCACGCGTGTATTCCACCGTGAAGGTGTGGTCTTCGCTGATCTGCTTGGCGGCACGGGCGTAGAAGCTGAGCTGCTCGTTCTCGTACAGCGCGGTGCCGTACTCGTTGCTGTTCAGCGTACAGGTGTTCTTCGCGCCGATCGTCGAATACGGCTCGGCGCATGTGGCGGCGTACGGGTTCTGCGCGGATTTGTTGGTGGCGGTGGTGAAATTGGCCGGCATCGCGTAGCCGCCGGTGCCCAGCGTGCGCGGACGGCCCAGCGATGCGAGCAGCTCGTCGGAACTGAATGCGGCGCGGTCCTTCGCGGCCAGGCGCGAACGGTCGTGGAAGTCGACGGTGGCGTAGGCCGACCAGCCGTCGCGGTTCAGGTTGCCCTTGCCGAAGGTCAGCGTGGCGCGGCGCTCGTCGCCACCGCCCTTGCGTTCCGGCGTCACGTACTGGCCGGTGACCTGCACGCCTTCGAATTCCTTCTTCGTGATGAAGTTGACCACGCCGCCGATGGCGTCCGAACCGTACAGCGAGGAAGCGCCATCGCGCAGGATCTCGACGCGCTGCAGCGCGGAGAACGGAATCACGTCCAGGTTGGCATAGCCGGCGGAAATCGCCTCGTTGGCCAGGCGGCGGCCGTTCAGCAGCACCAGCGTGCGGTTCACGCCCAGGCCACGCAGGTTGATGTTGGTGCCGGAGCCGGCGTTCGACGGTGCCAGCGATGCCGATTGCGGCAGCGCCATCATCACGTCTGCCAGCGTGGTCATGCCGCGCTGGGTGAATTCTTCGGCCTTGATGCTGGTGACCGGCAGCGCTTCTTCATTGGCCAGTCGCTTGATCGAGGAACCCGTCACTTCGATGCGCTGCATCGCGGCTTCCTGTGCGGCTGCCCCGTTGGCGACGGCGATTGCCGCCAGTGCGATCGAGGTCAGTACCAGCCGTTGCTGGAAGCGGGTTTGCATACTTGCGCGCTTGTTCATGCTTGTCTCCTGGGTTTTCCGATGGTGTTCGCGCCGGCCTGCATGGTGCGGCAGGCGGCGGTGATGGAGCACCTCGCGTGCTCGGTGCCGCTGCGACGAAGGCCAAGGCCGGGGTCGCACACGGTGGATAAACTTTTTTTATGGCGAGATCAGGGGCGCGGCAGTGCTGCGCGCGAGCGCGCGCTGCCGGCAAGCGTGGCGGGTAGTTCCGCTGATGGTATCGAATACATCCTGTCTCCTGTCGCGGCGCCATTCGATGCGGTGCCGCGCTGCTGTGTTCGTTGTTGCCGTTCCGGTACTGCGAGTCTTGTGCTGCTGTTTTTCCGGTACTGCCCGTTGTCAGTTCTGCTGCTTTATTACTACCGCTTTATTACTGCTGCTCTATTACTGCTGCCTTGTTACTGCAGCCCTATTGCTGGCTGTTTTTCCTCAGCCGCGCGAGAACGTCCGCGTCACGCGCTCGAGGTGCGCGCGCATCGCCCGCCGCGCCGCGGCCGCGTCATGCGCCGCGATCGCCTCGAAGATGCGGCGGTGGTCCTTCAGCGTTTCCTGGCGCAGCTCTTCCGTCTGGAAATGCTCCTTCAGCTTGTGCCACAGCCGGCCGCGCTGGTTCCACAGGTAATCCATCGTGCCCACCAGCGCGCCGTTGCCGGTGGCGCGGGCGATCGCCAGGTGGAAGTTGCGGTCGGCCTGCTCGTTGGTCGTCTTGTTGGCGTGGTGCGCTTCCATCTCCTCGACCGCCTTGAGGATCGCGTCGATCGCATTGTCGGTGGCCACGCGGGCCGCGATCGCCGCCACTTCCGCCTCGATCAGGCGGCGCGCCGACAACACCTCGAACGGACCCGGTCCCGCTTCCGGCAGACTGGCTTCCTGCTCCGCTTCGCACACATAGACACCCGAGCCGCCACGCACTTCGATCACGCCGCCCAGCTCCAGGGCGATCAGCGCTTCGCGCAGCGAGGCCCGGCTGACCGACAGCTTGGTGGCCAGGTCGCGCTCGGACGGCAGGCGCGCTCCCGGCGCGATGCCTTCGTCGCGGATCAACTGCGCGATGCGGTCCGCGACCACGCGGTAAAGTCGTGGTTCGGAGTGCTCGTTCAGCGCTGGCGGACGTTTCAGCATCTTTCTTTTCATTATTTTATTTGGTCAGGCCATTCTAAACCGGTCAGACCAAATGAGCAATGTGGACTAGCCAAAAATTTGGGCATCTGTCATACTGAAGTCATCAGACAACTCGCCGGTACGTCTGGTCGTTGCGCAACTACAACAGCGCCGATCATGCGGCGCCGGCCCCCTCAGGACAGAATCATGACAGCGAGCATTCCGCGCCGTATCCTCATGCACGCCAACGACAACGTGGCAATCGTCGTCAACGATGGCGGCCTGCCGGCGGGCACCGTTTTCGATGACGGCCTTACGCTGGTCGAGGCCGTGCCGCAAGGCCACAAGGTGGCGCTGGCCGACATCGCGCAGGGCCAGAGCGTGCTGCGCTACAACGTTTCGATTGGCCGCGCCGTGCGCGACATTCCGAAAGGCAGTTGGGTTTCCGAGCAGTTGCTGGAGATGCCGCCGGCACGCGAGCTGGACAACCTGCCGATCGCCACCGTCAAGGTGCCGCCGCTGGAACCGCTGGAAGGCTATACGTTCCAGGGCTACCGCAATGAAGACGGCACGGTGGGCACGCGCAATATCCTCGGCATCACTACGACCGTGCAGTGCGTTTCCGGCGTCGTCGAATTCGCGGTCAAGCGCATCAAGGCCGAGCTGCTGCCGAAGTACCCGAACGTGGACGACGTGGTCGGCCTCGAACACACCTATGGCTGCGGCGTGGCGATCGATGCGCCGGGGGCCAACATCCCGATCCGCACGATCCACAACATCAGCAAGAATCCGAACTTCGGCGGCCAGGCGATGGTGGTTTCGCTCGGCTGCGAAAAGCTGCAGCCGACCCGCCTGTTCCCGGCCAACTCGATCCAGATCCGCCGCAAGGACGACACGGTGGCGACCGAGCCGCCGGTGGTCTGCCTGCAGGACGCCGGCAACGTGGGCTTCATGTCGATGGTCGACTCGATCATGCAGACGGCCGAGGCGCAGCTGGAAGTGCTGAACAGGCGCCAGCGCGTGACCTGCCCGGCCTCCGACCTGGTGGTCGGCGTGCAGTGCGGCGGCAGCGATGCGTTCTCCGGCGTGACCGCCAACCCGGCCGTCGGCTTCGCCACCGACCTGCTGGTGCGCGCCGGCGCCACCGTGATGTTCTCGGAAGTGACGGAAGTGCGCGACGGGATCGACCAGCTGACCTCGCGCGCCGTCAATGCCGAGGTGGCCCAGGAAATGATCCGCGAGATGGCGTGGTACGACGCGTACCTGACCCGCGGCGGCGTCGACCGCAGCGCCAACACCACGCCGGGCAACAAGAAAGGCGGCCTGTCGAACATCGTCGAAAAGGCGATGGGCTCGATCGTCAAGTCGGGCAGCGTGCCGATTTCGGGCGTGCTGTCGCCGGGCGAGAAAGCCACGACGAAGGGCGTCAAGGGCCTGCTGTATACCGCCACCCCGGCATCGGACTTCATCTGCGGCACGCTGCAGCTGGCTGCCGGCATGAACCTGCACGTGTTCACCACCGGCCGCGGCACGCCATACGGCCTGGCCGAATGCCCGGTGATCAAGGTGGCCACGCGCGACGACCTGGCGCGCCGCTGGCACGACCTGATGGACGTGAACGCGGGCCGCATCGCCACGGGCGAGGCGACCATCGAAAGCGTGGGCTGGGAACTGTTCCAGCTGCTGCTCGATACCGCGAGCGGCAAGAAGACCTGGGCCGAGCACTGGAAGCTGCACAATGCCCTCGTCCTGTTCAACCCGGCGCCGGTGACCTGACGCTGCTTCCTCCTGCGGCGCGGTCACCCGATCAAGCTGCCGCGAATCTTTCCGATCAATCCGCCGCCCCCGGCGGATTCGGTTAGGATGCTCCTTCCCGAACCTTCGTACGAGACTAAGAGACGACAATGACGACGAAAAAACCTTTCAAGCGCCTGTTGCTGACCGGCGCGGCCGGCGGCCTGGGTAAAGTGCTGCGCGAGCGGATCAAGCCATGGGCGGATGTGGTCCGCCTGTCCGATATCGGGGACATGGGCGAAGCCGGCGAAGGCGAAGAGATTTTCCAGGCCGACCTGGCCGACAAGCAGGCCGTTTTGAAAATGGTGGAAGGCGTCGACGCCATCCTGCATTTCGGCGGCATCTCGACCGAGAACACGTTCGAGAACATCATGTTCGCCAACATCCAGGGCACGTACAACATCTACGAAGCGGCCCACCGCCACGGCGTGAAGCGCATCGTGTTCGCATCGTCGAACCACGCGATCGGCTTCTACCCGCAGACGCAGGTGATCGATGCGGACGACCCGCCGCGCCCGGACAGCATGTACGGCATCTCGAAGGTGTTCGGCGAACAGCTGTCGCGCTACTACTTCGACCGCACCGGCATCGAGACCGTGTGCCTGCGCATCGGTTCGTCGTTCCCGTCGGTGAACAACCCGCGCATGATGTGCACCTGGCTGTCCTATGACGACCTGCTGGAAGCGCTGCGCGTCTCGCTGCTGACCCCGCGCGTGGGCCACACGATCCTGTTCGGCGCCTCGAACAACAAGCGCCAGTGGTGGGACAACCGCAAGGCCGCCCACCTGGGCTTCCAGCCGAAGGACTCCTCGGAACAGTTCCGCGCCGACGTGCCGGAAAGCGGCGAATATCCGCCAGCCGACGACGCCACGTTCAACTACCACGGCGGCAAGTTCATCTTCGACGGGCCGATGTACAAGGACTGACCGCAAAAAGGGCGCATCGAGCGCCCTTTTTTATTGCCTGAAACCGCAGCCTCGTTTCTGGTGTCGAAACAAATAGGGACGGACCCTGTTTTTGAGGAAATTTCCTTAAAAACAGGCGGTCCGGCGTCCCGGTCCGTCCCTATTTTATTGTCCCTATTTTATTTCTTGAACTTGGCGCAGGGATCGGCGCGCTTGGCGGCCGGGATCGACCGCACTTCGTCGAACAGCTCCTTCTGGCCGCCGCCCTCCACGTAGCCGACCGCCTTCACGGTCAGCTTGCTGCCGACGGTGTTCAGCCAGCGCGGCACGCCGATGTCCTTGCGCACGTGGCCGTTGCCGGCGATGAGCACCACGTCGCGTGGCTGCTGGTCGCGGATCAGCTTGGCCATCCAGATGTCGCGCGCCATCTGCGCGTCGACCATGCCCGGGATCATCATGGCCGGCAGCATATTGCAATGGCCGGTGCGGATCTCGTTCTCCTGCGCCTTGCGCCAGTCGGCCGAGATCGGCTCGTTCAGCCGGTACTCGGCCACCGTCTTCGCATCGAAGCTCGATGCCACGCCGTCGCGCACCACCTTCGACGCATTCGCGCGCGACAGGTTGACGGCGACGACCGGCAGGTGCTTGTCCAGCGCCAGCTGGATCACCGGGTAGTACTGCTGCCAGTCCCAGCCTTTCTTGTTCATCACGCGGATCACGCAGCCGGCATCGACGCAGCCTTTCACCGCATCATCGAGCAGCGCCTGGTCTTCGTGATCGAACTGTTCCATGGCGATGACGGGATGCCAGCCCGCATCGACGCGCTTTTTCAGGTCGTCGAAGCGCAGCTTGTGGCCCTGCGTATTGTCGTGCACTTCGCCCAGCAGCAGCACCTGGGGATTGGCCGCTTCCTGCATGCCGGTGATGCGGCCGGCCGCGCTGTCTTTCTTGATGGCGCCGCAGCCGGCCAGCAGCACGCCAGCCAGCACGGCAACGAGTGGGAGATGTTTCATGGGAACGTCGTGTTCGCTATCGAAGTGCGCAGTCTACCCCAACTGCAGGCAGCGACAGCCGGGCCGGGAATGCCGCCGCCAGCGGGACCGGCGCGGCAAGCGATGACGGGACGCTACCGCAGCGGCTGCGCAAGCTACAGCGTGTAATCGAGATCGTAGTAATGCTTGCCGTCCTCGACGCGGATGGCCAGCGTGCCGGCGATGCCGGCCAGTTCGCCGGCGCCCGAGTCCGGCGCGATGACGATGCGCAGTCCGGCATGCGCGCCGCCCATCACGCCGGCATGTTGCAGCACGAAGCTGCCCGCGCGAATTCGCCGCTCGCTTTCGCCACACGCTTCTCCATGGAGTCAAGGTTCCATTGCCAGGGAATGCAATTTGGTCATGGTACTCCAGTTGCGGGTGGTCACGGCATCGCCCAGCAGGTTGCCCATCGCGGCGGCGACGCGGCTGGCCAGCACGCCGTCCACGCACCACAGATAGGCTGCCCACCGGCCCAGCGCGAATGCTTCGGGCTGCCATTGCTGGTGCGCCAGCGCTTCCAGCTTGCTCCGGTCGGCCGGGTTGCTGAGCACCGCCACCATCAGCCGCGAGGGATCGGTGGCCATGTCCAGCAGGGGGTTCGCGGCGACGATGTCGGCCAGTTGCGGCGCATCGAGGACCGTCACGCGGGCCGGCACGCCGAGCTTGAGCACCAGTGCTTCCTCGATGCGCATGGCGGACCGCGTGGCGTCGGCCGCCGGGCAGTCGAACACGGCATTGCCGCTGTTGAGCAGGGTGCGCACGCCGGAAAAGCCCAGGTCGCCCAGGACCGTGCGCAGATCCGCCATCGCGATGCGCTTGGCCCGGCCGACGTTGACGCCCCGTAGCAAGGCAATCTGCCGCTGTGTGCTCATGAATCCCCCTTTGCCCGCAGTATGCGTCAGCCGCAGCGAAGCGGGCGCCCGGCTTGCGGTCCCGGCCTTGCCGGCAGGGCATGGTGTAAGATCAGCCCGAACGAGGAGGAAGCGATGGAGATTCGCGATCTGCCGCTGGCGCAAGCACGCGCCGGCATGGTGCTGTCGGGCGAACTGCGCGATGCGCAGGGCCATGCGTTGCTACCGGAAGGAGCCATGCTGACGCCGGCGATGCTGGCCTCGCTGGCGCGCCACGGCATCGATACCGTGCCGGTGCGCCATCCGCACCGCGAACGTATCGATTACCTGTTCCGCAGGCTCGACCCTGGCGCTGCGGATGCCTGGGCCGGCAACGCGCTGCGCGCCTGCCTTCATGCCTACCGCTCCGGAGCACGACGATGAGCAGGCTGGGCTACGACGATGTCGTGAACAGCCTGGACGACCTGCCCTCCCTGCCCGCCATCGTGATGGAACTGTTGAACAGCATCGATGCGGAAGAAGTCGATATCGCGGTGCTGGCCAGGAAAGTGGCGCAGGACCAGGCGCTGACCGCCAAGACGCTGCGCCTGGCCAACTCCCCGCTGTATGGCCTGCAGGTCAGGATCACGACGATCCAGCAGGCGATCACCTATCTCGGCTTCCAGACCGCGCGCAACCTGATCACCGCCGCGGCGCTGACCGGGTGCTTTCCCGAACACCGCTGCGCCGGCTTTTCCCACGCGGCCTTCTGGCGGCATTCGATCGCCACCGCCATCTGCGCGAAGACGCTGGCGCGCCACCTGCGCTTCAACCAGGACTACGCCTTCACCGCGGGCCTGCTGCACGACGTGGGCCGGCTGGTACTGGTCAGCGGTTTCCCCGACCACTATGCCCGGGTGATCGCGTGGCGCAGCGCCCACGACACGCCGTGGCTCGACGCGGAACGCGCGGTGCTCGGCATCGACCATGTCGATGCCGGCCTGGCATTGGCCGAGCACTGGAATTTTTCCGAGACGATGCGGCGCGCCATCGGCCATCACCACGCGCCGGAATTGCCGGGCGCCGGCTTCCTGGCCACGATCATCCACGTCGCGGACGCGATGGCGCATGCGCTCGACCTGGCCGGCGTGGCGGACGAACTCGTGCCGCCACTGTCGGCCGTGGCATGGCAAGCCGTCGGGCTGGACGAGGAAACGTGCCTGCGGGTGTGCGAAGAAACGGAAACGCAATTCGACGCGATGGCGTCGGTGCTGCTGTCGTAGGTACTGCTGTCGCAGGTACTGCTGCAACGACTACTGCTGCAACAACTACTGCTGCAACAACTACTGCTGCAATAAATACTGTTGTAACAAATTTACGCGAGAATGCAGGAAGATCGCGGTGACGAAGAAGCCGGCTGGTGTGATCGGGGCAATGCAATGCGGGGCAACGTAATACGGGCAACGTACTACGGCCCAACGTAATGCAGGCAATGGAATACAGCAATGCCGGCGAATGCGGCAAGGAGTGGCCGGAGCGTGGCGCTCCGGCCGGCATGGCTCAGTGCGTGTAATTGCCTTCTGGCTTCTGCTGAGCTTGTTGTGCCGCGGCGGCGGCGGCCTGCTGTGCGGCCTTTTCCTCTGGTTTCGGGCGGCCTTGCGCGTCGGACAGGCGATATTTGGTACGGCGGTCGCCCATCAGGTCGCGCAGGTCGCGGATGCTCATGCCCGTCACTTCATGCATGCGGATCAGCAGCGAAGCACCCACCGGCAGCCGATGGTGGCGGATCTTGCTGATAACGGGTGGCGCCACTTCCAGCAGGCGCGACAGGGCAGCATCGTTTTTCAGTTGCATCTTGCCCAGTAAGATATCGAGCAGGTGATTCGGGTTGTAGCTTTCTTGAGAAGCGAGTGCGTGGTGTGCCATGATTGATCCTCGTCGATATAGTAGATTGAAGATGCTGCTCCGGACATAGGGAAAGACCGCGATTTTCCACCTTGGTTTCAAAATTCAGTTCCAAATCCTGTTTCGAATCCTGTTTCGAATCCTGTTTCGAAATCCTGTTTCCAGATTCTGTTTCCAGATCCTGTTCCGGAGCAAGTACGCCATGATTCCTGGCGCAAGGGCCGGCGACCATCGGGTTGAAAATTGCACTTTCTGCAAAATTCTATGCCCAAACAAGCACGCTCCAGCCTAGCGATGCCAAGCGAAGATTTAATTGAAATCAATCATTCGCTAAGAAACTTGACAACAATGCTATTTCACCACACGGAAATAGTAGGCAGCGCACGATAGAACCTGTGGGAAATTGTTACAGACTTCAACTCAGCAGTAACGAAGTCGGCAAGATGTTGCCGAGCCGATATTGATGAGCTAGAAAGCCGCATTCCTGGAGGCACCGGAAGTTTTTCCGTATTTCATCCACATGAATTACGGTAAACTGCCGGCCATGCAGAAAAAAGTATTCATCAAGACCTTCGGCTGCCAGATGAACGAGTACGACTCGGACAAGATGGCGGATCTCCTCGGCGCCACGGATGGCCTGGTGCGCACCGACGCCCCGGAAGAAGCGGACGTCATTCTCCTCAACACGTGCTCGGTGCGCGAGAAGGCGCAGGAAAAGGTGTTTTCCGACCTGGGCGTGTTCCGCAAGCTGAAGGAGAAGAACCCCGATCTCGTGATCGGCGTGGGCGGCTGCGTGGCATCGCAGGAAGGCGAAGCGATCGTCAAGCGGGCGCCGCAGGTGGATATCGTGTTCGGCCCGCAGACCCTGCACCGGCTGCCGAAAATGATCGAGCTGCGCCGCCACAGCGGCAAGCCGCAGGTGGACATCACTTTCCCCGAAATCGAAAAATTCGACCACCTGCCGCCGGCGCGCGTCGACGGCGCGTTTGCGTACGTGTCGATCATGGAAGGCTGCAGCAAGTACTGCAGCTATTGCGTGGTGCCCTATACGCGCGGCGAGGAAGTGTCGCGCCGCTTCGACGACGTGCTGACCGAAGTGGCCGGGCTGGCCGCGCAAGGCGTCAAGGAAGTGATGTTGCTGGGCCAGAACGTGAACGCGTTCCGCGGCGAGATGGCCGATGGCCAGCAGGCCGACTTCGCGCTGCTGATCGAATACGTGGCGGCAATTCCCGGCATCGAGCGGATCCGCTTTGTCACCAGCCACCCGAAGGAATTCACGCAGCGCCTGGTCGACTGCTACGCGCGCATTCCGCAACTGGCCGACCACCTGTACCTGCCGGCCCAGCACGGTTCGGACAGGATCCTCGGCGCGATGAAGCGCGGCTATACGGCCCTGGAATACAAGTCGATCATCCGCAAGGTCAAGGCGGTGCGGCCGGACATCACCATCGCCTCGGACTTCATCGTTGGTTTCCCCGGCGAAACGGAAGAAGATTTCGACGCGATGATGAAGCTCATCGGCGACGTCGACTTCGACAACTCGTTCAGCTTCATCTTCAGCAAGCGTCCCGGCACGCCGGCCGCCAACCTGGCGGACGACACGCCGCACGAGGTCAAGCTGGCGCGGCTGCAGCGGCTGCAGGCGCTGATCGACGCCAACACGAAACGGCACAGCGCGGCCATGGTCGGCAAGACGATGCGCGTGCTGGTCGAAGGCCCGTCGAAGAATGGCGGCAACGAACTGGCTGGCCGCGCCGGCAACACGCGCACCGTGCTGTTCGATGGTGGCGACACGCCTGCCGCACTGCATGGCAAGATGGTCGATGTAATCATTACGGAAAGCCTGTCCTATTCCCTGCGCGGCGAGCTCGCCTGATCCTGCCGCGCCTTCTGCCCCGACCATACATTGAAAACAAAGATCCCTGTACAGCCGCACTACTTCATCCCGGAACCGCTGGACAACACGCGGCTGGCCAATCTGTGCGGTCCGCTCGATGAAAACCTGCGCCAGATCTCCGCGGCGCTCGATGTGACGATCTTCCGGCGTGGCGAGAAATTCATCGTCAGCGGCACCAATGCCGAACGCGCCGTGCAGATCCTGGAAAAATTCTACGCGGTGGCCGAGAAGGCCGTGCCGATCGAGGAGGTGCAGCTGGGCCTCGTCGAACAGCGCACTAGCCAGGCCACGCCCGATGGCGAGGAAGAGGAAGAACCGCCGTTCAACGATCCGGACATCGCCAGCCCCGTGCTGAAGACGCGCCGCAGCGACCTGCGCGGCCGCACGCCGCACCAGATCCGCTACCTGCGCAATATCCTCGAACACGACATCAGCTTCGGCGTCGGCCCCGCCGGCACCGGCAAGACGTACCTGGCCGTGGCCTGCGCCGTCGACGCACTGGAACGCGATGCGGTCAAGCGCATCATCCTGTGCCGCCCCGCCGTGGAGGCGGGCGAGCGGCTGGGCTTCCTGCCTGGCGACATGGCACAGAAGGTCGACCCGTACCTGCGCCCGCTGTATGACGCGCTGTACGACCTGCTGGGCTTCGACCGCACGCAGAAGATGTTCGAGAAGCAGGTGATCGAGATCGCCCCGCTGGCCTACATGCGCGGGCGTACGCTGAACCACGCGTTCGTGATCCTGGACGAGGCGCAGAACACCACCGCCGAGCAGATGAAGATGTTCCTGACGCGTATCGGCTTCGGCAGCAAGGCCGTGGTCACCGGCGACGTCACGCAGGTCGATCTGCAGAAGCACCAGAAGAGCGGTCTGGTCGACGCCATCGAGGTGCTGCGCGACGTGCGCGGCATCGCCTTCTCGCACTTCTCCAGCGAAGACGTGGTGCGCCACCCGCTGGTGGCCCGCATCGTCGACGCCTACGACAGCGCCCACCTGAGTACCGCCGACATCGCGCCATTGCTGAAACCCGTCAAGAGCACCGCCCGGAATGTCCGAAAAAAATAAGCTGACCCTGTCGGTGCAGTACGCCGACACCCGCCTGCAGGAAACCATCACCCGCCCGCTGATCCGCAAATGGGTGAAGGCCGCCCTGCTCGCCCCGGCCGAACTGACGATCCGCTTCGTCGACGCGGCCGAAGGCCAGGAACTGAACCGCGAATACCGCGGCAAGGACTACGCCACCAACGTGCTCACGTTCGCCTACAACGAAGGCGAGGAGATCGCCGACGACGAACCGACGCGTGCCGACATCATCCTGTGCACCGACGTGCTGGAACGCGAAGCCGCCGAGCAGAAGAAAACGGTCGAGGAGCACACCGCCCACCTGATCGTGCACGGCGTGCTGCATGCGCAGGGCTACGACCATGAAGAGGACGACGAGGCCAACGAGATGGAAAGCCTCGAGACCGAGCTGCTCGAAGGGCTGGGCTACACCGATCCCTACGCGGCGGAGAAGTAACGCCAGGCATGCAAAACCTGGTGACAACCTGGTGACAGACACCAGTTTTTTTGGAACATGTGTTGCAAATTAATAGGTGTCTGTCACCGGTTTTCGAGCTGTTTTCGCTTCAAAACCGGTGACAGACACCATTTATTCTGGAACATGTGTTGCAAATTAATGGGTGTCTGTCACCGGTTTTCGGTTGTTAGCCTGTCTGTATTACTCCAGTTCCCGCCGCCGCCGCATCACTACCCACCCGGCCACGCATGTGAACGCGGCCACGATCCCGGCAATGATCCAGAACCCGGAAGCGTCGCTGGCCAGCGGCACGCCGCCCACGTTCATGCCCAGCAGGCCGGCGATGATGTTGATCGGCAGCGCCAGCACGGTGACGATCGTCAGCGTGTACAGGCTGCGGTTATTGCCTTCGTTGACGAGCGCGGCGATTTCTTCCTGCAGCAGCTTGATGCGTTCCTGCAGGGTGGCGATGTCGTTCAGCGTGACGGCGAATTCCTCGCTGGCCTCGCGCAATTCCTGGCGATCCTGCACGGTGACCCACACGGGCGGCCGCTGCAGCAGCCGGAACATGGCGGCCGGCTCCGGCGCCAGCAGCCGCTGCAGCCGCACCAGCACGCGCCGCAGCGCGCCCAGGTCGGCGCGCTTGTATTTCAGCTGGCCGGACAGCAGGTTGTCCTCGATGTTGTCGACCTTGCCGGTGGCCACGCGCACGATACGCGTCAGCACGTCCGCCTGGTCGCGCAGCAGGTGGGTCAGCAGCACGACGGACGAGGCGATCGGCTCGCCGCGCCGCACGGCCTGGCGCAGCCGCTCGATTGCCTGCAGCGGACTGCGTCGCGCGCTGATGACGAGCTGCCGCTCCACGGACAGGTACAGGCTGGCGATGTCGGACGGCTCGAACGAAAAATCGCGCAGCACGTCGTTGACGACGGCCACCAGCGTATCGTCGGCCTGCTCGATGCGGGTCGAGCGCGATCCCTGGTGCAGGCAGTCGTAGAATTCCTCGGACAGCCGCACCTGCTCGCGCAGCCATTTTTCGCTGGCCGTATTGGCCAGGTTGAAGTGCAGCCACAGGAATTCGCCCGGCTGCCCGGCATTCGCGTGCAGCCATTGCGCCGCCTCGGCCGCCTCGATCGGTACCGCCTGCGGGCCGCGCCCGAACAGGTAACCGCACACCAAGCCATTGTGATCCGATCCGTATTCCAGCGCCTGCATGATTCCTCCCGGCATCAGCCTACCAGACGAATATGACAGCGGCATAGTAGCGGATGAGTGCGCGATGACTTTTTGTTAAAAAGCGCTCATCCATTCCGTTTGGTGTATCCTGTATCCCTTCGAAACAAATGGCTTTATGCCTGCTATGCAAGAGCACTCTAGTAGCGTCAGGAATGACGCTAACCCCAACCGTAGTCTTACCTCCCGTAACGGCAAGAGCGAAGCGAAGCCCCATCGCTCCCTGCTCGAACGACTGACCGCGCTGATCTCTCCCGAGCCGGAAAACCGCTCGGAGCTCCTCGAAGTCCTGCACGAAGCCCACGAACGCAACCTGATCGATGCCGACGCGCTGTCGATGATCGAAGGCGTGTTCCAGGTTTCGGACCTGTCCGCGCGCGACATCATGGTGCCGCGTTCGCAGATGGACGTCATCGACATCACCAAGCCCATCGACGAGTGGATGCCGCTCGTGCTGGAAACGGCGCACTCGCGCTTCCCGGCGATCGAAGGCGAACGCGACAAGGTGGTCGGCATCCTGCTGGCGAAAGACCTGCTGCGCTACTACGCCGAGGAATCGTTCGACGTGCGCAGCATGCTGCGCCCGGCGATCTTCATTCCGGAATCGAAGCGCCTGAACGTGCTGCTGCGTGATTTCCGCGCCAACCACAACCACATGGCGATCGTCGTCGACGAATACTCCGGCGTGGCCGGCCTGATCACGATCGAGGACGTGCTCGAGCAGATCGTCGGCGATATCGAGGACGAATACGACTTCGACGACGAGGAAGACAACATCCTGTCGATCCGCGAAGGCCAGCTGGGCCCGCGCTGGCGCGTCAAGGCGCTGACCGAGATTGCCCAGTTCAACGAGGAACTGGATGCCAACCTGCCGGACGACGACGTGGACACCATCGGCGGCTTCGTCTCCAAGCACCTGGCCCGCATGCCCCACAAGGGCGACGTGTTCGACATCGGCAACCTGCGCTTCGAAGTGCTGCGCGCCGATGCGCGCCAGATCCACGTGCTGACCGTCGAGAAACTGCCACCCGCCATCGACGAGCAGGACTGATGCGCTTTCGCCGCGCCGCCCCCGGCGCAACGCCTTCCCCTCCCCGCAGCACCCGAAGCCGCATGATCATCGCCGCCATTGCCGGCGGCGCGAGCGTTCTGTCGTTCGCGCCGTTCGGCTGGTGGCCGGTCCAGCTGCTTACGCTGGCGATCCTGTTCTACCAGGTACTGCGCGCCGAATCCGTAAAGGCCTCGGCCTTCATCGGCTGGGCCTTCGGCTTCGGCTGGTGCCTGGCAGGCGTGCACTGGCTGACGATCGCGATTTCCCGCTTCGGCGGCTTGCCGCTGCCGCTCGCGTGGATCGCCATCGCGCTGCTGGCGGTCTACATGGGCATGCACTGCGCGGCGGCGATGGGCGGCGCCGCGTGGCTGCGCAAGCGCTGGGGACTGTCGCTGCCGGCCGCGAACCTGCTCGTGCTGCCGGCGCTGTGGGCCGTTTCCGAGTGGACGCGCGGCTGGCTGTTCACCGGCTTCCCGTGGGCGTCGAGCGGCTATGCGCACAATGCCACCCCGCTGGCAGGCTATGCCCCCGTGCTTGGCGTGTTCGGCATCGGCTGGATCGTGGCCATCACCGCCGGCGCCCTGCTGCTGCTGATGCACCCCGTGCGCAAGCCGGCACTGTCGCTGATCGCCGCGCTGTGGATGGGCGGCTGGGCGCTGCAGTGGATCGACTGGACCACGCCGGCCGGCCAGCCCCTCACGGTGCGGCTGGTACAGGCGAACATCCCGCTGCAGACCAAGTTCGACCCGAACCACATCGGCAATACGCTGCAGCGCTACCAGGCAGCCGTGCTGGCCGAGCCGGCGGATTTGATCGCCATCCCGGAAACGGGTATCCCCCTGTTCCCGCAACAGCTGCCGGCCGGCTACCTCGACGTGTACGGCCAGTTCGCCCGCAAGACCGGCAGCGCGATCGTGCTGGGCATGCCGTTCGCCGACAGCCCGACCCGCTATGCGAACAGCGTGATGGGCCTGGGCCCGGCGCTGGCCAAGCCCTACCGCTACGACAAGCACCACCTGGTGCCGTTCGGCGAATTCATCCCGCTGGGCTTCCGCTGGTTCACGGACATGATGAGCATCCCGCTGGGCGACCAGACGCGCGGCCACGCGCTGCAGCCGTCGTTCGCCGTGAAGGACCAGCGCGTGCTGCCGAACATCTGCTACGAGAACAACTTCGGCGAGGAAATCGCGGCGCAACTGAATAACGGGGCAGACGCGGGCTCCCGCGCCACGATCCTGCTGAACGTGTCCGAACTGGCCTGGTACGGCGAATCGGTGGCGATCCCGCAGCACCTGCAGATCTCGCAGATGCGCACGCTGGAAACGGGCCGTCCGATGCTGGCGGCCACCAATAACGGCGCCACCGTCGTCATCGACGGCCGCGGCGCGATCCAGGCAAGCCTGCCTTACTACCAGTCCGGCGTGCTGAAGGCGACCGTGCAGGGCATGACGGGCGACACGCCGTATATCGTGCTGCAGAATCGCCTGATCCTGGCACTTGCCGCAGCCAGCATCGCGGCGGCCTGGCTGCTCTCCCGCCGCAGGAAAGCAAACGCCTGATCTCTACTGGTCCGTTGCAAAAACCGCTAAAATGACCCGTTTCAGCGAACCGCCGACACCGCTTACCCGCTAATCATTCAGCGCGCGCGCCGCGCGCGCCACAAAAGAATACGATGCTGACATTCCAACAAATCATCCTGACCCTGCAAACCTACTGGGACAAGCAGGGCTGCGCCCTGCTCCAGCCGTACGACATGGAAGTGGGCGCGGGTACTTTCCACACCGGCACCTTCCTGCGCGCGATCGGCCCCGAGCCGTGGCGCGCTGCGTACGTGCAGCCGTCGCGCCGGCCGAAGGATGGCCGCTATGGCGAAAACCCGAACCGCCTGCAGCACTATTACCAGTACCAGGTGGTGCTGAAACCGGCGCCGGAAAACATCCTCGACCTGTATCTGGGTTCGCTCGAAGCACTGGGCCTGGACCTGAAGCAGAACGACGTGCGCTTCGTGGAAGACGACTGGGAAAGCCCGACGCTGGGTGCCTGGGGCCTGGGCTGGGAAGTCTGGCTGAACGGCATGGAAGTCACGCAGTTCACCTATTTCCAGCAGGTCGGCGGCCTCGATTGCAAGCCGGTGCTGGGCGAGATCACCTACGGCATCGAGCGCCTGGCGATGTACCTGCAGGGCGTGGAAAACGTGTATGACCTGGTGTGGACCGAGTGGGAAGAGAACGGGCAGAAGAAGGTGCTGAAGTACGGCGACGTGTTCCACCAGAACGAAGTGGAGCAGTCGACCTACAACTTCGAGCACGCCAATACCGAACTGCTGTTCGCCCAGTTCGCCAACCACGAGTCGGAAGCCAAGCGCCTGATCGAGCTGCAGCTGACGCTGCCGGCCTACGAACAGATCATGAAGGCCTCGCACAGCTTCAACATGCTGGACGCGCGCGGCGCGATCTCGGTGACGGAGCGCGCCGCCTACATCGGCCGCGTGCGCACCCTGTCGCGCCTGGTCGCCCAAGCCTACTACGATTCCCGCGAACGCCTCGGCTTCCCGATGGCCGCCCAAGCATAAGAAAATAGTTATGACCCAGACTCTCCTGATCGAACTGCTGACCGAAGAACTGCCGCCGAAGGCCCTGTCGAAACTGGGCGCCGCCTTTGCTTCGGGCATCGTCAATGGCCTGAAGTCGCGCGACTTCCTCGAAGAAGACAGCGTCGCCACGTCGTACGCCACGCCGCGCCGCCTGGCCGTGTCCATCACCAAGGTGCGCGACGTGTCGCCCGATAAATCGATCCGCGAAAAGGTACTGCCGGTAACGGTGGCCCTCGACAAGGAAGGCAACCCGACCGCACCGCTGGCCAAGAAGCTGGCCGCGCTGGGCTTCCCCGACCTCCAGGTCGGCGACCTGGAACGCGCCCAGGACGGCAAGGCCGAATCGTTCTTCTACACGTACACCGCGCCGGGTTCGCAACTGGTCACGGGCCTGCAGGCCGCGCTGGAAGACTCGGTGGCCAAGCTGCCGATCCCGAAGGTGATGAGCTACCAGCGCCCGGACGGCGCCACGGTGCAGTTCGTGCGCCCGGCACACAGCGTGATCGCGCTGTTCGGCGACACCGTGCTGCCATTGACGCTGCTGGGCCTGACCGCTTCGAACGTCACGCAGGGCCACCGTTTCCTGACGGCGCCGGGCCAGCGCGCCGTCACCGTGCCGCACGCCGACGCCTACGCCGACACGCTGGTCGACAAGGCCAGGGTGATCCCGTCGTTCGACGCGCGCAAGGAGCAGATCCGCAAGGAGCTGCTGGCCAAGGCCGGCGGCGACCAGGTGCTGATGCCCGAGGCGCTGCTGGACGAAGTGGCGTCGCTGGTCGAATGGCCGGTGGTCTACGAATGCCGCTTCGAGGACGAATTCCTGGCCGTGCCGCAGGAATGCCTGATCCTGACGATGCAGACCAACCAGAAATACTTCGCGCTGACCGACAGCGACGGCAAGCTGCGCTCGCGCTTCCTGATCGTCTCGAACATCGCCACCGATACACCGCAGGCCATCATCGGCGGCAACGAGCGCGTGGTGCGCCCGCGCCTGTCGGATGCGAAATTCTTCTTCGAGCAGGACAAGAAGAAGACGCTGGAATCGCGCCTGCCGCTGCTGAAGAACGTGGTCTACCACAACAAGCTGGGCACGCAGGCCGAGCGCAGCGACCGCGTCACCGCGCTCGCCACCGCCATTGCGCGCCGAATTGAAGCCGATCCTGCGCTGGCCGAACGCGGTGCGCGCCTGTCGAAGGCCGACCTGCTGACCGACATGGTGGGCGAATTCCCCGAGCTGCAAGGCATCATGGGCACGTACTACGCGCGCCACGACGGCGAGAACGAGGAAGTGGCGCTGGCCGCGTCCGAGCATTACCAGCCGCGCTTTGCCGGCGATGCACTGCCCTCCACGCAGACCGGTACCGCCGTCGCGCTGGCGGACAAACTCGAAACGCTGGTGGGCATCTGGGCCATCGGCCTGCAGCCGACCGGCGACAAGGATCCGTTCGCGCTGCGCCGCCATGCGCTGGGCGTGCTGCGCATGCTGATCGAAAAGCGCCTGCCGCTGGCCATCTCCGAAGTCCTGGCCGATGCGGTGGCGCAGTTCGGCTCCGTGCCGGGCTTCAAGGATCCGACGCTCGAGGTGACGGCATTCTTCATGGACCGCCTGCGCGGCATCCTGCGCGAGCGCGGCTTCACGCCGAACGAGATCGAAGCCGTGGTGGCGCAGAATCCGGACCGCCTGGACGACATCGTCCAGCGCCTGGAAGCGGTGCAGGCGTTCGCCGCGCTGCCGGAAGCGGCTTCGCTGGCCGCCGCCAACAAGCGCATCACCAATATCCTCAAGAAGAACGAGGAAGCGCTGGCGCAGGCCGGCACGGTGAACCCGGCGCTGCTGCAGGACGAGGCGGAGAAAAACCTGGCCGCCGCCGTCGCCCGCGTGCAGCCGGAAGTCGACGCGGCCTTCGCGGCCGGCGATTTCACCGGCACTTTGATGACGCTGGCGCAGCTGCGCGACGACGTCGACGCGTTCTTCAACGACGTGATGGTGATGGCCGACGACATCGCGCTGCGCAACAACCGCCTGGCGCTGCTGTCGTCGCTGCACGGCATGATGAACCGCGTGGCGGACATCTCCAAGCTGGCCGCCTGAGGAAGCACGGATGCCGCAGCCAAAACTGATCATCCTGGACCGGGATGGCGTGATCAACCACGATTCGCCCGACTTCATCAAGTCGCCCGAGGAGTGGATCCCCATTCCCGGCTCGCTGGAAGCGATCGCCCGCCTGAACCAGGCGAATTACCGCGTGGTGATCGCCTCGAACCAGTCCGGCATCGCGCGGCAGCTGTTCGACATCACCACCCTCAATGCGATCCACGCCAAGATGCACCGGCTGGCCCTGCAGGTGGGCGCCGATATCGACGCGGTGTTCTTCTGCCCGCATGCGGCGGCCGACAACTGTGACTGCCGCAAGCCCAAGCCGGGCATGTTCGCCGAAATCTCGAAGCGCTACCAGGTCAGCCTGAAAGGCGTGCCCACGGTGGGCGATTCGCTGCGCGACCTGCAGTCCGGCTTCATCGGCGGCTGCGTGCCATACCTGGTGCGCACCGGCAAAGGCGAGAAGACCGAGGCGACCGGCGGCCTGCCGCCGGGCACGCTGACGTTCCCCGACCTGGCAGCCACCGTGCAGCACATCCTGAAAAATCCCGCGCAGTAGATCCGCCCTGAAATCATTGGAGTACCACGTTGCATAAAGCCGTCCTGTTCCTGCGTTCCCTCGTTTTCGCCATGGTGATGGCCGTCGCCACGGTGATCTGGTCGTTCGTCTGCATGCTGGCGGCACCGCTGCCATACAACAAGCGCTACTACGTCACCTCGCGCTGGAACGTGTTCGTGGTGTGGCTGGCGAAAGTCGTCTGCGGCATCCATTACGAGTTCAAGGGTCACGAGAATTTCCCGGACAGCCCGGCCATCGTGCTGTCGAAGCACCAGTCGGCGTGGGAAACGATCTTCCTGCTGGCGAACCTGCCGCGCCCCCTGGTCTTCGTGTTCAAGAAGGAGATCCTGTACATCCCGTTCTTCGGCTGGGGCATCGCGCTGCTGCGCATGATCCCGATCGACCGCAAGCAGGGCAAGAACGCTTTCCGGATGGTGGTTGCGCATGGAAAGCGTCGCCTGAAAGACGGCCAATGGATTATCATGTTCCCGGAAGGCACGCGCATCCCGGTGGGCCAGGCGGGCAAGTACAAGAGCGGCGGCACGCGCCTCGCGATCGAGACCGGCGTTCCGGTCATCCCGATCGCGGTCAACTCCGGCGAGTGCTGGCCGAAGAATTCGTTTATCAAGTATCCGGGCAAGATCACCGTCTCGGTGGGCAAGCCGATATCGTCCGAAGGACAAACCCCGGACGGCATGATGGAACAGGTGGAACAGTGGATAGAATCAGAAATGCGCGTCATTTCGCCCCACGCCTACAGCGCTGGCTAGAGAACCGCACCCAGGCCAGCGAGAGAGTCGGCAACGGCGGCGAAGGCGCCGCCCAGGCCGAACTTCAACTCGACGCATTCCAGGCCGGCTCGCAAGCCAGCGGCGCCAGTCCAGCCACGGCGCCGCCGGCATTCCCCTCCCCTTCCTCGTTCCCGGCTTCCCGGCCTCCAGCATCGTCTTTCCCCATCGCGGCGCCTGCCACCGTCAACCTGCTGCGCCCTCCGGTGCCGCTACGCCGGCCGGACCCGTCTCCCGTCATGCCGCCGGCCGACGGCATGGAACGCCGCCAGGTGCTGGTGGGCAGCTTCATTCTCGAATATGCGCTGCGCCGTTCCACGCGCCGCTCGATCGGCTTCATGGTCGATGACGATGGCCTGCGCGTGACGGCGCCGAAGCGCTGCACGCTGGCCGATATCGAGAACGCGATCCGCGCCAAGCAGCACTGGATCCTGTCGAAGCTCGACGACCGCCGCCAGCGCCGCGCCGCGCGCCTGGAAAAACCGCCGGTCGAATGGAAGGACGGCGCGAAACTGCCTTACCTCGGCGGCGAGATCACGCTGCGGTTGCAGCATGCGACGCGCAACCGCACCGTGTTCGATCCCGAGACGCGGGAACTGGCACTGGGCCTGCTACAGGGCGCCACCGAATTGCTGGTGAAGGAACGCGTAAAGAACTGGTACAAGCAGCAGGCCGAAGGCCTGTTCGCCCAGCGGCTCGACCTGTACGCGCCACGCGTCGGCGTGCAGTACGCGTCGATGTCGGTTTCGTCGGCCGATGCGCGCTGGGGTTCATGTACGGTCGGACGCGTGATCCGGCTGAACTGGAAGCTGATGTTCTTCTCGCTGCCGCTGATCGACTACGTGGTGGCCCATGAACTGGCGCATATCCACGAGATGAACCACAGCCCGCGCTTCTGGGCCCACGTGGGCCGCGTGTATCCGCGCTACGAGGAAGCGAAACAGCTGCTGCGGCGCCGCTCGCAGGAGCTGCCGGTGCTGTTCCCGTAAGTACTTACTCCGCCAGCGGCGGCAGCAGCTCGATGGTGCGGGCAGTGGCGCCGCGGTGCCGGTTGGCGAACGCGAGGCCGGCCTGGCCCATCGCATTGCGCGCGGCATCGTCGGCCAGCAGGCGGGCAGCCTGCGCCATCAGGTCGGCGGCGTCGCTGACGCGCAGTGTGCCGCCGGCGGCCACGGCATCCTCCGTCACCTGCGCGAAATTGAACGTGTGCTGGCCGATCAGCACCGGCTTGCCCAGTGCCGCGGCCTCGATCAGGTTCTGCCCGCCCAGCGGCGCCAGGCTGCCGCCGATGAAGGCGATGTCGCAGGTGGCGTAATAAGCGAACATCTCGCCCATCGAATCGCCCAGCACGACGCGCGTGGCCGCATCGACGCGCGCACCGGCTTGCGCCAGCGCCGAGCGCCGCTGCACGGCAAGCGAGCGCTCGCGCACCATTGCCTCGACCGCGTCGAAACGCTGCGGGTGCCGCGGCACCAGCAGCAGCAGGGTTCCTTCCGGCAGCGCGGCAGACATGAAGGCGTCCAGGATCTGTTCTTCCTCGCCTTCACGCGTGCTGGCGCACAGCAGCACCGGGCGGCCGGCGCCGAACTGGTTCTTCAGCTGCGTGCCGGTCGCCAGCGCGGCCGGCGGCACCGCCACGTCGAACTTGATGCTGCCGGTGACGGCCACGTTGGCCACGCCCAGCGCGCGCACCCTGTTCGCATCGTCTTCGGTCTGCGCGGCCACCAGCGAAATGCCGCGCGCTGCATCGGTCATCAGGCTGCCCAGCTTGCGCGCCTTGCGCAGCGAGCGTTCGGACAGCCGCGCGTTGGCCAGCACCACCGGCACGTTGCGCCGGTTGCAGCCATGGATCAGGTTCGGCCACACCTCGGTTTCCATCAGGATGCACGCACGCGGCTCGAAATGCGCGATGAAGCGCTGCACCAGCGCCGGCAGGTCGTACGGCAGGTAGGCCTGCACGACGCGCAGGCCGTGCTTGCCGAACAGGCTCTTGCCGGTGGCGCGGCCGGTCGGCGTCATGTGCGTGAGCACGATCCGCCCGCGCGGATAGCGCTTCAGCAGCGCTTCCACCAGCGGTTCCGCGGCGCGCGTCTCGCCCACCGACACCGCGTGCACCCAGATCGTCAGCGGCTCGTCATTGGCGGCGCGCCGCCCGTAGATGCCCAGGCGCTCGTTCCAGAATTGCCGGTAGCCGGGTTCCCGCCGCCCGCGCCACCACAGGCGCGCGAGCACCAGCGGCAACGCCAGCCGCCAGGCCAGGGAGTACAGCATGCGGATCAAGCCGTCACCTTCACAGCAGGCTCTTGGCGGCAGCCGCGACTTCGGCCACGGCAGGCGGATTGCCCCGGTCGCCCAGGTTGATGATTTTCGGCGACCAGTTGCCTTCCGTTTTCCAGCGCGGCGAATCGCAGTAGATCTCGACCACCGGCCGGCTGAACGCGGCGGCGATGTGGGTCAGTCCCGTGTCGACGCCGATGGCCAGCGCCGCCCGGCGTGCCAGCATCACCGCATCGGCCATCGACAGCTTCGGCAGCACGCGTGCGTTCGGGATGGCGGCGGCCAGCGCTTCGGCCTCGGCCTTTTCCTTGGGCGAGCCCCACGGCAGCAGGATCGTCATCGGCGCCAGTTCGCGGCCCAGCGCGATCCAGTTGGCGGGCGCCCACTTCTTGGCATCGCGAGCGGTGCCGTGGAAATACACGGCATAGGGCTCCGCGGGCATCCAGTCCGGCCGGGGCTCGTCCGCCGCCACGTCGGGCAGGCCGAAATCGGCCGGCGTGTCGACGGCGTAACCGAGCGCCGCGCCGGCGACCAGGCGGCCGCGCGCCACCGCATGCGTGCGAGGATCCAGCGGAATGCTTTTCGTGTGGAAGATGCGGGAAATGCCTTCGTAGCCGGAGCCTTCGCTGCCGTTCGCCAGGCCCACCTTCTGCCCGCCTTTCACGATCCGGGCGGCGCCCATGATCACGCCGGTCTTCAGCAGGCCCTGGGTGTCGAATACATAGTCATACTCGACTTCGCGCACGCGGCGGAAGAACGCCCCGATCTCGGCGCGCACCGCCCTGTCGCGCAGGTTCTTGCGCCAGCGCCGCAGCGCGAACGGGATGATGTGGCGAACTTCCCGGTTCAGCCTGACGAGGCTGACATAGCCCTCTTCCACTACCCAGTCGATGTTCGCGTCCGGGAAGTGGCGGCGGATGTCCGCCACGATCGGCATGTTGTGCAGCACGTCCCCCAGAGAGGAGACGCGCACCAGCAGGATGTTCATTGATGGGAAAAGCAGCTCAGAAAGGTAACTGCGCGTCCGGCTTGGCGGTCAGGATCACGTCGCGGAACTGGCCCTGGATGCGCGCCAGCGCCTGTGGGGTTTCGGCTTCGAAGCGCAGCACGATCACCGGCGTGGTGTTCGACGACCGCGCCAGGCCGAAGCCGTCCGGGTACTCGACGCGCAGGCCGTCGATCGTGATGATGCGCTCGTTGCCGGGGAATGTCGCATCCGCGCGCAGCTTGTCCATCAGCGCGAAGTTCTCGCCTTCCTTCAGTTCCAGGTGCAGTTCCGGCGTGCTGTCCGACTGCGGCAGGGAATTGAGCAGCGCGGACGGATCCGCTTCCTTCGTCAGGATTTCCAGCATGCGCGCGCCGGCGTACAGGCCGTCGTCGAAGCCATACCAGCGCTCCTTGAAGAAGATGTGGCCGCTCATCTCGCCGCCCAGCGGGGCGCCGGTTTCCTTCAGCTTGGCCTTGACCAGCGAGTGGCCGGTCTTGTACATCAGCGGCTTGCCGCCGGCCTTTTCGATGTACGGCGCCAGGTGGCGCGTGCACTTCACGTCGTACAGGATCTGCCCGCCCGGCACGCGCGACAGCACGTCGGCCGCGAACAGCATCATCTGGCGGTCCGGGTAGATGATCTGGCCATCCTTGGTGACGATGCCGAGGCGGTCGCCGTCGCCGTCGAAGGCCAGGCCGATCTCGGCATCGGTCTCCTGCAGGCAGCGGACCAGGTCCTGCAGGTTTTCCGGGTGCGCCGGGTCCGGGTGGTGGTTCGGGAAATTGCCGTCCACTTCGCAGAACAGTTCGATCACTTCGCAGCCCATGCCGCGATACAGGTCGCCCGCGAACGCGCCGGCCACGCCGTTGCCGCAATCGACGGCGATCTTGATCGGCCGGGACAGCTTGACGTCGCCGATGATGCGTTCCAGGTAGGCGGCGCGGATGTCGTGGGTGCGATAGCTTCCCGGCTGCGCGGCCGCTTGCAGCTCGCCGGAAGCGATGCGGTCATGCAGGCCGGTGATCGCCTCGCCGTAGATCGCTTCGCCGGCCAGCACCATCTTGAAGCCGTTGTAGTCCGGCGGATTGTGGCTGCCGGTGACCATGATGCCGGACTTCGTTTCCAGCACGTTCGTGCCGAAGTACACCATCGGCGTGGCCACGACACCGAGGTCGATGACATCCACGCCCGCCGCCTGCAGCCCTTCGGCCAGCGCGGCAGCCAGTGCCGGACCGGACAGGCGCCCATCGCGGCCGATCACGACGGCGCGCTCCCCCTTGGCCAGCGCAGCCGCGCCGAACGCATGGCCGATCTGGCGGGCCACGCCCGCATCGAGGGTTTTATCGATGATGCCGCGGATGTCGTAAGCTTTGAAGATGGATTTCGAGAGGGAGACCATGAATGTCGGAGCCCGGGCTGAGCAGGCAGCCGGCTTTATGAAATGAAAACAACCGGTATAGTAAGTGCGATGGGAGCGGCAGGCAAGTCTTGCTGAAGGGACCTCGATAAACCTATTGCGCGGCGCCGGCTGCTGGTCTCCGGTACTCCGCCGCGGCGGACCGACCGTACTAAAGTACGGCTCCGTTCCTCAACCAGATCCGACACCGCTCAATACGGTTTCTCGAGGCCCCGAGGCGCCAAGGCAAAAGTTTGGCTACGTGAAGTGGCCATCGAGCGCATCTACTTGCGCAATCGGTGATCCGTTCAGATCCTGAGATCGTCGATGGATTTACCGGCGTCGACCCAGTCTTTCACCCATTTCGGCTGGCGCCCGCGGCCGGTCCATTGCTGGGCGCCGTCGCTCGGATTGCGGAAACGCGCGGCAACGGTACCGCCCTTGCCGCGTGGATTCGAGGCGATCAGATCCTTCAGCGGCAGGCCCACGCGCTGGGCAATCGCGAAAATCTCATCCTTTGCTTTTTGCAGATCATGCGTCTCGCGTTTTTTCAACTCGCGCTTGACCTGTTCCTGAAGATTACGCAATTCGGAGGCTGACAAATTCGACAGATCCATCGTCTATTCCTTTGTAAAAATGATCGGGAAACGTGTTTCTGTGCGAAATATACACCAAGTTTGTATTTACTGGTTCTTTTTGTGGCGAATCATCCAACGCGGCGCTTTAAATCGGACAATCCGGACATATAACCAGACATAACTGATTACGAACAGCAGGCAAAATAGCATCAGCACCCCGGTATAGCGCCAGAATACCGTGGCGGGTATTACTGCCATCAGGGAAAACATCCACAGGTAAGGCGAGGTCAGCGAATTGCGGCGCATCAGCGCGCGCGCATCCTTGTGACCGACCGCCCATTGCACCACGCGGCGGAATATAAGGCTGTGCAGGTGAATACCGTCCGGCATCGCCGGCGACTTGCCGCGGATGAACATACGGCGATACACGGAAAACAGTGTTTCAAATGCCGGGTAGATCAGCAGCAGCGCCGCGTACCACGTGGATACCTGCGGATTGCGCATCACCAGCAGCAACGCCAGTTCACCCAGCATGAAACCGATAAAGTATGCGCCGCCATCGCCCAGGAATATCAGGCCGACCGGGTAGTTCCAGATCAGGAAGCCGGCGGTGGCACCCGCCACCATCAGTGCAGCGACCAGCACGAACATGTCGTTAACCTGCAGCGCGACATAGCCGAGGGAAAGCAGCATGCAGATGGTGACGACGCTGGCCAGTCCGTTAAATCCGTCGATGATATTCACGGCATTTGCGATACCGGCTACCGACAATACCGTCAGCGGCAGCGTCAGCCAGATATACGGCAACGGCCACACGGAGTCGATCCAGTCGATGCGGTCGATGCGGGCATCGAGCAGATAATAGCCGAGCAATGCAGCGACCATTGTCAGCAGCAGCCGGCGCGCGGCCGAGACGCGCCCTGTGTAATCTTCGACGATGCCACCGACAAATGCACAGGAACTGCACGCCATCAGCGACAGCATCCAGGTCGTCAATGCGGGCACGCGCCAGACGGAAATGCAGGCCGACAGCGCAACCGCGAGAAAGATCGACAGCCCGCCAATTCGCGCGACGTTATGCGCATGGACCTTTTGTACGCCATGGAAATCGGCATCCAGCGCGGGCCCGTGCAGCCGCGCCTCCTTGATGACCAATAAGGTCAGCAAGGCTGAAGCGACAAAGCTTACAAGGAAAGAAAACATGTATCGTAAATCGGTCGTGGTCGGGCGATGCCGCACTGCAGCAACGGGCGTTATCTGCATGCCAACCGGCGATTGTACCGGATTAATAAGGGGAAACTCGAAAATCGGCTGCAGGCCGGGCATTTGCCGGAGAACCGGGAAGGCGCGGATTCTACCGCCACCAGGCGGGTTGCCACAGATCAATTACCATTCGAAACAACTTGGCAACGCATTCGCCGTACGATGGCGGGAGAACGCGAACGCGTGGCGCACATCGTCCTTCGGCGCGCCAGGTCGTCCAGGCTGCCGGCACGGGTCGGCTTGTCGACGTTGAGCACGGGCTCGTCCGATTGCGCGGCCAGTCCGGCACGAAGTCCGGGCCGATGAACCCGCCCCCCGCCTGTCACGAAAATCATTTAGTATCCCTGTCCAGCGGTTGAATATTCAACAATAAATCTGGTTTTCGCCGATTGTAACGGCAAAGGCCGCCGAGGCCCAAGGCTGCGGCGGCCAGGCAATGGAGTGGTGGCGTGGTATGAGGACTTATGCGATCGGCGACCTGCAAGGGTGTCACGCCGAAACCGTTGCGCTGGTCGAGCGCATCCTGGAGCGCGAGCGGGGCAATGAACCACCGTCGATCCTGTTCTGCGGCGACTTGATCAACCGCGGCCCCGACTCGCTGTCGACGCTGCGCTACGTGCAGGCGCTGGCGCAAGGCAGCGGCGGCCGCATCGATGCCGTGCTGGGCAACCACGACCTGCACCTGCTGGCCGTCGCCAACGGCATCCGCCCGGAATCGGGCTCCGATACCCTCGACACGATCCTGGCCGCGCCGGACCGCGAAGCGCTGCTGCACTGGCTGCGCGAGAGGCCGCTGGCACTGCTTACAAAGAACCACCTGCTGGTCCACGGCGGCGTGCTGCCGCAATGGACCGCGGCGCAGACCATCGCACTGGCCGGCGAAGTGACGGCAGCCCTGCGCAGCGCGGAGTGGACCGGCTTCCTGGCCGACATGTACGGCAACCAGCCGGACCGCTGGGACGACGACCTGCGCGGCACGGCGCGGCTGCGGTGCATCGTCAACGCGCTGACGCGGATGCGCTTCTGCAGTGCCGATGGCGAGATGGATTTCAAGCTGAAGGAAAGCGCCACCGTCGATGCCGCCACCGGACTGATGCCGTGGTTCGACGTGCCGGGCCGGCGCACGCAGGACGTGACCGTGGTGTTCGGCCACTGGTCCGCGTTGGGCCTGCGCATTACGCCGCAGTACATCGCGCTCGATAGCGGTTGCGTGTGGGGCGGGCAACTGTCGGCCGTGTGCCTGGACGACCGGCAGCTGCTGCAGGTGGAGTGCCCCGAGTTTCAGCGCGCCAAGGGCAAGACCTGACAGCGGTCGCAGGCTTCAGAACCGGTGACAGGCTCCATTTATTTTGCAACATCCGTTCCAGAAAAACCGGTGTCTGTCACCGGTTTTTTTGCAATACCCGTTCCAGAAAAACCGGTGTCTGTCACCGGTTTTCGCCTGTTGTCAGGTCTGCCAGTCGGAGCCTGTCAACGGCTTCTTTTCGGCTTCGCCGGACTCTTCGCCCGCATCGGGGGCCGGTTCGGCATCGGCCGGAGCGGGAATGTCCAGCGCTTCCCGGATCGCCTGGTGGGAGCGCTCGGCCAGGTCGCGCCGGCCCACGCCGTCTGCCTTCATCGAGCGCAGGATCGTGACCCTGGCATGGATCGCCTTGCCCGACAGGATCGCCACCACGCTCTGGGCGAACGTCATGTCGCCAATGAATTCCACCGCGGGATGCGGCTTGCGTTCATGGTCGATGTACCGGATCGCGTACGGCTGCACGCGCGATTTCGCATCGACGGCCGCCTCGAACAGGTTGGCGTGGAACGGCAGCAGCGTGCCTTGCGGCGCCGTCGTCCCTTCCGGGAAGAAGGCCACCCGCTCGCCCGTCTTCAGCGCCGTCACCAGGCCTTCGAACGCGCGGCGCAGGTCGCGCCGGTTGCCGCGCGCGATGAACACGGTGCCGGCCTGCTCGACCAGCCAGCCGGCCAGCGGCCACGCGCGGATCTCGGCCTTCGCCACGAAGCGGCACGGATACAGGGCATTGAGCACGAAGATGTCCAGCCACGACACGTGGTTGGCCACCACCAGTGCCTGGGCGCGCGGCGCCGCGCTGCCCGCCGTGATCTGCACGTGCACGTTGCAGATGCCCAGCAGGTGGCGCGACCAGCGGCGGATGTGGATCTCGCGTGCTTCACGCTCGATCCACGGAAAGACCAGCGCGCAGATCGCCATCCCCATCAGCAGGTGGAACACGAGCCGCGCGATGCGCAGTGCCAGGATCATCGGCTCAGGCGGCCTTGCGTTCGTAGGCAACCCGGCCGGCCACGATCGTGGCGCGCACCTGCCCCGGCATTTCGTAGCCGAGGAACGGCGTGTGCTTGCCCTGGCTGGCCAGCGCTCCCGCTTCGACCAGCCAGCGCTGGGCCGGATCGAACAGCACGACGTCGGCCGCCGCGCCCACGCGCAGGTGGCCCGCATCCAGGCCAGCCACGCGCGCCGGGTCGGCAGTCACGCGCTGCAGCGCCTTGAACAGGTGCTTGTCTCCGTTGCCACCGAGCGACTCGGCCCACTTCAGCGCCAGCGACAGCAGCAGCTCCAGGCCGGTGGCGCCAGGCGACGCCTCGGCGAATGGCAGCAGCTTTTCATCGTCGTCGACCGGCGTGTGGTCCGAGCAGATCGCGTCGACCGTGCCGTCGGCCAGCGCAGCGCGGATCGCGTCGCGGTCGCGCTGCGAGCGGAACGGCGGCGTCATGCGCGCATTCGGGTCGAAGAAGTTGATGTCGGCGTCGGTCAGGTGCACATGGTGCGCGCCCACGTCGCAGGTGACCGGCAGGCCTTCGGCCTTCGCCGTGCGCACCAGTTCCAGCCCGGCGGCTGAAGACAGCCGGCACAGGTGCACCTTCGCGCCGGTGGAACGCACCAGTTCGAAGATCGTGTGCAGCGCGATGGTTTCCGCCATCACCGGCACGCCGGACAGGCCCATGCGCGAAGCCAGCGGCCCGCTGTGCGCCACGCCGCCCTTGCCGATGTACGCGTCCTGCGGGCGCAGCCACACCGTGAAGCCGAACGTCTTCGCGTATTGCAGCGCGCGCAGCAGCACGTTGGTGTCCGTCACCGGCATCTCCGCCTGCGCGAAGCCGATGCAGCCCGCTTCGGTCAGTTCGGCCATTTCAGTCAGCGCCTCGCCTTTCAGGCCCATCGTCAGCGCGCCGAGCGGATGCACGTGGGCGCCGTTGCGGCCGCGCGCGCGGTGCTTCAGCATTTCCACCAGGCCCGGTTCATCGAGCACCGGGTCGGTGTCCGGCGGGCACACCAGGCTCGTCACGCCACCTTGCAGCGCCGCCTGCATTTCCGATTCCAGCGTGGCCTTGTATTCATAGCCCGGCTCGCGCAGCCGCGCCGCCAGGTCGACCAGGCCCGGGGCCACCACGAGGCCGGAGGCATCGATCGTGCGCGCCGCCGTGAAGCCTGCCGGCGCCGCACCCAGCGCGGCCACCTTGCCGTCGACGATAAACAGGTCCTGCACCGCGTCGACGCCGTTGGCCGGGTCGATCACGCGGCCGTTCTTGATGTGAAGATTGCTCATCCTGATACTTATCCTTGAGTCCCTGCGACAATGCTCATCACGGCCATCCGCACCGCGATCCCGAACGTGACCTGCGGCAGGATCACCGCCTGCGGGCCATCCGCCACCGCCGAGTCGATTTCCACGCCGCGGTTCATCGGCCCGGGGTGCATCACGATCGCTTCGGGCGCGGCCAGGGCCAGCCGCTCCGGCGTCAGGCCGTAGCTCTTGAAGTATTCCTGTGCCGACGGCAGCAGCGCGCCGCTCATCCGTTCATTCTGCAGGCGCAGCATGATGATCACGTCGACGTCCTTCAGGCCTTCGTCCATGTTCGTGAACGTGCGCACGCCCAGCTGTTCCAGGCCGCCCGGCAGCAGCGTGTGCGGGCCGATCGCGCGGATCTCCGGCACGCCCAGCGTGGTCAGCGCGTGGATGTCCGAACGGGCCACGCGGCTGTGCAGGATGTCGCCGACGATCGCCACGCGCAGGTTGGTGAAATCCTTCTTGTAGTGCCGGATGGTGTACATGTCCAGCAGGCCCTGCGTCGGGTGCGCGTGGCGGCCGTCGCCCGCGTTCACCACGTGCACGTGGTTCTGCCTGGTGTCCTGCAGGTGCTTGGCGATCAGGTACGGCGCGCCGGACTGCGAGTGGCGCACGACGAACATGTCGGCGTGCATCGCCGCCAGGTTGTCGATGGTGTCCAGCAGCGATTCGCCCTTGCTGGCCGACGATGCCGAGATGTTCAGGTTGATCACGTCCGCCGACAGCCGTTTCGAGGCGATCTCGAACGTGGTGCGCGTGCGCGTGGAATTTTCAAAGAACAGGTTGAACACGCTCTTGCCACGCAACAGCGGTACCTTCTTCACTTCGCGGTCGGACACGCTGACGAACGAACTGGCGGTATCGAGGATCTGGTTGATGATGGCCTTCGGCAGGCCTTCGGTGGACAGCAGGTGCTGCAGTTCACCGTGTTTGTTCAGTTGCGGATTGAGCATTTTTCGTTATCAGGCATTGTCTTGTTCGATGGTCAGGTGGAAGCGCCCGTCGTCGGCCTGCTTCAGGCGCAGCGCCTGGCCGGGTTCGACGCGGGTATGCGCCGCCACGAAATCGGCGGCCACCGGCAACTGGCGCCCGCCCCGGTCCACCAGCGCGGCCAGCAGGATGCGCGCCGGGCGGCCATAGTCGAACAGTTCGTTGATCGCGGCGCGCGTGGTGCGGCCGGTGTACAGCACGTCGTCGACCAGCAGGATCGTGGCACCGGCCACGTCGAAGCCGATGCTGGTCGGCTTCACTTCGGCCGGCAAGCCCTTCTTGGCGTAATCGTCGCGGTAGAAGGAAACGTCGAGCACGCCGCAGCGCTCGCTCATGCCGAGGTCCCGGGAGAGGCGTTCGGCGATCCAGGCGCCGCCGGAATGGATGCCGACGATGGCCGGCTCGTGCGCGCCGGCGAGGCCGGCCTTCACCTGGTCCAGCAGCGCGGCATACAGCGCCTCGGCATCCAGCTGAGTTGGTTCGGTAAGGGACATGGTTAATATGAATGTTGGTCGAAATACTGTTGCAGGATGACGGCTGCGGCGCGGTCGTCGATCACCTCGCCCCGCTTCTGGGACAGCACGGCGGACGAGTAGCGTTCGTCGACGAGCTCGACGGGGATATTGAAGCGGCCATGCAACTGGTTGGCGAAGCGGCGGCAGCGTGCCGTCATCTCGTGCTCGGCGCCGTCGGGATGCAGCGGCAGCCCGACGATGAATTTCGTCGGGCCCCATTTGTCGATCAATGCCTTGATTTCCGCGAAGCGGGCTGCGTTGTCGATGGCCTTGATGACCGCCAGCGGGCTGGCCTGGCCAATCATCGTGTTGCCCATCGCCACGCCGATACGTTTGATGCCGAAGTCGAAGCCGAATACCGTTTCCAAAGGACTATGCATGGCCCGCTTCGGAAGTGAGCATCAATGGATCGATGCCCAGCAATTTCATCGCGGCCAGGTACCGTTCCTCGATCGGCACCTCGAACAGCACGGCGGGATCGGCATGCACGGTCAGCCAGCCGTTGCGGCTGATTTCGTCCTCGAGCTGGCCCGGGCTCCAGCCCGAATAGCCGATCGACACCAGCATGCGCTGCGGGCCGGCTCCCTTGGCGACGGCTTCCAGCACGTCGATCGAGGTGGTGAACGCCACTTCGTCCGTCACCGTCAGCGACGACGAGTAGCGTGCGCCGGGGGTATGCAGCACGAAGCCGCGATCGTCCTGCACGGGACCGCCGAACATGATCGGCTTGCTCGTCATGTTGTCGCCGCCTGCCGTCACCTCCAGGTCGATGCGCTCGAACAGCACTTCCATCGTCATGTCGGTGGGCTTGTTGATGACCACGCCGAGCACGCCGTTCTCGTTGTGCTCGCACACGTAGACGACGGTGCCGCCGAATACGGGATCCTGCATCGACGGCATCGCGATCAGGAAGTGGTTCGCCAGGTTCAGCGCGGGCGTCGCGGAGGCTTCCTTCGGTTCCATCGTGTGCAGTGGGGAGCCGCTTTCCTGTAACAGCCCGGGCACAGGTAGCGGTTTGCTCACTTTGCTCTTCTTCATAAGCTGCTCTCTTTGCTGGACTGTTGTAACTGTAATGTTGCTGTGATGTTGCTGCGAGGTTGCCGCAAGGTCGCTGCAGAATTGCTTCAAAGCTGCTGCGAAGTTGCTGCGCTATTGCTGCACTACTGTAATGACTGGCGGAAACTCGCCGCCACATCGACAGTTTACTATGAATTGCCGGATCGGCCATCCAAACCAGGACGGCGCCCCGTAAACTGATGGTAGGCAATAATTTCCCATTCAACTTGAGCTTTAACATGCCCCAAAGCAATTCCACTCCGCGCGGCGCCCTCGTGTGGTTCCGCCGCGACCTGCGCGCCTTCGATCATGCCGCCCTGCACCATGCGCTGCTGGCGGGCGCCCCTGTCTTCTGTACCTTCGTCTTCGACGGCCCGATCCTGGACGGCTTGCCGCGCGACGACCGCCGCGTCGCCTTCATTCATGCCTCGCTGGCGGAGCTCGCGACTGAACTGGAGGCTTTGGGTGGCCACCTGATCGTCCGGCATGGCGACGCGCGCCGCGAGATCCCGGCGCTGGCGGCCGAACTGGACGTCGCTGCCGTGTACGCCAACGAAGACTACGACCCGGCCGCGATCGCGCGCGACAGCGCCGTCGGCGAATCGCTGGCCGCGGCGGGCCGCACGCTGGCGCTGTTCAAGGACCACGTGATCTTTGCCCGGAGTGAAGTGCTGTCGCAGGCGGGCAAGCCGCTCGGCGTGTTCACGCCTTACAAAAACGCGTGGAAAAAGCGCCTCGAAGCGCAGCCCGATGCGCTCGCGCCATGGTCGATCGAGCCGCACACGGCCGCTTTTGCCCCGGGCCGCTCGCAATTGCTTGCGCTGCAAGACATCGGTTTTGACGGCACCGACCTGTCCGCTGTCGGCATCGCGCCGGGCATGGCTGGTGGAGCCGCGCTGTTCGAAGCCTTCCAGCCGCACCTGGCCGGGTACGGTACCGAACGCGATTATCCGGCGCGCGACGGCACGTCGCACCTGTCGCTGCACCTGCGCTTCGGCACCGTGTCGATCCGCCACCTGGTGCGCACGGTACTGCAACTGTCGGAGCGCGGGCAGGCCGGCGAAGGCGGCGCCACGTGGCTGTCCGAACTGGTGTGGCGCGATTTCTACCAGATGATCCTGTTCCACAACCCGCACGTCGTCCATGCGTCGTTCAAGCCGTTGTACGACAAGGTGGACTGGGAAACCGGCCCGGCGGCCGACGCGCTGTTTGCCGCATGGTGCGACGGCCGCACCGGCTACCCGCTGGTCGATGCCGCCATGGTCCAGCTCAACACCACCGGCTTCATGCACAACCGGCTGCGCATGGTGACCGCCAGCTTCCTGTGCAAGGACCTGGGCATCGACTGGAAACGCGGCGAGGCGTATTTCGCGCTGAAACTGAACGATTACGAACTGGCGTCCAACAACGGCGGCTGGCAGTGGGCGGCATCGAGCGGCTGCGATGCGCAGCCGTTCTTCCGGATCTTCAACCCGGTCACGCAATCGGAGCGGTTCGACCGGGACGGCGAATTCATCCGGCATTACCTGCCGCAGCTGCGCCAGCTGTCGCCGAAAGAAATCCATGCGCCGTGGCTGAACGGCGGCGCGGACGGCTACCCGGCCCCCATCGTCGACCACGCCGAAGCGCGGCAAAGGACCCTGGAACGTTTCGAGGTCGTCAAGGCGCGTGGCTGACCGTGAAGCACGGTCTCACGGGAGCTCCTGCAGAGCCGGCAGATATAAGTGAATAATATGTCAACCTGACGGCGATCCGTGCCGTTGAAAGGCCATGACCGTCGGTCTTGATGCGCGGTTTTCACCGGAGCCCATCATGATTCGCCAGGATGCCGGACTCGCAGCGCTGGTCGATGCTGCCCTTATCCTGAGAGAGGTTTTCCACCTCTCCTATGCGAAGGCACTGCTGTCTTCCGGCGAAGTTCCGCATGATGTGATCGAACGCGTGCTGTCGGGCCGGCCTTCGGAACGGCGGGTCATGCATTGGCGGGACAGCCATGGCCTGGACCAGACGCTCTGAAGAGCCGGGCTTCGTTGACGATCCGGCCACGCGTTGAAGACCCAGCCAGGCGTGCGGACCACGAATGCGGGAATAGCCGCCGGCTCACCGCCTGCGGTCACCGGCCGACAGCCATTTCGCCTTCGAAACGCGTCAATTTTTCAAACGCCACCGTGGCCGCCTGCCGGGCCTCCTTGACCCGGATAAACAGTTCCGCGGCAAGCAGGTGGTAGACCTCGACCTTGGCGCACTGCGCCAGTTCATGGGCAACGGCATATTCCTCTCCCGCGGCTTTCGCATACTCGGCATAGGCGGCGAGACCTTCGGCGCGATAGATATTCATATTCCCTGCTTTCATGAACAGGCGGCACAGGCGACCGGCATCGATTGGTCAAGCGCCTTGCTGCGTGGTGTATCAGGAAGCAGATCAGGGCAAGCAGGCTGTTTGCAAGGTTTCATTGCGCCCGGAGCAGCAAAGATGCATGACTGCGGGACAACGTTCATCCGTCACGCCCGGCAACATGAACGCCGGGGAATCACTCGACCACGATTGCCGGCGATGGCCGTCTTTTCGCGGATCCGAGTACCCGCGCCGTTGTCCAGATGGGCACGCCGGCTTTGCGCAAGTACTCCGCGGCGGCGTCGGTTCCAAGCATCGTCTTGAATACCAGCGCCACTTCGATGCGCTGGGAAGTCAGCTGGTCGCCGCGCTGGTCGTCGAACAGCGGGTCCTGTTCGGCTCCAGTGATCGTTGCGCGGCGGGCGGCGTAGCGGCGATCCTTGCGCCGCAATCGCCCATCCTGGCTCTTGACGATCCGGTCGATGACGGACGCCGGCACGTTCTCACGGATCAGTATCCAGTAAGCGCGATCGGAGCCCAGCACCTTGTTGATGTGAATGGCCGCCTCGACATAGGCGGCGTGGACATAGTTGGTTCGGCGGCAGCCTCTATATTCTTCGTCCATGAGCGTATGGCTTCCTCATCGCACTTACTCAGCAATATGACCGGCTTCTGAATATCGTTGATGACTTCAATGCCCTGCAGAACTGTCGCCCGTGGGCGGAAACCCATTACCGGGCATTTCCGCACGGGTTCCGAACAGGATAGCAGGTCGCATGCGGAATGCCATGCGTCACGTTATCGCCCGCCCGCCTCCCCCCGCACCGGCAGCAGGCCGGCAATCGCCCCCAGCAGCACGGTCTGCTGGTAAGGCTTGCCGAAATACGCGTTCACGCCCAGTTGCAGCGCCAGGTTGCGGTGCTTGTCGGCACTGCGCGACGTGATCATGATGATCGGGATGTCGGCCGTGGCGGGATCGGCGCGCACGTGGCGCGTCAGGTCGAAACCATCCATCCGCGGCATTTCGATATCGACCAGCATCAGGTCCGGCTTGTGCGCGGCGACCTGCTCGAGCGCTTCGACGCCGTCTTTCGCCAGCAGCACCGTGTAGCCTTCCCGTTCCAGCAGCCGCTGCGTTACCTTGCGCACGGTCAGCGAATCGTCGACCACCATGATGGTGCCGGCCGCCGCGTGCACGGCCGGGAGCGGCGCCTGCAGGCCCGGGTGCTGCGCCAGGTGCTGGGCCAGCACGACCGGATTCAGGATCAGCACGATCTCTCCGGAGCCCAGCACGGTGGCACCGGCAATGCCCGGCACGCGGGCCAGCTGCGGCCCGGTATTCTTGACGACCACTTCGCGGTTGCCCAGCACCTCGTCGACCCGCAGCGCCAGGCGCCCGGTACCGGCACGCAGCACCAGCACCGGCACCGTGCGCTGCGCCAGCGGCCGTGCCCGCGCCTCGCCCAGCAGCGCCGGCAGGTAGTGAAGCGGCAGCGCCTGCGATTGGCCGGCCACGTCGACGCGGCCGGCCGCTTCGTCCAGCGCCGTGCCCTTTACCTGCAGCACCTGTTCCACCAGCGCGGCGGGCACGGCATGCGTGCGCCCGCCGGCGGCCAGCAGCACCACCTGCGTGACGGCCAGTGTCAGCGGCAGGTGGATCGTGAAGCGCGTGCCCTGCCCCGGCACCGTATGCGTATCGATCCGCCCGCCCAGGGCCTGCGCCTCGGAACGCACCACGTCCATGCCCACGCCGCGGCCGGCCAGTTCGGTCAGCGCCGCCGCGGTGGAAAAACCCGGCTCGAAGATCAGGCCGGCAATCTCCGCGTCCGCCGCATCGTCATCCCCCAGCAGGCCGCGCTCGCGCGCCCTGGCGCGGATGCGGTCGAGGTCGAGGCCGGCACCGTCATCGGCAAATTCCAGCACGATTTCGTTGCCCTGCTGGCTGGCCTGCACCACCACTTCGCCCGTTTCCGGCTTGCCCGCGGCGGTACGCGCCGCGCGCGCTTCGATGCCGTGCACGATCGCGTTGCGCAGCAGGTGTTCGAACGGCCCGGCCATCCGTTCCAGCACGCTCCGGTCCATCTCGACGGAGCCGCCGCGGATATCGAGGTTGACGCGCTTGTCCAGCTCCTTGGCACCCTGCCGCGCCACCCGGTACAGCCGCTCGGCGATACTGGCGAACGGCACCATCCGCACGCGCAGCAGGTCGCGCTGCAGTTCGCGCGTCAGGCGCGCCTGCTGCACCAGGTCGTCGCTGGCGCTGTCCACCGATTGCAGCAGCCCGGCATGGAACGACGCCACGTCGTCGACGCTTTCGGCCATCATCCGCGTCAGTTCCTGCAGGCGCGTGTAACGGTCGAACTCGAGCGGATCGAATTCGCGCTCGCCCTGCGCCGACAGGCGCGAGGCGGCCTGCGATGCCAGCTGCGACTCGGCCTGCATCTCCACTTCGCGCAGTTGCTGGCGCAGCTTGCCCAGGTTGTCCTCGAAATCGGCCAGTGCGGTGCGCAGTGCGCCCACTTCGTTTTCAAGGCGCGAACGGGTGATCGCCACCTCGCCGGCCTGATTGACGAGGCGGTCGAGGATGTCGGCGCGCACCCTCACCAGCGGCACCTGGGCTGCCGGTGCGGAGCGGTCGGAAGGCGTATCGGAAGGCGTGCCGGCAGGCGTGGGCGCCACCGCCGTTTCCTGCGGCTGCTGCAATTGCTCGAACAGCAGCAACGCGTGATCGTAATGGGCCAGCAAGTCGTCGAACGCCGCCGGCACCGGACTGTCCATGCGTTCGATGTGGGTCTCCATGTCGTGCGCATGCTGTCCGAGGCGCATCGCGCCGGCCATCCGCGCGCTTCCCTTGAGCGTGTGCAGCACGCGCTGCAGCGTGGCCGGATGGGCCGTATCGGCCGGCGCATGCTGCCACGCGCGCAGCGCGGCACCGACCTGCGGCAGCAGGTCGGCGCCTTCTTCGAGGAAGACGGGCAGCAGGTCCGGATCGAGTTCGTCGGCCACCGCCGGCATGTCCGGCTCCGGTTCGAGCAGCGCCAGCACCTGCACGTCCGGCTCGTCGGCGTCCTCGTCCGCTTCTTCGGTCTTGTCTTTGGCCTCTTCTTTGGTCTCTTCTTTGGCCTCTTCTTTGGCCTCTTCCGCGGCAACCGCCGGTACGCCGACCAGCTCATCCACTTCTTCAACCGCTTCCACGGCGGGTGCCGGCACGCCGGCTTCTTCACCGGCTGGCGGCTTCGGCGGTGGCACCAGCGACAGTTGCGGCACCGCGGCCTGCGTCAGCGGCGGCGCGGCGAAGGCATCGTCGAACGCGGCGTCGAACAGGTCGTCGATCGACTCGTCCTGCGTGGCCAGCTTCGGCCGCAGCGGCAGCGGCGCGCCGCGCTCCGGCAGCGCCGGCGGATCGGCGAGCAGCGCGTGGTACGTGTCTGTAAACAGCGTGTCGAGCCGGTCCGCCAGCTCATCCACCGGCAGCGCTGCGGCCGCCCCTGCCAGCATGCCGTCGAGCCGCGCGGCCACGTCCGGTCCGGCCGCGTGGGCACGGGCCAGTTCGTCGCGCAGCCGTTCCAGCGCGGCGATCAGTTCCGGCTGGTCGGGCGGCATGGTGCCGCCGGCAAAGCTGTCCAGCATGCCACGCATGCGGCCGGTGACGAGATCGAACAGGTCGTGCTGCGCCGGGTCGTGCAGAGCGGCCGGTGCGGCCTGCAGCGTGGTCTCCAGCGCGAAGGCCAGTTCGCGCAACGCCTTGAAGCCCACCGTGGCCGAGGTGCCGGTCAGCGTATGGGCCAGGTGCAGCGCGTCCGGATCGAGTTCGCCCTGGCGGCGCCAGATGTCGAACTGACGCGCCAGCGCGTCCGCCAGCGCCGTGGCTTCGGCCACGTAGATGTCGAACAGCGGTGCCGGCACGGCCAGCCGGCCGACGAAGCGCATGTCCTCGCCGACCGGCGCCACCGGTGTGTCGGGAGCGCTTGCGCCTGCTTCGCTTACCGGTTCCAATGCCGGTTCCATTGCCGGTGCCATTGCCGGTGCCATTGCCGGTTCGGCCGCCGCTTCCGTCGCGTTTTCATCCGTGACATACGGCTCGGCCGGTGGCGGTTCGACGGCAGGCGCGGCGTGGCCCGCCGCACTGCCCGGCGCCACGAAAGGCCGCCCCGCCAGCACCTGTGCGGCGGCGGCCGCCACCGGTGCCGCGCTGCGCGGCGAAATGCCCTTGGCCACCAGCTCGCCGACCCAGGCATCCAGTTCGGCCGCGGTCCACGCCAGCAGGCCGGCCAGCGCCGCATCGGCGGGGCGCCCATCGGCCAGCCATGCGTTCAGCACTTTCTCGAGCGCGCCCGCCGCGTCGGCGAACTGGTTCAGGCCGACCATGCGGCCGCTGCCCTTGAGCGTGTGGAAGGCGCGGCGCAGCGGTGCCAGGTTCCCCGGATTGCCGGCATCCGGCCCGGCCAGCGTGGCGTGGATGGACGCCAGTACCTCCTGCGCTTCGCCGATGAAGATTTCCAGCAGTTCTTCCTCGATGACCGCGTCGCTCGCGCCGGGCTCCATGGCGGCAAGGCCGGCGGATGGCGCCGGTTCCGCCGGCGCCGGCACTTCCTCGTCCAGCACGGGAATCGATTCAGGCCCGGCGATCTTGCGCAGCGGCACCGCGCGGAAAGTCCCCTGGACGGCATCGAATGCAAAGCGCTCGCGCGCCCCGGCGGCATTCTGGGCCAGCATGTCGACGAAAAAGCCGAGCGCGCCCACGTTGTGCGCGAGACGATCGAGCTGTGCCGCCTCGCCGGGGGAAGTATCGGCAGCGGGGCCGGCAGCCAGCGCGGCCACCTGCCGGCGCACATGGGCGACGGCGGCCTGCGCGTCCGGCTGGTCGGTGATGGCCACCGCCCCTTCGAGCTGGTGCAGCACCCCATCGAGGGCGGCCAGTTGCGGCCGGGCCGCCGGGTCGGCCGCGAAGTCGTCCAGCCCGCGCTCCACGTCGCGCAGCGCCACCTTCATCTGCTGCGCCAGCGCCGCCACGGTATCGTCCTGCCGCAGCCGCTGCGCCAGGCCCTGCTGCCACTGCGCCGGCTCCGGCGGTTGCTGCCCTGCCGCCAGCGCGGCGAGCCGCGCGCCGATGGTGGCCGCGCTGGCCGCGAAGTCGTCCGGCAGGTGCCGGATCTGGTCCAGTGCGTGGCCGGCGAACAGCAGCGCCGTCGCCATTTCCAGCCCCAGCGCTTCGTTGCGGCCGACATCGGCCACCGCAGCCAGCTGACGCATCAGGCTGGCCAGCGGCGTCACGCCCAGCTTGTCGCCGGCGGCGGCCACCAGCGCCACCGCCTGGCCAAAACCGGCTTGCGCGGTGGCGTCGCCCGCTTCCAGCCGCTGCCAGGCGGCGCGGGCGTCGTCCAGCCCTTCCCGCGCGCGGGCCAGCGCTTCCGGATCGATCCGGCAGTAGCGCTCGGCCGCGTAGTCGGGCGGCACCATGCCGTCCAGCGCGAAGCCGGCACGCACGTCGCGCGCCAGCGGCGCCACGTGTTCCGGTTCCGCCGCGGCGATGAAGAACAGTGCGTCGCGCAGCACCGCGTCCGGCGTTTCCGGGGCCCCTTGCGCCAGCCGGCGCATCTGCAGGTTGGCCGCGCCGAACAATTGCTTGACGTAGACGCCGCCCGGCACGTGGCCCGCCACCACCAGTTCCGCGAATGCCTGCAATGCCAGCCAGAACACGCGGCCGCGCGGCACGGCCTGGGCCGCCGCCACCTCGCCGATGACCCCGGCCAGCGGCTGCGCCTGGGCCGGATCGCCCGATTTCAGGTACGGCAGCAGCGCGCGCTCGAAGCGCTGCCTCAGCGCGCCATAGTCCACCTCCCCGCCCGCTCCATCCCCGCCCGCTCCATCTCCGCCATCCCGCACCGGCAGCGACGGTTCCCGCGCCAGGTCGGGAAAGAACAGGTCGGCCGGGTGGATGCGGGGCGCGCCCAGCATCTGCTGCACCGCCGCGTAATACGGGAACAGCCGCACCGGCTGCGACGGCGCGCCGTCCAGCAGTTCTTCCAGGTATTCGACGAGCGCGCCGTACAGCCGCCCGATCGCCCCCACGTGGTCGGCGCTGCATTTCACGCTGCCGTCCTTGAAGCGGTCCAGCGCTTCCTCGGCCAGCCGCGTGATGGCCTCCACGCCCTCCACATCCACCATCTGCAGCGCACCGTGCGCCTGGTGCAGGTGCGACTTGGCCAGCCGCAGCGCCGTGGCCTGGTCTTCCGGTTCCAGGCCGCCGGCCTCGAACAATGCCGTGCGCGAACGGCCCAGCGCCTCGCGGACCTCGCCCATTACCCACGACAGCGGGCCGGGATCAAAGGAATTGGTCGGGTAATCGGTCTCGCTCATGGTCTCGCTGCTTGTTCAGGTTGTTGGGTTGCCGATGCGGAAGCGCGACACGGAATCCTTCAGCTGCTGGGCCAGCACCGACAGCTCGCGCACCGATTGCGCGGTCTGCTGCGTGCCCGCCTGCGCCTGTTCCGTGGCCTGCAGGATGTGGCCGATGTGCCGCGCCACGCCGCTGGCCGAAGCCGCCTGCGTGCCGGTGGCGTGCGACATGCCTTCGATCAGCTCGGCCAGCTGGTTCGATACGCGCTCGATGTCTTCCAGCGCGGCGCCGGCCGCATCGGACAGCCGCGCGCCTTCGACCACGCCATGGGTCGACCGTTCCATCGCCGCCACCGCATCGTGCGTGTCGGCCTGGATGGTGCGCACCAGCGCGCCGATCTGCTTGGCGCTGTCGGCCGACCGTTCCGCCAGCCGCTGCACCTCCTCGGCCACCACGGAAAAGCCGCGTCCCGCCTCGCCGGCGGACACCGCCTGGATCGCCGCGTTCAGTGCCAGCACGTTGGTCTGCCCGGTGATGTCGGAAATCAGTTCGGTGATTTCACCGATCTGCTGCGACGATTCGCCCAGCCGCTTGATGCGCTTGCTGGTTTCCTGGATCTGCTCGCGGATCCCGTGCATGCCGGCGATCGCGTCTTGCACCGCCGCGGCCCCCTGGCGCGCCGCGGCCACCGAGCGGCGCGCCACGTCCGCCGACTCGGCCGCCGACTTCGATACGTCCGTGATCTCGGCCGCCATGCGCAGCACGGTCGCGCTGGTATCGCGGATCTCGCGCGCCTGCTGCTGCGAAGCGGACAGCAGTGCGGTGGAAATATCCTGTGCCTGGCCGGATGCGGCGGCCACCTGCCCGGCCGTCGCCGTCACGCGCCCCACCAGGCCGCGCAATTCCTCGACCGTGTAGTTGACGGAATCGGCGATCGCGCCCGTGATGTCTTCGGACACGGTGGCCTGCACGGTCAGGTCGCCATCGGCCACTTCCTGCAGCTCGTTCATCAGCCGCAGGATCGCGGCCTGGTTTTGCGCGTTGGCGGCCCTGGCTTCCTCTTCCTGGCGCTGCGCCTGCAGCCGCTGTTCCTCGGCACGCTGGCGCCGGCGCTCGGCGCCGCGCGTGCGGTCGTAGGAATCCTGCAGCAGCACGCGGCCGATCGCGGCGCCCGTCAGCAACGTCAGCATGCCGCCCGCGACCATCAGCCAGAACGTCCAGTTGAGGGTTTCCTGCGCGGTACGGTAGCCGTCCAGCAGGCGCACGAGGCTTTCGCGCAGGTTCTCGTTCTGGCCGAAAATCAGCCGTTCGGCATTGCGCGCGGCCAGCAGCCGGTCGAGCCGGCCAAGGATCGCGCCGGCGCCGGCCTGGTATTGCTCGAAGCCCGCCCGCAACACGGCAAGGCGTTCGCGCACGTCCGGCTCGCGCACGGCGGCAATGCCGGCACCCTCGCCGCCGGCGTTGCCGCCATCCAGCAAAGCATCCACGATGGCGCGGAACGCCGTGATGTCGCGCCCCAGCTGGAATGCCGTTTCCGAACGGATGCCGCCGGCCGCCGTGAACCCGGCGGTGCCAAGGCTCATCCGCTGCGTCAGCATCGTCAGCCGGCCCAGTGCGGCGATCTCGCGCGCGCCGGCACCGCGCTGCAGCCGCAGCGCCGCGATCGCCTCGGCTTGCGCCAGCAGTTGCGGGGCCAGCGCCTCCAGTGCGCGCAGCGACTTGTCGACGCCGGCCAGGTCATCCCGGTGCCCCAGCAGCGTATCGGCCGCTTTCGCGGTGGCGGCCCATTTCGAACGGACGTCCTCGACGGCTGGCTGCAATGAGGCCGGGGCCGCCGCGACGCTGCGGCCCCGGTAACTGCCGCCGCCACCCAGCAGCGCCAGGTCGCCGTCCAGTTCGCGCCGGCTTTCGGCGAGCTGGCGGAACGCGTCTTCGTTGCCTTGCAAGGCGTTCGGCGCGGCCTTGCCGATGCGCTGCGAGTGCATCAGCGCATCGCCGGCCACCTGCGTGGCCGCGGCATCGGCCGCGCTGTGCCGGGCATTCAGCGCGACCAGGGCGGCGGACAAGGCCAGCACGACGGCCAGCGTGGTGACGAGAAAACTGAGCTGCCGCTGCGCCGGCAGGTGGCCGATCAGCGGCAGCCGTGCCGGTGCGGGTGCCACCGCGCCCCCGGTGCCGCCGCGGCGCAGCGCATCGCGCAGGCGCAGCGGCCGGTCGGTCCCGGTGGCATCGTCGGCGAACCGGGAATCGCCGTCGGTAAAGCGCGAGTCGCCGTCGGTAAAGCGGGAATCGCCGTCGGCTAGGCGGGAATCGCCGTCGGCAAGGCGGGAATCGGGAGGGAAGCCGGACGGTTCCTGCGTGCCGGCCCGTGAAAACTTGAATCGCATCGCTTCTTCTTTCTCTCGCCTATCGGGCCTCGGCCAGGCCCGCTGGCTGGCTTGCCTGCAGGCCGACCTGCAGGAAGCGCGGCTCGCGCGCCAGTCCGGCCAGGTCGAGCCGGGTCCATGGCTGGCCCCCATCGTCGATGTACCGCCCGGCGCACCAGCCGGGCGCCGCCGCGTCGCTGCCATCGGGCCGCATGTCGGCCAGCCGGCGCAGGCCCAGCACGCGGTTTGCCAGCAGCGCGCAGGGCAGCCCCATGCCGGCGGCAAACGTCAGCAGGCGGGTTTCCGGGCCGGCGGGCGGCGCATGGACCGCATGCGCGCCCGCCCCGTCTTCGGTGGCGTGTCCCGGTCCTTCGCCGAAGCCGTCGCCGATATAGGCGGCCAGGTCGATCACGCCAAGCAGGTTGCCGCGCACATTGGCCAGGCCCAGGTACCACGGCTGCGTCAGCGGCACCGCGGCCGCCGGCTGGTACGGCACGATTTCGCCCAGCTGCGTCAGGTCCAGCAGGCAGTGGCGTGCACCGATCAGTGCACCCAGCTCGCGCGCGGCCGTCGTATCGGCGCCCTGCGCCGCCTGCATCCGCTCCAGCAGTTGCACCTGGTACTGCCGCAGCCGGCTGCGGCGCTCGCCGGAATCGGTGGCCGCGTCCCCCATCAGCCCAGCGCTTCGATCTTGGACAGCAGCTCGGCGGCGCTGACCGGCTTGACGAGATAATCCTTGGCCCCCTGGCGCAGGCCCCAGATGCGGTCCGTTTCCTGGTTCTTCGACGAGCAGATGATCACCGGCACATGCTGCAGCTCGGGATCGCGGGCGATCGAGCGCGTGACCTGGAAGCCGTTCGCGCCCGGCATCACCACGTCCATCAGGATCAGTTCCGGCTTGTCGACGCGAATGCGGACCAGCGCTTCTTCGCCACTCCCGGCGGTGGTGACCGCATAGCCGTTGCGGGCCAGGATATCGGTCAGGTAATAGCGTTCGGTGGGGGAATCGTCGACGATCAGGATTCTGTGGATGGCCATGGCGTGCTCTCGTTATGGACGCCCGGCGCCGGCATGCTCGCGCACCGCGGCCAGCAGGCTGTCCTTGCTGAAGGGTTTGGTAAGGTAGGCGGCCGAGCCGACCATCGCGCCGCGCGCGCGGTCGAACAGGCCGTCCCTGGACGACAGCATCAGCACGGGCGTGGCATGGAATTTCGCGCTTTTCTTGATCAGCGCGCAGGTCTGGTAACCGTCCAGCCGGGGCATCAGGATGTCACAGAAAATCAGGGCCGGCTGGTGGTCGACGATCTTGGCCAGCGCATCGAACCCGTCCTCGGCAAGCACCACGTCATAACCGGCCCCGCTCAGGAATATCTCGGCCGACCGGCGGATCGTGCTGCTGTCATCGATCACCATGATGGTCAAACCGTTCGCTTGCGGCGTCGTCGTCATAAAATGTATCCACCTGTTTCCCTAACGATAGCACAGGGAAAAACCAAGGGGCGGACAGTAAATCCCTACGGAAATTGAGGTCCCTTACGTGCGCCTCGGGGCCTCGAGAAACCGTAATGAGCGACCTCGGACTTGTAACTGCGCATCGATATCGGTAGCGAACCGCTTTTCCAGCAGGCGCCTCGGGGCCTCGAGAAACCGTAATGAGCGACGTCAGACCTGGTTGAGGAACGGAGCCGTACTCAGGTACGGCGAGTACCGGAGACCAGCGGCTGGCGTTGCGCAATAGGTTTATCGAGGTCCCACCACAAGCGCTGCGCGATAGGATTATCGGGTCCCCTCACTCGGCTTTTTAGAGCATCACCATTTCGAAGTCGTCCTTGCGTGCACCGCATTCCGGACACGTCCAGTTCATCGGCACGTCTTCCCAGCGCGTACCCGGCGCAATACCCTCTTCGGGCAGGCCCGCTTCTTCATCATAGATCCAGCCGCAAATCAGGCACATCCAGCTTTTGAATTCCGCCGTGCTGTTTTGCCGGACGTTATTTTCTACATTATTGCCGCTCACGTTGTACCACCCTCAATCAAGTAAAATGCCGAATCGGGTATCTTAATCTACTGGCCGTGCAAAACCAAACATCACCCCTCATCCTGACATTCGGCGTGGCCGATCCGATCGGCGCAGTGGGCGTGCATTCCGACATCGGCGTTTTCGCCGCGCTCGGATGCCAGGGCCTGTCGGTCACGACCGCCTTGCTCATTGGCGACAGCGCCCGCGTGGAAGACCAGCAGCACGTGGAACCGGACTGGGTATCCGACCAGGCCCGGGTGGTGCTGGAAGATGTACAGGTGGCCGCGTTCAAGATCGGCGCGGTCGACCAGATGGAACACATTTCATCGATCGCCGAAGTGGTCTCCGATTATCCGGACGCGCCGCTGATCCTCGACCCGTTCGGCTCGCAATTGCCGCCGCTGTCCGAACAGACGGACCCGGAAGAACTGCTCACGGTGCTGCGCCAGCTGCTGGTGCCGCAGGCCACGCTGCTGATGCTGTCGCAGGTCGAACTGGGGCGCATGGCCGAAACGTGGCGCGACCTGTCGAACGGCGAGACGATGGGCGACGATGCCCAGCACCTGATCGACCTGGGCTGCGAATACGTGCTGGTGACGGGCACCCCGGCCGGCACGTCGCGCTCGGAATCGGGCCTGCGCGCCAATACGCTGTACGGCGACGGCGGCGTGATCCGCCACGACCGGTGGCAGCACCTTCCCGGTCCGTTCGTCGGCGCCGGCTGCGTGCTGTCCGGCGCGATCGCGGCCTACATGGCACGCGGCCTGCCGCTGCCGCAAGCCGTCGACCTCGCCCAGCAATACACTTTCGGCGCCCTGCGCAACGCCCAGCGCTACGGCATGGGCCGGCTGGTGCCGAACCGCTTCCACGCGATAGCGGCAACCGACACAAAGGACAAGCAATGACGATTTCCCAAAACGATGTGCTGTTCGAACGCGCGCAGAAGACCACGCCCGGCGGCGTCAACTCGCCGGTGCGCGCCTTCCGCTCCGTGGGCGGCACCCCGCGCTTCATCACCCGTGCCGAAGGCCCGTACTTCTGGGATGCCGACGGCAAGCGCTACATCGACTACATCGGCTCCTGGGGCCCGGCCATCGTCGGCCATGCGCACCCGCAGGTGGTGAAGGCCGTGCAGGAAGCGGCCACCCGCGGCCTGTCGTTCGGCGCGCCGACGCAGGGCGAAGTGGAAATGGCCGAGGAAATCGCCCGCCTGGTGCCGTCGATCGAGCAGGTGCGCCTGGTATCGTCCGGCACCGAGGCCACGATGAGCGCGCTGCGCCTGGCGCGCGGCGCCACCGGCCGCGACAAGATCGTCAAGTTCGAAGGCTGCTACCACGGCCATGCCGATTCGCTGCTGGTCAAGGCGGGCAGCGGCCTGCTCACGTTCGGCAATCCCACCTCCGCCGGCGTGCCGGAAGACTTCGTCAAGCACACGCTGGTGCTGGACTATAACGACGTGCCGGGCATCGAGGAAGCGTTCGCCGAATACGGCGACGAGATCGCCTGCGTGATCGTCGAACCGGTGGCCGGCAACATGAACCTGATCAAGGCGTCGCCTGAGTTCCTGCAGGCGCTGCGCGAGCTGTGCACGCGGCACGGCGCGCTGCTGATCTTCGACGAGGTGATGTGCGGCTTCCGCGTCGGCCTGGCCGGCGCCCAGGGCCTGTACGGCATCAAGCCGGACCTGACCGCGCTGGGCAAGGTCATCGGCGGCGGCCTGCCGGTGGCGGCCTTCGGCGGCAGCGCCGAGTTGATGAGCAATATGTCGCCGGTCGGGGCCGTCTACCAGGCCGGCACGCTGTCCGGCAACCCGATCGCCGTTGCCGCCGGCATGACGACGTTGAAACTGATCCAGGAACCGGGCTTCTACGAACGCCTGACAGCCACCGCGAAACGCCTGGCCGAAGGCCTGACCGATGCCGCGTTCCAGGAAGGCGTGACGTTCTGCGCCGATTACCAGGGCGGCATGTTCGGCCTGTACTTCAGCGCCGAGGCGCCGCGCAACTACGCGGAAATGATGGCGGGCGACCGGGCCAGGTTCAACGAGTTCTTCCACGCCATGCTCGATGAAGGCGTGTATTTCGCGCCCGCCGCGTTCGAAGCGGGCTTTGTTTCCGCCGCTCACGACGATGCGGTCATCGATGAAACCATCGAAGCGGCCCGGCGGGTGTTTGCGCGGCTGAAATAAGCGCGCGCCGCGGTTCGCACTGAAAAAGGACGGGCAACCGTCCTTTTTTGTTGCTCCGGTTGCCCTCCCGGTGCATTCACCGGGCAACCGTAAGAACTTCTTATGCCGACAATCTTCCGACATTTCGATGACATCCGGTCTTTAGAATCCGCTGCTTCACTCGATCACACGGAGAAGTCATCATGCACAGCGATTCTGTCCAACCGCAACAAGCACAGTCCGGCATCGTCTGGATCAAGCTGGCCGTCCTTTACTTGGTGGTCGGCGTGGCCATCGGCATCGGCATGGGCGCCAGCCAGAATTTCACGTTGCGGCCCGTGCATGCGCACGTCAACCTGCTGGGCTGGACGACGCTGGCCATTTCCGGACTCATCTACACGGTCTTCCCGCAAACGGGCAGCACGACGCTGGCGCGCATCCATTTCTGGCTGCTCAACCTGGCATTGCCGCTCATGATGGGTTCGCTCGCCTACGTGCTGCTGACCGGAGACGCCCAGATCCTGCCGGTGCTGGTCATCTCGGAGATTTCCGCCGCCGTCTCGATCCTGGCCATGACGGCCAATATCTTCCTGAACCTGCAGAACAGGAAGAACCGGGAATCGGCAGGCATGCCGCTGGAGGCTCGCCCCCATCGTGCATGAATACAGGGCGGAAATGCCTACTTCAGCCAGCCCCGGTGCCGGAAATACAGGAACGGCGCGATGGCGCTGGTGATCATCAGGCCCCATGCCCATGGATAACCCAGCGTCCATTTCAGTTCCGGCATGAAGTCGAAGTTCATGCCGTACACGCTGGCGATCAAGGTCGGCGGCAGGAAGGCCACGCTGGCCACCGAGAAGATCTTGATGATCTTGTTCTGGTTGATGTTGATGAAGCCGACGGTGGCATCCATCAGGAAGTTGATCTTGTCGAACAGGAAGGACGTGTGGCCGTCCAGCGATTCGATGTCGCGCAGGATCTGCCGGGCTTCCTCGAACTGCTCGGAATTGAGCAGGCGCCCGCGCATCAGGAAGCTGACGGCGCGCCGCGTATCCATCATGTTGCGGCGGATACGGCCGTTCAAGTCTTCCTCGTGGGCGATGGCCGACAGCGCGTCGGCTGCGTCCTTGTCGGTGAATTCTTCCTGCAGCACGCGGAACGACACTTCTTCCAGGTTCTTGTAGATGCCTTCCAGCGCATCGGCCGAGTACTCGGCATCGGTGGCGTACAGGTCCAGCAGCACGTCCATGTAATCGACGATGGAACCGGGCCGCGAGCGGGCGCGCATGCGCACCAGGCGGAACACCGGCAGGTCGTCCGTGTGGACGGAGAACAGCATCTTGCGCGCCAGGATGAAGGCGACGGTGACGATGCGCGACGGGCCGTCGTCTTCTTCGAGCAGGAAGTCGGTCCGCAGGTGCAGGTCGCCGTTTTCCGCTTCGTAGTAGCGGGCCGATGCTTCGATGTCCTTGACTTCGTCCTCGCCCGGCAGGGTCACGCCGTAGATGGCCTTGACCCAGGCGCGCTCGTCGTCGTCCGGGTCGGTCAGGTCGACCCATACCGGTGCCACTTGTTCAAGGTCTTCGCGCGTTTCGATGGGAACCTGGTTCAGCCGGCCATTTTGTAGAACGAAGACATTAATCATAGGCACTCTCAGCCGGCTGGGATTCTGGACACTTGCAGGACGCAAAAAATAAAACAGCGCAAGTGTACAGGCAAAGCCCCGGCCGGGACCAGACCGGAGAGCCACTTTTACCAGCGGAATCTATTTAAATGCGCCTGTTTGTCGCTTTGGCTACGGCAGCTCGGCCGAATTCATGCGCCGCAGGATGATCTGGGTGCGCCGGTTCAGGTAGCGCGTATCGCGGTGGGCATCGTAATAACGGGGATTGGGCAGCATCACGGCCAGGCGCGCCGCCTGCGCCGCGCCCAGTTTCGCGGCCGGCACCTTGTAGTAATGCCGCGCCGCCGCCTCGGCGCCATAGATGCCGCGGCCGAATTCGACGACGTTCAGGTAGATCTCGAAAATCCGGCGCTTGTCCATCAGCGTTTCCAGCATGTACGCGATGATCAGTTCCTGGCCCTTGCGCAGGTAGCTGCGCGAGCCGGACAGGAACAGGTTCTTCGCCAGCTGCTGCGTGATCGTGGAACCGCCGTGCGTGACCTTCTTGCGCTTCTCATTGCGCTCGTAGGCTTTTTCCAGCGCTTCCCAGTCGACCCCGTCGTGATCGGAAAAATTGGCATCCTCGGACGCGATGACGGCCCGCTTCAGGTTGTTCGAGATGCGCTCGTATGGCACCCATTTCTGGACGATCTTTGCATCCGGGTTCTTTTCCTGCATGACCGACAACTGCTGGCGCATGAATGCCGTCATGCCCGGCTCATGGTCGCGCCACCACCAGATCTGCGCGAGGAAATACAGCTGCACCGCGATGAACAATGCGATGGGGACGATGAACAGCCATTTGACGAAGGACCAGCGGCCCAGGGGCTTGCGCGCTTTTTTCATTCTTTATCTATACGCAGGATGGGTTCAGCAGATGCAATCGGCAGACACGTCCGTCAACGCAGGTTCGCCAGCACCTCCGCCGTGCGCGGGCGCACGCCGCGCCAGCCGTGGAACGCTTCGGCGGCCTGCTCCACCAGCATGCCCAGGCCATCACGCACGCTGGCGCCATGGCTGGCGGCGAACCGCATGAAGACGGTCGGTTCTTTCCCATACATCATATCCAATGCCAGCGTGCCCTGGTGAAATACCGATGGCGATACGGGCGGCAGGTCGGCCTGCAGGCTGGCCGACGTGGCATTGATGACGATGTCGAAGCTGCCGTCGACGCCGTCGAATCCGCTGGCGGAAACGACGCCCTCGCCCCCCAGCGGCGCGAACTGCTGCACCAGCGCTTCGGCGGTGGCCACGGTGCGGTTGGCGATCGCCAGCGCGGCGGGACGATGCTCGAGGATCGGCAGCACGGCGCCCCGCGCGGCACCGCCGGCGCCCAGCAGCAGCACGCGCTTGCCGGCGATCGGCACGCCGGCATTGACGGTGATGTCGGCCACCAGGCCGGCACCGTCGGTATTGTCGCCGGTGATGCCGTATTCATCGAACAGCAGCGTGTTCACGGCGCCGGCGGCCTGCGCGCGCACGGTCAGCGCGCCGGCCAGCCGGTAGGCTTCGAGCTTGAACGGCACCGTCACGTTGGCGCCCTTGCCGCCCTCGGCGATGAAGGCGTGGACCGCCTGGGCGAAGCCGTCCAGCGGCGCCAGGCGTTTTTCATACGTCAGCCGCTGCTCCGTGGCCGCGGCGAACGCGGCGTGGATGTCGGGCGATTTGCTGTGGGCGATCGGGTTGCCGAACACGCAGTACTTGTCCACGCCGTGAATCTCCATTTTTCAGTATCTCTCTATATTGTTATCGTGCTCCGCCGAGCTGGGCTTCGAGCTTCTGTTCGCGGGTGAACTTGAAGCGGGTGATGATGACCCACAGGTCGTCGCGGTCGTTCGACAGCATGTTCGGCGGGAACTTGCCGAACGGCCCCGCGCGGCGCACGATCGCGATCGCCGCCTGGTCCAGCGCGGGATTGCCGGAGCTGGTCTGCACCGTCACGCCGCCTTCCTTCATGTACAGCGTGCCATCCTGGAAGATCGGGATCGACAGCACCAGCTCGCCATACAGCTTGCGGCCGTTCTGTTGCGGGAAATTCAGCGTGCCCACCTCTTCCACCTTGCGCTGGAAGGTCTTGTAGTACATCGCATACCCCACCTGCTGCGTGCTGGGCGTGATGTAGGTGCGGCGCGGACGCTTGTTCTGGTCTTCGATGGTTTGCGCGATCTCGGCCGCCATGCGGGCGATCGCCTTGCTGCTCTCGATCAGCTCGGCGCCGGTGGAGGTCGGATCCGGCTTGCTGTTCTCGGTCACGGGCGCGGCGCGGTACGGCGTCGTCTTCACCTGCGTCAGCAGCTTCTTCTGCACCTCCTCGAGCTGCTCGATGCGGCGGCGCGATGCTTCGACGCTGTCGCCGTCGGCCACCCGGCGCATGTCCGGCAGCGGCGATTTGGAGCGGCCCTGGTCGGCCATGCCGCCGCCATCCAGGTTGGCCTGCGCCAGCGCCTCGGCCTTCAGCGGCCGGTTGGCGTGCTTGGCATTGACGAGGATGACCTCCAGCGTCGGGTCGGTGGGCGTCAGCTTGAATTCCTGCGGCGCCACGAAGCGCACCGCCAGCAACGCCGCATGCGCGAGTACCGACACGGCCAGGGCGATCGCAAGGAACCGGTTTTCTTGTAAATACTTCACGCAGAGGAAGGAAAAGCGTCGGCGAAAGGCATCATTCTACCCGGTGAATCCACCGGCGTTACCAGCGGCGGCAGCGAAAACCGGTGTCCGACACCTTTTCGTGGCATGGCCCCGAAAAAATGTCCGACACCAGGTTCCGCCAGCGTTCGGGATCGAAAACCGGTGACAGGCTCCAGTTATTTTGAAACATTTCCTCGAAATAGGAGCCTGTCACCGGTTTTTTCAGCCGGCAGCGGGCGGGGTGGCGGCTTCGTCGGCGTCGGCGGCGTCGGCGGCCGCTTCGGCCACTTCCGCCTTCTCGTCGGCGGGCTGGTCGGGATCGGCGACCAGTTCCGGCACGGTTTCGCCGGCCAGCGTCTTGTCCGCGTCTCCTTCTTCCTCTTCTTCTTCGAAGTCGACGGCGGCCGGGGCGGCTTCCTGTATTTCCAGCAGGCGCGTCTCGATCGTCAGGTCGACTTCGTCCCAGCGGATCACGTCCAGCTTGACGGCGGCGCCGCGCGCGGCGGAAGGCATGCCGGGCAGGCGGATCACCAGCGGGATGTCGGTCAGGCGCAGTACTTCATCCTTCAGCACCACGGCGTCGACCTGGTGCTTGTTTTCCTGGCCGAGCCAGCGCAGGCACCAGTAGCGTTCCATGTTCGCCTGGAAGTCGGCATAGGCGGCATACGCGGCGTCGAACGCGGAGACGATGGCGAACAGGTTCGCATCCTTGTGCTTGAACGGTGCGACCAGCGGCGCCATCACGCCCTTCTCGGCGACGGCCAGGATCTGCCACTGGTTGACCAGGTCCGTGTAGCGGCGCAGCGGCGACGTGCTCCACGCGTACTGGTCGACACCGAGTCCCTCGTGCGGCGCGGCATGGGTCAGCATGCGCACCTGCATCTTGGCGTTCCAGCCGCCCACGCCGCGCCCCTGGCTGCGGTAGATGCCCGGCACGCCGTGGTCGTGCATCAGCTTGCCCCAGGTGCTGTTGGCGAAGATCATCATCTCGGCCACGATCTTGTCCAGCGGTGCGCCGCGCTTGCGGCGCGTGATCGTGACGACGTCGTCTTCGACATAGAAATTGAAGTCGACGCGGTTGTTCTGCTCCGGCCTCAGCCCGAACGCCTCGCGCTTGGCCATGCGGCCCGCTTCCAGGTGTTGCGCCCAGGCCCACAGCAAGGTCAGCTCGGCCTTGCGCGGATAGTCGCCCTCGCCACTCGCGAGGGTTTCTTCATTCACCACGTCGTCGAGATCGTTGTGGCGCAGGTTGTTTGCGATCGGCACCATCTCGGCGCGCGTCTCGGTCGAGATCACGGTCCAGTCGGCGGTATCGAGCGTGGCGTACAGCGACAGCGCCGGGCAGGTCTTGCCTTCGGCCAGCGTGTAGGCCTCGACCACCGAATCCGGCAGCATCGTGATCTTGTCGCCCGGCATATAGACGGTCGACAGGCGCGCACGTGCGATCTTGTCGATCGCATCGTCCGGCCGGATGGCCAGGCCCGGCGCGGCGATGTGGATGCCGATGCGCACCTTGCCGCCGTCCAGGTGGACGATCGACATCGCATCGTCGATCTCGGTCGTCGTCACATCGTCGATCGAGAACGCCTCGACCGCGGCGACCGGCAGGTTGGCCGGCGGCGGCGGCACCGCCACCTCCGGGAAGCCGTGCCCGCGCGGGAACGACTCGAACAGGAAGCGGGCCATGTGCAGGTCCTTGGCCGAGCCGATGCCGCCCACCGCCAGCATCAGGCGCGCCGGGGTGGTATGCAGTTCATTGCAGGCCGCTTCGAGCGCCTTGAATTCGATGGTGTTCTTGTCCGGCTTGAACAGCAGCTGGTGCACGATGCCGGCCATCGAAGGAGGCAGGCGGTCGGCCTTCAGCTCGTCCACGTAGCCCTGCTGGACGATGGCCTGCTGCTTCTTCTTCTCGATGCCGGCCAGCGCCGCCTTCAGGGTCTGCTCGGGCGCGGCCTTGTAGCGCCCGCGGCCCTTCTTGTGGAAGTACACCGGCGCCGTATGCAGCGCCAGGATCAGCCCCGCCGCCTCGGCGGGCAGCGGCGCATGGCCGAAGTACTCGGCGCCCAGTTCCGCGAAACCGAACTCCTCCTGGCCGGCCACCTCCCACAGGAAATCCAGGTCGACATCGGCGGCCACCGCGCGGGCCTGCTCGAGCAGCTCCTCGGGGGCCGGCTTGTCGTACTGCAGCAGCACGTCCTTGGCCTTTACCTTGGTGCGCTTGCCGCTGGCCATCTCGACCTGGTAAGCCTCGCCGGCGGTGGACAGCACTTGTCCGACCTTGAAATCGCCGGATTCTTCAAAAAAGACATTCATGTTCATCTCGAGTTGGAGGTTTTCGGCACCAGCGCCGCGACCTGGGGCAGGAACACCTCGGTCACCAGCAGCGTGCCCTGGCGCCGCCGGTACAGGCAGCGCCGTGCATACAGCAAAAGTTCATCGGGGATGGCGATCCCCTGCGCCGCCAGGGCGGCGCGCGCGCGGCGCGCCAGCGGATGGCTGCCGCGCAGCCGCGCATACTCGAGCGGGCCGCGCGCCACCATCGGGTCGCCGAACAGCGTGGTGCCCAGCGACCGTTCGCCCAGCGCGGAAAACAGCGGCCAGTCGGCGGCGTCCGCGCTCATCGGCACCACCGTGTGCGCGAACACCACGGGCGTATTATCACACCGCAGCAGCACTTCCCGTTCCCAGCAGCGGCCACGAATGTTACCCATGCGGGGCAGGCCGAGCGCACTGGCTTCGTCCGCCAGGCAGCGTGCGGGCCGCTGGCGCAGCACCTGCACCCGGAACGCATCGGCGCGGGCTTTCAGCCGGGCCGTCAGCGAACCGCCCGACGTGAGCCAGCACGCCAGCGCCGCCGGCGCGTTCACCGCCAGCACATGCCGGTACCAGTTGGCCCGGCGCAGCGAGCGTTCCCTCATCCGGCCCCGATTCCGCAGAAAGCCAGCACTTCATCCACGTAGTCCGCGAATTCGGCAATGCCATGGTCGGAACCGTCGATCACGTGCTGCCGGGCGCCCGGGTAATGCGCGACCATGGCGCGCCAGTCCAGCACTTCGTCGCCGGTGGCGGCCAGCAGGTAATAGCGTTCCGGCCGCGTGATCGCGGGTACCGCCAGCTCGCCCAGCTCGGCGATGTACTCGCGCTTGAACTCGAACGGCTCGCCACTGTGGAACATCGTCGTCATGCCCACGTATCGCTCGAGGCTTTGCAGCGGCGTGACGGCGGGATTGAGCAGCGCGGCGCGGCAGCCCAGCTGCTCGGCCATCCAGGTGGCGTAATAGCCGCCCAGCGACGAGCCGACGATGGCCAGCCGATGGGCTGGCACACCGGCCACCAGCGCCATCGCTCCTTCGATCGCCAGCTTCGGCGACGCCGGCAACTGCGGCGCCAGGTAGTCGGTGGCACGGCCCAGCTGCGCCATCCGCTCGCCCAGCAGCCGCCCCTTCATCGACAGCGGCGACGAGCGAAAGCCGTGCAGATAAAGAATCTTTACCGCAGGGATCATGCTCAGGCCTTCAGCGCCTTCAGCGCCTGCAATGCCTCGAGCAGCTTGCCGTGCACGCCGCCGAAACCGCCATTGCTCATGACGACGACGTGGTCGCCCGGCCGCGCCTGGCCGACGATGGCTTTCACCATCAGGTCGATGTCCTCGTACGCGCCGCCCTTCGAGCCCATCGGCGCCAGCGTCGTGGCCAGGCTCCAGCCCAGCGCCTTTTCGCTGCCGAAGCCGAACACGAAATCGGCGTCCTTCAGGCTGGCCGGCAGCGCATCCTTCATCGCGCCCAGCTTCATCGTGTTCGAGCGCGGCTCCAGCACGGCGAGGATGCGCGTGCCGGCCCCCAGCTTCTGGCGCAGGCCGCCCACCGTGGTGGCGATCGCGGTCGGGTGATGGGCGAAATCGTCGTAGACGGTCACCCCGTTCACCACGCCGCGCACTTCCATGCGGCGCTTGACGCTCTCGAACGCCTCCAGCGCCTTGGCCGCCTGGGCGATCGGCACGCCGACGTTGCGCGCGGCGGCGATCGCGGCCAGCGCGTTGTAGCGGTTGTGCCGGCCCGTCAGCTTCCAGTTGATCAGCGCCTCGAACTTGCCATTGAACAGCACGTCGAAGCTGCCGTCCGGATGTTCCTTCAGCGTCCAGTTGGCGCTATCGTCGCCGCCGAAGGTTTCCTTCTCGCTCCAGCAGCCGCGGCGGATCACGCGCTGCAGGGATTCCTCGTCGCCGTTGACGATGACGCGGCCGATGCCCGGCACCGTGCGCACCAGGTGGTGGAACTGGGTTTCGATGGCGCCGATATCGGGGAAGATGTCGGCGTGATCGTATTCCAGGTTGTTCAGGATCGCCGTCTTGGCGTGGTAGTGCACGAACTTGCTGCGCTTGTCGAAGAAGGCCGTGTCGTATTCGTCGGCCTCGATCACGAAGAACTCGGACTCGGCGCCGGGCGCGGCGGCCGGGCCGTGCAGGCGCGCCGAAATGCCGAAGTTCATCGGCACGCCGCCGATCAGGAAGCCCGGCGCATAGCCCGCATCCTCCAGGATCCAGGCCAGCATCGACGACGTCGTCGTCTTGCCATGCGTGCCGGCCACCGCCAGCACCCATTTATTACGCAGGATATGCTCGCCGATCCACTGCGGACCGGACACGTACGGCAGGCTGCGGTTGAGGATTTCCTCGACCAGCGGGTTGCCCCGCGATACCACGTTGCCGATCACGTACAGGTCGGGGTTCAGCTTCACCTGGTCCGCGTCGAAGCCCTGGATCAGTTCGATACCCTGGGCTTCCAGCTGGGTGCTCATCGGCGGGTAGACATTGGCGTCGCAGCCGGTCACCTTGTGGCCGGCTTCCTTGGCCAGCACCGCGAGGCCGCCCATGAAGGTGCCGCAAATGCCGAGGATGTGAATATGCATGGTGGATCGTGCTCCGTAGTGCTCCGTGGTCGAGGACGCGATTTTACCCGACGCGCTGGCTTTGGCCGGTTCAGAGTATCATTCCGGCCATGATGCCGACCCATGATGTCAACGACCAGGTAGCGCTCCTGCGCGCCGAAATCGCCGCCGCCGCGGCCAGGATGGTGGCCCAGGATGGCGCCGACTACGGCACCGCGAAACGCAAGGCGGCGCGCCGCATCCTCGGCGACGCGCAGGCCAATTCGCTGCGCGACGCGCTGCCCGACGACGCGCAGATCGAGGAAGAGGTGCGCCAGTATCACGCGCTGTTCAACGCGGCCACCCAGCCGGCGCGGCTGCTGAAGCTGCGCACCATCGCGCTGGAAGTGATGGAACGGCTGGCCGAGTACCAGCCCTTCCTGACCGGCCCGGTACTGAACGGCAGCGCCGGCGAACATGACGACATCCGCCTGCAGCTGTTCGCCGACAGCGCCAAGGAAGTGCAGATCTTCCTGCTGAATAAGAACGTCAATATAGAGATCTCGGAAAGCGAGCATTTCAAGGGACCGCGCCACGATCCGGTCGAGACCGTGAGCTTCCTGTGGCACGGCGAAGGCGTGCATGCGGAACTCTACGAACAGCACGATCTGCGCGGCGCAAGGAAGAAGAAAAACGAGCAAAAAGCCGGCGATCGCCCGGCGCGGGTCGACATCGACGAGCTGCGCCTGCTGATCGCCACCGAACATCCTGAACACGGAAACGAATGAAGACTTCCCACCTGCTGGCCTGCGCCGGCATTGCCGTCCTGTTTGGCGCCATCGGCGCCTGGGTCGGCGTCAACAAGAAAGAACCGGCACCGCCCGTCACCACCACCATCCGCCCGGAACAGGCCGCGGCCGGCAGCGCCGTCGTCGACGCCCTGCTGGCCCGCACCATGCCCGATGCCCAGGGCACGCAGCAGCCGCTGGCGCAATGGAAAGGCAGGCCGCTGCTCGTCAATTTCTGGGCCACCTGGTGCGCCCCTTGCGTGAAGGAGATGCCGGAACTGTCGGCGCTGCAGGCGAGCGGCAAGTACAAGGACCTGCAGGTGATCGGCATCGGCATCGACTCGCCCACCAACATCGCCGAATTCACGAAGAAATTCCAGATCGCCTATCCGCTGTACGTGGATGGCGTGGCGGGCACGGAACTGTCGCGCCAGTTCGGCAACGCCCAGGGCGGCTTGCCGTTTACAGTGCTGATCGGCGCGGATGGGCAGGTGAAGAAGACTTACCTGGGCCTGTTGAAGTTCGACCAGCTGCGCCAGGATCTGGCCGCGCTGTAAGTGCCGGCGCCTCCCGCCGGGACCCGATGCACCATCGCGCCGGTAACGACTCAGTTTACTGTTTGGCAAGTTCTTTTTTCTTGCCAAATAGTCGCGTCAGACGGCAAAATGCGGAACTTTCGCTGGACTAAGGTCACAACATGGCAAAACACCTGCTGCTGATGAACGGCCCCAATCTGAACCTGTTGGGTACCCGCGAGCCTGGAATCTACGGGGCGACGACACTGGCACAGGTGGAGCAGGCGGCACGGGACCAGGCCGCGGCGGCGGGCGCGCAGTTGCACGCTTTCCAGAGCAACCATGAAGGCGCGCTGATCGACCGCGTCCATGCAGCGCGTGACGAAGGGGTGGACTTCATCGTCATCAACCCCGGTGGTTATACCCACACGAGCGTGGCGCTGCGCGATGCGCTGGCCGGCGTGGCGATCCCGTTCGTCGAAGTCCATATTTCGAATATTTATCAGCGCGAAAGCTTTCGCCACCACTCATATCTCAGCGCGATTGCCAGGGGAACGATTTGCGGACTCGGCACCGACGGATACCGCTTTGCCATCGACTTTGCATTAAAAAGCAGTTAATCTACGCGATCTGCGCGCTATTTACAGCGTAGTCGCTTATGTATTCGGTCTCGATCGTATCGTCCTCGATTAACATGGCAGCCGCGCCCAATTTCACAAAACAAGATTAGACGGGAGTCTCAGATGGATCTACGCAAGCTCAAGACTTTGATTGACTTGGTTGCCGAATCGGATATTGCAGAACTCGAAGTGACCGAAGGCGAGAGCAAGGTACGCATCGTCAAGTCGTCCGCCATGCCGCAGAACCAGGTCGTGATGATGCCGCAGGGCGGCGCCCCGGCCCAGTACATGCCCGCCGCGCCCGCACCGGCCGCTGCCGCCGCACCGGCCGTGCCGGCCGCCGCCGCCGAGCCGACCGGCCACATCGTCAAGTCGCCGATGGTCGGCACCTTCTACCGCTCGAACGCACCGGGCAACGCGCCGTTCGTCGAAGTCGGCGCGACCGTGAAGGAAGGCGATACGCTGTGCATCATCGAAGCCATGAAGCTGCTGAACGAGATCGATGCCGACAAATCCGGCACGATCACCCAGGTTCTCGTCGAAAACGGCCAGCCGGTCGAATTCGGCCAGCCGCTGTTCGTCATCGGCTGATCGATCATCGCCGGCTGACGCCAGGGCTGATCATTCAAGGCTGAATGCAGGCCAAGGCCGAATGCAGGCTGATTGCAAGAACGGCCCGAAGCGTGGCCAAAGCATGACCGGGCGGTCCGCCGCCAGTTAGCTCCCTCTCCCAGGACACCCGGCAAGCCCGGGTGTTCGCAAACATAGAACAAGCCATGTTTGAAAAAATCCTCATTGCCAATCGTGGTGAAATCGCGCTGCGTATCCAGCGTGCCTGCCGCGAGATGGGCATCAAGACGGTCGTCGTGCACTCCGAAGCCGACAAGGACGCCAAATACGTCAAACTGGCCGATGAATCCGTCTGCATCGGCCCGGCCTCGTCGAGCCTGTCGTACCTGAACATGCCGGCGATTATCAGCGCGGCCGAAGTGACCGATGCCGAGGCGATCCATCCCGGCTACGGCTTCCTGTCCGAGAACGCCGACTTCGCCGAACGTGTCGAAAAATCGGGCTTCGTGTTCATCGGCCCCCGTTCCGATTCGATCCGCCTGATGGGCGACAAGGTGTCGGCCAAGCAGGCCATGATCAAGGCCGGCGTGCCCTGCGTGCCCGGTTCCGACGGCGCATTGCCGGACGATCCGAAGGCGATCGTGCAGATTGCCCGCAAGATCGGCTACCCGGTCATCATCAAGGCGGCCGGCGGCGGTGGCGGCCGCGGCATGCGCGTGGTGCATACCGAAGCAGCACTGCTCAATGCGGTGACGATGACGAAGAGCGAGGCCGGTGCCGCCTTCGGCAATCCGGAAGTCTATATGGAGAAATACCTGGAGAATCCGCGCCACGTGGAAATCCAGATTCTCGCCGACGAACACAAGAACGCCGTCTGGCTGGGCGAGCGCGACTGCTCGATGCAGCGCCGTCACCAGAAAGTGATCGAGGAAGCGCCGGCGCCCGGCATTCCACGCAAGCTGATCGAGAAGATCGGCGACCGCTGCGCCGAAGCATGCCGCAAGATCGGCTACCGCGGTGCCGGAACGTTCGAGTTCCTGTATGAAAACGGCGAGTTCTATTTCATCGAGATGAACACCCGCGTGCAGGTGGAACACCCGGTGACGGAAATGATCACCGGCATCGACATCGTGCAGGAACAGATCCGCATCGCCTGCGGCGAGCGCCTGCGCTTCCGCCAGCGCGACGTGATGCTGTCCGGTCACGCGATCGAGTGCCGCATCAACGCCGAAGACCCGTTCAAGTTCACGCCGTCGCCCGGCCGCATCACGTCGTGGCACGCGCCGGGCGGTCCTGGCGTGCGCGTCGACTCCCATTCGTATGCGGGTTACTATGTACCGCCGCACTACGATTCGATGATCGGCAAGGTGATCACCTACGGCGCGACGCGCGAGCAGGCGATCCGCCGCATGCAGATCGCGCTGTCGGAAATGGTGGTCGAGGGCATCCTCACCAACATCCCGCTGCACCGCGAGCTGATGGTCGATGCCCGCTTCATCGAAGGCGGCACCAACATCCATTACCTGGAACAGAGACTGGCGGAAATGCCGAAGGCGGGTGCATGAGCTGGAACGAAATCGTCATCGAAGTCGCCCGCGAGCATGCCGAGGCGCTGTCCGACGCGCTGATGGAAGCGGGCGCGCTGTCCGTCTCCGTCGAGGATGCGGACGAAGGCACCGAAGCGGAACAGCCGCTGTTCGGCGAGCCGGGCATGGAGCCGAAGGAAGCGGCGTGGGAACACAGCCGCGTGGTGGCCCTGGCCGACGTCGATGCCGATCACTCGTTCATCGTGGCGGCCGCGGCCCGGGCCGTCGGCCTGAAGGCGCTGCCCGCCTACACCACGCGCAGCGTGGCCGATGAAGACTGGGTGCGCCTGACGCAATCGCAGTTCGAGCCGATCCATATCGGCAAGAACATCTGGGTCGTGCCGAGCTGGCACGAGGCGCCGGATCCGTCCGCGCTGATCCTGGAGCTGGACCCGGGCCTGGCGTTCGGCACCGGCAGCCACCCGACCACGCGCCTGTGCATGGAATGGCTGGAAGCCCATCCGGCACCCGGCAAGACGGTGCTGGACTACGGCTGCGGTTCCGGCATCCTGGCGATGGTGGCACGCAAGCTGGGCGCCGCCCCGGTCGCCGGCGTCGACATCGACCCGCAGGCGATCGAGTCGGCGCGCGACAACGCCGCGCGCAACCAGGTGGCGGACATCGAATACTTCGTGCCGGAAGACTTCGCGCAATCGGCATATGCCAGCGCGCAGTTCGACATCGTCGTGGCCAACATCCTGTCGTCGCCGCTGAAACTGATGGCGCCGATGCTGTCCGGCCGCGTGGCCGATGGCGGCGCGCTGGTGCTGTCCGGCGTGCTGGCACGCCAGGCGGAAGAAGTGGCGGCCGCGTACGCGCCGTTCATCCAGCTGTCCGTGTGGGCCGAGCACGAGGGCTGGGTTGCCCTGTACGGGCGCAAGGGCGCCGAGAGCGCTCCCCCATCACGCCAAGGGTAACGGCTCGACGCATGGCGCTCGCCACGAAATGCCCCCACTGCCATACCGTGTTCCGGGTCGCCCTGGACCAGTTGAAGCTGCGTGGGGGCATCGTGCGTTGTGGGGCCTGTAACGAGATCTTCGACGGCAATGCGGCGCTCGTGGAGCCCGCGGCGCCGTTTGCCGTGACGCCGGTGGCGGCTGTGGCACCTGTCGCTCCTGCCGCTCCCGCCACGCCGAAGCTGGACCTGGAACTGGACCTCGATGACGTGGCGGTCCAGGTAAGGGAAGCCGAGCCCGCACCGGCGGCGGAGCCGGCGCCTGAACCTGCACCGGAACCTGCACCGGAACCTGAACTTGCACCGGAACCGGAACCTGAGCACGGGCCGGAACCCGAGCCGGCGCCCGAGCCGGCATTGGCCGACAGCCACCGCCGCGAACCCGCGTTCGACATGCCGTCCGAGCACATCGTGGCGGTCGCGCTGGATGACCTGCACCATTTCGACGACGAACCCGCACCGGTCGCCCCGCCCCCGGCGCCGAAGGACACCTCCAGCGATGGAGCCAGCAACGTGGACAGCGATGCGGCCAACGAGGCCGCCGACCGCGCGTCCGACGATGCCGCCGCGGCCGACCTGCTGGCGGCCGCGCCGGAAAGTGCGCTGCTGGCCGCCGGTGCCGGTGGCGCCGCTGCCCTGCCCGATGACGCCGACGGGTACGAAGAAGAGCCCGAATTCGTCCGCCAGGCGGCGCGCCGCGAGCGCTCGCGCCACCTGGCACGCCTGGCGATGATGGCCGGCATCCCGCTGCTCGCATTCGCGCTGCTTGGCCAGGGCGTCTACTCCTTGCGCAATCGGCTTGCCGCCGACTACCCCGCGCTGAAACCGGCACTGCAGGCGCTGTGCGGCCCGCTGGGCTGCACGGTCGAGCTGCCGCGCCAGATCGATGCGCTGGCGATCGAACAGGGCGAGCTGCAGACGCTCGCCCCCAATACGTTCAGCTTCGCCACCGTGCTGCGCAACCAGTCGCGCTCGGTGCAGGCCTGGCCGCACATCGAACTGGTGCTGAACGACGCGGCCGACAAACCCGTGCTGCGCCGCGTCTTCGCGCCGCGCGACTACCTGGGCAAGAGTGCCATGGCGCAGGGCTTCCGGCCACGCAGCGAGCAGGCCGTCAAACTGTATTTCGAGCTGGACCGGCTACGCGCCTCCGGCTACCACATCGCCATTTTCTACCCCTGAACGGATTTCTCATCCATGAACCAGACATCCCTGATCTGTGGCTCGCTCGCCATCGACATCATCATGCAATACGAGGGCCGCTTCGGCGACACGCTGCTGGCCGACCAGCTGCACAAGGTGAACGTGTCGTTCCTGGTGCCGACGATGCGCACCGAGTTCGGCGGCTGCTCCGGCAACATCGCCTACAACCTGAAGCTGCTCGGCGGCGATCCCCGCATCGTCGGCGTGATGGGCCAGGACTGCGCGGCCTACCTGGAGCGCCTGCAAACGCTCGGCATCAGCACGCAGAACATCCTGATCAAGAAGGATGCGTACAACGCGCAGTGCTTCGTCACGGCCGACTCCGATAACAACCAGATCAATGCGTTCCACCCGGGCGCCATGTCGTTCGCGCACGAGAACGACATCGAAGCGGCCGGCCCGGCCCGCATTGCGATCATCTCGCCGGACGGCCACCTGGGCATGCTGAAGCACGCCGAAGACCTGGCGCGCCTGGGCATTCCGTTCGTCTTCGACCCGGGCCAGCAACTGCCGATGTTCACGCCCGAGCAGCTGGTCAAGTTCATCGACCAGGCCACCTACGTGACCTGCAACGACTACGAGATCGAGCTGCTGATGGACCGCACCGGCCTGGCGCTGGAGGACATCGCGGCGCGCGTGGAAGCGCTGATCGTCACGCGCGGCGAAAAAGGTTCGGAGATCTACACTGCCGGCCAGCGCATCGACATCCCGGCCGTGGAAGCGGCCGTGCTGGACCCGACCGGCTGCGGCGACGCCTACCGCGCCGGCCTGCTGTACGGCCTGTCGCACGACCTGGGCTGGGAAACCACCGGCCGGCTGGCCAGCCTGCTGGGCGCGATCAAGATCGCCCACAAGGGCGCCCAGAATCACCTGTTTACGCGCGAAGAGATCGGCGACCGGTTCGAGCAGGCGTTCGGGTACCGGTTCTAGCGCTTGCCGATGGCGGTTGCGCTACAGGGGTCTGTCCCCGGTTAGTGCTAGCTTTAACGGTTGCCGATAGCGTCTTCAGGGGACTGGAGGGAGAGATGGCATGCATGCCATCTCCGTTTCGCAGGCGGGAGCAATGCTCCCGAAACCCCTGCTCCACCCCCGGTTTTGCGGGCGCTGTCGAAACGCTGGCGAAAAACCGGGGTCAGTCCCCTCGCAACGACTCTGGCAAGGTCGAAAGCTCCCACTTACCGGGGACAGACCCCAGCGCCTCACCGCCATCTGGACATCGAGCTTTACCCCAAAAACAAAAGGCGCCATCGGCGCCTTTTTTCATTGGCTCCCCAGAGCCTCACCGGAACAGCATGTCCAGCACCAGCTGCGCGATCTGCAGCAGCACCAGCGCCACCAGCAGCGACAGGTCGAGGTTCCCCACCAGCGGCACCACGCGGCGCACCGGCTTGAGGATCGGCTCGTTCAGCGCGCGCACGAACGGCGCCAGCGGCGCGTGCGGGTTGACCCAGCTGAAGATCGCCTCGATCACCAGCAGGATCATGAAACCGTACAGTATCCACTGCAGGAAGCGGTGCAGCGCCATCAGCATGATGAGGTCGAACGGGTAGCCGGCAAACCAGCGCACCGACGTGGCCAGCACCACGATCAGGAACGCGCCGAGCAGGCTTGCCCAGTCGTAGCCACCCACGCCGGGCACCAGGCGGCGCATCGGCCGTACCAGCCAGTCGGACAACTGAAACGTAAATTGCGCCACCGACGATGGCGGGCGCACGCGTGTCGCCTGCATCCAGAACCGCAGCAGCAGCACCCCGCCGAGCAGGACGGCAACGGTATCGACGATCAGCATCACAATACTAAGCACGAGCATTCTCCATAAAAAAACCGCTGTGCGATTGTCTCACACAGCGGTATTCGCGCCCATCAGGCCGCTAATCGGATCGCCGATCCGGATCGACGGCCACGATCGACGGCCGGGCGGGCGGCCGGCATGACGCCGGATCTCGCCCATCGCCGCTCAGGAAGGACGGGTGCTGGTCGGGAACGGCCATGCGGCCGCCGGTGCCAGCGTGGTCTTCGCCGATGGCGCGGAAGCGGCGGCCGGAGCCGCTGCCGGTGCTGCCGCCGGCGTATCCTTCTTCGCTGCCGAATCCTTCTTCGCTGCCGCCTTCTTCGGCGCAGCGGCTTTCTTCGCTACTGGTTGTTCCGCGGGCTTGTCGGCCGTAGTCGCTGCCGGGGCGGTGGCCGGCGCGGCCTCAGGCTTTTTTGCTGCGGCCTTTTTCGCTGCTGGCTTCGCTGCTGCCTTGGTGGCGGCCGGAGCTGCCGGCTTGGCGGCTGCGGTCTTCGTCGCGGCGGCCTTGGCGGCCGGCTTGGCGGCGGCGGACTTGGTTGCCGCGCCCTTCGCTGCCGGCTTGGCGGCGGCGGACTTGGTTGCCGCGCCCTTCGCTGCCGGCTTGGCTGCCGGCTTGGCGGCGGCCTTGGTGGCTACCGCCTTTTTCGCCGCAGGCTTGGCTACCGCCTTGGCGGCGGGGGTCTTGGTGGCGGCCTTCTTCGCCGCAGGCTTGGCTGCTGGCTTGGCTGCTGGCTTGGCGGCGGCTTTCTTGGCTGCCGGCTTGGCGGCGGCGGTCTTGGTCGCGGCCTTCTTCGCTGCAGGCTTGGCTGCTGGCTTGGCGGCAGCGGTCTTGCCAGCGGCTTTCTTGGCTGCCGGCTTGGCGGCGGCGGTCTTGGTCGCGGCCTTCTTCGCTGCAGGCTTGGCTGCCGGCTTGGCGGCAGCGGTCTTGCTGGCGGCTTTCTTGGCTGCCGGCTTGGCGGCGGCCTTGGTTGCCGACTTCTTCGCTGCCGGCTTGGCGGCTGCCGTCGTCGACTTCTTCGCTGCCGTCGACTTCGCTGCCGTGGACTTGGCGGCGGTGGACTTGGTTGCGGTGGACTTGGTTGCGGTGGTCGACTTCTTCGCTGCGGCCGGCTTTGCCGCTGCCGTGGTCTTCTTCGCCGCGGCAGGCTTCGCAGCCGCCGTGGTCTTCTTCGCTGCAGCAGGTTTTGCCGCGGCCGTGGTCTTCTTCGCCGCAGCAGGCTTGGCAGCCGCGGTGGTTTTCTTCGCAGCGGCGGCCGGCTTGGCGGTCGCGGCTTTCTTGGCAGGAGCGGCAGCGGCCTTGGTGGCGGCTGGCTTCTTCGTATCGGTCTTCTTGGTGGCGGTAGCCATTTTATTTCTCCTTCATCCGGGATGAAAATACGCACATAGTTGAAACCCGTCCGGCATACCCGTCGGCATGGCGGGCGAATTATTCATCGGCACAAGCATTTCGATGTTTGCGCTAATGAATTCGGCACCCGGCTGAACTGCTGCAGCTCCTCACGACTGCAGCACTTCAGCCATTCGATCGACGCCACCGCCAGGTACCCTGTACTTCATACCCTGCTTCGTGCCTCATGCACGGGCGCGCGGCGCCGGTCTCAAAATTCTTGTTCTTCGTGTCTCCGGTTCGGGCGTGCACCCAGCTCCGAACCTTTGCCCTGCTCACACCGTGTCCTGGTCCTCAAAGAAAAAACCGCCCGGCCTGACTAAGTTCAGGCGAGGCGGCCTACCAGTTAACCGTGTGGTCGTCGTGCATATCTGTGCGAACTTTTGTCCTGTTGTTCTTGATTGCGTTCTTGGCTTCGTTCTTGGCTTCGTTCTTGGCTTCGTTCTTGGCTTCGTTCTTGGCTTCGTTCTTGGCTTCGTTCTTGGCTTTTTGCGGGAATCGCTCGCTCTAAAAAGAGTGCTTGCAAATACCCTTGTTTTCAAGCTCGTAAAGTACACGAAAACCTTTGTGATGTGCAACCGGCACGCATGCTTTTCGCGCTCTTTTTTTACTGGGCTGCGCGAGGTAGCGCACATAGCCGAGCGCCCCGCATGCGCCGCACACCATCGCCCGGCGTCGGCACACGATGATCGTCACGTCACACCGCTTCGCATAACGCCTTTACCTAAAGGCTCTATGCGAAGCGGCGCGACATCGGCACATGCATGAGCCGGCATGCATGCGAGGCGCGATCGCGTCGCCGCGATCGCGCGGCATGGATGACGCCGCACGAAAAAAAAGTGCGCGCCAATGCACACGCGATGGCACGCCCCATCCCTAAAGACCCATACGGCAGCGGTATCGCGCCGTTCTGGCGACGGTGCGAGGGCAGCATGAAGGCGGCAAGAAGGCGGCCTGCACGCTGCGCATGCCGGGCCCGAAGGCGGCGTTCGCCGACGCGCGGCGGACCGGCTACACTGCCCCTTCACATATCGAAAGACGAACCATGCATATCGACGCCGCACGCCATCTCGTGACCCACGCACTGCTGCCGCGCTGGCCCGACGCCAGAGTGGCGATCATCGGCGGCTCGATCGCGCGCGGCGAAGCCACGCCCACTTCCGACATCGACCTGCTGCTGATATTCGACCGCGTCGACCAGGCATGGCGCGACACGCTGAAGGTGGGCACGCAAACGGTCGAGCTGTTCGGCCACGATCCCGCCACGTTCGACTACTTCTGCCGCGAGATCGACCGGCCCGCCGGCCGCATGCCGCTGGCGAACATGGCGATCGATGGCGTGAGCGTGCTGCCGGACGTGCCGCCCTATCGCGCCGCGACGGCGTGGCTGCGCACTCATGCGCAGCAGCTGATCGATGACGGGCCGGCGCCGCTGACGCCGGCGATGCTGGCCAGCCGCCGCTACGAGATCACGACGCTGCTCGAAGACCTGATCGATGGCAGCGAACCTGGCGAAACGCTGGCCACCGCGGTCAAGCTGTACGACTCGCTGGCCCAGTTCGCGCTGCGCGCAGCCGGTGCCTGGACCGGTGTCGGCAAGCACCTGGCGCGCCGGCTGCGCGCCACCGATCCCCGCCTGGCCGCCGATCTCCTTGCCGCGATGAACGCGATCGCGTCCGCGCCAGCCACCGGCAAGGCGCTGTTCGACACGGCGGTGCGGCGCACGCTGGCCCCCCATGGCGGCTTGCTGCTGGAAGGCTTCGGGGCACCGGCGCCGGCGGCATGGCGCAGCGAAGGGATCGCTTTCCCTGCTTCGCCAGGCGATATTCAACTTCATATGGATGAGCGCTAAAAATTGATTGGCTCCAGGCTGCCCATGCGGTTATGTTGGGGGCCCCGCCATTCACAGGATACTGCCATGCCGACACTCCTCTCGCTGCGGCTCGCCGCGGCGCTGGCCCTGTCTTCCACCCTGCTCGCCGCGCCCGCCATGGCCCAGCACGAAGCGCGCCCAGTGCAGGGCCTGTCGACGAAGACCTGGACGCCGGACAACGGCAACGGCACCTTCACGAACCCGCTGTTCTACGACGAGTTCTCCGACCCGGACATGATCCGCGTCGGCGACTACTTCTACCTGACCGGCACCACGATGCACGCGATGCCCGGCCTGCCGGTGCTGCGCTCGAAGGACCTGGTGAACTGGGAGTTCATGAGCTACGCATCGCCGAAGCTCGACCTCGGCCCGCAGTTCCGGCTCGAGGACGGCAAGACGATCTATGGCCAGGGCATCTGGGCGCCCAGTTTCCGCTTCCACGACGGCACCTTCTACATCTTCACCAACATCAACAAACGCGGTACGCAGGTCTTCACGGCGACCGACCCGAAGGGGCCCTGGACGCACCGCGAAATGAAGCGCAGCCTGCACGACCTGTCGGTGCTGTTCGACGACGACGGCAAGGTCTACGTGGTGTGGGACCACCAGGAAATGAAGATGGCCCAGCTCAACGCCGACCTGACCGACGTGGTGCCCGGCACCGAAAAGGTCATCTTCGCGAAGGACCAGGGCATGGGCGAAGGCGCCCACCTGCTGAAGATCGACGGCAAGTACTACATCCTCAGCGCGAACTACGCCGGCGGCTTCCGCATGCCGGCCGCGCGTGCCGACCACCCGTTCGGCCCATGGGAGGTGAACTGGTCCATCAGCACCAACGAGGGCTTCGGCCTGGCCCAGGGCAACCGGCTGAAGAAGAACACGCCGCCCTTCGAAGTCGCGGCGGGCGATCCGAAGCGGCACGACGCCACTGCCATCCACCAGGGCGGCATCATTCTCACGCCGGCCGGCGAATGGTGGGGATACTCGATGATGGACTACAACTCGGTGGGCCGCCTGCTGTCGCTGTCGCCGGTGACGTGGAAGGATGGCTGGCCGTATTTCGGCCTGCCGGGCAACCTGGGCCGCAATCCGCGCACCTGGGTCAAGCCGAAGACGGTCGAGCCGAAGACGGCCGGGCCGCAACCGGCGGCTGAAGAAATTCGCGTCCCCTTCGAACGCAGCGACGATTTCAGCGGCGCGGCCCTGAAACCGGTCTGGCAGTGGAACCACGTGCCGGTCGACGGCAAGTGGTCGCTGGCCGAGCGGCCGGGCTACCTGCGGCTGCATGCGCTGCCGGCGAAGTCGTTCTGGGAAGCGAAGAACAGCCTGACCCAGCGCGCCATCGGGCCGAAGTCGTCGCCGACTGTCGCGCTGGACGTCACAGGGCTGAAGGAAGGCGACGTGGCCGGCCTGGCCCTGCTGAACCTGCCCTATGCGACCCTGGGCGTGGAGAAGACCGCCGGCGGCCTGTCGATCGCCCTGTTCGACCAGGCGAGAAATGCGGCGAAGCGGGTGCCGGTCAAGCTCGATGCCGGTGCCGCGCGCGTCTGGCTGCGCGCCGACGCCGACTTCCTGACGGAGAAGGCGCGCTTCTCGTACTCCGTCGACGGCAGGCACTTCGTGCCGCTCGGCGACGAGTTCACGATGGTCTTCCAGCTGGTGACGTTCCAGGGCGTGCGCTATGCCCTCTTCAACTACAACACCGCGGGCACCGAGGGCGGCGTGGCCGACTTCGACAGCATCGACGTCTACCAGCCCTACCCGCACGGCCTGATGCGGGCCATCCCGGTCGGGAAATCGATCACGCTGACCTCTTTTGGTGCAAAGACGGGACTGCATGCCGGCGGCGGCCGCTTATCAAGCGGCGCGCCTTCCCGGTTCGCCGTGCAGGACATGAAGCTGGGCCGGGTGGCACTGCGGGCCGGCAGGCAGTACCTGACGGTGAATGCGGATGGTGCCGTGTCGCTGGCGGATGGCGTGCCGGGCGAGGCGCAGAGCTTCCAGTGGATCGAGACGCCGACGGGAGAGCTGGTGCTGATGTCGATCGCGAACAACCGCTTCCTGCGGGTGGATGCGGCGTCGCGGCGGATCGCGGTGGACAGCCCGGGGCCGCTGACGGAAAGCGGGGATGGGACGCGGTTTATCTGGGCACGGTGAACTGGCGATCGTCTGGCGTTCTTTGCTAAACATGTCTTCTTCACTTCTACCTCCGCAGCGGGTTACGTAGACGGCTGCCCATCACAACGGCCCGAGCAGCTAATCTGTTCGATCCGTGAGCAGTTCCCCATCAAGAAGTCTGGTTGACCAGAAGCGTAGTGTCGAAGACAATATTTTCGTGGTCTGGTGCCTCAAGCAGATTCCCATTGCCGAGCAGATTATGAAATTTACCCGACAGCACTGGACGACGAAACCTCTCCGGAACGCGCAAAATTTCGACAGCGTTCGGCATCGGGAATTGGAAGAGAAGATCAGGCGCATAGTTCGCGAGTTCCACGCGTGCCCATTGAATGGAACCGACTACGTAACTTACGCAATGAAGGAACGAGTACGTCGAGTTGGAAAGCCGGATTTAGAGGTTCCGTTTTATGTAGGGCAGACCGGTGATCTTGGGAAACGCTCACTACAACACTTCAAATGTGGAGGTCAGCCCACGAAGGATACTGCGAGCGTGTACTGGCGAATGTACCAGATTATGCGTGACTATAGAATTCCTGTTTTTGAAATTCTGGAACGAACCCAAACTCTCTCAGCTTCGCTGCTATCCGAGTCCAAGTGGGTGCACAAGTTTATTGGCGATGGTTTCCAGATCTATAACCAATGGGATGAACATCGGCCTGGAAAATTTTCAGGAAGCGTGCCTGCTAAAAGACTATGGGGCGCTACATTGCGTCAGGCACTCATGGATAACCTTCGACTGTCGGTAGCATGCCCCAAATGTGGATTCCAATTGGAGCTTCCGCTTGAAAGCATCGCAACAGTGGCACCACTGGATATCCAGCTTTTGGAGCTGCGCAAGACTTTTCGATGCCCGCGATGCGACGAAACGGCTTGTCTTAGGCTCGCATCATATGCGGAGGGCAAGTAGCCGATGACTGCGTTCACAGAATGATTGGCAGTCAGCGTCAGCCGTGCGCGTGTGGCTACGCGCCGATGCCGACTTCCTGACCGAGAAGGCGCGCTTCTCGTACTCCGTGGTGGCACTGCGGGCCGGCAGGCAGTACCTGACGGTGGATGCGAACGGCGCCGTGTCGCTGGCCGATGGCGCACCGGGCGAGGCGCAGAGCTTCCAGTGGACCGAGACGCCGACCGGGGAGCTGGTGCTGATGTCGATTGCGAACAACCGCTTCCTGCGGGTGGATCCGGCGTCGCGGCGGATCGCGGTGGACAGCCAGGGGTCACTGACGGAAAGCGCGGATGGGACGCGGTTTATCTGAGCCCAGTGAGCCCACGATCGCCCGGCGCGTAAACAAGGAACGCCAACCTGTCGGGTTGGCGTTTTCTATTTGGGCTCTGCATTGGCGAAGCTTTATGTGCCGCCGCCCTCATTTTTTGTTTCACAGCGCTGCAAGGCGCGGCGCAGGCGCCAGTTATCGGCGATCGTACCTGTCAGCGCCACGAGAACGAGTACATCGAGCGCATCCGGCCCCAGGAAATGCCAGAAGGCCCATGCAACCGATGCGCTCGCCAGCGCGACGGCGAGCAGCAGGACGTGGTCTTTCATCGCTGTGCCGCGGCTTGGCGGTACATGTTACGACCTGGAGCATTCTTATATGTACCTGGCCAGCGCTGCAGACTGGAACGAAGCCACGGCCGGTCAAGGTGGTTCTGGTGGGCCAGCATCATGACGTCTGCCAGCGACGTGCCGCGCCCGAGTACCCGGCCAGTAGCGACCGCGATACTGCCGATCACTGCACCAACGTAAAATGCGGCGGACAGTGCTCCCACAACAGTCAGCTTTTCCAGACGCGTTCCCGCGACGATGAGATCCCTGACGGTGACCTTTCGTCCAAACTTGTCGAGTTGCCCAAGAAGCACTGCGGCGCTGGCGACGGCTGTTTGAAGCGTTCCATAGAGCGATTCCGGCGCTGGCAGCCCAAGCGCATCCATGTTTTCCTTAAAGTAGCGATAGAAGTCCGACATGTTCTCTCCTTGGTAAGTAACGTCTGGTGAGCGTATCGCTGGGAATGATTGGCAATTTGCGCTGCGACAGCCCTGCCTTTGTTATGTACTTGGTGAGAGGCGCTGGCGGCGGAGTTGTCCATCCGATGCCGATGGGGAGCGGATGATCGCAGGACCGCTTCCAGGAATCCGCGTTCCATCGACGCGAACCCCTGATCAGCCTGCAATACGCCGTGCGCGACATCGACAGACAGTGTGCTTCCCCGCGAAAGGCCATAGCGGAGATTTTCGCTACTCCCCTGCTTTTTTCGGCTCTTTGCCGATGCTTTGCGCTTTCAAGGTTGTTTGAAGAAGCCGCGCAGCAGAAAGCAGCGTATTCCAGTGTGAGCCAGCAGCGAATCGCAGCGCATCGTTTGCGTGACTGGCGATTACCGAGACCTTGCAAACCGCTTCTCCCCGGCGCAGTTCGCGCTGCCCATCAATGCAAAAGGCCCGTCTCTCGACAGGCCTTCATTTGAAACGTATTACTTGAAGCTGGACATCAATCCCAGTTCAGCGCCCCACCCGTCTGGTACTCGGTCACGCGCGTCTCGAAGAAGTTGCGTTCCTTCTTCAGGTCGATCATCTCGCTCATCCACGGGAACGGGTTCTCGTCCTGGTCGAACATCGGCTCCAGGCCGATCTGCACGGCGCGGCGGTTGGCGATGAAGCGCAGGTAGCCCTTGAACATGGCCGCGTTCAGGCCCAGCACGCCGCGCGGCATGGTGTCTTCGGCGTAGCGGTACTCCAGTTCCACGGCTTCCTGGAACAGCGCCTTGATCTCGTCGCGGAACTGCGGCGTCCACAGCAGCGGGTTTTCCAGCTTGATCGTGTTGATCAGGTCGATGCCGAAATTGCAGTGCATCGATTCGTCGCGCAGGATGTACTGGTACTGCTCGGCGGCACCGGTCATCTTGTTCTGGCGGCCCAGCGCCAGGATCTGCGTGAAGCCCACGTAGAAGAACAGGCCTTCCATCAGGCAGGCGAACACGATCAGCGATTTCAGCAGCTTCTGGTCGTTTTCGATCGTGCCGGTGGTGAAGGCCGGGTCGGTCAGCGTGTCGATGAACGGGATCAGGAACTGGTCCTTGTCGCGGATCGACTTCACTTCGTTGTAGGCGTTGAAGATTTCCTGCTCATCCAGGCCCAGCGACTCCACGATGTACTGGTAGGCGTGCGTGTGGATCGCTTCCTCGAACGCCTGGCGCAGCAGGTACTGGCGGCATTCCGGCGCCGTGATGTGGCGGTAGGTGCCCAGCACGATGTTGTTGGCGGCCAGCGAGTCGGCCGTCACGAAGAAGCCCAGGTTGCGCTTGACCAGTCGGCGCTCGTCTTCGGACAGGCCGTTCGGGTTCTTCCACAGCTCGATATCGCGCTGCATGTTCACTTCCTGGGGCATCCAGTGGTTGGCGCAGCCGGCCAGGTACTTGTCCCAGGCCCACTTGTACTTGAACGGCACCAGCTGGTTGACGTCCGTCTTGCCATTGATGATGCGCTTGTCGTCGGCGTTGACGCGATGCGAGATCTGCTCGGCGGTGGTTTCCGGCTCGGCGGCGATGGCGCCCGCTGCGGCGACGGGCTTGGCCACGTCATCTTCCCAGTTCAACATATTGTTCTTCCTTTGATCGGTAACGGGACCGCCGCCATGTTCAGGCGGCCCCTGTCTATATTAGATGGCGACTCGGCAGCGCAGGGGCAAGGGGCTCCTGCGCTGCCGCGGGTGGTCTTCCTTCTCCGGCTGGCTCAGCGGCAGCCGGAGGGCAGGCAGGCTCGTTGGGCCCTGATTACTGGCAGGCTTCGCACTCTTCAAAGCCCGCATCGCCCGGACGCAGGTAGCAGGCGGCGCCTTCTTCCACTTGCTGCACCGTGGCCGGTGCGCTGTGCGTCGGCACTGCCGGCGCTGCCGATTGCTCGGCTGCCGCGCTCGACGAGCCGATGGCAGCCGGCGACACGGCGTTCAGCGCGCCGGTCTTCGACGTGGATTTCTCCATGTGCGAGGCGGCGATCGTGCGCAGGTAGTACGTGGTCTTCAGGCCGCGCAGCCATGCCAGCTTGTAGGTTTCGTCCAGCTTCTTGCCCGAGGCGCCGGCCATGTAGATGTTCAGCGACTGGGCCTGGTCGATCCACTTCTGGCGGCGCGAGGCGGCTTCCACCAGCCAGCTCGGCGATACTTCGAAGGCCGTCGCGTAGATGTCGCGCAGGTCTTGCGGCACGCGGTCGATCTTGGTCAGCGAACCGTCGAAGTACTTCAGGTCGGCGATCATCACCTCGTCCCACAGGTTGCGTGCCTTCAGGTCGCGCACCAGGTAGGAGTTGATTTCGGTGAACTCGCCGGACAGGTTCGACTTCACGTACAGGTTCTGGAACGTCGGTTCGATGCAGGCCGACACGCCGATGATGTTCGAAATGGTCGCGGTCGGAGCGATCGCCACGCAATTCGAGTTGCGCATGCCGAACTGCTTGATGCGTTCGCGCAGCGGCGTCCAGTCCATCGACGACGACATGTCCTGTTCCAGGTAGCCGCCTCGCTCCTCGGCCAGCAGCTTCACGGAATCCTGCGGCAGGATGCCGCGGTCCCACAGCGAACCCTTGTACGAAGCGTACTGGCCGCGCTCTTCGGCCAGCTCGGTCGACGCGTAGTAGGCGTAGTAGCACACCGCTTCCATCGACGTATCGGCGAAGTTCACCGCTTCCTGCGAAGCGTACGGCACGCGCATCATGTGCAGGCAGTCCTGGAAGCCCATCACGCCCATGCCGACCGGACGGTGGCGCATGTTCGCGTTGCGCGCCTTGTCGACGGCGTAATAGTTGATGTCGATGACGTTGTCCAGCATGCGCATCGCGGTGCGGATCGTCTTTTGCAGTTTCACATGATCCAGCTTGCCTTCTTTCATGTGGGCCGGCAGGTTCACGGAACCCAGGTTGCAGACGGCGATCTCGTCCGGGCCGGTGTTCAGCGTGATCTCGGTGCACAGGTTCGAGCTGTGGACCACGCCCACGTGCTGCTGCGGCGAACGGATGTTGCACGGATCCTTGAACGTGATCCACGGGTGGCCCGTCTCGAACAGCATCGACAGCATCTTGCGCCACAGGTCCAGCGCCTGGATCTTCTTGAAGACGCGGATCTCGCCGCGGGCGGCCGCGGCTTCATAGCCGAGGTAGGCTGCTTCGAATGCTTTACCGACTTTATCGTGCAGGTCCGGCGTTTCGGACGGCGAGAACAGCGTCCACTCGCCCTTTTCCATCACGCGCTTCATGAACATGTCGGGAATCCAGTTCGCCGTGTTCATGTCGTGCGTGCGGCGGCGGTCGTCGCCGGTGTTCTTGCGCAGGTCGAGGAATTCCTCGATGTCCATGTGCCAGGTTTCCAGGTAGGCGCAGACGGCGCCCTTGCGCTTGCCGCCCTGGTTCACGGCCACGGCCGTGTCGTTGACCACTTTCAGGAACGGCACCACGCCCTGCGACTTGCCGTTGGTACCCTTGATGTGGGCGCCCAGTGCGCGCACCGGCGTCCAGTCGTTGCCCAGGCCACCGGCGAATTTCGCCAGCAGCGCGTTTTCCTTGATGGCGTCGTAGATGCCTTCCAGGTCGTCGGACACGGTCGTCAGGTAGCACGACGACAGCTGCGAACGCAGCGTGCCCGAGTTGAACAGCGTCGGCGTTGACGACATGAAGTCGAACGAGGACAGCAGATTGTAGAACTCGATCGCGCGCGCTTCGCGGTTTTCCTCGTTCAGCGCCAGGCCCATCGCCACGCGCATGTAGAACGCCTGCGGCATTTCGATGCGCACGTCGCGGATGTGCAGGAAGTAGCGGTCGTACAGCGTTTGCAGGCCGATGTAGCCGAACTGCAGGTCGCGGTCGGCCACCAGTGCCTTGGCCAGCTTCTGCAGGTCGAACTCGGCCAGCTTCGGATCCAGCAGTTCGGCGGCGATGCCCTTGGCGATGTATTGCGGGAAGTACTCGACATAGGCCGCCGCGGCTTGCGCCTGCGGGGTTTCCTTGCCGAACACTTCGCGGCGGATCACGTGCAGCAGGATGCGGGCGGTCACTTGCGTGTAGGCCGGGTCCTTTTCCATCAGCGCGCGGGCAGCCAGGATGGCGGACTTGTACAGTTCTTCGACGGGCACGCCGTCATACAGGTTGCGGAACGTCTCGGACAGGATCGCGTCGGCATCGACGTGCTTTTCCAGGCCGGAGCAGGCGGCATCGATCAGGTCGCGCACTTCCTGCACCACCAGCGGGCGGCGCTGGCCGTTTTCCGTGACGTGCAGCTGCGGCTCGGCCACGTCGCCGGTGCCGGCGGCGGCCTTCTTGGCGCGGCGCTCTTCCATCTGCTTGGCGCGGTACAGCACGTAGGCCTTGGCCACGTCGTGCTCGCCGGAGCGCATCAGGGCCAGTTCCACCTGGTCCTGCACGTCTTCGATATGGAACGTGCCGCCGGAAGGCTGGCGGCGCACCAGGGCATTCACCACGTTGTTCGTCAGCTGCTCGGCCAGGTCGCGGATGCGCGCGGATGCGGCCGCGGGGCCGCCCTGCTGTGCCTGCACGGCCAGGAAGGCCTTGGTCATCGCGACCTTGATCTTCGACGGCTCGAACGGGGCGACGCCGCCGTTGCGGCGGATGATGCGGTAGTCGCCCATGTCGGCTGCCGTGGTCAGGCCGCTGTCCGGCTGTACTGCGGCCGCTGGAATTTGCTGGGCCGGCTGGGTGGTGATGTCTTGGTTGGATTGCATGTGTGTTCAGCTCCCGATTAAGTGTTCGGAACAAATTCTCTTCGCCACAAAAAAACGGGGTCAAAATGGCAATGCCGCGGCCCTCGAAACAGATGTTCGAATGACTCGCCGGCTGCCGGCTTCAACCCGGTGGCTCATGTGTGATGCCGCCTACGCGCTATCGGAGGAAGGGCCTGTGTCAGGGCAACTTGTCTGCCAAGTTATCGACGCAGTTGGCAACGCAGTTGGCAACACAGTAAGCAACGCAGTTATCAACGTACTTATCAACTGAGTTATCAACCGGGTTATCAACTGATATCGGCAAGTTACCCACCAGGTTATCCACCAAAGCACTAGATTTAGTGCACCACACAATCTATGACACTAATTGTAGTGAGCGCGATAGCGCACGACAAGCGCTACGGCCGGAAATTTTTTGCCAGAATGGCTAATAATTCAGTTGACTTTTAAAGCCCTCGATAAGAACAGGCGTTCTTGCGTGAGCACACGCTAACCTGGGAAATATGCTAGAACCGGGCGCCTGCCTAAGCATTCAGCAGGGTTCATCGCAACACGCGCCAATGTTGGTTTTTTAGTACCCCCATGGCGACTTGCCGGCGCGTGAAGCAACTGGTGTCGGACATTTTTCCGGACGCATCACCCGGAAAATGTGTCGGACACCGGTTCCGATTGGCACGCAAACACCGGTGTCGCGGCACGCCCCGTTCAGCCCTCCGGCTCCTGGATCCCCAGTTTCTGCATCTGGTAGCGCAGCTGCCGGAAACTGATGCCGAGCAGTTGCGCGGCCTGGGTGCGGTTGTACTGCGTCTGGTCGAGGGCGCGCACGATGATCTCCCGCTCCACCCGCTCCAGGTAGGCCGGCAGGTTCGAGGGCAGCACCGACAGGTCGGGCAATGGCGGCATCCGCTCGCCGGCCGGCCCCGGCCCAAGGGCGCCCGGCGGCACCGCGGCCGGGGCCGAAACCGGAGTGGAAACCGGCGTAAGCACCGGGGCCGACGACGCGGCCGACGACGCGGCAGGCGCGGGTGCCGGGGCCGCCGCCTGGGGTTCGGCCAGCCTGGCGCCCTTCAGCGCCAGGTCGGCCACGCCGATCACGCCGTCGTTGGAAAACGCCAGCGCCCGTTCCAGGATGTTTTCCAGCTCGCGCACGTTGCCGGGAAAACTGTAGCCGCGCAGCGCCTCCAGGACGCCCGGCCCCAGCGTGGCCGGCTGTCCGCCCGCGCCGGTCAGCCGGGCCAGGATCGCGCCGGTCAGCACCGGCAGGTCGTCGAGCCGTTCGCGCAGCGGCGGCAGCGACAGCTCGATCACGTTCAGGCGATAGAACAGGTCCTGCCGGAACCGGCCCTGCTCCACGCAGCGCGCCAGGTCCTGGTGGGTGGCGCTGACGATGCGCACGTCCACCGGTTCCTCGGCGGTGGCGCCGATCTTGCGCACGCGCCGCTCCTGGATCGCGCGCAGCAGCTTGACCTGCATCGGCAACGGCAGGTCCGCCACTTCGTCGAGCATCAGCGTGCCGCCGTTGGCGGCCTGGAAGAAGCCGTCGCGCTCGTCCGCCGCGCCGGTGAATGCGCCCTTGCGGTAGCCGAAGAATTCGGCTTCCATCAGCGCCTCGGGGATTGCCCCGCAGTTGACGGCGATGAACGGCTTGTCGGCGCGCGCGCCCTGCGCATGGATCTCGCGGGCGGCCAGTTCCTTGCCGGACCCCGATTCGCCGGTGATCGCGATCGGCGCCATCGAGCGGGCCAGCCGGGCGATCTGCGCCCGCAGCGCCTGCATGGCCGCCGATTGCCCTTTCAGGCGGCTGTCCACCGGCTCCGCGCCCGGCACGGCGGGGCCGGCGGGCACGTTCAGCTTCAATGCCGACTGCACCATCTGGCGCAGCTGGTCGAGCTGCAGCGGCTTCGTCACGTAATCGAAGGCACCGGCCTTCAGTGCCACCACGGCGTTTTCCGCGCTGCCGAAGGCGGTGACCACGGCCACCGGCAGGATGCGGCCGCTGGCGGCGATCTCGCGCACCAGGTCGAGGCCCAGGCCGTCCGGCAGGCGCATGTCCGTCAGCACCAGGTCGTAGTCGTGCGCGGCCAGCAGCGCGCGGGCGCTGGCCAGGTCGGCCGCGCCGTCCACGTCCAGTCCCATCTTGAGCAGCGTGATCTCCAGCAGGTCGCGCAGGTCGTCTTCATCGTCCACCACCAGGACGCGGGGAGAACTGCGGGAGGTGGAACTCATGCTTTATCGTCTCGTGACAGGTGCGCGAACGTGATGACGAACCGGCCGGACGATACCGGCACGGCCACCGGGCCGGCATCGAGGCGGTACTCGTAGTCCAGCATCGCCTCGTTGTTCAGGCACAGCTCCCGCGCCAGGTACAGGCCCAGGCCGGTGCCTTTCGACGAGGTAGTGTAGAACGGTTCGAACAGGTGGGCCCGCACTTCTGTGGAGATGCCGGGGCCGTCGTCCTGCACGTGCAGCTCCGGCGGGCGGCCCTGCAGCCGCACCACGAACAGCCGGATCGACGCCGGCTGCCGGCTGGCATAGCGGATCGCGTTGCCCAGCAGGTTGAGCAGCACTTCGCGCAGGTGCAGCGGGTCGAAGCGCACCGTCACGTCGGCAACCCTGGAGATGTCGAGCACCTGCGGATCGAGCCGGTGGGTCTCGTCGAACTCGGCTTTCAGCTCGGCCACCAGCGCGGCCAGCGCCAGCGGCTCGCCGTGCACGTGCGCCTTGCGCGACAGTTGCAGGATGTCTTCCACCATCCGGTTCACGCGCGCCACGTTGTCGCCGATGATCTTCAGCAGCCGGGCATGCACCGGCGTGTCGAGGTCCTCGGCCAGCAGCGAATTGGCATGGCCGATCGCCGACAGCGGGTTGCGCACCTCGTGCGCGATGCTGGCGGTGAGCCGGCCCATCGACGCCAGCTTCAGCTGCTGCGCCTGGTTTTCGATCGCCGTCACGTCCTGCAGGAAGATCACGTTGCGCTCGGTGCCCAGCTCGATGGTTTCCGCGGCGGCAAAGCGCACTTTCAGGTGCGCGGCCAGGTCGGCGCGCACGCTCCAGGCCGTGGTCAGGTCCTGCAGGGCCGGATCGGTATACGGCTTGATCGTCACGTAGACGGTATGGCGGGCCGGGTCGGCACGCCAGTCCTCGTAGGCTTGCGCGACCGGGTGCAGCGACGGCATCGCGCCCAGCCGCAGGCCCAGCGCGCCGGACAGGCCCAGCATCTGGCGCGCCGCCGGATTGTCGGCCAGCAGTTCGCCATCCGGCCCGACGACGACGATGCCGTCGCCCGCCTGCGACATCACCAGCCGGTTGACGGCCTGCTGCAAGCCGATCTCGATGCCGCGCTGTACCGCCAGCTCTTCCTGCTTGATCAGCCGCGCGGCCATGCGGTTCACCACCAGCACGGCGGCAAAGAAGGCCGCGCCATACAGGCCGGCCTGCAGCAAGGCCTTGTCGCCGTCGCCTTCCAGCGCGCGCCAGGTGCTCTCGGCCAGCATGAACAGCGAGGCCAGCGCGGCCCAGAACAGCGCCAGCACCAGCGGCGCGAGGATCGCGCAGCCGGCCAGCGGGAACAGGTACAGGATCGCCAGCCCGCTGCGCACGCCGCCGCCCGCTGTATACAACAGCGAGATGACGACCAGGTCGCAGGTGATCTGGGACAGCAGCTGCAGCATGAAACGGCGCCGCCACCAGGCAGCGGTAAGCGCGAACAGGATGGCCAGCAGCAGGTACGACGCGCAGGTCTGCGCGTACAGGAAGGCGCCGGTCGATTGCGGGCCGCGGCTGTCGAAGCTCAGGTAGACCAGCAGTACCAGCGCGATGACGACACGCGTGGCGTTCAGCGTTTGCAGCGAGCGCCAGAATGTGTCGCGGGCCGCGGGGGACAGCGCCGGCAGCGGGCTGGCGGCGTTCAGTCCCGTCCTGAAGCGGGAATCGGTCACCGGCGTTGGAGCCGTCGCGCGGACCGCTGCGGCGTCATTTCAATGGCGCATGGGCCGGGCTGCAGTAATCGCGCCCGTTGGCGGGCACGTTTTCCGAGGCCGGGAAATGCACGCCGCAGTGGGCGCAGCGCAGCATGGCCTCGGGCTGCGCCACTTCGCGCGATGCGGACTGCGCTTGCCGCTGCTGCGCGCGCTGCTGCTCCTCCCACTGCTGCTGCTGCCGGCGCTGCGATTGCTTGAGCTTGGAGCGGATGGCGAAATACACCAGCAGCGCGAGCGCCAGCCAGAACAGGATACGTGTCATGCGAAACCTCGGTGTAGCACTACTTCCAGAACAAAACGGCTGCCGACATAGGCCAGCAGCAGCGTGGCGAAGCCCGCCAGCGTGAACGACAGCGCCGTCTTGCCGCGCCAGCCGCGGAAGTGACGGCCGGCCAGCAGCGCCGCGAACAGTATCCACGACAGCAGCGTGAACACGGATTTATGGTCCCATTTCAGCGCCTGGCCGAACAGCTGCTCGGAAAACACGATGCCGGACAGGACGGTAAGGCTGAGCAGCGCGAAGCCGAAGCCGATCAGGCGGAACAGCAGCTTTTCCATCGTCAGCAGCGCCGGCAGCTGGTCCAGCGCGGCGGACAGGAACGTGACCTGCTCGCTGCGGGTATGCAGCCGCGACTCCTGCAATGCCATCAGCACGGCGTGGAACGCGGCGATCGTCAGCGTGCTGTAGGCCAGCGTGGCCACCGCGATGTGCCAGCCGAACATCTGCGAGCGGCCCTCCAGCGCGATCAGCGCGCCCGGGAACAGTGCCTGCAGTGCGCACGCGATGGCGGCGCACGGCATCACCATGCGGCGCAGGCCGTCGAGCGAGAAGTTGCGGTTTTCAATCCAGTAGGCGCCCACCGAGATCCACAGCGCCGACGACAGCATCGCCGCGAAACCGAGCCGCAGCGAGCCGGGCACCACGATATCCATCCACAGGCCGGCGCCATGTACCAGCCAGGCCAGCGCCGTGACGGCGGCAATCGGCCTGGCCTTCGCGGCAGGCAACAGGGCGCACACGATGTACAGCAGCGCGGCTGCGATCAAAAGAATGGTCTGCATCCGCGCAGTTTACACTAACGCGGCCATGCGGGCGGCTGGGCAATATTTCCTGAAAAATGGGGACGGACCCTGTTTTTATGGAAATTTCCTGGAAAACAGGGTCCGTCCCTATTTATTTGTTTCTGGCAGCCTAGTCGACCGCGGCGAGCCGCAGTTCGTCGTGGTGATGCCGCTGCTGCTCTTCCATCACCAGCAGCCCCAGCTCGCGCTTCAGGGCGTTGAAGTCGGCGGCTGCGGGATCGCGCAGCCGCGGCAGGTCGACCAGGATGTCGCGCTTGATCGTGCCGGGCCGGTAGGTCATCACCACGATGCGGTCGGCCAGGTAGATCGCTTCCTCGATCGAGTGCGTGACGAAGATGATCGTCTTGCGCAGTTCGGACCAGATGCGCAGCAGTTCGTCCTGCAGGTTGCGGCGCGTCAGCGCGTCGAGCGCGCCGAACGGTTCGTCCATCAGCATGATCGGCGAATCGAGCGCCAGCACGCGGGCGATGGCGACGCGCTGGCGCATGCCGCCGGAAAGGTCCTTCGGGTAGCGCTGCCGGAAATCCGCCAGCGACAGCATCGCCAGCAGCTTGTCGACGGTGGCGCGGATCTGCCCCTTCGGCTGGCCCTTGATCTGCAGGCCGAAGGCGATGTTGTCCTCGACCGTCATCCACGGGAACAGCGCGTATTCCTGGAACACCATGCCGCGCTCCGGGCCGGGCGCGGCGACCGGCTGGCCGTCGGCCACGATGGTGCCCGTGGAAGGCAGCGCGAAGCCGGCCACCGCGTTCAGCAGCGTCGACTTGCCGCAGCCGGAAGGCCCCAGCAGGCAGACGAACTGGCCGCGCGGGATCGCCAGGTCGATGTCCTGCAACGCCACGACGTCGCGCCCGCCGGTGGCGAACACCTTGCCGACGCCCGAAACAACAATGTGGGGATCGCCCATGCCAGCGCTCATGTCAGGTCTCCAGGCCGCGGTGCCAGCGCAGCAGGTGGTTGTTCAGGCGGTTCACGCCCACGTCGATGGCGAGGCCGATCAGGCCGATGGTGAACATGCCGGCGATGATCTTGTCGGACCAGAAGTATTCGCGCGCCTCGGTGATGCGGAACCCCAGCCCGTTGCTGACGGCGATCATCTCGGCCACGATGACGACGATGAACGCGGTGCCGATGCCGATCCGCACGCCGGACAGGATATACGGCACGGCCGCCGGCAGGATCACGCGCACGAACAGCGTGCCGCCCGAAGCGCCAAGGTTGCGCGCCGCGCGGATATAGATGCCGTCCACCTGCCGCACGCCGGCGATGGTATTCATCAGCACGGGGAAGAACGCGCCCAGCGCGATCAGGAACACGGCGGGCGGGTTGCCGAGGCCGAACCACAGGATCGACAGCGGAATGTAGGCGATCGGCGGGATCGGCCGCAGCAGCTGCACCAGCGGATTGAGCCACGCGTACACCCGCGGGCTGGCGCCCATCGACAGGCCGACCGGCAGCGCCAGCCCGGCGCCGATCAGGAAACCGACCACCACTCTATATAGAGAGCCGAGCGAATCGTGGATCAGCTCTCCGGAAAAGGCCCACGCCAGCCACGATTGCGTGGCCGGGTCGTGCGGCTGCAGCGGCAGCAGGTATTCGACCCACTTCGTCACCACCGCCCACGGCGACGGCAGCACCTGGGGATTCACCCATTCCTGGCTGGAAGCCAGCTGCCATGCGGCGATCACGGCCACCGGCACCACCATGCCGATGCCCGCCTCGCGCCAGTCGATGCGCGCCATGCCGCCTCCCTACCTGATGCCGAGGCTCTTGCGGGCCTGCTCCAGCAGGTCGGTCTTGACCCAGTCCCTGGCCACCGGCGGGCGGCTCATGCGGCCGACGCCCGTCTTGACCATCACGTCCGTCGTGGTCTGGATATGCTCGACCGAGATGTCGTGCACATACGGCGAATTGCCGATCGCGTCCTCGAAATCGTCCTTGGTGATCTGGCCCTTGAACACCACTTCGCGCACGTATTTTTCGGCCACCGCCTTGTTGTCGATGAAGGTCCGCGTGGCTTCGACGAAGCAGCGCATGAATTTCTCGGCCACCGGCCGGCGTTCCTTGTAGAACTTCTCCGTCATCACCATCGTGCGCACCGGCTCGCCGATCGGCGTGTTGTACGGCTTCATGATCTCGTTGCCGAAACCCTTGTTGATGGCCTGCGAGGACTGCGGTTCGGACTGCATCATCGCGTCGATGTTCTTGCCCAGCAGCGCCTGGTTCAGGTCGGCGTAGGCCAGGAGCACCAGGCGCACGTCCTTGCCCGGCTGGTCGGAAGCCGTCAGCCCGGCCTGCTGCAGCTCGGCCAGCAGCAGCACTTCCTGGATGCCGCCGCGCGTGACGCCCACGCGCTTGCCCTTTAGGTCCCTGATCGACTTCATGGCCAGGTCGGCGCGGCCGACGAGTCGCGCGCCGCCCTTGGCGAAGCCGGCCACCACGTAGATCGGTGCGCCGCCGGCGCGCCCGGAGATGGCCGCCTCGGACGCCGTGGCGCCCACATCGAGTTCGCCGGCGATGATCGCCTGCATCACGTCCAGCCCCTTCGCGAACACGTGCTCCTCGACCTTGATGCCGCACTTCGGTGCGATCTCCTTGATATAGGAGACCGCGCCGTAATGGGCGAACTTGAGGTTGCCCAGCCTGACCACGTCCTGCGCCTGGGCGCCGGCGGCGGAAAATATCCCGAGCGCCAGCAATGCCGTTGCGACCGACTTCAGCTTCATTCCCGCTCCTTCGCGTAAGAGAAATGACCAGGGCCGCTTGCCAGCCCTGCCGCCTGCCTGGGCATCATACCGTGCCCGCCCATGGCAAATGGTAGCGACACACTGCCGTGCTGCAATTGCAACAATTGGTAAGCCGTGAGAATGCGCGTATTTTCACGCATGTTGGCTGGCAGATAATACGGCACGCGCGGCCAGGTACAGCGCCGCGGCATAACCAGATAGTGGAGCCTTCATGCAGAAACACACGCTGCGCCGGTTGATCGGCGCCGGTCTTGCCCCCCTGTTTTTCCCGCTGTTCCTGGCCAGTTGCGGCGGCGGCGGCAGCGATGCCCCCGCGCCCACGACGCCTCCGACGCCTCCGGCTCCCCCCGCGCCGACGCTGATAACCACGGCCTACGTCACGCAGACAACGCCCGGCGGCTTCCCGTTCCAGCTTTCCGCCTCTGCCTCGGATGGCAGCGCGGTGACGTGGCAACTCGCTGCGGGCAGTCCCGGCAGCCTGTCCGCGACGACCGGCGGCACCGTCGTGTACACGCCGCCCGCCAGCGGCATCGCGGCACCGACCACGGCGACCGTGACGGCCAGCGCGGGCGGGGTGTCGAAACCGATCCGCATCGGCGTCTACCCGGATCCCGGCACGCCGCGCGTGGAGCTGATTGCCGGATCGCTCGGCAGCCTGGGCGTGCTCGACGGCACGGGCACCGCCGCGCGCTTCGCCCGTATCCGCGACCTGTCTTTCAACGCGCGGGGCGAAGCCATCGTGGCCGACGCCGAGCCAGTCAATGAATCGTACAGCCAGACAGTCGTGCGCCGGGTGACGACACCCGGTGTGGTCACCAGTTCGCGGGCTTACTTCAGCGGCAGCGAGGATGGCGCCCCAGGCACTGCCAGCATCGACGAGGCGCTGTCGCTCGCCCCTGGCCGCGCGGGCGACGTCTATGTACTGGCGCAGGGTGCCGATGCGCGCCGCGTGCGCGTGATTCACGCCGACGAGTCGGTGGGCACGGTGCTCGATGCAGCGCGCACGCCCCAGGACGCGGTGCGCCTCGTTACCGATGCAGCCGGCACGCTGTACGTGGTGGGCCGCCATGGCATCTCGCGCGCGAACAACGGGACAACGACACTGGTGGCAGGCGGCACGGCCGACGCCACGCCCCGCGACGGCACCGGCGCGGCCGCCGTATTCGGCGACGTGATCGACGCGGCGCTGGGCACGGACGGCAGGCTGTACGTGCTGGACCGCTGCGCCGTGCGCGCCGTCGATCCGGCCACCGGCCGCGTGACAACGGTCGCGGGCCGGCTCGACGACACCGGCCGCGTGGCTGCCGTGGTGGACGGCACCGGCACGGCGGCACGCTTCTCGTGGCCGACGTCGCTCACCGCCACGGCGGGCGGCGTGCTGGTGCTCGACAAGGAAGGCAGCGCGCCCGACGAGCAGCGCGTGATCCGGCGCGTGACCGCGGCCGGCGTGGTGACGTCGCTGGCGCGCGTGGCCGATCCAGTGGTTGCCGCCCGGGCCCCCGTGCCGGCTTCGCCCACGCCGCACACGCTGCTGCGGGCGGCACCGGACGGCACGCTGCTGCTGGCCAGCCGCGGCGAGATCTGGCGCGGCACTGCGCAGGGCAATTTCGCGCCGCTGGCCGGACTGGAAGGCGACAGCCTGGCCTCGCGCGATGGCACCGGCGCAGCCGCCCGTTTCGTCCGCCCCCATGCCTTGGCCAACGCGGCGGACGGCACGCTGTACCTGCTGGAAGCGCCCGGCGATTTCTTCGCCGGCAACGCGCCTGAAGTCGTCGGCCTGACCGTGCGCCGGATCGCCACCGACGGCACCGTGACCACGTTCAAGAAGGACGAGTTCGGTTCCGAGGTCGCCACGGGCATCGTCGCCATGCCGGACGGCAGCCTCGTCATCAGCCGCAGGGTGCCGGTCGCCGTGGGCAGGACGACCGCCGGCGGTGCCGTGTACCGCCTGTCGCCGCAGGGCCAGCTGACACTGCTCGCCGGCGCGGCATCGGCGGCGGGCTACGGCAACGAGCAGCGCGACGGCACCGGTGCCGAGGCGCGCTTCACGCGCCCGGTGGCGTACGCGGCGGACCAGGAGGGCAATGTGTACGTTGCCGATGAACTGAACAACTTCACCAACCTGCGCCGCATCACGCCCCAGGGCGTGGTAACTACCCAGAAAGCAGGCGACGGCACGGAATTCCCGCAATATTCCGGGCGGGATGCCTACTGGATGCCGGACGGTGTGGGATACACCGTCGGCAACCGCACCCTGCAGCGTTTCCAGTTCTCCTCCGTGGGTATCTATCCATCCCCCGTTGTCGGCGTATCGGGCCAGCCCGGCCCGCGCCTCGGCACGATCGGCGGCGAGTCGCCGGCTTTGCTGAACCAACCGGTGACGATGGTGCAGCTGGCACCCCGAGTGCTGGTCGTGATCGACGGCGGCGCGGTATTGCGTGTGGTGGTGCCGCCTTGCACGGCAACTGCGACCGAGTGTTCGCGGTTCTCTGTGCCACGGCTCTGGTAGCCGCGGCGCATCGGTTCCCGGGGGCCTGAGACCCCCGGCCCGGACCTTACTCGCCGTGCCGCCGCAGCCGGGCCACCTTGGCCAGCCGCTCCGCCGTGGCGGGGTGGCTGGCCAGGTAGGCCGGCACCTTCATCCCCTTCTCCAGCCCGTGCAGCGCCGCGAACACCCGTTCAAGGTGCGCCAGCGGCAAGCCGTTGCGCTGTAGCAGCGCGACCGCGTAATCGTCGGCCTCCCCCTCCGCCTCGCGCGAATGGCGCAAGTCCAGCGCCAGCGCGGGCAGGCCGGCCACCAGCGAGCTGGCATCGCCGTACAGCACCAGCGTGGCGGCGGCAACGATCGAGCCCTGCACCAGCCGGCGCGTCAGGTGGCGCCCGTGCAGGTGGCCCAGTTCGTGCGCCAGCGTGGCCATCACGGCGCCGTCGTCGTCCAGCAGTTCGACCATTTCATCGGTCATCACGATGTGGCCGGACGGCAGGGCGAACGCGTTCGGGCCGATGCGGCTCTTGCGGAACACCAGCTGCCACTGCGGTGCCGGGCCGTCCGGCATGGCGCCCACGGTGTCGGGCGGCACCAGCCGCGCGAAACGCGCCGCCAGTGCTTCGCGCCGCGCTTCGGGCAGGCGGCTGGGCGCGAACACGTGCCGGTCCAGCAGCGCCAGCGTGCCCTGCCCCATCTGCCGTTCCACCGATACCGGCAGGTTGCGCGCCACCAGGTCGGCGCTGGCCGGCAGCACGAACAGGTAGCCCAGCACCAGTACCCCGGCGGTCACGCACAGCGCCGCCAGCGCGCCGCGCCAGCTTTGCTGCGCCCGCACCACCGTGCTGTCGCGGTGGCCGGTGGCGCGCAGCAGTACATCGAGCGCTTCCTGGTCGTCCGCTTCGAACGTCGCTTCGTCGGGGAAGGTCAGCTTGCGCGGCGCCCGGGCGATGCGCTCTGCCACGCGCATTTCTTCCAATGGCGTGCTGCGCTCCACGTCGCCCGCCAGGTGCACCGTCCCATCGCGCACCGCCAGCGTGACGCGGTGCGCGCGCGACGTGCGGCCGTCGAAATAGATGCCGCCCAGTTCCCGGTCCATCGTCACAGCGCCAGGTCGAAGCCACCGATGTCGGCAGCGCCTTCGCCGATTGCGCCGACATCAGCACGCTGGCCGGCGGTAATGTCGTCCAGGCTGCCGTTCACGACCAGCGACGTGCACTCGAGGCGGTACTTCAGCGCGCGCACGACGGCGAAGGGAATGAACAGGCCCAGCGTGAAGATGATTGCCAGCGTGTTGGTGATGTACAGCGACGCCAGCTTCCCGGTTTTCATCGTCGAGCGGAAGCCATGCTGGCCGAGATAGGTGTGGTTCCAGATCAGGTTCTGCAGCGAGGCCATGGCCACGAACATCACCACCAGGACATAGGGATAGATGGCCACCGGCACCCAGGCCATCGACTCCGTCTCGAGCTTTTTCAGGGCGATGGCAATCATCAGGAGGAATCCCATGACGACGGAGCCCGCCATCAGCAAGCCGAACCCATACAGGTAAACCTTGTAGAAACCGCCCACCGAGGCATCGAACGAGAACGGCACGCTGCCGTAGCGGCTGTTGGTGTGCTGGAAGCGCTTGATGCGCTGGTGGACGAACGGGTACAGCAGGCCCAGGCTCAGTACACCCAGCAGCGGCAGCAGCAGGTAATGGAAGTAGGCGCCCCTGGCGCTGCCGTCGAAGCCGAAGCGGATGCCGCGGTAGCTGCTGTTATATAGCGAGAACTGCAGGCTCTTCCAGATCAGCCACGGCATCACGGCCATCAGCAGCGCCAGCATCGCCATGCCGGCGGTCAGCGACAGCTTGAGCGCCAGGTTGTAGCCGCCGAACAGCACGGCGGCCACGATGCGGCCCTTCAGGATCGCGCCCGGCGTGGCGTGGTACTCGAAGCCGCCGCCGGCCAGCCGCGTGTTCGCATAAAAATACTGGTTGCGCCGCCTTGGCCCAGGCCGAATAGATGCCCAGCGTGACGACCGTCAGCAGCAGGTTGACGATCCAGATCCGGAAATATTCGCTGCCGGTCGCGGTAAATACAAAGCCCTCTTCCCGGCTCGCAGGTTCTTCCTGCTGCAATGCACCGCCGCTATATATGCTGCTCATGATGCTCCCCATGGTTGATGTGAACGAGCACGATGCAGCGGCGTGGAATTGTTGTCAATTCGAAATGACAAACGTTCTCATCAAGTGTGCACGGCTGTGACAATTGGAGAGCATCGGCCGTTCTCCACGCCGGACCGGGGCTCTCGCAGTCATGTAAAATGGCACTGTTTACGGGCACCTGCCCGCCCCTCTTACCTGATCACCCGACATGCTAGACAATCTGACTCAACGCCTTGCCAAGGTCGTCAAGACCATGCGCGGCGAGGCCCGCCTGACCGAGACCAACACCGCCGAGATGCTGCGCGAAGTGCGCCTTGCGCTGCTCGAAGCGGACGTGGCGCTGCCCGCGGTGCGCGAATTCATCGGCAAGGTCAAGGAAAAAGCGCTTGGCGAGGAAGTGGTGGGTTCGCTGTCGCCGGGCCAGGCGCTGGTGGGCGTAGTGCAGCGCGAGCTGGGCGCGCTGATGGGCGCCGACCTCGGCCCCGAAGCCGCGCAGCTGAGCTTTGCGCAGCAGCCGCCGGCGATCATCCTGATGGCCGGCCTGCAGGGTGTCGGCAAGACCACCACCGTCGGCAAGCTGGCCAAGTACCTGCGCGAGCAGAAGAAGAAAAAAGTGCTGACCGTCTCGGCCGACGTGTACCGCCCGGCCGCGATCGCGCAGCTGCAGTCGGTGACGGGCCAGGCCGGTGCCGACTTCTTCCCGTCGACGGCGCAGGACAAGCCGGTGGACATCGCCCTGTCCGCGCTGGACTGGGCGAAGAAGCATTACCACGACGTGCTGATCATCGACACGGCCGGCCGCCTCGGCATCGACGAAGAGATGATGAAGGAAATCGCCGCCGTGCACGGCGCGGTCAAGCCCATCGAGACGCTGTTCGTCGTCGATGCGATGCTGGGCCAGGATGCGATCAATACCGCGAAGGCCTTCAACGACGCGCTGCCGCTGACCGGCATCGTGCTGACCAAGCTCGACGGTGACTCGCGCGGCGGCGCGGCGCTGTCCGTGCGCCACATCACCGGCAAGCCGATCAAGTTCGCCGGCGTGTCGGAAAAGCTCGACGGGCTGGAAGCATTCGATCCGGCGCGGATGGCCAACCGTATCCTCGGCATGGGCGACATCCTGGCGCTGGTGGAAGAAGCACGCAAGGGCGTCGATGCCAAGGCGGCGGCGGACCTGGCCGCGAAGGTCAAGGCGGGCGGCAAGTTCGACATGAACGATTTCAAGGCGCAGCTGGGCCAGATGAAGAAAATGGGCGGCATGGCCGGCCTGGTCGACAAGCTGCCGGCCCAGTTCCAGCAGGCCGCCGGCAACGCCAACATGGACCAGGCGGAAAAGCAGGTGCGCCGCATGGTCGGCATCATCGATTCGATGACCCCGGCCGAACGCGCCAAGCCGGACCTGATCAAGGCGGCCCGCAAGCGCCGCATCGCGGCCGGCGCCGGCGTGCAGGTGCAGGAAGTAAACCGCATGCTGAACCAGTTCGAGCAGATGCAGACCATGATGAAAAAGCTGCAGGGCGGCGGCATGATGAAGATGATGCGCAGCATGAAAGGCATGATGCCCGGCCTGCGCTGAAACGCGGCCATGGCGGCGGCGCGGCGACTTGCCGTACCTGAGTACTGTCTGCGTCGCCGCGCCTTGCCCTGACCACGTTGCAGCGCAGTCCACAACGACTGTATTCTGCGTTCGCAAAGCCTGATCCCACAGGCGCTTTTCCCTCGAAACCGCCCTGCGCGCAAGCCCAGCGGCGGTTTTTGCCATTATTAACCTTTCCTTACGTGCCGTTTCCCACAAATAAGACGAAAAACGCTTGCATCCTTGTAAAAAGCCCACCAATATTAGCCGTGCGATTGTAGTGCGCAAATTTCCATGTGTTTGTTAAGGAGGCTCGAATATGGCAACAGCCAAGAAATCCACGGCAGCACCTGCCAAGAAAGCCGCAACCAAAGCGGCTCCGGCAAAGAAGGCCGCCGCTCCAGCGAAAGCTGCAGCCAAGCCGGCAGCAAAAAAGGCAGAACCCGCAGCACGCAAGCCCAACGCAGCATTCATGAAAGAGATGACTCCGTCCGCAGAGCTGTCCCCGGTAGTAGGCGCCTCCCCGCTGCCGCGCACGGAAGTCACGAAGAAAGTCTGGGAATACATCAAGAAGCACAACCTGCAGGACGCCGCCAACCGCCGCATGATCAACGCGGACGACAAGCTGAAAGCTGTCTTCGGCGGCAAGGCCCAGGTGTCCATGTTCGAAATGACGAAGCTGATTTCCGATCACCTGAGCTGACCATGCACCGGCCAGACCGGTACCGAACACCATCCCCGGCGTGTCATGCGACCGGGGATTTTTTATGGCGAACCCGCGGCAAAACCGGTGACAAAACCGGTGACAGACACCTATTTTTCTGGAACATTCGTTGCAAAAAAACCGGTGACAGACACCTATTTTCGTTGCAAAAAAATGGTGTCTGTCACCGGTTTTGAAACCCCGGCTTCGCCACCGGTTTGACCTGTTGTGACCGGCTCTGCTACCTCCAGTTATTCCAGGCTTTGAGTACCGCATTCGGATAGGCCGGCTTGCCGCGGCTGCCGTTGTAGCGGCCCAGCGCGAGATACAGGTCGCCGCGCTCCATGTCCAGGTACATGCGCAGGATCGCGCAGCCGTAGCGCAGGTTGGTCTGCATGTTGAACAGCTTGCGGCGGTCGCTGTCGCCGATCACGTTGGTCCAGAACGGCATCACCTGCATGTAGCCGCGCGCGCCCACGATCGAGATGGCGTACTTGCGGTACGCCGACTCCACCTGGATCAGGCCCAGCACGAGCGACGGCTCGAGGCCGGCGCGGCGCGCCTCGTACCACACGGTTTCCAGGAATTCGCGGCGGTGCAGTTCGTCGGGCAGCTTGCGCTTCAGCCGGCCCGACATGTCGGCCAGCCACGCGTCGTAGCGGGCCTGGTCGGCCGGGTTGGTGAACGCCGGCTTCGGCGCGCGGGCGTCGAGGATAGCATTGGACAGCGCCAGCCGCACCGAGTCGGCCAGCGCTTCTTCCTTCTGGTTGCCGGCAAAGCCGAACGGCGCGCACAGCACACCGGTGGCGAAAGCCACCGTATGCCACCAGCGCAGGGGGCGCGCCCACCAGCGGCGCCGTTCCCGGCCCGCCTTCATTACTGCTGCACTCGGGCCTTGATGAAGGCCACGATGTCCGCCAGCGGCACGTTGGTCGCTTCGGTATCGCGGCGGCCCTGGTATTCCAGGTTGCCGTCCTTCAGGCCACGGTCGCCGATCACCACGCGGTGCGGCACGCCGATCAGTTCCCAGTCGGCGAACATCGCGCCCGGGCGCAGGCCGCGGTCGTCGACGATCACGTCGATGCCGGCCGCCAGCGCCGCCGCGTACAGCTTGTCGGTCTCTTCCTTCACCAGCTCGCTGCGGTCGTAACCCATCGGGCACAGCACCAGCTCGAACGGCGCGATCGAGGTCGGCCAGATGATGCCCTTGTCGTCGAAGTTCTGCTCGATCGCCGCACCCAGGATACGCGTGACACCGATACCGTAGCAGCCCATCTGCAGCGGCGCCGGCTTGCCGTTCTCGTCCAGGTAGGTGGCGTTCATTGCGGCCGAGTACGCGGTCCCCAGCTGGAACACGTGGCCCACCTCGATGCCGCGCTCGATCGCCAGTACGCCCTTGCCGTCCGGCGAAGGATCGCCTTCGACCACGTTGCGCAGGTCGGCCGTCACGTGCGGCTCGGCCACGTCGCGGCCCCAGTTGGCGCCGGTGAAGTGGAAGTCTTCCTCGTTGGCGCCGGTGACGAAGTCGGCCATGTTGGCCACGGTGCGGTCGGCCACGATGGTAACCGGCGCCTTCGTGCCGATCGGCCCCAGGTAGCCCGGCTTGCAGCCGTACACTTCGAGGATTTCCTGTTCGGTCGAGAAGCGGTAAGCGCCCTGCAGGCCCGGTACCTTCGCGGCCTTGATCTCGTTCAGTTCATGGTCGCCGCGCAGCAGCAGCATGAAATACTGTTTATCCAGTTTGCCGTCCTTCTCCGTCTCGGCCGTCAGCGCGATCGTCTTCACCGTCTTCGACAGGTCGATCCCCAGCAGTTTCGCGACGTCCTCGCACTTGGCGGCCTTCGGCGTGGCAGTCTTGACCAGTTCGGCGGACGGCGCGGCGCGCGTGCCCGACGCCACCGCCTCGGCCGCTTCCATATTGGCCGCGTAGTCGGAGGTGGGGCAATACACCAGCGCATCTTCGCCGGTGCTGGCGATCACGTGGAACTCGTGCGAACCGGTGCCGCCGATGGCGCCGTTGTCGGCCGCCACGGCGCGGAACTTCAGGCCGAAGCGCGTGAAGATCTTGGTGTACGCATCGAACATCACCTGATAGGACTTTTGCATGCCTTCCAGGTCGCGGTCGAACGAGTACGCATCCTTCATCGTGAATTCACGGCCGCGCATCAGGCCGAAACGGGGACGGCGCTCGTCGCGGAACTTGGTCTGGATGTGGTAAAAATTCAAAGGCAGCTGGCGGTACGACTTGATCTCGCTACGCACGACATCGGTGATCACTTCCTCGGAGGTCGGCTGGATCGCGAACTCGCGGCCATGCCGGTCCTTTACGCGCATCAGTTCCGGCCCCATCTTGTCCCAGCGGCCCGTTTCCTGCCACAGCTCGGCCGGCTGGACCAGCGGCATCAGCAGCTCGATGGCGCCGGCGCGGTTCATCTCCTCGCGCACGATCGCTTCGACCTTGCGGATCACCTTCAGGCCCATCGGCATGTACGTGTAGATGCCCGAGCCCAGGCGCTTGATCATGCCGGCCCGCATCATCAGTTTGTGGCTGACGATTTCGGCGTCCGAAGGAGCCTCTTTAAGTGTGGAAATAAAAAACCGTGACGCACGCATATCTGTGAATTCTTTTCAAAAAGAGAGGGTTATAATCAACCTAATTTTAAAGGATTAGCTGGCTGATGCATCCATCATTTATACAATCTGGTCAACTGCGGCGTTCAACAGCGGGCTTGCCGCCCGTCTCCGTACCAGGGAGGCAGTGAAGGCAGGCGGACTTGTGGGCAAAAATGTAAGAGATAGATGTAAAGAGGGTTGCATCGGCACGCAGAAAGTTTGAGGTGCACTATGCTCGATCGGGAAGGGTTCCGCCCCAACGTCGGCATCATCCTGCTCAACTCGCATAACGAGGTGTGGTGGGGCAAGCGGGTGCGCGAGCACTCATGGCAATTTCCGCAAGGAGGAATCAAGTACGGCGAAACACCCGAACAGGCCATGTACCGGGAGTTGCAGGAAGAAATCGGCCTGAAGCCGGAACACGTGAAAATCGTGGGCCGCACGCGCGACTGGCTGCGCTACGAGGTGCCGGACCATTTCATCAAGCGCGAGATCCGCGGCCATTACCGTGGCCAGAAGCAGATCTGGTTCTTGCTGCGCATGTGCGCGCGCGACAATGAAGTGAACCTGCGCCTGACGGATCATCCCGAGTTCGACGCCTGGCGCTGGCACGAATACTGGGTGCCGTTGGACGTGGTCATCGAATTCAAGCGCGAGGTGTACCAGCGCGCGCTGCAGGAGCTGTCGCGCTTCCTGACCTGGCCCGCGCACGGCGAACGCCGTCATTCATCGCGCTACCTGCGCCAGCCGCACGGCCGCGGCCAGCAAGGGCAGCGGCCGCAGCATCAGAACGTTGCGGCGCCACCGCAGGAACTGGTCGGCTGCGACGGCGCGGCGCTGGCCGGTTCCGCCAAGCGCTGACGTTCGCCGGCGTTTGCCGGCGTTTCGCGCCGCCGGATGCACTGGTGTCGGACATCCTGCCTTCGGCAGGGTGTCGGACACCGGTTTTCCTCGCACCGGTGTCCGGCAGGGATTTTTCCCCGCATCGCGTTCCGCGTCGTTCTTGCCCGTCCACGGCATGCGCCGGCGTTTCTTTGTACAATGTGCGCCTCCCTGCACAATGCACGCCCTCCGCCAGCCATGTTCACCCCCTCTTCCAACGACGTCCGCCGCTTCTTCTGCGAAGTGTCCCGCAAGGACCGCGCCCATGAAATCCTGACCCCGCTCGAAGCGATGGCGCTGGACTGGGTGCGCCTGCATCCCGAATACGATGACGCGCTGGCCGACGTGGACGCGGCGCTGGCGCGCGATTATTCGGTGGAAGGCGGCCAGGCCAATCCCTTCCTGCACCTGTCGATGCATTTGTCGATTTCCGAACAGGTATCGATCGATTCGCCGCGTGGCATCCGCGCCGCCTACGAAGCGTTGTCGAAAAAGCTCGACTCCACGCACGAGGCGCAGCACGAAATCATGGAATGCCTGGGGGAGATGATCTGGAAGTCGCAGCGCAGCGGGCTGCCGCCGGACGGCGAAGCGTACATCGACGCCGTCAAGCGGCGCGCGCAGCAATAAAAAACAGGGACAGGCCCTGATACCGTTCAGTTAGCAGTGTCCGGTGCAATCGATAGCGGTTGCGCTCTGGTGTCGGACACCGGCTTCCTGGTGTCGGACACCGGTTTTTGCTCGGATATTGCGAAAAACGGCGCCGAAAACCGGTGTCGGACACCTGGAGGTGTCCGACACCAGTAACGCAAGCGCCGTCGGCAAATGTCGAATTTCGCTTATCTGAACGGCATTGGCGTCGGACACCGGTTTTCCTGAAAACTACCGCTTGACGACCATCGACCCCGGCAGGCTGTGCAGATACGCAGCCAGGTCCTCGATATCCTTGTTCGACAGCGGCTTCACCAGCCCGCCCATGATCGGGTTGTTGCGGCCGTTCGGGCCGTCGCCGCGCTTGTAGGCGACCAGCGCGTGCGCCAGGTAATCCTTGTGCTGGCCGGCCAGCTTCGGATAGCTCGGGTCGATCGGCGAGTTGTAGTCCTTGCCGTGGCAGGTGGCGCAGGCGTACTTGTCGGCCAGCGCCTTGCCGTTGTTGATGTTGGCGGCGAAGGCGGTGGCGGAGGCGATGCAGCAGGCCACGGCGAGCAGGGTTTTCTTCATCGTGGTCTTCCTCATTTCTGCTTGGCGTAATAGGCGGCGATGTCGGCGATGTCCTGGTCGGACAGGCTGACGGCGATGCCCTTCATCGACGGATGCTTGCGATCGCCTTTCTGGTAGGCCTTCAGCGCCGCTTCGATGTACCTGGCGTTCTGGCCGCCGATCTTCGGCACCTGGAACACTTCGGGGAAGGTAGCCTTGTAGCCGGGGATGGCATGGCAGCCGATGCACATTTCGATCTTGGCTGGCGCGGCGGCCGGGTTGCCGACGACGTCCGCGGCGATGGCGACCGGGGTTGCCTGCGTGGCGCCGGCAAGCAGGAACACTGCTATGAGTCTATTCATGGGTGGCTAGTCGAATCCAAAAGAGTAATTGGAGGGGACTCATTCTCATCGCGGTCTCCGTGTCCCCCTTGCTGCTTGCATAAATACTTGCTTTTCGTGCTACCAGCGGCCGATTCTAGCGCAGCTGTTTCCGGTCGTCCACCACGATTCCAGTACGTTCTGGCATGCTCGGAACTACCGTATACTGGCCTTTTTTGTTCGCTCCGGAAAGCTTTTCCATGACCGCTCCCCACCAGACTCCCCGTTTCGAAGGCTCCGCCCAGTACGTTGCCACAGCCGACCTGAAACTCGCCGTCAACGCGGCGCTCACGCTGCAGCGCCCGCTGCTGGTCAAGGGCGAACCGGGCACCGGCAAGACCATGCTGGCCGAGGAAGTGGCCGCCGCGCTGGACCGCCCGCTGTTGCAATGGCACGTCAAGTCGACCACCAAGGCGCAGCAGGGGCTCTACGAATACGACGCCGTTTCGCGCCTGCGCGATTCCCAGCTGGGCGACGAGCGCGTGCGCGACATCCACAACTACATCGTCAAGGGCGTGCTGTGGCAGGCGTTCACCGCGCCGGAACCGGTGGTGCTGCTGATCGACGAGATCGACAAGGCCGACATCGAATTCCCCAACGACCTGCTGCGCGAACTGGACCGGATGGAGTTCTACGTGTACGAGACGCGCGAGATGGTGGTGGCGAAGCACCGCCCCCTGGTCATCATCACGTCGAACAACGAGAAGGAACTGCCGGACGCCTTCCTGCGCCGCTGCTTCTTCCACTACATCGCCTTCCCCGACAAGGATACGATGGAAGCGATCGTGAAGGTGCACTTCCCGCACCTGAAACAGGAATTGCTCGCGCAGGCGCTGCGCACGTTCTACGAAGTGCGCGACGTATCGGGCCTGAAGAAGAAGCCGTCGACCTCCGAATTCCTCGACTGGATGAAGCTGCTGCTGGCCGAGGACATCCCGCCCGAGGCGCTGCGCAGCCAGGACAGCAAGGCCATCGTGCCGCCGCTGCACGGCGCGCTGCTGAAGAACGAGCAGGACGTGCACCTGTTCGAGCGCCTCGTATTCATGTCGAGGACCAACCGATGATCGTTGTGCAGCCCGTCACGCTGGAGTTCAACGGCGTGCGCCTGGCGCCGCTGGGCCCGGAGCATGCCGACGGCCTGCGCGCGGCCGCCCGCGACGGCGAACTCTGGAAGCTGCGCGTCACATCCGTCCCCGAGCCGGAAAACGTGGCGGCCTACATCGCCACCGCGCTTGAAATGCGCCCCGGCCGGCTGGCATTCGCCGTGCTCGATGCCGCCACCGGGCAGATCCTGGGCACCACCAGCTACCACGACATCGTGCCCGCCATCGGCCGCCTCGAGATCGGCTACACCTGGTATGCGAAAAGCCGCCAGCGCAGCCACGTGAACACAAGCTGCAAGCGCATGCTGCTGGCGCACGCCTTCGACACGCTGGGCTGCGCCGTCGCTGGCCTGCGCACCGACAACTTCAACCATGCCTCGCAGGCCGCCATCGAACGGCTCGGCGCGAAGAAGGACGGCGTACTGCGCCACCACGCGATGCGGCGCGACGGCACCGTGCGCGATACCGTCATGTACAGCATCGTGCGCGGCGAATGGCCGGAAATCCGTGCCCATATCGACGACCTCCTGCAACGTCCACGCCCATGCTGATCGACTTCTTCTTCACGCTGAAGGACGCGAAAATCCCCGTCACCATCAAGGAATTCCTCACCTTGCTGGAGGCGATGGAAAAGGGCGTCGTCACGCAATCGCTCGACGATTTCTATTACCTGGCGCGCCTGGTACTGGTGAAGGACGAAGCCCACTACGACCGCTACGACCGCGCCTTTGCCCAGTACTTCAAGGGCATTGACGGCGCGTTCGACGGCAAGGCGTCGATCCCGCTGGACTGGCTGCTGCAGCGCATGAAGCGCGAGCTGACCGACGAGCAGAAGGCCGCGCTGGAAAAATTCGGCTACGACAAGCTGATGGACCGGCTGGCCGAGCTGCTGAAAGAACAGAAGGAACGCCACGAAGGCGGCGGCAAGTGGATCGGCACCGGCGGCACGTCGCCGTTCGGCAATGGCGGCACCAATCCGGAAGGTGTCCGGATTGGAGGAAAAGGCGGCAACCGTACCGCCGTCAAGGTGTGGGAGCAGCGCACCTACAAGGATTACGACGCCGGCAAGGAGCTCGGCACCCGCAACATCAAGGTTGCCCTGCGCCGCCTGCGCCGCTTCGCGCGCGACGGCGCCCACGAAGAGCTGGCGCTGGACCAGACGATCCGCGCCACCGCCAACAACGCCGGCTGGCTCGATATCCGCATGCAGCCGGAGCGCCGCAACAACGTGAAGGTCCTGATGCTGTTCGACGTGGGCGGCACCATGGACGACCACGTCGAACGCACCGAGGAACTGTTCTCCGCCGCGAAGTCGGAATTCAAGAACATGGAGTTCTTTTACTTCCACAACTGCGTCTACGACTACCTGTGGAAGAATAACCGGCGCCGCAATGCCGAGCGCTTTTCCACCTGGGACGTGCTGCGCAAGTACACGCCCGACACCAAGCTGATCTTCGTCGGCGACGCCACCATGAGCCCCTATGAAATCCTGCAGGCGGGCGGCTCGGTCGAATACAACAACGAGGAAGCCGGTGCCGAGTGGCTGGCCCGTTTCACGCATGCCTTCCCGAAGTTCGTGTGGCTCAATCCGGAGCCGGAACAGTTCTGGCAGTACCGGCAATCGATCGCCATCGTCCGGCAGATCGTCAACGACCGGATGTATCCCACCACGCTCGAAGGCCTGGAGCGGGCGATGCGGGTGCTGTCGAAATAGCCGTTACGGTTTTTACACGGCGGTTACGGGAACGGTCCGTTTCTTTACGGACCCGCCAGGGATGCGCTGCTATCGTGAATCCAGTCCAACTGCACAGCGATGGCCACCATGACCGATACCGTACCCTGCTCCACCCTGCTCCTTCAGATCACTGTCGACAGCGCATGCATGCTCGACCTGCGCCGCCTTGTCGTGCGCCATTGCGGCAGCATGCTGTCGTTCATGCGGATGCAGCCCATCGAGCATGCGACGAGGATGGTCGTATGGCTGCGTGTCACCGAGCCGGCGATGCGCGCGCTGATGGCGGCAGTGATGCAATACCTGCCCTCCGCCCAGTTCGGCCGCATGGTGAAATCATGATCGTCACCGTCGTCAGCGAGGGCGCCTGCGAAGCGAAGATGCTGCTGGCCGGACGGCTGGCTAATGGGTATCCAGCAATCGGCCCTTCCTCCGGTCGTCAGAACACCTTCGACACCGTCACCACCACGCCATCCCGGCCCGTGAACTTGCCGTTGACGGGCGACGCGTAAGCGGATTCGCTGGCGTTGGTGCCGATGTAAGCCAGCGCCACGGTGACAATGCCGAAGTCCCTCGTCACGCCGGCCTTCCAGTCCGTATAGCTGGCGGCATCGTGGCTGCGCACTTTTTGCCGGCCGGCGTGCAGGTTGACGGTCCAGCCGCCGCCCACGTCGTGGTTGAGCGAGGCATCCAGGTAGCCGCTGTGCCGGCTGTCGGAAAAGCCGAACAGGTTGGTTGCCGCATGCGAGTATTTCAGCGTGGCCGGGCCGTAGCCCAGCTGGCCGTAGCCTTCCAGCGTATCGGCGTCCGGATGCAGGCCGTTCGACGGATAGGCGTAGCCCAGCACTCCCACGTCATAGGTGATGCCGCCGGCGATCTCGCCGCGCTTGCCGGCGTAGACGTCGATCTCGACGCTGCCTTCGCCGCCGGCATCCTTCGTCCACTTGACCGTCGAGGCCCAGGCCCCAACGTAGAAGCCCTTGCCGGTCCAGTCGGCGCCGCCCTGTAGCGCGGGTTGCAGCCGGGTCTGCGAAATGCCCCGGTAGCGGTAGTCGGATACACCGGCCACGTTGTACGTGACCTGCGCCGACGCGCTCGCGGCAAATGCCATGGCAATGGAGAGGCCTGAAATCAGTCGTTTCATGATGATCTTTCAAAATGCAAGGATGTACGGGGCCTTCGCCGTCGCGCGACAGCGCACGGCGCAGCTGGCCCGGTGCTGCGTGGTAAGGGAGTTCTAGCCGGGTGCGAGCAGCAGCCGGTAGCCGACCGCCGTCTCGGTCAGCAGGTGTGCCGGCTGGGCGGGATCGCGCTCCAGCTTCTGGCGCAGGTGGCCCATGTAGATGCGCAGGTAGTGGCCGTTCTCGGCATTCGACGGCCCCCACACCTCGCGCAGCAGCTGCGGATTGGTCACGACCCGGCCGGCATTGTTGACCAGCACGGACAGCAGCCGGTACTCGGTCGGCGTCAGGTGCACCATCTGGCCGGCGCGCGTGACCATGCGCGCCGGCAGGTCGACCTTCACGTCGCCGAACTGCACCACGCCGGCGGCATCCTGTTCCGGTGCGCGCCGCCGGCGTTGCAGCGCCCGCACCCGGGCCAGCAGCTCTCCCACGCCGAACGGTTTCGTCAGGTAGTCGTCGGCGCCGGCGTCGAGCGCGCGGATCTTTTCCTCTTCGCTGACGCGGGCCGACAGCACGATCACCGGCACGGGCGACCATTTGCGCAGGTCGGCGATCAGGTCCACGCCATCGCCATCGGGCAGGCCCAGGTCGACGATCACCAGGTCGGGGCGGCGCGTGCCGGCGTCGATCAGGCCGCGCTGCATGGTGGCCGCCTCCTGCACGTGCCAGCCCTCCTCCTCCAGCGCCAGCCGCACGAAGCGGCGGATCTGCGGTTCGTCCTCGACCAGCAGCGCGGTCGGCATCAGCTTGTCTGTCAACTTATCGGTCATCCAACGTTTCCTCCGGCAGCGCGGGCGGGGTGCCCAGCGGCAGCGTGAAGACAAGGGCCGCGCCCCCGTCGTCGCCGCGCCGTGCGGAGATGCCGCCACCGTGTGCCTCGACGATCGCGCGGCAGATCGCCAGTCCCAGCCCGACGCCGGGCTTGGCCGACTCGCGTTCGCCGCGCGTGAATTTCTCGAAGATCGCTTCTTCCTGGCCGGCCGGCAGGCCGGGACCATCATCGGCCACCGTCACTGCCAGCTTGTCGTCGCGGACCAGGGCACCCAGCGTGATCGTGCTGCCGGCCGGTGTGTACTTCGCCGCGTTTTCCAGCAGGTTGCCGAACACCCGCTCGACCAGCACGGCATCGTAGCGCACCAGCGGCAGGTCGCGCGGCAGTTGCGTGACGACGCGGTGCCCGGCCAGCAGCGCGCGGCTGGCGCGCAGCGCGCTGCCCACCGTTTCCTCCAGCGCCTGCCATTGCAGGTTCAGGCGCACGGCACCGCTCTCGATGCGCGCCATGTCGAGCAGGTTGGTGACCAGGGTGCTCATGCGCACGGTTTCTTCCTGCAGGGCGCGCGCCAGGTCCACCTGCCCGCTGCTCAGGGCGGGCTTCGACATCGCCAGCGATTCGGCCAGCCCCACCAGCGACGTCAGCGGCGTGCGCAGGTCGTGCGACAGCGCCGCCAGCAGCGAATTGCGCAGCCGTTCCGATTCCATCTGCACCAGCGCATGCTGCGCCACGTCGATGTAGTGCACCCGCTCCAGCGCGATCGCGGCCAGCGCGGCGAACGTGTCGAGCTGGCGGCGCTGCTCGGGAATCAGCAGCCAGCGCCGCTCTTCGGGCTGCAGCGCCAGCACGCCGCGCGTGCGCATCGGCGCGACCAGCGGCAGGTAGAACAGCGGCGACGCCGGCAGCGTACCGGTGCCGATGCCGGCCGCTTCGGCATGGTCGAAGGCCCACTGGGCGATGGCCGGGTCGGGGACAGCGGCGGCCTCGGTGCCATCTGCCGGTACCGCCGTCGCCGCCGGCACCAGGCGGTCTTCGTCGTCCGGCAGCAGCAATGCCACGCGCGCGCGAAACGCCTGCGCCAGCGTGCGCTGCGTGATCTCGACCACCTGCTCCGCCTGCAGCACGCCGGTCAGTTCGCGCGCATATTCGTACAGCGCCCGCACCCGTTCCTCGCGGTGCGATGCCACGCGGACCTGGAAGCGCAGGTTTGCCGTCAGGTGGCTCGTGATCAGTCCCACGACCAGCATCACGGCGAACGTGATCAGGTACTGCAAATCGCTGACGGCAAACGAGAACGCCGGCTGCACGAACAGGAAATCGAACGCCGCGACGCTGGCGAAGCTGCACAGCACCGCCGGCCCGCGGCCCAGGCGGAAGGCCACCACCAGCACGGCCAGCAGGAACAGCATGGCGATATTGGTGATTTCCAGTGCCTCCGCCAGCGGCAGGCCCGCCAGCGCGACGACGCCACTGGCGGCCAGGGCCAGCAGGTAGGGTTTCACGCCCGTTCCGTCCGGAATGTTTCCAAATAACCGGTGTCTGTCACCGGTTTTGCTGGAACTTTGCTCGGTGGCAGCGACTTCGATGAGGTCCAGGCCCGGGGCGGCGGCGGCGACGCGGCGCAGGTGCGGGATGCGCCACGGCCATGTGGGTACGGCGCGGCCCAGCACCACTTTCGCGATGTTCTGCGCCAGCGCGTAGCGGGCGATGGCGGCGCCGATGTCGTCGCCGGCCAGCACCGCCGTGGTGGCGCCCAGGTCCTGGGCCAGCTTGAGCGTCTGCAGGATCCTTTCACGGTCGCCGGCGGGCAGGCGTTGCAGCGCCGGCGTCTCCACGTACACGGCATGCCAGTCCGTATTCAGCTGGCTGGCCAGCCTGGCGGCGCTGCGCACCACCTGTTCGCCGCCGGAACGCGGGCCCACGCAGGCCAGCAGCGCGGCGCCCGATTTCCACAGCGGCCGGATGGCCTTCTCCACGCGGTAGGCCTGCACGTCGTCGCCGATGCGGTCGGCCGTGCGGCGCAGCGCCAGTTCGCGCAGCGCGATCAGGTTGCCCTTGCGGAAGAAGTTGCTGGCCGCGCGCCCGGCCTGCTCGCCTTGATAAACCTTGCCATCCTTCAGGCGGCCGAGCAGTTCGTCGGCGGGCAGGTCCACCAGCACCACTTCGTCGGCGCGGTCGAACACGGTGTCGGGCAGCGTTTCGGCCACGCGGATGCCGGTGATCCCGCCGACGACATCGTTCAGGCTTTCCAGGTGCTGCACGTTCACCGTGGTGAACACATCGATGCCCGCTTCCAGCAGTTCCTCGACATCCTGCCAGCGCTTCGGGTGGCGCGCGCCGGGCGCGTTGGAGTGCGCCAGCTCGTCCACCAGGACCAGGTCCGGCCGCCGTGCCAGCGCGCCATCGAGGTCGAATTCGGGCAGCGTCCTGCCGCGCCACGCCGCCCCCTTCAACGGCAGTACGTCCAGCCCGTCGAGCAGGGCGGCGGTATCGGCGCGGCCATGCGTCTCGACGATGCCCACCAGTGGCCGCACGCCCTCGGCCTGCAGCTTGCGCGCGGCCGACAGCATCGCGTACGTCTTGCCCACGCCGGCCGACGCGCCGAAATAGATGCGCAGCCGGCCGCGCGCCTCGCGCTGCTCGCGGGCCTGCACCTGCGCCAGCAGGGCATCCGGGTCGGGGCGTTGGCTGTCGATGGGAATCATGCGGCGCAGTGTAGTCGATTACCGCGCATCGGGAGCAAGCTGGTCGAGTGCCATGTTCAGCGCCAGCACGTTCACCTTCGGCTCGCCCAGGAAACCGGACAGCGGCCGCTCGGCATGCTGGTCGATCAGGGCCGTCACGCGGGCCGGCGCGATGCCGCGGGCGCGCGCCACGCGGCCGGCCTGGTAATGCGCAGCGGCCAGGCTGATGTCCGGATCCAGGCCGCTGGCCGACGCGGTCACGAGATCCACCGGCACCGGTGCGGCATTGCCCGGATCGGCCGCACGCAATGCCGCGATGCGGGCCTTGACGGCGTCGGCCAGCGCCGGATTCAGCGGCCCCTGGTTCGAGCCGCCCGAAGCCGACGCATTGTTCGGCACCGGCGCCGTGGCCGACGGACGGCCCCAGAAATAGCGCGGCGACGTAAACGCCTGGCCGATCAGGCGCGAGCCGATCGCCTTGCCGTCATGGGTGACGATGCTGCCGGCGGCCTGGCCGGACCAGGCAAGCCTGCCAAAGCCGGTCACCACGTAGGGGTAGACGATGCCGCACAGCAGCGTCAAGGCGATGAAGATGGTTGCCGCGGGGCGGAGATAATTGGTCATGATGCGTCTTTCAGGCGAGGTTGAGTGCGGCGAGCGCCATGTCGATCAGCTTGATGCCGGCGAACGGCAGCACCAGGCCGCCGAGACCATAGACGAGCAAATTGCGGCGCAGCAGCACGGCCGCGCCCAGCGCCCGGTATTTCACGCCCCGCAACGCCAGCGGGATCAGGAACACGATGATCAGCGCATTGAAGATGACGGCGGACAGGATCGCCGAGTCCGGGCTGGCCAGGTGCATGACGTTCAATGCCCCCAGTGCCGGATAGGTGCCGGTAAACGCGGCCGGAATGATGGCGAAGTACTTGGCCACGTCGTTGGCGATCGAGAACGTGGTCAGCGCGCCGCGCGTCATCAGCATCTGCTTGCCGATCTCCACGATCTCCAGCAGCTTGGTCGGGTTCGAATCCAGGTCGACCATGTTGCCGGCCTCCTTGGCCGCCTGGGTGCCGGTGTTCATCGCCACCGCCACGTCGGCCTGGGCCAGCGCCGGCGCGTCGTTGGTGCCGTCGCCCGTCATCGCCACCAGCCGGCCCTCGGCCTGCTGGCCGCGGATCAGCTTCAGCTTGTCCTCGGGCGTCGCTTCGGCGAGGAAGTCGTCGACACCCGCCTCGGCGGCGATGGCCGCCGCCGTCAGCCGGTTGTCGCCGGTGATCATCACGGTGCGGATGCCCATCTGGCGCAACTGGGCAAAGCGTTCGCGGATGCCGGCCTTGACGATGTCCTTCAGCTCCACCACGCCCATCGCCCGGCCATCGTCGACAACCACCAGCGGGGTGCTGCCGCGCCGCGCCGCGTCGTCGGCCAGGCGCGCCACCTCGGCCGGCCAGCGCCCGCCCTGCCCTTCGACGTACTTGCGCATCGTGTCGGCGGCGCCCTTGCGCACCTGCCGGCCGCCGATGTCGGCACCGCTCATCCGCGTCTGCGCCGTGAACGCCACGAACGAGATCTCGTCGCCGCCATCGGCCAGCGCCAGCTGATGCTCCTTCTCGTCGATGCGCTGCCCGGCCGGATCGCGCTGGCGCGCCAGCACGACGATGCTGCGCCCTTCCGGCGTCTCGTCGGCCAGCGAGGCCAGCCGCGCCGAGCGGGCCAGCTGCTCTTCCGTCACGCCGGGCGCCGGCAGGAACGCGGCCGCCTGGCGGTTGCCGTGCGTGATCGTGCCGGTCTTGTCCAGCAGCAGCACGTCGACGTCGCCGGCCGCTTCCACCGCCCGGCCGGACGTGGCGATCACGTTCGCCGCCATCATGCGGCTCATGCCGGCCACGCCAATGGCCGACAGCAGGCCGCCGATCGTCGTCGGGATCAGGCACACGAGCAGCGCGATCAGCACCGTCATCGAGACGGGCGTGCCGCTGCCGGCCGCCTTCACGGCAAACAGCGAGAACGGCAGCAGCGTGACCGTCACCACCAGGAACACGATGGTCAGTGCGACGAGCAGGATCGTCAGCGCGATTTCGTTCGGCGTCTTCTTCCGGCTGGCGCCTTCGACCATCGCGATCATCCGGTCGATGAACGCCTCGCCGGGGTTGACGGCGATGCGCACCACCAGCCAGTCCGACAGCACGCGGGTGCCGCCCGTGACGGCCGAGAAATCGCCGCCCGATTCGCGGATCACGGGCGCCGATTCGCCGGTGATCGCGCTTTCGTCGACGGACGCGGCGCCTTCGATCACTTCGCCGTCGGCGGGCACCACGTCGCCAGCTTCGACCAGCACCGTCATGCCCTTGCGCAGGTCGGATGCGGGCACCGGCAGCCATGGCGTGCCATATGCCGGCGTGGCCAGGTTCTTCGCCGTGACCGTTGTCTTGAGCGCCCGCAGCGACGCCGCCTGGGCCTTGCTGCGCCCTTCCGCCAGCGCCTCGGCGAAGTTCGCGAACAGCACGGTGAACCACAGCCAGACGGCGATCGCCGCGGTGAAGCCGGCATTGCCCCCGCCGGCGGCGGCCATCGCGGCCAGCAGCGTGGTGGCGATGCTGCCGGCGTAGACGACGAACATGACGGGACTGCGCAGCTGCACGCGCGGGTGCAGCTTGCGGAAGGCGTCGCCCAGCGCGGGAACGGCCAGCCGCGCATCGAAAAGTGCCAGCGGAGTGCGTGACATGGAATCCTCTTACCGGAAAAGTTGCAGGTGTTCGACGACAGGGCCCAGCGCCAGCGCCGGCACGTAGTTCAGCACCACGACCAGCACGACGGTGCCGATCAGCAGGAATACGAACAGGGGGCCATGGGTGGGCATCGTGCCGCCCGTGACGGGCAGGCGCTGCTTGCCGGCCAGCGAGCCGGCGATCGCCAGCACGGGCACGATCACGGCGAAGCGGCCGAACCACATGGCGACCGCCAGCATCGTGTTGTAGAACGGTGTGTTGGCGGACAGCCCGGCGAACGCGCTGCCGTTGTTGTTGGCGGCCGAAGTGAACGCGTACAGGATCTCGGAGAAGCCATGCGCGCCCGGGTTGGCGATGCCGGCCGTGCCGGCGCCCGTCACGACGGCGACGGCGGTACCGCCCAGCACGAGGATCGGCGTGACGAGGATCGCCAGCGACGTCATCTTCATTTCATGCGGGCCGATCTTCTTGCCCAGGTATTCGGGCGTGCGGCCGATCATCAGGCCGGCCACGAACACGGCCAGGATGGCGAACACCAGCATGCCGTACAGCCCGGAGCCAACGCCGCCGAAGATCACCTCGCCGAACTGCATCAGCAGCAGCGGCACGGCGCCGCCCAGCGGCATCAGCGAATCGTGCATCGCATTCACGGCGCCGCAGGAGGCGGCCGTGGTCACGGCCACGAACAGCGCCGAGCCTTTGACCCCGAAGCGGGTTTCCTTGCCTTCCATGTTGCCGCCCGATTGCAGCGGGCCCGCCGCCTGGTCCACGCCGAGTGCCCCGAGCGCCGGGTGCGCGGCCTGTTCGGCGGCGAACACCGCGAGCGTCATCAGCACGAACACGATCGTCATCGCGGCCAGCACGGCCCAGCCCTGGCGGATGTCGCCCACCATGCGGCCGAACGCGAAGCACAGCGCGGTGGGAATCAGGAAGATCGCCAGCAGCTGGAGGAAGTTGACGAGCGCCGTCGGGTTCTCGAACGGATGCGCGGAGTTGGCGTTGAAGAAGCCGCCGCCGTTGGTGCCCAGCAGCTTGATCGCTTCCTGCGAAGCGACGGGGCCCATCGCCAGCGTCTGCACACCGCCGTCCAGCGTGGCAACGGCGCGGTAGGTGTCGAAGTTCTGGATCACGCCCTGGCTCATCAGCAGGATGGCCAGCAGCAGCGACAGCGGCAGCAGCACGTACAGTGTGGCGCGGGTGACGTCGACCCAGAAATTGCCCACCGATGCGCTCGACCGGGCTGCGAAGGCGCGCACCAGTGCGAAGACGACGGCGATGCCGGTGGCCGCCGAGAAGAAATTCTGGCCGGCCAGCGCCACCATCTGCGTCAGGTAGCTCATCGTCTGTTCGCCCGCGTAGCCCTGCCAGTTGGTGTTGGCGACGAAGCTGACAGCCGTGTTGAACGACGAATCGGGACTCACGTTCGGCAGGTTTTGCGGATTCAGCGGCAGCCAGGCCTGCAGGCGCTGCACGGCGTAGACGAACAGCGTGCCCAGCGCGTTGAAGACGACCAGCGCGACGGCATAGGTTTTCCAGCCCATCGCCCGGTCGGCGGGCAGCCCGGCGGCGCGGTACAGCGCACTTTCGAACCGGTGCAGCCAGCCCAGGCCGCGGATCGCGCCGTCGCCTGCGCCGACGCGGGCCAGGAAGGCGCCCAGCGGCCAGGCGAGCAGGAACAGCACCACCAGGAAGGCGGAGAGGAGAAGAAGCGACGGGGTGGTCACAGGTCCTCCGCCTTCAGCAGCGCCACCACCAGGTAGACGAGCAGGCCGGCGGCGCCGACGGCGCCGGCGACATAAACGAGATCGGCGCTCATGGCTGCGTTCCCGGGCCGGCCTGCAGCCGGGCGCAGCCCGCCGCCATGCCGCAGGCCAGTGCCGCAAAGGCGCCGATCAGGGCCAAAAACACGATATCCATCGCTTTCCTTCCAGCTGTTGTAATGGAAGGCAGGTTATCGACGGGGGTCTAAAAACGGGGTAAAGACTTGCCGCCCCCGTGTAAACAAGGTATAAAAACGCCTTTTTACTGTATATTTATACAGATGTTTCGCGGGAGTACTTGCTTTCCCGCCCGGCCCCTCGGATAGAATGCCGGTCTAACCCAATCTGCACTTCTTGTGTCAATCACCACGTATGGCCACCAAAAAACCTGTTTCCGACTACAGCGAATCATCGATCCGCGTGCTGAAGGGCCTGGAGCCCGTCAAGCAGCGCCCCGGCATGTATACCCGCACGGAGAATCCGCTGCACATCATCCAGGAGGTGATCGACAACGCATCCGACGAAGCACTGGGCGGCCATTGCCGGAACATCGTCGTCACCCAGAATGCCGACGGCAGCATCACCGTCGAGGATGACGGCCGCGGCATCCCGGTCGGCCTGCACCCGGAAGAAAACGTGCCCACGGTGGAAATCGTGTTCACCCGGCTGCACGCCGGCGGCAAGTTCGACAAGGGCTCGGGCGGCGCGTACGCGTTCTCCGGCGGCCTGCACGGCGTCGGCGTGTCCGTCACCAACGCGCTGTCGAAGCGCCTGGAAATCAATGTCTGGCGCAAGGACGACAAGGGCAACGGCTACCACACCATCGCGTTTGAAAACGGCGACCTGGTCCAGCCCCTGACCTCCGGCCCGGCGCCCAAGGACGGCAAGAAATCCGGTACCCGCGTCACGGCATGGCCCGATGCGAAGTATTTCGATTCGCCGCTGATTTCCCAGGTCGAGCTGCAGCGCCTGCTGCGCTCGAAGGCGGTGCTGCTGCCGGGCGTGACCGTCACGCTGAAGAACGGCAAGACCGGCGACGTGCAGACCTGGCAGTACAACGACGGCCTGCGCGGCTACCTGACCGAAGCGCTGGCGCAGACCGGCAACGGCGAAACCTTCGTGCCGCTGTTCGAGGGCGAGCAGTTCGCCGGCCCCGATGCGGAAGGTTTCGCCGAAGGCGAAGGCGCCTCGTGGGTGGTGGCGTGGACGGAAGAAGGCGCGATCATGCGCGAGTCCTACGTGAACCTGATTCCCACGCCGAACGGCGGTACCCACGAATCGGGCCTGCGCGAAGGGCTGTTCGGGGCGATGAAGAACTTCGTCGAACTGCATTCATTGTTGCCGAAAGGCGTGAAACTGCTGCCGGAAGACGTGTTTGCGCGCGCTTCCTTCGTGCTGTCGGCGAAGGTGCTGGACCCGCAGTTCCAGGGCCAGATCAAGGAACGCCTGAACTCGCGCGATGCGGTGCGCCTGGTGTCGACCTACAGCAAGCCGGCACTGGAACTGTGGCTGAACCAGCACATCGACTGGGGCAAGAAGCTGGCCGAACTGGTCATCAAGCAGGCCCAGTCGCGCCTGCGCTCGGCGCAGAAGGTGGAAAAGAAGAAATCGTCCGGCGTGGCCGTGTTGCCGGGCAAGCTGACCGATTGCGAATCGACCGACATCACCCGCACCGAACTGTTCCTGGTCGAGGGCGACTCGGCGGGCGGCTCGGCGAAGATGGGCCGCGACAAGGAATTCCAGGCCATCCTGCCGCTGCGCGGCAAGGTGCTGAACTCGTGGGAAACCGACCGCGACCGCCTGTTCGCCAACAACGAGATCCACGATATCGCGGTGGCCATCGGCGTCGACCCGCACAGCTTCACCGATACGCCGGACCTGTCGAACCTGCGCTACGGGAAAATCTGCATCCTGTCGGACGCCGACGTGGACGGCTCGCACATCCAGGTGCTGCTGCTCACGCTGTTCTTCCGCCACTTCCCGGCACTGATCCAGAACGGCAATATCTGCGTGGCGCGCCCGCCGCTGTACCGCGTGGATGCGCCGGCGCGGGGCAAGAAGCCGATCCAGAAACTGTACGCGCTGGACGACGGCGAACTGACCGCGATCGAGGACAAGCTGCGCAAGGATGGCCTGAAGGATGGCAGCTGGAGCATCTCCCGCTTCAAGGGCCTGGGCGAGATGAACGCCGAGCAGCTGTGGGAAACCACGATGAACCCGGATACGCGGCGCCTGCTGCCGGTGGCGCTGGGCGACTTCGCGCACACCGAAGCGGCGGCCCGCTTCAACATGCTGATGGGCAAAGGCGAAGCCGCCGCCCGCCGCGCATGGATCGAGGAACACGGCAACGAAGTCGAAGCCGACATCTGATCCGCCGACATTTATATTGAACGAGCACCATGAGCCAAGCAAACCTCTTTGACGCACCGCCGCCGGATGATCCGGACAATGGCGCCAATAATGGCAACGGCGGCGACGGCGGCGAATCGCTGACGCTGTCCACCTTTGCCGAACGCGCCTACCTCGATTACGCGATTTCCGTGGTCAAGGGCCGCGCCCTCCCCGACGTGTGCGACGGCCAGAAGCCGGTGCAGCGCCGCATCCTGTATTCGATGAACGAACTGGGGCTGAACGCCACGGCCAAGCCGCGCAAGTCGGCCACCGTGGTCGGCGACGTGCTGGGTAAACTCCACCCGCACGGCGACCAGTCGGTGTACGACGCGCTGGTGCGCATGGCGCAGGACTTTTCGCTGCGCTACCCGCTGATCGATGGCCAGGGCAACTTCGGCTCGCGCGACGGCGACGGCGCCGCGGCGATGCGTTATACGGAAGCACGCCTGACGCCGATCGCCAAGCTGCTGCTGGACGAGATCGGCCAGGGCACCGTGGACTTCATCCCTAACTACGACGGCTCGACGGAAGAGCCGGCGCTGCTGCCGGCGCGGCTGCCGATGGCGCTGCTGAACGGCGCCTCCGGCATCGCCGTCGGCATGGCCACCGAGATCCCGTCGCACAACCTGCGCGAAGTGGCCGCGGCCACCGTGGCGCTGATCCGCAATCCGAAACTGTCGCACGCCGAGCTGATGGACATGATGCCGGGCCCGGACTTCCCGGGTGGCGGGCAGCTGATCACGCCGCAGGCGCAGATCGCCGACATGTACGCCTCCGGCCGCGGCAGCATGAAGGTGCGGGCGCGCTGGAAGATCGAGGAACTGGCGCGCGGCCAGTGGCAGGCGGTCGTCTACGAACTGCCGCCGGGCACGTCGGCGCAGAAGGTGCTGGAGGAAATCGAGGAACTGACCAATCCGAAGGTCAAGCTGGGCAAGAAGGCGCTGTCGCCGGAACAGCTGGCGCTGAAGCAGCAGATCCTCGGCGCGCTGGACACGATCCGCGACGAATCGGGCCGCGCCGCGCCGGTGCGCCTGGTGTTCGAGCCGAAATCGAAGAACCAGGACCAGAACGAATTCATGCTGATGCTGCTGGCGCACACTTCGCTGGAAACGTCGGCGCCGATGAACCTGGTGATGATCGGCGGCGATGGCCGGCCGCGCCAGAAGGGCCTGACCGAGATCCTGACGGAGTGGATCGCCTTCCGCTTCGCCACGGTGACGCGCCGCACGCAGCACCGCCTGTCCAAGGTCGACGACCGCATCCATATCCTGGAAGGCCGCGAGACGATCCTGCTGAACATCGACGAGGTGATCCACATCATCCGCAATGCGGACGAGCCGAAGCAGGCGCTGATCGCCCGCTTCAACCTGTCCGACCGGCAGGCCGAGGATATCCTCGAGATCCGGCTGCGCCAGCTGGCGCGGCTGGAAGCGATCAAGATCCAGCAGGAGCTGGCCGAGCTGCGCAAGGAGAAAGGCACCTTGCAGGACCTGCTCGACAATCCTTCGTCGATGAAGCGGCTGATCATCCGCGAGATCGAGGCCGACGCCAAGCAGTATGGCGATGCGCGCCGCACGCTGATCGAGGAAGCGCAGCGCGCCACCGTCGAACAGAAGATCGTCGACGAACCGGTGACCGTGATCATTTCGCAGAAGGGCTGGGTGCGCGCGCGCACCGGCATCGGCCATGACCGCGGCCAGTTCACGTTCAAGGCCGGCGATGCGCTGCACGACGCGATCGAATGCCGCACCGTCGACACGCTGCTCGGCTTCGGCGACAACGGCCGCGTGTACTCGGTGCCGGTGGCTGCGTTGCCGAACGCGCGCGGCGACGGCGTGCCGATCACCACGCTGGTCGACCTGTCCGGCGGCGCACGCCTGCTGCATTACTTCGCCGGCCCCGCGTCGACCCAGCTGCTGATGGCCTCCGACGCCGGCTTCGGCTTCATCACGAAGGCGGGCGACATGGTCAGCCGCCAGAAGAGCGGCAAGTCGTTCCTCACGCTGGACGATGGCGCAAAGCCGCTGGCGCCCAGCGTGGTGCTGCCCGACGCCAGCGCGATCGCCGTCGTATCCGAAAAGGCGCGCCTGCTGGTGTTCGGCATGGACGAGATGAAGGTACTGGCCAACGGCGGCCGCGGCGTCACCCTGATGGAACTGGAGCCGAAGGAAAAACTGGTGGCCGCCTGCGCGATCACCCAGAAAGGCGTGACGGTGCTGGGCATCGGCAACGCGCAGAAGGCGAAGGAAGAGCGGATGACGCCGAACGCGCTGGCCGAGGGCGAACACTTCGGCAAGCGCGCGAAGAAGGGCAAGCCGATGCCGACGCGGATCAAGCCGACGGGATTGCTGGCGAACTGATTGCCGGGCGCGGACTTCGCGCTGCCGATATCGAAAGCCCGGGCCGATACCCGGGCTTTTTTACGTCCGCGACGCCAGCGCCCCTGGTGTCCCCGCGCCCTGGTGTCGGACACTTTTTCCGGGTGATTTTCCCGGAAAAGGTGTCGGACACCGGTGTGCTCATTCGCAGTCGGCACGGCATGGAAAACCGGTGTCCGACACTTTTCCCCAACCCCGGGAAAAATGTCCGACACCAGAAGCGAATCACGCCGCCGACCGCAGCATCGGCCACGGCGCCGTCCGCGCCAGGTATTGCTGCGCCGCCGCGTACCCCGCCTCGTAGCGGCCCGCCACGCCCTGCTGCGAGAAATCGTGATCGCCGCCGGCCGGTGCCGGCGTGGCGGCAATCACGTGCAGGTTCCTCAGCGCGCGCAGGCGCATCAGCCAGGCAAACGCCGGCATGCCTTCGACGGCCGTGCCGGCCGCCACCGTCTCCAGTTTGTCGAGCATCGCCACGAAGCCGTCGAGCCGGGCATCCCCGCCATACTGGTCCCAGAAGCGGTTCTGGTATTGCAGCGCGATCGCGCGCGTCTGCACTTCCTGCATCGTGGCCGGGGCCGGCTGGCCGTCGGTCGGGAACAGGTCGACGACGAAGATCGGCAGCGAGCCGATTTCCTCCGGCTCCAGCAGGTTCAGCAGGGAATCGATCGGCGTATTGGAAAACAGGCCGCCGTCCCAGTACTCGCAGCCGTCGATGCGCGTGGCGGGGAAGCCCGGCGGCAGGCTGCCGCTGGCGACCACGTGCGATGGCGTGAGCGTCGTGCGCACCGCCCGGTGGTGGCCGCCGGCGACGTGCGCGCCCTGTGCCACGTGGTTGGAGAACGTGGTCTGGCCGCCGGTATGCAGGCTGGTGGCCGTGACGCCGAAGCGCATGTGGCCGGGATCGTTGAGCTGTTCGAAATCGAGATGGGCTGCCAGCGTGGCCAGCATCGGCGCCGTCGTGCAGAAACTGGTCCAGCCCGGCATGTTCCAGTAATCGGTACGGGACAGCCAGAAGTTCGGATTGCCCAGCAGCGACAGGTTGGCCTGCCTGCCGGGCGGCAGGAAGGGCACGGTGGGCAGCGTGATCGCCTGCCAGATGTTCTTCAGGCTGGCGGCGATATCGCCCTCCTTCGCCCCGGCGATCGACGCCGCGTTGATCGCGCCGATCGACACGCCCGTCACCGCTCGCGGATGCCAGCCCTCGTCGACCAGCGCGGTCACGACGCCATACTCGAACGCGCCCAGCGCGCCGCCACCTTGCAGGATCAATGCCATTGGCTTTGCCATCACTCCTCCATATCGAACAGATCAAGAGAAGTTCCAGATTGCCGGGAGGAAGGTTGGTGGTATTGATCCGTATCAACGACTCGCGGAAAGCAACAGCGGCGCGGAAATGGCCGATGGCGCTCGCGTGACTGGTGTCGGACACATTCATGTGTCGGACACCGGTTTTCGCAGGATCTCGGGAACAAACACCGGTGTCCGACACCATGAGACCGGTGTCCGACACCAGGGCGCTGCTGCCTCTGGCTACATCGCGTGCCGCAAACTGAACGGCAAAACGGCTGGGGCCGTGCTCTTTCGAACACGGCCCCAGCCGTTCATTGCTCCGCTGTCGGCTTAGTGCTTGGCGGCTTCCTTCTTCACGTCGGCATTGGCCTTGGCGATGGCTTCGTTCGTCTTGGCGGCGGCCAGCGCTTTTTCCTTGTCGGCTTCCGCCACTTCCTCGGCTACCTTGGCATCGGCCTTGGCGATTTTCTTGGCGGCCGTTGCATCGGCGGCGGCGATCTTCTTGTCGGCCTTGGCTTCGGCCTTCAGGCGGTCTTCCGGATCGGCATCGGCGACTTTTTCACCGGCCTTCAGGTGTTCCTTGTTGGCTTTCTCCTGGGCCTTGGCCACTTTCTCGTTGGCCTTGGCCTGGGCTTTCGCTACGTCTTCATCCGCGTTGGCCACTTTCTTGGCTTGTTTCTGCTGTGCCTTGGCGATGTCTTGCTGGGCTTCGGTCTGGGCCTTGGCCACGTCGTTCGACTGGGCGTAGGCAGAGGTTGCAAAGACGCCGGCGATCAGGGTTGCGAGCAGTTTGTTCATGATTGACACCTTTCAAGTGGTTTTAATTGACTACGTATCTGGATGCGTTTCGTTCTGTCACGTGATCAGAATAAAGTTTCCAGCCGCCATCCACTGTGCGGTATCGAACCTAGTAACATTTTGTTATCTTTCTTACTTTCTTGCCGGCCGCGAGTACAGGTCGATGGTCTGGCCGACCGCCTCCGCGCACACGGCGCAGAACGCTTCGCTGCGGTCGAACATCAGGCATTGCTGCTGCGAGCGGTAGTAACCCTTGGCCTCGTAGTTCGCGCCTTCGAACGCGCCCACCGCGTGCGCGTGCGGGGCCTTCGAGAACAGGCGGCCCGTCCACGCGAGATCGTCGGCGAACAGCTTGCTCATCTCGGCTTCCGGCCGGTTGTCCTTGCGCAGCTGCGCGCGCACCTTCTGGTACTCGCGCGAGTGGGCTTCGTATTCGTCCTTCGGCCATGGCGTCGGCAGCGGCGTGCCCGGCTTGACGAAGTGGCGCCACTTCACATTGGCCGGATCGTGCAGTGCCGTCACGTTCGGCTCCCACGGTTCCGGCCGCCCGGCGCTGGCCTGGTAGGCCACGGGCGACGTGTAGTACTCGTCCGCCAGCCCGGCGAAGTGGTGGCCGAATTCGTGCACGAACAGGTAGTTGGCCCAGTCGTTGTTCGCCGCCGCGGTGCTGAACTGGCCATAGATGCCGCCGCCGCCGTAGGTATCGTTGTTGACGAGGATTTCAATGAATTCGTACGGCGCATGCTGGGCGATGTCGCGCAGCGCGCGGTTATCCGTGGTCAGCACATAGCGCTCGCTGCCGAAGATGTCGTAGCGCGTGTTCAGCGCGGACGCATGGTGCGTGTCGGTCGACGGCCGGCTGACGCCCGATTCCTCCGTCGGCACGGCCAGGCCCCACACGTTGAAGTCCTGCGCGCGCTCCTTGAACGGCGACACGGTAAACAGGTAGTCGGCCAGCCGCTTCGCGGTCTGCTCGAACTTTTTCAGCTCGGCGCGCGTATAACCGTCGCCGAGGATCAGCAAGTCGACCTTTTGCGGCGACGCCCCGCTGACCCGGATCGGGACCGGCCTGGCCGGCGCCGGCGGCTGCCTGCGCACCACGTCGAGCGCATCGGTGTCGACCTCCGCCGTCCACACGATCGAGAACTGGTTGCGCTCGTCCCGCTTCAGGATGCGCACCTTGACCGGGGCGTCGGGCTTGGGAAAGCGCACCGATTCGCCGAACGCGCGGGTCGCCTTCGCCGCCTCGTCGGTCGTCTTCCACTCGCCGAACACGGTGGAGAAGCCGCGCGAATACAGCAGCCGGCCCGTCTTCGCATCGACCACTTCGACCTTGTTGATGCCGCGGTCGGTATCGTCCAGCGTGCGCGTCATGTCGCCCGGCCACGGCAGCGGTTCGATCACCACGCGGTCCATCGCATAGTGCTCCGACAGCGCATTGCCGCTGTGGATGTAGTCGAGGCGCACGGTGGCGGGTTGGGCGGCAAGGGCGGTGCCGGCGCATGCGAGGCAGGCCAGGCCGGCGAGGGATAACGCGCGCATAGAAGCTCCAGTGAACGAATGTGGCGGCCATTGTAACCAAGGCACCGGCGTTCTTGCCCGGCCGGACAAAGCAGGATAACCTGCAGTGACTATCCGACAGCGACCGAGCCCCGTGCCCTACGACACCCCCCACGATCCGGAACAATTGCACGGCCTGCTGCTGGCCGCCGCCCGCCGCGATGCGCAGGCCTTCCGCACGCTGTATGACGCCACGGCGCCAAGGCTGTTCGGCTTTGCCCTGCGCATCCTGCACAAGCGCGAACTGGCCGAGGAGGCGCTGCAGGATGGCTACGTGGCGATCTGGCATGCCGCCGCCACCTACCAGGCCACGCTGGCCGCGCCGATGACGTGGATGGCGACCATCGTGCGCAACAAGGCGCACGACATCCGGCGCCGCCAGGATCAGCCGCTGGAAATCGATGCGGAAGGTTTCGACAGCGACATCGTCGCCGCGCTGGCCACGCCGGGTCCCGGCCCGGAGGACGCGCTGCAGCGCTCGGCCCAGGCGCAGGCGCTGGCACGCTGCCTGGCCACGCTGGAACGCCGCCACCAGCAGGCCATCGGCCTGGCCTTCTTCCATGACCTCACGCACGGCCAAGTGGCGCAGCAGCTGGCACTGCCGCTCGGCACGGTCAAGACATGGATACGCCGCGGGCTGGACAAGCTGAAGACGTGCCTGGCACGCGTGGAGGCGCCATGAACCACCGCAACTACCCGGAACTGTGCGACCGGCTGGCCGCCGAATACGTGCTCGGTACGCTGCGGGGCGGCGCGCGGCGCCGCTTCGAAGGCTGGCTGTACAACGACGCGGCGCTGCGCCGCAGCGTGGCCGAGTGGCAGGACCGGCTCGTGCCGCTGGCCGAGTTCGCGCCGCCGCAGGATCCGCCGCCCCGCGTCTGGCGCGGCATTGCCCAGCGGCTGCACCTGGACGGCGCCGCGGCGCAGCCGTGGTACCGCGAGCCGCTGCAATGGTGGCGCATGCTGGCCGGCGCTTCCACGGCGGCGGCCGTGGCCCTGGCGGTGCTGCTCGCCGTGCAGCAGCCGGCACCGCGCATCGACACCTTTGCCGCGCTGACGGACGACACTGCCCGCGCCGCGCTGCTGGTGACGGCGGACCGCCGCAACAACGTGATCGCCATCCGCGCCACGAGCGGCACGCCGGTGCCTGGCGACCGCACGCTGCAGCTGTGGGCCATCACGCAGGCCGGCACGCCGCGCTCGCTGGGCATCCTCGACGAACGGGGCAGCGCCGCCATCGCGCTCAGCGACCGGGCACTGGGGCCGGATGTCGCGGTGCTGGCCGTCAGCCTGGAGCCGAAGGGCGGCTCGCCGAATCCGAACGCGCCCACCGGGCCGGTGCTGTACAAGGGTGCCTGGGTACGAGTGCTGTAATACGGGTGCTGTAATACGGGTGCTGTAGTACGGATACTGTCGTCAGAACGCGTGGCTGAGCGTCAGCCGCGCGGTGCGCGGTTCGACGGGGTGGAAGTGCACGTCGTCCCGCGCGGGCAGTCCGGCCCGCGCCTCGCCCGGCAGCCGGGACGCGTAGTAATACTCGATGTCGCTGGCCCGGCGATCGAGCAGGTTGAACACGTCGAGCGTGAGCCGGGTGCGCTCGCCGAACCGGAAGCCGATGCGTGCCGCGGCCAGCGTGGACGCGCGCGAGCGCACGCTGCCGTCTTCCACCAGCGCACGCGGCCCCAGGTGCCGCACGTTAAATCCCGCCGACCAGCGCCCGCCGGCCGGCGCATGGCTGACGTCCAGCGCCGCCATCCGCTCCAGCGCGCCGGGTACCTGGTCGCCCTCTTCCGCCGTCTGCGTGTAGCGGGCCCGCGAGACGGCCATATCGAGATCGATCCGCCATGGGCCCCGCACCAGCTGGGTGTTCCACTCGACACCATGCCGCCGGCTGGCGCGGCTCGGCTCCGTGGTGCCGGCATCGCCGACGAAAACCAGCTCCGACCCGCTGGCCAGGCGCCACGCGGTCAGCGACGTTTCCAGCCCCGGCGCGAGCTCGCTGCGCAAGCCGGCTTCGACGCCGCGCGTGCGCACCAGCGGCGTGACGCCATCGACCACGCCGCGCGCATCGTTGCTGTGGAAGCCATGTCCGGCGTTGAAGAACAGTTCGGTCTTGCGCCACGGCCCGGCGATCACCGCCAGTTTCGGTGTCGCGATGGTGGCGCCGGCACGGCGCCCGTCGACGTCGAAGCGGTAGGCATCGCCGCGCGCTCCCGCCACCGTGCGCAGCCACGGCAACCACTGCACCGAGCTTTCCGCGAACACGCCGGCACTGGTCTCGCGCACGCGGTCCTCGCGCACGGTGGCCGTGGTGCGGCGCATCACGGTCGTATACAACCCGACAGGCGACAGCCGGTCGCTGCGCACCTGCACGCCGGCGCGGTTGTCCAGTTCCAGTCCGGCGAGCGTGCCGCGCCACGCATACTGCGCATCGGCTCCCAGCATCATGCGCCGCTCGCTCTGGCGGAACTGGTCGCCATCCTCGGGCCGGTCCAGCGCATAGGTGAAATTGCTGTACAGGTCGAGGCTCGAGCGCACCGCCCAGGCGTTCAGTTCGACGCGGCCGCCGCTCCACGGGCCGTGGCGCCCGGCGGACACGCTGTAGCGCGAGGCACGGCCGCCGTCGCTGGCGTCGAGGCTGCCGAAACGGCCCAGCTGCGCCACGGCGCGCAGTGGGATCTGGTCCGTCGCCTGCCAGCGGTTGCGGTAGGCCATGGCTGTCATGTGCCAGCCATCGTCCCTGTCCCCACCGCTCCAGCGCAGCACGCCCGACATCCGGCGCACGTCTTCGGGTACCGTCCATGGCCCGTCGTTGCGCTGGATATCGAGGCCATACAGCAGTCCGTCCCTGGTGCCGGCCAGCAGTGCGCGCCGGTAGCCATGCGGGCCGGCCGTGATGCTGGCGGTATCCGGCACGGCGTCGGCCAGTACCATGCGGGCGCTGCCGGCGGACGCGAAATCGCCGTCGCCCGCGGCATACGGCCCCTTGCGGTAGTCGATGCGCCGCACCAGTTCCGGGATCACGAAATTCAGGTCCGAGTAGCCCTGGCCGTGCGCATGGCTGCGCATGTTGACGGGCATGCCGTCGACGAAGGTGGCGAAATCGGTACCGTGGTCGAGGTTGAACCCGCGCAGGAAATACTGGTTGGCCTTGCCGTCGCCGCTGTGCTGGGTGACGGCGAGCCCCGGCACGAATTCGAGCAGCTCGCCGGTGCGCAGCAGCGGGCGGGCCGCGATTTCCGCCGCGCCGACGCTGCCGGCGCTGGCGGCATCGGTTGCCGTCTCGCGCTGGCCGGTAACCTGGACAACGGCCATGCCGGGATCGGACGCCGCGCAGGATGCCGCAGCGAGCAGGCTCCCCGCGACGAAAACGGTACGCAGCATGGTCAGGCCCCCGGTGAGAAGAAATTCGCTGCAAGGACGTCGGTGGCACTGACATCGAAGGCCCGCTCGCCCAGCCAGATCGCGCCGATCATGGCGATCGCCAGCGAGCCGGCCGGCAGCAGCACACGGCGGTAGGCATGCGTACCGCGCAGTGCAAAAGCCAGTGGCAGGACCACGGCGACGATCGCCAGCTGGCCCAGCTCGACGCCGAGGTTGAAGCCGACCAACGACACCGTGAGCGCGCCGCGCTCCAGGCCCAGCCCAGCCAGCACGCCGGCAAAACCGAAGCCGTGCACCAGGCCGAACAGCAATGCCGCCGCCCAGCGCGGCCCCGGAATCACGGGCCACACATTGTTCAGGGCCGCCACGACAACGGAAGCGGCAATCGCCGACTCGACCCAGCGCGACGGTGGCGCCACCACGCCCAGCGCGGCCAGCGCCAGCGTCAGCGAATGCGCCAGCGTGAAGGCGGTCACCGTTTTCAGCACGTCGGTGGCGGCGGCGCGGAACGCCGGCACGTGCTGCCAGGTGCCGGCGCGCCGCACCAGCACGGCCGGCAGCAGCAGCGAGACGAGGAACAGCACGTGGTCGTAGCCGATCCAGATATGCCAGGCACCGTGCCGTACGTAGGCGAAGAACTGGCGCAATGCCTGGCTGGCCGCGTTTTCCTGCCCCAGCGGTACCGTCTGCACCGGCCGCTCGCCACCGAGGATGGCGGTGCGCGCCGTTTCGCCTTCGCCGATGCGCAGCAGGCCGCGGTGCTGGGCATCGACATCGCCGAACAGGCGGTATGCGACGGTCAGTGCTTTCGGCTTGCCGGCGCAGGTGCCGCTCAGCGGCAGCACCGTGTAGGCGCCGTCGGTGTGCTCGTCGACCTGCTGGGGGCCGGCGGCCAGCACGCACGGCGCACCGCCGGCGGCGATGCTCAGCCGGGAAAGCGCGTAGGCCTCGATCGCGCCATGCCGGGCGCGCAGCTCGTTCCACGTCAGCCGGCCATCGCCGTCGCCATCGAGGCCCAGTGCCATGTCGAGGTCGCGCAGCGCGATGTCCCAGTGCCCTTCGATGCGGACGCCATCCACGCGCAGCACCAGGTAGCTGTCGCTGGGCTTGTGCGCGAAGGCAGGCGGTGCCAGCAGGGACAGGCACAGGGCGCACAGGGCGAACAGCGCTTTCATGCCGCTTTCTCCGCCAGCCGCGCGACGACCACGTCCTGCAGTCCCTGCTCGCGGATCCAGCGCAGCACCGGCTGCAGCGCCGTCCGGTCGCGTGCCGCCAGGCCCGCCTCGAGCAGCAGGCGGGTGTCGGCCAGCTCCTTCTGCACCTGCCAGTTGCGTTGCGCGAGCGCCAGCGCGGCACGGGCATCGCCGCGCAGGTGCAGCGTGAAGCGGGCCTGTTCGCGCAGGTGCACCGCGTCGCCGCGCAGCGCCGCGGCATCGAACCGCGCCTGCAGCTCGGCCCGCACCGGCGCCAGCGCATCCTGCCTGCCGAGCGCGTGCAGTGCCAGCGCATGCCGCAGCAGCAGCGCGTCGTTGCGGTGATGCCCGCGCAGCAGCGCCGGCACGTCGGCCGCGCGCCCCTGGTCCAGCAGGAAGTCGGCGTAGGCGCCCAGCAGGTAGCTGTCCGACGGTGCCCCGCGCAAGGCGGCGACGAAGCGCTGTTGCGCCACCGGCGCGTCGCCCCGCCGCGCGGCGAATTCGGCCAGCATGGTCAGCGCCCACGTCCGGATGTCCGGCGCGGCATCGCCTTCGCGCTCGAGACCGAGTGCGAGCAGCTGTTCGGCGCCGCGCATCCGGGCGGTATTGGCGCCGGCCACGGCCAGGCAGGCAAACGTCTCCAGCTGGCCCGTCAGCGACGACACCCGGCCGCAGCTGGCGATGGCAGCGGTGGAGTCGCCCTGCACCGCCTGCACCGTCGCCAGCGTCAGCCAGGCTTGGACGGCGCGCGGCTCGCTGGCGACAATGCGGCGCAGCTCTGCCTGCGCCTCGGTGAAGCGGTGGCCATTCTGCAGCAGCGTGGCGCGCAGCAGCCGCACGCCGTTCGGCGCATCGGGCCGGTCCCACCACGGCGCCAGCACCGCCTGGGCCTGCCCGTAGTAGCGCGGATCGGCGCTGGCGCGGCCCAGCGCCACATAGCGCCGGGCCAGCGCCAGTGCCGGCACCGGATCGCGCGGCGCCTCCTGCACCGCGGCCCGCAATGCGCGCAGGCCGTCGTCCTGCCGCGGCAGTTCGGCAATCACTTCGGTGCCGGAAGCCGGCGTGCGCGGCGCCGCCGCCCCCTGCATCAGGGGCAGCAGCGCCAGCGCCGCGGTGGCGAGCATGCGTTTCACGGCGCGCCCCGGCTCACTTCAGCTCCTGCGGTTCCAGGCCTTCGGCCGGGGCGCCCTCGCCGTCGACCGCCACCGGTTCGCCATCGGCCTCGCGCCCCAGCAGCGCCTGCACGCCGGCGAAAAACGCATCGCCCATCGCCACAGGAGGCGGTGCCGGAGCGGGACCGGCCGCGCCGCCGCCGGCGAACGAATCACCGCCGCCGCCCCCGCCGCAACCGGCAAGCAGCAGGGCCGCAACGAAACAAGCCGTTTTCATGATGGTCTCCTTACCGGCGCGACGCGACCGATTGCGGCGAACCCGGGATCGGCGTGGTCAGGTAGGGGAACTCATCGTCGAACGCGGCGGCATCCAGGTAGGCGCCATCGGTGAACCGGATCGCGCCGGATGGCGCATTGGCCGGCGCACAGCCCAGGTTCAGCGTGCACAGCTTGCCCATCGCCACGCGCAGTTCGATATCGACCACGTCGTCGCCGGGCCGGCGGCCGTTCGGGAAGCCGGCGTTGTCGCCATCGATCACGCCAAGCCGCTTTTGCGCGCCTTTCGGCAGCGCGGCAATCGCCGTGTTCAGCCGCAGCATCTCGGAAGGTGTCACCTTGGCCGGCTGGTTCAGGCCCGGCACGCCCGTCAGGAACACGGTCACCAGGTCATTGCGGGGGAAGTTGGTGGGCGCTTTCACGCCGGCACTCGCGAACAGCGTTTCCACCAGCGCGGGCAAGGTGGGATTGGTGACATAGGTGAGGAACTGCGTGTCGCCGCTGGGGCGGCTGTGGTTGAAGCGGTCCTTGTCCTTCAGCCCGATCACCACCTCGTTCACCAGCGGCATGCCCAGGCGCGACACCTGCGTCCACGCGCCGCCCTCCTTGGCGGAAGTGTTGGTGTTGTTCGGCACCGGATTGATCAGCCGCCCCTGCGGCACGCTGGCCGTGGTCCAGCCGCCGATGACGGGATCGGCACCGCCCGGCGCCACCAGGCAGCTGGCCGCCACTTCCATCGCGATCGTCGTCACGTTCTTGTCGGCGAGATCGTCGCGCGCGCTGCGTTCGGCGTTCGCGTCGAATTCCACCGCCGGCGACTTGTAGTTGACCAGGTCGAACGTTTCGCCCAGGTTGACGGCGAACGGATCCTTGCGCTGGCCCACGAACACCCGCGCCGGCGTATCGCAGCCCGGGATCGTCACGTCATAAATGTGCCGCGCCGCATAGCCGGCGTAGTCGGGAATGGCCTTGTTGCCGATATTGTCGACCGGCTTGTCGAACATCTTCGCGCCGCTGGGGTTGGCAAGGCGCTCGCGCGGGCCGGTACGGCGGTCGCCCCGCACCACGGCCACCGTATAGGTTTCGCGCACGTTCAGCCCCGGCGGATTGACATCGTTGATCGCTCCGCCATTGATGATCAGCGGGATCGGCACTTTCTTGCCACCCACCACGAACGCATCATTGTTGTTGGTGCTGGCAAAGCGGAACTGGAACGTGATGTCTTCCTTGGCGTCGCCGTTGTTGTCGAGGTGGATCTCGTACAGCGCGTTGGGATCGAGCTGGAAATAATTCGGCCCGCCGTAGGCATCCTGCAGCGGCAGGTAGTTGGCCACCAGCGTCACGAATTTCTCGCGGCCGGGCTCGTAGCTGCGGAACATGTAGAAATCCGTCGCATCGGCGCGCGGCATGCCGGCAATGAACGGTGCTTCGCGGTGACTCGATGCCTGCGCCGGCAAGGACATCAGCGCGAGTGCGAACGGCAGTGCTGCGGGTAACGAACGTTGAATCAGGTTGGCCACGATATTCCCCTTTATGATTTGTGGAGACAGCGTGGCCTTATACGCACCGGCGCGCCGGGCGGATTCAATTATTTTAAATTTATTATTTCATGCTCATCCATACCCCCGAGACGCTATCCCCGAGACGCCAACACAAGCCCAGGGCAAGGCGCATCGTCGAAGACAGTACTTTAGTACGGCAAGACGATGCAACGCAGCCATGGGGCTTGTGTTGGCGGCTCTCAGCGGTATTTATAGAGCGGGCGGGGTATATCGATCGGCCGGATGTCGAGCCGCACGTTGAGCACCGAATACGCCTCGACGGTGCTGGAGATATAGCCGACCGTTTCCGGCGTCTTGGTGAAGCGGAACTCGAAGCCCACTTCCGGGGCCGTGGAACGGGGATTGCCGCTGGCGATGCCGATCGCTTCGTTCTGGTCGCTGTCGATCAGCCGTTCCATGATGTTGACGACGGCGTTGTTGCCGAGGATGTCGTTGCTGAACACGGGGCCGCGCAGCGCGGTGCGCGCCGGGTCGATCCGGCCGCCGGCCTTGTCGGGCGACGGCGTGTAGCTTTGCGTGATGATGTTGAACTTGTCGCCCCGGTCGAGGTAGCTGATGCGCACGTTGCTGACGTTGAAATCGGGCTTGCTGGTGTCCGTCACCGCCAGCGACAGGTCCATCAGCAGCGCTCCCGTATAGCCGATGACTTCCACTTCGCGCTGGGCGTTGATGACCATCGCGCTGTCCTCGTCCACTCCCAGGCCCAGCTTGTAGTTCTTGGCCAGCATGACGGGGATCATCCGCGCGAAGCGGCCGCGCACCAGCAGGTGCTGGTCGACGAACACGTCGTCGCCGATGAAGCCCAGGCCGGGGGCGATTTCCTGCCCGTCGCGCACGCCGCCGCGCAGCATCGCCAGGATCGCGTCGGGCCGGTAGAACATCGTGCTGCTCATGATGGCCGCGCCGGCGCTGGTGCCGGCCACCACGCCGCCGCGGCGGTACAGGTCCCAGATCGCCTCCAGCGCCCGCGTGCGCGTGCCGTTCTCGCGGATCAGCGCCTGCGTGATGCGCGCCTGGTCGCCGCCGGCGAAATACACGCCATCGGCCTTGCGGATCTTTTCCGCCAGCGCCGCGTCGTCCGCCGCCTTGCGGTAATCGCTGTTGGCCAGCCGCTGCGCCACCGGCACCGCGAACGGCTCGGCGCCGTACTTCTTCAGGTAGGCGATACTGGTCGCGGCGGCACGTTCGGGCGTACCGGATGCCGATGGAAACACCGCGATCCGGGCTCCCTTGCCACCGGCCAGGCTGACGATCTTCTGCCATACGTCGGCATTGTCGGCGCGCAGGCCGCCGCCGATGATGACCAGGGACCCCTTGGCGGCCGGCAGGGGCGCCCGTGCTTCCCCGGGCTCCTCGGGAGGGGTTGCAAGCGTCTGCGCCGTGGCGGTCATGCCGGTCAGGGTTACAAGCATGGTGACAGCAGTCCTGGTGACAGTCCTGGTGACAGTCCTGGTGAAGGCCGTGGCGAAGATCGGCTTGAACATCGGCTCCCCCTATTTGAAGGCGTAATTCACACTCGCATGGAAACGGCGGCCGCGCGGGTCCGTGTACGTCGTGTCGCAGCCTGAAAGGAAGTGGTACGCCTGGTCGAATACGGCGGGCTGCGGTCGAACATATTCTGCACCCCGGCGCGTACTTTCAGCGCACGGCTCGCCTGCCAGGCAGCGGACATGCCCCACAGCGAATACGAGGGCACGCGATTCGGCGCCACCACGCTGCCGTCATCCGTGCCGATCGCCGGATTGCGGTCTGCGTAGATGGTTATTTGCCCAAATGCGACCGCGCCACAATGTACGCCGGTCGGCGGCAAAACCCAAGCGTGCCAGGGACGGCGTGATCCACAAACGACTCTCAGCGATCCCGCGGCTGGCGGTACATGTCCGCGAAAGCGCGCTCCATCAGCGCTTCGGGCATGGCCGGCGGCGTGAAGCCGTAGCGGGCATACAGGGGCGCGGCGGTCGTGGTGGTGAGCATGAACTTGCGCAGGCCCTGCAAGCCCGGGTGCGCCATCACGGCGTCCATCAGCCGCGTGCCGTAGCCACGGCCCTGGTATTCGGGCAGTACGAACACGTCCAGCAGGTAGGCGAACGTGGCCTGGTCGGTGACCACCCGCGCGAACGCCGCCTGTGCGCCGCCCACGTAGCCGCCGAAACAGAGCGAATGCGCGATTGCGCGATCGACCGTCTCACGCGGAATGCCGAGGGCCCACGTCGACTCCTCGCCGAGGTAGCGGTGGATGCGCGCCACGTCCAGCCGCGCCTTGTCCGTATCGACCGTGAATTCCATTCATCGGCCTCCCAGGTAGCGCTCCGGCAGCGGATTGCCATCCGTTTCGGCCTGCCATACCAGGGACTGCACCCACCAGCGCCGGCCATCGTTGACCAGCTGGATGCTGTTGATCCCGCGCTGGAAGGGTTTCGCCTCCTCCTTCGCATGGCGCGATTCATACGTGGAAAACACGTGGGCGATCTGGCCGAACTGCTCGGTCCTGCGCGCCAGTTCGGACTCGAAGAAGCCCTCCTTCGCGAACAGCGGCGTAACGCGGGCGATATAGTCCTCCACCGACAGCACGCGCGTGATGAACACGCCCTCCTTGCTTCGGCCGTGCACGATCATTTTCCCGTCGGCGCGGAACAATGCGCGCAGGCGGTCCCAGTCGCGCGCTTTGCCGGCCGGGCCGGAGATGGTGTCGTACAGCGCGGCGATCACCGCATCGACGCTGGCGGCATCCGCAACGGAAGCCGCCGGGGCAGGTTTGGCCGGCGGCTGCTGCGCAAAAGCGCTTCCGGCCATGGCCGTCAACAACGCGAACATCGCAATCGACTTGTTCATCACGGGCTCCTGTCGTCAAAAACACAACAATAGCACCGGCCGACAAAAGGACGGAAGGGCGCCAACGTTGGCTATAATCGACGGATTACTGGACCCTTCTCATCATGACTGAACAACTCTCCAAAAAAGGCGAGGCCTGGTCGGCCCGCTTCTCCGAACCCGTTTCCGATCTCGTCAAGCGCTACACCGCCTCGGTATTCTTCGACAAGCGCATGTGGAAGGCCGACATCGAAGGCTCGCTGGCCCACGCTGAAATGCTGGCCGCGCAAGGCATCATCCCCACCGCCGACCTGGACGCGATCCGCAGCGGCATGGCGCAGATCACCGCCGAGATCGAAGGCGGCCAGTTCGAGTGGCTGCTGGACCTGGAAGACGTGCACCTGAACATCGAGAAGCGCCTGACCGAACTGGCCGGCGATGCGGGCAAGCGCCTGCACACGGGCCGTTCCCGCAACGACCAGGTGGCGACCGACATCCGCCTGTACGTGCGTTCCGCCATCGACGACATCACCGGCCTGCTGACCCAGCTGCGCAGCGCGCTGGTGGACCTGGCCGAGCAGCACGCCGACACCATCCTGCCCGGCTTCACGCACATGCAGGTGGCGCAGCCGATCACGTTCGGCCACCACATGCTGGCCTACGTCGAGATGTTCGGCCGCGACGCCGAGCGCATGGCGGACTGCCGCAAGCGCGTCAACCGCCTGCCGCTGGGCGCCGCCGCGCTGGCCGGCACCACGTTCCCGATCGACCGCCTGCGCGTGGCGCAGAGCCTGGGCTTCGACGACGTATGCCACAACTCGCTCGATGCCGTGTCGGACCGCGACTTCGCGATCGAATTCACGGCCGCCGCCTCGCTGATCATGACGCACGTGTCGCGCATGTCGGAAGAACTGGTGATCTGGATGAGCCCGCGGGTCGGCTTCATCGACATCGCCGACCGCTTCTGCACCGGCTCGTCGATCATGCCGCAAAAGAAGAACCCGGACGTGCCGGAACTGGCGCGCGGCAAGACCGGCCGCGTGTACGGCCACCTGATGGGCCTCCTGACCCTGATGAAAGGCCAGCCGCTGGCCTACAACAAGGACAACCAGGAAGACAAGGAACCGCTGTTCGACACCGTGGACACCGTGGTCGACACGCTGCGCATCTTCGCCGACATGGCCGGCGGCATCACCGTCAAGCCGGAAGCGATGCGCGCCGCCGCGCTGCAGGGTTACGCCACCGCGACCGACCTGGCCGACTACCTGGTCAAGAAGGGCCTGCCGTTCCGCGACGCGCACGAAGCCGTGGCGCATGCCGTGCGCACCTGCGTGGATGCGAACTGCGACCTGGCCGACCTGTCGCTGGACCAGCTGCGCGCCTTCTCGCCGCTGGTCGGCGAGGACGTCTTCGAGGTGCTGACGCTGGAAGGCTCGGTGGCCGCGCGCGACCACGTGGGCGGCACCGCGCCGAACCAGGTGCGCGCCGCGATTGCCCGCGTGCGCGCCCAGCTGGGCGCATAAACGCCCCGCCACTGGTCCGACACAACACAGGAGCCACCGCCATGTAAGCCATCGACCCCGTCACCGCATCACCCACGCGATCCGGGCGCCAGAGCAGCGCCCACTTCAAGGAAGCAGAGGAGACAACGATGTTGATGGCAATATCACGGGCAATCGATGGACTGAACGACAGGATCGCGGCGGTGGTGGCGTGGGGGCTGCTGGCCGCGGTGCTGGTCTGCGCGGCCAACGCGCTGATCCGCTATTCCTTGAACGCCAGCTCCAATGCATGGCTGGAAATCCAGTGGTACCTGTTCGCCGCGGTCTTCATGCTTGCGGCTCCCCACACGCTGCGCCGCGACGAGCACGTTCGCATCGACGTGATCGTCGGCCGCTTCCCGCGCCGCACCCAGGTCTGGATCGACCTGTTCGGCTTCTTCCTCTTCCTGCTGCCCATCTGCTGCGTGATCCTGTATTACGGCATCCCGTTCGGAATGGAATCGCTGCGCAGCGCCGAGATGTCCAGCAACTCCGGCGGCCTGATCGTGTGGCCGGCGAAGATCCTCGTGCCGCTCGGCTTCGCGCTGATGATCCTGCAGGGACTTTCCGAAATCATCAAGCGCATCGAATACCTGCGCGGACGGCTCGACGAGAGCGCGTTCACGAAGCAGGCGCCCACGCCGCAGCAGGAGATCGAAGCGATCAAGCAAGCCAACCGGATCGACTGAGGAGCCACGGCACATGGAAGCATTCATCATCGCCAACATCGCGCCGATCATGTTCGGCACCCTCGTGCTGTTCCTGCTGTGCGGCTTCCCGGTGGCCTTCGCGCTGGCAGCCAACGGCCTGTTCTTCGGCCTGGTGGGCATCGAGCTGGGCCTGCTGAAGCCGGAACTGCTGCAGGCGCTGCCGAACCGGATCTTCGGCATCATGGCCAACGACACGCTGCTGGCCATCCCCTTCTTCACGCTGATGGGACTGATCCTGGAACGCTCCGGCATGGCCGAGGACCTGCTCGACACGATCGGCCAGCTGTTCGGGCCGATCCGCGGCGGCGTCGCCTTCGCGGTCATCTTCGTCGGCGCGCTGCTGGCGGCCACCACCGGCGTGGTGGCCGCCTCGGTGATCTCGATGGGGCTGATCTCGCTGCCGGTAATGCTGCGCTATGGGTACGACAAGCGGCTGGCGTCGGGCGTGATCGCCGCTTCCGGCACGCTGGCGCAGATCATCCCGCCGTCGCTGGTGCTGATCGTGATGGCCGACCAGCTGGGCCGCTCGGTGGGCGACATGTACAAGGCCGCATTCGGCCCTGGCCTGCTGCTGACGGCGATGTACGCCGGCTATGTGATGGCGATCGCGATTTTCCAGCCGCACAAGGCGCCGGCGCTGCCGCTGGAAGCGCGCAACCTGCGCGAACCGAACGGCGACTCGGGCGTGCGCTCGCTGCTGGTGCTGCTCGTGGTCACGGCGGCGGTATCGTACGCCTTCGCCTGGTGGTATGAAGCGCGCCATCCGGACGCCCACCGCGACGAAGTGGGCATCTTCGCCGCCGCGCTGGGCATCGTCGGTGCATTCCTGTTCGCGCTGGCCAACCGCTACCTGAAGCTGGGACTGCTGTCGCGCATGGCCGAGAAGGTGGTGTTCGTGCTGATCCCGCCGCTGGCGCTGATCTTCCTCGTGCTGGGCACCATCTTCATCGGCCTGGCCACGCCGACCGAGGGCGGCGGCATGGGCGCCGTGGGCGCCCTCGCGCTGGCGCTGATGAACCGGCGGCTGACCTGGCCGCTGCTGACGCAGGCGCTGATGTCGACCACGCGGCTGTCGTGCTTCGTGATCTTCATCCTGATCGGCTCGACCGTGTTCGCGCTGGTGTTCCGCGGCGTGAACGGCGACCTGTGGGTCGAGCACCTGCTGACCAGCCTGCCGGGCGGCTCGACCGGCTTCCTGATCGCCGTGAACATCCTGTTCTTCGTGCTGGCGTTCTTCCTCGACTTCTTCGAGCTGGCCTTCATCCTGGTGCCGCTGGTGGGCCCGGTGGCGGAGAAGCTCGGCATCGACCTGATCTGGTTCGGCGTGCTGCTGGGCGTGAACATGCAGACCTCGTTCATGCACCCGCCGTTCGGCTTCGCACTGTTCTACCTGCGCTCGGTGGCGCCGAAGGCGGTGAAAACGTCGGACATCTACTGGGGCGCCATCCCGTTCGTCTGCATCCAGGTGGTGATGGTGGCGCTGATCATCGCGTTCCCGACACTGGTCTCCGTCGAAACGCGCACCGACATGACCGAAGAGGTCGAGCTGAAGATCGACGCGCCCGCCGACTACGGCGCCCCCGCGGACGACGCCCCGCCGCAGCTCGATTTCTCGACCGACAACGACGAAAAAACACCGGCCCGGTAGAGTTGCCAGAGCTGGGAGCCAAGCCCCAAAGCTTGAGCCGCTGGTGTCGGACACCTTCAGGTGTCGGACACCGGTTTTCTGCGGAAGAAACGGTAAGAATGCGTTGAAAACCGGTGTCCGACACCGAAAGGCCGGTGTCCGACACCAGTTCACCACCGTTGGCGAAGCATCAACGGTCGCTAGCGTAGCGGCATCAAGGCTAGGCCCTGGCACTGCTATCATTGCCGGTTTTCGCATTCCGGAGGCAGCATGGGCACAGGCATTGGCGGCAAGAGCATCGAACAGGCATTGGCAACGCTGTCGGATATGACGGCGGGTGCGGTGCCGATCGGGCGCGACGAATACCTGGCGCGCATCGCGAAGGCGCAGGCGTTCATGCAGGTGCAGGGCATCGCGGCGGTGTGGCTGAACGCGGGCACCAGCCTGCTGTACTTCACCGGCATGAAGTGGCATGCCAGCGAGCGGATGGTGGGCGCGGTCCTGCCGGCGCAGGGCGGCCTGGCCTATCTCGCGCCGGCGTTCGAGGAAGCCACGCTGCAGGATTTCATGGTGGTCGATGCCCCGGTGCGCACCTGGCACGAGCACGAGAACCCCTGCGCCCTGTTCGTCGGCACGCTGAAGGCGCTGGGCATCGAGCCGGGCGCACGCATCGGCATCGACGAAAGCACGCCGTTCTTTACCGCCGACGGCATCCGCCAGCAGGCGGAAGGCTACGTGCTGGAAAACGCGAAAAGCGTGACAGCGCACTGCCGCGCACGCAAGTCGCCGGCCGAGATCGCGCTGATGCAACGCGCCAAGGACATGACGCTTGCCGTGCACGTCGCCACCGCGAGCATCCTGCGCGAAGGCATCACGACGACGGAAGTGGCGGACTTCATCGACCGCGCGCACAGGAAAGCAGGTGCCCCGGCCGGCTCCTACTTCGTCATCGTGCTGTTCGGCGCCGCAACGGCGTTCCCGCACGGCGTGTCGTACGTGCAGACACTGAAGGACGGCGACACGGTGCTGATCGATACCGGCTGCAAGCTGCACGACTACATCTCCGACATCACGCGCACCTACGTGTTCGGCACGCCGACCGAGCGCCAGCGCGCCGTATGGAATGCCGAGAAGGCGGCCCAGCAGGCCGCGTTCGATGCGGCGCAACTGGGCGTGCCGTGCGAGGAAGTCGATGCGGCGGCGCGCCGCTCGCTGGAAGCGGCCGGCTTCGGCCCCGGCTACAAGCTGCCCGGCCTGCCGCACCGCACCGGCCACGGCATCGGCCTGGACATCCACGAATGGCCGTACCTGGTCGGCGGCGACACGACGCCGCTGGACGTCGGCATGTGCTTCTCGAACGAGCCGATGATCTGCGTGCCGGACGAATTCGGCATCCGCCATGAAGACCACTTCTACATGACGGAACACGGGCCGCGCTGGTTCACCCGGCCGGCCCGCTCGATTGACAACCCTTTCGGCAACCCTTTCGACCAGACTTAGGCCTTCTTCGACACCAGCGTCAGGATGTCGTAGCTGGCCACCAGTTCGTCGTTCTGGTTGGTCACCTGCACGTCCCACGCCACCACGCCCTGCCCCACACCCTTGTCGTCGGTGCGGTTGCGGTCCACCTTGCGCTTGCACGTGAGCCGGGCGCGGATGGTGTCGCCGATGCCCACTGGTGTGATGAAGCGCAGGTTGTCGAGGCCATAGTTGGCCAGCACCGGGCCGGGCGCGGGCGAGACGAACAGCCCGGCCGCTGCCGACAGCACGAAGTAGCCGTGCGCGATGCGCTTGCCGAACTGCGTGTCCTTCGCGGCGATGTCGTCGAAGTGCATGTAGAAATAATCGCCGGAGACGCCGCCGAAATTGACGATGTCCGCCTCGCTGACGGTGCGCCGGTGCGTCAGCAGCGAATCGCCCACCTGCAGGTCCTCGAAGTGGCGGCGGAACGGGTGCACCTCGGATTCGCGCACCGCGCCGCCCCGCACATACTCGCCGGTGATGGCCGACAGCATGGTCGGCGACCCCTGCACGGCGGTGCGCTGAAGGAAGTGCTTGACGGCGCGGATGCCGCCCAGCTCCTCGCCGCCGCCGGCGCGGCCCGGGCCGCCGTGCTTCAGCTGCGGCAGCGGCGAACCGTGGCCGGTCGAATCGACCGCCGCCTCGCGCTCCAGCACCAGCACGCGGCCATGGTGCGATGCCGCCACCGGCACCGCGTATGCCGCGATACGGGGATCCTTCGTCACCAGCGTGGAGACCAGGCTGCCCTTGCCCTTCGCGGCCAGCGCCAGCGCCTCGTCGATGCCTTCATAGGTCATCAAGGTGCTGACCGGGCCGAACGCCTCCACGTCATGCACGGCATCGTTGTCCATCGCGTTGCGGCACATGACCAGCGTGGGCGCGAAGAATGCCCCTTCGTGTACGCCGTCGCCCACCAGTTGCAGCTCGCCGCCATGGAGCAGCTCGTTGCCGGCCAGCAGCCGCTCGACCTGCGCCGCCACGTCGCGCTGCTGGTCCTTCGAGGCCAGCGCGCCCATCCGCACGCCGTCGACCGACGGATCGCCGACCGTGATCTTCGCCAGCCGCTCGCGCAGCCGTTCGGCCACCGCGTCGGCCTGCGTGCGCGGCACGATGATGCGGCGGATCGCCGTGCACTTCTGCCCCGCCTTGCCCGTCATCTCGCGCGCCACTTCCTTGACGAACAGGTCGAATTCCGGATCGTCCGGCGTCACGTCCCGCGCCAGGATCGCGCAATTGAGCGAGTCGGCTTCGGCGGTGAACGGCACGGAGTTGGCGATCAGGTTGCGGTTCGACCTCAGTTTCTGCGCGGTGTCGGCCGACCCGGTAAACGTGACGGCATCGAAGCCGGTCAGCCGGTCCAGCAGGTCGCCGGTGCCGCCGATCACCAGTTGCAGCGCGCCGTCCGGCAGCAGGCCGGATTCGTGCATCATCCGCACCAGTGCCTCCGTCAGGTAGCTGGTCGCGGTGGCCGGCTTGCCGATGCACGGCATCGCGGCGAGGAAGCTGGGCGCGAATTTCTCCAGCAGGCCCCAGATGGGAAAATTGAAGGCGTTGATGTGCACCGCGACGCCGCCGCGCGGCACCAGGATGTGCGTGCCCGAGAAGCCGCCCCGCTTGCCCAGCGCCATGGCCGGGCCTTCGTGCAGCACGTTCGACGACGGCAGTTCACGGCTGCCGATGCCGGCGTAGGCGAACAGCGTGCCGATGCCGCCCTCGACGTCGACCCAGCTGTCCGGCCGCGTGGCGCCGGTGAAGCGGGAGATTTCATACAGCTGCTCCTTGCGCTCCATCAGGTACAGGGCCAGCGCTTTCAGCCGTGCCGCGCGCTGCTGGAAGTCCAGCGCCATCAGGGCCGGGATGCCGGTCTTGCGGCCATACTCCAGTACCTCGCCGAAGTCGATCGCCTCGGCGTGCGTGTGATAGATCAGGCTGTTGTTCAAGGCGCTGTGCAGCGGCTGGTGCGCCTCCCTGCCATGCCAGCGGCCGCCGATAAAACTTTGCAGTGTTCCCATCGTTGTCTCCGTTCAGCTTGTATTCAGCTTGCAATTCAGCTTTGAATTCAGCTTTGAATTTTCTTGTGTACGTGCAGTGGTACCGAACTCTCCCACGCGATGCGGGGCCGGTCCGGCTCGGGCTCGGTCAATGCGTCGACCTCGCACATCGTTTCGCGCGAACGTACCGCAAGCTCGTGGTACTGCGCGGTACCGACGTTTTTCCACGCGATCTCGGCATCCGTGACGTCGCGCACGATGCGTGCCGGCGCGCCCATCACCATGCTGCGCGGCGGGATCGCCATGTTGGCCTTCACGAAGCTCATCGCCGCCACGATGCTTTCGCTGCCCACCACCGCGTTGTCCATCACCACCGCATTCATGCCGACCAGCGCGTTGCGCCCGATCCGGCAGCCGTGCAGCACGGCGCCATGGCCGATGTGGCCATCCACTTCGACGACGGTGTCGGTGTTCTCGAAACCGTGCATCACGCAACCGTCCTGCACATTCGAGCCTTCTTCCAGCACGATCCGGCCGAAGTCGCCACGCAGGGATGCCAGCGGGCCCACATAGCAGCGCGGCCCGACGATCACGTCGCCGATCAGTACCGCCGTCGGATGCACGTAGGCGGTCTGATGCACCACCGGCCGCACGCCATTGATTTCATAGACTTTCACCATGGTGTTTCAGTTCCTTGGCCGCTTATCCACCACGCGGCGGGCCTTGCCCGTCAGCGTGCGTTCGATGCCGTCGGCCGCCACCACGCTCACGCGCGTGGTGACGCCGACATGGGTCTTGATGCAGTGTTCCAGTTCGCGGGACAGCGCATCGGCCTCGGCGCCCGGCGTTTCCGGGCGCAGCTCGGCGACGACTTCCAGCTGGTCCAGGTGCCCGTCGCGCGTGACGACCAGCTGGTACTGCGGCGCCAGTTTCGGCATGGCCAGGATCAGTTCCTCGATCTGCGTGGGAAACACGTTGACGCCGCGGATGATCAGCATGTCGTCCGAGCGGCCGGTGATCTTGCCCATCCGGCGCATCGCGCGGGACGTCGGCGGCAGCAGGCGCGTCAGGTCGCGCGTCCGGTAGCGGATCACCGGCATCGCTTCCTTGGTCAGCGACGTGAACACCAGTTCTCCCTCGGCGCCGTCCGGCAGCACTTCGCCCGTTTCGGGGTCGATGATCTCGGGGTAGAAATGGTCTTCCCAGATCGTCGGGCCATCCTTGCTTTCGATGCATTCGCTGGCCACGCCTGGGCCCATCACTTCCGACAGGCCGTAGATGTCCACCGCATCGATGCCGGCGCGCGCCTCGATCTCGCGGCGCATCGCATCGGTCCACGGCTCGGCGCCGAAAATGCCCACCTGCAGCGACGATGCGGCCGGGTCGAGACCCTGCTTGTGGAATTCCTCGATGATGTTGAGCATGTACGACGGCGTGACCATGATGATCGACGGTGCGAAGTCGCGGATCAGCTGCACCTGCTTTTCCGTCTGCCCGCCGGACATCGGGATCACCGTGCAGCCGAGCCGCTCGGCGCCGTAGTGCGCGCCCAGGCCGCCGGTGAACAGGCCGTAGCCGTACGAGATGTGCACCATGTCGCCGGCGCGGCCGCCGGCGGCGCGGATCGAGCGTGCCACGACATCGGCCCAGGTGTCGATGTCGTTCTGCGTGTAGCCGACCACCGTCGCCTTGCCGGTGGTGCCGCTCGATGCGTGGATGCGCACCACTTTCTCGCGCGGCACCGCGAACAGCCCGAACGGATAGTTGTCGCGCAGCGTTTTCTTGTCGGTGAACGGGAATTTCGCCAGGTCGGCCAGCGTGCGCAGGTCTTCCGGATGCACGCCTTTCGCATCGAAGGCGGCGCGGTAGTGCGCCACGTTGTCGTACGCGTGCCGCAGCGTTTTCTTCAGCCGCTGCAGTTGCAGGGCCTGCAGTTCGTCGCGGCTGGCGCGCTCGATCGGCTCGAGATCGCCGGGCGCGGGAATCAGTTGGACCATGTCTCCTCCAGTTATATGCCGAATGATGCCGAATGGTGCCGAAACCTCAGACGACCGTGCCCGCCACACGGTGCGACTTGCCCCGGAACGTGGCGACCAGCCGGCCATCCTGGTCGACCACGTCGACGTCGTAGATACCGGTCTTGCCGGCCAGCGCCCGCTCGACCGCTTCGGCGGTAAGCAGGTCGCCCGCGCGGCCGGGCGCCAGGTAATCGATCGTGCAGCCGGCACCCACCGTGTTGTGGTTATGGCTGTTGCAGGCAAAGGCGAACGCGCTGTCGGCCAGCGTGAAGATGAAGCCGCCGTGGCAGGTGCGGTGGCCGTTCAGCATGTCCTCGCGCACGCGCATCGACATGCGCGCATAGCCGGGGCGGATGGCGTCGAGCGTCATGCCCAGGCCCCGGCTGGCCGGGTCGCGCGCGAACATCGCCGCGCCCGCCGCTTCGGCCAGCGCCTGCGCATCCGCATCCGCTTCCGCATCCATCTTCAGCGCATCATTCGGCATGGATGGCCTTTCCGGCGGCATGCCGGCGCCGCAGCAGCGGCGACACGCGGTAGCGGCCGTCGCCATACGTGGCAGCCAGGTTGTCGAGCACCCGCACGACGTGGCCGGAGCCGATCGCATCGGCCCACGCCAGCGGCCCTTTCGGGTAGTTGACGCCCTTCTGCAGCGCCGTATCTACCGCCTGGGCGCTGCACACGCCCTGGTACACGGCATCGGCCGCTTCGTTGGCCAGCATCGCCACGGTGCGCATCACGGCCAGGCCCGGCACGTCGTCCAGCCGGGTCACGGCAAAGCCGGCGGACTGGAACAGCGCCACCGCGGACTGGTACGCCGCCTCGCTGCACTGGTCGGCGCGGGCCACGGCAATGCGCGTGGCATTGGCGGCATCGAGCACGAGATCGTAGACGACGGTGTCGTCATGGCGGTTGGCCCGGGCGCGGGCCGTGGCGGTGCGGCCGTCCGTCAGGTAGATCGCCGCGCCGTTGCAGTGGAAGGCCGGCGCTTCGCCATGCTGGTGGCCTTCGGCCGACATGCGCCGGGTCACGTGCAGGCCATGCGCTTCCATGCGCGCCAGCATCGGCGCGGTCAGCGTGCCGCTGGCGCCCGCTTCCAGGCTGTAGCCCACGTATTCCGGCCGCGGGCAGTTCGGTTCGGATTTCGGCTCCTGCGGTACGGCGTTATCGGCATAACGGTAGAATCCGCGGCCCGTCTTGCGGCCCAGGAAACCGGCATCGACCATGTCGCGCTGCAGCACCGATGGCGTGAAGCGCGGGTCGCCAAAATAAGCGTCGAACACGGATTTCGTCACCGCGTAATTGACGTCGTGGCCGATCAGGTCCATCAGTTCGAAAGGGCCCATCCGGAAGCCGCCCGCCTCGCGCATCACCGCATCGAGCGTGGCGGTATCGCCGGCGCCTTCGCCCAGCAGGCGCCACGCTTCGGCGTAGTACGGCCGGGCAACGCGGTTGACGATGAAGCCGGGCGTGGACCGCGCATGCACGGGACTCTTGCCCCAGGCCGCGGCGGTGTCATGCACCGTCTGGGCCGCCGCGCGGTCGGTGGCCAGGCCGCTGACGACTTCCACCAGCGCCATCAGCGGCGCCGGGTTGAAGAAATGCATGCCGACCAGGCGTTCGGGCCGGCGCAGCGGCGCCGCGATCGCCGTTACCGAAATCGACGAGGTATTGGTGGCCAGGATCGCGCCATCGGCAACGATGTCTTCCAGCGCGGCGAACAAAGCCCGCTTCGCCTCCAGGTCCTCGGCGATCGCCTCGATCACCAGAGCGGCATCGGCCAGGTCGGCCAGCGACGCCGCCGCCTGCAGCCGGCCACGCGCGGCTTCCGCCTCGGCGGCGCCCATTCGGCCTTTCGCGGCCAGCCTGCCGAAACTGCCGGCGATGTCGTCGACGGCCTTGCCGACGGCTTCCGGCCGGGCATCGTAGAGTTTTACGGTGTGGCCGGCGGCGGCGGCCACCTGGGCGATGCCGGCGCCCATCGCGCCGCTGCCGACAATGGCGACGATGGCATCAGTTGTCAGCGCGGCCATCATTCCCCCCTGAAGTGCGGCGTGCGCTTGGCCACGAAGGCTGCCACGCCTTCGTGGTAGTCGTGGCTGTTGCCCAGTTCGCGCATCATGTCGGTTTCCAGCTTCAGCTGGGCGTGCAGCCCGTTGCAGGCGCTGAGCTGCATCGCCCGCTTGGTGAATGCCAGCCCCTTGGTGGGCGCGTACGCAAAGTGCTCGGCCATGGCCATGGCTTCGGTCATCAGCGCGTCGTCCGGCAGCGCCTTCCAGATCAGGCCCCACTCCTCGGCGCGGTCGGCGCTGAGCTTGTCGCCCAGCATGGCCAGCCCCATCGCCCGCGCCGGGCCCACCAGCCGCGGCAGGTGCCAGGTGCCGCCCGTGTCGGGAATCAGGCCCAGCTTGCAGAACGACTGGATGAACGAGGCCGATTTCGCGGCCAGCACGATGTCGCAGGCCAGCGCCAGGTTGGCGCCGGCGCCGGCCGCCACGCCGTTGACGGCGCAGATCACCGGCATCGGCAGGTCCTTGATCGCCATGACCAGCGGCGCGTAGTACTGTTCGACGGAGTCGCCCAGGTCGACGGGCTCGCCGCCGGGCGCCACGGCGCGGTCCGACAGGTCCTGCCCGGCGCAGAAGCCGCGCCCGGCGCCCGTCAGCACGAGCACGCGCACGGACTGGTCGGCGCGGATCCGCGCGAACGCGTCGCGCACCTCGAGATGCATCGCCTGCGTGAAACTGTTCAGTTTGTCGGGGCGGTTCAAGGTCAGCGTGGCGATGCCGCCCTCGATCCCGAACAGGATGTTTTGATAGGTCATTGGCTGTCTCCTCCAGTGAAGGTCATTCGGCCTGGTCGAAATCGATCACGACGCGGTCCGTGGCGGGAAAACTCTGGCAGCTCAGCACGAAGCCGCGGGCGATCTCGTAATCCTCCAGCGCATAGTTGACGTCCATGTCCACCTTGCCGTCGACCACCTTGCAGCGGCAGGTGGAACACACGCCCCCTTTGCACGAGTAGCGCATTTCCAGCCCGGCGCGCAGGCCGGCATCGAGGATCGATTCCTTGTCCTTTTCCATCGTGAACGTGGCGGCGTTGCCGTCCTGGATCACGGTGACTTCGGTCAGGTGCCGGGCCGCCTGCGCGTCGGACTGGGCGCGCGGCTTGTGCTGGTGCTTCGGGATCGAGGCGGCGAACAGCTCGATCCGGATGGCCGGTTTCGGCATGCCCGCTTCCTGCAGCGCTTCGGAAACGCCCAGCATCATGTCTTCCGGGCCGCAGATGAAGGCGGTGTCGTAGTCGGCGATGTCGATCCAGTGCTGCAGGAACTGCCGGGTCTTTTCCTTCGTAATGCGGCCGTTGAACAGTTCGATGTCCTGCTGCTCGCGGCTCATCACATAGACGATGTTCAGGCGTGCCAGGAACAGGTCCTTCAGCTCCGCCAGCTCGCCGCGGAACATCATCGACGACGACGAGCGGTTGCCGTAGACGAGGGTGAAACGGCTGCGCGGTTCCGTCATCAGCGTGGTCTTGACGATCGACAGGATCGGCGTGATGCCGCTGCCGGCGGCGAATGCCAGGTAGCTGCGTTCGTTGTCGGCCTGCAGCGGCACGTTGAAATGCCCCATCGGCGGCATCACGTCGATGACGGCACCGGCCTTCAGCGATTCGTTGGCCCAGCTGGAAAACATGCCCCCCGGCGTACGCTTGATGGCCACCCGCAGGGCGCCGTCCTGCACGGCCGAGCAGATCGAGTAGGAACGGCGCACGTCCTCGCCGCCGATCCTGGCGCGCAGGGTCAGGTGCTGGCCCTGCTGGTAGCGGAAATCGCCCGCCAGTTCGGGTGGCACGGCGAACGTGACGGCGATGCAGTCGCGCGTTTCGTTGACGACGCGGGCGACGGTCAGCGGATGGAATTTGCTCATGTCAGTGGCACTTGAAGTAATCGAACGGTTCGCGGCAGGCGCGGCACCGGTACAGCGCCTTGCAGGGCGTGGAGCCGAACTGGCTCGTCAGCTCCGTGTGGGTGGAACCGCAGTGCGGGCAAGGAACCGCGGTGGGCCCGATCCCTGCGCGGCGGGAGACTGCCGCGGCCAGCCCGCCGCGCAGGGCGGAGATGTCGATCACCTGCTGCGCCGGCGGGGCGATGCCGTAGCCCTGCAGCTTGCGCCGGCCTTCGTCGCTGAGCCAGTCGGTCGTCCATGCCGGCGACAGCCGCGTGACGATGCGGACATCTTCGACGTGCGCCTGCAGCGCCTCGCGCACGGCCGCCTCGATGACGTGCGTGGCCGGGCAGCCGGAATACGTGGGCGTGAGCGTGACGGTGACGCTGTCGTGCGCGACCTCGACGGCGCGCACGATGCCCAGGTCGACCACCGAGATCACGGGGATCTCCGGATCGGCAACGTCGGCGAGCCAGGCCCACACGGCGGCTTGGTCCAGCTCCGCAGGCATGACCGTCATCGTCACCACGCCGCCCCGGGATAGGCGCGCTGCAGGAACTGCATCTCCGCCAGCAGGTAGCCCAGGTGTTCGCTGTGGCGGCCGGTCTTGCCGCCCTTCTGCATCCAGGCATCGGGCGACGGCATCGCCAGCGTTGCCTCGGCGAAGATGTCGCCCACGTGGGCCAGCCACTGGGCGCGCAGCGTGGCGGCGGGCGGCGCGATGCCGGCGGCGGCCATCTGTTCGTCGATGGCGTCGTACTGGAAGGCTTCGCCGGTGTACATCCACAGCTCGTCGGCCGCGGTCTGCGTGTACTCGTGGCTGAGCGCCGTGCCGTCGCCGAGGCGGACCACCAGGTCGCCGCTGCGGCGCAGGTGGTAGGTGATTTCCTTCAGCGATTTGGCGGCGATTTCCGCGATGCGCACGTCGGCCGACTGCGCCAGCGCGCCGACCTGGAAATAGTGCCAGGCATCGAAATAGAACTGGCGCACCAGCGTGTGCGCGTAATTGCCGTTCGGCTGCTCGACCAGCAGCACGTTGTGGAAATCGTGCGCGTCGCGCAGGTAGGCCAGCGCATCCTCGTCGCGGCCACGCCCTTCGAGCTCGCCCGCATGGGTCAGCCACAGGCGCGCCTGGCCCAGCAGGTCGAGCGCCACGTTGGTCAGCGCCATGTCTTCTTCCAGCGCCGGGCCCTTGCCGCACAGTTCGGACAGGCGCTGGCTCAGCACCAGGGCATTGTCGCCCAGGCGCAGCAGGTATTGAACTTTCGCATCCATGGGCGGCCTTACAGGTTCTTCACTTCTTCCGGCATCGGGAAGAAGGTGGGGTGGCGGTACACCTTGCTGTTGGCGGGCTCGAACAGCGCCTCCTTGTCGAACGGGCTGCTGGCCACGATGTCCGCCGCGCGCACCACCCAGATCGACACGCCTTCGTTGCGGCGCGTGTAGACGTCGCGGGCGTTATTGAGCGCCATCGCCGCGTCCGGCGCGTGCAGGCTGCCCACGTGCTTGTGGGCCAGGCCATGCTGGCTGCGGATGAAGACTTCCCACAGGGGCCATTCCTTGCTCATTGCTGTCTCCTCAGGCTGCGGCTTTGTCGGTTGCGTGTTTTTCCGCATGCGCAACGAGCGCATCGCGGAACCACTGGCCATCGTCCCAGGCCTTGACGCGGGTGCGCAGGCGCTCGCGGTTGCACGGGCCGTTACCCTGCAAAACGGCGTGGAACTCGGCCCAGTCGATTTCGCCGAAGTCGTAGTGGCCCCGTTCGGCGTTCCATTTCAGGTCGGGATCGGGAATCGTCAGGCCGAGGAACTCGGCCTGCGGCACGGTCTGGTCGACCATGCGCTGGCGCAGCTCGTCGTTGGAGAACAGCTTGATGCGCCATTGGGTGGATTGCGCGCTGTTGACGGAGTTCGCGTCCGACGGGCCGAACATCATCAGCGACGGCCACCACCAGCGGTTCAGCGCATCCTGCGCCATCGCCTTCTGCTCCGCCGTGCCATTGCACAGCGCCAGCATGATGTCGTAGCCCTGGCGGGCGTGGAACGATTCTTCCTTGCAGACGCGGATCATGGCCCGCGAATACGGCCCGTACGAGCAGCGGCACAGCGGGATCTGGTTGATGATCGCCGAGCCGTCGACCAGCCAGCCGATGGCGCCCATGTCCGCCCACGACAGCGTGGGGTAGTTGAAGATGCTGGAGTACTTGGCCTTGCCCGAATGCAGCGCCTGCAGCAGCTCGTCGCGCGACACACCCAGCGTTTCGGCAGCGCTGTACAGGTACAGGCCGTGGCCCGCTTCGTCCTGGATCTTCGCCAGCAGGATCGATTTGCGCTTCAGCGTGGGCGCGCGCGTCACCCAGTTCCCCTCCGGCAGCTGGCCGACGATTTCCGAGTGGGCGTGCTGGGAGATCTGCCGGATCAGCGTCTTGCGGTAAGCCTCCGGCATCCAGTCCTTCGGCTCGATCCTGATGCCGTCGTCGATGCGTGCCTGGAAGGCGCGCTCTTCGGCGCTCATGTCATCGACGGTGCGGACATTCTTCAGCCCGGTTTCCACCATTTGTGCGTACATGCTTGTCTCCTCCGTGTACTTTCCAGCCATAATACGATACACAATTTTATTTGCAAGCTGTTTTTGTGTGTCATGTTGAAAGCCCGTATCGTGTCCGGCTCGGTACAATGGCGGCATGAACGATGACTTGACTGCCTGGATTACCCGCTTCCTGCAAGAAGACCCGCCCCGCGCGAAATCGCTGGTGATGACGGTCTTCGGCGATACGGTCGTGCCCCACGGCGGCCTGGCCTGGCTGGGCAGCCTGATCGGCCTGCTGGCGCCGTTCGGCGTGAACGACCGGCTGCTGCGCACCTCGGTGTTCCGGCTGGCGCAGGAGGGCTGGCTGGTCTCTCAGCGCGACGGGCGGCGCAGCCATTACACGATCACCCCGGCGGCGGCGCAGCGCTTCGCCCGCGCGTTCCGGCGCGTGTACGCGGCGCCCAATGTGCACTGGCATGGCAGCTGGACGTTCGTGCTGGGCACCAACGGCCTGTCGACGCCCGAACGGGCCGCGCTGCGCAAGGAACTGCTGTGGGAGGGCTACAGCATGGTGGCGCCGGGCATCGCGGGGCACCCCGCCGGCGATGCCGAGGCGCTCGACGACCTGCTCGGCCGGCTCGGCATGCGCGGCAAGGTATATGTCGTGCAGGCCGCCCAGCTGCCCGGCGTGCAGGGCAAGCCGCTGGCGGACCTGGTCGCCGAGGGCTGGGATCTGCGGGAGGTGGCGGCGGGCTACGAGAACTTCATCGAACGGTTCGCGCCGCTGCGCGCGCTGCTCGCCGGCGGTGGCGTCGCGGCCGAACGCGCATTCGTCGTGCGCACGCTGCTGATCCACGCCTACCGGCGCGTGCAGCTGCACGATCCGCAATTGCCTGTCGAGCTGCTGCCCGAGCCGTGGCCAGGCGCCGCCGCCTATGCGCTGGCGCGCGAGCTGTACCTGTCGACGTACGCACCCGCCGAAGAGTACGTGCTGGACGCGCTGCGGCAGGAGCAGCCGGATGTGCCGGATGCCGGGCCGGCATTCTTCGAACGCTTCGGCGGGTTGCGCCAGCCAGCCCGCAGTGGCGGCGAAAGCCGGCAGCCGGACCGGCACCGATAACGGCCGGCAGCCTCCAGTCCTGCCTCGCTACAGCGCGACGACGCGGTTCTTGCCGCCCAGTTTTGCCTGGTACATGCGCTGGTCGGCCAGCTGGATGATGGCCTCGATATCGTCTTTCGGATCGTCGGCCTCCAGTACGACCAGGCCCACGCTGGCGCCGATGCGCGTCGTCCGGCCGCCGATCTCGAACGGCGCCTGCATTTCGCCCACGATCTTCCCGGCGACAGCGCCGGCGGCTTCATGGGCCGGCTGCTTCATATCCTCGAGGATGACGGTGAATTCGTCGCCGCCGAGGCGGGCCACGGTATCGGTGCTGCGTACCGCCGCGGTCATGCGCCCCGCGACCGCGACCAGCAGCTCGTCCCCCGCGTGATGGCCCATCGTGTCATTGACCCGCTTGAACCCATCCAGGTCGATGAACATCAGCGCCAGCGCACAGCGATTGCGATGGCTGCGCGCCAAGGCGATACGCAACCTGTCGTTGAACAGGCTGCGGTTGGCAAGGCCGGTCAGCGAATCGTATTGCGCCATCCGTTCGAGCTTCTGTTCGAGCGCCAGCCGCTCGGTGATGTCGCGCATGATGCCGACGAACTGGCGTTCGGACCCTACCGACGCAGCCGTGATCGTCAGCTCGAGCGCAAACCGCGTGCCGTCCTTGCGCAGCCCTTCGACCTTGACGTTGGGCGTTCCGATCAGCCGCGGCGGTCCGCCGGCCGCTGCACGGGCCAGCCCGCTTTCATGCGCCGCGCGCGACTCCGGCGGTATCAGCGTGGCCACGTCCTGGCCGACGAGTTCATTGCCTTCGTAACCGAATATGCTGCTGGCAGCCGGATTGGCCTCCCGTATGCGCCCCCTGCCGTCGATCGTGATGATCCCCTCGCCCACCGCGGACATCAGCGTGCGGATCTCGGTGGCGGCGCGTTCGGCGCGCGCTTCCGATTCGTGCATGCGGGTGACCAGCGGATCCATCTGCGAATACAGCGCAAAGGCACCGGCAATGGAGATCAGCACGATGACCGGCGCACCGAATTCGAGTGCGCCGCGAATCACGCTGTAAGCCTCGACGGTGTCCTGCTTTGCCACGAGACCCAGGCCCGGGAATATCGGGCCATATGCGGCGACGACATTGTTGCGGCGGTAATCGTGCGCATAGACGACGCCGGTTTTGCCCTCCAGCGCATATTCCATCGGTAACTTCTGCTTGCCTCGACCGGCACGCAGATCGATATGGAACACGTTTTCGTTGCGGCTGTTCGGCAGGCAGACCAGTTCGTCCCGCTGCCGGATGCATGCGGACAGCTCGGCGCTGCGCCCCAGTGTGGCAACATCGAACAGCGAGCGGTTGAACGCTTCCAGCGACCTGTCGAGGCGGACATAGCCGATCAGCCGCCCGTCCTGCATGACAGGCACGCGCACCCGCAGCATCTGTATGCCGTTCCACACCAGCTCGGTACCGTCGTTATCGAGCGGAGCGGCGAACCTGGCAGGCGCTTCGAATTCGCCCATTTCGTTCACGACGCGCCGCGCCGCATCTTCGACGGCAACATGCGGATAACCTTCGGCAAGGAGGCGCCTCGCCACGTCGTCAAAGGTGCCTTCATGGCTGCCCAGCGGACGTCCAAGCAGCATGGGAAGGGCCGCATCGACCGCGCCGACCATCCGCAGTTCGGTCTTCGCATGCTGGACGATTTCTCCGGTGATCGTGGCCAGCCAGGGCGCCCTGCCCTGCACCACGGAACGGAGGCGGCCTTCGATGGCCCTCTCCAGCGACTCCTGCATGAGCACGAATCCGGTGAGCCCCACGGTGGTCGTCACGACAATGAGGATCGCAGTCCCCAGCACGCGCACTTTTGCCGCCTCGGTAAAGTAGGCGGGGCCGGCAAACCAGCCGGCAGCGAACCAGCTCGCCCACAGCCCGATGGCGGCGGCAATCATGCCGCATGCGGTATGGATCGCCATCCTCGCCGAGCGCGACCAGCCGAACAGCAGGTCGGGCGCGAGCAGGTAGCCGATCAGCCCCGTCAGGCCAATGGTCAGGACGCAAAAGGTCAGCACCACGACGAAATAGGCCTTTGCGCGCGTATCCACCCGCCGCAAGACAATATTCACGGCACCGAACAGCATGAATCCCAGTGCGGTATTGGGTGCCATGCGGCCGGGGCGGGTATTGCCATAGTCGAGCCAGTGGTGCACCCATGCCATGTCGATGCCAAGGCTGGCGTCGCGCATGTGTTCCACCAGGGTCATGCTGCACAGGATCAGCAGGAACCAGCCGATGAGGGTGCGCGGCACGCCCCTGGCATGGTCGCCGAGCATCAGGGCAAGTCCAGCCAGGGCGAAACCCAGGCCGGTGTTGAACACCATCGGCACGAGCCCGTGCACGATACTCACCATGCCCGGCACCTGCAGGAGCCAGCCGAGCATGGTGTTGGCTCCCAGGACTAACAGGGTCGCCCCTAACAACCGTTGCAGGTTCAAACAGCCTCTTTCCAGGAAGATTCGCAGATACGGGCACCAGCCTCCGAAAGCGGCGCAGGCATGCCGGCCAGGTGCGCTGCGGGGCCGTACACGCCTCCGGTCCCGTGCGGATGACCGGTCATGCCTCGCTCGCAGAGAAGGCGGAGGCCTGGTCCAGCTGCGCCGGTGTCATGGGCCGTCCAAAGTAGAACCCCTGCATTTCCTGGCAGCCCAGCTTCATCAGCAGCGCCACCTGATCCGCTGTTTCGACACCCTCGGCAATGACGTCGATACCCAGGCCCTCGCAGATGTCGATGACGCCTTTGACGATGGCCTGGGACCGCGCATCGTCGCGCAGCCCGGCGATGAAGGCGCGGTCGATCTTGAGCTTGTCGACCGGCAGGCGCAGCAGGTAGGAAAGACTGGAGTAGCCGGTGCCGAAATCATCGATGCTGAGGGTGATACCCATCCCCTTGAGCTCCTGCATGATCGCGATGGCGCGCTCGACATCGCAAACGGCGACCGATTCCGTCAGTTCGAGTTCCAGCAGGCTGGCCGGCAGCCCGCTGTCGATCAGCGCCGACCGGACCGCCCCGACGATGTCGCCATGCAGGAACTGCCTGGGCGACAGGTTCACCGCCACTGCGGAAAACGCCTTGCCTTCACTGAACCACCGATACGCTTGCCGGCACGCGGCGACAAGCGCCCATCGGCCGACTTCGACGATGATGCCGCTCTCCTCGGCGATCGGGATGAAGTCGGCAGGCGGAACGATGCCCAGCGCAGGATGACGCCAGCGCAGCAGGGCTTCGACACCGGTCGGCTGCATGGTGCCGGGGCATGTCTTGACCTGGTAGACCAGGAAGAACTCGTCGCGCTGGGCGGCCGAGCGCAGGTCATGTCCGAGCGCACGGTGGCCCAGGCGGCTGAGCGCGCGATTGTATTGGCACATCAGCCCGTGGCCGAGCGCCTTGGCCTGCCGCACGGCCTCATGGGCGGTATCGAGCAGCTCCGCCGCATCGTCGCTGCCCCTTGCCAGCGGAACGTAGCCGGTAGTGATACTGCAAGGCACGGTCAAGGCGTCGCCGATGACCAGCCGGTTCAGCGCTTCATGGATGTGGCCGAGACGGGCGATACCGGACTGGAAATCGGGCTGGCGGCGCAACAGGAAGGCAAACAGGCCACCGCCGATGCGGGCAGCCACGTCGCCGGGATCGCTGGCCAGGATCAGGCGCTCGCCGATCGCGGCAATGAGCCGGTCGCCACTGACGTGGCCCAGCCTTTCATTGATCGCCGACAGGTTGTCGATATCGATCAGCGCCAGCAACCCGCTCGCGTTACCGTCGGTGCCTTGCGCCAGGGCCTCATGGATTGCCTTGTCGATCGCATACCTGCTCGGCAGCCCCGTCAGATGATCGCGCGCGAGCCGGTCGTTCAGGAACTGCATGGGATCGCCCGCGCTCCCGGCGGAAGTGATCGTCCAGCTGTTCAGGGCGTCGACCGAGTCGATCGTCGCCTGCCGCAAATGGAGCAGGTCCTCGACCGTACGGGCCAGCGACTTCAGCAGCCGGATTTCCTCGGCAGTCAGTTCGCGCGGCACCGTGTCGATGACGCACAGCGTGCCGATACGATGATTCGCCGAATGAATGGGCACGCCCGCATAGAATCGAATCCCCGGCGCGCCGACGACCAGGGGATTCGACGCAAAGCGCGGGTCGCGGTTGGTATCGGTCACGATGAACGGTTCATCGGACAGGATGGCATGCCCGCAAAAGGACACATCCCTGCCCGTTTCCCGCGCCTGCAGCCCGCAACTCGACTTGAACCATTGCCGGTCCTTGTCGATGAGGGAGATCAGGCTGACGGGCACGTTCAACGATGCGCAGACGATGCGCGTGAGCCTGTCGAAGACCTCCTCAGGCAGCGTATCGAGCAACTGGGATGCATAGAGCGCCTCCAGCCTCCCTTCTTCATCGGCAGGCAGCGGCGGACGTGAATAGTCGTTCATGTCATCGCCCTTGGAATTGTCGTGGACAAATGCAGCATTTCACCCATACGTAACGTTAAGTATGATAGCTGCCAAATTACCACATGCACGCGAGGCCGTGGCCTCCAGTGCTTCGCCGGGCTTCCCGCCAGTTCCTGCCGCCAGTTCTCCCGCTAGCGTCCGACCGGGATGACGAATGCCCTGAGCTCGGCCAGCTTGCCGTCACGCAGCCGCCACACGTCGCAGTAGGTGTTGTGCACCGTATTGCCGGCATCGTCCCGGCTGTCGATCTCGCCGAGGGCGATGACATGATCGCCTTCGGCCACCAGTTCGCGCATGGTAAACACGGGCGGCTGCACGTATTCCCTTGCCATCAGGCGGCGCACCGCCTCCTTGCCGTGCAGCGTTTCGCCGCCCACGGTGGACCAGACGACATCGTCCACGCAGTACGACAGGAACCCTTCGTTGTCACCGGCGGCGACCGCCGCATTCGCCTGTTGCAGCACACGCTTGTTCGCATCGGACATCTGCATTCTCCTTGTCTTCGTTCGCCCCGCTTCAGCGGATTCGAGAGTAGCAGACCCGCGCCGCGCACGGCGCGACCGTATCGCGATGACCCGCTTCGCGGCGCCCTAGCCGAACACCAGCGACTGGTGCGCATGCACGCCGGCCAGCATGCCGGCCGCGGATGCCAGCGTCGCGCTATGCATCGGCGTGGCCGCGTCGCCGGCGGCGAAGACGCCGGGCACGGTGGTCTGCTTGCGCTCGTCCACGCGCAGGTACGGCCCGGACGGCCCGTCGTCGAATGCGCAGCCCAGCTGCCCGGCGAGCGGACTGGCCGGCAGCGTCATCGGCGACACGAACAGCGCGCCCAGCGGCACCACGCGGCCGTCGGCCAGGCACGCCGCATCGAGACCCGGTGCGCTGCCCAGCAGCGCGACGATGGGCGTGCGCTCGATCGCGACCCCGCGCGCCGCCAGCAGCGCGGCCTGTTCCCCCGCCGGCTCTTCGCCGCCTTGCGTAAACAGCGTCGCCGGTCCCCAGTCCGGAATCATCGCCGCCTTGTGCGCGGCCATCGCGTCGCCGCCCAGGATGCCCAGCGGCTGGCCCGCCACTTCATAGCCATGGCAATACGGGCAGTGGATGACGGTGTGTCCCCAGCGCTCCGCCAGGCCCGGCAACGCGGGCAGTTCGTCGCGCACGCCGGTGGCCAGTACGAGGCGCTTACCGCGTTCCTGGCGCTCCTGGCGCTCGCCGGCCACGCTGTCGATCGCCACGAGAAAGCCGCCTTCCGACTGGATGGCGGCGGTGGCCGCCCCGTCCGCGAACGTCACGGTCGGATAGCGGGCCAGCTGCTGCCGGGCCTCGGCGCGGATCTGCTGCGGCGGCTTGCCGTCGTGCCCCAGGAAGCCCTGCGCGCTGGCGGCGAACCGGTTGCGCGGCGCGCCGGCGTCGACCAGCAGCACGCTGCGCCGCGCCCGCGCCAGTTGCAGCGCCGCCGACAGGCCGGCAAAGCCGCCGCCCACGATGATGGCATCGAACATGATCGCTCCTTATGTACTTTGTGGAGTTACATGATATCGCAAAAAATCCGATCAAGAAACTTCATTTGTTACTTGAGCGCTGTTTGCTATGATCGCGGCATGAGACACGACAGCCGCCTTTCCCGCATGCTCCATGTGCTGATCCACATGGACAGCCTCGACGCGCCCGCCACATCGGAGACAATCGCGGCGATGCTGGGCACCAATCCCGTCGTGGTGCGCCGGACGATGGCGGGCTTGCGCGAGCAGGGTTATGTGCAGTCCGGCAAAGGGCACGGCGGCGGCTGGCTGCTGACGCGGCCGCTGGACCGGATCACGCTGCTCGACATCCACCGCGCGCTGGGCGAGCCGCCCGTCTTTGCGATCGGCACGACGGACGAACATGCGAACTGCCTGGTCGAGCGCGCCGTCAACGCGGAGCTCGGCGATGCGATGCGGGAAGCGGAACGGATCCTGCTGGAGCGCTTCGGTAGCGTGACGCTGGCCGACCTGGCAAGGGGTGTGAAGAAAAAGACGGCAAAGACGCGGCTGCCGGCCGGCTAGGAATACCAGCCCCGTTCAACCGGCCGCGACCGGCAGCCGGATCGAAAAGGTGGCACCCTTGCCGCGCCCGGCGCTGCTGACGCTCAGCGTGCCGCGATGAAGCTCGACGATGCGGCGGGCGATGTACAGCCCCAGTCCCAGGCCCGTGGCGTTATTGTCCTGCTGCAGCGTGAAGGCATTGAACACGTGCGGCAGGTCGTCCGCTTCGATACCCTGCCCTGAGTCGGCGATATCGATCGCGACCATGCCGTCGCTGCAGCCGGCACTGATGCGGATAATGCCGCCTTCCGGCGTGAATTTGGTGGCATTGATCAACAGGTTCCAGATCACCTGCTGCAGGCGCCGGCCATCGGCCTGCAGGCGGATGCCGTCGCCATGATCGGCCGGCGTGACCTGCATGACGATGCGCTTCATGTGCGCGGACGTTTCCACGGTCGAGATCGCATCGCGCAGCACCTGCCCCAGCATGACCGGCGTGCGGGTGATCGACATCTGGCCGGTCAGCGTGCGCGCGGCATCGATCAGGTCGTCGACCATGCCCGCTTCCTGGCGCACGTGCACACGCATCGTTTCCAGCCCGCTGACGACGGCCGGCGGCAGGTCGGGGATGGTGCGCAGCATCATCTCGATGCGCAGCGACAGGGCCGACAGCGGCGTGCGCATTTCATGCGACACCGTGGCCAGGAACAGCTCGCGCGTGCGGTTCACGCGCGTCAGGTCGTCGATGATCTCGCGCTGCCGGTCGAGCGTGCGGCACAGCGTGCCCAGCAGCGTGGTATAGGTTTCCATGCGCTGCGCGGACACGGGCGCGTCGAGGCGTACTTCGTTCCACAGCACGTGGCCCGGCAGGCCGATCTGCCGGGCGATCTGTTCGCATTCGAGCGGCGAGCTGAAGTCGGCGAAGCGCCAGCCGAACACCACCACGCCGTAGAGCTTGCCACCCAGCAGCAGCGGCTGCGTGCACACGCGCAGCCCGCAGAACTGTGCCGACGCGGGCTGGCCGTCGGCGCACACCGATTGCACCAGCGAGCGCTCGATCGCCGTGCCCGGGCCGTCCTCGGCCCACAGGGTGGAACGGGCCAGCAGGGCGGCCAGGCGCGAGCCCGTCTTGGGACCGATGCGGCGCACGCCGGCGATGTCGAAGGCGGACGCGACGAGGCCTGTCGCCTCGCTGAACTGGAGCAGCGGCGTTTCCCAGTCGGCCCAGTCGACCGGCGTATTGCCCGGCAAATTGGCCGTGATCACTGCGGCTTTTCGGTTGGCAGGTCGGCCGATTCCGGCATGGGCTCGCCCTTGGCGACGGCGCCCTCGATCAGCGGACTCTGGCGTGATGGGGAGCGCGACAGCAGACCGTAATACGAGGAGAACGGCAGCTGCGGCACGGCGCCGGACTGGGTATCGTTGTCGCTCTCGTCGAGCAGCAGCAGGCCACCCACGCCGATGGTGTACTCGCGCGTGACCTGCTGGTTGCGGCTGCCGCGCACTTTCGGCACGGCAATGGCCCGGCGCAGCACGGTGGACACTTCCACGTAGTTCAGCAGGATGATGTTGTCGACCAGGTGCGAGCCCTTGAGCTCTTCGCTGATCTGCGACACGCCCAGCAGTTCCGGGCTCTCGTAATTGAACAGCGTGGTGGCCAGGCGGTTCTTGAAGAACGTGGCCAGCGCATACAGGTAGTCGGCGACCTCGTTCCGGCTGGTCATTTCGTATACGGCGATGGAATCGAACACCACGCAGTCGATGCCCTGCTCTTCGACGAGCTTGACGATACGCTCGAAGTGCACATCGAGTTCCAGCTCCAGCGGCGATTCGTAATGGATGAACAGCTGGCCCGCGTCGACCAGGGCCTGCAGGTCGAAGCCGAGCGAGCGGGCGTTGCGCATCAGCTGGGCCGGGTGTTCGTCCAGGCTGACCAGCATCGCCTTGTGCCCGTTCTTGATCGCATGCGTGAGGAACTGGACGCTCAGCACCGTCTTGCCGGTACCGGAGATGCCGCTCACCAGCGTGACGGAGCCCTTGTAGATGCCGCCATCCATCATCTTGTCGATCGCCGGCGAGCCGGTCGACAGGCGTTCTTCCGACGTGGGCTGGTCGACCGACGCCACGGGGCGCGACTGGGCGCGGCGGTACACATGCACGCCCACCGACGGCTCGATGCGCATCGTGTGGCTGCCGCCGATGAAATCCTGGCCGCGCGACTTCATCACCGCCAGCCGGCGATGCACGCGGCGGCGCATTTCTTCCCGCGTCAGCGAAATGATGGTGTCGAAGACAAAGCGCTCGTGGGCCGACACGCCGGTCATCGACTCGTCCTTTTCGGCCGTGACCATGGCGGTCACGCCCAGCCGCGTCAAGCCTTCGATCAGCAGGTGCACATCTTCGCGGAACGGCAGGTCGTTGACCTCGGCATACAGGCGCATCGGTGTCAGGCCGTCGATGAGCAGGCGCTTGGCGCCCATTTCCCGCAGCGCTGCCGTGAAAGCGCCATCCTCGCTGCGGAATTCGCTCAGCAGTACAGCCGGGCTGGTCTGGATGATCTTGATCTTGCCCTGGTCGATCATGCCCTGCAGGTCCCAGTCGAAGCCGGCCGCGTCGCGCAGCAGCTTGGCCGGATCGAGCTCGAACGAGACGATGGCGCCCGGTTCGCCGTGGTCGCGCGCGCCATGGTAGATGAAGCCCAGGCCGAGCGTGGTCTTGCCGGAGCCCGGCGGGCCCTCGACGATCAGGTTGTTGTTCCGTGGAATTCCGCCATGCAATATTTCGTCAAGACCCATGACGCCGGTCTTCACCCAGTCATTCATTCGAGTTGCCCTTTTCATATGTTTATTCCAGCTTAACATGCGTTTGCGCAATGCACACGCGAGCATCGTGGATTGCGATCGCATGTCCAGCCCGATGCGCCCGGCAAGACTGGTCGTCGCCGGGCTGCGCCGCTATGGCCGGACCGGAGCGGGCCGCACGTCGGTCACGATGACCGGCAACGACCAGGCGCCGCCCATGTCGATGCCCCGGCACATGCCCGTCGTCCCCTTCCTGGTCTGCACGAAGCGTTTGCCGTCCCACGTCCATTCGTCGATATCCATGCAATCGAAACCGCCGGCCCACCGCGAAGCGTCGATCTTTCCTTGCAAATACGCCCTGCCGTTCGTCGTAACGAGCGTGGCAGCGAAGGGCGGCATCGCGCTGGTCGTCCAGTAGGCTTCCGCGACGTCGGATGCCCCGGCCCAGCAAGTGGTGGATGCCAGCAGCCTGGTACGCGACAGCCGGCGCATATGGATGGAATGCCCCCCGGCAGGATCGGCAAGGGCGGAACATTCGTCGCCACTGGACGCGGCAAGGGCCTGTCGCAGGGCAGCCAGGTCCGGCGTGGACAAACGGACGCGATCGGCATCGGCCGGCACGCCAGGAGCGACGACGACGGGCGCCGGCACGGCTGGTAATACATCGCGTTCGTCCCTGGTCCCCTTGGCCAGCAGGGCGCCAGGCGTGTCCAGGCGTCCCTGGAACTCGTCCATCTTCAGCATCACCGCGGCAGCGCCCTTGTTCGACAGTTTCCACGTCCGCTTGCCGTCCGTCCATTGGATATTGCCGTGACCGGGAAGCGCCGCCAGCAAGGCGGCCGTTTGGCCAGGCGCCAGGCTTGCGATCCAGTGTCCCCGCGCGAGCGTGACCTGCCCCACGGGCCTGGTGTCGATCAGCAGCGTCAACGAGCGCTTGCCGGGAAACGACTCCGTCGTTTCCTCTCCATAATGGCCGATGTGAAGTTCACCGACGACAGGCTGGTGCGGTCCGGCCTTCCGGGTCAGCAGGACCGACACCGGCAATGCCTTTTCCAGCGTGTCCGTGTCGCTGTCGCCGTCGTCTTCGTCGTTCGGTTGGGGGTGATAGCCCGCAGCACGGCAGGTGCGCGTGTTATCGCAGGCAAGTTCCCAATCGTGATGGACGAATGCGATGCCGTGCGGCTCGGCCGCCATGACTGCGCTGCCCGATGCAAGCAAGGCAAGTGCCACTACGGCGGCCTGGGCTGTCTTTACTGTCATCGGCATCAGCTTTCAGCGTCATAGTGGAACTCGCGAAGCTCCTGCGCACAACGGCAGGCGGCGGCGAGTCTGGCCGCCCATTGGACGGCGGCTGCCCTGGACGGCAGTTCGAGCACGCAGAAGCCGCCATCGAACTCCCTGGTCTGGCGGTAGGTGCCGGTAATGCAGCCTTCGTCGGCAGACACCATCACCGGCGCGACCTGGCTGTTGATGCCGCCGCCGAACACGTAGATTCCGGCAGCCTTCGCTTCCCGGATGACCGCGCGCGACGCCTCGCCGGCAGCGGCAATTTCTTCGGCGGCAACATCCATCGCATCGGCAGGAAAGGAGATGAGAAACTTTGTCATGGTGCGGTCCTCGAGGGTGACGTTGGCGGGCGGCAGGCGGGCGAAAGCCGGCTTCGGTCATGGCAGACAGGTGCGGTGCCATGCGAGGAGCGGGCATTGGTACGACGATAGACAACTTTTCCCTACATTACCAGCATCGGGGATACCGGAATGGACGAGAAAACCGGGGGAGGAAGATGGTCCACGGCCCGGGCTTGATGAAGCCCGGGCCGGGAGCGTGGAGCCGATGCCTGCGCGTCGGCAGGTGCGTCGGACAGGTGCTTCGTTACGTGCCCGCCGCCGGGATCGTCTGCGCGAACTGCGAGACGCCGTCGAGGTTGAACAGTTCGACCGTCATCGCCTTGGTGCGCGGGTCGATGTTGACTTCACCGAAGAACTGGTAGCCGGCAAACGGCGACGAGGCCTGGATCGGCGGGGCTTTCGAGAACACCACGGTGGGGCCGAAGGTGTTGTCGAGCAGGCCGGGGCCGAAGCTGCCGGCGTTCATCGGACCGGCAACGAATTCCCAGAACGGGCTGAAGTTCGTGAACTGGGCCTTGGCCGGGTCGTAATAGTGGGCCGCGCAGTAATGGACGTCGGTGGTGATCCAGACCACGTTGGGCACCGCCTTGATACTGCCGAGCAGGCGGGCCATTTCCAGCTCGCGGCCGAGCGGAACGCCGTGGTTGCCGTTGGCGACCGCTTCCCACAATGCGTTGCCCTGGCTGTCCTTGCCGTCGCCGACCTGCAGGCCGATCGGCATGTCGGCGGAAATGACCTTCCAGGTCGCCTTCGACGCTTTCAGCCCGGCGATCAGCCATTCCATCTGCTCGCTGCCCAGGAAGGCCGACGTGGCGTCTTCCGTGGTTTGCAGGTTGGTGCTGTTCGGACCGCGGTAGCTGCGCATGTCCACCACGAACACGTCGAGCAGCGGACCATGCGAGATGCTGCGGTAGATGCGCTGCGGTTCGCTTTGCTTGTAATAGCGCATCGGCGCATATTCGAGGAAGGCGCGGCGGCCGCGCTCCGTCAGCGTGGCGATGCTTTTTTCCGTATAGCGCGCGTCGGCCGACAGGTTCTTGGCGTCGCTGTAGTTGTTCGTCACTTCATGGTCGTCCCATTGCCAGACCTGCGGCACCTGGGCTGCGAACTTGCGGAAGTTGGCGTCCATCAGGTTGTACGCATAACGGCCGCGGAATTCCTTCAGCGTTTCCGCGACCTTGCTCACTTCTTCCGTGACCAGGTTGCGCCATACCTGGCCGTTTTCCGCCGTGACCTGGGCCAGGATCGGGCCGTCGGCATAGATGGTGTCGCCGTTGTGGACGAAGAAGTCCGGGTCGCGCAAACGCATCGCCTCGTAGATCTTCATGCCGCCGAAATCGGTGTTGATGCCCCAGCCCTGGCCGCACTGGTCGCCGCTCCAGTGGAAACGCACGGCGCGGTTGCTGTCGGCGGCCGGCGTGGTCCGGAACTGGCCCGACAGGGTTTCGCTTTCGATCCGCGCATTGTCGCGATCCACGTAGCGCACGCGCACGAACACCGTCTGCCCGGCGGGCAGGCCGCTCAGGTCGACACGGGTCGTGAAATCGGTGGCGTCGCTGGCATACGGGCCGGCGATGCGGCTGGCGTTGGTGAAACGGTCGCTGGTGTCGTATTCGACGATCATCTGCGCGTTGCGGTCGCTGCGGCTCCAGATGATCGCTTTATTGTCCGTAATGTCGCCGAACTGTATTCCCGACGGCATCTTGGGCCGTTCGTTTTCACTGACGCCGATGGCGGCGCTGCTGCCGCCGCAGCCTTGCAGCAGCAGCGAGCCGCCCAATGCCGAACTGCCCACCAGCACGCCGCCCCGGGACAGGAAGCGGCGGCGCGAAATAGATGAAGTCATGCTTGCTCCGGTGATCTGTGAGCAGGCAAGTGTAGGTTGCCAATATGACACGCCGATGAAGCCGGCGGGTGCAGTGGCGCTGACAGCGGCGGCATCGTGTCTGGTGGTGCCCTGGCGGGCCTGGCCGGTTATGCGGCGCCCTGCGCATCGGCGGGGCTTCGGGGGATAGTCTACCAGTTCGCAATAGTAAACTTCGCCATCGCGCGCAGCTCGACAGCGCCGGTGTAACGAAACGATGCCATACTCATTCAGCACCGCCATCGCCACGGAGTTGCGCAACTCGCTGGAGGAAGTAGTCCACCATGCCGCTCACGTCGCGTTGCTCTCGGATCCGTGTTTCTTCGTCGCCATCCTGAAGGCCGTGAAAGTTGGCTACGGCCGACGGCCCATCCTTGCGGTAACCAGGAATCTCCGGCTCGTCGCAGAAGTTCTCTGCCAGTGCTGCCAGCGCACGATCGATTGCGCCGCCGTGGGCTCCACTGGCTAGACGCTCGCTGAATGATTTGGCGACTGATTCGACGCTACCCCAGTAACGCATCACATGGATAAGGTCCGAAGCATCCTTGCGTTCATGGCGGGTCTTGAAGGCGAGCGCCTTCAGGACGATGAAGGCTACCGCATCTGCGTAGCGAATAGTCTCCTTGACTATCCCACCGTTATTGGGAAGGTCGACGACGATTTCCTTCTCCTCAAACCAGTCATGCGCAATGCCGGCATACAGGATTTGGCACGCTGAGACATCCTCGCCGTCAATTTCTACGAGAAAGGAACTCTGTTGCGGGTCGTCAGTGTGCTGCAGAAATTCGACGACAATTGGTGTGCCGCCGACGTTGTACACCCATTGCCAGGAACTTACCGGACCCTCCGGGTCGGGTTGATAGCGGACGAAGCCTCCGTCTTTCAGCTGCCGCTTCAGCTTATCGTATGTTCCTTTCGCGGCGAGTAACGTAATGTTGAGAACAACGTCGACGTCGGTCGTGCCGGCATGCTCAGGAACTTCCGGTGGCTGTGACGGCGTCAGATAGCGAGGAACCAGCCCACCTACAAGCCGCAAATCATTCTTCAATGAGCCAAATGCGCGCAGCAGCTCGACGAGTGCGATCTCACACGCCTTGGTGTGGTCGGTGTTGTACTCCGCGGCGGTCTTGTGTTTCGTGTTCACTTGCTGCTTCCTATTTTGAGCGCATGCTTGCGGAACTCTTCCGCGAGCTCTTTGTTGCGACCGTAGCCGTTGAGAAGATCCAGATACTGTATGAATCGGCTGGCAAAGCGGGAATGTGGGCGTTCAGGGTGCTCGTCCAGGAACAGTAAGGACGCGCCGGTCCGTTCGATCATGACTACGTTGGAGCCTTTATCCGCTTGAGTCAGCCCTATTGCGGACGCTAACTGCTCTGCCTCGCCTGGCTGAACAATGACTTCCACCCGATCAACCTGGGTCAATCGCGGAACGATGGCGTTGGCAGCAGCAGCCCCAGTGAGCGCCCATTCCTGCCGCGCGTGGCTGACGAATCCTTCGATGACCCGGTCAGTGATGTGCCCGCTGGGAGCATATGTGTACCAACGAGTCTTCACTTCTCGCCGCCGGGTCCACTCCTCAGCCCATGCATCAACGAGTGCTGCCGGATCACGCAAGCGGCGGCGTTGGCTGGGCCCGCTGCCCTTCGATTCGACGAAATCCAGCTGCTCAAGGGCCTGCATCGTGCTAGACACGGTATAGGTTGATGTATGCGAGAGGGAAGCGAGCTCCGCTCCGGTGATGTCCCCCTCATCAGCATTTCCATACCAATGGTAGAGCAAGGCATGGACGACTTGTTCCCGCGCCCCGCTGAACAGGGCGAAATCCTTTTTACGGGCTGGACGTATCGGTGCGCGCTCGATATCAACTAACCACGTGTGATATTTGAAGTACAGCGTTCCGCTCTGATCATAGTAGTTGATGCCCGCCTCCCGCAGAGCCTGACGCGAACCTGGACTGATCGAGTCGGCGACGAAGCATAGTTCAACTCGAGTGTCCTGAGGGGCCGTAGCTCGATACTCCATCAGATGGCTGATCGCCATCCGGACATCTCGCGGGTAGGCTATCCGTTTCATCTCGATTGCCAATACGCAGGAGCCCCCGTCCGGAGTCTTTGTTTTCACTAGTGCGTCCAAGCGTGCATTTCGACGAAGTTCGCCAAATTGCACCTCTAGCTCTTCATGTTCTGCCAAGAAACCGGTAGCGCTCTGGAGCGAACCAGTGAAATCGTGCAGTAAGGAAATATAGACGTTATCCATAGGTGCCATATTAGCTGCACAGCTAATATTAGACAATCACCTAAGTTAGATGGAAGTGCCGAATTAGCTGCGCAGCTAATCTTCGTCTCCGCAGAGGAGCATCTCTAAACATGCTCTTTTCCGCGACACTCAGCGCCGCCCTGCCGCGATCAGGTAATTCTGCATGGCCGCCTCGGCGACCGACGCCCACTGGTTCTGGTCGTGCCGGAACCTCTTCCAGGGCTCGTAGATTTTCCTGAATTTCGCGTTTCTCGCCGCTTCCTCTTCCATCACCGCGGTGGACTGCTGGTAGGCGGCGTCCATCACGTCCTTGCTGAAATTGTGCAGCTTCGCGCCGTTCCTGATCAGCCGGGCCAGCGCGGCGGGGTTGCGGGCATCGTAGTCGGCCTGCATGCGCACGTGGCATTCGTACGCGGCCGCCTCCAGCGCGGCCTGGTATTGCTTCGGCAGCTTGTCCCATCCCTTGCCGTTGACATACAGCGACAGCTGCGGGCCCGTTTCCCACCAGCCCGGCGAATAGTAGTGGGGCGCCACGCGCACCAGGCCGAGTTTCTCGTCGTCGTAGGGGCCGACCCACTCGGCGGCATCGATCGTGCCCTTCTCCAGCGCGGCATACACGTCGCCGGCGGCGATCTGCTGCGGCACCACGCCCATGCGCTCCATCACGCGCCCGGCAAAGCCGGCCACGCGCATCTTGAGGCCCTTCATGTCGGCCACCGAGCGGATCTCCTTGCGGTACCAGCCGCCCATCTGCACGCCCGTGTTGCCGCCCATGAAATTGACGATGCCATAGTCGCGGTAGAACGCGCGCAGCAGTTCGCGGCCGCCGCCCTGGTCGAACCAGGCCGTCTGCTGGCGCGACGTGAGCCCGAACGGCACGGCGCAGTCGAAGGCGAAGGTGGGATCCTTGCCGAAGTAATAGTAGGCCGGCGTGTGGCCCATCTCGACGGTGCCGGCCTGCACCGCATCCATCACCTGCAGGCCGGGCACGATTTCGCCGGCGGCGAACTGGCGGATCTGGAACTTGCCGCCGGTGAGCTGGGCGACCCGTTTCACGAAGTTCTCGGCCGAGCCGTAGATCGTGTCCAGCGTTTTGGGAAAGCTCGATGCCAGCCGCCAGCTGACGGCGGGCTGCGCCTGCGCGATGGCCGGCGTGGCGATGCCCGTGGCGATGGTTGCGGTGCCCGCCGCGGCGGCGGAACGGGTCAGGAAGGAACGGCGCTGCATCGTCGGTCTCCTTGGAATGGATGGGCCATTGTAGTACCGAAAATACAAAAGCCGTTATCATGTCGGCCTCGCGCCACACGGCGCTCCCATTCATCACAGGACACACAATGTCTATCAAGATCAGCAGCCAGTTCGACGCTGGTGCCATCGAGTTCGTCAGCGCCACCAGCGTTGGCGACATCGACCTGAACATCCGCAAGGATTCCCACGCCGACATTACCCAGTGGTTCTACTTCCGCGTCCAGGGTGCGGGCGGCATGCCGCTGACGATCCGCTTCCTGAATGCCGGCCAGGCAGCCTACCCGGATGGCTGGAAGGATTACCAGGCGGTGGCCAGCTACGACCGCGACACGTGGTTCCGCGTGCCCACCAGCTTCGACGGCGAAGTGATGACCATCGAGCACGAACCGGAATACGACAGCGTGTACTACGCCTACTTCGAGCCGTATTCGTGGGAACGCCACCTGTCGCTGCTGGACAATGCGCAGCTGTCGCCGCTGGCCGAACTGGTCGACCTGGGTTCCACCGTCGATGGCCGCGACCTGAACATGCTGGTCATCGGCGACCCGGACGCGCCGAAAAAAGTCTGGGTGATCGCGCGCCAGCATCCGGGCGAAACGATGGCCGAATGGTTCGTCGAAGGCATGGTCGAAGCGCTGCTCGACCCGGCCGATCCGTTCGCCAGCCAGTGCCTGAAACAGGCCGTGTTCTACGTGGTGCCGAACATGAACCCGGACGGCTCGGTGCGCGGCAACCTGCGCACCAATGCGGCCGGCGCGAACCTGAACCGCGAATGGAACACACCGACGATGGAGCGCAGCCCGGAAGTCTTCCTGGTCAAGCAGGCGATGCTGGAAACCGGCTGCGACCTGTGCCTCGACGTGCATGGCGACGAAGGCCTGCCTTACGTGTTCGTGGCCGGCAGCGATTCGCTGGAAAACTTCACGCCGGAGCAGAAGGCCGCGCAGGATGCCTTCATCGCCGACTTCAAGGTGGCCAGCCCCGACTTCCAGAGCGAATTCGGCTACCCGGACGCGCCGTTCACGCCGGAAGTGCTGACGATGGGTTCGCCGCACATCACCCACCTGTTCGGCTGCCTGTCGCTGACGCTGGAACTGCCGTTCAAGGACAACGCCAACGACCCGGACCCGGTCAACGGCTGGAACGGCGCCCGTTCGATGAAGCTGGGTGCCGCGGTGCTGCAACCGGTGCTGGGCGCACTGCGCCGCTGACCGCTTCCCCGCGCCGGAGCGCCGCGAAGGCCTCCGGCATCCACGGCCGCGCGGCCAGCAGGAACGTCATCGACTGCCGCGCCTCGTACGGCAGCCGGGCATCGGCCTGGTGCTGCTGCGAAAAATCGTCCGCCACCTGGCGCAGCCGTTCCAGCAGCGCCGCGGTGGAGGATGGCGACAGCATCACGCTGACCAGCCGCAGGATCTCGCCTTCGCCGTCGAAGCGCGCATCGAGGTAGTCGGCGGCCGCTTCGCGCCGGAACCAGGTCTGGATCGGGCCGTTCGGGATCCAGTCGAACGTACGCGCCACCAGCAGTTTTACGCGGTTGTTCGGCTTCAGCACGAGGAAGCCGATTTTATCCAGCCGCAGCAGATGCTTCACCGCTTCGGCTTCGGTCAGGGCGAACGTCGCCACCAGTTCGTCCACCGGTACGCCATTCAGCGCCGCCACCGCCACCAGCAGCAGCTTCGGATCGCCGATCAGCTCCTCTTCCTGCGCATAACTCAGTTGCGCGATCAGCCGTGGCGCTTCCAGCGCGGCGCGGGTCAGGTCGAGCAGGTCGATGCCGGCCGCCGCCAGCACTTCGTCGAGCCGCTGCAAGGTGAAACTGCGCTGCGCGAACATGCGCTTCACACTGGCCTCCGACATGCCGATGCGCCGCGCCAGTTCCGCGTACGTGATGCCGTGCGCCTTCAGTTCGCGCTTCAATCCCTCCACCAGCATCACGCTGCTCGACATGCTCGCTCCGTTGAAAGTATCGATTTACGATACTTTAACAGCAACGGTTTGCCACCGTGCACATGGCGGTTGCCCGCCGTACCGGCGCGGCCGATGATGCAGGCACTTTCACTTATACGGAACGAATCATGAAAAGCCTGCTCTTCGCCGCCCTGCTTTCGCTGGCCTGTGCCAACGGCCAAGCGGCCGATGCTTCGAGCCCGTCGCAGGCGGTAGGCGAAGCGTCGGGCCTTGTCGTCGCGGGCTCGCTGGCGACGGTACTGGTCGCCGGCAGCGTCGTCGCCGTCGGACTGGCGAAGGCCGGCGAAGGCGTCGACCTGCTGCTGCAAAGCGCCGTCGACGGCAGCCGCGCCACCGTGCGGCTGTCCGGCAAGGCGGCAGAGGGCCTGTCGGTTGCCGCCGGTACCGCGGTGGATGTATCGGCGACGGCCACCGGCCACCTGCTGGTCGTCTCCGGCAAGGCCATCGCGTTCATCCCGAACGAAATGGGCAAGGCACTGCTGCACAGCCGGAAGGTGAGCTGATGAAGCTGACACTGCGCAGGCTGCCGGCCCGGCAGCTGCTGACGCGGCGGCTGTGGACGCGCCGCCTGCTGCTGTGCGCGTGGCTGGGTGCCAGCCTGTTTTTGGGCTTGTTTGCCGCCCTGCCCGCGTGGGCCGGCCAGGCCTGCGAGGCCAGGCCGCTGGCCACCGCCGACGCGGCCCGCTCGCTGGATCTGGCGCTGCGCACCGTGCAGGCGCTCGATGCCAGCGGCGCGCAGGTGGCGCTGGTATCCCGCGCCGGCCAGGACCTGGGCAAGTACGGCCTGCGCTACTCGCACATGGGCATCGCGCTGCGCGACCATCCGGCCGGCCGCTGGACCGTGGTGCACGAACTCAACGAATGCGCTACCGCCTCCTCCGCGCTGTACGAGGAAGGCATGGGCAATTTTTTCCTGACGGACCTGGTGCGCCACGAAGCGCAGCTGGTCATTCCGGGACCGGTGGCGCAGGCCCGGCTGGCGCAACTGCTGGCCGGGCGCACGCCACGGCGCCTGCACGAGCAGCGCTACAACATGCTGTCGTACGTGTTTGCGACGCACTACCAGAATTCGAACCAGTGGGTGCTGGAGAACTACGCGGCGGCCAGTGCGCCGGCGGGCGACGTGGCCACGCGCGAGGAAGCGCAGGCCTGGCTGAAAAGCGCCGGCTTCGCGCCGATCACGGTGCACATCCCGCCGGCCACGCGGCTCGGCGCACGGATGTTCCGCGCCAACGTGGCATTCGACGATCACCCGTTCGACCGCCGGGTGGCGGGGAAGATCGATACGGTCAGCACGGATGCGGTGGTGCGGTTCGTGCAGCACTCTGATCACGCCGCAAAGGTGATCATCGTCCAATGACAGGCGACCACATGTTGCCTTAGATCAGCACCAGCGGACAAGGCGGACGGGATGATGGCGGCACCTCAACCCTGGAGAACCGCCATGAAACGCCTGCTCGTCCTGTCCATTGCCCTGTGCTTTTCCACCGCCGCCGTCCACACTGCGGCATTTTCCCAGTCCGACCTGTCGCACACGGCAGGAGAAATTTCCGGTGTCGTCGTCTTCGGTTCGCTGGTGGCTGGAAGCGTCATCGTCGCCGGGTCGGAGAAAGTCAGTGACGGCGTCGAACTGGTCGTCGAAAGCGTGGGCAATGCCAGCCGCTCGACGGTGCGCCTGTCCGGTGAGGCGGCAACCAGCCTGTCGATTGCGTCCGGCACGATGGTCGACGTCGTTGCCACGTCCACCGGCCACGCGCTCGTCCTGTCGGGCAAGGTGATCGCCTTCATTCCGAACGAACTTGGCAAAGCACTGCTGCGCCGCGAAAAGGTGCCGCAATGAAGGCGGCGGTGCTGGTGGCGCTGGTATTGCACTCGCCGTTCGCGCTGGCGGGGCGCAGTTGCGAAGAAGCCCCGCTACCGATCGAAGAAGTGGTGACGACGATGAACCTGGCACAGCGCACGCTGAAGGCGCTGGACGATAGCGGCGCGACCGTGGCGATGATTTCCCGCGCCGGCCAGGACTTGAGCAAGTACGGCCTCACGTACTCGCATATGGCGTTCGTGGTGCGCGACCATGCCGCCGGCCGCTGGACCGTCGTGCATGAGCTGAACGACTGCGGCACGGCCGGCTCGGACTTGTGGAACGAAGGCGTCGGCAATTTCCTGCTGATCGGCCTGCACCGCCACTCGACGCACGTGCTGGTTCCGGCGCCGCAAGTGCAGGCAAGGCTTGCCGCATTGCTCGCCTCGCGCACGCCGAGACGGCTGCACGAGCCGCACTACAACATGCTGGCGTATGCGTTTTCCACGCGCTACCAGAACTCGAACCAGTGGGTACTGGAGACTTACGCCGCCGCGAGCGCGCCAACGGGCAAGGTGGAAACGCGCGCCGAAGCGCAGGCCTGGTTGAAGGGCGCAGGCTTCACGCCGCTAACGATCGAGGTGCCGATGTTCACGCGGCTGGGTGCCCGGATGTTCCGCGCCAACGTGGCGTTCGACGATCATCCGTTCGAGCAGCGCATGACGGGGCAAATCGACACCATCACCACCGACGCGATCGTGCGCTTTGTGCAGGCGACGGATAGCACGGCAAAGGTGTTCGTCGTCGATTGAAGCCTGTATGCGCATGAGGTGATCTGCGGCATATGCGTGGAGCACCAAGGCACAGGGCGATGATGCTCGGGAGCCAGATTCGTTACAAAAAAACCGGTGTCTGTCACCGGTTTTTAAACCCCTGCTCCGCCACCGGTTTTTTTGTGCGACGTTTACACCATCAATTGCGCAGGTTGATGCCGAACATCAGCTTGCGGCCGGCGTACGCATAGTCGGCCAGCATCGGGGTGCCGTTGGAGAAAGCGTTGTAGCTGCCCTGGCTGTTCGACGTGGTTTCCTTGCCCAGGTTGCGGGCTTCGGCGAACACTTCGATGTTGTCGTTGATGCGGTACGCGACCTTGGCGTCGATGAACTTCGAAGCATCCTTGAAGTTCGGCGAACCCGGGTTGTATGGCAGCACGTTGGTGCGGCCGCCGCCGGCGTTCGGGTAGTTGTTGACGGCGTTACCGCCGCAGGCCGCGATACAGTAGAAGAAGCCGGTATCGGCCTGGACCGCCACGCGGGCCGACAGCTTGCCATCGTCGTACCACAGCGACCAGTTGTACGAGTACTTCGATTCGCGCACGGGCGGCAGCGGATCGCCGGTGAGCAGGTCCACCACGTTGACCGCCGAGGTGGCCGAACGCACGCGGGTGTAGTTGATGTCCAGGCCCGTGTAGCGCAGGTACCATGGCAGGAAGGTGAACGCCGTCTTCGACGAGAATTCAAAGCCCTTGCGCGTGGTGGCGGCGCCGTTTTCCCAGGTGTTGTAGCTGAAGTCCACGTCGTCGAGCGGCTCGCCGGTCAGCGGATCGACCAGGTTCGAGCCCTGGAACACCTTCACGCCGCTGACGCCGGTGGTGCGCGACGGGCCGATCTTGCCGCGCTGGCGGAACGCGGCCAGCGAGAACTGTGTGTCGACGTTCGGATACCACTCCAGCGTCACGTTCTGGTTGATGTTCTGTTGCGGCCGCAGGGCGGGATTGCCCACCGTGCCGGAGCAGCGCATGTCGGCGTCGTCGCCGTTGGAGGCCAGCTGCGTCGCATCGAACGTGCAGGTGCCGGCGGGGATCAGCTGGGCGACGGGCGGCCTGGCTACCGCCTTGCCCTGGTTGTAGCGCACCACCCACTCGTTCGGCACCACCCACAGCGCCAGGTTCCAGATCGGCAGGTAATCCGTTTCGCTCGATTCCAGCGTGGTCAGCTTCGACACCGTCGCCCTGATCCTGCCGGCGTCGGCATTCGGATTCAGCGGGTCGAAATTCGCGGTCGGGATGATCGACTCGAAGTTCATGCGCCCCGTCGCCTCGACCCGGGTATTGACGATGCGGATACCCGCGTTGCCTTCCAGCTCCATGCCGAACGGCAGCGGACGGTCCGAGAACGGAATATGGTCGAGCGCGAAGTCGGTCATCAGGTAGCCCGACCTGGTGCGCTCGCGGAAGGTGTTCACCGGCTGCGCGTACACCTGGCCATCGGTACCCGTGCACTCCTTCACGCAGTCGAAATTCACGTTCGGCGAGTTGACCATGCTGAACACTTTTTCGACGTCGATCTCGGTCCAGCCGTTGATCAGCTGGGACGGACGATCCTTCGCACCGTTGAAGAAGTTGGTGGTGGCGGTGTGCATCGACTGGGCGATGATGTCCTGGAACTGCGCCTGCGTCAGCACCGTCTGGCCGGACTGGAGCGAGTTGGGCGCATAGGAATTGCTCGGTACATAGCCGTACTGGCAAGGCTTGCCGCCCGCGCCCAGCGAACCAGGCGTATCCTGGCAGCCGACGAACGTGCTGCGCACGTTAGCTTGCGGCACCAGCACGGCGCGCTGGTAACCCGGTTTGCCGAATTCGCCCATCGCCGTCTGTGCGTCGAAGCCGCCGGCCCCCCAGCTGCTGCCCTTGGTGTCGCGGAAATTGAAGCCGCTCTTCAGGCGGGTCAGGAACGGGATCCCTTCGGGCAGCGCATAGGTCAGGTCCAGCTTCGCGGTGCGTTCGCCGGTTTCGTTGATCTTCGGCGTCCAGGCAATCTGCGGGGCCTGCGTCTGCAGCGGTTGCTGGTTGATCGAGTAGGCCGGTACGCCACTGACGACATTGCCTCCCGGCTTCACCTCGACCAGCGCGTTCGATGCGGGCCGCAGCGTTGCGTATTGCGCCGGCGTGACGGCCGACGGGCCGCCGCCTTGCGGGAACTCGTACGTCCACAAGCCGTTCGGCAGCACGGACAACGTGGCCGGACCGTAGTTGTAGTTCCAGCTGGTGCGCTTGTCGCCGCGCGTGAAGTCCGACTTCGCATCGCCCACCAGGAACTCGGCGAACAGGCCGCCCTTGCGGTAGCTGCCGCCCAGCTGCAGGTAGCGGGCCGAGGTTTCCATGATGTTGTGGATCTGGTCCGTGCCGACGTTGCCGTCGGAGATCGTGAGCTTCGTCACGTGGTGCTTGTCGTCGTACGCGACCGAGCCAGGATCGACGTTGACCGCCGAGTTGGTCCACGGGTAGTTATCGCGGCGCCACGACGGCGTGGCATAGCTGTAGTAGCCGGAACCGGCCACCGGCACCAGGCGGTTGTTGGCGGCGTCTTCGGTGAAGGCCGCGCCCGCGTAGGTCGGGCCGGCCGTGGAGGCCGGATTGATGGCCATGCCGCCCAGGTTATAGGTGAGGAAGTTGTCGTCCACGCGGCGGCGCTGGTAGCTGCCCTTGCCGTACACGGTCAGTTCGTTGTTCACCTTGAAGTCCACGCGCAGGTCGAGCGAGCGGCGCTTGTCGACCTGGCGTTTCTGCACGTAGCGGATCAGCGATGGCGTGTAGTCGTTCCACTGGTTCAGGCAGGACAGCTGTTCGTTGCCGCGGTGGTTGATGGCGGCGCTGCGGGCGCTGCCGGCAGTGATCGCATTGACTTGCGCCTCGGTCAGGTTCGGGAACGCCGCATAGCAGTCGGCCTTGGACTGCGCCGCTGCCGACCGGGTCACCACGTCGAGCGGCGTGGAGGCATCGAAGAAGCCGCCGGCCGCCAGCGGGCTGCGCAGCGCCGGCTGCGTGGCGGTCGCGTCGGTGGTGGACACGGTGGAAGGATTGTACGCAAACGTTTTTTCCGGCGAACCGTCGAAGTCGATCGCGCGGGCATAACCGGAGCTGTTGGCCCAGTTCTGCGCCGAGTGGCTCTCGTTGCGCACCTGCGAAGCGGAGCCGTTGAGCACCACGCCCAGGCGGCCGTCCATGAACTGCCGGGCAATCACCAGGTTGCCGTCCGGCGTCCAGTCCTTGTTCAGCGAGTTCTGCGCGCCGGACAGGCGCAGCGAGTAAAACGGCTTCTTGAAGTCGAGACCGGTACGGGTCTTGATGATGACGCTGCCGCCCAGGCCGCCTTCGGTGCCGTCGGCGGTGGCGCCCTTGACGATATCCACGCTCTTGATCAGGTCCGCGGAGATTTCCCGTAATTCCACGCCGCGCCCGGCGCCACCGCCGTTCAGGTCGGTACCGCCGCCGGACTGCACGCCCTGGCCGTCGATTTCCACGCGGGTCAGTTCCGGGCCGTTGCCGCGCAGGGCCACGTTGACGCCTTCGCCGAAATCGCCGCGGTCCACGGCGATACCGGCGATACGCGAGATGGCTTCGGCCACGTTACGGTCGGGGAATGCGCCGACGTCCTCGGCGACGATCGAATCGATCGCCGTGGCGGCATTCTTCTTGCGCTCGATGCCCGATTGCTGCGATGCGCGGGTGGCCACCACCTGCACCTTCTGGATGGGCGTATCCGCTTCGGCAGCCGCGGCTGCCTGCTGTGCCATCGCAGGCGTGCTGCCGGCCATCGACGCCAGCGCCAGCGATACCGCGGCACTCAGCGTACTGAGCCGCAGTGGTTGGAACTTGAACCCTTGCATTCTCTTCTCCACACTTTATTGGATTTAATTTAATTAGATTCCCTGCAACGGAAATTTAATCGGCGGAGAAGTGTTTTATGTTTCAGGCAGTCCAATGCTCAGTAAGTTGATCAATTAAAAAATGTCATACCTGCAGCAAGGATTGCTGTGTTACGCGACGGGGAAAGGCCACGGATACGTCAATGAAAGCGTTTTCATGAGCAGATTCCTGATCGTTTTGTCGCGAATGATCAGTAATGTGATCGATGTCGCGGCATTGCACCGCAACAATTTCCTCCATCGGCAATAACGCTTGTGTTGTAAAAAGCCAAATTCATTTAAGTATAGTTGGTATTGTCATCGCTTTTGAGGTATATAAAATCGCAGTTCGGCTATATTAATTCCATATACCAATTTGATAGCCTCCGATGAAATGGCGATTTACCGCCGCATAAAAAAAACCGGAACGAATGGCCTATTCGTTCCGGTTTTTTAATTGTTTTGCGACAGAGCGGTCTTATTTCGCGCGCCCCGCATTGATCAGGTAGTTCTGGATCGGCGCCTCGGCCACCGACGCCCACTGGTTCTGATCCTGCCGGAACCTTTTCCACGGGTCGTAGATCTTGCGGAACTTGGCGTTCTTCGATGCCTCCTCCTCCATCACCGCGACGGACGTCTTGTAGCAGGCATCCATCGCGTCGCGCGGATAGGTGCGCAGCTTGACACCGTTCTTCAGCAGCCGGGCCAGCGCCGTAGGGTTCTTCACGTCGTATTCGGCCTGCATCGTCACGTGCGCCTCGTAGCTGGCCACCTCGATGGCGGCCTGGTAATCCTTCGGCAGCTTTTCCCATTCCTTGATGTTCACGTAGAACGAGAACGACGCGGACGGTTCCCACCAGCCCGGCGCGTAGTAGAACGGCGCCACCTTGAAGAAACCCAGCTTTTCATCGTCGTACGGGCCGACCCACTCGGCCGCATCGATGGTGCCCTTCTCCAGCGCCGGGTAGATGTCGCCGCCCGCCAGCTGCTGCGGCACCACGCCCAGGCGTTCCAGCACCTTGCCGGCGAAACCGGCCACGCGCATCTTGGTGCCTTTCAGGTCGGCCACCGACTTGATCTCCTTGCGGAACCAGCCGCCCATCTGCGTGCCGGAATTCCCGCCGAGGAAATTGACGATGTTGTAGTCCTTGAAGAACGCCCGCATCAGTTCGCGGCCGCCACCCTGGTCGTACCACGCCGTGTGCTGCCGCGACGTGAGGCCGAACGGCACCGCGCAGTCGAAGGCGAACGCGGCGTCCTTGCCGAAGTAATAGTAGGAGGCGCTGTGGCCGCATTCGACGGTGCCGGCCTGCACCGCGTCGAGCACCTGCAGGCCGGGCACGATCTCGCCGGCCGCGAACGAGCGGATGGTGAACTTGCCGTTGGTGAGCTGGGAAATGCGCCGGGTGAAGGTGTCCGAAGCGCCGAAGATGGTGTCCAGCGATTTGGGAAAGCTGGAGGCGAGGCGCCAGCTGATGGTGGGCTGGGACTGCGCCAGCGCGGGAGCGGCGATGATGCCCGCACCGGCGCCCGCGGCAGCCTTCGCAATGAAGCGTCGACGTTCCATACGGTCTCCTGAGATTTTTTGTAACGTAAGGAAAAACGGCTACTGCTCAGGACAGTGTAGGGAAACGCCGATGGCGTGGCAACTGTTCAGTTGCCGGCGACCACCATCTTCTCGATCAGGATGGAACCCGTCTGTTTGGTGCCACGGATCAGCACGTCGTTGCCGATGCCGACGATCTGGCGGAACATTTCCTTCATGTTGCCGGCGATCGTGATTTCCTCGACCGGGTACTGGATGATGCCGTTCTCGACCCAGAAGCCGGAGGCGCCGCGCGAGTAATCGCCCGTCACGTAGTTGGTACCCTGGCCCATCAGTTCGGTGACCAGCAGGCCGGTGCCCATCTTCTTCAGCATGCCGGCGAAATCGTCTCCCGGCTGCGTGAGTTTCGACGTCAGCGACAGGTTGTGCGAGCCGCCGGCATTGCCGGTGGTTTGCATGCCCAGCTTGCGGGCCGTGTACGTGGACAGGAAATAACCCTGCAGCACGCCATCCTTGACGACGTCGCGGTATTGCGTGCGCACGCCTTCCTCGTCGAACGGCGCCGAGCCGATACCGCCGGGCACGTGCGGATCTTCGCTGACCTGCACGTGGTCCGGGAATACCTGCTGGCCCAGCGTGTCGAGCAGGAAGGTGGACTTGCGGTACAGCGCACCGCCGGACGTGGCCTGCACGAACGCGCCCAGCAGGCCCGCGGCCAGCGGCGCCTCGAACAGCACGGGGCAGGTGCGCGTGGTGATCTGGCGCGCGTTCAGGCGGGCCAGGGCGCGTTCCGCGGCATAGCGGCCGATCGCTTCCGGCGTGGCCAGCTTCTGCGGATCGCGCACCGAGCTGTACCAGTCGTCGCGCTGCATGTGGGCGCCCTTGCCGGCGATCGGCGTGGCCGAGATCGTGTGCCGCGAGTACGGGTAGCCGCCGATGAAGCCGCGCGTATTGGCCGACACGAAGTGCGACTGCTGCACGTGCACGCCGGCGCCTTCGCTGTTGGTCACGCGCGGATCCACGGCAAAGCCGGCGGCTTCGGCGCGCTGCGCCAGCACCACGGCTTCTTCGGTGCTAATCGGCCACGGATAGAACAGTTGCAGGTCGCGCGGTTCGCGTTCCAGCAGGTGTTCCTCGGCCAGGCCGGCCGCTTCGTCGTCCGCCGTGAAGCGGGCGATGTTGTAGGCCGCTTCCACGGTGGCCTGCAGCGATGCGGTGGAAAAGTCCGACGTCGACGCATTGCCGCGCTTCTGGCCGACGAAGACGGTGATGCCGAGGCCCTTGTCCTTGTTCTGCTCGATCGTTTCGATCTTGCCTTTGCGCACCGACACCGACAGCCCGCTACCCTCGCTGATCTCGACGGCGGCATCGGTGCCGCCGGTCTTGCGCGCGTAGTCCAGTACATCGCGCGCAATCTGTTTCAACTGGTCCTGGCTGTGGGTGAAATGCGATTCGCTCATAGGGTGCTTTTAGTCGGCTAATCTTTAAAACAGTTATCATAGCAGCCGTTTACCGTTTTTACAGGCGCGCCTGAAGTGGCGCGTTTTTCATCATGCCAAATGCAAACCGCGGGGCCGTCGGCTTCGATTCCTCCGAATTCCAGGAAAAATACGAGCGTCCTTCCAAGACCGAAATGAAACGCCACTCCGACGCGCTGCAAGCCCTGGGCCTCGAACTGGTGGAACAGCCGCGCGACCGCGTGAAGCGCGTGCCGATGCCGGACGACGTGAAGGATGCCATCCTGGAATGCCAGAACATCAAGAATCACGAAGGCCGCCGCCGCCAGCTGCAGTTCGTCGGCAAGAAGATGCGCACGCTGACCGAAGAAGAAGTGGCGGTCATCCAGCGCACGATCGAAGGCTGGAAAGGCGCGTCGAAGGCCGATACGGCCGCGCTGCACGCGCTGGAACGCCGCCGCGACAAGCTGCTGGCCGACGACCAGGCGCTGACCGCGCTGCTGGCCGAGCACGCCGAGCTGGATGCGCAGCACCTGCGCACGCTGATCCGCAACGCGCGCAAGGAACAGGCCGAGAACAAGCCGCCGAAGGCGTACCGCGAGATCTTCCAACTGCTCAAGGAACTCGATGCCAAGACGCGCGGCGCGGCCAAGGCCGCGGCCGATGCCGACGCGGAGGGCGAGGACGACGACGATGACGAACGCGACGAATAACGACGTCGGCACCGAGCCGAATGAGCTGGTGATTGGCCTGGTATCGGTCTCCGACCGCGCCAGCGGCGGCGTCTACCAGGACCTGGGCATTCCCGCGCTGGAAGACTGGCTCCAAAGCGCGATCACCACGCCGTTCCGCGTGGAGACGCGCCTGATCCCGGACGACCGCGCCACCATCGAAGCGACGCTGGCGGAGCTGGTCGACACGGTGAAATGCCACCTGGTGCTGACCACCGGCGGCACCGGCCCGGCCCGGCGCGACGTGACGCCCGAAGCCACGCTGGCCATCGGCACGAAGGAAATGCCGGGCTTCGGCGAACAGATGCGGCAGATCAGCCTGCATTTCGTGCCGACCGCGATCCTGTCGCGGCAGGTGGCCGTGATCCGCGAAACCGCGGATGCATCGCCCCCTCATGCTGCCCTGGTGATGAACCTGCCCGGCCAGCCGAAGTCCATCAAGGAAACGCTGGAAGGCCTGAAGGACGACGCGGGCAAGCAGGTCGCGGCCGGCATCTTCGCCGCCGTGCCCTACTGCATCGACCTGATCGGCGGCCCGTATATCGAGACCGATGCCGCCGTGTGCAAGGCATTCCGGCCGAAGTCCGCACTGCGCAATCCACCCGACAACAAGGCGGCGGCGACGCCCCTGCAATGAGGAGGACATCCATGATCGACGTCTTACCGAATATCGAAGTTTCCACCAACGACGCGCCGCAGGTTGCGATCATCTGGATGCACGGCCTGGGCGCGGACGGCAACGACTTCGTGCCCTTCGTGAAAGAGCTGAACCTGTCCGGCCTGCCCGGCATCCGCTTCATCTTCCCGCACGCGAACACGATGCCGGTGACGATCAACGGCGGCTACGTGATGCGCGCGTGGTACGACATCATCCATACCGACCTGGGCCGCCAGGAAGACGAGAAAGGCTTGCGCGCATCGCAGGCGCACGTGGAAGCGCTGATCGAGCGCGAGAAATCGCGCGGCATCCCGGCCAGCCGGATCATCCTGGGCGGCTTCTCGCAAGGCTGCGCGATGACGCTGCAGACCGGCCTGCGCTACAAGGAAAAGCTGGGCGGGCTGCTGTGCCTGTCCGGCTACGTGCCGATGGCCGACAAGGTGGCCGCCGAGCGCAGCGCCGCCAACCAGGACACGCCGATCTTCCTCGTCCACGGCCGGCTCGACCCGGTGATCCCGCTGGCCCGCGCCACCGCCTCGCGCGACCTGCTGCAATCGCTGGGCTATAACGTCGAGTGGCACGACTATTACATGCAGCACTCCGTGTGCCCGGAAGAAGTCAGTGACATTTCCGGCTGGCTGAACAAGATCCTCAAGTAAGACAAAACCGGTCAAAACCGGTGAAAAACCGGTGACAGACACCAGTTATTTTGGAACGCCTGTTGCAAAAAAATCGGTGACAGACACCAGTTACTTTGGAACGACTGTTGCGAAAAAACCGGTGACAGACACCAGTTATTTCGGAATGACTGTTGCAAAAAAACCGGTGTCTGTCACCGGTTTTCTGTTTTGGCCGGTGACGTTTCGCCCGGCGGCTTGTTGTTCCAGCGTCATAGGTGCTGGTGGGATCGCAGGGAGACGATCTGGCATATGGGAAATATTCGATAAGGGCAGGAGATAGATCAATACCAGGGTGTTTCCTGCGGGCTACCGTCGTGCGAACGATCAACCACGACGAGGCCATCATGACCCAAATGATCCACCGGAACCTGCGCCATACCCCTCCCACCGCCGTGTGCGCGTTCGGCATGTACCTGCGCGACAGCAATGGCAATACCTATCTGGATGCGAGCGGCGGCGCGGCGGTATCGTCGCTGGGCCACAGCCATCCGGACGTGCTGGCCGCGATGGGCGCGCAGATGAAATCGACGGCCTATGCCCACTCGGGCTTCTTCACCACCGACGTGGCCGAGGAACTGGCGCACCGCCTGGCCACCGATGCCCCTGGCGACCTGAACAACGTGTACCTGGTGTCCGGCGGTTCCGAAGCCATGGAATCGGCGCTGAAGATGGCGCGCCAGTACTTCGTCGAGAACGGCGAACACGAGCGCCGCGTCTTCATCTCGCGCCGGCAAAGCTATCACGGCAATACGCTGGGTGCGCTGGCGCTGGGCGGCAACGAGGCGCGGCGCAAGCAGTTCGAGCCGCTGCTGATGGACGTGGCGCGCGTCGCGCCGTGCTACGAGTACCGGGACCGGCCGGCCGGGCAGGACGTCAACGAGTACACCGCCGGCCTGGTCGACGAACTGGAACGGAAAATCCTCGAAGCGGGCCCGCACAACATCATCGGCTTCTGCGCCGAGCCGGTGGTTGGCGCCACGCTCGGCGCCGTGCCGCCGACGCCCGGCTACTTCAAGGGCGTGCGTGCGCTGTGCAACAAGTACGGCATCCTGTTCATCGCCGACGAAGTCATGTGCGGCATGGGCCGCACCGGCACCCTGTACGCGATCGAGCAGGATGGCGTGGTGCCGGACCTGGTCGCGCTGGGCAAGGGCCTGGCGGCCGGCTACCAGCCGATCGGCGCCGTGCTGGCGCGCGACCACGTGGTGGAACGACTGCGCGGCGGCAGCGGCGTCTTCCAGCACGGGCACACGTACAACGCCCACCCGGTGGCGGCGGCCGCCGCGCTGGCGGTGCAGAAAGTGATCAGGCGCGATTGCCTGCTGGGCGCGGCCACGGTGCGCGGCACCACGCTGCGCCGCATGCTGCGCGACGCGTTCGGCGCCCATCCGCATGTCGGCGACATTCGCGGGCGCGGCTTGCTGGTCGGGATGGAGCTGGTGCAGGACCGCGAGAACAAGCGCCCGTTCGACCCGGACCTGAAGCTGTTCGCGGCGGTGAAGGAAAAGGCGATGGATTGCGGCCTGATGGTGTACCCGATGGGCGGCACCGCCGACGGCAGGCGCGGCGACCATATCCTGCTGGCGCCGCCGTTCATCGCCACCGAGGCGGACATGGCGCAGATCGTCAGCCGGCTGTCGGATGCGCTGGGGCGGGCGCTGGCGGCGATCCGCCCGGCTTGACGGTGTCCGGCGGCCAGCCGCTACCCTTGCCTCAAAACTGCTGGAACCCGATCACATCCTGCTGCTGCTCGCCCAGCCCGGCGATGCCCAGCCGCAGGAAGTCGCCCTTCTTCAGGAAGCGCTTGCGCGCCATGCCGACGCCGGGCGGCGTGCCGGTGCAGATGATGTCGCCCGGTTCCAGCGTCATGAACTGCGACAGGTACGCGACGATCTGCGGTACCTTGAAGATCATCGTCGACGTGTTCCCCGTCTGCATGCGCTTGCCGTTCAATTCCAGGTAGAGGTCGAGGTCGTTGACGTCCCACACTTCGTCGCGCGTGACGAGCCACGGCCCGACCGGGCCGAACGTGTCGCAGCCCTTGCCCTTGTCCCACTGGCCGCCCCGTTCGAGCTGGAACTCGCGCTCCGAAACGTCGTTCACCACGCAGTAGCCGGCCACGTATTTCTCGGCATCGGCTTCGCTGACATGGCGCGCGCGGGTGCCGATGACGACACCCAGCTCCACTTCCCAGTCGGTCTTCTTCGAGCCCTTGGGCAGCATCACCGGATCGTCCGCGCCGGACAGGCTGGTGATCGCCTTCATGAACACGATCGGTTCCTTGGGCACCGGCAGGTTCGATTCGGCCGCATGGTCGGCGTAATTGAGGCCGATGCCGATGAACTTGCCCACCTTCCCCACCGGCACGCCGAAGCGCGGATTGCCGCGCACCAGCGGCAGCGTGTCGTGAGGGATCTTGGCGACCTTCTTCAACACCTTGTCCGACAGGTTGGCGCCGGCGAGGTCGCCGATCACGCCCGACAGGTCGCGCAGCCTGCCTTCATCATCGATCAGGCCCGGCTTTTCTTTACCGACGCGGCCATAACGAACCAGTTTCATCTTTTCTTCTCCTGCTTGTGATGCGGCGGAAGCCTGCCAGGTAGCCTGCTTCCGGTCAAAGCGGAGATTCTACAGGGTTCGCGAGAAGCGGCCTGCGCCGTCGCCGGAAGAAGCGCACGATGCCGGGCAGCTGCAGCAGCACCAGCGCGCCGAACGCAACCTGGTAAGCGGCGGCCGGATAATGCTGCGCGGCGTCCGGCTGCCACAGGCCGACGATCATGCCGAAGCCCGCCTGCACGACGAACGCGCCCAGGAAAATCAACAGGTTCAGGCATGTGGCCGCGCGCCCCGTGAGCGCCGGCGGCATCGCGCGCGCCACGATCGCGTATTCGATGCCGGTGATCGTGCCCGCCAGCGCGAACAGCACGGACAGCATGCCGGAATAATGAAAATGGGCCGGCTGCCAGCCCAGTACGAAGCCGCACTGCACGGCGACGAACAGCGCCACGCCCACGCCGGCCACCGTGAGGGGTTCGGCGCCGCGCCGGCCAGCCCATTCGGTCACCATGCCGACGGCGAGCGCGCCGGCGATCACGGCGCCCATGCCGATCGACAGCAGCCACGCCACGTCTCCTTCCGAGTAGTGCCCCACATCCGTCAGCCAGCGCCCGATCCACAGGCCCTGGATGCCGAAGAACACCGTGTGCGGCACCAGCACCAGCGAGGCGGTTTCGCGGAACGCCGGATGCCGGAACACCTCGGCGAGGACCGCCACGCCGAAAGGCTGCTTCGGCGCGGCCGCCTGCGCCGGCGCCACCAGCAGGATCAGCATGGCCAGCGCGACGCAGCACAGCGCCAGCAGGACGAACAGCGTGCGCCAGTCGGCATGCTGCAGGAACAGGCCCACCGGCAGCGTGGACGACGCCGCGCCCAGGCCGCCCGCGGCAATCAGGTAGCCCTGCACCGACGGCATCCTGGCCGGCGGGATCCACGTGGCGATCGCCTTCACGGCCGCCATGAAGCAGCCGGCCAGGCCGAGGCCCATCACCGTGCGCGCAACGAGCAGGGACATGAAGCCGGTGCCGAACGCGAAGGCGAACGTGCCGGCGGCCGCCAGCAGCAGCATCGGCACCTGCACCACGCGCGGGCCGAAGCGGTCCAGCGCCACGCCGACCGGCAGCTGGGCCAGCGCGAACGCCAGGAAGTAGGCACTGGTGAGCAGTCCCAGGTCGCCCGGCGTGAGCGCCGCCGCGCCCACCAGTTGCGGCGCCAGCACCGCGTTCACCGTGCGCAGCAGGCATGACAGGTAATGCCCCAGCGCGTACGGCAGCAGCACGAGGCACAGCACGGCCGGACCGGACAGCGATGCCGGCGCCGGTGCGGATGCCGATGCCGAAGCCGGTGCCGATGCATCCATGCTCAGGCGGCGTTGCCCTGCGACGCGCACGAGCGGGCGCTGCTGATCGGGATCACCTTGCGCTGCGGCGGCACGTGCAGCGCCGGCGCCGTGTCGTCGGTCTCGAAGAAGAATTTCTCCTTGCCGAAGGCGGGCTTCAGGTGATCGAGCCAGGTCGCGTTCTCGTCGTATTTCGCGAAGAACGGCTTGCGCACCCAGTCCGGGTTGCGCGCCTGCAGGAACTGCAGCGCGAACAGCTTCTCGCCGTTGATCGTGACCACGCCATCGATCGCGACCTTGCCTGGGAAGGCGCTCATCGACGGACCGCGCACCGTGCGCGCCAGGCCCGACACCATCTGGTAGGCCTGCTGGAAGATCTCGTGGGCGCGCGCCAGCGGCAGCTGGAAGTATTCGCTGGGGCCGGTGTCGCGTTCGACGAACATGTAGTACGGGATCGCGCCCAGGCGCACGCCGGTGCTCCACAGTTCGGCCCAGCTGTGCGGATCTTCGTTGATGTGCCGGATCAGCGGGCCCTGCATGCGCAGCGTGGCGCCGGTGCCGACGATGCGCTTGACGGCCTTCTGCGCGATGTCCTGGCGCAGTTCCACCGCGTGGTTGTAGTGGCCCATGATCGCCAGGTTCTTGCCGCTGGCGACCACCTTCTCGAACAGGCGCAGCAGGTCGTCGGCATCCTTGTCGGTCACGAAGCGCTGTGGCCAGTACGCCACGGACTTGGTGCCGATGCGTATGTTCTGGATATGCGCCAGCTCCGGCTCCAGCAGCGGCTCGATGAATTCGGCCAGCGAACGGGTATTCATGATCATCGGGTCGCCGCCGGTGAACAGCACGTCCGTCACTTCCGGATGATTCTTCAGGTAGGAAACCAGTTCCGTGGTCTCCCGGGCATCGAACTTCATGTCGTCCATGCCGACGAACTGCGGCCAGCGGAAGCAGAACGTGCAATAGGCGTGGCAGGTCTGGCCGGCGCTGGGGAAGAACAGCACCGTTTCCTTGTACTTGTGCTGCAGGCCCTTCAGCACATGGTCGTTCACGCGCGGCACGTTGTGCGTCATCTGGCCGGCCGGATGCGGGTTCATTCGCATGCGGATCCTGTGCACCATCGCGGCGATCGCCGCGTCGTCCTGCTTCACCATCACCAGGTCGCGCAGCTGGCGATATTCGTCCACCGGCAGCATGTCGCGGTGCGGGAACACCAGGCGGTAGATGGGATCGTCCGGCACGTTGTTCCAGTCGATCAGGTTCTCCATCACGTATTCGTTGGTGCGGAACGGCAGCACGTGCGACAGCACCTGCACGGCTTCCTGCTGGTCCGGTGGCAGCCATTGCCACTGGCGGGCCTGGCGAATGCTCTGGCGGGTGTACGGCTTGAATTTTTGCGGGGCGAAGTCGGCGGTCATGTTGGTTTTCTCCTGAAAAAGAATCCTCATCGTAGGCACTCGCCAGCCGGTCGTGTTGCCGAGCATCAATATCCATAAGGAAATTTTCCGTCGTTCTTCTTTACACCTTGCGCTAGCGCAATTTCCGCCCGGCAGCACCGGCGCACAATGGCTTGACCTTAACCAAGCACGGGAGCTTCCGATGAAACAAGTACTGATCCGCAGCATGGCCTGCCTTGCAATTGCCAGTGTCAGCACCGCCCTGTTTGCCCAGCCGACCGAGAAGGATGCGATTGCCATGGCCGAACGGGGCGCCGCGTTCATCAAGGCAAACGGCAAGGAAGCGCTGATGAAGAAACTGTCCGCCAAGGATCCGGACTTCGTGCAGGGCGAGCTGTACGTGGACATGCGCGACATCCACACCGGCATCGTGATCGCCCATCCGGTCAATCCGTCGATCGTGGGCAAGAACCTGACCGACGTGCCGGACGCCAGCGGCAAGGTGTATCGCCGCGAGATCATCGAACTGGCCGCAAAGCAGGGCAAAGGCTGGGTCGACTATATGTACAAGAATCCGGTCAGCGGCAAGATCGAGCCGAAGACCACGTACATCCTGCGTGTCGGCGATGTCGTGCTGGAGGCCGGCATCTACAAGAAATAAATCGTCGGAAAAAGCAGACCAGCAAGCACACCAAGCATACGAAGCAAGCACATCCCATCGTCGCAAGCGCGTCGCTCGACAATTCACTCATCCATCATCGTCCCTGGCGGGAGTAGTCATGCTGAACAAATTACGAATCGGTCCCAAACTGTTGCTGGCGCCTGGCGTCGTGCTGATCCTGCTGGTGGCCATCACGGCCTGCGCCTGGGTCGGCATGGTGCGCCAGAACGCGTCGCTGGAAAAGCTGGTGCAGGTCCATGCGCCGCGGCTGAAAGCCACGGCCGACATCGCCGGCGAAGCCAGGTTCGCCCACGCCAACATCTACCAGCTGCTGGCCTGGGTCAACGGCAGCTTCACGAAGACCCGGCTGGAAGAACTGACGGGCCGCATCGATTCCCGCCACCGCGGCATCGAACAGCAACTGGTACAACTGGCGCGCGTGTCGGACCAGGAAGAGCGCAAGCTGGTCGAGGCGTCCACCCACGCACTGATCGCCTACCGCAAGAGCGTGCTGGAAACCATCGAGATGGCGCAGATGGACCAGTCGATCGCCACCAATGCGATGCAGAAGGCGGAGCGCCAGTTCGTGCTGCTCGAAGGCGACCTGCAGCGGCTGGCGGCACGGGAACAGGCGCTGTCGGCGGCGGCGCATGCCGATGCCAAGGCCGAGTTCCGCCAGCTGGGCATCGCGATGGCGGCCCTGTGCGTGCTGTCGGTAGCGCTGTCATTGCTGGTATCGATGCTGGTGCGGGCAGCGCTGCTGCGCGATATCCGCTCGATCGCCGACGTGGTGCGCAGCCTGGCGGCGGGCCGGCTGACGTCGGCCCGGCCGAATGACGGCCGCGACGAGATCGCGGAAACAGCCCGCGTGCTGGACCAGAGCATCGCCAACCTGAACCAGACGCTGCGCACGATCCGCGGCGCGGTGCAGTCGATCGATACTGCCTCGCATGAGATCGCGGTGGGCAACCTGGACCTGTCCAGCCGCACCGAGCGCCAGGCCGGCTCGCTGGAAGAAACCGCCTGTGCGATGGCCAGCCTGACGAAGGCCGTGCACCAGAACGCGGAAAATGCCCGCGAAGCGTGCCGGCTGGCGGCGACCGCCACCACGATGGCGGAGAAAGGCGGCAGCGCCGTGTCCGAAGCCGTGACGACGATGGAATCGATCCGCGCCAGCTCGCGCAAGATCGTGGAAATCACCGGCGTGATCGACAGCATCTCGTTCCAGACCAATATCCTGGCGTTGAACGCGGCGGTGGAGGCGGCCCGGGCCGGCGAACAGGGCCGCGGCTTCGCCGTGGTGGCCAGCGAAGTGCGCACGCTGGCGGCGCGCTCGGCCGCCGCCGCCAGGGAAATCAAGGAACTGATCGCCGCATCCGTCGCCACGATCGACGACGGTGCCGAATCGGTCAGCCTGGCGGGACGCAGCATGGGCGACATCGTTTCGTCGGTGCAGCAGGTGAACCACATCATCGGCTGCATCAGCACGGCCAGCGCGGAACAGGCGAAAGGCATCTCGGAAGTGAACCAGGCGGTGGGGCAGATCGACGACGTCACGCAGCAGAACGCGGCCCTCGTCGAACAGGCCGCCGCCGCGGCGGAGAGCCTGCAGGAGCAGGCCGTGAGCCTGTCGCGCGCGGTCAACGTGTTCGAGCTGGATGCCGCGATCGAGCCGCCGGCCCGCCCGGCGATCCACGGCGGCGAGCGCCGGGTGCCGGACAGTGCGATGCGCGGGCGGCGCCTCGAGGCACCCGCCAACGACAGCGGGCGCCAGCAGCGCCGCGGCTGACTGCCAGCGGGACCGCTCACCCGGCGCGCCTGGCCGGTTCGTTCAGCCGGCCTGCCTGAACGGCTTGCTCAGGTAGGGCGAGCGGGCGACGCCGAAGCGCCACGGCGTATCCATTCCCTTCGAGATGCCGATGCGGGGGCCGGCCGCCACCGGCAAGTCCATCGCCGCGGCATCGCGCGGCAGCAGCTGGAACGGCGGCAGCGCCAGCGGCTTGGCGTTGTGCTCGCGCGTGATGCCCAGCGCCTGGCAGACCCGCCCCGGGCCCGAGCACAGCAGCCGCGGATCGTCGAGGCCGCGGCGCGCCACCATCATGTCGAGCCCGTGCAGCGGTTCGATCGCGCGGATCAGCACGCCAGCGCCATGGCCCTCTTCGCGGCACACGAAATTCAGGCACCAGTGGATGCCGTACGAGCGGTACACATAGGCGTGAGCCGGCGGGCCGAACATCGCGGCATTGCGTTCGGTGGGGCCGTTATAGGTGTGCGACGCGGGGTCTTCCCGGTCGTAGGCTTCGGTTTCGACGATGCGGCCGCCCACGCCATCCACCAGCACCGTCACCCCGATCAGCAGCCGTGCCACCTCGTGCGACGGTGCGCTGAAGTCGATTCCTGCAAGAAAATTGGTCATGCGACGATTGTAGCGCCGGGCTTTCAAAGCCAGCGCCGGGCTCGGCGACCTTGCCTTCCAGGCAAGTGCAATCTGTTCTTTTCGCTATCGAACCGGCGCGGATCGACAACATCGATACCTCGTCCAGAACAAAAATTGGGGCAAAATGATATTGCCGCATCGAAACAAGCGATAATGGCGCGTTCGATGTTCCAACCCACGACCATGACCACCGCCACCGCCCATGCCAGGGAATCCACCGTAGAAGACGCGCTGCTGCGCTCGATCCGCATTCCGCCGCGCCCGAGCCTGCTGGTCGACCTGCAGGCCGAGCTGGCGGAGGACGACCCGTCGCCGCGCCGCATCGCGCGCATCATCGGCAACGACGTGGGCATGTCCGGCGCGCTGCTGAAACTGGCCAATTCGCCGTTCTTCGGTGCCGCCCGCAAGGCCAAGTCGGTCGAGCAGGCGATCAATTTCCTGGGCATCAACCAGTGCGCCGCATTGCTGACGGGCCTGCTGGCGCGGCAGGCGATCGATGGCGGCAGCAATGCGTTGAACCAGTTCTGGGATACCAGCGCGCGGCGCGCCGAGTCGCTGGTGTTCATCGCCCGCCGGCTGCGCATCGCCCCGCCCGACATCGCCCACACGTTCGGCCTGTTCTGCGACATCGGCGTACCGCTGCTGATGGACCGTTTCGCCGATTACGCCGACACGCTGGCGATCGCCGGCCACGACACGCTGCGCCGCTTCACCGACGTGGAAGATGCGCGCCACAGTACCAACCATGCCGCCATCGGCTGCCTGCTGGCCCGCAACTGGGGGCTGTCGCCCGACGTTTCATGGGCGATCCTGCACCACCACGACTATTCGGTGCTGGACGACGACGCCACCGACGACGCGATCCGTTCGCTGGTGGCCGCGTCGGTGCTGGCCGAACGGGGCATTGCGCGCTACCATGGCAACCGCGATTCGCTGGAGTGGGAAAAAGGCGGTGAACCGGCCTGCCGCCACCTGGGCCTGGATGCCGGGGAGGCGGAAGACCTGCTCGAGGAATTGCACGACACCTTCCACATCGATCATTGACGATGCCCCCTCCGGAGGCATCGGGAAACCCATGCCCAAGAATAAAAAGCCCGTTCCCCGCAAGTCCGCCCTCCCCGCAGAAGAAAAAGAGGAAGTGCAGGTCGCCGCGCTGTGCGCGCTCGCGCTCGAACTGGCCGAACAGGAAGACAGCGACACGCTCGGCGATGCGCTGCGCCAGAAGGAAGCGGAGTTCAACCGCCTGCTGCGGCGCTACCTGAACGGCAATCACGACGACCTGCTGTATGGCGCCATCGAGCAGGCCAGCCACGAGGATATCGGTGCCTGGCGCCTGCTGCGCGCCGCCGTCGAGGAAGCCGCGGCGTCCCTGCAGATCCGCCGGGAGAATGCGCCGGCACTGGAAATCGATGTCTTTGCCATTCCCGTCTTCGTCGGCAGCACCGGCGGCCTGGTGGAAGCGGAAGGCTTCCAGGACGATGCGGCCTACGACGCGCTGCTCGACAGCATGAAGCGCGCCGGCCTGGAGAGCCCGCACGCGAAACTGGTGCTGGTGCGCCACGCCTACGATGCCGCGGAAGCCAGCCGCATTACCTACAGCCAGCTGCATGCGATGGCGCGCGAAGCGTCCGTTGTGCTGGGCAACAAGAAAGTGGCCGAGGCGCCGGCCCTGGAACGCAGCATCACCGGCTGGACCGATAGCCAGTTCGGCGCGGACGATGCGGCTGTGGAACTGCGCTTCCTGGTCGGCTTTTCGCAAAAGCGCGCCGACGATCCCTTTTACGCGGTGCCGGAAGACGAGGAAAAGGCCGCGGCATGGTTCGACGCGCGGACGGAACGCTTCCGCCGCTGGACGGAAGAGGCCGCGCCGCTGGTACAGCGCCTGTTCGCGCCGGCCGGCCGCCCGTTGCAGCTGAATTTCCTGTACCAGGACCTGTTCTTCGGCGCCCGCGAACAGGGGCTGGCGGAACAGGCGATGCTGGCGCTGATGGCCACGCTGGGCGCGGCGCTCGACGGGCATGCCGGCCCGGTGCGGGCCATCGTCGGCCCGGCCGACGTACAGGGCGACATGGTGCTGCGTGTGCAGCTGGTGGGCGGCGACGCCGTGCTCGGCACGGGCGAGCGCCCGCTGGCACTGGGCAGCGACCTGGCGGTGGAAGTGGACGACGTGCGCGATGCGCTGGCCACGCTGGGCATCGAGGACGTGGCTGTCGCCGCGCGCTTCGACGCCCAGGGCAACCCGGTCGATCCACGGCCGGTCGACTGACGGGCCCGGGCACGTTTCCACTTCGGCTACACTGCACGCTTCTTGTGTCGACCGAACGAAGGAAACGATGTCCCGCCCCATCCCCACGCAAATCAGCGCCCTCGCCCTCTCCCTCCTGTGTGCATTCGGCACCGCCCAGGCAGCCGGGCTGGCCGTCCACGACGACGAACCGGCAAAGGAAGCCAAAAGCGACCTGCGCGAGCGCTACACGAAATACGAATTCCAGGTGCCGATGCGCGACGGCGTGAAGCTGTTCACCGTGGTCTACGTGCCGAAAGACAGCAGCCGCAGCTACCCGTTCCTGATGCAGCGCACACCCTACAGTGCGGGCGTGTACGCCGACGAGCAGCTGCGCTACGGCGTGAACTTCATGCCGAAGCAGATCGGGCCGTCGAAGGAGTTCGAGGACAGCGGCTACATCTTCGTCAAGCAGGATGTGCGGGGCCGCTTCATGTCCGGGGGTAAATGGCAGGAAATGACGCCGCACGTGAACGCCCGGCGCGTGGCAGGCCAGGGCAACGAATCGCAGGACATGCACGACACCGTCGAATGGCTGCTGAAGAACGTGCCGAACAATAATGGCAAGGTCGGCATCCTCGGCATCAGCTACCCCGGCTTCTATACGTCGGCGAGCATCATCGATTCGCACCCGGCCATCAAGGCCGCGTCGCCGCAGGCGCCGGTGACGGACCTGTACATGGGCGACGATGCCTACCACGGCGGCGCCTTCATGCTGGCCGCCAACTTCGACTTCTATGCCGCGTTCACCGAGGAACCGAACCCCACGCCGCTGCCGAAAACGTGGAGCGACTTCGACTACGGCGTGCCGGACGGCTACGATTACTTCCTGCAGCGGCTGACGCTGGCGAACATCGCGTCGAGCCTGTCGGACAAGCAGCGCACGCTGTTTTCGCCGATGATCGAGCACACTACCTACGACGATTTCTGGAAGAGCCGCAATATCGCGCCGCACCTGAAGAACGTGAAGGCGGCCGTGCTCACGGTGGGCGGCTGGTACGACGCGGAAGACCTGCAGGGCCCCTTCACCACGTATCACGCCATCAAGAAATACAACCCCACCACGTTCAACGGACTGGTGGTGGGCCCGTGGGTGCACGGCGGCTGGGCCGGCGGCGACGGCAAGAGCCTGGGCCGGGTCCGGTTCGATGCCAATACGGGCGACTACTTCCGCAAGCAGATCCAGTACCCGTTCTTCGAGCAGCACCTGAAGGGCGCCAAGCCGGCGAAGCCGATCGCCGAGGTGACGGCCTTCGAAACGGGCACCAATGTGTGGCGCCAGTACACCGCATGGCCGCCGCAGGCGGCAAAGCCGCGCATCCTCTACTTCGGCGCCAATGGCGGACTGGGCTGGCAAAAGCCCGCCACCGCGGCCGACCGCGACAGCGGCTACGACGAATACGTGAGCGATCCGAAGAAGCCGGTGCCGTTCGTCGGCTACCCCGCCACCGGCGTGCCGAAGGAATACATGGTGTCCGACCAGCGCTTCGCCGCCACCCGGCCGGACGTGCTGGTCTACCAGACCGAACCGCTGGAACAGGACGTGACGATCGCCGGGCCGGTCACGCCGAAGCTGTTCGTTTCCACCAGCGGCACGGACGCCGACTGGGTGGTGAAGCTGATCGACGTCTACCCGAACGATTATCCGGATGCCTCCGACGGCGAGCGCAAGCGCGGCAAGGACGTGCCGGCACCGACCCCGACGATGGCCGGCTACCAGCAGCTGGTGCGCGGCAACCCGCTGCGCGGCAAGTTCCGCAACAGCTTCGAGCGGGCCGAGGCGTTCGTGCCGAACAAGGTCGAGGCCGTGAATTTCCACCTGGGCGACGTGCATCACACGTTCCGCCGCGGCCACCGCATCATGGTGCAGGTGCAAAGCTCGTGGTTCCCGCTGATCGACCTGAATCCGCAGACGTTCACGGATATCCCGACGGCCAAGCCGGAAGACTTCAGGAAGGCCACCCAGCGCGTCTACCACGCGCCGGAAACGCCTTCGGGCCTGCAGCTGCTGGTGCTGCCGTCCCGCTGATGCCGCGGCTTTGACAAGCGAAACGGCGGGGAGGATACTGGCCCGATAGGAGGGTGCCATGTCCAGTTCCTCGCCCGCTTGCCTGCCGGGGTCCTCGCTGGTTGGTCGGCTTGAATCCCCGCTTGAATTCCCGCTTGAATCCCGTTTGCGTGAATCGCGCCGGCGTGAATCGCGCTGGCGCGCCGCGCGGCTGGCGCTGGCCCTGCTTCTCGCGGCCGCCATGGCCGCACTGGGCGGCTGCGCCACCGCGCTCGCACCGCAGGCGCCGCCCGGCGACCTGTTTGCCGATCACCTGTTCGCCCCCGCCAATACCACGCTCACCGAAGCCGAGATCTTCGCGCTGACGCCGGCCATGCAGACCTATACGCGTGAAGTGCAGCGCCACCGCCGCGGCCGGGAAATCCGGCGCGCGCTGTTCGAGGCGCTGTACCAGCGCGACGGCCTGCAGCTCGAATACGACTCCGCGATGACGCGCACGGCATCGCAGGCGTTCGAGGCGCGCCAGGGCAACTGCCTGTCGCTGGTGATCATGACGGCGGCGCTCGCAAACGAGCTGAACATTCCGGTCGTGTTCCAGGACATTCCCGTCGACGATGCGTGGAGCCGCAGCGGCGACCTTTATTTCAACAGCGGCCACGTCAACCTGAAGCTGGGCAGGATATTCCGGGATACCGTGAGCACGTACGACAGCGCCAGCTACATGGTGGTCGACTTCCTGCCGCCGCCCGACGGCCGCATGAAGGAAGGCAACGTGATCGCCCGCCACACGGTGGTGGCGATGTTCATGAACAACCGCGCCGCCGAGGCCCTGGCGCGCGAGCGCTTCGACGACGCCTACTGGTGGGCGCGCCAGGCGATTGCCGCCGACCCGGCCCTGCTGTATGCCTACAACACGCTGGCCGTGGTGTACCGCCGCCATGGCGATGCGGCACTGGCCGAGCGCACGCTGCGCTGGGCGCTGGAGCGCGAGCCGAACAGCACGATGGTGTTGAACAACCTGGCCCAGCTGCTCGACGCCGAAGGCCGCAAGGCCGAAGCGGGCGTGCTGCGCCAGCAGCTGGCGCGGCTGCAGCCGGTGGCACCGTTCCACTACTTCGACCTGGGCCGTGCGGCGATGGCGATGGGCGACTGGTCCCGCGCCCGCCGGCTGTTCGAACGCGAATTGCAGCGCGACCCGGATTATCACGAATTCCATGCCTGGATGGCTGCCGCCCTGCGGCAACTGGGCGACCATCGCCGCGCCGACGAGCATATCAAACGGGCCAGGGACACCAGCACCACGCGCACCGACCACGCGCTGTATGCGGCCAAGCTGGACCGCCTGCGCGCGCAGGCGGCACCCGTGCCGCAGCACTGAATCCTGGAGCGGCTCCCAGGCAACACCCCTAGCGAAAACGCAACAGCATGCGCGACGCCCGGCCGCGTTTGGCGGTAGACTGGGCTCATGAGTACATCGAGAAAAGTCGCCGCCGCCGTGGGCGTGGTCGGTTTCCTGTGGGCCGGCATGATTTCCGCAATCGCAGCCGGCCAACGCAAGCTGCTGTTCAATCCCACGCTGGTACGTGAAGTGCAAAATCCGCGCAGCAGCGCGCATCGCACGCGCGCCGTGGTGCTGCGCGCCAACGACGGCACGCGCCTGGCGGGCTGGCTGATGACGCCGCCTACGCCGGGGCCGCATCCGGCCGTCGTCTATTTCGGCGGCCGCTCGGAAGAAGTGTCGTGGGTGGTGCGCGATGCGGGCAACCTGTTTCCCGGCATGGCCGTGCTGGCGATGAACTACCGCGGCTACGGCGATTCGCGCGGCGAGCCGGGCGAGGAACACATGGTCGAGGATGGCTGCATGCTGTTCGACTGGCTGTGCGGCCGCAGCAACGTGGACCGGCAACGGATGGCCGTCGTGGGCCGTAGCCTCGGTTCCGGCGTGGCGGTGCAGGTGGCCAAGGAAAGGCCGGCGCATTCGGTGGTGCTGATCACGCCCTACGACTCGATCCTGGCGCTGGCCCAGCGCCGTTTCCGCGGCGTGCCCGTCAGCTACCTGCTGCGCCACCGCTTCGAATCGATCAAGTACGCCTCGCTGCTGTCCGCCCCGACCTATGTGCTGCGCGCGGCGAGCGACGACGTGGTGCCGCACATGCATACCGATGTGCTCGTATCGAAACTGCTGCGCGTCCACATGGATGAAACGATTCCCGAATCGGATCACATGAACATTCCCTACCTGCCGGCCACGCAGCAGAAGATCGCGCAGTTCCTGACCACGCAATTCACGCTCACCCAGCCGTTGCAGCCGGCGCCGACGCCGGACACACAGCAGCAGACGCAGACGGACGATACCCCGACCGCGGCGTAGCGTCACTTTCCCGGAAAATCGATGAAGCGCACCGGCACCGCGCCGGTCAGCCACACGCCGTTGTCGGACTGGTAGAACACCTGGCCCTGCGCATGCAGGTCGGCTGCGCGGATTTCCAGCACGACCGGCACGCCGTGGCGTGCTCCCACCCTGGTGGCGGTATCCCGGTCGGCGGACAGGTGCACATGCTGCCGCGCGCCCGGCCGCAGTCCGGACTGGCGGATCGCGGTGATGAAGCGGCTGGCCGTGCCGTGGTAAAGCACGCGAGGCGGAATCGATGGGGCCAGCGCCAGGTCCACGGAACGCAGCGAATGGCCCTGGCTGGCGCGGATGCGCGCACCGTCCTCGCTGAAGGCAAAGCGTTGTTTGTCGTTGCCGGCGACGACCTCGCGCAGCGTTTCCAGCGTGAGCGGCGTGCCGTGTTGACTGGCCTTGTCGAGCAGCTCGGCCACGTCGGCCCAGCCGTTACGGTCCAGCGTGAGGCCGATCGTATCGGGCGCGTGGCGCAGGATCAGGGACAGGAACCGGCTGATACGTTCGTTGGGCTTGCGGGCAGGCATGGGCAGCGGATCGGTCTGGCGATGGCGTTGCCCATGATTGTATTGGGTTTGCCGGTACGAGGTTATCGGTCGGACCGGCAGGCGATCAGGTCGCCATTGGCATGTTGTATTCAGCCCAGGTGCCAACGCCTGTGCCGATGCGTACGTCCCTGAAGTCCGCTAGCTGAAGTCGCTAGCTGAAGTCGCCAGCTGAAATCAGCCAGGACCGGCCCGCAGGTGACGAACGGGTACTACCTTGTGCCGCGCTGAGGAAATCGCGCTGTACAGCGATTAACGGCGGCGAGGCTGATGCGTTGGCACTGGGCCACGCTTTTCGATGTGACGGAATGTGATGCGACCCTTGTTCAGGTCGTATGGCGACATTTCCAGCGTCACACGGTCACCCGCAATGATACGGATGTGGTTTTTCTTCATTTTGCCGGAGGTGTAGGCGATCAGCTTGTGACCGTTGTCGAGATCGACGCGGAAGCGCATTTCCGGCAGGATTTCCGTGACGAGACCGTTCATTTCGATAAGTTCTTCTTTAGCCATATTCCCTTTCGATGGTGCCCGCATGACGCGGACGGATACTACAGTAATGGATGAGCAACAGTGAGGGTGCGCTCGGTGGCAAGCGGGAAGTTACGCAGATGAGGGCGTAACGGGGAAAAAAAAGCCCGCTTGCTGCGGGCTTCGTTTCAATGTGCTGCCAATGCTTGTATCGCTGTTTCAGCCCATGCTATCTGCATGGTGCGAAACTCCGGGGCGCCTGCGCTATCTGCGCAGTGCGGCCGGCGTGTAAATCCGACAAAGTCTGGAACGACAACCCTGCAGGCGTCCCGGTTTTTCAACCGCTCGCGTCACAGCATTACACTTGCCTGTTCGCGCCACCTGCTTCGGCCGATGCGAATAAACTCACCGACAAACAAAGTATAGCATAAGCCTTTGTGCGACGCACAAAATTATGCGAAGAAATTTTTGGTGCTTGCCGAGTCGGTGTGCCGGGCGCGCAGTGCAGATCGCGCTGGAATAATACCGGCTCTGGCACATCGCCATCGCAGCCACGGACGAGGATCTGGCGGAGCCCTTAGCGGAAGCGTTCGTGGCCTACCTGGCGGAACGTTGACCAGTTGCCTGACAGTCAATGCAATCGGACGATTTGCTGCCTAAGCTATAGCAGGACGCCAGATCCCCTTCTCCGGAGAGCACCGTGCCCATCAAGGACATAGACAGTTACGAGGTCGAGTTTACGGGCGAAGCGCTGGAAGGCACCGCGCAGTGGGGTGCCTACGTGTCGATCCTGGCGCCGTCCGCCAACCCGATGCACATGCACGTTCTCTACCCCAAGAAGCGCGTGTCGGCCGATCTCACGTTGCTGGACCAGCAGGCCGCCGAGGCCGAGGCGGAACGGGTGGCGATGACGATCCTGGAGAAATTGCGCTCTTAGGCAGGTGCTCAGGGCATGCCCGGAGGCCGCGCAGCTGCCCGGATCGGGCCGTACGCATCCGTGATACCGCTCCAGGTCATTAGCTGGCACCCACTGAAATCCCGCACCTACGGTTTCCCGAACTGGCCAATTGATCTGACCATTGCTTCCGAATGTACCCAATTTGCCTATTCAGAAAAACTTATTCCTCATGGCCACTATATTCATCCAGTCGTAAGCCGTACACAACACTATCAAATCGCAACTGGACAGCAAAAATTGAATTCCAGCCGAGGTGATGGTAGCTTAGTTCATCACCAATCCTCTCGAACTGACGTGGAAACTGAAAATCCGAAAGCATCACATCCTGAGCAAAACGAAGCCGTTTTAAAGCTGGAAAATCGCCTTCTCGAGCTGACAAAAAACATTGAAGCGAAAGAAGCGTCGCTTAAAACCGCAGAGGCCGTAACACTTAAGAATATTGAAGAGGCCGCGAACAAAGCATCGGGCGCTGCAGTTGACCGGGTTGTTAAAATAGTTGAACTGACGAAGAACATGATTCTCCTCCTGATTGCTGGGGGAACGATTTTAGGAATCGGCGGATATTTCCAAATCCAGAGGCATGTCAAATCTTTTGCCGAAGCCAAAGTCAAATCATGGCTTGACGTGACTGATGAATCATCCCCTTTACACGGGTCCATAACAAAGTTAACGACCCGTGTTGCCACCACAGCATTGATCATGGAACGTGCGAGATCTGGAACCCGGACTGCGATTGGCGAACTAAAAATAACGTCAGTCTGGATCGATAAAATTCTAAAAGAAATTATTGACCCGTTAACATCGGAATCTGACTTCAGTGATCTGGTGCTTGCTTTGGCGACAGAATCTTCGCTGATTGGAGGCGGTGAGCATCGTGGCAGGGTGATCGAAGTCATAAAAAACGCGCTGATCGACCCGGCGTTTCCGGCCCAGAAAAAGGCAGTGATCCTGCGAACATTCGGCTTCGACCCATCGCTTCGGGACGCCGCTCTGAAAGTCTTCTTGAATGACAAAAATATTGTCTCCCAAGCCGCTGCTTTCAGATACATCCGAAAGACCACATCCGAACGGACTGTTCTTCCCCTTGCAAAGCCAATCCTGAAACTGGACGTGGAGAAAGATGACCTCACAAATGCCACGCTTCAGCTTGAGGCCGCATCAGTTTTGGCCGAAATCGACTTTCGTTCAGCAGACCTCCACGCGTTCCTGCAGAAGAAAAACAGAGGTGAAGACGTGGTTCTGGAAAATGCCGTCATTGCGCTTGCGGCACTTGCCCGCCTGGCCCCAGCCCGGTTTACATACGATCCGGTACCCGAGCAGGAGAAAGCCCAGCGGCTGAGCTTTGCCATACCATTTCTCCAAAAGGCTGTTGAAAGTGGCATTCGCGTCGTCTGGACTTCAACCAGCGCGTCCACTCCAGCGATCGCATTATCACAAGCAACCAGGAATGGCGCGAAATTGCATTACATCCCTGATCCGCGAACGATTTTGGCACAGGGATTGGCGAATGAATTGCTGTCAAAGCTGGGAAGGGATACCAAGGGTCTCGATAAATTAACACATGCATTTACCTCTACCGATACCTTTGATCGGGCGACCAGCTTACCTTATAAGATAGCAATCGTGCTTGGCGAAAAAGATCAACTCATGACCACTACCAGGGAAGTCATCAATAAAACAAGAACCAATGGTCAAATTTATCTGGAAAGAGATGTTGAAAATAATTCCAGTACCCTGATCCGCTGGCAGGATATTGATGGACTTTACAAGGCCGGATATCTTTTAAGTGCAAATCTGCAAACCGCTTCAATTTCAATTATCCCGGCCTCACCATCCAAAGCCCATATTCTCGAAAATTACACATTTAATTCAGTAGACATGTGAACTCCTCAGGAACCGCCGCCTTTCGTCCCAAGCATGCCTGCGCAGCTGGAAATCCAGTATGGCCAATCCTATCGCTGGCTCAGGGTTAATTTCCGATCAATGCTGACCATACCCGCAGTTTCTGCTCGAACGTCATTCCAGCGTTCGCCGGCGACGACGAGGGCAGCACGACGGTCCGGTATCCGGCGGCGGCGAACTGCGGGGCGAACTTGCCGGATGCCTGGCCGTTGAACCCTACCGTTTCCAATTGCGGGCAGAGATGATGCAGCCGCTGGAAATCATTGGCGGCGGGCCGGCGTATGGCCGAGTCGAGACTGCCTTCGCGCTCGCAAGCGCCGAGCACATCCCACAAGCCGATGCCGTGGGCCAGGAGCCGCGGCAGCCTTTCACTGTAGGGCAGGGAAAACAGGTCTTCGTTGACCAGCGCGGAGACCAGCCGCCAGAACCCGTTGCGCGGGTGTGCGTAATACTGCTGCGCCGCCAGCGATGCGGCGCCGGGAAAACTGCCCAGTATCAGGATGCGGGTACGGGAATCGATCACCGGCGCCAGGCCGGTCAGGAGCGTTTCGGATGCCATGCGCCGGATTGTAGCGCCGCCCGATGAAAATCGTTCAAAGCGGCGACACCAGCCGCAGGATAACGAGGTGCGACAGCGCACCCTCCGCGCAGGTCGCGAGGAAAGCGGCCAGGACGCCGATATAGGCCAGCAGCGTGATGACTTTCAGATGCAGCGTCCAGTTCATGATGTTGATTCCTGGCTAGTTGGTCGTCCATCGTAATTGCGCTTTTTGCAGCTTCGTTGACGTATCGGCTTCACTTGAGACGACTCAAGTGGCACGGGTGTGACAGCAACACCGGCAATCGCAAGATGCTCTAGGGCAAGGAAACGGAAACACCCTATACTGGCGCAATGCCTTCTCCCGTTCTTTTCGTTATCGCCTGCCTGATCTGGGGTTCCACGTTCTGGGCCATCACCCTGCAGCTGGGCGAGGTGCCGCCGTCCGTCTCCGTCGTCTACCGTTTCGCGCTCGCTTCGGCCGTGCTGTTCGCCTGGTGCAAGCTGCGCGGCGACAGCCTGCGGCTCTCCTGGCGCGCGCAACGGTGGACGATCGTGCAAGGCTGCGCCACGTTCGGCCTCAGCTACATCTGCACGTACACGTCGGAGCAATACCTCGTCTCGGCGCTGGTCGCCGTGCTGTTCGCACTGATGGTGTTCTGGAACCCGATCCTGAACCGCATGATCCTCGGCACGCCGCTGTCGTGGCGGACGTGGGCGGCAGGTACCGTCTCGGTACTCGGCGTGATCCTGCTGTTCTGGCAATCGATCGGCGGGGCCGTGCGCGAGATCCTCGCCGGCGGCGATGGCCACTTCCTGCTGGGGCTGGTCCTGGCGCTGGTGGCCACGGTGGCCAGTTCCGTCGGCAACGTGCTGGTGGTGAGAGTGCGCGAACACGACAGCAACGTGCTGCTGACGATGGCGTGGGGCATGCTGTGGGGCACGCTGATGGTGGCGGCATGGGTCGTCGTCACCGGCCAGCCGTTCGTGCTGCCGGCCACGGCCCGCTACTGGGGCGGGCTGCTGTACCTGTCGCTGTTCGGCTCCGTGATCGCGTTTGCCTGCTACTTCACGCTGATCCACCGGATCGGTTCCGGCAAGGCCGTGTACATCGGCGTGGTCACGCCGGTGATCTCGGTGCTGCTGTCGATCCGCCTCGAAGATTTCCGCCCGGGCGTCATCGAATGCCTGGGTATGCTGCTGTGCCTGGCCAGTGTGGCCTGGGCGCTGAAGGGGCCAACCGCCCCGCGCGCCCCTGCCCCGGCCGCCATCGAACCCGAACCCGAATTGTTGAAGAAAGCCTCATGACCGCACTGCACATCCGCCCTGCCCGCCCCGACGACGTTGCCCCGATCCTCGCGATGATCCGCGAACTGGCCGTGTTCGAGAAACTGGAACACATGGTGATCGCCAACGAAGCGATGCTGCACGACGCGCTATTCGGCGCGCGGCCGCCATGCGAGGCGATCGTCGGCGAGGAAACACAGGACGGACAAGCGGGCGAAGTGGTCACCTTCGCGCTGTTCTTCCACAATTTTTCCACCTTCCTCGGCCGCAAGGGCCTGTACCTGGAAGACCTCTACGTCAAGCAGGATCGGCGCGGCCACGGGCATGGCAAGCGCATGCTGTCGGCGCTGGCGGCACTTGCCGTCGAGCGCCAATGCGGCCGCTTCGAATGGTCGGTGCTGGACTGGAACGCCAACGCGATCGCGTTCTACGAAAAGATGGGCGCCGCCGTACTGCCCGACTGGCGCATCTGCCGCGTCACCGGCGATGCGCTGACGGCGCTGGCATTGCAACGCTGAGAGATAAGGCTGAGATGCGGCTGAGATGCGGCTGAGATGCGACTGAGATACGGCTGAGATGCAGCGGGGATAAAAAGAAGCCACGCGGCACTTGGCGGCGTGGCGTGAACCCAGGTGTCAGGTGGGAGGGGAGATAATCAACGGGTTCAATATAGTCCCGTGCTCCCGGCTGCTGCCCGGGCTTTTACAAATGCTTACGCCCAGGAGTAAAACGCTTACTTCCTGTGTGCAACGACAAAGCGCCGCTCGAGCAGTTCGAACAGTCCCTGCGTCAGCAGCGCCAGCGCCGCCGCGGGCAAGGCGCCGGCCAGCAGCATCATGTTGTCGTTCAGCGCCAGGCCGGTGGTGATCCGCTCGCCGTAGCCGCCGGCACCGATGAACGCGGCGATGGTGGCGGTGCCCACGCTCATCACGGCCGCCGTCTTCACGCCCGCCAGGATTACCGGCAGCGCCAGCGGCAGGTCGATGTGCCACAGGCGCTGGTGCGGCGTCAGCCCCAGCGCCAGCGCGGCTTGCCGCAGGCCGGGGGCGATGCCGAGGATGCCGGTGCACGTGTTGCGCACGATGGGCAGCAGCGCATACACGAACAGCGCCACCAGCGCCGGCACGATGCCGATGGTGCCCATTAGCGGAATCAGCATCGCCAGCAGGGCCAGCGACGGCACCGTTTGCAACATGCCCGTCAACGCCAGCACCGGTTGCCGCAGCCGCGGCCGGAAGGCCGCCAGCACGCCAAGCGGAATGCCGGCGATGGCGGCCAGCAGTACGGACAGCGCGACGAGCAGCACGTGCTGCCCTGTCAGCCTGGCGAGGTCGGGGCCGAACAGCACGCCGGCCAGCGACCGCGGCGCGGCGGCGGGCTGCTCCTCCACCGCTACCTGCGCCGCCACCTGCTCCCCTCCGGCGCCACGTTTGCCCGCATCCTGCCGCGCCAGCCAGCGCCGCGCCACTTCCGCGAACGCCTGCCCTTCCAGTTCGGCGGCCGCATTCATGCCGATCATGTCGCGTTCGGCGATCTTTCCCTCCAGTCCTTCGATGGCTTTCCACGCCTGGGGAAAACGCTGCGCGGCATCGAGGCGGTACAGCAGCACCGCGTCGTAGCGTGGGAAGTAGGCGCGGTCGTCGCGCAGTACCGTCAGGCCGTAGCGGGCGATCTTCGCATCCGTCGAATAGATGTCGATCACGTCCACCTGCCGCGCCGCCAGCGCTTCATAGGCGATGCCGTGATCGAGGCCGCGCGGCTCCTGCGGCAAGGCATAGCGGCGCGCCAGGCCCGGCCAGCCGTCGGCGCGGCCGATGAATTCGTGGGAAAGGCCGAAGCGCAGGTCTGGCTGGCGCGCCAGGTCGGACAGCGTAGCGATGCCGGCATCGCTACGCACCGCCAGCGCGTAGGTATTGTTGAAGCCGAGCGGCACGGCGACGCCGAAGCCCATTTTCGCCAGTTCGGCGCGGATCTGTGCGAGGCTCGAGGGCCGCTTGTCCCGTGTGCCGTGCTTGAGGATTTCCTGGTCGATCGTGCCCACGTATTCCGGGTACAGGTCGATGCTGCCGTTCTTCAGCGCCGCCAGCACGATGGCGGTGTTGCCGAGCCCCTGCCGGTGTTCGACCTTTACATGGGGGGCGGCCGTCTGCGCCACGACTTCGGCCAGGATGTACGATTCCGTGAAGCGCTTGGAGCCGACGCGCAGCGTGCCGTCGTCGGCGCGGGCCAGCGACGCGCACAGCAGCGCCACGGCCGCCATGGCGGCAAGGAAGGCGGCCCTCACGCTGCCACTTGCGGCATGCGCCACACCCCGCCGTTGACGACCGCCGCGCAGGGATTGCCGCCGATCGCGTAGCACAGGTCCGCCGGCCGGGCGATGCGCCACAGCGCGAAGTCGGCGCGCTTGCCCACTTCCAGCGTGCCGGTTTCGCCGTGCAGGCCGAGCGCGCGGGCGGCATGGATGGTGGCGCCAAGCAGCGCCTCGCGCGGTGTCAGCCGCCACAGCGTGCAGGCCATGTTCAGCGCCAGCAGCAGCGACGTCAGCGGCGACGTGCCGGGATTGCAGTCGGTGGCGACCGCCATCGGCACGCCGGCCGCACGCAAGGCGGCCACCGGCGGCGGCGTGGTATCGCGCAGGAAGTAGTACGCGCCCGGCAGCAGCACGGCGACCGTGCCGCCGGCCGCCATCGCGGCGATGCCGGCTTCACTCACATGTTCCAGGTGATCGGCGGACAGGCCGCGGTAGCGCGCCACGAGCGCGGCGCCGCCCTGGTCCGACAATTGTTCCGCATGCAGTTTCACGGGCAGCCCCGCGCGCCGGGCCGCTTCGAACACGCGCCCGGTCTGCGCCGCGGTAAAACCGATGCGCTCGCAGAAGGCATCCACGGCGTCGGCCAGTCCTTCGCCGGCCAGTGCGGGGATCATCGTGCACACGGCATCGATGTAGTCGTCGGCCCGCCCCGCATATTCGGGCGGCAGCGCATGCGCGCCCAGGAACGTGGTGGCGACGCGCACCGGCAGCACCTGCGCCACGCGCCGCGCCACGCGCAGCATCTTCGCTTCGTTTTCCAGATCGAGGCCGTAGCCGGACTTGATTTCCAGCGTCGTCACGCCTTCGGCCAGCAGGTTGCGGATGCGCGGCAGGCTTTGCTCCAGCAGGGCCTCCTCATCCACCGCGCGGGTGGCGCGCACGGTGGCCATGATGCCGCCGCCGGCGCGTGCGATGTCTTCATAGGTGGCGCCGTTCAGGCGCGCCTCGAATTCGTCGCTGCGATTGCCGGCGTGGACGATGTGCGTGTGGCAGTCGACCAGGCCCGGCGTGAGCCAGCAGCCGTGGCCATCGCGCTCGTCCGCCGCGCTGCCGTGTGCCGCCGCCTCGGCGCGGGGACCGAGCCAGGCGATGCGGCCATCCCGAACGGCGATCGCGCCGTCGCGGACGATGCCATATCCATCGCCATAGCCGTCGCCATGGCTTTCACCTTCACCATGCCCCTCGCCGCCGGCCAGCGTGGCCAGGTGGACATTCGTGATCAACAGGTCCCATCCGCTCATCCCTTGCTCATTCCTCGCTGCTCTCGTCATCGGGAATGATATCAACAATGTAGACGGTGGCCTGCGGCGCTTCCAGTATCCAGTGCTGCTCGCGGTCGAGCACCACGGCATCGTAGCGCACCATCGACATGCGCTCGCGCGCGCTGTGCACAGTCATGGAATCGCCGTCGGCCATGAACAGCACGGTCAGCGCACTGCGCCGTTCCAGCTCGGAATAGTCGCGGAACACGCGGCGTTCCACCTGGTGCGAGCAGCGCCCGCGCCGCGTCATCACGTTGAAGTCCACGGTGGGAACGCCATCGACGGTGGCGGAGACCGGCACTTCGCCGGGGAAGGCCACCACCGGTTCGCGTTCGCTGAGCGCCACCCTGCGCTCGTTGCCCACGTCCAGCACCACGCTGCCGCCATCGACCAGCGACAGCGTGCGGTCGACGCCGGGGAACGTGGAGAACGGACCGCTGTGGACAATGGTCGCCAGGCTGATGCGGAAGTCGAAGTCGTCCAGCGTGGCGCCGGGCGGCGATGCGAGGATTTCGGTCGTGCATCCGCCGCCGTTCTTCCAGGGCGTGGGATGCAGGCTTGCGTACTGTATCAGCGTCGTCATGGTCGCAGCTCGCGCAGGTTGGCCAACGTTTCCTTGAAGCGCCCGGCGATGGCCGCCTGCGCCACATGCTGCCGGCCGCGAACGACCCACTGCCCGCCGGCCAGCACATCCTTCACCAGGTTGTCGTTGCCGCTGAAAACGAAGCCGTTCAGCAGCTCGGGCGGCGCGGACACGTTCGGGTGCGCCTCGTCCAGTACCAGCAGGTCGGCGGCGTAACCGGGCGCCAGCGCGCCCACCCGCCTTCCCGCGGCCTGCGCGCCACCCGCCAGCGCGGCGCGCCAGAGATGATCGCCGACGCGGCGCTCATCCGTCGTGACGGCGACATTGCGCCGCTGCCCCGCCAGCCGCTGGCCGTATTCGAGCCAGCGCAGTTCTTCCACCGGGCTGGTGGACACGTGGCTGTCGCTGCCGATGCCGAACCGGCCGCCCCGCTCCAGGAACGGGGCCAGCGGAAACAGGCCGTCGCCCAGGTTCGCTTCGGTCGTCGGGCACAGCCCGGCCACCGCGCCGCTGGCGGCAATGGCCGCCACTTCGTCATCCGCCACATGGGTGGCATGCACGAGGCACCAGCGCTCGTCGACCGGCAGATTATCGTACAGGAATTGCACGGGGCGGCGCCCGCTATGGTCGATACACTGCTGCACTTCGCCCCCCTGCTCGGCAATATGGATGTGCACCGGCCGCTCCGGCGACAGGCCCGCCAGCAGGTCGCGGATCTGCGCCACCGAGGCGGCACGCAGCGAATGCGGCGCCACCCCTACTTCGACCATCGGGCCGCGCAACGGTTCCAATGCCGCCACGATTGCCAGCACGTCCGCCGGGCCGGCGCGGAAGCGGCGCTGTTCGTCGCGCAGCGGCGCACCGCCGAAACCGGCATGCGCGTACAACACCGGCAGCATGGTGATGCCGATGCCTGCGTGGCGCGCGGCGGCGATCACGCGCCGTGCGGTTTCCGCCACGTCCGGGTACAACGCGCCATCGGGCGCCCGGTGGACATAATTGAATTCGCAGATCGAGGTGTAGCCGTGCCTCAGGCATTCGGCGAACAGCTGGGCGGCGATGGCTTCCATCTGCTCCGGCGCGATGCCGAGTGCGAAGCGGTACATCAGGTCGCGCCAGGTCCAGAAGCTGTCCGCGCTTTTTGCCCGATCCTCACCCGCGATTTCCGTCAGGCCCGACAGCGCCCGCTGGAAACTGTGCGAGTGCAGGTTGATCATGCCGGGCAGCACATAGTCGGCGGTTTCGATACCGGCCGATTCGCTACCGTCCATGGCCGGGGCATCCGGCGTTACCGCCGTGAAACGGCCATCGCCGCCCCATTGCAGCAGCACATCGCGCCGCCAGCCGTCGGGCAGCAGCGCGTGACGTGCGAACAGGGCCGTCACGCCGCGCCCCGCTCGCCTGCCCAGCCGGCGGCCGCCTCCAGCATCCGCCGCAGCAGCGGCTGCACCTGCGCCGCCAAGTCGGGGCGATAGCCGAATGGGGCGGTCTCATCCATATAAGTGCTCTGGCACATTTCCAGCTGCAATGCATGGATGCCCACTCCAGGGCGGCCATGGGTGCGCGTGATGTGGCCGCCCTTGAAGCGGCCGTTGACGGCGATCGTGTAGCGGCCATCGGCCCGCGCGGCGGCGGTCACGACGTCCATCAGCGCCGGATCGCAGCTGGCGCCGTCGGCGCTGCCGAAGTTCAGGTCGGGCAACTTGCCCTCAAAGAAGCGCGGGACGACCGAGGCGATCGAATGCGCCTCCCACAGCACCACCCGGCCGTGCCGGTCCAGCAGCCGGCCGAGCTCGGCGCGCAGCCGCTCGTGATACGGCTGCCAGTACAGGGCCAGGCGGCGCCGCACTTCCGCGTCGTCCGGCGCCCGGCCCGGCTGGTACAGCGGTTCGCGGCCAAACGTATCGAGCGGGCACAGGCCGGTCGTGTCCTGGCCCGGATACAGGTTGGTGTTGTCCGCGGGCCGGTTCAGGTCGATCACGTAGCGCGACCAGTGCGCCGCCAGGGTCGATGCGCCGATATCGCGGGCAAAGCCGTACAGCTCGCGCAGGTGCCAGTCGGTATCCGCTTTCGGCAGCGCGGCCGGTGTCATCGCGGCGGCGATATCGTCTGGAATGGCGGTGCCCACGTGGGGCATCGAGACCAGCAGCGGCAGCGTGCCCGCTTCAAAATGAAAATCCACTCCAGCCTCCTTGCGTGTGCAGCGGTGCAAAACCGGTGACAGGCTCCAATTTCCAGGCAATGTTCGTTGCAAAAAAACCGGTGTCTGTCACCGGTTTTGGGTGTCACGGGTGAAGCGGTGTGAACAGCGGGCGGCAGTCGGCCGACAGGGCGCCATCCAGCACCAGCCGTTTCGCCGCCTCGATATCGGGTGCGAAGTAACGGTCGGCATCGTAGAACGGTACGTGCCGCCGCAACTGGGCGTGAACGTGTTCCAGGTGCGGCGACGTCGTCAGCGGCCGGTGGAAGTCGATGCCCTGGGCGGCCGCCAGCAGCTCGATGCCGACGATGGCCGCCGTATTGTGCGCCATCTCGTCGAGCCGGCGCGCCGCGAACGTGGCCATGCTCACGTGGTCTTCCTGGTTGGCGGAGGTGGGCAGGCTGTCCACGCTGGCCGGGTGCGCCAGCGACTTGTTTTCCGAGGCCAGCGCGGCGGCCGTCACGTGCGCGATCATGAAGCCGGAGTTGACACCCGGTTCGCGCACCAGGAAAGGCGGCAGGCCGGACAGCGTGGCATCGATCAGCAGCGCGATGCGGCGCTCGGCGATGCTGCCGATTTCCGCGATGGCCAGCGCCAGCGTATCGGCCGCGAAGGCCACCGGCTCGGCATGGAAGTTGCCGCCCGAGACGATGGCGACGTCGCCGGCCGCATCGCCGCTGCCCAGGAACAGCAGCGGATTGTCGGTGACGGCGTTCGCTTCGATCAGCAGGGTGCGGGTGGCGTTGGCGATCAGGTCCATGCAGGCGCCCATCACCTGCGGCTGGCAGCGCAGGCAGTACGGGTCCTGCACGCGTTCGTCGCCCAGCAGGTGCGAGGCGCGGATCGCGCTGCCGGCCACCAGTTGGCGGTAGATCGCCGCGGCGGCGATCTGGCCGGGCTGGCCGCGTACTTCATGTACGCGGGCGTCGAACGGCGCATCGCTGCCCTTGGCGGCATCGAGCGACAGCGACCCGGTGACGATGCCCGCTTCCAGCAGCCGCTCGGCCATGAACAGGCCGTGCAGGGCCAGCGCGGTGGAGGCCTGGGTGCCGTTGATCAGCGCCAGCCCTTCCTTCGGCGCCAGGGTCACGGGCGCGATGCCGGCCGCGGCGAGCGCTTCGCTGGCCTGCATCAGTTCGCCCTTCACGCGCACCGGGCCCACGCCCAGCAGCGCCAGCGTCATGTGCGCCAGCGGCGCCAGGTCGCCGGAGGCGCCGACCGACCCCTTGACGGGGATGGCCGGCACGATGCCCGCGTTGTACAGGGCAATCAGGGTATCGATGACGGCGGCGCGGATGCCGGAATAGCCGCGCGCCAGGCTGCCGATCTTCGTCAGCATCAGCAGGCGCACCACGTGGTCGGGCATCAGCTCGCCGGTGCCCACCGAGTGCGACAGGATCAGGTTGCGCTGCAGCTGCTCCAGCTGGTCGTCCGGGATGCGGGTCTTCGCCAGCAGGCCGAAGCCCGTGTTGATGCCGTAGGCGGCGTCGCCTTTTCGCACGATGGCCTGGACCGCCCGGGCGGCGGCGTCGATCTGCGCGTAGGCTTCGCACGCCAGTGCGATGGGGCCATGCGCCGTCCAGGCGGCGCGCAGGTCGGCCAGCGTCAGCTTGCCGGGATTCAGGGTCAGCGTCATTTACTTCACCATGGGCAGGTTGAGGCCATTGCGTTGCGCGCAGGCGATTGCGGAGTCGTAGCCGGCATCGGCATGGCGCATCACGCCGGAACCGCTGTCGTTGACGAGCACACGCGCCAGCCGGGCCGCGGCGGCGTCGGTGCCGTCGGCAACGATGACGACGCCGGCATGCTGCGAGTATCCCATGCCCACGCCGCCGCCGTGGTGCAGCGACACCCACGTGGCGCCGCCCGCCGTATTCAGCAGCGCGTTCAGCAGCGGCCAGTCGGACACGGCATCGCTGCCGTCCTTCATGCTTTCCGTTTCGCGGTTCGGGCTGGCGACGGAACCGGTATCGAGGTGGTCGCGGCCGATCACGATGGGCGCCTTCAGCTCGCCGTTCTTCACCATTTCGTTGAAGGCCAGGCCGGCGAGGTGGCGCTCGCCGAGGCCCAGCCAGCAGATCCGCGCCGGCAGGCCCTGGAAGGCGATGCGGTCGCGCGCCATGTCCAGCCAGCGGTGCACGTTGGCGTGGTGCGGGAACAGTTCCTTGATCTTCGCATCGGTCTTGTAGATGTCTTCCGGGTCGCCCGACAGCGCCACCCAGCGGAACGGTCCGCGCCCCTCGCAGAACTGCGGCCGGATGTAGGCCGGCACGAAGCCGGGGAAGCCGAATGCATTTTCCACGCCGGCGTCGAATGCGACCTGCCGGATGTTGTTGCCGTAGTCGACCACCTGCGCGCCCAGTGCCTGGAAATCGAGCATCGCCGCCACGTGCACGGCGCACGATGCGGCGGCCGCCGCTTGCAGCGCGGCGTGTTTGGCCGGCTCGGCACGGGCGGCCTGCCAGTCGGCCACGCTCCAGCCCTGCGGCAGGTAGCCGTTGATCAGGTCGTGCGCGGAGGTCTGGTCGGTGACCAGGTCCGGCACCAGGCCGCCCTCCCTGGCGCGCCGCACCAGCTCCGGCAGCACGTCGGCGGCATTGCCGAGCAGGCCGATCGAGACGGCCTCGCCGTTGTCCTTGTGCCGGCGCACCATCTCCAGTGCTTCGTCGATGGAAGCAGCCTGTTTGTCGAGGTAGCGCGTGCGCAGGCGGAAATCGATGCTGGCCTGCTGGCACTCGACGGTCAGCGAGACGGCGCCGGCCATGGTGGCCGCCAGCGGCTGCGCGCCGCCCATGCCGCCCAGGCCGGCGGTGAGGATCCAGCGGCCCTTCAGGTCGCCGCCGAAATGCTGGCGGCCCGCTTCCGCGAACGTTTCGTACGTGCCCTGCACGATGCCCTGCGTGCCGATGTAGATCCAGCTGCCGGCCGTCATCTGGCCATACATGAACAGGCCCTTGCGATCGAGCTCGTTGAAGTGTTCCCAGTTCGCCCACTTCGGCACCAGGTTCGAATTGGCGATCAGCACGCGCGGCGCATCCGCATGGGTGCGGAACACGCCGACCGGCTTGCCGGACTGGATCAGCAGCGTTTCCTCTTCGCCCAGCGCTTCCAGGGCGGCCAGGATCGCATCGAAACACGCCCAGTCGCGGGCGGCGCGGCCGATGCCGCCGTAGACGACCAGCGCCTGCGGGTTCTCGGCCACTTCCTTGTCCAGGTTGTTCTGGATCATCCGGTACGCCGCTTCGGCGCCCCAGGTCTTGCACGTCCTGTCGGGACCGCGCGGGGCGCGGATATCGCGGGTGGGATCGAAGCGCGGGTCGCTCATGGCGTCTCCTGATGGCGGGTGGTGGCGGATCGTTACAGCATAGGTTGTCTATACAAGTTCAGTCAAATGGTTTTTTGCCATGGCGCTGTTCGCTTTAGCTGAGGGAACTTCTCCCCGGAACTGCTGTCTGATCTCCTGTTGAGATACTTCATGTATATCAGGAGGCCGTATGGGTGCAGCAGAGCTCGGCGCCGTCATCGCGGCGCTTGCGAAACTCCAGCTTTCCGAGGATGAGATCGCCTTGCTGCAAGGCGCGCTCGCCACTTTCGTGCAACCGGGCCAGTGCCTGCGCCTGATCGAGGAAGCCGCCGGCAGACCTGCATGTCCGGTGTGCGGCAATCCACGGTGCCACCGCTGCGGCCATGCCAATGGTTTGCAACGTTATCGCTGCGTGGTGTGCCGGCGCAGCTTCAACGCCCTGACCGGCACGCCGCTGGCCCGCCTGCGGCTGCGCGACAAATGGCTGCCATACCTGCAATGCCTGATCGACTCGACCACCGTGCGCGCCGCGGCGGAGCGGGTCGCGGTCGCCAGGTCCACCAGCTTCCGGTGGCGCCACCGGTTCATTGCCGGCGTGCGCCGGGAACCGCGGCCGCAGTTATCGGGCGTCGTCGATATGACGAAGGAGGAGTGCTCGCTTGCATGCGAGCACCGCTGCGTAGGCGGCGAGTGGTGCTCGCCGAAACCCCTACTACGCCTTATCATCTCGAATCGCAAAAGGGCTCGCGCCACATGGACCGCCCGCCCCGCAAGCGCGGCGGTAAAGCCAGCCGGCGCGGCATCAGCAAGCAGTTCGACTGCATCCTTGTCGCCCGCGACCGCAATCGGCAAACCTGCGACTTCGTCACCGGCCGCGGCCCGGTCAGTGCCAGCCAGCTGGCGCAGCACCTGCGACCGGTGCTGGCGCCGGACGTGTTACTCGTCACCGATGCCGCCAGGTCGTACCGGGCCTTCGCGCAGCGCGCAGGGATCACGCACGAAACCGTGAACGTGAAGGCGGGCATCCGGGCGCGCGGCGCGATCCATATCCAGAACGTGAACGGATGGCACAGCCGCTTCAAGACCTGGCTGCGGCGCTTCAATGGTGTCGCGAGCCGCTACCTGGCCAACTACGCAGGCTGGCAACGGGTGCTCGATGCGGCCGTATTGCCAACGCCAAGGCAGTGGCTCGGCGTTGCTGTGAAAAATTTAGCGGATGAGTCCGGCACATTGAGACAAAAGAACGGACAACAGAACGGGTAAAAAGTTCCGTACCGACAGGAACTGTCGAGCCAACGCGAACAGCGCCTTTGCCATGGCGTCGTCATGCCCCGCGGATGAAATCGATGAACGCCCGCAGCGGCGCGGGCACCAGGCGGCGGCCCGGGTAATACAGGAAAGGACCGGAAAAACTGAGCCACCAGGGCGCAAGCACGGGCTCGAGTTCGCCACGCGCGATATACGGCCGCAGCCAGTCCTCGAACAGGTAGACGATGCCGGCGCCGGCCACCGCCGCGTTCACCGCGAGGTCGGCTCCGGCACCCAGCCGCACCCGCAGCGGTCCCTGCGGGTCGACCCGCACGGTTTCTCCGTCGCGCGTGAATTCCCAGGGCATGGCGGTGCCACCGGCAAAGTAACCGGCCAGGCAGGCATGCCGCAGCAGTTCGCGCGGATGCGCGGGCCGCCCCGCACGGTCGAGATACGCCGGGGACGCGGCGGCGGCGAAACGCTGCACGCGCGGCCCGATGGGCACGGCGATCATGTCCTGCTCGAGCCGTTCTTCATAGCGGATGCCGGCATCGAAGCCGGCGGCCAGCATGTCGACGAAGCTGTCCTCGACAGCGACATCGAGCACGATGTCCGGATACGCGGCGAGGAAGCGCGGCACGAGCGACGGCAGCACCAGCCGCGACGCGGCCAGCGGCACATTCAGCCGCAAGGTGCCGGTGGGCCGGTCGCGGAAGGCGTTGACCACGTCGAGCGCGCTTTGCACCTCGTTCAGCGCCGGGGCCAGCCGGTCGAGCAGGCTGCGGCCCGCCTCGGTGGGCACCACGCTGCGCGTGCTGCGGTTCAGCAGCCGCACGCCGAGCCGCGCTTCCAGCCGCCGGACCGCCTCGCTGATGCCGGACGCGCTGACGCCGGCGGCGCGCGCGGCATCGCGGAACCCGCCGGCCCGCGCCACCGCCACGAAGGCGTCCAGATCGCCAAGATCGACTTTCATCGCTGCCTCCCCCATCATTGTTCGATTTTTCGCACAACCCATGCACACTTTACTGGATTGTCGCGCAGCCGATGCGCTTTTATCCTTTGTCCATTACTACTCATGAAGGAGAACGGCATGTCGACTACCCATCACACGACCTGGCAACTGGGCGACCGCACCGTCAACCGGCTTGGCTACGGCGCCATGCAGCTGGCGGGACCGGGCGTATTCGGCCCGCCGAAGGACCCGGAAGCCGCGCGCGCGGTACTGCGCGCCGCGGTGGAGGGCGGCGTCGATCACATCGACACGTCGGATTTCTACGGGCCGCACATCACCAACCGCCTGATCCGCGAAGCGCTGCATCCCTACCCCGCCAACCTGAGCATCGTGACGAAGATCGGCGCGCGGCGCGACGCCGGGGGCAACTGGCTGCCGGCGTTCTCGAAGGAAGAACTGACGGCGGCGGTGCACGACAACCTGCGCAACCTGGGGCTGGACTCGCTCGATGTCGTCAACCTGCGCGCCATGTTCGATGTGCACGGCCCGGCGGAAGGTTCGCTGGAAGCACCGCTGGCCGTGCTGGCCGGCCTGCGCGAGCAGGGCCTGGTGCGCCACATCGGCCTCTCTAACGTGACGGCGGCGCAGGTGCAGGAAGCACGCCGCATGGTGCCGATCGCGTGCGTGCAGAACCAGTACAACCTGGTCCACCGCGGCGACGATGCGCTGATCGACGCGCTGGCCGCCGAAGGCATCGCCTACGTGCCGTTCTTCCCGCTGGGCGGCTTTTCGCCGCTGCAGTCGGACACGCTGTCGGCCGTGGCGGCGCGGCTCGATACCACGCCGATGGCGGTGGCGATCGCGTGGCTGCTGCAACGGTCGCCGAACATCCTGGTGATTCCCGGCACCTCGTCGGTCACGCACCTGCGGCAGAATCTCGCCGCCGCGGCGCTGGTGCTGCCGGCCGATGCGGTGGCGGAGCTGGACCGGATCGCGGCGATGTCCTGAGCGCGCGGCGCGCTCAGGCCGCGTCGTGGAAGATGATCCCCAGCGTATGCCGCTGCCCGCTGCGCAGGCGCGACACACCGTGCCGCATGGTGACGCGGTACACGCCGCGCGTGCCGTTCACGGGGCGGTGGTGCACCGGGAAGATCACGCCGTCGCCCTGCTCCAGCGGCACCACCTCGGCGCGCGACTGCATGCGCGGCCGCTGCTCGGTCAGCACGAATTCGCCGCCGGTGAAGTCGATGCCGGGCCGCGACAGCAGGAAGGCGGCCTGCAGCGGGAAGACGTGTTCGCCATACAGGTCCTGGTGCAGGCAGTTGTAGTCGCCTTCGCCATAGCGCAGCAGCAGCGGCGTGGGGCGGACCTGCCCGGCGGCATGGCAGCGTGCCAGGTAGTCCGCGTGGCGGGGCGGATAGCGTTCGTCGATGCCGAGCGCCGCATGCCAGCGGTTCGCGATCGCCGCCAGCGGGCCGTACAGCGCCGTGCGCAGCGCCTGCACGGGATCCGGCAGCGGGTAGCTGAAATACTGGTACTCGCCGCGGCCGAAGCCATGCCGCGCCATCACGATGCGGCTGCGGAACAGGCTGGCTTCGTCGTAGGCGGCCGCCAGCGATGCGCAGTCGTCCGGCGCCAGCAGGCCCGGCATCCGCGCGCAGCCGAAGGCGTTCAGTTCGTCCTCGACGCGTTGCCAGTCGACGTTCACTTCGCGCCCTCGCGCGCAGGTTCCTGCCCTAGCGGCTCCTTCCTGTCCTCCCGCTCCAGCAACGCCTGCTTGCGCTCGACGCCCCAGCGGTAGCCGGACAGCGCGCCATCGTTGCGCACCACGCGGTGGCAGGGAATCGCCACCGCAAGCGCATTGGCGGCACAGGCACCGGCGACGGCACGCACGCTCTTCGGCGCGCCCACCATGGCCGCCAGCTCCGTATAGCTGACCTTGCGGCCGGCCGGGATCGTGCGCAAGGCCTGCCACACGCGCTGCTGGAATGCGGTGCCGCGCACGTCCAGCGGCAGGTCGAGGCCCGTTTCCGGCGCCTCGACCAGGCCGATCACCTGCGCCACCACGGCTTCGTAGTCGGGTTCGGCGCCCATCAGTTCGGCATTCGGGAAGCGGTCCTGCAGGTCGCGGGCCAGTGCCTCCGGATCGTCGCCCATCAGGATTGCGCAGATACCGACGCCGGTGCTGGCGACGAGGATGGCGCCCAGCGAACACTGGGCGATGGCGAAGCGGATCGTGGCGCCGCTGCCGCCGCGGCGGAACGCGGTGGGCGTCATGCCCAGCGATTCGCGCGCGGTGGCATAGAAACGGCCGCTGGAGTTGTAGCCGGCCGCATAGATCGCCTGCGTGACCGACGGCTGTTGCGCCGGGCCCGCCAGCTGTTCCTGCACGCGTTCCTTGCGCCGCGCGGCGGCGTATGCTTTCGGCGTGATGCCCGTCTGCGCCTTGAACACGCGGTGCAGGTGGAAGCGGCTGATGCCGCTGGCGGCGGCCAGCGTGGCCAGGTCGGGTTCCTCTTCCGCCGCGTCGATCAGCCGGCATGCCTCGGCCACCAGGGCGGCATGGCGCTCGGCCAGCGGCGGCCCGTCGGGCTTGCAGCGCAGGCAGGGCCGGAAGCCGGCCAGTTCGGCCTCCCGCGTGCCGGCGTGGAATGACACGTTCGCGCGTAGCGCCGGCCGGGCACCGCACGTCGGCCGGCAATACACGCCGGTGGTGCGCACGGAATAGACGAACCGGCCGTCGGCGGCCGGATCGCGGCGCTGCACGGCGGCCCAGCGGATTTCGTCGGTATCGAATTCGTCGGTACTGAACTCGTCGTTATCGGAGGCGGGGGCGGGATCGAAGGTGGGGTGGTCCATGAAAGGCTCCTGGCATGTATTGTATGCGTATGCCGCCATGATAGGCAGCGGCGGGCGGGCCAACACCCCGGCCCTTGCTTTTGAATTCATTAAGGCCCTAGAATGCCGCGACCATGGGGCAGCGAAGGAGCGGGAACTTGGAAGCACGGCACGATGCAGCGGACACGCCCATTTTCCAGCGGATCAAGGATTTCCTGATGGCGCAGATCGCCGCAGGGCACTGGAAGGAAGGCGACGTGATCCCGTCCGAGCAGGCGCTCGTCAAGCAGTTCGGCGTCTCGCGGATGACCGTCAACCGCGCCGTGCGCGAGCTGACGGCCGAGTCCATCCTGACGCGCCGGCAGGGCTCGGGCACCTACGTGGCGCCGCAGAAGGTCCAGGCCACGCTGCTGGAAATCAGGAGCATCGCGGACGAGATCCGCGCGCGCGGCCACACGCACCGCAGCACGCTGCAGCGGCTCGACCAGGGACCCGCCCACGAATTGCTGGCCAAGGGGTTCGAACTGGCCGCCGGCCACATCCTGTTTCATTCGATCATCGTCCATTACGAGAACGGCGTGCCGATCCAGGTGGAAGACCGCTGGGTCAACCCGCAGGTAGCGCCCGATTACCTGCTGCAGGATTTCACCCGTGTGACGCCCAGCGAATACCTGCTGGCGACGGCCCCGCTGCAGGCCGCCACGTACAGCCTGGAGGCGCTGGCGGCGCCACGCGACATTGCCGACATGCTGTCGATGGAGGCGCGCCAGCCCTGCCTGGTGCTGCGCCGGCGCACGCGCTCGGGGGGCAAGGTGGCGTCGCTCGTCACCATGTGGCATCCCGGCCACCGTTACCAGTTCGCCGGCAGCGTCGCGACCGGCGCGCATGCCTGAGCCCGCCGCTCGTTGTATATTCCCATATTCCCGTTTCTCCCCGAATGCCGAACCGGCCGCACAGGCCGACTTCACGAAAGGAAGCCGTTGCCGCTCCATCCCGTACGCCCCGCACGCCGCCGCCTGCTGACACTGGCGGCATTGCTGTTGTGCGCATGCGGCCCGGCATTCGGGCTGGAGCGGGTCACCGTCCAGCTGAAATGGCGTCACCAGTTCCAGTTCGCCGGCTATTACGCCGCCCAGTACAAGGGCTTTTATCGCGACGCCGGGCTGGAAGTGACGCTGCTCGAGGGGCAGCCAAGCGACACGCCGGTGCGCTCCGTGCTCGCCGGCCAGGCCCAGTACGGCATCGGCAACAGCAGCCTGCTGCTGCACCGCGCGGCCGGCAAACCGGTGGTGGTGCTGGCGTCGATCTTCCAGCATTCGGCTGCCGCGCTGGTCGTGCGCCGCACGCCGGACGGCAGCCCGTTCCCGTGGCCCGGCGCACGCGTGATGCTGGCGCCCGGCAACGACGAATTGCAGGCCTACCTGCTGCGCCAGGGGGTAAAGCTTTCCGACCTGAAGCTGCTGGCGCACAGCCAGCGCTTCGACGATCTGCTGGAAGGCAAGGTCGATGCGATGTCGGGCTACAGCACGGACGTGTCGTACACGCTGGGCCGTGTCGGGGCGCGCTTCGAGCTGCTGTCGCCGCGTGCGGCCGGCATCGACTTCTACGGCGACAACCTGTTCACCACCGAGGACGAACTGCGCAACCATCCGGAGCGGGCCCGCGCGATGCGCGCCGCCACGCTGCGGGGCTGGCGCTACGCCATGGCGCATCCCGAGGAAATCGTCGACCTGATCCGCGCCCGCTACCCGCAGGGCCATTCGCGCGAGCACCTGATGCACGAGGCACGCGAGACCGCGAAACTGCTGGAGCAGGCGCTGGTCGAACCCGGCTACAGCAATCCGGTGCGCTGGCAGGCGATCGCCAATACCTACATCACCCTTGGCATGCTGCCGCGCAGCGTGCCGCTCGACGGTTTCCTCTACCGCGAGCCGGCCCCACGCCCGGCCTGGCCGTGGATCGGCGCCGGCACGCTGGCCGTGCTGCTGGGCGGCGCGGCACTCTGGCGGCTGCGCGGCCCGCGCGTCCAGGCCCTGCCCATGCCGGCCATGCCGGCCGCCGCGCCGGCGCCGGCGGCCGAGCGCGCGCTGGACGCGGCCTGCGAAGCCATCTGGGAGTGGTATCCGCAAAGCGACGAAGTGCGGCTGTCGGCCCGCGCCGGCGAACTGCTCGGCTACGGCGCGGAGGGCTTCGCGCCGCGCGACCGCGACGCCTGGCTGCAGCACGTGCATCCGGACGACCGCCTGCAGCTGATGCACGACATGTCGCACATCGGCCTCGATCCCGTCGACGATACGCTGCTGGTGCACGAATGCCGGATGCGCTGCCGCGACGGCAGCTTCCGCTGGATCGCGGTGCGCGGCCGCGTGACCGAGCGCAAAGGCGCACTTCCCGTGCTGGCGAGCGGCACACTGGGCCCCGTCAGCGATCGCGCGGTGGCCGAGCGGGAGCGGCTGTCCGCGGTGCTGGAGGCCATGCCGGGCGGCATCCTGGTGGCGGACCGCGCCGGCCGCGTGAAACAGGTGAACCGCGCCGCCGCGGCCTGCTTCGGCTACCAGCCGGCCGACATGGCCGGGCTGTCGATGGAGCTGCTGTTGCCGGAGGTGATGCGCAGCGCGCCGGGCCTGGCGCGCGAACTGTTCTCGCGCCCGAACCTGCCAGGCCGCGTGCTGACGGCAAGGCGCGCCGATGGCGCCCATTTCCCCGCCATGGTGCACCTGGCGCCGATCGAGATGGCGGGCCAGGGCCTGTCGGTGGTCTCGGTGCGCGACATGACCCAGCGCCAGCGCACGGAACAGGCGCTGCACGCCAGCTCCGAGCGCTACCGGCTGATCGTGCAGACCGCCACCGAAGGCATCTGGATGCTGGATGCGGGCAACCGCACGTCGTTCGTCAACCCCACGCTGGCGCGGATGCTGGGCTACGAGCCGGACGAGATGCTGGGCCGCCCGATGAACTCCTTCCTCGACGAGGAAAGCGTGGCCCAGCTGATGCGGCAACACCAGCGCCGCCGCCCCGGCGAGGCGGAACAGGGCGATGCGCGCTTCTACCGCAAGGATGGCTCGTCGATGTGGGGGCTGGTATCGACGACGCAGATCCACGCCGACGACGGCGTGTACACCGGCACGCTGGCGATGATCACCGACATCACGGACCGGCGCCTGGCCGAGGTGGCGCTGCGCAATTCGAGCCAGCGCATGGCCTCGGTATTCAATGCCGTCACCAATGGCCTGGTGGTGCTGAACAGCGAAGGCGTGATCCTCGAATGCAATACCGCGGCAAGCGGCATGCTGGGGACCGCGGCCGCCAGCGGCGCGCGGCTGTGGCCCGGCATGCACGAGGATGGCCGGCCGTTCGCCGCCGACCAGCACCCGGTGCTGCGCGCGCTGGCCAGCGGCCGCTCGGTGCGCGACGTGGTGATGGGCGTCACGGCCGACAACGGCAGTACCTGCTGGCTGTCGGTGAACGCGGAGCCGATGCGCGACGAGCTGGGTGCCGCGACGATGGTCGTGGCCAGCCTGACCGATATCACCGAGCGCAAGAACAGCGCCGACGCGCTGCGGCAGGGCGAACAGCGGCTGCAGGAAATCATCCAGATGATGCCGATCGGCCTGTTCCTGAAAGGTCCGGATAGCCGCCTGCTGCTGATGAATCCGGCCTGCGAGCGGCAGTTCGGCTACACCATGGCCGACCTGCACAACGGCACCTACGCGCATCTGCACGCGCCGAAGGAGATGGCCGCGTTCACCCGGCGCGACCGCGAGGCGTTCTCGCGCGGCGAGCAGATCGACTACGAGGAAACGCTGTTCAATCCGGCGCTGCGCCAGCACCTCATTCTGCGCACGTTCAAGAAACCCGTGTTCGACGAGCATGGCGAGCCGGTGTACCTGATCTGCATGTCGATCGACATCACCGAAGCCAAGCGGCAGGAACAGGCGTTGCGCGAGCTGAACGAACACCTCGAGGAACGCGTGGCGCAGCGCACCGAGCAGCTGGACCAGGCCAAGCAGGTCGCCGAGGAAGCCAGCCAGGCCAAGGGCCAGTTCCTGGCCAACATGAGCCATGAGATCCGCACGCCGATGAACGGCGTGATCGGCATGGCGCACCTGGCGCTGAAGACCGATCTCGATCCGCGCCAGCGCGATTACCTGGAAAAGATCCGTTTTGCCGGCGAACATCTGCTGGGCATCATCGACGACATCCTCGATATTTCCAAGATCGAGGCCGGCAAGCTGGACATCGAGCAAGTGGAGTTCACGCTGGACCAGGTCATCGAAACGCTGACCACCGTGGTGGCGCCGAAGGCGACCGCGAAGGAACTGCGCCTCGACATCGCCATCGATGCCGACGTGCCGCCGATGCTGCGCGGCGATCCGTTGCGGCTGGGCCAGGTGCTGATCAACTACGCCAACAACGCGATCAAGTTCAGCGAGCGTGGCACGATCTGCCTGCGCGTGCGGCGCCTGGCCGGTAGCGACACGCATTGCCTGCTGCGCTTCGAAGTCAGCGACGAAGGCATCGGCATGACGGAACAGGAAATGGGCCGGCTGTTCCAGTCGTTCCAGCAGGCCGACCCTTCGACCACGCGCGCGTATGGCGGTACCGGTCTGGGCCTGGCCATCTGCAAGGAGCTGGCGCAGCTGATGGGGGGCGAAGTCGGCGTCACGAGCACGCCCGGCGCCGGCAGCACTTTCTGGCTTACCGCGCAGCTGGGCATCGGCGGGGTAATGGCCGATGCGTCCGCCGACGCGCTGCCGCCGGTGCCGGCCGCCGAACCGGCTTCGCTGAAGGGTTTCCACATCTTGCTGGTGGAGGACAACGCCTTCAACCAGCAGATCGGCCAGGAGATGCTGGAGGAAGCGGGTGCCGCGGTACGGCTGGCCGGCAATGGCGCCGAAGCGCTGGCGGAACTGGCACAATCGCGCTTCGACTGCGTGCTGATGGATGTGCAGATGCCGGTGATGGATGGCCTGGAGGCGACCCGCCGGATCCGCGCCGACACGCGCCTGGCCGGCCTGCGCGTGCTGGCGATGACGGCCACCGCCACCAGCGACGAGCGCGAACGCTGCCTGGCGGCCGGCATGGACGACTTCATCGCCAAGCCGATCCAGCCGGCGCTGCTGGTGCGCACGGTCGCGGCGTGGCTGCCGGAGCGGTCCGCGCAGGGTGCCGGCAGCGAGGGTGGCGACGATGGCGACGGCGGCCCCGGTGGCAAGGATGGCGAGGTTGCCGTCTCGCGACGGCCGCACGGAGCGCTGGCAGGCGATCCGGCGGTCGTCGACCTGTCCGTACTGGCCCAGGTGCTGGGCTACCAGCCGGACAAGATCCGCAATTTCGCCTTGAAGTTCCTGCAGTCGGCCGAGGCGGGACTGGCGGAACTGGACGAGGCGCTGGCCGCCGGCGATATTGGCCGTATCCGCGAACTGGGCCATCGGCTGAAAGCGGCCGCCCGCACGGTGGGAGCGATCGGCATGGGCGACCTGTGCGAGCGCATGGAAGCGCTGCCGTCGGCCGGCCCGGCGGCCGAACGGGGGGCCTGGGCACTGATCGGGCAATTCCGCCCGCTGCTGGGTCAAATCAGGGAATACATCATGAATCACACGACGATCGGCGATCATTGAACATGCACTACACGCTGCGCATCCTGCTGCTGGACGATGACGTCTTCATGCTGGAACTGCTGACCGACCTGATCGGCGGCCTGGGCTACTCCCACATCCACGCCGCCAGCGACGCCCGCAGCGCGCTGAAGGCGCTGCCGGCATTCCGGCCGGACCTGATGATCTGCGACCTGTCGCTGCCGGAGATGGACGGCATCGAGTTCCTGCGCGCCGTGGCCGAGCAGGGTTTCACGGGCGGCGTGATACTGCTGTCGGGCATGGACAGCGGCATCCTGCGCGCCGCCGAATTGCTGGCGATGGCGCAGGGATTGACGATCGTGGGCGCGTGCAGCAAGCCGCTGTCGCGCGACGCGCTGGCCGACCTGCTGGCCGTGGCCGACGGCAGGTCCGACCGGCTACACGGCGACAGAAAATAGGTTATTATTTGATCCATCCCCGCTTGATTCCCTCTTGCAAGTCTCGTTGGCTGCGCTGTGATTCACTGTAATTCGGCTGAACTCGGCTGTAATTCGGCTGTGATTCAGTAGTGATGCACCGGACCATCCGACTTGCCATGGGCTTGACATTGAATTGTTGCGAGACGGCTCCATCTCCCCGGTAACGGGCTGGCGGCACCGGGCGCGCCAGGCGAACTTAATCTGATCCCGAAAGGGGAAAACAACATGAGCGAAAACATCAAACACATTACCGACGCGTCGTTCGAAGCCGACGTGCTGAAATCCGACCGGCCAGTGCTGGTGGACTTCTGGGCCGAATGGTGCGGTCCTTGCAAGAGCATTGCCCCGATCCTGGAAGAAGTCGCCAAGGAATATGACGGCAAGCTGACGATCGCCAAGCTGGACGTCGATGCAAACCAGACCGTGCCGGGCAAGTTCGGCATTCGCGGCATCCCCACGCTGATCCTGTTCAAGAACGGCGTGCCGGCTGCCCAGAAAGTAGGCGCAATGGCGAAAGGCCAGCTGACCTCTTTCATCGACAGCAATATTTGAGTAATATAGGTGGTGTTGCGCCCGCAGCACCACCTGCCTGGCCGGGACCGAGGCACCAGCCCCCCGATATATTAATAGCCCACGCAGTTCCCTCCCCTACCTTACTTTCCCGTCACGGGACACTCAAACACCTATGCATCTATCTGAATTAAAGGCCTTGCACGTTTCGGCGTTGCTGGAAATGGCCATCAGTCTGGATATCGACAATGCGGCCCGCCTGCGCAAGCAGGAGCTGATGTTCGCGATCCTGAAGAAGCGCGCCAAGGCTGGCGAGCAGATCTTCGGCGATGGCGCCCTGGAAGTGCTGCCGGACGGCTTCGGCTTCCTGCGCTCGCCGGACGCCAGCTACATGGCGTCGACCGACGACATCTATATTTCGCCGTCGCAAATCCGGCGCTTCAACCTGCATACCGGTGACTCGATCGAAGGCGAAGTGCGCACGCCGAAGGATGGCGAACGCTACTTCGCACTGGTCAAGGTGGACAAGGTCAACGGCGAATCGCCGGAAGCCTCGAAGCACCGCATCCTGTTTGAGAACCTGACGCCGCTGCACCCGAACGAGCCGCTGCGCCTCGAGCGCGAAATGAACGGCGCCGAGAACATCACCGGCCGCATCGTCGACCTGATCGCGCCGATCGGCAAGGGCCAGCGCGGCCTGCTGGTGGCGTCGCCGAAATCCGGCAAATCCGTGATGCTGCAGCATATCGCGCACGCCATCACGGCCAACCACCCGGACGTGACGCTGATCGTGCTGCTGATCGACGAACGCCCGGAAGAAGTGACGGAAATGCAGCGCTCGGTGCGCGGCGAAGTCGTCGCCTCCACGTTCGACGAACCGGCCACCCGCCACGTGCAGGTTGCCGAGATGGTCATGGAAAAGGCCAAGCGCCTGGTCGAGATGAAGAAGGATGTGGTCATCCTGCTGGACTCGATCACCCGCCTGGCCCGCGCCTACAACACCGTGATCCCGGCATCGGGCAAGGTGCTGACCGGCGGTGTGGACGCCAACGCGCTGCAGCGTCCGAAACGCTTCTTCGGCGCCGCCCGCAACATCGAGGAAGGCGGCTCGCTGACGATCATCGCCACCGCCCTGATCGAAACCGGCTCGCGCATGGATGACGTGATCTACGAAGAATTCAAGGGCACCGGCAACATGGAAGTGCACCTGGAGCGCCGCCTCGCCGAGAAGCGCGTCTACCCGGCGATCAACCTGAACAAATCCGGCACGCGCCGCGAGGAACTGCTGATCAAGCCGAACGAGCTGCAGAAGATCTGGATCCTGCGCAAGCTGCTGTACTCGATGGACGAGATCGAAGCGATGGAGTTCATCCTCGACAAGATGCGCGCCACGAAGACCAATACCGAGTTCTTCGACATGATGCGCCGCGGCGGCTAACAAAAAGTTGCCGCAAAATTGGGGACGGACCCTGTTTTTCAGGAAATTTCCTGGAAAACAGGGTCCGTCCCCATTTTGTTGGATCGATTGGTGTATAATTTTCGGCTGTTTTTAACCCTGGCAAGTGATCAGTAATCGGGTCGAGAAGCTGTTGGACCGCCGAAGTGCTGTTTGGCTACCAAACTTTATAGAGAAGCATCATGAAAAACGAAATTCATCCGGATTACCGCGAAGTTGTGTTCCACGACCTGTCCTGCGACTTCAAGTTCGTGACCCGTTCCACGATCAACACCCGCGACAAGATCACCCTGGACGGCAAGGAATACCCGCTGGTCAAGATCGAAGTCTCGTCGGAATCGCACCCGTTCTTCACGGGCCAGCACAAGATCGTCGACACCGCCGGTCGCGTGGAAAAATTCCGCCAGAAGTTCGGCAAAGTCGGTTCGAAGACCGCCGTTTCGCAAGGCTAATCGCCCCGCGAACGAAAAAAGGCAGCTGCGGCTGCCTTTTTTTATTGTTATCACCGATACTCCTGTTTCCAACGTCAGCACGACCGATTAATGAAGCCAGTCCGCCTTCCCGCCTCCGCCGTCCTTGCCTTGCCCCGCTGGGCGCTATTCGCCCTGGCCATGCTGTACATCCTGCCGGGCGTAATCGGACGCGAACCGTGGAAGAACGACGATGCCGCCAGCTTCGGCATCATGTGGACGATGGCGCACGGCACCTGGCAGGACTGGCTGTGGCCGAACATCGCCGGCATGTCGATGCCCGAGGAAGGCCCGCTGATGTTCTGGCTGGGCGCGCTGTGCATCAAGCTGTTCGGCGGCTTCCTCGGCGACGTGCTGGCGGCGCGCATCGCCACCATCGGCGTCTTCCTGCTGGGTGTGCTGTCGCTGTGGTATGCCACCTTCAACCTGGGCCGGCGCCCCGAAGCGCAGCCGCTGAAGCTGGCCTTCGGCGGCCAGCCCGAGCCGGACGACTTCGGCCGCACGCTGGCCGATGCCGCGCTGCTGATCTACCTCGGCTGCCTGGGCTTCCTGCAGCATGGCCACGAAACCACGGCCGAGCCGCTGCTGACGGCACTGCTCGCCCTCACGCTGTACCGCTCGGTGCGCTACATGGAAAAGCCGTGCTGGCGCAATGCCGCGCTGATCGGCCTGGCATTGGGCCTGATGACGCTGACGCGCGGCTGGGTACCGCCCGCGTTCGTGCTGGTGGCGCTGTTCATCTGCACCCGCTTCCTGGCGGTCCCGGCCGGCAAAGCGCTGCCGCACCTGCTGGCCTCGCTCGGCGTGGCCGCTGCCGTCACGCTGCCGTGGCTGGTACCGACACTGATCGCGCAGCCCTACGGCCAGGCACCGGTGGCCGCCTGGAATACCTGGAACATGGCCCAGCTGGCGCTGCCGAGCCTGCGCCCGCTGCAGATCTTCGTCCGCGACGGCGTATGGTTCTTCTGGCCTGCCTGGCCGTTCGCACTGTGGGCCGCCTATGCATGGCGCCGGCAGAACAACCTGCTGCACATCGTGGTGCCGACCACCTTCGTCGCCGTCTCGATCGTGATGCTGCTGATGCACCCGGCGCCGGAGCATGCCCAGCTGCTGATGCTGGTACCGCCGCTGGCGATCATGGCCGCGTTCGGTTTGCTGACGGTGCAGCGCGGCGCGATCAACGCCATCGACTGGTTCTCGGTGATGGTGCTGACCCTGTGCGCGGCCATGCTGTGGCTGTTCTGGTATGCCCAGCTGACGGGCTGGCCGCCGAAGCCCGCCCATAACGTGCTGCGGCTGGTGCCCGGCTATGTGCCGGAAGTGAACTGGCTGGCACTGGTCGTGGCCGCCGCGGCCACGCTGGGCTGGTTCCTGCTGGTGCACTGGCGCGTCTCGCGCCGGCCGTCGGTGCTGTGGCGCGCCGTGGTGCTGTCCTCGGGCGGCGTGATCCTGATCTGGATCCTGTGGATGACGCTGTTTTTACCGCTCACCAATTACAACAAGAGCTATGCCACGGTGGCGCGCCAGGCCGCGGCCGTGCTGCCGCCGGATACCGATTGCGTGACCAGCAACGCCGGCCCGGCCCAGCGCGCCTCGTTCGCCTATTTCGGCAAGCTGCCGTTCAACAGCATGGACCACGCCCAGTGCCGCCTGCTGCTGTGGCAGGACTACACGCGCGGCGTGCGAAGCGACCCGCCCGGCAACTGGACGCTGCTGTGGGAAGGCCGCCGCGTCAGCGAACGCAGCGAGCGTTTCCGCCTGTTCCGCCGCACCGCACCGTGACCGGCATGGTTTCCAGGCTGGGCGCTGTTGCCCTGCCTGCGCTGGCCGCACTGGCGGCATCGACCGTGCTGGCAGCCTTGACGCTCGGCGCCAGCCGGCCTGCCGCCGCGGCACCGGCGACCAAACTGGGGACCAAACCGGTTGCCGATGCACCGGCTGCCTGGCCGCACCTCGTCATTACCGGCGAGCACACGCCGCCTACCAGCATGCTCGTCGACGGCAAACCCACCGGGCGCCAGACCGACAAGGTGCGCGAGATGCTCGAGCGCGCCGGCGTGCCGCACACCATCGACCTGCTGCCGTGGAAGCGCGCCTATATGAAGGCGCAGCGCGATCCGCTGACCTGCGTGTATTCCACCACCCGCACCGCCGAACGCGAAGCCGGCTTCAAGTGGGTGGGACCGATCGTGCAGTCGGACTGGGTGCTGATGGCGCGTGCCGACCGGCCGCTGCAGCTGCGCACGCTGGAGGATGCGCGGCCGCTGCGCATCGGCACCTACGGCGGCGATGCGCGCGACGACTACCTGCGCAGCCGCGGCTTCAACGTGGAGGCGGTGCAGAACGATGACGTCAACGCGGAAAAGCTGCTGATGAACCGGATCGACCTGTGGGCCGTGGCCGCGCGGCCGGAACTGAAGACCACCCGGCGGCTGGGACGCAATGGCCAGCTCGTGCCGGTGCTGGTCTTCAACCGCGTCGGCCTGTACCTGGCGTGCCATCGCAGCGTGCCGGAGCCGCTGGTGGAACGGATGAATGCGGTGCTCGACACGATGCGCCGCGACGGCTCGCTGGACCGTATCGACCGCCGCTACGATGCAGTGCAATAAGCTTTGCAAATCAGGCTAGACAGACTGAAATTAACAGTTGCAAAAGCTGTTGTGCCTCAGGATTTTTTCTTCAGGAAACTAAAGACAAAGCTTGTGTAGCCCGGTATAGTCCACATATACGCTACGTTGCCGCTCGGCATTAAAGACCGCTCACAGGTCATCAGATACAAGCTGCCAGTCAGGCAGCGCCCATGCCCGCCCAACGCCACTCCGGCAGTGCCATATTCGCGTGCCGGATTTCCAGCTTGTGCCGATGCGCCCCACAACCGCACATCGTGCCCGGGCGAACGACCTTCATCCGTGTCTGTAATTGTTGAGTCTGCCACATGTTCAATTTCTATAAACTTCAGCTTGCGCTCAAGAACACCTGGGTGCGCCTCGCCCTGGTCGGGCTGGTTGTCGCAGCCGTGGTTTTCGCCGTCATCCGCGCCGAGGTCGCGCAGGACGCCAGCCCGGTCGTCCGGTCGCAGAACATTTCGGAAATCACGGCCCTCGTCGGCCAGCGTGCGCGGCTCGATTACCTGCTGATCGCCCGCCCGCTGTCGGATTCGCCGCGCTACATCTACAAGTTCAAGGATTCGGCCCAACTGCACGTGGTAAAGGTGCCCAGCACCTCCCACCTGAGCCTGGAACGTGAAGTGCTGCTGCGTAACGGCCTGCCGTACGCGATCGCCAAAGAGGACTACCTGGCCACCCACAAGGCCGTGCTGCAGGACGACGGTGGCACGATGGCCGCCGTGACGGCATTCGTGCAGCGCCATGCATTCGACATCTTCCTCGTGACGCTGCTGCTGTTCGTGCTGAAGTTCGGCATTCCCGGCATGGGCGGCGCCTCCGCGTCCGTGATCACCCCGGACAAGCTGAAGGGTTCGATGGACGACCTGATCGGCATGGAAGACATCAAGCAGGAAGTGCTGCACCTGGAAGACATGATCCGCAACCGCGCGGTCTACAAGCAGCACAACATCGACAAGCCGTTCAACGTGATGCTGACGGGCCCCGCCGGCACGGGTAAAACCAAGCTGGCCGGCTACCTGGCCAAGCGTCTGGGCTACCCGCTGATCTCGGCTTCCGGCTCGGCACTGGAATCGGGCTATATCGGCGGCGGTTCGAAATCGCTGAACGCGCTGTACCGCAAGGCGGCCGCGCGCGGCAATTGCATCATCTTCCTCGACGAAGCACAGGCGCTGTTCATGCCGCGCGGCCGCGGCGAGAAGAAATGGGAAGACGACACCGCCAATACCCTGCTGGGCCTGCTGGACGGCGTGAAGAGCGACGAGGGCAAGGGCGTGATCTGGGTGGTGGCGTCGAACTTCGACGACAACAATTCGCAGATGGACGAAGCGATGCTGCGCCGCTTCTCGGTGAAGATCAACTTCCGCCTGCCGAACAAGATGGAGCGCAAGGAGCTGCTGAACTCCTTCCTGAAGCGCAAGGAAGACGGCCTGGTGGACTGGAACGACATGAACCTGGACCAGGTTGCCGAGATCACCCAGAACCTGTCGCCGGCGCTGCTGGAAACCGTGGTCGACCGCGCCTCCCTGCTGTCGATCCAGGACAAGGTGGTGATCAACACCGACCTGATGTTCCGCGCCTTCGAACGCGCCACGATCGGCCTGACCGACCGCGCCACGACCGCCGAGAAAACCCGCCAGCGCGAGCGTATCGCCCTGCACGAGCTGGGCCACTTCTTCATGCAGATCGATCCCTACCTGCGCGCCGGCATGTCGCTGGACGAAGTGAAGGAAAAATCGCACCTGCTGAAGATCAGCACGGAATCGGTCTCGAAGCTGAACGCGCTGGGCTATGTGCTGTCCGCCGGTGACGACATGTCGCTGCGCACGCTGGAAGAACTGGAACGCGACGTGATGCAGCTGTATGGCGGCGTCGCGGCGGAAGAACTCTTCTACGGCGCCCGCGGCATCTCGGTCGGCAGCCAGAACGATATCCAGAAGGCGACCTCGATGCTGCACACGATGGTCAACAGCCTGTCGATGTACTCCCGTTCGAAGCTGGACTACAGCCAGTTCAAGAACGAGATGAGCGGCGAGCACACGCTGGTGCAGGTGGAAGCGAAGGCGGACGAGCTGTACAGCGAAACGCTGAAGTCGATCGGCGATTACCGCGCCGTGATGGAATCGCTGAAGGACGTGCTGATGGAACGCTATGTGCTGACCAAGGACGACGTGTTCGAACTGCTGCACGAACGCCTCGATCCGGTACCGCTGCGCCTGGCAGCGTAAGCACCGGTTCCGGATACCGGTTCCAGACAAGACAAGGCCCGCTCATGCGGGCCTTTTGTCGTTTGATGTCATCGCATCAGCGACGCGCGATCATCTGTACATTCACCTGGTTGGCGGCCACGCGGGCAGCCGGCAGCCGCTCGAAGCCGTTGATCGTCACTTCGTCACCCTCGTCGCGGAAGCTCAGCTCGGCACCGCTGTCGGTGACGAAAGCGCCGGGGCCGACTGCACGCAGGCGCGCGGCGAGCGGTTTCTGGACGCTGCCTTCGTCGCGCTGCAGGTCGCGGTACGAGCCTTTCAGCTGCACGTAGTAGTGGTTGCCGCGCTGGGTGAACTGGGCCACCTGGCCGTTGCTCAGCTTGTAGGCATTGGCGAAGTCGTTGAACTCGCCGGCACCCAGCGTGTACGACTGGCGCGGCGCCGTGACCGCAACGCTGGCCTGGTCTGCCTGGGCCTGGGTTTGCGCCTGTGCCGAGAATGGGGCCAGAATGCTGAGGACGACTGCTGCTGCACCGATAAACGATTTGTTCATGTGAATCTCCGAAGTGGTTTGCCAGGTCGTCACCGCCTCTTGTGTAATGTGCGGCGACGTATCTAAGGTAACAAAGGCAACCGCGCGAGAGCAGCGGTAAGCGATGAAGCGTAGAAAAGGGGGGATGAAATGCACGCCATCCCGGATGGAACGCAACGCGGCCGCGTGGCGATCAGACAGGGCCGCAACTTGTCTATATAAGCGCCCAAAGGGACGATATCAGTCAGTAATTCGGCGTATTTGCCGTGTCACGGTGCGCCGGTCACAGCAGGTCCTCGCGCCTGAGCGGCAGGTGCCGGATCGGCGATCGACGGCGGGTTCCAGGCCGCTGAATGCGCTGTACCGCGCACCGGCTCCAGAAACGACAAGGCCCGCTGACGCGGGCCTTTTGCCGTTGGGTGCTCATCGCATCAGCGACTCGCGATCATCCGCACATTTACCTCGTTGGCGGCGACGCGGGCATCCGGCAACCGCTCGAAGCCGCTGATCGTCACTTCGTCACCCTGGTCGCGGAAGCTCAGCTCGGCACCGCTGTCGGTGACGAAAGCGCCGGGGCCGACTGCACGCAGGCGGGTGACGGCAGGTTTCTGGCCGCTGCGTTCATCGCGCTGCAGCTGGCGGTATGTGTCTTTCAGCTGCACGTAGTAATGGTTGCCGCGCTGGGTGAACTGGGCCACCTGGCCGTTGCTCAGCTTGTAGGCGTTGGCGAAGTCGTTGAACTCGCCGGCACCCAGCGTGTATGACTGGCGCGGCGCCGTGACGGCAATGGTGGGCTGGTCCGCCTGGGCCGGGGCCTGTGCCTGTGCCGAGAACGGGGCCAGGATGCTGAGGACGACTGCTGCTGCGCCGATAAACGATGTGTTCATTTGAATCTCCGAAGTGGTTTGCCAGGTGGTCACCGCCTCTTATGTAATGTGCGGCGACGTATGCAAGGTAACAAAGGAAACTCCGGGAGGGCAGCGGGAAGCGATGAAACGCAGAAAAGCGGGGATGAAGTGCACGGCGCCCTGATGGAGCGCGCAATGCTTGAAAATGACGGGAAATCGTCCGGATAAGCTGTCCGATGAGCGCATGATCAGGTCGTGGCCATGCGTACGTGGAAGAAGGCATTGGCCGTCAGGCGTCCCGTGCGCGGATCGTTCACCATCAGGTCGGGGGCGTGCAGGTCGCCCGAGTGGAAGAGCCCGCCATTGTAGAAAATCGCCCGGTTGTAGCGCGGCGGTATCGTCAGTACCTTCTCGAACCAGCGGGTCGAACCGATCGCAAAAGTGGCCGGCACATCCGCAGTCTCCACCTCGCCGGCGCGCTCCTGGCGCCGCAATTCCTGGAGCATCGCCGTGATCTCCGCCATCGGCATCCTTGGCTTGAAAAAGCTGGTGCCGCCATGACGCTCATCCTTGAAAAGATACAGGACCATGGCCGCCCTTTCCTCCCCTGGGGGCAGGCCGGCGGTGTCGCGGTGCGGCAGGCGCTGGCCCGGCAGCACCTGGTCCGGGCGCTGGGTCACCAGCGACAGCCGGCTCAGCATGCCGACGACCCGCCGTACCTTGAGCGGCGCGCGGGCATGCAGCAGGAAGCTGTCGTGGATGCGTGCCGCGAGCGCGCCGCCCAGCGGCAGTTCCGGGCCGGGATAATAATTGCCCGGCTGCTTCGCGAAAAACGCGTGGTTGCTTGCCGCGAAATCGACCAGCGCCTCGGGCTCGAGCATGAAGTCGTCGATGACGACGCACTGGTGGCCGTCGAAGATCGGCACTATGCTGACGCGTGGATGCGGATTCAGCAGGGGCAGTGCGTCGCCGGCTGTACCGGGCGGGTGAGGCTGTAGCGGTGCGGACATGTTCTGGACTCTGTGCTGGTCGATGCGGACTGGGGAAACGCCATGTAAAAACTTCCGGTCTCGACATGATACCTATCGAAAGTGTCCGCCGGCATGGAGAAGACTACTTACCGCACGCGAGCGCCGGGCCGAGTCATCATCACTTGCCGCCGACACGACGGCGGGCAGGGTTGCTCCTGCTGGGCAAATCAGTGATAATGCACGGCGCGTTGCCGGGATGGCGGAATAGGTAGACGCACGGGACTCAAAATCCCGCGCCGCAAGGCGTACCGGTTCGATTCCGGTTCCCGGCACCACAACACTTATCGGCAATAAACGCTTCTCGCCGTTTTCCCCGCCAGATCAATGGCTTGTTCCAAGCCTGTCGCCAGTCTCCCGTACAGAATATCGCCGCGCCGCGTGCCGCAGCGCCAGCGCGTCCATACCTAGCCGAATTTCACCAGGTTCAGCGATGGCAGCGGCCCGCCGGGAAACTGCGACAGCCGCCCGCCGCCGGCCAGCGAGCCGAGATCGATGCCGAAGAAGCCCAACCGGTCGATCAGCCGCAGGACCTCGGCCTTTGCTTCCGCCGCATCGCCCGCCACGAACAGCACGCGCCGCCCTCCTTGCGCACCGGGGTCGCTCGCCAGCAATGCCGGCTGCAGGTGATTGAAAGCCTTGACCACGTGCGCGCCCGGCAGCATCCCGGCCACCACCTCGCTGGATGCGCGCCCGTCCAGCTCGAAGGGCCGGAAGGTCGGCGCTTCGATCGGATTGTTGGCGTCGATGACGATGCGCCCCTCCCATGGTCCCAGGCCGCGTACGGCTTCCGGGATTTTCGACCAGTTCACGGCCAGGAACACGATGTCCGCGCGGGCTGCTTCCTCCACCGTCGCTGCGCGGATGTGCGCACCGAGTTCCGCTTCGAGCACGGCCAGCGAAGCCGGGCCGCGGCGATTGGCGATGACGGCGTCGATACCGGTATTCGCAAGGGTACGTGCAATGGCCGTGCCGATCGCACCGGCGCCGATGATTCCGATCTTCATGATGTTCTCCTCGTAGTCGGTGAATCAGGCCGTGAAGCCGCCGTCGACCAGCAGCTCGGCACCGCTGACGAACGATGCTTCGCTCGATGCCAGATAGCTGACCGCGGCGGCGATGTCGCTTCCTTCGCCATACCGGCCAGCGGCAATACCGGGCCTGACGAAATCAGCCACGGCGCCATCGGCCGGGTTCATGTCGCTGTTGGTCGGGCCGGGATGCACCGTGTTGACGGTGATGCCTTTCGGCCCCAGGTCGCGCACGAGTCCTTTCGTAAAGCCGGTCACGGCTCCCTTGGTGAGCGTATAGGCCGACGCGGTCGGGAACGCGGCGTACTGCACCATCGAACTGCCGATGTGGATGATGCGGCCGCCCTCGCCCATGTGGCGCAGCGCTTCCTGCGTCGCGACGAAGACACCGGTGACGTTGACGGCGAGGATGCGTTCGAAGTCTTCGAAGGCGATGTCGGTCGGTGCGCCCAGCACACTGATGCCGGCATTGTTGACGAGGATATCGATGCGGCCGAAGCGCTCGGCCACGTTGTTCACCGCGGCGCGCACCGCGCGCGGATTGCCGGCATCGGCCGCCACGGCGATCGCCGAGCCACCGGCCGCCTCGATCGTTGCCACGACCTCATTGGCCTTGTCCGGCGACGCATTGTAGGTGATGGCCACCGTGGCGCCATCGGCAGCCAGGCGCCTGGCGATGGCGGCGCCGATCGAGCGGCTTCCGCCAGTCACGAGAGCGATCTTGCCTTGCAGGTTGCGGGAGGTATTCATGATGTTTCCTTTCGGTTGGGGTAGTTGGTGAAAGAAGTATCGGCGTATTGGATTTCAACCGGTACTAGCAGCTGTCTATAATCAGCTTCAAGTAATCATTGAAAGAGCAGCGATGGAAACCCTGTCGAATCTCGAATCGTTCGTGCGAAGCGCCGAGTCCGCGAGCTTTTCCGCCGCGGCGCGCCGGCTTGGCCTGACGCCAGCGGCGGTCAGCCGCAATGTCGCGCAACTCGAACGCAACCTGGGCGTGCGACTGTTCCAGCGCAGCACGCGCGGCCTGACGCTGACCGAAGCGGGGCAACGCTTCCTGCACGCCGTGTCCGGAGGACTGGACAGCATCCAGGACGCGATTGCCGAGGTGACGGCCAAGGCCGGCCAGCCGGCCGGCGTGCTGAAACTGAGCGCGGCGCACCGCTTCGGCACCGATTTCCTGCTGCCGATGATGCCGGCCTTCGTGGAGCGCTACCCTGCCGTGCTGCCGGACTGGTATTTCGACAACCGCCAGGTCGACCTGATACGCGACGGTTTCGACGCCGCGGTGGGCGGCGGTTTCGACCTGCCGCCGGGCGTGGTCGCACGCGAGCTGGCACGGCTGCACATCGTGGCGGTGGCCACGCCGCACTTCATGCGCGGCCGGAAGCCTCCCGAACGGCCAGCCGATCTCATCGACCATGAAGGCGTCGTCATGCGTTCGGTTTCCAGCGGCCGTATCGCCCGCCGCGTGCTGCGCAACCGTGGCGGCGAGACGCAGGCCTGCGAGCAGCGCGCCGTGATTGCCGTCAATGACCCCGACGCGCTGGTTCAAAGCGTGCTGATGCACATGGGGATCGGCCTGATGGCCATGCCCCATGTGCTGCATCATCTGGAAAGCGGCGAGCTGGTCCGGATACTGCCCGGCTGGTACGACGAGCCTGGCGCGATCTCGCTGTACTTCACCAGCCAGAAGCTGATGCCGGCCAAGACCCGCGCCTTTGTCGACTTCGTGACGGAGCAGTTCCGCCAGCAGAACCTGGCGCAGCGCTTCCTGTCGGATTGATCCCTGTGCCGCGGCCGCCCCGCTAGCCCGCAGCCGCGCCGCGGACCTTGGCCAGCTGACGGTCGAAGTCCGCCGGGTCGAAGTAGTCGCGCCACAACGTGATCTGTCCGTTCTCCACGGTGATCGTACCCATCACGGGCAGTGTGATGGCGCCTCCGTCCCGGTGCCGGAAGATGTCGATACGTTCGTTCAGGACGACATTTCCGGCCGCGGCAATGTGGGTGACCTGCCAGTCCAGCAGGAATTCCGTGCCGACACCGAAGCCGCGATGAAAGGCCCCGACCGCGTCCCGGCCGACGATATCGGGGAACGGCACATTGTCATACAGGACGTCGTCGGCAAGCATCGACAGCGCTTCGTCGATGCGGTTGTTGTTCCAGTGCGAGAAGAAGCGTTCGGCGACCTGCACGGGCGTCGCGGGCGGGATCTGCATGGTAGGGTTCCTTTGGTTGGCAGGCAGCGGCAATGGCGCCGGCACCTCCGTTTCCACGGCAGGCACCAGCGCACACTGGCTTTCGGCTTATTTCAAGTGCTTCGCCAGCTCGGCCCCGGCCTGGCGCATCGCCGCTTCCACCGCCGGCACCGTCGCCAGCGCATTGAGCAGCCCGTAGTCGTGGATCAAGCCGTTATAACGTGTGATCGTCACATCGACGCCGGCGGCATCGAGCTTGCGGCCGTACGCCTCGCCCTCGTCGCGCAGCACGTCCATTTCGGCGGTCTGGATCAGTGCCGGCGGCAGGCCCTGCAATTGAGCCGTGGTCGCCCGCAGCGGCGAAGCGGTGATTTCCGCACGCTTTGCGGGATCCTTCGTGTAGTTGTCCCAGAACCACTCCATCATGCCCTTGCTGAGGAAATAGCCGTTCGCGAACTGCTGGTAGGATCCGGTATCGAAACTGGCATCGGTCACTGGCCACAGCAGGAGCTGCAAGCTGATCTTCGGCAGTCCCTTCTCCTTGGCCATCAGGCTCACCACGGTCGCCATGTTGCCACCGACGCTATTGCCGGCCACCGCCAGCCGGGTGCCGTCCACCTTGATCTCCTTGCCATGTGCCGCAACCCATTTCGTGGCCGCATACGCCTGGTTGATGGCGACCCCATACCCGGCCTCGGGAGACGGGGTGTAGTTGACGAACACCGCGGCCGCGCCGGAGTGGTTCACCAGGTCGCGGACCAGCCGGGAGTGGGTTGGGAAATCGCCCAGCACCCAGCCACCGCCGTGGAAGAACATGAACACCGGCACATCGGCCTTCGCGCCGCGCGGACGCATGATCGTCAGGTCGACCTTCTGGCCGTCCTGGGTGATGGTCCTGTTCGTCACCTCCACCGACGACAGATCGGTCGGTACCGACGCCTGCGCGCCAACCAGCACCTGGCGCGCTTCCTTTGGCGGCAGCTGCTCGATCGGCTTGCCGCCGCCGCTGTTCAATACCTTCAGAAATTCGGCGACCCGGTGCTCGGGGACCGGCGAGGGTTCGGCGGCATGCGCCATCTGGGCGCCGGCAAGCAGCGAAGCGGTGAGAATGTGCGTGGTGGTTGTCATGGTTCTCGATCAGGTAGTTTTGCAATGTGCTCTGGACTTCTTCGTCCCGGCGGCACCCTGGGGCGCCTCCCGATTCACAAGCGGAACAGGCCAGCAAAAGGTAACCGGTGCCCTCGCACGCGACAATGCCGCCCGGCTTCCTTATAGTTTTTCCCGCGAGGCATCAATAGGATGACTGGCCCCGGTGCAGGGATAGCATCCATGCCTTGGGATAGCGTCCATGGCTTGGATAGCAGCATGGCCTGGAGACGAACGGGCTTGGCTTGCCGAAGCGCTGAGTTGTCGGCGAGTCGTTGGGGTGCCCATAAGGTCCGCTGTCGTTTCAGTTGTGCCGCCGGCGCATGAATCGCAGGCGTTCGCAGCAGCTAGAATCTGGACAGAGATCAATTCTGGAGAACCCGATGAAACGCCTGATCACAGCCGGCATATTGCTGGCGGCTGCAGTGGCCGCCCTTCCCGCCATGGCGAACGCCGACCTGGCGAAAGCAAAGAACTGCATGGCCTGCCATGCCGTGGCAAGCAAGCTGGTTGGGCCTTCCTATAAGGACGTGGCCGCCAAGTACGCCGGCCAGAAGGATGCCGAAGCCAGGCTCGTCACGAAGGTGATCAAGGGCGGCTCGGGCGTCTGGGGGCCGCTGGCAATGCCGCCCAGCCCCCAGGTCAGCGAGGCCGATGCACACACGATCGTGAAATGGATCCTCGAGCAGAAATGATGTCTCCTGCTGAATTCGACCGGGCTTCGGCCCGGTTTTTTTTGGCGCTGTCACCCGAACCTGTGGAAGTTTCGCCAGGTCATCAAGAAAGAGCGACATTGCCGCGCAGCGCGGCGATCAGGCAGTCTGCCGGAGCCAGCCAACGGCACCCGTCGAGGCCATGGCGCCAGCCCAGGTAGTTCGGCAGGTATTTGCTCGCCACGCCATTGAAGCGCGACAGCCAGCCATGAAAACGGCTGTGATAGCCATTCACATGTTGCAGGTGGATGGCGCCGCGGGTGCGCACGCCTGCCCTCAGATTGACAGCTTCATGCAGGATGCCGGCACGGCGCGCGAATGTGGTGTAAGCGGCAGCGCTGTCCGACACCAGCAAGACATCAGCGGCCAGTATTGGGGTCAGGTGGTGCGCCAGCTGCCGCGCCGTGACCGGGCCGCGGCCGCAGACGAAATCCCGGGTTTTGCCATCACGGTCGCGTGCCACGAGAATGCAGTCGAGTTCCTTGGAGATGCCGCGCCGCCTGGCCTTGCCGCCACGCCGGCGCGCGGGCCGGTCCAGGTGCCGGCTGCCTTTTTGCGATTCGAGCAGATAGGTCTCGTCCGCCTCGACAATGCCTTGCAGCCGGGGTGGCCGGTCGTGCCGTGCGCTGCCCATGAAACGATGACGCCAGCGAAAGCTGGTGTTGCGGTGAATGCCCGTGGTATCGGCAGCGCCCCGGACCGTGCGCGAATCCAGCACCGCCTGCAGGAACAGCAGCCATTTGCCGCGCAGGCGCAGGAAAGCGAAGGGTGTGCCGGTCAACGCATTAAAGGTACGGTGGCACGTCACGCAGCGGTAGCGTTGCAGGCCGCCAGTGCTGCCGTGCCTATGGATACGGGTCGCCGCGCAATGCGGACAACGATCGCAGGGCCGGCCGAACTTCTCGATCAGTTCAAGACAGGTCGCCAGTGAGGACGCCGACTCGAGCAGGGCACGCAGTGTTGTCAGTTGGGCGCCGGAGAACCCGTCGAGTTGCCCGCGCAATCGTTCGAGCAAGCTGTTGAACACGCCGCCATGCATCGCCGCCTCCATCGTCAATAGGATATGAGACAGCGATGGCAGCGAATGGTTCAGTTCACCCCACGTGCTCGGGTGTCAGCGCCTTTTTTTTTGCCTGCCGCCGGCGCGTGCATTCGTGCCGCAATGGCACATCTGAATCAACCCTCGCCGGTCTTGTTGCTGATGTTGATGACTTGTAACGTTCGTCATGATCAGGGCGGTCTGCCCGGGCTTCGCCGAAGCCGATGTTCGGACCGTACGCGCAGTCGTTACAGCGAAGGGGAATTTTGTGATTACGCTAGAAGTCAATGGCCGCAAGATGGCGGTCGACACGGAGGGCGATACACCGCTCCTGTGGGTTCTCCGGGACGAGCTGGGCCTGACGGGCACCAAGTACGGCTGCGGCCTGGCGCTATGCGGCGCCTGCACTGTCCATCTGGATGGGGTGGCGACCCGCTGCTGTGTCCTGCCCGTGGAAGCCGCAGTCGGCAAGAAAATCACCACGATCGAAGGCCTGGCCGTGCAGGAAAAACCGCATGCCCTCCAGGCGCTGTGGATCAAGCACCAGGTGCCCCAATGCGGCTACTGCCAATCCGGGATGCTGATGGCCGCAGCCTCGCTGCTGGCCGGGAATCCCAAGCCGACCGGCCAGCAGATCGATGCGGCGATGACGAACATCTGCCGCTGCGGTACTTACCCGCGGGTCAAGGCTGCGCTGCAGGAAGCCCGCACGATCGACATCAGGAAGGTGCCAACATGACCGCCCGGGATTTCAGCAGGCGCTCGTTCATCAAGGCCGCGGCCATGCTCAGCGCCGGCGCCTATGTGCTGGCTTTCGCCGACGGCACCGCCGCCGCAGGACAAGACAAGTCCGTTCTGACGCTGAACTACCTCAGGATCGCACCTGACGGCACGGTCACCGTCATTTCGCCGGTGGCTGAAATCGGCCAGGGCACGTCGACCGCACTGCCGATGGTGGTTGCCGATGCACTCGATGCGGACTGGCAGCTTGTGCGATTCGAGCTTGCGGCCGTGGCGCCCCAGTTCAACAGCCCGATCCTGCGCACCCAGCTGACCGGTGCCAGCACCGGCGTATCGGGTTTCCATGACCTGTACCGCGATGCCGGCGCGACGGCGCGAACCATGCTGATTGCCGCCGCTGCACGGCAGTGGAAGGTGCCGGCGGACGAGTGCGTCACCGAGACCGGCAAGGTCCTGCACCCAAAAAGCGGCAGGTCGCTTGGCTACGGTGAACTCGCTTCCCGCGCGGCGGCAGAACCGGTACCGACCGACATCAGCAAGGTCGCGCGCAAAGGCAAGGTGCTGGTCAAGACACCGGTGCAACGCCTCGATATCCCGGCCAAGGTGAACGGTACCGCGCAGTTCGCGATCGATATCCGCTTGCCGGACATGCTCTACGCCACCGTCGTGGCCTGCCCCGTATTCGGCGGGACACTGGTGCGCGACGCGCGCGCCGACGTGCTGAAGCAAAAGGGGATCAAGGGTGTCTACGATCTGCCCGATGCGGTGGCGATCGTTGCGGACCGCTGGTGGACGGCGCATCGTGCCCGCGACATGCTGGCAGCGGAATGGCGTGCCGGCAAACACGCGCAAGTGAACGACAAATCGATCAGCGCCCAGTTCTGGCGCGACCTGGACGGCAGCGACGGTGTACTCGTGAAAGCGGTCGGCACGCCGGCGGAAACCATCAAGACAGCCAGGGAAAAAATCTCCGCCCGTTATGAAGTACCCTTCCTCGCCCACGCGACGATGGAGCCGATGTCCTGCGTTGCGCGGGTACACGGGAACTCCTGCGAGGTATGGGTCGGCTCGCAGCGGCCGGACAAGGCGCGCGACGTTGCCGCATCGCTGCTCGGGCTTGCTCCTGGGGCGGTGACCATCCATCCGGTCCTGGGCGGCGGCGGCTTCGGGCGGCGCCAGGAAGCCGATTTCGTCGCACAGGCTGTCCTGTTGGCGAAAGAGTTTCCCGGCCGCCCTGTAAAGCTGGTCTGGAGCCGCGAAGAAGATACCCAGCACGATTTCTATCGACCCGCCGGGGTGTCGGAAATGTCCGCCGGAGTGAATGGCAAGGAGGTCGTCGCTTTCCGGCACAAGCAGGCGACGCCGACCATCCTGCCGCGCACGTTCCCCGATTTCATGGGCGAGTTCGACTCTGTGGTCACCGACAATATTTTTTCGCTGTATGGCTTTCCGCACCAGGATGGACGCTGGGTGCGCAGCGAAACGCCCGTTCCGACCGGGATGTGGCGGTCGGTCGGCGCCTCCCAGACCGTCTTCGCGATCGAAAGCTTTATCGACGAGCTGGCAGCGAAAACGGGAGCCGACCCCTATCGGTTCCGCCGCCGGCTGCTGGCGTCGGATCCCCGTGCACTGGCCGTGCTGGACCGGCTTGCGGCGATCAGCGGGTGGGGCAAGCCGCTGCCCGGCAAGCGCGCCATCGGGCTGGCCATCAGCCACAAGCATCTCGACTGCCTGGTCGGCCAGAGCGCGGAAGTTTCCATCGAGGATGGGCAGGTCGTCGTCCATCGCATCTGCACCGTTGCCGACCCGGGCAAGTTGATCAATCCCGATACGGCAAGGGCGCAAATGGAAGGTGCCGCCATCTGGGGCCTGTCGGCCGCGCTGTTCGGGAAAATCTCGATCGCCGAGGGCCGGGTCCAGGAAAGCAATTTCCACGACTACCGCGTTGTCCGGCTGGCCGAAAGCCCGGCGTTCACCACCGAGATCATCGAGAGCGGTGCGCCGTTCGAAGGGATGGGCGAAGGCGGTGCTCCGGGCATCGCGCCGGCTGTCTGCAACGCCATCTTCCGGCTCACCGGCAAGCGGATCCGCACGCTGCCGATCGCCGATCAACTCGCATCCCGGAAAGACACGGCATGAAACCGGAAGGCGGATTCCCCCTCGCCACGGCCAGGGCACTGCTTGGCGAAGGGCCGCCGTTGGTGGACGGCAGTTCAGTGCAGCCGTGATGACGCACGCTGGTCGCGCATGAGTGGTTCCCGGGCCTGGGCATTCATCGTCGCCGCGCTGGCAATATGCTCGTCGGCCGCCGCCACGCCCGCCCCTGTCGCCGGCAAGGCACATGCCTATACCTCGTCCGCCAACGACTTGCTGCACACCAGCTGGACGGCGCGCGAGGGTGCGCCCACCGGCATCAGCCAGATCGCGCAAACGCCGGATGGCTGGCTATGGATCGGCAGCTCATCCGGTTTGTACAAGTTCGACGGCGTTCGCTTCCTGCGCGCGGCCGGCCACGAAGCCCCGCTCTCTTCCGGCATTTCCGGCATTGGCGTACTGCGGGACGGTACGCTATGGGTCGGCTACAAGTATGGCGGCGTCAGCCTGCTGCGACAGGGCCGGATGCAGCACTTCCGGCTGGACAGTCCCGACACGCCGGCCAGCACGATCTTCGGCGCGACGCTGGATGCTTCCGGCCGCTTGTGGCTTGCCACGGGGGGCGGCCTGCACTACCTGGGTCGCGACGGCCGGTGGCATCGACCAGCCCCCGGACTCCGGGCTCCGGAAGGGCGGATTCATGCGATCCTGCTCGACCGCCGTGGCGTGCTGTGGCTCCGCACGCTGACAGGTGTCTATGCGCTGCAAAACGGCGCGATGGCCTTCGATCTGCGAATGAAAGCGCAAAGCGCCGGCAACCTGGCGGAGCACCCCGACGGCAGCATCTGGACGACAGACGATGAACGGCCCGGGATTCATATGGTATCGGGGCCGGATCGCGGCCCGGCGCTGGCATGGCCCGCCCCCAGGGTTTTCCACGAGCTGATCTTCGATCATGCGGGCTTCGGCTGGGCCACCAGCGAAGAAGGGATCGACCGGCTTGCCAGTAGCGCCGATACGCTGTCCCATGTGCCGGCCTGGCAATTCCGCACGGACCAGGGCCTGAGCGGCAGGACCCCGGCGGTATTGTTCGAGGATCGTGAACACAACGTCTGGCTCGCCACCGAGAATGGGCTGGACAGATTCAGGTTGCCGCGCCTGAAGGCAATAGCGCTCCCGAGCTACAAGCACTACGGCGCGCGTCCGATCGCGGCAGGTCCCGGCAGCAGTGCCTGGATCGACTACTCATATCTCGAGAGCTCCGGCAGCGCAGCGCGTCCTTTCACAGCCAGGCCTGCGTTTGCCGACACGATCACGGCATTGCATCGCGCCCCCGACGGGACCGTCTGGGCAGGCGGTAACGGCGGCCAGCTCTGGACCGCCGGCGCGACCGGTCTCCGGCCCATACCACCGCTGCCAGGCATCAAGGCCACCTGCGTGTATGCGCTCTCGCAGGACAAGGCCGGCAGCTTGTGGGTCAGCATGGGACGGGCCGGACTCTATACCTGGCGCGCCGGCCAATGGTCGCCGGGCGGCGGCGTTCCCGAGCTTGCGTCATTCGCGGCATCGGCCATCGCGACGGACTCGCAAGGCCGCGTCTGGTTCGGTTCCGTCAACAACCGGCTCGCGGTCCTGCGGGACGGCCAGCTCAGGCAGTACAGCCAGGCGGACGGCCTGGACATCGGGACCGTCATGCATATCCTGCCGATGCAGGACGGGGCGTGGGTGGGTGGCGAAAACGGGCTGTCCTACTTCGACGGCAAGCGGTTCCTTGCCCTGAAAGGATGGGCTGGCGAGCCTTTTGCCGGCATCACCGGCCTGGTGTTCTCGCGCGACGGGACACTATGGATCAACGGTGGCGATGGCATCTCCAGCATCGCACCGGCGGAACTCGTGCATGCGCTGCGCGATCCTGCCTACAAGGTGCATTTCCACCGCCTGGACCATCGGGACGGCGTGGTCGGCTCGACAAGTCCGATCCTCCCGGTACCGTCTGCCGCCCGCAGCGAGGACGGTACGTTGTGGTTCTCGACCACCGGTGGCGTGTACGCGTTCGATCCTGGGAAACTGATGCGCAATCCACTGGTTCCGCCGGTGGTCATCACTGGCTTCAAGTCGGGCGCGGACAATCATGCCCTGGTCAATGGCATCCGGTTGCCGGCCGGGACCGACATGCTTTCACTGGACTTCTCGGCACTGTCCTATCAGGAGCCGGAACGGATGCGCTTCCAGTACCGGCTCGAAGGCGTCGATGCAGGCTGGCGCGAGAGCGATGGCAGGCGCTCGGCTTACTACACGAACCTGGGCCCCGGCGCTTATCGCTTCCGCGTCGTCGCTTCGAATAATGATGGCATATGGAACAGGGAGGGAACCTCGCTGTCGTTCCACATCGAGCCGCGGTTGATCCAGACAATGTGGTTCCGGGCCTGTTGCGTCGCGGCCCTCCTGGGTGGCCTCCTGGGCATCTACCACTGGCGCAGCCGCCGCCAGGCGGAGCGTTATCGCGAAAGGATGCAGGAAAGGCTGGCGGAACGGGAACGTATAGCGCGCACACTGCACGATACGCTGCTGCAGAGTATGCAGGGACTGATCCTCCGCTTCCAGGGTGTGGCAAAACGGCTGCCGGCCGACAGCGAAACACGCCGTCTCATCACACCGATTCTCGAGCAGGCCGGGAAGGTCATGGCGCACGGCCGGGACGAGCTGCTCGACCTGCGCAGTCCCCTGGCACAGCAGGACGATCTCGTGCAAAGCCTCGACGAATTCGGTCGATCGCTGGCGGAAGATCTCGGCCCCGGATTCAAGCTCACCGTTACCGGTGCCGCAAAGCCCATCAATGCAACGGCCCGCCATGAAATCCATGGCATCGGACGCGAGGCGCTGTTCAACGCCTATCGGCATGCGCAGGCCGGCCATGTCGACATCGACATCGTCCACGGACCTCGACATTTCTGCATGGTCGTCAGGGACAATGGCATCGGCATTCCCGAAGACGTCCTGCGCAACTCGGGCAGGAAGGGGCACTGGGGCCTGGCGGGCATGCAGGAACGTGCAGCGGCCATGGGCGGAACCATCGAGCTGCAGCGGCGGCACCCGGCAGGTACCCAGGTCTCCGTGCGGCTGCCGGCTCGCCGCGTGTACGCCCAGCCCGATGAATTACGCCTGTGGCCCCGGCTGCGCGCGCTATTCCAGCCTTGCCGCTACCAACGTACGCATAGCGCCATACGCGCCCGGGTTTGGCGCCGTCCGGCGGATACGCGGGACGACGACCCGCCGGCACGCGCACCTTAGAACGGCATCAGCCACCAGCGCCGGCGCCGGCGCCGGCCACCCTCGGCATAAGCCAGGCCGGCCTTGATCTCGATCCGCCACAGCGTCCCGCTGCCCGGAGCGGTGTGCAGCGATGCTTCGGCATGAATCATCCTGGCACGCTCCTCGATGCCACACAGGCCCCAGTGGTCCGGCTTGTCCCTCGCACCGGCATCGATGCCACGGCCGTTGTCGCGCACGCTCAGCACGAGGCTGCGCGCACCGTACTCGATCAGCACTTCATGCCGGCTCGCTCCGGCGTGCCGGAAAGCATTGCGCAAGGCTTCGCGACCGATCGCCGACAGCTCCTGTTCGACGACAGGCTGCAGCGGGCACGCCAGTCCCTTCACCTGCAACGCGAAGTGCTGCTCCGGCGCCGCTTCGCGCTCGCCCACCTCGCGCAGGTAGTCGGGCAGGCTGGGCTGGCCTGCCCCGACCGCACGCAGGGCCGCTACCTTGCCGCGTCCCTCGACGATGGCCGCATCGGCTTCGCGCACGCCCCTTTTCAGGCGCTCGTGTAGCGGCGACTCCGGACCGAGACCGCGCAGGGCCGCGTTCATGAACAGTACAGCGCTCTGGAAACTTTGCAGGAGACTGTCGTGCAGTTCCCGGGCGATGCGTGCCCGCTCTTCCAGCTGGACCTGGTAATGCCGGTTGAGGCTGCGGGTCAGGTAGCGCAGCCGCAGGCGATGTCCCAGCCACAGCAACAACAGCGCAGCGAGTCCGCAAGTCAGCTTGAAATAGATGGTTTGCACCAGGGTCGGCGCCACTTCGAACGCAAGCGTCCGTTCACCCTGGCTCCAGACGCCGTCCTCGTTCATGGCGCGTACCCGGAAAACGTAGGCACCCGGGGGCAGTCCGGTGTAGGTGGCGCTGCGCTCCGGGCCCGTCTGCCACGCATCGTCGACGCCGTCGAGCCGATAGCTGAACACCACACGCTCGGGCTTGCGCAGTACCGGCGCCGTGAAGTCGAAGCGCAGGCGGGTGGTGCCGGGACGGATCCTTGGCGCAAGCAGCGGATAGGCGGCGCCATCGCCCCTCAACCCCAACAGCGCTACGTGTGGCGCGATCAGGTTGCGGTCTCGCGTTGACGGGTCGATTTCCACGATACCGCCACTGGCGGCCACCCACAGGTGCTTGCCCACCATCGTCATCGACGGCTGGTGGGCCGCCGAGCCCGGGTAGCCGTCGAGCGCGTCCAGCAAGGTGAAGCGCAGCAGCGCCCCGCTCTCGACCGACCGGCGCCAGTCGGCCGGCGCGACCCGCAGCAGGCCGACGCTGCCATTCAGCCAGCGCGTGCCATCGGCCGTGGCCATCACGCCGGTGACATTGCGCAGCACTTCCGGACGCGATGCCTGCAGCCGGCGGAAGCGCCGTCCGTCCCAGGCTGACACGCCGGCTTCGCCACAAACCACCATCGCCGGCAGTGCCGCCAGGCAGGTTGCCTGGCCGATTCCGCCCAGTGCTGCCTGGTCGAATTCCCTGGTGCGGCGTCCGCGTTCGTACAGCAGCAAGCGGCCGTCGACCAGTCCGCGCCACATCTGGCCGTGCGCTCCCGCGGCGCTGAAGGTGAATTCGTCAGGTTTCGGATACTCCAGGGTGTCCCAGTTGTGCCCGTCCCAGATGCGCACGGGCGTATTCCTGCCGCCGAGCCACAGACGGTCGCCATCGGTACGCAGCCACGCGCCGGGCGGCAGCGTGGGCAAGGCGATCTGGTCTTCGACACCGGCGCGGCGGCGGCGGATGCCATCTTCTTTCAGCAGTACCACGGAGCCGTCGGCGCTGCGGGCGGCGCCGCGATAATTGCCGGGCAATTCCGTCAGGCGACGGCTGGCCGGATCATAGTGCCAGCCGCGCTTGTTCCGCGGTGCCACGACCCAGACACTGCCGTCGGTGTCGGGGGCGAGATGGTAGTTGCCATTGGTCGGCGGCAGCGCTACCGGCGTCAGCGCATTCTTGCGAAAGCGCTCCAGGCCATTCGCGGAGCTGATCCAGATGTTGCCCTCGCGATCTTCCAGGATGAGGTTGGGAGCGACCGAGTTGAGTTGCCACGGCTGGTCGAGGCGGCTGGTCGTGACGGCTGCCACATCGATCCGTTCGGCGCGGCCGGCTCCGGCCCCGGCGGCCAGGCAGACCCCGACCGGGCAGCGCAGCGACCATAAATGGCCGTCCCGGTCGAACAAGCCGTAGTAGCTCGCGTCGCGTGAGTTGGCATCCGCCGGCCGCCCGTTCGCCGGTGGCGCCGCCGGTACAGGGATGAAGCGGCCGTCTTCGGCACTCCACAGCCTGCCGTCGGGCGACATCGCCAATGCCAGGAACCGCTCGGTTGGCTCGCCAGGGTTCGGTGGGGGCAGGTCGACCGGGACGAAGCGGCGTGCCTCGCGGTCGTAGCGGAACAGCCGGGTGAGCGTGGCGGCCCACAATCGGCCATTGCCGTCCAGTGTCACGAGGGGTGTGAACTCGTCGGGGTAGCCATGTGCAGCACCGATCCGGGACCAGCGTCCCTGCTCCAGGCGCATCAGCCCCCTCACCGTGCCGACCCAGAGCGCGCCGTCGATGTCGCGCACCAGCGCGTTGCTGCCGGCGACCGGGCTGTTCCTGGTCGCCGGCGCCAGGTGTTCCAGCCGCCCGTCGGCATGCAGCACGCTCAGGCCATGATCCTCATAGCCGATATACAGGTCGCCATTCGGCTCGGCCGTCAGCAAATCCAGCCGGTTGCTCAGCAGGCGTTCGCCATTGGTCGTGGCCAGCGGATGGAAGCGCACGCCGTCGAAGCGATACAGGCCATTCGGCGTGCCTATCCAGAGCCAGCCATCGGGCGTCTGCGCCATCACCTCGATGGGTCCCGGCACGCCTTCCTTGGCGGTCCAGACAGTGTGGTTATAGTGTTCCAGGGCGGGGCCCACCGCCAGGGCGCCCTGGCTGAAGATCAGCCCGGCCAGCGCGGCGCCCAGGCAACGCACGAGCCGGTTCGGCCATGAACCGGTGGCAAGCAGCTGTTGAATGCACATTCGTGCTTGTCTCATCCCATGGGTAAAGAAGTCGATCGGACTGCGCCAGGCTCCGTTGACCAGGGCTGCCGTACGATAGCAGTCCGGTCGCGTTAACGGAAGATCGAGACCGGGAAGATCGAGACCCGGAAGATCGAGACCCGGAAGATCGAGACCCGGAAGATCGAGACCCGGAAGATCGAGACCGGCATCACCGAGCCGTAGCCGATCGCAGGCACTGCCAGGGAATTGTCAACAATCAGGCGCAGCGATTCGACAGCTGGATTGTCATGCCGTAGCCGAGGTCACCTGGCGGGGCTCGTGGCCGCGTGCGGAGAGCCGGCTGTGGACTCGGTTGCGGGCCGCGAAGCCCGGCCTTCCGGACAGGATCGATCGAACGCAACGCCTGTTGCAGCCCTGCCGCGTGGCGTAGTCTAAACGACGCCGGCAGGTTTGATGGCTCATCATTAAGTTGATTCAGTTATGCCGGCATGGAACAAATCAACGGTGCAAGGAGCGGTCGACCGTGGCCGGATCTGCCAGGTGCCGCCCGACGGGGCGGCCTCGGCTATTGTCCAACAAGGCGTGCCGCTTCACCGCCGCCTGCGACCGAAGCGCTGCGTTCGGTGCTGGCGACAGGGTCCCAGCCGCCGCCCAAAGCGCGGATCAGCGCGACGGTGGTGACGGCCCGGTCGCCGCGCAGCTGCACGGCGGTGCGTTCGACGGTGGCCAGGTTGCGCTGCGCGTCCAGCAGTTCCAGGTAGCTGGAGCGGCCGGCGTCATACAGCCTCTGCGCCAGGTCGGCCGACCGGCGGGCGGAGACCACCGCGTCGTCGATCTGCGCGGCCTGGCCGGACAGGATGCGCAAGCCGGCCAGGTTGTCCTCGACTTCGGCGAATGCGCTCAGGACGGCTTGCCGGTACGTGCCCACCGATTCTTCCAGCACCGCTTCGCTGCGCGTGATGTTGGCGCGGTTGCGGCCGCCGTCGATGACGGGCATCGACAGCAGCGCGCCCAGCAGCCAGGAGCGGCTGCTCCAGCGGAACACGTCGGAGAACGCCGGTCCCACGCCGCCACCGTCGGCGCTGATCGTCAGCGCTGGGAACATCGCCGAACGGGCCACGCCGATGCGGGCGTTCGACGCCTCCATCGCGCGCTGGGCGGCAGCGATGTCGGGCCGGCGCTCCAGCAGCGACGACGGCAGGCCGGCCGGGATCACGGGCAGTGCATCATCCTCGGCCAGCGGGTTCTCGTTGGCGCCGAAGGATGCTGCCGGTTTTCCCAGCAGCACCGCCAGCGCGTGCTCGGCATTCGTGCGCTGCCGCTGCAGGCCGATCGCCTCGGCGCGCGCCGTCGCCAGTTCCGTCTTCGCGCGCGACAGGTCGAACTCGCCGATGTCTCCCAGGTCGAAGCGCCGCTGGTTGACCTTGACGTTTTCCTCGCGCAGGCGGACCGTCTGCGCCACGGTCGCCAGTTCGGCGTCCGTGGCCCGCAGGCGGAACCAGGTCTGGGCCACGTCGGCCTGCAGCGACAGCAGCACGGAGCGGTAATTCGCTTCCACCGTCGCCGCGTCGTTGCGTGCCGCCGCCACGTTCGACGACACGCGGCCGAACAGGTCCACTTCATAACTGGCCGTCAGCCGGGCGTTGTAGCTAGTGCCCGGCGCCATCCGCGTGCCTTGCGGCAGGCCCGCTTCCTGCGGGGACTGCTGCGAGCGGCCGGCACCGACGCCGACGCCGACCTGCGGAATGCGGTCCGCTTCGGCGATGCCGGCGATGGCGCGTGCCTGTTTCACGCGCGCGGCGGCGACGGTGAGGTTGGCGTTGCTGCGGATCGCCTCGGCCATCAGTTCGTCCAGGGCCGGGTCGTTGAACGCCAGCCACCATTCGCCGCGCGGCTGCTGTTCGGCCGGCTGCCCTTCCTTCCAGCGCGTGCCGTCGGCGGCCACCTTCACGTCGCCAGCGGTCTCCTTGAAGGCCGCCGGCACCTCGACCGCGGGTTGCCTGAATTCAGGCGCGGCGCAGGCGGTCAGTACCAGCGCGGCAATCAGCGAAAGAGCGGGGGTGCGCCCCCTGGCAATGAGCTTGTTCATCCGTGGGTTCCTTCCATTTTGACGAGCGACACTTCCGGCGCAAGTACCTTTTTCTCGAACCGTTTCGCGAAGGTGCGCAGCAAGACGTAGAACACCGGCGTCAGGAACAGGCCGAACAGCGTAACGCCGAGCATCCCCGCGAACACGGCAACCCCCATCGCGTGACGCATCTCGGCACCAGCCCCACTGGAAAACACCAGCGGCAGCACGCCCATGATGAAGGCGATCGACGTCATCAGGATGGGCCGCAGGCGCAGGCGGCACGCTTCCAGTGCGGCATCGACGATCGACCGGCCCTGCTCCTCCAGTTCGCGGGCGAACTCCACGATCAGGATGGCGTTCTTCGACGCCAGCCCGACCAGCACGAACAGGGCGATCTGCGTAAAGACATTGTTGTCGCCGCCGGTCAGCTTCACGCCGATCAGTGCGCACAGGATCGACATCGGCACGATCAGGATCACGGCCAGCGGCAGCGTCCAGCTCTCGTACTGCGCAGCGAGGACCAGGAACACCAGCAGCACGCACAGCGGGAAGACATAAATCATCGTATTACCGGCCAGGATGTCCTGGTACGTCAGGTCCGTCCACTCGTAGGTAATCCCTTGCGGCAGCGTGTCGCGGAGGATCCCCTCCATGATTTCCTGCGCCTGCCCGGACGATATGCCAGGTGCGGCACCGCCGTTCAAGTCCGCAGCGACGTAGTTGTTGTAGCGCTGCACGCGATCCGGACCATAGGTGTCCTTCACGCGCATCAGCGACGACAGGGGAATCATCTCGCCCTTGTCGTTGCGGACCTTCAGTTGCGTCATCTGTTCCACGTGCGAGCGGAACTGCGCGTCCGCCTGTACACGCACCTGGTAGGTGCGGCCGAACTGGTTGAAGTCGTTCACATACAGCGATCCGAGGTTGATCTGCAAGGTCTGGTAGATCGTTTGCAGCGGCACGCCGAGCTGCTTCGCCTTCACCCTGTCGACATCCGCGTAGAGCTGCGGCACGTTGATCTGGTAGCCGGAGAACACCCCCTGCAGCCGCGGTTCCTGCCAGGCTTTCTGCTGCACCGCCTGGACAGCCTTGAACAACTCGTCATACCCGAGGTTGCCACGGTCTTCGATCATCAGCTTGAAACCGCCGGTGGTACCGAGCCCGTTCACCGGTGGTGGCGGCAACACCATCACGAATGCGCCCTGGACAGCTCCCATCCGCTTGTTGATCTCCGCGGCGATCGCCTGGGCGGAGAGAGCCTTGCCCTTGCGCTCGTCGAACGGCTTCAGGCCGAGGAACACGATCCCCGCATTGGGCGCGTTGGTGAAGCCATTGATGGACAGCCCCGGGAAGGCGATCGAATCCTGCACGCCGGGGATATCCTTGGCGATATCGGACATCTGCCGGATGACCTGGTCCGTCCGGTCCAGCGAGGCGGCATCCGGCAGTTGCGCGAAGCCGATCAGGTATTGCTTGTCCTGGCCGGGTACGAAACCCGGCGGCACCGCCTTGAACATGAAGAGACCGGCGGCGCCCAGCAGCGCATAGACCACCAGCGAGATCCCTTTGTGGCGCAACACCCCGCGCACGCCTCCCTCGTATTTTTGTGCGGAGCGGTTGAAGAACTTGTTGAACATCCGGAAGAAGCCGCCCAGCACCTTGTCCATGCCCCGTGTCAGCCCATCCTTCGGTTCGCCGTGCCCCTTCAGCAATGCGGCCGACAGGGCCGGCGCCAGCGTCAGCGACGAGAAGGCCGAAATCACCGTGGAGATGGCGATGGTCAATGCGAACTGGCGGTAGAACTGTCCAGTCAGGCCGGATACGAAAGCGATGGGGACGAATACCGCGCACAGCACCAGTGCAATGGCGATGATCGGCCCGGACACTTCCTTCATGGCCTGGATCGTCGCGTCATGGGGCGTCATGCCCTGCTCGATGTAGCGCTCGACGTTTTCCACCACCACGATGGCATCGTCGACCACGATGCCGATCGCCAGCACCAGTCCGAACAGCGACAGCGTATTGATGGAAAAGCCGAACATCAGCATGACGGCAAACGTACCGACGATGGAAACGGGCACCGCCAGCAGCGGAATGATCGAGGCGCGCCAGGTCTGCAGGAACACGATGACGACGATGGCGACCAGGATCACGGCTTCGCCCAGCGTATGGACGACCGAACTGATCGACTCGCGCACGAACTGTGTCGGGTCATAGACGATGTCGTACTCGACGCCCTGCGGGAAGTTCTTCGACAGCGTCGTCATGGTTGCGCGGACATCCGACGAGAGCTGCAGCGCGTTCGCGTTCGGCGCTTCGAAGATGGGGATCGCGACCGCCGATTTATTGTTCAGCAGCGAGCGCAATGCGTACGAGTTGGAGCCCATCTCGAGCCGCGCGACATCCTTCAGCAGCGTGGTCGCGCCGTCCGGGTTGGTCTTGACGACGATATTGCCGAACTCCTCGACGGTCGACAGGCGCCCCTGTGTATTGACGGTGAGCTGGAAGTCCGCATCCTTCGACGGGCCCTGGCCGATCACCCCGGCCGCGACCTGCACGTTCTGCTCGCGGATCGCATCGACCACGTCGCCTGCCGTCAGCCCGCGCGTGGCGACCTTTTGCGGGTCGAGCCACACGCGCATCGCATAGTCGCCGGAACCGAACAGCTGCACCTCGCCCATGCCGTGCAGCCGCGCGAGCTGATCCTTGATGTTCAGCACGGCGTAATTGCGCAGGTACAGATCGTCATAGCGGCCGTCCGGCGACTTCAGGTGCACCACCATCGTCAGGTTCGGCGAGCTCTTGACCGTCGTCACGCCGATCTGGCGCACTTCCTCGGGCAGGCGCGGCAAGGCGCGCTGGACGCGGTTCTGTACCGCCGTCTCGGCCTGGTCGACATTGGTGCCGATGGCAAACGTCACGGTCAGCTGCAGTGCGCCGTCGCTGGTGTTCTGCGACGACATGTACAGCATGTTCTCGACGCCGTTGATCTGCTCCTCGAGCGGCGCCGCCACGGTCTCGGCGATGATTTTCGGGTTCGCACCCGGATACTGGGCACGGACGACGACCGAAGGCGGCACGACATCGGGGTATTCCGAGATGGGCAAAGCGAAGATCGCGATCAGGCCTGCGACGAACACCATGATCGACAGGACCGCCGCAAAGATCGGCTTGTCGACAAAGAAGCGCGAGATATTCATCGTTATTCCTCGTTTCCGTTTGCGGAGGCCAGCGGCATATCCCGGCTCGCGCCGGCTAGTTTCGCGGCGCGGGCTGCGGCTTCGTCCATGGGCACGAGCTGCGCCGAAACAGCAGCGCCAGGAGTTACCCGCTGGAGGCCGTCGACGATAATTTTCTCGCCGGGCTTCAGGCCGCTGCGCACCACGCGCATGCCGTCTGCCAGAGGGCCCAGCGTGACCTGGCGAACGGCAGTCTTGTTGTCCGGGCCGACGACGACGACGAACTTGCGGCTCTGGTCCGTACCGACGGCCTTGTCCCTGATGAGGATCGCGTTCTGCGCGACACCGCTGCCGACCTGGATGCGGGCAAACAGCCCAGGAGCCAGCACCCGGTCCGCGTTGTTCAGCGTTGCACGCATGCGCACGCTGCCGGTCTGCGTGTCGAGCTGGTTGTCGACGAATTCGAGTACGCCTTCGTGCGGGTAGCCGTCCTCGTTGTTCAGTCCTACCTTGACGACCGTCGGCTGTCCCCGTTGCGCACGCGAGCCGACGCGCAGGTAGGTCTGTTCATCGCCGTCGAAACTGGCATACATGCGGTCGAGGGACACGACCGACGTCAGCACCGCAGTGGCATCGACCAGGTTGCCCAGCGTGATTTCCGCTTTCGAAATGCGCCCGTCGATCGGTGCGGTCACCCGCGTGTAGGACAGGTTCAGCCTGGCAGCGTCGAGCTGCGCCTGCGCCGCGCGGGCGTTCGCTTCGAGCTCCTTTTGACCGGCGGCCCGTTCGTCGAACTCGCGCTGCGCGATCGCCTTGTCCGCCAGCAGCCGCTCCGCGCGTTGCAGCTCGATGCGGGCCAGGTCGGCGCGCGCACGGGCGGAGTTCGCCGCGGCCTGCGCACGGTCGGCTTCCGCCTGGTAAGGGCGCGGATCGATCACGAACAGCAGGGTGCCCTTCTTCACTTCCGCGCCCGGCGTGAAGTTGACCGCGGTAATGTAGCCGCTGACGCGCGGCCGGATCTGCACCACCTCGATCGCCTCCAGGCGTCCCGAGAACTCCTGGGTTTCCGCGACCGGCCGCTCGACGACAACGGCCGCCGACACGGGCGGACCTGCACTCGCGGCAGGCGGCTCGGTCTTGCTGTTCGCGTCCGTGCATCCTGAAACGGCTGCCGCGCACATGCCGGCCGCTGCCAGCGCACCCAGCATCTTTTTCAGGCCCGGCCTGCCCCGTTGTTGGCTATTCATGATTTGACCTCTTGGTGACATTACGTAACGTAGAACTCGTCCACCGGCGGCGAACTCGCGCAATCGCATGAAGTCCCGCCGGCAGGCCGGGCTGCAGCCTGCCTGCACTGGGGACTTTGCGGGAGTGTAGGGGTAGGCCAGCGGGCCAGAATCACACGATAGTAGTGTTAAGGTCCCTACCCGGAAGGGGTGCTTCACCGAACAGCGCCCTCGCGACGGCTGTCTGCCCGACCGGCATCAAGGCCGCCCGTTATGTGAAGCGACGCTATCCGGCGGCCTCCACGGCCGCCGGGTCTCAGCGTGCGGCAGGGGGATAGGTAACGTAGCCTTCCTTGCCCTGGGTGAACCAGGTCTCCCTGTCGTCCTTGGCCAGCGCAATACCTTCCGCGAAGCGGCGCGGCAGGTCGGGGTTGGCGATGAAGGGCCGGCCGAACGTGATCGCATCCGCACCGCCGGCTTGCAGCACCGTTTCCGCCCGATGAAACGGATAATCCGAGTTCAGGATCAGCGTTCCCTGGAAGGCTTGCCGGATCAGCGGTGCAACGGGCGCTCCCTCGGCTTTGCCGAAGTCGCCATCCGTCGGTGGTTCACGCAATTCCAGGTGCGCGATACCGATGTCCGACAGCGCTGCCGCCGCAGCAGGGAACAGCAGCCCTGGCGCACTGTCGATCACGCCCTGGTCATGCGTGTTCGGCGACAGCCGCACGCCTGTCTTGCCCCGCCCCGCCACGTCCACGACGGCGGCAGTCACTTCGCGCAGCAGGCGGATGCGGTTCTCGATCGAACCGCCGTAGTCGTCGTCGCGGAAGTTGCTGTTATCGCGCAGGAACTGGTCGATCAGGTAGCCGTTGGCGGCATGGATCTGCACGCCGTCGAACCCCGCTGCCAGCGCGCTGCGCGTGGCGTGGCGGAAGTCTTCCAGCAAGCGGGGGATTTCCGCGACCTGCAATGGCCGGGCGGCTTCATAGTCAAGCCGGCCCTGGTACGTATGGGCGAGTCCCGGCGCGGCCGTCGCGGACGCGGACACCGGCTGGGCACCGCCCAGGAAAGAGGGATGCACCACCCGGCCCATGTGCCACAGCTGGGCGATGATCTGGCCACCAGCCGCGTGTACGGCCTCGGTGACCCGGCGCCAGCCAGCCGCCTGTTCCACCGACCAGATACCGGTGGCGTAGGGCCAGCCCAGGCCTTCCTGCGAAATGCCGATGGCTTCGCTGAAGATGACGCCGGCGCCCGCCCTGGCCGCGTAGTAGCGGGCCATCATGTCGGTAGGAACGTGTTCGCGCGTCCCGCGTGCCCGCGTCATCGGTGCCATGAAGATGCGGTTCGGCAGCAGCAACGAACCCATGCGGATCGGATCGAACAGCGATGGGATAACTGGAGGGTTCATGCTGGAAACCTGTTCAAGAACGGTCGACATGATGTTCTCCTTAGATGAGGCTGACGCCGCCGTCGATATGCAGCGTGGTGCCGTTCATCCAGCCATTCGCCATCAGGAACACCGTCGCGGCACCGGCTTCCTCTGCCGTGCCGAGGCGCTTCAGCGGCGTGGAGGCGCGCATTGCGGGAAGCACCGTATCGCGCGCATCGCCCAGTACTTTATGCAGCAGCGGTGTTTCGACGTGGCCCGGCGACAGCGTATTGACGCGGATCGGCGCGAGTTCCAGCGCCAGTCCGCGCGCAAGCGCTTCCATGGCAGCCGACGCCGCAGCCAGCACGGCGGTACCCTGCGCATTCGGACGGTCGGCCAGGACGCCCGAGATGAAGGTGATCGAGCCATCGCTGGACATGCGCCCGTTCAGCGCGCGAATCGCATGCACCGACGCCCAGACACGCTCTTCGAAGGCGCGGCGCATGTAATCGACATCGCCGTCCAGTACCTTCGCCGCCACGAAGGTGCCAGCCAGGAGCACCAGGTGATCGACCTTTGGAATCTCCTTCAATGCTTCGTGTACGGCGTCACTTTGCGTGACGTCGGCGGTTCGCCATTCGAAGCCATGCGCTTGCGCAGCCTGCTGGGCGCGGGTGCGATCGTTACCGATGACAATGACTTTCGCGCCGGCCGCCTTGGCCTGGACGGCAGCGGCCAGGCCGATGCCGGACGTACCGCCGAAGACGACGACAACCTTGCCGGTCAGGGAACCTGCCTGCAGGTTGGAGAAGGACGTTTGCGCAGCAACTGGGGTGTTCATAATCTGTTCCTTTGGTTGGTAGCACCGCAGCGGTGCCGATGAAGCGATCTTCCGCTCATGCGAATACGTTGACAATCCGTGTGGAAATTGATTTAATAATTCCATGACGGCACAAATCGGATTGGAAAGCCTTACGGGGCTCATTGCATTCGCCCGCACAGCATCGCTGGGCAGCTATACGGCAGCAGCCAGATCGCTGGGCGTTTCGCCGTCCGCCGTCAGCAAAAGCGTGCAGCGGCTCGAGGAGCATTTGAAGGTCAGGCTCTTCACGCGCACGACCCGGTCGTTGGCGCTGACGCCCGAGGGCCGTGATTTGCAGGAACGGACCACCCGCCTCCTGCAGGAGGTGGAACAGATCGAGCAGGCCGCGGCGACAGCCCGTGCCGAACCTGCCGGGTTGATGCGTGTGACCGCGCCGCTGCCGATCGGTACGCACATACTGGCACCAGCATTACCGCGGTTTCGCGAGCGCTACCCGAAGGTCACCATCGACCTGCGCATGGGCGATCGCTACACCGACCTGATCGAGGAAGGTATCGACGTTGCGCTGAGAGTGGGAGAACTCGGCGATTCCCGCCTGGTCTCCAGGCCGCTGACGCCGCATCGCCTGTGTGCTTTCGCTGCGCCGGGCTACCTGGCACGGCGCGGCACGCCGAAAGTGATCGAAGACCTGCTCACGCACGAATGTGTCAACTTCCGTTATCAAAGTACCGGACAGACGTTGCGCTGGCCCTTCCACATCGGTGGGCGGATTGTCGAGATGACGCCCGAATCCGGCATCATCATCGACGCGACCGATGGCGTCCTGGCTGCGCTGGCCGCAGGGGGCGGTATCGGCATCGCACCGACCTACGCGGCGGCGCATTACGTCGAACGCCAGCTCCTCGTTCCGATCCTGCCCGAACTGGCCGTGGAGCGTTTCGTCGTCACCGCCATGTGGCCGGAAAGCCGCCGGGGCAGCCCGAATGTCAAGGCCTTCGTCGAGTTCCTGCTGGAGATCTTCCCGTCTCCGGCGCCATGGGATCTCATCGTCTCGCAGGCCCAGCGCAGCCAGGCCGGCCAAAATTAACGGGCGCACGCAGCTTCCCTGGCGGGCCCCTGCCGCGCCCGGTCGCACAGCTCCCTGAGTTCCGTGCTCGGTGCGATCTCGCAAGCCAGCCGCAATTCATTCCCGGAAATACCGTTCAACAGCGCCGAAAGGTACTCGGGTTCGCCGTCCCCCCTGACTGATTCGAAAACCTGCCCGATCAGCATGGATGCCGCGGACCGCTCTCCCTGGAAATGCAGCAGGCATCCCATCGCAAACATGTCGGCCAGCATTTGCGAGCGGTTGGGATGACGATCCCGCAGCATGCGCTGCAGGTCGCGTGCCGAACAGGTGCGCTCTTCAAAAAGGAAATTCATCATTTCGCTGGATATGCTTCGAGCGTCTGGCCAGCCGTTCGATCCGGCAGGGTCCCTGTCCCCCGCGCCTTGGCTGGCCTCGACGCTGCCTTCGATAGTGAAAATACTCATCCGTTTACCCCTTTGATAACTCGATCCAGAGCTTCAATCGTATCTTCGAGTCAATAATTTCGAATCACTATCAGCAGCAGGTTCAAAATACCCAAATAGAGGCATGCAAAGTGGGAGCGCTATCTATTGCACCGTATAATGGTTCAGATCGAACTTTCTATTTATTCCGACAGGCGAGATGTCAACAAACTTAATTTCGGTCCTGGTTGTCGACGACCACCCGTTGTTCAGGCAGGGACTCACGTCTATCCTCGAGGGCGAAGAAGGCATCAGCATCGTGGCTGAAGCCAACACCGGGAGAGAGGCATTGGCCCGTTGCCACCTGCTGAAGCCCGATGTCGTCATCATGGACATCCAGATGCCGGAGATGAACGGCATCGAAGCGACTGCCCTGATCCGGCGTGACTGCCCCGCTACCCGCGTCATCGTGCTGACCACGTTCGAAGGCGATGTTCATGCCATGCGCGCGATCAAGGCAGGCGCTGCCGGCTACATGCTGAAGAGTAAAGTCAGCGAAGACCTTGCCAATGCCATTCGCACAGTCCATGGCGGAGGGCGCTGTATCGCTCCCCTGGTCGCGGTTGCGATGGCCGATCATATGCACGCCGATGCGCTGTCACAACGCGAAGTTCAAGTGCTCGAACTGGCGGCATTTGGCAAGACAAACAAGCTGATCGGGATTCAACTGGGCATTTCCGAGTCGACCGTCAAGGTCCATATGAAGAGCATCCTTGCAAAGATGGATGCAAATGACAGGACCCATGCGGTAATGCTTGCAGTCGAGCGCGGGATAATCGACTTGCGCCAGCGCAGCAGGTGACTTTCGCAGCATCGTTCAGGCATGCCGGCCTGGACAGGCTATTTATCGACAGCGCAGTGGATATTCTCCGCCCCAAGGTGGAATGGGGATTATCTCCTTTGGCAGAGCCCGGAATGGACAGCCGCATTCATTCCGCCAGGGCATAACTAAAAGGAACGCCAGGCGCATTGTTTCGATCATCGGGACGCAGTAAGTTGGAAATAGCAGGCACATCAGACCGCTCTGCCATTCATTCCTACTTCTATCGTCCACCAAGGAACGTCATGATCGAACTACATCACAAACGCGCAACCGTGAATGGCATTTCACTGCACTATGTCACGGCCGGTAAAGGCCCGGCGATATTATGCATGCATGGGTGGCCGCAGAATCACCGCGAGTTCCTGCCGGTAATGGAAGGCCTGCTCGATCGATATAGCTTCATCGCCCCGGACCTGCGCGGGTTCGCCGACAGCGACAAGCCGTACGACGGGTACGAACCCCGCACCATCGCCCGGGACATGCTCGACCTGCTGGCCGTCGAGGGCGTCGACCGTTTCCACATCCTCAGCCATGATCTCGGCGGCCCGCCCTCCGTCGCACTGGCCTACCTGGCGCAGGGCCGGGCGCTGTCGCTTGCCACGATCGAGACACCGTTTTTCGGCCTCGACTACCCGGGCTATGTCGATCCACGGGTCGCCTACTGGCACCTGGGCATGCACATGAACATGGATGTCACCCGCTTCCTGGTCGAAGGAAAGGAAGAGCAGTACCTGCGGCACTTCTTCCGCGACTTCGCCTACAACCCGGCCGCGATTCCCGAGGAGGACGTGCAGGGATATGCCATGCAGATGCGCCAGCCCGGCAACCTGCGCGCCAGCCTGAATCATTACGGCTACATACCGCAGATGGCGGAGCAGACCGCCGAACTGGCCAGGCAGAAGCTGAAGGTGCCGATGCTGGCGTGGGCCGGCCGTGCCTCGTTCGGCGATCATTGCTACCTGAGCGCGAAAGCCATCGCCGAGTCGGCGGAAGGCGGCGTCATCGACGAGTGCGGCCACTGGGTGTTCGAGGAAAAGACCGACTTCATCCGCGAGCAATTGACGGCGTTCTGGGCCAGGCACGGAGCGGTGCAGTGATGCCGCCTGGCCGATCCGGACCGACGCCGCCCATGGCAGCGTTCCGTCGCGCGGATCACGTCGGGATCACGGTTCCGTCGCTCACGGAAGCATTGCACTTCTGGGTGGACGTACTGGGTTTTCGTTTCGTCGCGCAGACGCATTACGAGACCTCGGATTTCCTCGAGCAGGTCGTTGGCGTTGACGGCGCCGACCTGACCCTGGCGATGGTCGAGGGGCCGGACGGCTCCCTGATCGAGCTTCTGGAGTATCACGCGCCGTCCGGCCGCCAGGTGCTGAAGCCGCGCTCCTGCGATGTCGGCTCGGTGCACCTGGCATACATGGTGGACAATCTCGACAGCGTGCTCGCGAAGGTGGAGGCAGCCGGCTGGTTGCGGCTTGGCGAACCACAGACGGTTCGGGGCGGTTCGCGGGATGGCCTGCGGATCGTGTATGTCCGTGGCCAGGACGGGGTCACCCTTGAATTCCTGCAAGCGCCTGCCCTGGCCGACGGCCATGCCGCGGCGTGGGCCAACTCGCTGGGTGCATGACGACCAGATAGCAAAGCGCCATCGCGGCGCTTCGCCGTTGCACATGCCGTTGCTCAGTTCACCAGGACCGCCGTGGCTTCATCCGGGCCCTTGTCTCCCTCCATGACCAGGATGCGTGCCGTGGCGGGAGCGGCCTGTGCCGCCTCGACCTGGGCAAATGTCCGCAACGGTCCGATCATCGTGCCGTTCGCCGCACCTTTTGCATCCGTACGCAGGGCACCGGCCTGTGTCGTGCCCAGATACACGCTGTACCGGGTATCCGGTTTCAGTTTGAACAGCGACACCTCCAGTGCGTCGAGCACACCAAGCTGGCGCGCCACGACCAGCCCGCGCCCCTGCCCCTTCGGCGCCTTCAGGCTCAGTGGCGTGGAATCCTGGTTGACCCGTTTCGCCAGGTTGTCGGCACTGCCCGGCAGGGCGACGTCCGACAGGTAGACCAGGGCTTGCGGCGCCTGCCCTCCGCCCATGCGGGCAATCACGCGATTCGACGCCGTGTCGATCACTTCGACGCCATCGCCGTTTTCCAGTCCCACGTACAGCCGGGTGCCGTCGTCGGATGCCCAGATCCCGTGCGGCAAAGCGCCCGTCGGAATCGTGGCCACCAGCGTGGCGGCCGGTCCTGTCGAGTACACCTTGACGGCATTCTCTCCACCGACGGTGACGTACGCCAGGGGCTTGCCATTCACCTGGGCGAACGCCAGGTGGTTCGTGATGAAGCCGGTGTCGATGACACCGGTCACCGCCAGCGTGCGCGTATCGATACGGGTGACCTTGCCGACATCCTTGTGCGTCATCCAGACTTCCTTGAAATCCGGCGTGAACTGCAGGAACGGAGAAAATGGACTGGCCACCGGGATGGACTTGACGACCTTGTGCGCCTTGACGTCGATCACGTCCACCTGGGGCGTGAAACTGGACACCGCAAAAGCGAGCTTCCCGTCCGGCATGAATTGCACCATGCCCGGCCCGACCGACGTCGGAATGCGGCGTGTCTCCCGGAAGGTGGCAGGATCGATGACGGAAATGTAATCCTCGCCACGGACCACGACCCACACTTCCTTGCCGTCGGCGGTAAAGAATCCTTCGTGAGGCGATCGTCCGACATAGGTTTTACCTTTCACCTTGTTGGTCGCGGTATCGATGAACGTGACCGAATTCGAGCCGTTCGAGATGACCGCCAGCGTCTTGTGGTCCGGGGAAAAGCCCATGCCGTGCACATTGATTTCGCCGCGATACAGCGGCGACAGCACATCCGGGCGCGGATTGCCGAGAACAATCTGGCCGAGCAGCTGGTTGGTCGACGGATCGAACACCGACACCGTATTGCTGTTCTGGTCCGCGGTATAGACCCTGTCGGTCGCAGACGGAAGCGCCAGTGCAAGCTGGTTCGCGCCAAGAAGGCCTGCCAGGATAAGCGAGCGCGGGATCTTCATCGTTTTTCCTTGTCGTCGGGGTGACGCGCCAGCCAGGCCCGCATCACATTGATTTCGTTCTGCTGCTCGGCGACGATACCGAGCGCGAGATTGCGCAGTGCCGGGTCGCGCGTCTTGAGCAGCACCGCCTTGGCCATGTCGATCGCTCCCTGGTGATGGGGCAGCATCATGGTGACGAAGTCGTGTTCCGGCTGGCCATTCATCGGCGCCGCCTGCATGTCGCGTTCCATGATCGCCATCGCCTCGTCCATCAAATGCGCAAACGGTCTGTCACTGCTGGCGATGAACGCAGCAGGCAAATCCTGCCGGTCGCCTTGGCTTCCGTGGCTGTGCTGATGCGCGTCGTGCGCGTAGGTGCTGCCGGCGAAACAGAGCGCGATCAGGGCCATCGCCCTGCCCCGCCTGTTCCTCGCGACCGGTACTCGACCGGCCGTCCTGGTTTTCGTCATTCGGGATCTCCTGATGGTTGGGTGAGCGGTCCACGACACGCGGCGTTGAAGCGTATGCAATGGACGACCGCCAGCCTCACGTGGTCGTTACGCCCGTTCGATCCCGCAGTACCGACGCAGCAGGTCTGCCTGGCATCGGATCCGGGCAACGGGTAACTGGGCAAGGTCTGTCTTGCGGGTCATTCGGCTGCTGGTGCTGAATGCCCCGGACCACGCCTGGCGCTCGGGAACGATTATGACCAGGCTGCTTCCAAATTCATGCTGCCTGAAAAGGAGGGTGGAAAGGTACCGGATATGAGATGGCGCGGATGGCGAATCTTCGTACTTGCGCTGGCCGTGCGGCTCGATTGCGGAGAATTGTTGACACTGGAAACGTTCGTGGTACGAAGTTCATGCATATCAAATATGTATCGCCTGTGAAATAAACGATTCACGAACAACAGTAAAGCAATCGGTCAAGCGTAAGATCGTTGTGCCGTCGATGTGCCAACGGTCAACAACCGAGTGCTATCGATGAGCAAGTACGAAGGCATCTGCAGACGCAAAGACACGATCAGGGCAGCCATCGTGCACGCGGCGGTCCACTGGATTTCGCCGGCGGCCGGCATCGAACGTGCCGATCTTTTGATGCTGCGGGAAGGAATCCCGGCCGATGTCCGCGAGCGCGTCTTGCTGGGGTCCCTCGAGAATCGGCGGCGGCGCCCTGCATGCCTTGCCATGCCAGAGCGGGAATCGACCGACCGGCAATCCGGCTAGTCATCGCGCGGCTACCGGGCAGAAACCGGTGCCGGCGACCTGCACGAGCGTCGCCGGGTGAACAGGATCGATCGCCTAGCGGTCCAGGCGCATGCGGTTGAATGCTCCCGTCGGCGTTTCGCGGGGCACGTCGCGCGTATCGATGTCGAGCTGCGTGACCGTGCCGGCGCCGGTGGCCGGGTTAGCCATGTGCACGCCGCCGAGGTAGCGCTTGCCCTGTTCCAGGCCGCTCCAGCTGATACCGACCGGGTACGATCCGCCCTGCTGCACGGAGGACGGCAACGCCAGCTTCACGCTGCCCCGTGTATCGTTCGGTATCGCCGTGGCATACGACAGCGTGAAGTTGGCGCTGCGGCCGTTCTTGAGCTGGAAACCCACTACGCAGATCTTCGCAATGCCCATGGCGGGATTAAGCAGCGTGACGCTTTCGTTCGAGTCGGCGTGGCCGCTGAAACCGACCAGGTCGTTGTACTGGTTCAGCACGGCCAGGTCCAGGTTATTGTCCGCACCGCCTTCGGTGTCGCGGTTCGAGATCTCGAAACGCGCGATGACGGTATTTTTCGGAATGCCGATCGATATGGCCTTCACGCCCGGGCCTCGTGCCTTGCAGGCATTCACCACGTCGTTCATCGATTCGATCGAGCCGGCGGCAACCTGCGTCACGATCTGCGCCAGGCGGGTGTACTCGCGCATGCCCCCTCGCGCTGCCGTCATGACACCGTCGAAGCCCGCCTGCACGTCGATCTGGCGGTTGCCGCTGGTACTGGTCGCGGCGATGACCGCCGGCGCTGCCACCCCGCTGTTGTAGCGTGCCTGCAGCGGGCTGCGCACCTTGTGTTCGCCGTCGTCCCACACCAGTTCGCCAAGCTTCCAGGCGCCATCCGCGGCATCGGTGCGCACCAGGCCGACGGTGTAGCTCGCGGTCTCGCCTGGCGCAAGCTGCAGCGTGGCTGGCGTGACCGTCACATTGAAACCGTCGAGACTGGTGCTGGCATGGTAGATCGATGCCGTGTCGCCGACGTTGGTGACCCGGCGGGTGATCGTCTGGTTGCCGACGACGCCGGGCAGCGCGATCGAGGCAAGGTTCAGTGCATGGCCTGCCAGGCTGCCGTGGCCGCAGTCGGCGGCTTCGCCACTGGCGCCGCACACGTACCGCTGGTAGTCCGTGGGGCTGATGTCATACACCAGGCCCGGGTCGGCGGCACCGTTCGGCACCACCAGGCCGGCGCCCTGGCCCCAGGGCAGCGTGCCGTCCAGGTCGCCTTCGAGCGCGGTCGGCAGCACGGTGCGGCTGGTGGTCATCATGGCTGACTTGATGGCGGCGGGCGACCAGTCGCCATGCCGCTGCTTCAGCAGCGCTGCGATGCCCGCCACGTGCGGCGCGGCCATCGAGGTGCCTGACATGTATGCGGAAACGCTGATGGGCCCGGCTGTACCAGCCACGACGGCACTGCGTTGTGCCGCACTCAGGCTGGGTGCGATGCCGGCCAGGATATCGACGCCCGGGGCGGCCATGTCGGGTTTCATCACGCCAGGATCGAAACCGTTCGGGCCGCGCGAGGAAAAGTCGGCGATTACCGGGCCGTGCATCGGCGTCGGCTCGCTAGCCGACATCGCGGCGCGGGCGCCGGGAGTGGCCGCGTAAGCAAGGATTGCCTCGCCGTCCGCCTGGGTCACGTAGATCGTCGGCAGGCTGTACACGTTGAGCGACGGCCCCGAACCGGTGTCCAGCAGGATGACGCCGGCGCCGCCGGCAGCCTTGACCGCTTCCACTTGCCTGATCGGATCGATGTAGCCCCGCGAGCATGCGACGATCTTGCCGGCCACCTTCTCGGGGTCGAGCTGCGCCGCGCCGGAGTCCATGTCAGCGGCGCGGAAGCATTGCTCGACAGACCAGCCTTCGGCCCCTGCCGCGGCGGCGGCGCCAGCCTGGATGAGCGGCATTGCCGGCAGCGCCTTGCCGTTGGGCGAAAGGCCCTGGAACACCTGGCCGCTGCCCAGCGTCACCGCGGCGGTGCGCGTGCGGTCGTGCGTGGCGGCGGCCACGGTGGCAAGCCATGGGCCCATGTGGTTGACGCTATTGGTGAAACCGAAGTTGCCGCCGGCAGCGGCTACGAACACGCCGGCGGCGACCGCCTGCCGGAACGCCTGTTCGGGAGGTTCCAGCGGACTCATGCCGCCCGTGATCGAGTAGTTCAGCACGTCCACGCCGTCCGTCACCGCCGCTTCGATGGCGGCGACGCTGTCGCTGTCGTAGCAGGCATCGGCCACCTCGGCGCCGAAAGGCCGGTAACTCCAGCAGACCTTGTACACGGCGATGCGTGCACGCGGCGCCATGCCGCTGCGGACGGCCACCACTTCCCCGCCCGGTGCGACGGCGGGCACGTTGGCGTTGCCGGCCGCCGTGGTCGCCGTGTGGGTACCATGCCCGCCTTTGCCCGCCGGGGCGCCCACGGAATCGCGCGGCGACTGGAATTCGCTCCAGTGCATGACGTCGCCGCTGGCCCGGAAGCCTTCGTTGAAGTAACGCGCACCGATCAGCTTGTTATTGCAGTGCTCTTCCGCGAATCCTTCGCCAGCCTGGCAGGCCCCTTTCCAGCGCGCAGGCGGCGCGCCATAGGCCAGCGTGCCGCCGTCGTCGAAGGTGGGCCGGCTATTTCCGTCGACCCGGTCGGCATACGACAGGTTTTCCGGCCAGACCCCGCTATCGATCACGCCGACAATGATGTCCTCGCCCGCCTGCTCCTGGCCGCCGAGCTGCTCCCACAGGCCGCCCGGCTGGTCGAGACCGAGGAAGGCCGGGGTGTAGTTGGTGATCACACGCTGGCGCTGGTCGGGCACGATGCGCAGGGTCTTGCCGCTGGCTTTCAGCGTGCGCACCTCGGCATCGGTGAGGCGTGCGGCGAAGCCGTTGAACACCACCTGGTACTGGTGCGTGACCGTGGCTGCGGGCAGCAGCGCCTTGACCTCGTCCTGCTTCCTGCTGAGGAAGCTTCGATACTGGCGAGCGGCCAGACTGGACGTGTCCAGGCGCTTGCCGGGCGCAACGATGGTTGCACGGAGGCCGTCGACACCGCCCCGATAACTGGCGACCGGCTGATCGGCCAGCTGGACGATGTAGGCGCGGCGCGCATCGCCGGCATGAGCCGCCTGGACGCTTGCCAGCAGTGGTAGCGCTCCCATAAGCAGCTGAAAAAGACGGCGATATCGCAGATTGCATTTCCTCATTGCGGCACTCTCCCCATGTGGTTTGCATTACTTCCCGAGCAATAGCAGCCAGTGGAATATAACAATCCCGCGGTGCGAAAAGTGTGAAATTTTGAGCAAAAAGATAATGCGTTAAAGAATTCCAACAAAATGCGACAGACATTTTGGGCGGATTTCTGGAAGTTGGAACTGGATTTCAAGGTGCATTTTCACTCGGCAGACGAGGCTTTAATATTGACAGGAACACGGCATTTTTGACCGCTTGTCCAAAACAAAAAAATCATAACGGTATAGACAGGCTGGTCGATCGACAGCATATTTGGCTTAATGACAACCCAAGGAGGTTCAATGAATTATGTTGTTTCCCGTGCGGCGCTGGCTGCATTCCTGGCCGTTGCAGCCGCTCCAGCACTTGCTGACGCGTTCAGCTCCTTAACCGTCAGCAATGTCACCGTGACGGTGATCGACCTCGACCCGAACGACGGTATTGCCGCCAGCATATCGTTCTTGCCGGACCCGGCAATTTACATGGGCGGCGCCCTCATCAGGGGCGAGGCACAGAACTATGGCGACAGCCTCAGCGGGCCCGGTGCGCAAAACAGGACCTATGCCAACAGTGGTGCCTGGCCGTCCACCAATGTGGCCAACAGCGTGCAGACCAACCTGGCGATGCAGGCCAGCAGTGTGACCGGCTCCAGCAGCGGCGTCGGGTTCAGCGCTCTCAGCATGTCTGGTAGCGCTCTCAGCGGCATGGGCCAACGGTCGCGCTTTTGGGCTTCTACCAACGTGCCGGGCAGTTCCAGCGGCCTGCTGGACTTCACGCTGTCAGCCAACACCCAAGTGGTGTTTTCGGTGGATGCATCGATGAGCGCAGGTACGACCAATGCGATCCCGTGGCAAGGCATCAGCGAAAGCGCGTCGGTCACGATGACACTGTTTGCCGGTGGCATGGCGCCGGACGCCGAGACACCGCTGGAAGACATTGCACAGCAAACCCTCATCGTTCCGGGAGGCGGATCCGACAGCTGGAACGGTGTGCTGTCGGCAAGTTTCAGCAACCTGGGCGATGCCAGCACGTCTGGCGTATTCGGCGCCAACGCCACTATCGAGGGCGTTGCCGTGCTGGCCGCCGTGCCCGAACCGTCGACCTACGGCATGCTGCTGGGCGGATTGGGATTGATCGGCATGCTTGGGCGCCGCCGCCATCGTGCCGGATAAAGGCTGCCCTCCGGCTTTGCCCACCCGACGTTGCCCGAACCTGCTCACTCACTTGCTCACCCACTTGCTCACTGAACGTAGCTCACTGAACGTAGCTCACTGAACGTAGCTCACTGAACGTAGCTCACTACCGGAGAATTCATGAAGCGCTTTGTAATGCACACCCTGGCCATGGCCTGCATGGCGGCCTCGGCCGGTCCGGCACTGGCCGCCGCCAGCAGCGGTGCGACTTTCGCCAACCTGGTCATCACGCTGACCGACCTGGATACCAGCGACGGCATCGCACCTTCGCTGACCTTGAACCAGGGCGGCCCCTCCTTCATCGGCAGCTGGACCGAGGGCTTCGGCGATGTCGCGGAAAGCTACCAGTTCCAGAACTACGCACCCCGGCAGGGAGGCCTGTTTACCGGCGAAACCCATACCGCATGGTCGTCGTCGGCCGCCAGCATCATGACCGCGAATAACGTGGCAGGTTTTACGTCGATGTCCGCGGAAGGCGCAGCGCTCAGCGGTCTCGATGGCTATGGCACGTACAACACCGTGTCCTATGCCTCACAGCCCAGCAATACGTTCACGCTGTCCGCCAACACGGCAGTCACCTTCAGCGTCCTGGCGGACATGCGCGCCAGCACGACCATGGGCTACAACCTCGACGCGGACATGGGCGAATATGCGAGCGTGCAGGCCATGCTGAACGTTGGCGGTTTGCTGAACGGCATGTATGTATCGGATCCCCAGGAACGCCGCGTCGTCGCCGCCTTCGATGTGCTCGACGACAACACCACGACCGGCGTCAGCGACAGCTGGAGCGGCCTGCTGTCGACCAGCTTTGTCAACACGGGCGCCACGGAGGCCAGCGGCGAACTCCAGGCATTCATCATCGTCGACGGCTATTCGTCGGTGTGGGATGGCGTAACGCCGGTGCCGGAACCGGGTACCTATGCAATGCTGCTGGGCGGCCTCGCATTGCTGGGCGCGGCGGCCCGTCGCCGCAAGACCTGACCAGTCGGGTTGGCGCACTCCCCGGCCCCGTCGAGTGGCCGGCGGAGGCTGGCCGGTGCATGTGCCGGCGGCGTGTGTGCAGGGTTGACCGGCTTCGATCAGCCGGCAGGCCCCGGCCGAAGCGCCTTCGCCCCGAAGACGACCGTCCGTACCACATCGGTCTCGTCGGCCAGCAGCAGCTCGGCGATCGACGCGGCGATTTTCCGCCCCCCGTCGGACGATGGCTCGATCGGCGACACCGCCGAGTAGTCGCCGGCATCCGCGCAGACCAGGCGCAGGCCGCAGGCGTCCGCCTGCTGCAGCATGGCGCGGTAGCCGCGCCGGAAATCCGCCTGCCAGGCCGCGAGCATTTCCGCGGCCTCCAGCACCGACGCCACCGGCGACTGCATGGCGCCGACCAGGCCGAGAACGTCGTTGCCGCCACAGCTGATCACGAGGTGCGTCGGCGCCTGGTTCGTTGACGCATCCCGCAGCGATGCCACTTCCCTGAACTGCGCCGGCATGTCGGCCAGGACGCTGCCGTCGCGCGCGCCCAGCGTCACCTCGTGCGCGTCGCCAAGGTGGCTGCGCAGCTGCATTGCGACCTCATGTCCTTCGGGAACATAGCCGCGGTTGTCGAAAATCGAATCCCCAAGCAATATCGCGTGTGCCATCGTCGTACCTCGCATTCGTAAAGCCGCATCTTGCCACCAAGTGCGACAGCGACTGTCGCACCACTGCGGCACGGCGCCCCGTATTCACGCTATAAATACAGCGCATTTCCGCATTCATGTCGCAAAATCCGCTCCACTGTTCTACATTGGCATGCGCCACGATGACAGGAGCCCTCCATGAAGCTGTACACCTACTTCCGCAGTTCCGCCGCCTACCGCGTGCGCATTGCATTGAACCTCAAGGGCATCGACGCGGAGCTGGTCCCCGTACACCTGCTGAAGGATGGCGGCGAGCAATTCGGCCCGGCCTACGACGCGCTCAACCCGCAGCACCTGGTGCCATTGCTGGAACACGACGGGATGGCCCTGGGCCAGTCGCTGGCGATCATCGAATACCTGGACGAGACGCATCCGCAGCAGCCGTTGCTGCCGCCGGATGCGCGCGGCCGGGCGCGCGTGCGCGCGCTGTCGCAGGCGATCGCATGCGACATCCACCCGATCGACAACCTGCGCGTGCTGAAGTACCTGAGCGACAAGCTGGACGTTTCGCTCGACCAGAAAGGCGCGTGGTACCGCCACTGGGTGGCGTTGGGCCTCGAAGCGCTCGAGCGCCAGGTCTCCCGCGACCGGGAGACAGGATCGTTCTGCCATGGCGACACGCCGACCATGGCCGACTGCTGCCTGGTGCCGCAACTGTATAACGCCCGGCGCTTCGACTGCGACCTGGCTCCATACCCCACGCTGACGGCGATTGCATCGCGATGCGAAGCGCTGCCGGCGTTCGATGCCGCCAGCCCGGACAAGCAGCCGGACGCCCGGTGAATGATCGCCCATTCCGGCTGGCTGAACACGCGCGGACGGGCGGCTTGCAGGTGCAGGGGCAAGCGGGTATGCAAGCGGGTATGCAAGCGGGTATGCAAGCGGGTATCTAAGCGCGTATCTAAGCGCGTAACTAAGCGTTTATGCAAGCGTGTAGGTAACGTGTAGGCAAGCTTGTTATAAGCGCATATGTAAGCCCATGTATCTGGAGCCGCTCCAGATACTATTTCCTCCGTTGCCGATACGCGGCGACATTCCCCGTACACATGGCGGTGGCCTACTGTGAGCACTCCACTCACATTGAAAGGAAACACCATGAACAAGTTCCACTCCCTGATCGCCGGCTCCGCACTGCTGCTGGGTACCGCCCTGTCGATGACTGCCCATGCACAGGTGGCCGGCCTTGGCCGTGTCGATCTGCTGAAGGAAAACCTGACCGTGCCCGGCAAGGAACTGGTGCAGGTGCGGGTGGACTTTGCCCAGGGCGTGGAGGCGCCCCGCCACTCGCATCCCGGCGAGGAGGTCGCCTTCGTGCTGGAAGGCACGCTGGAATACCGGATCGACGGCCAGCCGCCCGTCACGCTGAAGGCCGGACAGGCACTGTTCATCCCGGCCGGCGCGGTGCACTCGGCGCGCAACGTGCATGACGGCGAATCGAAGGAGCTGGCCACGTATATCGTGGAGAAGGCCAGCCCGCTGGTGAAGTTTGCGAAGTAAAGCCGGCGAAGCAAGGCTGGCGAAGCGGGCCGCGGGGAGTTGTTCCAGCCGGATGTTTGCCGGTACATTATCGACTCGCCGTGCCGGCCCTCCGGCACGCATCCCGGCACAGGCACCGCCGCCATCCCACCCGAAGGAGCGTACTTGAACGTCACACTCGAACCCATCACCAGGAAAAACGTCGAAGCCGTGATGAACCTGGAACTGCCGCCGCACCAGGCACAGTTCGTTGCCACCAATGCCTTTTCGATCGCCCAGGCCAGCTATTTCCCCAGCCTGCGGCCGATGGCGATTCACCATGACGGGAATCTTGCCGGTTTTCTCCTGTACAGCATCAACACCAATGACGAACCCGGCTGCTACGGCATCTTCCGCCTGATGGTCGACCCGAAATTCCAGGGCCGGGGTGTCGGCCGCCGCGCGATGGAACTGCTGCTGCGGGAGCTGCGTGCGCAGCCGGACTTACGCCGCATCACCATCTGCTACATGCCGTCCAACGAGGTGGGAAAACGCTTTTACGCATCGCTGGGATTCGTGGAGACCGGCCTGGACGACGACGGCGAAATGATCGCCGAAATCAGGCCGGCTGCTCGCGGCTCCCGTTGAGCAGCGCGTAGCCCGTTTCCCGGTCCGGCAGCACGCCGGCATGCACCAGCCGGGCCACGATGCTGCCACCGGTGCGCCCCAGCTGCGCGGCAATCTGCCCGATCGGCATGCCGGCTTCGAATTGCTGCAGCAGGGTATCGGCATCGTCGGCCGACCATTTCTTGCCCACGTTCTGCAGCACCACGCCGTTGCGCATCACCGGTGCGCGGCGTGCCCGACGTGCAGGCTCCGTTTCCGGCACGCCTCGCAAGGCATTGCGCGCGATGAACAGCGCGCGGATCACGTCGGGCGCGATGCAGGCATCGCCATCGCGCAAGGGTTCGCCGGTACCTGGGTCGAAGCCCAGCGCCAGCTGTTCAAGGATTTGGGAAGCCTGTTCCGGGGTCATGGTGCGCCTTTCAGTCAGCGGTTCATGAACATGTTAGCCGCCGGGGCAGTACGTGGCAGCCCAATGCGGTGGCCGGTGTCGTGCCTCAACAGTCATGAAAATCGCTGGAACCGTCCGTCGGAACGGGCTGATCGGTATTGCATCGGGCCGGCGTTTCGCCGATCCCGTCGCAAGTGATTCCACACGCGCAGTCCGTTCGCGAAGTACTCATGCAGTCTCCTGCCTGGCCTCCTGCCGGCTTTCGGCCTGCCGGACCACCGCCCGCGCATTCAGTGCGATCACCGCTCCCGCCAGCGACAGGATGCCCAGTGCCACCGCGATATTCGTGTGGGACGCGACCCAGCCGATCACGGGCGGCCCCATCAGGAAACCGGTGTAGCCGACCGTGGCGGCCGTGGCCACGCCGCCGCCGGCGGACATGCCCGGCGTGCGGGCTGCCGCCGCGAAGATCAGCGGCACCACGTTGGCGGCGCCGAGTCCGACCAGTGCGAAGCCTGCCGCGGCGACGGCGTAATGCGTGCCGAGCACCGCGATCAACAGGCCCAGCAGGATCGCCACGCCGCCGCACACCATCACGTTGGCGGCGCCGAAGCGCACCGTGAGCCGGTCGCCGGCAAAGCGGCATGCGGCCATCGCGATCGAGAAGGCCGAGTAGCCGATCGCCGCCGAGGCAGGCGTGGCGCCGGTGCGTTCGGTCAGCAGCAGCGCGCTCCAGTCGACCAGCGCGCCCTCCACCGCCATGCACAGCAGTGCAAGCAGGCCGAGGAACAGGGCCGGGCCGCGCGGCAGCGCAAAGTGCGAGGTGTGCGCCGCCGATGCCGGGCCCGTCATCACACGCGGCATCACGACCAGCGTGGCGGCGACGATGACGGCACTCGCCGCCAGCGCGCCGGAGCCGTCGCCGAAGCCGCCCTGGATCAGCAGGCCGCCCAGCCCCGCGCCCACCAGGCCGCCCAGGCTGAAGAAGGCGTGGAACGACGACATCGTGGGTATGCCGCGGGCGATCTCCACCTCGCTGGCGTTAGCGTTCATCGACACGTCCAATGCGCCGTTGGTGGCGCCGAACGCGAACGCCGCGAAAAATACGCCTGCCGGGTGGCTGGTGCAGATCAGCACGGCCGTCGCCACGGCAAACGCAAATGCCGATGCCAGCGTGGCTTGCCGCGAGCCCCAGCGCGTGGCAAGCCAGCCGGCCAGCGGCATCGATGCCATGGCGCCGGCGGCAATCGTCAGCAGCAGCATGCCGAGGACCGCGGTGTCGAGCCCGGCACGGGCCTGGACCACGGGCACATGCGCCGCCCACAGGCCGATGCCGGTACCGTTCAGCAGGAAAATCGTCGAGATGGCCCAGCGCGCCCGGGCGATGGTTCGGTTGGTACGGTCGGTCATGGCTTATCTTTCGGCAAGGATGAGGTCGGGACCGCCTTCGCGGCGCAGCGGGCCGAGCAGGTCGGCGGGCACGTCGGCTTCCAATGCCAGGTGGTCCAGGTCGGCGGCGACGCCGATGGTGAACGGCGCCGACGCGGTCAGGCGTTCGTTCAGCACGGCCGCGGCGCGGCGTGCGCTGCCGGCCAGCATCGCGCGTTTCAGTACAGCCTCTTCGTCGTTGGTGGCGCCGAGCCGGTCCGGCGCCAGACTGCACAGCCCCACGATGCACAGGTCGGCACGCAGTGCCTGGATGTCGGCCAGCGTACGCGCGCCGAGCACGGCACCATTGTCGGCGGAATAGGTTCCGCCCAGCAGGATCACGCGGGTGCGCCGGAATTCGCCCAATGCCAGCGCGATCTGCGGGCTGTTGGTGACGATCGCCGCCGCGCAGCCGTCGTCGAGCTGCCGGGCCAGCGCCAGATTGGTCGAACCGGCGTCGATCAGCACCGTGTCGAGCGGCTTCAGCAATGGCCGTAATGCCTGCCCCAGCAGGGCCTTGCGTTGCTGGTCCGCCCCCTCGCGCTGGGTGAAGCTCGCCACGCCGCCGCGCCGGACCGCGCCGCCATGCACGCGCCGCAGCAGGCCCGCCAGGTCGAGATCGCGCAAGTCGCGGCGGATCGTGTCTTCCGATGTATCGAAACGCCGCGCCAGTTCGGCCGCCAGCACCTTGCCCTCTTCGTCGACGGCAGCCAGTATCAGGCGCCGCCGTTCTTCTGCCAATTGCATGAGTCCTCCGTGTTTTGCATTATTTTAATTTAAAAACGCAAAAACACGTAAACAAACGCACAAAAAGGCACAAACACGCACTCACTACCGTGCAGCCGCATCAACGGTCCTTGTAAGGGGCGGCGCGCAGCGTATCGGCGGGACGGTCGGGCGGACTGGTGTCGATTTCGCACAGCCACGACTGGGCATACTCGACCGTTTCCCCATGGCGGTTGCGGATACGCTCGAATCCGGTCAGCGTGAAGCGGTTGTCGCCACACCACAGGATGCGCGGGTCGATCAGGGTTTCGCGGATGACTTGCGAATCGTGCTCCATCAGCCGGGCCAGCTTGACGGGACGGCGCAGGCCCTGGTCATCCGTATCGAGGATGCGCAAGTCGCCGAAGCGCGGCGCGGCCCGGTCGCCCAGTACCCGGCTGGGGAGCGACACGCCGCCCATGCGCAATTTCACCATCTTGATTCTCATGCTTGCCCACCAGAAAATATACTGTGTTTTTATACAGTATATCAGGACCGGCCCTGCGCACCGTCTTTTTACAATGACCAGCTGCGGCACCGCCCCAGTGGCTGCCGCAGGACCGCTTTCCACTGTGGCAATCCGCCGCGACTTCGGTTGCAAAGTCATCATACAACCGGTCGGCGGCAGGCACCGTGCTGGTATAATCGGCACTTCTCGAGGATACCCATGAGCATGATCGACATCACCGCCACGCCCGCCGCACCGAAGAAGCGCCACCGCAACCTTGCTCAAGGGGTAGTGGAAAGCATTGGCGCGAATATCCGGGAAGGCATGCTGAAACCGGGCGAAAAACTGCCCACGGAATCGGTGATCATGGGGCTGCATGGGGTCAGCCGCACCGTGGTGCGCGAAGCAATCTCGCACTTGCAAGCCGCCGGGCTGGTGGAAACACGCCATGGCATCGGCACTTTCGTGCTGGAACCGCCGGCGCCGGGGCTGCTGATCTCTCCCGATACGATCCGCACGATCGAAGACGTGCTGGCTATCCTGGAACTGCGCATCAGCCTGGAAACCGAGGCGGCCTGGCTGGCCGCGGCGCGCCGCACCGAAGAGCAGGTGCGCGAGATGGGCGAAGCGCTGCAGCACATCCTGCAGGGCGGCTCGATCGAAGCGGACATGCAGTTCCACATGCTGATCGCGCAGGCCACCGGCAACCGCTATTTCGTCGACATCCTCACGCACCTGGGCACCACGATCATTCCGCGCGCCCGCCTCAACTCGGCGCAACTGTCGCACGACGAGCCGTCGGCCTACCTGCAGCGCGTGAACCGCGAGCATGAAGACATCTTCCATGCCATCGAGCGCAAGGACCCGGAAGGTGCCCGCGCCGCGATGCGCACCCACCTTTCCAACAGCCGCGAACGGCTGCGCAAGGCGCAGGAAGAAAGCGCCGGCGGCTGAGCGCTGCCTGGGCGGACCTACCCTGTCTCCCGAGCACTGAGTAGAGCTGGAGAAATATTTCCGGAAAAATGGGGACGTACCCCATTTTTCCGGCAACAAAATGGAGAGGTATGGAGCGCTGGACAGCCCATCTGTCCAGCAACGTTTCTGAATATACACGGTCCGGCGTCCGGTTCTTTCCCTGCTCCTGGAATGTTGCCTGTCAAAACGCTTGCCCTGCTTTCGATATGGTTGTACGATGTCATACAACGATGGCGAGCCATCAGAACCCCTTACCTGTTGTTCCACTCATCAAAGAAGCGAGACACTCATGCAACCGTTAGAACTCCAAAAAATCCTGAACCATGGCCTGCTGTCGTTCCCGGTCACGGACTTCGACCAGGAAGGCAACTTCCGCGCGGATACGTACGCGAAGCGCCTGGAGTGGCTGGCTCCGTACGGCGCGTCGGCCCTGTTCGCCGCCGGCGGCACGGGTGAGTTCTTCTCGCTGACGCCGAACGAATACGGCGACGTCATCAAGACCGCCGTCGACACCTGCCGCGGCGTGGTGCCGATCCTGGCCGGTGCCGGTGGCCCGACCCGCCAGGCGATCGCCTATGCCCAGGAAGCGGAAAAAATCGGCGCGCAGGGCATCCTGCTGCTGCCGCACTACCTGACCGAAGCCAGCCAGGACGGCCTGGTGCGCCACGTGGAAGAAGTCTGCAAATCCGTCGATTTCGGCGTGGTCGTGTACAACCGCGGCGCCTGCCGCCTGACCGCCGACTCGCTGGAAAAGCTGGCCGACCGTAACCCGAACCTGATCGGCTTCAAGGATGGCATCGGCGACATCGAGCTGATGATGTCGATCTGGCGCCGCCTGGGCGACCGCTTCAGCTACCTGGGCGGCCTGCCGACGGCGGAGATTTATGCCGCTGCGTACAAAGCCCTCGGAGTCCCTGTATACTCGTCGGCTGTCTTCAACTTCATGCCGAAGCTGGCGATGGACTTCTATCACGCTGTCGCCAACGACGACCGCGCGACCCAGAACCGTCTGATCGACGAATTCTTCCTGCCGTACCTGGCCATCCGCAACCGCAAGGCTGGTTACGCCGTGTCGATCGTCAAGGCCGGCGCGAAGATTGCAGGCTACGACGCCGGTCCGGTGCGCGCACCGCTGACCGACCTGAACGAAGAAGAATTCGCGATGCTGGAAAAACTGATGCGAGCACAAGGCCCGCAGTAAAAGGAGAGCACATGCAGCAGATTAAAGGTGAAATGATCATTGGCCGCTCGACCGTGAGCGGCAAGGAAGGCTCCGTCAAGGCCATCGATCCGTCTCGCAACGAGCAGATCGAGCCGGCTTTCGGCCTGGCTTCCCAGGCCGAGCTGGACCTGGCCTGCAAGCTGGCGTGGGAGGCGTTCGATCGCTACCGCGAAACGACGCCGGAACAGCGTGCCAAGTTCCTGGAAACGATCGCTGACCGCATCATGGACCTGGGCACGACCCTGGTCGAACGTGCGATGCAGGAAACGGGTCTGCCGCAGGCCCGCCTGGAAGGCGAGCGTGGCCGCACCTGCAATCAGCTGCGCCTGTTCGCAAAAGTCGTGCGCGACGGCCGCTACCTGAGCGCCACGCTGGACTCCGCGCTGCCGGACCGCGCACCGGCACCGCGCCCGGATATCCGCCTGCGCAAGATCGGCCTGGGCCCGGTTGCCGTGTTCGGCGCCAGCAACTTCCCGCTGGCGTTCTCCGTGGCCGGTGGCGACACCGCGTCCGCACTGGCAGCCGGCTGCCCGGTCATCGTCAAGGCGCACTCGGCTCACCTGGGCACCTCCGAGCTGGTGGCGAAAGCCGTGCAGCAGGCCGCCATCGAGTGCGACATGCCGGAAGGCGTGTTCTCGATGCTGATCGGCTCCGGCCAGACCATCGGCCAGAACCTGGTCAGCAACCCGGTCATCAAGGCCGTGGGCTTCACCGGTTCCCGCGCCGGCGGCGTGGCACTGATGAAGACCGCCGCTGCCCGTGAAGAGCCGATCCCCGTGTATGCGGAGATGAGCTCGATCAACCCGGTGTTCATCCTGGAAGGCGCGCTGTCGTCCAACGAAAAGCTGCCGCAGCAATTCGCGGATTCGCTGACGCTGGGCGCTGGCCAGTTCTGCACCAACCCGGGCCTGCTGATCGCGATCGATTCGCCGGCACTGGACAAGTTCCTCGAAGGCACCAAGGTGGCGCTGGCCGCCAAGGGCGCCGCAACGATGCTGACCCCGGGCATCCACTCCGCTTACAACAAGGGCGTGGCTCAACTGGCCGGCATCGAAGGCGTGACGCTGGTTGCACAAGGCAAGACAAGCGAAGTGCCGTGCGGCGCGGTTGCTGCACTGTACGAAACTTCCGGTGAACACTTCCTGGCCAAGCCGGAACTGGAAGGCGAGATCTTTGGCCCGACGTCGCTGCTGATCCGCGTCAAAGACGAAGCTGAACTGGTAGCGGTAGCAGAACACGTCGAAGGTCAGCTGACCGCCGCCGTGCATGCCACCGGCGCCGACATCGCCGTGGCGAAAAAGCTGCTGCCGACCCTGGAACGCAAGGCTGGCCGCATCCTGTTCAACGGCTTCGGCACCGGCGTGGAAGTGTCGCACGCGATGGTGCACGGCGGCCCGTACCCGTCCACGTCCGACAGCCGCTCCACCTCGGTGGGCGCATCCGCGATCGACCGCTTCCTGCGTCCGGTCTCGTACCAGGACGTGCCGGCCGAGCTGCTGCCGGCCGCGCTGGACAGCGCCAACTCGCTGGGCATCCCGCGCGTCGTCGACGGCGAGCTGGTGCTGAAGTAATGGCGAACCCGTCGATCGAACGTATCGACGGCGTGCATTGCGCGACGGGCGAAAGCCCGGCGTGGGATGCCGCTGCCCGGGCGTGGTACTGGGTCGACATTCCCGCGAAACGCGTCTGGCGGCTCGATACCGCCGGAAAGGCGCGCTCGTGGGACCTGCCCGAGATGGCCGGCTGCGTGGCACCGCGTGCCCGTGGCGGCCTGATCGCCGGCATGGAAACGGGGATGTATGACGTCGACCTGTTCGACAACGGCACGGTGGCGACCACGCTGCTGGGCAAGCCGGCCGATCTCGGTGCGGGCATGCGCTTCAACGATGGCCGCACCGACCGCCAGGGCCGCTTCTGGAGCGGCACCATGTTCATGGACATGGCTGCCGCGAAGGACATCGGGCAGCTGTACCGCTACGATGGCAACGGCCTGTCGCAACCGGTGGTGTCCGGGCTGCTGACGCAGAACGGCCTGTCCTGGTCGCCGGACGGCAAGACGATGTACCTGTCCGATTCGCATCCGAAGAGCCGCCTGGTGTGGGCCTTCGATTACGACACCGCCACCGGTATCCCGTCGAACCGCCGGGTGTTCGCCAACCTGGCCGACCATGTGGGCCGTCCCGACGGCGCCGTGGTCGATGCCGATGGCTGTTACTGGATCTGCGCCAACGATGCCGGCGCCCTGCTCCGCTTTACGCCGCAGGGCAAGCTGGACCGCCGCATCGACGTGCCGTTCGCGAAACCGTCGATGTGCACGTTCGGCGGGCCGGACCTGCGGACGATGATCGTGACCTCGATCGTTTCCGGCAAGCCCGAGGATGCCGAATGGGGTGGCAGTGTCATCCTGCTGAACCCGGGTGTGCAAGGGTTGGCGGACGCTTCGTGCGCGTTCTGATGTAATTCGTTTCGCCGTTGTAAAAGAAGAGCCCGCGTTCACGACTGTGATGCGGGCTCTTATGTTTTACAAGTTATACCGCCTGAGCCATACCAACTATCAATAGTATGCATCAGGGCTGCACTCGGAATGCCAAGTTGATTTTAGCGTTAGCACTTTGCCTGCGGGGTGTTTTAGTGAAAAAAGCGTTAGATGACGTGATACTTGGATTGGCAGGCAAGATCGCTAAAAATTTTCCCGATAAGCCATCAGCATTAATACGTGTCTGCCACATAGCTAAGAACTGCTCGCGACTGTAAGTTCGGTTGCCAGCGCTCGAGTCAGCCAGCCACACCGTTTCACTATTGATCCCACGTAAAACGGTGAAATGGTCACCCCTATCGTGCTTTACATATACGACGACCGGCATCTTTAGCCGCACTAATTGTTCCCAGCTAGCGGCGAATCCTTGCGCCCGGAAGCCAAATTGAGATAAGCCTCGTGCCATATCGTCGAAACTGGCGCGACCAGTGCCCTTATCCATAGCTATAAGCAGAGCTTGTTCTGTTACATGCTGTCCGTAATAGCCTCCAAGCAATGTTGCTAGCGATGCTGCACCACACGAAAAATCTAAGTTCTGTTTAATAACTCCTTCATCACACGATGTTTTCCAACTTTTGATCGGCACTCGGCCGCTGGCTGAATGCGTAAAAATGATCGCGCTATCGCCGATATCTTTTCGTGCACCTGAAATCGACAACGTACTGTGATGACTAGTTTCTGACAGCCTAATTGGATTAATATATGGCTGATTGGACTTCGCATGTGGCGCGAGTGCCAGAAGAAGCACCCCCAGAAAAAAACCTATTATAATTACTCATGATTGCGGCCCCTTACATTCCTCCGCCAGTCGTTATAGCACATTAAAATGACACATACCATCCCCACCCAACAACCAAAAGCCGCAGCGAGAGACATCCCAATCCATATGCCTTTATCAGAGGGAAAAAGCACAACGTAAAACATGAATAATAAAAAAAACGAGGAAAACATTACAAGAAAAATTTTGCATTTACTCCACTGTTTCTTCTCAGCATATCCCGCGATAACTCCTGATAGAAAACCTGCCACTTCAACAAAAACACTCATTTTACACCCCCTATAAAAATATCTCCGCACCATACATGGCGCGGAGACATAATTATTACCATTCGCGGTATTTTCGATATTGTGCTAGACCGAAGTTGGCTGCCACGATACTAGGACGCCAAGCAATATTCCCGACAATCCCTCCCCCGGCGGCTTTAAACTGGTAATTAATGCCAGCCCAAGTATCCACAAATCCTGATTCATTGCTCTTGCTTGCGCCTTCCAAACCGCTGCTGCGTTGGCTCATAGTCACCCCGCTAAAACGTGAATATATCTCGGCCTTGGCTGTGAGACCATAACGTAAGCCCAACGTAACGACGTTCGTATCGCTATTACTTATGCTATCGCCAATTAGAGTAGGTAGCGTAATAAACGATGTCGGACCTGTTTGGACAGTAACTGGTTCAGCTGTCGATATGCCTTGACGGTCAGAATTGGCGTAAGAAACTGACAAGTCCAACTTCAATTTTCCTTTGTCTGTTAAAAGATCCTCAAGCGTAAGGGGTATATCCGCCCAAGCAAACTGGGGAAGTGATAACAATGTTGAGATAATGAACAGTGTCGCAAAACGCATATTTCCTCCTGAAAATGCAGCCCATTCGAAGCAACGACGCTAAATTCAACCATTAAATTATTATTGACCATAGGAAATAAAAATCATTGCTTTTACGCATGCTTAAGGCGGTTGCCTATTTGGCGAAGATCAACTTGACTGTGCATTGCGCGACGGGCGAAAGCCCGGCGTGGGATGCCGCTGCCCGGGCGTGGTACTGGGTCGACATTCCCGCGAAACGCGTCTGGCGGCTCGATACCGCCGGCAAGGCGCGCTCGTGGGACCTGCCCGAGATGGCCGGCTGCGTGGCACCGCGTGCCCGTGGCGGCCTGATCGCCGGCATGGAAACGGGGATGTATGACGTCGACCTGTTCGACAACGGCACGGTGGCGACCACGCTGCTGGGCAAGCCGGCCGATCTCGGTGCGGGCATGCGCTTCAACGATGGCCGCACCGACCGCCAGGGCCGCTTCTGGAGCAGCACCATGTTCATGGACATGAGTGCCGCGAAGAACATCGGGCAGCTGTACCGCTACGATGGCAACGGCCTGTCGCAACCGGTGGTGTCCGGGCTGCTGACGCAGAACGGCCTGTCCTGGTCGCCGGACGGCAAGACGATGTACCTGTCCGATTCGCATCCGAAGAGCCGCCTGGTGTGGGCCTTCGATTACGACACCGCCACCGGTATCCCGTCGAACCGCCGGGTGTTCGCCAACCTGGCCGACCATGTGGGCCGTCCCGACGGCGCCGTGGTCGATGCCGATGGCTGCTACTGGATCTGCGCCAACGATGCCGGCGCCCTGCTCCGCTTTACGCCGCAGGGCAAGCTGGACCGCCGCATCGACGTGCCGTTCGCGAAACCGTCGATGTGCACGTTCGGCGGGCCGGACCTGCGGACGATGATCGTGACCTCGATCGTTTCCGGCAAGCCCGAGGATGCCGAATGGGGTGGCAGTGTCATCCTGCTGAACCCGGGTGTGCAAGGGTTGGCGGACGCTTCGTGCGCGTTCTGATGGATTTTTAGTACCTGCTGTAACGAAAGAGCCCGTATCCACGAAAGTGGACGCGGGCTTTTTTTATTTTACGACGACATGGCCGATCGAAAAGAACCTTTTTTCGGCTTTGTATATTTCCTCTAAAGATCAGTAATTACCGTTATTAATTTTTAAATATTCTCGACCGAAGACTTGCAATATAATATCGACCAATATTTCGAGATAATCCATTAATTATTGAAAAAACAATACCCGAATGCTATTCTCCGTGCGTAGTCCAATATTTAGTCATTCATTTGTCTATCAATAACGGGGAAATTATGTTGAAGAAACTTGCTATCGCTGGTGCACTTGCCGCATGCTCGCTTGCCCAGGCCGAAGTACAGGAACTGAAGGTCGTTTACCAGGGCCTCTATGACGCCCATGCCGGGAAGTTCGATCTGACCAAGCGGCTGACGGCAAATTTCAATGTCGACGATCTGAACCAGGACGGCTCCTATTCGCTTTCCGAGGTTGTCAGGTTCGAATTCGAATCGATTACCTACAGTGGAGAATGCTCTGACGGCTCGTTTGGCTGGTGGAGCTGTCTCAACAGCTTCTCGTACACGCCGGGAAGCAATCCATCCTTCACGGCGTCGATGCGTGTAAGTGACGAGCTGTATCCGTGGAGTGAACGTATCGTTGCCGGTGAGTACTATGAGTATCAAAGCGCGCGCTGGGCCGACGAGCGCTGGGAATGGACATCGGCAACTGAAACCTATGTGGTTCCCGCGAATGTAACGGTACCGCTGCCCGTCCCGGAACCCGCGCAATACGGCATGCTGGCCGTTGGCTTGGCCGGCATGCTGGCACTGGCGCGCCGCCGCCGCTGATCGACTGCAGGCGCCAGCCCGCGATACGGCTGACCGCAGGGCTCTTCCTGCAGTTTCAGCCCCGCCAGAACAAGTCATCCAGAAAGCCCCGTGTCCGGTGGAGACGGGGCTTTTTCATCGCGCGAACAAGCACAACCGCAAAACAGTCAGGCCGACGCCCACTTCCCCTCGTACACCGGACGGCCTTCGTCGAACTGCAATGTGGCGCGGATCGAGCGCAGCGCGGTGACGGGTGCCAGCGCGCAGTCGACCTGGGCCAGCAGCGCCTTGCCGACGGCATCCAGCAACGGTTGCGGGCGGCCGGGAGCGATGCGCAGCAGCAGGTAGAGGAAGGCGCGGTCGTCGGCGCCATCGGCCACCGCGGCATACGGCGCCGGATAGGCGAGCACGCGGGTGCCGGTCAGCGGGAAGACGGAGTTGCCCGTCTCGTCCTGGAACTGCGTCAGTGTCCGGCACAGCACGTTGCACAGGGCCTGCATGTCGACATGGCCGTCGAGGTTGCCGGTGTATTCGATTCTCAAATGGGGCATGCGAAGGGTCTTCCGGTCAATTCCTGTTGGTGGTGGAACCGCGCAGGATCAGCTGCGGCTCGATCAGCGTAAACGGTTCCGTAGGGCGGCCGGCGATCGTGTCGAGGAGCTTCTCCATCGCCGCCACGCCCATCCGCTCGCTGTGCAGGTCGACGGTGGTCAGCGGCGGCGATGTGTAGTTGCCGTACACGATATTGTCGACGCCGGCGACCGAGATGTCGGCCGGGATGCGGAAGCCCAGCGTCTGCGCCGCCTTCATGAAGCCGAGCGCCATCAGGTCGTTGTAGCAGACCAGCGCATCCGGGTGTTCGGCGCCCAGCATCATCTCCGCGCACAGCCGCTCGCCCTCCTGCGCGGACGGCGACACGGTATCGTACACGGCCAGCGCCAGCCCGTGCGCGGCCAGGCACTCGCGGACGCCGCCCATGCGCTCCTCGTCGCGGCGCGATTTTGAAAACCCCATGTAGGCGAAGCGCTTGTGTCCCAGCGTGACCAGGTGGCGCGTCATCATGTAGGCGCCGCGGTGGTCGTCGCTGGCCACCGTGGGCAAGGTCAGGCGCGGCAGGCGGCCGAAGAACACCAGCGGCTTGTCGAGACCGGCCAGCCATTCCAGCTCGGCGTCCGGCATGCGCGAAAAAATGATCAGGCCGTCGACCCGGCGCGACAGCGCTTCGAGCAGGGCCCGTTCGCGGCCGGGGTTTTCCTCGGTATCGACCAGCAGCACCGTGTAGCCGTGCTCCTGCGCGACCCGGTTGGCGCCCTTGACGATACTGGTGAAATGGGGATTCGTGATGTCCAGCACGGACAGCCCGACGGTTTTCGTCTTCCCCGTGATCATCGATTGCGCCAGCGGGTTCGAACGGTAGCCCAGCTGGCCGATCACCTCGGTGATGCGGGCTTCCACCGCCGGCGAAAACCGCTGCGTGCCGTTGATGAATTTCGAAATCGTGGCGGTCGAGACGCCGGCGGCGGCGGCCACGTCGCGAATGGTCGGGATGGGTTTTTTCATGTCGGGATCGCCAGGGGTGCCGGCGATCTTAACCCGCAGGCCGACAGTAAGGCAATCGCCGGGGCCGAATCCGTAAAACGTTTAACTTCGTTTTACCAGGAACGGCTGTCCGGCACGCTTTCCGGAAAGCGTGCCGGACGCCATGCTCACCGGCCGGCGGAAGCCGGCATGCAGGTGGCGGGTGCGGCGCCCTGCGGCACCGCCGAGAAGCGGAACGTCGTCACCGACCTGAATTCCTGCCCCGGATACAGCGCCGTGGTCGGGAACGACGGCTGGTTCGGGCTGTCCGGCAGATGCTGGGTCTCGAACGCGAAGCCGTCGTACTGCTGGTACGGCCGGCCGCTGCTGCCCCGCTCCGTGCCGTTGAAGCCGTTCCCCGTGTAGAACTGGGCCGATGGCTCGGTGGTGAGGATTTCCAGACGCCGTCCACTGGCCGTCTCGTCGATCACGGCGGCCCGCGCCAGCGTGCCGGCCGGCTGGCCGAACACATAGCTGTGATCGAAACCGCGCGGCGCAGCCAGCGTGCCTTTCGGCTGCGCCAGCAACGGCGCGATGTCGGTCGGCCGGCGCAGGTCCAGCGGCGTGCCGGCCACCGGCGCCAGTTCGCCGCTCGGCAGGCGCTGCTCGTCGGTCACCGCATAGCGCTCGGCGGCGATGCAGAAACGGTGCGTCTGCAGGCCGCCGCTGCCGGCGCCCGCCAGGTTGAAGTAGCCGTGGTTGGTGAGATTGAGAACGGTGGGCTTGTCGGTGCGCGCCGCGTATTCGATCGAGAATTCGTCGCTGGCCCGCTGCAGCCGGTAGGTGACGTCGATCGTCAGCGTGCCGGGAAAGCGCTGGTCGCCGTCCGGGCTGACCAGCGTGTAGACGGAGCCGATCGATGCCCCGTCGGCGAAATCGCGGCGCTTCCACACCCGCTTCTCGTAGCCGTCCGGCCCGCCGTGGATGGTCATGCCGCGGGCGTTCGGGATCAGTTCGACCGTCTTGCCGTCGAGCGTGTAGCGGGCGTTGGCGATGCGGCCGGCAAAGCGGCCGATGACCGCCGCGTGCTTCGACTTCGAGCGCTCGTAGGTGGCGAGATCGGGCAGGTCGAGGATCACGTTGGCGCGCCGTCCGGACCGGTCGGGCACGGCGGCGCCGGTGATCGTGGCGCCGTAGTCGATATAGGACAGCGTCATGCCGCGCGTATTCGTCAGCGTGACCTGTTCGATGGCCTGGCCGCCGGCCAGGACGCCGAAGGGCCGCACCAGAATACCCTGATGGGTATCGGTGCAGCCCCCGTCGGCCGCGGCGCCGGCCAATACCAGCGCCAGCGCGGCCGTTGCGATGGATGGACGAATCATGGGTCCCTTGTTACAGATCCGTGATTTCCTTGTGCTGCGGTACCAGCGTCTTCATCAGGAACCAGGCCAGCAGGTATGCCACGGCGCACAGCGTGAACATGATCATGTAGCCGGTGGACAGGCTGCCCTGCGCACCGTAGTAGTCGAACAGCCAGCCGCCCAGCTTCGACACGGCCACGCCGCCCAGGCCGCCGGCCATGCCGCCGATGCCGACCACGGAAGCCACGGTACGCTGCGGGAACATGTCGGATACGGTGGTGAACAGGTTGGCCGACCAGGCCTGGTGCGCCGAGGCGCCGATGCCGATCAGGATCACGGGTACCCAGAAGCTGATCGAGCCCAGCGGCTGCGCGGCCAGCACCACCAGCGGGAACAGCGCGATCACGAACATCGCCTTCATCCGGCCGTCATAGGGCGAGTAACCCCGGTTCATGAAATAGGCGGGGAAGTAGCCGCCGCCGATACTGCCGAACATGGTCATGCTGTACAGCACGGCCAGCGGGACCACGATGTCCGCCGGGCCCATCTGGTATTCCGACGCCAGGTATTTCGGCAGCCAGAACAGGAAGAACCACCAGATGCCGTCGGTCAGGAACTTGCCGCCGGCGAACGCCCAGGTCTGGCGGTACGTCAGCAGCTTGGTCCATGGCACCTTCTTGGCGCCCACCGGGGCCGCCGCGGTGGCGCCCGTGCCGGAATCGCTGCGCACATAGGCCAGTTCCGCCGCCGACAGTTTTTTCTCCGGCGAGTCGAACATCAGGTGCCAGAAGATCATCCAGATAAAGCCGATGGCGCCGATGGCGATGAAGGCGGCCTGCCAGCCCCAGTGGATGGCGATCAGCGGCACCGTCAGCGGTGCCAGGATCGCGCCGACGTTGGCACCGGAGTTGAAAATGCCGGTGGCAAAGGCGCGTTCCTTCTTCGGGAAGAACTCGGCGGTGGCCTTGATGGCGGCCGGGAAGTTGCCCGCCTCGCCGACCGCCAGCACCGCGCGCGAGATGATGAAGCCGACGATGGAGGCCGGCGCGGCCACCATGCCGAGCGCACCCATCGCCGTGCCGACCGCATTGCCCATCGGTACCGAGTAGGCATGCAGGATGGCGCCGCCGGACCAGATGGCGATCGCCCACATGTAGGCCTTCTTGGTGCCGAGCCTGTCGACGATCGGGCCGGCGAACACCATCGACAGCGCATAGACGAACTGGAACGCGGCGGTGATGTTGGCGTAGTCCGAGTTGGACCAGTTGAATTCCTTCGAGAGCTGCGGTGCCAGCAGCGAAAGCACCTGGCGGTCAAGGTAGTTGACGGTGGTGGCAAAGAACAGCAGCGCGCAGATGGTCCACCGGTATTTACCGGCGGGTGCGGCGGCGCGCTGGCCAGCGCCTTGCTGGCTTACGGGCTCGTTCAGCTTCATAGGGATCACTTGTATAGGTTATGGTTTGATCTCTCTCGGTCTCCAGCGAGATCAGCAGCAGCACCAGGCGCGGGGCCAAAGTTGTATGTCATCGTACAACCTAACAGGACGTTAAGCAAGCAAAAACCCCTGCCTTTCGATCACTGGCCTGACCAGTTCCGGGCCCCGGCTTTCATGGCCGGCCGGCGCGGCATTACCGCTTTTCGGTGCATTTCCGCGAAAACAAGTGGCATTACATATTTACAAGCGAACCGGTGACAATAAGACATCCGACTCGATAAAAGCAAGATAACGGCGTTGCTGATTCACAACAACTATCGTTATTTTCCGCCAGGTGCAACGTCCTGATATCGCGCAAGTCCTTAATTTCCAAGGGGAAAATATGCTACTGTAGGGCAACTCCCCCCGTTTTCCTCCCATCATGAATTTCACAGCGCTGATCCATCTGTTCTCGCCGCCGGACGATCCGTCGCTGCTGCAATACGGTATTTACGATCCCATGCTGGTTGTCCTGTCCGTGCTGATCGCGATTTTCGCGTCGTGGATGGGCCTGTACATTGCCGCCCACCAGAGCGCGTCGCAGACCAGGGGCTTGCGCGCTGCCGCGCTGATGTCGGGCAGCCTGGCCCTGGGTGCGGGCATCTGGGCCATGCACTTCATCGGCATGCTGGCCTTCGATGTCTGTACCGGGACCCAGTACGAACCCCTGCTGACCGGCCTGTCGCTGCTGCCGGGCATGGCCGCGTCGGCGGTTGCCCTGTCGATTACCCGGCGCGAACGGCTGACGCGCGGCACGCTGCTGCTCGGCGGCGTGCTGGTCGGTGCGGGCATCGGTGCCATGCATTACAGCGGCATGGCGGCGATGCAGACGGCGCTGACGCTGTATTACGATCCGCTGATGTTCGCCCTGTCGATCGTGGTCGCCGTGGTGCTGTCGACCGTCGCGCTGGGCGTGCGTTTCGGCCTGCGCGAGCGCGCACGCCAGCTGTCGTCGCGCCAGCGCCTCGGCATCAGCGCAGTCGTCATGGGTTGCGCCATCACGGGCATGCACTACACCGGCATGGCGGCAGCGCGCTTCCATGGCACGCCGCCCGTCATCGCCCTGCCGGACGACACCGACGAGATGGCCCTTTCCGTGACGCTGATCACCGTGATGTTCACGCTGGGCGTGATGGCCGTGCAAGGCCTGCTGCGCTACCGCGAGATGTACCTCAGCCTGCTGCAGAGCGAAAGCTCGATGCGCGCGCTGCTGACGACGACCGTCGACGGCGTCGTCACCATCGACCAGCAGGGCGTCATCCGCGATTTCAATGCTTCGGCCGAGCGCATCTTCGGCTGGCGCCGCGACGAGATCGTGGGCCAGCCGGCCAGCATGCTGATGGCCGACCCGGAGGCGTCGGAACAGCACGGCCTGCTGCGCTGCATCCGCACCGGCGAGATGCATCTTGCGCGAGCCGGGGAGGAGGTGATGGGCCGCCGCAAGGATGGCTCGGAAGTGCCGATCCGCAAGGCGCTGGGCCATGCGAAACTGATCAAGCGTAACCTGTACGTGCTGTTCATTACCGACATCAGCGAGCGGCGCGCCATCATGCAGGCGCTGCGCGACAGCGAACTGCAGTTCCGCTCCCTGATCGGCAACATCCCGGGCATCTCGTTCCGCTGCCGCGTCGAACCAGGCTATCCCCTCGAATTCATCAGCGACGGCGTGGAATGGGTCAGCGGCTACCCGGTATCGGATTTCATCGGGCCGGACGCGTGCCGCACCTTCGCCGAACTCGTTTCGCCGGCCGACAAGCCGCGCGTGCAGGCCATCTTCAACCTGTGCGCATCGAACGGCGTGCCATTTACCGTCGAACACCGGATCCGGCACGCGGACGGCACCTGGCGCTGGGTATGGGCGCATGGCGCGCTGGTGCGCAACGACGACGGCTCGCCGCGCTGGCTGGACGGCGTGGTGCTCGACACCACGGAACGGCGGCAGATGGAGGAAGACCTGCGGCAGGCGAAGGAAAAGGCGGAACAGGCGGCAGCGGCACGCGCCACCTTCGTGGCCAACATGAGCCACGAGATCCGCACGCCGATGAATTCGATCCTCGGCTTTACCGACGTGCTGCTCGATACCGACCTGAAGCCGGAGCAGCGCGGCCACCTGGACACGGTGCGCAATGCTGGCCGCGCCCTGCTGCGCCTGCTGAACGAGATCCTCGATACCGCCAAGCTGGAAAAAGGCGCGGTGCAGCTGGAGCTGGCCGACTACAACCTGCTGACGCTGATCGACGAACTGTCGTCGACCTACAATACGACGGCGCGCGCCAAGGGCCTGGCGCTGAACATCGCGTTCGCGCCGGAGCTGTCGCCCTGGCTGCACGGCGACGAACTGCGCATGCGCCAGGTATTGACCAACATGCTGGACAACGCAATTAAGTTCACCGCCGCCGGCAGCGTCACGCTGTCGGTCGCGCCGGATGGCGGCAAGCTGCGGATCGCCGTGAAGGATACCGGCATCGGCATCGCGCCGGACCGCCTGGCCGCGATCTTCGATCCGTTCACGCAGGCCGATGCCTCGATGACGCGCCGCTTCGGCGGCACCGGTCTGGGCACCACGATCAGCAAGCAGCTGGTGGAGCTGATGGGCGGGCGCATCTGGGCCGAAAGCACGGCGGGCGAAGGCTCCACCTTCCATGTCGAACTGCCGCTGGTGCCGGCGCTGGCGCCGCAACAGGCGCTGGTGCCGCGCCAGCGCCAGCGCGTGGCCTATGAGCTGCCGCCGCTGCGCGTGCTGGCGGCGGACGACGTGGCGCAGAACCTCGAACTGCTGGCGCTGTTGATGGGCAAGCGCGGCCACACGCTGACGCTGGCGCACGACGGTGCCCATGCGGCCGAGCTGGCGGCGCGGCACGACTTCGATGTGATCCTGATGGACGTGCAGATGCCCAATGTGGACGGGCTGGCCGCCACGCGCATGATCCGCGAGGAAGCCGCCCGCAGCGGCCGCCCGCGCGTGCCGGTGGTGGCCATGACAGCCAGCGTGCTGGAGGCGCACCGCAAGGCCAGCACCGCGGCAGGCATGGACGGCTTCGCCTCCAAGCCGGTGGACTGGTATGCGCTGTCGCACGAGATTGCCCGCGTGCTGGGTCTGCATGCGGTGGGCGCCGCCTCCAGCCTTCACAAGGCCAGCGACGTGCAGGTACTGAACCGCGTGGCCGGCGCCCAGCGCTGGGGCGGCAGCGCCGAACAGCACCAGCTGGCGCTATGCCGCTTCGATACGGATCACGCGCTCAGCGCGCGCCAATTGGCGGCGCTCCATGAAACCGGCGACGATGCCGGCCTGCAGGCCCAGGCACACCGTGTGCGCGGCGTCGCTGCCAACCTGGGACTGGAACAGCTGGCTGCCACGCTGGCCGAGATCGAGAAGGCCGGCGCCGGCGGCAGCGATGCGGTGCCGGCGCAGCCGTCCCCGCTGCTGGCACCACTTTTACTACGTTACGCCGCCGAACTCGACCTGGCCCTGGCCGCCGTGCGCATGCAGGACTGCCCCGGTCCGGTGGCGGCGCCCTGCGTTGCCGCGGCCGGTGCCGCGGTGCCGCTCGATGCCACTGCCGTGCGTACGGCCGCCGAGGCGCTGCAGCAATCGCTGGCACGTGGCGCGCTCGACGATGCCGCGCTGGCTGCCCTGTTCCAGGCGCTGCACGGCCACGTGCCGCCGGCCACGCTGGCACCGCTGCAGATGGCGATCGACGACTTCGACTTTACTTTGGCCGAGACCAGGCTGGCGACGATGCTGGAAACGGTCTTGGATATGGCTACGGAAAACACCCCATGAAACAGAATGCCCACCTGCCGCTGATCCTCGCGGTGGACGACGAGGCCAGCAACCTGCAACTGCTGCGCCAGATCCTGCAGGACCACTACCGGCTGCTGTTCGCCAAGGATGGCGCCCGCGCGCTCGAGCTGGCGCGCCAGGAACACCCAGACCTGATCCTGCTCGACGTGATGATGCCGGGCATGACGGGCCACGAAGCGTGCCGCACGCTGAAGGCGGATCCGGACACGGCGGGCATTCCCGTGATCTTCGTGACGGCGCTGACCGATCCCGACGACGAAGTACGCGGCTTCGACGCCGGCGCGGTCGACTACATCACGAAGCCGGTCAGCGCGCCGATCGTGCGGGCACGGGTACGCACCCACCTGTCGCTGGTGCGGATGGACGCACTGAAGGACAGCCGCCTGCAGATCGTGCAGCGCCTGGGCCTGGCTTCCGAGTACAAGGACAACGAAACGGGCATGCACGTGATCCGCATGAGCCATTACGCGCGCCTGCTGGGCGTGGCGGCCGGCATGAACGAAGCCGATGCCGACGACCTGCTGCATGCGGCGCCGATGCATGACGTGGGCAAGATCGGCATCCCCGACCGCATCCTGCAAAAGCCCGGCCCGCTGGATCCGGACGAGTGGGAAATCATGAAAACGCACGCCACGATCGGCGCCGACATCATCGGGGAACATCCGCACGGCATGCTGAAGCTGGCGCGCAATATCGCCCTGTCGCACCACGAGAAATGGGATGGCAGCGGCTATCCGGCAGGCCTGGCCGGCGAGGATATTCCGCTCGAAGGCCGCATCTGCGCGATTGCCGACGTGTTCGACGCGCTGACGTCGGAACGCCCGTACAAGAAGGCCTGGCTGGTGCAGGACGCGGTGGAATTACTGCTGAAGCAGCGCGGCGTGCACTTCGATCCGCGCCTGGTCGACCTGTTCGTGGAACGGCTGCCGGCGATTTTGGCGATCAAGGAGAAGTGGGCGGAAACGCCCTTGGCGGTCGCGGCCTGACCTTCGTAGAGGTCGCGGATGACGGTCGAGCCGCAGGGGACTGTCCCCGCATGGGGACTGTCCCCGGTTTTATGCGCGCGTACGACGAATCTGAAACCGGCGTCGGCCCCGCAAAGAAAACTGGTGAACTCCCACCATCGCCCCGTTGTTGCGCTGCACGTTCGGGAATTTGCAGACCGTTGCGGTGGCAGGGAGTCCGGGATCCATCTTAGCGATGCATGGGCTTGCTGCTTTGATCCAAGTCAAACCACGCGCCGCTATGGGGAACTCTTTGCAACCTCGGAATACAGCGCGGCATAATCGGCCGCCATTTTTTCCGACGTAAACAACTCGCCATAGCGCGCGCTGGCGCGCTGCCCCATCGCCTGCGCGAGCGCCGGATCTTCCCACAGCGTGCGCATCGCGTTGCCGAATGCCGCCGGGTCGCTCGGCGGCACCACCAGGCCCGTTTCGCCGTCGATATTGATGTAGCTGGTGCCGGTGCCGATCTCGCTGGAGATCATCGGCTTGCCGTACATCGCTCCTTCCAGCAGCGAAATGCCGAATGCCTCGGAACGCAGGTGCGACGGGAATGCCATCGCGTAGCACAGCGTCAGCAGCGCGACCTTGTCGTGCTCGTCGACGGCGCCGAGGAAGCGCACCTGCTTCAGGCCGAGGCGCCGCGCATGTTCCTTCAGCTCGTTCTCGATCGGCCCGGCGCCGACGATCACCACCGGGTATTCGCAGCGCGCCAGCGCATCGAGCAGGATGTGCAGGCCCTTGTAGTAGCGCAGCACGCCGACGAACAGGAAGAAGCGTTCGCCCACTTCGGCGCGCCAGTGCGCCAGCCGCTCGGGCGTCGGCTGCGGATACGTGTTGCGGTCCAGCCCGAACGGAATCGCCCGCACCTTGTCGCCATAGCGGCGCAGCACGTCGGACGAGGCAAAGTAGTTCGGCGAGGTGGCCACGATGCCGTCGACGTCGGCAAGGAAGCGGTGCATCAGCGGCGAGTACAGCTTCAGCAGGGTTTTCTGCCGCACGATGTCCGAATGGTAGGTCACCACCGACGGCTTGTTGACCCGCGCCAGGAAGTGCGCCAGGTCGCCGAACGGCCACGGGAAGTGGTAATGCACCAGGTCCACCGAGCGCGCCAGCCGCGCCAGCGCGCGGATCGCGGAAAACGACATCGCGTTCGAGGCGATCTCGATATCCTGCGGCACGCGATGCACCACGTGGCCGTCGATTTCCATGCGTGCGGGGCCGCCGTTGCGCGTCAGCGTCAGCACCTCGTTGGTAATGCCGAGGCGTGCCGTGCCCACGCAGATCTGGCGAATCGCCTGCTCCACGCCGCCCCAGGAATCGGGGTAATACGTCTTGTAGAAATGGAGAACGCGCATTGTCAGCCCTTCAGCACCGATTCATACAGGGCGGCTGTCTTGCGCGCCGTTTCCCGCCACGTCAACTGCACCGCGCGCACCCTGCCGGCGGCAATGCAGCGCTGGCGCAAGGCTTCGTCGCGCGCCAGTTCGAGCATCGCCGCGCCGATCGCGGCGACCGACAGCGGATCGACATCGATCGCCGCGCCGCCCGTCACTTCCGGCACCGACGTGGTGTTCGACGCCACCACCGGCACGCCGGATGCGAAGGCTTCCACCACCGGGATGCCGAAGCCCTCGTACAGCGAGGGGAACACGAAGATTCCCGCGCCGGCGTACACGTAGCGCAGTTCGTCGGTGCTGGTCAGGCCGCTGAGCCACACCACGTTTTCGCCATGCTGCTGCGCGGCCTTGATCTGCGCGACGAGTTCCTCGCTGCGCGCCCCGGCCGCACCCACGATCACGAGCTGGCGCAGGGAGCGCACGCTGGCCGGCAGGCCGAGATAGGCCTGCAGCAGCGCACCAATGTTCTTGCGCGGCTGCAGCGTGCCAACGGTCAGGAAGTAACCGGGCCGCAGGCCGTGCCGCGCCAGCGTGGCGGCGACCTGCGCCGGATCGGGCGCATCGAGCCATTCCTCGTCGACACCGCACGGCACCACGCTGATGCGGCGCTCGTCGACGCCGAAGCACTGCACCAGTTCGGCGATCGTGTAATGGGTGTGGGCGATCACGTGATCGGCCTTGCGCGCCGCCCTGGCCTGCAGCCAGTTCTTCACGCCGCGCCAGTTCGGATTGCACCATTCGGGGTGGGAAATCGGCAGCGCATCGTGCAGCGTGGCGACGATCGGCCGGTCCATGCGCACGATGCGGTAATCGGTGGAGTGGAAAAGATCGACGTCGACGTGTTCGCGCGCGCCCGGCAGTGAAGCGGGCCACACCAGGTCGCGCAGGGTCGCCAGCGGGAACGGGCGCGGCATCGGGCGGCCGACCGAGAGCCGCTCCGCCGGACCGAACGAGCGGGCGTCGACGGCCACGCCGGCACGCGGCAGCTCGCGCAGCAGCGCGCGGCTGTAGATGCCGATCCCGTCGAGGTGGCCGCCGGTGAGGGCGGGTTCGGTCGTGGTGGCGGAAATGCCGACCTTCAGTGTCACGCCTCGTACATCCAGCGCAAGGTCTGCTCCAGCGGCGGCGGATCGATGGCGCCGACCACGCCTTGCAGGCGCGTGTTGTCGCCAGTCAGGCGCACCACTTCGTTGGCGCGCACGAAGGCCGGATTGACGTGCACGTCGATCCGGTAGCCGGCGATCGCGCCCATCATGTCGAGCGCCTCGCCCAGCGAATACGCCTTGCCGGAGCAGACGTTGAACGTCTTGCCGATGGCGGCGGGGCCGGCGGCGAGCAGGTGGCGGTAGCTGGCGGCGACCACGCGCACGTCGGAAAAATCGCGCCACACGTGCAGGTTACCCAGTTCGATGCGTGCCTCGCGCCGCTTGAAGTGCGACACGATCTTCGGCAGCAGGAAGTTCTCGGCCTGGCCCACGCCGGTGTAGTTGAACGGCCGCACGAAGATCAGCGGCAGGCGGTCCATCCACAGGCGGGCCATGTATTCCATCGCCAGCTTGCTGACCGCGTAGTCGTTGGCGGGAGCGGCCGGCGTATCCTCGCCGATCACGCCGGCGTCGGCATTGCCGTAGATGTTGGCGGACGATGCCAGCAGCACCGCTGCGGGTTTCTTCGGCGCCGTGGCTAGCGCTTCGAGCAGGTTGCGCGTGCCGGTGACATTGACGCGGTAGATCTGCTCGACGTCGCTGTGCGCGACGAAGGCGATCGCGGCCAGGTGCACCACCACGTCGGGCTGCAGCGAATGCACCGCGGCGGCCAGCGCCGCGCGGTCGGTCAGGTCGACAGCCACGTTTTCCGCCCCATGTTCGCCCGCCGTGCTGGCCAGGCCGATCACTTCGTAGCCGGCGGCGCGCAGTTCCTCGGCCACGTAGCGCCCCGTGAAACCGGCGATGCCGGTCACCAGCGCGCGCTTGCCGGCGCCTTCGCGGGTGGCCGACAACAACGGTAACGACAACTGCGGCGCCGCGGCCATGTCAGAACGAGAAGCCGGCGGTGTTGCGGCGCAGGTCGGCCTCGACCATCATCTGGCACAGCTCTTCCAGCGTGGTCTTCGGCTCCCAGCCCAGTTCCGTTTTCGCCTTGGTGGGGTCGCCGATCAGCAGCTCGACTTCGGCCGGGCGGTAGAATTTCGGGCTGACGCGCACCAGCACCTTGCCGGTCTGCGCATCGTGGCCGGTTTCGTTATCCGCGCTGCCCTGCCACTCGATCGCGATGTCCACGGCCTTGAACGCCATCGTCACGAAATCGCGCACGGTCTCGGTGCGGTTGGTGGCCAGCACATAGGTATCCGGCTGGTCGGCCTGCAGGATGCGCCACATGCCTTCCACGTATTCCTTGGCGAAGCCCCAGTCGCGCTTGGCATCCAGGTTGCCCAGTTCGAGCACCTCGAGCTTGCCCAGCTTGATCTTGGCGACCGAGTCGGTGATCTTGCGCGTGACGAATTCACGGCCGCGCAGCGGCGATTCGTGGTTGAACAGGATGCCGGACGAGCCGAAGATGCCGTAGGACTCGCGGTAGTTGACCGTCATCCAGTGCGCATACAGCTTGGCCACGCCATACGGGCTGCGCGGATAGAACGGCGTGTCTTCCTTCTGCGGAATGGCCTGCACCTTGCCGAACATTTCCGAGGTCGACGCCTGGTAGAAGCGGATCTTCGTATCGACGATGCGGATCGCTTCGAGCAGGTTGACGGCGCCGATACCGGTGATCTCGGCCGTGGTCACCGGCTGTTCGAACGACACGCCGACAAAGCTTTGCGCCGCCAGGTTGTAGATTTCGTGGAACTGGCCATTCTGCAGCAGGCGGATCGACGACGACAGGTCGGTCAGGTCGTGCTCGACCAGCTTCAGGTTCGGGTGGTTCTGGATGCCGAGTTCCTCGATGCGCCAGAAATTGACGGAACTGGTGCGGCGGAACGTGCCGGTGACTTCGTAACCCTTCTCGAGCAACAGCTGCGCCAGGTAAGCGCCATCCTGACCGGAAATGCCCGTGACCAGGGCGCGTTTCGTATTTTTCATAATGATCGGGTGTTCAAGAGGTTGACGAAGAAGCCCGATATTGTAACAGAGGCATGACATCGGCCCGCCGGTGCCGGCGGGCCGTATTACATCAATTACATCTTGTTACAGCGCAAGTTTTCACACGCGGGCGCCGCGCGGCCAGGGCCAGCAGGGCCAACCCCGCCGGCATCAGCAGCGCCACGGACGGTTCAGGGATCGGCGCCGGCGAGATCGTCAGCGTGGTCTGGTCGGCCCATACGTACTCGCCAGTCGGCCCTCCCCATTCCTGGATATCCCGGAAACCCCAGTCTTGCCCCGTGTTGGCCCAGAATTCAAAGTAGCGCGTCGAACTGGTGACGATCGCACGGCCCGAGAAGTTCAGGGTCCCGTCCAGCCCGTAGGAAAACTCACTGACCCAGCATTGATAATCCGTCCCCGACGAGTGGCTGTTGCAATCCGGGCCAGTAGGATCGACGAATGTGCGACCTCCTGCGGACAGGTACACCAGTTCCGAGTACGCGATGGTGCCGTCTCCGTTCGTGTCCCGGCCGGTGAAAAGGCCACTGAACTTGCGGTCAGGCAGAAACGTGCCGGACCAGGCATCATTAAATCCCTGATAGGTAAATTCCCACGTGGTCATTTGCGCGCTGGCACAGGCGGCTGCAGCAAGCAGCAATGCGCCCAGCCCGAGTTTTTGTGGCTGCATTTCGATCCTCCTTGATGATGTTCGAGAGATGGCTACCAGGCCCGGCAGTCATCGGCCATGACACCAACGCATGTCAGCGCAGGCAGCGGCTGCGCCGCTGCCACCGGCCCAGGCCCCACAGTGCCGCGCATCCGGCGGGCAGCAGCAGCGCGATGGAAGGCTCGGGCACGGGCTGCGGCGAGATCGCGAACGTGGTTTGTTCGGTCCAGGCGTAACGGTTGTCCCAGTAATTGCCGAAGGTGTCGCCGTAGTCGCCATGGGCCTCTCCCGTCACCACCCACGCCGTCCACGCCGACATCTCGGCCCCGACGGAATGACTGCCTGCAAACACCAGGTTGCCCGACAGCGAGTAGGCAAACTGGTCGACGCGGCAGCTGTAGCCCGCGGCGCCGTCGTATCGGTTGCAGCTGATGCCGGTAGGGTCGATGTAGGTCGTGCCGCCAGCGCTGAGGTAGACCAGTTCGTCGCGCGTGATGATGCCGTTACTGTTGCTGTCCCGGCCGGTGAACAGTCCGCTGAACCGCCGGCCGGGATCGAGCAGGCCGGTCGAGTCGTCGACAAACCCCTGGTACGAGAATTCCCATGTCGTCAGCTGCGCCTGGGCGCCGGCCGCGTGCGCCAGCAAGAGCGCAAATAGCCATTGCGCACCCAGCCATTGTTTTTGCATGCTCATCTTTTTCTCCACTTGAATGTGTGAAGGCGCCCATCAGCAGCGCCACGGTCCCTGCCGCGGAACGTTTCGCTCAGCGTCTCGACTGGCCCGAACGTTCCCGTGTGGCCGTTGGCGAAGCCCTGGCAGGTGAAATGCCAGGTGATGTCCTGCGCATTGACGCAGGTGGTGACAGCTGCGAGCACGGCGGTACATAACAGTTTTTTTGCATGGCCTCCTCCGTTCGACGATGTGGGTGCCGGGAATCCGGCCTCATCATTCTCGCAACAAAGGCGCCAAACTAGCGCCGGGAATCAGTGCTGACGAGCTGACGAAACCACGGAAAAAACGGTCGCATGCAATCGGCAAGCGGCTGCCGGAAGCGATGTTCTGGCGATGTTCTGGCGATGTTCTGGCGATGTTCTGGCGATGTTCTGGCGCCGTCGCAGGCCGGTGTGAGCGGCAGGCGTTCAGCCCAGTCCGAATCCGCGGGCCATCGCGGCCGCGGCTACCGGGATGATGGCGAAGACGTGGATTTCCGCCAGCTTGCGCCGGCGCACGGCGTTCAGCTCCTCCGCTGGAGGCGTAAAGCCGGCATCGGCCTTCAGCGCTTTCTGCCACGCGAGAATGCGCACCGTGGGCTTGATCGACAGGATGCCGACCACGGCAAACGCGCCGACCTTGATCCAGAAGACGGGATTGTCCAGGTAAAAATCCGCGCCCTTCGGGCCATGGAAGACCCTGCCAAAACCGGCGACGAGGATCGCCAATGCCAGCAGGCCGTAGAACGTGTCGAAGCGCCCCAGCAGTTTCACCGTGTGCGGCGACATCGACGTGGGCCGCAGCAGCGCCAGTTCCGCCGCCAGCACGGCGGCGATGCCGAACACGATCAGGTGGTGGACGATGGCCAGGATGAGGTCTGTCATACCAGAAATATTCCACGAGAACCGGTGTCTGTCACCGGTTTTTTTGCAATGTTTCCAGAAAACCGGTGTCTGTCACCGGTTTTCTGGAAACTTGCGGGCGAAAAAAAAGCCGCCTTGCGGCGGCTTTCGGAGGGCGATCAGCGAGGATCAGTTATTGCGCTGGGCGACCACGTCGACGACGCACAACGCCGTCATGTTGACGATGCGGCGCACGGTGGCCGATGGGGTCAGGATGTGCACCGGCGCGGCGCAACCCAGCAGGATCGGACCGATCGCGATGCCGTTGCCGGCCGCCGTTTTCACCAGGTTGTAGGCGATGTTGGCGGATTCGATGTTTGGCGCCACCAGCAGGTTCGCATCGCGCTGCAGGGTGGAATCCGGCATCAGCTTCTTGCGCAGCTTCGAATCGAGCGCGGTGTCGCCGTGCATTTCGCCATCGACTTCCAGGTCCGGCGCGCGTTCCTTGATCAGGGCCAGCGCGGCGCGCATCTTCTGCGCGGACTCGTTGTTGGACGAACCGAAGTTCGAGTGCGACAGCAGCGCGGCCGATGGGTGCAGGCCGAAGCGGCGCATCTCTTCGGCGGCCATGATCGTGATCTCGGCCAGCTGCTCGGCGGTCGGATTTTCGTTGACGTGCGTGTCGACCATCACCAGCTGCCGCTCCGGCAGCACCAGCACGTTCATCGCCGCATACACATTGGCGCCCGGGCGCTTGCCCAGCACCTGGTCGATGTAGTGCAGGTGCAGCTGGGTAGTGCCGAAGGTGCCGCAGATCATGCCGTCCGCATCGCCCTTCTTGATCATCATCGCGCCGATCAGGCTGTGGCGGCGGCGCATTTCCAGCTTGGCGTATTCCTCCGTCACGCCCTTGCGCTTGGCGAGGTCGTAGTAAGAGGTCCAGTAGTCGCGGTAGCGGTCGTCGTAATCGGGATTGATCACGTCGAAGTCCACGCCCTGCTTCAGGCGCAGGCCGAACTTCTGGATGCGCGATTCCAGCACGGCCGGGCGGCCGACCAGGATCGGGCGCGCCAGGCGCTCGTCGACCACCACCTGCACGGCACGCAGCACGCGTTCTTCTTCGCCTTCGGCGTAGACGATGCGCTTGGTGTCCGGGCTGGTGATCTTGGCCTGCGCGAACAGCGGCTTCATGAACGTGCCGCTGCGGTAGACGAACTGCTGCAGGCTGTCGGCATACGCTTCCAGGTCCTTGATCGGACGCGTGGCGACGCCGGATTCCTCGGCGGCCTTGGCCACCGCCGGCGCGATCTTGATCAGCAGGCGCGGATCGAACGGCATCGGGATCAGGTACTCGGGGCCGAACGACAGGTTGGTGAAACCATAGGTCGTGGCCACCACGTCGGACTGCTCGGCGTGCGCCAGGTCGGCGATCGCATGCACCACGGCGATTTCCATTTCGCGCGTGATCGTGCTGGCGCCGCAATCGAGCGCGCCGCGGAAGATGTACGGGAAGCACAGCACGTTGTTGACCTGGTTCGGGTAATCCGAACGGCCGGTGCAGATGACGGCGTCGTCACGCACGGCCTTCACGTCTTCCGGCAGGATTTCCGGGTTCGGGTTGGCCAGCGCCAGGATGATCGGACGCGCCGCCATCTGCTGCACCATGGGCTGCTTGAGCACGCCGCCGGCGGACAGGCCCAGGAAGATGTCCGCACCGGCGATCACTTCGCCCAGCGTGCGTGCGGTGGTGTCACGGGCAAAGCGTTCCTTGTCCGGATCCATCAGCTCGGTGCGGCCCTGGTAGACCACGCCGGCCAGGTCGGTCACGAAGATGTTCTCGATCGGGAAGCCGAGGTCGACGATCAGGTCCAGGCAGGCCAGCGCGGCCGCGCCGGCGCCGGAAACGACCAGCTTGCATTCCTTGATGTTCTTGCCGACCAGGCTGATGCCGTTCAGGATCGCCGCGCCGACGATGATCGCGGTGCCGTGCTGGTCGTCGTGGAAGACGGGGATCTTCATCCGCTTGCGCAGTTCGCGCTCGATGTAGAAGCACTCGGGCGCCTTGATGTCTTCCAGGTTGACGCCGCCGAAGGTGGGTTCCAGTGCGGCGATGATGTCGATCAGCTTGTCCGGATCCTGTTCGTTGATCTCGATGTCGAACACGTCGATGCCGGCGAACTTCTTGAACAGCACGCCCTTGCCTTCCATCACCGGCTTGGATGCCAGCGCGCCGATATTGCCCAGGCCCAGCACGGCGGTGCCGTTCGAGATCACGGCGACCAGGTTGCCGCGCGCGGTGTATTTATAGGCGGCGGCCGGGTCGACGACGATTTCCTCGCAGGGCGCGGCCACGCCCGGCGAGTACGCCAGGGCCAGGTCGCGCTGGTTCGTCAATGTCTTGGTCGGGGTCACGCTGATCTTGCCCGGCCGCGGAAACTCGTGGTATTCGAGCGCCGCCAGACGCAGTTGTTGCCGCAATTCTTCTTTCTTGTCAGATGACGAATCCATTGCCTGCTGCCTTCCTGTGCTGTCTGAAATCCTTTGATTCTAGCAGACCGCATTCCTGGCCAAAGTAGGTATTTTTACCAACGGCCGGGTTACCACCGAATTTTCTATCGGAAAATCTTCCGTTATCCGCTTGCGCTATCAAAAATGCTTCCCGTGTCCCGCAAAGCCGCATGCCGCGCGGCATTGGTCCTTATCGCACGTATGTAAAGACATTATTCAGCGTATCGGCCGGATCGTTCAACTGGCGGAAAGAGGCACGCGATACTTGGCAGAGTTTCAATTATTTCTTTACATAAACCAAACGTTCTTCTAGACTAATGCTTCTCTGGATTCTCATTATCGGAAAGGGTTGCGGATGCGGGCCAAGTTCTGGCGTACGTGCTCCCGCGTAGCGGGTGTGGTTTTCCCCGTTTGCACGGTCGCACTGTTCTTCACTCCGCAGCGATCCGTATGGGAACTGGCGTTATCGGTCACGGCCGTCACGGCCGGCAGCGCATGGATCTATGCGCGCCGCGAGCCACGGCGCGTCATGGCGCGGGCGATGCGCCGCCGGTAGGTTTCCGGTGCCGTTACAATGACGGCATGCTCTCCGAATTCGACCTGATCAAACAGTATTTCGTTCGCCCGGCACGTGCCCCGCAGCTCCAGAGCCGGGTCCAGCTGGGTATCGGCGACGATTGCGCGTTGCTGGGCATCGCGCCCGGCCAGTCGTTCGCGATTTCCTCCGACATGCTGGTCGAGGGCCGCCATTTCTTTGCAGGCGAAGATCCGCGCCGCCTCGGCCACAAGAGCCTGGCCGTGAATCTCTCCGACCTGGCGGCGATGGGTGCCCGGCCGGCCGGCTTCACGCTGGCACTGGCATTGCCGGCCGCCGACCGCGACTGGCTGGCCGGCTTTTCCGCCGGGCTGTTCGCGCTGGCCGATGCGCATGACTGCGAGCTGATCGGCGGCGACACGACGAAGGGCCCGCTCAATATCTGCATCACCGTGTTCGGCGAAGTGGTGCCGGGCCAGGCACTGCGGCGCGATGCGGCCCGGCCGGGCGACGATATCTGGATCTCCGGCACGCTGGGCGACGCACGCCTGGCGCTGGCCGGCATGCGCGGCGAAGTGGCACTGGCGCCGGACGCGCAACGGCAGGCCGAGGCGCGCCTGCACTTGCCGGCACCGCGCGTGGCGCTGGGCCGGCTGCTCGCCGAAAACGGCCTGGCACGCGCCGCGATCGACATTTCCGACGGCCTGGTGGGCGACCTCGATCACATCCTGGAACGTTCCGGGGTCGGCGCCACGCTGGACATCGACGCCTTGCCCGCCGGCCCGGTGCTCGCCACGTGCGACATCGCGCTGCGCCGCAACTACGCGGCCGCCGGCGGCGACGACTACGAGCTGTGCTTCACCGCCGCGCCGGAGCAGCGGGCGGCCATCCTGGCGGCCGGCGCCGCCAGCGGCACGCCGGTCACGCGGGTCGGCCGCATCGACGCATCGCCGGGCCTGCAACTGACCGATGGCCAGGGCGCGCCGCTCGAGCTGCGGCTGGCCGGCTTCGACCACTTCGGCAGCCAGTAAGCGCCGTCAGCGTCCCGGCAAGGCCGTGTGATCCTCGCCGGGCTGGCCGGCCTGCTTGCCGCTGCCGTGCATCAGCCAGTAATGGTGGAAGGCCAGGCGGATGTTGTCGCGCAGTTGCACGTCGTCCCACGGCTTGGTGTAGAAGCGGTAGATCGCGCCCCGGTTGATCGAATCGAGCATCGCTTCCAGCCCCGTGTAGCCGGAGAGGATGATGCGGATCGTGTCCGGGTACATGTCCTTTACCTTGCTGAGGAATTCGGTACCGCTCATCACCGGCATGCGCTGGTCGCACACGATCACCTGCACCGGATGCAGCGCCAGCAGGTCGAAGCCCTCGGTGGGCGAGGATGCCGTCAGTATCCGGTAGCCGTCGCGCCGGAACAGCCGGTGCAGCGACGACAGCACGTTGACGTCGTCGTCGACGATCAGCAGCGTCTGCGGTGGCTCGGTCGCCAGGTTCGGGTCTGGCGGCAGCGACTTGCCGCCCTCCACCAGCTCGCCGAACGCCGCCACGTTCAGGCCGCGGCTGAAGAAGAAGCCCTGCACCTCGTCGCAGCGGTTGCGGCGCAGGAACTCGAGCTGCGGCCGCGTCTCCACGCCTTCCGCCACCACGCGCAGCTTCAGGCTGTGCGCCATGCTGATGATGGCCAGCGCGATCGCCGCATCGTTCGGGTTGGTGACGATATTGCGCACGAAGGCGATGTCGATCTTCAGCTTGTCGATCGGGAAGCGCTGCAGGTAGGCCAGCGATGAATAGCCGGTGCCGAAATCGTCGATCGCGACTTTCACGCCGAGCAGGCGCAGCTTGGTCAGCACGTCGATGGTGCGTTCGGCGTTCGACATCAGCGCCGTTTCCGTCAGCTCCAGCTCCAGCAGATCCGGCGGCACCTGGTGGCGCTCGAGCGCTTCCTTCACTTCCCGCTCCAGGTCGCCCTCGATGAACTGGCGCGACGCGACATTGACCGCCACGTGCACCGGCCCCACCGGCGACGCCATCCACGCCGCGATCTGCCGGCACGCCGCATCGATGATCCAGTTGCCGGTGCGGACGATCAGGCCGGTATCCTCCAGCACGCCGACGAATTCGGCCGGGTACACGGTGCCGTGACCGGGCCGGTTCCAGCGCAGCAGCGCTTCCGCGCCGGACACCCGCCCCGTCAGCAGGTTCACCTTCGGCTGGTAGTGCAGCTCGAGTTCCTCCTGGTCCAGCGCGCGGCGCAGCGCCATTTCCAGGTCGAGCCGCGCCAGCACCTGCACGTTCATGCCCGCCGTGAAGAAGCGGTAGGCGTCGCTGCCCGCTTCCTTGGCCTGGCTCATCGCCGTGTTGGCATATTTCACCAGCGTTTCGGGATCGGCCGCATCGTCCGGATACACGGCGATGCCGATCGAAGCCGTCATCGTGGCCTGGTGCCCGCCCAGCTGGAACGGCGAGCGCAGCGCCTCGCGCACCTCGTTCGCCACCAGCAGCGCGTCCTGCTGGTCGCGCTGCATCGTCAGGATCAGGCCGAACTCGTCGCCGCCCAGCCGGCCCACCGTGTCGCGGATGCGTGCCGACTGCACCAGGCGCCCGGCGAACTCGCGCAGCAGCTCGTCGCCCATCGCGGCGCCCAGCGAGTCGTTGATGTTCTTGAAGCGGTCGAGGCCGATGAACAGCACGACGATGCGCCATTCCTTGTCGCGCGCCAGGTCGATCGCGTCGCCCAGCGTGCGGTAGAACAGCGTGCGGTTCGGCAGGCCCGTGAGGCTGTCGTAATGGGCCGCATGGCGCAGTCTTTCCTCGGCCAGGCGGCGCTCGGAAATATCGCGCGCCACGCAGATCAGCGTGCGCTGGATCTCGCGCGCCGGGACCGGCACCAGCGCGCTATCCCGTGCGCTATCCCGTGCGCTATTCCGTGCGCTATCCCGGCCGCTTTCCTGCGTTATTTCGTGCGGATTGTGCTGATTGTGCTGTACTTGCCAGTAGAGCTCAACCGGCACCGTGGCATGGTCGTGCCGCAGCAGCTCGGCTTCGAGCAGCACCGGCGCACGCGCGTCCGCGCCGGCACCGGGCACCGCATCGGCATGGTGGCGCAACGACTCCGGACTGCCCAGGCCGATGCGCGCCGGCTCCTGCGCCATCAGTTGCTGGCGCGAGTAGCCCAGCATGCGGGCGGCGCCATCGTTGACGTCGACGAAGTGCATCGATTGCGGGTCGATCAGGAAGATCGCGTCGGCCGTCGCGTCCATGGCCGTACGGAAGCGCTGCAGGTCGGCGGTGCGCTCGCGTACCGTGCGCTCCAGCACGATGTTGTGGAACCTCGCTTCGCGCTGCATCAGCCGCACCTCGATCAGGTTGCGGATCCGTGTCAGCACTTCGACCGGGTCGAACGGCTTGCTGACGAAGTCGCGCGCGCCGGCATCCAGCGCAGCCTGCTTCTTGTCCGGCTCGGCGGTCACCACCAGCACCGGCAGGTAGCCGTCCGGCTCCAGCGGGCGCAGCGCCGCCATCACGGCAAAGCCATCCATGCCCGGCATCTGCAGGTCGAGAATGATGATGTCGTAGTTATATTGTTCGTGCCACGCCGCCACCACGCGCGGATCGGTCGTGGAACTGACGTGCGTGTAACCTGTCGATTGCAGCAGGTATTCCAGCAATTGCACGTTGACGGGCTGGTCGTCGACGATCAGGATGCTCGCGTTCTGGATATCGGCCCGGCTGATCATGACTCCTCCTTCTTTTCCGCCAGCAGCTGGGCCTGCCGCTCGCCGGTAGCACTGCCATTGCCGTTAGTGCCGTTGTTACTGTTAATGCCGCTGTTACTGTTAGTGGCGCTGTTACTGTTAGTGCCGCTATTACTGTTAGTGCCGTTATTACCATCATTGCCGGCATTGCCGGCATTGCCGGCATTGCTGTCATCGCCGGCCGTCCCCATCGTGCTGTTGATGGCTTCCGTGAATTCGTCGATATTGATCGGCTTGATCAGGTAACGGAAGAATCCTGCCGCAATTCCCCGTTCCACGTCGCGCGGCATCGCGTTGGCTGTCAAGGCGATAGCCGGGATCCCGGCGGTGCGCGGGTCGGCGCGCAACTGGCGCAGCACGTCGAACCCGTTCATGCCCGGCAGGTTAATGTCGAGCAGGATCACGTCCGGCAGGTGGGCGCGCGCCAGTTCCAGGCCCAGCTGGCCGTCCGGCGCCGACAGCAGCCGCAGCTCGGGCCGGAAGCGGATGATTTCCTGCACCAGCTTCAGGTTGGCCGGGTTGTCCTCCACGTACAGCAGCGTGACGCTGTGGCGCCCGGGCGCCGCCGTGCCGGGCGCCGCCATCGCCGGGACACGGGTCGCCGGTACCGGCACCGGCTCGGTCGTCTTCAGTTCGACCCAGAACATGCTGCCCACGCCGGGGCTGCTGGTGACGCCGATCGTGCCGCCCATCAGTTCGACGAGGCGCTTGGTGACGACCAGGCCGATACCGCTGCCCTCTTCCGCGCCGGCTTCCTGGCCGAGACGGTTGAACGGCTGGAACAGCATGCGCACCTGTTCCGGCCGCAAGCCCATGCCGGTGTCCTGCACCGACACGCGCAGCAGCCCGGGGCCGGATGGGGCGCAGTCGAGCACCACCGCACCGCCCTCGCGGTTGTACTTGATCGCGTTCGAGAGCAGGTTCAGCAGCACCTGCTTGAGCCGCGTGCGGTCGGCCGTCACGTTCGCCGTGCAGCGTTCCGGGAACAGCAGGCGGATGCCGCGCTCGGTGGCCAGCGGCACCATCATCGCCTCGCACTCGCGCAGCATTTCCGGCAGTGCCACCGGTTCCATCGACAGCGCCACCGCGCCGGATTCGATCTTGGCCAGGTCGAGGATCTCGTTGATCAGCGTGAGCAGGTGCCGGCCCGACTTCAGGATGTGCTGGGCGAATTCCTTCTTTTGCGCCAGCGTCGACGGCAGCTTGTCCGACGTGAGGATCTGCGCGAAACCCAGGATCGCGTTCAGCGGCGTGCGCAGCTCGTGGCTCATCGACGACAGGAAGGCCGACTTGGCCTGGTTCGCGCTCTTGGCTTCTTCCATGGCCAGCGCCAGCTCGCGGTTGGCCATTTCCAGCTGCAGCGTGCGTTCGTGCACGCGCTGTTCCAGCTCCTGGTTCAGCCGCATGACTTCCTGCTGCGCCTCGCGCCGGCGCTCCGATTCGCGGGCGATTTCGCGGTTCGAGGTTTCCAGCTCGCGCTTGCGGCCCTCGATATCGGCCAGCATCTGGTTGAACGAACCTGCCAGCTCGGCCACCTCATCCTCGCCCAGCCGCTCGGCGCGGCGCGACACGTCGCCGGTAGCGATCACGTCGCGCGCCACGTCCGCGATCGACAGGATCGGCCGCGTGATCACGTCGTTCAGCCGCCGGGTGACGAGCCAGGCGCAGATCAGCGCCAGCAGGCCGGCGACGATGCCGATCACGATGTAGTCGAGGAAGCGCTCCAGCACCTCGTAATCGGCACGCAGGTAGACGGTGCCCAGCACCTCGCCATTGTCGGCGATGGGCTGGAACAGGTACAGCTTGCCATCGTCGATGCGAAAGCCTTGCGGCCCCGGCGCCGCCGGCACGCCACCCTCGCCGGAGCCGGAAGACTTGCCCGCTGCCGCGTAGCGCGCGACCAGCCGGCCACGCGCGTCGTAGATGGCGCCCGCATCGACCTGCGGCCGCAGCCGCAGCAACGCCAGGTTCTCGTGTGCCAGGCGGTCATCGTCGAACGACAGCGCCGGCGCGCTCATGTGGCCGATCAGCTCGGCCTGGGTGGTCATGTCGTCGGTGATCGTCTGTTCGTAGACGTGCAGGTCGTAGGCGACGATGGTGCCGATCGATACCAGTACGGTCGGCAGCATCACCAGCGCGATCACGCCGAGCAGCTTGGTGCGCAGCGAGCGCAGCCTGATCATGATGCCGCCCCCGGGCGCACCTGCTCCTGCATGCCGTCCTGCACGCGATAGGCTACCGACAGCAGCCGTGCGCTGATGCGCAGCTGTGCCGAAGCGGCCGCTTTCAGCGACACCTCGAAGCGCACGCGCTGGTCGGCCAGCAGGAAATTGATGACGCTGCCCATGCCATGGACATGGTCGCTGTCGGACACCGTCAGTACCGGCCGTTCGCGGCAGCCGTCGAGCATGCCCTGCGCCGCTGTCCGGTCCCGTGCGCCGACGAAGGCGATGTGCGGCGCGCGCTCGCCACCCACCGCGTAGTCCTTCTTTAGTTTGACCACCTGCAGCGCGCGCCCGTTGATGGTGCGACCGGTGACCGTGCGCTCCAGCGGCGCGGCCAGCTCGTCGGCGCCATGCAGGCCGATCACGAGCGGGCTGTCGGCACGCACGAACGCGTGCGCCGGCCACTCGACGAAGCCGCCGAACCGGTACAGGAACGCCGCCTTGACCTGGCGCTCCAGCTCGCCATCCGCCCGGGCCACGGGCATGCCCGCCGCCAGCGCGGCGGCCAGCCATTGCCTCCGGGTGAGCTTTCCAGTTTCCACGTTGCCGCGCCCGCGTGTTTGATTGCCTCTATTCTATCGTCCAGTTCCAGGCAGCGCCGCATCTTTGCCCTGCCAGCCGCGGCGCCAATACGGACCCGACAACTTTTTTCCCGCACGCGTGGCCGGCAGCCGATGCCGCGCGCTAGAATGAACCCGGACATTCTTTGCCGAAGGAGCTACAAGTGAGTACGGACATCAACGAACTGGCCGCCCAGGTGGGCCGTGCCTTGCAGGACAAGGAATTACTTCTGGTCACGGCCGAATCATGCACCGGGGGTGGCGTGTCGCAGGCGATCACCGAGATCGCCGGCTCCACCGGCTGGTTCGATTGCGGCTTCGTCTGCTATTCGAATGCGTCGAAGACGGAGTTGCTGGAAGTACCGGCCGCGCTGATCGCCCAGTTCGGCAGCGTCAGCGAGGAAGTCGCGGCCGCGATGGCGCAGGGTGCACTGGGCAACAGCAATGCACACCTGGCCGTGTCCACCACCGGCATTGCCGGGCCTACCGGCGCGGTGCCGGGCAAGCCGGTCGGTACTGTCTGTTTCGGCTGGGCCAACGGCGACACGGTGCATACCGAACGCCTGGTGTTCTCCGGCGACCGCCGCGCGGTGCGCGAGCAGACCGTGATCCACGCGCTGCAAGGGCTGCTGCGGTTCGTGAACTGAGTCTGCAAGCCCGGTCCGCGAACCGCAGCGGTAACCGGGCCGGTAACGCAAAAGCCAGGCTCATGTTTACGGCATTGCGGCCACCACCATCCGCGTCGATGACGACGGCGAACGCCGTGCCGGCCACTTAGAGGTCGTCGCCATCGCCAACCTGCATGTACGCACCGGCGCCGCCATCGCAACGGTCGCTGCCGCTGCCGCCACCCGGTCACCGTCGACGCTGTCGCGCGATCCGGGCCTTCATCGTGCCGCTCCCTACCTTGCCATCGTTTGCCGCGCGGCGCCGATTGGCATGAAGCCGTAGTGGTCGGAGCTGGCCGCCGAATGCAGGCGGCTTGCGCCATCGTGGGAGTGGGACTAATATGTGAACATGTATTCAAATGTTGTCAATAAGATGGACCTGGCGCCCGTCCACGAAGAGTCGGTTGCCCAGCTGGCCGACCTGTTCCACCTGCTGGGCGACCCTACCCGCCTGCGCATCGTACTGGCCTGCGTGGCCGCCCCGATCGCCGTCAGCGGGATCGCTGCCACGCTGGCGCTTTCCAGCTCGCTGGTCAGCCATCACCTGCGCCTGCTGCGCGCCGCCCGCATCGTCAAGGCCGAGCGCCAGGGCAAGCAGGTGTTCTATTCGACCGCCGATGCGCACATCAGCGGTGTCCTGCGCGACATGCTCGAGCATATCGCCGAACCCTCGACAGGAAACGACGTATGAGCGGCCACCATCATCATGACCACGGGCATGGGCACCATCATCACCATGGCGACCCCACGGACCATGGCCGCGCGTTCGCGATTGCGATCACGCTGAACGCGATCTTCGTCGCCGTGGAATTCAGCTACGGCTTCCTGGCCAATTCGACGGCGCTGATGGCCGATGCGGGGCATAACCTGTCCGACGTGCTGGGGCTCATGCTGGCCTGGGGCGCCGCGATCCTGGCCAGGCGGGAACCGTCGCGCCGCTATACCTACGGCCTGCGCAGCAGTTCGATGCTGGCCGCGCTGTTCAACGGCATGCTGCTGATGGCCGCATGCGGCGCCATCGCGTGGGAAGCCGTGCTGCAGCTGATCGATCCGGTGCCCGTGCATGGCCCGACCGTGTCGGTGGTTGCCGGCATTGGCATCCTCGTCAACGGCATCTCGGCCTGGCTGTTCATGAAGGGCAGCAAGGATGACCTGAACATCCGCGGCGCCTACCTGCACCTGGCCGCCGACGCCGCGATTTCGCTCGGCGTGCTGGTGTCCGGCCTGCTCGTGATGTTTACCGGCTGGATCCGGCTCGACCCGCTGGTCAGCCTCGGCATCGTGGTGATGATCGTGGCCGGCACATGGTCGCTGCTGAAGCAATCGCTGCGGATGATGATGGCGGCCGTGCCGAACAATGTGGATTCACGCAAGGTGGAGCATTTCCTGCGCGGCCGGCCCGGCGTAACGGATGTGCACGACATGCATATCTGGTCGATGAGCACGACCGAGACGGCGCTGACCGCGCACCTGGTGATGCCGGGCGGCTACCCCGGCGACGTGGCGATGGACGACATCGCGCGCGGCCTGCGCGAGCAGTTCTCGATCCATCACAGCACCTTGCAGACCGAGCTGGGCACGACCGAACATGCGTGCTGCCTGGGTCCGAACGGACAGGCGCAGGGGGATGACGGCCATGGCCATGGGCACGACCATGACCACGAACATGAACATGAACATGGACATGGACATCAGCATGACCACGACCATGAGCATGGGCACGGCCACAAGACCGGACATGGCCACGACCATGAGCATGGCCACGATCATGGACACGACCACAAGCACGGCCATGGCCGCGCGCATGGCCATGCCGGCCATCACTGATCGGCCAGCCCCGCGAACAGCTGCGTGCTCAGGTAGCGCTCGCCGAACGACGGAATGATCGTCACGATCAGCTTGCCTTCGTTTTCCGGCCGGCGCGCCACCTGCACGGCGGCCCACAGCGCGGCACCGGCTGAAATACCCACCAGCAGGCCCTCTTCGCGCGCGGCCCGGCGCGCGTAGTCGAACGCATCGTCGTTCTTCACGGCGACCACTTCGCTGTAGACATGCGTGTTCAGCACCGCGGGCACGAAGCCGGCACCGATGCCCTGCAGCGGGTGCGGACCCTTGGTGCCTTTCGACAGGATCGGCGACGCTTCCGGTTCCACGGCGATGCACTGGAACGACGGCTTGCGTTCCCTGATCACTTCGCCCACGCCGGTGATCGTGCCGCCGGTGCCTACGCCGGCGACAAGGATGTCGATGCCGCCGTCCGTGTCGCGCCAGATTTCTTCGGCGGTGGTGCGGCGGTGGATCTCGGGATTGGCGGGATTGTTGAACTGCTGCGGCATCAGGTAGCGCGGATCGGAATGGGCCATTTCCTCGGCCCGGCGGATCGCCCCGACCATGCCTTCGCTGCCGGGTGTCAGCACCAGTTCGGCGCCATACGCGCGCAGCAGCGTGCGGCGTTCGCGGCTCATCGTTTCCGGCATCACCAGCGTGCACTTGTAGCCGCGTGCCGCGCAGACCATCGCCAGCGCGATGCCGGTGTTGCCGCTGGTGGGTTCGAGGATGACCGTATCGGGCCGGATCAGGCCGGCCTGTTCGGCCGCTGCGATCATCGACAGCCCGATGCGGTCCTTCACGCTGTGGGCGGGATTGTAGAACTCCAGCTTGGCCAGGATCTGCGCGGGCGCGGTTGCACCCTGGGCCAGGCCGCTTTGCGCCAACCGGTTGATGCGCACCAGCGGCGTATTGCCGATCAGCGCAGTCACATCATTCGCAACGTTCATCGAGGTCTCCTCACGAGGAATGGAAGACCAGTGTAACGCCGCGGCTTATTTCACGTCGAGCAGTTCGACGTCGAAGATCAGCGCCGAGTTGGCAGGAATGCCCGGCATGGCGCGCGCGCCGTAGGCCAGGTTCGACGGGATGATCAGCGTGCGCTTGCCGCCGATCTTCATGCCGGCCACGCCCTGCTCCCAGCCCTTGATGACCTGGCCGGCGCCGAGGCGGAATTCGAGCGGTTCGCCGCGGTCGCGCGAGGAATCGAACTTGCGGCCCTTGTGGCCGCGCGCCATCGGACGGTACAGCCAGCCCGTGTAGTGCACGGACACGGTACCGCCGGTCGCGGCTTCGCGGCCGGTACCGACCTTGCTGTCGGTAACGATCAACTGCTCGGCGGCGGGGCCGATCGTGGCGGAGCCGGGCACCACGGGGCCTGCCGGCGCTTCCTGGGCGGCGGCGGGCTGCGCCGGCGCTTCCTGGGCGGCCGGCTGTGCCGGGGTTTCTTGCCCGGCGGGCGGGGTCTGGGCGTGCGCGAAGGAGGCGGCGCACAGCAGGACGGACAGCACTGGAGCGGACAGACGGGTCATCATGTATTCTTTCTGTACTGGGTTTTGAGGCGGCAACATGATAGCAAATGAACCTGAAGAACAGCCAAAAGCCGGGCCCACCCGCAAGCTTTTCTTTGCATTGTGGCCGGACGAAGCCGCGCGCGCCGCGCTGGCCGCGCTGCAGGCCCCTGTCGCGGGAAGGCTGACGCCACGCGCAAAGCTGCACCTCACACTGGCCTTCCTGGGCCATGTTCCTGCCGATGCCGTGCCGGCCCTGCTCGCCATACGCGACCGGCTCGGCGTGCCGCCGCTGCGGCTGGTCATCGACTGCTATGGCTACTTCACGCGGCCGCGCATTGCCTGGGCCGGCATGACGCAGGTGCCGGCCGGACTGGTGGCGCTGCATGAAGACCTGGTGCGGCAGCTGGAAGCGGCCGGCTTTTCCGCCGCCACGCACGGATCGTTCAAGCCGCACGTCACGCTGGCGCGGGAGGCGAAACAGGCGCCGCCCGCGGCACCGGAAATGCCGGTCGTGTGGACCGTGGACCGGGCAGTGCTGGTGGAGTCGCTGCCGGATGGCCGGTATGTGCCGGTGGAGAGCTAGCCTTTGCCTGCCGCCGCTTCGGAAGTGCCTGCCGGAGCTGCCGGAGCCACTTCCTCCGCCAGCTTCGCCAGCACGTGCCCCGCGGCCACCATGCCGAACGTGGCCGTGACCACCACCGCCGACCCGAAGCCCGCGCAGTTGATGCCGGTAAGCCCCGCTTTCACGGGTGGCGCATCGTCCGCGTCGACTTCGCACACCTCGCCCGTTTCGGGAAACTTCAGCGGCTCCATCGAGAACACGGCATCCACGCCGAGCTTGTTCTTGCCGTTCGGCGGATAGTTGAACTGGCTGCGCAGGCGCCGGCGCACCTTCTTCAGCAGCGGTTCCTGTTCCGTCCTGGCCAGGTCGCGCACCTCGATCTTGGTGGGGTCGGTCTTGCCGCCGGCGCTGCCGATCATGATCAGGCGGATGCCGCGCGTGCGGCAATAGTGCACCAGCGCCGTCTTGGCGCGCGCGCTGTCCATCGCGTCGATCACGTAATCGTAGTCGTGCCCGCCGATCATCTCGTCGAGGTTGTCGGGGGTGACGAAATCCTCGATTTCGGTCACCTGGCAATACGGGTTGATCTGGGCGATGCGCTGGCGCAGCGCGGTGACCTTGGCCATGCCGACGGTATCGGTCAGCGCCTGGATCTGGCGGTTGATGTTCGATTCCGCCACGTTATCCAGGTCGATCAGCGTAAGGCGGCCGATGGCGCTGCGCGCCAGCGCCTCGACGATCCAGGAGCCGACGCCGCCGACGCCGATCACGCAGATGTGCGCGGCGCGGTAGCGCTCCAGGGCAGGTGCCCCGTACAGCCGGGCGATGCCGCCGAAGCGGCGCTCGAAGTCGATGTCGGTGTCGATATCGTGCGCGGCGCCTTGGGAAGATGGGATGATGTCGTTCATGGGGCCATTTTAACGGACGCGGCCCGAAGGATTATTCTACAATCCGTCGTTCAGAACCAAGGATGCCGCCATGACAGATTTCCTCCCCGCCCCCGCCCCCGGGTTCGACCAGCCGATCGCCGTGCTGAAACATTGCCACGACAAGATCCGCCAGCAGCTGGCCACGCTGCAAAACCTGCTGACGCACCTGCCCCGGCATGGTGCCGACGCGGCCGCGCAACAGGCGGCGCAGGCAGTGCAGAAATACTTCAACAAGGCGGCGCACGTGCACCACGCCGACGAGGAAATCGACCTGCTGCCGATGCTCGACGCGACGGCCACCGGCACCGACCTGGAAACGGTGCGGCGGCTGCGTCCCGAGATCCTCCAGCAACACCAGCAAATGGACGAGGCGTGGCATGTACTCGATCGACAACTCGACAAGATCGCCAGCGGCTCCGCCGGCGAACTCTCGGCCGATGCGGTGAACACCTTCGTAAGCATGTACACGGCGCACATGGAAACCGAAGAAGGCCATATCGCGCCGATGGCGAAGCGCCTGTTCAATCCGGCCCAGATGGCGGTACTGGGCGAATCGATGCGGCGCCGGCGCGGTATCGACTCGCCGGCTGCGGACGGTAACAGTGGCGGCGGTGGCAGTGGGGGCAACGGTGGCGCCAATGGCGGCAGCCCGGCAGCGGGCGGCATCGCGCTGGCCGACCTGCGCATGGATTACGGCCGCGCCAGTCTTTCCGAAGACGACACGCTGGCCGACCCGGTGGCGCAGTTCGGCAAGTGGTTCGACGAGGCCATGAAGGCGCAGGTCAACGAACCGAACGCGATGAGCGTGGCCACGGTGGGCAGCGACGGCAAGCCATCTTCGCGCATCGTGCTGATCAAGCAGTTCGATGTGCGCGGGTTCACGTGGTACACCAACTACGAGAGCCTGAAAGGCCGCCAGCTGGCGGAGAATCCCCATGCCGCCATCCTGTTCTTCTGGCCCGAACTGGAGCGCCAGGTCAGGATCGAAGGCCGCGTGGAACGGACATCGGCCGCGGAAAGCGACACGTATTTCTACAGCCGCCCCGTGAAGAGCCAGCTGGCGGCGATCGCCTCGATGCAGAGCGCGCCGATCGGCAGCCGGGCCGACATGGAGGCAAATTATGCGGCCGTGGAACGTGCCGTTGCAGCAGGCGTGGCAGAAGGCGTGGCAGATGGCCAGCAGGGTACCCGCGACCCGGCGGCCGGCGGCGGCAAGCCGCAACGGCCGGCGCACTGGGGAGGTTATCGCCTGGTGCCCGAACGTATCGAGTTCTGGCAGGGGCGCGCCTCGCGCTTCCATGACCGGATCGTCTATACGCTGCAGGCGGATGGGAGCTGGTCCAGGGGGAGGATCCAGCCTTAGCGGGATCCAGCACATGTACGGCCGGATGAGCCCGCAGCGCAGCGCGGTGTCTACTTCAGCCGCGCGCCGTGCATCTTGCGGAACTTGGCCACTTTCGGGCCGACCACGAACGCGCAATAACCCTGCAGCGGATGCTGGGCAAAATAGTTCTGGTGGTAATCCTCGGCCTTGTAGTAAGGCTGCGCCGGCGACAGTTCGGTCACGATCGGCGCATCCCATACGTGCGCCATTTCCGCGATCACCTGCCGCGCGGTGGCTTCCTGTTCCGGCGACTGGAAATAGATCACCGAGCGGTATTGCGTGCCCACGTCATTGCCCTGGCGGTTGAGCGTGGTGGGATCGTGGATCGTGAAGAAGATCTCCAGGATGTCGCGGTAGCTGATCACGGCGGGATCGAACTCCAGCCGCACCACTTCCGCATGGCCCGTCGTGCCCGAGCACACCTGTTCATATGTCGGGTCCGGCTGGGGGCCGCCGGTGTAGCCCGACTCCACCTTGCCGATCCCCTTGACTTCAAGATACACGGCTTCCGTGCACCAGAAACACCCGCCGCCCAGCACGGCGATTTCGCTCTGCGCCATACGATCCTCACTGTTCAATGACGGCTACTGTAACGCAATTGGCAAAACACCGCCGCCCGCAGGAAATATTTCCGACACTTCATGCATTCGTGCAACTGGATTTCCGGTGCCGCGCTCGGCTAGCGCAAACTTTGGCATAATGCCCGGATGAATACCAGTTCCCCCCGCGCCGCCACGCCCGCGTTCGACAGCGTGCATTTCCGGCAGGCGCTGTCGCAATTCGCCACCGGCGTTACCGTCATCACCACCCGGTTGGCGGACGGTACCTTTCGCGGCCTGACCGCCAGTTCGTTCAATTCGGTCTCGCTCGATCCGCCACTGGTACTGTGGAGCCTGAAGTCGCAGGCGTCCAGCATGCCGGTCTTTTCGGGCAATTCGCATTACGTGATCAATATCCTGGCGGCCGACCAGGCACACCTGGCCAAGCTGTTTTCGACCCGTACGGAAGACCCGTTCAGCCAGGTCGAGTTCGAACTGTCGCGTACCGGCCACCCGGTGCTGAAGGGATGCGCGGCCTCGTTCGAGTGCCACAACCGCAGCCGCTATCCGGAAGGCGATCACGTGATCTTCGTCGGCGAGGTGGAGCATTGCGAGTTCAGCCCGCGCGAACCGCTCGTATTCCATGCCGGCCGCCTGGGCGGCCTGCACGTGCCGGGCTGACCGCTGCCTATTGACTACTGACTACTGCATACTGACTACTGCGCGGCCAGCCGCGCCAGTATCCCGTACAGCGCCTTCGGGTGCACCGGCTTGACGAGGTGCTCGTCGAAGCCCGCTGCCAGTGCCCGCTCGCGATCCTGCTGCGTGCCGTAGCCGGTGATGGCGACGATGCAGGCCTTGGCCGTTTCCGGCAATTGCCGCAGGCGGCGCACCAGTTCGTAGCCATCCATGCCCGGCAAGCCGATGTCGACGAACATCAGCACCGGCGGACTGTCCACCACGGCGCCGAGCGCCTGCCGGGCATCGCTGCACACCGCCACCGAATGGCCGGCCGCTTCCAGCAGCAGCGCCAGCATCTGCGCCGCGTCGGCGTTGTCGTCCACCACCATCAGGTGGCGCCGCCTGGCGCCGCGCGTGTACTTGCCACCACCACCTTCGCCGTCGCCAACGCCCGGCCCGGCCCCTTCGGGCCGCGCCACGCGCGGCAGGCAGACCGTGAAGCGGCTGCCCAGCCCGGCACCGGCGCTGTACGCGGTTACGCGGCCGCCCTGCAGTTCGATCAGCGTCTTTGCCAGCGCCAGCCCAAGGCCGAGGCCACCCTGCGACCGGTCGGGCGAGCGCTCCGCCTGCGTGAACAGGTCGAACACGTGCGGCAGCAGGCTGGGAGCAATGCCGATTCCGTTGTCCGCGACGGTGGCGCGCACCTCGCGCTCGTCCGCCGTCACCCGCACGGCCACCTCGCCGCCATCGGGCGTATAGCGGGCCGCGTTGTTGAGCAGGTTCGACAACACCTGGATCAGCCGCGTGCGGTCGCCGTTGACCCATGGCCGCGTGTCCGGCAGCTCGACGGTTACACGTTGCCGCTTGGCCTGCATCAGCGCGCCCGCCTGCTCGACGGCGTCGCCCACCACGGCGCCGAAGTCGAGCGTTTCGCGCTGCAGGGTAACAAGCCCCCGCGTGACGCGCGACACGTCGAGCAGGTCGTCGACCAGTTTCGTCATGTGCTCGACCTGCCGCGTGATGACGGCGCTGGTCTTGTGGACGCGCGCGGCATCGGGCGTGCCGAGCCGCAGCAGCTCGGCCGCGGCGGCAATCGGCGCCAGCGGGTTGCGCAGCTCGTGCGCCAGCATGGCCAGAAATTCGTCCTTGCGCGAGTTCGCTTCCTGCAGCGCGCGCATCGCCAGCACGGCGGCGGTAACGTCGCTGCCTTCGACGAAGATGCCGTACACGGCACCGCGATGGTCGCGGATCGGCTGGTAGATGAAGTTGACGAAGCGCTCTTCGAGCTCGCTGTCCGGCCGGCGCCTCAGCAGCACCGGCATTTCGTGGCCGACGTGGGGATCGCCGGTGCGGTAGACCTCGTCCAGCAGCGCGATGAAGCCCTGGTCGCGGACTTCCGGCAGCACCTCGACCACCGCCCGCCCGACGATGTCGCCGCGCCCCACCAGCCGCATATAGGCATCGTTGGCGATCTCGAACACGTGATCCGGGCCGGACACCACCGCGAGGATGCCGGGGGCCTGCTGGAACAGCAGCCGCATGCGCCCGATCTCCTCGGCGCGATGGCGCTCCGACAATACCTGCTCGGTGGTCTCCGTGCAGGCGCAGAACACGCCCGCCACGCTGCCGTCCTCGTCGCGCATCGGCGAATACGAGAACGTGAACCACGTATCCTCGTCATAGCCCTTGCGCTGCATGGTCAGCAGCAGGTTCTGGTGGTAGGTGGCACGCCCCGCCATGGCTTCGTCGACGATCGGCGAAATGTCGGGCCAGATATCGGCCCAGACGTCGCTAAATGGCCGGCCCAGCGCCTGCGGATGCTTGCGGCCGAGAATCTCCACGTACGCATCGTTGTACAGGAAGGCCAGCTGCGGTCCCCAGGCAGCGAACATGGGAAACTTCGAGTTCAGCATCAGGCCGACAACGGTACGCAGCGCCGCCGGCCAGCGTTCGGGCGGCCCGAGCGGCGACGTGGACCAGTCGTGGCCGCGCATCGCCGCGCCCATCGTGCCGCCTTCGGTCAGGAACCCTGCGTCATTTGGCGGCATGCTGCACATTCTCCCGTCTGGTCTCATAGTCCGCGAGTATAGCCAAGGGCGCCGCGGCACGGCGCCGCCGTTCCAGCGCGCAAAAAAGCCGGCGCGAGGCCGGCTTCCAGGGGGCGACCTGGAGCTTCAGAACTTGAACGTGACGCCCAGGTTGACGGCCACCGGATCCAGTTTCATCGCCTGCGTCTGGCCGGTCGAATAGGTGGCCGTGGTGCGCAGCCTGGTCTTGATCACGCCGCCGTCGAGCGACCAGCGCTCGCTCAGCCGGACACTGGCGCCGAGCTGCGCGCTTGCCGCCCATTTCGATTCCAGCGAGAACGTGGACGCGGGGCCGCCCGTGTTCAGGATCGCCGTCAGCTGCGCCGAGCCACGCTCGCGGCGGAAGTAGGCGTAGGTGACGCCCAGGCCCACGTACGGGCGAAACATGGCATCCGGCCGGAAGAAGCGGTATTGCGCGAACAGCGTGGGCGGCAGCACATCCACCGTGCCCAGCTGGCCGGTACCGGCGATGGCGTCGGCGCCGAACAGCTTGTGGCGGTACGGCGCTCCCATGTCCAGCTCGGCCGCAAGATGGTCCGTGATGAAATACGCCAGGTTCAGGATCGGCTTGGTATCCGAATTGACGTCGGCCTTGGTGTTCGGCAACGCGGGGGCAGACACGTTGCCGCTCTCCACTTTCGGCGTGATCCGGTTGACGCCCAGCTTCACGGTCCAGTCGCCCTTTGCCTGCGCCGCGGCGCCGCCGGCGGTGCCGAGCATGGCGGCCAGGACGGCCAGCTGCATCGCGGTTTTCGTGTTTTTCATGGTTTTTCTCCGTTCGCTCACAGCCAGCCCTTGGTCACCAGCGCCTTCGAGACGAAGCGCGCCAGCAGCAGATTGTTGAAGGGGGTCGGATGCACTTCATCGGCAAACGAGTAATGGCTTACGTCGCCCGCCTTCAGGCTGGCAGCCGTGCAGCCCAGCGAACTGGCCAGCGGGTTCTTCGCCGAGGCCAGGTCGCAGGCCGGTTCGGACACATTGGTCAGGCCGTACGGCCCCGGATTGGTCGCCTGGTCATGGCTGACCGCATACACGTCGACGATCAGCACCTTGCTTTCGGACGCCAGCGCGGACGTCAGCTGCGCATTGAACGCCTGCACCATCTGGTCGATCAGCGCGCGGACATTCGCGTCGCGCGAGCGGCCGGCCGGCGTGCTGGCCACGTCCGGCAGGTTGTTCACCACCACGTAGTTGGCGCCATTGCCCAGCAGTTGCGACTTGACCAGCGCGGCCAGTTCGGCGCCGGCGGTGCCCAGCGCGGCCACCATGGCCGGCGCCTGCGCGGTCACGTAGTCGGTACCGGCCTTTGCACCCGCCGTGGAAGCCGCGGTCGTGGCCGTGCCGACAATGGCGGTGATATTGGCAGGTGCCGCCGTGTTGCCGGCCTGGACCGCCGCAGCGACGGCTGCCTGCACGATCGACGCCTGCGTGCTGCCGCTGCGCGCGCTCTCGGTGGCGATGGCCAGGCCGATCGCGGGCGCCGCGGTGGCGGGGTTGGTGGCGCCGGCCGCCAGCTGCGTGGCAAGGCTGGTGCCGAAGGCCTGCTGGCCGGCCGCGGTGCCGGCCGCGGTGGCGCCGGCGGACAGCTGGCCCAGGTTGACGAGCACGTCGTTACCGCCGGCCATCACGAACACCACTTCATCGCCCTTGAACCTGCCGCCCGTCTTCGCCAGGTGGTTCCGCACCTGCGTGACGACGGGCACGGTCAATGCGCCGAGCGGGCTGCCGGTCAACTTGTGGCCGGCGCCGATGGGATTGGTGACGCGGGCACCACCCTGCGCATAGCTGTAGCACCCGGCATGGTTGACGACGGGAACCGAGAAGCCGCGGGCGGCGTCGCCGTCGAGGCCGGTCTGGGCCGGGCACGGTGCGGGCAGGCCGAACTGCGCCGCCATCAGTTCGGTCCAGTTCTTGCCGGTCAGTGCCGGGTTGACCGATGTGCTGTCGCCGTTGATCGTGTACTTGCCGCCGCCCAGCGCCTTCACGGTGCCGACGGCGTAGCTGCCCACGTCGGAGAGGCTGTCGCCGAAGCTCACCTGGGAGGCGAACTTGACCCGGTTGACCTGGGCGCCGGGCTGGGGATCGCCGCTGCTGCCGCCACACGCGGCAAGGATGGCGCCGGCCACTACGGCCAGCGCAAATGTCATTTGGCGCATCATGTCTCCTGATCTGATGTTATTTTTTTAATAGTACGCGTGTACTATTTGCGTCCCGCCAATATGCCAGCCGGGGCCGTCGCAACACAAGGGAAAATTGGCGAAAACAACACTGCCGGCGTGCTACCGATGCACGCCGGGCAAGGCTTCATGTGGAATGTCCGGTCCCGGCAGTCTGGCACGGAAGCAGGCGCACAGGCAGGCCGCAGCGCAGGCAGGCGGCAGCGCAGGCTGCCGGCCGTAGGTCAGCCGGCCAGGAACTGGTCGACGATGCCGGCCGAGCCGAAGGCGGCGCGCCGCAGGCGGTCGTTGATGCCGAGCCAGGCGTCGTGCTGCGGCGGGGTTTCGACGAGGATCAGTTCCACGCCGGCCCGGTCCATCGTGCGCAGCGCGGCGTACAGGCCGAACGCGTAGCCGGCGGGATCGCTCGGCAGCAGCTCCTGCGCGCTGGCCTGCACCAGCATCGGCGAATAGCGGATGACGGCGACACTTCGGCCGCGGCCGGCCAGCGTCGTCAGCAGGCCGGGCAGCCGCCCCGTATCGGCCAGTGCGACGGGAGCCTTCGGTGCGTAATGCGATTCCAGCGTGCCCGATGCGCGCGGCGCGGCGGCATCCGGCGCGGCGGGCATGGCACCGATCACGGCGGCGATCTCGGCGGCGCCGATGTGGCCGGGCCGCAGCAGCACCGGGCCATGCGTGGCCAGCCGCGACAGGTCGACGATCGTCGATTCGATGCCGACCTGGCTGGAGCCGCCATCGAGCACGGTGATCGCACCGGCGCCGGCTTCCTCATTGAACTCGTCCCTCACGTGCTGCGCCGTGGTCGGGCTGACGTTGCCGAACTTGTTCGCCGACGGCGCGGCGACACCGCCCCTGCCTCCCTTGAAGGCGGCCAGCAGCGCCATCGCCACCGGGTGCGACGGGCAGCGGATGCCCACCGTATCCTGCCCGCCGGAGACGGCATCGGGAATGTGCGCGTTGCGCTTGACGATCATCGTCAGCGGACCGGGCCAGAAAGCCTGCGCCAGCTTCCTCGCCTCGTCCGGCAGCTCCGCCGCCCAGTAATCGAGGTCGGCGCCGGGCGCCACGTGCACGATCACCGGATGGTCCTGCGGCCGGCCCTTCGCCGCGTAGATGGCGGCGACGGCGGCCGGGTTCTCCGCATCGGCACCGAGGCCGTACACGGTCTCGGTGGGAAACGCCACCAGCGCGCCCGCTTCCAGGCGCGCGGCGGCGTCGAGGATCGCCCCCTCCGTCACGGCGCGATACCCAGGATGGCGCAGGCGGCCGCCAGCTGCTGCCGGGCTTCCGCCAGCGTAGGCGCGACGAACGTGATATGGCCCATCTTGCGGCCAGGACGGGGATCGTCCTTGCCGTACAGGTGCAGGCAGGCGCCGGGCAGCGCAACGATCTTGTCCCACGCCGGTTCGCTCTCGCTCTCGCCGTCGAACCACACGTCGCCCAGGATGTTCAGCATCACGGCCGGCGAATGCTGGCGCACGTCGCCCAGCGGCAGCTTCGCCATCGCCCGCACCTGCTGCGCGAACTGGCTCGTCACGCAGGCGTCGATCGTGTAGTGGCCGCTGTTGTGCGGCCGCGGCGCCATTTCGTTGACGACCAGCGTGCCGTCGGCCAGCACGAAGAACTCGATGCACAGCACGCCGACGTAGCCCAGCTCGGCCACGATCGCCTGCGCCGCATCCTGCGCCTTGCGAGCGCTATCGGCGGACACGTTCGGCCCCGGCACCGTGGTGGTGAACAGGATGCCGTCGCGGTGCACGTTCTCGGCGATCGGGTAGACCACCGATGCGCCATCGGCGCCACGCGCCGTCAGCACGGAGACCTCATACGCCAGCGGCAGCATTTTCTCGAGCAGGCAGGTCACCTGCCCCATGCCTTCGAACGCCGCGCGCACTTCCTCGCGGGTCTTCACGCGCACCTGGCCCTTGCCGTCATACCCCATGCGCACGGTTTTCAGGATGCCGGGCAGCAGGTCGTCGGCAATCGCTTCGATGTCTTCCAGCGAAGCGATCACCTTGTGCGGCGCCGGCAGCACGCCGGATTTCGGCGCGCACGACACGAAGAACGATTTCTCGGCGATACGGTCCTGCGCGACGGAGACGCCATGGGCGTTGGGTGCCACGAACACGGCCTGCGCCAGGCGCGACAGGCTGTCGGCCGGCACGTTCTCGAATTCGGTGGTGACGGCCACGCATTGCGCAGCCAGCGCATCGAGGCCGGCCGCATCTTCATATGCGGCGTTGACCAGCCGCTGGGCCACCTGGCCGGCCGGGCAATCGCCGGACGGTTCCAGCACCGCCACCTGGTAGCCCATGCTCTGGGCGGCCTGCGCAAACATCCGGCCCAGCTGGCCGCCGCCCATCACGCCCAGCCAGGCGGCCGGGTTCGCGGTGGGCAAGGATGGGGAAAGCTTCACATTACTCATTGACTGGCAGGATCATGGCTTTCGCGGCGGCCGTCTGCTGGGTGCGGAACGCTTCCAGCTGGGCGGCCAGGGCATCGTCGGTCGTGGCGATGATGGCGATGGCGGTCAGGGCGGCGTTGGCGGCGCCCGCCTCGCCGATGGCAAACGTCGACACGGGCACGCCTTTCGGCATCTGCACGATCGACAGCAGCGAATCCTCGCCGCGCAGGTACTTCGACGGCACCGGCACGCCCAGCACGGGCACCACGGTTTTCGCCGCGACCATGCCCGGCAGGTGGGCGGCGCCGCCGGCACCGGCGATGATCGCGCGCAGGCCGCGCGCACGCGCCGTTTCGGCATAGGTGAACATCTCGTCCGGCATGCGGTGCGCGGAAATCACCTGTGCCTCGAAGGGGATGCCGAACTGCTTCAGCATCGACACGGCATGCTGCATCACGTCCCAGTCCGACGACGAGCCCATGATCACGCCAACCAGCGGCCTGGCGTTCGGCTGTTGATTCGTGTCGGCCATCACGCGACCTTCAGCTTCTCGCCCGTCAGGCGTTCGATCGCTTCGAAGTATTTCGCCTGGGTTTTTTCGATGACGTCGGCCGGCAGCGCGGGTGCCGGCGGCGTCTTTTTCCACTCCGTCAGCGTTTCCAGGTAATCGCGCACGAACTGCTTGTCGTACGACGGCGGCGACATGCCCGGCGCGTACGAGTCGGCCGGCCAGAAGCGCGACGAGTCGGCCGTCAGCACTTCATCCATCAGGTGCAGCACGCCGTTGTCGTCCAGGCCGAACTCGAACTTGGTGTCGGCGATGATGATGCCGCGCGTTGCCGCGTAATCGGCGGCGGTCTTGTACAGTTCGATAGAGATGTCGCGCATTTTCGCGGCCAGTTCGGCGCCGATGCGCTGTTCCATCTCGGCAAAGCTGATGTTTTCGTCATGCTCGCCCAGGTCGGCCTTGGCGGCCGGCGTGAACAGCGGCTCGGCCAGCTTGTCGGCCTGGCGCAGGCCGGCCGGCAGTTCGATGCCGCAGACGCTGCCGGTGGCCTGGTAATCCTTCCAGCCCGAACCGATGATGTAGCCGCGCACCACGGCTTCCACCAGGATCGGCTTCAGGCGCTTGGCAACCACCGCCCGGCCTTTGACCTGTTCCACTTCTTCCGGTGCCACCACCGATTCCGGTGCTACGCCGGTCAGGTGGTTCGGCACGATGTGGCCGAGCTTCTCGAACCAGAAGTCGCTCATCTGGTTCAGCACCATGCCCTTGCCGGGAATCGGCTCGTTCATCACGACGTCGAAGGCGGACAGGCGGTCGGTGGTAACGATGAGGATCTTGTCGTCGCCAACGGCATAGTTATCGCGGACCTTGCCGTGGCCGAGCAATGGCAGGGAGGAAATGGAGGTCTGGTAGAGGCTTTTCATAGGGGCGATCTTGAATAATTGCCAAGTAGTCGGCAATCAATAAGCTATAAAGCAAAACCGGCGGGGAGGAGAAATCTCCCGCCCGCCGATCGAGAGTCTCCGGATCCGAAAATCCGAAAGACAGGATTTTACTTCACTATCTGCGCAAGTTCACCGGCCTTGTAGCGTTCCGCCATCTTTTCCAGCGGGATCGGCTTGATTTGCGAGGCGCGGCCTTCGCAGCCGAATGCCAGGAAACGGGCCTTCACGACTTCTTCCGCAGCCAGGCGCGCCGGCTTCAGGTAGTCGCGCGGATCGAACTTCGACGGGTTCTGGAACAGGTACTTGCGGATCGCCGCCGTCATGGCCAGGCGGATATCCGTGTCGATGTTGATCTTGCGAACACCGTGGCGGATGCCTTCCTGGATTTCCTCGACGGGCACGCCGTAGGTTTCCTTCATGTCGCCGCCGAATTCGCGGATGATGGCCAGCAGTTCCTGCGGCACCGACGACGAACCGTGCATCACCAGGTGCGTGTTTGGAATACGCGCGTGGATTTCCTTGATGCGGTCGATCGCCAGGATGTCGCCGGTCGGCTTGCGGGTGAACTTGTAGGCGCCGTGCGAGGTGCCGATGGCGATGGCCAGCGCGTCGCACTGGGTGCGCTCGACGAAGTCGGCGGCCTGGGCCACGTCCGTCAGCAGCTGTTCGCGGGTCATCGTGCCATCCGCGCCGTGGCCGTCTTCCTTGTCGCCCTTCATCGTTTCAAGCGAGCCCAGCACACCCAGTTCCGCTTCGACGGTCACGCCGATCGAGTGCGCGAATTTCACCACTTCGCGCGACACGTCGACGTTGTATTCGTACGATGCGACCGACTTGCCGTCCGCTTCCAGCGAACCGTCCATCATCACGGACGAGAAGCCGGAACGGATCGCGGCCATGCAGACCGCCGGCGACTGGCCGTGGTCCTGGTGCATCACGACCGGGATGTGCGGATAGGCTTCGATGGCCGCGTCGATCAGGTGGCGCAGGAAGGCTTCGCCGGCATATTTACGGGCGCCGGCCGAAGCCTGCATGATCACCGGGCTGTTGACGGCATCGGCGGCAGCCATGATGGCCTGCACCTGCTCCAGGTTGTTGACGTTGAATGCTGGCAAGCCATAGCCGTTTTCGGCGGCATGGTCCAGCAGCTGACGCATGGATACGAGAGACATGGTAATACTCCAAACAAATAAAAACCTGTGTGGAGAGACGGGAGGCCGCGGGGAGGACTGCGCGCGCTGGGGGGCAATCCTGGCTGCTGGCTGGCGTCTCTCCTGAATTCTTTAGGAGAACTCTCCTACTTTGACGATCTTCAGCGCATTGGTGCCGCCCACCTGGCCCATCGGCTCGCCCCAGGTCACGACGATCATGTCGCCCTTCTTCGCGATGCCGTATTCGACCAGCAGTTCCTCGGCCTGTTTCAGCACTTCGCTGCTGGTGCCCTGCTGCAGCAGGTAATGCGCGCGCACGTTCCGGAAGATCGACACCTTGCGCTGCGTGGTCACGCTCGGCGTCAGCGCGAAGATCGGCGTATCGATGTTGTGACGGCTCATCCACAGCGGCGTGGAGCCCGATTCGGTCAGCGCCACGATCGCCTTCACGCGCAGGTGGTGCGCGGTGAACAGTGCGCCGTAGGCGATCGACTGGTCGATGCGGCTGAAACGCACGTTGAGGAAATCGGCGTCCAGCTTATTGTATTCGGATTGTTCGGCTTCGACGCACACGGCGGCCATCATCTCGACGGTCTCGACCGGGTAGCGGCCCGACGCCGTTTCGGCGGACGTCATCACCGCATCGGTGCCGTCCAGCACGGCGTTGGCCACGTCGGACACTTCGGCGCGGGTCGGCACGGCGTTGAAGATCATCGATTCCATCATCTGCGTGGCGGTGATGGCGAACTTGTTCGATTCGCGCGCCATGCGGATCATGCGCTTCTGCAGCGCCGGCACGGCGGCATTGCCCACTTCCACGGCCAGGTCGCCACGGGCGACCATGATGCCATCGGAGGCGTTGAGGATTTCCTGCAGCGCCGGAATCGCTTCGGCGCGCTCGATCTTGGCGATCATCTGCGGCTTGTGGCCATACGGCTCGCCGGCGATGTTGGCCAGCTGGCGCGCCATCGCCATGTCGGTGGCGCTTTTCGGGAACGAGATGGCCAGGTAGTCGGCCTGGAAGCTCATCGCCGTCTTGATGTCTTCCATGTCCTTCGCGGTCAGCGCCGGCGCCGTCAGGCCGCCGCCCTGGCGGTTGATGCCCTTGTTGTTCGACAGTTCGCCGCCGATCTTCACCGTGGTGTAGATCTCGTGGCCGACGATCTTGTCGACCACCAGCACGATCAGGCCGTCGTTCAGCAGCAGCACGTCATTGCCGCGCAGGTCGGCCGGCAATGCCTTGTAGTCGAGGCCCACGCGTTCCTGGTTGCCCAGCTCGCCGTTTTCGCCCCATTTCGCGTCGAGGATGAACTTGTCGCCGTTGACCAGGTCGATCTTGCCGCCTTCGAACTTGCCGACGCGGATCTTCGGGCCCTGCATGTCGGCCATGATCGCCACTTCCCGCCCGCACTCCGCCGCCGCCTGCCGCACGAGGTTGGCGCGATCGATGTGATCCTGCGCCTTGCCGTGCGAGAAGTTCAGGCGCACCACGTCCACGCCCGCCCGGATCATCCGGATCAGAACGTTCAGGTCGGTGGAAGCGGGGCCGATGGTTGCGACGATTTTGGTGCTACGAGACATTGCGGATTCCTCGAAGAGTGGGTCGATCACGTGGCCGATCGATGGGGACCGATCGGGTTCAAGTCGTTCAAAGAGAAAAGCGCAGCGACCAGGCGCTGCGCTTTTTCATTTAGGTAGCGCTACGCTCGTTTGAGCGAGACTCCAAAATTTCCACTGCCGGGAGAGTTTTGCCTTCGAGGAATTCCAGGAAGGCCCCGCCGCCGGTGGAGATATAACCGATTTTATCGGTAATGGCGTATTTTGCAATCGCCGCCAGTGTATCGCCGCCGCCGGCGATCGAGAAGGCTTTCGAGTCCGCAATCGCCAGCGCCAGCGTCTTCGTGCCTTCGCCGAACTGGTCGAACTCGAACACGCCGACCGGGCCGTTCCAGACGATGGTGCCGGCCGCTGCGATCTGGCCTGCCAGCTGCTGGGCCGTTTTCGGGCCGATATCGAGGATCATGTCGTCGTCGGCCACGTCCGCCACGTCCTTGACGGTCGCCGCCGCGGTCGGCGAGAACTCCTTGGCGCACACCACGTCGACGGGAATCGGCACCTGCGCACCGCGCTTGGCCATCATGTCGATGATGGCTTTGGCTTCTTCGACCAGGTCGGGCTCGGCCAGCGACTTGCCGATCTTCAGGCCGGCAGCCAGCATGAACGTGTTGGCGATGCCGCCGCCGACGACCAGGTTATCGACCTTGTCGGCCAGCGATTTCAGGATCGACAGCTTGGACGACACCTTCGAGCCGGCAACGATCGCCAGCAGCGGGCGGGCCGGCGCGCCCAGCGCCTTGCCCAGCGCATCGAGTTCGGCGGCCAGCAGCGGGCCGGCAGCGGCAACCGGTGCGAACTTGGCGATACCGTGCGTGGACGCTTCGGCGCGGTGCGCGGTGCCGAACGCATCGTTCACGTAGACATCGCACAGTTTCGCCATTTTCTGCGCCAGTTCGTCGGCATTCTTCTTTTCGCCCTTGTTGACGCGCACGTTTTCCAGCAGCACGACCTGGCCGTCCTGCAGGTTGTCCAGGCCGGCACCGTCGACCCAGTCCCGCTTCAGTTCGACCGGCTGGCCGAGCAGTTCCGCCAGGCGCGCGGCGACGGGCGCCAGGCTGTCTTCATCCTTGAACTCGCCTTCGGTCGGACGACCCAGGTGGGACGTGACCATGACCTTCGCGCCGGCCTTGACGGCGGCCTGGATCGCCGGAACGGAAGCGCGCACGCGCGTATCTTCGGTGATATTGCCGGCATCATCCTGCGGCACGTTGAGGTCGGCGCGGATGAACACCCGCTTGCCTTGCAGCGCGTTTTGCGCGATCAGATCCTGGAGACGAATGAAGGACATGGCTTCCAATGGGACAAGTGGTAGAAAGATCACTATTTTACCGCATGCCCGGGGGTGCCCGGCCTTATTGGTATAAATGTAACAACCGTAACGCCGTGAAGAACAGCATGCCGAACACGATGGTTTCCAGCATGCGGCGGCGCCAGGCAAACCACGCCACCGAGGCAATGCCGGCAATTAGCCTGGCATTGCCCAGGTCGAGGTGGACGACGCCGGCGCCATCGAGCAGCAGATCCGGCGCGATGATGGCGGCCAACGCACACGAGGGCGCATAGCGCAGCATCTCCTGCACCCGCGGCGGGATCGTGACCTTGTGGCCCACCAGCCAGAAGCCGCTGCGCGTGAGCGCCGTGGCGATCGCCAGCGAGACGATGACGATCCAGATTTCCAGGTCAGACATGGTTGGCCTTGTTGTCTTGCTTGCTGTCTTGCTTGCTGTCTTGCTTGCGTTTTGCCTGGCGCCGGTCGCCGGTTTCCTCAGCCACCATCGCCGTCACCATCCCCACCACCACCGCGGCCAGCAAGCCCAGCTTGTAAGGCAGGTCGGCCGCCAGCACGGACACTGCGGCGGCCACCAGGACCCCGCACAGCGCGGGCTTGCTGGCCACCATCGGCACCAGGATGCAGACGATCGCCAGCGTGCCGGCAAAGCCCAGCCCCCAATCGGTGGGCACGGCATTGCCGAGGAAAATGCCGATGATGGAACCGATCTGCCATGCCGCGCAGTTCGGGTACAGCAAGCCTTTCAGGAACGACACCTTGCCGGGCGCGGGCTCGGGATCGGGGTAGCGCTGCAGGTACAGGGCCACGGAAATGTCGCCCGACACGAAGCCGAGCCCCAGGCGCTTGTGCCAGGGCAGCGAGGCGAAATGCGGGGCAAGCAATACCGAGAAAATGACGAAGCGCAGGTTGATGACGAGCGCGGTGACGAAGATCACCCAGACCGGCGCGTTGGCGGCGATCAGCGGCAGCGCGGCCAGCTGGGCCGAGCCGGCAAACACCAGCAGGGTCATTCCCAGGGCCTGCGGAATCGTCAGGCCCGATTTGATCATCGCCACACCGACCACCACGCCCCACGCACCGATGCCGAACAGGGTCGGCAGGCCGGTACGGAAACCGTCGCGCCAGGCGGCGGGGTCGTGGGTGTCAAAGTCTTGGTCGCTCATGTGGTGTCAGCGCCACACATCGCAAACTCGCTGGCGGCCGGGGCTTTGATTGGATGAAAGATGCTCTGGAATGAGCGCGACATTGTACTGGCGATTCTTCAGGCTCGCCCGAATCCGTTAAAATCGTGCTTTTTGAACCCGGAGCACCAGAAGATGACCCAAGCCACCACGCCAGTCGAACTCGAAGGTAAGGACCTGCCGGCATACTGCCCGAACCCGGCCATGCCGCTGTGGTCCTCGCACCCGCGCGTGTTCCTGGACTTCGCCAAGAACCAGGAAGCGAAGTGCCCGTACTGCGGCACTACGTATCGCCTGAAGCCGGGCACGGTCGTCGGTCACCACTGAATATGACGAGAATCGTCCCGATACTGCGTTGCAAATGGGCACAAGGCATTGAGCCTTGCGCCCATTTGCGCCTTGTCTCGAAACGATTTCGCCACATTCCCTGTTATTGAATAGGGCGGAGGCAGCATGAAGAAAAAGCAGCATAACGGCAGCCCCGCCGAAGTCGAAGCGGCCTTCTACGACGCGCTGAACCGCGCCGACGTGGACGCGCTGATGGCGCTGTGGGCCGATGACGAGGAAATCGTCTGCGTGCACCCGGGCGGCACCCGCCTGCTCGGCCACCGCGCGATCCGCGAATCGTGGGAGCTGTTGCTGGAACACGGCGGCCTGCACATCCTGCCCTCCCAGCTGCATGAAATGCACAACCTGATGAGCGCCGTGCACACCGTGGTCGAAGGCGCCACCGCCGCCACCGGCGAGCCGCAACACCTGGTGGCCACCAACGTCTACCTGAAAACGCCGAAAGGCTGGCGCATGTCCGTCCACCACGTCTCGGTCGCTCCGGGCCCCGTGCCGACCGACCCGCCCAGCCAGGTACTCCACTAGCCATCCCCAAAATAGGGACGGACCCTGTTTTCCGGGAAACATTTCCCTAAAAATGGGGACGGACCACATTTTTAGGGAAATGTTTCTGGAAACCTGGACGGTCCGCTGCTGTGGTCTGTCACCGGTTTTCCTGCGCCCATGAATTACACCGCTCCCTTCTGGCTGCCCAACGGCCACTTCCAGACGATCTACCCGGCCAAGTGCATTCCAAAGCCGGCGGTGCGTTTTCGCCGCGAGCGCTGGGATACGCCGGATGGCGATTTCATCGACGTCGATTTCGTCGATGGCGTGCCCGGCCAGCCGTTCGTCGTGCTGTTCCACGGCCTGGAAGGCTCGTCCGACAGCCATTACTGCCGCGCGCTCGGCAAGGAACTGATGGAGCGCGGCTGGTCCGGCGCGATTCCCCACTTCCGCGGCTGCTCGGGCGAGCTGAACCTGGCGCCGCGCTTCTACCACTCCGGCGACGCGGCCGAGGTCGACTGGGTGCTGCGCCGCCTGCAGCCGCGCGCGACAGGAAAATTCTATGCATGCGGTGTATCGCTGGGCGGCAATGCTTTGCTGCGCTGGCTGGGCGAGTCGCAGCACTCTGCGGAATTCGTCGACGCCGCGGTGGCCGTCTCCGCGCCGCTCGACCTGGCGCGTGGCGGCGAGGCGCTGGGGCGCGGCTTCAATCGCCTGTACCAGCGCATGTTCCTGGAGACGCTGAAACCGAAGTGCGCGGCCAAGCTGGCGCATTTCCCCGGCCTGTTCGACCTCAATGCGATGCAGGCCGCGCGCGACCTGTACACGTTCGACAACGTGGTGACGGCGCCGCTGCACGGCTATCGCAACACGGACGATTACTGGAACCGCGCCAGCGCGAAGCACGTGCTGGGCGACATCACCGTGCCGACCCTCGTGCTGAACGCGCTGAACGATCCGTTCCTGCCCGGTATCCACTTGCCGCGCCGGGCCTCGAAGCACGTGGTGCTCGACTATCCGGAAGAAGGCGGCCACGTGGGCTTCGCCACCGGCCGCCTGCCGGGCTCGCTGATGTGGCTGCCGCGCCGGATGGTGCACTTCCTGGAAGGCGGCCGCAGCATCGGCGCGCCGCAGTCCGCGCCTTTATGTGAAGCTTGAGCCATGGATGATATTGTCAAACAGGCCATGGCCAAGTGGCCGAATGTACCGCACTGCTACGGCTGGCTGGCGCTGGACGCGCGCGGCAACTGGCGCATGCGCGACGACCACGCGCAGCGCCATGCGCTGCCCGGCGACAAGCTCGCGAACGCGGCGCTGATCGGTTTCATTGCCCGCAACTACCAGCGCGATGAGCGGGGTTGCTGGTATTTCCAGAACGGCCCGCAGCGCGTGTACGTGAACCTGGAAACCACGCCGTTCGTCGCCCGCACCGATCCTGTCCACGGTTTCGTGCTGCACACCGGCGCGCCGCTGGAACATGTCGCGGCGGCGTTCATCACGGAGGCGGGCGAACTGATCCTGCAGGCGGGCGACATCGTTGCCCAGCTGGACGACCGGGACGTGGCCCAGGTGCTGGGCACCGTCGAGGCGGCAGGCGAACCGCTCGGCGACGAAGCGCTGCTGGCGTGGCTCGAAGGCGGCGCGCTGGCCACCCCGGCCACGCTGAAGGTCAGCGGCAGTTGCGTGCCGTTGCAGAGAACGGATCGCGACGCTGTAGCGGATCGCTTCGGCTTCCGGAAGGTTCCCACGCCGGCCGGGTGACGTCCGCGCAGTCCCGCTCCGCCTTGTTGCCGTTGCGGCCGAACGGATCGTCCTTGGCCGCACCTGTCCCCGTACCTGCGCCGGCACCACTGCCTGCGCCAGTCGTGCCGGCGCTGACGCGGAACGAGGCGCTGCCGAAATCCTTGTCCTTGCCCTTCTCCCCCATCGCCTCGCGCCGCTTGGCCTGCCACTCGCGCTCGCGCGCATCGATCACCGCCTGCTCGTAGAACGACGCATCGGACGACTTGCGCGCCAGTTGCAGCTGGTCGAGCGCGGCCATGGTGCCGCCCAGCAGCGCATACGATTCGGCCAGCGCGATGTGCTGCAGCGCGATCTTGCCCATCTTCGAATACGCCTGCGCCAGCAAGTCCTGCAATTCGGGTTCGCTGCGGTATTGCTGGATCTGGTCGCGCAGGAAGCGCTCGGCCTGCTCCGGCTTGCCGCCCTTGATCAGCGCATCCGCATATTGCCAGGCGATGCCGCGCGACAGCGGGTACCTGGCGTGGGCCTGCTCCCCTTCGACGATGGCCTGGGCGAGCACTTCCGGGTTCTTCTCCTGGTCGACCTTGATCTCCAGCGACGTGTACGCGAGCACGCTCTCGGCGATGCCCTTCGGCAGCGGCGAGCTGAAGGCGCCCGGCGCGGGCGGCCGTTCGACCGTCACGCGCGCCTTGTCGAGCCAGCTTTGCGCGCCCTTGTAGTCATCGCGCTGCAGGGCCAGGAACGCCATGCCGTACTGCCCGGCGGCGATCTCGTGGCGGCTTTGCTGCGCCATCTGGTTGCGGAAGAATTCTTCCGACTGGGCATAGCCCTTGGTCGACTGGTCCTGCAGCACGCGCGCACGCGAGCGGACGAGGAAGAAATCCAGCGCATCCACCCGCTGCCGGTATGGAGCCTCGCGGATGCGCGCCTGGATGTCGGCGATCCGCTCGGTTGTCAGCGGGTGGCTCATCAGCCACGGCATCGACGTGTCGTACATCTTCGTTGCATTCTGCATGCGCTGGAAGAAGGCCACCATGCCGGAGGTCTCGTAGCCGGCCGCGCCCATGATCTGGAAGCCGACCCGGTCCGCCTCGCGCTCGGCTTCGCGGCCGAAGTTCAGCTGGCGCTGGATCGCCACGCCCTGCCCGCCCATCATCACGCCCATCGCCGCGTCCGGGCTGTCCTTGGCGACCAGCGCCGCCAGGACCATCGCCGCCAGCGGAATCAGCGCATCGGTCTTCTGCTCGCCCAGCTGCCGGGCGATGTGCCGCTGCGCCACGTGCCCGATCTCGTGCGACAGCACCGACGCCAGCTCCGATTCCGACTGCGCGGCCAGCAGCAGCGCCGAGTGCACGCCGATGAAGCCGCCCGGCAGCGCGAACGCGTTCAGCATCGGATCGCGCACGGCGAAGAAGAAGTAATCGTAGTTCGCTTCGCCGCGCGCCCCGGGCCGGGCCGTGACCAGCGTATTGCCCAGGTTGTTCAGGTAGTCGATGATCGGCGGATCGTCGAGATAATCGCGATTGAAGCGGATATCGCGCATGATCTCCTCGCCCAGCTTGCGCTCGATGATGGGTGACAGCGCCTCGCGCGACGTGTCGCCCAGGCTCGGCAGGCTCGGCACGTTGGTCGGCGCCTGCGCGCGCGCGGCGGGAGAAATGGACGACACCGCAAGCGAAACGGCGAGGGACAGGAGGAAGCGGCGGGGAAATCGGATGGCATTCACGGTGCTATGATACCTGTTCATTCATCAGTAACTCGGTTGTCCGCATGTCCGAACTCACTCACTTCGATACCGCCGGCCAGGCCCACATGGTCGACGTCGGCGCCAAGGCCGAAACCCACCGCATCGCCATCGCCACCGGCAGCATCCGGATGAAACCGGAAACGCTGGCCATCATTCTATCGGGAACCGCCAAGAAGGGGGACGTCCTCGGCATCGCCCGCATTGCCGCCATCATGGGCGCCAAGCGCACCAGCGACCTGGTGCCCCTGTGCCATCCGCTGGCACTGACCCGCGTGACCGTCGATTTCGAGACCGATGAAGCCGGATCGTCAGTACATTGCCGCGCGCAGGTGGAAACCTACGGCAAGACCGGCGTCGAGATGGAGGCGCTGACCGCCGTGCAGGTGGGGCTGCTGACCGTGTACGACATGTGCAAGGCCGTCGACCGGGGCATGGTGATGACGGAGATCCGCGTGCGGGAAAAGCATGGCGGGAAGTCGGGGGACTGGTCGGCGACCAGTTAGTCGCCTAAGCGATAATTGCTCTCGGCTAATGCAAAAAGCCCGGCAATGCCGGGCTTTTTGTTGGAAAACAATATTTACATTTTCGGCAGATACTTGTCAGCGACGGTGCTAGTGGTTGCATTGACCGTGGTGGTGCACTGGGCGCCTTCCACGCAGGCGATGTCGTAGACGATGCTGTCGCCATCGATTTCGGCGATGTTGGTGTCTTTCATCACGACCGTTACGGTGCCGGCAGTTGCCGAGGTGCCAGCAGCGGTCACCGACGTCACGTACTTGCTCGTGATGGTCGTGTTGGTCGGCAGGTTGAGCGAAGCATTGTTGGTGGTAGCGCTCAGCGAGCCTTCATTGAAAGCTTGTGCAATGGCCAGGCGCGCTGGTTGCGAGATGGAGCTAGCTTCGCTGACCTTGGCTTTCGCGGTGTAGTCGCTATACGCCGGAATCGCCACGGCGGCCAGGATACCGATGATCGCCACGACGATCATCAGTTCGATCAGGGTGAAACCGCCTTGGGCTTTCTGGTTCATGGATTTCATGGTGTTGCTCCTTCAGGTAAAAAACGAAACGGGTTGGGATGATTGATGTAGAGCAATCCTCGTGCCAGCCCGGTTTGTCCTATTTCCATGCCGAAAAATGCCAATCGTGGCAGTTCCCACTGGAAATAGTGACAAATTCCGTCACATCGATGTCCTAGATTGTCAGGTGCAAGGATCGTCATCTGACGAATTTTGTCAGCCCAGCCGGAATGTCATTCGCGTGCCGGAAAGATCCAGGACGTCGCCATCGGCCAGCGCCTGCGGCAATTTGCCGAGCGGCGCGCCGTTCAGCAGCGGCACGCGGTCGCCGTCGGCATGCACGGCGGCATACCCCGCTTCCGTACGGTTGACGGTGACGACCTGCACGCCGGCGCGGCCGAGGCTGGTCTGGGGCTTGTTCAGTTCGAGCAGGCGACCGGCGTTGCTGCCGTTCAGCACCTCGATGCGGGCTGGCGCAAGCGGGAGCGGCAGAGCGGGAACACCGCTGATCGGCCGTATGCCGTCGGCCACGAATTCGATCCGGTACTTGGCCAGCTTGATCGTGTCGCCGTGCTGCAGGAAATGCTTGCCGACCCGGTGGCCGTTGACGAAGGTGCCGTTGGTCGACTGCAGGTCTTCCAGGAACGAATCGTCGAGGATCGTCGTGATGGCCGCGTGTTCGCCGCTCACGGTCTGGTGTTCCAGCACGATATCGTTATGGCCATGGCGGCCGACCGTCATGCGCTCTTTCGTCAGCTGCACGGTTTTTTCCAGCACGCCGTCGCGCGAGATCAGGATCTTGGCCAACGCAGTTCCTCCAATCGTCTTCTCCAAAAAATAACGGGGGCCGCAGCCCCCGTCATTATGGAACAACTTGCTGGAATTACAGCATTGCCTTCAGCAGCTTGGCCATCTCGGACGGGTTCTTCGTCACGGTGATGCCGCACTCTTCCATGATTGCCAGCTTGGCTTCGGCGGTATCGGCACCGCCGGAGATCAGCGCGCCGGCGTGGCCCATGCGCTTGCCCGGAGGAGCGGTAACACCGGCGATGAAGCCGACGACCGGCTTCTTCATGTTGTCCTTGATCCAGCGCGCAGCGTTGGCTTCGTCAGGACCGCCGATTTCGCCGATCATGATGACGGCGTCGGTGTCCGGATCGTCGTTGAACATGCGCATCACGTCGATGTGCTTCAGGCCGTTGATCGGGTCACCGCCGATGCCCACGGCCGACGACTGGCCCAGGCCCAGCGCGGTCAGCTGGCCGACCGCTTCGTACGTCAGCGTGCCCGAACGGGACACGACGCCGATACGGCCTTTCTTGTGGATGTGGCCCGGCATGATGCCGATCTTGATCTCGTCCGGCGTGATCAGGCCTGGGCAGTTCGGGCCCAGCAGCAGGGTCTTCGAACCGGCCTTGGCCATGCGATCCTTGATTTCCATCATGTCGCGGACAGGAATGCCTTCGGTGATGCAAATCGCCAGTTCCAGCTCGGCTTCAACGGCTTCCCAGATCGCAGCGGCGGCGCCTGCCGGCGGCACGTAGATCACGGAAACGGTTGCACCGGTTTCCGAAGCAGCTTCCTTGACGGTAGCGTAGATTGGAATGCCTTCGAAATCTTCGCCGGCTTTCTTCGGGTTCACGCCTGCCACGAAGGCTTCGCGGCCGTTCGCGTAGTCGCGGCAACCGCGGGTGTGGAACTGGCCGGTCTTGCCGGTGATGCCCTGGGTGATGACTTTGGTGTCTTTATTGATCAGAATAGACATGTTGGTTCCTTAATTAAGCTTGACCGGCAGCAGCGGCAACAACGCTCTTCGCTGCGTCTTCCATCGTGTCGGCGGCGATGATCGGCAGGCCGGAGTCGGCCAGCATCTTCTTGCCCAGGTCTTCGTTGGTGCCCTTCATGCGCACGACCAGCGGTACCTGCAGCGAAACGGCCTTCGATGCGGTGATCACGCCTTCGGCGATGACGTCGCAACGCATGATGCCGCCGAAGATGTTCACCAGGATTGCCTTCAGGCCCGGGTTCTTCAGCATGATCTTGAAGGCTTCGGTCACTTTCTCGGCCGTTGCACCACCGCCCACGTCCAGGAAGTTGGCCGGCTCGCCGCCGAACAGCTTGATCGTGTCCATCGTGGCCATGGCCAGGCCGGCGCCGTTCACCAGGCAGCCGATATTGCCGTCCAGGGAGATGTACGCCAGGTCGAACTTCGATGCTTCGACTTCGGCCGGATCTTCTTCGTCCAGGTCGCGGTAAGCAACGATTTCCGGGTGACGGAACAGGGCGTTGGAGTCGAAGTTGAACTTCGCGTCCAGGGCGATCACTTTGCCGTCGCCGGTCAGGATCAGCGGGTTGATTTCAGCCAGCGATGCATCGGTTTCCCAGTAGGCTTTGTACAGGCCTTGCAGGTTCGCGCGCGCGTCGGCGATCGAACCTTCCGGCACGCCGATCTTGCGGGCGACGTCGTCGGCATCCGCATCGGTCAGGCCCACGGCCGGGTCGATGATCACGTTGTGGATCTTCTCAGGGTGGGACTCGGCGACTTCTTCGATGTCCATGCCGCCTTCGGAGGAAGCCATCAGCACCACGCGCTGCGACACACGGTCGGTCACCAGCGAGATGTACAGTTCCTTCTTGATGTCGGCGCCTTCTTCGATCAGCAGGCGGCGCACTTTCTGGCCGTTAGCGTCGGTCTGGTGGGTTACCAGCTGCATACCCAGGATCTGGTCGGCGTATTCTTTTACCTGTTCCAGCGACTTGGCAACCTTCACGCCGCCGCCTTTGCCACGGCCACCGGCGTGGATCTGCGCCTTGACCACCCATACCGAGCCGCCCAGGGTTTCGGCAGCTTTCACTGCTTCTTCCACGGACAGGCACGGAATGCCGCGCGGAACCGTCACTCCGAACTTCCGGAGGATTTCTTTGCCTTGATACTCATGGATCTTCATGCTGGCTTCCCTTCTGATGCTGAATTTGAAATGGGGTTTAAATGTTGCTGCTGCTTCAGTCGTGCGGCACCTGGGCCGGGGCGGCGATGTGCGCCCCCCAGCGTGGGTCGAGACCGGACGATTGGCGCGTCATCCATGGAGATGGCGTGACCGTCGTCTGGCTGAAACGATTTCTTTGCGGGTGCGTGGCGCTGGCGGCAACCGGAACCTTGGAAGCCAGCAGGGTGTCGTCGACTGGGACGATGGAATGGGTGCCGAAATCCCATGGTGCATTCCCGTGCGCGAACGCTGGGAGAGCCATGGAGCGCAGTGGGGAATGCGCACTCTTCAGAGGATTTGACAGAGACATAACACCGATGCCGCTTGCGCGGCCAAATTAGTAAGCAGCCATGTACTGATTTCGTACGTTGCCGCAGCTTCTACGGACAACCACCGCACCCGCGGTGCTGCATAAAACCACAAAAGTGTAGCACACCGGACAGGCACTGGATAGCAACGTGATCGTACAACTGCGGGCAACGAAGGCACGCAGGCCCGGCCACGCAGACGGAAAACCGGTGACAGACACCGGTTTTCGGGAAATATTTCAAAAAAACTGGTGTCTGTCACCGGTTTTCGGCCGGTTGGGGTGAAAAAAAAGCAGCCCGGGGGCTGCTCTGCGTGGCGTGAATTCTACGATGTGTGAATATCAGATATTCCCGAACTCGTCATCCGGGTCCCAGCCTTTCATGGCTGCGCGCACGGCTTTCTGCGAAAAGCCGCGCCCGATCAGGAAGCGCATCTGCTTGGCGCGGCCTTCGGCATCCTCGGCGATCTTGCCGTGGAACTTGCGGCGCCAGACTTCACAGCAGCGCGCCACTTCGTCTTCAACGAGCCCGGCCTTCAATTCCTGCAGCGCTTCGCCCTTGACGCCATGGCTTTGCAGTTCGGCCAGGATGCGGCTGTTGCCGTAGCGCGCCGAGCGGCGATGGATCAGCGATTCGGAAAAACGCTCTTCCGACAGCCACCTGTTCTTCTCCAGCCAGTCGAGCAGCGCGTCGACATCGTCGCCCTCTTCCGCGTGGCGCGCCAGCTTGCGGGCCAGTTCCAGGCGGCTGTGCTCGCGGGTGGACAGCAGGCGCAGGGCGCGGGCTTTCAGGCTGGGGGGTGGTGCGCGCATCGGTTGTCAGCAACGGGATGAAGAATCGGCCAGTATAAAAAAACATCGCCACCGCCGCAAAGCGGTCGGTGGCGATGAAGATCCAGCCCAGGATGGGTTGGGAGGGCAGACCGAAGACCGGAGCCTTCGGTCCGCCGCCATCAGTCGACGGCCTTCAGCTTCGGTGCCGGTGCATCGCCTTCGCCCGGCGGCAGTTCACGCACGCCCAGCGAAGCACGCACCTTGTTCTCGATCTCGCGGGCCAGTGCCGGACGTTCCTTCAGGAAGTTGCGGGCATTGTCCTTGCCTTGACCGATGCGCTCGCCGCCGTAGCTGTACCACGAGCCCGACTTCTCGACGATCTTCGCTTCCACGCCGAGGTCGATGATTTCGCCTTCGCGGGACGTGCCTTCGCCATACAGGATGTCGAAGTGCGCTTCCTTGAACGGTGGCGCGATCTTGTTCTTGACGACCTTGACCTTCGTTTCGTTACCGATCACCTCGTCGCCGGACTTGATCGAGCCGGTGCGGCGGATGTCCAGGCGCACGGAAGCGTAGAACTTCAGCGCGTTACCACCGGTGGTGGTTTCCGGCGAACCGAACATCACACCGATCTTCATGCGGATCTGGTTGATGAAGATGACCAGCGTGTTGGTGCGGTTGATCGAACCGGTCAGCTTGCGCAGCGCCTGGGACATCAGGCGGGCCTGCAGGCCCGGCAGCGAGTCGCCCATGTCGCCTTCGATCTCGGCGCGCGGCGTCAGCGCCGCCACGGAATCGATGACGACCATGTCGACGGAACCGGAGCGCACCAGCGCATCGCAGATTTCCAGTGCCTGTTCGCCCGTGTCGGGCTGCGAGATCAGCAGCTCGTGCAGGTTCACGCCCAGCTTTTGCGCATACGTGACATCGAGCGCGTGCTCGGCATCGATGAACGCGCAGGTACCGCCGAGCTTTTGCATTTCAGCGATCGTCTGCAGGGTGAGCGTGGTTTTACCGGACGACTCCGGGCCGTAGATCTCGACCACGCGGCCACGCGGCAGGCCGCCGACACCGAGGGCGATATCCAGGCCCAGCGAGCCAGTGGATACGGTCTGGACTTCTTCCAGCGGCGCGGAAGAGTCCATCCGCATGACGGAGCCCTTGCCGAACTGCTTTTCAATCTGAGCCAGCGCCGCGGCAAGCGCTTTGGCTTTCTCGGATGCAGGTATTGCCGCTTTCTTGTCGTCCATGATTTCTCTTAACCTTTAACTGTTCAATGATTCCGAAGTATTCCTGGGTAGATTCCTGATTACTGCTGTACCTATCCGGCACAGACAGTACTGTATATGTATCCAGTGGTTTATGCAAGCGGAATCCTGTGTTTTTACAGCGCTTTGTGATCGGGCGTCACACATTGAGTACAATGAAATTGCCTCAATGCCCGATTGCCAACATGCGTATTTTACTAGCCGAAGATGACAGCGTCCTGGCGGACGGACTAACGCGCTCGCTGCGCCAGTCCGGCTATGCCATCGACTGCGTAAAGAACGGGCAGGAAGCCGATACCGCCCTGTCCACGCAGGAGTTCGACCTGCTGATCCTGGATCTCGGGCTGCCCAAGCTGCCGGGCCTCGAAGTGCTGCGCCGGCTGCGTTCGCGCGGCTCGCTGCTGCCGGTGCTGATCCTCACGGCGGCCGATTCCGTCGAGCAGCGCGTCACGGGCCTGGACCTGGGCGCCGACGACTACATGGCCAAGCCGTTCGCGCTGTCGGAACTGGAAGCGCGCGTGCGCGCCCTGACACGCCGCGGCCAGGGCGGCGGCTCCGCCATCGTCAAGCATGGCCCGCTCACGTACGATCAGGTGGGCCGCAGCGCCTACATCAACGACCAGATGCTCGACCTGTCGGCGCGCGAACTGGGCCTGCTGGAAGTGCTGCTGGCCCGCACCGGCCGGCTGGTGTCGAAGGAACAGCTGGTCGATCACCTGTGCGAATGGGGCGAGGAAGTCAGCAATAATGCCATCGAGGTCTACGTGCACCGCCTGCGCAAGAAGATCGAGGTGGGCGGCGTGCGCATCGCCACCGTGCGCGGGCTCGGCTACTGCCTCGAGAAATATTCCAGCGCCGCCGCGGCCGAAACGAAGTGAACTCGCCGGCGGACCGGTCCGATGCGGCATGGAGTCCCGTCCTCGAGGAAGAGGAGGAAATCCAGCACTCGCTGTTCGGCGAGATCCTCGACTGGATGCTGGCCCCGCTGCTGCTGCTCTGGCCGATGAGCATCGCCATCACGTACCTGGTGGCGAAGTCGATCGCCAACCAGCCGTTCGACCACGCGCTGGAAGATGCCGTCACCGTGCTGTCGCAGCAGGTGCGCGAAGTCAACGGCACGGTGGAACACCGGCTGCCCGGCGCGGCACGCGACATCCTGCGCGCCGACGATGTCGACAGCGTCTACTTCCAGATCCTCGGTCCGCGCGGCCGCCATCTCGACGGCGACCGCGACCTGCCCCGCCCCGACCCGAAGCCGGACGACGACATGGTGCCCCCGGGCGTCGTCAGCTTCCGCAACGCCACCCTGCACGGCACGCCGATCCGCGTCGCCCATGCGTATGTGAACCTGGAAGAACATCGCGAACGCCCGCCCCGCCTGGCACTGGTGCAGGTGGCCGAAACGCTGGAAAAGCGCGCCAGGCTCGCCAACGAGATCATCAAGGGCGTGATCCTGCCCCAGTTCATCATCCTGCCGGTGGTGCTGGCGCTCGTGTGGTTCGCGCTGTCGCGCGGGCTGCTGCCGCTGGCCGAGCTGCAGGAACGCATCCGCGCCCGGCCGATCGACGATCTGTCGCCGATCGCGCCGAACCAGGTGCCGGAAGAGATCACGCCGCTGGTCCGCTCGCTCAACGACATGCTGGCCCGGCTGTCGCAATCGATCGAGATGCAGAAACGCTTCATCGCCGATGCGGCGCACCAGATGAAGACCCCGCTGGCCGGCATGCGCATGCAGTCGGAACTGGCGCTGCGCCAGACCGACCAGCACGAAATCCACCGCTCGCTGGAGCAGCTGGCGAAAAGCTCGGAGGCGGCCACCCGCCTGGTCAACCAGTTGCTGGCGCTGGCGCGGGCGGAAAACCAGCCGCAGGCCGGCACCGCCTTCGCATCGCTCGACCTGGCCGAGGTGGCGCGCAATGCCGTGCGCGACTGGGTGCCGGCATCGTTCAACTACCGCATCGATCTCGGCTACGAAGGGCCGGATGCGCCGGTGCTCATCGAAGGCAATGCCGTGATGCTGCGCGAGCTGCTGTCGAACCTGATCGACAATGCGCTGCGCTATACGCCGCAAGGCGGCAGCGTGACGGTGCGCGTCGGCGAAAGCGCATCGCCCGTGCTGGAAGTCGAGGACACCGGCCCCGGCATCCCCGCGGCCGAGCGGCTGCACGTGTTCGAGCGCTTCTACCGGATCCTGGGCAGCAGCGCCGAAGGCAGCGGCCTGGGGCTGGCCATCGTGCGCGAGATCGCCCAGCAGCATGGCGCCGAGGTCGACGTCTTCAGCAACCCGCGCGCCACCCAGCCGAAATATCCCGGCAGCCTGTTCCGGCTGACGTTCCCGGTGCGGCCCGCGCAGGCGGCCGACGAAGACGAGCCGCCACCGTATTTCGGATGAGCCCCTGGCTGAATCCCCGGCTGAACGACTGGCTGACTTTTTCACGCTGACTTTTTTTGCCTGACTATATAGCTGACCACATGGCTGACTTCACGACCCGACTTCATGGCTGACCGCGACGACGACTACTGGCGCGCCACGCGCCGCCTGACCGCGATCCTGCTGCTGGCCTGGGCCGCCACCGGCTTCCTGGCCGTGTTCTTCGCCCGCGAACTGGCGAACCTGACGATCTTCGGCTGGCCGCTGTCGTTCTACCTGGCGGCGCAGGGCGCGTCGCTGGCCTACCTCGCCATCATCGGCATCCACGCCTGGCGCATGCGCCGGCTCGATCGCCGCCACCGGGAACACCCTTGAAGCGCACGTTCAAACAGCGCCTGTCGCGCTACTACCTGATCTTCACCGCCTGCTTCGCCGCCTTCCTGCTGTCGCTGGCCGTGCTGGAAAGCGAAGGCATGCCGCGCGTGTGGATCGGCTACATGTTCATGTTCGCCACCATCGTGCTGTATGCATCGATCGGGCTGGTGTCGCGCACGTCGAACGTGGCCGAATACTACGTGGCCGGGCGGCGCGTGCCGGCGCTGTTCAACGGCATGGCCACCGCGGCCGACTGGATCTCGGCCGCCAGCTTCATCAGCCTGGCCGGCACGCTGTACCTGAACGGCTTCGACGGCCTGGCCTTCGTGATGGGCTGGACCGGCGGCTACTGCCTGGTGGCGCTGCTGATCGCCCCCTACCTGCGCAAGTTCGGCCAGTACACGATTCCCGATTTCCTGGCCGAGCGCTATGGCGGCCCGGCCAACGGCCGCGCGGTGCGGCTGTGCGCGGTGGCCGCCACGATCCTTATCTCGTTTACCTATGTGGTGGCGCAGATCTATGCGGTGGGCCTGATCGCCTCGCGCTTTACCGGCGTCGATTTCTCGGTCGGCATCTTCCTCGGCCTGGCCAGCGTGCTGGTCTGCTCGTTCCTGGGCGGCATGCGGGCCATCACGTGGACGCAGGTGGCGCAGTACATCATCATCGTTGCCGCGTTCCTGATCCCGGCCATGTGGCTGTCCGCGAAGCACAGCGGCAATCCGATCCCGCAGGTGGCCTATGGCAAGCTGCTGCCGCAACTGTCGGCGCGCGAGGCGGCGCTGGCCGCGGACGACAAGGAAACCGCCGTGCGCGCCGTGTTCCGCGAGCGCGCCGCGCAATACCAGCAGCGCCTGGACGGCCTGCCCACCTCGTGGGAAACCGGCCGCGCCGAACTGCAGCACTACCTGGACAGCGTGCGCCTGCGCAATGCCTCGCTGCTGGAAATCCGCACCGCCGAACGCGCGCTGATCGCCTATCCGAAGAATGCCGAGGATGCCGTGGCCACCTGGAGCGCGGCGCGCGACGAGAACCTGCGGCGCGCCCGGCCGCTGACGCCGCATGCGGTGCCTTTCCCCGGCGCCACGCAGGAACAGTCGGACATCAAGCGCCGCAACTTCATCGCCCTGGCGTTCTGCCTGATGCTGGGCACCGCCGCGCTGCCGCACATCCTGATGCGCTCCTACACCACGCCATCGGTCGAGGAAACCCGCGTTTCCGTGTTCTGGACGCTGTTCTTCATCCTGCTGATCTACCTGACGATTCCCGCGCTGGCGGTGCTCGTCAAGTACGACGTCTACAGCGCGCTGGTCGGCAGCCATTTCTCCGAGCTGCCCACGTGGGTGTCGTACTGGGCCAGCGTGGACCGGACCAACCCGCTGATCAGCATTACCGACATCAATGCCGACGGCATCGTGCAACTGGCCGAGATCGCGATCGACGGCGACGTGCTGGTCCTGGCCACGCCGGAAATCGCCGGCCTGCCCTACGTGATCTCCGGCCTGGTAGCGGCCGGCGGCCTGGCGGCGGCGCTGTCCACCGCCGACGGCCTGCTGCTGGCCATCTCGAACGCGCTGTCGCACGACGTGTACTACAAGATCGTCGATCCGAAGGCATCGACGCAAAAGCGCGTGACGATCTCGAAGCTGATCCTGCTCGGCGTGGCCTTCGTGGCCGCCTATTCGGCATCGACCAAGCCGGGCGACATCCTGTCGCTGGTGGGTGCCGCGTTTTCGCTGGCTGCCTCCACGCTGTTTCCGGCGCTGGTGATGGGCGTATTCTGGCGCCGTGCCAATCATTGGGGCGCGCTGGCCGGCATGGCGACCGGCTTCCTGGTCTGCCAGTTCTACATGGTGCGCACCAATCCCACGCTGGGCGGCAGCGCGGCGGCGCAGTGGTTCGACATCGCGCCGATCTCGGCCGCCGTATTCGGCGTGCCGGCCGGGCTGGCGGCACTGGCGATCGTCAGCCTGCTGACACCGCCGCCGGCACCGCGGCAGGCGGCGCTGGTGCGCCACATCCGCACGCCGGAAATAAATGAAATAAATAAAAATTGATCATGTGACTTTTGGCGAGAAAGCTGGAACGGGCTGCATGATAAGTTCGCAGACCTGTTCTTTTGCCGACTTCCATGCCGACTTCCACTCTCCTGGCCGGCGCCCTGCTGGCTGCGACCCTGCTGCTGTCCGGGCGCGCCGCCGCCGCGCCGCCGCCCGTGCAGGACTTCTTCGACAACGCCGAATTCGGCGGTGCGCAACTGTCGCCCAGCGGACGCCACCTGGCCGCCAAGGTCAGCGCGGCGGAGGGCGGCCGGGACAGGCTCGCCGTCGTCGACCTGGCCACGCTGGACGCCAAGGTGGTGGCATCGTTCTCGGACGGCGACATCGGCCACTTCCAGTGGGTCAGCGACAACCGCCTGCTGTTCGACAGCACCGACAAGGACCTGGCACCGGGCGAAGTCAATGCCGCGCCCGGCCTCTACGCGGTCGATCGCGACGGCAGGAACTTCCGCCCGCTGGCGGAGCGGCGCGGCCGCTTCGTTCGCGCCGGCGACGGCGACAGGCTGCTGCCCTGGCATACCTACATGCTGCCGCAGCCGGGCGCCCAGGATTCGGACAGCGTCTATGTGCGCAGCGTCCATTTCGAAACCAGCGGCGCCGTGCTGGCGATCGAGCTGCTGCGCCTCGACACGCGCACCGGCCGCACCACCGACGTGATGGAACCCGGCCATGTGCTGAACTGGATGCTCGATGCGCGGGGTGAACCGCGCATGGCCATCACGCTGGAACAAGGCAAGCACACCATCTGGCTGCTGGAGAACAGCAGGTGGCGCGTGGTCACCACGTTCGATGGCTATGTCGACTCCAGCGCCGGCTTCGAGCCGCTGGAATTCGCCGCCGATGGCCTGCTGTACGTGGCGGCCCGCCGCAATGGCGACCGGCGCGCCGTGCACGTGTTCGATCCGGCCACCGGCAAGGTCGGCGACAGGGCGCTGTTCGCGCTCGACCGGCACGATTTCTCCGGCCACCTGATCCAGGTGGCCGGCAAGCTGGCCGGCATCCGCTACAAGGGCGATTCGGAAGATACCGTGTGGCTCGATCCCGAACTGAAGGCGCTGCAGGCCACCATCGACGGCAAGCTGCCCGGCAATGTCAACCTGGTCGAGGTGCCGCGCCGGCCGGAAACGCCATACGTGCTGGTCACCACCTACTCGGACCGGCAGCCGAAGGTCTTCCTGCTGTACAACCGCGAGACGGGCAAGTTCAGCCCCGTCGGCAAGGCGCATCCCCGCATCCAGGCGCGGCAGATGGGCACCCAGGAGAACGTGCTGTACACGGCGCGCGACGGCTTGCCGGTTCCCGGGCTGCTGACGCTGCCGGCTGGCGCGGGCCGCCAGGACAAGCTGCCGATGGTAGTCCTGGTGCATGGCGGCCCTTGGGTGCGCGGCACGGAATGGGGCTGGTCGGCCGACGCCCAGTTCCTCGCCTCGCGCGGCTACGCGGTGCTCGAGCCGGAATTCCGCGGCAGCACCGGCTACGGCGCACGCCATTTCACCGCCGGGCTGAAACAGTGGGGCCTGGCGATGCAGGACGACGTGGCCGATGGCGCGCGCTGGGCGATCGCGCAGGGCATCGCCGATCCGCAGCGCATCTGCATCGCTGGCGCCAGCTATGGCGGCTATGCCACGCTGATGGGCCTGATCCGCGACCCCGACCTGTACCGCTGCGGCGTGGCATGGGCCGGCGTGGCCGACCTGCGGCTGATGTACGGCAGCTGGCTGCACGGTTCCGATTTCCCGAAGCAGTACATGCGCTACGGCATGCCGCAACTGATCGGCGACCTGGAAAAGGATGCTGCGCAATTGACGGCCACCTCACCGGTCGAGCAGGCGGCCCGGCTGCGCCAGCCCCTGCTGCTGGCCCATGGCAGCGCGGACCGGCGCGTGCCGCGTGCGCACGGCGTGCGCTTCCGCGACGCGGTCGCCGCCACGAACCGGCAGGTCGAATGGGTCGAGTACGAAGACGAAGGCCATGGCTGGACGCTGCCGAAGAACCGCTTCGACTTCTGGACCCGCGTCGAGAAATTCCTCGACCGGCACATCGGCGCCGGCGCCGCCGCAGCGAAATAAGGGCCGGGTGACATTCGGAGAGAAAGCAGGGCCGCCCGCCATGATAAGTTGGCGATCCTGCAAACTTCCCCGTGCATCATGTTACCGAGCCTTCGACGTTCCCCCTTGTTCGTCTTGCTGTCGCTGGTCGCCGGCCTGCTGGGCAGCGCCCACGCGGCGCCTGCCGCGCCGCCTCCCGTCGCGGACTTCTTCGGCCCTTCCGCTTTCGGCGGCGCGCAGCTGTCGCCCAATGGCCAGTACGTAGCGGCCAAGGTCCCCGGCCCGGGCGGCCGCGACCGGTTGGCCGTGGTCGAACTGGCGACATCGAAGGCGCAGGTGGTCGCCGAGTTTTCCGATGCCGACGTCGGCGACTTCCAATGGGTCAATGACGGCCGGCTGCTGTTCGACAGCACCGACAACGACGTGGGCGTGGGCGACATCAACGCCGCGCCGGGCCTGTTCGCAGTGGACCGCGACGGCAGGAATTTCCGCCAGCTGGCGCAGCGCCGCTCCAATTTCATCACCACACCGGCCGCGGCGCGGCTGCTGCCATGGCATACCTACATGCTGTCGCAGCGCGGCGCGCAGGATTCCGATGCCGTGTACGTGCGCAGCCTGAGCTTCGAGCCGGGCGGCAGCGTGCGTTCGACGCAGCTGCTGCGGCTGGACACCCGCACGGGCCGCAGCACCGGCGTGCCGCAGCCGGGCAACGTGCAGCGCTGGGTGCTCGATGCGCGCGGCGAACCGCGCCTGGCCACCACGCTGGAAGACGGCAAGAGCACGATCTGGCTGCGCGAGGGTGAGAAAATGAGCGAAAAGTGGCGCGCCATCACCACGTTCGACGCCTGGGTGGCCAGCGCCGGCGGCTTTTCACCGCTCGACTTCGATGCCGACGGCCGCCTGTACGTGGCGGCGCGCCACGACAGCGACAAGACCGCCATCCACACGTTCGACCTGGCCGCCGGCAAGGTCGATCCGGTACCGCGCTTTGCCATCCAGCGCTACGATTTCTCGGGCCGCCTGATCCGCAGCGGCGACAAGCTGGTCGGCGTACGCTACCTGGGCGACACGCACGCCACCGAGTGGATCGACGCCGACATGAAGGCGCTGCAGGAAAAGGTGGATGCGCAGCTGCCCGGCCTGGTGAACCTGATCTCGCTGCCGCGCCGCCCCGAGGCGCCGTTCGTGCTGGTGACCACCTATTCGGACATGCAGCCGCGCACGTACTTCGTCTACAACCGCGACACCGGCAAGCTGGACCTGCTCGGCCAGTCGCAGCCGAAACTCGACGCCACGAAGATGGGCCGGCAGCAGCTCGTCACTTATGCGGCGCGCGACGGCTTGCCGATCCAGGCCCTGCTGACACTGCCGAATGGCGCGAAGAGCACCGACAGGCTGCCGATGGTGGTGCTGGTGCACGGCGGGCCGTGGTCGCGGGCGGCGATCTGGGAATGGTCCGCCGATACCCAGTTCCTCGCCTCGCGCGGCTACGCCGTGCTGGAGCCGGACTTCCGCGGCAGCACCGGATATGGCACGAAACACCTCACCGCCGGCTTCAGGCAGTGGGGCCGCGCCATGCAGGACGACGTGGCCGACGGCACGCGCTGGGCCATCGAACAGGGCGTGGCCGACCCGAAGCGCATCTGCATCGCCGGCGCCAGCTACGGCGGGTATGCCACGCTGATGGGCCTGATCAAGGACCCCGACCTGTACCGCTGCGGCATCAACTGGGTGGGCGTCACCGACATCAAGCTGATGTACGGCGGCAGCTGGTTCCATACCTCCGACCTGCCGGCGCAGTACATCCGCTACGGCATGCCGAAGCTGATCGGCGACCTGGAAACGGAAGCGGACCAGTTGATGGCCGTCTCGCCCGTCGAGCAGGCCGGCCGGCTGCACCAGCCGCTGCTGATGGCCTACGGCGGCGCCGACCGCCGCGTGCCGCGCGCCCACGGCACGCGCTTCCGCGATGCCGTCGCCGCCACCAACAAGCATGTCGAGTGGGTCGAATACCCCGAGGAAGGCCACGGCTGGCGGCTGCCGAAGAACCGCATCGATTTCTGGACGCGGGTGGAGAAGTTCCTGGACCGGAATATCGGGGCCGGCGTGCAAAAGGCGGACAACTGACGACGCGCGCCGATTTCGGGAATCGGCCGGATTGAAAGCGGCCACCGCGCAGCCAAAGGCGTATGCTGGCAGCTCTCATCCGACAGGAGGCTGGCTATGGGTTCAGGCAAGATTCTGGTGGCACAGGGAGGCGGCCCGACCGCCGTCATCAACCAGTCGCTGGTGGGCGTGGCGCTGGAGGCGCGGCGCTTTCGAGACGTGACGCGGGTGTACGGCGCGCTGCACGGCGTGCGCGGCATCGTCGACGAACAGTTCATCGACCTCACGCAGGAAACCAGCCATAACCTGGAGCTGGTGGCGGCCACGCCATCGTCGGCGCTCGGCTCCACGCGCGACAAGCCTGACGCGAAGTGCTGCGCCGAGATCTTCAACGTGCTGCGCGCCCACGAGATCGAACATTTCTTCTACATCGGCGGCAACGATTCGTCGGACACGGTGCGCATCGTCAGCGAACAGGCGCGCGCCGCCGGCTATCCGCTGCGCGCGATCCACATCCCGAAAACGATCGACAACGACCTGGTGGGCAGCGACCATACCCCCGGCTTTCCCTCGGCCGCGCGCTTCGTGGCCCAGGCGTTCGCCGGCGCGAACCTGGACAACGCTTCGCTGCCCGGCGTATACGTGGGCGTGGTGATGGGCCGCCATGCGGGCTTCCTCACCGCCGCGTCGGCGCTGGGCAAGAAATTCCCGGACGATGGGCCCCACCTGATCTACCTGCCCGAGCGCACCTTCTCGATCGAGTCCTTCCTGGCCGACGTGAAGGCCGCGTACGATCGGTACGGCCGCTGCGTGATCGCCGTCTCGGAGGGCATCCACGATGCCAGCGGCGAGCCGATTGCCACGCTGCTGGCCAGGGAAGTGGAGAGAGATGCGCATGGCAACGTGCAGCTGTCCGGCACCGGTGCGCTGGCCGACCTGCTGTGCGACGAGATCCGGGAGAAGCTGGGAATCAAACGCGTGCGCGGCGACACGTTCGGCTATCTGCAACGCTCGTTCATCGGCTGCGTGTCGGACGTGGACCAGCGCGAAGCCCGCGAGGTCGGCGAAAAGGCGGTGCAGTATGCGTTCTGGGGTGACCGCGACGGCTCGGTGGCGATCCGCCGCAGCGGCTTCTATTCGGCCGACTACGCGCTGCTGCCTCTATCGGACGTGGCGGGCAAGACGCGCACGATGGAAGACGAATTCATCGCCCCTTCCGGCACCGACGTCACCGATGCGTTCCGGCTGTACCTGCGGCCTTTGCTGGGCTCGGGCATGCCGGATGCGTTCCGGCTGCGCTGCGCGCGGGTGCCGAAGATCCTGAAAGCGTAGAAACCCGCGAAACCCGGAGAATAACCGGTGGCGAAGCAGGGGTTTCGAGAAGCGCCGCTTCGCGCCTGCGTAGCGGAGATGGCCTGCAGGCCGTCGCTCCTCCCAGACACCTATTTTTCTGGAACATTCGTTGCAAAAAAACCGGTGCCTGTCACCGGTTTTGAAGGTCTCAGCCAGCGGACGAATGGCCCAGCATCTGGCTGGAAAAGACAAGGAAATCGTCGAGATGATCGCGGATCACCGCTACCGTGATCGGTAATTGCGTTACCGCTGCCAGTTTCTGGCTTATATCCCACAGCTGCAAAGGATCGGCTTTGCCGGCAACGAGCACGGCAAAATCGACATCGCTTTCAGCATTCGCATGGCCATTGGCCTGGCTGCCGAACAGCCACACGCCGAGGAGCCCGGCCAGCTCCGCCTGCAGGATGGCGACGATGCGCTCTTCCGGCAGGCGGGCATTCATCGTGTTACACCACGATCGTCTGGTGCTCGCCCTCTTGGCGGGCGCGGATCGTGCCGATGCGCGAGACGGTCTCGCCGGCGGCGGTCAGCTGGGCGATCGCCGCATCCGCATTGTCGGCGGAGACGATCACGGTCATGCCGATGCCGCAGTTGAACACGCGGTGCATTTCGGCGTCGGCCACGCCGCCGTGCTGCTGCAGCCACTGGAACAGCGGCGGCATCGTCCACGATTTTCCGTCCAGCTCGGCCGTCAGGTGATCCTGCAGCACGCGCGGGATGTTTTCCACCAGGCCGCCGCCGGTGATGTGCACCAGCCCCTTCACTTCCATCGATTCCATCAGCGCCAGCAGCGGCTTGACGTAGATGCGGGTCGGCGCCATCAGCACGTCGGCCAGCTTGCGGCCGTGGAAGTCGGCTTCCAGGTCCGGCTTGGCCACTTCGATGATCTTGCGCACCAGCGAGTAACCGTTCGAGTGGGCGCCCGACGAGGCCAGGCCCAGCACCACGTCGCCCGGGGCGATCTTGGTGCCGTCGATCAGCTTCGACTTTTCCACCGCGCCAACGGCGAAGCCGGCCAGGTCGTATTCACCGGCCGGATACATGCTCGGCATCTCGGCCGTTTCACCACCGATCAGCGCGCAGCCGGCCTGCTCGCAACCCTGTGCGATGCCCTTGATGACGTCGGTCGCGGTCGGCACGTCCAGCTTGCCGCAGGCGAAGTAGTCGAGGAAGAACAGCGGCTCGGCGCCCTGCACCAGGATGTCGTTGACGCTCATGGCCACCAGGTCGATGCCCACCGTGTCATGACGGTTCAGTTCGAACGCCAGCTTCAGCTTGGTGCCCACGCCATCCGTGCCGGACACCAGCACCGGTTCCTTGTATTTCTTGCTGATCTCGAACAGCGCGCCGAAGCCGCCGATGCCGCCCATCACGCCTTCGCGCAGCGTGCGCTTGGCGAACGGCTTGATGGCTTCGACTAAGGCATCACCGGCATCGATATCGACGCCGGCGTCACGGTAGGACAGGGATACGTTGGAAGGTTGGCTCATGGTGTAATTCGCGGCGGAGGCGGTAGAATAGATAAGATGCGTAGAAGACGATGCAGCATTTTCGCCATCAAGTCCGCGAATTTGCCATCAAGTCCGCTATTTTAGCAAAACGTTCCCGCCAAATCCCATATTTCGCCTCCATGCCCCCTGCCCCGACCGCACAACGAGAACAACCGGTATCCCCGGGCGCTGCGCGGCAGGAAGCGGAGGAAGCATCCCGCTTTTATATAATGCCGGATGTGATCAGCGAATATGATGAAATGCGCGATGAAATGCGTGTTGTGGAAATAACAATAAAAACAGGGCGGCAGCCATGAAACAGCTGGTGCTGGACCTCGGGGCCGAGCCGGTCCACACGCTCGAATCGTTCGAGGTGGGCCGCAATGCCGAGGTGGCGGCGCTGATGCGCCAGTTCGCCGGCCGCAGCTCGCGCGAGCATTTCGCTTACCTGTGGGGCGAAGTGGGGGCCGGCAAGACCCACCTGCTGCGGGCCCTGGCCGCCACCGAGCGGGCGCGCTACATTTCGCCGTTCTCGATCGAATCCGAATTCCTGTACTCCCCCGACATCGACCTGTACCTGCTGGACGATTGCGAAAAGCTCTCGCCGGTGGCGCAGATCGATGCGTTCGCACTGTTCAACGAGATTCGCGCCAACGATGCCTGGATGGTGTGCAGCGGCGCCGTGCCGCCCGCCGTGCTGCCGGTGCGCGAAGACCTGCGCACGCGGATGGGCTGGGGCCTGATCTACCAGTTGCACGGGCTCTCCGACGACGAGAAGGTGGCCGCGCTCTCCCAGGCGGCGGCGAGCCGCGGCTTGACGCTGTCGCCGGGCGTGTTACCCTATTTGCTGTCCCATTTCAGGCGCGACATGCGCTCGCTGTCCTCGATGCTGGACTCGCTCGACCAATATTCCCTGGAAACCCAACGTCCGATCACCCTGCCGCTGCTGCGCGAATGGCTGCAGGCGGAAAAAGATTAAAGCTCCCCATGAACCTGGCCCTGTTCGACCTCGACCACACCCTGCTGCCCATCGACTCCGACTATGAATGGGGCCAGTTCCTGTGCCGTAAGGGCGCTGTCGATACCGCCGCCTTCGCCCGCCGCAACGACGAATTCTTTGCCCAGTACCAGGCCGGCACGCTGGACCCGGTGGAATACCTCGAGTTCGCGCTCGGCACGCTGGCCACGTTCGATCCGGAGCGGCTGGCCGCCCTGCAGCAGCAATTCATGGCCGAAGTCATCGAACCGAACATCCTGCCCGCGGCACGCGCGCTGCTGCAGCGCCACCACGATGCCGGCGACATGGTGGCCATCGTCACGGCGACCAATCACTTCGTCACCGCGCCGATCGCCAAGGCGTTCGGCGTGGATCACCTGATCGCGGCAATGCCGGAAATCGTGGATGGCCGCATCACCGGCCGCCTGGGCGGCAAGCCGACCCAGGGCGAGGGCAAGATCCTGCATACCCGGGCGTGGCTGGAACAGATGGGGAAAACGCTCGAGCACTTCGACAACGTGTACTTCTACAGCGACTCGCACAACGACCTGCCGCTGCTGTCGATCGTCTCGCATCCGGTCGCCACCAACCCGAATGCCGTCCTGACCCGCCACGCCAACGAGCGCGGCTGGGCTTTACTCGAATTATTCAATGATTAAGAAATTCATCCGCAAGATCCTGGGCGTCAAGGATGCCCACAGCAACAGCGAACCCGAAATCCTCGGCCCGGAGCAGCACGGCATCGACCCGAAGATGGTGTCATCGAACGCGGTCCGCGTGACTTCCTCGCTGCAGGAAGCGGGCTTCGAGGCGTTTGTCGTCGGCGGCGCGGTGCGCGACCTGCTGCTGGGCGTGAAGCCCAAGGATTTCGACATCGCCACCAACGCCACGCCCGAGCAGGTCAAAAAGCTGTTCCGCCGCGCCTTCATCATCGGCCGCCGCTTCCAGATCGTGCACGTGATGTTCGGCCAGGACCTGCTGGAAGTGACCACCTTCCGCGGCACCGCCACCGACAATGCGCCGAAGGATGAACACGGCCGCGTGCTGCGCGACAACACGTTCGGCACGCAGGCCGAGGATGCCGAACGCCGCGACTTCACCATCAACGCGATGTACTACAACCCGGCCACCCAGCAGGTGCTGGATTACCACGGCGGCATGCGCGACATGCGCGCGAAGCTGCTGCGCATCATCGGCCAGCCGGAAACGCGCTACCGGGAAGACCCGGTGCGCATGCTGCGCGTGGTGCGCTTCGCCGCCAAGCTGAAGTTCGACATCGAGCCGACCACCGCGGCACCGATCTCCGTGATGGCGCCGCTGATCAACAACGTGCCGGCCGCCCGCGTGTTCGACGAGATGCTCAAGCTGCTGATGAGCGGCAGCGCCCTCGCCTGCCTGCTGCAACTGCGCAAGGCCGGCCTGCACCACGGCCTGCTGCCGCTGCTCGACGTGGTGCTCGAGCAGCCGCTGGGCTTCAGGTTCGTGACGCTGGCGCTGGAAGCGACGGACAAGCGCATCGCCTCGGGCAAGACGGTGTCGCCGGGCTTCCTGTTCGCATCGCTGCTGTGGCACCAGGTGCTGGAAAAATGGAACGCCTACCAGGCTTCCGGCGAATTCCCGATCCCGGCGCTGCACCTGGCGGCGGACGAGGTGCTGGAATCGCAGACCGAAAAGCTGGCGTTGCAGCGCAAGATCGGCTCCGACATGCGCGACATCTGGGCCATGCAGCCGCGCTTCGAGCGCCGCAACGGCAAGAACCCGTACAAGCTGCTGGAACACGTGCGCTTCCGCGCCGGCTACGACTTCCTGCTGCTGCGCTGCTCGTCCGGCGAGATCGAGCAGGAGCTGGGCGACTGGTGGAGCGCGTTCTACGAGGCCGACGAAACGATCCGCGCCGAGATGGTAACGGCCATTTCGAGCGGCGGCGCCGCCGGCAAGCGCAAGCGGCCGCCGCGCCGCGGCACGCGCCTTGAGGAAGGCGGCGAGGCCGCCGACCAGGCCGACCATGCTGCGGAACACGGCGGCGACGACGACTTCGACGGCGACGATCTGCATGCCGAGGGCGAAGGCGAATACGGCGCCGCGGCGGCACCGAAACGCCGCCGTCGCGGCCCGCGCCGCAAGCGTGGCGAAGGCGGCGGGCCGGACACGGCGCCGACCACGCCGACCATCGACTGATGGAAGCGTTCGTTGGCATCGGCGCCAATCTCGGCGACGCGCGTGCCAATGCGCTCGACGCGGTGGCGCGGCTGCGCCGCGTAGCCGGGATCGCCGTCACGGCCGTCTCCAGCCTGTACCGCACGGCGCCGATCGACTCTTCCGGCGACGACTACATCAACGCCGTGGCCCGCATCGACACCACGCTGGCGCCGCATGCACTGCTGGAGGCCCTGTTCGCGATCGAGCAGGAACACGGCCGCGAGCGCCCCTATCGCAACGCGCCCCGCACGCTGGACCTCGATTTGCTGCTGTACGGCGGCGACATCGTCGACACCGCCACGCTGGCGGTGCCGCATCCGCGCATGACGCAGCGCGCCTTCGTGCTGGTACCGCTGCTGGAAATCGCACCGCACGTCGCCGTGCCCGGCCTCGGCGCCGCCGCATCGTTCGCGCCGGATGTTGCCGATCAACGCATCGAGCGCATCGAGGGCATCGCCTGACCCATGCAGATCCCCGTCATCGTGCAGACCGCCGGCCTGCTGACCCTGTCGAACGTCTTCATGACGGTGGCCTGGTACGGCCACCTGAAGAATTTCTCCACCAAGGCCTGGTATGTCGCGGCATTCGCCAGCTGGGGCATCGCGCTGTTCGAATACCTGCTGCAGGTGCCGGCCAACCGGATCGGCTACACGCAATACAGCCTGGCGCAGCTGAAGATCATGCAGGAAGTGATCACGCTTTCCGTATTCGTGCCGTTCGCGATGATCTACATGAACGAGCCGTTCAAGACCGATTACATCTGGGCGGGTCTCTGCCTGATCGGCGCCGTCTACTTCATCTTCCGGTCCTGAGTCCTGGCTGCACTTCTGCACGGTCGTTCGCCGGGGTTTAGAATACGCGCCGTAACGATTTTATTAGAGGACTTCCATGTCTGGTTATCTGCAGGGTAAAGAGATGTCCGCGGCTACTCCCACGACGAGCGGCACGCCGGCACCGGCAAAAGCGGCGGCGAACAAGGCCGTCACGCTTCCTGCGCTGACCGCGCTGCGCGCGGCCGGCGAGAAAATCTCCATGCTGACGTGCTACGACGCCAGCTTTGCCGCATTGATGGACAAGAGCGGCGTTGAAATCCTGCTGATCGGCGATTCGCTGGGCATGGTGTGCAACGGCCACACGTCCACGCTGCCGGTCACCGTGCAGGAAGTGGCGTACCACACGGCTGCCGTCGCGCGCGGTGCCAAGTCCGCGATGATCATGGCCGACCTGCCGTTCGGCAGCTACGGCACGCCCGAGCAGGCGCTGGCCAGCTGCGTGCAGCTGATGCAGGCCGGCGCCCACATCGTCAAGATCGAAGGTGCCGGCTGGCTGGCCGACACGGTGCGCTTCCTCGTCGAACGCGGCGTGCCCGTGTGCGCACACATCGGGCTGACGCCGCAGTTCGTCCACCAGCTGGGCGGCTACAAGGTGCAGGGCAAGACCGTGGAAAGCGCCGATGCGCTGAAGGCCGACGCGTTGAAGCTGCAGGCCGCCGGCGCCTCGATCGTGCTGCTCGAAGCGGTGCCGTCCAGCGTCGGCAAGGCGGTCACCGAGGCGCTGTCGATTCCCACCATCGGCATCGGCGCCGGCCCCGACTGCTCCGGCCAGGTACTGGTGATGCACGACCTGCTGGGCGTCTTCCCTGGCCGCAAGGCCCGCTTCGTGCGCAACTTCATGGATGGCCAGCCCACCATCGAAGCCGCGTTTTCCGCCTACGTCGCCGCCGTCAAGGACGGCAGCTTCCCCGCCCCCGAACACTGCTTCTAAGTTCCTGGAATCGTATTTTTTGGCCGGCACCGTCCGTGCCTGCTTCATGGAGTGAAGACGATACGGGCGCCGGTGCCGGCCGGCGTCCGCCAGGCCTGTTCCACGCTGCTGAGCGGCGTGCCCTGCGCGTCGATGCGGAACGTGCCGCTGGCGATTTGCCTTGCCAGCGCGGGCAGTTCGCCCAGGATTGCCCGATCCGATACCGAGCCGTGCCCGCTGCCCACGATCTCGATATTGGCGGCACGCAGCAGCGCGCCCGGAATCGGCGCCATATCGCCCGCCATGGAACCGATGTGTATCCACGTGAACGGTGCACCGCGATCCTTGCGCTGCCGGATGACCGTCTCCATGATGCGCACGGCAAGTTCGCCCCAGACGAAATCGAGCACCACATCCACATCGCTTGCGAGGGCGCCCAGCCGCGCATCGCCGAGGGTCACGGTGTCGGTGGCGCCGAGTTCGCGCAACCTGGCGAGCTTGTGCTCGTCGCGGCCAGCCGCGATCACCTGCACCGCCCCCAGGTGCCGCGCGACCTGCACCGCCATGCTTCCCGAACTGCCCGTGGCCCCGAGGATCAGCACGTTCCTGACCTCCTGGAACGGCACGCGGCAACGCAGCGCCAGCCAGGACGCCATTGCCGGATTCATCGCGGCGGCGAGTGCGACGGGGTCGCAGTCGCCCGGCAATTCGATACTGCGCCGCAGTTCGATGACGGTCCTGTCGGCCATCGTGCCGAGCTGGTCGGGGGCCTGGACGAAGTAGCGCAGCTTGCCGTCCGTGCCGCGCCCCACTCCGTCGACACCGGCGACGAGCGGCGGCCGGCCCGTGCTGGAATAATGCGCGCCCGAAGCACGCCCGCGGGTGATGTGATGCAGGCCGGCGGCCAGCACGTCGACCAGCATTTCGCCGGGCATTTCGGGAACAGGTTCGCCGATGTCGGTATAACGCGGCGGGTGATCGAACGATGTGACGACGGCGGCTTTCATGGGACTCTCCTTGGATGCGGCACGATAAAGGTTCGTATTACGATCTAATATTGATACGCATTGCGAACTATGTCAACATGCAGGCATGATGAAAGAGCAGCCACCGACAACAAGCGCCACGCCGGCCGCCGCGGACCTGGTCGACGCCCTCGTGCCGGTCGCCTTCGCCACGATGGCCGTCCTGAACAAGATCGGCGCCGAGAACGACCTGTCCCTCACGCTGATCCGGGTGCTGGGGATTTTGTGGGACCGGCGGCCGCGCATGGCCGAACTGGCCGACTACCTGGGTCTGGAAAAGCAGACGATGTCGGGGCTCATCGCCCGGGCGGAAAAGCGCGGACTCGTGGCGCGCGCGCCGAACGCACTGGACGGCAGGGCAACGGATGTGTTCCTGACGGGCGAAGGGGCCAGGCTCGTCCAGGACCTGCACCGGCAAACCCAAATGGCGCTGGCACCGCTGACCGAACGGCTCGGCGCGGCGGACCGGCAGCTCCTCCAGGAGCTGCTCGAGCGCATGATGCAGCCGGGGAGCGAAGGCGGCGGGAAAGCCGGCCGTTAGACGGGCAGGCTCAGGCGACCTGGATCCAGGTCGTCTTCAGCTCCGTGTACTTGTCGAACGCGTGCAGCGATTTGTCGCGGCCGTTGCCCGACTGCTTGTAGCCACCGAACGGTACCGTGATGTCGTCGTTGTCGTACTGGTTGACGTGCACGGTGCCGGCGCGCAGCGCGCGCGAGGTCCTGATGGCTTTCGACAGGTCCGCCGTCCACACGGCCGCATGCAGGCCGTACGGCGTGGCATTGGCCTGCCGCACCGCTTCGTCGAGCGACGTAAAGCTCAGCACGGACAGCACCGGCCCAAAGATCTCTTCGCGGGCAATGCTCATGCCGGCACCGACGTTGTCGAAGATCGTCGGCGCCACGTAATAGCCGCCGGTATCGCGCCGCACGCGCTCGCCGCCGGCCAGCAGCCGCGCGCCGGCGGCCTTGCCTTCGCCGATGTATTTCATCACCGTGGCCAGCTGGGTTTCGTCGACGATCGCGCCCATCACCGTGTTCGCGTCGAGCGGATCGCCCGGCGCGAAGTCCGGCACCATGGCCAGCGCCTTCTCGATGAAGCGTGCGCGGATCGATTCTTCCACGAACAGCCGCGACGGCGCATTGCAGCTCTCGCCCTGGTTGAAGAAGATCGAGCCGATCGATGCCGCCACCGCCGCATCCAGGTCCGGGCAATCCGCGCAGACGATGTTGGCGGACTTGCCGCCCAGTTCCGTCCACGCGCGCTTCAGGTTCGATTGCCCCGCCATCTGCACGATCTGCTTGCCCACCCGCGTGGAGCCGGTGAACGCGATGCAGTCGACATCCATGTGCTGTGCCAGCGCGCTGCCGGCTTCGTTGCCGAAGCCGGGCAGCACGTTGAAGACGCCGGGGGGAATGCCCGCTTCCAGCGCCAGCTCGGCCAGGCGCAATGCCGTCAATGGCGACTTCTCCGACGGTTTCAGCACCACGCTGTTGCCCGCCGCGAGCGCCGGCGCGATCTTCCATGACGCCATCAGCATCGGGTAGTTCCACGGCACGATCGCGCCCACTACGCCGACGGGCTCGCGCGTGACCAGCGCCAGGCTGTCGGCCGGCGTGGGGGCGATTTCGCCGTACACCTTGTCGATGGCTTCGCCATACCAGCGGATGCAGTTCGCCGCGCCCGCCACGTCGACCGCCAGGCTGTACTTGACCGGCTTGCCCATGTCGAGCGTTTCCAGCAGCGCCAGTTCATCGCAATGCTGCTGCATCAGGTCGGCGAATTTCACCAGGATGCGCTTGCGCTTCGCCGGCGCCATGCCGGCCCAGCGGCCATCCTCGAACGCGGCCCTGGCTGCCGCGACGGCCAGCTCCACGTCCTCGGCGCCGCAGCGGGCTACCGGGCCAAGTTCGCGGCCATCGATCGGCGAGCGGTTGTCGAATTGCTGCCCGGCGCGGGCCCAGGTGCGCTGGCCGCCGATGAAGGCGCGGCCGTCGATGTTCAGCGCCTGGGCGCGCTCGTGCCAGCTGGTGGAATCGTTCATGGCGGTCTCCGGGCAGTGGTTTTGGCCGATCAGGTTTCAGCCGATCAGGTTCGGCCGATCAAGTTTGAGCGAACTCAGTGTTAGCCGATTCTACCGCCGGCTTGTCGATCAGTTATTGCTATCAAATCGATAGTCACAATGAATTTCCATAATGACAGCCCTCCCGATAGTATAAGCCTTCCCCAAACATTTAACTTAATAGGTAGAGTATATGGAGTTCATGGCTTCCAGGCCTGGCCGCGCGCTGTTGTGCGCGATGGCCATCGTATCCGCACTGACATCGATGTCGACCGGCGCCTATGCCCAAACCCTGACGAAGGATAACGGCGCCCCCGTTGGCGACAACCAGAACAGCCAGACCGCCGGCCCCGGCGGCCCCACGCTGCTGCAGGACGTGCACCTGGTACAGAAGCTGCAGCGCTTCGACCGCGAGCGCATCCCCGAGCGCGTGGTGCATGCAACCGGCACCGGTGCCCATGGCACGTTCACCACGACCGACGACCTGTCCGACCTGACCAAGGCAAAGCTGTTCGCCAAGGGTACCGTTACCCCCGTTTTCGTGCGCTTTTCCACCGTGATCCCGAGCCGTTCGGGCGCCGAGACCACGCGCGATCCGCGCGGCTTCGCCACCAAGTTCTATACGCAGGAAGGCAACTGGGACCTGGTCGGCAATAACCTGCCGATCTTCTTCATCCGCGACGCGATCAAGTTCCCCGACATGATCCATGCGCTGAAGCCGGACCCGGTCACCAACGTGCAGGAACCGGAGCGCGTGTTCGACTTCTTCTCGCATGTTCCCGAGGCAACGGCGATGCTGACCCGCGTGTATTCGAACTGGGGCACGCCGGCAAACTACCGCCAGATGAACGGCAGCAGCGTGCATGCGCTGAAGCTGGTCAATGCCAAGGGCGACTATGTGTACGCGAAGTTCGCGTGGAAATCGCGCCAGGGCGAGCGCAACCTGCGCCCGCAGGAGATCCCGGTCATCCAGGGCAAGAGCACCAGCCACGCCACGGTGGACCTGTATGAATCGATCAACGCCGGCAAGCTCCCGACCTGGGACCTGACGGTGCAGATCCTGAAACCGCAGGACCTCGACAAGTTCGATTTCGACCCGCTCGACGCCACCAAGACCTGGCCGAACATCGCCGAGCGCAAAGTGGGCACGATGGTGCTGAACAAGGTGCCGGACAACTTCTTCGAAGCCACCGAGCAGGTCGCGATGGCGCCGGGTAACCTGGTGCCGGGCATCGAGGCTTCGGAAGACCGTATGCTGCAGGGTCGCCTGTTCTCGTACGTCGACACGCAATTCCACCGCCTGGGCGCGAACTTCCAGTCGCTGCCGATCAACAAGCCCCTGGTCCCCGTGCGCAACCACCAGCAGGATGGCGCGATGAACATCGACGGCCGCAAGGGCACCGTGAACTACCAGCCCAGCCGCATCGCCAACCTGGCCGAAGACCCGAACGCCCGCAGCAGCAACCTGCCGCTGACCGGTACCACGCAGCAGCAGCGCATCGCGAAAACGCTGAACTTCCAGCAGGCCGGCGACTTCTACCGCTCCCTGTCGGCGCAGGACAAGGACGACCTGATCGCCAACCTCTCCGGCGACCTGAAGCGCGTGAAGAACCAGGTCAGTTTGTACACGATGCTGTCGCACTTCCATAAAGCCGATGCCGACTATGGCAAGCGGCTGGTGAAGGCGGTGGGCGCCGATGGTGCGAAGGTGGCCGAACTGGCTGCCGCGCTGAAGGACTAAGCGCACCACCGGAAGTCGAATCAGCCAGCGCCGGGCCTTGCTTCGATCGCCCGGCGCCATCCCGATGCCGCAGCAGCGCGGCATCACACCGCAGGCCGTTTGCTCCGCAGTACGGCCGCCGCCGCGAGCGCCGCGATCGCCAGTAACGGCAGGCTGCCGGGCTCCGGCAATTCAACACTGAAGCGCTGCGAGGAAACCATCAGCGCAACGGTATCCGCGCGGTCGACCGCCCATACCAGCATGTGCTTGTCGACCCATATCCCGGGCTGTGGCGCCAGGCTGGCCAGATCCGTTGTCCGGAAAGACGGAATCGGAAAATTCCAGTCCCACCCCATGCCGGGGAACCCCACCGGGCCATTCCCGCCGGGCCGGCCACGCACCGAATCGGCAATGTAGACGCCACTGTCATCGTGCCGCATGTCGATCGTGCGGCTTTCCATCGCCAGCGCGGCGCCAAGGCCGGCCAGGGCCGGATCGAGCATGGCCACGCGAAAGCTCATCTGCAGGCCGACAAAGGCGTACACGCCGTTGCCGTGCACCGCCAGCTCGTTGCCGCGCATATCGAACCTCAACCCCGCACCCAACGGCGCCCCGTCGGACGTCACGGTCACGTCGATATTGGCGGCATTGAAAACCCGCAAGGGATCCGACGCGCCGTAGCTGGCGCCGAAGTCGGAGAACGCGAGGCCGCCCGCGTTCAGCGTGCCGCCGGCAAGCAGCGTGGACAGCGGTATCGCCTGGGCGCCGGGCGCCATGGCGATCGACAGCATCGTTGTCCCGATCAACCGCAAAAGTTGTTTCATGATGGGCTCCCTGGGAAATTGAACGTCCATGCACGTTGATCTCGCATAAGCCATGCCACGCGCGCCATGCCCCGCAAAGCGTGCGCGCCATCGGTGGCGCGTCAAGTTTCCCGACGAACGGCGGGCCGCCCCGGCTGACAACATCGGTCACAAATCCCGGTGAAGTTGCTCCGGAGCCCGCATCCTGCCTTTATAATCCGGGATTTTCCGCGCGCATTTTTCCGCCCCCGAAAGTTCCAATCGCATGAACACCACCCTGATCATTTTCGTCGCGCTCTATCTCCTGGGAACGCTGGGCCTCGGCATGTGGGCGGGCACGCGGATCAAGAACACCAGCGACTTCGCCGTCGCCGGCCGCAGCCTGCCGCTGATCATGGTCATCACGACAACATTCGCCACCTGGTTCGGTGCCGAGACCGTGATGGGGGTGCCGGCGAAATTCGTGCAGGGCGGCCTGAATGCCGTGATCGAGGACCCGTTCGGCGCCGGTACCTGCCTGATCCTCGTCGGCCTGTTCTTCGCCACGAAACTGTACAAACTGAACCTGCTGACGATCGGCGACTATTACCGCCAGCGCTACGGCAAGGGCATCGAGGTGTTCTGCTCGGTGGCGATCATCCTCAGCTACCTGGGCTAGGTGGCGGCGCAGATCACCGCACTGGGCCTGGTGTTCGCGGTACTGACGAACGGCGCGCTGGCGCCGGCGGCGGGCATGGTGATCGGCACGCTGGCCGTGCTGATCTACGTGGTGGTCGGCGGCTTCCTGGCCGTGGCGATCACCGATTTCATCCAGATGATCGTGCTGGTGGTGGGCATGACGGTCATCGCCTTCTTCGCGGCCGACCTGGCCGGCGGCGCCGGCAAGGTGCTCGACATGGCGCACAGCGCCGACCTGTGGCGCCTGTGGCCGGAACCGACGTTCACCGACATCATGTTCTTCTTCGCCGCCGCCATCACGATGATGTTCGGCAGCATTCCGCAGCAGGACGTATTCCAGCGCGTGATGTCGGCCAAGGATGCGCCCACCGCGCGCACCGGCGCGGTGATCGGCGGCGCCAGCTACATCATCTTCGGCTTCGTGCCGATGTTCATCGTGGCCGCCGCGGTCGTCGTGATGGGCGACAGCGCGATGGAACTGGCCAAGAACGACTACCAGCGCCTGCTGCCCACGTTCGTGATGACGAAGATGCCGCTGATCATGCAGATCCTGTTCTTCGGCGCGCTGCTGTCGGCGATCAAGAGCACGTCGTCGGCCACGCTGCTGGCACCATCGACGAGCTTCGTCGAGAACATCCTGAAGAACCTGCGCCCGGGCATGAGCGACAAGCAGCAACTGCTGGCGATGCGCGTGACGATCGTCGTCTTCGCCGCGCTGGTGCTGGCGTATGCGATCGCGATGCAGGGCACGTCGATCTATGAACTGGTGTCGTCGGCCTACCAGGTGACGCTGGTGGGTGCGTTCATCCCGCTGGTGATGGGCCTGTACTGGCGGCGCGCCACCACGCAGGGCGCGATCCTGTCGATCGGCGCCGGCATCGCCGTCTGGCTGCTGTTCTTCCCGCAGATCTCCGATCTGGGTGAAGCATTCCCGGGCCAGCTGGCCGGCCTGCTGGCCGCGCTGGCCGGGATGATCGTCGGTTCGCTGGCGCCGCAGGTGCTGAAGAACCGGCAGGAACAGCCGGCACACATCGCCGGCGCCAAGGCCTGAGCGAAACGCCGCGGGGCGCGCTTCAGCCCAGCCAGCCCCGCTCCATCACATCCGCCAGCGCCAGGTCGAGGCAGAAGCGGATCTTCTGGATCATCTCGTCGATCTGGTCGCGCGTCATCACCAGCGGCGGCGCGATGATCATCCGGTCACCCACGGCGCGCATGATGACGCCGTTCTCGAACATGTGTGCGCGGCACAGCATGCCCACGCCCAGCGCGGGATCGAACTTCACCTGGTGATGCACGTTGGCGGCCTTGCGCCGCACCAGCGACAGCCCGGCCACGAAGCCGAAGCTGTCGGCCGTGCCGACCAGCGGATGCGCGGCCAGGCTGGCGAAGCGCTGCTGCAGGTAAGGCCCGGTATCGTGCGCGACCCGTTCCACCAGCCCTTCTTCCTCGAGGATGCGGATGTTTTCCAGCGCGGCCGCGCAGGCCACCGGGTGCCCGGAATAGGTAAAGCCGTGGTTGAAGTCGCCGCCCCCGACCAGCACCTGCGCCACGCGCTCGCCCACCAGCACGCCGCCCAGCGGCACGTAGCCGGAGGTGACGCCTTTCGCGAATGTGATCAGGTCGGGGCGCATGCCGTACAGGTCCGATGCGAACCAGGTGCCCAGCCGGCCGAAGCCGGTGATCACTTCGTCCGCGATCAGCAGCACGTCGTATTTGTCGCAGATGCGGCGAATTTCCGGCCAGTAGGTGGACGGTGGAATGATGACGCCGCCGGCGCCCTGTATCGGTTCGCCGATGAACGCGGCCACCTTGTCCGGCCCCAGTTCCCTGATCCGCTCTTCCAGCCAGCCGGCCGCGTGGATGCCGAATTCTTCCGGCGTCATGCCGGCGCCATGGTCGGCATAGTGCGGCTGCCCGATGTGGACGATGCCGGGAATCGGCAGCCCGCCCTGCACGTGCATGCCGCTCATGCCGCCCAGCGACGCTCCGGCCATCGTACTGCCGTGGTAGGCGTTATGGCGGCTGATGATGACCGTGCGATCGGGCTGCCCGGCCAGGTCCCAGTAGCGGCGCACCATGCGCACGTTGGTGTCGTTCGCTTCCGAACCGGAACCGGTGAAGAACACATGATTGAAGCCGGCGGGGGCGATCTTCGCCAGCTTGGCGGCCAGCTGCACGGCCGGGATCGTGGTGGTGTTGAAGAAGCTGTTGTAGAACGGCAGCGTATCCATCTGCCGCGCCACCGCCTCGGTGATACTGCGGCGGCCATACCCCACGTTGACGCACCACAGGCCTGACATCGCGTCGAGCACCTTGCGCCCGTCGGAATCCCACAGCCAGATGCCGTCACCGCGCACCATCACGCGCGCGCCCTTCTGCGCAAGCGCCGCGTGGTCGGTAAACGGGTGCAGGTAGTGTGCGGCATCGAGCCGCTGCAAGCCCTTGGTGTCCGGCAGCTCCGGCACGATCGGGGTGGTGGTCATGATTGCCTCCTGGTGAAGGCGCGGTCACGCGGGCCACGCGACAGCCGGCCAGGCGGCCGGCGAAAATATCGGCTGACCGGGCAAGGTCAGTGATTCAGTATAAACCGTTTACGTTACCGGGAGCCAGACCCGCTGCCCCCGGTTCTGCTTGGGTGGGTCGTCAGACGTGAAGCAGCAGGTGTTCCCGTTCCCAAGGGCTGATGACGGTCATGAATTCCTGGTGCTCGAGATCCTTGATGGCAGCATACACGTCGATGAAGCGCTCGCCCAGCACCCCGCGCAGCTTTTCTTCCTTGCGCAACAGGCCCAGTGCTTCCGGCAGCCCTTGCGGCAGTTCGTACTTCATCTCGTAGGCGCTGCCATGGGTGATTTCAGTGGGATCGAGCCCTTCGGTCATGCCGAGGTAGCCGGCGGCCAGCGTGACGGCCAGCGCCAGGTAGGGATTGGCGTCCGAGCCGATGATGCGGTTTTCCACGCGGCGGTCCTGGATGCCCGATTCGGGCACCCGGAAGCCGACGGTGCGGTTGTCCACGCCCCACTGGATGTTGATCGGTGCCGCCGTATGGCGCACCAGCCGGCGGTACGAGTTCACGTACGGCGCCACGATCGCCAGCGCCGAAGGCATGTAGCGCTGCAGGCCGCCGATGTAGTGCTTGAACAGCTGCGACGGCGAACCGTCCTCGTTGGAGAAGATGTTCCAGCCCGTCTTCGCGTCGACCACGCTCTGGTGGATGTGCATCGCCGAGCCGGGCTCGCCGGCCATCGGCTTGGCCATGAAGGTGGCGTACATATTGTGTTTCAGCGCCGCCTCGCGCAGCGTGCGCTTGAAGAAGAACACCTTGTCGGCCAGGCCGAGCGGTTCACCGTGCAGGAAGTTGATTTCCATCTGGCCGGCGCCGATCTCGTGGATCAGCGTGTCCACGTCCAGCCCCATCACGTCGCAGTAATCGTAGATGTCTTCGAACAGCGGATCGAATTCATTGACGGCATCGATGCTGTAGACCTGGCGCGACGTTTCGGCGCGGCCGCTGCGGCCCACCGGCGCCTTCAGCGGCAGGTCCGGATCGGAGATCTTGGCGGTCAGGTAGAACTCCAGCTCGGGCGCCACCACCGGCTTCCAGCCCTTGTCCTCGTACAGCTTCAGCACGCGGCGCAGCACGGAGCGCGGCGCGAAATCGACCAGGCGTCCGTCGGCGAAATAGCAGTCGTGGATCACCTGCGCGGTGGGATCGGTGGCCCACGGCACCATCGTGATCGTGCCGGGGTCGGCCTTCAGGATCATGTCGCGATCGATGTTCGAGATCGCGCGGTCGTAGGCCGGGTCGTCGGTGGGGGAATTGCCGGTGACGGTCATGCCGAGGATCGCCTCGGGAATGCGCATGCCGCGTTCCTGGGTGAACTTCCCGCGCGGCAGGATCTTCCCGCGGGCGACGCCGGTCAGGTCCGGCACCAGGCATTCGATTTCGGTGACTCGTTTTGCGTTGAGCCACTCGTCCATGTCGGTATAACTGAAATTCTCGCGGATAGCCATGCTTTGCTCCATAAGTCAATGTTCGCAGCCGGGTGCGGGCCGCGTCCCTCGAACTTCACATGGAAGCGCAGCTATGGGATTCCGCCCGCCCAGGCCTCGTAGGTAGTCATCAGCCCCGCTCCTGGCGACGCGCCTGGAATTCGCGGCAAGCATTGCCAAATGCCAGGAACATCTTCATCGAGTCGGGGTTTTCCGTGATGCGCCACTCGGGGTGCCATTGCACCGCCAGCGTGAAGCCATGCGCGGCGTCCACGGTATAAGCCTCCACCAGCCCGTCGTGCGCGACCGCTTCCACGGTCACGCCGGGGGCCAGCCGGTCGATACCCTGCCCGTGCAGGGAATTGACGGTGATTTCCTCCGGGTTGCCCAGCATTTCGGCAAACTTGCCCCCCTTCGTCAGGTAGATGGGGTGCGCGGGACCATACTGCACTTCCAGGGAATCGTCTTCGCGGTCGCGGTGGTCCATCATGCCCGGTAATTCCTGCACCGCCTGGTGCAGCGTGCCGCCCAGCGCCACGTTGATCTCCTGGAAGCCGCGGCAGATGCCCAGCAGCGGGATGCCGCGCTTGATGGCCGCGCGGATCAGCGGCAGCGTGGTGGCATCGCGCGCCGCATCCAGCGGCAGGTCCGGGTTGCGGATCGGCTGGCCATACAGGTCGGAATGCACGTTCGACGCCGACCCGGTCAGCATGACGCCGTCCGCCACGTGGAGTACCGCTTCCATGTCCGTCAGCTCGGCCAGCGCGGGCAGGATCAGGGGCATGCAACGCGCGCCGAGGACGACGGCGTTCACATACTTGTTCTGTGCGGCATGGTTCGGGAAATGCCCGATTTGCCGGGTACACGCTGGAACGAGGACGATGGGACGGCGCATATATACAACTCCGCAAACGATGACGACCGATGTATTTAATGTAACACAAAGTGGAATATTCGATTGTACGGTCGCGTACACAATCGAGGCTCCTTCCAGACATGCCAGGGGCAAACCTGCGGCGATTCCTCGCCAGATCACAGGCAGCCCGCACGGGCGGCAGCCTGCTCAGCCGTGCAGTTCGTCCAGCAATTCGGGATGCCGCTCCAGCAGCTGGAGCAGCTTGATCGTGGATGGATGCGGAGTAGCCTTGCCCGCTTCATAGCTGGCGAAGGCGCCGGTGTCGGTGCCGAACAGGTCGTCCGCTTCGGACGGATCGAGCCGCAGCCTGCGGCGCACGGCCGCGATATACGCTGGATCGGCCAGTTCGCCGTCGACGCGGCGGTGGAAGCGGGCCACCAGTTCGTCGAAGCGCTCGACCGCCGCGCCATCGAGCGCGACGCCGCCGCACTGGACACAGTGGTAGCCACTGACCGATGGGATCGTGGTGTGGCGGTCCTTGTAGGTATAGGACACGCCGTGCGTATCGTGCACCGGGTCCGGCGCACCGCAGTCGGGGCATTTCTCCATGATGGCGATTTCCTGGAAAGCTTGTCAGTCCAGGCGATTCTAGCGCCGCCAGCCCCGAAGGGCTGGCACCGGAGAACCCGGGAGGTCAGGCAGGCACGCGCATCTGCGCCAGCAATTGCCTGATTTCCGGCACGCACGAGCCGCAGTTGCCGCCCGCCTTCACGCAGGCGGTGACCTCGGCCGTGGTCTTCAGGTCCTTGTCGCGGATGGCGTTGCAGATCGTGTTGCGGCCCACGCCGAAGCACGAGCACACGGTCGGGCCGGTATCGGCGCCCTGCTTCAGCGGACGCCCGGCCAGCACGCCGGCGCGCTCGGCATCGGCCAGCGCCTCGGTCGAGAACAGCCCGGCCAGCCAGGCACGCTCGGGCAGGTCGGGCCGCGGCGACACGAAGATGCACTGGGCGATCCGGTCGTCGACGATGTGCACGGCGCGGTACACGCCGGCGCTGCGGTCCGCATACTCGAGCCAGTCGGCATCCGCGTCGGCAATGCCCAGCAGTTCGCGCGCCCAGGTGCCGAAATCGCCGATGCGGTTGCGGCCGGCCATCTCGTAGCGGGTGAAACCGGCGCCCTGCGCACGGGTCCAGTACACCACCTTGTCCAGGTCGAGCGGCGTGCGCGACAGCACGAAGCCATGCCACTGCACGGGGAAGCGTTCGACCATCACCGGCGTGTGCTTGAATTCCGGTTCGCCGGAGACGGGATCGACCACGGGATTGACGACCGCACCGACACGGGCGTCGGATGCGTTCTGGCCGTTCCAGTGGATCGGCACGAACGCACTGCCGCGGGCGATGCCGCCGCCGTGCCGCACGCGCGCCACCATGCTGCCCCATTGCGACGAGATGCGCGCCAGCTCGCCGTCGCGCACGCCGCACAGCAGCGCATCCTGGGGGTGCAGGTCGACGAACGATTCCGGCGTGTGCTCGGCCAGCTTCGGTGCGCGGCCGGTGCGCGTCATCGTGTGCCACTGGTCGCGCACGCGGCCCGTGTTCAGCACCAGCGGATACTCGCCGCCGGCGGTGTTGACCGGCAGGCGCGGCACCGTCGGCACGAAGCGCGCGCGCCCGTCCGGGAACGAGAAGCGGTGATCGGCGAACACGCGGCGCCCGATCGGCCACTGCACCGGCTGCAGGCCGTCGTAGCCGGCACGGTCGAGCGAGGCCAGCGCGCCGATGTCGAACAGGCGGGGCAGCGCATCGGCTGCGTTGCGCCAGGCGGACAACCGGGCATGCTCGGCAAAGATCTCCGACTGGTGCTGGAAGTCGAAGCCGTCATAGCCGAGCCGCCGGGCGAATTCGCACAGGATCTGCCAGTCGCCCTTGGCCTCGCCGGGCGCCGGCAGGAAGCCCCGCTGGCGCGAGATGCGGCGCTCGGAGTTGGTCACGGTGCCATCCTTCTCGGCCCACGCCAGCGCGGGCAGCAGCACATGGGCGAAGGCGTTGGTGTCGGTATCCCGTACCACGTCCGATGCGATCACCAGCTCGGCCTTCGACAGCGCGCGGCGCACCTGGTCGGCATCCGGCAGGCTGACCATCGGATTGGTGGCGATGATCCACACGGCCTTGACCTTGCCGGACTCGATCGCCTGGAACAGGTCGACGGCCTTCAGGCCCGGCTTGTCGGCGATGCGCGGCGAATGCCAGAATTCCTGCACGGCTGCGCGGTGTTCCGGCTTGTCGAGATCCAGGTGCGCGGCCAGCATGTTGGCCAGGCCGCCCACTTCGCGCCCGCCCATCGCGTTCGGCTGGCCGGTGATCGAGAACGGGCCCATGCCCGGCTTGCCGATGCGGCCGGTGACCAGGTGGCAGTTGATGATCGCGTTGACCTTGTCGGTGCCGGCGGACGACTGGTTGACGCCCATCGAGAAGCCGGTGATCACCTTCGCCGTGGCGGCAAACGATTCGTAGAACGCCAGCACGTCTTCCACCGGCAGCCGGCAGGCTTTCGCCACTTCTTCGGGCGTGATGTCGGCCGACGCCAAAGCGTCGTTCAGGCCGCGCGTGTGGTTGGCGATGAAGGCCGCGTCGACCGCTTCGCCGCGCGCCAGGTAAGCCAGCAGGCCGTTGAACAGCCACACGTCGGTGCCCGGTTTCACGGGCAGGTGCAGGTCGGCCAGCTCGCAGGTGGCGGTGCGGCGCGGGTCGATGACGACCAGCTTCATGTCCGGCCGGGCTTCCTTCGCGCGCATGATGCGCTGGAACAGGATCGGGTGGCACCAGGCCAGGTTCGAACCGACCAGCACGATCATGTCGGCGTTTTCCAGGTCGTCGTAATTGACCGGCACCAGGTCTTCGCCGAAGGCCCGCTTGTGGCCCGCCACGGCCGACGACATGCACAGCCGCGAATTGGTATCGATGTTGGCGCTGCCGACGTAGCCTTTCATCAGCTTGTTCGCGACGTAATAATCTTCCGTCAGCAACTGGCCGGAGACGTACAGCGCCACCGAATCCGGTCCGTGCTCGTCGACGATCGCGCGCCATTGGCCGGCGGCGCGGTCCAGCGCCTCATCCCACGACACCTGGCGCAGCGTGCCGCCTGGTTGGCCATCGTCGCGCACCTGCGGATGCAGCAGCCGCCCCTCCAGGCCCAGCGTCTCGCCGAGCGCCGCACCCTTCACGCATAGCCGGCCGAAATTCGATGGGTGATCCACGTCGCCGGACACGGTGGCGGACTGCGGCCCCTGCGGCACGGCCTTGACGCCGCAGCCGACGCCGCAGTAAGGACAGGTGGTGGCGATGGACAGGTGTTGCTGGGACAGGTTCACGATGGTTCCAATTCTCGAGTTTATGCAGCGAGCGCGGGGCCGAACAGCAGTTGATGGCGCATGGCGCTGATGTCCGCGCCGCGCTGGATCAGGTCGAAGTACCACGGCCCGTCCTGCACGTCGCCGTACAGCACGGCGCCGACCAGGCATGGCCCGTCCAGCACCAGCCGCTTGTAGACACCGCGGCGCGCATCGCGCAGCACCAGGTCTTCGCTGCCTTCGGCGCCGATGAAGTCGCCGACCGAATACAGCTCGATGCCGGTCACCTTCAGGCGCGTGGGCGAAGCCTGCTGCACGTAGCGGCGGTGGCCCGCGCCCGCCAGGTGGGCGGCGCACACCTTGGCCTGTTCCCAGATCGGCGCGACCAGGCCGAACGTGGCGCGGCGGTGCTGCACGCATTCGCCGACGGCATACACGCGCGGGTCGTACGATTGCAGCGTGTCGTCGACCACGATCGCGCGCTCGCAATGCAGGCCGGCCGATTTCGCCAGTTCGATATTCGGGCGCACGCCCGCGGTCATGACCACCAGGTCCGCCGGTATTTCGGTGCCGTCCTTGAAGCGCACGGCCGTCACGCGGTCCGGGCCGACGATCCCGGCGGTCTGCGCCTCCAGCATGAACTTCAGGCCGCGCGCTTCCAGCGCGCGCTGCAGCAGTTGCGCGGCCGGCTTGTCGAGCTGCTGGTTCATCAGCGCATCGGTGACGTGCACTACCGTGACTTCCATGCCCTGCTTCAGCAGGCCATTGGCGGCCTCCAGCCCCAGCAGTCCACCGCCGATCACCACGGCATGGCGGTGGTCGTGCGCCGCCGACAGCATGCTTTCGACGTCGGCGATATCGCGGAACGCCAGCACGCCGGGCAGCTCGTGGCCCGGCACGGGAATGATGAAAGGCTTCGATCCGGTGGCAATCAGCAGGCGGTCGTAGCCCACTTCATGGCCGGACTGCGAGCGCACGATGCGGCGGCGGCGGTCGATGTGCACCACCGGGTCGCCGGCGTGCAGCGCGATGCCGTTCGCCTCGTACCAGTCGCGCGTGTTCAGCATGATGTCGTCGACCGACTTTTCGCCGGCCAGCACGGGCGACAGCAGGATGCGGTTGTAGTTGCCGTGTGGTTCGGCGCCGAACACGGTGATGTCGTACAGGTCCGGCGCCAGCGCGAGCAGCTCCTCGACCGTGCGCATGCCGGCCATGCCGTTGCCGATGACCACCAGGGCGGGCTTCATGGTGTTGTCCTCAAGCCCCGACCCACACCTTGCCGGCTTCGATGCGGGCCGGCCAGGTGGGCACCGAGTTTTCCGGTGCCTCCAGGCACTCGCCCGTCTGCAGGTCGAAATGGTGCTTGTAGATCGGCGAGGCCACGACGAGGCGCTCGCCCAGGCTGCCCACCAGGCCGCGCGACAGTACCGAGGCTTCCGAGTTCGGATCGTAGTTGCCGATCGCAAACACGCGGGTATCCACGCCGTCATGCAGGCGGAACACGGCAACCTGCTCGTTGTTCAGCAGGGCGCACACGCCGGTGTTCGGCACGATGTCTTCCACGCCGCAGATCGCGGTCCAGTTGGCGGCTTCGTTCTCACGTTTCATGTTGGCTCCTAGTCAGCTGTTCAGGCGGCTTTGATGGGGATGACGCGTTTCTTTTCCTGCACGGTGGCCGGCCGGATCTGGCCGCGCTCTTCGATGAACACCACGTTCTCGTCCTTCTTCTCGCTGTTGACGAAGTGGCGGAAGCGGGCGCGCGTTTCCGGGTTGTTGACGGCTTCCTTCCACTCGCAAATATACGTATCGACCACGCGCTGCATGTCCGCTTCCAGTTCGGCGGCCAGGTCGAGCTTGTCGTTGATGACCACGTCCTGCAGGTATTCCAGGCCGCCTTCCAGGTTGTCGCGCCACGTGCTGGTGCGCTGCAGGCGGTCGGCGGTGCGGCTGTAGAACATCAGGAAGCGGTCGATGTACTTGATCAGCGTTGCCTTGTCGAGGTCGGAGGCGAACAGTTCGGCGTGGCGCGGCTTCATGCCGCCGTTGCCGCACACGTACAGGTTCCAGCCTTTTTCGGTGGCGATGATGCCCACGTCCTTGCCCTGCGCTTCAGCGCACTCGCGGGTGCAGCCGGATACGCCGAACTTGATCTTGTGCGGCGTGCGCAGGCCCTTGTAGCGGTTCTCCAGCTCGATGGCCAGGCCCACGCTGTCGTCCACGCCGTAGCGGCACCAGGTCGAGCCCACGCACGACTTCACGGTGCGCAGCGACTTGCCGTAGGCATGGCCGGTCTCGAAGCCGGCGGCGATCAGTTCTTCCCAGATCGACGGCAGTTCGTCGACGCGGGCACCGAACAGGTCGACGCGCTGGCCGCCGGTGATCTTGGTGTACAGGCCGTATTTCTTGGCGACCTGGCCGACGGCGATCAGGCCGTCCGGCGTCACTTCGCCACCCGGCATGCGCGGCACCACCGAGTACGTGCCGTCCTTCTGGATGTTGCCCAGGTAGTAGTCGTTGGTGTCCTGCAGGCTGGCGTGTTCCTTCTTCAGCACGAAATCGTTCCAGCACGTGGCCAGGATCGAGCCGGCCAGCGGCTTGCAAACGTCGCAGCCGAGGCCTTTGCCGTGCTGGGCGAGCAGTTCGTCGAAGGTCTTGATGTTGCCGGCGCGGATGATGTGGAACAGTTCCTGGCGCGAGTGCGGGAAGTGTTCGCAGACATGGTTGTTGACGTCCATGCCCTGCTTCTTCATCTCGGCCTTCATCACCTGCGTGACCAGCGGCACGCAGCCGCCGCACGAGGTGCCGGCATTGGTGCAGCTCTTCAGCGCGCCGATCGACGTGGCGCCGTCGGCCACCGCGGCGCAGATCGCGCCCTTGGTCACGTTGTTGCACGAGCAGATCTGCGCGGCATCGGGCAGCGAATCCACGCCCAGGCCCGGCCTGGCCTTGCCGTCCGATTGCGGCAGGATCAGGAATTCCGGCGATTCCGGCAGCTCGATGCGGTTCAGCATCATCTGCAGCAGCGTGCCGTATTCGCCGGCATCGCCGACCATCACGCCGCCCAGCAGGTACTTGCCGCAGTCGGACACGACGATCTTCTTGTAGACCTGCTTGCGCTCGTCGGTGAACTGGTAGCTGCGCGCGCCTTCCACCTTGCCGTGCGGGTCGCCGATGGAAGCCACGTCCACGCCCATCAGTTTCAGCTTGGTGCTCATGTCGGCGCCATTGAACTCGGCCGACTGGCCGGCCAGCTGCTTCGCCACCACGCGCGCCATGTCGTAGCCCGGTGCGACGAGGCCGTAGATCATGCCGTTCCACAGCGCGCATTCGCCGATCGCGAACACGTGCGGATCGGAGGTGCGGCACTGGTTGTCGATCGTGATGCCGCCGCGCGGGCCGACGGCCAGGCCGGCTTCCTTCGCCAGCTGGTCGCGCGGGCGAATCCCGGCACTGAAGACGATCATGTCCACGTCGAGGTGCGTGCCGTCGGCGAACTGCATGCGGTGCGCGCCTTCTTCGCCGTCGACGATGGCGGTGGTGTTCTTGCCGGTGTGGACCGTCACGCCCAGTTCGGCGATCTTGTTGCGCAGGATGCGGCCGCCGCCGTCATCGACCTGCACCGCCATCAGGCGCGGCGCGAATTCGACCACGTGGGTGATCAGGCCCATGTCGCGCAGCGCCTTCGCGCATTCCAGGCCCAGCAGGCCGCCGCCGATGACGACGCCGGTCTTCAGGCGGGCGCCCGCTTCGGCCATGCCTTCCAGGTCCTCGATGGTGCGGTAGACGAAGCAGTCCTTGCGGTCGCGGCCGTCGATCGGCGGCACGAATGGGTAAGACCCGGTGGCCATGACCAGCTTGTCGTACGGGAGCACGTCGCCGGTGCTGGCGGTGACGGTTTTCGCCGCCAGGTCGATCGACTCGGCACGGGCGTTCAGGCGCAGCACCATGTCGGTACGGTCGAAGAAGCCAGGCTTCACGAGCGACAGGTCGTCCGCGCTCTTGCCGCTGAAGAATTCCGACAGGTGCACGCGGTCATAGGCCGGGCGCGGTTCCTCGCACAGCACGGTGACCTGCATGTCGGCGACGGGATTGTCCGCCAGGCTTTCGAGGAATTTGTGGCCAACCATGCCATGACCGATGACGACGATTTTCATGTTCTGCTCCGTGACTCAGTAATCAGTATTCAAGACTTGCAATGCATTCAGGCGGCGGCGCGAGCCAGCGCATGTTCTTCGTTGGTGGCGGCCGAGAACCGCAGCGCGATGGCGCAGACCGCGGAAATGAGCACCAGGAAGCCCAGGATCGACAGCGTCTGCTGCGTGCTGCCCACGCCCTTCATCAGGAAACCGGCGGCGACCGCGCCGACATTGCCGCCGGCGCCGATGATGCCGGTGACGCCGCCCAGTGCCCGCTTGTCGACGAACGGCACCAGCGCGTAGGTCGCGCCGCAAGCCATGTGCACGCACATGCCGAAGCACAGCATCGCGAAGATCGCCAGCGTGGCGGTATCGGCCTTGGCGAACCAGATCAGGCCCGCGCCTTCGCCCACCATCAGGATGAACAGCAGCGTGACGCGGCCATTCAGGCTGCTGCGCAGTGCCATCTTGTCGGACACGTAACCGCCCAGGGCCCGGGCGAACAGCGCCAGCAGGCCGAAACTGCCGGCCGCCAGGCCCGCCTGCTTCAGGCTCAGGTCGAAGCGATCGACGTAGTAGACGGCGGCGACGTTGTGGATGAACAGCTCCACGCCGAAGCACGCGCCGTAGGTGACGAACAGCAGCCACACGCGGTAGTTGGAGGCGGCCAGCTTGAAGCTGTCCCAGCCGCCCTTCTTGCCGCCTTCGATCTCGATGCCGGCCTTGCGCAGCTCGGCGTAGTTACCTTGCGGGCAGTCCTGCGTGAATTTCCAGTACAGCGCGCCGACGATCAGCATCAGCACGCCCGGCACGATCAGCGCCAGGCGCCAGCCCATGGTTTCCGACACGCCCAGCATCAGGATCGCGGCCATGATCAGCGGCATGGTGGCTTGCGTGACGCCGCCGCCCGCATTGCCCCAGCCGGCCGTTGTGGCGTTGGCGGTGCCGACCACGCGCGGGCCGAACATCACCGACGTGTGGTACTGCGTGACGACGAAGCTGGCGCCGATCGCACCGATCAGCATGCGGAAGAACAGGAAGCTTTCGTAGCTTTGCGAAGCGGCCACGCCGAACACGGGGATGGAGCCGAAGATCAGCAGCGCGGTGTGCGCCTTGCGCGGGCCGTAGCGGTCGCACATGGGGCCGACGACCATGCGCACGAGGATCGTGATCGCCACCGCGGCGATGTTGATGTTGGCGATCTGCCCGGCCGTCAGGCCGAATTCGCCCTTGATCACGGGCATCAGCGGGGCGCAGGCAAACCAGGCGAAGAAGCAGGCGAAGAACGCCAGCCACGCCAGGTGGAACGCACGCATCTGCGGCGTGGCGAGCGAGAAGAGCTTGATGCTGTCAGCTTTGCGGGTCACGTTGCTGGTCATTTTTTCATCCCTGTTATCGGAAGCTACAAGCAAAAAAAAGGCGCCCGAGCAGTTCTTGCGGAAACGTGTTTCTAGAAACATGTTTCGTAAGTCTGCTCGGACGCCGTTGTCCTGATGCCGCCCCGCCATTGGGACGACTATGCAATGTTCAGGAGATCGCCATTGACCTCTTGCCCTGTACTTTGCAAGAGGCGTGCCAGCTTTCTTTCAGGGCCTTCGAAGGGGGGCGCAGGGGCTACGCGAAGTTTGCGGGGTGGGCGAGGATGGGAAAAGGCGGGGCGGCATGCAAGCTGGCGGTGCAGTGCCGCCCGCTTATGGTGCAGCGCAATGTCAATTTCGCATGTGGACCGGGAAGGAGGCCGCGTAGGCCTCGGGATCGGTGCCGTCCCAGACGTGGCCGTCGACCAGCGTCGACGTGCGCAACACCCCCTCCGGCACGGCCACGCCGGCCATTTCAGCCGCTTCGCGGTACAGCCGCAGCTGGGTGACCGACTGCGCCACCGCCAGGTAATCGGGGTCGGTTTTCAGCAGGCCCCAGCGGCGGAACTGGGTCATGAACCACATGCCGTCCGACAGCCACGGGTAGTTCGCCTGGCCGTCCTGGTGGAAGCACATCGGGTGTTCGTCCCGCCACGCATGGCCGGCGCCGTCGTCGTAGCGGCCCAGCATGCGGGGCAGGATGGCAGCCTTGCCGGTATCTATATAAGGCACGGCGGCGATGATCTCGGCGGTGGCACGGCGGTTCTCGTCGCTGGCATCGATCCACCGGCCCGCCTCCAGGACGGCCGCGACCAGCGCGCGGCACGTGTTCGGGTGGGCGCGCACGAATTCCAGCGATGCGCCGAGCACCTTTTCCGGATGATCCGGCCAGATCTGCTGGCTGGTCGTGGCGGTGACGCCGACGCCGTCCAGCACCGCCTGGTGACCCCAAGGATCGCCGGCGCAGAAGCCGTCCATGTGGCCCTCGACGAGGTTGTAGACCATCTGCGACGGCGGCACGGTGATCGCCCGCACGTCCTTCATCGGGTGGATGCCGTGCGCAGCGAGCCAGTAGTACAGCCACATCGCATGGGTCCCGGTCGGGAATGTCTGGGCGAACACGTACTGGCGGCTGTTTTCGCCCACGTTGCGCGCCATCAGGGCGGCCAGCGAGGCGCCGTCGGTGGCGCCCTGCCCGGCCAGCCGGCGCGACAGCGTAATGGATTGCCCGTTGCGGTTCAGGTTCATCAGCACGGCCATGTCGCGCGGCTGGGCGCCGATGCCCAGCTGGGTGCCGTAGATCAGGCCATACAGCGCGTGGGCGGCATCGAGCTCGCCCGTCATCAGCTTGTCGCGCACGCCCGCCCAGGAAGTTTCGCGCGACAGCGCGATGCGGATGCCGTGCTTCTCGTCGAAGCCCAGCATGGCCGCCATGACGACCGACGCGCAGTCGGTCAGCGGGTTGAAGCCTATGTTGACAGTTGTCTTTTCGATTTGCATGACTACTCCGGCGGGGCTGCGCGGTGCGCTCAACCCAGCAAGTCCTCCACGTCCAGTATCCGCTGGGCGATCTCGGCCAGCTTCAGTTTCTTGTTCATCGCCATCGTCCGCAGGCGCTGGTAGGCTTGGTCCTCCGTCATGCCATGGCGGCTCATCAGCAGCCCCTTGGCGCGGTCGACCACCTTGCGCTCGGCCAGCTTGAGCTTGGTGTCCTGCAGTTCGTCGAGCAGCTTCTGCTCCTTGCGGAAGCGCGCCAGGGCGACGGAAAGCACCGGCTTGATGCGCTCCGGCTTCAGCCCTGCCACGATATAGGCCGACACACCGGCATCGATCGCCGCATCCATCGACGACTGGTTGTCGTCCTCGGTAAACATGACGATCGGGCGGCGCTCGTCGCGGGTGGCCACGACGATATGTTCGAGCACGTCGCGCGCATCCGATTCGGCGTCGACGATGATCATGTCCGGCTGCAGGCGGGCGATCTCTTCCGGCAAATGAAAGTCGGCCGGCAGCGACGCCACCAGCTCGTAACCAGCCTCGATCAGGCCGGCATGCAGCGCAGTGGCGCGCAGCGAAGCGTCACTTTCGTGCGGAGGGTGAACTAAAACGATGCGGAGATGGCGGCTCATGCCCTATTGCAGAGCAATAATTGTGCCAGAGTGGTGAACGAACCTGCCTGCCATGCCTGAGTCCGTGTCCTCGTGCCTGGCACCGGGACACGGGCTCAACCGTTGGAACGCGCGCTCCAGTTCGTGTCCTCGTGCCTGGCACCGGGACACAGGCTCAACCGTTGGAACGCATGCCCCAGCGTTGCACGGTGGTGCGCTCCAGCGCGGCAAACAGCAGGTGTTCGACGGCCAGTCCGATGAGGATCACGGCGGCGAGCCCGGCGAAGACCTTGTCGGTATACAGCTCGTTACGGTTCTGGAAGATGTACCAGCCCAGGCCGCCCTTGCCGGACGAGGCGCCGAACACCAGTTCCGCGGCGATCAGCGTGCGCCATGCAAAGGCCCAGCCGATCTTCAGCCCGGAGACGATGGCCGGCAGCGCGGCGGGCACCAGGATCTGCACGACGAACGGCAACCCGCGCAGGCCATAGTTGCGGCCCGCCATCCGCAGCGTGGCCGGCACGGACTGGAAGCCGGCATAGGTGCCCAGCGCGAGGGGCCACAGCACGGCGTGGACGATGACAAATACCAGGCTGGCATTGCCGAGCCCCAGCCACAGCATGGCCAGCGGCAGCAGGGCGATGGCCGGCAGCGGGTTGAACATGGCGACCAGCGTTTCCAGCAGGTCGCGGCCCAGCCGCGTGGAGACGGCCAGCGCCGTCAGCACGAATGCCAGCGCGATGCCGGCGGCATAGCCCTGCACCAGCACGGCCAGCGACACCTCGACCTTCTCGAGCAGTTCGCCGCTGGCGATGCCATCGGCGAAGGCGCGCGCCGTCTGCAGGAAGGTCGGCAGCAGCAGGTCGTTGTCCTGCCAGCGCGCGGCCAGCTCCCACAGCAGCGCCAGCACGGCCAGCAGCACCGTCTTGCGCAGCCAGCCCTGCTGCCACAGGCGCTGCGCGGCCGGCAGGCGCCGTTGCAGCGATGCCGGCGCGGCGGGCGCCAGGTCGTACTGGAATTCCTGGCGGATCGGCGGTTCCAGCGCGCTCACAGGGCGATCCTTTCCTGCTCGTCCGCGGGGCGGACCTCCGGCGCTTCACCGAACAGCAGGTGGTGGATGCGCTGCGCGGCCTGCTGAAACTCGGCGCTTCCGCCACTGTGCAGGCCGAACTGGTGGCTGTTCAGCTCCGCGCGCACGCGGCCCGGATGGGGCGACAGCAGCAGGATGCGGTTGCCGACCACCAGCGCTTCCTCGATCGAGTGCGTGACGAACAGCAGCGTAAACGGCGACTCCTCCCATAGCTTCGTCAGTTCTTCCTGCATGGTGCGCCGTGTCAGCGCGTCGAGCGCGGCGAACGGCTCGTCCATCAGCAGCACCGCCGGCTGCATCGCCAGCGCGCGGGCGATCGCCACGCGCTGCTTCATGCCGCCGGACAGCGTGTGCGGATAGGCGTTCTCGAAGCGTTCCAGTCCCACGCGGGCGATCCAGTGCCGCGCCCGTTCCTTCGCTTCGGCGCGCCCGCAGCTTTTCGAGGCCAGCAGCGGGAACGTGACGTTTTCCAGCACCGTCTTCCACGGCGGCAGCTGGTCGAATTCCTGGAACACGCAGATGCGGTCAGGACCCGGTCGCACGATCGGCTTGCCGCCCAGCGTGATCGTGCCGGCTGCCGGCGCAATGAAGCCGCCGACAGCCTTGAGCAGCGACGACTTGCCGCAGCCGGAGGGGCCCAGCAGCACGAAGCGATCGCCGCCGAAGACGTCGAAGTCGACGTCCTGCGTGGCGCGCACGGCATTGCCGCCGCTGCGGTATTCGAGCGTCACGCCGCGGGCGCTCAACAGTGCCCCGGCGGGCGATGGCGGGCGGACGACCTGCAGCGGCGCCATGTCAGCTCCCCTGCCCGATCAACGGGTCTTCGAAGAAGTAATCGCGCCAGCTGGCCGGCCTGGTCTTCACGGCGCCCACGCGGTGCATGAACTGCGCCAGCGTCAGCGTGTTTTGCGGTGCGATCTTGAACTGCACTTCCGGCGACTTGAAAATCTTCAGCAGCAGGTTGCGATCCACCTTGCTTTTGTTGACCTTCAAATAAATGTCGGCCGCGCCTTCCGGGTTCTTCGACGCATAGTCGGCCGCCTCGGCCAGCGCCTGCACGAAGGCGCGGTAAGTCTTCGGGTTCTCCTTGCGATACTTGTCCGTGGCGTACAGCACCGTCGACGACGACGGGCCGCCCTGCACTTCATACGAATTGAGCACCACGCGCGCGTTCGGATTCTGCGCCAGCTCCTGTTCCTGGAATGGCGGCGTGCCGAAGTGGCCCGTGATCTCGGTGCCGCCGGCAATGATGGCGCTGGCGGCGTCGGGATGCGGCAGGGACTGGGTGAGCTTGTCGAGGCGCGCGAATTCCTTGTCGCCCCACTGCTTCGCCACGGCCATCTGCAGGATGCGCGACTGCACCGATACCGTCACCGCCGGCAGCGCGATGCGATCCTTGTCGGTGAAATCGGCGATCGACTTGATCTTTGGATTGTTGCTGACGAGGTAGTAAGGGAAGCTGCCCAGCGCCGCCACGCCCTTCACGTTCTGGCGCCCCCTGGTACGGTCCCAGACCGTGACGAGCGGGCCGACGCCGGCACCGGCGATGTCGATGCTGCCCGACAGCAGCGCATCGTTGATCGCCGCGCCACCGGACAGTTTCTTCCACTCGACAGCAACGTCGACACCGTTCTGCTTGCCGTATTTCTCGATGAGTTTCTGTTCCTGCGCGATATTCAGCAGCAGGTACGTGACGCCGAACTGCTCGGCGATGCGGATGGTGCCTTCGGCCTGGGCGCCGGCGGCCAGTACCAGCGCCAGGGCGCCGGCTGCGATGCGAAATGCTTTCATGGAATGTTCCAGTTAAATAGGTGCCTGTGACCGGTTTTCGGGAAACGTTGCAGGAAAACCGGTGACAGGCACCAGTTTTTTTGCAACATTTCCGGACGGCGGTACTGCGTCGGTTATCGGAGCGGGATCAGTAAGGCACGTCGCCTTCGATCGTGGTGCGGTACAGCTTGCGGCGCTGGTCGGCCGGACAGCCGGCGGCCAGGTGCATCAGCGAGCGGTTATCCCAGAACACCATGTCGTGCGGCTGCCAGCGGTGGCGGTACACGTGCCGCGGCTTCACGCTGTGCTCGAACAGTTCCTTCAGCAGGGCGGTACTTTCGTCTTCCGGAATGCCGACGATGCGGGTGGTGAAATGCTCGCTGACGAACAGCGCCTGCCGCCCCGTTTCAGGATGCGTGCGCACCACCGGGTGCACGACGGGTTGTACTTCGTCGATCTGCGCCTGCGTCAGGTTCGGGCGCCACGGGCTGCGGCGCTGCAGTTCGGCATACTGCTTCAGGTAGCTGTGCTCGGCCCTGGCGTGGCGGATCTGCCGCTTCACCGCTTCGGGCAGCGTGTCGTAGGCAAGGTGCATGTTGGCGAACAGCGTGTCGCCTCCTTCGGCCGGCAGTTCCTGGGCGTGCAGCATCGATCCCAGGCTGGGCTTTTCCTTGTACGACAGGTCGGAGTGCCAGAAATGGCCGGCGTCGCCCAGGCCGACCGGCTGGCCGTCTTCAACGATATTCGATACGACGAGGACTTCCGGATACCCCGCCAGCTGGAAATTTCTCAGCACATGGATTTGCAAGGGACCAAACAGGCGGGAAAAATTCACCTGCTGCTGCGGCGTGATGCGCTGGTCCCGGAACACCAGTACGTGGTGCTCCAGGTGGGCGGCATGCAACTGCAGCAGATCCTTGCGGGAGAGCGGCCGCGCCAGGTCGAGGCCAATTACTTCAGCGCCAAGGGGACCCTCGAACGGGCGAATGTGCAGCGCTGTTCTGAGCGATGTTTCCACCGCTGTTTCGACATTCACTGCGGCACTCGGTACGGCTTCGCTCAATACTGCGGACATGTGATGCGCTCCAGCTGACGGGGTCGGAAGCTCGCCCGGCACCGCGCTTTCCACGGCCACGGCACCAGACGAGTGAAACCAGTCTATGCCGCACGCATCATGATGAAAACGAATGCTTTTTGATATCGATATGCGGTTTTTATCAGCCCTGGGACGCGCCGCCCGCGATCTGCTGCGCCGTTTTCAGCGCCTCGACGATCGCCGCGAACGCCGCCTGCCGCGATTCCCGGTCGGGCACCCGCAGCGCATAGGCCGGATGGTAGGTGACGACGACCCAGCGCCCTTCGTGCTCGAACGGCGCGCCCATGTAGTCCTTCATCGTTACGCTGCCGGTCTGCAGGATCGACTTCAATGCGGTGCTGCCCAGCGCCACCAGCACCTGCGGCGCGACCGTTTCCAGTTCCGCCTCGAGCCAGTAGTGGCAGGCCATCACTTCCTTCTGCGCGGGCGTCTTGTGCAGGCGCCGCTTGCCGCGCGGCTCCCACTTGAAGTGCTTGACGGCGTTGGTGACATACACGGTGCGGCGGTCCAGGCCCGCTGCATCCATCGCCTTGTCCAGCAGATCGCCGGCCGGGCCGACGAAGGGCTTGCCGGCCAGGTCTTCCTGGTCGCCCGGCTGCTCGCCCACCAGCATGATTTTTGCGCGGCGCGCGCCCTGCCCCGCCACCGCCTGCGTAGCGTTCTGCCACAGGTCGCAGCGGCGGCATTCGTCCAGCGAACTGGGTTGCTGGCGCTCGGGCGCGGCCTTGTCGGGGGCGATGGGGATCGTGGTGCCGCCGCGCTTGCCGACGGTATCGAGCTGCCCCACCTTGCGGGCACCAGCCGCGGCCTGCGTGACCATGTGCGGCACCACGGCCGCTTCCGGCAGGTTCTTCCAGAACCGCTGCCGGATATGGCCGTGCATGATGTCCGCGTTGAGGCGGGCGGGATTGAAGATGCTGCGATAGTAGGTGAGCCACAGCGCTTCGCCGGCATCGTCGAAGTCCGCCGCGCTGCGTGCCAGCGCCTCGCCGGTGTGCAGCGTGGCACCGTCCCACAGCACGGTGGCTTCGGGCGTGGCGATCATCCAGCTGGTCTTGCCCATGCGCTTTGCGAAGTGCTGCGCGACTTGCGGCAATACGTCATGTGCCGGCTCGAACCACGCAACGAAGCGCGGCGCGCCCGCCTCTTCGGGACGCTCGCGAAAGCGCAGGTAGGCATGCATGTCGTGTTCTTCGTGCCGCACCGACCGCACCATGTGGTGGAGGCGCGCGCCGTCTTCATCCGCCATCGATATGACCTCGTGTTCGCCATCGTTCCAGCGCCACAGCACGCGGTACAGGAAGGCCCAGCGGTCGTGGGCGCGATAGCAGGCGGCGCCTTGCAGCATCTCCATCAGCTTGCGGGAGATACGCGGCTGCGCGCCTGGTGAAGAGTTCGTGGGCGGCGGGTCCGATCGTTCATCGGGGTTATGAGTTTCCTCACTGGCCAACTTACTTGCTGATTCACTTGCCGACTCGGTTACTGCCTTGCTGCTTGCTTCAGTTGCTGCTACTACAGTTGCTGCTTCACTTGCTACTACAGTTGCTGCTTCACTTGCTACTACAGTTGCTGCTTCACTTGCTACTTCAGTTGCTGCTTCGCTGCGTACTTCAACTTCATCTACTACCTTGCTACCCGAGTCATTCAGCATACCTACAGCCATTGGAGGCATTGCACTCAGCAGGTCTCCGCCGCCTTCCTGCCAGACCCATTGTACGTATTCGGGCGGAACGCGGCGCACGATCAAAGCCCGCGCGGCGGCGCGCCATTCGTCGAACGTGGTAACGACGACGGGCTGGCCGGACAATGCCAGCGCCACGACGTCGGCTGTCATGCAGCCTGTAGTTCGGGGAACAGGGCCATTTGCTGCGGCACGTCGGCCATGGCGCGGCGCAGTGTGTCGGACGACGTGGTGTCGCGTGCCGGCCGGTAGTCGGCGGTGACGATGAACGGCGCCACCTTCTTCATGCTGCAGCGCAGGCGGGTGAGATCGGCCCAGCGCACCTGGCGCATGCGGCGCAGCTCGACGATGCGCTGCGCGTTGCGGATGCCGATGCCGGGAATGCGCGCGATCATCTGCGGCTCGGCGCGGTTCAGGTCCATCGGGAAGTGTTCACGGTGCGCCAGCGCCCAGGCCAGCTTCGGGTCGATGTCGAGCGACAGGTTGCCCGATGCGGGCAGCAGTTCCCTGGCCTGGAAACCGTAGCTGCGCAACAGGAAGTCCGCCTGGTACAGCCGGTGCTCGCGCAGCAGCGGCGGCGGCGCCAGCGGCACGCTCTTCGGGCTTTCCGGGATCGGGCTGAAGGCGCTGTAGTAGACGCGCTTCAGCTTGTAACTGCCGTACAGCGTTTCCGCGGTGGTGAGGATGCGCGCATCGTCGCTGGCATCGGCGCCCACGATCATCTGCGTGCTCTGCCCTGCCGGTGCGAATTTTGGCGCCCTGGGCTCGGCTTCCTTCTCGTCCAGCTTCAGGCGGATATTGCCCATCGCCAGCTTGATCGTGTGGACGTTCTTTTCCGGCGCGAGTTTCTGCACGCTGTCCTGCGTAGGCAATTCGATGTTGACGGACAGCCGGTCGGCATAGCGGCCGGCCGCTTCGATCAGCGCGGGGTCGGCATCGGGAATCGTCTTGAGGTGGATGTAGCCGCGGAACTGGTGCACTTCGCGCAATTCGCGCGCGACGGCGACCAATTGCTCCATCGTGTAGTCGGCGGACTGGATGATGCCGGAGCTGAGGAACAGGCCATCGATGTAGTTGCGCAGGTAAAAGTCGACGGTCAGTTTCACCACTTCCTGCACGGTGAAGCGGGCGCGCGGCACGTTCGACGTCCGCCGGTTCACGCAGTACTGGCAATCGTAGACGCAGAAATTCGTCAGCAGGATCTTCAGCAGCGACACGCAGCGGCCATCCGGCGTATAGCTGTGGCAGATCCCCATGCCGTTGGTGGCCCCCAGGCCATCCTTGCCCTCGGACGAACGCTTCGGCGCACCGCTGCTGGCGCAGGAAGCATCGTACTTCGCCGCATCGGCCAGGATTTCGAGTTTGTCGTTCAGCTCCATTTTCAGCACCCAACTGTACAGATATACAGTATAGCGAAGTCCTGTTCAGGACACCGCAGAAGGGCATGGAAAACCGGGTCAGGCGCGGTTCAGGAAAAATGGGGACGGACCCTGTTTTTAAGGAAATTTCCTTAAAAACAGGGTCCGTCCCGGATTTGGTTGCGTCGCTGGTGATGCTGCGATCAGGCGGCGCTGTAGTTGTTGGTGAGACGGTCCTTCAGCTTCTCCTGCAGTTCGGAGAATTGCGTGATCGTCATGCCCAGGTCGTGCAGGTGGCCGTCGTTGATGCCGTAGACCCAGCCATGCACGGTGACCTGCTGGCCGCGGTCCCACGCATCGCGCAGGATGGTGGTCGAGCTGACGTTGACGACCTGCTCGACCACGTTCAGCTCCACCAGTTTTTCGCTGCGCACGCGCTCGTCGAGCACGGTGCCCAGGTAACGTTCGTGCTTCTGGCTGACGTCGGCCACGTGGCGCAGCCAGTTGTCGACCAGGCCGACGCGGGCGCCGGTCAGCGCGGCATGCACGCCCTTGCAGCCGTAATGGCCGACGATGATCACGTGCTTCACCTTCAGCACTTCGATCGCGAACTGCAGCACCGACAGGCAGTTCAGGTCGGAGTGGACGACCACGTTGGCGATGTTACGGTGCACGAACACGTCGCCCGGCAGCAGGCCGAGCAGTTCGTTGGCGGGCACCCGGCTGTCCGAGCAGCCGATCCACAGGTATTCGGGGGAAGCCTGGTTGGCCAGGCGCTGGAAGAATTCCGGGTCGCGCTGGACCATCGAATCGGCCCAGCGGCGGTTGTTGTTCAGCAGTTCCCGCAGGTCGGAAGGCTTGGTATCGTTCATGATTTCCTTTCAGACGTGACAAGGCCGCCGGTTGCAGGCCTCACAACGCGGCGGCCGTAGATACAATTGCCAGTTTACCCGATTAATGCCCGGTCGGCCGAACGTACTTTTTTGGTAGCGGTCACGCGATACGGGCTTCCGCCCGTATCGGCAGCCTTATTCAAAAAAGTCTTTTACCTTGTCCATCCAGGTCTTCGACTGCGGGCTGTGCTTCGAGCCGCCTTCGGTCGTGGCGCGTTCGAACTCGCGCAGCAGTTCCTTCTGCTTGTCGGTCAGCTTGACCGGCGTTTCGACGGCCACGTGGCAGAACAGGTCGCCCGGATAGCCGGAGCGCACGCCCTTCACGCCCTTGCCCTTCAGGCGGAACGTCTTGCCGGACTGGGTACCTTCAGGCACCGTGAACGACACCTTGCCGGACAGCGTAGGCACTTCGATTTCGCCGCCCAGTGCCGCCTTCGCGAACGAGATCGGCATTTCGCAGTGCAGGTCGTCGCCTTCGCGCTGGAATACCGCGTGCGCCTTGATGTGGATTTCCACATAGAGGTCACCCGGCGGCCCGCCATTGGTACCCGGTTCGCCGTTGCCGGACGAGCGGATGCGCATGCCGTTGTCGATGCCCGCAGGGATCTTCACTTCCAGCGTCTTGTTGCGCTTGATGCGGCCGGCGCCCGAGCACGTGGGGCACGGTTCCGGGATGATCTTGCCGGTGCCGTGGCACTTCGGGCAGGTCTGCTGGATGCTGAAGAAGCCCTGCTGCATGCGCACCTGGCCGTGGCCGCCGCACGTGGAGCAGGTGACCGGCGACGTGCCGGGCTTGGCGCCCGAGCCGTGGCAGGAATCGCACTTGTCCCAGGCCGGCACGCGGATCGTCGTGTCGAAGCCGTGCGCGGCCTGCTCCAGCGTGATCTCGAGGTTGTAGCGCAGGTCCGCACCGCGGTAGACCTGGGGTCCGCCGCCGCGCCGGCCGCCACCGCCGCCGAAGATGTCGCCGAAGATGTCGCCGAACGCATCGCCGAAGCCGCCGGCGCCACCGAAGCCGCCGCCGCCCATGTTCGGATCCACGCCGGCGTGACCATAGCGGTCATACGCCTCGCGCTTTTCCGGATTGGTCAGCATCTCGTAGGCTTCCTTGACTTCCTTGAACTTCTCTTCCGCCTCTTTGTTGTCCGGGTTGCGGTCCGGGTGGTACTTCATCGCAAGCTTGCGATAAGCCTTCTTGATCTCTTCTTCGGAGGCATTTTTTGCCAGGCCGAGAATCTCGTAAAAATCACGCTTTGCCATATGCAGGCACCTAACTGAACTGAATAGAAGGGGGACTTTAGCAGGAGGCCGGGGTTACCGCCACCTGCCGCCGCTGCCCAGTGACGACTGCGGCGTTGGCGTTGTGAAACAACCTCAAAACCCTGCCGATTATGCAAAAACGCCGAGCGGGCCACCGTACTACGGCCGCTCCGCTCGGCGGTAAGTTTTAATGGTCCCGAGACCGTTCGGGACCGCGAGAAACCGTAATGAGCGACGTCAGCTCTGGTTGAGGCGCGGAGCCGTACTTTACGTACGGCCGGTCCGCCGCAGCGGAGCACCGCAGACCAGCAGATGGCGTTGCGCAATAGGTTGATCGCGGTTCCCTCACTTACTTGTTGTCTTTGACTTCCTTGAAGTCGGCGTCGACAACGTCATCCTGCTGCGCGCGGTTGTCCGCGCCGCCTGCCTGCTGGCCGCCAGCGCCCGCCCCCGCATCGGCACCGCCGCCGGCCGCAGCCTGCTGCGCCTGCATGTCGGCGTACATCTTCTCGCCCAGCTTCTGCGCGGCTTCGGTCAGCGCGGCCACCTTGGAGTCGATCGTGGCCTTGTCGCCGGACTTGATCTCGCCTTCCAGGTCGGTGATGGCCGCTTCGATCTTGGCCTTTTCATCGGCACCCAGCTTGTCGCCGTACTCGGTCATCGACTTCTTGGTGGAGTGCACCAGCGCGTCGGCCTGGTTGCGCGACTCGGCCAGCTCCTTCACTTTCTTGTCTTCTTCGGCATTCAGCTCGGCGTCCTTCACCATCTTCTGGATTTCCTCTTCCGACAGACCGGAATTGGCCTTGATGGTGATCTTGTTTTCCTTGCCGGTGGCCTTGTCCTTCGCGCCCACGTGCAGGATGCCGTTGGCGTCGATGTCGAAGCTCACTTCGATCTGCGGCGTACCGCGCGCTGCCGGCGGGATGCCTTCCAGGTTGAACTCGCCCAGCGCCTTGTTGCCGGCGGCGATTTCACGCTCGCCCTGGTAGACCTTGATGGTCACCGCGGGCTGGTTGTCGTCGGCCGTCGAGAACACCTGCGCGAACTTGGTCGGGATCGTGGTGTTCTTGTGGATCATCTTCGTCATCACGCCGCCCAGCGTTTCGATACCCAGCGACAGCGGGGTCACGTCCAGCAGCAGCAGGTCCTTGCGCTCGCCCGACAGCACGGCGCCCTGGATCGCGGCACCCACGGCCACGGCTTCATCCGGGTTGACGTCCTTGCGCGGATCCTTGCCGAAGAATTCCTTCACTTTTTCCTGCACCTTCGGCATCCGGGTCATGCCGCCGACCAGGATGATGTCGTCGATGTCGCTGACCTTGACGCCGGCATCCTTGATGGCGGTGCGGCATGGCTCGATCGTGGCGGAGATCAGTTCCTCGACCAGCGATTCCAGCTTGGCGCGGGTGATCTTCAGGTTCAGGTGGACCGGCGCGCCGTTCGCCATGGCGATGTACGGCTCGTTGATCTCGGTCTGCTGCGACGACGACAGTTCGATCTTCGCGCGCTCGGCCGAAGCCTTGATGCGCTGCAGGGCGATCGGGTCCTTCTTCAGGTCCAGGCCGTTGATCTTCTTGAACTCTTCGATGATGTAGTCGATCACGCGCTGGTCGAAGTCTTCGCCGCCCAGGAACGTATCGCCGTTGGTCGACAGCACTTCGAACTGCTTCTCGCCATCCACGTCGGCGATCTCGATGATCGACACGTCGAACGTGCCGCCGCCCAGGTCATACACGGCGATCTTGCGGTCGCCCTTGTCGGTCTTGTCCAGGCCGAACGCCAGCGCAGCCGCGGTCGGCTCGTTGATGATGCGCTTCACGTCCAGGCCGGCGATGCGGCCGGCATCCTTGGTTGCCTGGCGCTGCGAGTCGTTGAAGTAGGCCGGCACGGTGATCACGGCTTCGGTGACTTCCTCGCCCAGGTAATCCTCGGCGGTCTTCTTCATCTTGCGCAGCACTTCGGCGGAGATCTGCGGCGGCGCCAGTTTCTTGTCGCGCACGCTGATCCAGGCGTCGCCGTTGTCGGCCTTGTTGATCGAGTAAGGCATCAGGCCGATGTCCTTCTGCACTTCCTTCTCGTCGAACTTGCGGCCGATCAGGCGCTTCACGGCGAACAGCGTGTTCTTCGGGTTGGTGACCGCCTGGCGCTTGGCCGGCGCACCGACCAGGATCTCGCCATCTTCCTGGTAAGCGATGATGGAAGGCGTCGTACGTGCGCCTTCAGCGTTCTCGATGACCTTCGGCTGGCCATTTTCCATGATGGCGACGCAGGAGTTGGTGGTGCCCAGGTCGATACCGATCATTTTGCCCATGGTTTGTTCTTCCTCGTAACGGATTAGTTTCTGAATAAGTCTTATATGCGGAAAAGCTTGTTACTTTTCAAGTGCTTAGGAAGCGTCCTGAATAAATCAGCGCTTCCACGGGTCACTTCGGCTGGGCAGCCGTGACGATGGCGGGCCGCAGCAGGCGGTCGGCGATCGTGTAACCCTTTTGCAGTACAGCAACGACGGTATTGGCTTCCTGCTCGGCGGGCACCATGGCCACGGCCTGGTGGCGGTTCGGATCCAGCTTGTCGCCGGCGGCCGGTACCACTTCAAGCAGCTTGTTGCGTTCGAACGCCGAGGTCAGCTGCTTCAAGGTCATCTCCACGCCTTCCTTCAGCGACTCGACGGACGGCGTTTCCACCTTCAGCGCCATCTCCAGGCTGTCTTTCACCGGCAGCAGTGCCTCGGCAAAGCTTTCGACGGCGAACTTGTGGGCCTTGGCCACGTCTTCCTGGGCACGACGGCGGATATTGTCGCCTTCTGCCTTGGCGCGCATGAAGGCGTCATGCATTTCGGCCAGCTTGGCTTCCGTGGCGGCCAGCTGCTCTTCCAGGCTCGGATTGGCTGCGGGCTCGAAAGGCGACTGCTGCTGCGGAGCCTGTTGCTGCGCCTGGGCTGCCTGCTGCACTTCCTCGGGATTCGGGCTGGCCTGGTTTTCCTGGTCTTGCATCTTTGACTCCTGAAAATCGTGTTTGTTTGACATTGCTCTTGCTGCACTGGCCGAATCTGGGGCTAACCCATGTCATTTCAAGGGGTATTCGCCCCGATCACGATCGCACTGTTCGGACAGCGCTTGACAAAAAGCCGGCAAATCATGGCCGGACAAGCCCCGGCCGACCTGTTATTTTAACAGGCTGGCACTCATCGACGGCAAGTGCTAACAGTGCTCGGCTGAACTAACAGCCGGGCAATGTTGCGCGATTGCAGCGCGGCGGAAGGGTTATTCGGCGGCGCCCAGCGCGATGGCGCGGTCGCGGCCGATGGCGGCGTCGTGCTGGCGCATGGCGCGCTGCGACGGCGACACCATCGCCGGCCATCCGATCATGTGCTGCTCGGCGATCTGGGCCAGCGCGGCGATCCATGCCGGGCTTTCGTTCAGGCAGGGGATGTAATGGAATTCCTTGCCGCCGGCGGACAGGAAGTCATGGCGCACTTCCATGGCGATTTCCTCCAGCGTTTCCAGGCAGTCGCTGGTGAAGCCGGGACAGATCACGTCGATGCTGCGCACGCCTTCGCGCGCCAGTTTCTGCACCGTGGGCGCGGTATACGGCTGCAGCCATTCAGCCTTGCCGAAGCGGGACTGGAAGGTAACGATGTAGTCCTCGTCGCGCAGCTTCAGCGCGGCGGCCAGCAGGCGCGCCGTCTTGTGGCACTCGCAATGGTACGGGTCGCCCAGCAGCAGCGTACGCTTGGGCACGCCGTGGAAACTCATCACCAGCTTTTTCGCGCGGCCATGGTGTTCCCAGTGCGACAGCACATTCTGCCGCAGCGCCTCGATATAGGCTTCGTGGTCGTGGTAGTTCTTTACCAGCCGCAGCTCGGGGATGTTGCGGATGTTCCGGTAATGCCGGAACACGGCATCCCAGATCGAGCCGGTGGTGGTGCCGGAATATTGCGGATAGGCGGGCAGCACGACGATGCGGTCGCAGCCGTCGGCCTTCAGGCGGGCCAGCACGTCCGGCAAGGCCGGCGATCCGTAGCGCATCGCCATTGCCACCGTCACATCCTGGTGGCCGCGCGCCTGCAGCGCCTCGTGCAGCAGCATCGCCTGGTTCTGCGTGTGGATGCGCAATGGCGAACCATCCTCCGTCCAGATCGACGCGTACTTCTTTGCCGACTGGCCGGAGCGGAATGGCAGGATCACGCCGTGCAGGATGAACCACCAGAGCGCTTTCGGAATCTCGACCACGCGCGGGTCGGACAGGAACTGCTTCAGGTAACGGCGTACCGCGCCGCGGGTGGGCGCATCGGGCGTGCCGAGGTTGACCAGGACGACCGCGCTGCCGCTGACGGCGCCGTGCTGGTGGGGTGGTTCTTTTGCGAAAGCCATGGAATCGTTCTATCAATCAGGGTAGACCCCGATTATATGCGGCCCGCCGCAGCGCCGCTTCGGCCACGTGCGCCGATGGCCGAGCCCGTGTCCACCCTGGGGTCAACCCCAGAACCTGACACGAGCTCGGCATGACGATGCACGCAACGATACCTTACGGCCCAGCTCGTGTCCGAAAACCGGGGTTGACCCGTGGTGGACACGGGCCGAGCCGCGATGGCTTTGCTTTGGAAGAATCAGGAAGCCAGCAGCTCGCGGGCGTGCTTGCGGGTGGTGGCGGTGATCTCGATGCCGCCCAGCATGCGGGCGACTTCTTCGACGCGGGCCTTGGCATCGAGCACTTCGATGCGCGATGCGGTCTTGCCGTTGGCCAGCGTGCTCTTCGCCACCTGGAAGTGGCTGTTGCCCTGGCTGGCAACCTGCGGAAGGTGGGTGACGCACAGCACCTGCCGCTCCTGGCCCAGGCGCTTCAGCAGCCGGCCGACGACTTCGGCGACGCCGCCGCCGATGCCGCTGTCGACCTCGTCGAAGATCAGCGTGGGCACGGTGGTCGCGTTCGACGTGATGACGGAGATGGCGAGCGAGATCCGCGCCAGTTCGCCGCCGGAAGCCACCTTGGCCAGCGGCCGCGGCACCACGCCGGCATGGCCGGCAACCATGAACTCGACCTGCTCGAGCCCCTTGGCCGAAGGCTCGCACGGATGCAGTGCCACTTCGAAGCGCCCGCCCGTCATGTTCAGGTCCTGCATTGCTTTCGTGACCGCGCCGCCCAGCGCCTTCGCCGCGGCGGCACGCGTGGCGGACAGCCGCCGGGCCACCGCCAGGTATTCGTCCTTGAGCTTAGCTTCCTGCTTGCGCAAGCTGTCGATGTCGGTCGCATCGGCCAGCTGGTTCAGCTGCGCGGCCAGCCGCGTGTGTTCGGCCGGCAGTTCGTCCGGGTCGACGCGGAACTTGCGGGCCGACGAATGCAGCGCTTCCATCCGCGCATCCACTTCGCGCAGGCGCTCGGGATCGAGCTCCACGCGGTCGAGATAGGTGTTGAGCGCATACGCCGATTCCTGCAGCTGGATGCGCGCCGATTCGATCAGGTCGACGATGGGCTGCATTTCCGCATCCACCGACACCAGCTTGGCCAGCTTCTGGTTCAGCGACGACAGCTGCGACACGATCGGCTGCTCGTCCGATTCCGAGATCAGGGCAAGCGCTTCCTGCGCGCCTTCCAGCAGGCTGGCCGCATGCGACAGCCGGCTGTGCTCATTGCCGATCTCGGCCCATTCGCCCGGCTTCGGCGCCAGCTTGTCGAGCTCGCCGACCTGCCACTCCAGGCGCTCGCGTTCGAGCAGCACGTTGGCGGCATTGGTCTCGAATTCCTCGAGCTGCTTCGCCAGCGCGCGCCAGGCCTTGTAGGCGATGGCGACATCCTTGCCATTGGTACCGGCCTGGCTGTCGAGCAGCTCGCGCTGCGCGTCGGTCTTGAGCAGCGACTGGTGGGCATGCTGGCCATGGATGTCCACCAGCAGGTCGCCCAGCTCGCGCAGCTGGGCGGCGGTGGCGGCGATGCCGTTGATGTAGGCCTTCGAACGGCCGGCATTGTCGATCACGCGGCGCAGCAGCGCGCCGCCATCCTCGGAGGCGCACTCGTTCGCCTCCAGCCATTGGCGCGCGGCGTCGGTGACGGCGAAGTCGGCCGTGATGTCGGCCTTCGCAGCGCCTTCGCGCACCACGCTTGCGTCGCCCCGCCCGCCCAGCGCCAGCGTGAGCGCGTCGATCAGGATCGACTTGCCGGCGCCCGTTTCGCCCGTAAAGACAGTGAAGCCGGCGGAAAACTCCAGTTCGATGGAATCGACAATGACGAAATCTCGGATGGACAGTGTACGCAGCATAGCTCTCGCAGAAGGCCTTCTTGTTAGATTTTCCCGTCCGTGGACGGATACTCGTTCCAGTGCAGTTTTTCGCGCAGCGTGTTGTAGTAGCTCCAGCCTTCCGGATGCAGGAAGGTGATTGCGTGCGGCGAACGGCGGATATGGATGCGGTCTTGCGGCATCAGGCTGGCGAACGTCTGCATGTCGAAGTTCACCGTGATGTCGCGCCCCCGGTTGATCTCGATGACGATCTCGCTCGAATCGGGCAGCACGATCGGGCGGTTCGACAGCGCATGCGGCGCGATCGGCACCAGCACGATGCCGCCCAGCGTGGGATGCAGCAGCGGCCCGCCGGCCGACAGCGCATAGGCGGTCGACCCGGTGGGTGTGGAAACGATCAGCCCGTCGGAGCGCTGGTTGTACATGAAGTGATCGTCGACGTCGACGCGCAGCTCCACCATGCCGGCGCCGGCGCCGCGCGCCACGACCACGTCGTTGACGGCCAGGCCGACGTGGATCGCCTTCCCGTCGCGCAGCACGCGCCCTTCCAGCAAGGTGCGGCGCTCGGCCTTGTGCGTGCCGGCCAGGATGCGCGACAGCACGGGCAGCATGCCTTCCAGCGGGATATCGGTCATGAAGCCCAGCCGGCCCTGGTTGATGCCGATCAGCGGCACCTCGAACGGCGCCAGCTGGCGGGCGATGCCCAGCATCGTACCGTCGCCGCCCATCACGATCGCGCAATCGCATTTCTCGCCGATGCCCTGCGCGCTCATCGCGGGAATCTCGGGCATGTTCAGGTGGGCGGCCGTGTCGGTTTCAAACACGACGCTGTAGCCGCCCTCGCGCAGGAAGCCGAGAACATCGCGCACGGAATCTTCGATGCCGGCCGTATTGGGCCGGACGACCAGCGCGATCGTGTTGTACATGGCAGGGGTGGCGGGCATAAGGAGCTCTTTGACGGCGGAATTGGTCATCTTGCGGCAATCATTTTGCAGGCATCAATTGCAGGCATTAATTGCAGGCATTAATTGCAGGCATCGATTGCAAGCATCATTGCAGGCATCGATTGCAGGCATTAATTGCAGGCAATCAATTCGCAGGCAATCATTTTTGCAGGCGATTGTCATGCAAAATACGTGCACGGCGAAGGGTAACTCATTTCGCCGCCATTTCGCCATGCAGCACCATCCGCGCAGCCGAACCGGGCTCGCGATTACTGTATATTTAAACAGTATAAGGGGCGCTGGTCAGTTGTGCAAGATCAGTGCGCCATCGCCACGCCGAGGAACATCGCCGCCATGATCGCGGCCGCCATCGACAACAGGTGCAGCGCCATCAGCACCACCCAGCGCCAGGCGGTGCCGATCATGCCTTTCCGGTACACGCGCTGCATCGCCCATGGCAGGTAGCCGATCAGCCAGCAGAACAGCACGAACTTGAAGAAGCCGTCCGGCATCAGCAGGAAGACGGTGAACAGCGCATACGCAAATGCGTTCGCGTGCAGCGCGAACAGCAGGTGCTCGCCGTAGCGGCGGCCGGTTCCCAGGTACAGGCCCTTCAGGTACAGCGCGAACACGGGCATCAGGCAGAACATCGCGTAGGGCGCGTAGCGGAAGAAGCCGTCCTTCAGCACCGTTGCCTTGTCGCTGGCGCTGAGCGCATCGAACCGGTCGACGGTGTGCCGCACGGCGGGCAGCCAGCGGTCCACGTCGGGCGCCAGCGCGTCGCCCAGCCGTATGCGCTCATCGCGCTCATCGCGCTCATCCCCCGCCCCGCCGCTTGCCGCCTGGCCGTGCACGGCAGTGGCACCCGCCGTCGCCGGGACATCGTCTTCGTTATAGACGTTCACGCCGGAGAACTTGACCAGCGCGAAAAACAGGATCGACAGCGTCAGGTAGACCCGCAGCGGTTCCACGTAGCGCCGGCGCCGGCCGGCCAGGTACTCATTGGTCAACGCACCTGGCCTGAACAGCAGCCGCGTAAAGGTGCCCCACAGCTTGCCTTCCAGCGCCACGTAGTGGGTAATGAATTCGTGGACGAACTCGCCGAGGCTCGGCATGTGCAGCCGGGTTTCCTGGCCGCAGTGGGCGCAGTAATTGTCCGACACGGCGGTGCCGCAATTGGGGCAATCAGCTGGCATGGCGTGGTGCTCGTGCTCGTGCTCGTGCTCGTGCTCGTGCTGGTGCTCTTGTTCATGTTTCGCGACAGGTTTCAAGCGACGGCTTCCAGTGACGTTTCGAATCTTCCATGCTAACGATTCCATGTTGGAAATGCACTGCTTATGCATTACAGCAATGGCCATATTGCAACACTCCAAGCGGGCGACCGTGATTGAAAGTTGCCGATAAGATGAGATTCAGTTAAGAAATTGGAGAATTGCATCATGAGCGATACGAGCGATACGAGCAATACGAGCAATACGAGAGAACCGAATACGAAAGACCGCCAGGTCAACACCAACGTGCACATCGAGGACGATGCCGGCAAGCGCCTGCCCCACGAGCGCGACGAGTCGCCCGAGGGCGTCCAGCACCAGAAGGAGCGCACGCGCATCGAGCAGGCCGGGCGCGACATCGAACAGGGCCTGGTCGACACCGACGAGTACGGGCGCGATGCGGGTATCCAGAAGCCGGTACCGCCCGGCGAATCGGCGGAAGCCGACCCGCTGCCGGTCATCAAGCGCGACTGACGATCAGGCGCGACCGCCCTACCCACGCCCATAAGCCCCCATGAAACCGATCATCGTCCTCGGCGCCCTGCTCGCCAGCGGCGCCGCGCTGGCCCAGACCACGCAGTATCCCGCCGGCTGGGGTCCGAATCCGCAGCTGCCGGCACCGGAAAAATCGCTGATCCCGACCGTGAACGTGGCGCCGACGGACGTGTGGCAAGGCGACGAGAAACCGGTGGCCGCGGCCGGCTTCACGGTCACGGCCTATGCCCGCAACCTGGACCATCCGCGCTGGCTCTACGTGCTGCCGAATGGCGACGTGCTGGTGGCCGAAACCAATGCCCCGCCGAAGCCCGAGGACAGCAAGGGCGTCAGGGGCGCGATCATGAAGCACATGCAGAAGAAGGCCGGTGCCGTCACGCCACCGGCCAACCGCATCACGCTGCTGCGCGGCGTCGATGCGAACGGCGTCGCTCAGCAGCGCCACGTCTTCCTGAAGAACCTGAATTCGCCGTTCGGCATGGTACTGGTGAACAAGGACTTCTACGTGGCGAACTCTGATGCCGTGATGCGCTTCCCCTACGACGAAGGCAAGACGTCGATCGGCGCCAGCGGCGTGAAGTTGATGAGCCTGCCGGCCGGCCCGCTGAACCACCACTGGACGAAGAACATCACCGCCAGCCCGGACGGCAAGTTCCTGTACATGACGGTGGGTTCGAACTCGAACGTGGCGGAGAACGGCATCGACAAGGAGGAAGGCCGGGCCGCCATCTGGCAGCTGGAACGCGCCACCGGCAAGTCGCGGCTGTTCGCCACGGGCCTGCGCAATCCGAACGGCATGGCGTGGGAACCGAAGACGAAAACGCTGTGGACCGTCGTCAACGAACGCGACGAACTGGGCAACGACCTGGTGCCCGACTACCTGACGTCGGTGCAGGATGGCGGCTTCTACGGCTGGCCCTACAGCTGGTTCGGCCAGCACGTCGATACCCGCGTCAAGGACCAGCGGCCGGACCTGGTGGCAAAGGCCATCGTGCCCGATTACGCGCTGGGCGGCCATACGGCGTCGCTGGGCCTGGAGTTCTACACCGGCAAGCTGTTCCCGGCCAGCTACCACGGCGGCGCCTTCATCGGCCAGCATGGCTCGTGGAACCGCAAGCCGCACAGCGGCTACAAGGTGGTGTTCGTGCCGTTCGCGGACGGCAAGCCATCCGGCCCGCCGCAGGACATCCTGACCGGCTTCCTCAGCAAGGACGAGCGGGCGAAGGGCCGTCCGGTCGGCGTGGCCGTGGCAAGCGATGGCGCGCTGCTGGTGGCGGACGACGTGGGCAACACGATCTGGCGCGTGGCGCCGGCCGGGAAATAGGGGCGGCCCTTCGGCAATCGTCGGCGGACATCGGCGCGGATCGGTGCAGATCGGCGCGGATCCGCGAAAACCCCTACAATCGCAGTTTTTCGCAACAAGGAAGAACGGCATGCGCATCCTGCACACCATGCTGCGGGTCGGTGACCTGCAGCGCTCCATCGACTTCTATACCAAGGTGCTCGGCATGAAACTGCTGCGCACCAGCGACAATCCGGAATACAAGTACACGCTGGCCTTCGTAGGCTACGGCACCAATCCGGATCACGCCGAACTGGAGCTGACATACAACTACGGCGTCGACAGCTATGACCTTGGCAATGCCTACGGCCACATCGCCATCTCCACCGACAACATCGTCGAGGCATGCAATGCCGCGAAGGCCAGCGGCGGCAACGTGACGCGCGAGCCGGGCCCGGTCAAGGGCGGCACGACGGTGATCGCATTCATCACGGACCCGGACGGCTACAAGGTCGAGCTGATCGAGCGTTCATTCGATGGCGAGGGTGGCGGACTGCGGTAACGGTTCTGCGCCCGCATGAAAAACGCCGGCCGTGCAATGCACGGGCCGGCGTTTTTTTTGGGGCTGGAGCGACGGTCAGTTCGTCAGCAGCGCGTTGACCGGCACCAGGTCATCGGGCTTCAGCGTGCCTGCCGCCGCCTTCAGCCGCAGGCCGTTCATGATCGTGTCGTAGCGTGCTTTCGACAGGTCGCGCTGCGTCGAGTACAGCTGGCGCTGCGCATTCAGCACGTCGATATTGATCCGCACGCCCACCTGGTAACCCAGCTTGTTCGACTCCAGCGCGGACTGGCTCGACACTTCCGCCGCTTCCAGCGCCTTGACCTGCGCCAGGCCGCTGTTCACGCCCAGGAAGGCCTGCCGGGCGCTTTGCGCGGCGGCGCGCCGGTTCACTTCCAGGTCGTTGCGCGCGCGCTCTTCCAGCGCAATGGTTTCGCGCACCTTGCTGGTGACGGCAAAGCCGTTAAAGATCGGCACGGTCCACGTCACGCCGATGGAATTGCCGCGGTTGATGCCTAGCGAAGGCTGGCTGGTGCGGTTCGAATTCGCCGTCAGGTCCACCGTCGGCAGGTGGCCGGCACGGCTTCGGGCGATCTCGCGCTTGGCGATTTCCACGTTCAGCCGCTGCGCCGCCACGTTGAAGTTGTCCGCTTCGGCGGCCGAGATCCAGGGCTCGATATTGGCCGGCTGCGGCGGGGCGATCGTGACACCGGCGCGCAGCGTGGAAACCGCCGCCGGCGCGGTACCGATGATCTGCTGCAGCGCGGTGCGCGCCACTTCCAGCGAATTGATGGCGGCGAATTCCTGCGCCACCACCAGGTCATAGGCGGCCTGCGCTTCGTGTGTGTCGGTAATCGTCTGCGTACCGACCTCGAAGTTGCGCTTGGCCGATGCCAGCTGCTCGGTGGTGGCGGACTTCTGCGCCTGGATCGACGCCAGGTTGTCCTGCGCCGTCAGCACGTCGAAATACGCCTGGGCCACGCGCAGGATCAGGTCCTGCTGCACCTGGGCGAACTGCACTTCGGCAAACGCCTGCGACAGCTTGCTCTGTTCGTATGCCTGCCATGCTGCGTAGTCGAACAGCGGCTGCGACAGCGACAGCGTGTAGATGTTCTGGTGCGAGTCGTTCTCGACCTTGATGCCGCCGGGCGGCGTGACCCTGTCGTAAATGCGCGCGTGGGTGCCTTGCAGCGCCACGGCAGGCAACAGCTGAGAACGCCCCTGGGTGATCCGCTCCTGGCCAGCCGTCAGCGTATTGCGCGCGCCGGCGAATGTGGCGTCGTTCGCCAGCGCCTGCTGGTAGACTTGGATAAGATCGGCCGCCTGTGCCTGTCCGGTAAGCGTCAATGCGCTGGCGATCAGCACGGCGATAAGGGGTCTCTGCATTTACATTCTCCGCGTGGTCAAAAGTCTAGTCGTAACAGTCTTGTAGTGGCCGTGCTGCTGTTGGCCTGAATGCTTTTGTTGGCCTGAGTGCTTTTGTTGGCCTTGATGCTTTGCCCGGCCGCCGATCCCGATGCTCACAGTACTTTTCAGTACTTCGGCATCGATTCATCCACCTGCAGCGCCCAGGCGTGCACACCACCCGTCAGGTTCGTCACCTTTGCAAAGCCATGCCGCTCCAGGAACGCCGCGACCTGCAGGCTGCGCGCACCGTGGTGGCAGATGCAGACGATTTCCGCGTCTTCGTCCAGGTCGTCGATGCGGGCCGGGATGGTCTGCATCGGCATCAGGGTCGCACCTTCGATATGGCAGGTGTCGAATTCCCAGTTCTCGCGCACGTCCAGCAGGAACGGGCGCGCGCGCTTTTCATCGGCCAGCCAGGCGGCCAGTTCCGGAGCGGTGATCTGTTGCATTGCCGGCTTTCAGAACGTGAAATGCGATGGCGTGAGCGCGGACTGCAGCGGCTTCACGTCGGTTTCAAACAGCTTCTTCGTGTCGTAGCTGGACTCGCCGGTGCGGGTGATCAGGTGCGCGGACATGGCCGGCGATTCGCCGATGATCGCCAGGATGCGGCCCTCGGGCTTGACCTGCTGCAGCACCGTTTCCGGCAGCACCGGCAGCGCGCCGGCAAACACGATCACGTCGAACGGTGCGCCGTTGCTCCAGCCCTGGGCGCCGTTGCCCAGCTCCACGGTCACGTTGGTGATGCCGTTCGCAGCCAGGTTTTTCTGCGCCATGTCCTTCAGGGCCGGGTCGATTTCCACGGCCGTCACGTGGCGGGCGCGGTGCGCCAGCAGAGCGGTCAGGTAGCCGCTGCCGGCGCCGACCAGCAGCACGTTCTCATGCTTCTTCACGTGCACGTCCTGGGCGATACGCGCTTCGATCTTCGGGTTCAGCATTGCCGAACCGCCCGGCAGCGGAATCGACGTGTCGACGAAAGCCAGCTTCCTGTAGGCTTCCGGTACGAAATTCTCGCGTTTAACGACCATCAACAGATCGAGGATATCGGTATCCAGCACGTCCCAGGGGCGAATCTGCTGTTCGATCATGTTGAATCGGGCTTGTTCGATATTCATCTTTTAGACTTTGGTGAAGGAATAAGAATCCGTCATTTTATCGTTGAACTGGTCTGGACGGGATATTAACGATAACGACGGTATAAGGCAGGAAATTGCGACAGTCTGCAGTTTCGCGGGGCTGAAGCTACGAAAACATTGCCATTTCAGGCAGGCCGCGCCATGCCGCGCTCGACCAGGCCCAGGTACGTTTCCATGAACGCTTCGGCGTCGACGCCGCCGCAGCACGGTTCGAAACTGTGCGCCCACAGCATCAGCATCGTGACGGGCGCCGTCAGCACGCGCGTCATCACGACGGCATCGACCGGCACGAACTCGCCCCGCTCCACGCCGCGCTGGACGATCGAGGTGATCAGCGCGGAGCCGCGCTCGATCACTTCCTCATTATAAAAACGGGCTATTTCAGGAAAATTACCGGCTTCGGCAACCATCAGCTTGGCCAGCCCCGACGCACGCGTGGAAGCGACATCGGCCCACCAGCGCCGCAGCATGGCGCGCAGCAGGTCGGTACAGGAGGTGCTGTCGGCGGCGGCAACGTCGCTTTCCGCCTTGCCGATCACTTCCACGATGTTCTGGCGCACGACCGCCTTGAACAGCTCTTCCTTGTTGTCGAAATAAAGGTACAGCGTGCCTTTCGACACGCCGGCGCGGCGGGCCACGTCTTCCAGGCGGGTGGCGGCATAGCCGCGGTCCACGAACAGGTCCAGCGCGGCGGCCAGCAGCTCCTGCGGCCGGGCGTCTTTGCGGCGCTCCCAGCGCGGTTTCGTGTCGGATGGCATATGAGGCGGAAAATGACGGCTTGTGTGAGGACGTGCTGCCCGATGACTCGTTGGTGCCACTTATCGATGATCTGCCTGCTACCTGGTTGCAGGCGGATTGTTACCGGGTTGCTACTTACTTACGGGTCATTAAATTCTAGACCTGCACTATGGCAACGTCAAGGATGCGGCAACCATCGTGGCGGCCCTACGGCCGATGCGTGATCCGGCTGCGCTGTGGATTGGCGGGAAAATCGGCGCCGCGGCGTACCGTTTCCAGCTGGCCGGACGGGAATTCCTGCTCGTGTTCGCCGTCGTCATCGTTCCAGCGGCAGACGATGGCGTCGCCGCGCACCGCGATGACGATCATCTGCTGGTGCCAGCCGATCGGCCGCACCGCGTCGCCGGCTTTCGGTCGTTCACGATCCATGCTCGCCTCCTGTCTCGCCTCGGGTATGGGCCTTCATGCTAATCCAGGCCGCCCCATCGTGACGTACCGAACGGTATTGTCCCGTCGCGTCGACGTATCATCGGGCTACCTACTTTTTCCGGAGAACAGTCTTGCCGTCCAGGGATCCACTCAGACGGCTGCGGCGCATCCGCCGCATCGCCACCTGCCTGCTTGCCGCGATGGCCGGCGTGTTCCTCGCCGCCCGGCTGTTCCAGTCCGACTACCCCTGGCTGGGCTTCGTGGCCGCGTTTGCCGAGGCGGCGATGGTGGGCGGCCTGGCCGACTGGTTCGCCGTCACCGCGCTGTTCCGCCACCCGCTCGGCCTGCCGATCCCCCATACCGCGATCATCCCCCGCAACAAGGACAGGATCGGCGCCAATATCGCCGAATTCCTCGAACATAACTTCATTACGCCCGAAGTGGTGCGTAACGAGCTGAAGGACGTCGACCTGTCCGGCATCTGCGCGCGCTGGCTGGCGGACGACGCCAACAACCGCGCGGTGGCCGAGCGCATCGTCGGCACCATTCCCGCTGTGCTGAACATGATCGAAGACCGCGATGCGGCCACGTTCGTGGGCGGCACGCTGGCGTCGAGCCTGAAGGACGTGAAGCTGGCGCCGCTGGCCGGGCAGGTCCTGTCGGTACTGGTGGCGAACGGCCAGCACGTGCGGCTGCTGCAGAAGGTGCTCGGCCTCGTCGCCAGCGCGCTGGAAGAGAACCGCGCCTACATCCGCCAGAAGGTGCACGACCACAGTCCGAAATGGATCCCGAAGATGGTCGACGAGAAGTTCTACGAACGGCTGATGGACGGCATCCAGAGCATTCTCGACGACATGGCCGACGAACAGGGCGAATGGCGCGAGCGCTTCCACACGGCGGTCACCGAGCTGATCGCCAAGCTGGAAGAGTCGCCCGAATACGAAGCAAAGCTGCGCGGGCTGCTGGCCCGCGGCCTGACGCACCCGCTGTTCCGCGAATACGTCTCGAGCGTGTGGACCGAATTGCGCACCCGGCTGCTGGCCGCCAGCGAATCGCCCGAATCGCGCCTGCTGCTGCGCACGCAAGGCGCGCTGCGCATCTTCAGCACCGCACTGGCCCAGAACCAGGCGGTGCGGACGAAACTGAACGACTGGCTGAAAAGCTTCGCCGCCGAGGCGATCGTCCAGCGGCGCAGCCTGATCGTGGCCGTGGTGCAGAAGGTCATCGACAAGTGGGATGCCGAGACGATTTCGCAGAAGCTGGAGCTGCACGTGGGCAGCGACCTGCAGTTCATCCGCATCAACGGCACGCTGGTCGGCGGTGTCGTGGGTGTGCTGCTGTACACGATTTCGCTGTTGATAGGCGGGCACTGAGCGGGGATCGGCCTGCGCCGGCCGGGGATTGAGCCGGACGTGCGCGGTACAATAGCCGGCTACTCTTCCCTGCTCTGCTCCGCCGACGAACTGCCGATGAACTGCCGCGACCATTGCGGTGCCTGCTGCACCGCTCCTTCCATCACCAGCCCGATTCCCGGCATGCCGAACGGGAAGCCGGCCGGCGTGCGCTGCGTGCAGCTCGACGACGACAACCGCTGCCGCGTGTTCGGCAAGCCGGAGCGGCCGGCGTTTTGCGGCGGCTTGCAGCCCTCCGAAGAGATGTGCGGGACGAATCGCGAATACGCGATGGTGTGGCTGGCGGCGCTGGAGCGGGCGACGGCGCCCGCATAAACCCGGTTACGTCGTCGCCCGCTCCACGATCGTAAATCCCACATCGCATACCGGCTCCGCCACCACCAGCCCCTCGGCGCGCTGCATGATGTACTGCGCGGCGGTATGCCCGATCAGCGTGCCGTCGACCCGCACGGAGGTCAGCGCCGGATGCAGCTCGCGCGACATGGCGAGGTCGCCCAGCCCGATGATGGCCAGCTGCTCGGGAACGCGGATGCCCTGCGCCTGCGCCTCGGTCAGCACGCCAAGCGCCACCATGTCCGAGCTGCAGAAGATCGCGTCCAGCGACGGATCCTTCGCGAGCAGCGCGCGCAAGCCCTCGCGGCCGCTGGCCACGGAGCTGGGCGCCGGCACCATGTGCGTGGGGACCACTTCCACGCCCAGGGCCTGCGCCGCACTGGCGAAGGCGTTGTTGCGGCGGATGGCGCGTTCGTCGTTGGCGCTGATGCAGGCCATCTTGCGGCGGCCGCGCGCGTGCAGGAACTGCGCCACGGCGGTCCCCACCTTGTCGTGCGAAAAGCCCACCAGCATGTCGACCGGCGTCGGCGTCAGGTCCCACGTCTCGACGACGGGAATGCCGCTGGCCACCAGCCGGCGCCGCGCCAGCGTGGAATGCATGATCCCGGTGAGGATCACGCCATCGGGGCGGCGGCCGATGATGGTTTCCAGCAGCGCATCCTCGCGCGAGCCGTGGTAGCCGGACTGGCCCAGCATCATCTGGTAGCCGTTGGCGGCCAGCGTTTCCGTCAGGGCCTGCACGGTCTCCAGGAACACCGAGCCGGTGATGGTCGGCACCACGGCGGCCACCAGCCGCGAGCGGCGCGACGCAAGGCCGCCGGCCAGCAGGTTCGGCACGTAGCCGGTGCGCTCGACGGCGTCTTTCACGCGCTGGAGGATCTCGTCCGATACCGCATCGGGCGTATTCAGCGCGCGCGATGCGGTGATCGGCGCCACGTTGGCCAGCCGCGCCACGTCGCGCAGCGTCAGCCCGAGGCCCTTGCGGCGCCGGCGCTTGCCGGCCCCGTTGTCGGCGTCCTTGTCCTTCTCCCTGTCCTTCTCCCTGTCCTTCTCTTTTTCGTCGGCCATCAGCGCACCAGGCATGGGCGTTTGCTGTCGAACTGCCAGCCGGGGACCAGGAACTGCATCGCAGCCGCGTCGTTGCGCGCGCCCAGGCCCATGCCCAGGTAGCGCTGGTGCGCCGCCTCCACTTCGTCCATGTCCAGCTCGACGCCCAGGCCAGGCTGCTTCGGCACGTCGACCAGGCCGCCGGCGATCTGCAGCGGCTGTTTCGTCAGGCGCTGGCCGTCCTGCCAGATCCAGTGGGTGTCGATCGCCGTGATGTTGCCCGGCGCCGCCGCGGCCACGTGCGTAAACATCGCCAGCGACACGTCGAAGTGGTTGTTCGAATGCGAGCCCCACGTCAGGCCGAACGCCTGGCACAGCTGGGCCACGCGCACGGAACCCTGCATCGTCCAGAAATGCGGGTCGGCCAGCGGGATCGTCACCGATTGCAGCGCGATCGCATGGCTCATCTCGCGCCAGTCCGTGGCGATCATGTTGGTTGCCGTCGGCAGTCCGGTGGCGCGACGGAACTCGGCCATCACTTCGCGGCCCGAGTAGCCGTTCTCCGGACCGCACGGGTCTTCCGCATAGGCTAGCACGTCGCCCTTGTCGCGGCACAGCCGGATCGCGTCGGCCAGCAGCCAGCCGCCGTTCGGGTCGAGCGTGATGCGCGCTTCCGGGAAGCGTTCGGCCAGCGCCGTCACCGCCTCCATCTCCTCTTCGCCGCGCAGCACGCCGCCCTTCAGCTTGAAGTCGCGGAAGCCGTAGCGTTCATACGCCGCCTCGGCCAGCGCCACCACCGCTTCCGGCGTCAGCGCTTCCTCGTGGCGCAGCCGGCTCCAGGCGTCCGGCGCATCCGGTTCGCTGGCATACGGCAGGTCGGTTTTATGCTTGTCGCCGATGTAGAACAGGTATCCCAGCATCGGCACCTGGTCGCGCTGCTGTCCCTCGCCCAGCAGCGCCGCCACCGGCACGCCGAGGAACTGGCCCAGCAGGTCCAGCATCGCGCATTCGATCGCCGTCACCGCGTGGATGGCCACGCGCAGGTCGAAGGTCTGCACGCCGCGGCCGCCCGCGTCGCGGCTGGCGAATGCCGTACGGGCCGAGTTCAGCACCGCGTTGTAGTCGCCGATCGCGCGGCCGACGATCAGCGCCTGGGCATCCTCCAGCGTCTTGCGGATCGCTTCGCCGCCCGGCACTTCGCCGACGCCCTGCCTGCCCGAACTGTCCGTGAGGATCAGCAGGTTACGGGTGAAAAACGGCGCGTGGGCACCGGAGAGGTTCAGCAGCATGCTGTCGCGTCCCGCGACGGGAATGACGCGGACGGCGGTGATGACGGGCGTATTGCTCATGTTGTCTTTCATTGCAAGGTCAAGGTGGTTTCCAGCCGGATGTCGTCGGAGGCGCTGCCGACCATCAGCTTGAATTCGCCCGCTTCGGCGCCCCATTTCAAATCATTGTTGAAGAACGACAGCGTGTCGCGGTCGATCGTGAACGTGACGCGGCGCCGTTCGCCCGGCTGCAGGTGCACCTTGGTGAAGCCCTTCAGTTCTTTCACCGGACGGACCACCGAGGCCACCGTATCGCGGATGTACAGCTGCGCGACCTCGGTGCCGGCGACCTTGCCCTTGTTCTGCAGGTCGAACGACAGCGTGGCCGTCTGTCCCGGCCGCAGGATCGTGCGGTCCAGCTGCACGCCCGAGTAGCCGAATTCCGTGTAGCTCTTGCCATGGCCGAACGCGTAGCGCGGCGTGTTCGGCGAATCGATGTAGGCCGAACGGTAGACGATGTCCTTCTCGTCGGTGACCGGGCGGCCCGTGTTGTACTGCGCGTACGAGATCGGGATCTGGCCCAGGTTGCGCGGGAACGTGGCGGGCAGCTTGCCCGACGGGTTGTAGTCGCCGAACAGCACGTCGGCCACCGCGTTGCCGCCCTCGGAACCAGGGAACCAGGCGTACAGGATGGCATCGGCGCGGTCGGCGATGTCGTTGAAGATCATTGGCCGGCCGGCGAACAGCACGGCAACGACCGGCTTGCCCGTGGCCTTCAGCCGCTGGAACAGTTCGGTCTGCCGGCCGGGCAGGCCGATATCGGTGCGCGACTTCGCTTCGCCGCTCAGGTCCCAGGTTTCGCCGATGGCCAGCACGATCACGTCGGCCTTGCTGGCGGTGGCGACCGCGGCGTCGAATCCTTCCGCGGTGGCGCAGCCCGGCGCGCAGGCGTTGGCGTGGACGATCTGCGCGCCTTGCGCACGATTGCGGATGCCGTCGAGGATGGAAACCACCTCGCCGCGCACGTCGGACACCACCCACCCGCCTTCCAGGTCGCGGCGCGAATCGGCCAGCGGGCCGATGACGGCGATGCTTTTCGCATTCTTCGCCAGCGGCAGCACAGGAGTGCCCTGCAGCGTGTCATTCTTCAGCAGCACCAGCGACTTGCGTGCCACGTCGCGTGCGATGGCGCGGTGCCGCGGATCGGCCAGCACCGCCTGTTCGCGCTGCGCATCGGAGAAGCGGTACGGATCGTCGAACAGCCCCATCTCGAATTTCTTGCGGAGGATGCGGCGCACCGCGTCGTCGATATTCTTCTGCGGCACCTTGCCGTCCTTGACGGCCTGCGCCAGGTGGGCGATGAACGCCTCGCCTTCCATGTCCATGTCGCTGCCGGCATTGATCGCCTTCACGGCCGCGTCGGACAGGTCCTTGGCATAGCCATGCAGCACCATCTCCTTGACCGAAGCCCAGTCGGAAACGACGAAGCCCTTGTACTTCCAGGCGCCCTTCAGGATGTCACGCTGCAGCATCGCGCTGCCGGTGGCGGGAATGCCGTTCAGCGTATTGAACGAGTTCATGAAAGTGGCCACGCCGGCGTCGACGGATGCCTTGAACGGCGGCAGGTAGACTTCGTGCAGCTGCTGCGGGCTCATGTCCACCGCGTTGTAGTCGCGGCCGGCGACGGCGGCGCCATAGGCGGCGAAGTGCTTGGCGGTGGCCATCACGCGGTCGGTGGCGCCCAGCTTCGCACCCTGGAAGCCGCGTACCCGGGCGGCGGCGATCTTCGAGCCCAGGTACGTGTCTTCGCCGGCGCCTTCCATCACGCGGCCCCAGCGCGGATCGCGGCCGATATCGACCATCGGCGCAAATGTCCAGTGGATGCCGGCCGATGCCGCCTCGCGCGCGGCGACCTGCGCCGACTGCTCGATCGCTTCCAGGTCCCACGACGCCGCTTCGCCGAGCGGTACCGGGAACACGGTTTTATAGCCGTGGATGACGTCCAGTCCGAACAGCAGCGGGATCTTCAGCCGCGACTGCAGCGCCAGCGCCTGGGCTTCGCGCGTCTCCTTCGCGCCCTTGATGTTGAGCATCGAGCCGACATTGCCGGCCCGGATCTCGGTGTTCTGGCTGGCCCGCTTGGCCGCCTCCGGCCCGGTGGCCTCGGCACCGGACAGCTGGTGCAACTGGCCGACTTTTTCCTGCAAAGTCATCTGCTTGAGCAGCGCATCGACCTTGCGGTCGATCGCGTCCTGGGCGAGCGCAAGGGCCGGCAGCGCGATCAGCGACGCGGCCAGCGCGATGGGTCGTAACGTCATCGACGGTCTCCTATTGATATTGTTGGTATTGTTGCTGCTTCTTGTCGTAGTACGCCTTCAGGGTGTGGAACGCCTGCTTGCGCTTGCCTGTCTGCGAGATCAGGCCCTTGCGGTTCCAGAAGTCCTGGAAGTACGGGTGCGGACGGCGCGGCGAGCGGAAGTCCACCAGCACCCACGGGGTGATGCCGCGCAGGCCGGGAATCGCTTCGAGCATCCTGAACTGGTTCTTGTAGAGCTGGTCCTGGTATTCCTCGCTCCAGCGCGTGTCGGCGTCGCCATGGAAGCCGCCCAGCGCATCGGCGCCGAACTCGGTGATCATCACCGGCTTGTCGTACGGGATGTTGAAGTGGAAGTCCAGCATGTCCTTGTTGCTGGCCCAGTACCAGCCGGCGTATTCGTTGAAGCTGGCGAGATCGAGCTTTTCCGCCAGCGGGTCTTCGACCGTCACTTCCTTGCCGTTGCGGTGCACCTCCAGCGCGGCGCCGACCAGGCGCGTATCGTCCAGCGCGCGCACCGTGTCGGCCAGCGTGAACATGAAGGCGTTGCGCGGCTCGCTGACCGGCGTCTCGTTCCCGATCGACCAGACCACGACACTGGCGCGGTTCTTGTCGCGCACGACCAGCTCGGTCAACTGCTGCCGGGCGTTGCGCAGGGTATCCGGGTTCTGCCACGAGATCGTCCAGTAGACGGGCACTTCGGCCCACACCATCAGGCCCATCTCGTCCGCCAGGCGTATCATTTCCTCGCTGTGCGGGTAGTGCGCCAGCCGCACATAGTTGCAGTTCATGTCCTTGGCCCACTGCAGCAGCATGCGCATGTCGCCGGCGCCGCGCAGCCGGCCCGGGATCAGCGGGTTTTCATCGTGGATCGACACGCCGCGCCAGAACGTCGACCTGCCGTTGAGGAGGATGTCCTTGCCTCGCGTTTCGATGGTGCGGAAACCGATGCGGTCTGCCACCCTGTCGCTGCCGGCGGCGATCGTCACGCCGTACAGCTTCGGGTCTTCCGGCGACCAGTAGCGCAGCTTGCCGACGGGGATGCGGAGCGCCGCCCGGCCGTTGGCATCGGTGCGCACCCTGGCCGACAGGTTTGCCTCGGGGATGGCGACGGTGATTTCCTGCTCCTTCCGGCTGCCGTCGAGTTGCACATAGCCCTCGATGCGGCGCGCATCGCCCTTCGCCAGCTGTACCTTGTAGTCGGCGATGTAGGTGTCCGGCACTTCGGCCAGCAGCACGTCGCGCGTGATGCCGCCGTAATTCCACCAGTCGGTGGAGACGGTGGGGATTTCATCCTGGTGGCGTTTGTTGTCGGCCTTGACGACCACGGTGTTCGAGCCGGCGGCCAGCTTGCCCGTGACCTCGAACTGGAAAGGCGTGAACCCGCCCTTGTGGCTGCCAAGTTTCCTGCCGTTCAGGTAGACGTGCGCCTCGTAGTTCACGGCGCCGAAGTACAGGAAATAACGTTTCCCCTCCTTCGGCGCGGCAGTGAACTTCTGCCGCATCCACACGGTGCCTTCGTAGAATTCCAGTTTGGCGTCCTGCGAATTCCAGTCGCCGGGTATGGCCAGCGTGGGCGAGCCGTCAAAGCTGTATTCGACGATGTCGCCTTTGTCCTTCGGCTGGCGGTCGTCATAGTAGCCGCCGGTGCCCTTTTCGGACTCGTCGTAGGGTTTGCGGCGGTAGTCGTAGTAGCCCGTTTCGTAGGGATCGACGATGTAGTGCCAGCGGCCGTCGAGGTTCTGGTGGGTGCGGCCGTAGATGTTCTGTAACGTCTGATTCTGTAACGTCTGATTCTGTAACGTCTGGTTTTGCAGGGGCTGGTTCTGGAAAGTCTGATGGTGGGATGGCGTGGCGGTCTGGGCAAACGCCAGGCAATGCCATGCCAGCGCGGCCACGGCGACAGCGGAAAAACGGTTCAGCATCTTGTCTCCATTATTTGTTTTGGACGCTATTCGGAATACTTCCGTGGTACCGCTACCAATTTTGCTGAAAATAGTAAGCCGGGTAATGCCGAAAGTCAAAACAAAAAAGCGCGCGGTCGCAATCGATGCGACGGCGCCGAACAGGGCGAAAGCGGGAACTCTGATGAACGCGGCGATGCCGGATCTGCGGATGAACGGCCTTACTTCGTCGCGGCCGAAAAACCGGCCAGTGCCGGCAAAGCCCGACGGCCATCCCAGCCGAGCCAGCAGTATGAAATCAGCTGGATCGCCACCAGGGTGCCGAGCGGCACGGCCAGCAGCGCCGGAAAGGCCAGGACCAGGGTCAGCACGCGCGCCCAGTTTTTCGCCTTCGCCGCACCCCACCCCATCATTGCATGCACGGCCGCCAGCGCGGCGGCGCATGCCGGCAGTTGCCAGCCGATCTCGATGCCGAGCAGCGGCCCGGCGGCGAGCAGTACGATGACCGGCAGCACATAGCACCCGGCGAAAATGAAATGGGCGCGTGCCGCGTTGGCATGGTTTTTCATGGGTGCCTCCTGGAAAAGATGGAAAGTCATCTTTATCCATAAGGCAATTTTGATTATTGATTTATAACATCATCGGAGGTGTCGCCGACCGCCGACCATGATGATGACTTGACCAGCCCTTGATCACACAGGAATCCGGGCGGCGGCCCTGGCGCCTTATTGTCGAGGTCGCAACGTGGTAAGCTTCGGCGCGCGCCGTTCCGCATTGGTCGTTTCGCATGTTGCGCGCATCTCCCTCTACCCTCCTTGCCACACACATGGATATCGTTCTCGCGCTGAAGGCCCTGATCATGGGCCTGGTCGAAGGTTTTACCGAATTCCTGCCCATCTCTTCCACTGGCCACCTGATCCTGACGGCAAGCCTGCTGGACTTTACCGGCCAGAAAGTCAAGGTATTCGAGATCGCGATCCAGGGCGGTGCGATGCTGTCCGTGATCTGGGAGTACCGCGTGCGCATCGGGGCGGTCCTGGCCGGCCTGGCCTCCGACCCGAAAGCACGGCGCTTCATGATGAACGTGATCGTCGGCTTCTTCCCCGCCGCCCTGCTGGGCCTGTTCTTCAGCGGCCTGATCAAGGAAAACCTGTTCGCGCCGGTGCCGGTGGCCACCGCGTTCATCGTCGGCGGCCTGGTCATCCTCTGGGTGGAGCGCCGCGCCCGGAACAATCCGGTCTCCGTGCGCATCCACTCGGTCGACGACATGACGATGGCCGACGCGCTAAAGGTGGGTTGCGCCCAGGCATTCGCGCTGATTCCCGGCACCAGCCGCTCCGGCGCCACCATCATCGGCGGCATGATGCTGGGCCTGTCGCGCAAGGCGGCGACCGAATTCTCGTTCTTCCTGGCCATTCCCACGCTGCTGGGCGCCACGTTTTATTCGCTGTACAAGGAACGCGCGCTGCTGTCGGCGGCCGACCTGCCGCTGTTCGGCATCGGCGCGATTTCCGCGTTCATTTCCGCCTTCCTGTGTGTGCGGTGGCTGCTGCGTTATATCAGCACGCATGACTTCACCATCTTTGCGTGGTACCGTATAGTGTTCGGCATCGTGGTTCTCGCCACTGCCTATACCGGTACCGTTGCCTGGGTCGACTGAGACCCTGGCATCACGCCCGGGCCGAATCTCATCCCGGGTTTAAAAGCATATCAATGGATCAACTGGACATCTCCCAACGCGCCCTTCACCTGCTCGAATCGGTGTTCGGGTACTCGGCCTTCCGCGGCCAGCAGGCTGAAATCGTCGAACAGGTCGCCAATGGCGGCGATGCGCTGGTGTTGATGCCCACCGGCGGCGGCAAGTCGCTGTGCTACCAGATTCCCGCGCTGCTGCGCGATGGCGTGGGCGTGGTGATTTCGCCGCTGATCGCGCTGATGCAGGACCAGGTGGATGCGCTGGCCGAAGTGGGCGTGCGCGCCGCTTTCCTCAATTCCACCCAAACGTGGGAGGAAACCGCCCGTATCGAGCGCATGGTGCGCACCGGCCAGCTCGACCTGGTGTACGTGGCGCCCGAACGGCTGATGACGCAGCGCTGCTTCGACCTGCTGCAGGATTCGAAGATCGCGCTGTTCGCCATCGACGAGGCGCACTGTGTATCGCAATGGGGCCACGATTTCCGGCCCGAATACATCAAACTGTCGGTGCTGCACGAGCAGTTCCCCGGCGTGCCGCGCATCGCGCTCACGGCCACGGCGGACCAGCAGACTCGCGCCGAGATCGCGCACCGCCTCGATCTCACCAATGCCGCGCAGTTCGTGTCGTCGTTCGACCGCCCCAACATCCGCTATTCGATTGTCGAAAAGACCAATGGCCGCAAGCAGCTGCTGGACTTCATCGGCGGCGAACACACGGGCGATTCGGGCATCGTGTATTGCCTGTCGCGCAAGAAGGTCGAGGAAACGGCCGAATTGCTGAACGAGAACGGCATCCGCGCCCTGCCCTACCATGCCGGCATGGACCATGCGAAACGGGCGGCCAACCAGGCCCGCTTCCTGCGCGAGGAAAACATCGTGATGGTGGCGACGATCGCGTTCGGCATGGGTATCGACAAGCCGGACGTGCGCTTCGTGGCCCACCTCGACCTGCCGAAAAGCATCGAGGGCTATTACCAGGAGACCGGCCGCGCCGGCCGCGACGGCATGCCGGCCAGCGCCTGGATGGCCTATGGCCTGCAGGACGTGGTGCTGCAGCGCCGGATGATCGACGAATCCGAGGCGGGCGAGGATTTCAAGCGCGTGCTGGGCGCGAAACTCGATGCGATGCTGGGCCTGTGCGAAACGCTGTCGTGCCGGCGCGTACGGCTGCTGGATTATTTCGGCGAAGCGTCTTCGCCGTGCGGCAATTGCGATACCTGCCTGATCCCGCCCGTGTCCTTCGACGGCACGGTGCCGGTGCAGAAGCTGCTGTCGACGATCTACCGTGTCGACCAGCGCTTTGCCGCCACCCACGTGATCGAGGTGCTGCGCGGCGCGGAAACGGAGCGCATCCGTACCTGGCGCCACGACCAGCTGTCGGTATTCGGCATCGGCGCCGACCGCAGCGAGCAGGAATGGCGCGCCATCCTGCGGCAGGTGATCGCGCTGGGCCTGGTCACGGTGGATCACGACCAGTACATGTCACTGAAACTGACCGATGCGGCCCGCCCGGTGCTGAAAGGCGGCCAGAAGGTGCAGCTGCGGCAGTACCAGAAACCGGTGAAGGTGAAACGCGGCTCGGCACCGAAGGGCTACGTGGAAATGGATCTCGACTCGGCGGAACAGGCCATCTTCGAACGCCTGCGCACCTGGCGGATGGGCGCCGCGCGCGAGCACAACGTGCCGGCCTACGTGATCTTCGTCGACGCCACCCTGAGGGAGATCGCCAAGGCCAGGCCCACGTCGCTGGACGACCTGCGCGGTGTTTCCGGCGTCGGCGAGAAAAAGCTTGCCTCGTACGGCGAGGACATCGTTCGCCTGATCGGCGACCTGGCCTGATCAGCTGCTGACGACGCTGCGCCACTGCCCCGGCGGCGCGCCCGTGGCCGCACGGAAGCGGTGGCTGAAATGGGACAGGTCCGCATAGCCGCACGCATCGGCCACCTGCTGCAATGGCAGCGCCCCCCTCTTCAGCAACATCTTCGCCCGATCGATGCGCCGCCCCGCGATCCAGGCGGAAGGCGGCATGCCGAACGACCTGCGGAACATCCGCGCCAGGTGGAACTCGGACAGGCAGGCCACTTCGGCCAGCCGGCCCAGCGTGATGGCCTCGTGCAGGTGCGCCTCGATCCAGTCCGCCAGACGGCGCCGCAGATAAGGCGCGAGCCCGCCCTTCAGCCGCAGGTCCGGGCGCAGCGTGGCCTGGTCGCGCAATAGCTGCGACAGCGCCTCGTGCGTGATCTCGTTGGCGCGCAGCAGGCCGTCGCTGCCCAGCCATGGCGCGTCGAGCAGCGATGTGCACAGGCGCGCCAGCGCCGGGTTGTCGAAATAGGTGCGGTCCTGCAGCATCAGCTCGCGCGGCTCGCGGTCCAGTTCCAGCACGGCCCGGCGGGTCAGCTGGTCCGGCATGAAGTAGATGTGCATCAGCCGCAGCGAATCGCGCACCAGCCAGCGCGACTCGTGCCAGTCCGGCAGCGAACACAAACGATGCGGCGCCCCGAACTGCCCGGGCGCGCCATTGCGCTCGACACTGTAGCCGCCGGTCAGGTAGCACGACAGCGTGTGATGGCCGGGCTCGCTGTAGACGGTGAGCTGCTCGTCCGTATGGCGTTCCCACACCGCCGCCGCCAGGCCATCGCCCAGCCACGCGAAGCGTTCCAGCCTGGCATCGGTGCCGCTCATCGTGCGAAACACCGCATGCCCCATCGCATCGCGCGGCGCCGCCGCGAGCGCCGCCCGCGCCGCCGGCGCCAGGCGGCTGCCGTCGATCGGGCCGGCAAGGAGAGAGTCGAGGTTCATGGTGAAAAGTCTAGCACCCTCACGCGCTTCGCCGACCGTCCGCCCTGGCAAATGCGCAAGACCAGACAACCAGCCAACGATCCCACCGCGCAATATTGCCGAAAACCGGGGTCTGACCCCGGTTCCTGGCAACCTTTCTCAAGGCAATCTTTCCCAAAACCGGGGTCAGACCCCGAATTTTGGAAACTTTTTGGATGTGGCAATGAATGCTCTTCTTTACATAACAACGGTGCTGATCTGGGGTACCACCTGGATCGCGATCAAGCTGCAGCTGGGCGAGGTGCCGGCGCCGGTGTCGATCGCGTGGCGGTTCTGGCTGGCGGCGGCGGTGCTGCTGCTGATCCTGGTGGTGACGAGAAAGCCGGTGTGGCCGCCGCGCCGCGCGTGGCGCTACCTGGTGGCGCAGGGCGTGGCGCTGTTCTGCTGCAATTTCCTGTGTTTCTACTATGCCAGCGCGCACGTGCCGAGCGGTCTCGTGGCCGTGGTGTTTTCCACCGCGCCGGTGTGGAACGCGATCAACGGCCGGCTGTTCCTGGGGCGGCCGATCCGCCCGACAGTGATGGGTGGCGCGGCGCTGGGCCTGGGCGGCATCGCCCTGCTGTTCCTGCCGCAGATGCAGGGCCACTGGCACGACGGCGATATGCTGGCGGGACTGGCGCTGGCGCTGCTGGGCACGCTGTGCTTCTCAGCGGGAAATTTGCTGTCGTCGAAAATGCAGGCGCTGGGCCTGACGCCATGGCTGACGAACACGTGGGCCATGTTCATCGGTGCCGCCATCCTCACGCTCGGCGCGCTGGCGCTGGGCATGCCGTTCCGTATCGAGCCGACGCCGCAGTACCTGGGTTCGCTGCTGTACCTGGCGATCCCCGGCTCGGTGATCGGCTTTACGGCATACCTGCTGCTGGTGGGGAGGATGGGGCCGGACCGCGCCGCTTACTGCACGGTGCTTTTCCCGGTCGTGGCGCTGACGGTGTCGTCGGTCTACGAGGATTACCGGTGGAGCGCCATGGCCCTTGCCGGGCTGGCGCTCGTCATCGCCGGCAACCTGCTGGCATTCCTGCCGGCGAAAACGAAAACGCCGGCCGCCGCGGGGGCGGCACCGGCGCGCTCATGACGGCAATGCAGGCTTACCGAATGCAGGCTTACTTCTTCGTAAACACCAGGTCCCATACGCCGTGGCCCAGCTTCAAGCCGCGGTTCTCGAACTTGGTCAGCGGGCGGTAGGCCGGCTGCGGCGCGTAGCCTTCGGCGGTGTTCTGCAGGCCTTCCTCGGCGGACAGCACTTCCAGCATCTGCACCGCGTAGTCTTCCCAGTCGGTCGCCAGGTGCAGGTAGCCGCCCGGCTGCAGGCGGTCGACCAGCAGCTTCACGAACGGTGGCTGGATCAGGCGCCGCTTGTTGTGGCGGGCCTTGTGCCACGGGTCCGGGAAGAACACGTGCACGCCGGCCAGCGTGCCGGCCGGGATCATGTTGTTCAGTACCTCGACCGCATCGTGCTGGATCACGCGCAGGTTGGCCAGGCCTTCCTCGCCGATCAGTTTCAGCAGGCTGCCCACGCCCGGCGTATGCACTTCCACGCCGATGAAATCCTTCTCCGGCATGTGCCTGGCGATGTGCGCGGTGGTCTGCCCCATGCCGAAGCCGATTTCCAGCACGACCGGCGCGGTGCGGCCGAATGCGGCCACGGTATCCAGCGGCGCCTTGGCATATTCGATCATGAATTGCGGCCCCAGGTCGTTCAGCGCGCGCTCCTGCGCGGTGGACAGCCGGCCGGCGCGGGTGACGAAGCTCTTGATGCGGCGTTCGGTCGGGTCGTACAGCATGGACCGCGCGGGGCCCTTCGGTGGGGTTTCGGAAGACATGGAACTTTGCTGAAAAAAAGGGCGATTATAGCAGTTGCCTCCCTGCCGGACGTACCCCTTGGTCTGCTACACTTTCCCTTCAAACAGTTTCCGGGACGAACATGACGCAAGCATGGCCGCCTCCGGTACAGGCAGTCCAGGCACTGCCATGCGTACCGGACATCCTCTCCGTCATGGCCGAAATGACGGGCCTGCGCTTCGTCTGCGTGGCGCACGTGACACCGACCAGCTGGACCACCTGCGCGGTGCTCGACAAGCTGGGTTTCGGCCTGCAACCGGGCGATCCGCTCGATGTCGCGACCACGCTGTGCGACAGCGTGCGCAAGGCCGATGCGGTCATCGTGATCGACCACGTCAGCCAGGACGAGCTGTTCCGCAACCACCCCTGCCCGCGCCAGTACGGTTTCGAAAGCTATATCTCGATTCCCGTCTACGACGGCAGCGGCGCCTTCTTCGGCACGCTGTGCGGCCTGGATCCGCGCCCGCTGGTGCTGTCCGAATCGAAGACGGTGAAGTCGCTGGAACTGTTCGCGCAGCTGATCTCGAAGCAGCTCGAAGCGGAGCGGCGCCATGCCGGCCGGATCGCCGAGCTGACGGACGAGAAAACCACCGCCCTGCTGCGCGAGGGCTTCATCGCGGTACTGGGGCACGATATCCGCACGCCGCTGTCGTCGATCCTGCACGGTGCGCAGATCCTGCAGCGGCGCGGCGGCGACGAGACCACGCTGACGATCGCCCGCACGATCCAGCGCAGCGGCCAGCGCATCGGCCGCATGATCGAGGACGTGCTCGATTTCACCCGCGGCCGCCTGGGCGGCGGCATCGCGCTGGAGCTGGAGCCGGTGGACGACCTGGCCGACGCCCTGGCGCAGACCGTCATCGAATGCCGGAGCGAACATCCGCAGCGCACAGTCGCCAGCGATATCGCCATCCCCGGCACGGTGTGGTGCAACCGCGACCGCGTGACGCAACTGCTGTCGAACCTGCTGGCAAACGCGCTGCGCTACGGCGAACCCGGCACGCCGGTGCGCGTGTCCGCTCGCGTGGAAGATGGCGCATTCGTGCTGACCGTGGCCAACGAAGGCGAGACGATCGCCCCCGAGAAACTCGACAAGCTGTTCCAGCCCTACTGGCGCGACGACGACACCCAGCCGCGGCGCGGCCTCGGCCTGGGCCTGTACATCGCTGCCGAAATCGCCCGTGCCCATGGCGGCACGCTGCAGGTCGTCTCGCGCGACCGCCACACGGAATTTACCTATTCGGCGCCGGCCGGGCTGCGATAATAGCGGCCCCGCCAATTTCCGGACCGATCCGTGCAACAAGCCCTCAACATCGCAATCATCATCGTGGCGCTGCTGGCGCTGTACTTCCTGCTGAAGGGCCGGCCGAAGCCGGCGCCATGGCAGGGGCATCCCACCGGCGGCTCCTACACACCGGTCCCGGAGGGCGAACCGGTGCGGCACTGGACCGACGGCGGCCGCTTCGAACTGGAAGTGGTGGGCGAATCGCGCTACCGCGACACGATCCGCGCGCTGGCCGGCGAACATGGCGACACCAAGGCGGACGCGCGCCACCCGGCGCTGCTGTTGCCGGACGATGCCAACCCCTATGAAGACAAGGCCGTGGCCGTGTTCCTGTCCGGCCAGATGGTCGGTTACCTGGCGCCGAAAGATGCGCTGGCATTTCGCCAGATGCTGGCGCGCCATGAGATCGAAGGCAAGCCGACGTCCACCGACGCCGCGGTGCGCGGCGGCGGCACGTGGGAAGGCAAGCGCCTTGCCTATTCGGTGTGGCTGGATGTATCGCTGAGCGGCTGAGCGGCCGGAGTGACCGGCAATGCGGCTTCCTGCCGGATGGCGGTGATATGTTCTTCGAGATGGCCGCCGTCGATCAGCTCGCGCGCCAGTGCGCGCGCCTCGATCTCGGCCGCATGCCCGCGCTTGAACAGCGCGGGCGTATCGATGACGATGGGGGGCTCGAACGTGCGGCCCGAATAACGGTGCGCCTTGATGTGGATGCGGCCGCGATAACGCCCGGACTCTTCCGCCACCTCGACACTGTAGACGTAACCCTTTACCCAGATATCTTCGGTCATGCTACTTTGACATTTTGAAAGCGCGGATGCTAGCACGCGCGACAGGTGCCGCGCGCACGCTTGCCGCGGGGACAGCACTGTTCAAGCAGGCTTGCCCAGGTGCTCGCGCACCGCCTTGACGCTGGGGCCCGCATCCTTCACAGCCTGGCGCAACTCGTCCGCCGACAGCCCCAGCTCCTTGGTCCAGTAACGCAATTCCCACTCTTCGTGGACGTTGATGCGGCTGCGATCCTGCGGACCGCGCTCTTGCAGGTTATCCGACATGATGTTCTCCTTTGATCCATAAACGGAAGCACGACAAACGTCGTTCATGAAAGGATCGCGCGCGGCTCGTTGATAGTCAGTTAGCTCACGCACCTTGCGGCAAGTTCGGGCCCGGCGATTTCAACGATCCAGCGGGCGGATATGCAGGCGGAACTCCTGCTGGTCCGGATAGGCGCGCAGCAGTTCCAGCGGTGCGCGGCGGCACCGCGCCCATTCGCGCACCTGCTCCTCCGCCTCCTTCGACGCACTCGCGCCCAGCACGATGCCCGTCAGCGCTTCCGGCGCGAACTCCACCGGCCCCGGCCCGTCATAGCGGATTGCCCGCCACTCGCCCTCATACACCCAGTGCCGGCTCTTCATCAGGAAGGTCTTGGCCGCCATGTCCTCGTCGGCATCGCGGAATGGATTGATCAGCTCGCGGCGCGGCTCGTAGCCGATGGGCCGGGCGTCGCGCAGGAATGCCGCGCGCGCATCGAAGCGCAGGCAGATGCCCCGGTGGCAGTCGGCATAGTGCGACCACATCAGGATATGGTCGCGTTCCGTGGACAGGCACAGCACACCCACCTCCTCGGCCAGGATCCTCGAATGAAGCTGCTGGATCTTCTGCTGTCCCTGCGGCGAGCGCAGGTCCGTGCCGGGATCGGCCAGGATCTTTTCCAGCTCTTCCTCGCAGTCCCGCTCGGTCAACTGCGGCATCTGCTTGCTGCACATGCGGCGGTAATACGCCTTCATCTCGTCGAACGGCGCATCGAACGTGAATGCGGGCCGCGAATCGAACGGATCGTTGAACGTGCACGGCGGCGCGAAGTAGATCGTGTTGTCGCACACGATCTGCCGCGTGAACTCGATATCGCATTCGCTGGTGAACGGCCGGTATTTGTACAGGTGCTGCGGGGCCACGGTGCTTCCTTCCGCTGTGATGCCAAACGCTGATGCCGAAACATCTTAGCGAAACGGACAGGACGGCGCGCACGGCCCCGCGGCAGGCGTGCTGTAACGAACGCTAAGGCACTGCCGGTAACCGAAAATCAGGCAACATCAGAACTTCGCCCGCACGCCGAAGACGATGCCGCGGCCGGCCAGCGGCGCAATATCCTTCAGCACCGACGTGGAGACGCGGATTTCGTCGTTCAACAGGTTCTTCGCCAACAGGAAATAGGTCAGGTCATAGGCGCCGGCCTTTTGCGTGTACGACAGATTGGCGTTCAACTGGTTGTAGCTGTCCGTCGGCGTACCTTCGAACGACGCGAGCCGGTCCTGACCGCGCGCATGTACCAGCGACAAACCGGCACGCAGGGCATCCATCTTGTAGGCAACCGAAGCGCCGACACGGTCGGCCGGCTGCAGCGGCAGGCTGCCGCCGGCATCGAGCTTGCCGCGCGACGTGTCGGCGAACAGCCGGCCGGACCAGCCGGCGCCATGCTCGTTGACCGTCAGCTCGGCCTCGGCGCCGCGGATCGTCGCATTGGCCTGCTCGAAGATGCGCTCGCGCAGTTCCTCGCCTGGATTGCCTTCTTCATCGACCAGCATCCCGGTGACGTTGCCGTAGATGAAGTCATCGACCTTGTTGCGGTACAAGTTCGCCTTCCACCGCACCAGCCCATTCGTCTTCTGCACCGACAGCTCGACGTTGCGCGACACCTCTTTGCGGAAATCGGGATTGCCGATGTCGAACGTGACGGTCGCATCGTGCGGGCCGTGCGAGTACAGCTCTTCGGTGGCCGGCGCGCGCTGCGCATACGAGTACGTCAGGCCGGCGGCATAGCCCTGCATGAACGGCCACTGCGCGCCCACCGAGCCGGACTTCAGGTCGAACGAACGGTCCAGCCCCGTGATCGGCTGCCGTTTTACGTGTTCCAGCCGGCCGCCGGCGGACAGGCGCACCGGCCCCAGGTCCTTTTCCTCGACAAGGAAGCCGGCCTGCGACGTGGAGCGCGTGACGGGCACCGTATCCGGCCCGCCTTCCGCCGACAGCGCCGAAAAATGCGTGTTCTCGGTCTGCAGGCCGAAGGTGCCGCGCCAGCCGGCCACCGGCAGGTGCGACAGTTCGACGCGGGTTTCGGTCGAGCGGTTGTCGAAGACGACTTCGGGCGCATCGTTCTCGCCCAGCTCGGCGTGCTCGTAGCTGGTATGGCCGGCCTTGAATTTCAGGTTTTCGAAACCGGCAAATGGCGCCCTGACCAGGGCTTCGATGTCGTAGCGTGTCTGCTCCTGGTCGATGCGCGAACCTTCCGCGCTGGGGATGCCGTACAGGTTCGTCAGGTGCGACACCGAGGCACCGGCATAGCCCCAGTCGCCGACATACGAACCGCCGATGCCCGCGTTGCGCTCGCGCGTGAACGAGTTGGCAAGGCGGCCGGAACCCGAGTCCGGATCGCCGGCCGTGCGCGTGCCGGGAATCTTGTAGTCGTCCGCGTTTCGCCAGTTGCCGTCCGCGTGCAGCGCGAACTTGCCGACCGAACCGTCCAGCGTGCCGGATGCGTTCTTGCCCGTATCGACGGTGCTGTAGCGCGCTTCGGCCTGGCCGGTCGGTTTCGGCTCCAGCGTGGTGGGAATGCGTTCGTTGACGACGTTGACCAGCCCGCCGATCGCGCCGGACCCATACAGCAGCGCGGCCGGGCCACGCAGGATCTCGATCTGGCGCGCCACGGCACCTTCAGCCGCGACGGCGTGATCGTTCGACAGGCCGGACACGTCCGACACGGCCATGCCGTTCTCCAGCATCTTTACGCGCGGCCCTTCCATGCCGCGGATGATCGGGCGCGACGCGCCGGCGCCGAATGCGGAAGCCGACACGCCCAGTTCCTGCGATAGCGTCTCGCCCAGCGAACTGCCGGCCTTGTCGCGCAGCTCGTCGCCCTGCAGCACCTTGGCCGGCGTGAGGATCTGGTCGCCTTCGGCACTGCGGAATGGATTGGCGGTGACGACGACCTGCTGGACCTGGCCGGTGCCCTGTGCACCGGCGCCTTGCGGATCGGCACTGGCCGTATCGGCGTGGGCGATGGAAGAAATGGCGGCCAGGATGGCGCTGGCCAGCAACGTTTTTTGGGTGTTCATGTGATGCGTACCTCGATAGGGAGAATGACGAGCCGCCGCCGCGCAAGTGCATGCGCGGCGGCTCAAGTTGCAGATGACTTGTGCTGGTCAGGCCCGGGGCGGGGCACGTGGCTGGAAGGCGCGGACAGCTTTGGCGCTGGGCGGCCGTGCGAACGTTTCTTCCGATGGCAGGTAGCCGTTGCCGGCGACCCTGAAGTGGTAACTGGGAACGCCAAGCCCATACGCCAGCTGGTCGGCCGACAGGCACTGCGCGCACAGGCTGTCCGCGGCGGGCGCCTGCTGGCCGCCATCGTCCTTGCCCTGCAGTTGCTCGGTGCCGATGCGCTGAACGTGCGTATAGCCGTGCGCCAGCGCCAGTTGCTGGGATACCAGCAACAGCAGGGAGAGCAGCAGTTGAATGGCGACGCGCGGGAACATGCGGCTGTTCGGAAGACTTTCGGTTGGCTGGCCCGCTACTGGCGATCTCGCCTGCGGGCTGGCTGCGAACATTGTGGATCTGGGTATGAATACTGGAGCGGGTGAAGGGGATCGAACCCTCGTCTTAAGCTTGGGAAGCTCCTGCTCTACCATTGAGCTACACCCGCGTCAGCAGCATTCTACGCGGCATCGCGGGCTGTTGACAACTTCTCAATCGGGACAGTGTAATCAGAAATCAGACGGCCAACTTCACCGAGGTGGATGGACTCCAAGAACCCTCGCGCCCTCAATCGATGAGTCACGCAATGACAAGAATTCTTTTTATATGCGGTACTTAAACTTTCGAGTCTCGTCTGATCGTAGACGTGTTTAAAGATAATTCGGGCTCCAGCGTTGCCAATTTTGAGAGCATGTACTCGCATTGTCGAGCCGATGGCGCGCTACGGAATATGGTGATTGTAGAGCTAGGGATAGTGGGCAAGTCTTTCCCAAGTCAGCCCTACTATCAAAGCGTGTCTGTTACTAGATCAGTGACCATATCGCTGGTTACAGATGTCGTGCTGACGCCAGGCAGTGGTCCGCGTCAATGTCGGCGCAGCCTTTGTCGAACGCATTCCATCACTCGGTTTCTTATCTTTCGCTACAAAACGGTTCATAAATTGCGAGTCATTGTCGGTCAGGATCTTGCTGGATTTGATGGGTGATATTAGCGTGAGCCGGCCAGGATGTCGACGCTGTTGCCATCGCTCATGTCGCTATAGATGTGCAGGAACACCCAGAGTGTAGCTCGATCGATGGCGACGGACAAAGCGGCGTGAACCCTCATCAGCAATTTGTGGCAATAGTTGATACCGACATGAAGAAAGCCCTGCTCCATAGTCTTTGATGGTCTTCTTCGTCGATACAGTTTCTCTTTCGGCCTTGGGAATTACATTCTCGAGCCTTGCCATGCCATCACGTTTGAGTAGGTAGGAGATAGCCGAACGCGATACCTCGGCGTCGCTGTACTGTCGGGTGATATAGAGCAGGTCGTCAAGCGGCCGATGTAGCGTCTGGCGTAACAACAGCACGATCGGATGGTGAACTCATGCTCGGGCTGGTGACGTGCTGCGACACATCGACGAACGCGGCGAACAGCCGGCGATCACTCGTTAAGCATGGTTTTAGCGCAGAACCGAGCCATGCTGCGACGAGACATATGATCTCACAAACCTAAACATCTAACAGCAGATACGATTATTTTTGTCTAGTCAGCCACCGTACGTTCGACATCATAACGGCAATGTATTACGTAAAATCTTTATGCCAGCCGCCGAGATCATGATCCTCTAATTTGTCGTCCTCAAAAAAATCAGGAACAATTTCGCATGTGTTCGTTGGAAGCGTCTCCCAGACTAGGGGCAACTTGCTGATTCAACTTCCTTATACACCGGATCCTGCTTGACCGATACAGAACAAGTGTACTCGTACTGAATACAACGAAAGGGCGCACAGGAATCACGGGAGGTTTCGCTGGAATTAATTGTTTCAATTAACGCCAGCGGCGCTGATTGCACGCGCACAACTGCCGCAAGCTCGGCACAGTAACCCGGTTGCGACCCGCCCCCCCCGCGCCAGTTCGAACTACGGGTGACAATGGTTTCCGTGCCCCACCGCTCCAGCCCGTGTTCTGGACGGCGACAGCGCCTTGCTGCGTCCCCACCACAATCTCCATAGCCCCCCCTAGCGCTTTCGAGACTGCTTAAGCGATCCGGGTAGTCAGCACTGACGTCGCCGCGTAGGCGCTTAAACAGATTGTCAAGCGCTGCGAAATCACCTTTCAAACGCGCAACCGCACATCCAGCAAATCGGTCTGCCTCTTTTTCCTTGTCGATACTGCTTAAGTACTGACGTGTATCGAAGTGGCGATTTACGAAATGTCCAAGCTCATGGCCAAATAACGCGATCGCTTGCGTCCGATCGCTGCCGATGACTTCCCGAACCCAATCCGGATTATAAATTACGTAATCGCCGTCAGGAATGCCGGCGTTATCTCGGGCATTCCACGCCGCAGCTTTGCTAAAAAAATGGCAAGGAACTGTCGTAACCGTTTGGCTCAAACCAATGGAACGCGCAACTCTACCGATAAGTTCAGATGCCTCATCGGGGGCAATACCAAGCTGCTTTCCATCCTTTTTTATCAATGCAAGATGTTGCGAAACGCAAAGCGTTGGCACTTGCGCAATCGAGGGGCCCGATGCTCCCAGTAGCGTTATCAAGAAATAGTTGAAAAGCGCGCGCCTCAGAATATGTGAGCTCTTCATTTTACGCCTTTCAGTTGCTCACCTATCTCTATATCGATGAGATTTTCCGAGGGAGCGGCGCCAAAGGACTGGCACATATTCCGATTGAATTTACCCTCCTTATCGAGCCTGAGCACCTTATTAAAAAGCGCTTCCTCGCATTTTCGTCTATCCACCAGACCGTCGAGCACCTCTCCTTTCGCTTTTATCCATCGGCGAAATTCTTTAGATGCTGCATCAAACTCCTTCATGTTGAGCAGCGCTAACATCGTGGACTCTGCAAATTTCCGCTTACCAATATTGAAGACAAAAGACGCCAATGCGCCATATTGATCGTCCGTCAACTCTGTCGAGACGAGCTGCTGAACAGTTCGGCGTGCGCTTCGTGTGTCGAACTCCAGAAGTTCGTTTCCCTCTCCCAAGGACAGTTGATTTGCGAACTTTCCTAATGGAGTATGCATGCAGCGCTTCAGAGAGATAAGGTGCCCATAACCAATAGTACAGTACCCCGCTGGGTCGTCGTAGTGCAATGCCGCCCAGCCTTCAAAGTCCTTAATCATGAGCAAGGTGATTGGAGTTAGCGGGCGGGCTGTGCCTGAGGTCGCAACGCCGAGTGGGGCACTGAGGTCTTCGATCAGGCTCTGCGAAGTGACGTGGACGCCGACTGGCGACATTTGTTGTGCATATGCGCCGTGTGGCAACTGCACTGATAACAAAGCAATAGAGAGTACAACAATTCGATGCGTGACACCACGCTTCTTCATGATAGACCTCCCATTAATAATCAAAGACTATCATAAGTAAAAAAAAATTACACTAGCCAGAGCCAAAACGTAGTTTTTTTGCGAAAAACGAAAAATTTTCTACGAGATTATTGATTCCCAATTTAAGTCATGATTTTTTAGAAAATTCCCTTAATTAACTACTGTGCAGCTGCGTATTATTCCCGTTTGCGAGGTGTCAATATTTCAAACTACAAGAGGCGAAAACGCGAAAGCTGCTAAACTCTTTAACGGGTTTCTTTTTTGAGATATCAACAAGTGTGAATCTTAAAGTACGGAAAATACCCACCAGAATCTGTTAAGGTTTTTCATCAAACTAGCGCGAAATATCAAATCGACGAACACAATAAGATGAGGGTAGCAACCCTCTCGCTGGCGCAGTTTCCCGGCGCCAGCGATCAGGCGGTTGCAGACCCACAACGCAGGGCAGCCGTATCATGGGCGTTTGCGCCGCCCGACAACACTCAACGACAGTGCCGATGCCAGAAAGTAGAACGCGCCAAATCCCGCGTAACCCACGAGGGAAGCAACAGTCGGCTCAGCCGGCATCCGCGCCTGGAAGATGAAGAAGGCACCGGCCAGCGCGGACTGCGCGCCGCTCAGGGCCATTGCCCACTGTGCCCCGTGGTTTTTCCAGCGGCGCATCGCAGTGCCGAGCTGGAGCAACCCGGACAGGATGGCCCAGGCACCGAACACAGCCAGCACCCCGTGCATGTTCGGCCACGTGACGGCGAGTAGCAGCGCCACGACGATGCTGACGACGACGTTCAGCAACTGCGTGCGGTTCGCCGCCAGCCCGCCGCTGCGCTTGCTGTCGAGATAGTTGGCAACGGCATCCCAGACAGGGTAGCCGACCAGCAGGATCGCGCCTGCCATAGCCGAAGACTGTGCGATCGTCAGCACCGCGATAATCCAGGTGATCGAAAACGCCGCGCGCATGAAGTAGTAGCGCTTCAGCCAGTGCTCAGGTGCCGCTGGCACGGATCCAGTTTGTTGTCGGGTCATGGTGTTTCTCCAATCGTTGAAGTTTGAGGTATATACCTACTAGTTGGTAGGCTTTGATGACAAATGAAATGGCGCTGCTGGGCGCCAAATCATGGCGTGGGATAGTGCGACAGCCATGCACTCGTCAATACGATGACAAGCGCAACAAACTACGACTGCGGTAAATAACGAGCCAGCTGGCTTTCCGCCACCGTTGCAAAGACAGCTACATCGCCATACGCCCTGGCCGACAGCATCGCTCCATGAATCGTGGCCATGAAGATCTCCGCCTCGACCTCCGGGGCATACGTGCAGCGAATCGTCCCGTGGGACGCCCCTTGCTGGAACACCGAGGCCATCCATCCGGACAGGAACCGGAAATACGACCGTACCTCTACCGCTACTTCTTCCGGCAGGACCGGCAGCTCGCCAGCCAGCAATGCGCACACGCAAAACGGCGCACTCAGATCGCCGATGCATTGTTCCCAGTGCCGGACATACGCCCGCAACTGTTCCATTGCGTCGGGAATGGCATGGCGCAGATTGCCGAGCCCTTCCTCGGTCGCCTGTCGATGCTGCACGACGAGCGCCTTCACCAAGTCGACCTTGTTGGGGAAATGGTGATGAATGCTGGCCTTGCGGATGCCCACCACGCCGGCGATATCGGCGTAGCTGAATGCGTTATAGCCACCTGCGACGATCAAGGCTCGCGCGCAGGAAAGGATTTCTTCGGAGGTGTTGGACAACTTGTTCATGCGAACAGCCTACCTTCTAGTAGGTTGAGTGTCAAGCATGGTTTTGTTTGTGGAATATGCTGGTCTCAGCAAGCAATGGCTCATGTTGCTCAACGCGCCGTTCAAATCGAGGGGCGTGCGTCCTAATAGATTCGATTCGCCTCGATCTACCTGGATCTAACTGCTTTCTGAAATTTCGGTGACAAGCCGAGTAATTCTGAAGCCAAGCCACGTGACGCACCCCGTGCTGGTAAGGCTAATAACGGAAAAAAAATGGCATTTCTGCAGAGCTAACTGCATCATCGTCTTCGTCAAAGCTTTCACAAAATATTTCGAATTGGTTCCCTGCAGGATCGTAAACCCTTGCAAAATAGCCTCCCGGCAACTCACACGCCGTATCGAATAGAGCGCCTTTTTTGTACATTGTTAAACAATGTGAGAGGAAATTTCTTTCCAGCGCATAGGAAAAGCTCATGTATCTCCTTTCAGGGGGAAAGAATTTTTCCTCTTGCTCGTCAATTTTTGTTAACTTAATACAGGCCGCAAAATTATCTACCGGCAAATAAAGTAGCCCGTTCATCTCTTTGAACGATAACACATCACGGTAGTATAGCTTCGCCTCCGCGCAGTTATCGACTGGCAAAATTATAAAGACACTCGGAGAAGCTTTCATGCACGACTGAGATCGCTTAAAAGTTAACTTCAAGCATTTCGAAATCTCTTCTACATCAAAGCCGGCACTATCTTCATCAAAGCTTGCACACGAAATTTCAAACAGGTTATCAGCCGGATCGCGAACGCGTGCATAATAACCCTCTTCACATTTACAAACCTCATCAAACAAACCGCCATTTTGATAGATCATCCAACAGTATGACAGAAAGTTTTTCTCTACCATGCAATTGAATATGGGGAAATTCTTCTTCGGCGGATAGCGTTGCATGGATTCTTGAGTAACAGCCATTACTTGCAAAGCAATCGACGAATTGCCAACCGGCAGAAGAAAGACACCGTCCTCCTCAACAAATAACAGCACATCGCGATAATATGACTTAACTTCGGCGACATTTTCAGCGGGAATAATTATAGTTACGTTTGTCATAGCTTACATAATACCTTGCTAGGTGGTCGATTACTTGGCTTTGATAGCTTCTTCGCTTCAGCAATAGCCTTCGATGCGCCTTTATGGACTTTCGCGCCGATTTCTCTCAACGTATCTTTTTCAACCGCATAAAATGCGCTTCGATTAGGCGATTCATCTCCGCCGATATCTATGAATGAATACCCCTCAGAATGCATTTTCTTAATCCAATCCGCATTCGCCTGAACCGCCCTGGCTTCCCAATCGAATTCACCAATTGGGAAATCTTGAGCTCCAGATTGTTTCATCATTCTCGGCCAGTCTTTCTTGATCGTTCTAAATTCGACGCAAGGCAGCTTAACCCTCATGGCAGCAGCATACGCCTCCACTGTCGATTGACCTTCTCCGATTACAACGTATTTCTCCAGTCCCAGCGGGTCTAGCCAGCTTACCGGATTGGGCGCATACTGATAGAGATTCAGCCCCCCTTTGAGCTTTATTGGGTCTTGACTTATGTAGCGACCAGCAGCCGAATCGTAGTATCGATTCCGATTATAGTGATTACCTGTCTCTGGATCATAGTACTGGCCTTGGAAACGCAGTGGCTGTTCAACGCTCTGGATCAAATGCTGAAACACTTTGCCCCAGACGCGATAACGTACGGCCCAGGCAACCCTGCCGTGATCGTCCACTAATTCCAGTGGCGTACCCAGCTGATCGCACTGATAGTACAAATTTTCATCGTGACTACCCGAGATGTCGGCATTAGCTCGTCGAGCCTGCCAACGCACCTGTTGGAGCTGTTCGTGCTCGTTGTCCAGGTGCCTCCGCCATAGCCACACATGTGCATCCGGCTGCTTATCTACTGCTGACAGCTGCCAACTCGGAATCTGCCTCACATGCGCGGTCAACGGCGCATAGTTGTCGATGCCGCCTGCCGAAGCAATTCTTGCCAGCGGCACAAAACTGTCCGGCTCATAAACGTAAGTAACCGTTTTATCGGCCACAACCTCCTGCACCATCACATCGCCATCCCACACAAACAGCGTGAGCTTGCCGGTATGTGCATTGCCGACAGGTGGCGGCTCCTCCCCTTCCGCCCACCTCTGTTCATGGACTCGCTTCGCAATCCGCCGCCCGAACGCATCGTAGCTATACCGCGCAACGACACGTGAAGTAGCAAACGTCCGCACAGCCGTCGTCAACCGATTCTCGGCGTCATATTCAAATGTCAGCACACCCTCTTCATTCGCCGTCCTAGCCAGGCGCGGCCGCTTGACCACCGTATTGCCCTGCACATCGTATTCGTACGCATACCCCATGTACTGCCGCAGCAGGTTATGCGTCACCTTGGCAAGCCGCGCGGGGGGCCTGGTTCCAGCGGCAGGCTGCTCATCCAGTTCACGCAACACCTGCCGCGTGTCGATCGGCGCGGCAGCGCTCTCCGGATCGAGCAAATTACCCGCCGGATCAAACGCAAACGTTTCCGTCAGATCGCGCTGCACGGCCGACAATAGCTGCCCCAACGGATCGTAGGTATAGCGGATACTGCCGCGCACCTTGTCATCGATATGCACCAGGTTACCGGTGGCGTCGTATTCGTAAAGACGCTCGCGCAGCCGCTTCGAACCCAGGTCGAGCGTGAAGCCGCTCAGCCGCGACTGCGGATCGTAGCTGCGCCGCTCCGTCAGCCTTTCGCGGCCGCTGCCCAGCTCCCGCACAACCTCGCGATGCAGGTGATCGCGCTCTAGGTCCACCAGCGTCTTACCCTGCCACAGCGTGCCATGCCAATGCCCGCTGCCGTAGCGCAGCGTGTCGATGCGCCGGCCGTTCGGCAGGATGGTCTGGATGCGGTTGCCCAGTTCATCGTAGGCATGCGTCATCGTGAACGCTGCAACGGGCTCGGCTTCCTGTCCCGGCAGAAGCGCCGGGCCGGGCGCGTAGGCCGCGCGCTCGTCGATCAACTGCCCGACCGCGTCGTACATGAAGCGGTGCTCGGCTTCGCGCGTCGACGTGGCGATCAGGCGGCCCAGCGCATCGTAGGCGTAGCGCACGGCGCCATCGGCATCGATTTTCGCCAGCAGCCGGCCCAGCGCATCGCGCGCGAAATCCACGCGCACGCCAGCACTTTCGCTGGCAACCAGATGGCCGGCGTTGCTGTAGAGGTATCGGGTGACCTTGCCGTCGAATCCGGTCTCGCTGGTCAGGCGCCCTTCGGCGTCGTAGGTAAAGAAATACGATTCGTCGTTGCCGTTGACGAGTTCCGTGACGCGCAACGCATTGTCGTAGCGGTACCCCAGCGTCTGCTCTTTGGCATCGATGCGCTCCACCAGTAAGCCATGCCCGTCGTAGCGGTAACACATGCGCTGGCCCTTGCCATCGATATGCGCCAGCAGGTTGCTGTCGGCGTCGTATTCAAAACCTTCCTTCGTACCGTCCGGGTGAATCACTTCGACGACGCGGCCCATTGTGTCGTAGCGATAGCGGGTGGTGTTCCCCATCGCGTCGACCTGTTCGGCCAGGCGGTGGCTGGCGTCGTAGTGGTAGCGCGACGTGAAGCCCGAGCAGTCGGTGTAGGACGCGAGGCGCCCGGCGCTGTCGTAAGCCAGGCGCTTGTTGCCGCCGCGCGCGTCCGTCACCATGTCGAGCCGGCCCTTGTCGTCGTAGGCATAGCCGGTGCGCCGGCCCAGCGCATCGGTGCGTTCGACCAGGCGGCCCGCGGCGTCATAGCGGCTGTGCGTGGCGTGGCCCAGCGCGTCCGTTACCGTTACCGGCAGGTTGTCGGCGCCGTAGTCGATGCGGGTGACGTGGCCCTGCGCATCGGTGACGGTGGTCAGGTTGCCGGCGGCATCGTAGCCATAGCGCGTGGCCGCGCCATCGGCGTCGATATCGGCCAGCAGCATGCCGTCGCGGTCCCATTCGCGGCGGCCCAGTTGGCGCACGCTGCCATCGGGGCCGATGCGGCGCACGGAGGTGGCCAGCCAGTTGGCGTTGAAGCGGTATTCCAGGATGCCGCCGTCCGGCTCCGTTACGCGCGTGGTGTCTTCATCGAGATAGGCGATGGCCGTTTCGTTGCGGCCATCGGCGGTGGTGGTGCGCACGGCGCGCGCCTGGTAGCTGTTATGCAGGCCGATCGGATTGCGTTCCATCAGCCGCGCGTCGTCCAGGGAGATGCCGGACCAGCGCTCGCGCAGGAAGGCCAGGCTCACCCATTGCAGGCCGTGGGCAAAGCCGGAATACGTGGTGTAGCGCACCAGCAGATGATGTTCATACGCGTAGCTACGCGACTGGCTGGCGATATTGAACTGCTCGACCAGGTCGCAGCGCAGCGGCAGTGCGTCGAAGGAGCCGGAAGCCGCATCGGCAGGCGGCAGCACATCGGCCTCATAGCGATAGCGAACATGGCACACGCGGGTGCCATCGGCGAGTACCTGATCGACCTGACCGATGCGGGGCGCGGCAGCCCGGTCCTGTTCGATCTCGACCGGCAGATAAGCGTCGCGCAGTGCCTCGATCACCATGCCATCGTCCGTGCGCACGCGCAGCAGCACTTCGCCCGGGCGCGCCTGCTGAAAACGCTCGATGGTGATGCCGCTGCCATCGCGCTCGGCGCGCCGGGTCAGATAAAAGCGCCGGGTGCGTACCGGCTCGCGGGGTTTCAGCATGGCGTTCACGCCATCATAGCCGTGCGGCAGCCAGCCGTCGCCGCCCAGCACGAAGGTGTCGGTGCTGCCGTCGCGCCACGTCAGCGTGAACTGCGTGTCGCTGTCGCGGTGCAGGATGAAACCTTCGGCGCGGTGGTCGTGCTGCTCGCCCGGCGCCAGCGCCGGCAGGCGCAGCGCGCGGCCGCTCGCTTCGTGGTAGACGATGCCCCGCGCGCAATCGGAAAGCGAACTGGTATAGGGCGTGGCCCAGCGCGCGCCCAGCAGGCCCCAGTCCTCCGTCTCCGAGCCGGAGCGATAGGTGCGGGTCCAGTCCAGCGGCGTGGGGCCGTCCAGCACGAAGTCCGTCTGCGGCAGGATTTCCTCGCCGGTACCGAAGTGCACCGGGTGTGCGCTTTGCACCGGCTTGCCGCCGGGGGCGCCGTTCTTGGGGCAGCAGTCGGAGGGCTTGTCGCCTTTCGGTTCCCTGGTCTGCTTGGTCTTGCCGCCGTCGTGGCCATCCTTGTCGTTGCCGCCGCCCGTCCTGGCTGGCGCCCTGGCGGGCGGCGAGGTGGAACCTGGTACGTCCTTGCCGCCCTTCGGCAGCAGTTTCTTGAACAGGTTGCCGACGCGTGAAATCTTCCTGAGCGCCAGGTTCTCCACCGCGCTGCTTGCCATGTCCGCCACCGTGCCGGCCCAATCGGGCGTCTTGCCGGTCAGGATATAGTCCGACGCCTGGTCGAGCACCGTGGCCGTGCTGTCGGCCGCATAGCCGCCGCCAACCATCGCGGCGCTGACGCCACCGCCGATCGCGGCACCCGTTTCCATTGCGGCCGCCACCGGCAAGCCCACGCCGGTCGCGCCTACTGCCACACCGGCAACGCCGGTCGCCGCGCTGGCCATGGCGAGGTCGCCGCCCTTGTCCATCCCGTACTGGCCGGCCGCGTGCATGTCGGCGGAGACATTGTCCTTGTAGTACTGGGCGGCGTCCTGCATGCCTTCCCACGCCATGTCCTTCAGGCGTTGCAGGCGCGAACGCGGCGCCTGCACCCCGCGCTCGTAGATGCGGCCGATCGTATTGCGATTGTTCATCCACACGAAGCGCGATTCCTGCACCGTCTGCGCGCCGTTGGCGCCTTTGGTGGAGCTGTTGCCCTGGCTTTCCACCTTTTTAAGGTTAGTGCCGCTCTTGATGCCGCCCACCGTGCCCCGTTCGTCGCCTTTCACCGCCGGGATGAAGCTGCGGCCGTGCAGGAAGGCCGGCTCGCCATGGGTCTTCACGTTGGCCGACACGGACTGCGCATCGGAGAATTCGCCGGTGATCGTGTAGGGAATCGGCACGACGCTGCTGCCGACCGGGGTCTTGCAGATGTCGGGGATGGTGCTCACGCAGTAGAAGCGCTTGGATTTCGTGACTGTTTCGTGGGCCATGTCGGTCGGGGAAATCAGGCGAGAACGGTTTGTGGCGCGTCTTCGGCGGCGGACGGCGCGTTCCACTGCTGCAGCCGCTGCAACTGCTCGGGGGTATTGGCATGCAGCAGGCGGGCTTCGGCCAATGCCCCGTCGGCAACGATGCAGAGCCGCCACGTCAGTTCGACCGTGCCGGCCAGCGTGTCGATCAGCACCGTGTCGATGGAAAGCGGCATGGCGGCCACGGCGCCATCGTCGCCGGCCGCCAGCGCGAACAGCGACTGCGCCGGCAGCGTGAACGCCAGCACGCCGTTACCATCGCCATCGGTCCGGATGGATGGCGAATCGTGCGGCATCAAGTTGACAAGGGTGAAGCGCTCTTCGCCGGTGAGATGGCCGCACTGCTGGTCGGCCGGCGCGCCGTTCCAGTAGGCGAAGTCGAAGTCGGGCGGCAGGCGCGGCACGTCGTCGGCATCCCACGACGCCTTGCCGTCCACCGTGCCGACAAGCTCCCGGCGCGGCAGCCATGCGCGGCCGACGAAACCGAAGCCGGCTGGCGCCAGCCCGGCTTTCCCGCGGCTGCTCGCCCAGAACAGATCGGCCGTGAAAGGCGCGCGGGGGTATTCGATCTGCGGCGCAGGAAGGCTTGCCGGGGCGGCGGCATCCAGGTACCACGCGGGAGCGAAGCCCTTGCCGGCCGGGTTGGCCTGGCATGCGTCGTGGGCGACGGGCATGGTTTCCTTATGCCCGTACTGCGCCTGCTGTCCGGCACCCAGGCGCCAGCGCTGCGGCACCCGTGCCGCAGCCTCGCTGTTGCCGTCCACGATGACCTCGCCGCCCTGGGCATGTTCGTAGCGGACAGGCACGCGCAGTGCGGGCGCGGCGCGTGTGAGCTTCCATGGGCTCGGTCCGACAGCGCCCAGGGTGGCCGGCCGCAGCAGGCCAAGCGCCTTCGTGCGCCGCCGCAGCTCGCGGGGCCCTGTTACATGGAGCACCTTGTCGATGAGCCTCCGGCCGGGAATGACTTGCCGCGCGGCCTGCTCCGCCGCTGTGCGCCAGCGCTGCTGCGCCGCCGGCGACACGGGCTGGAAAGGGTTGAGCGGGCGAGGCGGTTCCGGCACCGGCCCCGGCTGGTCCGGGTACTGCACCCGCAAGGCAACCTGGAACGAAGCCGCGGCCTTGCCCGCCGGCGCATGCGCATCGCCGACCACAACCACGTCGCAGCGCGGCTTGTACGGCGCCAGGTCGCTTTCCGCCCGTACGCTGCAATCGATATCGTCATCATAGTGGCGGTCCTGCTGGTGCAGCGGCGCCGGGGGATCGAGCGGGACCAGCGCGGCCAGTCCATCGCTGGCGCATTGGCCGAACGCGTAGCCGGTCTTGGCGACGATCACATGGAACGGCACGTCATGCTGGTCCAGCGTATCGAAGTGAAGCGCGTCGAAGCCGGTGTCGTTCCTGAAGCGCAGCGGCGGGATATCCGGAATGGCAGGCATGTCAGCCTTGCGGGTTGATGTCGACATCGTCGCCATGCACCTCGACCTTCTTCGAACCGCGGACGATGACTTCCTTGCCCGAGATTTCGATGCGGCCATCGGCCCGCATCACGAAGGTGCTGTCGCCGACCTCGATCCTGAATTCCTCGCCGGCCGTAAACGAGATCTTCTGGCCCACCACCACCGTCTTGGAAAGGCCCACCTCCTCGGCCTGCATCAGCGCGACGGTCGTGTTCATGCCCGCTCCCACCGAGGTCTGGTAGGCGCCGCCGATCGTGAGCATCTTGGCCAGCGCCACCGTTTCGGTCTTGACCTTGCCGATCACCACGTGCCGGCTGCCGCCGATGCTGACGTTTTCGTCAGCGCCCACGTCTTCCGTGCGGTTCTCGCCGATGCTGATGGTTTCGTTCTTCGCCACGTCCTCGGCGCGATTGGCGCCGATGCTGATCTTCTCGTTGCGGCCCACCTGCTCCGTGCGGTCGCGCTTGATATGGCTGTTCTCGTCGCGGTCGATGGTCTTGCGGCGGTCGTTGCCCACCCACTTGTCCTCGTCGTGCTCGACTTCGGTCAGCTGGTCCTTCTCCGCGTGCAGCCAGAGCTGCTCCGAACCCTTCCTGTCCTCGAAGCGGATGGCGTTGGCGTTCTCGTACGCGCCGCCCGGCGTGGAGCGCGACAGGATGCCGCTTTGCGTCTTGTTGGCCGGCAGCGGCCAAGGCGGCATGGTGTCGGCATTGGGCACCATACCGGTAACGAGGGGGCGGTCCGGATTCCCGTCCAGGAACTGGACGATGACTTCCGAGCCGATGCGGGGCACCGATGTCATGCCGAAGTTCGCGCCGGACCACGCGGTGGCGACACGCACCCAGGCCGAACTCTTGTCATCGAACTGGCCGACGCGGTCCCAGTGGAACTGCACGCGCACGCGGCCATACTCGTCGGTATAGATTTCCTCTCCGGGCGGCCCGACGACGATGGCCGTCTGCAGGCCGTAGATCTTCGGTTCGGTGCTGTTGTAGCCGCGGCCCGGGCGCCATGGCACGCGCGTGCGGCTGCAGGTGATCCGGTTGGCGTAGCGGGATGCGGCCTCGGAACCATCCTGCAGGTTGTTGGTCGCGGTGTGGTGCGCTTCGACGATGAGGAAGTCCAGGTCCGCCCCGAGCTCGCCATCGAAGTGGCCGCTCAGCGTGAACTTGCGGCCAGGCTGCGCGGTGCGATCGTTGCCGATCCCCTCGAAGCATTTGCCGACCGCCTCGATCTCTTCCGAACGGATGCGCGCATGGGCCTCGCCGTCCGCGCGATCCTTGAAGCCGAAGGCGCCGGCATAGGCATAGGATTCCATGCGCAGCACGTCGCCCTGTTCATTGATCGAGGGCAGGTCGACCGCGACCGGCCGCGGCTTCTTGAAATCAAAGCTCGACAGCGCCACGCTGGCGGGAACGAGGCGGCGTATCGACGTCCATTTCGCCAGGCCGTCATCCTCGTTGCTGCCCGCCTCGCTCTGGAAGGGGATGTCCGTGCGTGCGCCGTCGATGGGTGGAGACTGCACGGAATCGTTCGACAGGATCAGCGTGTGCCCATCGGCGCTGTGCTCATACCGGTAATGCCAGCCCAGCTGCTCCCAGCGGCGGTGCAGGTAGTTGTAGTCGGATTCGTCGTACTGGCAGGCGAAGGTCATTTCCGGATCGTCGCCCGCGACCTGCAACTGCGCGGCGGCCATCGGGTAGTCGGCGAAGATCTCCTCGGTCTGCTCGCCAACGGTCTTGTTGTGAAAGAGGTAGTTGTCGCGCCTCAGCCGAAGGTAGGCCATCCATGGCATCAGCACCATGTGATAGAAGACCGCGCCGCCATCGCTGCCCTCGCGGCGGAACTCGAAGACGTAACCGTTGAAGTAGCGGATGCTGCCGTCTTCGCGCACCATTTCGACCGTGACCATCTTGCCCTGCACATCTTTCAGGGCGATGTTGGCATCGTTCGAGATCACTTCCACCATGAAGCGGAAATCGCGCGACAGGCCTTCCCTCGCGTCGAGCCGGTTGGCCAGCATCAGGGCTTCCGGTCCGTCGTCGTTGGGGAATACCAGGCGCAACAGGCGATTGTGCTGGCGGAGCCTGCTCAATAACGGGAATCCCGCGCCAAGTGCTCCATTCACTATCGTGTCCATCTGTGTCATGAGTCCGGTTTGCCACGAAGCGTGATCCCAAGCTCACACTGGCGTGGATACGTTTGAAAAAACGGTGATCTGTTCGGAAACTGCTGGACGGCCACGGCGGGCCTGGCTGGCACTCGCTACACGATTGCAAGGCATTGCGCGCCAACGGCGCATGCAGCGAAGCCGTTGGCATTATAAATAAGATAAGAAGAAGAGATGCACATTTTTTAGGCTTGCATGCCGCAAGCCGGCGGCCGCCCGCGCTGCTTGAGCGGGCTGACTTAATCGTGCTGTCTTAGTCGGGCTGTCTTAGTCGGGCTGTTCCACCGCATATCCCTTGGCCTGCAGCTCCGCCAGGTAACCCTGCTTGCCGAGGATGAATCGGAGCGGCAGCACGGCGAACGTGCTCTTGTTGGCGGCCAGCGCTTTTTCGGCGGCGCCGAGCCATGTGGCGCGCATCTTGCCGTCGATGTCTCCAAGGCCCCGTTCCTGCATGACCTTGCTGTTCTGGACCGCGTTCAGGCAGGCCGCTTCCTGCTCGGAAAAATCGAGCGAGCGGATCGCATCGATATCGCCTTTGGCCCACGCATTGGCGCGGGTGCGCAGTGCATCGAGGTCGGTCTCGAACCGGTCGATCGTTTTGGTGAAGCAGGCCACGTCCTCCAGCGGCGTTTTCTTGAACTCGCGGATGGCCTTGACGGGGCTGTCCAGCTCCATCTTCACCGTGGCCCACGTGACCTTGACCTTGTTCTGCTCGGCGATCTGGACCATCTTGGCGGTCAGGTCCACCTGCTTGGACAGGCCGGCGGCGGACGTGGCCTTGTTCGCCAGCTCGCCGGCCGCGAACAGCGGGCGCTTGCGCTCGAAATCGTCGTCGTCCTTCAGGTATTTCTTGCGCAACGCAAGCCAGCGCTGGTGCGTTTCCGGTGGCACCAGGTCGCTCAGCACCTTGCCGTCCGGGTTGTCCTCCATGCCGATCATGAACGGCAGCACGGTCAGGCTGCGCAGCCAGCCCATGCCCAGGTTGGCGCTCGGCGCGGTGATCAGCTCCTGCGATTGCGCGATGATCTTTTCCACCTGCTGCGAGCGCCATTCCAGGTTCTTCGGCAGCGGGCCATAGCTGCCGAATACCCACATCACGTGATCGTCCTTCGAGACCTTCCACAGGCCCGGGCCGGGTTTCTGGCCGACGACGAGGATCTGTTCGGGCGGCGCCTCGGGCGCGGCGGCAGTTTCGATTGCGGTCCCGGCGGCCGGCTGCGCCGGCTCGGTCTGGGACCAGGCGGACGCGGTCAGCAGGGAGAAGCAAAGTGCGGGAACGGCAGCGGAAATGGCACGACGGGACATCGAGGACTCCTTGGTCTTGTTGTTGGCAACCCGGGCGCTTTCGTCGCGATGCGAAAGCTGGCCCATCGTATTGCAATTCCGCAAAGTAATCCAGCATGGCAAAATGCAGCCACGCCGATGCCGATAAGACCATGGAGACCGAATGACAAAGCACCGCCGCACCGCCCTGCTGTCCGCCCTGTTGCCTGCCCTGCTATCCATCCCGCTGGCTTCCGATGCCCAGGACTACGAAGCGCCAGGCGTCGAACACAACATGCCCATCTTCGCTCCCGCGCTGAAGGCGAGGATGACCTACCCGATGGCATGGTCGCCCGACGTGAAGGACCTGAAAGCCTGGCGCGACAAGGGCCGTGCGAAGGTGTGGGAAGCCACGCTGCAGCAGCCCGACACGACGCCTTTCAAGCCAGTAGTGATCGCCGAGGAGGACCGCGGCAGCTACGTGGCGCGGCAGGTGGTGTTCAACCTCACCGGCATGAGCCGCGTGCGTGCGCTGCTGCTGGTGCCGAAATCCGCCGGCAAGCATCCGGCCGCACTGATGCTGCACGATCACGGTGGCAAGTTCGACATCGGCAAGGAAAAGATGATCGAGCCGTTCGGCATGAACGGCGCGGCGGATACGGCGAAGCATGCCTCCGCGAAGGCGTGGGCCGACAAGCATTTTTCCGGCCGCTGGCCCGGCGATGCGCTGGCCGCACGCGGCTACGTGGTGCTGTGTGCGGACGCGGTGGGTTGGGGCGACCGCGGCCCGCTGACGGGCGAGGGGCAGCAGGCGCTGGCATCGAACTTCTTCAACCTGGGCAGTTCGATGTCCGGCAACATGGCACTCGAGGATGTGCGTGCGGCGGAGTTCCTCGCGTCGCTGCCGGAAGTGGACACGAAGCGCGTGGCGGTGCTGGGCTTTTCAATGGGTGCGTTCCGCGCCTGGCAGGCGGGCGCGCTGTCGGACGCGATCACGGCCGTCATCGCATCGAACTGGATGGCTACCACGGAAGGCCTGATGGTCCCGGGCAGCAACCAGCTGCGCGGTTCGTCCGCCTTCCAGATGATGCATCCGGGCCTGCTGCGCTACCTCGATCATCCGGACGTGGCCAGCCTCGCGGCGCCCAAGCCCACCCTGTTCATCGCCGGCGAAACGGACAAGCTGTTCCCCGTGGCCTCGGTGCGGGCCGCGTACGCCAAGATGGGCAAGGTGTGGCAGGCCTACGGCGCGGCGGACCGGTTCGAGGCGATCGTGCGGCCGGGCGGCCACGAGTTCCCGAAAGAAGCGCAGGATTACGCGTACGACTGGCTGGACCGGCACTTCGGCAAGCGCCGATGATGCACCGGTGAGCCTGGCTCGTCAGGCCAGATTCCACGTCCCCTGGCCGGCTGCCGTGTCAGCAACCGTGGCAACGGCCCCCAGCCGCAGGCTGGCCTCGCGCACGTAGCGCGTGGCGCCGGATTCGCCATTGCGTTCGGCAAGCTGGAACCACTGCAGCGCCTGGGCCGGGTCGGCCGGGGTGCCCTGGCCGGCAAGATACATCAGCCCCACGTTCAGCTGGGCGCGGGCGTGGCCCTGCAGCGCGGCCTTGCGGTACCAGTCGAACGCCATGGCGAAATCGCGCGGTATGCCCAGCCCGTTGTCGTACCGCAGCGCCAGCGCGAACTGGGCCAGCGTGTGGCCCTGCCCTGCAGCCTTGCCGTACCAGGCGGTCGCCTGCATCACATCCGGCGCGGGCCCGTCGTCGCGGTCGTGCAGCACGCCGAGGTTGTACTGGGCGGCGGCGTATTCCTGTTCGGCCGCGCGGCCGTACCAGTGCATTGCCTCCGGCAGGTCGAGCGCCACGCCCTGGCCGGTTTCGTAGCGCAGGCCCAGGTCGAACTGGGCGCGTACGTGGCCCTGGCCGGCCGCCTTGCGGTACCAGGCGATCGCCGCATCGATATCGCGCGGCACCCCGCTGCCGTCGCCGGCTCCCGTCTCGTACAGCTGCCCCAGGTGGTATTGGGCCGCCGGGAAACCCTGCTCGGCGGCCTTGCGGTACCAGTGCGCCGCTTCGGCCAGGTCGCGCGGCACGCCCTGCCCCAGTTCGTAACGCTGGCCAAGATTATCCTGCGCGGCGGCATGGCCCAGCGCGGCCGCGCGCCGGTACCAGTCGAGTGCCTGCCGCTCGTCGCGCGGCATGCCCAGGCCGTTGTCATGGATCAGGGCCAGGTTGAACTGGGAGCTGACGTGGTTCTGCTCCGCCGCCGCGCGGTACCAGCGCACGGCCGCGGCGCTGTCCTGCGCCACGCCGTCGCCTTTTTCATGGCGCAGCGCGAGGTTGAACTGCGCCGGCGCGTGGCCCTGCCCGGCCGCCTTGCGGTACCAGCCGATTGCTGCGTCCACGTCGCGCGCCACGCCCTGCCCGTTCTCGTAGCGCTGCCCCAGGTTGAACTGGGCGCGCGCGTAACCCTGGTCGGCGGCCTTGCGGTACCAGGCGATCGCCTGTGCATGGTCCTGCGGCACGCCCCTGCCGGTGTCGTACATCATGCCGAGATTGTTCTGGGCGCCCGGATCGCCCTGGTCGGCGGCCTTGCCGAACCAGTGGCGCGCCTGCTCGGTATCCTGGGCGATGCCGTGGCCCTTGGCATACAGCCAGCCGAGGTTGTACTGCGCGGCGGGATAGCCCTGTTCGGCGGCAAGCCGGTACCAGCGCGCCGCTTCCGCCAGGTCGATGTCGACACCCTGGCCCTTCTGGTACATCACGCCGAGGTTGTATTGCGCCTGCTCGAGTCCCGCATTGGCGGCCTGCCGGTACCACGCCAGCGCCATCTCGTGGCTTTGCGGTACGCCGTCGCCGTTGAAGTACCGGAAGCCCAGCGCATGCTGGGCATGCGCAACGCCGTCTTCCGCCAGCGCCCGGATGTGCGCGAGATCGCCCATCCGCGGTCAGGCCCGCAGGGCCAGCGGCAGCGTATCCTGTTCCGGCAACGGGTCGCGCGCCTTCAGCACGTCGACGAACGTGGCCAGCGATACCGGCCGGTAGTACAGGTAGCCCTGCATCGTGGTGCAGCCGTTGGCCTGCAGGTAGCGGGCCTGGGCATCCGTTTCCACGCCTTCGGCCACCAGGTGCAGGCCGAGCCCGCGCGCGATCGAAATGATCGCCAGGATCACCGGGTAATGCCCGCCCTCGTCGTGGATCTCCTTGACGAAGCTCTGGTCGATCTTGATCGTGTGGATCGGGAACCGGTGCAGGTAGGCAAGCGACGAATAGCCGGTGCCGAAATCGTCGATCGCCACCGACACGCCCAGCTGGCACAGTTTATTGAGCTGGTCGATCGCATACTGCGGATTGCGGATGCAGATGTTCTCGGTGATTTCCACTTCGATCTGCGCCGGCGAAATGCCGTAGCGCGACAAGGCGCCGCGCATCTTCTCGAAGAAGTCGCCCCGGTCCAGGTATTGCGGCGACAGGTTCAGCGACAGTCGCAGCGTGTCGCCGCCGGCCGCGTTCCATACCAGCAGGTCGCGGCACAGCGCGCCCAGCATCCAGTCCGACAGCGGCAGCATCAGCCCGTTTTCTTCGGCGAACGGCAGGAACTCGCCGGCCGACAGCAGGCCGCGTTCCGGGTGGTTCCACCGCATCAGCCCTTCGGCGCCGACGATGCGGCCGGTGATCACGTCCACCTGGGGCTGGTAATACATTTCCAGCTCGCCGTTTTCGAGCGCGCGGCGCAGCGCCTGTTCCAGCGCGATCTTCTGGTGCGACATGTCCAGCATCGACGCATGGTAGAAGCTGTGGCCATTCTTGCCCAGCGCTTTCACCTGGTACATGGCGATGTCGGCATGGCGCAGCAGCTCGTCGATCGTTTCGCCGTCGCCCGGATAGACCGCGATGCCGATCGATGCCGAGATGTGCACCACGTGGCCATCGAGGTCGAACGGCTTCTGCAGCGCGTCGAGGAATTTTTCGGCAACCGCCTTGGCGTCGTTGCGGTCGCGCAGCTCGGGCAGCACGATGGTGAATTCGTCGCCGCCCTGGCGCGCCAGCGTGTCGCCGCGGCGCAGGCAGGCTTTCAGCCGGGCCGCGGCCTGCTGCAGCAGCTCGTCGCCCTTCACGTGACCCAGCGTGTCGTTGACCAGCTTGAAGCGGTCCAGGTCGATGAACATCACGGCCAGTTCCGTCAGCTTGCGCTTGGCCTGGATCACGGCCAGGCCCAGGCGGTCCTTGAACAGCATGCGGTTCGGCAGGTCCGTCAGGATGTCGTGGTAGGCCTGGTAAGAGATCATTTCCTCGGCCCGCTTGCGGTCCGTGATGTCGCGCGCCACGCCGTAGGTGCCGAAGAATTCGCGCTTTTTCGCGCTGCCGTCCGGCACGTGCATGCCGATCGCGTTCAGCGAGATCGTCATCAGCGTGTTGGTGAACGTGCGCTCGCCGTTGGCTGCACCGTGCGCCGTATTGCACTTGAGCCGCAATTCCACGTTGCGCGACGCGCGCTCGTCCACGCGGCGCTCGTTGAACACGTAGCGCGCGCGGTCCAGGTCTTCGTCGTGCACCACGAACGAATAATGGCGGCCGATCAGCTCTTCGCGCGTAAAACCCAGCAGCTGGTAGGCGCGGTCGTTGACGAACGTGAAGCGGCCTTCGTGATCGAGCGTGTAGATGATGTCCGGCGAGCTGTCCACCAGGTAGCGGTACATCTTCTCGGACGTTTCCAGCCGCTGCGCGATACGCTGGTTGTCGCCGGCCAGGCGGCGCTTCTGCAGCGCGTTCTCCACCGTCTTCAGCAGTTCCTCGCGGCTGTACGGCTTGCGCAGGTAATCGTAGGCGCCCCGCTTCAGCGCGCCGATCGCGGCATCGATGCCCACCTCGCCGCTCATCACGATCACGTCGCAGTCGTAGCCGCGGCCGTTGATCACGTCCATGATTTCATGGCCGCCGATATCGGGCAGGCGCAGGTCGAGCAGGACCAGGTCGAAGCGCATCGCATCCAGGTGCACCAGCGCCTCGCTGCCGCTGGCGGCGGTGACCAGGCGATAGTCGCGGTCGCGCAGCAGCTCGTACAGCGAGGACAGCAGGCGCGGCTCGTCGTCGACGAGCAGCAGGCGGGGCAGGCTGGCGGCAGCGCCGCCCTGGCCCAGGTCGTCGTTTACGTTCATTCTTGCGTTGTGTCCATGGTGGCCACGGGCAGTGCCGCGGGCCGGGTATTGCCGCGGCGCGCCGGCAGCAGGATTTCAAAGCTGGTGCCGGCCGTGCCGCTGCGGCAGGCGATCAGCCCGTTCAGCTTCTGCACCAGGGAATGCACGATCGACAGTCCCAGGCCATGGTGCCGGCCTTGCTTGGCGCTCTTCACTTCCGAGAACAGGTTGGCCAGCACTTCCGGTGCCAGGCCCGGCCCGGTATCGGCCACCACCAGCTCCACGTACAGGCATCGTTCGCGCACCACGTGCCCGCGGTTGGCGATCTCGATCCGCCCGCCGTCCGGCATTGCCTCGACCGCATTCTTGACCAGGTTGATCAGGATCTGCTTCAGCACGTCCGCATCGCCATCGATCCCGTTCGGATCGTCCGGACCATCCGGCATGCGCACCAGCACCTGCACGGCGGGCGGGATGAAGCCGGTGGCGCGGAACACGCGCAGCACGTCGTCGGCCACGCGCGCGACATTCACGGCACCAGCGGCCCCGTCAGCGGCGGCCCCGCAGCCGGCCGCGGACAGCTCCACGTCGGTCAGCCCGCCGATCAGCTGCCCGACGCGGTCGATCTCCTCGTTCAGCACCGACAGTTCGGCGACCACCGGCTCGCGGCGCGCCAGCTTGTCGTCGAGTACGGACAGGTAGTTCTTGATGATCGACAGCGGGTTGTTCACCTCGTGCACCACGCGCCGCGACGCTTCGCGGTATTCCTGCGCCACGTGCGCGATCTGGCGCTGCGCCGCGCCATGTTCGGCGCCCGCTGCCTCGAGCGCGGCGGCGGCCTGCCCGCCGAACGACAGCAGGAAGCGTTCGCGCTTGTGCAGCGCCGGCAGCTGCCAGGCCGCCACGCCGCCGAGCAGTACGCCGGCGCAGCGGTTGCCGCTCGCCAGCGGCACGCACACCATCGCTTCGGTGCCGAGGATGCGCAGCAGCTGTTCCTCGGCGATGCCGAGCGGCTGCGTGCCGGGTGCCAGCAGCGCGACGTGCCGTGCCGCGGCGGCGCCGGCGATCGCGCCACCCCGGTTCAGCGGAATCGAGAAGCCGGCCAGGCGCCCCTGCTGCTCGCCGGCGGCAACGCCCACCAGCGCCTGCCTGGCGGGATCCTGCAACAGCACGACGGTAGTGCCCAGGTCAAACAGGATGCGCGCCGAGCGCGCGACCGCTTCGAGCAGTGCCCCTTCGCCCTGCTGGCGCGCGAACGCCTGGCCCATTTCGGCGACCAGCATCATGTTGCGCATCTCTTCCTGCAGCCGCGCCTGTACCGGGTCGACCGGTGCCGCAGGGTTGACGGCGGGCAGTGCGGGAACGTCGTCCGCGCCCGCCAGGTCGATGCCCAGGTAGTCGGCCGCCTTCTGTACCTGGCGTGCGGCGCCCTTCAGGATCGCATCGAGGTCTTGCATGTCGATGCCGCAATAGCCGGCCATGGCGGCAATCGGGCCCGCCGATTCCGGATGGTGCACCAGCAGGTGCGCCAGCCGCACGATGCGGATCAGGGCGTGCGCGGCCTCCAGCCGCTCGACCGGCTCATGGTGGTACAGCACGCTGTCGGCCAGGAAGGAATCGAGGTTCCAGCGTTCGATCAGCCATGCGCCCGCTTCGGTGTGCGTGATCTGCAGCGTGCGCTGCTCGACGGCGCACAGGTCGGCATCGTCGCGCGCCATGAAGTTCACGCCGTATTCGCGCGGCGCGGCGGCCAGCAGCGCCAGCCGGCCCACGTTGTGCAGCAGGCCCGCCAGGTAGGCTTCCTCCACCTGCGGGTAGGCGGTGGCGCGGGCGATGTCCCGCGCCACCACGGCGGCGCCCAGCGCATGCTTCCAGAAAGCGCGCAGGTCGGCGCTGCAGGAATGGGGGAAGCTGTTGAAGGTCTGGAACACGGATTCGCTGATCACCAGCGTCTTGATCATGTCCGTGCCGAGCGATACGAGCGATTGCTCCAGGCCGGGAACACGGCTGGCGCGATGGTAGGCGGAACTGTTCGCCACGGCCAGGATCTTGCCCGTCATCCCCGCATCCTTGGCAATCAGCGCGGCCAGCTCGGGTATGCCGGCATCGTCCGCCTGCAGCATCTCGATCAGCTTGATCAGGATCTGCGGCATGGCCGGCAGCCGCGCGAGCATCAGGCGGTTGCGAATGTCGTGGTCTGGTGGATGCATCGTGGCACTGCCGCAGTGAGCGTATTCCCCGGGAAAAGGCGGTCCTGCCTCAATCCGGCATGCCACCCTGGTAACAGTCTGGTAGTTTTATGATGTCGTCAAGCAAGTTGCAATATATTTACCATATGCAACATCAGTTAATCGTAGCATAGATTGCTACTGTCTTGCATGAAAACAACTTAGAAACGACCGTGCGCTTTGTTTACTGTTGCTCTACAGTAGCAGTCGGCAAGGTCCGGCGGACTACCCGCGCCACCAGCCACAGGCCCAGCGCCGAACCGGTGAAAGCCAGCTGGCCCATGGCCAGCCACAGCACCGAGCCGGCCAGTGCCGGCGCCACCACGCCGGCAACGATCGCGCCGGCCAGCGTGGTTTCGAACGACTGGCAGGAAGCCACCGTGCCGCGGATGTGCGGGAACAGGTCGAGCGCCATCAGTGTAGCGGCCGGCCCCACCACCGACATGCCGAACGTGTAGAAGAACAGCGGCAACACGCTCCACGGCACCGACGGCGGCATGAACAGGTGATACAGCACATTCGCGCCGGCCGCCGCGACCAGGAAGGAAAAACCGATGGCGATCTGGCGTTCGAAGGTGATCTTGCCGGCCAGCCGGTTGGCGAACAGCGCGCCGGTAAAGATGCCGGACACCGAGGGAATGAACAGCCATCCGAACTGGTCCGGCCCCAGGTGCAGCTGCTTCGGCAGGAATTCCGGGGCCGCCGTGATGAAGACGAACAGCCCGGCGAAATTGAACGCCACGATCAGCGATTTCAGGTGGAACAGCGGCGAGCCGAGGATCTGCCGGTAGCTGCCCCACAGGAAGCGCGGGTTGAACGGCTGGCGCTTGTGCAGCGGCAGCGTTTCGGGCAGCCGCCGCCAGCAGACAATGAACAGCCCGACCGAGAACACGAACAGCACCAGGAAGATGGCGCGCCAGTCGAAGTACTTGACGATGTAGCCGCCCATGATCGGCGCCAGCGCCGGGGCGATCGCAAAGATCATCGTGACCAGCGACAGCAGCCGGGCCGCTTCGGCGTCGTGGTACAGGTCGCGGATGATGGCGCGCCCGACGACGACACCGGCACCGGCCGATATTCCTTGCAGGATGCGGAAGAACCACAGGTACTCCACGCTGTGCACGGCGGCGCAGCCGACCGTGCCGATCGCAAACAGGATCAGCGACACGAGGATCACGTTGCGGCGGCCGAACGCATCGGACAGCGCGCCATGCCACAGCACCATGCCGGCGAACGCCAGCATGTAGGCCGTCAGGCTTTGCTGCACCTCGATGGACGTGGCGCCCAGCGACTGGCCAATCTCGGGAAACGCGGGCAGGTAGGCGTCGATGCAGAACGGCCCCAGCATCGACAGCGCGGCCAGCACGATCGCCAGCCCGGCATGGCTCAGCGGCCGGGTGTGCGGCTTCTTGCGTGGCGGGACGGGCGGGACCGGGTCGGGAGGGATGTTGGCGGGGGTGTCAGGGAGCATGTCGGGTCGTTGTATCGTTCTCGAATGCGGACCGGCACCATCGCCGGTCGACGTCACTCTTTGCTTGTCGGTTCTTCGGGTGCCGCGGCCTTTTCCTGCGCTGCAGCTTTTGCCGGAATCGCTTCCTCGCGCCGGTTGAAGCCGGCCACCATGTCGAAGCGGAACAGCCGGCATTCCAGCGCGCCATTGAAGAATGGCGTCTTGCGCGATTCCTTCAGCCGCAGCATCTTCGGCAGGGTCAGGTCGGCCGTGAACAGGAACGCGGTCCAGCCGGCGAAGCGCTGCTTCAGCGTTTTCGACAGGTCGGCGTAGAACGACTTGGCCAGCTCGTCTTCCTCCAGCGAGCTGTCGCCGCGCACGCCGATCCGCTCGCCGTACGGGGGATTCGTCAGCAGGATGCCGGAACCGTATTGTTCAACCGGTACCGGCGGCTGTACCTGCTGCGCCTCGATCTGCTTCAGCGGCACTTCGAACAGGATACCGGCGCACTTCAGATTGTGGCGCGTCATTGCCACCATGTCGCCGGAAATGTCGGAACCGAAGATCGTCGGTTCGGAGGGCAGCGGATTGGGCTTGATGGCCGCCTTCATGTCCTGCCACGGGGCCGGGTCGAAGTCGTGGAATTTCTCGAATGCGAAGCGGCGGCGCGCGCCGGGCGGCACGCCCTGCACCATCTGCGCCGCTTCGCACAGGATCGTGCCGGAGCCGCACATCGGATCGAACAGCGGTACGCCCGGCTTCCATCCCGATACCCGCAGCAGGCCGGCAGCCAGGTTCTCGCGCAGCGGCGCGTCGCCCGTCTCGGTACGCCAGCCGCGCTTGAACAGCGCTTCACCGGATGTATCGAGGTAGATGGTGAACTGGCGCTGGTCGAGGAAGCCGGCGATGCGCATGTCCGGCTCGCGGGTGTCGACCGACGGGCGCTTGTTGTACATGTCGCGGAAGCGGTCGCACACGGCGTCCTTGATCTTCAGCGTGATGAACTCGAGGCTTTTCAGCGGCGACTTGATCGCGGTGACGTCCACGCGGATCGTGTGGTCCACGCCGAACCATTCCTCCCACGCCTGCGCGAGCACGAGGTCGTAGATGTCGTTTTCGTTCTGGTAGTGGCATACGCCCATCCGCATCAGCACGCGCGAAGCGATGCGCGAATGCAGGTTGATGCGGTAGGCGTCATACAGGTCGCCCGAGCAGTGCACGCCGCCGGGAACCTGGTTGTGCACCTTCAGCGTGGGGCTTTTCGTGGTTTGCGCGATCTCGAGGAGTTCCTCGGCCAGCGCCGCTTCCATGCCGCGCGGGCATGGGCAGAAATAAGAAGTGGTCATCGGTGTACCTTTGTCCGTTGAAAAACCGGTGACAGACACCAGTTTTTTTGAAACATTTCCAATAAACCGGTGTCTGTCACCGGTTTTCTTGCAACTTTTGCGATCAGATCAGAACGGCTTGACGACCACCAGGATCACGATCGCCACGAGCAGCAGCACGGGCACTTCGTTGAACCAGCGGTAGAACACGTGGCCGCGCTTGTTGACGCCGCGCTCGAACTTCTTCAGCAGCGAGCCGCAGGCGTGGTGGTAGCCCAGCACGAGCAGGACGAAGGTCAGCTTCGCGTGCAGCCAGCCGGGCAGCTTCATGCCGTCCGGCGAATGGTATTGCATCCATGTGAGGACCAGGCCGAACACGAGCGCGGCCACCGCCAGCATCGTCGTGAACCGGTACAGCTTGCGGGACATCAACAGCAGGCGCTCGGTCGTCGGGCCCGGCGTTTCCTGCGCCAGGTTGACGAAGATGCGCGGCAGGTAGAACAGGCCGGCGAACCACGAGGTGACGAAGATGATGTGCAGTGCCTTGATCCAGAGCATGGGATTCCTTTGAGATGAGGGGACAGGCCCCTTCGGGGACAGTCCCCTTGTCCGAGATTTACTTGCGTACTTCGCCGTGGCCGAACACCACATACTTCAGCGACGTCAGCCCTTCCAGCCCGACCGGGCCGCGGGCGTGCAGCTTGTCGTTGGAGATGCCGATCTCGGCGCCCAGCCCGTATTCGAAGCCGTCGGCGAAGCGCGTCGATGCGTTGACCATCACCGATGCGCTGTCGACTTCGCGCAGGAAGCGCATCGCCGCGCTGTAGTCCTCGGTGACGATCGCCTCGGTATGCTTGGACGACCAGGTGTTGATGTGGTCCATCGCCGCGTCGATGCCGTCGACGATGCGCACGGCCAGGATCGGCGCCAGGTACTCGGTGGCCCAGTCCTGCTCCGTCGCCTGCGCCAGGTGCGGATACGCCGCGGCGTCCAATATCGCGAACGCTTCGGCGTCGGCGCGCAGCTCGACTTTTTCGGCCAGGTACAGCCTGGCCAGTTCCGGCAGCACTGCCGGCGCGACGGTTCGCTCGACCAGCAGCGTTTCCATCGTGTTGCAGGTGCCGTAGCGGTGGCACTTGGCATTGAAGCCGATGTCCAGCGCCTTTTGCAGGTCGGCTTTCGCGTCGATGTACACGTGGCAGATGCCGTCCAGGTGCTTGATCATCGGCACGGTGGCTTCTTCCATCAGCCGGGCGATCAGGCCCTTGCCGCCGCGCGGCACGATGACGTCCACGTATTGCGGCATCGTGATCAGCGCGCCCACGGCCGCGCGGTCGGTCGTGTCGACCACCTGCACGCCGTCCTCCGGCAGGCCGGCATCGATCAGGCCCTGCTTGACGATCTTCGCCAGCGCACGGTTGCAGTGGATCGCTTCCGAACCGCCGCGCAGGATCGTGGCGTTGCCGCTCTTGATGCACAGGCCGGCCGCATCCACCGTCACGTTCGGCCGTGCCTCGTAGATGATGCCGATGACGCCCAGCGGCACGCGCATCTGCCCGACCTGGATACCGGTCGGGCGCGTCTTCATGTTCGAGATTTCACCCACCGGGTCCGGCAGCGCGACGATCTGGCGCAGGCCTTCGACCATCGTGGCGATGGCCTTGTCCGATAGCGTGAGGCGGTCGACCATCGCCGCCGCCAGGCCGTTGGCGCGGGCCGCTTCGAGGTCTTGCCCGTTGGCGGCGCGCAGCGCTTCTGCTTCGCGTTCGATCGCATCGGCGATCAGCGACAGCGCCCTGTTGCGGGTGGCGCTGTCGGCGCGCGCCATGGCGCGCGAGGCGGCACGGGCGCGCTGGCCCAGGGCTTCCATGTACTCTTTGACGTCGGTGCTCATCTGCTCATCCTCTTGCTCATTTTCCCGCTAACCACGTGCTAACCACGTGCTACCCACGTGCCACCTTCAATGCCAGCTGCAGCATGGCATCCCACTGGTCGCCGGCATATGCCCTGGCGCGCAGGCCCTTGACCATCCTGTCGACCTGGGAGGCCTGCCGCAGAGCGTCTTCCAGCGTTGCCAGCGACACGCGGCGCAGCGCCGGTTCCATCATCCGCTCGCGCGGGCCCCAGATACGGTATTCCTTCAGCAGTGCCGCCAGCGGCCGCCCCTGCGCCATCCCTGCCTTCAATTTTAGCAGTGTCCGGATTTCTTCCGAGACGGCCCACAGCACCAGCGGCAGCGCCTCGCCCTCGCCTTTCAGGCCTTCCAGCATGCGCGCCAGCCGGACCGGATCGCCCAGCAGCATCGCTTCGGACAGCTTGAACACGTCGTAGCGCGCCACGTTCAGCACGGCGTCGTGTACCTGCTCGTACGCCAGTTTTCCAGGCTCGTGCAGCAGGCCCAGTTTCTGGATTTCCTGGTGCGCCGCCAGCAGGTTGCCCTCGACACGGTCGGCAATGAAATCCAGGCTTTGCCGGTCCGCGCTCTGCCCCTGCATCGACAGGCGCAGCGAAATCCAGTTCGGCAGCTGGGCGCGTTCGATGTTCGGGATCTCGATATACACCGCGGCCGACTGCAGCGCCGTCACCCAGGCCGCCTTCGCGGTCTGCCAGTCCAGCTTCGGCAGCGTGATCAGCGTGAGGTTGTCCGGCGACAGGTTCTTGACATAAGCCTGCAGCGCGGCACCGCCATCCTTGCCCGGCTTGCCGGTGGGGATGCGCAGCTCGATCAGCTTCTTGTCGCCGAACAGCGAGAGTTCCTGGTTGGCGGCAAGCAGCTCGCCCCACTTGAAGCTGCGTTCCACGGTGAGCACGTCGCGCTCGGAGAACCCTTGCGCGCGGGCGGTGCGGCGGATCTTGTCCGCCGCTTCCAGCGCCAGCAGATGCTCGTCGCTGGTGATCACGTACAGCGGCGCCAGGGACTTGGCCAGGTGGCCGTCCAGCGCGTCGGGACGCAGTTGCATGCTACTCCTGGCGTGTCGGGCGGGCCGGCTCGACGACTGGTTCGGTTGCTTTTTCGACCGGGGCGGACGACGGCTGCAGCGTCGACGGCGAACCGGCCGGCGTGGCCACCGAACCCGGCGACACGATACCCGGCAGCGTCAGCGGGCTGACGGTGCTGGTCGGCGTGGCGTCGGGACGCGACGGCTTGATCGCCGCCATCCGGCGCATCATCTGCTGCACCAGGTCCTTCTGCATGTCGCGGTACAGCTGCGCTTCTTCCTGCTCCTTCGCCAGCAGCTGCGTTTCGCTGAACGTGATCGGGCGGGTCAGCGTGATTTGCGTGGGACCCAGCAGTTCGCGGCCGGTCCGGTCCTTCACGCGGAACACGATGTTATACGCCAGCAGGTATTCGCTGACGCGGCCCGCGCTGTTCAGCGACAGGATCGACTTGCTGCGCGTTTTTTCCGGGTCGGTGATGACCTCGATCGTCGCATCCGCCGACAGCGGATCGTTCGAGACCGTCGTGTTGCCGTTGACGCGGATATTGCGCTTCAGGTCGATCGCCAGCGGCGACGACTCCGGCAGGCCGACATACATCGACGCGAACGGCAGCGTGTAGTTGCCGCCCGAGCCGCGCAGGTGGAAGCCGCAGGCCGTCACCGAACCCGCCAGCGCGGCCACCAGCACCGTATTGCGGAGGAATCCCTTCAGAGTCGTCATATGTTTCACACCACGATGTTGACCAGCTTGCCCGGCACCACGATGACCTTCTTCGGCGTGCCTTCGATGAATTTCTGCACGCTTTCCTCGGCCAGCGCGGCCGCTTCGATGGATGCCTTGTCGGCCGCCTTCGGCACCTTCACGGAGCCGCGCAGCTTGCCGTTCACCTGGATCATCATCTCGATCTCGGACTGTTCCAGCGCGGCCGGGTCGACCTGCGGCCAGGCGGTATCGAGGATGTCCTTGTTGGCGGCGGCATAGCCCAGCTCCGACCACAGCGCGTGCGTGATGTGCGGCGCGACCGGGTTCAGCAGGCGCAGGAAGATCGACAGGCCTTCGGAGATCACGGCCGACGATTCGGCCGAGTCGTCCAGCTTGGCCGATTCCAGCGTGTTCAGCATCTTCATGCAGGCCGACACCACGGTGTTGTACTGGATGCGCTTCAGGTCGTAGTCGGCCTGCTGCAGCACCTTGTGCAGTTCGCGGCGCAGCGTCTTGCCCGCATCGGTGCCTGCCGTGGCGGTAACGACGGCATTGGCGGCGGCCACGCGGTCCTTCTGCGCGTACGCATAGGCCCAGACACGGCGCAGGAAGCGGTTGGCGCCTTCCACGCCGCTGCCCGACCATTCCAGCGTCTGCTCCGGCGGCGAGGCGAACATCGTGAACAGGCGGGCGGTATCGGCACCGTACTGTTCGATCTGTGCCTGCGGGTCGATGCCGTTGTTCTTCGACTTCGACATCTTCTCGGTACCACCGATCGACACCGGCTGGCCGTCCGCCTTCAGCAGCGCGGAGACCGGGCGGCCCTTGTCGTCGGTGGTCAGTTCCACGTCGGTCGGGTTGAACCAGATCTTCTTGCCGTTCTCTTCCTCGCGATAGTAGGTTTCGTTCAGCACCATGCCCTGGGTCAGCAGGTTGACGAACGGCTCGTCGAACTTCACCAGGCCGAAGTCGCGCATCACCTTGGTCCAGAAGCGCGCGTACAGCAGGTGCAGCACGGCGTGCTCGATGCCGCCGATGTACTGGTCCATCGGCATCCAGTAGTCGTTGCGGCTGTCGACCATCGACTCGGAACCGGGCGACGTATATTTCATGTAATACCAGCTCGAATCGACGAAGGTATCCATCGTGTCCGTCTCGCGGCGGGCCGGCTTGCCGCACTGCGGGCAGTCGCACTTCAGGAAGGCTTCATGCTTGTTCAGCGGGTTGCCCGTGCCGTCCGGCACGCAGTCTTCCGGCAACACCACCGGCAGGTCTTTTTCAGGCACCGGCACCGCGCCGCAATCGGCGCAGTTGATCATCGGGATCGGCGTGCCCCAGTAGCGCTGGCGCGAGATGCCCCAGTCGCGCAGGCGGAACGTGACTTTCTTCTCGCCCAGGCCCAGCGCGGCCAGGTCGGTAGCCACGGCATCGACGGCTTCGGCGTATTTCAGGCCGTCGTACTTGCCGGAATTGGTGACGATCGAGATGGCCTTGTCGCCGTACCACTCCTGCCATTCGGCACTCGAGTACTCGTGGTTGTCGGCGGTCGTAATGACCTGCTTGATCGGCAGGCTGTACTTGTTGGCGAACGCGAAATCGCGCTCGTCGTGCGCCGGCACGCCCATCACGGCGCCGTCGCCGTAGGTGATCAGCACGTAGTTGCCGACCCAGACCTCGACCTGCTCATTGGTCAGCGGGTGGGTGACGAACAGGCCCGTAGGCATGCCCTTCTTTTCCATCGTGGCCATGTCGGCCTCGATCACGGAACCCATCTTGCACTCGGCGATGAACGCCTGCAGTTCCGGGTTGTTCTTCGCCGCATGCGTCGCCAGCGGGTGCTCGGCGGCGACCGCGCAGAACGTGACGCCCATGATCGTGTCCGGACGCGTGGTGAACACGTACATCTTGCCGTCGCCGATCGGCTGGCCGTCGTCACCGGCGATCGTGTGCGGGAAGGCAAAGCGCACGCCGGTCGACTTGCCGATCCAGTTCGACTGCATGATGCGCACGCGCTCGGGCCAGCCGGGCAGCTTGTTGTCGACGAAGTCCAGCAGCTCCTCGGCGTAGTCGGTGATGCGCGCGTAGTACATCGGGATCTCGCGCTTCTCGATCAGCGCGCCGGAACGCCAGCCGCGGCCATCGACCACCTGCTCGTTGGCCAGCACGGTCTGGTCGACCGGGTCCCAGTTCACCGTACCCGTCTTCTTGTAGATGATGCCCTTCTCGAGCATCTTCAGGAACATCCACTGGTTCCACTTGTAGTACTCGGGCTTGCAGGCCGTCATTTCGCGCGACCAGTCGATGGCCAGGCCCATCATTTCCATCTGCGAGCGCATGTGGGCGATGTTCGAATACGTCCACTGCGCCGGCGGCACGTTGTTCGCCATGGCCGCGTTTTCCGCCGGCATGCCGAAGGCATCCCAGCCCATCGGCATCAGCACGTTGTAGCCGTTCATCCGCAGGTAGCGGTACATCACATCGTTGATCGTATAGTTGCGCACGTGGCCCATGTGCAGCTTGCCCGACGGGTAAGGCAGCATCGAGCAGGCGTAATACTTACCCTTCGGGAAGCGCGGATCGTTTTCGACGGCTTTATAGGCATCGATTGCTTTCCAGTGCGATTGGGCGGCTTTTTCGACGTCGGCGGGACTGTATTTGTCTTGCATGATGGATGCAGAATTTAGAAGAACGGTGGAAGGATATGAACCGGACATTATACCGGTTCATGCCTGGCAACAGCAGCCTCACCGGCCGCCACCCGCTCCGTACGGTCCCGTCCAATCGTGCGCGCATTGCATATAAAGCATGTTTATTTTATACTGGCCGCTCTTCCAAATAGGACCACCCGTCCCAGACTTCCTGCAACGGCGGCGTCGAACGCGGGTAACCACACCAGCAAAGGCCATCTTGTATGACTGAACGAATCTCGTTAATGGGTTGCCAGGTTGATAACCTGACAATGGAAGAAACTCTGCAGAAAGTCGAAGAATTCATTATCGACGGCACGCCACACCAGCACGTGGTGGTCAACGTCGACAAGCTCGTCAAGGCCAGCCGGGATTCCCAGCTGCGCAAGATCATCAACGATTGTGCCCTGGTCAACGTCGACGGCATGCCCGTCGTCTGGGCATCGCGGCTGCTCGGCAAGCCGCTGAAGGAACGCGTTGCCGGTGTCGACCTGTTCGAAGCCCTGATGCGCCGCGCCGGTGAAAAAGGCTGGCGCGTGTTCCTGCTCGGCGCCCGCGAGGAAGTCGTGAGCGCGGTGGCCACGACCTACCAGCGCAAGTACCCGCGCCTGGAGCTGGCCGGCTACCGCAACGGCTACTGGAAGGGCGAGGAAGAAGAGCGCCAGGTCGTCGAACAGATCCGCGACAGCCGCGCCGACCTGCTGTTCGTGGCGATCAGCTCCCCGAAGAAGGAACAATTCCTCGGCCGCTACCAGGCCGAAATGAAGATCCCGTTCGCGATGGGCGTGGGCGGCACGTTCGACGTCAGCATCGGCAGGGTGAAGCGCGCTCCCGTCTGGATGCAGCGCAACGGCCTTGAATGGTTCTATCGCTTCCTGCAGGAACCGCGCCGCATGTTCCGCCGCTATTTCATCGACGACATGGCCTTCTTCTGGCTGTTCATCAAGGAAATGACAGCAAAGCGCTGAGCGCTCCCTGTTCCTGGAAAACCGGCGTCCCGCTCTCGCGGCGCGCCGGTTTCGCTATTTCCGGCGCCGTCGCCATCCGTCACGTGCCGCAGCGGAACTTTTCCGTTAAAGTCGCTGCCATATGATTTACCGGGAATATCCACCTCATCCAGCGCTGCGGGCGCATGTCGCATGCCTGTGGACGGCGCGCGTGACGGCGCCGATGGCAGCCGCGGCGGCGCACGTGCACCGGGTACTGCCGGACAACTGCGTGGACATCCTGTGGCAGGACGATGGCCGCCAGGCTTATGCCGTGGGCATGATGAGCGCCTCGTTCACGGTGCCGGCGGCCCGGCCGGTGCGCACGGTGGCCGTGCGGTTCAAGCCCGGCGCGGCCGGATTGTTCCTCGGCATGCCGCTGCACCCGTTGACGGATACCCGCGCCGGACTGGCCGACCTGTGGGGCCGCTCCCCGGCAGGCCGGCTCGATGACGCGCTGTGGACCGATGACCTGTCCGACGCGCAGCGGCTGCGGCTCATCGAGACTACCCTGCTGGGCCGGCTCGCCGCCATGGAGGCCGCATCGGACGCCGCGCGCGCAGCTCCCCTTGGAATGCGCGCCGTGGCGGCGATCGAAGCGGCCAACGGAGCGGTGTCCGTCGACGCGCTGGCGGACACCCTGGGCGTCTCGCGCCAGCATCTCACCCTGCAATTTCGCCAGCAGGTGGGCATCGCGCCCAAACTGTTTGCGCGGATTTGCCGGTTCCGCCGCGCGCTGGCACTGCTGCGCGATGCGCGGCGCGCCGGCGACCTGGCGGCACTGGCTGCCGAATGCGGCTATTTCGACCAGTCGCACCTGATCCGGGACTTTCGCGATTTCGCCGAGCGCACGCCGGGCGCCTTCTGACCTTCCATTTTTCCAATCCCCCTGCGCGCGGCCGATGGCATGATGCGGGAATCAACCACTCCAGGAGACCAGCATGATCAACGGACTGCGCACCGCCATCTATCCCGTCAACGACCTGCCCGCCGCGAAAGCCTGGTACACCGAGGTGTTCGGTACCGCGCCCTATTTCGACCAGCCGTTCTACGTGGGCTATGCGATCGGCGGCTTCGAGCTGGGACTGACGCCGGATGGCGAACCGGGCAAGGCCGGTACACAGGCTTATTGGGGCGTGGACGATATCGACGCCGAAGTGGAACGCATCACCGCGCTGGGCGCCACGACGCATTCGGCGATCCAGGACGTGGGTGAAGGCATCAAGGTGGCCGAACTGGCCGATCCGTTCGGCAATGTGCTCGGGCTGATCTACAACCCGCATTTCGATCCGCAAGCGGTGCGCTGACCGGGCGATCGCTGCAGACTGCGATATACGTTCAATATACGAAACGTATATCGCACGCCCAAGTTGTGGTAATATACGCTCCATATATAGAACGTATATTAAGGACAATATGGGTATCGTCAAAATCTCCGACCAGATGCATGAGAACCTGCGCATCGCCAGCGGCGCGCTGAGCCGCTCGATCAATGCGCAGGCCGAGCACTGGCTCCGCATCGGCCTGCTGGCCGAAACCAATCCCGACCTGAACTACAGCGAACTGTGCCAGCTGCTGCTGCGCGGCGACACCGGCCAGGGTCCGCTGCGCCTGACACCCGTGAAAGGGGAGGCGTTGCACGATGCGTAAGAAGAACAACAATGCCATCCTGATCAAGTCGCCGGAGCAGGTCGAACTTTCCCGCATCGCCGGCCAGCTGGCGGCGGACGTGCTGACGATGATCGGCCCGTACGTGAAGCCGGGCGTGACCACCGAGGACCTGGACAAGCTGTGCAACGAGTACATCGTCAACGTGCTGCAGGTCATCCCGGCCAACGTGGGCTATGCCGGCTTCACGAAGACCGTCTGCACTTCCGTCAACGAGGTGGTTTGCCATGGCATCCCCTCGCCGAAGAAAGTGCTGAAGGATGGCGACATCATCAACATCGACGTGGCCGTGATCAAGGATGGCTGGTTCGGCGACACCAGCCGCATGTACTACGTCGGCAACCCGGGCAAGGCGGCCAGGAAGCTATGCGAAGTGACGTATGACGCCATGTGGGCCGGCATCCGTGCCGTGAAGCCGGGCGCGACGATGGGCGACGTGGGCCATGCGATCCAGGTGGTGGCCGAAAACGCCGGCTACTCGGTGGTGCGCGACTACTGCGGCCACGGCATCGGCATGGTGTACCACGAGGATCCGCAGGTACTGCATTATGGCCGCCCCGGCATGGGACTGAAGCTGGAACCGGGCATGATCTTCACGATCGAGCCGATGATCAACGCCGGCAAGCACCAGACCCGCGCGCTGCCGGACGGCTGGACCGTGGTGACCGCGGACCGCTCGCTGTCCGCGCAGTGGGAGCACATGGTCACCGTGACGGCCACCGGATTCGACGTGCTGACGCTGGCGCCGGGAGAAAAGGCGCTGTAGGCGATCGTCGATCGACACCCTGCCGGGCACCCGCGGGTGCCCGGCAGCGGGGCCTTACTTCAGCACCAGCTTCAGCGCCGGCTTCTCGCCATAGTCCTCGTAGCGCTCGTTGATGCCGCCGATGCAGAACGCGATCTCATCGAGCAGATCCGGCACCGCAGCCTTCATCGCGGCGGCGTTCGCGACGACGATCTCCAGCACCTCGTTCGGCTTGAGCCGGAACTTCGTCATGCCCTCGTCGTCGCGCAGGTAGGACAGCGCATCGATCCACGAATCCATCGTGGCGGCCACGTGGTCGTTGAAACCGAATGCCGCGCGGCTGGCGGCATGAAAACTTGCTTCGTCGCGGATCGCCGCGCCATCCAGGGTGGCAGTCGCCATTATTTGTTTTCCTTCGGGTCGGTGACGAAGACCAGCTTCGTCAAGCCTTCCTGCTGCGCCGCCGCCATCAGTTGCGCCACCGCTTCGTAGCGGGTGGCGCGGTCGGCGCGCAATTGCAGTTCGGGTTGCGGATCGCGCCGCGCGGCCGAGGCCAGGCGCGGCTGCAGTTCGGCGGGCTTGACCGCTTCGTCGTTCCAGTAGACGGTGCCTTCGGCATCGATCGAGATGTGCACGGCATCGGGCGGTTGCGGCGCATTGGCCGCCTGCGCCTTCGGCAGGTCGAGTTTCACCGCGTGCGTAAACATCGGCGCGGACAGGATGAAGATCACCAGCAGCACCAGCATCACGTCCACCATCGGCGTGACGTTGATGTCGGCCATCGACTCTTTTTGCCGGTGATGGTTGAAAGCGCCGAAAGCCATGCTGTGCTATTCCCTGGTCAGGTAGGCATGCAGATCGTGGGCGAACGCGTCGAGCTCGGAGAGCGTCAGGCGGTTGATCCGATTGAAGCCGTTATAGGCCAGCACCGCGGGAATCGCCACCATCAGGCCCACGCCCGTCATGATCAGCGCTTCGCCGACCGGGCCGGCGACCTTGTCGATTTCCACGCTGCCGGACGACGACACGGCCGCCAGCGCATGGTAGATGCCCCACACGGTGCCCAGCAGGCCGACGAACGGGGCGGTCGACGCGATCGACGCCAGCAGCGTCAGGCCCGATTCCAGCCGCACGGTGGAGCGGTGGATCGCATCGCGCAACAGCCGCGTGACCTGCTCGGAACGGCCCACCGACGTGCCGAGCGAGCCGGCTTTTCCTTCACTCCTGCCATGCAGTGCCGGTACCGCGCCCTGCTCGGCCAGCGCCAGGTAGATGCCTTCCGGGTCGCCCGCCGATACCACGGCTACGCCATCGGCCAGCGTGGGCGCATTCCAGAACCGCTGCACCACGTGCGCGCTGCGCCGCACCCGCCATGCCATCACCCCTTTCGACAGGATGAAGAACCAGCTCGCCAGCGACATCGCCAGCAGCAGCCAGGCGATCGCGTGGCTGATCGCGTCGCCCCGTTCCCAATACCCCGCGAACGTGAAGTGCTCCATTCAGTCACACGGCATCAGGTGTTCAGGCCCAGCACGTCGTACATGTCGAACAGCCCGGTCGCCTTGTCGGCCAGGAAGCGCGACGCGCGCAGCGAGCCTTGCGCATAGCCGGCGCGGCTGCTGGACTTGTGGCTGATCTCGATGCGTTCGCCCGTGCCGGCGAACAGCACGGTGTGGTCGCCGATGATGTCGCCGCCACGGATGGTGGCAAAGCCGATCGTCGACGGATCGCGTTCGCCGGTCACGCCTTCGCGGCCGTACACGGCGCATTCCTTCAGGTCGCGGCCCAGTGCGTCGGCGATCACCTCGCCCATCTTCAGCGCGGTGCCGGACGGCGCATCGACCTTGTGGCGATGGTGCGCCTCGATGATTTCGATGTCGTAGCCGGTGGAGAGGCTTTTCGCGGCCAGTTCCAGCAGCTTCAGCGTGACGTTGACGCCCACGCTCATGTTCGGCGCGAACACGATCGCCGTCTTTTCGGCGGCGGCCTTCAGCGCGGCCTTGCCCGCATCGTCGAAGCCGGTGGTGCCGATCACCAGCTTGATGCCGTGCGCGGCGCAGTATTCGGCATGCTGCAGCGTGCCTTCGGGACGGGTGAAGTCGATCAGCACGTCCGCGCCGCGCAGGCCTTCGGCCAGGTCCGCGGTGACGATCGCGCCGGATGCCTTGCCGAGGAACGCCGCTGCATCCTGGCCCAGGCCGTCGCTGCCGGCGATGCCGAGCGCGCCGGACAGACGCAGGTCATCCGCATTCAGCACGGCTTCCACCAGCATGCGGCCCATGCGGCCGCCGGCACCGGCGATGGCGATGTTCAGTGTGGTCATGTGTAAATCCTGAGGTTGTTCTTGTATTGTTCTTGCGGGTTCGTTCGATCGCCGGCTCGGGCGCCCGCGCGATCGCTTGCCTGGTCGCCTGCCTGAGCGCTTGCCTGAGCGCTTACTGCCCGGAAGGCGGCGTGCTGATTTCAACCGGGTTACGGTTGCCGGAATCCTGGCCGCTCGGCAGCGGCGCGCGCGCGGCGGCCGGCTGGTTTTCGCTGTTGCGCTTCTCGTCCTTCTGGAATTTCCTGATCGGACCGGCGATGCGGGCAATGTACTCGCGCTCGGTCGGCAGTTCGCCGCCTTCGAAGCGTTCCAGCTTGCCTTCCTTGTCGAAATGCAGCACCACGCTGCTCGTCGTCAACTCGCCGTCGCCGCGGGCAAAGCGGAACGGATAGTCCCAGCGGTTCTCGTGGAAGATGTCGTTCAGCAGCGGCGAGCCCATGACGAAGCGTACCTGGTCGCGCGTCATGCCCGGCTTCAGCTGCCCCAGCATTTCCTTCGAGACGAAGTTGCCTTGCTGGATATCGGGGCGGTATGGCGAGAAGAACCACATGAAGCGCTGGATCTGCGACGCCTTGGTTGTCACCGCGCCCTGCGCCGGATCGACGACCGGATTCGCCTGCTGAGCCACCTGCGCGCCCTCCTTCGGTCCCAGCACGGTCTTGCCGGCACAACCGCCCAGTGCAAGCGCCACGCAGGCCGCTGCTGCAAACAGGGGCAAGCGGGATTTCCGCTGATTCATTTCAGGCAAGCCAGCAGGCAGGACAGACGATGGTGACGCTTGGGTGACGCGCATATGTGACCTCAAATCGATTGAGCGGAAGTGCCGAAACGCTATATCATAAAGCACTCTAGCCCAAACCGACCACCGAACATGAGTAACAGCCCCACCGACCTGAAGGCCAGCGGCCTGAAGGCCACCCTGCCGCGCCTGAAGATCCTCGACATTTTTCAGAACAGTTCCGTGCGCCACCTGACGGCCGAAGATGTCTACAAGATCCTGCTGGCCGACAATATGGACGTCGGTCTCGCCACCGTTTATCGCGTGCTGACGCAATTCGAACAGGCTGGCCTGTTGAACCGCAACCATTTTGAAAGCGGCAAGGCGATCTTCGAATTGAACGAGGGTTCCCACCATGACCACCTGGTGTGCCTCGATTGCGGCCGCGTCGAGGAATTCGTCGACGAGGAAATCGAAGCCCGCCAGCAGCGCATCGCCGTTGAACGCGGCTTCAAGATCGCCGAGCATGCGCTGGCGATCTATGGAAGTTGCACGAAAGACAAGTGCCCGCACCGGCACTGAACGCTTGAAGCACTGAACGCTTGATAGCAAACGGCCCGCAAGGGCCGTTTTTATCATGCGGCGCGACTATGGACCGGGGACAGACCCCAAGCAAGCAAAACCGGGGGCGAAGCAGGGGTTTCGAGGAACCTGTTCCTCGCCTGCGTAGCGGGTGATGGCATGCATGCCATCACACTGCCCAGTCCCCTCCGCCAACAACTTTAGGGCCGTTTTTATTTCATGAACCCTGGCTCAGTGCATTCGACAGCAGCCGCGACGTGATGTCCACGATCGGGATCACCCGCTCATAGGCCATCCGGGTCGGACCGATCACGCCGAGCGTGCCGACGATCCGCCCGTTGGCTTGGTACGGTGCCGTGACCACGCTCATCTCGTCCAGCGGCACCAGCGTCGATTCGCCGCCGATGAAGATCTGCACGCCGGACGCCTTCGACGACACGTCCAGCAACTGCATCAGTCCCGTCTTCTGCTCGAACATGTCGAACATCTGGCGCAGCGACGTCATGTTCGATGACAGGTCGCTGACCGACAGCAGGTTGCGCTCGCCGGAAATCACCATGTCGTCGCCGGTATCGGCCATCGCTTCGCTGCCCGCCTCCACCGCCGCCTGCATCAGGCGGCCCATGTCGTCGCGCAACTGGCGCAGTTCGCCCTGCATGCGGGTGCGCACTTCGTCGAACGCGAGGCCGCTGTAGTGCTGGTTGATGAAGTTGGCCGATTGCTGCAACTGGGACGGCGTGTAGTCGACATCCGTCAGCAGCAGCCGGTTCTGCACGTCGCCACCGGGCGCGACGATCACCAGCAGGATCCGTTTCTCGCCCAGGCGCAGGAATTCGATCTGCCGGAACACCGATTCACGGCGCGGACTCATCACCACGCCGGCGAACTGGGACAGCGACGACAGCATCTGCGCCGCATTGGCGATCAGCTTCTGCGGCGGTTGCGACGGCGCGCGCAGCCGGGATTCGACGGCGCGCTCGTCCATCGGCTGCACGGTCAGCAGCGTGTCGACGAAGATGCGGTAGCCGCGCGGCGTGGGCACGCGCCCGGCGGAGGTATGCGGGCTGGCGACATAACCGAGCTCTTCCAGGTCCGCCATGATGTTGCGAATCGTGGCCGGCGACAGGTCAAGGCCGGAAATCTTCGACAGCGCGCGCGAGCCGACGGGCTGTCCGTCGGCGATATAGCGCTCTACGAGGGCTTTGAGCAGGGTTTGGGCACGGGTATCGAGTTGCATGATCAATTCACAGGCTAGGCAATCATTATGCACCGCGGGGCGCGTGCCGGGAATTCAATCGGCTAACTGTTGTTCCAGCCACGCAATCAGCTCGCCCACGTCGCGGCAAATCGCATCGGGCACGATGCCCGCTTCCAGGTGGGCCGTACTGCCGGTGCGGTTCATCCACACCGCCTTCAGGCCCGCCTTTTGCGCACCTTCCACGTCGAGGCGCAGGTCGTCGCCCACGTACACGGTTTCGTGCGGGGCCACGCCGAGCGCTTCGCATGCCGCCAGGAAGATGTCGGGATCCGGTTTCGCCTTGCCGAAACGGCTGGCCGCCAGCGATACCTTGAAATGGTGGGCAAGACCGATGACTTCAAGATCGGCGTTGCCGTTCGAAACCGATCCCAGCGTGACCTTCTCGGCCAGCCGCTGCAGGCCGGGCAGCACGTCCTGGTACAGCTTGACGGTATTGCGCGCCGCCGTGAAGTGCGTGATCGCCCCATCGAGCCGGGCCAGGTCTTCGCCCACGTGGTTGAACGCCGCTTCGAGCGCGGCGCGGCGCAGGCCGATCAGGTCGAGATGATGCTCCGGTTTTTCGGCCAGCAGCGCCATGCGGCGGTCCCGCAACTCTTCGATCGTGAAGGTCTGCGCCACCTTCGGCGCGTGCTCGGCAAGCCAGGCATGCAAGGCCAGTTCCGCTTCGGCGATCACCGGGCCGATCGGCCACAGCGTATCGTCCAGGTCGAACAGGATGGCTTTGGGTCGTGCGATGTCGTTCATGGCGCCATTGTCGCATGGCCGGGGACGAAAGGCCCGGCACACTGTCCCATTGCTATTTGGTTGGTGCTAAATTAACGAACTGTCATCGCTCCGGGGTCATCATGCGTCTCCTGCCACCACGCTTTACCCGTCCTGTCTTCGCTTCGCTTGCAGCCGCCATCCTGGCCGGCTGTGCCACCGCGCCACTGCCGCCCGACGTGCTGTCGACCTGGGTGGTACTGGGCGAGGAAGGCGCCGCCACGGCGCGTGTGATCACCGTGGCGGCGGCCTGCCCGACGCTGGACGTGGATGGCCGGCCGGTGCCGATGGCGGTACGCGCCGCGCCCGCCACGATCGCGCAGCGGTCCACCGCATCGAGCCCGGAGGATTCGAAGCCATCGGCGTTCCCGGTGCTGGCGTGCGAAGCGCCGCTGCCGGCGGGCACGCAGAAAGCGGCACTGGCCGGCATCGAACTGCCGCTGCCGCGGCACGAGGCGCGCCGCATCGTCGTCATCGGCGATACGGGCTGCCGGCTGAAGAAGGCCGACCATGCCTGGCAGGCCTGCAACGATCCCGAGCAATTCCCGTTCGCCGGCGTGACGGCCGCCGCGGCCCGCTGGCGACCCGATCTGGTGATCCACGTGGGCGATTACCACTATCGGGAAAACCCCTGCCCGGACGGCAACGCGGGCTGCGCCGGCAGCCCGTGGGGTTATGGCTGGGATACCTGGCGCGAAGACTTCTTCCGCCCCGCCGAACCGCTGCTGCGCGCCGCGCCCTGGGTCATGGTGCGGGGTAACCATGAAAGCTGCGCGCGGGCCGGCCAGGGCTGGTGGCGCTTCCTCGACCCGCGCCCGCTGCAGGCCGGGCGCGACTGCAATGCGCAGGGCGACGACGCCACCGGCGACTACAGCGATCCGTATGCGGTGCCGCTGGGCGGCGACGCGCAACTGATCGTGGTGGATACGGCCGCCACGTCATGGCGGGGCCTGAAGCCGGGCGACACCGGCTTCGACCGCTACCGCGATGCCTATGCGCAGGCCGAGGCGCTGTCGCGGCGCACCACGTGGAACCTGCTGGCGAACCACCACCCCGTGCTCGGCTTCGGTGCCGGCCTCGACAAGGCCAGCCAGGTCCGCCTGGAGCTGGGCGACGCGGGCCTGCAGCAAAGCTTCGGTTCGGTCAACCCGATGCTGCTGCCGCCGCGCGTGCAGGCGCTGCTGTCCGGCCACGTGCACATGTGGCAACAGGTCAGCTTCAGGACGGATCATCCAAGCCAGTTCGTGGCCGGCTTTTCCGGCACGCAGGAAGACGTGGTGCCGCTGCCGGACGACGTCTCCACCGTGCAGCCCGCGCCCGGCGCCGAGATCGCACAGTTCAGCGCATGGCAGGGCGGCTTCGGCTTCATGACGATGGAGCGCACCGGGCCGGACACCTGGCAGGTAACGGTACACGACCGTGGCGGCCAGGTACGCAACCGTTGCCTGCTGAAGGGCCGCACGTCGTCGTGCGCCATCGGGCGCGTGCCGTGACAGCGCGGCCGGGAGACACGGTCTTGACACAGGTCGTTACACTGATTTAGCGCGCCGGGTGTTTCCAAATGAACTAAAATAGGCGCCGCTTCCGGCTCAGTACGCGCCGCTTCCGGCCCGGCCGCGTTGCCCTTCGGCGCAGTGGCGCCGCTGCCGGTTCCGCCGCCGCCCGGCATTCGCCCCGATCAATTTGGAGATGGTTATTGTTATGAAGAGTATGTATGCGCGCGCAACCGCCGGCGTGCTGTGCGCCGCGATGCTGGCCGGCTGCGGCGGCGACGACAACGGCAACCTGACGCTGCTGGTGACCGTCAATGGCCTCGCCAAGCCGGGCCTGGTGTTGAAGAATGGCGACCAGACCGTGTCGGTACCGGTAGGGTCCAACCAGGTGTATTTCCCCAACCTGATCGCCGAGGATTCGACGATCAACATCGAGATCGTGACCCAGCCCACGGCCGCGGTCTGCACCGTGGATGAAGCGTCCGGCAGGAACGTGTCAGCCAACTACTACACCGCGCTGCGGCCGCAGGTGTATTGCGTCACCAACAGCTACAAGCTGGGCGGCACCGTGACCGGCCTGACGCAGGACCAGCTGGTCTTGGCTATGGGCAATGTCACCGCGACGATCCGCCCCGAAACGGGCAACAGCTTCGTCTTCCCGACCAACGTATTCGACGGCGCCAACTACGGCGTGACGGTGCTGCAGCAACCCGAAGGGCTGACCTGCACCGTGGACAACCCCACCGGCACGATGCCGTCGGGCGACAAACTGAACCTCGCGGTCTCGTGCGTTCCGCGCGCTTCCTGACACACCGCTTCTGGAGAATTTGATGAAAGCAACATACCTTGGCACGGCGGTGCTGGCGGCGGCACTGGCACTGGCCGGCTGCGGCGGCAAGTCGGAATTCACGATCACCGGCGGCTTCTATGACTCGCTGGGCAATCTCGTGCCCCTGAAAAACCCGGGCCTGGTGCTGGCCAACGGCGACGACGAGATTTCCGTCCCGGTCGGCACGACCACGTTCAGCTTCCCGAAAACGGTCGAATACGGCAACAACTACAACGTGGTGGTCAAGACCCAGCCGCAGCACATGACCTGCTCCCCGCAGAGCTCGGCTGGTGTCGCCGGCCGCATGGAATCGGTTGCCGTGGCGCTCAGCTGCACGCAGAACACCTACTCGGTCGTGGTGGCTGTCAAGGGTCTGACGGAAGCAGCCGCTACCGACGCCAGGCTGCAGCTGATCAACGGTTCGACCGTCCAGGAAGTGACGGCCGCCGCCGCGGGAACCAGCTTCGGCGGCATCCCGGTGGGCTCGTCCTACGGCATCACGATCTTCCAGCAGCCGCTCAACCAGACCTGCACGATCGCCAACGGTGCCGGCATCATGGGCGATGCCGACCGCGCCGATACGCTCGTTACGTGCACGAAAAACCCGTGATATTCACCAGTGGAATGATGGGCATTCTGAAAATAAAGTAGATTGATATGCGGCAGCGCATCATAATCACTCCCGTCTCCTCCACTTCTTTCTGAGAATTGGATTTAGCCGGCTCCCTGAGCCGGCTTTTTTTTGTCCGCAGTTCTACCCTTCTTTTCGTTCAGCAGGCATGCAAGCTGTGCGCGCGTCGCCGGATACCGTTGACCTGGGGCGCCAGCGCGAATTCGACCAGGCTGCCGGCATCGCCGATGTAGCTGTTTAAGAACAACACCGGTGACAGACACCAGTTTTTTTGAAACATTTCTTCAACACCGGTGACAGACACCAGGTTTTTTGAAACCTTTCTTAGAAAAAGAAACCGCCGGCACCTTGCGGTAACCGGCGGCGGTTGGCGTCAGGCGGCGATCAGAACTTGTACGCCAGCCCGATGTTGTAGCGCCGGCCGTACTCCATCACGTTCTGCACGTACTGGTTGCCGCCCTGCTTGTGGATCACCCGCTGGTTGGTGATGTTGTCCAGGCCCAGGTGCAGCTGCAGCTGCGGCGTCAGGTACTTCGAGATGTTGGCGGAGACGTAGGTTTCCTCGTCGTTCTCGACCAGGTAGCCGGCGGTCCAGCGCGGCATGCGCACGAACGGGCTGTGGTAGTTGGCCTGCAGCCGTGCCTCGAAGCCGTTTTTCTCGTACCACAGCGTGACGCCGCCATTACGCCGCATCAGGCCCACCATCGGGAAGTCGCCGGCGGTGAATTCCTTGATGCTGCTTTCGTTGTACGAGAAATTGGCCGCCACGCCGAGGCCGTCGAACGGTGCCGGCAGCATCGTGAACGCCTGCTGGTAAGCCAGCTCCACGCCGCGCACATAGCCGCCGTCGCCGTTGATCGAGCGGGTGATCGTGGCCTGGCGGCCGTCGATCGTGGTGTCGTCGGTGGTGATGCCGATGTAGCTGCCCACCTTCTTGTAGAACAGGCCGGCCGACAGCAGCGAGCCTTTCTCGAAGTACCACTGGTACGCCAGGTCGGCCTGGTTGGCCATCATCGGCAGCAGGCCAGGGTTGCCGGCGCTGCCCGTCAGCGGCTGGTTCGAACCGGGCGTGGTGTCGATGGAGAGCTGGCGCGAGGCGCGCATCTCGTCCATCGGCGCGCGCGACATCGCACGGGCCAGGCTGAAGCGCACCTGGTGCTCCTGCGCCTGGTCCAGGTTGAGGATCAGGTTGGCGCTGGGCAGTGCCTTGGTGTACGAGGCGCCGCCTTCGGCCGCCGTCGGCGCCGCACCGTTGCGCGATTCCATGCCATAGCCGGTCTGCTTCGTGTGCACCACGCGCAGGCCCACGTTGCCGCGGTATTTCAGGCCGAACATCTCGCCGTCCAGGTCGCCCTGCGCATACACGGCGCTGCTGCGCTCCTTCACGCGCCAGCCGGCCAGCAGGTCGGTCGCGGTCTGCGTGCGGCCGTCCGGCGACAGCGCGCCGGCGCCGAACAGCGAACCCACGATGCCGTTGAAATCGTTCAGCATCAGCGCCGGGAAATACTCGTCCGCGCGGATCGTCTCGAATGCCGACGCAGGCAGCGAGGTGGCCGTGGCGGGCAGGTTCCAGGTCGTCTGGTGGAACGATTTTTCACGGTCGGAGAAACGCGCGCCGAACTTGATGCGGCTGACCGGGCCCAGTTCGACCGGGCGCCAGGCCGACAGTTGCGCGGAGTTCAGCTTGTCGTCGACATGGCCGTCGGCATCGATGTACAGCGCCGGGGCGCCGAAGATGGCCGCATTGCCGGTATCCTGCGTGAACGAATAGGATTGCTGCTCGTTGCCCGTGAAGGACCAGCTCAGCGTGCCCGGGGCGCTGGTCTGGCGCACGTCAGCCCACTGGCTGTCGCGGTCGGCACGCGAGACGGCGACGTCGGCATCGATCTTCCAGTCGCCCACGTTGAACTTGCCGTTCAGGCCGCCGGCGAAATTGCTCATGTTCTGGAACCAGCGCGTGCTGTGCGTCGAGACGGTGACGTCGCGCACGGTGGCGCCCACCACGTAGCCGTCGCGGATGTCGAGATTCGAGAAGTTTGGCGTCTGCCAGCCATCCCAGTTGCCGACGTCGCCGGTCCAGTGCTGCACGCTCGGCTCGTGGATCTTGTTCTTGGCGTAGTACACGTCCGCCGTGATCTGCGCATCCGGGCTCAGTTTCCATTCGACCTTGCCCAGCACGCTGGCGCGCTCGTTGGTGCCGCGCTTGATCTCGTCCTCGAAGCCCCATGGCGTCTTGTCGACGCGGCCGTCGCCGTTCATGTCCACGGAATGGTCTTCGTTGAAGGCCCAGTGGTTCTTGCGCTTCTCGATCGATGGCTGCTTCTGGTAGCTGGCCGCCAGGGCCACGCCGACACTGCCGCCGGCCAGCTGGTCGATATAGATGCCGCCCAGGCGCGGGCGCCATGCCTTCGCATCCACGTCATTTGCCAGCGGGTAATACAGCGCATCGGCCTTGACGGAGATTTGCCGGCCCTTGTATTTCAGCGGCTGCACGGTCTGCAGGTCGATCGACGTGGCCACGCCGCCTTCGACCAGATCGGCGTTCTGCGTCTTGTAGACCACCGCGCCCGACAGCGATTCGGACGGGAACTGCTCGAAACGCACCGCCCGGTTCGGCTCGGACGACGCCAGCTCGCGGCCATTCAGCGTGGCGCCGATGAAGCGCTCGCCCATGCCGCGCGCGACGATCTGGCTGGCATTGCCGCGATCCAGGCCGGCGGCCAGGCCCGGCAGGCGGGCCAGCGATTCGGCGATCGTCGTATCGGGCAGCTTGCCGATGTCTTCCGACGACACCACCTCCACGATGCTGTTGGAATTTTCCTTGACGGACAGGGCGCTGCGGACCGATGCGCGAATACCGGTCACAGTGACCTGCTGGACGGCGGTATCGCCGCTGGCCGCTGCGCCCTGCTGGGGTGCTTCCTGTGCAAAAGCGGTGGACGTCGTGGCAACCGCGGCGGGGACGAGGAACAGTGCGCGGACCAGCGCGCCGATGGGGGTGAGCTTCATGGAGTCTCCGTATCGTTATTATCGAAAAGTGCCGCCGGCCCGCCGCGCAGGCCGATCGATCAACTTCGTGATAAAAATTCTATGTGGCTGAAATGGTTATCAGCCAATGAAGAATTTCCGAAGACGTATATGAAAAAGATATACATCGGCGCGGATGACGGCCAAGTCCTTGTATCGAGAAGGAAAATAGCCGCTTGCAAGGCGCCGGGGAAATGCTGTTACTTTGCTCACTGCGTTGCGCGATTGTAACGAAGTGGCGTCGAAGCTTGCCTTCCGGTTACCGAGGCACTTGCTGGGGCGTTGGTTGGCCCAGCTGCTCGACTGGTTTGAGGCTGTTGGCCAGCGCCACGTAGGCCTCCATCGGCACCGTCTCCGGACGGGTGCCCGGATCGATGCCGGCGTCGACGATCTGCTGCTCGGTAAACATGCCGGCCAGGCAGTTGCGGATCACCTTGCGGCGCTGCGAGAACGCCTTCGCCACCACCGCTTCCAGCGTCGGCAGGTCGCACGGCAGCGGCTCGGCGATGGGGACCATCCGCACGATCGCCGACTCCACCTTCGGCGGCGGATCGAACGCTTCCGGCGGCACGACGAACATCAGCGCCATGCGGTAGCGCCACTGCAGCATCACCGACAGCCGGCCATACGCCTTCGTGCCCGGCTCGGCGACCATGCGTTCGACGACTTCCTTCTGCAGCATGAAGTGCTGGTCTTCGACGTGCGGCGCGAACTCGGCCAGGTGGAACAGCAGCGGGCTGGAAATGTTGTACGGCAGGTTGCCGACGACACGCAGCTTGCGCCCTTCCGGCACCGGAATCGCGCCAAAGTCGAACTTCAGCGCATCGCCCGAGTGGATCGTCAGCTTCTCGCGCGGAAAGCGCTTTTCCAGGCGCGCGACGAGGTCGCGGTCCAGCTCCACCACGTGCATGTGCGGCAGCGACTTCAGCAGCAGATCCGTCATCGCCGCCAGGCCGGGACCGATCTCCACCATCGTGTCGCCGGGCACGGGCGCGATGGCCTCGATGATGTCGCCGAGAACGCGATCATCCTGCAAAAAATTCTGGCCGAAGCGCTTGCGGGCAATATGTTTCATGTTGTTTTTTCTACTACGGGGACAGTCCCCGATTTTCAGCAACAAAGCAAAGAATAGTTGGACTTCGCATGAGACCAGGCCAGCGACGCGGCCAAACACTTGAAGTCGTGGAATTTTGCACGGTTTGTTGCCAAAAATCGGGGACAGTCCCCAGTTTTGGGAAATATTTCCTGAAAAATGGGGCACGCCGGCGCGCCGTACCGCCCCATTTTTCGGGAAACTAGTTACCGCGGCTGGCGTTGGCCATGTCGAGCGCGGCGCTGATGGCTTGTTCCATGCTGCCGCACTCGGCATGGCCGAGGCCGCGGGCGGCCAGGTCCAGGGCGGTGCCGTGGTCGACCGACGTGCGGATCAGCGGCAGGCCGAGCGTGACGTTGATGCCGCGGCCGAACGTGGCGTATTTCAGCACCGGCAGGCCCTGGTCGTGGTACATCGCCAGCACGCAGTCGGCATCCTGCAGGTACTTCGGCTGGAACAGCGTGTCGGCCGGATACGGGCCGCGCGCATCGATGCCGCGTGCCCGTGCCGCTTCCAGCGCGGGCGCGATGACGTCGATCTCCTCGCGGCCCAGGTAGCCGTTCTCGCCCGCATGCGGGTTCAGGCCGGTAACGAGGATGCGCGGCGCGGCAATGCCGAATTTCGATTTCAGGTCGCGATCGATGATGTCCAGCGTGGTGCCCAGGCCGGCGATCGTCAGCGCCGCCGGCACATCCTTCAGCGCCAGGTGGGTCGTTGCCAGCGCCACGCGCAATTGGGCAAGCCCGGGAATTCCCTGCGGTTCGCCGGCCAGCATCATCACCACCTGCGCGGTGCCGGTGCGGTCGGCGAAGTATTCGGTATGGCCGGAAAACGCCACGCCGGCATCGTTGATCGTGCTTTTCTGCAGCGGCGCCGTGGCCACCGCCTCGAACCAGCCGGCCTTGACGCCTTCGATCGACGCATCGAGCGTGGCCAGCACGGCGCGGCCGTTCTCGCTGTCGAGCTTGCCCGGCACCACGTGCGCGGCCAGCGGGATGTCGATCACGGCCAGCCGGTCAGGCCCGAAGTGCGGCAGGCCGCCGTTGCGCACCGCCATCAGCGACAGCGCGCTGACGCGGATGTCCGGATCGATCGCGTGCGCCGTCATCGCGAGGAAGGCGGCGTCGCCCAGCAGCACGCAGTTGACACGCTCGCGCATCGCCCACGCGGCGCGGATCGAGATCTCGGGACCGATGCCGGCCGGTTCGCCGGTGGTGATCGCGATCGCGGGACGGGCACCCGGGCGGCGCGCTGGCAAGATGACGCTCATGGGCCGCCTTACTTCGCGGCTTCGGCGCGCAGGTCTTCGCTGCGGTACTCCACGTAGGCGCGGTCACGCACCTCGCGCTGGAAATCTTCCGCCGCCTCGACCATCTTCCGCTCGCGCAGCGCCATGCGCGCCTCGTTGCGTTTCTTTTCCTTCGACATGTCTTCGGACTTGCGCTCCACCACCTGGATCAGGTGGTAGCCGAACGCCGTCTCGACCGGGCCCGATACTTCACCCGGCTTCAGCTCGTTCATGGCCTTCTCGAATTCCGGCAGCGTGTCGCCCGGATACAGCCAGCCCAGGTCGCCGCCCTTCTTGCCCGATTCGTCGGTCGAATACAGCCGCGCCAGTTCCTCGAAGGTGGAGGCCTTGCTGTCCAGCCGCGCCTTCATCTCGGCCAGCTTGCGCTTGGCGTCTTCGGCACTGGTCGCCGGCGTCACCTTCAGCAGGATGTGCCGCGCGTGCGTCTGCTCCACGGCCGCTTCGGCCTGCGCCTGGGCCAGCGTGCGCTTGTCCACCAGCTTCAGGATGTGGAAGCCGGTCGCGCTGCGGATGATCGACGTGACCTGCCCCGGCTGCAGCTTTTCCAGCGCCTGGGCGAACACCGGCGGAATCCGGTCGGCCGGGCGCCAGCCCACGGCGCCGCCCTGCAGCGCGTCGGCCGCATCGGAATACGTGGCCGCCACCTTGGCGAAGTCGCCGCCGGTGCGCAGCTGGCGCATCACGTCCTCGGCACGCTGCTGGCGCTGGGCGATCACTTCCGGCGAGGCGTTCTCGGGGATGCGCACCATGATCTGCGAGATGTTCAGCTCCTGCTGCTCGGCGGCCGCCGCTTCCTGCGCGGCCAGGAAGCTGTCCACTTCCCCTTCCGAAATCTGGATCTTGGCATCCACCTCGTGCTCGCGCAGGCGGGTGGTGATGATCTCCTCGCGGATCTCTTCGCGGAAATTGGCGAACGACGTGCCATCCTTCTCGATCTGGTCGCGCAGCTGCTGTACCGACAGCTTCTGCTGTTCGGCGATGCGGGCGATCGCGCGGTCGAGCATCGTGTCGTCCACGCGCACGCCCATTTCCTTGGCCATCTGCAGCTGGGCGCGCTCGACGATCATGCGCTCCAGGATCTGCCGCTGCAGCGCGGCGTTGTCCGGCAACTGCACGTTCTGCTGCTTCATCCGCTGCACGATGACGCCGACGCGCTCGGCCAGTTCGCGGCGCGTGATGACGTCGTCGTTGACGACCACGGCGATCGAATCGATTTCGGGATTCCTGGACTGACCCGGCGGCGTGAAGCCCGTCGTCGGCTGCGCGGCCGCGGCGGCCGGCGCGGCGGCCTTGGCAGGATCGGCTGGCTTCGCGTCCTGCGCCGCGGCCACGCCGCCGGCAGTCATGGCGCACAACAGCAGGGTTGCGAGGGTGATCGGGTGCTTACTGAACATATTGCAAACGCTTTTCAGGTCAGGTGGAAAATGGTGAAGGATAGCAGGTGCATGCCGCGAAAAGTGTAACAGCAAGTGACGGCGACTACGTCGCCGTCAGCGGCCTGGCCTCAGCGGCGATAGCCCGGGTTCAGCTGCTGGTAACCCGGGATGCTGTTTTTCAGTACCTCCAGCGGGTTGCCGATGCCGAACTTGGACAGGCCGTTCAGCTCGAGCTGGAAGAACACCTGCGTCGACGTTTTATTGGTCGTCGTCACGAAGCGCTGCGCGCCCATGCGGAACACCCAGCAGTCGCAGTTGTATTCGAGGCCGATCAGGCTTTCCAGGATCCGGTGATCCTGCAGCGAATAGCTCATGCGGCCGACGCCGAACCAGCGGTTCGTGATCGGCCACTGGGTGGAAAAGTCCACGTTCTTGAAACTGTCGCGCAGGAAGCGGTAGCCGGCGTTGAACACCTTGCGCTGGCCCGGCTGGTACTGCACGTTCAGGTTCGAGCTGACCACGCGCTTGTCGCCCTGGTTGTACTGCACCGCGCTGTCCACGCCCCAGGTGTCGGAAATGCGCCCGGCGGCGGCCAGCAGCAGGTCGGAACGGCCGGTGCTGACGGGCTCCGAACTGGTCAGCTGCACGCGCTGGTCGTTGAAGTAGAAGCGCTGGCCGAAGGCCAGGCGCAGGCGCTCGGCGCCGGACTCCTCGAGGAAGCGCGAAACGACCGCCGCCGTCACCTGGTTAGCATCGCCGACCCGGTCCGAGCCCACGAAGCGGTTCTCGGAGAACAGCTGGGTGAAGTTGAACGTGGCATCGGCCGTGTCGAACACGGGAATGTCGGTCTGGTCGCGGTACGGCGTGTAGACATAGAACAGCCGCGGTTCCAGCGTCTGCGTGACGGCGCGGCCGAACAGCTTCGTATTGCGTTCGAACTCCAGGCCGGAATCCAGCGAGAACGTGGGGATCGCCTTCGTGACCGAGCGGGATTCCTCGCCGGCGAACCTGTCGAGCTGGTAGGCGCTGGCACTGAGCATCAGCTTCGGCGTAATGAAGTAACTGGGGCTGATGATCGGGTAGCTGATCTGCGGCTGCACCACGATGCGGTCGCCGTTGATCTTCGCATCGTTCACGCAGGCGATGCCGCCGATATTGGCGCCCGGGCAGATGGTCTCGGTCGCGTAGTGGAAGCGGGTCGCCTCGGCATCCACCGACCAGTCGAAGCCGCCGATATCGTACTGGCCGGCGCGGAAGTTCACCGCCGGCAGGCGGTCGTACGGGCGCGCCGTGACGGACGCCGTATCCGGGTCCTGCAGCACCTGGTACTTCTGCACGCGGGCCGTCAGGCTCCAGATCTCGCCGCGGTAGTCGGTACGCGCTTCCTTCAGCAGCTGGCGCTCGGCGCTGCCGGCCACGGTTTTCGAGAAGTCGGTCGGGTAGTTTTCGTCCGACGCGGCGCGCACGTTCCAGCCATACGACCAGTCCTTGGCCAGCTCCTGCGAGTGCGACGACTGGATCTGCCAGCGGTCGATGCCTTTTTCCTTGTCGTTGCGCAGGTACTCGACGAAGGTGCGGCCTTCGTAGCTGCCGGCGGCGGTCTCGCCGATGTAGCGGCCCACGGCGCCCATCTGCAGGCCGCGCCGGCTGATGTAGTGCGGCGACACCGTCAGGTCGCGGTTCGGCGCGATGTTGAAGTAATACGGCAGCGTCAGTTCCGCTCCGCCGCGCGAGGAAAACCCGGGCACGGCAGGCAGCCAGCCGGAGCGCCGTTCACCGGACAGCGAGAACGAGATGCCCGGCGTGCCGATCAGCGGCACATCCTTGAAGTAGACGACGGTGCCGCTGGCCAGGCCCACGTCGCGGCCCTGGTCCAGCGTCAGCGTACTGGACCGCACGTACCAGTCCGGGTTCGGCCCTTCGCAGGTGCTGTAGGTGCCGTTGACCACCTTGGCACGCTCCTCGGAAAGGAAGTCGATGCGCTGGGCCTTGCCCTGCGCATTGTTCATTTCCAGCTTGTAGGTGGGCTGCAGCATGTAACCCACGCCGGTCTCGGTATTGATGCGGAATTCGTCGGCCGTGTAATAGTCGCCGAAGCGCCACAGGCGCACATTGCTCTTCGCCTCCAGTTCGGATTCGACCTGGCGGTAGCAGGCGGCATCGGCCGTCACGCGCATCTTGTCCTGCACCACTTCCACATCGCGGGTCAGGATCAGTTCCCGTTCGGGCCGGCCGGTGATTTCCTCGGCATGGATCGTGACCGGCGCATCCGGATCTTCCGCACGGGGCACGCCCGCGCCGGCAGTAACGCCAGAACCGGGCTGGGTCTGGGGCTGGGCATGGGCCTGTGCCGCGCAGGCGGCGATCAGGGCGGAGATGGCATACGCCCAACGTTTCTTGAAGGGTGGGGCCAGGCTCATGGAAGGCAGGATACGCGAAGCACTATAAAGAACACCATGCAGGCGATTTTTTGATTTGAATCCCTTATTATATGGGATTCCTTTGTCAACATCCGGTTTGCTCGGGCCGTACTTCATGTCTTTATTGCATACTCCATTGAACAACCCATCATCCAGCGGCGCGCACGACGGTGCACAAAACGGCGCCGCCGCGAATGGCGACGCGCGCCTGCTTCAACTGAAAACCTGGCTGCAGGGGCTCGGCATCGTGGACGCCGCTTCGGCCCGTCCCGCATCGGCCGACGCCAGCTTCCGCCGCTATTTCCGGCTCGACGTGCTGCCGGACGCGCAGGCGCGCCTTGGCGTCAACTTCGGTGCCACGCTGGTGGCGATGGACGCCCCGCCGGAGCGCGAGAATACCGCAGCGTTCGTGAAAGTGGATGCACTGCTGGCCGACGCCGGCGTTTCCGTGCCGGCGATCCATGCGCAAGACCTCGACCAGGGCTTCCTGCTGCTGTCCGACCTGGGCACCACCACCTACCTGCAGGCGCTGAACCACGACAATGCCGCCACGCTGTATGCCGAGGCGCTGTCCGCGCTGGTCGAGATCCAGCTGCGCAGCCAGCCCGGCGTGCTGCCCGAATTCGACCGCGCCTTCATGCTGCGCGAACTGAACATCTTCCCCGAGTGGTACATCGGCAAGCACCTGAACGCCACCCTCACCGAGGCGCAATCGGCCACGCTGCAGAAGGTGTTCGACCACATCATCGCCACCTGCCTGGCGCAGCCGCAGGTGTTCATGCACCGCGACTACCACTCGCGCAACCTGATGTGGATGGACGAGAAAAACCCCGGCATCCTCGATTTCCAGGATGCCGTGTACGGTCCGATCACGTACGACGCGGCCTCGCTGCTGCGCGACGCCTACGTGTCGTGGGACGAGGAACTGGTGCTCGACTGGATCATCCGCTACTGGCAGCACGCGAAGGCGGCCGGCCTGCCCGTCAACAAGGATTTCGACGCGTTCTACAGGGACTTCGAATACATGGCCCTGCAGCGCCACCTGAAGATCCTCGGCCTGTTCTGCCGCCTGAACTACCGCGATGGCAAGCCGCAGTACCTGGGCGACCTGCCGACGGTGATGGAGTACGTTCGCCATACCGCCAACCGCTACCGCGAGCTGAAGCCGCTGGTCAAGCTGCTGGACGATCTCGAAAACCGCCAGCCCGCCGTCGGCTACACGTTCTGAGGCTGCCATGAAAGCCATGATCTTCGCCGCCGGCCGCGGCGAGCGTATGCGCCCGCTGACGGACACCTGCCCGAAGCCGCTGCTGAAGGTGCGCGGCCGGCCCCTGGTCGAGTGGCACGTGCTGAACCTGGTGCGTGCCGGGATCACCGAGATCGTCATCAATCACGCCCATCTCGGCCACATGATCGAGCAATACCTGGGCGACGGCAGCCGCTTCGGCGCCACCATCCGGTACTCCGCCGAGCGGGAAGCGCTGGAAACCGCCGGCGGCATAGCCAACGCGCGGCATTTGCTGGGCGAGGAGCCCTTCCTGGCGATTTCCGGCGACATCTGGTGCCCGCACTTCGACTTCGGCGAAGTGGGGGATGTATTGCACGACAACGACCTGTGGGGAAAACCGCACGCCATCGAAGCGCGCGACATCGCCTGGATCTGGCTCGTCAAGAATCCGTCGTTCCACCCGAAGGGCGACTTCGGCCTGAACATGTACACGGTATCGAATCCCGCCCCGGACACCGGCGAACCGACATGGACGTTCGCGAACATCGGCGTCTACCGTCCGGAAATGTTCGACGGCATCCAGCCCGGCCAGCATGCCGGCCTGGGCAAGCTGCTGCGCGAGTACGCGGCCAAGGGCCAGCTGGGCGGCGAAGTCTATGAAGGCGACTGGGACAATATCGGCACGCCCGCGCAGCTCGAGGGGCTGAACGCGGCGTTCGGAGCGAAGCGGCCATGAGCGATGCGGCGGGCAAGTTCGCCGCACGGCGCGCCGCCCTGCTGGCGCGGCTGGAGCCGGGCAGCGTGGTCGTTCTCGCCACCGCGCCGGAAAGCGTGCGCAATGGCGACAGCGATTATCCGTACCGCCACGACAGCAGCTTTTATTACCTGACCGGTTTTCCCGAGCCGGAAAGCGCGCTGGCCATGGTTGCCGCGTCCGGCGGGCAGCCGGCACGCGCCATCCTGTTCTGCCGCGAGAAGAATGTCGATCGCGAGATCTGGGATGGCCTGCGCTACGGGCCCGAAGCGGCGCAGGCCGAATTCGGTGTCGATGCCGCCTGGCCGATCGCCCTGCTCGATGAAAAAATGGCGGAACTGCTGGCCGGCGCGCCCGCGCTGTACTGCCGCCTGGCACGCGACAAAGGACTGGACGGCCAATTGCGGCGCTGGTTCGACACCGTGCGGGCCAGGGGCCGTACCGGCATCACCGCCCCGCCCGCGTTGCGCGACCTGGCGCCGCTGGTCGACGAGATGCGCGTCGTCAAGGATGCCGGCGAACAGGCCATCATGGCCCGCGCCGGCCAGATCTCGGCCGCGGCACACCGCCGCGCGATGCGGGCCGCGCGCGCCGGCGTGTTCGAATACGCGCTGGAAGCGGAACTGCTGTACGAGTTCCGCAGGAACGGCGCGCAATTTCCGGCCTACACGCCGATCGTCGCTTCCGGCGCCAACAGCTGCATCCTGCACTACAACAGCAACGACCGGCAGACGCGCGACGGCGACCTGGTGCTGATCGACGCCGGCTGCGAGCTCGATGGCTATGCATCCGACATCACGCGCACCTTTCCCGTCAACGGGCGCTTCACCGCGCCGCAGCGCGAACTGTACGAGATCGTGCTGGCTGCCCAGGCCGCGGCCTTCGACGCGATCCGGCCGGGCAACACGTTCCACGCCGCGCACGATGCCGCCGTGCGCGTGCTGGCGCAGGGCATGCTCGATACGGGCCTGCTGAACCGCGATACCGCGGGCAGCCTGGACGACGTGATCGCCAACAAGGCCTACACCGCCTTCTACATGCACGGCACCAGCCACTGGCTGGGCATGGACGTGCACGACACGGGCGCCTACCGCCTGACCGATCACCCGGACAAGCCGTCGCGCCCGCTCGCCGAGGGCATGGTGCTGACGGTGGAACCGGGCATCTACGTGCGCCCGGCGCCGGGCGTGCCGGAACAGTACTGGAACATCGGCATCCGCATCGAGGACGACGTGGTGGTGGCCGGCGGCGCGCCGCGCGTGCTGACCGGCGACGTGCCGAAGTCGGTGGACGACATCGAACGGCTGATGGCGGAGGAATCATGAGCGAATACCAGGTTACCGACTACGACGTGGCGATCTGCGGCGCCGGTCCGGCCGGCATGGCACTGGCGGCCCTGCTGGCGCAACGCGGCATGGCACCGTCGCGCATCGCGCTGGTCGACGCGAAACCGCTGGACGCGGCGCGCGACGACCCGCGCACGCTGGCGCTCTCCTGGGGCAGCCGGCAGATCCTCGGGCAGGTCGGCGCCTGGCCGGTGCCGGCCACCGAAATCCATGAAATCCACGTGTCGCGCAAGGGCGCATTCGGCCGCAGCATGATCACGCGCGACGAACACCGTGTGCCGGCACTGGGCTACGTGACGCGCTACGGCGATATCGTGACGGTACTGGCGGGCGTGATCGAACGCCTGGGCATCGTCTCGCTGCGGCCGGCGCGCGTGACCGGGCTGGAAGAAACGCCCGGCGGCGTGCGCCTGGCGGTGGACGACGGCCGCACGGGTGAGCGCATGATTCTGGCCGCGATCGCGGTGCAGGCCGAGGGCGGCCTGTTCGGCGCGCAGGCGGACAAGCAGACAATGCGCGACTACGGCCAGACCGCCATCATCGCCCAGGTGGAAGCCAGCGCGCCGATCGCCCACCGCGCCTACGAGCGCTTTACCGACGAAGGTCCGCTGGCGATGCTGCCGCAGGGGGAGGGTTACTCCATGGTCTGGTGCGTGCGGCCGGAAACGGCGCAGGAACTGCTGTCGCTGGCCGACGCCGCCTTCCTGGCGCGGCTGAACGCCACGTTCGGCGAGCGGCTCGGCCGCTTCACGCACGCTACCCGGCGCCTCGCCTTCCCGCTCGGCCTGAACGCCGGCGTGAACGGCACCGCGCGCACCACGGCGATCGGCAACGCGGCGCAGACGCTGCACCCGGTCGCCGGCCAGGGGCTGAACCTGGGCCTGCGCGACGCCACCGTGCTGGCCCGGCTGCTGGCACGCGGCGCCACGCCCGACAACCTCGCCGAATTCGCCACGCTGCGCCGGCAGGACCGCGACGCCACGGTGCGGCTGACCGACACGATGGCACGCATCTTCGCCAACACCTCGCCGCTGCAGCCGGCCCTCGGCCTGTCGCTGGCCGCCATCGACCTGTTCGGCCCCGCGCGCTCCGTGCTGGCCGAGCTGATGATGTACGGCCGGCGGTAATTGTTGCTAATACGCTTGGTGTCTAACACTATTTCCCGCAGGGAAATAGTGTCAGACACCGGTTCTTCCTATTGCTTGTGCAGATTCGCGTATTTCAACCCGAAATACAGGATGAACGCATAACACGCCGCCGGCACCACGAACGACAGCTGCACGCCCGCCGTATCGGCCAGCGCGCCCTGCGCGAACGGCACCAGCGCACCGCCGACGATGGCCATGCACAGCAGCCCGGAAGCCTGGCCGGTCTGCCTGCCGAGACCGTGCAGCGCCATGCTGAAGATGGTCGGGAACATGATGGAGTTGCACAGCCCGACGGCCAGGATGGCCACCATCGCCACCGTGCCGCTGCCGCCGACCGCGATGGCGATCAGCGCGATGCTGGCGGCGGCGTTGAACGCCAGCGCCTTGCCCGGGCTGACCTTGCGCATCACGGCGAAGCCGATGAAGCGGCCCACCATCGCACCGCCCCAGTACAGGCTGACGTAGTGGGCGGCCTGCGCGGCCGTCATGCCGCCGATCTCCGGGTCCTCCAGGAAGTTGATCAGGAAGCTGCCGATCGACACCTCGCCGCCGACGTACAGGAAGATGCCCAGCGTGCCCAGCACCAGGTGCCTGTGGGCGAACAGGTCGCCGAAGCGGCCGGCGGACTCGCCGTCGGCCGCCGCATCACCAGCTGAAGCATCAATCTTCGGCAGCCGGGCCAGCGCGAACAGCACGGCCAGCAACAGCAGCGCACCAGCCAGCACCAGGTATGGCCCCTGCACGCTGGCCGCTTCCCGCGCCCGGTACGCCAGCTGCTCCGCGGCCGGCAGCGCGGCCAGCTGCTCGGCGCCCAGCATGCCGCCGGACAGGATCAGCATGCCGCCCAGCGCCGGCGCCACCGTCGTGCCCAGCGAGTTGAACGCCTGCGTCAGCGTCAGCCGGCTCGATGCGGTGCGCGGATCGCCCAGCACCGTGACGTACGGATTGGCGGCCACCTGCAGCACGGTGATGCCGCCGGCCAGCACGAAGAACGCGAACAGGAACACGCCATAGCCGGAGGTGGCGGCCGGATAAAACAGCGCGCAGCCGATCGCCGCGACGACCAGGCCGGCGACCGCGCCGCGCTGGTAGCCGAGCCGCCGGATCAGCATCCCGGCCGGCACCGACACCAGCAGGTAGGCGCCGAAGAAGCAGAACTGCACCAGCATCGCCTGCACGTAGGTCAGCGTATAGACCGCCTTCAGGTGCGGGATCAGCACGTCGTTCATCGACGTCAGCAGGCCCCACATGAAGAACAGGATCGTGACGATGACCAGCGGGGCCGTGTTGTTGCCGGAAGCGTTCGTGCCGCCGGCGTCGGGCGCGAGCGCCGCCTGGGAATGATGTTGCATGGCTACTCCTTGTCGGGACTGTCGGCTATGGGACTGTCGGCTATGGGACTGCCGTTTATTTCAAGCAGGCGACGGCATCCGCGTCGGCACCGGCCCCGCCGACGACCTGGATATTGGCGAACGCCGCCACCAGGCCGCCCTGCGCGTTCACGCGAAACGGCGTGTCCACCTTGCCCAGGTCCGCGCCCTTGAAGCACGCCAGCGGAATCTTGACGGTCTTCTTGCCCTGCCCCGCCAGCCGCGTGAATTCGCCGGCCAGGTCCACGGACGAAGTGCCGATCGAGACCAGCACCGGCCCCTGCGGAGCCGCCGTGACGATCGTGTCGAACGCCAGCGCCCCATCCTTGGTGGCGTACGCCGGCAAGGCGCGTGGCGCCGCGGCGCGGGCCTCGATGGTGCCCGGCCCCATCCATGTCACCTTCCTGGCATCCTGCTGGGTATTGACCTGGGCGACTTCCACCTTCAGCGTGGGCAGCGCATGCGTCGCGTTCAGGTCCGCGCCGAGCGCCTTGTTCTCGCCGCCGCTTTGCACATACAGGGGGAACGTGGCGCGGTCCGACTGGTTGAAGACGGGGAACGCATTGGTCTTGCCGCAAGGCGCGGTGCTGTTGTCCTCGGCCAGCCTGCCGACTTTTTTCGCCTTGCCATACTCCAGCCCATAACCGTAGGCGAACAGCGGCGCATAGTTCTTGTCGCCCACGTTCAACGGTGCCTGGCACGGGTTCTTCGGCCATGAGAACGACAGCTTGCCGGTGAACGGCACATTCACCTTGCCGTCGGCGCCGCGCAGCAGCACGTCGGCCACGCCCTTGCCTTCGGAGCCCGGCAGCCAGGCCGCCACGAAGCTGTCCGACAGGTTCAGCAGGTCGTTCGCATACAGCGGCCGGCCCGTGACGAAGACGGTCACCACCGGCTTGCCCTTGCCGGCCACGGCTTTCAGCACGGCCAGGTCTTCCGGGTAGCGGCCGCTGTGGCGCAGGTTGCCGGCCGGGCCGATGTCGCCGTCGCCTTCCGCATACGGGCCTTCGCCGATCACCGCCACCACCACGTCGTAGTCGGCAACGTTGATGCCCGCGGCGTCCGCGCTGAACGTCACGTTCGGCGCCGCTTCCTTCAGGCCGGCCAGGATCGTGTCGCCGTTCGGAAAATCGCTGTTTTTGTTGTCGGTGCCCTGCCATGTCAGCGTCCAGCCGCCGCTCTGGTTCGCCATGCTGTCGGCGCTCTTGCCGACGACGAGGATTTTCCGGTCCCGCGCCAGCGGCAGGACGTTGCCATCGTTCTTCAGCAGCACCAGCGATTCCTGCACCAGCTTGCGGGCCAGTTCGCGCGCCTGCATCGATTCCATCTTGCCGGCATGGGCCGATGCCGACGGCTTCTGCAGGTTGGCGCGCAGTTTGACGCGCAGGATGCGCGTCACGGCATCGTCGATGCGCGCCATCGGGATCGCGCCCTCCTTCACCTGCTGCACCGTGTTGGCGATGAAGCTCTTCCAGTCGTCCGGCACCATCACCATGTCGATGCCGGCATTGATCGCCTGCGGGCAGCTGTCGTTGCGGCAGCCGGGCACTTCGGCGATGCCGTTCCAGTCGGTGACGACGAAGCCGTCGAAGCCCATCTTCTGCTTCAGCACGTCCGTCAGCAATTCCTTGTTGCCGTGCATCTTGCCATAGGTCTTCCCGGCGGCGACATCGGTCCAGCTGTTGTACGACGCCATCACGGTCTGCGCACCCGCTTCCAGCGCGGGATAGTAGCCGGCCATGTGGATGTTCATCATGTCGGCCTTCGTGGCCTGGTTGACGCCGCGGTCCTTGCCCTGGTCTGTGCCGCCGTCCCCCACGTAATGCTTGGCCGTGGCGACGACGCTGGCGTCATCCTTCAGCGATCCCTGCAAGCCTTTCACATACGCGCCGGCATAGTCGGCAACGATCGCTGGATCCTCGGAAAAGCTTTCGTAGGTGCGGCCCCAGCGATCGTCGCGCACCACCGCCAGCGTGGGGGCGAATACCCAGTTGATGCCGGTGGCGCGTACCGCCTTGCCGACCGCCGCCGCCATCTCGCCGACACGCTTCGCATCGCGCGCGGCACCGAGGCCGATGTTATGCGGGAACAGCGTCGCACCCAGCACATTGCTGTTGCCGTGCATGGCGTCGATGCCCCATATCACCGGGATCCTGTGCCGCATGTCGGTCGCCATCGATGCGTCGTAGAACGCATCGGCCAGCTTGACCCAGTCGGCCGGCGTGGCGTACTTGCTGCCGTTCGGCCAGCTGCCGCCGCCGTTCAGCACCGAGCCCAGGTAGTACTTGCGCACGTCGTCCGGCTTCGTGGTCTTGATCTCGGACTGCGTCATCTGGCCCACTTTCTGTTCCAGCGTCATGCCGGCCACGATCTCCCTGATACGCGCTTCCAGCGCAGCATCGGGTGCCACGGCGCTCTTCAGCCGCGGCCAGTCCGATAGCGGAGCTTTTGATGCGGGGGCGGCCATGGCACTGGCGGCAAGCAGCTGCACGGCGGCAGCAAGGAGGGTCAGGCGTCGGTTCATCGTATCTCCGTATTTCCTAAATGCGTTCTTCAAAAATCACAGCTTGTAGTTCAGGCCGAGCAGCATCTGCCGGCCATAGGTGGTATAGCGCTCCGGCGCATAGGCGCCGCTGGCGAACGGGTCGCCCTGGCGCGTCTGGTACGGTTCGTTGTTCAGGTTATTCACCTGCAGCAGGAACGACAGGCCCTTGTACTGGCCCTGTTCGATCGCATAGCCGAGCTGGAAGTCGACCTGCTTCTCGGCCAGGATCTCGCTGAACGAGCGCTGGGCGAACAGGCCGGTGACTTCGCCCCGGTAGGCGGAGCGGTAGCGCTGGCTCACGCGCGCCGAGAAGCCGCTTTTTTCGTAGTACAGCGTGATGTTGCGCACCACGCCGGACAGGCCGGGCAGCTTTTCCCTGGTGCCCGGGCCGTTCGGGTGGATCGAGCTCTCGGTGCCCGATACGCTGGCGATCAGGCCGATGCCGTCGAGCGGGTCCCAGAACATGCCGCCTTCCAGCGAACCGGAGAGCTCCACGCCTCGCACCATGCCGCCGGCGCCGTTGGCCGGGCGGTTCAGCGTGCCGATGTTCGTGATCGGCTCCACCGTCGAGGGATTCGGGAAGCCCGTGAAATCGTGCGCCGTCTGCTGGTTGTAGATGTAGGTCTTGAGCTTCTTGTAGAAGTATGCGCCGGCGATGTAGCTGCGCTTGCCGAAATACTTTTCCATCGACAGGTCGTAGGAATTGGCACGCCATGGCTCCAGCTGCGGATTGCCGCCGCTGCCGCTCCATTCGAACGTGGTCTGGCTGACGCCGCCCGCGACGCCGGCGCGCATGTCCGACATCTGCGGCCGGGCCAGCGTCTTCGCGGCGCCGAAGCGCACGGTCCACGCATCGCTCCAGCGGCCCAGGTCGAAGATCAGGTTCATGCTGGGCAGGTAGTCGGTGTAGCTGGTGCCGCCATGGATTGCCTTGAGCTGTCCGCCCACCACCGCGACGCCGCGCGATTCCTGGTTCACGTGCACGGCCTGCACGCCCAGGTTGCCGCGCAGCGGCACCGCGCCCAGGTCGGTGTCGATGCCCACCCTGGCGAAGCCGGTCGAGGTTTTTTCCGTCACGCCCCAGTCCTGCAAGGCCTGGTCGTCCGGCCGCGCCGGCTGCCGGTCGTAGTACTTGTCCAGCACGCCCATCACGTCGTAGCTGATCACGGCCGGAATGCCGCCGAACGCCAGCGACGTGGAAGGCCGCAGCAGGTCGCCCGACACCAGGGCCGGTGCGCGGCCGTTCTTGAGGAAGTAGTAATGGTTGGTGTCGCCGTGCTCCTTCTCGCGCTTGCTGAAGTACAGGCCGCCCTCGACATAGCGCAGCAGGCCTTCCAGGTCGCGCTTGGCGCCCAGCTTCAGCGCACCCAGCTTGTCCTCCACGCGCGGCTGGTGCAAGTCGGCATCCTTGCCCCAGCCGCCCACGTCGGCCAGCCGCATCCGGCTCGCATCCGTGAAATCGACCGAGGGCGTGAACACGGGCAGTCCGGCGCCGACCGGGATGCTGAACCCGAAATTGTTGTCGGTGATGCCCGAGTTGGCCGGACCGAGGCCGGCGTAGGTCTCCAGTACCTGCTCGCGGCGCTTCGCATGCGAGTACGACAGGTCGCCCTCGAACGACCACTTGTCCAGCTTGTACCGGTTGTTCCAGCCGAAGGCGGCCAGCTTGTCCTTGCGCTCGTTGTAGTCGTTGCGCAGGATCGGTTCCAGGTTCACCAGCGTGCCGCCGGTCAGCAGCCGCGTGCCGCCGATCGTGTCGATAACGGGATCGCGGTAGGCGATATTGCTCCACTGGTGCGAGTTCCACATGGCGCCGCGCATCGTGGTCTTCTGGTCGAACTGCGAGTAGTACAGGTCCAGCGCGGAGCGGAAATTCCGGTCCGGCCGGTACTCCAGCACGGCCATCAGCCCGTCGCGCACCATCTCGCGCGACGTGGCGGTGACTTCGGCGCCCTTCAGCGCGATCACGTCCTGGTTGTCCGGCCCCAGGTTGTTCTCGGCACCCCACCACCACGACTTGTATTCCTTCTGCTGGCCCGGCGCATCGAGGTGCGCGAAGCCGACGGCCACGCCCACCGTATTGCCCAGGAACTGGTCGACATACGAGACCGACACGCGCCCGCCGCGGTCGGAGACGCCTTCATTGAGCTTGCCGTTCGAGTTCTTCTCGCCGCGCACGTTGATGGCGATGGTGCGTCCCGGCATGTCCAGCGGGCGCACCGTCTGCAGGTCCACCGTGCCGGACAGGCCCTGCCCCATCAGCGACACGTCCGGCGTCTTGTACACGGTAACGCCGTTGATCAGTTCCGACGGATACTGGTCGTATTCGGCGCCGCGGTTGTTGCTGGTGGAAACCTGCTCGCGGCCGTTCAGCAGCGTGCCGGAGAAGTCCGGCGCCAGGCCGCGGATGGAGATGACCTGGGCGCGGCCTTCGACGCGCTGCGCCGTCAGGCCGGCCAGGCGGGCGATCGATTCCGCGATCGACATGTCGGGCAGCTTGCCGATATCTTCCGCGGTGACCGCCTCGACGATCGAATCGGCATCGCGCTTGATCGCGATCGAGTTCTCGATGCTGCGGCGCATGCCGGTCACGACCACCGACTGCACCGTCCCCTCGGCGGCTGGCGCTTCAGTGGTATCGGCTTGCTGGGCCGAGGCGCCGCCAGCGAACAGCAGCGCCGTGCAGGCCGCGATCGGGGTCAGGCAGAACGCCTGCCGTTGCGGGATGTATGTCATCTCTTCGTCTCCATTGTGTTGTCGGCAGGCCGGGTTTTCCGGTCCTTCGGATTGGTTTATACCGTTTCTCCAGCCACGATTGGAAACGTTACCAATTTGTGCCGCAATTATCGCGGCCGGCCGATTTTTTTGTCAACGGAACATCAGGATTGTGGAAATTTCGACACGGCAGGGGCGCCGTCCAGGAAGGCCCGATACCACTTGCCGCTGTCCTTCAGGATGCGCTGCTGGGTGGCGAAATCGACGTACGTGAGACCGAAACGGCGCGTGTAGCCTTCCGCCCATTCGAAGTTGTCCAGCAGGCTCCATGCGAAGTAGCCGGCCACCGGCACGCTCTCGCCGATGGTGTCCTTCAGCGCGGCGAGATGCCGCGCCAGGTACGACGTGCGCCGGTCGTCGTGCACCTGCCCTTCCTGCACCACGTCGTCGTAGCACGAACCGTTTTCCGTCACGTAGATCGCCTTCGGCCCATACTCCGCATGGATGCGCTTCAGCAGCTGCGCCATCCCGCCGGGCGCCACTTCCCAGCCGAACGCCGTGCGTTCCACGCCTTCGCGATGGACCACGCGCGCATGCAGGGGCCCTTCGCCCGGCGCGGCCGCGATCACTTCGGGGAAGTAATAGTTCAGGCCCGTGAAATCGGTCGGTACGGCGATCGCGTCCAGGTCGCCGGCTTCGATGCGCGGCGCCGCATCGCGCATCGACTCGCGTATGTATGCCAGTACGTCGGCCGGGTAGCCCTTGCCGAACAGCGGGTCGAGGAACCAGCGGTTGCGCAGGCCGTCGTGGCGTTGCGCGGCGGCGATGTCGTCGGGGCTTTCCGATGCCGGGCGAATCGGATGCAGGCTGAGCGCGGCGCCAACGCGGGCGCCGGGTACGTTGGCGCGGATCACCGGCACCGCGAGGCCATGCGACAGCAGCACGTGGTGGCTGGCCTGCAGCGCGGAAGCCACGTCGCGGATGCCTGGCGCGTGCATGCCGTCCATGTGGCCGTGCATCGCGGTGCACCATGGCTCGTTGTGCGTGATCCATTGCGGTACCCGGTCGCCCAGCCGGCGCGTGACGACGTCGGCGTAGTCCACGAAACGGTGGACGATGTCGCGCGCCATCCAGCCGCCGAGGTCCTGCAATACCTGCGGCAGGTCCCAGTGGTACAGCGTGGGCCACGGCTGCAGGCCGCGTTCCAGCATGCCGTCGACCAGGCGATCGTAGAAATCGAGTCCTTTCGCGTTGGGCACGCCGCCGGCGCCGAAGATGCGCGGCCAGGCGATCGAGAAGCGGTAGGCATTCGTGCCGAGGCCGCGCGCGATGTCGAGGTCCTCCGGCCAGCGGTGGTAGTGATCGCAGGCGATCGCGCCGCTGGAACCGTCGCGGATGCGGCCCGGCTGGGCGCTGAACGTGTCCCAGATCGAATCGACGCGGCCGTCCTCATGGCGGGCGCCCTCGATCTGGTACGACGACGTGGAAGTGCCCCAGGTGAAGTTGGCGGGGAAGTCGCCGCGCGCCAGCGCGGTATCGGGTATGTTATTGGTCATGGATCTCTCGGATGTCGCGGGGAGTCGAAGTAGTGAGCCAGCGCAGCAGCGGCTGGTGCAATTCGTAGGGTTGCGTGCCGAACGAGCGGAACAGCGCTTCGATGTCGGCTTTCGGCGCGCTGGCGAAATCGATCGGCGGCAGCTTGCCCGCGGGGGAAGCCGCGTTCGTGACGAAGCCCCATTTGCCGTCGCCCTGGCCGCCCTGCCGCGTGATGACTTTCCACGACCATGCGGTGGCTGCCCAGCCGTACTTCGCGTACGTGTCGAACGAGGCGCGCGCGACCTGGCCGCCCAGCTCCAGTCCCATCATGGCCCATGGCTGCATTTCGCCGATGAAGAAGGCGGTGTCCAGCCGGCGCAGCCGTTCGTCCCATTTGCAGACGGTGTCGGCCTCGCCCGGCGCGCAGGTGAGCCAGTCCCTGTGGACCTTCAGGCCGGGCTTGCCCCAGCCGAAGTGGCCCGGATACGGATGCATCTCGAACGCCACGTTCTGCATGCCGTGATCGGCCGGCTTGCCGTACGAATCGATGCCGTTTTTGCTATGGCCGGGCAGGATGATCACGTGGTCCGGATCGACCGCGCGGATCGCCTGGTACAGCTTGCGCACGCTGGCCGCCATCGTGTCCGGATCGGTGCCCCACGGTTCGTTGAGCACGCTGTAGCCGGCCACGGCGCCACGGTCCCGGTAGCGCTGCGCGACCTGCCGCCACAGCCATACGGTGCGCGCCTGGTTGTCCGGCACGCTCCAGTAGGCATTGCGGCCGGCGCAGCCGCTGTGGTGTTCGATGCCCTGGCTGCCGGCGGCGCCGTGCAGGTCGAGCACCACGTACATGCCGCGCTTCTCGGCCTGGTCGATCGCCTCGTCGAGGTAGCGCCATGCGTCGGCGCGCAGCGTGCGCGGCTTTTTCTCATCCTCGATGACGCTGTGAATGAACGGCAGCCGCACCACGTTCAGGCCGTGCCGCTGCATCAGGTCCCAGTCGCGCGCGGTGATCCAGTTGTCGCGGAAGACCTTGAACAGGCGCTCGCGTTCCGCGTAGCCGAAGCGTTTGTCGAGCACTGCCTCCAGCTGGCACTGGTCCTCCACGCCGCTGGTCTTGTCGAGCTCCATCATCCAGAACTCGTTGATCAGCCAGTTGCCCAGGTTGGTGCCGCGCAGGATCGCCTGCCGGCCGTCGGTAGCCACCCACTTCGTGCCTTCGGTGTGCAGCATGGGCAACGGCGCCTGTGCCTGTGCCCGGGCACCCGGCAGGTGCATCAGCCCGGCCGTGGCGATCAGCACCGCCATGACTTGTTTTCGCATCGTCTCCTCCTCAACCTTCGCCAATGATGGAAAGCTTTCCATCGTGCCACGAAAAAATGGCGCGCCACCCGGGCGCGCCGCCCTGCCCTGCCTGCCGGATACGCTGGATGTCCGGCCTTACATGTCTTTCTTGCCGCGCCTGGGCGCCTTGGCCACTGGCGCCGGGCCCAGCGATGCGCGGTGCGTGACACCGAGTGGATAACGGCGTGCCACCGGGCGGTCGCCGTCGTAGCAGCGGTTCAGCAGCGCATTCAGGCCGGCCTTGACCACGTCGCGCCACGGAATGTGCACGGAAGTGAGCCGCGGTGCCGAGAACTCCGCGCTGGGCGTATCGTCGTAGCCGAGCACCGACACGTCGCGCGGCACGGCGATGCCCGCTTCCTGGAAGTGCGACAGCGCGCCGACGGCCATCTCGTCGTTGGCGCAGAACAGCGCGGTGAATGCGTAACCCGATGCCAGCAGTTCCTTCGCACAGGCAAAGCCGCCTTCCGGCGAAAAGTCGCTATCCGCGATCCACAGCGCGCCGGTATCGATGCCGTCCTTCCTGAGCGCCTTGAGGAAGCCGTCGATCCGTTCCACGTTGTCCGGCGCGTCGGCCGGGCCGGCGATCACGGCGATCCGGCGGTGTCCCTGTGCCAGCAGCGCTTCGGCGGCCAGCGCGCCGCCCTTGCGATGGTCGACCTGGAATGCCTGCTCGCCCAGCCCGCTGGTGGCGTTGTTGACGACGACGATGTTGGCGCCGCGCGCACCCAGTGCGGCGATGTCCTCGTCGCCCAGGATATTGCTCATCGAGATGATGCCGTCGCAACCGCGCTCCAGCAGGAATTCGATCCCTTCGACCGCCTGGCGCAGCGCATCGCCCTGCCCCACGCCGAATGCCACCACCATGTGCAGGCCGTTGGCGCGCAGCTCGGTGTCGATCATCTGCAGGATCGGCGTGTAGAACGTGCCCTTCAGGATGGGGATGTACACGCCGATCATCTTCGAATAGCCGGACAGCAGCGCCCGCGCCGCATGCGACGGCCGGAAGTCCAGTGCCTCGATCGCCGCGCGCACCTTGGCCTGCGTGGCCGGCGATACGGCGCCCTTGCCGCTGACCACGCGCGATGCGGTGCCGAGTCCCACGCCCGCCAGCCGGGCCACGTCCTTGATGGTTGCCACTACGTTGTCCTATCGTGCTGTAATGACGCAAGCATACTGTATCGACCGCGCATTCGACCGTGCCCGGCCATCGCTCTTTTCCATTATTTACTTCCAGCCGAAGGTCGCCACGCTGCTGCCGGGCAGCTCGTAGGCAAACGCGCGGCCGCGGATGCGTACCGCGAAGCGGCGCGCCTCGCCGGCGGAATTGGCGACCACCAGCGCCAGCGTGCCATCGGTATTGCGGAAGGCCACCGTGTCCAGGTCCGCATAGCCGCTGCTGGACCACACGCGGTGCGCGCCGGGCCGCACGAAGCGGCTGGCATGGGCCAGCGCATAGTATTCGACGTTGCGCGTTACCTCCCCGCTGCGCGAATCGATCGTGACGACGCCCCGGCAGTTGTCGCAGCCGCCCAGGTGCGGGCCGCCGTTCTCGTCCAGCGCCAGGTTCCACAGCAGCACGCCCTTCGCCCAGCCGCGGGTGGTGCCGATCACCAGCGTGCGCGTGAAGTACAGCAGGTTGTTCGACCAGTCCGGCGCCCAGCCGCCGCCCGAGCATTCGGTGAACCAGGTTTCCTTGTCCGGCCAGGTGTCGTGCAGCGCCGCCTGCACGCGCACGTCGCCGCCGTAGCAATGCCAGGCCACGCCATCCACATACTTGTTCGCCACGGGATCGCGCAGCACGGCGGCGGGCGAACCCGGTTCGTCCCAGTTGTGATCCCAGTCGAGGATGCGCACGTCCGGGTGTTCCTTCGCCAGCAGCGGACCGAGGTGGCCGCCGATGAATACCGCCCGTTGCTGGGGATCGACGCGCATGCCGGGATAGTTCTTCGGCTCGAAGTGCGGCTCGTTCTGCAGCGTGAGGGCGAAGACCGGCACCCCTTCAGCCCGGTAGGCGCCGACGTACTTCGCCAGGTAGGCGGCGAACGGCGCGAACGCCTCCGGCTTCAGCGTGCCCTGGATCAGGCTGTCCGTGCTCTTCATCCAGCCGGGCGCGCTCCAGGGCGATGCCATCACCTTCAGTTGCGGATTGATCGCCAGCGCGGCTTTCGTCACCGGCAGCACGTCGGCGCGGTTCGGATCGATCGAAAAGTGCTTCAGCGCCGGGTCGGTTTCGCCAGGCGGCATGTCGTTGAAACTGTAATGCGTGCGTGAGAAATCGGAGGCGCCGATCGTCAGGCGCGTCAACGACAGCCCCAGGCCGGCGGGCGGTGCGCCGAACAGCTCGTCGAGCAGCGCCTGGCGCTGTGGCGCGGTCATTTTCTGCTGGATCAGGTAGGCGGATGCATCGGTGATCGAAGCGCCGAAGCCGGTCACCTGCTGGAAGCGGCGTGCGGGATCGACGTCGATGACGACCGGCTCGTCCGTGGCCTTGCCGAAGGTCGCATCCGCGCCGCGCTGCATCAGCCGCGACTGGTCGCCGCTGGTGATCCACGCCTGCACCGTCTGCGCCTGCGCGCTGGCGGCGCACAGCGCCAGCAACGGTACCAGCAACGGCGCCGCCAGCCAGCGCCGCGAAGTCGAACCCGCCATGTCGTCTCCCGTATGTCGTCCACGTCTCGCTTATGGAAACGTTACCAATTTGACGAAATCATACAGGAATTCATGGCGGCACCACAAAAAAAAATGGCGCCGTCCGCATCTGCGACAGCGCCCGCCTGCCCGTTACGGGAAATGGTCCGGTTACTCGACCGCCTTGACCATTTCCTCGATGATCTTCTTGGCGTCGCCGAACACCATCATCGTCTTGTCCATGTAGAACAGCTCGTTATCCAGGCCGGCGTAGCCGGAGGCCATCGAGCGCTTGTTGACGATCACGGTCTTGGCCTTGAAGGCTTCCAGGATCGGCATGCCGGCGATCGGCGATTTCGGATCCTTGGCGGCGGGGTTGACGACGTCGTTGGCGCCCAGGATCAGCGCCACGTCGGCCTGGGCGAATTCGCCGTTGATGTCTTCCATCTCGAACACCTGGTCGTACGGCACCTCGGCTTCGGCCAGCAGCACGTTCATGTGGCCCGGCATGCGGCCCGCCACCGGGTGGATCGCGTATTTGACAGTGACGCCGTGCTCCGTGAGCTTTTCCACCAGTTCCTTCAGCGCATGCTGGGCGCGTGCCACGGCGAGGCCGTAGCCGGGCACGATGATCACCGTTTCCGCATTGCTCATCAGGAACGACGCATCGTCGGCCGAGCCGGATTTCACCGGCCGCGCGGCCTGGCCGGCGCCGCCCGTCGCCGCCGCAGCGGCATCGCCACCGAAGCCGCCGAGGATCACGTTGAAGAACGAGCGGTTCATCGCCTTGCACATGATGTACGACAGGATCGCGCCCGACGAGCCCACCAGCGAACCGGCGATGATCAGCATCGCGTTGTTCAGCGAGAAGCCGATGCCGGCCGCCGCCCAGCCCGAGTAGCTGTTCAGCATGGAGACCACGACCGGCATGTCCGCCCCGCCGATCGGGATGATGATCAATACGCCCAGCACGAAGGCGATCGCCGTCATTATCATGAATGGCGTCCACGCCGGTTCGACGCCGCCGGCAAACACGAACGCCAGCCCCAGCCCGACCATCACCAGCGCCAGCACCAGGTTCAGCACGTGCTGGCCGGCGAATACCACCGGCGCGCCCTGGAACAGCCGGAACTTGTACTTGCCGGCCAGCTTGCCGAACGCGATGACGGAACCGGAAAACGTGATCGCGCCGACGAAGGTACCGATGAACAGCTCGATGCGGTTCCCCAGCGGCAGCGCTTCGCCCGGCGCGGCGATATTGAATGCCTGCGGCTCGGACACGGCGGCCACGGCGATGCACACGGCGGCCAGGCCGATCAGCGAGTGCATCGCCGCCACCAGTTCCGGCATCTTCGTCATCTCGACGGTTTTCGCCAGGTACGCGCCGACAGCGCCGCCGACGATCACGCCCAGCGCAACCAGCCCGAAGCCCATGCCGCCCCCACCGTTGCCACTTGCCGTGCTGTCGGCCTGCAATTTCGCGATCAGCGCGATCGTCGTCAGCGCGGCGATCGCCATGCCGGCCATGCCGAACGCATTGCCGCGCCGCGCGGTAGCCGGCGACGACAGGCCCTTGAGCGCCTGGATGAAGCAAACGGAGGCAACGAGGTACAGCATCGTCACCAGGTTCATCGAGATGAACGCCATCATTTGCCTCCCTCTTTCTTGTCCTTCTTGCGGAACATCTCCAGCATGCGGCGCGTGACGAGGAAGCCGCCGAATACGTTGACGGCCGCCAGCGCCACGGCGACGGTGCCGGCGACCTGGCCGATCAGGCCTTCGGTAAGGCCGGCGGCCAGCATGGCGCCGACGATGACGATGGCGGAGATCGCGTTGGTGACCGCCATCAGCGGGGTATGCAGCGCCGGCGTCACGTTCCAGACGACGTGGTAGCCCACGTAGATGGCGAGCACGAAGATGATCAGGTTGATGATGGTGTGGCTCACTTCCACGACGGTCTCCCTGTTTCGATGATGGTGTGGCTCGCTTCCATGAAGCTCCCCCTTGTTTTTCGCTTGATTACCGACTTATTTTCTTGATGCTTCTCCGGCGTGCGCCACCAGGGTGGCCTTGATGATTTCGTCCTCGCGGTCGATGACCAGCCGGTCGTCCTTGTCGATGATCAGCTTGAGGAAATCGAGCACGTTGCGGGCATACAGCGCGGAGGCATCGGCCGCCACCAGGCAGGCCAGGTTCGGTTCGCCGACGATGTACACGCCGTGCTTCACCACCGTTTTTCCCAGCTCGGAGAGCGGGCAGTTGCCGCCCTGTTCGACCGCCAGGTCGACGATCACGGAACCGGGCTTCATGGCCCGCACCGTTTCCTCCGAGATCAGCACCGGCGCCTTGCGGCCGGGGATCAGCGCGGTGGTGATGACGATGTCGGCCTGCCTGGCACGCTCGTGCACCAGTTCCGCCTGCCGCCGCATCCAGTCCGCCGGCATTGGCCGCGCATAGCCGCCCACGCCCTGGGCGATTTCCTTTTCCTCGTCGGTGATGAAAGGCACGTCGATGAATTTCGCGCCCAGCGACTCGACCTGTTCCTTGACGGGAGGGCGCACGTCGGAAGCCTCGATCACGGCGCCGAGGCGCTTGGCGGTGGCGATGGCCTGCAGGCCGGCCACGCCGACGCCCATGATCAGCACACGCGCCGCCTTCACGGTGCCGGCGGCCGTCATCAGCATCGGCATGAAACGCTGGTAGGTGTTGGCGGCCACCATCACGGCCTTGTAGCCGGCGATGTTGGCCTGGGACGACAGCACGTCCATCGATTGCGCCCGCGTGATGCGGGGCACGGCTTCCAGCGCGAAAGCGGACAGGCCGGCGCTGGCCATCGCGGCGGTGTTGTCGGCATCGAACGGGTTCAGCATGCCGATCAGCACGGCGCCATGCCGCATCTGCGCCCGCTCGCCGTCGTCCGGCGCGCGTACTTTCAGCACGATTTCCGCCCCGTAGGCATCGGCCGCGCTGCCGATCGTGGCGCCGGCGGCCGCGAAGGCATCGTCGGGGATGGAGGCGGCCAGGCCGGCGCCGGATTGCACGACCAGCTGGTGTTTGCCGGCGAGTTTCTTGACCGTTTCGGGCGTTGCGGCGACGCGTGTTTCGCCCGGCCGTGTCTCGGCCGGAATTCCTATCCTCATGAACCGCCTCCAGTATTGTTGTTGGCGCAGCTGTAAGACTGACTCAACACTAGCACGGAAATCTTGTAAAAAATTGTTTTTGATAAGACAACCTGGACTTGCGGACAACAACCGATGTGGAGTGTCACGCGGCAGTCACATGTGTCCTGGCGGAACAGGCTAAAATACCGGCTCTTTCAAGGATGACCCCCATGCCGCGTACCTGGAAACCCAATGTGACCGTTGCCGCCGTCATCGAGCGCGACGGCAAGTTCCTGCTGATCGAAGAAGAGACCAGCGACGGCATCCGCCTGAACCAGCCCGCGGGCCATCTGGACCCGCTCGAATCGCTGGAGCAGGCCGTGGTGCGTGAAACGCTGGAAGAAACGGGCTACGACTTCACGCCGACGGCGCTGGTCGGCATGTACATGTCCCGTTACCGCTCGGCCCGCACCGGCGAACTGGTGACGTACCTGCGCTTTGCGTTCTGCGGCGAGGCGGGCGAATACCACCCGGACCGGCCGCTGGACGATGGCATCCTGCGCACGATGTGGCTGACACGCGACGAAATCGCCGCCTGCCGCGAACGCCACCGCAGTCCGCTGCTGATGACGTGCGTCGACGAATACCTGGCGGGCAAGCGCGCTCCGCTCGAACTGCTGCATACGCACGTCTCGGTATACGAGGAAGTGTGATTTAGATTGGATTGACCAAATGAGCAAGAAAAAAGTCGTGATCGGCATGTCCGGCGGTGTGGACTCCTCGGTGTCGGCATGGCTGCTGAAGGAACAGGGCTACGAGGTGGTGGGCCTGTTCATGAAGAACTGGGAAGACGACGACGATTCCGAATACTGTTCCACGCGCCAGGACTGGATCGACGCGGCCAGCGTGGCCGACGTGGTGGGCGTGGATATCGAGGCGGTCAACTTCGCCGCGGAATACAAGGACCGTGTGTTCGCCGAATTCCTGCGCGAGTACCAGGCCGGCCGCACGCCGAACCCGGACGTGCTGTGCAACGCCGAAATCAAGTTCAAGGCCTTCCTCGACCACGCGATGCTGCTGGGCGCGGACCTGATCGCCACCGGCCACTATGCGCGCGTGCGCCATAACACCGCCACCGGCACCCACGAACTGCTGAAAGCGGTCGACCACACGAAGGACCAGAGCTACTTCCTGCACCGCCTGAACCAGGCGCAGCTGTCGAAGACGCTGTTCCCGCTGGGCGAGATCCCGAAGACCGAAGTGCGCCAGATCGCCGAGAAGCTGAAGCTGCCGAATGCCGCGAAAAAGGATTCGACCGGCATCTGCTTCATCGGCGAACGGCCGTTCCGCGAATTCCTGAACCGCTACCTGTCGTATCAACCAGGCCCGATGAAGACGCCGGACGGCAAGACCGTCGGCGAACACGTCGGCCTGTCGTTCTACACGCTGGGCCAGCGCAAGGGCATCGGCATCGGCGGCGTGAAGAGCTACCAAAAGGCCGACGGCAGCAGCGACGCGTGGTACGTGGCGCGCAAGGACGTGGCAACGAACACGCTGTGGGTGGTGCAGGGCCACGATCATCCATGGCTGCTGTCGCCGGACCTGTCGGCCGACCAGGCCAGCTGGATCGCCGGCGTGCCGCCGGAAGCCGGCCGCATCGCCGCCAAGACCCGCTACCGGCAGGCCGACGTGGCCTGCGACGTGGTGCCGCAAGGCGCCTCGGACTTCGCGCTGTCGTTCATGGACCCGCAATGGGCCGTGACGCCGGGGCAGTCGGCCGTGCTGTACGACGGCGACGTGTGCCTGGGCGGCGGCATTATCGCCGGCCCGCGCGCCGCCAACTAATAAATAGGGACGGACCTAATAAATAGGGACGGACCCTGTTTTCTAGGAAATAAATCATTGTTTCCTGAAAAACAGGCGGTCCGGCGATCCGGTCCGTCCCTATTTTTCAAGTAACGATTATTCTCTCGCCGCCGGCTCTGGCCCGCCACTTTCTTCCTGCACCTTCTGCTGCCGCTTCACCATCGCGATCACGGTATTGCGGATCGTCTTCAGCACAGTCCCGGCGTTGAACGGCTTGACGATGAAGCCGTTGATGCCCATCGCGTGCGCCTTCTGTACGGTGGCGGCGTCGAATTCGCTGGAGACCATGAAGATCAGCGCCTTCGGCCATTGCCGGCGCATCGCCTCGACGGCGGGAACGTCCTGTTCGAGCTGGTCGCGGTTGATGCAGACGATCTGCGGATTGAACTTGATCAGCAGCGCGGTGCCGGCCGCGCAGGTGTGCGCCTGGCCGACCACGTCGTAGCCGCCATCCGTCAGCACCGTGTTGAGCAGGCCGCGCGCCACTGCGCTGCCGTCGATGATCACTGCCTTCAGCATTGTTGTTCTTTCGTTCTCATTACCATTGCTTCAACGCTCCCAAGCCAGCATGTTCCAGCTGACGCCCACGGTAACATCCGTTTTCAGTTCCACGAGCTGACGGGAAAGATACAGCATCTCCCGCTCCTTTCGTAGTGCCTCGCCGACCTGGTCCTTCAGGATGCCGGCGCCGGCCATGATCGCGTCGAGCGTGCCGTAGGTGCGCAGCAGCCTGGCCGCCGTCTTCAGCCCCACTTTCGAGACGCCGGGGATGCTGTCGGTGGCATCGCCCATCAGCGCCAGCAAATCCGGCAGCTGGGCAGGCGGCACGCCCCACTTGTTCTCCACCCACGCGTGGTCGTGCCATTCGCTCTTGAAGTGGTCCCACACGCGGGCGCCATGGGCGATCAGGCAATGCAGATCCTTGTCGGTGGTGGCCACGACCGCCTCGCCCCGGTTCTGGCTCAGCCAGCGCATGACGACGGTGCCGATCACGTCGTCCGCCTCCACTTCGGGCAGCGACACGGGCCGCAGCCCGAACGTTTCCAGTTTCGCGTAAAAGCCCGGCAAGGCCGCCCGCAGCGGTGCGGGCATCGGTGCGCGCGATTCGCGGTAGCCGCCGTACAGGTCGTGGCGCCAGGTGCGGCCGCCGAAGTCGAACGCGGGCAGCACGTGCGTGGGTTCATGGCCGTTGATCAGCGTGCGCAGGGAATTGAGGGCATGGCGCAGCGCGATCTCGGCCTTCAGGTCCGAGTCGGGTTCGGGGCTGGCCTCGTACACGCGCCGTACGATGTTCAGGCCGTCGATGGCAAGCAGGCGTCCCATGGCAAAAATTCCGATTTTACCGCACGCCTCAACGCAGCAGTTCGTAGGGCCCGCCCTGCTCCAGCGCGCGCTGGTAGGCCGGGCGCGCATGGATGCGTTCGAGGAAGGCCGCCAGCTTCGGGTAGGCCGCCGCGTCGAGGCCACCGCGCGACGCCGCCGCTTCCAGCGGAAAACTCATCTGGATATCGGCGGCGCTGAACGCGTCGCCGGCGAACCATTCGTGCCGGCCCAGCTCCCCCTCCAGGTAGTCGAGGTGCTGGCGGATCTGCGGCAGGATGTAGTTGCCCTTCACCTTTTGCGCGATGCCGCGCGCGATCGGCTTTACGAAGAACGGCGCCGGCGCCGTTTCCACCCGGTCGAAGATCAGTTTCATCAGCAGTGGCGGCATCATCGACCCTTCCGCGTAATGCAGGAAGTACGTCCAGCGGCGTTTTTCCGGCGTGCGCCCGGGCGGGCGCAGGCGGCCCTGGTCGTAGTGGTCCATCAGGTATTCGACGATCGCGCCGGATTCCGCCACCGTGCAGTCGCCGTCCACGATCACCGGCGACTTGCCGAGCGGGTGCACGGCCTTCAGCTCCGGCGGCGCCAGCATCGTGCGCGCATCGCGCTGGTAGCGCACGACCTGGTATGGCAGGCCCAGTTCTTCCAGCAGCCACAGCACGCGCTGCGAGCGGGAATTGTTCAGGTGATGGACAGTAATCATGTATCGCGACGTGGCCGGTAAGTTGCAAACCGCCAGCTTAGCATTTCCACAGCGGCGACCAGACATGGAGAGGGTGTTGCTAAGAATGCGAATGATAACAATTCTCGTTTACATACTTTGCCACAATTGCTACACTCGACAGTCTTTACAAAAACTTACACGGACACGTTTAGAAATGGCCCAGATTAAGAGTCGTAAACACCCTACCCGTTTGCAGATGAGCACCGTACTGGCTTCGCTGCTGTTGCCGGCCGCCGCCGCGCACGCGGCCGATCCGCAGGACAAGCAGATGTCGGAAGTCGTCGCCGAGGCGACCAAGGAAAATGACTTCAAGGCCGAGCGCGCATCGTCGCCGAAATACACGGAAAAACTGGTGAATACGCCCCAGACGATCACCGTGATCAAGAAGGAACTATTCGAGCAGCAGGCTGCCACGACGCTGACCGAGGCGCTGCGCAACTCGCCGGGCGTGGGTACTTTCTTCCTGGGCGAAAACGGCAACACGAACACGGGTGACGCGATCTTCCTGCGCGGCTTCGACACGTCCGGCAGCATCCACGTCGATGGCGTGCGCGACGTCGGCTCGATCTCGCGCGACGTGTTCAACATCGAACAGATCGACGTACTGAAAGGCCCGGCCGGCACCGACACCGGCCGCGGCGCACCGACCGGCTCGATCAACATGCAGTCGAAACAGGCCACGCTGGAAAATGCGATCGCCGGCACCATCATGGGCGGCAGCGGCAGCCAGAAACGGGCCACCGCCGACATCAACCGCGTACTGAATGCCGAGAATGGCATCGCCTTCCGCCTGAACGTGATGGCCCAGGATTCCGAAAGCGCCGCGCGCGACGTGGTGAAGAACAAGCGCTGGGGCGTGGCGCCGACGGTCGCCTTCGGCCTGGGCGGCAAGACCCGCGCGCACCTGTCCTACCTGCACGTAAAGCAGGACAACATTCCCGACGGCGGCGTGCCGACCATCGGCCTGCCCGGCTACACCAGCCCGGATGCCACCCGCCCCTATATCAGCAACGCGCCGATGGTGGACCCGGAAGGCTTCTACGGCCACGTGTCCGACCACGACGACGTGACGGCCGATATGGCCACCGTGCGCATCGACCATGACTTCTCGCCGGCCCTGCGCATCCAGAACACTGCGCGCTACGGCAAGACCAAGCAGGATTACCTGCTGACGGCGTTCATGGGCAACACGGTCAACCTGATGACCGTTCCGACCGCCGCATATCCGTCGATCGATCCAGCCAATCCATCGACCTGGATGCTGAACCGTACGACGCGTACGTTCAAGGACGTCGAGAACCGCATCATGGCCAACCAGACCGTGGTGACGTGGGACGTAACGACGGGTGCGCTGCAGCATACGGTGGTGGGCGGCCTGGAATTCATCAGCGAGAAGCAGACGTCGTATGGCCGTGCCGGCGGCGGCGTGCTGCTGCCGACGCCGCTGTACGCGCCGAACCCGGATGGCAGCCTGGACGGCCTGAACACCGTGCGCACCGGCGCCGGCTCGCAGGGCAGCACCGACACGCAGGCGCTGTATGTATTCGACACCATCAAGATCGGCGAGCAGTGGATGGTCAACGCCGGCGTGCGCGTGGATCACTATGACACCGACTATGTTTCCACCGCGCTGGCCACCACCGGGGGCCTGACGGCGACGGCGCTCAATTCCAGCGACACGCTGACGACCGGCAAGCTGTCGGTGCTGTACAAGCCGACCCCGAACAGCAGCGTCTATGCCACCGTGGCGAGCTCGAAGCAGCCGCCGGGCGGCGCCAACTTCACGCTGTCGTCGTCGGCCAGCAGCGCGGCCAATCCGACCTTGGATCCGCAGGAAACCACGACAAAGGAAATCGGTACCAAGTGGGACTTCCTGGAACAGAAGCTGGCGTTCACCGCGGCGCTGTACCGGACCGACGTGAAGAACGAGCTCGAGCAGGATCCCACCAACACCGCCGTGTACTACCAGAACGGCAGGAAGCGCGTCGAAGGCCTCGAGCTGTCCGTGCAGGGCCAGGTCACGCCGAACTGGATGGTCAGCGCCGGCTACACGCACATGAAGACCAGCGTGGAAGCGGGCCGCGTCGTCACCGCCGCCGGCCAGAACGCCCTGTCCTACACGCCAAAGGATGCGTTCACCAGCTGGACCACCTACAACTTCCCGTTCGGCCTGACGGTCGGCGGCGGCGTGCGCTACAACGGCAAGCTGCTGCGCGGCACCGACGGCGCCGTGGGTACCCCGGCCTACGCGAAGAGCTACTGGGTGGCCGACGCGATGGCATCGTATGCCCTCACGAAGAACGTGGACCTGCGTCTGAACGTGTACAACCTGGCGGACGAGGAATACGTGGCGGCGATCAACAAGAGCGGCTACCGCTACACGCCGGGCACGCCGCGCTCGGCCAGCCTGACGGCGAACTTCCGCTTCTAAAGGCATCACACGGTTTCATTGCTTTATCCTCCAGAGCTTCACGCCACCTTCGGGTGGCGTTTTTTTTGGCGCTGCCACCCGAACCTGTGGAAGTTTCGCCAGGTCATCAAGGCACGGAGCAATTGCCGCGCAGAGCGGCGATCAGGCAATCCGCCGGAGCCAGCCAGCGTTGCCCGTCGAGACCATAGCGCCAGCCCAGGTAGTTCGGCAGGTATTTGCTCGCCACGCCATTGAAGCGCGACAGCCAGCCATGAAAACGGCTGTGATAGCCATTTACGTGCTGCAGGTGGATTGTGCCGCGGGTGCGCACGCCTGCCCTCAGATTGACCGCTTCATGCAGGATGCCGGCGCGGCGCGCAAACGTGCGGTACGCGGCAGCGCTGTCCGACACCAGCAAGACATCGGCGGCCAGCACCGGCGACAGGTGGCGCGCCAGCTGGTGCGCCGTGACCGGGCCACGGCCGCAGACGAAATCCCGGGTTTTGCCGTCACGGTCGCGTGCCACGAGGATGCAGTCGAGTTCGTTCGAGATGCCGCGCCGTCTGGCCTTGCCGCCACGCCGGCGGGCCGGCCGGGTCAGGTGCCGGCTGCCTTTTTGCGATTCGAGCAGATAGGTCTCGTCCGCCTCGACAATGCCTTGCAGCCGGGGTGGCCGGTCGTGCCGTGCTGCGCCCATGAAACGATGGCGCCAGCGAAAGCTGGTGTTGCGGTGGATGCCGATGTTTTCGGCGGCGCTCCGGACGGTGCGGGAATCAAGCACCGCCTGCAGGAATGGCAGCCATTTGCCGCGCAGGCGCAGGAAAGCGAACGGCGTGCCGGTCAACGCATTGAAGGTACGGCGGCACGTCAGGCAGCGGTAGCGTTGCAGGCCGCTAGTACTGCCGTGACGGTGGATGCGGGTCGCCGTGCAATGCGGACAACGATCGCAGGGCCGGCCGAACTTTTCGATCAATTCCAGGCATGTCGCCAATGACGAGGCCGACTCAAGCAGGGCGCGCAGTGTCGCCAGTTGGGCGCTGGAGAACCCGTCGAGTTGCCCGCGCAAGCGTTCCAGCAAGCTGTTGAACACGCCGTCGTGCATCGCCGCCTCCATCGTCAATACGATATGAGACCGCGCTTGCGGCGAATGGTTCAGCTCACCCACGCGCTCGGGTGACTGCGCCTTTTTTTTGGCGCCAGCGCGATCCAGCGGCGGCGGATGGACTTGCCTTCGGCAGCAGAGAGCCGGTGTCCGACACCGCCCCGCGGCGCTGCCGCCACCAAATAAAAAACCCGGGACGAGCCCGGGTTTTCGAGGATCGGCGCAGGGCAATCAGCGCTGCACCTCCAGCATGATCACGCGCCGCTTGGTACCGCCATCGCTGGAGGTATCGATGGGTGCCGGCGTGGTCTCGCAGGAGCCGCACGAGCCGCAGCCGCTGCCGCAGTCCGACTGCACCCTGAACAGCTTCGCCAGCCGGTCCTGGTCGAAGCCTTTCCTTGCCAGCGCGTACACCATCCGCTGGCGCAGCGCGGCGGGCAGGAATTTCCGGCACGCCTGCAGCACGGCGGCGATGACGATCAATGCAACGATCAGTTCCTGCCACATGAAAAACTCCTATGCCCCCAGCAGGCGGGCGGTCTGGTAAACGATGAACGAGGCGGTGTAGGCGAGGCCGAACATGTAACCGGCCATCATCAGCGCGTAGCGGGTATGGCCCGTCTCGCGCTTGACCACCGACAGCGTGGCCAGGCACTGCGGCGCGTAGACATACCAAGTCAGCAGCGACAGCGCGGTGGCCATCGACCACGTGCTGGCCAGCAGCGGGGCCAGCGCGGTGGCGACTTCGTCGCCGGTCTGGGACAGCGCATACACGGTACCGAGCGCGCCGACGGCCACTTCGCGTGCCGCCATGCCGGGCACCAGCGCGATGCAGATCTGCCAGTTGAAGCCGATCGGCGCGAACACGAATTCCAGCGCGCGCCCGATCATGCCGGCCACGCTGTAGTAGATCGGCGGCTGGGTGGCGCCTTCCGGGGCGCCGGGGAAGCTCGACAGTGCCCACAGCAGGATCGTCAGCGTCAGGATCAGCGTGCCCACGCGCAGCAGGAAGATCTTGGCGCGTTCCACCAGCCCGATGGCCAGGTTGCGCAGGTTCGGCACGTGGTAGTTCGGCAATTCCATCATCAGCGCGTGCTTGCGCTTGGCGCCCATCGTGCGCTTCATGACCCAGGCCACCACCATTGCCGAGATGATGCCGGCGAAGTACAGCACGAACAGCACCAGCCCTTGCAGGTTGAAGATGCCGGCCACTTCGCGGTCCGGGATGAACGCGGCGATCAGCAGCGCATACACGGGCAGGCGCGCCGAGCACGTCATCAGCGGGGCGATCATGATCGTCACCAGCCGGTCGCGCGGGTTCTGGATCGTGCGCGCGGCCATCACGCCGGGGATTGCGCAGGCGAACGACGACAGCAGCGGGATGAACGCGCGCCCCGACAGGCCCACGCCGCCCATCAGCCGGTCGAGCAGGAAGGCGGCGCGCGGCAGGTAGCCGCAATCCTCGAGCACGAGGATGAAGAAGAACAGGATCAGGATCTGCGGCAGGAACACGATCACGCCGCCGACGCCGGCAATGACGCCATCGACGAGCAGGCTGCGCAGCACGCCTTCGGCCATCACGCCCTGCACGGCTTCGCCGATCGCGCCGAACGTGCCTTCGATGATTTCCATCGGCGTCTCGGCCCAGCTGAACACCGCCTGGAAGACCAGGAACATCAGCACCGCCAGGATGACGGGGCCGGCGACCGGGTGCAGCACCACGTTGTCGATCTTGTCGGTGCCCGTATCGCTGCCCTGGATATTGTTGGTTGCCACGCTCAGGATGCGGCGCACTTCGCGCTGCGTGTCCTCGACCGATACCGCTTCGATGGCGGCCAGCGGCTGCGCCTTCGTGGCCGGCACCGGCCCCAGCTCGTCCAGCGCGCGCAGCAGGGATTTCTCGCCGCCGCCCTGCACCGCCACCGTTTCGACGACGGTCATGCGCAGTTCCCGCGCCAGCCTGTCGGCATCGATCTCGATACCGCGGCGCCGCGCCACATCCATCATGTTCAGGCACAGGATCATCGGCAGGCCGAGGCGCTGCACTTCCAGCACGAGGCGCAGGTTCAGGCGCAGGTTGGTGGCGTCGACCACGCACACCACCAGGTCGGGCGGCGTTTCGCCGGCACGCAGGCCAGCCACCACGTCGCGCGTGATTTCCTCATCGGGCGTGTGCGCCTTCAGGCTGTAGGCGCCCGGCAGGTCCAGCACCTTGAAGGCATGTCCGGCGGGCGACGTGAAATGCCCTTCCTTGCGGTCGATCGTCACGCCGGCGTAGTTGGCCACCTTCTGGCGCGCGCCGGTCAGGCGGTTGAACAGCGCGGTCTTGCCGCAATTCGGATTGCCCAGCAAAGCAATCATCGGCGCACGGCTCACAGCCTGCACCACTTTCTCGGTAACACCCATGCTATCTAGGACCTCGTTCTATTCAGGCTGGACCGCGACCAGGGCCGCTTCGAAACGGCGCAAGGCAAAGGTCGAATTGCCGACCCGGATCGCCAGCGGCTCGCCGCCGGGCATGCCGCGCTTGAGCATGCGGATTTTTTCGCCGGGCACGAAGCCCAGCTCCATCAGGCGGCGCGCGAGGTCGGCGCCATCCTCGGTATCGGCCGGATTGCCCGGCGCGACACGCACCACCGTGCCACTTTTCCCGGTCGCCAGGGCGTCGAGATTGATCAGGGGGGCGTGTGTCATGGCAGTTCTCTGAGGGAAATCAATCTGTCTATTATAGAGGCAAATGCGAATGGTTTGTATTTGCAGGTAACGCTTGCATTGTACGCGCTGTTGCGGCAGAATAGGAACCGTAATGATAATGATTCTCATTAAGAAGGTCTTAAGATTGGCAGCTTTGCCATAACTCTTCAGACAGCTTTTCGCGCCGGGTTCCTGCCCTGCTTTCTTGATGAGACCGCCTTCGGGCGGGTCCCTGTTATATATCAGCCAGAAGGTGTTTCAATGATCGTTTGCGTTTGCAACAACATCTCCGATCGGGAAATCCGTCAAGCCATCGACCTTGGTATCAGCACCATGGACGGGCTGCGCGAGGCACTGGGAGTTTCCACGTGCTGCGGCAACTGCCTGGACTATGCCGTTGAAGTGCTGAACGAACACGTGGCCGCGCCGATCCAGGAAACGGTTCTGAAGCGCCCCACCCTCACTACCTGAGGAATTCCATGCAAACCCTGCCCGGCCTTCAAGGGCCTGGCGTGTCGCGGCTCGGGCTGGATTCGCTGAGCCTGCCTCGACTCACGTCCAAATCGCCTGCCGCACCCACCGAAGCTGTGCAGGACTTCGCTCTCGGCAGCAGCCGCAACAAATCCGGCAAGATCGCCGTCATCGTCGCTCTTCACGTGGCCGGTTTCTGGGCCATGCAGAACGGCATGGTGGTCGACGCGGTCAAGAAAATGCCGCAGGTCGTCGACGTGACGTTCGTCGCACCGCCCGCGCCACCGGCGCCGCCGGCACCGCCGAAGGTGGTCGAAGTGGCCATCAAGCCGCCGCCCGTGTTCACGCCGGTCGTTCCGCAACTGCCGATCGTCATCGAAAACACGATTACCGTGCCGCCGGCGCCGGTGAAGCCCGCCGAACCGGCACCGGTCGTGGCCGCCGCGCCCGCACCGCCGGCACCGCCCGTGGCCGCCCCGCCGGCACCGGCCGCGCCGAAGCTGGTGACAGGCGTCGAATACGTGCGCCCGCCGCAGCCGGTGTATCCGTCGATTTCACGGCGGCTGGGTGAAACGGGCGTCGTCACGCTGCGCGTGCTGGTCAGCGAAAAGGGCACGCCGGAGGGAGCGACGGTGCAGAAAACGTCCGGCTCCGCGAACCTGGACGAAGCAGGACGGCAAGCCGCGCTGCGCAGCCTGTTCAAGCCGTATATGGAAGATGGCAAGGCGGTGCCGGTCTACGTGCTGGTGCCGATCAACTTCAAGCTGTCCTGAAAAAGCGGTGACAGGCTCCAGTTAATTGGAAATGTTGCAAAAAAACCGGTGACAGACACCCATTTTCGGGAAATATTCCGAAAAAACGGGTGTCTGTCACCGGTTTTGTTTTGGCGAAATATTCCAAAAAAACTGGTGTCTGTCACCGGTTTTTTTATACAGCTGTTCTACGTCTCCGCCCACATCCGCAGCAGGTTGTGATAGTGCCCGGTCAGCCCGACGGTGGCCTGGCTGTCGCCGTGGGCCGCGCGCACGGACTGGATGTTCTGGTCCAGTTCGAACAGCATCGTGCGCCGCCAGTCGTCGCGGACCATGCTTTGCGTCCACAGGAACGAGGCCAGGCGTTCGCCGCGCGTGACCGGCTCCACCCGGTGCACCGTCGTCGACGGGTACAGGATCGCGTCGCCGGCCGGCAGCTTGACTTCGTGCGTGCCATACGCGTCGGTGACGATCAGTTCGCCGCCGTCATACTCTTCCGGGTCGGACAGGAACACGGTGGTCGACACGTCCGCCCGCAGCGGCGCGGCGCCGGGAGACGCCACGCGGATGGCGCCATCGATATGGTCGCCATAGGTTTCGCCGCCGGCATAGCCGTTGAAGTACGGCGGCAGGATCCGCAGCGGCAGTGCCGCGGCGAAGAACAGCGGGTTGGCCGTCAGGGCGCGGGCGACGATGCCGCCCAGCTCGACGGCCAGCGGGGAACCTTCCGCCAGCTGGCGGTTGCGCTTGACTGCCGCCCCCTGCGAGCCGACGCTGGCGCGCCCGTCGATCCAGTCCGCCTGTGCAAGGCGCTCACGGAATTGCCGGACTTGCTCGGGCGCCAGCACGCCGGGGATATGCAGTATCACGCCGGGGTTTCCTTAGTACTTGAAGCTGGCGGTCAGCGATGCGCTGCGGCCGGCCGCCACGCCGGCGTAGTGCGGCGAGGAGACCTTGTCGTAGTACAGCTTGTCCGACAGGTTCTGCACGTTCAGCTGCAGGCTGATGTTCGGGTTGACGATGTAGTTCGCCATCGCATCGAAGCGGGTATAGCCCGGCGCCCACTTGTTGTTGTTGACGTTGGCGTACACCTTCGACATCGAGTTCAGGCCGCCGCCAACCGTCAGGTTCGGCAGCACCTTGTACGTGGTCCACAGCGACGCGCTGTGCTTCGGCGTGGTCGGGAACACGTTGCCGTTGAACGGCGACGGAGCCCACACTGCCGGCGCACCGTTCGGCGCCGTGTTCACGAAACCGTTGTCGTCGACCTTGCCGTCCAGCCACGTGTAGCCGCCGAAGACCTGCCAGGCGTTGGTGATGCTGCCCGAAGCGCCGAATTCGACACCGCGCACGCTCTTCTTGCCCACGTTCTGCGTGGTGCCGTCCGGCGCCGTCACGCGGGCATTGTTCATGTCGCTCTTGAAGATCGCGGCGGACACCGACAGGCGGCGCGACAGCACTTCCCACTTGGTCCCCAGCTCGAAGTTGCGGCTTTCCTGTGGCTTCAGGTACTGGATGGCGGCCGTCAGGCCGTCCAGGCCATCGCCGGCATCATTGCCCGGCGGCGTGGACGACGTACCGTACGACAGGTACACGCTGCTGTTCGCGGCCGGCTTGTACACCAGGCCGGCCTGGTAGTTGGTAAACGTGGCGTTCACCTCGGCATGCGTGGCGGCGGTGGTGTTGCCGTTCAGCGTGTATTGCGGCGTATCCAGCACGGAGCGGTAGTCGTCCCAGCGCACGCCCAGGTTCACCAGCCACTGCGGCGTTAACTCGATCGTGTCGATCGCGTAGGCGGCGCGGGTGTTGGTGCGCACGGCCGTTTTCGCCGGCGACAGCGCGCGGTTGTAGGCCCATGGATCATCCGGGTTGGCGCCCACCAGCGGAGCGCAGTTATAGCCCGTTGCCGCGCCGGACGTGGCGCAGACGGTGTTGTTCGTCAGCAGGTTGTTGGTGCCCGGCGTGAAGAGGTAGGTGCCGCGGTCGGTCTGCTCGCGCGAGAACTCGATGCCGGTGCTGAAGTTGTGCTTCAGCGTGCCGGTGCGCGCCTCGCCGGACAGTGCGGTGCTGTTGGCCAGCGTTTCCGTTTCCGTCACGCGGGTGTTGGCGCGGCGCCACACGGTACCGTACAGCACGACGTTGCCCTTCGAATCGTCGGGCTGCGTCCACACGTAATCCTGGCTCGTCTTGCCATAGCGCGTCACGTTGCGCAGCGTCAGGCCGTTGCCGAAGTCGTGCTTCACGTCGACGGTGGCGATATCGGTTTCCGTGTCGCGGAAATCGCGGTTGGTCAGGCCCCAGAAGCTGTCGCGCGGCACCGAGATCGGCGTGCCGTTGCCGTTCTTCGCCACGTTAGGGCCAGTGCTGAACGGGTTGTTGAACGGGATGCCCGTGTCGGGCAGTTCGCTCGATTCCATGTGGTAGTACGACAGGTTGACCTGGGTCGGGCCCGACAGGCCGAAGCCGATCGTCGGCGCGATGCCCCAGCGGTCGCCGCCCACCGGGCCGCGGCCAGCGACATCGTTCTCATGGCCCATCACGGCGATGCGGAAGGCGGAGTCGGTGCCGATCTGGCGGTTGACGTCGGCCGTCACGCGCTTGTAGTTGTCGGTGCCGAAGCCCACGCTGCCGTTGTAGAAGTTGTCCAGCTTGGCGGTCTTGCTGACGATGTTGACACCGCCGCCCGCCGACGAACGGCCACCGTAGGCGGAGTTCGGCCCCTTGACGACTTCGACCTGCTCGATCGCGAACACTTCGCGCGATTGCGAGCCGCTGTCGCGGATGCCGTCGATATAGGTGTCGGTCTGGGCGTTGTAGCCGCGGATGAACAGGTTGTCGCCCACCGGGTTACCGCCTTCGGCAGCGCCCATCGTGATGCCGGGTACCGTGCGCAGCGCATCGGCCAGCGACGTGGCGCCGGTCTGTGCGATCACTTCGCTCGGGACGACGGTGACCGATTTGGGCGTGTCGAGCAGCGGCGCCGTGAACTTGTCGGAAGCGGAGCGCTGGGGAATCTGGAATTCGTTGTTGGCGGCGCGGCCGGTGACCGTCACCTCCGGCATCTTGTTGTCGCCTTGCTGGGCAACCGGTTCGGCATTGGTTTCAGCGTGCAGTGCAAGCGGCATCGCCAGGGTGGCGATAGCGGCGAGCGTGGCTGGCGAGTGCTTGCGGCTCTTGATGAACGACATGTCTTCCTTATTGTAGCGTTGGCATAAAACGTGAATGATAATGGTTTTCATTTGCTTTCGCAATGCCATTACACCATTTTGACCACGAACGCAAGGGGTTTGCCTTGGGTTTATCACCTATCTGTGGCAAAATGCCACGATCGACAAACATCAAGAAAAGGCTTTCCCATGAAGGGCGATAAAGACGTCATCCGTTTGCTGAACGCACAGCTGACGAACGAGCTCACCGCGATCAATCAGTATTTCCTGCACGCGCGGATGTACAAGCATTGGGGGCTGGCACGGCTGGCAAAGAAGGAATACGAGGAATCGATCGGCGAGATGAAGCATGCCGACAAGCTGATCGACCGCATCCTGATGCTCGATGGCTTGCCGAACCTGCAGGCGCTGCACAAGCTGCTGATCGGCGAGAACACCCAGGAGATGCTGGAAGCGGACCTGAAGCTGGAACGCGGCGCCCACGTGACGGTGGTGGAAGGCATCGCCCAGGCGGAAAAGGTGGGCGACTATGTGTCGCGCGACCTGCTGCTGGAAATCCTGGAAGATACCGAAGAGCACATCGACTTCCTGGAAACGCAACTGGACCTGATCGGCAAGGTCGGCATCCAGAACTACCTGCAGACGCAGATGGCGCCTGCGGACGAGGCGCACTGACAAGGCACTCCGGCCCGGGCGGTGTCCGGGTCAGCCCTCAAGCGATCACTGCTTCACGCGACCACTGGTTCACGCGACCACTGGTCCAGCCAGCGGGCGTAGCACGACAGATCCTGCGGCACCGCGCCCGCATAGCCGCAGGAAGCCGCCGCGAACGCATTCGCGCGCGCCAGCGTCCGTTCCATCGTCCAGCCGCGCAGCCGGCCCAGCAGGAACACGGCGTTGAACGCATCCCCCGCTCCCACCGAATCGACGAAGCATTCGCTGCTGCCCGTGCCATGGTCGGCCAGGTGCGCGCCATCGGCCGACAGATACAGCGCGCCGCGCGCGCCCATGGTGACCACCAGCGCGGACAGCGAGAAATTGTGCATCATCGCGCGGCACTCGGTATCGACCGAGATGCATTCCATGTTGACCGTGTCCGGGCACGTGTGGCAGTACCACTTGAACAGCTGCTGCAATTCCTCTTCGTTGACCTTGACGATATCGGCCTGTTGCAGGGAGTCGAACACGATGGCTTCGTCCACGTGCCCGGCGCGCAGGTTCAGGTCGAGGAAGCGCACCGCTTCGGTCTGTTCCAGCAAGCCATGCAGCGCGGCGCGCGACACCGGGTCCCGTTGCGCCAGCGTGCCGAAACAGAAGATGCCGGGTTGGGCGGCCTGCACGGCGGCCAGCGCGGCAACACCGTCGATGCGGTCGTAGGCCTGGTCCGGCACGATCGTGAAGCGGTGGCTGCCGTCGGAGCCCACTTCCACGTGCACGCTGCCGGTCGGCTCGCCGGCCCCCGTTTGCAGGCCCGCGTCGGCAAGCCGGAAACGCGTGAATTCGTTGCGGATCAGGGCGCCGTTGTCGTCGTCGCCGATGCGGGTCACCATCGTGACGGGAAGGCCGAAGCCGGCCAGGTGCCGTGCCAGGTTGAACGGCGCGCCGCCGACCACCCGCTGGCTGCTGAAATCGTCCACCAGTGCTTCGCCGAAAACCGCTACAGATTGTTCCATGGCCGCCCCGCTCTATCGTGACGCCACAGTGTAGCGCAATGGTTTCAGGGGCGCCCGCACGGCCGGCGCGTGTTCAGGCCCGCCGGACCGGACCGGGGCGATCCAGCCTGAATGGTGACGGTCAAATCGTCACGCCTGCGTTGTTACGCCTGCGTTGTGACGCATGAATTGTTACGCCTGGATTGTCACGCCTTGACTGTCACGCTTGAATTATCACGCTTGAGGCACCGTATCCCGGAACGACGGCCGCTCGTGCAGCTTGTCGTGCAGGCGCGCCAGGTTCGGATGCGGCGTGCGCCAGTCGATCTCGGGGAAACGCAGGTCGAACCAGCCGAGCGCACATCCCACGGCCACGTCCGCCAGCGAATAATGGTTGCCGGCGCACCACGGCGAATCGGCCAGGCGGTCGGACATCGAGGCCAGGCCGCGTGCGACTTTCGTCAGGTGCCGGTCGATGTACGCGCTGCTCTGCAGCTCGGGCGGGCGCTGCGTGCGCTCCAGCCGCACGGCGACGCCGGCATCGAGCACGCCGTCGGCCAGGGCTTCCCAGTTCTTGATTTCCATGCGCTCGCGGCCATTCGGCGGCAACAGCTTGCAGACGGGCGTCAGCGTATCGAGGTATTCGGCGATCACGCGCGAGTCGTACATCACATAGCCGTCTTCCATCACCAGGCAGGGTACTTTGCCGAGGGGGTTGACGAGGTGGATGCCGGTATCCCCGCTCCACACGTTCTCGAGCCGCATCTGGTAATCGAGCTTTTTTTCCGCGAGCACGACGCGCACCTTGCGCACGTAGGGACTGGAGAGGGAACCGATCAGTTTCATGGGAAAGTACCGGGTGGGAGCGTGGCCCAGTATAGCATCGGCCCCATTGCCTCAGGGGCCGGGAGCGTGGTCAAAAAAAGTGCACGGCGATGGTAAAATCGCTGTTTTTCCTGCCTCCCCCTTCACCATGACCACTCCATACTCCACGTTGTCGGCCCTTTCCCCGCTGGACGGCCGCTATGCGTCCAAGACCGACAAGCTGCGCCCCATCCTGTCCGAAGCCGGCTTCATGCACCACCGCGTGAAGGTCGAGATCGCGTGGCTGCAGGCGCTGTCGCAGGCTGGATTTGCCGAGATCAAGCCTTTCCCGGCCAGCGCCACGGCGCTGCTCGACAAGCTGGCCGCCGACTTCTCGGAAGCGGATGCCGCGCGCATCAAGGAAATCGAGGCCGTCACGAACCACGACGTGAAGGCGGTCGAGTACTGGCTGAAGGAGCAGGTGAAGGACGTGCCGGAGCTGGTGGCCGCTTCGGAATTCATCCACTTCGCCTGCACGTCCGAAGACATCAACAACACGTCGCACGGCATGATGCTGAAAGCGGCGCGCGACGGCGTGATGGTGCCGGCCCTGAACGGCCTGGTCGCCAGGCTGAAGGACATCGCCCACGCCAATGCCGACCTGCCGATGCTGTCGCGCACGCATGGCCAGACGGCCAGCCCGACCACGCTGGGCAAGGAATTCGCGAACGTGATCGCGCGCCTGCAGCGAGCCGTGGAACGCATTGCCGGCGTGGAAATCCTCGGCAAGATGAACGGCGCGGTCGGCAACTACAATGCGCACCTGTCGGCCTACCCGTCGTTCGACTGGCCGGCATTCTCGAAGAACGTGATCGAACAGCGCCTGGGCCTGACGTTCAATCCGTACACGATCCAGATCGAACCGCACGACTACATGGCCGAGCTGTTCGACGCCTTCGCCCGCGCCAACACGATCCTGCTGGACCTGAACCGCGATATCTGGACCTACGTGTCGCTGGGCTACTTCAAGCAAAAGCTGAAGGCCGGCGAGATCGGCTCGTCGACGATGCCGCACAAGGTCAATCCGATCGACTTCGAGAACTCGGAAGGCAACCTGGGCCTGGCCAATGCCGTGCTGAAGCACCTGTCCGAAAAACTGCCGGTGTCGCGCATGCAGCGCGACCTTACCGACTCCACCGTGCTGCGCAACATCGGCGTGGGCCTGGGCTACACACTGCTGGCCTATGACAGCTGCCTGCGCGGCCTGAACAAGCTGGAAGTGAACCCGGCGCGCCTGGCGGCCGACCTGGACGCCAGCTGGGAAGTGCTGGCCGAGCCGGTGCAGACCGTGATGCGCCGCTACGGTATCGAGAATCCGTATGAACAGCTGAAGGAACTCACGCGCGGCAAGGGCATCACCAGGGAAGCGCTGCAGGAATTCATCGGCAAGCTGGCCATTCCGCAGGAAGCGAAAGACCTGCTGCTGGCGATGACGCCGGCAAACTACACGGGCATCGCGGCCCAGCTGGCCAAGGCGATCTAAGCCGGGACCGGCAGTCAGGATTCTTTGCTCTTAAGTATCCTCTCACCATAGCCCCCTATGACGGCAGCTCCTTATCCTGTAGGGTAAGGGCTGCCGTTTTTACATCCTGCCAGCAAGATTTACGTTTCTTTGCTACAGTGGCGAGGCATTAGTCCTAATGCGTACTAAAACAGGGGTGCTTCAGATGGAACGCTACACAAGAACCGCGATGGCGCTGCACTGGCTGATCGCGCTGCTGATCATTGCCGCCTTTACGATGGGCCTGGTGATGGTCGACATTCCCGGCTTCACGCCCACCAAGCTGAAATACTATTCCTGGCACAAGTGGCTGGGCGTGAGCGTGCTGGCCCTGGCCGCGCTGCGCCTGCTGTGGCGCCACCGGAACCGGCCGCCGGTCCACGCCGCCGGCATCGCACCGTGGCAGGCGAAAGCCGCGGACGCGACGCATGTGCTGCTGTACATCCTGATGTTCGCCGTGCCGCTGTCCGGCTACCTGTACACCACGGCGGCCGGCGTGCCGGTCGTCTACCTGGGCATGTGGCAGATTCCCGCCGCGTTCGAGGCCGATCCTGCCCTGAAGGACGCCCTGAAGCCGGTGCACTACTGGCTCAACATGGCGCTCGCCGCGCTCGTCGTGATGCACGTGGCCGCCGCGCTGAAACACCATTTCGTGGATCGGGACGATGTCCTGAAACGCATGCTTCCCTAACCTTTCGGAGCCTCATTCATGAAGACGTATTTGAAACCGATCCTGCTCGCCTCCCTCGTCGGCCTGTCGCTGGCGGCCGGCGCCGCCGTGCTGAAGACCGATCCCGCCAAGACTTCCGTGTCCGCCACGTTCAAGCAGATGAATGTGCCGGTCGAATCGAAGTTCAAGAAGCACAGCGTGGTCATCGACTACGACGCCGCGAAACCGGACGCGTCGAAAGCCACCGTGGAAGTCGAGACGGCCAGCCTGGACATGGGCGACCCCGAGTACAACAGGGAAGTGGCCAAGAAGGAGTGGTTCAATTCCGCCCAGTTCCCGAAAGCGACCTTCGTCTCGACGTCGATCAAGAGCGCCGGCGCCGGCAAGCTGAACGTGACCGGCAAGCTGACGATCAAGGGCAAGGCGGCCGACGTCACCTTCCCCGTCACCGTGAAGACCGAGGGCGGCAAGCAGGTGTTCGACGGCGCCGTGCCGATCAAGCGCCTCGCCTACAACATCGGCGAAGGCGAGTGGAAGGACACGAGCATGGTGGCCGATGAAGTGACGATCAAGTTCCACGTCGTTTCACAGTAATTTCATGGTAATCCCGCAATCATCCCGCAATCATCTTGCAATAAGCCCGTACCGATCCTGCAGCACCCATCCACCGAAGGAGACCGCATGAAATCCACGCTGATCGTAGCCTTGCTCGCCATGGCTGGCCTTGCCAACGCCACCACCTACAACATCGACCCGAGCCATACCTACCCGAGTTTCGAGGCCGACCACAAGGGACTGTCGCTGTGGCGCGGCAAGTTCAACAACACGAAGGGCACGATCACGATGGACCGCGCCGCCAAGACCGGCAGCCTGGACATCACGATCGATACGACGTCGATCGACTTCGGCCACGACAAGATGAATACGCATGCGAAAGCGCCGGACATTTTCAACGTCGAAAAATTCCCGACCGCCACCTACAAGGGCAAGTCGTTCAAGTTCAACGGCGACCAGCTGGTGGGCGTGGACGGCGAGCTGACGCTGAACGGCGTGACCAAGCCGGTCGAGCTGAAAGTGGACCGCTTCAAGTGCGTGCAGGATGCGCGGCTGAAGCGCGAAGTGTGCGGCGCCAACGCCACGGCCGAATTCAAGCGCACCGACTTCGGCATCAACTTCGGCATCCCCAACTTCGCACCGGAAGTGAAGCTGGCGATCCAGGTCGAGGCCATCGCCGCCGAATAAGCGCGCCCCCGTCCCCATGCCAGCCCCGCCGCGTGCGGGGCTTTTTGTTGCCCCAAAACCGGGGACAGGCTCCGGTTTAAGAGAAATGTTTCAAAAAAACTGGTGTCTGTCACCGGTTTTCGTCACCGGTTTTCGCCAGTTGCTGGTCGCGTCATCTTTTGTTGACGCCATCGAAATCGTCAACTAAGATTGACGCATGATCGATCCCGAAACCCTCCCCCGTCCCGACGATCCCGCCGAAGCGCTGGCGGCTGTCGTCGCACTGCGCCTGGCCGCGGACAAGCTCGAACGCAAGGCCGTGGCGGCCGCCATCGCTCAGGGCTGGTCGTGGAGCCAGGTGGCCGATGCACTGGGCGTGTCGAAGCAGGCCGCGCACAAGCGCCTGGCACCGTTGATTCAATCCTAGAAAGGAACGTCATGCTGCAGCGTCTGAAACAGCGCATCGCCGACATGCGCACCATCAAGGTCCTCTGCGAGGGTGCCGAACGGCACGCCAATGCGATGGGCGAACCGGAACCGGGCCCCGAGCACTTCCTGCTTGCGGCGCTCGACCTGCCGGACGGCCTGGCGCGGCGCGCACTGCTCCGTGCCGGAGCAGATCCATCCCGGCTGGGGGCCGGCATCACGGCCGCCCACGGCGCCGCGCTGGCGGCAACCGGCGCCGATCCCGGCCTGCTGGCGGACGATGCTGCGGTGCCGCCGGGAACCGGCCCCTATCGCGCAAAAGGTTCGATGCAGGCGGTGATGCGGTCGCTGGCCGACTGGCCGCGCGCGCCCGGCGAACCGCTGACGGGCGCACACGTGGCGGCCGTGGTCGCAGCCAGTCCGCGCGGCACCGCGGCGCGGGCGCTGAAGGCGATCGGCACCGATGCGGCAGCGCTGGCCGCCGCTGCCCGGGCGGAAATCGAGTCGGCGGCACGGCACGCGGCGTAGCGGAGCGTCGTTTTCGCGCCGTACTGTTGTTCCGGGCCGCCATCCCTGCGACCGAATCTTGCTTCCCAACCGCTATCGACGTACATTTGGTTATAAAAAATGCATATAAATTTCATAACCAAAACTTCGAGGCAGTCATGGGGATGTTGCGTCATCAAAATAACTTCAATCTGCTGCGCCTGCTGCTCGCACTGCTCGTGCTGCTGTCGCACGCGCCCGAGCTGCAGGACGGCGACCGCCACCGCGAACTGCTGACGCAGCTTTTCCACACGCTGTCGTTCGGCGAGCTCGCGGTGGATGGCTTTTTCCTGCTCAGCGGCTACCTGATCGTGCAAAGCTGGGATCTCGATCCGGTGCCTGCCCAGTTCCTGCGCAAGCGCGTGCTGCGCATCTATCCCGGCTTCATCGTTGCCAGCCTGGTTTGCGTGTACATCGTGGCCCCGTTGGGCGCGGATGCCGGGCGCTATTTCAGGGAATTGTCCACCAGCACAGTCGCGCTGTGCCTCGCCGTACTGCACGGACCAATTACCCCGCCGGTATTCGAGGGCCTGCCCGAACCGCAGGTAAATGGCTCGATGTGGACGATCATGCGCGAATTCGCCTGCTATCTCGCCGTGATGCTGCTGGGCGTATCCGGCGGCATCCGGCACCGGGGCGTGTGGCTGGCGCTGACGGTGACGGGTTTCGCGGCTTACCTGTACGCCTCGTTCGGCTTGCCCCTGCCATTCGCGCCATTGGCCCTGCTGCTGAATGACCCGATCGTGCGGCTGGGTTCGCTGTTCTTCGCCGGCGGCTGTTTCTACCTGTACCGCGACTGCTACCGGTTTACCCGCCGCGGCGCGCTGCTGTCGGCGGTGGCGCTGCTGGTATTGATGTTCTCGCGCCGCTACGCGGAACTGGGGCTGGCCACGTTCGGCGGCTATCTGCTGTTCTACTTTGCCTTCCGCCCGATGTGGCTGACGGAAACGTTCAACAAGCTGCCGGACATTTCATACGGCGTCTACCTGTACGGCTGGCCGGTACAGACACTGCTCGTGGCTTACCTGCCGCCCGTCTCCCCTTGGCTGAAGCTGGCGCTTGCCTGCCTGATCGTGCTGCCGGTCAGCGTGCTGAGCTGCTATTTCGTCGAGCAGCCCTTGCTCAAACTGAAGCATGCGCGACGCAGGATGGCGGCTGCCGGCGCGGGCAGTTAAAAAAAGGCCGGGAAATCCCGGCCTTTTTCATGCTTCCCTCGAACGGCTATGGCTTACTTGCCGTCTTTATCCCAGTCGCCCGGCAGCTTGCGCTCGACGCGGTCCCAGGCGGAGCGGGTGGCGCTCCTCGCTTCGTTCCACGACAGGCGGGAATTGCCTTTCGTGCGCTCCCAGTCGTTCTGCAGGCTTGCCTCGTTGGTGTTCCAGTCGCCACGGTAGTTGGCACGGCCGTTGTAGCCCAGCGAGTAGGCCGGATCGTAGTCGTTGTACTGGTAAGCCGGGTTGTAGTACGACTCGTTGCGGTGCTGCTGTTCCCAGTAGGTCTTTTCCTCGGCCGGGTTGACCAGGCCACCGACACCCTTGCCGGTCATGCCGCCCGCCAGCGCACCGATGGCGCCGCCGGCAGCCATGCCGACCGGGCCCGCGGCAGCGCCCAGTGCCATGCCCGCCATCGCACCGCCGCCGGCACCCACGCCGGTTGCCAGGTGATGGTCGCTGAGGTCGTCACCCGATTTCGGATTCACCACTTCGGCCGCGCCCTTGCCTGCCAGGCCGCCAGCGATACCGCCAACGACGGCACCTGCCGCCATGCCGATCGGGCCGCCCGGCGTGCCGGCCGCCAGGCCTGCCGCCGCGCCGCCCGCAGCGCCAAGACCGGTGCCGATCACGTGCTGGCCGGCACTATCTTTCCAGCTCGATTCGATATGCGCGGCATCTTCATCCGAGCGAGCATTCACGCCCATCACGATGCCGCCGCTTTTCAGGCCTTCTTCGTAGTGCTGTACCCGTTCTTCCGGAATACCGGCACCGATCAGCGCGCCCAGCAGGCCGCCGGTGAGACCGCCGGCACCGGCGCCTGCCAGCGCTGCCGCCAGCGGACCGGCAACCACCACGCCCAGGCCCGGCAATACCAGCGTGGTACCGACGGCAGCCACGGCAGCCAATGCGGCACCGATCGCGCCGCCCACGCCGGCACCGATGCCCGCGCCTTCGGCAGCCTTGCTGCCCAGTTCAGTTTCGACCTGCTCGTTGCCGGTGAAATAGCGCTTGCGGGTTTCATCGGACATCAGCACGTTGATGTCGTCCTTGCTGTAGCCACGCGCCGTTGCATGGTGATAGGCACGCTCGGCGCTTTCGCGGTCGTTGAACAGGCCGGTGACGAGACGGGAATTCTGGTTGGTCTGGCTCATGAGGGTCTCCTTGTATGTGAGTCAATTGACAACGTCACGATAGGCTTGTCGACAGTAGCTCTCTGTACGTTTCCGCACAAAGGACGGACTTTAGGACCGACCGCGCGGGAACGTACGCTGGCGCACGGACCGCGTGGATGCGACGCCCTTACACTTTTGATCACGGCGGGGCTAAACGGCCCGGTCTCTTCTTAACGATATATAGGGGAACGAGCATGAACTTCATCATCTGGATCGTTATCGGGGGCATCATCGGCTGGCTCGCCAGCCTTGTCATGAAAACGGACGCCCAGCAAGGGCTGTTCCTGAACGTCGTGGTCGGTATCGTCGGCGCATTGCTCGGCGGCTGGCTGCTGTCGCCCCTGTTTGGCACGGGCACCATCAATGCCGACGACTTCAGTCCACTCTCGCTGCTGGTGTCGTTCCTGGGCGCCGTCATCCTGCTGGCCATCGTCAACCTGGTCTTCCGCGGCAGGGCACGCTAACCGGCTTGCATATGCGGTAGCAATGAAGTGGCAACAAGCCGGCCTGCGGGCCGGCTTTTTTATTGTCTGCGAACCAAATTTCATGCGGTTTCGCCATATAAATTCCTGATTGACGAATCGCAATGCGATGCGGATACTTGCACGCGCCACGTAACCCGCGGCAAAAATCCGGGACGCCTACAACTACTCCTCTACCATCGCATGAAAAAATCACTTCTCGCGCTCGCCATCATGAGCACCACGTCCGCCTATGCCGACGAAGGCATGTGGATGCCGCAGCAGTTGCCGCAGATCGCCAAGCAACTGAAAGCCGCCGGCCTGAAACTCGATCCGAACAGCCTGACCCGCCTGACCGAATTCCCGGCCGGCGCCATCGTCAGCCTGGGTGGCTGCTCGGCGTCGTTCGTATCGCCGCAAGGCCTGGTGGTCACCAACCACCACTGTGTATATAACAGCGTGGCGCAGGCATCCACGCCGGAGCGCGACCTGCTGGCCAACGGTTTCGTGGCCCGCTCGCTCGGCGAGGAATTGCCGGCCGCGCCGGGCACGCGCGTGTTCGTCACGAAGGAAGTGCTGAACGTGACCGACAAGATCATCACGCCGGAAGTCGCCAAGCTGTCCGGCAAGGCCCGCAGCGATGCGATCGAGAAGAACCAGAAAACGCTGGTGGCGGCATGCGAGGCCGATCCTGGACACCGCTGCACCGTGCCGGCGTTCTACGGCAGCCTGGAGTTCTACCAGATCAAGCAGCTGGAAATCCGCGACGTGCGCCTGGTGCACGTGCCGCCGGCCGGCGTGGGCAAGTTCGGTGGCGACACCGACAACTGGATGTGGCCGCGGCACACGGGCGACTACGGTTTCTACCGTGCCTACGTGAGCAAGGATGGCAAGGCCGCCGACTTCAGCAAGGACAACGTGCCCTACGTGCCCAACCACGTGCTGAAGCTGGCCAAGGAAGGCGTGAAGGAAGGCGACTTCGTGATGGCGATGGGCTACCCGGGCCGTACCAACCGTCACCGCCTGCCGTCCGAAGTGCAGTTCACCTTCGACTGGTTCTACCCGGCATTCGTCAAGGCCTCGGCCGACAACCTGGCGATCATCGACCGCGAGACCAAGGGCAACAAGGATGTCACGCTGAAATACGCGGGCCAGGTCGCCAGTATCAACAACTACTACAAGAACCGCCAGGGCATGATCGACTCGTATGCCACCAGCGACTTCTTGCAGCGCAAGACGGCCGAGCATGAGCAGCTGAAAAAGTGGATCAATGCCGACACGAAGCGCAAGGCGGAATTCGCTGACGATATCGACAAGGTCGAGCACCTGATCGCCGAGCGCGATGCCGGCGTCAAGCGCAACTTCAACTACAACTACGCGGAACCGCGCCTGCTGATGGGTGCCCGCACCCTGTACCGCCTGGCCAACGAAAACCAGAAGCCCGATGCCGACCGCAAGTCCGGCTACCAGGTACGCGACCTGTCGCGCCTGAAGGCCAATATGGCGGCGATGGAACGTACCTTCGATCCCAAGGTGGACAAGGCCCTGGCCATGCACCACATGAAGGGTTACCTGGCACAACCGGCGGCCGAACAGAAGCAGGCGTTCAACACGGCGCTGGGCCTGCGCGCCGGCATGAGCGATGCGGAGCTGTCCGCGGCGCTCGACAAGCTGTACAGCGGCACCAAGCTGACCAATGCGGCCGACCGCAATGCCTGGCTGGACAAGAAGCCGGCCGACTTCCAGGGCAGCGACGATGCCTTCATCAAGGCCGCCGTCGCCCTGTATGACGCCGACCTGAAAGCCGAAGCGGAGGAGGAAGAGCTGGCCGGCAAGCTGCAGCAGGCTTACGGCAGCTACATGAAGGCCAAGATCGCCTACATGAAGTCGAAGGGACAGGCCGTCTACCCGGACGCGAACAGCACGCTGCGCGTTACCTACGGCAATGTCGCCGGCCGCGACCATGGCGCCGACGGCAGCACCTGGACGGCCTTCACCACCGTCAAGGGCGTGCTGGCCAAGCATACCGGCACGGGCGAGTTCGACGCACCGAAGGCGCAGCTGGACGCGATCAAGGCGAAGGACTTCGGCAAGTACGTCGATCCGAAGCTGAAGACGGTGCCGGTCAACTTCCTGGCCACGCTGGATATCACCGGCGGCAACTCGGGTTCGGCGGCACTGAACGCGAAGGGCGAGCTGGTCGGCCTGGCATTCGACGGCACCCTCGATTCGATCATCTCGGACTGGGACTTCAACAAGGCCAACACCCGCGACATCCAGGTCGACCTGCGCTATATGCTGTGGAACATGAAGCATGTGGACAAGGCCGATAACCTGCTGAAGGAAATGGGCGCCGAGTAAGCGTTCCCGCCCCGATTGAAAGCCACGTCCCGCGAGGGGCGTGGCTTTTTTCATGGCGCTGTCACCCGAACCTGTGGAAGTTTCGCCAGGTCATCAAGAAAGAGCGCCATTGCCGCGCAGCGCGGCGATCAGGCAGTCTGCCGGAGCCAGCCAACGGCACCCGTCGAGGCCATGGCGCCAGCCCAGGTAGTTCGGCAGGTATTTGCTCGCCACGCCATTGAAGCGCGTCAGCCAGCCATGAAAGCGGCTGTGATAGCCGTTCACATGTTGCAGGTGGAGCGCGCCGCGGGTGCGCACTCCTGCGCTCAGATTGACTGCTTCATGCAGGATGCCGGCGCGGCGCGCAAATGTTCGGTAAGCGGCAGCGCTGTCCGACACCAGCAGGACATCGGCAGCCAGTACTGGTGGCAGGTGGGACGCCAGCTGGCGCGCCGTGACCGGGCCTCGGCCGCAGACGAAATCCCGCGTTTTGCCGTCACGGTCGCGTGCCACGAGGATGCAGTCGAGTTCGTTGGAAATGCCGCGCCGCCTGGCCTTGCCGCCACGCCGACGCGCCGGCCGGTCCAGGTGCCGACTGCCCTTCTGCGATTCGAGCAGATAGGTCTCATCCGCCTCGACAATGCCTTGCAGCCGCGGTGGCCGGTCGTGCCGTGCTGATCCCATGAAACGATGGCGCCAGCGAAAGCTGGTGTTGCGGTGGATGCCGATGTTTTCGGCGGCGCCCCGGACCGTGCGGGAATCGAGCACCGCCTGCAGGAACGGCAGCCATTTGCCGCGCAACCGCAGGAAAGCGAACGGTGTACCGGTCAAGGCATTGAAAGTACGGCGGCACGTCAGGCAGCGGTAGCGTTGCAGGCCGCCAGTGCTGCCGTGCCCATGGATACGGGTCGCCGCGCAATGCGGACAACGATCGCAGGGCCGGCCGAACTTTTCGATCAGTTCAAGACAGGTCGCCAGTGAGGACGCCGACTCGAGCAGGGCACGCAGTGTTGTCAGTTGGGCGCCGGAGAACCCGTCGAGTTGCCCGCGCAATCGTTCCAGCAAGCTGTTGAACACGCCGCCATGCATCGCCGCCTCCATCGTCAATAGGATATGAGACAGCGATGGCAGCGAATGGTTCAGTTCACCCCACGTGCTCGGGTGTCAGCGCCTTTTTTCATTGGCGCCGTCTCTCTTCCGGCATAGCCGCGCGTCTGCCTCGCGGCAAACGCCAGGCCAAACGGACAGCGGATTCCTGCACATCCGGCCAGCTTGCGGTACATTGTCTTTTTCACACGCAACTCTCAGGAGATCAAGCATGGCAAAGAAAGTCGCTGTCCTCGTCGGCAGCCTGCGCAAGGAATCGCTGACCCGCAAATATGCCCAGGCCGTCATCAACATGCTGCCGCCGTCGCTGGAGGGCGAACTGGTCGAGCTGGACATGCCGCTGTACAACCAGGACCTGGACGACGCCAACACGCCGGCCGAAGCGTGGACCGCGTTCCGCACCCAGCTGAAGGCCGCCGACGCCGTGCTGTTCTTCACGCCGGAATACAACCGCACGATCTCGGGTGCGCTGAAGAACGCGATCGATGTCGGTTCGCGGCCGTGGGGCCAGAGCGTCTGGGATGGCAAGCCGGCCGCCGTCGTCTCGCAATCGCCGGGTGCCCAGGGCGGCTTCGGCGCCAACCACAACACGCGCCAGGCCGTGGTGTTCCTGAATGTGCCGGTGATGCCGGCGCCGGAACTCTACATCGGCGGCTCGCAGAACTACCTGGGCGAAGACGGCAGCATCAACAACGAGCAGACCAAGGAGCTGATCGGCAAGTTCGTGGCCGCGTTCGAGAAATGGGTCGAGGCCAACGCGAAGAAGTAAGCCTGGGCCAGTCGGTCGACGAACGGGCCCGCTGAACCAGACCGATCCAAGGCCGGGCTCAACGGCAGGTCGGCGAGCCGAAACGGTATGGCTCGCCGCGCGCCACCGGATGGGCCGGCACCGGCTCGCCGCCATCCTTCTCCATCGCCAGCAGCAGCGGCGTACCGGCGTGCCGCAGCAGTGCCATCCGGGCACCGGGAAAACGCTGCGGAATCAAACCGATCTCGGTTGCCGACAGGTCGCCGTGGTTGACCAGCACCCGGCACGACGGCCCGAAATCGAGCATGGCCGCCAGCAGTGCCGGCCGCGCGCCCAGCGGATCGGGCATCGACGTCACGCGCAGCCGCGTACCGCCCTTGCGCACCGTGATGCCTTCCCATGTGTCGAGCGGATATACGCTGCGAATACCGTGGCTGCGCAGGCGTTCGGCGCTGCCCGCCATCGCCACCACCGGCCGCCCGCGCCATCCGGTGCCCCACCCCGCCCCGGCCACGCCGCTCCAGTCGGGATTCGACAGCAGCACCAGGTCGACCCCGGCCATGTCGGGCGACGACACGGCCCCGTCGGCGCCCGGATCGATCAGCACGGTCAGCCCGCGCACGCGCAGCAGCGCGGTGGCGGTGCCGAAGAATCGCACCACGCCGCCGGGATCCCGGCTCGCCATGCCGGACGGGATCGTGATCCGGTAGCGCGGCACGTCGGCGGCGGCGGCGGGCGCGGGCATGAAGGTGCCGAATATCAATGGCAACAGTAACGAAAGCAAAGGCAGGCACTGCGGCTGTGGCATCTTCATGGGGCCTCCGTGGAAACCCTACAGTTACCATGCCGGCTTCATCGGAAAGATGAACTGCCGCAACCTTATTGCCGAATGTCACTATTCCGCGATCAGCGTGCCGATGTCGCCGGGCCCGGCGCCACCGGCTTGAAGCGGTATGTTTCACCATGCTTCAGGTAACTGACCTTGTCGGCCAGCCCGGCGTCCTGCACGGCCTTCTGGAAGTCCGACAGCGGCGACTTGAATACGTCGTAGTCGTTGTAGTGGATCGGGATCGCGTGATGCGGCGCGATCAGTTTCAGCATTTTCAGGCCTTCCTTTGCATCCATCGTCACCGTCACGATGCCGAGGATGCGGGTGCCGCCCAGGTGCAGCAGCGCCAGGTCCACGCTGGGGAAGCGCCGCGGAATCTCGTCGATGTCGCGGTACACCATCGTGTCGCCGGAGACATACATGCGGTACCGCCCGGCGGCCGATGAGAAGTCCAGCATGGAACCCATCACCGCCGGCAGCAGGGCGGCCGCCGCCACCGGGCCATGGCGGCCAGGCATCGCCGTCAGGCGCAGCGTGGTTTCCCCCTTCGTCACCAGCACGTCCTGCCACGTGCTGAGCCCGATCACGGCCGTGAAGCCCAGTTCCCGCAAGTCGTCCGCCGCCGAGGCGGTGGTCACGATCGGCGTGGCGCGCTTCAGTTTTTCCCGCACCAGCTTGTCGAAGTGGTCGTCGTGCAGGTGCGACAGCAGCACCAGGTCGATCGGCGGCAGCGCATCGAATTCGATCGCGGGATCCGTCTGCCGCTCGGACGTGAGGCCATAGCCCAGGTGCACGTGATCGCCCTTGTGCAGGAAGTTCGGGTCGGTCAGGATCGTCAGGCCGCCGAAGCGGACCAGCACCGTCGCCGTGCCGATGAATTGCACCGAGTACTCGGCCTGCGCCGCCGGGGTGGCAGCCGGTATATTCAACGTGAAGCGCGGCGCCGTGGCCGGCTGCTGTGCCGCGGCAATGCCGCCCAGCGCCAGCGTGAGTACGCACAGTATTTTCGCAGTGAAAGCCATCATCCGTTCCATTGGTTCCCCTCCTGAAAACGCCGTTGATAGCATGCTTTTCAACGCCGCGTACGCACGTTTCCGGGCCGCTGCGGCGTCCTTGCCACAGAGGTTGCAATGCTACAATCGCGGCTCGGCCGCCTACCCGGCGCCACCGTTCCCGTCAATGCTCCTGAGATCCAGACCATGCACCCCGAATCGCTCGCCCCCATGCCCACGCCTTACGAAAAAGGCAACCAGAACCAGACCACGCTGTGGTCCGAATGCATCGCGTTCTACGAAGAACTGGCGCGCCGCTTTCCCCGGGTGCTGAGCTTCCGGCAGGCAGGGGTTTCCGATGGCGGCATTCCGCTGCACGTGGGCGTGGTGAGCGCGGACGGCGTGTTCGACCGCGAAGCAATCAAGCGCGCCGGCCGGCCCGTCTTTTTCAACAACAACGGCATCCACCCGGGCGAACCGGAAGGCATCGACGCCTGCATGGCGATCGTGCGCGACTTCTGCTTCGACCCGGCGAAACTGGCCACGCTGGGCGACACCGTGCTGCTGTTCGTGCCCGTGTATAACGTGGACGGCGCGCTGAACCGCGCGAATACCTCGCGGCCGAACCAGGAAGGCCCTGAACTGTTCGGTTTCCGCGGCAACAGCCGCCACCTGGACCTGAACCGCGACTTCATCAAGTGCGACACGCTGAACGCGCGCTTCTTCAACGAACTGATCACCGCCTGGGACCCGGACGTGATGGTCGACACGCACACGTCCAACGGCGCCGACTACACGTACACGATGACGCTGATCCACACCCAGGCCGACAAGCTGGGTTCCGGTCTCGGCCCGTTCCTGCGCGACACGATGCTGCCGCACATTTATACGGAGATGGCGCAGCGCGGCTGGCCCACCTGCCCGTACGTCAATCCGGTGCAGGACACGCCGGACGACGGCATTGCCGAATTCCTCGAAGTGCCGCGCTTCTCCACCGGCTTCACGGCACTGCACAACATCATCGGCTTCATGCCGGAAACGCACATGCTGAAGCCGTTCAGCGACCGCTATGAATCGATGCGCACGCTGCTGGACGTGACGCGCGAATTCACCGTGCGGCATGCCGGCGAAATCCGCCGCCTGCGCGACGAAGCGAAAGCCGCGCAACGCCGGCAACGCGAATGGACGGTGACGTGGAAGATGTCCGACACGCCATCCACCTTCCGCTTCAAGGGCTACGAAGCGCGCCGCCATCCGAGCGTGCTGGGCAACTATACGCGGCTGTCGTACGACCGCAGCAAGCCGTACGAGAAGGACATCCCCTACTTCAACAGCTTCCTGCCGGACACCGTGGTACAGGTGCCGACAGCGTACGTGATCCCGCAGGCCTGGCGCGAAGTCGTCGAGCGGCTGCAATGGAACGGCGTGCGGATGACGCGCGTCGAGCAGGAACGGCAGGCCGAGGCGCGCTACTACCACATCGGCGAACTGTCGACCCGCGCCACCGCCTACGAGGGCCACATGTTCCATGACGTGGTCGACGTCGAGGCACGCACCGGCACGTTCACGCTGAACGCCGGCGACTGGATCGTGCCGCTGGACCAGGACAATGCCCGCTACGCCGTCGAAACGCTGGAACCGCAGGCGCACGACAGCTTCTTCCGCTGGGGTTTCTTCAACTCCGTGCTGGAGAAAAAGGAAGCGATCTCCGACTACGTGTTCGAAGACCTGGCAGTGCAGCTGCTGGAGGAAGAGCCCGGACTGCGCATGAAATTCGACGCATGGAAGGCGGCCAACCCTGGCTTGCTGGCGAACCAGGAGGCGGTGCTGGACTTCATCCTGCACAACTGCGCGCGGCATGCGGAGCCGGAGTGGCGCCGCTATCCGGTACTGGGGCTGCTGTAACGAAGGCGGGTCCATGTCCCAGTCTTTACCGCCCTTGTTACATTATGCACTGAGCCCGCGCACCTTCTTCCATAGCCACTACTTCCATCTCGGCCTGCGCTTCGGCGCGGGCCTGATCGGCATCATCTGCGCGACGCTCGCCGTCGCCGACATGGCCACCGCCATGTCGGTCGGCATCGGCGCGCTGTGCACGGCCTTGATGGACATGCCCAGCCCGTTGCGCCACAAGCTCAACGAGATGCTGGCATCGGTGCTGCTGTGCAGCCTGGTGACGCTGGTAGTGAGCCTGTGCGCGCCCTATTTCTGGCTGCTGACCGCCGTGCTGGTGCTGCTGTCGTTCTTGGCCAGCATGATGATCGTGTACGGCAAGAAGTCGATGCCGCTGCAGCTCGCCACGCTGTTCATCATGACGATGTCGATGGAGCACCATCTGACGCCGTTGCAGGCGCTGGCGCATGCCGGCCTGTTCACGCTGGGCGGCATCGCCTACCTGGCCTACGCAATGGGCATCGCGTGGCTGCTGCGCCACCGCATCAAGCAGCAGGTGCTGGCCGAGGCGCTGTTCGAACTGGCCGCCTACATCGACACCAAGGCCGACTTCTACGACACGCGCTACAACCTGACGGAGCAGTTCAACAAGCTGGTGCGCCAGCAGGCCGCGCTGGCCGACAAGCAGCAGGCTTCGCGCGACCTGATCCTGCGCGCGCACCAGAACCGCAAGGATGCGATCGTGGTGCAGATCCACGTGTGCATGCTGGACCTGTACGAGCAGATCCTGTCGACGCATACCGACTACGCGCAGCTGCGCGTGCACCTGGCCGATTCGCCGGCACTGGAAGCGTTGCGCGGGCTGGCCTTCAAGTGCGCGCGCGACATCGAGTCGGTGGCCTATGCGGTCACGCGCAAGAAGGCGTCGTTCCAGGCCATCAGCTACGAGCCGGAACTGGCCGCGATCGAGGCCGAGCTGGCCGAACTGCAGCGCCGCGTCGAGGCAGGCAAGCCGGCGCATGAAGCGCTGGCCGTGCTGCGCGCGCAGCGCAACAAGGTGCGCGCCATCATCAACATGGTCGGCGAACTGCACGGCGCCAGCCAGAAGGCCTACGACAGCACGCCGTACTGGCAGGACGCCGACATGCAGCCATTCCTGTCGCAGCAAAAGTACGAGATCGGCGTGCTGCTGTCGCACTTCCGCATGGATTCGCCGGTGTTCCGCTTCTCCCTGCGGGTAGCGATGGCCATCGCGGTGGGACTGGCGATCGGCACGCTGCTGCCATATTCGGCGCACAGCTACTGGATCATCCTCACCATCGTGATCATCCTGCGGCCCAGCTTCTCGATGACGATGCAGCGCCGCGGCGACCGCATCGTCGGCACCGTGATCGGCTGCGTGATCACGGCCGCGATCCTGCTGTTCTTCAACCACCCCGCGGTGATCCTGACCGCCCTGATCCTGGCCACCATCGCCACCCCCACCTTCGTCTACCTGCGCTACCGGTATACGGCGATCGCGGTGTCGATCATGATCCTGCTGCAGATGAACCTGGCCGCCGGCGGCAACCTGCACACGATCACGGAACGGCTGGTCGACACGTTCATCGGCGCCGCCGTCGCCACCGTGTTCAGCTTCGTGCTGGCGAGCTGGGAGTACCAGAGCCTGCCGAAGCTGATCCAGCAGGTGCTGGTGGCGAACGGGCGCTACATGGAAGCGGCGTTCGAACTGTTGCAGGGCAAGTGCCGCAACGACTTCCCCTACCGGATCCAGCGCAAGGGGCTGATGGATGCGCTGGCCATGCTGAGCGCGGCCATGGTGCGCATGCTGGACGAACCTGCCAGCAAGCGCCGCGCGGTGGAAGACATCAACCTGTTCATCGTGCAGAACTACCTGCTGGTGGCGCACGTGGCGGCACTGCGCGCGATCCTGCGCCGCCACGTGAAGGACATTCCGGCGCGCGAGGTGAACCGCATGCTGGCCGCCAGCCACGTGCAGGTCGGCCGCACGCTGGCCAATGCGCTGGCCAGGCACGGCGTGAAGACGCCGGTGCCGAGCCTGGAGGAAGACCTGGCCTGGTCGGAAACGATCGCCCCGGCCGGTTCGGTGGACTGGCCCGGCTGGCCGGTGGTGCAGCGCCGCGTGCGCCTGCTGCATGCCGACGCGGAAAAGATCCTCGTGCACAGCGAAGCGATCGAGCGGAACGTGGTGCGGGTGTAGGCGCGGAAGTAGACGCAGATGCGGGCGCAGATGCGGGCGCAGGTGCGCCCGCGGCAGCACGCCGGGAGTACCTGATCCGTGGTCGTCCTGATATCATTCCAGGCCAAGCTCAACTCGGCCTGTACACGATGTCCGAATCCACTTCCGACGTTTGCCAGGACTGCGGTGCATGCTGCGCGCATTACCGCGTGTCCTTCTATTGGGGCGAAAGCGATGCCCATCCCGGCGGCACGGTGCCGCGCCACATGACCATTCCCATTACGCCGCACCGCATCGCCATGCGCGGCACGGAAAGAACGCCGGTGCGCTGCGTGGCGCTCGAAGGCGACGTGGGCGGCAAGGTCGGCTGCACGATCTACCCGCTGCGTTCGGCCACCTGCCGCGATTTCAGCGCGTACACGCCGGAATGCGACAAGGCCCGCGCCGCCTATGGGCTGGCGCCGCTGGCCGAGCCGGCCCTCGCCGGTTGAAAAGTTAAAAAGCCAAGCGGTCAGAAGGTCAGAAGGTCATCCTGGCCTGCACCCAGGCGGTGCGCGGCGCGGCCACCATCCGGCCGAGATTGCCATCCACGTTGCGCGTGTAGTAGCGCTTGTCGGCCAGGTTGTTCACGCCGGCCAGCAGCTGCACGCCGGGCCTGCCCGGCAGCTTCCAGCCCACCTGGCCGTTGACGGTACCGAAGCCGGGGATGCTGCCCACGCCGCCGTTCGCGGTTTCCGCGATGGTGTTTTCCGCATCGGAGAACTGCCTGCTCTGCGCGGTAGCCGACAGGCCGGCGGAGAATGCGCCGGTCTCGTAGCGGGCGCCGACCGTGCCGGTACGGCGCGCGTAGAACGGCACGTCCAGCCCGGCCGTGTTGCCCGACTCCTGGATCGCCTTCGTGTAGTTCCAGTTCGCGTAGACATTGAAACCTTCCAGCGCGCCGTCGAAACGGTAGTCGACGGCCGTCTCGATGCCTTCATGCCGCGTGGCGCCGATGTTGCGGAACGTGGCCGGCGTGCTGCCCGGCACCTGCAGGATCTGGTTGTCGAAGCGCAGGCGGTACAGCGTGGCCTCGGCCGCCAGCCCGCGGGCCTTCCAGCGCGCGCCCAGTTCCACGGTCTTCGCCAGTTCCGGTTTCAGCGGGTTGGCCGCCGTCTGCGAATTGAGCTGGGTGTTCTGCACCGGGCCGAACGAGGTGCCGTAGTTCGCGAATACCGTCAGCGCCGGATCGACCAGGTAGGCCACGTTCAGCGACGGCAGCGCCTTGTCGTTCGACGTGTCGAAGTCGCGGCCGCCGGCGCGGTCGGTGCGCAGGGAATCGATTTTTTCAAAGCGCACGCCCGGCGTGATGCGCCAGGCACCGTAGGCGATACGGTCGTCGACGTAGAGGGCGTGGGCATCGGTCTCGTTGTCGAAGGTGGCGGTGGCGCCCTGCACGCCGGTGGCCACGGTCACGGTGTAGTTGTTGTCGTCGCCGCGCTCGCGCAGGTAGCGGTAGCCGGCCGTCACGTCGTGCGTGGCGGCGCCCCATTTCACGCGCTGGGTGTAGCGCGGTTCCACGCCCAGCACCTGGTAGTTGCGCGGCTGGTAGGTCATGGCGGTGCGGCCGGCATTGATCAGCGCACTGCTGCGCGAACTCTCGTTGTAGTACACCTTGACCTCCGCTTCCTGCGTGGTGGAAATGGTGTTCAGGTAGCCGAGGTCGATGCCCTTGCGGTCGCCGTCCCAGTAGTCGGTGGGGCGGGTGTTCTGGAACGGATTGGCGTCGTATTGCGCCACGGTCAGGCCGCCGGGCGTCATCGACTTCACATCGTAGTACGACAGCTTTCCGTAGATTTGCGCGCCCGCGTCCAGCAGGTAGCGGAACTTCACGGCGAAGTCGTTGACCTTTTCGTCGCTGCCTTCGCGCCAGCCGCTGCCGTCGATGCCGGAATACAGCAGCGCGACACCGAAGCCATTATCGAGCTGGCTGCCGACGAAGGCGCTGTACTGGGTACTATGGCCGCCCTCGCCGAAGTGGTTGTAGCGCACCGACGCATCGCCGGCAATCCCGGGCGCTTCGGGAATCGAACGCGTCGTGAAATTGATGATGCCGCCCACGTTCTGCGGGCCGTAGCGCACCGCGCCGCCGCCGCGCACCACGTCGATCGCCTCGATGTTGTTCAGGCTGACGGGGGCGAACGACAGCTGCGGCTGGCCATACGGCGCCACCGCCAGCGGCACGCCGTCGAGCAGGATCGTCGAGCGCGGCGAATAGCGCCCCGCCAGGCCCCGCACGCCGATGTTCAGCGAAATGGCGCTGCCTGCGGTGCCCGAATTGTCCGTGCTTTGCACGCCCGGGATGCGGCGCAGCACGTCGCCGATATTGGCCGCGCCGGTGGCATCGATGTCCTCCTTCTGCACGACGGTGCGTGCGCCGGCAAAGTTCTTGACGCTGTTCTGCAGGCCAGAGCCGAGCCAGTTGCCCGTCACCGTCACGGTTTCCAGCGGCTCGCCCGCTTCCTGCGCAAGGGCGGGAACGGCTACGGTGAAGGCAGCGAACGCGGCCGAAATGGCCGCGGCGCAACGGGAAAGTGCGGGAAAGGGCAGGCGGAGGGTGCGGGAAGACATGGGAGGGTGCGATGGGGATTGACCAAACGCAAATGATAACACTTCTCATTTGCAAGATCCTCCGCCGAATGGCTTACTCCCCCTGCCGTAACGCCGCCACCGGCATTACCCGCATCGCCACGATGGCATGGCGCAGCGTGGCGCCCAATGCCGTCAGTACGCCGACGATCAGCGCGGCCGGCAGTGCCCACCAGGCATGAGCCGTCGCCTCCGCAAAGCCGGCCAGGTAGTGCGCGATGGCGAAGCCGGCCGGCGGCAGTGCCAGCGCGGCGGCCGCCAGCAGCAGCAAGGCGAACTCGGTGCCGACCAGCAGCGCGATGGCCCGGCCGCCGGCGCCGTGCAGCTTGCGCAGTGCGATTTCCCGGCCGCGCCGCTGCACGCTGCCGGCGGCCAGCACGTAGATGCCGAACGCGGCGATGCCGGTGGCGACCGCGGTACCCAGCGTGAGCAGGCGGGCAATGCGCCGGTCGTCGGCGCTGCCGTCCTCGAACACGGCGCGGGCCCGCTGTACCCGGAGCGGCTGTCCGGGTAAGTAACGCTCCCGCAATGGCAGCAGCGCTTTTTCCAGGACATCGGCGTCCAGCCGGGTACGCAGCATGACAAGGTTCGCGTCGGCTTGCGCCACCATGTACACCATCGCCGTCAAAGGATAGCGCGAGCCCTTGTGCCGCAGTGGCGGAGCGATGCCGACCACGCGCAGCGGTACGCTGCCCATCATCACGGCCTGGCCCACGGCGGCGGCCTCGGAAGCGAAACCGAGCGCACGCGCGGCGGCCCCGTTCAGGATGACGTCGTTTTTCTGCGGCGCCGCCGGACGGCCGCCATCGAAACCGGTTCCCGCCACCGGCACGATCCCGGTCACGGCAAAGAAGTTCGGGCTGACCAGGCTCATTTCAAGGCGCTGCTCGACCCCGGCCGGCCCGCGGAACGCGGTGCTGTTGCGCACCATCGGGTAGCCGAACGGCAGGTCGATCAGCGCCGCGCCGCCGATGCCCGGCAGGCGCTCGACCGCCTCGAGGAAGGCCTGCCGCTTCCCGGCGGAGGCCTCGTGGTGCAGGTGCATCAGGATGAACTCGTCCACCGCGAAGCCGGGATCGGCCCGTGCCGCGAAACGGGCCTGCCAGCCGATGGCCAGCGCCAGCGCGCACAGGCTGATCGCAGCGGCGAACTGGAAGACGGTCAGCGCGCGGCGCAGCCAGGCATTGCCCGCCGGCTCGCTGCCGGCCCGGCCAGCCAGCGCCCGTGCCGGCAAGACGCGCAGCGCCATCCGCGCCGGCCAGATGCCGCACGCCAGGCCCGTTGCCAGTCCGATTGCCACTGCCGCCAGCAGCGACGCCGGCGACAGGAAAGCGGCCAGCGGACGGTCCATCAGTTCCGAGAACATGGGCAGCAGCAGCCAGGCCAGCATCAGGCCCAGGCCCGTCGCGGCAAGGGCCACGGCGGCCGATTCGGCCACGAACTGCGTGGCCAGCCGGCCCGCGCCGGCGCCCAGCGTCTTGCGCACCGCGATCTCCCGGCCGCGCGCCAGCACGCGCACGGTGGCGAGGTTGACGTAGTTGGTGGCGGCCAGCGCAATGATCAGCAGCGCCAGCCCGGCCAGTGCCAGCACGCGCGCCTTCGACGCGCGCGCACCACCATGGAAGACCGCGACGTCGGTGTCGAAGTAAGCCTCGGCCAGCGGCGTAACGGCCACTTCCACCATCGTGCCGCCCACCTTGCGCATGGCATCGGCCCCCAGCATCGCCGCAACCACGCGATTGGCCTCCTGCTGTACCGGCGCGGCCATTGCCTGCGCTTGCACGCCCGGTGCCCTGGCGTACAGCTTGCCCGCAAGTCCCGTCCAGTTATACCGCTGCTGTTCGCGCTCGCCGGGCTTCCACAGCACCGTGCCCTCGCCCACCAGCGCGGTGTAGGGCAACGTGGTATTCGGCTGCGGCTCGGGCAGCAGTGCCAGCACGCGCAGCACGCGGCCGTTGACCTCGACCGTGCTGCCAAGTGCCGCCGCCGTGCCGAACAGGTTCGCGGCGCCGCGCGGCGTGAGCGCGAGCCCGTCCGGCCGGGCCAGCGCGGCCGCCAGGTCGCCTGCCAGCGCGCGCACGCCGAACATGGCGGGGAAAGTGGCGCTGACTTCGGTGAACTCGATATCCTGCAGCTTGCCGTTCACGTTGACCGTTTCCCCGTGGGGAATCATGACGCACAGCGTCAGCGGCAAGCCACTGTCGGCCACCACGTCGTAGGCGGGCAGCGGCATCTGCTCGATCCAGTGCGGCTCGGCCAGCAGTTTCAGCTTGTGCTTGAAGACATAGACGTTGCGGTTGTCCGGCACCGCGCTGTCATAGCTGAACGAGTAATGGACGAATGCCAGCAGCAGGAAGGCAGTGGCCAGCCCGACGGCGAGGCCAAGCAGCATCGCAGCCGTATGCATCGGCTGCCGAGCCAGGACTCGCCAGCCAATGCGGAAGTCGCGCAGGCGCATCGTTGTCTCCTTTGGTTTTCGATCTTGTCTGCTACGCAAGCATTGTGCCAATCCCTTCTACAGGAAGGCTGGCCTGGTGCTGTCCGGGGACGGACAACTTGGTGTTCGGCATCGGACAGTGACCGTTTTCTCTTCGATAAGTATACGTTTCGCGAATGGCGGGAATCACGAATCAAAAGTTTATTTATGACCTGGACGTCCCTATACTGCACTGCATCAACACTCTTTTCAGGAACTGACATGTCTACCGCACTCATCACCACGCCTGCCACCCGCGGCTATCTGGACACCGTGGGTCGCGCTGCCATGAACTTCTTCGGCAAGATGCTTGCCTTCGCACCGTTCGCCGCCGCCGCCTCGCATGGCAGCGCTTCGCAGTCGTCTTCGCTGCGCGAGCGCGAGGCCCTGCTGCGCCTGGCGAAAGACTTCGACAGGCTGTCGCCGAGCCAGGCCGCCGAACTGCGCAACCTGGCAGGCCGCGACTGATCCACCCGATCTCGCACCACGATAAAAAGCCGGCATTGCCGGCTTTTTTTATGGCGCGACGCATTGGCCGGTGTCTTCAGCTTTATGTCTTTCAGCGCCGGCGGTCATGCCGGAACGTGATGAAAACCCTTTATTTGCAGGCCGAGTCATTTGATCGGCGAATGGATCACATCACAAATGAAAAGTTTTGTTATGACGCGAGTTTGCCTACACTGCAATGCAACAACGTTAATTCAGGAGACAGCCAAGGCGATCTCGCCCGGCTAACTGTCATTAACTTCTGAGGAAAAAAAATCATGTCCAACAAAATCTCCGCCAAGCATTACCTGGGTCTGTTTGCCGCGCTGCTCGTTTCCGGTGCCGCGTCCGCCGTCGAAGTCCCGGCCACTCCCGATGCCCGTAACTGCAAGGCCGATTACCCGCGTAACGCGCTGGTGAACGAAGAGCAAGGCACGGTGTCGATGTCGCTGCTGGTTTCCGCCGGCGGAGAAGTGAAGGATTCGCGCATCAACAAGTCGAGCGGCTACAAGTCGCTGGATACCGCCGCGCTGCGCAAGCTGGCCGCGTGCAAGTTCGCGCCGGGTTCGAAGGACGGCGCGCCGGCCGATACGTGGACGCGGGTCGACTATGCATGGAAGATCGACTGATTTTTCCGCGGTACGTTGAAAAGCCGGCATTGCCGGCTTTTTTTGTTTACGTGGCCGACATGACGCGAACCCCGTGACGCGAGACTTGTGCGAGGTCTCCATGCCCTTCTTATGCGATCCAGTGATGACAGGATATTCTGCTGGGTAATAAATCGTTGCAACAGGGAAACCCATGTTATACGATTTACGTATGCCGAACATCACAAATGAAAAGTTTTTTTATTTCTGAGCGCACCCTATACTGCACTGCATCAACGATCAATTCATTCAGGAGCTCAGCCATGTCGACCGCCATCATCACCACTTCCGCCACCGCAGGTTCCCTGGACAGCACCGGCCGCATCGTGATGAACTGGCTGCGCGCCCTGCTGCGCACCACGCCGGCGGCATTGGCCGAAGTCCAGGGCAGCAAGTCCAAGCCGGACGCGGAACTGCCGTCGTACTACAAGGTCGGCGTGCGCATGTCGCTGCTGCGCTGGGCCGACGAACTGGAAGCCGAGGCACCGCACGAAGCGGCCAAGCTGCGCGCACGCGCCGCCGCCATCTGAGATTCCAGGGACGCGTTGTGAAAAAAGCCGGCATTGCCGGCTTTTGTTTTTCCAGGCCCCGTTAATTCCGGGTCCTTCCGCATTACAGATACTTATCGAACCACCCGACGATCCGCCTGACCAGGTCCTGCTGGTGTTCCGGCTTGCGGATCGCGTGCCCTTCATCCTCGTAGACCACGAAGGTGGTCGGTACACCGAGCGCCTTCAGCGCGTGCCAGAATTCCATCGATTGCGCTGCCGGCGTTTCCACGTCGCGCTCGCCCACGTAGACCAGGGTCGGCGTTTTCGCATTCTTCACGTACTCGATCGGCGACAGCTTGCGGTAGATGGCCGGATCGTCGTACATCGTGGCGCCGAAGAACGGCACCATCCACTGGTCGATACCGTTCTGGCCGTAGTAGCTGACCCAGTTGGCCACGCCGGCGCCGGCCACGGCCGCCTTGAAGCGCTCGCTGTGCGTGACGCCCCACATGGTCATGAAGCCGCCGTACGAATGGCCCATCAGGCCCAGGCGTGCAGCGTCGACCGGCATCACCTTGGAGACGGCGTCCACGCCGGCCAGGATGTCGCGCAGGTCGCCGCCACCGAAGTCGCGGCGGTTGGCCCGCGCAAATTCCTGGCCCTGGCCGAAGCTGCCGCGCGGGTTCGGCATGAACACGAAATAGCCCGCATCGACGAGCGCACGCACGGTCGAATTTCCCGCTGCGCCGGCAGCGATGTAGCGCGGCGTGACGGCCGATGCCGGGCCGCCATGCACCTGCACGATCATCGGATATTTCTTGCCGGGCTGGACCTGCAACGGCCCCACCACCCAGCCCTTGCTGCTGAAGCCTTCGATCCCCCATCCCACGCTGCCCACGGAAACCTGGGCGGCCAGCTTGTCGTTGTCCTGCGTGACATGCTTCGGTTGCGCCAGCGGGCCGGCGACGAGGCGCGGCGCGCTGGCGAAGTCCTCGACCGCAGCAGCCACCTGCGTGCCGTCGGCGCTGAACGACAGCCGGCCATCGGTACCGCCGGCCGCGGTGACGGCGGCGGACCAGTGCTGAGTCGTCGTGCCGCTGGCCGCGTCGATGGACAGCACGGTCAGCTGGTCGCCCATCAGCGCCGAGCCGACCAGGCCGTTCTTCCGCCATGCCAGCCCATGGAACGTGCCCTTGAAACCGGGTGTGATGTTTTTCGGCTCGCCGCCGGCCAGCGGTACCGTCCAGAGGTCGCCGCCGATCGAGCCGAAGTCGCTCATCAGGCCACCCACGTACGCCACCGTCTTCCCGTCCGGCGACACGCGCGGCAGGTTCAGTTGCGTGGCGGGCGAAGCGATCACGCGCAATGCGCCGCTGGCGGCGTCCACGTAGGCCAGCTTGGCGACCCACCAGTTGTTGTCGCCGTTGCCTTTCGCGCCAGTGGCCACGAAGCCCTTGCCGTCCGGCGTCCAGTCGTATTCGTAGATGAAGGTGTCGTCCGGCGACAGCAGTTTCACGGTGCCGCCGGCAGCCGGCACGGTGGCGATGCGCTGCGCATCGTCGTTGCTGCCGATCTCGCCGACCAGGCGGGCGCCGGCCGCGGTGGCGCCGGTTTCCTTGCGCGCGCCGACCGTGGCCAGCAGCGCCAGCGATGCGCCGTCCGGCGACCAGCGCGCCGAATTCGCGTTGCCGTCCACGCTGGCCAGCGCACGCGTGCCGACGTACAGCGTGGCCTTGCCGCCGGCGCTGCCGATGAAGGCGACGTTCTTGCCGTCCGGCGACCAGCTGGGGCGGTCATAGCTGCACGTCTTGCACGGGTCGTATTCGCCGACGATCTTGCCGGTGGCGGCATCGCGCACCACCACGACGGCGTGCGGCCGCTTGCCGGGCACGCCGGTATCGACCGATTCGAGCGCGGCGATCCGCTCCCCGGCAGGCGACAGCGCCACCGCCTTGTAGTCGCGGATGGCCAGGGAAACGCCCGTGTCCGCGGCCAGGGCAACCGCCCCGGACGATGTGGCCGCGGCCACGAAGCTTGCGAGGGCGATTGCTTTCAGTTGCATGTCAAACCTTGTTGAGACGGGAGTGCCGGATGCCGTAGGCGAAATAGGTGAGGATGGCGGCCGCCATCCAGATCGAGAAGATCACGCGCGTGGTGTGCGACAGGCCCACCATCAGGTACAGGCAGGCCGCGATCGACAGGCCGGGAACCAGGTAGGGACCGAGCGGCACGCGGAAGCCGCCTTTCGTGTAGGTGCCGGCACGGCGCTCCTTGGCGCGCATGACGGGCACCGCCACCGACACCAGGATGAACGCCGTCAGCGTGCCCATGCTGACCATGTCCCACAGGAACGTGGCGTCGACGAAACCGGCCACGCAGGCCACCACGATGCTGACGATGATCGTGTTCAGCACCGGCGTGGCGGTGCGCTGGTGCACCTTGTGGAAGCCCTTCGAGATCAGGCCGTCGCGCGAGATCGCATACAGGATCCGCGTCTGGCCGTAGATCGTCACCAGCGTCACGGAAAACACGGAGATCACGGCACCGGCGGACAGCACCAAGGCCGGCCACGCCTGGCCCGTCACGTTTTGCAGGATCACGGCCAGGCCGGCTTCCTGGCCTTCGAACATGTGCGCCGGCTGCGCGCCCATCGCGGCCACGGCCACCAGCATGTAGAACACGGTGACGATGACCAGCGCGGCAAGGATGCCCAGCGGGACGTTGCGCTTGGGATTGTGCACTTCCTCGCCGGCGGTCGCCACGGTATCGAGTCCGATGAACGAGAAGAACACGGTGCCGGCGGCGGCCGTCACGCCCGCCATGCCCAGCAGGCCTTTCTCGCCTTCGCCCTTGAAGAACGGCGTGAAGTTGTCGGCATTGAAGCCGCTGAAGGCAATGGCCACGAAGAACAGCAGAATGGCCAGCTTGACGATGACCATGACGGCATTCGTGCGCGCCGATTCCTTGGCGCCGCGCGACAGCAGGAAGCAGCACATGGCCACCAGGATGATCGGCGGCAGGTTGACGTGGCCCCAGTTGAAGACCACCCCTTCCGGCGTGGACACGATCATCGGCGTGCGCAGCAGCGTCGGTATGTGCCAGCCGAACGCGTTGCCGAGGAAATTGTTCAGGTAATCGGACCAGCCGATCGCCGTGGCGCTGGCGGCGAGCCCGTATTCGAGCAGCAGGCAGGCGGCCATGATGAAGGCGAGGAATTCGCCCACCGTGGCATACGCGAACGAGTACGAGGAACCGGAAGCGGGAATGCGGAACGCCAGTTCGGCGTAGCACAGCGCCGTCAGGCCCGCCGTCAGCGCGGCCAGCAGGAACGACAGGATCACCGCCGGGCCGGCCTTCGGCACCGCTTCGACCATCGTGAAGAAAATGCCGGTGCCGATGGTGGCGCCGACACCGATCATCGTCAGAGAGAAAAGGCCCATCGAGCGGGCCAGGCCGCCGCTGGCGTGGGGTGCTTCCATGCCGATGCCCGGCGTCGTTTCCGGGCTCGCATCGGCGGCAGCGCCGACCGGCTTGGTACGGGTCAGTTTCTGGACCAGCGTCTGGCTCACAGGGATTCCTTGTTCAGGGTGTCAAAGCCGAAGCGCTCGTGACGCCGGGCAAAGTCGCGATTATAGGGCCAAGTTTCGCGGCTGCCCTACAGGAATTTTGTGTGCAAAAAACAAGTGGTAATAAAGTTACGTCAATGCGATGTTGCGCCAACCTGGGGACTTCAATATCCCACCGGGCAGCCGAGATGCACTGCCATCTCCTCCACGCTGCCGAACATCAGTTTCGGCGCACGGGCGCGCAGCGCTTCCGGCCTGGCGTACCCCCAGCCGACCGCGCCGAAGTCCAGGCCTTCGGCATGCGCCGCATCGATGTCGCGCACTTCGTCGCCCACGCACAGCACGCGCTCGTCGGCCACACCGGTGCCCTGCAGCACGCGGCGCAGCCGGCGGCGCTTGCCGAACAGCGCGGCGCCGCATTCGAAGTGGGCGAACAGGCGCGCATCGTCGCCCAATACGGCGCGCACATTGGCTTCGGAATTGGAGCTGACGATCGCCAGCAGCACGCCATCGGCCGCCGCGCTGCGCAGCACGTCGGGCACGCCGTCGAACAGGCGGATGCTGCCGATGCTCTGGGCCATCAGCGTGCGGAAATGCATGGCCACCGGCAGCAGCTTCCAGCGCGGCAAGCCCACGTGGCGCATGATCTGCGGCACGTCGGCACCGCGCAGTTCCTCGAGGCGCGAGCGGTCCAGGCGCCGGAAGTGGTGCGCGTCGGCCAGCGTATCGAACACTTCGAGGAAAAAGGGGAAGCTGTCGGCCAGCGTGCCGTCGAAGTCGAAGATCAGTAGATCGTAATGGCGCATCGTTCCCCTTTGTATACCGGTCAGCGCTGCCCCAGCCGGGTGTCGCCGAACAACGCTTTCTGGTCGTGCGGCTGGCAGCGCCAGTATTGCGGCGGCGCGTCGACCTGGGCGCCCAGTTGCGCGGCCGCATGCCACGGCCAGCGCGGATCGTACAGGATGCCGCGGGCCAGGGCCACCATGTCGGCCTGGCCTTGTGCGACGATGGCTTCGGCCTGTTCCGCTTCGGTGATCAGGCCGACGCCGATGGTCGGCAGGCCCGTTTCCTTGCGGATGCGCTCGGCAAAGCCGACCTGGTAGCCGGGGCCGACCGGGATCTTCTGGCGCGGCGACACCCCGCCGCTGGAGACGTGGATGAAATCCGTGCCCAGCTTTTTCAGTGCGTTGGCGAAGACCACGCTCTGCTCGATATCCCAGCCGCCTTCGACCCAGTCGGATGCGGAAATGCGCATGCCCACGGCCACCTCGCGCGGCACGGCTTCGCGTACCGCCGTGAACACTTCCAGCGGGAAGCGCATGCGATTTTCCAGCGAGCCACCGTAGCGGTCCGTGCGCTGGTTGGACAGCGGCGACAGGAATTGGTGCAGCAGATAGCCATGCGCGCCGTGCAGTTCGATCGCTTCGATGCCGAGTTCGTGCACGCGGCGGGCCGTCGCCACGAAATCGTCCTTTACTTTCGCCAGGCCGGCTTCGTCCAGCGCCAGCGGCACTGTCTCGTTGTCGGCATGGGGAATGGCCGATGGCGCCACCGTTTGCCAGCCGCCATCTTCAGGACGGATATTGCCGCCGCCTTCCCACGGCACGGCGGACGAGGCCTTGCGGCCGGCATGGGCGATCTGCACGGCCAGCACGATCGGCGAATGCCTGCGGATGGCGGCCACGATCGGCTGCAGCGCCTGCCGGTGTTCGTCCGACCACAGGCCCAGGTCCTGCGCGGAGATGCGGCCTTCAGGCGAAACGGCCGTCGCTTCCAGGATCAGCAGCGCGGCGCCGGACAGGGCGAGATTGCCGAGGTGGATCATGTGCCAGTCGGCGGGCAGGCCGTCGGTGGCGGAATACTGGCACATCGGCGCGATCGCGATGCGGTTCTTCAATGGCACCTGGCCGAGGGAGTACGGTGAAAAAAGCTGGCTCATGGCGTTCCTTGTAACGAGGTACCGACGAGTGTAGCCAAGTTCGCGGGAGCTTGCCGGGAGCTTGCTGCAAGCGTGTCGTTACATGTGCTTACTTTTGATACAGGGAAAAGGTAGATCGCTTATTGGTACAAGGATAATCTTGCATTTCACCAAGCTGATAGCGATCAGGAGGAAGAGATGACGCTGTACCAGAAGATCCCAACCACTTCTTCGCGCATCGATCCGATGATGCTGGTGGCCGCCGCCGGCATCGTGCTGCTCTCCGTCGTGGCGACCGCGGCCATCGTGCGCTGGCTGCCGGACGGAGGCCGCGCCGGCGCATCGCCGGTTTCGCCGCCGGTTCCGGCCACGGCCGCTTCCTCGGCAGCCAGCCTGCCCGCCGCGCCGGCAGTACGCAAGGTGCGCGAACAGAATTCCCAGGCCCGGGCCACGCAGTTCGCCTCGGCCTGAACAGCGCGTCAGGTTTCACACTCCCTCTTGAGCCACCTTCGCGGTGGCTTTTTTTTCGTCGGCCCCCGGAACCGTATCAATAGCGGGGTCAGCCGATGCGCACGACCATCATGCCGGCGCGCAGGCCGATGCGGACGTCGGGATTGGGGAAGACGACGAATTCCTCCGCATGCTGCACCGTGTAAACGGTATCGCCGTCGCGGGCAATTTCGTCGCCCTGCCGAAGTGGCGTGAAGTTCTGCGTTTCCCGGCCGAACGCCATCGTCAAGCCGTCGGACAGCTTGATGATGTTCTGCGCGACGCGGAACAAGTGTGGCGACGCCTGCGCATCGGGCGGGGATGGCTGCCCGCGCAGCAGCCGGTCCAGCGCGGCGGAGGCGGCGGCGAACTGCGCCAGGTCGTTCCGGCCCAGCGTGCCGATGCGCCCCAGTTCGACGGTGCTGCCGGCCGCGCCGTAGTGCTCGGCCGTGTGGAAACTGTAGGTACCGGCCGTTTCCCGGTTCAGGATCACGGCGCCGATGCCGGCCTCGCCCAGCCAGCCGACCAGGCGCTCGCGCGCGCCGGCTTCGATCAGTTCCGGCACGATCGCGAACGTCGGGTAATGCGATGCGCGGATCGCCGTGTGCAGGTCGAGATGCCAGCGCTCCGGGCCGGCATCGGCGAAGAACGCGGCGGTGGCGGCGATCATCTCGTCCGCCCGCGCCGCTTCGGCGGTGCCCGCCAGGCTGCCCCGCTCGGCGCGGAACATGCGGTTCAAGTCGGCATCGATGAAGCGCTTGCCGGCACGGATCGCGCCGATGCTGCCGACGCAGACCATCAAATCCACCGCCAGCGCCTGCGGCTCGCGCGCCAGCGCATCGAGCAGGTAAGCGGTCAGCTCGATCGGCCCCGTTTCATCGCCATGCACGCCGACCGACAGCAGCACCGCCGGCCGGCTGGTGCGCGGGCGGCGGATGGTGAGGATGCCGTCCGCCGGCTCGGCGACCGTGAAGCCGGCGTCGCCGAACGCGCGCGCGACGGCCGAGAAATCCGCCTCGGCCAGCGCACGCACGGGCGCTGGCAATACCTCCTGCAGTATGTCCTGCAATGCGTCCGACGATGTGTCCTGCAGCGATTCCACCATGTCAGGCCGCCTTCTGCGTGCCGTAGCCGCCAGTGGTCACGGCTTCGGACAGCGTCCACACATCCAGCATCGCCTGCTCCAGGTCCGTCGGCGCAGTGAACGCCGGCAGGTTCAGCGTCGCGATCACCGCATCCACCGCCCCGGTGCCATGGCCGGCCGCACGTGCCAGCACCTGCGCCAGCAGCCGCTGCTGCGTGCGCCGCAAGGCTTGCTGCGCATAGCTGCGCAACTGTTCCTGCGAGCGGCTGGCAGCAGGCAGGTTCAGGCCGCGTTCCAGCGCATCGATGCCCGCTTTCGACCGCAGCGTGGTGCCCAGCGCCAGGAATGCCGGCAAGTCCATGCCGTCCGGCCGCTGCACGGACAGCGCCGTGAACACGAAGGCCGACACGCCCTCGATGCCTTCCAGCGCCGTCCACGCCGCGGCGAATTCCGGTTTCAGGTCGGGCACGGTATCGGCCTCGGCCGACGTGCCTTCCGGTGCGAGGCGGTGGACCATGCCCGGCTCGGTGAACAGGCGGGACAGCTCGGCGATGCCGCCGCTGCCGCGCAACTGTTCCTTCGGCACCGCCAGCACGCCCTCCATCACGGCGCGCAGCGCGGACCGGCTGCGCGCATCGACCGCCATCGACACTTCACGGGGCACGGCCAGCGCATCGGCGTCCAGCGTGTCGAACAGCGGCGCCAGGTTCAGCGCGGACCAGGCCTGGCCCCACGCCAGGATCACGTCGCTCTCCGCCACGCCATGCTCTTGCGCCAGGTTGCGGATCATCAGCGGGCCGCAGCGGTTGACCACCTCGTTGGCCAGCACGGTGGCCAGGATCGCGTTGGCCAGCGGATGCGCCAGCGGCGAGCGCGTGGCCACCAGCAAGCCGGGGAAGTACGGCCGCAGCACCGTTTCCGCCCAGCTTTCCTCCGTCAGCGGCAACGCGCCCAGGATGCGCTTGTAGCGGTTCTTCACGTTGGCGACGACGACGGCCAGCTCCGGCGTCGTCAGGCCGCGGTTGTCGCCCTTCCTGCGCGCCAGCTCGGCCACCGACGGCAGCATCTCCAGCTCGCGCGACAGCGCGCCTTCTTCTTCCAGGCTGGCGATCAGCGCGGCATAGCCCTTCTGCACTGCGACATCCGATTGCGCCTGCAGCTCGCGCACCAGCAGGCGTGTCTGCTGCGTGTTGTCGCGCAGGACGAGGCGCACGATATCGTCCGTCATCTCGTTCAGCGTGCGGTTGCGCTCCACTTCCGTCAGCTTGGCGGCATTGACTTCCACGTCGAGCCAGATCTTCGCATTGACTTCGTGGTCCGAGCAGTCGACGCCGGCCGAGTTGTCGATCGCATCGGTGAAGATGCGCCCGCCAGCCAGCGCGAATTCGATGCGGCCCGCCTGCGTGGCACCCAGGTTGCCGCCCTCGCCCACCACCTTGCAGCGCAGCGCATTGCCGTCGACGCGGAGTTGGTCGTTGGCGCGGTCCTTTACCTGTGCGTTGGTCTCGGTAGAGGCCTTGATGTAGGTACCGATGCCGCCGTTGTAGAACAGGTCCACGGGCGCCAGCAGGATACGGTGCATCAGTTCCTCGGGCGACAGCGTGCTTTCGGCGATGTCGAGCGCCGCGCGGACCTGCGGCGACAGCTCGATCGTGCGCGCCGAACGCGGATACACGCCGCCGCCCGCCGAGATCAGGCTCTTGTCGTAATCCTCCCACGACGAACGGGGCAGCGCGAACAGCCGCTGGCGCTCGGCGAACGAGGTCGCGGTGTCCGGATCCGGGTCGAGGAAGATGTGGCGGTGGTCGAACGCCGCCAGCAGGCGGATCTTGTCGGACAACAGCATGCCGTTGCCGAACACGTCGCCCGACATGTCGCCCACGCCGACCACGGTGAACGGCGTCGTCGCCATGTCGTGGCCCATCTCGTAGAAGTGGCGCTTGACGGCTTCGAATGCCCCTTTCGCCGTGATGCCCAGCTTCTTGTGGTCGTAGCCGTTCGAGCCGCCGGAGGCGAACGCGTCGCCGAGCCAGAAGCCACGCTGCACGGCGATGCTGTTGGCGATGTCGGAGAACGTGGCCGTGCCCTTGTCGGCCGCGACCACCAGGTAAGGGTCGTCGTCGTCGTAGCGGACGGTCTGTTCCGGCGGCACGATCTTGCCCAGCACACGGTTGTCCGTCACTTCCAGCAGGCTGGCGATGAACATGCGGTACACGGCTTCGCCCTCGGCCGCGATGACTTCACGCGGCGCGCCGGCGGGCATCTGCTTGCACACGAAGCCGCCCTTCGCTCCGGCCGGCACGATCACGGCATTCTTGACCATCTGCGCCTTCACGAGGCCGAGCACTTCGGTGCGGTAATCCTCCATGCGGTCGGACCAGCGCAAGCCGCCGCGCGCCACCGGGCCACCGCGCAGGTGCACGCCCTCGAAGCGGCGCGAGAACACGTAGATCTCGCGATACGGCTTCGGCTCCGGCAGCAGAGCGAGGTTGCTGGTATCGAACTTGAAGATGATCTTGTCCCGTGGATCGAGCACGTCCAGGTTCTGCAGGACCGGGCTCGGCTGGAAGTAATTGGTGCGCACGGTGGCCAGGATCAGGTCGAGCAGCGCGCCCAGGATCACTTCGAGGTCGGCATGGTTGACCTGCGGCACGCGGGCCTTCAGCGCCACCAGGTTTTCACGCGCGGCGATTCGCTCCTGTTCGCCCCGCGCCGGGTCGAAGCGCGCTTCGAACGCGTCGACGATTTCCTTTACCAGCGCCGGCTGGCGGCGCAGGCTTTCGGCAATGTAGCGCACCGAGAACTGCGTGCCGGTCTGGCGCCAGTAGCTCATGTAGGCGCGCACCAGCTGGACCTGGCGGGGATTCAGGCCGCCTTCGACCACCAGGCCGTTCAGGCGGCCATCCTCGATATCGTCGTTGAACAGCGCGGCGAACAGGTCCTCGGCCACCCGGGCCACGCCGGGCCGCGCCAGCTTCTCGGCCGACGTGGCATCCACCGCCAGGCTGGTCACGTAATGGCGCTGGCCATCGGCGGTCCTGATCGTGTGCGCGCGTTCGCGGTCGATCAGCACGCCGGCGTTATGCAGCGCGGGCATGATCGACGACAGCGTGGGCGTCTTGTCCAGGGTGTAGATGCGGATGGTGGCGGGGCCCGCCGCGGAGGCCAGCTCGATGCGCACCGAGGCGCGCTGCGACGTGCCGTTGCGCAGGATCTTGTCCAGGTCGTGGAACGCCACCATCGGCGACGTGGCGGCCACGTAGTCGACCGGCAACGTGGCGCACAGGCGGCGCAGGTCGTTGCGCAGGTGCTCGTCCGGCACCGCGTCGGCCAGCTCCGAGAAGCCTTCGTGCCAGCCGTCGAGGATCGACAGCAGCGGGCGCTGCACGTCGTTTTCCAGGTCCAGCGGGTAGCGCGCCGCGTGCGCGATCAGGTACAGGCGGGCCAGCGGGCCGTCCGCCACCAGCGTGTGCGAACTGACGTGCGTAGCGCCCGAGCTTTCCTGCAGCGCGCGCGACAGCGCATGCGCCACGCTGGCGCTGTAGCGCTCGCGCGGCAGGTAGACCAGCACGTTCAGGTGGCGGGCGTACACGTCGCGCCGCGCGAAGACCTTGGTGCGCGGCTGCTTGTACAGCGACACGACGGCACTGCACACTTCGGCCAGCCATTCCGGTTCCGCTTCCAGCGCCTCGGTGCGCGGCAGCGATTCCAGGATCTCGATGAATTTCTCGGCGCGGAAGCCTTCCTGCCGCAGGTTGGCGATCTTCAGGACGCGGGCGATGCGGCCGCGCGCGAACGGCAGGCGCGCCAGTGGCGTCAGCATGGCGGCGCGGGTGAACAGGCCGATGAAGCAATGTTCGCCGAGCACGTTGCCGGCCGCGTCGGCAGCGCGCACGCCGATGAAGTCCAGTTGCTCGTCGCGGTGCAGCGTACCGCCCGCGTCGGCTTTCACGATCGACAGGATATGGCCGCGGCGGTTCAGCGTGTCGAGGTCGCCGGGAATGTTGGCCAGGCAGGTGCCGTATACGGGGTGCGCGGTATCCTGCAGCACGCCGATGCGGCTGGGCAGGTCGCGCTCCAGTTCGTGCGTGCCGGGCTTCACGTGGTAGTAGGCGTAACCATGCACCTCGAAGCCTTCGTCGCGCGCCCACTGCAGGAAGGCGGCCGCCTCGGCGCCTTCGTCGCCCTGCCCCTGCACCGAATCGGCGACGGTGGTGAAGCGGTTCTTCATCGTCGGCAGGTCGCGCTTGACGACGGCGGCATCGGCCGCCACCATGCCGATGCGGCTGGCCAGTTCGCGCAGCGATGCCTCGTCCGGTTCTTCCGCCAGCAGGCAAAGCACATACGATTCCAGATGCGCGCCGGCTTCGCCGACGGCGGTCACATTGCCGCTCGCGTCGCGCGTGACCGGCAGCACGGCGTTGAGTACCCCATTTACCTGCACCTTCTGGCGGCGCAGCGCCATCACGATGGAATCGACCAGGTACGGCATGTCGTCGTTGAGGACCAGCAGCGCGGTGGCGTGGCCGCCGCGGCCATCCGCATGGCGCAGCGTGGCAACCTGCGCGCCCGGCGCCGTGCGGCGTGCCGCCTGGGTGAAGCCTTCCACCAGCACCGGCGCCAGGCTCTCGGGCAGCGTATCGGCCAGGTCTTCGTCATCGAGCGATTTCAGCCAGGCGGCGATCAGCGCCTGCACGGGCGAGCCGGCGGTGGCCTGGCCGGCATTGACGAGGTCGAGGGTCTCTTTACGCAGTTGCTGCGGCATCTTTGTCATCTGCTTCTCCAGTTATTCCAGTGTGCGTGATGGGTACTGCGCGCCGGCTCGTGGCTGGCGCATGTGCAGTGGGGCCGAGGATCGCTCAGCCCCACCGTTTCTACAATCCGCCAGATGGCCGAGCCCCGGCGGCGAGGCATGGCGGGCAACCGGCGGACAACCGGCGGGTCAGCCTTGCCGGTCAGCCCAGATCATACAGCCCAGGGAGCCCGAGCAGGCGCTCCAGTTCCTCCAGTGCGGCGGCGATCTCGATCGCCAGCGCGGGGTCGGCCAGGTCCTGCGGCGCGAGCTGGTCGCGATAGTGTTTTTCCACCCAGGCCACCAGCGTGCGGTACAGTTCTTCCGTCATGAGCACGCCCTGGTGCATGGCTGCCGCTTCCGCGCCCGTCAGCGCGACACGCAGGCGCAGGCACGCGGGGCCGCCGCCGTTGCGCATGCTCTGGCGCAGGTCGAAGTGCACCAGCTCGTCGATCGGGCCACCGCTGGACACCAGGCCGGCCAGGTAGGTCGACACGGCGGCGTTTTCCTCGCATTCGCGGGGAATCACGAGAGCCATCCTGCCGTCCGGTTTCGACAGCAGCTGGCTGTTGAACAGGTAGCTCTGCACCGCATCGGCTACCGCCACCTGGCCGGTATCGACGCGGATCGGGGTCAGCTCCGCATCGACACCGTCGAGGGCCTGGCGCAGCTTGAGCAGCGTGCCCTGCTCGTCGGCGAAGGCCTGCTCGTGGTAGAACAGCACGTCGGCATTGCCGACGGCGATCACGTCGTTGTGGAACACGCCCTGGTCGATCACGGCCGGATTCTGCTGCACGTACACGGTACGCGCTTCCTGCAATCCATGCAGCCGGGCCACCGCCTCCGACGCTTCCAGCGTCTGCCGGGCCGGGTAGCGCACCGGTGCCGGCGCGGCCGGGTCGAATTCGACGCGGCCGTAGACGAACAGTTCGACCGCGTCAGCGCCATGATCGCGGCACAGGCGCGTGTGATTGGCGGCGCCCTCGTCGCCGAACGCCGGCGTCGACGGCAGCGCATCGTGCACGGCGAAGTGGCGCTCGTCATGGAAGATGGCGCGCAATGCGCGGCCCGACTGCACGTGCTCGTGCGAGCGGTGCAGCTTGTTGTTCAGGTTGGCCGGCGTGAAATGCACCCGGCCATCGCCCGTGTCGCGCGACGGGCTGACGGTGGCCGCGTTGGCGGTCCACATCGGCGATGCCGAATATGCGCTGGCCAGCAGCACCGGCGACTCCTTGAAGGCACGCGCCAGCACGTCGGCATCGCTGCCGCCGAAGCCCAGGCTGCGCAGCAGCCGGAAGTTCGGCCGCGCCTGCGGCGGCAATACGCCCTGCGCGAAGCCGCGCGCGGCCAGCGCGCGCATCTTGGCCAGGCCCTGCAGGGCAGCCTGCTTCGGGTTCGAGGCGCTCTTCACGTTGTTGAACGATGCCACGTTGCCGAACGACAGGCCGGCGTAATTGTGCGACGGGCCCACCAGGCCGTCGAAGTTGAATTCACGCGTACTCATGGATTTCCTCAGAACGTCAGGCCCGGCGACAGCTTGGCCGGCATTTCCAGTGCGCCGTTCTCGATCGATGCGACCGGATAGGCGCAGTAATCGGCTGCATAGTAGGCACTTGGCCGGTGGTTGCCGGACTTGCCGACGCCGCCGAATGGCGCCGTGCTGGCCGCACCGGTGGTCGGGCGGTTCCAGTTGACGATGCCGGCGCGGGCACGCCGCTGGAAGGTCTTCCACAGCGTTTCCTCGTTCGACAGCAGGCCGGCGGCCAGGCCGAATTCGGTGTTGTTGGCGATGCGCAGCGCCGTGTCGAAATCGTCGGTGCGGTACACCTGCAGCAGGGGACCGAACCATTCCTCGTCGGGGATGCCCTGCGCATCGGTCACGTCGACGATGCCGGCCGAGACGAAGCCGGTATCGGGCTGCAGCTGCTGCATTTCCAGCAGCAGCCTGCCGCCCTTGGCCACCATGTCGTGCTGCGCCTGCACCAGTTTTTCCGCGACGGCGGCGGACACCACCGGCCCCATGAACGGCTGCGGCTCGGCATGCGACGGTCCCACCTGGATCTTCGACGCCACGTCGACCAGGCGGTCGAGGAACGCGTCGCCCTGCTCGCCCTTCTGCACGACGAGCCGGCGCGCACAGGTGCAGCGCTGGCCGGCCGAGATGAAGGCCGACTGGATCGCCATGAACACGGCGGCATCGATGTCCTTCACGTCCCAGACGACGAGCGGATTGTTGCCGCCCATTTCCAGCGCCAGCAGCTTGCCCGGCTGGCCGCCGAACTGGCGGTGCAGCGCGGCGCCGGTCTGGCTGCTGCCGGTGAACAGCACGCCGTCGATGTCGGCATTCTGGCCCAGCGCCACGCCGGTATCGCGGCCGCCGTTGACCAGGTTGATCACACCGGCCGGCACGCCGGCCTGCTCCCACAGCTCCACGGTCTTCATCGCGGTGCGCGGCGCGTACTCGCTGGGCTTGAACACCACGGTATTGCCGGCGATCAGGGCCGGCACGATGTGGCCGTTCGGCAGGTGGCCGGGGAAGTTGTACGGGCCGAACACGCCGAACACGCCGTGCGGGCGGTGGCGCAGAACGGCCTCGCCATCGGCCACCTTGTTGTGCACTTCGCCAGTGCGCGCGTTGTACGACTGGACCGAGATGTCGACCTTGTTCGCCATCGTCGTCACTTCGGTGCGCGCTTCCCACATCGGCTTGCCGACTTCCTGGGCGATCAGCCCGGCCAGCGCCTCGTTGTTTTCCTTCAGCAGGTCGCGAAAGCGCGTGGCGATGGCGATGCGCTCTTCCAGCGGCCGCTCGGCCCACGGCTCGAAGGCGGCGCGGGCGGCGCTGCAGGCGGCGGCCACGTCTTCCGGCGCGGCAGCCTTGCCGCGCCAGGTCTCGTTGCCGGTGGCCGGATCGACGGTGATCAGTTCGGCGCCGCTGCCGGCTTGCCAGCGGCCGGCGATGAAGTTGGACAGGACGGTGTCGGGCATGGTCTTCCTCACTGGTTTTTCTTGACGTTCAGGGGCAGCGTGCGCACGGTGGCGCCGGTAGCGCAATGCAGCAGCTGCTGTTCGGCGGCGGACAGGTCGATGCTGCCGTTGACGCTGGCCGCCTCGGTGATGATCATGCGGAAGTCGCGCAGCGTGGTGTTCGACACCAGCGTGGGCTCGGTGGTGGCAGGCGCGCACGCGTGCACCATGTCGTCGTCCGGCGCGATGATGGCCAGTTCGCTGTCGCGCAGCGCGCGCAGTTCCGACACGCGCGCCTGCAGCACCGGGCCGGCGTCGAAGATGTCCACATAACCTTCGTAGTGCATGCCTTCCTGCTCCAGCAGGCGGCGCGCCGGCGCGGTGGACTTGTGCACGGCGCCGACGACATCCTGCGCATCCTGCGGCAGGTAGGCGATGTACAGCGGCTGGCGCGGCATCAGTTCGGCGATGAACGATTTCTTGCCCAGCGCGGTCAGGTCGTCGACATGGTGGAAATCCATCTTGAAGAAATGCCGGCCCAGGCCTTCGTAGAACGGCGAGCTGCCGTCCTCCGCCTGGTAGCCGCGCATCTCGGCGATGATCTTTTCCGTGAACAGGTGCGGGAACTGGGCGATGAACAGGAAGCGGCTTTTCGACAGCAGCTTGCCGTTGTGGCCGACCCGGTAATCCGGGTGCAGGAACAGCGAACACAGTTCGGACGACCCGGTCAGGTCGTTCGACAGGTACAGCGTTTCCATCTTCGTGAACACGTTCAGCTCGCGGCTCGAATGCACCAGCGTGCCGATCCGGTAGTTATAGAACGGTTCGGTCAGGCCGACGGCGCCCTTGATCGCGCAGACGCCGGCCAGCCGGTGGTTCGCGGTGTCTTCCATCACGAACAGGTAGTCGCGCTCTTCGGGCGGGATGGTTTCGGCAAACGATGCGCACGCGGTGGCCAGGCGGTCGCCCAGCATCTTCATGTCGGCCTTCAGCGTGGTCATGCCGGTGCCGACCTGGCTGGCCAGGTTGAACAGGCCGTCGAGATCGCCCTCGTGGATGGCGCGTACAACAAGCATGGGTTTCTCCTCAGATGCGTACGCAGGTCACGCTGTCGCCTTCGGCGACGCGCAGGATGTCCTGGATTTCGGGCGGCAGCGCCACGGCGTCGCACCCGTCCAGGTCCGGGCAGGGGATCGTCACGGCGCGGAATGCCGCGCTGTCGGCGTTGGACACCGCATAGTTGAACAGCGGGCCCTCCCTGGTGCGGGCAACGCCGGTGCGCACGCGCAGTTTCTGCGAAGTGGTGAAGGTGCGCAGCGCGTGCTTGTGGGCCTGCAGGATCGGGCCGCCATCGAAGATGTCGATGTATTCGTCGGCCTCGAAGCCTTCCGCCGTGAGCAGGTTGAAGGCCAGCTCGCCGGACGGGTGGATCTGCCCCATCACGGCCTGCGCATCGCCCGGCAGCAACGGCACGTACACGGGGTAATGCGGCATCAGCTCGACGATCAGCGTGCGGTTGCGCGCGCCGCCGATGGTGCGCTCGGCGTCGAGGAAGTCCATCTTGAAGAACTTGCGGCCCACCGCGTTCCAGAACGGCGACTGGCCCGCATCGTCGGTCACGCCGGCCAGCGGCACGAAGAAGCGGTCGCCGAAGCGCCGCGGATGCTGCGCCGCATACAGCAGGCGGGAGCGGGAGAGCAGCGCCGCTTCGGGGCCCTGCTGCACTTCCGGCGCGACATAGAACGACGACAGGTGCGAATAGGCGGTCAGCTCCGAGCACAGCGTCAGCGCATGCACGCTGTGGCAGATGTTCAGGTCGCGCGAGACCTGCTGGATCACGTCGTTGCGGAACGAGAAATAGGTGCCGTTGGAACCGGCCGAGGCGAAGATGGCGGCGGTGCCGCAGATGCGGCGCTCTTCCAGCGATTCCAGCACGAACAGGTACGATTCCTCGCTGGGAATGTCGACCTGCGCGGCCATCGAGGCCAGCGAACGCTCGACGGCCATGACGATCTTGTCGCGGCTGCGGGGCAGCGTGTGCACACCCGGCATCGTCACCGCGGCCAACGATTCGAGCGCGGGGATATCCGCGGTTTCCACCGGACGGACGACGTACATAGGCACTCCTGGTTTGAATGAAAACGCCGGCACGATGCATGAACGACTGATGCGCCGCGCCGGCGGCATGGACGACGCCGGAAGCCCGGGATTACTTCGCTGCCAGCAGCTTGTCCACGCCCTTGCGCATCAGCGCGATGGCTTCGTCGATCTGCGCATCGGTGACGACCAGCGCCGGCGCCATGCGCACGACGTCCGGGCCGGCGATCAGCACCATCAGGCCTTCCGCCTCGACGGCGCGCTGGATATCCTTCGAACGGCCCTTGAACTCGTCGCTGACGACGATGCCCAGCAGCAGGCCGGCACCGCGCACGGTGGTGAATACCTGCGGGTAATCGCGCACCAGTTCTTCCAGCTTGCCGATCAGGTACAGGCTGGCTTCCTTCACGCGTGCCAGGAAGGCCGGCTGGTTGATGGTTTCCAGCACCGTCAGCGCCACCGTGGCGGCCAGCGGATTGCCGCCGTACGTGGTGCCGTGCGTGCCGACCGACAGGTTCTTCGCCAGCTCCTCGGTGGTCAGCATCGCCGCGACCGGGAAGCCGTTGCCCAGCGCTTTCGCCGACGTCAGCACGTCCGGCGTCACGCCATAGCCCATGTAGGCGAACAGCGAGCCGGTACGGCCCATGCCGCACTGTACCTCGTCGAAGATCAGCAGCGCGCCGGTCTTGTCGCACAGAGCGCGCAGTTCCTGCAGGTATTCCGGGCTGCCCGGCATCACGCCGCCCTCGCCCTGTACCGGCTCGACGATCACGGCGCACACATCGTCGCCGATCGCGGCACGCGCCGCTTCGATGTCGTTGTACGGAATGTGGTCGATCGCCGGCGGCAGCGGCTCGAAGCCTTCGGTGTATTTCGGCTGGCCGCCGACGGACACGGTAAACAGCGTGCGGCCGTGGAACGAATTCAGGCACGACACGATGCGCGTCTTGTGCTCGCCGAACCTGGCATGCGCATGCTTGCGCGCCAGCTTCAGCGCCGCCTCGTTGGCTTCGGCACCGGAATTGCAGAAGAACGCGCGGTCGGCGAACGTGGCTTCCGTGATCGCCAGGCCCAGGCGCAGCACGGGCTCGTTCGTGTAGCCGTTGCCCAGGTGCCAGACGGTGTTGGCCTGGCGGGTCAGCGCCTCGACGACGATCGGGTTGCAGTGGCCCAGCGCCGCGACGGCGATGCCGGAGGTGAAGTCCAGGTAGCGCTTGCCTTCCTGGTCCCACAGGTCCAGGCCCGATGCTCGCACCGGTACCATCTGCGCCGGTGCGTACGTTGGCACCAGGACTTCGTCGTAAGTCTGCCGGGTGACAGGGCGAGTGGTAACAGTCGAATCAAGCTTGGCGTTCATTGGCATTCCCCAGGAAAAGAAGAGGTACGGCCGCGGCAATTCCACGGTATGTACAGATTGTAAAAGCGGGGATGCTAAAACTCTTTTGAAGATGCGACAAGAAATTTCCTAAAACCGGTGCGCCCAATGCAATGCCTTGGCCTCCGGCACGGCCTGTTGCAGAAAAACCGGTGACAGACACCGGTTTTCGAGAAACATTTCCTGGAAATTGGTGTCTGTCACCGGTTTTCGGGAAACATTTCAGGCGGCGGCGAGTTTGCGTTGGCGTTCTTCGCGGGGGGTGTTGCCGAACAGCGTGCCGAATGCGGTGGAAAAGTGCGAGCCGGACGAGAAGCCGCACATCAGCCCCACCTGCACGATCGAGTGGTTGGTTTCCCGCAGCAGCTGGCGGGCGCGCTGCAGCCGCAGTTCCAGGTAGTAGCGCGACGGCAGGCTGCCCAGGTATTGCTTGAACAGGCGCTCGAGCTGGCGGCGCGACAGGCCGACCAGGTTGGCGATGTCGTCGGTGGACAGCGGCTCCTCGATGTTCGCTTCCATCAGCGTCACCGCTTCGGACAGCTTCGGCTGCAGCACGCCGAAGCGGGCCTGCAAGGCCACGCGCTGGCGTTCGTCGGCAGTGCGCACGCGGTCGATGCACAGCGCCTCCTTGACGGCGGCGCCGGTGCCGCTGCCGAGCAGGTGCTCGATCAGGGTCAGCGCGAAATCGATGCTGGCCGCGCCGCCGCAGCAGGTGATGTGCCGGCCATCGCATTCGAACAGGTGCGGTGTCAGGATCGCCTGCTCGGCGACTTCCCCGGTATCGCCGTACAGGGCCCAGGGCAGCGCGATGCGCACCCCGGCGGCATGTCCCGCCGCGGCCAGCCACAGCACGGCGGCGCCGACGCCGCCCCAACTGGTGGCGGTGCGGCAACGGTCGAGCACCGCGTACAGCAGTTGCGGCGGCAATGGGGGCTGCTGCTCGTCCGCGACCAGCAGCGCCACGTGCCAGCCATCGGCACCGGTGGCCGCCACGGCGGCCGGCGTGCGGATGTCGAGCAGGAAGGCATCGCCCAGCAGGCGCTGCGCCAGCCGCAGCGGCTGGACCAGGCCGGACCAGGTGAGGCTCTCGGCATCGCCGGCATTCACGAGCAGCATGCGCAGCGGCCGCTCGCGGCCGAGCCGTGCGAGGTTAGCGAAGGACATCGGACATGCGGGGTGTCATCGGGGCAAGGGAAACGGGATTGCTATGGTAACAGTTCGGGGGTGGCCAAGGCCCGGCGCCGGTACGCGGCAACCGGAGGCACCGGTGGTGGCGGGCGCCCGCTATAATCCGCCCATGGGTGAACGTTATCTGAAAAGTATCCGGCTGCTGGCGGAGTGCATGCAAGCCTTCGAGCGCCTGTCCGGCCGCCACGTGCGCGAAAATGGCCTGACGCATGCCCAGTTCGACATCATCGCCACGCTGGGCAATACGCCGGGCATGTCGTACAAGGATCTGGGCGAGCGCACGCTGATCACGAAAGGCACGCTGACCGGCGTGATCGAACGCCTCGAGCAGAAAGGGCTGGTGATGCGCGAGCGCAGCACGCTCGATGCGCGCAGCTGGTTCATCCGGCTCACGCCGGCCGGAGAACGAACGTTCCTTGAGGTGTTCCCCCGCGTGACCTCGCGCGGCGGCGCGGTGTTCGCCCACTACACGGAGGCCGATTACGCGGAACTGGAAAGGGTGCTGGCGCGCCTGAAGTCCGTGATCGATGCCTCTCCCGAATCCACTCCATCCTGATTAAGACGATGCTTAAAACTACCCTGATCGACGGCTTCACGCCGGCCAAGTTCGACAAAGAGATCGCCGGCAACCTGCTGCTGGAAACCGCTACCGAGGACGAGGTGCGCGCGCAGAAGTTCCTGATCGGCGTGCGCAACGAGGATGGCGACATCTACCGCCTGATCGGCGCCACGAAGCACAACAGCTTCACCAATGCCGTCGAGGAACTGGAAGACCTGGAGCTGACGGACGAACTGGCCGACATGGAAGGCACCACCCACGAGGGTTGCGACGCCATCTTCCGCCAGGAGTAAGCCGCATCGCGGCGAACGCCGCAGCGCGACAAACGCCACCTGCGACGGCGCTTGTGGCGGTATTTGCGCAACACCCCAGGCATCTTGCCATTGCAATTTGTTTCCACATGGCAATATAGTGGGTATAATTTTTCGATGGACAGAATCGACGCCTTCAACACGATCGCGGCCCAGGCCGGCCGCGGCGAGCTTGCATTTCCCGCCAGCGTGGAGGCTTCCATCAAGCTCCAGCAGGCCCTCGTCGATCCCGACTGCCATGTGGACATTGCCGCGCGCCTGATCGGCGCCGACCCGCTGCTGGCCGCGCGCACTGTCGCCATCGCCAATTCCGTGGCCTTCAACCGTTCCGGCACGCCGATCTCCAGCGTGCGCGCGGCCGTGCACCGGCTCGGCGTGCGCACGCTGCAATCGCTGGTCGCGGCGCTGATCGTGCGCCAGCTGGGCAGCACGCTCGAAGCCGGCCTGCAGGCGAAAGCGGAGCGCTTGTGGTCGCACACGGCGCATGTGGCCGCGCTGGCCCAGGTGATCGCGCGCCGCGTCACGCACGTGGATCCGGATACGGCACTGTTTGCCGGCATCGTCCACGAAGTGGGTGCGTTTTATCTGCTGTCGCGCGCGGCCGACTTTCCCGGCCTGGCCGAGGACATGGCCGACGACTGGATTGCGCATGGCGAAACCGTCATCGGGCGGCGCGTGCTGGGCGCGCTGATGGTGCCGGAACACGTGGTGCGCGCCGTCGAAGCCATGTGGGCCGGCATGCGCGCGCTGCCGCCGGAAACGCTGGGTGACACGCTGCTGCTGGCCGACGACCTGGCGCCGGTCCCCTCGCCGATGCATGCGCGTCCCGGCGCAACGACGCCGCAGGCGGCCCGCACGATCGACTTCGCGGTCGGCGACGGCACGCTGCAGGCGATCCTCGACGAGTCGCGCATCGAGGTGCAGTCGCTGCATGCGGTACTGATGCTGTAGGCACCGGCCCCCGGAATCCCCATTTCGGCGATAATCGTTTCTTTTGCCTTGCCGACAACATGAAGAACCATCTCCGCGCCCTTGCCGTCGCGTGCTGCTTCGTGGCCGGCGGCGCGCTGGCCCAGGGCGCCTCGATCGCGCTCGAGGGCGCGCCGTACGTGCTGGAGGGAACCGAGGTGCGCACCGTGCGCGCCCGCGAACTGCAGCGCGATTACCAGATCTATGTGAGCCTGCCGCCGTCGTATGCGCGCTCCGGCCGCAGCTACCCGGTAGTGTTCGTCACCGACGCGCCGTACGCCTTTCCCCTGACGCGCGCGATTGCCAGCCGCGCCGGCCGCAGGGGCCACACGATCGACGAATTCATCCTGGTGGGCCTGTCCTACGCGAACGGCGACACGCCGGAATACAGCCGCCGCCGCGACTACACGCCGGGGCCGCCCGACGATGCCGACGTGCGCTCCGACATGCCGGGCCGCGAGCCGAAGTTCGGCGAGGCCGCGGCATTCTCCCGGTTCATCGCCAACGACGTGTTCCCGTTCGTGACGAAGCACTACCGCGCCGACATGCATCGCAAGACCTTCATCGGCCATTCGTATGGCTCGCTGCTGGGCCTGGAAATGCTGTTCGGCGAGCGGCCGATGTTCGAGAACTACGTGCTGGGCAGCCCGTCGCTGTGGTTCGGCCGGCGCATGATGTTCGAGCGCGAGAAGGCGGTCGCCGCCAGCCGCCGCGATATCCGCGCCAACGTGCTGCTGGCGGTCGGCGAGTACGAGGCGATCAAGCCGGGGCCGCGCTTCAACAAGCGCGAAGACACGGTACGCGAGGTGCGCGCGTTCAAGGCGGCGCTGAAGTCGCGCAATTACCCGGGGCTGCGGATCGCCGCCGACGTGATTCCGGAGGAAGACCATTTCACCGTGGGGCCCGCCGTCATCACGCGCGGGCTGCGCTGGGCATTGCCGGGCAGCGAGCAATAGGCTCGGCCCCGGCGGCAGGTGCGGCCAAACCGGCAGGCGGGGTTCCGTCCACAGGCCCGCTCCTGCCGGCAGGGCCGGCGACGGCGGCCCACGCATCCAGGCGCAGCCGCCGGTAACGGTTGAACAGGCGGTCAGGGCCGGCACCATCCGCATCGTCCCACTCAATCGGCTGGCGCGGACCTGCATGCAGGCCTGCCTGTCCATCGTGCGCGGGCCGCGGCCACCCTAGCAACATCTCGTATCCGTCGTCCATCCAGTCTCCCATTGCGGCGCAACTGCGCGAAACAACAACGCAAGGACAACAAAGCAAGGGACAAAAAAAATGCCCGCTCGAAAGCGGGCCAAGTCCAAAACTAGGGATGTCCTGAAAGAGACAGTTCCATAGTACTAGTCGGCCCGGCCCCGTTCTGTGCGCCAGTTCACATAACATCGATATTCTCTGGCAAGCATGGTAAGGGCGACGGTTGACAGTTCCTGTCAGGAGTCGTCGCGGATGCCATGCTCGGCGCGCCAGGCGCGGATCAGCGCATGGCGCGGCGTCGGATAACGCTCGGCGAGGGTGGTGGCGTCGCGGATACGGTCGATGCGGAAGTGGCGCTGCGCGGCGCGTAGTTCGCACCATGCGGCCAGCAGGCGGCGGCCGTCCAGGAAGGCCAGTGCGAACGGCCATACGGTGCGTTCCGAAGACCGGCCGTGCTCGTCGCTGTAGCTGATGCGCAGCTTGTGCTGGCGGCGGATCGCTTCTCGGGCCGGGCGCACGAAGGCGTCGTGCTCCGGCGACGGCGGCGCGATTGGTACCCACAGGCTGGTTTCCGCCATCTCGTCGCGCAGGTCCTTCGGGGTGGCGGTAGCGATCTTGGCCAGCGCGCTGGCGGCGGCGGTGGCGAGCGCCGCATCGCCCTGGCGCCGCACCCAGCGTGCCCCCAGCACCAGCGCTTCCAGCTCGTCGGCGTCGAACATCAGCGGCGGCAGGAAAAAGCCGCTCTTGAGCAGGTAGCCGACACCGGCCGACCCCTGCACCGGCGCGCCCAGCTCGGCCAGCGCGGCGATGTCGCGGTAGATCGTGCGCTCGGAGACGCCCAGCCGTTCAGCCAGCGCGGCCGCTGTGACGGGAAGGCGATTGCCGCGCAGCGCATCCATCAACTGGAACATCCGGCCGGTGCGGTTCATGCGGTTCTCCGGTGACAAAGCGGCAAGCTTAGCATGGCGGCATGCGACTGCCGGGGGCCGCATCGGTCATACTATGGGGGTATCGACAGCGCAGCGTCGATTGACAGTGGTTCCCGATATATGGATAAATCCAGCCCAACAACACCATAAACAAAGTAGGATTCCAAGGGTCCTCAAGAGCCCCTCCAGATATGAGCAAATCCCCTTCTTCCCGCAGCCGCGCCAGCGGCCGCGTCACGCTGAGCGACGTTGCGGCCCGTGCCGGCGTGGCGCCGATGACGGCCTCGCGCGCCATCAACCAGCCCGACCTGGTGTCCTCGCTGCTGCGCCAGCGGGTCGAGCAGGCCGTGCTGGAACTCGGCTACGTGCCGAACCGTGCCGCCCGCGCCCTCGCCTCGGCGCAATCGAACGTCATCGTCGTGCTGGTGCCGTCGCTGTCGAATACCGTGTTCACCGCCGTCCTGCAGGGGATCCAGGATGCGCTCGATGACGACAATTACCAGCTCCTGATCGGCAACACCCGCTACTCCGACGCCGAAGAGGAAAAGCTGCTCAACGTCTACATGCAGTCGAACCCGGACGGCATCCTGCTGTCCGGCCTGACGCACAGTCCGCGCGTGCAGCAGATGCTGGAAACCTCGCGCGTGCCGGTGGTATCGATGATGGACCTGTCGTCCGACCCGGACCTGCTGTGCGTCGGCTTCTCGCAGGTGGAGGCAGGCCAGGCGATGACGCGCTACCTGCTCGGCAAGGGCAAGAAGCGCATCGGCTTCATCGGCGCCCAGCTCGACGAACGCACGCTGCGCCGCGCCGAAGGCTACCGCAAGGCGATGGCAGACGCCGGCCTGGCCGATCCGCGCCTGGAAATCATGGTGCCCGACCCTTCCACCATCGCGCTGGGCGCCGAACTGCTGGGGCGCATGCTGGCCCAGGTGCCCGATTGCGACGCGATCTTCTGCTGCAACGACGACCTGGCGCACGGCGCCATCTACCAGTGCCAGCGCCGCGGCATCGAAGTACCGGGGCAGCTGGCCATCTGCGGCTTCAACGACCTGCCCGCGTCGGCATGGATGAAGCCGGCGCTGACGACGGTCGGCACCCCGCGCTACAAGATCGGCTTCGAAGCCGCCACGATGCTGCGCGCCACGATCCGCGGCGAACGGCCGGCCCAGGCGCACCTCGATCTCGGCTTCACGCTGATGGCACGCGAAAGCGCTTGACGCAGCCAATGGCGGCAGCGCCCTGGTGTCGGACACCGGTTTCAGGTGTCGGACACCGGTTTTTGCATGAACGCTATAAATCGTCGCCGAAAACCCGTGTCCGACACCAAGAAGCCGGTGTCCGACACGACAACGCAGGCGCTGCTGCGGCATCAAATTCCGTTAACTGAACAGTGTCAGGGTACCTGTCAGGTTGGTACTTGTCTGAAACCGAGCAGTCCCCCCCGGTTGAACAATCTGGCTGCGTGCAGTACACTGACCGCTTTTGTTAGCGCTATCAGAGGGCGAAATGACTAAAGTGGACGCCCCGTACTGGGTGGTAATGGGTGTTGCCGGTTGCGGCAAGAGTTCGGTGGGGACGGCGCTGGCGGAGCGGCTGGGCGTGCGCTATGTGGAGGGCGACCGGTTTCACTCGCCGGAAAACGTGGCGAAGATGAGCGCCGGCGTGCCGCTGACGGATGGCGACCGCCTGCATTGGCTGGCCAGCCTGCAGCGGGAGATCCGCGAGGCAGCGCAGCGCGGCGAAGGCGTGGTCGTCGGATGTTCGGCACTGAAGCGGCGTTATCGCGATGTCTTGCGCGAAGGCCTGCGCGGGGTGCCGGGCGATGTCCATTTTGCGCACCTGGACGGCACGCGCGAATTGATCGCCGAGCGGATGAATGCGCGTGTCGGCCATTACATGCCGCTGTCGCTGCTGGACAGCCAGTTCGCGGCGCTGGAACCGCTGCAGCCGGACGAGGCGGGCATCGTGCTCGACATCCGCGAAGACGTGCCGCAGCTGGTCGGCCGCATCGTGCCGGCGGCGTGATCCGCCCCTGACAGGCAAGGCCGGCGCATGCGCCGGCCACCCGGTCACGCGGCCGGTATCGTCACTTCCAGCCGGTAGGTGCGCCCCGCTTCGATGCCGGTCACGCGCGCCGAGGCCAACGGCGTGCCGTTGCAACGCACGCTCACTTCCCGCACATCGCCCCGCTGCACGCTGACCTCGAACGTCGCGCCACGGAACGTGCGCACGGCCTTCATGCCTGGCCAGGCCGCCGGCAGTTGCGGCGCGATGCGCAGGCCTTCCGCATCCCCCACCAGGCCGCACAGGCCCTCGATCACGCAGCGGTAGATCCACGACACGGTACCGGTGTTGAACAGGTGGCTCGAACGGCCCGCCGTGCGCGGGTATTCGCGCCATGCGCCACGGTAGTAGTTCGGAATGAACACCGGCAGCTGGCCGCGCCGCAGGTAGTCCGCCTCGTCGGGACCGGGGATCATCTTGCGCATCAGGTCCCACGCGTGCTCACCCTCGGCGCCGTCGTACAGGCTGTAGATGTAGAAGGCGGCGGCGTGGTTGTAGACGGCGCCGTTCTCGGCCGAGCCGGGATGCTTCTGCGTGACGCGGCCGACGTCCTCGCGCATCTTCGAGAACGGCGGCGCGAACATCTGCACGCCGTACGGCGTGTGCAGCTGTTCCTCGACCGCGCCGATCATCGACGCGCGCTGCTCCGCACTGGCCGCGCCGGACAGCATCGACCATGCCTGCGGGTTGAGCCAGATGCGCCCTTCCCTGTCGTCGGCCACGCCGAATACCACGCCGTCGTCGGTGATGCCGCGGGCGAACCAGCGGCCATCCCACAGGTGCTTGTTGGCGGCATCGTTCATGGCCTGGGCACCAGCCCGAAAATGCCGTGCTCCTTCCTCATCCTTGTGCTGCGCGCACATGTCCGCCCACAGGTTCAACGCGTAGGCGGCGGCCACCGTCAGCCAGCCGGACACGCCCTTGCCCTTGTAGCCGACCATGTTCATCGGATCGCACCAGTCGCCCTGCGCGATGTACGACAGGCCGCGCTCGTCGCGCTCCGTCAGCAGCCAGTCCATCGCGCGGCCGATGCGCTGCGCCACCGTCAGGCTGTGCCCTTCGGTGTCGGCGACCGGTTCGTCCAGCAGCGTCCAGTCGGCCGTCTCGTCCAGGTAAGCCTTCAGGCACACGGGTAGCCACACGCAATGGTCGGTGTGCGGCACCTGGTTGATGTATTTCAGCTCGGCGCCTTCGACCAGCAGGATCCCGTCCGGCATGGCGCCGCTCGCCTCCTGCTGCGACAGCGCATGCAGGAAGGCGCCGCGCGCGGTGGGCGGGTGCACGAAGCTCATGCCCATGTTGTCCTGCAGGTAGTTGCGGGTCTGCGGATCCGTGGTCAGGCGGTTCGAGCCGCCGTGGTAGTACACCTGGCGCGGCAGCCAGTGATTGACGAAGTTGTCGAACTCCGGGTCCGGCGTCTCCACCGTGACGCAGCCGGCACCGGCGCCGATGTACGCGGCATAGGCTTCGCGCGCGGCGGCGAAGCCGGCGGCGGACAGGTACCGCTCGCGCAGCGCGGCGATCTCCGCATCGTCGAAAGCGGGGCCGAACAGGAAGCGGAATTCCTCGCTGCCGTCTGCCGCCAGCGCCAGCCGGTACTGCACGGCGGCCACCGGCGTTTCGTAGCGCGCGTCGCCGCCACCCAGCGCGTCTTCCCGCAGCGCCGACGGCGCGTGCAGGCCGCCCTCGCCTTCGAATGCTTCCTGCGCGGCTTCCCATGCGTCGGGCGCCCGCTCGCACAGGAAGAACGTGCGGTCCTTGAAGTTCTTCTGCTTGAAGTAGTCGGCCACCTTCTGGTACGGCGTGACGGACGACGCCACGATGCCGCCAAGGTCGGCACGGTACTCGGCCGACTGGTTCATCCAGCTCATGTAGCCGATCGTGAAATACGGGTACACCGACAGGCGGCGCGGCCGGCCGGAGAGATTGCAGATCTTCAGCGACCACAGCTCGGCCACGTCGTCCACCGGCAGGCCCATGACGAGCTCGATGCGGATGCCGAGGCTTTCCACGATCCATGCCATGTCGCTCTTGCCGGCCGAGAATTCGAAGCGGTCCGGCACCGCGCGCACCGGTTCATGCGGCACGGAGAACAGCTGGCCCGTTTCCTCGTCCTTCACGTAGAAGAAGCGGCCAGGATGATGGGCATAGTAGCCCTGCTCCGGCTGCATGAACGTCTTCGCTTCCAGGTTCGGCGCATACGCGTACTTGGCCGGCTCCGGCTGCATGTACTGGGCCACCGCGTAGCCGCGGCAGTTCACCTGGATCATCATCCTGCGGTTCCACAGGAAACCGGCCGCACGCGGCATGGCGGTCGGCGACAGCAGGTCATAGCGGCTGCCGTCAGCGGACGGGCGCAGGAGGTGGGAATGGGCTCGAGAGTGTATCGGGGCTTGCATCAGGTTCTTCTCCGGAATTGCGGGATGCCGGCTTGCGCGCGGCGAGGTCGGACTGGATGGTGCGCAGCGTGGCGGCATCGAGGCGGTAGCAGCACATCACGCCCACGGCGACCAGCGCGAACGCGGCGGGAATCAGCGACATCAGCCATACGATGCCGGCCGTGGAACCCGGGTTTTGCGTGGCGTTCGGCACGTAGCCCAGCGTGGTGAACAGCGCGCCGATGACGGCCACCGCCAGCGCGGTGCCCAGCTTTTGCGAGAACGTGGCGGCGGCGAACGTCATCGCCGTGGCGCGGCGGCCGGTGCGCCATTCGTTGTAGTCGGCCGTGTCGGCATACATCGAGAACGCCAGCGGCGACTTCGGCCCCAGTACCAGGCCCATGCCGGCCTGCAGCACGAACATCAGCCACACCTGGTCCTGCGGCACGAAGAAATACGCGCCGGACAGCACGGCCGTGGTGCTCATCAGGATGATCATCAGTTTTTTCTTGTCGACGAAGCGCGTCATCAGCGGCGACGCGGCGGCGCCCACTGCCGCCGCGAACATGTACACCGACACGAAGGTTCCCATCAGTTCCGGCCGGCCGACCACGTACTTGAAGTAGTAGGCGGCGGTGGTGGTGCGCAGCGTGATCGTGACCATGATGATCAGCGCCAGGAAGAACAGCACCACCCACGGGCCGTTGCGCGACAGGTCGCGCACGTCCTGCATGACGTTGGTCTTCTGCTGCGGCGGCGGGGCGATGCGCTCGCGCGTGTTGGCAAAGGCGATCACGAACATCACGCAGGCCGCCACCGCCCAGGCCGCCATCGTCAGCTGCCAGCCACGTTCGTCGTCGCCGTTGCCGAAAGCCTTCACCATGGCCGGCGTGGCGGCGGTGACCAGCATGCTGCCGCCGAACGCACAGATGAAGCGCAGGCCGTTGATGGTGGAACGTTCCTGCGGATCGGCCGACATCACGCCGGACAGCGCGTTGTAGGGGATGTTGATGGCGGTGTAGCAGACCATCATCAGCAGGTAGGTGCCATAGGCCCACAGCAGGCGGCCGTCGCCGTCGAGATCGGGCGTGGTGTAGGTCAGCACCGCGGCGCAGCCGAGCGGCACGGCCACCCACACCAGGTACGGGCGGAACTTGCCGAAGCGGGTCGTGGTGCGGTCGGCGATGGCGCCGATCATCGGATCGGTGAAGGCGTTGATCAGCTTGATCGCGAACATCATCGACGCCGCGGCGGCGGCCGAGATGCCGAATACGTCGGTGTAGAAGATCAGCAGGAACGTGGCGATATTGGTCCAGTAAAAATTGAACCCCATGTCGGCGATGCCGTAGCTGATCTTTTCGCGCCATGGAAGCGGCGTGCCGGCGGGATGGCCGGCGCCCTTGCCTGCGCCCTTGCCTGATGAGTCATTCATGTGGAAGGCCCTGCGAAAAAAAACTGCGCGGGCAGACCGATGTCCACCCGCACAGAAAAAAACAGACCGGGAAAGTGTAACCCGGTCCGCCCATCGGACCTTCCGTCATGCTGCCCGCGGTGCGCGCGGCATAAGTGCCGCAGCAACCGTGGCGGGTGGCGTGATGCTCAGCATGGTCGTCTCCTCCTGCATCGCGCGGTGCCGTTCATCTCTACGGACGAGCTGGCAGCGCTAACATTATCTTGTCCTAGCCAGCGCGATCAGGTTTTCGATGATTTTCAAGCCATCGCTGATAGCGCTAACAGATGCAATTAGTGTAATCAGGGGATTTTGCGAAGTCAACACATTCGTGCGGAGGATGGCCGGTTTCTTCGCACCGCATGATCGCCCGGCTTTGCCCGCCGCACATCGCGCCCTACCGCTGGAAGCCCGAACGCCGTTGTTGTTGCCACGCCATCGATGCCGGCATCGCCAGCGCGTGCACAGTGCGGTCGCCACATTTTGACAAACTTTTCCGATCTTAAATGAGTATCATTCTCAATTGCGCGCGATCTGGAGGTTGCCGATAGTCATGTTCGGGACAGGCAGCGATCGCGGAACAAGTCACGACAACTGGATCAGGAAGATGAATCTCACTCTGCAACGCACCCCGCTCGCCACCGCCTTGTGCATGGCCTTTCTCTCGTCTCCCGCGCTGGCCCAGCAAGCCGCTCCCGAACAGCAGCTCGCCGAAGTGCAGGTAACCGCCACCGCCGAAGAGGAGCTGAAACAGGCGCCGGGCGTATCGACGATCACCGCCGCCGACATCGCGGCTCGCCCGCCCGCCAACGACCTTTCCGAAATCATCCGCACGATGCCCGGCGTGAACCTGACCGGCAACAGCTCGACCGGCCAGTACGGCAACAACCGCCAGATCGACCTGCGCGGCATGGGCCCGGAAAACACGCTGATCCTGGTCGACGGCAAGCCGGTCACGTCGCGCAACTCGGTGCGCATGGGCCGCAGCGGCGAACGCAATACGCGGGGCGACACGAACTGGGTGCCGGCCGAACTGGTCGAGCGCATCGAAGTGCTGCGTGGCCCCGCCGCTGCACGCTACGGTTCCGGCGCCGCCGGCGGCGTGGTCAACATCATCACGAAGGCGCCGGGCGATAAGCTGTCCGGCTCCGTCACGGCCTACGCGCTGGCGCCGGAGCACGGCGAGGAAAGCTCGACGAAGCGCCTCGGCTTCAACCTTTCCGGCCCGCTGGCCGGCAAGTTTTCCTTCCGCGTCTTCGGCAACGTGAACAAGACCGACGCCGACGACCTGTCGATCAACGCCACGGCGGAAAACACGGCCGACGGCGCGATCCCGCCGGCCGGCCGCGAAGGCGTGCGCAATCGCGACGTGGGCGGCCTGCTGCGCTGGGACCTGGCACCGGGCCAGGTGCTGGAACTGGAATCGGGCTTTTCGCGCCAGGGCAACATCTATGCGGGTGACCGCGCGGTCAATGCCACCGGCACGGCGCTGCTGGGCGAGCTGGCCAATGCCGGTGCTGAAACCAACGTGATGATCCGCCGCACCGCCGCGCTGACGCACCGCGGCAAGTGGGCTATCGGCACCTCGAAGCTGTCGCTGCAATGGGAAAACACCGACAACACGCGCCTGAACGAAGGCCTGGCGGGCGGACCGGAAGGCAGCATCTCGAATGCCACGTCATGGTCCACCTCCGAACTGGAGAATTACATCCTGAACGGCGAACTGAATATGCCGGGCAAGCTGTTCGGCCTGTCGCAGATGATGACGGTGGGCTTCGACGTGCGCCAGGAAAAGCTCGACGATCCGTATTCGATGACGCAGACGGCCACCGCGATTCCCGGCATGACCGCGACGAACCGTGACGGCAAGGCCGATGCCGAAACCTATGCCGTGTACGTGGAAGACAATATCGGCGTGACCAACGAGCTGATCCTCACGCCCGGCCTGCGCTTCGACAAGCACAGCCAGTTCGGCACCAACTGGAGCCCGAGCCTGAACGCCTCGTATGCGCTGACGCCGACCGTCACGATCAAGGGCGGCGTGGCGCGCGCGTTCAAGGCGCCGAACCTGTACCAGTCGAATCCGAACTACCTGTACTACACGCGCGGCAACGGCTGCCCCGTCAACAATCCGAACCTGGGCGGCGGCTGCTACCTGCGCGGTAACGACAACCTGGAGGCGGAAACGTCGGTGAACAAGGAGATCGGCATCGGCTGGAGCGATGCCGGCCGCAGCGCCAGCGTGACGTATTTCCACAACGATTACCGCAACAAGATCGTCGGCGGCATGGACAGCCTGCTGGGCAACACGTCGGCCAACGGCCGCCTGTTCCAGTGGGAAAACGCACCGAAGGCGGTGGTGCAGGGTGTCGAAGGCAATGTGACGGTCCCCTTCGGCACCAGCGTGAAATTCATCAACAACCTCACGTACATGATCGAGAACGAGAACAAGACCACGGGCGAGCCGCTGTCCGTGATCCCCGAGTTCACGCTGAACACGTCGCTCGACTGGCAGGTCAGCGACAAGGTATCGCTGCTGTTCACCGGTACCTGGTACGGCAAGCAGGAGCCGCGCAAGCTGACCACGCAGGGTGCGCCAGCCACCGGCGATGCACTGAACACGCTGGACCCGTACAGCGTGTGGGGCATCAGCGCCGGCTACGCGTTCACGAAGAACCTGCGCCTGCGCGCCGGCATCAACAACCTGTTCGACGAACGCCTGTTCCGCCTGAGCACCAACGGCACGTCCGGCGCGGCGTCGTACAACGAAGCGGGCCGTTCGCTGTTCGTCAGCCTGACGTCGTCGTTCTGATTCCTGCCTCGATCCCTGCTAGCCCGCGTACCGGAAGTGCGCGGGCGCTTTCGTCATGAAGGAACTGTCGTGAGTAAAAACACTCCCCTGCCCGGCTCCTACCGATGGCTGGTCGCATCGCGCAGTGTGGCGGCGATTTTCGGTGGCTACCTGCTGGCCGCCGCGTGGGCCGCGTGCATGAGCCTGTGGCTGCAAAAGACCGGCATGGCCCGCGTGGATGCCGTCAGCACCGCCACCATGTCGTCGTTCGTCGTGCACCTGTGTGCGGCGATCTGGGTGTTCGCGGTGGCGAGCACACGCCGTGCGTGGGCCGGCATCGTGCTGCCCGCCGCGTTGCTGGCGGCCCTGGCGTGGCTGGCCAAGGCCGGCGCGGGAGGTGCCGCATGAGGCCCGACAGCAGGCCGGAAGGCATCCGCCAGTCGATGTCGTGGCTGCACACCTGGACCGGCATCGTGCTGGGCTGGCTGCTGTACGCGGTGTTCTTCACCGGCACGCTCAGCTACTTCCTCGACGAGGTGAACCTGTGGATGAAACCGGAGCTGCACGCCTCGGTGCCCGGCGCGGATGCCGCGCAGACGGCGGCGGTGGCGATGGCCGGCATGCAGAAGCTTGCGCCGAATGCGAACACGTGGACGCTGGAACTGCCGAACGAACGGCAGACCACCGTGTCCGCCAGCTGGCGCGACAGGAACGCCGCGGCCGGCCGCGCCGGCACCAGGCGCGCCGAACTCGATGCCGCCACCGGCGAAAAGATCGCGGCGCGCGAAACGCGTGGCGGCAGTTTCCTGTACCGCTTCCACTTCGAACTGCATGCGATGGACCGCGTGACGGGCCGCTGGATCGTCGGCATCGCCACCATGTTCATGTTCGTGGCGATCATCAGCGGCGTCATCACGCACAAGAAGATCTTCACCGAATTCTTCACGTTCCGGCCAAAGAAGGGCCAGCGCTCGTGGCTGGACGCACACAATGCGACGGCCGTGCTGGCGCTGCCGTTCCACATCATGATCACGTTCTCCGGCCTGCTGCTGCTGATGGGGACGCTGATGCCCTGGGGCGCGGAGAGCGCCTATGGAGGCGACCGGCAAGCCTATAACATGGAGCGCCGCGGCATGGTGCCGGGTGGGCAGCAGCAGCAGCAGCAGCAGCAGCAAGGCGGCAGCGAAGGCCGCGTTGGTGGCCGTGAAGGTAGCCGGAGCGGACCGGAAAGCGGCCGGGGCGGCCGTTCGCGCGACGGTGCCGGCAGCGGCGTCGACCTGGCGGCGGCGATCGTCCCGATGATGGCGCAGGCGCGCACCGAATGGCCGGGCCATGAAGTGGGCCGCATCACCGTCAACCGCCCCAACAAGCCGGGTGCCACGGTGGAGCTGCGCGCGCATGGCAGCGACAGCCTGACCACGCGCGGCGCCTCCGCACGGCTGGTCTTCGATGCCGCCACCGGCAAGATCAAGGAACGCCCGCCGCTGCCGGCACCGTCGGCCGCCAGCGCGTTCGGCAACGTGTTCGCCAGCGCGCACATGGGCCGCTTCGCCGGGCCCACGGTGCGCTGGCTGCTGTTCCTGTCCGGCGTCGTCGGCACCGCGATGGTGGCGACGGGCCTCGTGCTGTGGGTCGTCAAGCGGGCGCCGGAGCGCAGGAAGCTGGGCCGCACGCCATTCGGCCACCGCGTGGTGGAAGTGACCAATGTCGGCGTCATCACCGGCCTGGCGCTGGCGACCGGCGCCTACTTCTGGCTGAACCGCCTGCTGCCGGTGGAGATGGCGGAACGGTCGGCATGGGAAATCAACGGCTTCTTCCTCGCCTGGCTGGCCGCCCTCGTGCATGCGGCGGTGCGGCCTGCGCGCGCCGCGTGGATCGAGCAATGCATCGCCGTGGTCGTGCTGTTCGCGCTGCTGCCGGTCCTCAATCCGCTGACCGGCGGGCATGGCCTGCTCACCAGCATCCCGCTCGGCCAGGCCGGCATCGTCGGCTTCGATTTCGCGATGCTGGCAATCGCCGCGCTGTTCGGCTGGATTGCCCGTCATTTGCTGCGCAAGGACCGGCCGGCGGCGAGGGCCGTGCCGGCTGCACTGAAGGAGGTGACGCCATGACCGCGCTGATCGTGCTGGCGCTGAGCTATGCGGCCATGACGGCGGTGGCGCTGTCGATGGATCGGCACCAGGAGCAGGTGTATGGCAAGGCGTTTGCGGCCATGTCGCTGCGGCTGGGCGGCTGGGCGCTGCTGGCGGTGGCGCTGGTGCCGGCGATCGCGGCCTGGGGCACGTCGGTCGGCATCCTGGCCTGGCTGGGCTTCCTCACCTTCGGTGCGCTCGGCATCGGACTGCAGATGACGTATGCCCCGTATCCGGTGCGCTGGACGGCGCCGGCAGGAGCGTTGCTGGGTGCCGTGGCGTGGGTGCTGGCATAAGTACTGCCCCGATGTACTGCCCCGATGACTGCTCCGATAGCACCAGCCCGGCGGCACTGCTACAATCGAGGTTTGTAAATGAGAATCATCCGCATTGACGGAACACCCCGATGACAGCAGCCGACCATATCCTCGTCGTCGACGACCACCCCGACATCCGCAGCTCGCTGGCCGCCTACCTGCGGCGGCAGGGACTGGCGGTGACCACCGCCGCCGACGCGGCGCAGGCCGGCGCGCTGCTGCGGCAGGAACGCTTCGACCTGATCGTGCTGGACGTGATGATGCCGGGCGAAGACGGCCTGTCGCTGTGCCGGCGCGTGTCCGGCACGCTCGATACGCCAGTGATCCTGCTGACGGCCATGCATACGTCCGCCGACAAGGTGGCCGGCCTGGACAGCGGTGCCGACGACTACGTCGTGAAACCGTTCGATCCGCCGGAACTGGTGGCGCGGATCCGCATGGTGCTGCGGCGCTGGCGGCGCACCGCCGCGTCGGTGGGCAATGCCGCCACCGGCTATGCGTTCGGCGGCTGGTTCCTCGATACCGGCAAGCGCGAGCTGTTCGATCCGGACGGCCAGCCGGCCGCGCTCTCGAGCGCCGAGTACCGGCTGCTGCGGGTGCTGGCCGAACATCCCGGCACGGTGCTCTCGCGCGACCGGCTGATGGACCTGACCGGTTGCGGCGATGCGCTGGCCTTCGACCGCAGCATCGACAGCCAGGTGAGCCGGCTGCGCAAGAAGCTGGAACCGGATCCGCGCCGCCCCAGCCTGCTCAAGACCGTGTGGGGCAATGGCTACCTGTTCGCCGCCACGGTGACCGCCCGCCCCGCGCTGGCCGCTTCGTGAAAGGGTTCGCCGGGCGGCTGTTGCCGCAGACGATGGCGGGCCAGCTGGTCGGCCTGCTGTTCTGCGGGCTGCTGGCGGCGCACCTGATCGCGCTGCTGGCCACGGCCAGCAACGGCGGCAGCGACACGCTGCACCGGATGTCGCGGCGCTATGTGATGGAAAACGTCACCTCCGCCTACCGGCTCGCACTGGTGCAGCGCGATGCCACGTCCGGCAACGCGATGCTGGCGGCGCTGGACACGGACACGTCGCGCCACCGCATCGAACCGCGCAGCGCCATCACCGATGTCTCACTGGACGGAGAAGAGCGTTCGCTGCAGGCCGTGCTGCAGCGCGAACTGCGGCTGCCGGCCGACGCGGTGCAGGTGTCGCTGGCACGGCGCGCCGGGGTCGACGAGGATCCCGACCTTGCCATCGCCCTGCGGCTGCCGGGCGGCTGGTTCAACAGCGCCCAGCGGCCGCTGGCCAACACCCAGTGGTGGTGGAAGCCGCTGCGCTTCTCGATCCCCGTCAGCACGCTGCCGGTGCTGGTGATCGGCATCGTGTTCGTGCGGCGCATCGTGCGGCCGATCAAGGCGCTGTCCGATGGTGCAGAGCGCGTCAGCCGGGGAGAATACGAGCCGCTGGCGCTGTCCGGCCCGCGCGAGGCGCGCGAAGTGACGGCGTCGTTCAACCTGATGCAGGCGCGGCTGACGCGCTACCTGGAAGACCACAAGCGCATGCTGGCCTCGATCAGCCACGACCTGCGCTCGATGGTGACGTCGCTGCGGCTGCGCGCCGAACTGGTCGACGACGAAGAGGTGCGCGACGGCATGCAGCGCACCTTGCGCGACATGGCGGCGATGATCGAGGAAACGCTGCGCTTTTCCAAAGACGACGCTTGCGACGAACCGACGATCGGCATCGACGTCGGCGCGCTGGCCGCCGAGATCGCGGCCGACCAGGCGGCGCAGGGGCGCGACGTGGCACTGGCCTCTGCTTCCGCTTCCGGCGAGCCGCCGTCCCTGCCCTGCCGCTGCCGGCCGCTGGCGATCCGGCGCGCGCTGACGAACCTCGTCGACAACGCCGTGCGCTACGGCCGCTGCGCACGCATCGCCGTCGCGCCGGCCCGGATCGACGGCGGCCGCGATGCCATCCGCATCACCATCGACGACGAAGGCCCCGGTATCCCGGCCGCGCAGCTCGACGACGTATTCAAGCCGTTCTACCGGCTCGACGCCTCGCGCCAGCCCGAGCTGGGCGGCGTAGGCCTCGGCCTCGCCATCGCCCGCTCCTGCATCGACGCGCACGGCGGCGAGGTCACGCTGTCGAACCGCCCCGCCGGCGGCCTGCGCGCCACCATCCTTCTCCCCGCCTGACAAACATTTCTTGAAACCGGGGTCAGACCCCGATTTCTGGAAATATTTCCTCAGATTGGGGTCTGACCCCGGTTGTTGGCAATATTGTAGGGGCGAAAAAAATGCCGCCCGGAGGCGGCATTGGCGGGAGCGGCGGGCCTTAGACGACGGCGCCGTCCGTTTCGTCCTTTTCCTTGACCGGCTTGATCAGGTCTTCGCGCTTGACGCCCAGCTTCATGGCGACGGCGGCGGCGACGAACACCGAGGAGTAGATGCCGAACAGGATGCCGATCGTCAGCGCGACGGCGAAGTAGTGCAGCGTGGGCCCGCCGAAGAACAGCATCGACAGCACCATCATCTCCGTGCAGCCGTGGGTGATGATCGTGCGCGACATCGTGCTGGTGATCGCGTTGTCGATCACTTCGTGCACCGTCATCTTGCGCTGCTTGCGGAAGTTCTCGCGGATACGGTCGAAGATCACGACCGATTCGTTGACCGAGTAGCCCAGCACCGCCAGGATCGCCGCCAGCACCGTCAGCGAGAATTCCCACTGGAAGAAGGCGAAGAAGCCCATGATGATGACCACGTCGTGCAGGTTGGCGATGATCGCCGCCACCGCGTACTTCCACTCGAAGCGCACGGCCAGGTAGAGCATCACGCCCACCACCACCATGATCAGCGCGTTGATGCCGTTCTGCGTCAGTTCCTCGCCCACCATCGGGCCGACGAATTCCACGCGCTGCAGCGACACGAGCTCCTTGCCGGCCGTGTCCACGCAGGCGGTACGGGCATGGTGGTCGCCCTGCGGCGATACCTCGTCGAACTGCTTGACGGCGCCCTTTTCCGCGCGGCACAGCGCGTCGAAGGCGCGCACCGACGTGGTGTCGGAGCCGGTGCCCGGCGTGATCGGCAGGCGGATCAGCACGTCGCTGGCGGTGCCGAACGTGCTGGCTTCGGGATGCTCGAAGCCGGCGCCGCGCAGCGACTCGCGCATGCGTTCCAGGTTGGCCGCCTGCGGATACTTCACCTCCACCACGGTGCCGCCCTTGAACTCGATCGACAGGTGCAGGCCCTTGGTGACCAGGAAGAACACGGCCGCCACGAACGTCAGCGCCGACACGACGTTGAAGATCGTCGCGTAGCGCATGAACGGGATGTCTCTATGAATGCGGAAAAATTCCATGAAATCCTCTTATTGACCGATGGCCGTTACTTCGCTTCTTTCGGTACCCAGACGGTACCGATCGACAGCGACTGCAGTTTCTTCTTGCGGCCGTACCACAGGTTGACCACGCCGCGCGACACGAAGACGGCGGAGAACATCGAGGTCAGGATGCCCAGGCCGTGGACGATCGCAAAGCCGCGGATCGCACCGGAACCGAACACCAGCAGCGCCAGCGCGACGATCAGCGTCGTCACGTTGGAGTCGAAGATGGTGGCCCAGGCGCGGTCGAAGCCTGCCGAGATGGCGGACTGCGGCGAAGCGCCGGCGCGCAGCTCTTCGCGCACCCGCTCGTTGATCAGCACGTTCGCGTCGATCGCCATGCCCAGTGCCAGCGCGATGGCGGCGATACCCGGCAAGGTCAGCGTGATGCCCATCAGCGACAGGATCGCCACCAGCAGCAGCACGTTGATGGCCAGCGCCAGCACGGAGAAGACGCCGAACACCATGTAGTAGATGATCATGAAGACGGCGATCGCGAGGAAGCCGTACAGCGTGGCGTTGAAGCCCTTCGTGATGTTCTCGGCACCCAGCTGCGGGCCCACCAGGCGTTCCTCGATGACCTGCATCGGCGCGTACAGCGCACCGGCGCGCAGCAGCAGCGCCAGTTCGGTGGAGTTCTCGATGCTGCCCATGCCGGTGATGCGGAAGCGGCTGCCCAGTTCGTCCTGGATGGTGGCGACCGACAGCACTTCCGGCTTGCCCTTTTCGAACAGCACGATGGCCATGCCCTTGCCGACGTTGTCGCGGGTGGCTTCGCGCATGCGGCGGCCGCCGTCGCCGTTCAGGTCGATCGAGACGGCAGGCTGCTGGTTTTCATCGAACGATGCCGTGGCGGACGAGATGTAGTCGCCCGAAATGATCACATCCTTCTGCAGCACGACCGGAACGTTCTTGCCGACCGTGAACAGCTCGGAATTGAACGGCACCGCCGCGGTCAGCTCGGTACCGCGCGGCACGGTCTGGTCGACCAGGCGCACTTCCAGCGTGGCGGTACGGCCGATGATCGACTTGGCACGCGCCACGTCCTGCACGCCCGGCAGCTGGACGACGATGCGGTCCGCGCCCTGCTGCTGGATGATCGGCTCGGAAACGCCCAGTTCGTTGACGCGCTTGGACAGGGTGGCGATGTTCTGCTTCACGCCGTTGTCCAGCGTGGCCTTCAGCGCGGCCGGCTTCATCGCGGCGGTCAGCGTCAGGTCGGCGCCGCTCGTGCCATCGGCGAACTGCAGCTCGTTCATTTCGCCCAGTGCCTTGCGGGCGGCCTGGCGCGTGGCGTCGTCGCGGAATTTCACGACGATCGAATCGCCCGCGCGTTCGATGCCGGCGTGGCGCACGTTCTTGTCGCGCAGTTCGCCGCGGATCGCCGCCTGGAAGCCCTGGATGCGCTTGTTCAGCGCAGCCTTGGTATCCACCTGCATCAGGAAGTGGACGCCGCCCCGCAGGTCGAGGCCCAGGTACATCGGGTGGGCGCCGAGTTTCTGCATCCAGGCCGGCGTATTGGCCATCAGGTTGCTGGTGACGATGTAGGCCGGGTCTTCCGGGTCGCCGTTCAGGCCGCGTTCCAGCGCGAGCTTGGCCTTGAACTGCGTGTCGATGTCCGCGAAACGGGCGCGCACCGACGGACTGCTCGATCCGGCATCGAACGTGACGCCGGACGTGGGCAGCTTCGCCTCGGCGAGCAACTGCTCGACGCGGGCGACGATATCGCTATCCACCTTCACCGTGGATTTTCCGCTGGTGACTTGCAGCGCAGGCGATTCGCCCATGTAGTTGGGGGCCGTGTACAGTGCCCCCAGCAGCACGACGACGGCAATGAGGATGTATTTCCAGATGGGATAACGATTCATGATCTTCAGCGTGGTTGGCCGATAACAAAAGCGGGCGGTGATGCCGCCCGCTTCCTGTGGAAGGTCTTACAGACCCTTCAGCGTGCCCTTCGGCAGCAGGGTCGTGACCGAGGCTTTCTGCACCACGATCTCCGTGTTCGGCGCCACTTCCACCGTCACGTACGCATCGGTCACGCGGGACACGCGGCCCAGGATGCCGCCGACCGTCACGACTTCGTCGCCTTTGGCAAGCGCGTCCATCATGGCCTTCTGTTCCTTGGCGCGTTTCTGCTGAGGACGGATCATCAGGAAATACATGACCACGAACATCAGGATCAGCGGCACGAAGGTCGAGAGATTGCTCATCATCGACGCATCGGCAGCGCCGGCGGTTTGAGCATAAGCGTTGGAAATGAACACGGGTGACTCCAATGTAATTAAAAAAAAACAGCGCTGTATTCTAGCACTGGCCAAAGCCGCACAGATTGGGGACTTTTACACTAATGCAAGTTCTTTTTACACCCCGCGGGCGCGGTCCGCGTGGAACTGCTTCACCCATTCCGGGAAGCGATCCTCGTCCAGCGCATCGCGCATCTGCTGCATGATGTCCAGGTAGAAGTGCAGGTTGTGGATCGTGTTCAGCCGGGCGCCCAGGATTTCCTGCGCGCGGTGCAGGTGGTGCAGGTACGCGCGGCTGAAGTTGCGGCAGGCGTAGCACGAGCAGGTGGAATCGAAAGGCTCGGTGTCTTCCTTGTAGCGGGCGTTCTTGATCTTGATGTCGCCGAAGCGGGTGAAGATCCAGCCGTTGCGCGCGTTCCGGGTCGGCATCACGCAGTCGAACATGTCGACGCCATTGCTGACGCCGGCCACCAGGTCTTCCGGCGTGCCCACGCCCATCAGGTAGTGCGGCTTGTTGGCCGGCAGGCGCGGGCCGATATGCTCGAGCACGCGCATCATGTCTTCCTTCGGTTCGCCGACCGACAGGCCGCCGATCGCCAGGCCCGGGAAATCGATCTCTTCCAGGCCGGCCAGCGATTCGTCGCGCAGCGATTCGAACATGCCGCCCTGGACGATGCCGAACAGCGCGTTCGGGTTTTCTCCCGACTTGAACTCGTTCATCGAGCGCTGGGCCCAGCGCAGCGACATGCGCATCGACTTCGCCGCCTCTTCCAGCGTGGCCGGACGGCCCTCGATTTCATAGGGCGTGCATTCGTCGAACTGCATCACGATGTCGGAGTTCAGCACGCGCTGGATCTGCATCGAGATTTCCGGCGACAGGAACAGCTTGTCGCCGTTGATCGGCGAATTGAAGTGCACGCCCTCTTCGGTGATCTTGCGCATCTCGCCCAGCGAGAACACCTGGAAGCCGCCGGAGTCGGTCAGGATCGGCTTGTCCCAGCCCATGAACTTATGCAGGCCGCCGAATTTGCCCATCACGGCATTGCCGGGGCGCAGCCACAGGTGGAAGGTATTGCCGAGGATGATCTGGGCGCCGATTTCCTTCAGTTCCAGCGGGGACATGGCCTTCACCGAGCCATAGGTACCGACGGGCATGAAGATCGGCGTCTGCACCACGCCATGGTTCAGTTTCAGCGTGCCGCGGCGCGCCTTCGTCAGACCGGTCGTATCGGTCTTGATCAGTTTGAATTCCAGCATTGTTTGGGTATCCGTCCGGGTATCCGTTATGCCCGATTGGGCGTGGTCAGCAGCATGGCATCGCCATAGCTGAAGAAGCGGTATTCGTTGGCGATCGCGTGCGCGTAGGCGGCGCGGATCTCGTCGAAACCGGCGAATGCCGAGACCAGCATCAGCAGCGTGGATTTCGGCAGGTGGAAGTTGGTGATCAGGCGCGTGACGGACTTGAAGCGGTAGCCCGGCGTGATGAACAGTGCCGTGTCGGCGCTGCCCGCCTCGATCGTGCCCGACTGCGACGCCGATTCCAGCGCGCGCAGGCTGGTGGTGCCGACGGCGATCACGTCGCGGCCCGCCGCGCGCGCGGCCTTTACAGCGTCGACGGTCGCCTGCGGCATCGTATACCACTCGGTGTGCATCTTGTGCTCGGCCAGGTTCTCGGTGCGCACCGGCTGGAACGTGCCGGCGCCCACGTGCAGCGTGACGTAGGCGAAATTGACGCCCTTGTCCTTCAGTTTCTGCAGCAGCGCTTCGTCGAAGTGCAGCCCGGCGGTGGGCGCCGCGACGGCGCCCGGCACCTTGTTGAACACGGTCTGGTAGCGGGTCTCGTCCACTTCGCCCGGCGCATGCTCGATGTACGGCGGCAGGGGCAGGCGGCCGTACTGTTCGATCAGGTCGAACACGTCGGCGTCGAACTTCAGCGTGAAGAACTCGCCGGCGCGCTCGCCGACCGTCACGTCGAACGCTTCGGCCAGGCGGATCTTCACGCCGGGGCCGGGCGACTTCGACGCGCGCACCTGGGCCAGCACGGTGTGCGTGTCGAGCACGCGCTCGACCAGTACCTCGACCTTGCCGCCGCTGTCCTTGACGCCGAAGAAGCGTGCCTTCAGCACGCGGGTATCGTTCATCACCAGCAGGTCGCCGGGCTGCAGCAGGTCGAGGATGTCGGTGAACTTGCGGTCGACCAGGCGGGTCTCATCCACGTGCAACAGCCGGGAAGCACTGCGATCCGGCAGCGGAAACTGAGCGATGCGCTCGGGTGGCAAGTTAAAATCGAAATCGGAGAGCGAATACATGGGTGTAATGGCGGTAGCGCGCATGATCGCCTGCAGCAGGCGCATGACCGGCGCACGATTCCGCTCAAAAAGCATTGGGCAACCTTCTATTTTACGCTACCACGCAGTCATCGAGTAAAAAAGCACCACGAAAACATGGCCGAAACGAAGCAAAGCAAGCCCCCCGCAAAAAAAGCCGCGCCCTCCAAGGCGGTCTCGACCGAGAGCAAGCTGGCCCGGCTGGGACTGCGCACCGACATGGACCTGGTGCTGCACCTGCCGATGCGCTACGAGGACGAGACCGAGGTGATCGACATCCGCGCGGCCTGCCTGCGCGGCGGCCAGACCTCGCAGGTCGAAGGCATCGTCACCAAGAACGAGATCACGTACAAGCCGCGCAAGCAGATGATCGTCCACATCGCCGACGACACGGGCGAGCTGATGCTGCGCTTCATGAACTTCTACGGCAGCCAGACCCGGCAGCTGGCGGAAGGTACGCGGGTACGCGCCCGTGGCGAGCTGAAACACGGCTTCTTCGGCGCGGAGATGGTGCATCCGAGTTACAAGATCGTCAACGAAGGCGCGCCGCTGCCGACCTCCCTCACCCCCGTCTATCCATCCGGGGAGGGGCTGTCGCAACCGGTGTTGCGCCGCGCGATCGCCGATGCGATGGGGCGCGTCGACTGGACCGACACGCTGCCGCCGCGGCTTATCGAGAAAATGCAGTTGCACGGCTTCGAGCCGGCGGTCAGGCTGCTGCACAACCCGCCGCAGCAGGTCGACGAGCATGCGCTGGCGGAGCGCTCGCATCCCGCCTGGACCCGGATGAAGTTCGATGAGCTGCTGGCCCAGCAGCTGTCGCTGAAGCGCGCACAGGACGCACGCCGCCAGAAAGGCGCGGCGCCGCTGGCGGCGGTGGGCTCGCTGACCGCGGCATTCCAGGCCGCGCTGCCGTTCCGGCTGACGGGTGCGCAGGCGCGCGTGCTGGAGGAAATCCGCGCCGACCTGCGCCAGCCGTACCCGATGCAGCGGCTGCTGCAGGGCGACGTGGGCAGCGGCAAGACCGTCGTTGCCGCGCTGGCGGCCACGCAGGCGATCGACAGCGGCTTCCAGGCCGCGCTGATGGCGCCGACCGAGATCCTGGCCGAGCAGCATTTCAGGAAGATCGCCGGATGGATGGAGCCGCTGGGCGTGAAAGTGGCGTGGCTGACGGGCAGCCTGAAAAAGAAGGACAAGATGGCCGCTTCCGCGCTGGCCGAATCGGGCGAGGCGCAGCTGGTGATCGGCACGCACGCGCTGATCCAGGAAACCGTGCAATTCGCCAGGCTGGGCCTCGTCATCGTCGACGAGCAGCACCGCTTCGGCGTGGGCCAGCGCCTCACGCTGCGCAACAAGGGCGCCGACGGGCTGGTGCCGCACCAGCTGATGATGTCCGCCACGCCGATTCCCCGTACGCTGGCGATGACGTACTACGCCGACCTGGAAGTGTCCGTGATCGACGAACTGCCGCCGGGCCGCACGCCCATCGTCACCCGCGTGATCGACCAGAACCGGCGCGACGAAGTGATCGAGCGGGTCCACGCGGCCGCGCTCGACGGCCGCCAGGTGTACTGGGTCTGCCCGCTCATCGAGGAATCGGAAGCGCTGCAGTTGCAGACCGCGACGGAAACCCATGAAACGCTGGCCGCGGCGCTGCCGGACCTGCAGGTGGGCCTCGTGCATGGGCGCATGAAACCGGCCGAGAAGCAGGAAGTGATGGATGCCTTTACCGCCGCCCGGGTGCACGTGCTGGTGGCCACCACCGTGATCGAGGTGGGCGTCGACGTGCCGAATGCGTCGCTGATGGTGATCGAACATGCGGAGCGCTTCGGCCTGTCGCAGCTGCACCAGTTGCGCGGGCGCGTGGGCCGCGGCTCGGCGGCCAGCGTCTGCCTGCTGCTGTACCAGAGCCCGCTGGGGCCCGTGGCCAAGCAGCGGCTGGCGACGATGCGGGAAACCACCGACGGCTTCGAGATCGCACGGCGCGACCTGGAAATCCGCGGCCCAGGCGAGTTCCTGGGCGCTCGGCAGTCCGGCCAGGCGATGCTGCGCTTCGCCGACCTGGAAACGGATGGCTGGCTGGTCGACCAGGCGCGCGACGTGGCGCATGCGCTGCTGCACGATCCGGCCGGGCAGCCGGTCGTCGAGGCGCACCTGGAACGGTGGCTGGGGGGACGGGAGGAGTTCCTGAAGGTGTGACGTGTAAAGTCCAGTACTTCCTTCCGAGGTTTGTCCGGGAAGCGGGAAGTCTGGCCAGACTTCTCGCCGAACTACTTTGACGACGTTTATTCGTGCGATTGCGAAATACTCGATTCAAGTATTTTTGTCTGGAAGGGCCGCATTGCGTACATGAATTCTTGAATGTGGCCACTTATATCCGCTGCAAATTCCGTTTCAAACCAGTCCATATCTTTGCGTCTGGACAGCAAATGATGGCGGTCGGAATAAGAATATGATTTTACATAAGGAATGATTTTTTCCGCATCTTTGATCAGCTTGCGCTGATGCTGTACTCGAACCTGGCGATCCTGCTCCCCCCAAAAGAACAATGTGGGAATGCGCCGCTGGATAATGATGTCGAGCGGCCGGCGAGAATCAAGAATATGATAGTCCTGGAATGAGTCGGTCATGTCCGGCACCAAGACCCCTGCGCCCAGGGCCTTCCATTGCAAGTCGCCGGTTTCCTCGTAAGGGCGACTCGCCAGCACAACGTCTTCGTAACCTTTGCGAAGCCACTGCCCGAATTCCGCGACATTGTTATCGTTCCAGGTGCCCGAAGGGCTGATCCAATCGCGAACGTCAGAAGTAATCTTTCCTACGCCTTCGCTATAACCCTTCCTGATTTCCTCGTTCGAGATCTCGCCATTCTTGTCCCGATCGAACTCCGGAAGCGTTTCGATCGCCCTGTCGGTCAGCTGCCATCGCGTCAGCGATTGCAGGCTTTCCACTCCAGCGCCCAATGCAACCAGGGCCCGCACGGCGACGTGCCCCCTGTCCGCTATCGATGCAGCGTGCCAGAAGCCCTCCGAGAATCCGAACAGGATAAATCCCCCCTGCGCGCGAGGTGTTAATTCCTGGACGTGCTTGAGGACTTGTTCGATGCTGTCAATATATTTTGGCACTGACACTTGTTCGGCTACGTCCACATCGACACATTGCGTCGCTACCACCATGGCACTCAGGTGTCCCCGCGTTATCGCCTCCCGGCATTTACTGGCGGGAGGGCGAACTCCGGGACTGTCGAACCGAACCACGGCAAACCCATTTTTCACCAATGCATCCGACATCTCCTTCAGAGGTGATCGGTTCCACCAGACGGTATCGAGCGCGCGCAGCAGCCACCCATCACGATCGACCGAGCCACCAGCCGAAATCAGCACCACCACCTGGCCGCGGAAGCTGCCGATCTTCCCGCCGGGCCAGTCCATCTGCCCGTGTACCGGAAGATGCGCCTTGGTATGTTTGAGCGAGAAATTGCGGTGCTCGGCAGCGATACATTGCGAACCGAGGACGCTGGCGAATACGAATAACAGGAAGGTGTAAAGAGCTTTCATGTGAGACTTGCTCCAGAAGGGTTGAGCGGCCTGAGGCCTGAGAGATAAACACATTACCCAAAGGAAATTTTCTCCTTTCATCCCTGCTCAATGATGTGCCGGACTTCCTGTCGAGTATTGCGGACACAACACCACACCGATTGTCCTTGCAGCCTGCAAGCCCTGGCATATGCTGGTAGGCGCATTGCCAAAATCGCAGTATCAAAATATCAATCGATAACCGCCGGGGGTTGCCATGCATCGAACGCCGCGCTTGCCGTTCCCGTCCCTGCTCTGCCTGTCTCTGCTCTGCCTTTCCCTGGTATTTGCAACCGCGGGCGCGTTCGCCGCCCCGGTCATGACGTTTACCGCCACCTCCGCCACCACCGGCATCGACGACGCCGTCGAAACCCAGTGGACCGACAGCACCTTCATCGAACATGGCGAACGGTATAACTTCGCCTACACGCTGCGCGACGAAGTGGTTTTCGAGAACGGCATGCAGTCCATCTACCATTACCGCGACGTGACGTACGACGTGGCCGGCCACATGCGCGACTGGACCCTGCTGAATGTCGACGGCATGGCCAGCGGGGCGCACAGCGTGCAGTTCGCCGTCACCGGCACGCTCGACGCCACGCAAATGTCGCGGCTGGTCGACGGCGGCGACCTTTCGTTCCAGGTCTTCCTCTCGCTCGGCGGCAGCTACGCACCGGGCACCGTGCCGGAGTACCCCGACCTGGTGCAACCGCCTGCGCCGCCCGTGTTCGCGGATACCTCGTCCGGCACGCCCGTGGACCTGAGCGTCTCGGCCTATTACGACCCGGAGCAGTTGCATTACATCGCCAATGTGCACCAGACCTTCACTGCACCGCGCGATCTCGCCGCCTACGACCACTCTTACCTGATCTACGCGAACGAAGAGCTGTTGTCCGACCAGGCCGCGTTCATGATCCATGGCCCGGGCTACGACGCGGGTACCCGGAACCTGGGCTACAGCGAATTCCTGGGCATCGACGTGCTCCCGGTGCCCGAGCCGGGTACCTGGATGATGCTGGTCGCCGGGGCCGGCGTGCTGGCAGCGTGGCGCCGGTCGCGCTGAACTACGGGGAGGTCGACATGTTCCGATATCTACGCCCTGCATGCCTGTCGGCATGCCTTTGCTTGTTGCTGTCATCGGCCACGGGCGCATTCGCCGCCCGGGTGATGACGTTCACTGCCGTTCATGCCACGACCGGCATCGACGACACCAGCGAATGGATTTCCAGCAGCTCTTCGTTCTGGGAGACCGGCAACCGGTTCAACTTCGAGTACACCTTGCGCGACGAAGTGGTGATCGAAAACGGTTTGCAGACGACGTCCCATTTTCGCGACGTGAGCTACGATGTCGAAGGCCACTGGCGCGATGCGGCGCGGGTCAACCTCGATGTGACGGCGATCGGCGAGCACACCGCGCAATTCTGGGTCATCGGCACGCTGCTGCCCGCCGAAGTGCCGCGCCTGATCGACGGCGCGCCCGGCTTCCAGGCCAGCCTGTACCTGAGCGGCGATTACGTTCCCGGCCCGGTGCCGGAATACCCCGATCTGCTGCAGCCGCCGGCCCCGCCCGTGTTTGCGGACATGTCTTCCGGGACGCCCGTCGCGCTGCCCGGGTGGACGAACTACGATCCGTCTGGATCGTTCTACGGCAGCGCATTCCACGCCTTTACCGGGCCGCGCGGCCAGTTCCGTTTCGAGTACTCGTACCTGCTGTACGGGAACGAAGACCTGCTGACCAGCTATATCGATTTCACCTTGTATGGCCCCGGCTACGACCAGCAGATCCTCAACCAGGGCTATACGGAACTGCTGGGTATCGAGGTGATTGCCGTGCCCGAACCGGGCATCTGGATGATGCTGCTGGCCGGCGCCGGCGTGATCGCACTGTCGCGCCAATCCCGCACGGTCGTTTTCAGAAACTGAACGCGGCCGGTCAGAAGCACATGACGATCCGCGTCGCCATGTCGAACAGGAAGCCGGGCTGGAAGTAGGCGGCGAAGCATGCCGCCAGCACGACGGCGACGAGGCACCACCCCAGCAGCCGCCGCCAGCGCGGCGTCATCATGTCGCCTCCCTCAAGCCGTCCTCCTCAAGCCGTCCTCCTCATGCCGTCCTCCTCACGCTACCTTCAGTTGCGGGCGCGCCAGCGCCCGCTCGTCGATCGGCAGGTTGGCCAGGCCGGCCAGCACGCCGAGGCCGATCGAGATCGCCCACACGAGGTCATAGCTGCCCTGCAGGTCGAACAGGTAGCCGCCCAGCCAGACGCCGAGGAAGCTGCCCACCTGGTGCGAGAAGAACACTACGCCGGCCAGCATCGACATGTGCGACAGGCCGAACACGCCGGCGATGATGCCGTTCGTCAGCGGCACCGTCGACAGCCACAGCACGCCCATCGCCGCCGCGAACAGGTACACGGACAGCGGCGACAGCGGCAGCGCGATGAACAGCGCGATCACGCCGGCGCGGGCGAAGTAGATGAACGACAGCAGATAGCGCTTCGGCAGCCTGCCACCGAGCTTGCCGGCCCAGTACGAACCGAAGATGTTGAACAGGCCGATCAGCGCCAGCGCCGTGACGGCCACCTTCGGATCGGCCACGCCCTTGTCCCTCAGGTAGGCCGGCATGTGCACGCCGATGAACACGAGCTGGAAGCCGCACACGAAGTATCCGGCCACCAGCAGCAGGAACGAGCGGTTGCCCAAGGCCTCGCCCAGCGCTTCGCGGATGCCCTGCTTGTGGCCCGCGACCGCCTGCGCCGCCGGCTCACGCAGCCGGAATGCCATCGGCACCATCAGGAACACGACGATGGCAGCCAGCAGGTACAGCGCGTTTTGCCAGCCGACCTGCGTGATCAGCGTCTGCTCGACCGGCATCAGCAGGAACTGGCCGAACGAGCTGGCGGCGCCGGAAATACCGAATGCCCACGAGCGTTTTTCCGGCGGTGCGGCACGGCCGATGATGCCGCTGACGGCGCCAAAAGCGGTGCACGCAAGACCCAGCCCGATCAGCACGCCGGAACCGGCGATGAACAGTACCGGATCGGTGACGGTGGCCATCCAGACCAGTCCGGCCATGTAGGCGAATGCGCCGACCAGGACTACCCGCATGGTGCCCCAGCGGTCCGCGACCATGCCGGCAAACGGGCCGAAGGCACCCCACAGCAGGTTCTGCAAGGCCATCGCCAGCGAATACGTTTCGCGGCTCCAGCCGTTTTCCTGCGAGATCGGCTGCATCCAGAAACCGAAGCCATGGCGCACGCCCATCGCCAGTGTCAGCACGACGCCAGTAGCCAGCAGAATCGTTTTCAGGTCGAGAGAACGTTGCAAATTGGACATTTCGATGCCTTCACCAATAAAAACTGTGCCGCAATGCAACAAAATACTTCCCTGCAACCCAGTACATATACTTTATCGAATAAATACGTTGTCTCGAGTGCAGTGCAACATTAAAATTGCGTGCAATTTATACATCTCAAAAAATACATGCAAAAAACTAAACAGTCTCTACTTTTCGCCCTGGCGGTATTTGCCGCACCGCTGGCCATTGCGGCACCAGCTCCAGTAGCCGATGCGGCAAGCGCATTGTCCCAGCCCGCCACCCAGGGCGCCAGCGCTGCGCAAACCGTACCGGCCGCCGCCTCCGTGTCCAGCGAGCACCGCGTGCGCGTTACCCAACAGGCGGCGGCCCAGGCTGCCGTCAGCGCGAACACGGCACTGCCCAACTGGTCGATGCTGCTGGTCGGCGCCGGCGTGCTGCTGCTGCCACGCAAGCGCCGCGTCGACAACAGCGTTCGCTGATCAGCGGTCGGCGTCGTAGGCGACGCCGATCTGCCGCCGCATGTCGTCCAGCACGCCCATCAGCGCCAGCGTCTCATCCAGCGGCATCACCGGGCTTTCGGTCAGCCCTTCGCGCAGGCAGCGGTTCACTTCGATGATTTCATGCGCATAGCCGTTGCCGATGCGCGGCACGCGCTGGGTGCGGCGGCTGCCGTCGTCCAGTTCCACCGTTAACTCTTCCGTGTTGTGGAAGCGGCCGTGCAGGCGCACGAAGCCCTTGCTGCCGCTGACCGTGAACTCGGCCGGCGTGCGTGCGGCCAGGCTGGCCGTGCAGGCTGACACGCCGCCGTGCTCGTGCTGCAGCGCAAAGGTGCATTGCACGTCCACGCCTGTCGGGCCGAGCTGGCCGACCGCCTGCACCGATTGGACGGGGCCGAGGAAATAGGCCGCGATCGACAGCGGGTAGATGCCCAGGTCCAGCAGCGAGCCGCCGCCCAGCGCCGGATTGAACAGGCGGTGCTCCGGCCCGGCGTCCGAGAAAAAGCCCAGGTCACCCTGCACGGTGGCCACGGCGCCGATCTCGCCGCTGGCCGCGATGCGCTTCGCTTCGAGCACGGCAGGCTGGAAGCGGGTCCACATCGCTTCCATCGCAAACAGCTTTTTCTCACGCGCCAATGCCACGATGTCCTCGGCTTCGCGGCGGTTGACCGTGAAGGCTTTCTCGACCAGCACGTGCTTGCCACCGTTCAGGCACATCAGCGCGTTCTCGCGGTGCATCGGATGGGGCGTGGCGATGTAGATCGCATCGACATCGGGATCGTCGGCCAGCGCCTGGTAGCTGCCGTGGCTCTTCGTCAGTTCATGCGAGCCGAATTCGGTGGCAAACGCGGTAGCGCTATCAACACTCCTCGACGCAACCGCCGCGAGGACAGCGTCAGGCGTGTCCTTCAACGCGGTGGCGAAGGCCTTGGCGATCTTGCCGGTGCCGAGGATGCCCCAGCGTATCGTTCGTACTGTCATGATGTCTCCAGAGTGGGTGCGTTCCGCTTCGGGCGGAACACGGTGGTGTCGTCATAAAAAGCATCGTCCTGCAGCGCCCACCAGCCGGGAATGCCCAGCACCGGCAGCGGTGTGAAATCGGCCTTGCGCAAACCGGTCTCGCGCAGGCGTTCGGCCACGTGCGCATCGATCCACGCCTGCTGTTCATCGCGCGGCATTGCAAAATACCGGGCCGGCGCGGCCACCACCAGCGTATGCGCGGTGATCGCCTTGTACGGCGCGACCAGCTTTTCCATCAGCGCATGGCCGAACAGCCAGACTTGCGCCTGCGTGCCGAATGCGCCGGCACGCTCGACGAATGCTTCGCGCCAGCGGTGGTTGCGCAGCGCGTCGGCCAGCGCCCGGCCTTGCATATTATCCAACACCACGAGCAGCGCCGCATTTTCATCGAACAGCGTGGCCGCGTCGCGCGCCGGGCCACGCTGGCCGCGAATGCCGTCGCGCGCGATCTGCGCCGCCTGCAAGGCGTTCAGCTCGCGCTTGACGAGCGGGAAGCTGAGCCACACCAGGCCATTGAAGAAGTCGTGCAGGTTGTCGCGCGTGGGCACGCAGCCGGTCGCGCCGATGTGCTCTTCATAGGCCGTGCCGTCGGGAAGCGCCGCCTGCGGCACGAAGCGGACCGGCAGGCCGGCATGGTTGACGAGCCCCAGCGCCGCGGCACGGGCGCTGAAGGTGCCGATGACGTCGGCCACGTCGATGGTCTGCGCCGCCGGGCGCACCGCGTCGAACCAGGGGCGCGACCAGTCGACCGGGGGCAAGGACAGTGGCGACATCGGCTCGAACGCGCCGTTACACCATCTTCCAGTTGATGGTTTCGCCGGCGTTCAGCGGCACCACCTGCTGCTCGCCCAGCGGCAGCGTTTGCGGCAGCGTCCACTGCTCGCGCTGGAGGGTGATCGTGCCTTCGTTCGGCGCCAGGCCGTAGAACGCCGGGCCGTTCAGGCTGGCAAAGGCCTCCAGCTTGTCCAGTGCGCCGGCGCGTTCGAATGCCTCCGCGTACAGCTCCATCGCGTGCAGCGCGGTATAGCAGCCGGCGCAGCCGCAGGCCGCTTCCTTGGCGCCCTGCGCGTGCGGCGCCGAGTCGGTGCCGAGGAAGAAGCGCTCGTCGCCGCTGGTGGCGGCCGTGACCAGCGCCAGGCGGTGTTCTTCGCGCTTGAGTACCGGCAGGCAGTAGTAATGGGGACGGATGCCGCCCTTGAAGATCTCGTTGCGGTTGTACAGCAGGTGATGCGCGGTGATCGTGGCGGCGATCGGGCCTTCGGCCTCGGCCACGTACTGCGCCGCATCCTTGGTGGTGATGTGCTCGAACACCACGTTCAGTGCCGGGAAGTTCTTGCGCAGCGGGCGCATCACGCGCTCGATGAACACAGCCTCGCGGTCGAACAGGTCGATGTCGCCATCGGTGACTTCGCCGTGCACCAGGAACGGCAAGCCGGTTTCCTGCATTACTTCCAGCACCTTGTAGCAATTGGCGAGATCGGTGACGCCGGCATCGGAATTGGTGGTGGCGCCGGCCGGGTATAGCTTCACGGCATGCACGAAATCGGACTCGGCAGCGCGGCGGATCTCGTCCGGCGAGGTGTTATTGGTGAGATAGAGCGTCATCAGCGGCTCGAACGACAGCTCGGGCGGCAGCGCGGCCAGGATACGGTCGCGGTAGGCGGCCGCCTGGGCGACCGTGGTGACCGGCGGCTTCAGGTTCGGCATAACGATCGCACGGCCGAACTGGCGCGCGCTGTGCGGCAGCACGCTGGCCATGGTGGCGCCGTCGCGCAGGTGCAGGTGCCAGTCGTCGGGGCGGATGATGGTCAGGGAGGATGGGGCGTCGAAGATGGTGGACATTGGCGGGTCTCGGAAAGCGCTGTCGAAAACGGATGCGGTATTCTACCCCCTTGCATGCTGCATCCGCCTGGCTCCACTCGCCAGCGAAGCTGCCATTCTGCCGGTCTTGATCCTCAGTGGAGGATCCTGGCCAGGAAATCGCGGGCGCGCTCCGAGCGGGGCGCGCCGAAAAATTCATCCTTGCCGCAATCCTCGACGATGCGGCCCGCATCCATGAACACGACGCGGTTGGCCACGCGGCGCGCGAAACCCATCTCGTGGGTGACCACCATCATCGTCATGCCGTCCTGCGCCAGGCCGACCATCACGTCCAGCACTTCGTTGATCATTTCCGGATCGAGCGCGGAGGTGGGTTCATCGAACAACATCGCCACGGGATCCATCGACAGCGCGCGCGCGATCGCCACGCGCTGCTGCTGCCCGCCGGACAGCTGGGCCGGGTATTTGTCCTGCTGCGCCAGCAGGCCGACGCGATCGAGGTACCTGAGGCCCCGTTCGTTGGCTTCGTCGCGGGCACGCTTCAACACCTTCACCTGGCCAAGCGCCAGGTTTTCGCGCACCGACAGGTGCGGGAACAACTCGAAGTTCTGGAACACCATGCCGATCCGGGCGCGCAATTGCGGCAGGCTGGTACCGGGCGCGGTCACGGACGTGCCATCGACAACGATCTCGCCCCGCTGGACCGGTTCGAGGCCGTTGACGGTCTTGATCAGCGTGGATTTGCCGGATCCCGAAGGGCCGCAGATCACCATCACGTCGCCTTTGTCCACTTGCGTGGTGCAATCGGCGAGCACCTGGAATTGCCCATACCACTTACTGATATTCTGGATGTCGATCATCGCCATTCGTGCGCTCACAGCCTGCTTGACAGTGTTGAATGCCCCAAGGATACTGCGCGAAACTTTTCGATTAAATGCCTGATAATTAAACATTTTACGGCAAACCCCGGCCCCGGTGCGTGACCCGCCTCCGCAGGGCCCAGCATGGAGAGACACCGCTCATGGAGAAAAAAAATCGCCTGACCACCTGGATCCTGGTGGCGCTGGCCCTGGGGATCGTGGTTGGCTATATCCTGAACACCACAATGGCGGCGCCGACCTCGTATTCGGATGCGATGTCGCTGATCACGACGATGTTCCTCCGGCTGATCAAGATGATCATCGCGCCGCTGGTCTTCTCCACGCTGGTGGTGGGTATCGCGCGCATGGGCGATGCCAGCGAAGTCGGCCGCGTGGGCGTGAAGTCGCTGGCGTGGTTCTTCGGCGCCTCGGTGATGTCGCTGGCGCTGGGCCTCGTGCTGGTGAACATCTTCCGCCCGGGCGATGCGCTGAAAGGCACGCTGGACACTGCCGCACACGTGACCAATCTCGCCACCAGCAGCCTGACGCTGAAGGACTTCATCACCCACCTGATCCCCGCGTCGATCGTGGATGGCATGGCGAAGAACGAGATCCTGCAGATCGTGGTGTTCTCGCTGTTCTTCGGCCTGGGCGCCGCGGCCGTGGGCAAGAAGGCCGAACCGATGGTCGACGCGATCGACGGCGTGGCCCACGTGATGCTGAAGGTGACCGGCTACGTGATGCAGTTCGCGCCGATCGCCGTGTTTGCCGCCGTCTCCGGCATCATCGCCAAGGAAGGCCTGATCGTGCTGAAGACCTACGGCGTGTTCATGGCCGAGTTCTACTTCGGCATCGCCGTGCTGTGGGGCCTGCTGATATTTGCCGGTTTCATTTTCCTGGGCAAGCGCATCTTCGAGCTGCTGACGGAAGTGCGCGGCCCGACGATCCTGGCGTTCTCCACCGCTTCCTCTGAGGCGGCATTCCCGAAAACGCTGGAAGGCCTGGAACGCTTCGGCGTGCGCAACCGGATCGCCGCGTTCGTGCTGCCGATCGGCTATTCGTTCAATCTCGACGGCTCGATGATGTATTGCACGTTCGCCGCGGTCTTCATCGCCCAGGCCTACGGCATCGAACTGTCGCTGGGCACGCAGATGACGATGATGGCCGTGCTGATGCTGACGTCGAAAGGCATGGCCGGCGTGCCGCGCGCTTCGCTGGTGGTGATTGCCGCCACGCTGTCGCAATTCAACATTCCGGAAGCGGGCCTGGTACTGCTGCTGTCGATCGACCATTTCCTGGACATGGCCCGTTCCGCCACGAACGTGATCGGCAACAGCATCGCCACCGCCGTGGTAGCCAAGTGGGAAGGTGAACTGACCAATCCCGCGAAGGAGAAGGACCCGGCGCTCGAACCGCTGACCTGATCCGCGGCGCCATCATCGAGGCCGGGCCTGAGAGCCCGGCCTTTTTATTCGCGCCGTCACTTTATTTGCGCCGTCGCTTGTTTGCGCCGTGACTTTGTTTGCATCGTTAATTTGTATGCGCCGCCGGCCCGCTCACGGAAACCTTCGCTGCAGCAGGCGTTCGCTGTCGCCCAGGCGCGACCAGCGCACGGCCCACGCGCCCGGCACCATCAGCAGCAAGCCGCACGCCATCATCAGCACGGAAACCGGTTCCGGCACCGGGGTGGCCGGAACGATCGCGGCGGGCATGGCTACCGGCTCGGCGCGCAGGACGGACAACCCGGCCACGAAGGGAGTCTCGCGCCATTCTTCGGCAGCAAGGGGATCGATCGGATAGGCGGGGGAGTATGGGACGGGGTAAGCGGTAGGATCGAGCGCAGGGTCGGGCTGCAGTTCGATCAGTTCCATCGCCTGCCCCGGCAGGCAGGCCAGCAGCACTGCAAGCGCAACAACAGGTGTCAACCGCATGGCAGCCTCCTCGACCGGGCCGCATGCGATGCGGCCTCTACCCATAGCGAGGCAAGTTGCGGACCAAGCCAATAAATCCCTTGCGAATCAGCGCCTTGCCGCGCGGTCGGCAACGTACCCAGCAATAGTGTCAACAGCGCCGACGGTCACATCGCATCGGCCGGGGCATCGATCCTGGCTTGCTGGCGCGCCCACATCTGCGCATACAGGCCGTCCGCGGCCAGCAAGGCGGCATGGTTGCCCCGTTCGACGATGCGGCCATGGTCCAGCACCAGGATCTGGTGCGCATCGGCCACGGTCGACAGGCGGTGGGCGATCACCATCGTCGTGCGGTTTTTCGCGATCTCCTTCAACTGCGCCTGGATCGCCTGCTCGGCCTTGGAATCGAGCGCGGACGTGGCTTCGTCGAAGATAAGGATGGCCGGATCCTTCAGCAGCGTGCGGGCGATGGCCACGCGCTGCTTTTCGCCGCCGGACAGTTTCAGCCCCCGCTCGCCGACCATGGTGCGGTAGCCATCCGGCAGGCTGTCGATGAAGTCGTGGATCGACGCGGCGCGCGCCGCGGCCACGATCTCGTCATGCGTGGCGCCCGGCTTGCCGTAGGCGATGTTGTACTCGATCGTGTCGTTGAACAGCACCGTATCCTGCGGCACGATGCCGATCGCGTGGCGCAGGGAATCCTGCGTGACGGCCCGGATATCCTGGCCGTCGATCGTGATCGCGCCGCTGCCCACTTCATAGAAGCGGAACAGCAGCCGCGACAGCGTGGACTTTCCGGAGCCGCTATGCCCGACAATGGCGGTGGTGGTACCGGCCTGGATCGTGAAGTCGACGTCGAACAGGATCTGCCGCTTGGCTTCGTAGCCGAATTCCACATGCGAGAACCTGACCTGTGCGCCATGCGTGACCAGCGGCTTTGCATCCTTCGCGTCGGCCACTTCGCGGTTCTCGTCGAGCAGCGAGAACAGGCGCTCCATGTCGGCCAGGCTCTGCTTGATCTCGCGGTAGATCACGCCAAGGAAATTGAGCGGAATATACAGCTGGATCATGAAGGCGTTCACCAGCACCAGGTCGCCCAGCGTCATCGTGCCGTCGACGACACCCACCGTCGCGCGCCACAGGATCAGCGTGACGGCGGTGGCGATGATCGCCGATTGGCCCGTATTCAGGAAGGACAGCGAGGTTTGCGAGCGCACCGCGGCCGATTCGTAGTGCTTCAGGCCTTCGTCGTAGCGCTTCGCTTCGTATTCCTCGTTGCCGAAATACTTGACGGTTTCATAGTTCAGCAGCGAATCGATCGCCTTGGTGTTGGCTTTCGAATCCAGGTCGTTCATGGTGCGGCGGAAATGCGTGCGCCAATTCGTGACGATCACCGTGAACGCGATGTACAGCACCAGCGCTGTCAGCGTGATGGCCGTGAACCACACATCGTAGTGCGTGACGAGGTAGACCAGCACCAGCGTGATCTCGACCAGCGTGGGCAGGATGTTGAACAGGGTGTACGAGATCAGCGAACCGACGCCGCGCGTGCCCCGCTCGATGTCGCGCGTCATGCCGCCGGTCTGCCGGTTCAGGTGGAAGCGCAGCGACAGCGCATGCAGGTGCCGGAATACCTGCAGCGCAATGGTACGCACGGCGCGCTGCGTGACGCGGGCGAACAGGAACTCGCGCAGCTCGGTAAACACCGTGGTGGACAGCCGCAGCGCGCCATACGCGAGCAGCAGCCCGGCCGGCAGCACCAGCAGCGCGCGCGGATCGCCGGGCTTGAGCGTCATCGCATCGACCAGGTGCTTCAGCACGATCGGCACGCCGACGTTGGCCAGCTTGGCGCCCACCAGCGCCAGCAAGGCCAGCAGCACGCGCCACTTGTAGACCCACAGGTAGGGCAGCAGGGTTTTCAGGGTGGCAAGATCGCTGCGGCCGGGACGGGCGGGCGGGGCTGGTTCGGAAGAGTAGGCGGAACGACGCATGACTGGCGTGCTGGCTGGCGTAGTTTAAAATCGGAACCCATTGTATCCCCCCACGAGTTTTCATGATGACCACGCCCGACGTTACTGCCGCCCCTGCCCCCGCCCCCAACTGCCTGCCCGTCGGCAAGATGCCCGAATTGCGGGTCATGCCCGCCCCATCCGATGCGAATGTGTATGGCGACGTGTTCGGCGGCTGGATCATGGCCCAGGTGGACATCGCCGGTTCGCTGCCGGCCACCCGCCGCGCCAACGGCCGCGTGGCGACGATTGCCGTCAATTCCTTCGTGTTCAAGAATCCCGTGTTCGTCGGCGACCTGCTGTCGTTCTATGCCGACATCGTGCGGGTCGGCACCACGTCGATCACCGTCAACGTCGAGGTCTATGCGGAACGCAACCGCCTGCAGGCGGACATCGTCAAGGTGACCGAAGCCACGCTGACCTACGTGGCGACGGGCTCGGACCGCAAGCCGCGCCCGGTGCCGCCGATCGAATCGCTGATGCACAAATAACGATGGAGCATGGCCGCCGGCAGTTGCTGCTGACGGGCGCGCGCGTCGCCAGCCTGGCCGCGCTCGGCCCCGCGCTCACGTGCGCGGCGGCACCGCGCAACGCGCCGTATCCGTTCACGCTCGGTGTCGCCTCGGGCGCACCGCTGCCCGACAGCGTCGTGCTGTGGACCCGCATCCTGTTCGACCCGCTCGAGGCTCGCAGCACGCCGCCGGTGGCGTTCGCGGTGCGCTGGGAAGTTGCCGAGGACGAGGGTTTCCGCCGCATTGCCGCCCGTGGCAGCGCCACCGCCAAGCCGGCGCTGGCGCACAGCGTGCACGTGGACGTGAAAGGCCTGCGGCCGGACCGCTGGTACTGGTACCGTTTCATGCTGGACGGTGCGGTCAGCCCCGTGGCGCGCACCCGCACCGCGCCGGCGCCAGGCGCCCTGCCCCGCTCGCTGAAGCTGGCCGTGGCGTCGTGCCAGCATTGGGAGTTCGGCCACTACACGGCGCAGCGCCATCTCGCCCAGGCCGCGCCGGACCTGGTGGCCTTTCTGGGCGACTATATCTACGAATGGGGTCGCTACAGCCTGGACCATCCCGACCGGGCCATGCGCCGCGACGAGAGCTTCACGCTCGACCAGTACCGCGCCCGCTATGCGCAGTACAAGAGCGACCGCGACCTGCAGGCCGCGCACCATGCGGCGCCGTGGATCATGACGTGGGACGACCACGAAGTGGCCAACGACTACGGCGCGCTGCGCGACGAGCTGCTGACGCCGGACTTCGCGGCGCGCCGCGCGGCCGCTTACCAGGCTTACTGCGAACATCAGCCGCTGCGCTTCAGCGCCAGCGGATTCAGGGATGTACGCATGTACCAGCGCTACGACTGGGGCGCGCTGGCGCGCTTCCACGTGCTGGACAACCGCCAGTACCGCTCGCCGCAGGCATGCGCACGGCCCAATCGCGGCGGTTCCAACTCCGTCTACCGCAACGCTTGCGCGATGCTGGCCGATGGCAGGCGCACGATGCTGGGTTCGGCCCAGGAGACCTGGCTCCAGAATGGCCTGAAGAGTTCCAGGGCGCGCTGGAACGTGCTGGCCCAGCAAACCCTGATGGCGCAGTCGTCTCAGGTCGAGATCCGCCGCGCCAGCGACGGCCGCTTCTGGACCGACGGCTGGGACGGCTACCCGGCCGCGCGACAGCGGCTGCTGGATGCGATACGCGGCAGCGGCGCCGCCAACCCGCTGGTGCTGTCCGGCGACGTGCACACGTTCTATGCGGCCGAGCTGCGGCGCGATCCGACCCGGCCCCGTTCATCCGGCAATCCGGTCGTGGCGACGGAATTCTGCGGTACGTCGATCACGTCGAGTTCGCGGCCGCAGGCACGCACCGCGCAGTACGTGGCGATGAATCCGCACATCAAGTACGGACGCAGCGACCGGCGCGGCTACATGCTGATGGAGATCACGCCGGAACGGACGTCGGTGCTGTTCGAGGGGCTCGACGATGTGCGCAACAAGGCCAGCGGAGTGCAGACGCTGGCCCGGTTCGCGGTGGAGGATGGCAAGGCGGGATTAGCGACAGCCTGAGGAGGTTGCAGGCTGTCCCCAGAGTTGCCTGTATCAGAGGGGACTGTCCCCGGTGTTGCCTGCTTGGGGACTGTACCCGGCTTAGTACCCCGGCTGTCGCAACCAGGCCTTCCGAAAATTACCCGTCAAGCAGCCTTCTTCTCGTCCCGCAGCTGCCGCCGCAGGATCTTGCCCACGTTCGTCTTCGGCAGGTCGTCGCGGAACTCGATGTACTTCGGCTTCTTGTACGCCGTCAGCTCGTGCTTGCAGAAGTCCATCAGCGACTCCGCCGTCAGGTTCGGATCCTTGCGCACCACGAACAGTTTCACGGCTTCGCCGGAATTCTTGTCCGGCACGCCGATGCACGCGCATTCCAGCACGCCCGGGTGCGCGGCCACCACGCCTTCGACTTCGTTCGGATACACGTTGAAGCCGGAAACGATGATCATGTCCTTCTTGCGGTCGACGATCTTGGTGTAGCCCCGCTCGTCCATGATGCCCACGTCGCCGGTCTTGAAGAAGCCGTCGGCCGTCATCGACCTGGCCGTTTCGTCGGGGCGCTGCCAGTAGCCGGCCATCACCTGCGGGCCGCGGATGGCGATCTCGCCGGCCGTACCGAGCGGCACCTCGTTGCCGTCGTCATCCAGGATCGCCACGTCGGTGGATGGGATGGGCAAGCCGATGGTGCCGGTGAACTCGCTGATGTCGACCCGGTTGGCGGTGGCCACCGGCGAAGTTTCGGACAGGCCGTAGCCCTCGATGATCGGCGTGCCGGTCAGCTTCAGCCACTTGTCGGCGACGGCCTGCTGCACGGCCATGCCGCCGCCGTTGCATACTTTATAGCTGGAGAAATCGAGCCGGGCGAAGTCCGGGTTGTTCAGCAGCGCGTTGTACAGCGTGTTCACGGCCGGGAAGACTGTCACGCGGTATTTCGCCAGTTCCTTGACGAAGCCGGGAATGTCGCGCGGGTTCGGGATCAGCACGTTCAGGCCGCCCAGGCGCATGCCCATGAAGGCGGAAATCGTCAGCGAATAGATGTGGTACAGCGGCAGCGCGCAGACGAATACCACCTGCTCCTGCTGGGGCCCCATGTGCAGCCAGGCTTCGTTCTGCAGCACGTTGGCCACCACGTTCCGGTGCAGCAGCACGGCGCCTTTCGAAACGCCGGTGGTACCGCCCGTGTATTGCAGGAAGGCGATGTCGTCGTGGCCGATCCTGGCCGGGTGCAGCGTCATGCGGCCACCTTCGGCCAGCACCTGCTTGAACGACACGGCGCGCGGCAGCGAGAAGGCGGGCACCATCTTTTTCACGCGGCGCACGACGAAGTTGACGATCGCGCCCTTCACGCCGCCCAGCAGGTCGCCCATCGTGGCCACGATCACGTGCTGCACCGGGGTTTCGTGCAGCACCTGCTGCACCGTATTGGCGAAGTTTTCCAGCACGATGATCGCTTCGGCGCCGGAATCCTTCAGCTGGTGCGCCAGCTCGCGCGGCGTGTACAGCGGATTGACATTGACCACCGTATAGCCGGCGCGCAGGATGCCGGCCATCGCCACCGGGTATTGCAGCACGTTCGGCAGCATGATCGCCACGCGCGCGCCCTTCTGCAGGCCCTTGCCCTGCAGCCAGGCGCCGAACTTGCGGGACATCTGGTCGACCTGCGCATAGGTAAGGAACTTGTCCATGCAGACGTAGGCCTTTTCATCGGCATACTTGCGGAACGAATCCTCCAGCAGATGCGTCACCGAGGTGTATTGCGAGACGTCGATCTCGGCGGGTACGCCTTCGGGGTAGGATTTCAACCAGATTTTTTCCATGCAGTGCCTCTTTCTTTGTTATTCGGGAATCCCTTGTGGGGATGCCTCATGCAGCTTCCTGGGTGCCGGCCGTGACTTCGTCTCGCAATACACGCCGCAGGATCTTGCCGACATTGGTTTTGGGGAGTTCGTCGCGGAACTCGATGTATTTCGGCTTCTTGTAGCCGGTCAGGTTTTCCTTGCAGTAGGCCATCAAGGCATCGACGGTCAGCGTCGGGTCCTTGCGCACTACGTACAGCTTGACCGCCTCTCCGGAATGCGCGTCAGGCACGCCGATGCAGGCCACTTCGAGCACGCCCGGGTGCGCGGATACCACCGCTTCGAGCTCGTTCGGATAGACATTGAAGCCGGAGACAAGGATCATGTCCTTCTTGCGGTCGACGATCTTCACATAGCCGCGATCGTCCATCACGCCCACGTCGCCCGATTTGAAATAGCCGTCGGCCGTCATCACCTTGGCCGTTTCTTCCGGCCGGTTCCAGTAGCCGGCCATCACCTGCGGGCCGCGGATGGCGATCTCGCCGGGCTGGCCCAGCGGGACTTCGTTGCCGTCGTCATCCAGGATCGTCACCTCGGTCGACGGGACCGGCAGGCCGATCGTGCCGGAAAACGCGGTACTGTCGGCGCGGTTGCAGGTGGCCACCGGCGCCGTTTCCGACAGGCCATAGCCTTCGATGATCGCCACGCCTGTCGCCTTCAGCCACTTGTCGTTGACGGCCTGCTGTACCGCCATGCCGCCGCCGTTGGCGATCTTCAGGCCGGAAAAATCGAGGTGGTGGAAATCGGGATGGTTCACCAGCGCGTTGTACAGCGTGTTCACGGCCGGCAGCATGTTGAACTTGTATTTCGCCAGTTCCTTGATGAAGCCGCCGATGTCGCGCGGATTGGGAATAAGGATGTTCAGCGCCCCCATGCGCATGCCCCACATCGCGCAGGCCGTCAGCGCGAAGATGTGATACAGCGGCAGCGCGCAGACGATCGACGGCTCCTCGACGCGCGGCTCCTTGACCAGGCCCGGTTGCGACCAGGCTTCCACCTGCAGCACGTTGGCGATCACGTTCCTGTGTGTCAGCGTGGCGCCTTTCGAGACGCCCGTGGTGCCGCCGGTGTACTGCAGGAAGGCCACGTCGTCATGGGTGATTTCCACCGGCGTGAGCTTCATGGCCGACGCATGCGACAGCGCCTCCTTGAAGCGCACCGCGTTCGGCAGCGAATACGCCGGCACCATCTTCTTCACGTTGCGCACGACGAAGTCGACCACCAGGCCCTTGGCCATGCCCAGCATCTCGCCCATGCTGGCGACGATGATGTGCTTCACGGCCGTGCGGGTAATCACCTGCTCGAGCGTATGGGCGAAGTTTTCCAGGATGACGATCGCTTCGGCGCCCGAATCGGCCAGCTGGTGCTCCAGCTCGCGCGGCGTGTACAGCGGATTGACGTTGACCACGGTGTAGCCGGCACGCAGCACGGCGGCCAGCGCGACCGGATATTGCAGCACGTTCGGCATCATCAGCGCCACGCGCGCACCCGGCTTCATGCCGCGGCTCTGCAGCCAGGCGCCGAGGCGTTTCGAATAGGTATCGAGTTCACCGAAGGTGATGAACTTGTCCATGCATACGAATGCCTTGCGGTCCGCGTATTTCTGGAATGACTCTTCCAGCAGATGTACCAGGCTGCGGTACTGGTTCGGATCGATCTCGGCAGGAACGCCGGATGGGTACGACTTCAACCAGATCTTGTCCATGCTGTGCCTCTTGTCTCCGTTTATTGCAGGGCGATCGTGGATTGCCCCGCTGTCATGGGCCGCCAGTTGCACAGGGCTGGCGGGCTGTCGCGGTGTCGACTTCCAGAAAAACGAACGCTCGTACTATCTTTGAGCTAAGATGCTATCGACAGGCGGTGCCGTATGCAAGCGCTTTTTGCGGCCCGCCCTTTGCATTCCACCTGCAGCCCACCTTTTGCGTGCGTCGCGATGCCGGGCCGAGGCTTACCTGCAATGCAAGCCGGCAGCGGAACGCGTCAGTGGCCGCCTGAGGTCCTGGCTTCTTTTTCTGCCACGACGGTCACGGCGGCGGGCGTCGCGGAACGCGCGAGCTCGGCAAGCCGTTCACTGCGCTCGACGGACGGCAGGTTGCTCATGCGTTGCACTGCAGCATAGAAACGTGGGAACGTCTTTTCCTTTGCCAGCAACGCCTTGAAGCCGGGCAGGAGATCATTATAGGTGGCGACAGCTGCCAGGTGGGCGTTCGTCAATTTTTCGGCGAAGAAGCGGTCGTAGCCGGCGTAGCCGCCCCAGCTTTCCTTGAGCACGGCATATTCCTTGTGCAGCGATGCGAAGATGCGCGCTTTTCCCTCGCGCTTCTTTTTCACGCTGGCCTTGCCGGCATACAGCTCGGAGAGCATCTGGCGATGCCTGACGAGCAGCGCCAGGAACTCCTTGCGGCGCATGCTGTAGCGGGCATACGCTTCGCGCATTGCCTCGTTGCCGTACAACTCGAGCCAGCGGTCGACACCCGCTTCCTCGACGGCAGAGGCAAACGCTTCGTTGAAGCGCGAATCGCCGGGAACGTACACGACCTGGTGGGCCAGTTCGTGGAACACCATGCGGGCCAGTTCCGCGTCCGAGTAATTGATGAAGGTGGACAGCAGAGGGTCGCTGAACCAGCCCAGCGTGGAATAGGCTGGGACGCCGCCTACCTGCACGTCGTCGCCTTCCTTGCGCAGCTCTTCCGCATAGGCCATCGCGTCTTCCTTGCTGTAGTAGCCACGGTAAGCCACGCAACCGGCGATCGGGAAGCACCACTGGATGGGACGCAAGGAGAGTTCCGGTGTGGCGACGACGTTCCACAGCACGAACGGGCGATTCAGGGCCGCATATTGCTTGTAGCTGGCGTTGTCGGGCAAGCCCAGTTCGCGCACGGCGAACTTGCGGATCGTGACAGCCTTTTCCAGGCGCGCACGCAGTTTCGGTTCAGTGTTGGGATCGCCCAGCCAGTCGTCGACGGAGCGCGATTCGGACCACAGCGAATACTGGCCCTGGGCTGCCTGGAAGTAGTACTTCATCTGCGCGCAACCGGCCAGCAGAGCCGCGCACGAAAGCCCCGCCACCAGATACTTGGCACGTATGTTTAAACGGGCAATCTTGCGCATGCTTCCTACTCATGAGACACGTTCGACTTGAACCAGTGTATCGTAAAAAGTCGGCGCGCGGCCCATGTCGGTCAGGCGCTGGCTCGTCACCTCGTTGGCATTCTTGCCATCGCGCGCAAGCTTTTTCCACCAGATCGACAGGCCCACCACGAGGCCTTTGCGGGCCTTTTCCGTGACCCGCGCCTTGCACACGAACGAGCCACGATCATTGAAGATGCGCACCATATCGCCGTGATTGATGGCGCGTGTTGCCGCATCGTCAGGATGGATGTCGAGCTGCGGCTCGCCCTCGGTGGCGCGCAGGCTTTGCACATTGACAAAGGTGGAGTTCAGGAAGTTGCGCGCTGGCGGAGATATCATCGCCAGCGGGTATTTTGCCGCGAGATCGGGGGTAGATGCTGCCGATTCGTAGTTTTCGATGTAGGCCGGCAAGGGGTCCAGGCCATCCGCCTTCATTGCTTCCGAAAAGAATTCGCATTTTCCCGAAGGTGTGGGGAATTTGCCATAGGCAAATGGTGCATCCGGCATGTTCAGCTTTTGCCAGCCCTTTTGCTTTAACGAATCCCAGTCAAAATGAATTGATCTTGCATCATCTTTCCGGAATGCCTGGGATGCCAGTTCGTCGTCGGTCTCCGCGAAGCACGGATCCGTGAAGCCCATGCGGGCTGCCAGCAGCCGGAAGATCTCCGTGTTCGGTTTCGCTTCGCCCAGCGGCGCGATGGCCGGGTTATTGGCCATCATGTACAGGTGTCCGTAAGCCAGGTGCGCGTCGGCGTGTTCCAGTTGCGTGGTGGCGGGCAGCACGATGTCCGCGTAGTCGACGGTATCGGTCTGGAATTGTTCCAGCACCACCGTGAACAGGTCTTCGCGCGCGAACCCGGCCTGAACTTTCGACGAATCCGGCGCCACCGCTACCGGGTTCGAGTTGTAGACGATGACAGCGTCCACGCGGGGTCCGAACTCCGGCGATGCAGGGCGCAGCAGGTCGTCGCCGATCGTCGTCATGTTAATCGTGCGGGGCAGCTTTTTCAGCAGGTCCGGGCGCTGCAGTGCGGGCTTGTTGGTCGGGAAGGAGCCGGACGTCGACAGCTGGATACCGCCTGCCGCGTGCCGCCACGCGCCCACGAGCGCAGGCAGGCAGGCGATGTTCCGTACCGCCATGCCGCCGCCGCGCACACGCTGCACGCCGTAGTTGACGCGGATCGCCACCGGCTCGCCGGCCTTTGCAGCCTGGCCGTACAGGCGCGCCAGTTCCAGCACCTGTTCTTCCGGAATGCCGCAGGTGGCGGCGGTCCGTGCCGGCGTCCATTCCGCCACGCGTTCCCGCAACTGCTCGTAGCCCAGCGTGTACTGCGCGATGTAGTCGTCGTCGACGAGATTTTCGGCAATCAGCACGTGCATCATGCCCAGCGCCAGCGCGGCATCCGTGCCGGGCATCGGCGCGACGTGCAGGTGGCACTTCTCGGCCGTCAGCGAGCGGTAGGGATCGATCGCCACCAGCTTCGCACCGCGCCGCTTGGCTTCCTGCGCGCGCATCCAGAAATGCAGGTTCGACGCGATCGGGTTGCCGCCCCAGATCAGGATCACTTTCGCGTCCTGGAAGTGTTCCATATCGGTGCCGATCGAACCGCCGATCGTGTACTTGTAGCCGGTGGCACCGGCCATCGCGCAGATCGTGCGGTCGAGCAGCGAGGCACCCAGCTGGTGGAAGAAGCGCGACGACATCGATTCGCCCTGCAGCAGGCCCATCGTGCCGCAGTAGCTGTAGGGCAGGATGGCTTCCGGTGCCGTCTGCGCCAGCGGCTCGAGGCGGGCGGCAATCGCGTCCAGCGCCTCATCCCAGCCGATGCGTTCGAACTTGCCCTCGCCCTTCCTGCCGACCCGGCGCAGTGGATACAGCAGCCGGTCCGGCGAGTAGGTACGCTCGGCATAGCGGGACACTTTCGTGCACAGCACGCCGGCCGTGGTGGGATGGTCGGGATCGCCCTTGATCTCGGTGGCGACACCGTTTTCAACGGTGACGAGGATGGCGCAGGTATCGGGGCAGTCGTGCGGGCAGGCGGCACGCACTTGGGTAGCGGTCATGGCGGCGGCTAAAACGGAGAGGAACAATCCGCTATCGTAAACCATCCGGCAGACAGCCGCGCGGGGTGGCCGCGGGACCGTTACAAAGGCTACAATGTTCCTTCGCTCATTGGCGTGCTGGCGTAGGCGCCCTTATCCGGGGCCGCAAGAGAACAACTGGGAGAGGCAAATGAAACTTGTAGAACCGATCATTGCATTTCAGGCCGAGCTGCAGGAGATCCGCCGCGACCTGCATGCCCACCCCGAACTCTCCTACGAGGAAGTGCGCACCGCCGACGTGGTGGCCGCCCGGCTCGCCGAATGGGGCATCCCCGTGGTGCGGGGCCTTGGCGTGACGGGCCTGGTCGGCATCATCAAGAACGGCACCTCGGACCGCGCGATCGGCCTGCGCGCCGACATGGATGCGTTGCCGATGCAGGAAGTGAACACTTTCCCGCACGCCTCGCGCCACCCTGGCAAGATGCACGCCTGCGGCCACGACGGCCACACGGCGATGCTGCTGGGTGCCGCCTACCACCTGGCACGGCAGCGCGATTTCGACGGTACCGTGTATCTGGTGTTCCAGCCTGCCGAGGAAGGCGGTGCCGGCGCCCGCAAGATGATCGAGGATGGCCTGTTCGAACGCTTTCCGATGGAAGCCATCTACGGCATGCACAACTGGCCCGGCTACGCGGCCGGCACGATGAACGTCTGCACGGGGCCGATGATGGCGTCGTCGAACGAATTCCACGTGACGGTACGCGGCAAGGGCGCGCATGCGGCCCAGCCGCACAAGGGCGTCGACCCGGTGATGATCGCAGTGCAGATCGCGCAGGCATGGCAGACGATCATCACGCGCAACAAGAGCCCGCTGGACACGGCCGTGCTGTCGATCACGCAGATCCACGCCGGCAGCGCCACCAACGTGATTCCCGACACGGCCCAGCTGGTAGGCACCGTGCGCACGTTTACGACACCGGTGCTGGATCTGGTCGAGCGCCGCATGCGCGAGCTGGCCGAAGGTATCGCGGCGGCGTTCGAGGCCGACGTCGACTTCCAGTTCAAGCGCAACTATCCGCCACTGGTGAACCACGAGAAGGAAACCGCCTTCGCCGTGGAAGTGATGAAGGCCGTGGTGGGCGAACACAACGTGGATGCCAACGCCGAGCCGACGATGGGTGCCGAGGACTTCGCCTTCTTCCTGCAGGAAAAGCCCGGCTGCTACATTTTCATCGGCAACGGCGATGGCGACCACCGCAGCGGCGGCCACGGCATGGGCCCCTGCGTGCTGCACAACGGCAGCTACGATTTCAACGACAACCTGCTGCCGGTGGGCGCCAGTTTCTGGGTGCGGCTGGTGGAGACCGCCCTGCCCTTGCGCTGAGTTCGGCTATTTAGCCCGGCTATAAAGCCCGCTTCTGAAGCCCGCTTCTAAAGCCCGCTTCTGAAGCCCGCTTCTCAAGCTTCATCCATACGTCAAGCCGTCGGCAACTGGTCCGGCGCATCGCCCACGCGCTGGCCCGGATTGAGCCGCTCCAGCGCCAGCAGCGCGGCCGCATGATCGGCTTGCGGATATAGATCCCGGATCGATTCGTAACGCTCCGTCACCAGGCTGGTGACCGGCAGCGCGATGCCGGCCGCGGCTGCCGCGGCCAGGATGTTGTGCTGGTCTTTCAGTTGCGTGGCAACCTGGCCGCCGGGCAGGAAGTTCCGCTCCAGCATGCGCTGGCCATGCACCTCGAGGATGCGGCTTTCGGCAAAGCCGCCCCGGATCGCCGCGCGCACGGCGGCGGGATCGGCACCCGCGGCCTGGGCCAGCAATAATGCTTCGGCAACGATATTGATGGTGCCGCCGACGATCAGCTGGTTACACAGCTTCGACACCTGGCCGGCACCGGCCGGGCCGACCCGGGTGACGCGCCCCATCGCTTCGAAGGCTGGACGGGCGTAGTCGATGTCCGCCTCGCTGCCGCCGGCCATGATCGCCAGCGTGCCCGCCTGGGCGCCGCCGACGCCACCGGACACCGGGGCGTCGACAAAGCGGCAACCGGCTGCCGCGAGGCGGGTGTGGAATTCCTCGGCTTCGGACTGGCGCGTGGAACTCATGTCGATCCACAAGGCGCCCGGGCGCAGCAATGGCAATGCGTCGTCGATGACAGCGCTCACCACCGGGCCAGCCTCCAGCATCGAGATGACAATGTCGGCCTCATGCACAGCCTCCGCCAAGTGCGGCACGGCGACGGCACCTTCCGCCGCAAGACGCTCGGCCTTGCTGAACGTACGGTTCCAGGCGTGAACGGGCAGCCCGGCCTGCAACAGGCGGCGCACCATCGGCTCTCCCATCAAGCCGATACCGAGAAAAGTTATTTTCGTCAAGAATTCCACCTTATTTCCACTCCGCGTTTTATTTCGAAATATTGCCTGATTTACAGCCATATCGGGGGTGCGATACGGTTTGGGTGCCCGTCAGCTTAAATCGGCCGAGGCCGCTACAATAGCCGGATTGCCGTATCGATTATGCATACAGCATGTCACTTGAGAGAACATGAACATGAAGAAAATGATCGCGGCCGTGGCCGCACTGCTGGCGGCCAACGCCGCATTCGCGGCCGAAGGCCAATTGATCGACGGTGTGTACGGCGAAGCCGCCACCGCATCGAAGATCCGCATGGCGCGTGTGGGCGTGACCAAGGACTGGAACCCGAACTGGAGCTGGTTCGATTCCGGCAACACGCACCTGACCGGCTACTGGGATGCCAGCGCCGGTTACTGGCAGGGCCGCCAGTACAACAACGTCCCCGGCGACAAGCAGCATATCGTCGATATCGGCTTTACGCCGGTATTCCGCTTCGAGAACAAGAGCAAGCTGGGCTTCTATGCCGAGATCGGTATCGGCGCGCACTTGATGTCCGAAACCTATAACAACAACGATGACCGCCTGTCGACGGCGTTCCAGTTCGGCGACCACATCGGCATTGGCTATGTGTTCAACAAGAACTGGGAAGTAGCGGTGAAGATGCAGCACTTCTCCAACGGCAGCATCAAGAAGCCGAACAGCGGCGTCGATTATGGCGTGGTGAAGCTGGCTTACCGGTTCTGATTCACGCCCGCGCATGACCAAGGCCCGCCTCGTGCGGGCCTTATTTTTTCCGCAGGCTCTGCACGGACCGTGGCAAGCAGTTGAACAGCCGGATCAGCATGTGCAATTGCCAGGGGAATATGCACTGCGCCTCGCGCCGGGCAATGGCGGCAACCATCCGGCTCACCGCCCGGGCCTCGGTTTGCAGGAAGGGCTTGCGCCGCGCGTCGCCGCCGTTCAGTTCGCGCAGGTGGGCCGTGTCGACATAGCCGGGCATGAGCTCAAAGCAAAAAACCCCGCCAGCACACGCTAGCGGGGTTTTGTTATATGTAGCCTGACGGCAAAACCGGTGACAGCTACCTATTATTTTGAAACATTTCCTGGAAACTGGTGCCTGGAAGGAGAGATGGCTTGCAGGCCATCTCCGCTGCGCAGGCGAAGAGCGATGCTCCTCGAATTCCCTGCTACGCCACCGGTTTCCGGGCAACAAAACCTGAGTTCCAAAGCAAAAAACCCCGCCAGCACACGCTAGCGGGGTTTTTCTATATAACAGCCTGACGATAACCTACTTTCACACTGGTTGCAGCACTATCATCGGCGCAAAGTCGTTTCACGGTCCTGTTCGGGATGGGAAGGGGTGGGACCGACTTGCTATGGTCATCAGGCATGACTTGTACGATCGATTGCTCTCAGTGGAGCAGCAATCGATCTCAATCCGGAAGAAGTAAAGCGAGGGTAACTCTCATCAAAGAGTAAATGCACTGTAACCGTCAAGGTTATAGGGACAAG
>NZ_JACHXS010000001.1:150439-1238407 GCF_014192225.1 Pseudoduganella umbonata | reverse complement strand
ATGAGTCCGGCACATTGAGACAAAAGAACGGACAACAGAACGGGTAAAAAGTTCCGTACCGACAGGAACTGTCGAGCCAACGCGAACAGCGCCTTGATCAACGACCAGCCCCGCCAGGTCTGCCAGTGCGGCAAGACCTGACTGGAGCACCCGGCGGAGTGCGCTGCTAGATTTTCGGCCTGCCGCCCTTTTTCGCGACGCCCTTGGCCGGCAGCGTGCGGTCGAGATGAATGTAGTTGAAATAGTTCCGCACCTCGCGCATCAGCCGTTCGGCCTGCAGCGGGCTGTCCTGAGCGGCGGCGTCGACAAGCATCTCGGCGGCGCGTGCGACGATATCCTCCAGCTCCGCTTCGAATTCCCTGGCGATGTAGTCCAGCTCTTCGGCCCGCTGGCGCAGTTGCACCAGTGCGGTCATCACTCCATCGAACCACGCGTCGTAGCGGGCTGCCGCTGCAGCCTTGCCGCGCGCGCCGCGTGGCGGAGGCTGGCCTGTCAGCGTGGCGAACTGCGCCAGCGGCAGCGCATTGGCGAGGTCCGCCAGCAGTGGCGCCGCCTGGTGCCAGCCTTCCTTGAGCAGGTCCCACAACAGATTGCCCAGCAGGTCTTTCACCATGCCGGACACGTCATCCGACAACAACAGCGGGGAGGCGGCCGCCGCGCCCTTCGCCGCCGCGCGCGCGCGCGGCGCTGGAGCGTTTGCAGGGGCGTCGCTGCCATTGCCGGTCTTGCCGGCAGGCTTGTTCGCTCCGGACTTCTTCGCGGCGGTCGTGCCGGCGGACCGCGCCTTCTTCGGTGGGGTCTTTGGGGAACGTGGGGGCATTGAGTCTCCTGTCGGGTTCGGGTGTCCGATCCTAGCACGGCATGTGCCATGGAACTCTCGCACTTTGTCACCGTGGCGCATTGGGGCACTCGCGACCGCCAGTCCTGGTTTCCGGCATCTCAGAAGTACTTCACCCAGGCCTTGCCGCTGGTGCGCTTGTACTGGCCGAACCAGCGGGTCGGCCAGTACAGCGCGGCCGCCAGCAGCACGCTGGACAGCCACACCTGCCAGACATGATCGACGTCGGCGCGCGGCACGTCCAGCGCGAAGGCGGCCATGCGCTGCAACGCCAGCAGCGCGTACAGGTGCAGCAGGTAATAGAACATCGGCGCGCCGCCGAACACGGCGGCAATGCCGGTCCACCGCATCGGCCGTTCGACGAGCGCCAGCACGATGACGCCCACGCCCAGCGTCAGCAGGATGAAATCCAGTGACGGCGGGTATTTCGTGAAATTCACGAACGACATGAGCGTCAGCAGCGGATCGCCGTGCGCGGTCCACGGCACCGGTTCGCCGTAGCCGTTCACGCCGCGCAGCACGGCCAGCAGCGCCAGGCTGGCGGCGCCGATGCCGAGCAGCCGGCGGCGGCGCAGTGCCGGCGACGTGGCGCGCGCATACAGCGGGCCGGCCGCATAGCCGAGCAGGATCACGCCGATCCACGCCAGCAGCGGATAGCTGATTTTTACACGCAACGGGCCTTCGGACAGGAAGCCGCGCTGTTCGAGGATGGTCCACGCCGCGGCGCCGAAGGTGCCCGGTCCGGGCGCGAAGCGCAGCGCATCGTGGCCGGCCACGATCGCCGCGCCCAGCACCCCCAGCAAGGCCAGCGGCAGCTTGTGCAGCAGCGCCAATGCCAGCATCGCCAGTCCGATCGCCCAGATCACCTGCAGGTACAGCGTCGATGGCGTGAAGTCGCCGGTCCAGGCGAAATTGACGACGGTCAGTTCCAGCGCGACCAGCAGAAAACCACGCCTGGCAAGAAAGCCGGTGGCGTCGCGCGGCCCCGACGGGGGATTGGCGTACAGCCAGGCCGCCAGTCCGGTCAGGAACACGAACATCGGCGCGCAGAAATGCGCGGCGATGCGCGAGAAGAACAGCGCCGGATCGGTATCGGCGACAGCCATCGGGTCGCCAACCTGGTGCTGCAGGAAAAAAGTCTCGCGCACATGGTCGACGGTCATCAGCAGCATCACGATGCCGCGTGCGATGTCGATCGAGGCGATCCGGTTCGGGTGATTCATCGGCAGGTTCTCAGAAAACGTACGTCGCCGTCAGCGCCGCGGTACGCGTGCTGCCCGGCGCGACCCACAGGCGGCTGTACGAACTGGCGTAGTAGCGGCGGTCGAACAGGTTGTCGACATTTACCGCGAGCCGCAGCTGCTTCGACGGCAGCCAGGCCGCCAGCAGCCGCGCGGTGGTGTAGCCGGGCAGCGTGAAGCCGGAGGAGGTGGCCACGTCGCCGCGGCGCTCGCCCACGTAGGCAACACCGCCGCCGAGGCTGGCCACCGCGTTGCCGGCCACCAGCAGCAGGTTGCCGCTGTGCCGCGCCACGTTCGGCAGCCGGCTGCCGGTGGCGATCGCACTGTCGCCGCGCGTCACCTGCGCATCGGTATAGGCATAGGCGGCCGACAGGCACACGCCGCGAGCCAGTTCGCCCGACACGTCGAGTTCGAGGCCCTTGCTGGCCACTTCACCGGCGGCGACCGCGAAGTCGGTGTTGACCGGGTTGACCGCCAGCACGTTTTCCTTGTCGATCCGGTACAGCGCCAGCGTGCCGGCCAGGCCGCCGCGCGTGTCGACCTTGGCGCCCAGTTCGTACGAGACGCTGCGTTCGGCGGGGAAGGCGGTGTTCCCGATGCTGATGCCGCTGTTCGGGCGGAAGCCCCGCGCGGCACTGGCGTACAGCGACAGGGAGCCGGACGGTTGCCAGACGATGCCGGCACGCGGGCTGGTCGCCGACAGCGCCTGCGCGTTGACGGCGGCGGTGCGGTGGTTGATCACGGTCTGCCGGTAGCGGTCGTGGCGCACGCCGGCCAGCAACTTCCACTGTTCATTGATCGTGACCTGGTCCTGCGCATACACGGCATGGGCGCGCTGGTGCTCCAGCGTGTCGATCGACAGCGCCAGCGGCGCGGCCTGGTTGCCGTATGCCGGCGCATACAGGTCGATCGCATACGGATTCGCGGTGGTGGGGTTGCGGCGCAGCTGCACCCGCGAGTCGTCGAACCGGTAGGCATCGACGCCGAACAGCAGCGCGTGCCGTGCGCCGAACGCGCTGACGCTGCCGAGCAGTTCGGCGCGCGCCGAGCGGTCGGTGGCCGACCAGTCGCGCAAGCGCCGCTGGCGCCGCAGCGTGTGCCCGTCCGGCAGCACGTCGTTCGCCTCGGTCGAGTAGCCGGCCAGCGAGCTGTCGCGGTATGCGGCGCCGCCCTGCAGGGACCAGGCATTGCCGAGGCCATGCTGGACGAACAGCTGGTGGCCCAGCGATTTGACGGTGACCGGTCCGTCGGCCGGTTCGCCGAGGAAGCGTTCGACCGGCACCCCTGGCCCGCCGTCCAGCACAGGGATGCCGCGGTCGAACGGCGAGCGCTGGCGCGACGCTTCCAGTTCGTACGAGACCGTGGTGTCCGGTCCCGCCAGCCACAGCAGCGATGGCGCCACGTAGTCGCGGTCCGTGTGCAGGCCGCGGAAGTTGTCGCCGCCCTGGTGCGCGGCATTCAGGCGATAGGCGACGGCATCGGAAAGCGGCCCGGTGAGGTCGGCCGCCACGCGGCGCGTCGCATGGCTGGCCACGCCGGCTTCCAGCGCGTAACGCGGCGCGAAGCGCGGCTTCTTCGTCAGGATGTTGACGGTGCCGCCCGGCTCGCCGCGCCCATACAGCGCCGAGGCCGGCCCCTTCAGGATTTCCACCGCCTGCGTGCCGGCGATGTCGCGCAGGCCGTTGTAGCCGCGGCTGGCCGCAAAGCCGTTGACCATGTAGTCGGAGCCGAAATTCGGGTCGCCCGTGAAGCCGCGCATCGCGTAGCTGTCCCACAGGCCGCCCAGGTCGCTCTGGCGCGCGATGCCGCTGGCCAGGTCCAGCGCGCCCGCCAGCGACGTCACGCCGGCGTCCTGCAGCAGTTCGGCCGTCAGCGTGCGCACGCTTTGCGGCAGGTCCTTCGGCAGCGCGTCGGTCTTGGTGGCCCCGGCCACGGCCAGCGTGCGGTAGCCGCCGCGCTGGCCGTCGATGACGACGGAGCCGGCATCGGCCGCCAGCGGGGAGGACAGCGGCAGTGCGGCGGCGGCCAGCGCGGCCAGCGCAATCGCGCAGTGCGCGCAGCGGCCGCGCACTGCGCGGCGGTATCGGAAGCGTGGGCCGGCCGTCATGTAAATGAGAATTGATTATCAGAAGCACCGGATTGTACCCGATGCTTCCATGCCGCGCCACCGTGTCAGTGCACGATATCGACGATGCCCCGCCGCACCGCTTCGCGCAGCACTTCGGTGCGGCACGAGGCGCCGAGCTTGGCCATGATGTTCTTCACGTGGTACTTGACGGTGCCCGGCGCGATGCCGGCGGCGCGGGCGATCAGCTTGTTCGACATGCCCTGCGACAGGAAGCGCAGCACGTCCAGTTCGCGGCCGGTCAGCGCGTCGTTGTCGAGGCGCGAGGCGAGGCGGGTGGCCACGTCCGGCGGCACGTAGCGGCGGCCGGCCACCACCGCCTGCAGGCATTCGGCCAGCTGGGCTTCCGGCGCATCCTTCAGCAGGTAGGCGCGGGCGCCGGCATGCAGCGCGCGGTAGACATGTTCCTCGCCGTCGGAACCGGACACCATGACGACCCGCGCCTCCGGATGGAACTCGCGGATCGCATGCAGCGCTTCGAGGCCGCCGACGCGCGGCATCATCAGGTCCATCAGCACCACGTCGGGGCGCAGGCGGCGGTACAGGTCGATGGCTTCGGCGCCATCGGCGGCCTCGCCGGTGACCGCGTAGCCGGGCTGGCGGGAAACCACGCCGGCCATGCCGAGGCGTACCAGGGGGTGATCGTCGACCAGCATTACGGATATGGACATGTCATTCTCCTGCATCGAGTGGAAGGGAAAGGTGGACGGTGGTGCCGCGCCCGGCCGCGCTGTCGATGGCCAGCGCGGCACCGGCCAGCGCCGCGCGTTCGTGCATGCCGCCGATGCCGAAGCCGGCGCGGGGCACGTGGATGTCGAAGCCGGTGCCGTCGTCGCGCACCTGCACCTGCACGCGGCCGGCGCGCACCCGCAGGCGGCAGGCGACGTTGCGGGCCCGCGCATGCTTCGCGGCGTTGCCGACGGCTTCGCGGACGATCATCGCCACCTGTTCGCAGGCGGCATGCGGCAGCAGGGCGTCGTCGTCGAGCTGCAGGCGCAGGCGGGTGCCGGCCGTCAGCGGCTGGCACGCCAGCGCCGCGCGAATCGTGGTAGCCAGGCTGGCCGATCGCTGCCGCTGCGGTGCCGCGGCGCGCAGCCGCCGCACGAAATCGCGGGCGCTGGCCAGGCCCTGTTCGGCGGCCTGCATGGCGGTGGCCAGGCAGGCCGCCACCTGGGCCGGATCGCCGCTGCCGCTGGCGGCGCGCAGCTGCAGCAGCACGGCGGTGAGATCCTGCAGCACGATGTCGTGCACGTCGCGGGCGCAGCGCATGCGCTCGTCGGCCCGCAGGGCCTCGTGCCGGTCATGCAGGGCCTCGTGCCGGTCATGCAGCGCCTGGTGCCCGGCGGGCAGCGTTTCGTGGATATCTGGCACCGTCGCCGCGGCGCGGGGAATCGTCAGCTGTCTCATGGCTTACTCGTTGGCTGGGAGTTGGTCGGCGATGCCGGCGGCATCATTCTTCTTGTACCGCCGTGCATCGTGAACAAAGCATAAGGCGCCGCGCCGGCGGCGGGAATCATACGTGCGTATGAGCGCCCGGCGACAGGGCCCGTTCGATGCAGCCGATCAGCGCATCGGCGCGAAATGGCTTGCCGAGCATGCACGCTGCGCCGGCCTGCGTGGCGCGGCCCTGCGCGGTGTCCTGCAGGAAGGCGGTGATGATGATGAACGGCACCCGGTCGGCGCGGGCGCGCAGCAGCTCGAGCAGCTCGATGCCGCTGATGCCCGGCATCTGCAGGTCCGAGATCACCAGGTCGGCCGCGCAGCCGGCGGCGAGAAACTCTTCGGCCGAGGCGAACAGCCGGGCGCGCAGGCCCAGCGAGCGTACCAGGCTGCTGACGGCCGTACGTACGGAGGCATCGTCGTCGACGATGCAGACTTCCTGATCTGTGAGTGACACTGCGGCTCCCGGTATGGCAATCGGCAGGAGCTTACCGGGATGACGCGAGGAGGGGAATCATACGTGGGTATAGGCGGGTATTTACCGGTCTTGCAGCGCTTCGGCCATGCGGACCAGGTCGGCGAAGGTTTTTGCCTGCATCTTCTTCATGGCCTGCCCGCGGTGGATCTTGACGGTGATCTCGCTGGTGCCCACTTCGGCGGCGATCTGCTTGTTCATCAGGCCGCGCGCGGCCAGCGCCATGATTTCGCGCTCGCGCGGCGTCAGCGTCGCGTAGCGCTGCCGCAGTCCGGCAAGCTCGGCCTGGCCGGCACGGTCGGCGGCGTCGCGGGCCAGGGCCTGGCCGACGGCGTCGAGCAGTTCCTCCACGCGCACCGGCTTGGCCAGGAAGTCGACGGCGCCGGCCTTCATGGCGCGCACCGACATGGGAATGTCGCCGAAGCCGGTCATGAACACCACCGGCAGCGCACAGCCCTGTGCCTTCAGTTCGGCATGCAGGTCCATGCCGCTGTGGCCGCCCAGCCGCACGTCCAGCAGCAGGCAGCTGTTGCGCTCGTCGCGGCAGTGGGCGACGAATCCGGCGACGGTACCGAACGTGGCGACGTCCATGTCCGCCGAGCGCAGCAGGCTCGACAAGGCATCCCGCAGCGCCGCGTCGTCGTCGACGATGTAGACCAGCGGCTTCATGCGGCGGCGGCCCGGTAGGCCGGCAGCGAGATCTCCAGCGTCGCGCCGGGGCCGCCGGGCACGGCCGCGATGCGTCCGCCGTGCGCCTCGACGATCGAACGGCAGATCGGCAGGCCCATCCCCATGCCATCGGGCTTGGTGCTGTAGAACGGTTCGAACAGCCGGCCGCACTGGTCTTCCGGGATGCCCGGCCCCTCGTCGGTGACGGCGATACGCACGCCATCGCCCCATGGCGCGGCGGCGAGCCGCAGCGTGCCGCCGTTCGGCTCCATCGCCTGCATGCCGTTCATCAGCAGGTTGATCAGTACCTGCTGCAGCTGTACCCGGTCGCCGGCGACCGGCGGCAGGCCGTCCGCCACGTCGACGGCGAGCGTGGCGCCATGGCTGGCCAGCTCGCGCTGCAGCAGCGCGGCGCAGTCGTGCACGATGCCGGCCACGTCGACCGGCGCGAGCGTCGCGTCGCCTTTTTGCGCCAGCGCGCGGATGCGGCGGATCACTTCGCTGGCGCGGCACGTGTCGGCCAGCATCCGCTGCAGCGCGTGTTCGACTTCCTGCGGGTCGGGCTGCTGGCGGCGCAGCCAGCGCAGCGCCGCTTCGCCGTTGGCCGAGATGGCGGCCAGCGGCTGGTTCACTTCGTGCGCGATCGACGCCGCCAGCTCGCCCAGCGTTGTCACGCGCGTCACGTGCGCCAGCTGCATGCGCGACAGCCGCAGCGATTCCTCGCGCTGCAGCAGCCGGGCCGTGGCCTGCGCGCCCGCATGGGCAAGGTAGCCGCTGATGCCGATCGCCGCCAGGCTCACGGCGCAGCGGGCCAGCGACGAATTGACGACGCCGAAATAGCCGGTGATCAGGTGCGCGGACAGCGTCAGCACCAGGCAGAACCCCGTCACCGCCAGCACGCGGCCTGGCCATACGTGCGCGGTTGCCAGCACGACGACGACGTACATCACGGCGATCGCACTGTCCATCGACGTGAACGCGTCGAGCGCGAAGATCGCGGCCGTCAGCAGCACGATGGCCGCTTTCAGCAGGGAGGAGCGCAGGGTACCGGGCATGGCAGGGCAATCACTGGTTGTTGGTTGCCGGCAGTATATGACGAGAGGTAGGCGCAGCGGCCCCCTGGCCGGCCGCCTCTTCCAAAAGAGGGATGCCGGCATGGCGGGAAAGGGGTATGGCGGTGACGTGTCAGTACACGTCGCGGCGGATGCGGCCCTCGGCGGCCAGCAGTTCCACCGTATCGTGGCCCAGCAGGTCGGCCAGCGCGGCATCGACGCCGCCGGCCATGCCCTGCAGGCTGCCGCAGACATAGACCGCGGCGCCGTCGGCGATCCAGGCGCGCAGCACCGCGGCGCGGGCGCGCAGGCGGTCCTGCACATAGCCTTCGCCATCGCGCGAATACACCAGGTCGAGTTCGGGCAGGAAGCCGCCGGCGGCCCAGCCGCCCAGTTCGGCCGCGCAGATGCCGTCGAACGCGCGCTGGCGCTCGCCGAACAGCAGCCAGTTGCGCTGCCGGCCGGCGGCCACGCGGGCACGCAGGTGGCCGCGCAGGCCGGCCAGGCCGGAACCGTTGCCGATGAAGATGCAAGGCACGTCGGCATCGACCGGCGCGAAGCCGGGATTTTCCAGCAGCCGTGCGCGCAGCGCGGTACCCGGTGCCGCGTGCGCCGTCAGCCAGCCCGACGCAAGGCCCAGCCCCTGTTCGTGCCGCACCTGCCGGACCAGCAGTTCCACCGCGCCGTCGGACGGCAGCGATGCCACCGAATAGCGGCGCGGTGCCAGCGGTTTCAGCACGGCGGCGCAGGCGCCCGCGGAAGCGAAGCGGTGGCCGGCATCGGGCAGTTCGCTGGCGGCCAGCAGGGCGGCCAGCGTGTCCCGGCCGACGACGGCCCGGCCATCGAGGCCGGCCTGCGCCAGCCAGGCCTGCACGACGGCATCGGCGTGGCGGACCTGGATCTCGACCAGCGCGCCCGGCAGCCAGGCGGGCGCCGGCGCTTGCCCGTGCGCGGCGAGGCGTACTTCATACAGCGGCGCGCCAAGGCTGCCGGGATTGAGCAGCGTGCGCTGCGCCAGCGTCCACGCCTGCCATGGTTCGCCGGCATTGGCCGGCGCCGCCGCCAGCGGGGCGGCGCCGAGGCAGGCCAGCGCGGACGACCAGCGCGCGACGGCGGCCTCGTCGCCGTTGTCCACCTCGACCGGGGCGAACAGGCGCGTGCCGCCCAGTTCGGCCAGCCGCCCGTCGAGCGCGCGGCCGAAGCCGCAGAACTGCGGATAGGCGCTGTCGCCCAGTGCCAGCACGGCATATTGCAAGGCAGGCAGGCGGACGTCGCGCCCGGCCAGCTGGCGGGCGAAGCGGCGCGCGCCGTCGGGCGGTTCGCCTTCGCCATAGCTGCTGGCCACGAACAGCGCGTCGCGGTAGCCGGCCAGGTCGGCGGGGGTCAGCGTAGCGACGGCGCGCACATCGGCCGGCGTGCCGGAAGCGCGCAGTGCGGCGGCGGTGCGCAGGGCGAGGCGTTCGGCCTGGCCGGTCTGGCTGGCGTAGGCGACCAACACCGGCTCGAGCGCGCTCGCGGCGGGCGGATGCGCGGCGCCGTCGATCGCCTGCAGGCGCGCGCGTTCGGCGCGCGCGGCGCGGGCCTGGCGCCGGCGCTTGAGGTACAGCATCCAGCCGGTCACGGCGAAGCCGGGCAGGGCCAGGCTGGCCAGCATCATGGCGACCTGGCCCGGCAGGCCGAAGTAGGTGCCGATGTGGAGCGGGTAGATGGTCGTCAGCGCGCGGGCGCCGGCCGACTTCGCCGCATACGGTTCGTTCTTCGCCAGCGTGCCGTCCGGGGCGATCGTCATCGCGCTGCGGGCTCGCGGGTGCGGCGCGTCGGCGGCCAGCCAGGCCACCTGGACCGGGGCGTTCGGCTTGTCGGTGAAGCGCAGGAACGCCATCTGCCAGCCCGGCGCGTTGGCCGTGAACGTGTTCCATGCCGGAGCCAGGTCCACCGGTGCCGGCCTGTCGCGTTTCTGGCCCGGGGTCCGCGCGGCGGGTTTCGCCGGCGCTTCGCGCGGCGGCCGCTTCACGCCGGCCCAGCCATCGACCGTGTCGCGCACCGCATCGAACGCCCAGTACGCGCCCGTCAGCGTGAACACCATATAGGCGAGCAGCGCCCAGGTCCCGGCCACCGCATGCAGCGCCCACAGGAACGAGCGGCCTCTCAGGCGCGTGTCCACGGTCAGCCAGGTGCGCCAGTTGCCGGCGTTGCGCGGCCAGCGCAGGTACAGGCCGGACAGCGCCAGCCCCAGCAGGCACAGTGCCAGCGTACCGGTCACCGGCTTGCCCGTTTCGCGTTCCAGCAGCAGCCAGCGGTGCAGGAACTCGATCCATTCGAACGCGGCCTCGCCCACCAGTTCCGGCTGGATCGTGCCGGCGTAAGGATGCACGTAGACCGACTCGCCGCGCGGCTGGCCGGGCAGCGCGGCCAGGCCGGCGCGGGCCGCGGCGCCGGGCGCCGAATACACGATCACCGACGTGACGCGGCGCTCCGGGTGGGCGGCGCGCACCGCCTGCGCCACCTGCTGGGGCGCCAGCACCGGCGCGTTCTGCACCGGCACGTGACGCACGCCCGGGTTGGCGAGGTCCAGCATCTCTTCCTTGAACACCAGCAGCGCGCCGGACAGGCCGATCACGACCAGGACGGTGCCGGCCGTGATGCCGATGAACCAGTGCAGCTGGAACCACACCTGTTTCCAGGTCGGCAGAACCAGGCGGCGCAGCGGGCGGTGCAGCGGGGCGGCAGGCGTGGCGCCGGCGGGCAGGGAATCGCGTTTCATGTCGGGGCGGGCGGTTGACACGCCGCGCACCGGCGCGCGCGGGCAGGGCGGCGGCGGTGGCAGCGAAGGTTCAGGTGACTGGCATTATAGGCGACATCCACCAGGAATGAGAATCATTCCTGTTGGGCTCTTCCGTCGCAGGCGGGGTGTCTGGTGTCGGACATTCATGTGTCGGACACCGGTTTTCTGCGCAGATGATCGGGCAGGGTCTGGAAAAAACCGGTGTCCGACACCCAGAGACCGGTGTCCGACACCAGTACGCTGCTGCCGTCGATTGGATCGAGGGGCGGTCAGCCAGGCGGCATGAGTGCCCCGCCCGCCCTCCGCTCAGCGCGACGGCAGCGTGTAGCGCAGCGTATAGAAATGCTGCTTGCCGTCGATGCGGATCGTGGCGGTCCCGGCGATGCCGGCCAGTTCGCCGGTGCCCGACCCCGGCGAGATCACGATGGCGAGGTCCTGGCGGCCTTCGTGCATGGTCCCCGAGTGCTGCATCACGAAGCTGCCGCGGCGCCCATCGAGGCTGCCGGTAAAGCGCTCCAGGGCCACATAGCCGGCGCTTCCGGCCGCCGGCGTGCCGGCCGTCAGCATCTCCCCCTCGGCGGCGCCGGATAGCGGGCCATGGAAAGTCTTCGTCAGAGTCATGCGTGCCCGCGTATCGTCGCCGGTGCCGCGTGCGGCGGGGACCGGGACGGGGACGATCTTCACGTCGAACGTGCCGGCCGCTTCGGCGGGCTGGCCCGGGGCGACTGCCTGCCCGGCGGCGAGGGCAAGGGCGGCGATGGTGTGCATGGCATCCTCCTTGGTTGATAATGGCGCCACTATATCGGGCGGGGCCGGAGGCGGATTGGAAAAAAGCGACATGCGGGAACACGCGGGCAACGACTTACCGAAGGGCATCCTGGACCCGCACGCGATGCCGCGCCGCTTCGGCCTGCGGCGCTACCCGCCGCCGGCCGTGCTGGCCCCGTTCGTCGACTACCTGTGGATCGTCGAATGGAACCTGGAGGGCGCGCCGGCCCAGGTGCAGCGCGTGCTGCCGTATCCGCATGCGCACCTCGTCTTCGAAGCCGGGGCGGGCGCGCTGCACGGCGTCGTGCGGGGGGCGTTCGACAAGACCCTGTCGGGCCGCGGACGGGCGCTGGGCGTGCGCTTGCGCGCCGGCGGCCTGCGGCCATGGTGGCAGGGAACGGCTGCCTCGCTGACCGGCAAGGTCCTGCCGCTGGAACAGGTGTTCGGCACCGATGCGGGCGCCGCGGCGCGGCAGGTGCAGGGCGGCGGCGACGACGACGCGATGATGGCGCCGGTGCTGGCATTGCTGGCGCCGGCCGCGGCGGCGGCCCGGCCGGATCCCCGCGCGGCGCTGGCCCAGCGTGCCCTCGACGCGGCCGCGGCGCCGCAAGGGCCCGTTTCCGTCGCCATGCTGGCGGCGGTGGCGGGCGTGCCGGAACGGGGACTGCAGCGCCTGTTCCAGGAGCACGTGGGCGTGCCGCCGAAGTGGGTCGTGCAACGCTACCGGCTGCAGGAAGCGGCGGCGCTGCTGGCGGCACCGGCCTGCCCGGACCTGGCGGCACTGGCGCAGCAGCTGGGCTTCTTCGACCAGGCGCACCTGACGCGGGCTTTCACGGCGCTGGTGGGCCGCGCACCGCAGGCATATCGCAGGAGCCAGCTGGCAGGGGCCGGTTGACAGCAGCCTGAAAGCCAGGCCGGACCCTGCCGGGACGAAGGATGCCCGCTATAATCGGCCTTTTCCTAGCCGGGCCCGACCCATGCACGACCGCCGCGGCATCACGCTCAGCCTGCGCCACCTGCTGCTCCTGCTGACAGCGATCGGCTTCCTGCCGCTCGCGCTGCTCGGCTCCTGGGGCCTGATGACGGCCGCCGGCGTGCAGCAGCGCGAGCAGGACCGTTCGATGCTTGAACTGGCCCGCGCGCTGTCGTCGGCCGTCGATGCCGAACACGACGGCGCCGCGGCGGCGCTGGCCGGCATCGCCAATTCCCCGCTGGCGCGCAGTGGCGACATGCGCACCTTCCATGACGTGGCAACGCAGCAGGCCAGGGCGCAGGCCCAGTGGCTGGGCGTGATCCTGTCCGACGCGGCGGGGCGTTCGGTATTCCGCACGATGGCGCCGTTCGGCGCCCCACCGGCACCGGTGGCCGATCCTTCCAGCCTGGCCCGCGCGGTGGCCGGCCGCGCACCGGTCGCCGGCGGGGTCGTACGCGGCGCCGGCGGCCGCGCGGCATTCCCCGTGCGCGTGCCCGTCGACCTGCCCGGCGGCCGCTACGTGCTGTCCGCGGTGATCGCGCCGGACCGCATCGTCAACGTGATCCGGCGCCAGCGCGCACCGGGCGACTGGGTGATCGCCGTGATGGATGGCGACGGGCGGCGCGTGGCGCGGTCCCGCGAGCACGAACGCTACCTGGCCGGCATGGCCAGTCCCGGCCTGCAGCGGCTGATGCGCTCCGCCCGCGAAGGCACCGGCGATTCGCGGACCATCGAGGACGTCCCGGTGCGTACCGCTTTCACGACATCGTCGCGCTGGGGCTGGACGGTGGTCGTCAGCGCGCCGACCGCGTCGCTGCGCTCGCCGCTGCTGCGCGGCGCCATGGTGTACGCGGCGGGCCTGGCGCTGACGCTGGCGGCGTGCATCGCGCTGGCCTCGCTGCTGGCGCGCCGCATCGTGCGCCGCATCGACAGCCTGGTGCAGGGCGCCGCCGCCCTCGGGGCCGGCAAGCCGGTGCTGGTCGAGCCGTCGCGCGTGCGCGAGATCGGGCAGATGGGGCAGGCGCTGGCCGCGGCGGCAGCCGCGCGCGACCGGCACGAACGCGAGCGCTCGGACCTGCTGGCTTCCCTCGAACGGGCGGTGGCGTCGCAGGAAGAGGCGCTGGCCGAGGCGCGCGAAGCCGGCCGCGCCAAGGACGAATTCCTGGCCGTGCTCGGGCACGAGCTGCGCAATCCCCTCAGCCCGATCGTTGCATCGCTGGACCTGATGGACCTGCGCGGCGATGCCGGCGCCCAACGCGAACGGGCCGTGCTGCGGCGCCAGGTGGCCCATCTGAAGCGGCTGGTGGACGACCTGCTGGACGTGTCGCGCATCGCTTCGGGCAAGCTGGAGCTGGAGCTGCGGCCGGTCGACCTGGCCGACATCGTGCGGCAGGCGGTTGCCGCCGCGGCAACCGGCCTGCGCGTGTCGCTCGAGGCGCCGGACGCGCTGTGGGTTGCCGGCGACGACAGCCGGCTGGCCCAGGTGCTCGGCAACCTGCTGTCGAATGCCGGCCGGTTCGGTGGCGGCGCAGCCACGGTCACGCTGGCGGAGGTGCCGACGCGCAACGGCAACATGGCGCGCCTGGCTGTCAGCGACCGTGGCGCCGGCATGGCGCCGGACCTGCTTGCGCGCGTGTTCGACCCGTTTTTCCAGGCACCGCAGCAACTGGCGCGCCGTACCGGCGGGCTCGGACTGGGGCTGGCGATCGTGCGCAAGATCGTCGAGCTGCACGGCGGCCGGGTGACGGCGCACAGTGCCGGCGAGGGGCAGGGCAGCACGTTCGAAGTGCTGTTGCCGCTGGCGCCCCGCGGCCTGGCGCCCGCCGGGGCGCCGCACGTGCCGGTGCCGCAGGGCTTGCGCGTGTTGCTGGTCGACGACAACGAGGATGCCGCGCAGGCCAGCGCGCAAATGTTGAGCCATATCGGCCTGGATGTGCGGGTGGCGTACACCGCGCATGAGGCGCTGGCCGCGTATGGCGCCCGGCCGGTCGATGCCGCGCTGCTCGACATCGGCTTGCCGGACATGGACGGCTATGCACTGGCCGCGGCGCTGCGCGAGGCTGCCGCCGGGCGCGCACTGCGGCTGGTGGCCCTGACGGGCTATGGCCGCAAAGGCGATGTCGAACGGGCCTCGGCGGCCGGTTTCGACCTGCACCTGACGAAGCCCGCATCGCTGGACGACCTGCGCCGGTCACTGGGCACGGGCATCGGCAACTGAGTGGCGGCGTGCAGTGTTTGGCGTAGAAAAAAGACAAGAAAACGGGCGCCGCGCGCCCCCGCGTTGGTGTACCATTTGCGGTTTCTTGTGACTGGAAAGCATCATGGCGGAACGCGGCACGACGAGGTCGCGCGCTGACGCAACGACGGCTGCGCGTGTGGAGGATGCATTGAAGATTGTCGAGGAGGATGGCATCCATCCGGCGCTGGAATACATGCAGCGTGCCGGCGTGCCGCGCGAGATCGCGCTGCGCGTGCTGTGCTCGCCGCAATTCCATCGGCACGGCGAACGCCGCCGCAATCCGCGCTGATCCGTCGGTCGTTATTCCCTGCAGCGCCGGGTTATCCCCGGCACCCGGTGCGGTTTCCGCGCCAGGCGCTTGCCCTCTTCGCCGCAATGGCGAATTCCGACGAAGCATAGTCGGAATGGTTCGTTCTGTTTCCTGATCGGTCCCTCTATATTGGCGGCGCGGCCATGCACCGGGCATCCTGCCGTGCCAGCCGCGGTTTTGCCGACAAATAGATGATGAACGCCGGAAAAGATGAACGCCGCACCCCGATCCAACGAACTCCTGGCGCTGCGCAACGCCTTCCTGGGCAGTGAATTCAAGCGCAGCTACGGCTGGCTGACCGCCGCCGTCCACCGGCTGGTAGGGTCCCGCAACGATGCGGAAGACCTGGCCGCTTCCACCTTCACCGAACTGGCCGCGCTCGACGACGTGAGCCACATCCGCCAGCCGCGCGCGCTGCTGACGACGATCGCGCGCCGCCTCACGTACGAGTTCTGGCGCCGCCGCGACCTGGAACGCGCGTGGCTGGCCGAGCTGGCACTGCGGCCGGAAGGGCACGCTGCTTCCGCCGAGGAAGTCTGCATGACGGTCGAGGAGATCGTGCGCATCGATGCCGCGCTGGCGACGCTGTCGTCGAAGGCGCGCGAGGCCTTCATCCTCAGCCAGTTCGAGGAGCTCGGCTATGCCGAGATCGCGCAGCGCCTCGGCGTGTCGGTCAGCATGGTGCGCAAGTACGTGGCGCAGGCGCTGGCCGCGTGCTGGCCCGCGGCATGAGCGCACCATGAGCAGCCCCGCGCGCAGCCGCGCCGAGCGCACGGCGATCGACTGGGAAGTGCGGCTGCGCGATCCGGATCAGGACGACCGGGCACTGGCGGCATTTCGCCAGTGGCACGACGGCGCGCCGGAACACGCGGCGGCATGGGCGTCGCTGCAGGACCGGCTGGGCCGGATGCGCGGCCCCCGTGCCGGCGATGGCATCGCGATGGCGCGCGCGCTGCGCCATCCCGTGGAAGAGCGCCGCCGCGCGTTGCGGGCCGGCTTCGGCATGGCGATGCTGGCCGTCTCCGGCGCCGGCGGCTGGAAGCTGGCGAACGAGCTGGGGTACGATGCGACCTGGCGCAGCGGCGTCGGCGAGCACGGCGCGGCCACGCTGGCGGACGGCTCCGCGCTGCGCTTCGATGCCGGCTCGCGCATCGATCTCGCCCGCGCCTCGCGGACCGGCGGCCCGGCCGGCGCCCCGATCCGGCTGCACCTGCGGCAGGGCCAGTTGCTGGTCAGCTGCCGTGGTCCGCTCACCGTGGCGGTGGCCGGCGCGGACATCGGCTGCGATGGCGCCGAGCTGTGTGCCGGGCGGCTGGGGCGGCGCGGCATCGTTGCCGTGCGCGGCGCCGGCGCGTCGCTGCGCCTGCCGGGCCGCGCACCCGTCGCCCTCGCATCCGGCACCGCGTACACCTTCGACGGGGACGGCGCCGAAGCGTCGCCATTGTCGTTCAACGCCGCCACCGCGTGGACGCGCGGCATGCTGGTGGCCGACCGCCTGCCGCTGCCCGACCTGGCCGAAGCCTTCGGCCGCTACCATCGCGGCATCCTGCGGGTGCGCGGCGCCGCGGCGGAGCACGTCATCAGCGGCGTGTTCCGGCTCGCCGACCTGGAGGGCGCGCTGCGGCAGGTCGCCGGCGTGCTGCCGGTGCAAGTCGCGCGCTACGGGCTGCTGACCGTCGTCGAATGACATTTTTTTTCGGCTGGCGCTGACGCTTTTCGCATCTCGTCCCACAAGGGGATTACCAACGACATCAATGAGGTATCCCTTGCACAAGCATTCCCTGACCGTGGCCGTGCTGGCCACTCTTCCCGCGCTGGTGGCCACTGCCTGCGCCCATGCCCAGGCCGGGCGCCAGGACTACCGGCTGCCGGCCGCGCCGCTCGAACAGACATTGCTGGCGATCGCCGCCGACACCGGGGTGGCGCTGGCCTATGACCCGCGCCTGCTGGGCGACGCGCGCTCGGCGCCCGTCGTCGGCCGCTACAACGCCGCGGAGGCGATCAGCCGCGCACTCGATGGCAGCGGCTTCGAGCTGGCCAGCGGCAGCGGCGCATCGTTGACGATCCGCCGCCGCGTCATCGCGAAGCCGGAAGCGCCGGCGGCGGTGCCGCTGCGGAAGGTGTCCGCGCCGGCCGCTCCCGCCACGCCCGCCATCGCCGCGGCGGCGCAGCCTGCGGCGATGGCGACCGTCACCGTCAGCGGTACGCGCCAGGCCGGCCGTGGCGGCCTGGAAGACGATCCGCAGCGCACGCCCACGTCGTCCTACCGCATCAGCGGCGCCGAGCTCGACGAGCAGAATGTCACCACGCTGGAAGAACTGCAGCAGCTGGTGCCGGGCCTGAACATCCAGAGCACCGACCCGTCCGACATGCAGGTGACGATCCGCGGCGTCGGCGACGGCGGCGGCCAGGCCTCCGGCGACTCGAATATCGGCATGCCGGGCAGCGTGGCCGTCTATGTCGATGGCGTCTACCTGGCCCGTCCGGGCATGCTGTCGAGCCTTGGCGACATCGCCCAGGCCGAGGTGCTGAGCGGGGCGCAGGGCACGATGTTCGGCGCGAACGCCACCGGCGGCATCGTCAACATCACGACGAAATCGCCCACCTTCGTGCCCGAGGCGAGCGTCGCGGTATCGGCCGGCCAGCACGGCTACCAGCGCGTGCGCGGCGTCGTCTCCGGCCCCCTGTCGCAGGACTGGGCCGGCCGCGTCAACGTGGTGCGCAGCAATTCGGACGGCGCGGTGACCAATCTGCGCACCGGCAACAAGCTCAATGGCGGCTCGTCGAACGGCGTCCGTGGCCAGCTGCTGTATCGTGGCGGCGACCGATTCACGCTGCGCCTGTCCGCCGACTACAACAACAGCAACAGCGAACCGACCGCGGTGCTGGTGGCCACGCACGCGGTCGACGGCCGCGACACGTACTTGACGCATTCCGCCGCGGCGGGCAACAACGTGGTGTTCGGCCCGCATGTCGACCTGGACGACGAGAACCGTATCCACGTGGTGCAGGGCGGCGTGTCGGCGCTGGCCGAGTTGCAGCTCGACAGCGGCTGGCGCCTGCGCTCGGTCACGTCGCTGCGCTACTTCCATTCGCAGCCGACGATGGCCGACGGCCTGTCGGTGCAGGTCTATGCCAATACCGGCACCGAGGTGCGCGACAAGACGTGGTCGCAGGAAGTACGGCTCGATTCGCCCGCCGGCCGCCCCCTCGAATATGCGCTGGGCCTGACGTACCTGGGCCAGCACGCCCAGACGCTGGCGCACACGCGCTACGCCAACACCACGGTGCCGGCCCTGTGGCTGGACAGCACGGCGTTCCGCAACCTCGACATCATCCGTCACGGCCTGCTGCGCGACCGCATGCTGTCGCCGTTCGCGCAGGGCACGCTGCACGTGGGCGACTCGGTCGACATCACGGCCGGCGTGCGCGCCAACGTGCAGAAGAAGGGCGGCAGCTTCATCCGCTACAACCGCGTGCCGTTCAATTCCGGCTACCTGGAAGAAAACCACACGCTGCCGTCCGGCACGCTGACGGCCACCTGGCGCACGGCTCCCGGCTGGAGCACCTATGCGGCCGCGTCGTACGGCGAGAAATCCGGCGGCCTGAACATCTCGGCCGGCGCGGCCCGCCAGGCCGGCCTCGATTCGCTGTACATCAAGCCGGAAAAAACCAAGACCGGCGAAGTAGGCGTCAAGGCCAGCCTGGCCGGCGACCGGCTGGCGCTGAAGGGCGCGCTGTTCCTGACCGAGATCGGCGACTTCCAGACCCAGGGCTACAACCCCGACGACCAGCAGGTGTACCTGCTCAACGCCGGCACGTTCATCTCGCGCGGCGCCGAGGCCAGCGCGCGCTGGGCACCGGACCGCAACTGGCGCATCGACGCGGCGGCGGTGTGGAACGACACGTACTACACGCATTACGACAACGCGCGCTGCCCGCCCGAAGTGACGCTGGCGCCGAACCCGCCGCCGTCGTGCAACCTCACCGGCGCGCGCGTGTTCAACGCGCCGAAGCTGACCGCCAACGCCAGCGTGCGCTACGGCTGGACGGGCGACAGCGGCCTGCGCTCGTTCGTCTCGGCCCGCTACGCCTACCGCAGCTGGATGTTCGGTACCGTCGACACGTCGCAGTTCACGCGGGTACCCGGCTACGGCCTCGCCGCATTCGCGGCCGGTACCGAAGGCAAGCTGGGCGACGGCGAATGGAGCGCGTCGGTCTTCCTGAACAATGCATTCGACAAGACCTACTACAAGCGCCTCGTGAACGGCGATTACGGTTCGGTGGCGGGCTGGCTGGGCGAACGTCGTACACTGGGCGTCTCGCTTGCATACCGCTATTGAGCCATAACCTGACACAACCAAGGAGACCGATGGACCGCCGCAACCTGCTGAAACTCACCGCGCTGCTGGCCGGCGCGCCGGCTTTGACGATGCTGCCGGCACGCGCCGCCGATGCCGGCGCCGTCGACAGTACTTCCACCGCGCAGCCACCGGCAACCGCGCTGCGCTGGCTCGATGGCGAACCGCCCGGCAGCTTCGCCGGCACCACGTTCGGCGTACCGTGGCCGCAGGGCCTGGTGCCCCGCGACAGCGGCTTTTCATTGCGCGCCGCCGGTGGCGCGGCAGCGCCGATCCAGTCGTGGCCGCTGGCGTTCTGGCCCGATGGTTCGCTGAAATGGAGCGGCCACGCGGTCGGTGGCGGCACCCCGGCCGCCGGTTACGACCTGCAGCCCGGACCGGCGGCGCCGGCCGGTCCCGGCATGGTGAGCCGCGACGGCGATGGCCTGGTCGTCGATACCGGCAGGCTGCGGGCCCGCGTGCCGGGCAAGGGCAGCAAGGTCCTCGACGGGGTCGCGCTGGCCGGCCATACGCTGCTGCGCGATGGCGAACTGGTGCTGCTGACGGATGCGGTGAACGACGCCGTGAGCGATGGCGAAGGCGGCACGGCGCCGCGGCAGCGCTGGCTGGGTGACATCGCGCAGGTGCACGTGGAGCAGGACGGCCCGGTGCGCGCCGTGCTGAAACTGACCGGCACGCACCGCGCGGGCGGCGCCGCCGGTGCGGGAGCCGCGCTGCTGCCGTTCACGCTGCGGCTCGAGTTCCACCGCGACAGCGATGCGGTCCGCGTGCTGCACACGTTCGTCGTCGACGTGGATCCGGCCAGGCTTGCTGTGCGCGGCATCGGCCTGCGTTTCGGTACGGCGCCCGACGGCGCGCCGCACGACCGCCACGTGCGCTTCACGTCCGCCGCCGGCGGCGTGTTTGCCGAAAGCGTGCGCGGGCTGACGGGCCTGCGGCGCGACGTGGGGGAGGCCAACGCCGCCCTGCAGGTGGCCGGCCTGCCGCTGCCGCCCGCGGAGCAGTTGCCGCCGGCAGTGCGCGATGGCCTGCAATACGTTCCCGCGTTCGGCGATTACCGGCTGGTGCAGCCGAACGCCGACGGCTTCACCATCGTCAAGCGGACCGCGAAGGGCCATGGCTGGATCCCGGCCGGCGGCGGCACGCGCGCCGGCGGTACCGCCTACGTGGGCGGCGTGCGTGGCGGCGTGGCGTTCGGCGTGCGCAACTTCTGGCAAAGCTATCCGGGCCAGATCGACATCACCGGCGCCGCCGGCGACGATTGCGCCGTCACGCTGTGGCTGTGGGCGCCGGAAGCGCCGCCGATGCAGCTGCGCTTCTTCCACGACGGCATGGGCCAGGAGACGCACGAGAAACAGCGCGCCGCGCTCGACATCACGTATGAGGATTACGAGCCCGGCTTCGGCACGCCGCACGGCATCGCGCGCACCAGCGAGCTGGAACTGCAACTGCTGCCGGCCACGCCGCCAGCGGCCGGCCTGGCCGCGATCGGCGCACGCATCGCCCGGCCGCCCCGGCTGATGGCGCCGCCGGAGCGGCTGCACGCGGCCGGCGTATTCAGCGACTACTGGGCGCCGCAGGGACGGGGCGGCGCACGGGCGGCACCGCTGGAAGCGCGGCTGGCGGCGCTGTTCGACTACTACAAGGGCCAGGTCGAGCAGCGCCGCTGGTACGGCTTCTGGGATTACGGCGACGTGATGCATACCTACGATCCGCGCCGCCACCAGTGGCGCTACGACGTCGGCGGCTTCGCCTGGGACAATTCGGAACTGTCCACCGACATCTGGCTGTGGCACTACTTCCTGCATTCGGGCCGCGCCGACGCGTTCCGTCTCGCCGAGGCGATGACGCGCCATACGGGCGAAGTCGATGTCCACCACATTGGCCCGTTCAGCCCGCTCGGCACGCGCCATGGCGTGCAGCACTGGGGCGACAGCGCCAAGCAGCTGCGCATTTCCACGGCGATCAACCGGCGTTTCATGTACTACCTGACGGCCGACGAGCGCATCGGCGACCTGCTGGCCGAACAGCAGGATGCGGTGCGCCGGCTGCGCGACATCGTGCCGGGGCGGAAGATCGGGCAGCGCGCGGCGCCTGGCGCCAACGAAGCCAGCGTGGGGTTCGGCACCGACTGGGGCGCCATCGCCGGCGCGTGGTTCACCGCTTGGGAGCGCACCGGCGACAAGGTCTGGCGCGATAAACTGCTGGCCAGCATGAGGACGATCGCGGCGCAGCCGCGCGGCTTCTTCACCGGCAGCGCCGTCATGGACCTGGACACGGGCGCGTTCCGCATCAGCGACTCGGACAAGATCTCGGTATCGCACCTGTCCGCCGTGTTCGGCCTGACGGAGATCTGCGCCGAACTGCTGCGCACCTTGCCGGAGCCGGCGTTCCGCGACGCGTGGCTGCGCTACTGCCGGCTGTACAACGCCACGCCGGAAGCGCAAAAGGCGGCGCTCGGGCAGGACCTCGGCAAGCTGAACCTGTCGCAGGGGCATGCCCGGCTGCTCGGCTACGCGGCGGCGCAGGCAGGCAGCGTGGCGGAGAGAGGGGGGCTGATGACGGAAGCATGGCGCCTGTTCGAAGCCGGCAAGGCGGGGCTGCGCGATGTCGATTTCGCGGTGCGACGGGTGGCGCGGCCGGCGGTGCTGGACGATATCGACGAGGCGCCGCGCATGTCCACCAATGCGGCGGCCCAGTGGGGGCTCGGGGCGCTGGGCCTGCTGGCGCTCGACGGCCGGGCCGCGCCGCCCGGCAGGTTGCTGGTGCGGGACGATTTCACGACCTTCGACAGCCGGCGCTGGCGGGTGGAGGCGGAAAAGGGCGATCCGCGCGATGTCGTGACGGTGAAGGACGGCGCGCTGCTGCTCGACACGCGCGGCGGGCTGACGGTGTGGCTGGCCGAGCCGCTCGATGGCCATTACGAAATTTCCTATACGTGCACGGTGCTCGACGAAGGCAATCCGGGTGACCGGCTGTCGGACATGAACATGTTCTGGCAGGCGAAGATGACGCGGCCGCTGTCGGGCAGGCTGTCCGACTACGACCGCGTGCCGATGTTCTATGCCGGCATCGGCGGCAACCACAACGCGACGACGCGCTTCCGCCGCTACGACGGCAGCGGCGAGCGGATACTGCTGCAGGAATATACCGACAGTCCATACCTGCTGCGTGCCAATCACCCCTACCGGGTGCGCATCGTCGTCGATGGCGCGGGCACCCGGCTGTATGTCGACAATGTGCAGTATTTCGCGTCGCGCCAACGGGTTGGCGCCGGCCTGTTCGGTTTCCGGACCACGCTGTCGCGTCAGCGGATCGCCGATTTCGCCGTGTTTCGTTTGGCGGAAACCCCGTCCAATCGAACGATCGTGCCAAAAGGGCCCCGCACACGCGCCGCCACTTCAGGGTAATATTGACGGTTACGCATGCCATGTCACTTTGATATCGCGTCAGGCGATGACGGCCGTAACCCGAATTATTTACATTGCGCCCGGGCGCCGCCGAATCGCGGCGGCCCGGGCGGCTGAAGGAGAAAGCATGACCAACGAAGTCAATCACGACAATCACGACGACGGCAAGGACGCGCGCCGCGAACAGCAACTGCGCGCCGACGCGCTGGAATACCACCGCTTCCCCACCCGGGGCAAGATCGAAGTGGTGCCGACCAAACCGTTGTCGAACCAGCGCGACCTGTCGCTGGCCTACTCGCCGGGCGTGGCGTACGCCTGCGAGGAAATCGCCGCCAACCCCGCTGCCGCCGCCGAATACACGTCGCGCGCCAACCTGGTGGCCGTGATTACGAACGGTACCGCGGTGCTCGGCCTGGGCAATATCGGCCCGCTGGCATCGAAGCCGGTCATGGAAGGCAAGGGCTGCCTGTTCAAGCAGTTCGCCGGTGTCGACGTGTTCGACATCGAGCTGGCCGAGAACGATCCGGACAAGCTGGTGGACGCCATCGCGATGCTGGAACCCACGGTGGGCGGCATCAACCTGGAAGACATCAAGGCGCCGGAGTGCTTCTACATCGAGAAGAAGCTGCGCGAGCGGATGAACATTCCCGTCTTCCACGACGACCAGCACGGCACGGCGATCATTTCCAGCGCCGCGCTGCTGAACGCGCTCAAGGTCGCCAACAAGCGCATCGGCGACATCAAGCTGGTGGCCTCCGGCGCCGGCGCCGCGGCGATCGCCTGCCTGGACATGATGGTGGGCCTGGGCGTGCGCCGCGAGAACGTCTACGTGACCGACTCGCGCGGCGTGATCTGGCAGGGCCGCGAAGCCAACATGGAAGCGAACAAGGCGCGCTACGCGCAGGACACCGACGCGCGCACGCTGGCCGATATCGTGAACGGCGCGGACGTGTTCCTGGGCTGCTCGACCGCCGGCGTGCTGACGGGCGAGATGGTCAAGACGATGGCCGAGCGCCCCGTCATCCTGGCGCTGGCGAACCCGGAACCGGAGATCCGCCCCGAAGTGGCGCTGGCCGCGCGGCCTGACTGCATCATCGCCACCGGCCGTTCGGACTACCCGAACCAGGTCAACAACGTGCTGTGCTTCCCGTACATCTTCCGCGGCGCGCTCGATTGCGGCGCCACCCGGATCACCGAGGAAATGAAGCAGGCCTGCGTGGTGGCGATCGCCGAGCTGGCCGAGGCGGAAGTGTCGGAGACGGTGGCCGCGGCGTATGCCGGCCAGACGCTGGCGTTCGGCCCCGACTACATCATCCCGAAACCGTTCGACCAGCGCCTGATCGCCGCGATCGCGCCGGCCGTGGCGAAGGCGGCGGCCGAATCGGGCGTGGCCACCACGCCGATCGCCGACCTGGCCGCCTACCGCGCCCAGCTGGAACAGCAGGTGTACCACACCGGCCTCGTGATGAAGCCCCTGTTCACGGCCGCCAAGGCCGCGCAGAAGCGTGTCGTGTATGCCGAGGGCGACGAAGAGCGCGTGCTGCGCGCCGTGCAGACCATCGTCGACGAAGGCCTGGCCAAGCCGGTGCTGGTGGGCACTGCCGACAAGGTGGAAAAAGCCATCGCCACCGCCGGCCTGCGCCTGAAGCGCGACACCGACTTCACGCTGGCCGATCCCGGCAGCGCGGACGCGACCGACCATGCGCTGGCGCTGCTGAACTCGGGCGAGGCCGATGCCGTGATCTGCGGCCTGCGCGGAAGCATCGACACCCACCTGGAGCAGGTGCGCGCGACGATCGGCCTGGCGCCGGGCGCAGAGGTGATGGCGACGATGAATGCGCTGGTGCTGGAAAAGCACACGCTGTTCGTCACCGACACGCACGTCAACGACGATCCGACCGCGGCGGAACTGGCGGCGATCGCGCGGCTGGCCGCCGAGCAGGTGCGCCATTTCGGCCTGGAGCCGAAGGTCGCGCTGCTGTCGCACTCCACGGCCGGTTCGTCCGAGCGTCCGTCGGCCCGCAAGATGCGCGATGCGCGCGCATTGTTGGCCCATTCGGCGCCGGAGCTGCCGGTGATCGGCGAAGTGCAGGGCGACGTCGCGCTGGCGGGCGGCGTGGTGCCAGGGTTTACAGGCGAAGCCAATGTGCTGGTGATGCCGTCGCTGGACGCCGCCAACATCGCCTTCAACCTGCTGAAGGTGACGGGCGGGAAGGGCGTCACCGTCGGCCCCGTGCTGCTGGGTGCCGCCAAGCCGGTGCATGTACTGGGCCCGGGCGCCACGGTGCGCCGTATCGTCAACATGACGGCGGTGGCTGTCTCCGGCGCGGTGCGCTGACCGGCTTCGCCGGGTAAGTGAAAGGGCCGCCGGCATGCCGGCGGCCCTTTTTGCATGGGCACGCAGTTGCCGTGCCGGCAGCCTCGCGAACCGGTCGTCCACGCCGCCAGGCGAACGTGGTGCCCGGCGTCGTCATGGCGTCAGCTTTTGAAAGTGTTCAGCAACGTCACCGCTGCCGACACGCCGAAGATCTTGCGGCCCGTCTTGGCCGCCTCGACGATGTCGATGAGTTCCTGGTACTTGTCGGCCTGCCGCTCTTCGAGGTTGGTCATGTTCATGGTCCAGCGCACGAAAGTGCGGAAGTCCGCCGGCTCGTTGTAAAGGAGGCGCAAGTCGTGGTGGCGCGGATCCTTGCTGATCGTGGCATACAGCGAAGCCAGCGTCGGGGCAGGGCCTTCGAGTACCTGCATGAACCAGCCGCCGTTGTAGAACAGGCTTCCGGTGACATCGATCCTGGCGTTATTGGCCTTGGCCTGCGCCCAGATGGCGGCCAGTTCTTCCTTGTCGAGTTTGCGGGTGGATTGACTCAGGTATACGAGTTGATGAAGTGACATGACAGGGGATGGCGACGGGTTGAGAGGTGTAGTTGCATGCCTAGTGTAACTGACCTTGGTGCTTTTGGGCGTTGTTAATTGGCCAGAAGCAACAATTCGTCGGCGTGCGCTGTCCATGGCACCCGTTCCCGGAAGGCGCCGGCAGCGCAGTCATGTCGTTAAAAATTTGCAACTAACCGAAAATGCGCTGCGAGAGCCGGCTTCGCCTGGAATGGCGGATCGGCCACCGGGCCGCCATGGCGGTGGCACCCATCGCGATGGCCGGTGCGCCATCCGTGCACCACCCCCTGGCCAGCCATGCTACCTTCCGCGTTTTGGAAAAAAGGAGCAGCCAGTGCGGTCATGCCTGTTTCTCCTGGCAGCGGCTCTCCACGCCGCAGCCGCTGCGCAAGCGCAACCAGCTTCCACCTATCACAATCCGCTGCCGGTCAGGCTGGCCAGCGGCGAGCTGGCGCAGAACTGCGCCGACCCCGCGGTGCTGCGCGATCCCCGCGCGCCGCAACCCACCTGGTACCTGTACTGCACGACCGACCCGGTCAGCCGCAGCGAGAAAGAGGGAGACGGCTACCGCTTCCGGTTCCTGCCCATCTATCGTTCGACCGACCTGGTGCAGTGGGAATGGGTGACCGACTCCTTTACCGGGCAGCGGCCGGCACCGGCTTCGCCGAGGTCGTGGCTGTGGGCGCCCGAGCCGCAGTACCACGACGGCCGCTACTGGCTGTACTACACGATCACCGATACCGACGACGCGCACAGTCCCGAGCCGGGCTGCGACGCCGACAGTTCGATCGGCGTGGCCAGCAGCGCATCGCCCACCGGGCCATGGCAGGCCAGCGGCAGGCCGGTGGTGGGGCCGCGCCGCGCGACGCCCGGCTGCAAGTTCGACTGGACGTTCGACCCGGACGTGGTGATCGACGACGCCGGCACGCGCTGGCTGTACTACGGCAGCTATGGCGGCGGCCTGTTCGTCCAGCGCTTGTCGAACGACGGCCTGTCGGTGGAGGGCGAAGCCCGCCGCGTCGGCACGTCCGGCCGCTATGAAGGCGCGGAAGTGGTGCGGCACGATGGCTGGTATTACCTGTTCGCGTCCGCCACCGACTGCTGCGCCGGGCCGCTGACCGGGTATGCGCTGCACGTGGGCCGCGCTGCCAGTCCGCTCGGCCCCTTCCTCGACAAACAGGGCAACGACATGGCGGCGGCGCGTGCCGGCGGCACGCCGGTGCTGCCGCAAAGCGGCAACCGCTGGGTCGGCGCCGGCCACAACGCGGTGCTGCAGGATGCGGCCGGTCAGTGGTGGACGATCTACCACGCGGTCGACGTGAACGATCCGCTGTTCGCGCCGGGCCTGACACGCCGGCCGGCGCTGCTGGACCGGATCGACTGGGCCGGCGGCTGGCCGGTCGTCGCCGAAGGGCGCGGCCCGTCGGACCGGGAACTGCCGGCGCCGGCCACATCCGCCGCCGGTGGGCGTCCGGCACCGGCGTTTGCCGGCACCGGCGCCGACATGCGCCTGCTGTGGGACGAGGATTTCACGAAGCCGCCGGCGGCGCCATGGCGCTGGCTGCGCAGCCCCGGCGCCTGGCGCATCACCGGCGAAGGCCTGGCGTGGCATACGCAGCCGGGGGACCTGTACGTGGACACCAACACCGCGCCGCTACTGGCGCGGCCGCTGCCGCCCGGCGACCTGCGCATCGAGGCCAGGGTGCGGATCGATGCGCCGGACGACTGCTGCGCCCCGCACGTACAGGCCGGCATCGTGGCGATGCGGGATGACGACAATTACGTGAAACTGTCGGTGCTGGCGAACGCCGGCCTGCACCAGGTGGAATTCGGCAAGGAGCAGAAGCCGGTGCCGGTACATCACCCCCGCTACGGCAACACGGTGGCCGGCACGCCGGCGGCGCAGGGCGGCTGGACCTGGCTGCGGCTGGACGTGCAGCGCGAAGGAACGGGCCAGGATGCCCGCGAACGGTGGACGGCATGGTCCAGCCGCGACGGCCGCGACTGGGTCGGCGGCGGCACGTGGACGCACCGGCTGGGTCCGGCGGTTCGCCTCGGCCTGGTGGCGATGGGCACCGGCGCGCTCGCCGTGACATTCGGCCCCGTGCGTGTCAGCGCGTTGTATCCGCCCCACTCAGCCGGCAGCGCGGCGCAGGTGCACGGCACGGCAGCTCAACCGTGACGCTGTGCAGGACATAAACCACTTATCATAAGGACAAACGTGATGAGAGCCCCGCTGAAGGAGAACGAGATCGTGGACCACCCCCGGCCGCAGTTGCGGCGCGCACAATGGCTGAACCTGGATGGACCGTGGCAGGCGATGCTGGACGACGGTGCCGTGCATTACGAACCGGCCGACGTGCCGTTCGACCGCACGATCATCGTGCCGTTTCCGCCCGAGGCGGCGGCCAGCGGCGTGCACGACCGCGGCTTCCGCCGGCGCGTCTGGTACCGGCGGGTGGTGGGGCTGGACGACGACTTGCTGCCGTCGCCGGACGAACGGCTCAAGCTTCACTTCGGCGCCGTCAACCACCGCGCGCGGGTGTGGATCAACGGCCACTTCGCCATGCAGCACAAGGGCGGGCACGGGCCGTTCTCGATCGACGTCTCGCGCTACCTGGACGGCCGCTCGATGGAGATCGTGGTGCAGGCCGAGGACGATCCGCACGACATGCACAAGGTGCGCGGCAAGATGGACTGGGAGCTGGAGCCCCATTCGATCTGGTACCCGCGCACCACCGGCATCTGGCGCACCGTGTGGCTGGAGAAAGTGGCGCGTTCGCACGTAGCGAAGCTGCGCTGGACGGCGGACGTGTTCACGTGGCAGATCCGCCTCGACGCGGACGTGGCCCACCACGCGCCGGGCAGCACCGTCAACGTGGTGCTTCGCCTGGGCGACAAGGTGCTGGTGTCGGACCGCTGCATGCTGCTCGAAGGCCGCCTGTCGCGGCTGTTCCAGCTGCCCGACCCCGGCATCGACGATGCCCGGGCACACTGGATGTGGAGTCCGGAAAGCCCGCAGCTCATCGATGCCGAGATCACGCTGCACGCGGCCGACGGCCTGGTGCTCGACCATGTCGTCAGCTACACGGCGCTGCGCACCGTCTCGGTGGACGGCGACCGCTTCCTGCTCAACAGCCGGCCGTACTACCTGCGCATGGTGCTGGACCAGGGGTACTGGCCGGAAAGCCTGATGGTGGCGTCGGCCGAACAGCTGCGCCAGGACGTGGTGCTGATCAAGCGGCTCGGCTTCAACGGCGTGCGCAAGCACCAGAAGTCCGAGGACCCGCGCTGGCTGTACTGGTGCGACGTGATGGGCCTGTGCGTGTGGGCGGAAATGCCGTCCGCCTACGGGTTTTCCAGCGAAACCGTGCACGGCGTGATGGAAGAGTGGAAGGAACTGGTCGAGCGCGACATCTCCCATCCGAGCATCGTGGCGTGGGTGCCGACCAACGAATCGTGGGGCGTGCCGGAGCTGATGCACGACCGGCGCCAGGTCGACTTCGTGCGCGCGATGTACCACATGACGAAGGCGCTGGACGGCACGCGCCCGGTGGTCGGCAACGACGGCTGGGAAATGCCGTGCGGGGACTTCGTCAACATCCACGACTACCATGCCGACCCGGAAGAGCTGGTGGCCCGCTACGGCACCCGCGAAGGACTGCAATACACGTTCGAGCATGTGCGCCCGGCGCGCCGGCGGCTGGTGATCGACGGCTTCGTGGGCACCGGCAAGCCGCTGTTCCTGTCGGAGTTCGGCGGCATCGCCTGCATGGACGACGCCGACCCGAAAGGGTGGGGCTATTCGGTGGCGCGCGACGGCGAGGAACTGCTGGAGCGCTACCGCCGGCTGATGGACGCCATCCACCGCTGCCGCCCGCTGTCCGGCTTCTGCTATACCCAGCTGACGGACACGTTCCATGAAAAGAACGGCCTGCTGACCGAGCAGCGCGTGCCGAAGGCGCCGATCGCCGCGCTGGCCGAAGCCACGCGCGGGCCGGACGCGCGGCTGCACGACTGGTACACGGACCCGCTGGGCCACAGCGAACTGTGGCGCGGCAAGCGCGTACCCGAACCGGCGCCGATGGGGGGGCAGGCCGCGGCGATCCCGGCGACGCCGGAGACCACCCACGCGTCCGCCGGTCCGGAAGACCAGCCGGGCATGGCCGCGCCGGAGCCGGGCCTGCGGCTGCCCAGCGAGGCGGCCTGACGGGTACCGGCACCCGGTAACGACAACAAACAACCTGGAACGACCAGGCGGAGACACGACATGCGAGCTGGCCGATGGGCCGTCGCGGCGCTGGCACTGCTGCTGTGCAGCCCCGCGGCACGCGCCGACGTGCAGGTAGTACAGATGTGGACGCTGCTGTCCGGTGGCGACGGCGCCCGCATGCGCGCGCTGATCGACGGATTCAACGCGTCGCAAAGCGCGGTGCGGGTGGAAAGCACCACGCTGAAGTGGGGCGAGCCGTTCTACACGAAGCTGATCACGGCGACCGTCGCGGGCGCCGGGCCGGACCTGGCGACGATCCACCTGTCGCGGCTGCCGAACCTGGCCGGCGGTGGCGTGCTGCGGCCGGTCACCGACGCCGAGCTTGCCTCCGCGGGCCTGCGCGGCGCCGATTTCCTGCCGCGCCAGTGGGCCCGCTCGCAATACGGCGGCCATGCCTATGCCGTGCCGCTCGACATGCATCCGCTGGTCCTGTACTACAACAAGGACCTGGCCGGCCAGGCCGGCCTGCTCGATGCCGGCGGCAATCTGAAACCCATCGTCGGCATGCCCGCGCTGACGGATGCGTTTCGCGCCGTGAAGCAGACGACCGGCAAGGCGGGGCTGGCGATGGAGGCGGCGCAAAGCACCTATGCGATCTGGCGGCTGTGGCTGTCGCTGCTGGCCCAGCAGGGCCTGCCGGTGGTGGCCGACGGCCGCTTCGCGTACGGTCCGGCCGGCGAGAGCACGCTGGCCGCCATCGCCCACTGGTTCCAGGCCGGCTACGCGACCCCGGGCCAGGATTACCCCGCATCGACCAGCCAGTTCATGGCCGGCAATGCCGGTTTCATGATCAACGGCGTGTGGGAAGTGCCGGAACTGGTGCGCGGCACGCAAGCCGGCACGGTCCGGTTCCGCTACGGCATCGCGCCCCTGCCGCAACTGTATGGCAACGCCAGCACGTGGGCCGATTCGCACGGTTTCGCCATCCCCGCCAACGAGGGCCGGCCGATGGCGCCCGCCAAGACGCGCGCCGTCATGCAATTCATCGCCTACGTCAGCACCCATTCGTTCGGCTGGGCCGAGGGCGGCCACATCCCGGCCTACCGGCCGGTGGCCGAATCGGCGGCGGCGCGCGCGCTGATGCCGAACGCCGAGTATGCGGCCGCCGCGGACAACGTCGTCTACGACCCGCCGGGCTGGTACATGGGCGCGGCCGGGCCGCTGGAAGCGATCGCGTCGAAATTCCTGCCGGCGCCGCTGGCCGGCCAGCTGACGCCGGCCGATGCGCTGCGCCGTTTCGAGAGCGAGGCGCAGCGGCTGCTGAAGAAGCGCCCGCCGCGCTATTGAGGAACGTTGCCATGAGCGGAGCGATGCGATGAGGGGAGCGATGCGATGAGGGGAGCCGATCGATGAAGGGAAGAACGCGCGGAACCGGCAGCCGGTCCGAAACGCTGTCCGCCACGCTGCTGCTGTTGCCCTTCATGGCGGCATTCGTCCTGTTCTTCCTGCTGCCGGCGCTGCAGACGCTGTACCTGTCGCTGACCGAGAGCAGCCTGACGCGCACCAGCGCCTTCGTCGGCCTGGCCAACTACGCCACGCTGGTGGAAGATCCGTCGTTCTGGTCGTCGCTCGGCAACACCTTTTATTTTTCGCTGCTGACGGTCATTCCGCTGACCGCGCTGGGCCTCGTGATGGCGCTGCTGGTCGACCATTTCACGGCGCGGCACGGCGCCGCCGGCTCCTGGCTGCAGGGCGCCTTCTTCTTGCCGTACGTGCTGCCGATCTCGGTGATGACGCTGATTGCCGACTGGATGCTGCAGCCGTCGTCCGGCATCGTCAACCACCTGCTCGGCGTGCAGCGCTCGTGGTTTTCGGACGTGCGCTGGGCCATGCCGGTGGTGGCCATCGCCACGATCTGGTGGACGGTGGGTTTCAACATGCTGATGTTCATCGCCGGCCTGCGCAACATCCCGCGCGAACAGTACGAGGCGGCCGCGCTGGACGGCGCGCGCGGCTTCGCCGTGTTCCGCCACATCACGTGGCCGGCCCTGAAGCCGGTCACGGTCACGGCGCTGGTGCTGCAGCTGATCGCGTCGCTGAAAGTGTTCGGCCAGACCTACATCATGACCACCGGGGGGCCGTTCAACACCACCCGCGTCACGCTGCACTACATGTACGAAACGGCGTTTACGCAAAGCGATGCCGGCTACGCGGCGGCGGTGGCGATGGCTTTCATGTTCATCGTCGTCGCGCTGGGGCTGCTGCAGGCGCTGGTGCTGAGGAAGAAGAAATGACGGAGGCCCCATGAAGAACACGCCGCTGCACTGGACCGCGATCGCCGTGGCATCCGCGCTGGGCCTGGCCATGCTGTGGGTGGCGCCGCTGCTGTGGGCGCTGTCGACGGCGCTGCGGCCGGAGTACGAAACCATCCTGCCCACGCTGCACCTGCTGCCGCAGCGCTGGACCGTGGAAGCGTTTACCAAGACGCTCGGCGCCGGCAACGTGCCGCGCTGGCTGTTCAACAGCGCGCTGGTGGCGCTTGCCGTGACCGTGGTGACGATGGCGATCAGCCTGATGGCGGCCTTCGCCTTCTCGCAGCTGCGCTTCCGTGGCCGCAACCTGCTGTTCCTGGTGTCGATGCTGGCGCTGCTGCTGCCGTTCGAGGCGCTGCTGGTACCGCTGTTCCGCACGATGAACGGGCTTGGCCTGATCAATACCTATGCCGGCATCGTGCTGCCGCAGGTGGTGTCGCCGGTGGTGATCTACGTGTTCCGCCAGTTTTTCGACGCGGTGCCGCACGACTTTCGCGATGCCGCGCTGCTCGACGGCGCGTCGCCGCTGCGCGTGCTGTGGAGCGTGTACCTGCCGATGTCGGGCAATATCGTGTGGGCGATGGCGATCGTCACGTTCATCGCGGCCTGGAACAATTTCCTGTGGCCTTTCATCATTGTCACGTCGAACGACATGATGACGATCCCCCTCGGGCTGACGCAGACCTACGATGCGTTCGGCGTGCGCTACGCGCAGCTGATGGCGGCCGCGCTGCTCGGCGCGTTCCCGGTGGCGCTGGCGTACATCGCGTTCCAGCGCCGTGTCACGCAAGGGTTGCTGGCGGCGACGGGGCTGAAAGGGTAAGGCGCACGGGGCGTCGCATCGGCGCAACCGAATCGGCCTAGCGCGTTGGCATTGAATAAAGCTTGTGTCTATGATCGGAAAGCTTCCCCAGGCGGAGCGTCGCGAGCCTGGCACAACCAACATTCGGAGACAACATGAGTCCAGTCATGAGTCCAACGTGCATGCGCCGCGCCGTTGCCGCCGCCGTGTGCGCGATGGCTGCCGGCACGGCCGGCGCCCAGCAAGCCCCTGCAACCACGACGCCGCCGGCAGACCAGCCCGTGGCACAGCAGGCCGACCCGGCCGCGGGCCAGGCCGCGCCGGCGACTGCCGGCCAGCCGGCCCCGGAGACGTCCGGCCAGTCCGCCCCGGCCCAGGCGACCGGCGCCGGTAGCGCCACCGACACGGCCACCGTGCAGGGCGGCCCGATCGCCACCGTCGAGGTGACGGGCATCCGCCGCAGCATTCGTTCGGCGGAGCAGATCAAGCGCGATGCGACGCAGGTTGTCGATTCGATCAATGCCGAAGACATCGGCAAGTTCCCCGACCGCGCGGCCGGCGACGCGCTGCAGCGGATTGCCGGCGTGCAGGTGGGGCGCGACCGGGGCGAAACGTCGACGGTGACGATCCGCGGCCTGCCGGACGTGGTCACCACGCTCGACGGCAACGACATCTTCACGGGCCGCGGCCGCCGGCTGTCGTACCAGGACCTGCCGGTGCAGTCGATCGCGGGCCTGGACGTGTACAAGTCGGCCACGCCGAACCAGCCCGAGGGCGGCATTGCCGGCGCCGTCAACATCCGGCTGCGCGCGCCGTTCGATGCCCCGGGCCAGGTGACCACCGGCTATCTGGAGGCGCGGCGGCAGGAGATCAACGGCAGCGACGCGGCCAGGTCACGCTACAGCCCCGGTCTCGGCGTGTTGCACAGTAATCGCTGGAAAACCGGCGTGGGCGAAATGGGCGTGCTGCTGGATCTCGCCTACAACAAGGAACACTGGGGCTACCCGGTGCAGTGGGTGGACCGGCCGGACCGGATCTTCTCTGTCAGCCCCGATGGCACGGCGGTGCGGCTGAACGACGACCAGCCGGTGGCGCCGCTCAACCCCGGCGACCGGCTCGGCAACCTGCCGCATGTCGGCGGCATCTACAACGCCGGCGACCGCGAGCGGTTTTCGGCGCACGGCGCGTTCCAGTGGAAGATCAATCCGAAGCTGGAATTCACCACGCAGTACCTGGGCATGGGCTACCGTGCCCGCAACGAGGTCGACTACATCCTGGCCATTGTCGGCTGGGCGCCGCGCCTGAACGGCGTGGTGCTGGGCGACCGGGGCTGCGATACCCCGGAAGGCCAGATCTGCCCGATCCTGTCGGCCAACGCGCCGGCCGCGCAGTTCGGCCCCGGCGCCTACGAGTGGGATCCGTACGTCGCCACCAGCGCCTGGGGTGTCAAGGAGCGGACCAATACGCACAACCTGAACATGAGCCTGCGCTTCCGCGACGGCCCGTGGGACGTGACGTCGTCGCTCGCGTACACGCACTCGAAATTCATCAACGACACGGTGATCGTCGACCAGCAGATCCCGAATGCCACGGTGAACGTCTACACCTATGGCGCGGACGGCCATGGCGGCTACAACGCCGTGACCACGCCGACCAGTGCCACGCCGCTGCGCGACCCGAACGCGTTCGTGCTGCGCGGGATGGTGCAAAACTGGGAAGAATCGCTGGGCAAGCAGACGCAGTGGCGCACCGATGCGACCTACAAGCTGGGCGGCGGCTTCATCCGCGCGATCAATGCGGGCCTGCGGCTGTCGTCCCGCTCGACCGGCTATCACTCGGGCGAGGTGGCCAGCGACCTGCGCTCGGCGGTGCGGCCGTCGCCGGTGGAACTGTTCGGGCCAACGTTCCAGAGCCTGGTGCCGGGCGTCGACCGGCTCGGCGGCCAGTACTACGTGCCGTCGCGCGACTTCCTGATCGACGAAGCGGACCGGGTGCGCGTCGCCTACGGCATGCCGGCCGGGCGCGTGCCGGACGATCCGAGCCGCATGTTCGAGCAGCGCGAGCGCACGTCGACCGTCTATCTCAGCGGCCGCTACCAGGCAACGCTGGGCGGCGTGGAGATCAGCGGCGATGCCGGCGTGCGCGCGATCCACGTCAAGCGCAAGCTGGAAGGCACCAGCCGGATCGGCGACGTGATCACGCCGGTCGACCTGTCCGCGTCGGAAAACAACTACCTGCCCAGCATCTCGGCGCTGGTCGGCTGGCGCGACAACCTGCAGTCGCACCTGTCGGCCGGCAAGACGCTGACGCGGCCGGACTTCCTGCGCCTGAATCCGGCGCTGTCGCTGATTCCGCCGACGGTCAACGCGCCGGGCACCGGCAGCGCCGGCAACCCGCAGCTGGCGCCGACCAAGTCGACCAACCTCGATGCCACGCTCGAATACTACTTCCCCAACAACGGCTATGCGCAGATCGCGCTGTTCCATCGCGACATCGACGGCTACCTGCAGAACTACACGCAGGATGAAATCATCGATGGCCAGCGCTACCGTGTGACGCGGCCGCAGAATTCCGGCAAGGGCACGCTGAAGGGCTATGAATTCGGCACGCAGAAGTTCTTCGACTTCCTGCCCGGCTTCTGGAGCGGCTTCGGGGCCCAGTACAACTTCACGTGGATCGATGGCGACAACGAAACGCGGCTCGACCCCAATTCCGACGTGCTGACCAAGACCCGGCTGATCGACGTGGCCAAGAAGAGCCACAACCTCGCGCTGCTCTACGAGGGCCACGGCCTGACGGGGCGGCTGGCCGCCACGCGGCGCGGCGACTACGTGGAGCAGATCGCCGAGCCGCGCTTCCTGCAGGACCGCTTCGTCAAGGCATCGACGTATGTCGACCTGTCGCTGTCGTACGAGATCACGCCGAACATCTCGGTGCAGTTCGACGCGATCAACCTGACGAAGGAAAAGTACGAGAGCTACGTGGGCGACCCGTCGCGGCCGCGCGACATCCGCTATACGCCGACCACGTACGGCGTGGGGCTGCGCTTCAAGCTCTGAACAAAGAAAGGAAATGCATGGCAGAGTATGTGAACCCGGTTTACCCGGCCACCTTCGCGGACCCGTTCGTGCTGCGGCACGGCGGCTTTTACTATGCCTACGGCACCGCGCCCGGCAACGCCGACGGGCGCGCGTTTCCCGTGCTGCGCTCGCCGGACCTGGTGCACTGGGAACCGCTCGGCCATGCGCTGGTGCCGCCGGGCGGCACCGATTTCTGGGCACCGGAAGTGGCGTGGCATGACGGCACGTTTTATATGTATTACTCGGCACAGGGCATCGACGGACGGGACCACCAGCTGCGCGTGGCCACCAGCACCGATCCGGCCGGGCCGTTCGTCGATGCCGGCGTGGTCCTGGTCCCCGACCAGCCGTTCTCGATCGACGCCCACCCGTTCAAGGATGACGACGGCCAGTGGTACCTGTTCTACTGCGTCGATTTCCTCGAGCTGGAGGACGATCACCGGGTCGGCACCGGCATCGTGGTGGACCGGATGACCGACATGAAAACACTGGAAGGCAGGCCGCGCATGGTGCACCGGCCGCACGAGGACTGGCACCTGTTCCTGAACCAGCGCACGATGTACGGCAAGGTCTACGACTGGCACACGGTGGAGGGGGCCGCGGTGCTGAAGCACGATGGTCGCTACTACTGTTTCTACAGCGGCGGGGCGTGGGAAAAGGACAACTATGGCGTCAGCTGGGTCGTGGCCGACCATCCGCTGGGCCCGTACCGGCGGCCGGAGGAGGGCGGACGGGCCCTGTTGATGAGTACCCTGCAGGGCCAGCTGATCGGCCCCGGGCATAATTCCTTCGTGGCGTCGCCGGCAGGCGGCGAGACGTGGATCGTGTACCACGCCTGGGGGCCGGATCGCACCGGGCGGCGCATGTGCATCGACCGGCTGCGCTGGGACGATGGCCGCCCGGCCACGGACGGGCCGACCGCGTCGCCGCGGCCCGCCCCCGTCTGAGTTGCGGCCGTCTGACAGGACGCGGTGGACGCGTCCTTAGAAATCGCGCCGTTCGCCCGGCATCGCCAGCACGCGCTTGATCACGGCGGGCTTGATGCGCTTGCGGGTGAGGAACATGTGCGCGTCCTTCAGTCCGGTGGACTGCTGCAGCAGCAGCGCGCGATTGATGATCAGTTCGGTTTCAATGTCGGTGCGGGAATATGCGCGGCGGACCTTGTACATCGTGTTTCTCCTTCGGTAATGGCATGTTACGTAATGTGATCTGACATGTTTATCGTAAGGCGTCGGCCGCTGCCGTACCGTGCGCTAGTTCACGTAAGGCAACCATGGCTGCGATGCGACACATCGCGGCAAAAATCTGTCCAGGGCATTGCTCAGAAGAAAAAAATGCTGCAATATGGCAGCTATTCCGACGCCCCGAGCATCCGTTGACCCTGTCGCGACCGCGACGAAGGCGCGCCGTGCCCGGTGATGCGATCCGTTCTGGAGCCCCCGATGAAACCCGATTCACCCGAAGTGCTGGCACACGTGATGTCCGACGAGGAAGCACTGAACTACAACCCGAACCGCCTGCTCGATGCGCTGATCGACATCATGCACCTGAAGAACGATGCGGCGCTGGCCCGCGCGCTGGAAGTGGCGCCGCCCGTGATCAGCAAGATCCGGCACCAGAAGCTGCCGGTCGGCGCGTCGCTGCTGATCCGCATGCACGAAGTCAGCGAGCTGTCGATCCGCGACCTGCGCTACCTGATGGGCGACCGCCGCCGCAAGTTTCGCATCAGCCCGACGCACTTCAAGCCGGACGCCAGCGCCGCCTGATTTGCGGCCGGAGCCGCGTTCCGGTTCCGGGGCGCGTTCGATTGGATCGACAGCCAGGGTCCGGCCTTGCCGCTGCGTGATCGCCACCGCCCGATTCGCCCTCGATCCCACGGCTGGCTTGGCATGCCGCTCGGGAACGGTGGCCCTGCATTCCCGCCCAGGACGGCGGCGAACAGGAATGCCGGGTTTTCTTCCGACTGCGTTATTGCGCTCGCCGGAACTCCACTACCCATACCCACGGATTCCTGTCCCAGCTGCCGGCGCCGTTGATGCTTTCCCAGATGTGCCGGTAGTGCTCAAGCGACGTCGCGCTGTGCTCATGGCCTGGGATCGATCCGTGCCCTGGCGTACCCTCGGCGCGCGCATCTGCTTCACTGCAATCGTTCAGCCGCTCCACCCGCACGCTGACAACCTCCAGCAGGATCCGGCAGGCCGCGCGCGGCATGAACAGGCTAGACTTCCACTTGATCTCGTCGGCGGCCGGCAGATTGTTGAAGCCGGCCGGTACGCACGCCGGGTAGTCCGCGCGATACACGGTGAATTCCGGGTCCAGGCCCGCCGGCTGCGCCCAGGTTTCCTTCACCCACAGCCGGTCACCGCGCTTTCCGTAAGGACAGGCGAGCGCATATTCCATGTTGTCCACGATCGGGCGTTCGCCGTCCTCGCTACGGTACGGCCACCAGCCGCCGCCGTGATCGAGCAGCACGAAGGCATCGTCGCGGCGGTGCGGCTTGACCACGCGCCGGGTCTGCGTCTTGGTGCCGGCCAGCAGCGCGCGTACCATCGCCGCGGAAAAGAGGATGGGGCGTTCTTTGATCCGATTCGATGCGTCAATGGGATTCATGGTACTTCGTGACCGCATGCTGACGTGGTGGGAAGCAGGCTTGCAGCCCGCATTCTCCAATGGAATATAAAGCACTGTATATTAGGCACAGTTAATAAGAAAGCCATGCGGTATCGGGCTTGTGTGATATCCCTGCCTGCATACCGGTGCATGATGGCCATGGTCGCTGGTACGGACCACGACATGGCGGCATCCGACAGAACACGAATGGAGGAAAAAGCATGACAGCGACCGGGGCCCACAGCCATTTCACCCACTACCGCATCTGCGATGCGTCGGCCGCCGTACCGCTGGGCGACAAGGAATTCATCGCGGCGGACGACGAATCGAACGTGCTGCACGTGTATCGCTACGACGAAGGACCGCCGGTGCGCGAATGCGACCTCACGGACCTGCTCGATACGCCGGACGGCGGCGAGGCCGACATCGAAGGGGCGGCCGAACTAGATGGCAGGATCTGGTGGATCACGTCGCATGGCTGCGACCGGAAAGGGCGGTCCAGCGCGACACGGCGCCAGCTGTTCGCCACCGATCCGCAGGGGCAGCCCGTCGGCAAGCCGTACCGGCGCTTGCTGGAAGACCTGGCGGAGCATCCGCTGCTGGCTCACTTCGAGCTGGACAAGGCGGCGCGCAAGGCGCCGAAGGATCCGGGCGGGCTGTGCATCGAAGGCCTTGCCGCCACGCCGGGCGGCGGCCTGCTGATCGGCTTCCGCAATCCGATTCCCCATGGCTGGGCGCTGCTGGTGCCGCTGGCCGATCCGGCGGCGCTGCTGGACGGCGGCCGCGCCACGCTGGGTGCGCCGATCCTGCTGGACCTGGCCGGCCACGGCATTCGCGCCATCGAGTGGTATGAAGACGCCTGGTATATCGCCGCCGGTCCGCCGGCCGGCGGCGACGACTATGCGCTGTACCGCTGGTCCGGCCGCGCCGGCGATCAGCCCGTGCAGCTCGACGTGCCGGGCCTCGCGGGCCTGCATCCGGAAGCGCTGTTCTTCGATGCGCACGGCACGCTGCATGTGCTGTCCGACGACGGCAAGGCCCAGCCGGGCGGGCGCAAATGCAAGGATCTGCCCGTGGAAGAACGCACGTTCCGCCGCTTGTCGGTACCCCGGCCGGAGTGGGACGACCGCCGGGGCGCGTAGCGCCTGCAGGGGTGCGCAGCCCGCGGCAGCCGGGCAAGGTGTTGTTTTTTTGTAACGCCCAGCGGATCCGCCCGTCCGCTGGAATACCGTGATTTTTGCGCCCATGGCTGGCCGCAGCATCGCCTGCATGCGGGTTTCACAGCGATTTTGCCGCTATCTCACAGCGAACGCGCAGCTATCTCCAAACGGCATACCAATTGCCTAAAAAGTCATAGTTAAATGACAAATCGGCCCATGTAGTATCGATAATGGTAACGTTGCCACATGCGCCGCCGGCGACCGTGGGCAGCATTGCCGCGACCGGCCCGAACGGCCGGCGCAGAGTTCGAACAACATGGAGACCATAACAATGCAACGACATCGCATGCGCAAGACCGTCCTGGCGGCCCTGATCGCCGAAATACTGATCCCCATCTCCGCCTTTGCGCAGCAGGCGGGGGATCCCGCCGCGACAGCCCCGGCGGAAAATGCGGCCACGGTCGTGGTCAGCGGCATTCGCGCTTCGCTCAGTTCTTCCTTGAATACCAAGCGCATGCAGGATGGCGTGGTGGATGCAGTATCGGCCGAGGACGCCGGCAAGTTCCCCGACACGAATATCGCCGAATCGCTGCAACGCGTGACCGGCGTGCAGATCCAGCGTAACAATGGCGAAGGCCGCTATATCTCGGTGCGCGGGCTGGGGCCGGAGTTCAACAATGTACTGGTCAACGGCCGCACGTTGACCAGCGATACGGGCGGACGGGAGTTCTCGTTCGACCTGCTGTCGTCCGACCTGATTTCCAAGGTACTGGTGTATAAAACCTCGCAGCCGTTCCTGCCCGAAGGCGGCATCGGCTCGACCGTGGATGTCCAGACGGCGCGGCCGCTGTCGGGAAAGACGGGGCATTCGTCCGTCATCAATGTCTCGCATGCGTATGACGACAATTCGAAGGAGCACACGCCCAACCTGGCCGGCATGTACACCTTCGCCAACGAGGCCCGTACGTTCGGCGTGACCGCTTCGGCGTCGTACACGGACCGCGCGTCGAAGCAGAACAAGGCCGTGACCGACGACTGGCATTACCGCGACGTGACGATGATCAACGGCGACCTGAATTCGCGCGGCCTGACGATGGCCGACGTGACGACCAGGCGGCTGTACATGCCGCAGAGCTTCGGCTTCCAGGTCGAGGACGAATCGCGCAAGCGGCTGGTCGGCAATCTGACCATGCAATACAACCCTTCGCGCGACTGGAAACTGTCGGCCGATGCGCTGTATTCGCGGCTCGACCAGCGCAACAAGGTGATTGCCTTCAGCGACTGGAACAACCCGGTGCAGGTGGGCGTGCAGTACGACGAGAACGACCAGGTGACGTCTTTCCTGCGGCCGGGTGCCAATTTCTATGCGAACAATCCGGCGCTGGTCGGCGAAGGGCGCCCGCTCACCGAAGCCAATTCGAACGACATGATCGTCAAGGGCGGCGACCGGCTGTCGGAAACCAAGGCCTTCGGCCTGAACTCGAAGTGGCAGCTGGCGCCGGACTGGAAACTGGAAGGCGATCTTTCCACGTCGCGCACCACGTCCGAATCGCCGGACCAGTGGGTGGTGGCCGGCATGGTGCCGAGGAACGGCGATGTGCTGACGTTCGGCGCGGCGCCCACCGTGACCTTCGGCGACAACATCGCCGATCCCACCGCGGTGAAGGCGCACGCCGTGTCGAACGGCCAGGTCGGCAACTCCGACAAGCTGCATGAAGGGCGCCTGAACCTGTCGTGGAACCGCGAGAACGGGCCTTTCAAGGGCATCGACACGGGCGTGTCGTACTCGCAGCGCGAGGTGGGCCGCCACGAATACGAAGCCGATTCCTGGAATGCGTTCAGCGGCTACCACCTGGCGCTGCCGGCGTCGCTGTTCACCGTGACGCCGATGGACGACTTCTTCGGCAGCGGCGGCCAGGTACCGCCGGCGTTCCTGCGCTTCGACCCGAACGAATACATCGCTTACCTGAACCAGCCGTCGCTGCTGGGACAGTCGAACGACCCGGCGCTGTATGGCGACAAGTCGCGGTATCCGAACGGGCCGATGGCGATCAACTATGCGGCGCCGGCGTCGCAGTGGGGCGTGCGCGAAAAAGTGTCCAGCATCTTCCTCGACACCAAATGGGAAGGCGAGCGCTGGTCGGCCAACGCCGGGGTGCGCGTGGTGCACGTGAAATCGCGTTCGACCGGCTTCAGCCGCGAACTGCTGTCGGCGACCAAGAGCCCGAACGACACGACGTACATCCTGAACTGGGGCCCGCGGGTGGCCACCAGCGTGGACAACAGCTATAACAGCTACCTGCCTTCGGCCAATATCAAATTCGACGTGACCAAGGACATGCTGCTGCGGCTGGCCGCGTCGAAGACGGAAACCCGCCCGACGCTGTCGCAGATGGGCGTCGACAACTGGTACGGCGGCCGCTTCGGCGACGTGCAGACCGGCGGCGGCAATCCCTACCTGAACCCGATGCAGTCGAAGAACCTCGACCTGTCGTACGAGTGGTACCTGTCGAAGACGAACTACGTCAGCGCGGCGGTGTTCTACAAGAAGGTGTCCGACTTCCTGGAAACGCGGCTGGTCGACATGCGCATTCCCCAGTACGACGAAGTGGTGCACGACAGCCGCGTGCGCAACGGGCAGAAGGGCAAGATCAAGGGCGTCGAGATCGCCGGCCAGTATGCGTTCGACGATGCCATCCCCTGGCTGCGCGGCTTCGGCGTGTCCGCCAACTACACCTATGTCGATGCGTCGGCGGAGCGCGATGGCGATGCGGCGGCGCTGGTGTGCGGCTATCCGGGCCTGTCGAAACAGTCGTACAATGGCTCGGTGTTCTACGAGAACGGCAGCTTCCAGGCCCGCGCCAGCTACAACTGGCGCAATCACTTCTCGATCAACTGCGGCGGCGGCAGCACGCAGCCGCGCAACCGCTCCGCGTACGGCCAGACCGATGCCAGCCTGCGCTACAACATCACGGACACGGTCGCCATCTATGCCGACGCGATCAACCTGTCGAACCAGCAGGCGCGCGAGTATGCCAGCAACGAAAGCCAGTTCCTGATGCTGGAAGACGTGGGGCGCCGCGTCAACGTGGGCGTGCGCGTGGCCTTCTAGGGCACTGCAAGGGAATGCGAAAGGGGCGCCGCGGCGCCCCTTTTTTTACCTTACGCCATTCCGGTCAGCGACCCTGCTTGCCCAGCACCGAATGGTGGCGCGAATAGCCGAAGTAGATGACCAGGCCGATCGCCAGCCAGATGCCGAACGCCAGCCAGGTGTGCCACGACAGGTAGGCCATCAGCGTGACGCAGAAAGCCACGGCCAGCAGCGGAATCACCGGCACGCCGGGACAGCGGAATGCGCGGTGCAGGTCGGGGCGCTGCTTGCGCAGGATGATCACGGCGATGGACACCAGCGAGAACGCGGCCAGCGTGCCGATGTTGATCAGTTCGGCCAGCACGTTCAGCGGTATCAGCGCGGCCAGCAGGCCGAACACGATGCCGACGATCCACGTGGCCAGCCAGGGCGTGCCGTGCTTCGGGTGGATCGACGACAGGCGCTTGGGCAGCAGGCCGTCGCGCGACATCGCGAAGATGATGCGCGTCTGGCCGTACGACATCACGAGGATCACGGTGGTCATGCCGAGGATCGCACCCAGGTCGACGAAGCGGGCCACCCAGTTCTCGCCCGCGTATTTCAGCGCCAGCGAGACGGGGTGGTCGACGCCGGCGAACTGCTGGAACGGCACGATGCCGGTCATGATCGCCGACACGACGACGTACAGGATCGTGCAGACGGCCAGCGAGCCGATGATGCCGATCGGCAGGTCGCGCTCGGGGCGCTTGACTTCCTCGGCGGCGGACGTGACCGCATCGAAGCCGATGAATGCGAAGAATACGAGCGCGGCGGCGGACAGCACGCCGGTATGCCCGAACGGCATGAACGGCTGCCAGTTGACCGGTTTCACGTGGCCCACGCCGACGGCGATGAACAGCAGCACGACGCCGACCTTGATGGCCACCATCACGTTGTTCATGCGTGCCGACTCGCGGATGCCCAGCGACAGCATGAATGCAAGCACGATCATGATGACGAAGGCGGGCAGGTTGAAATACGTGGCCGCGCCGGGCACGGCGCCGGGCGCCGCGGTCAGCGCGGTGGGCAGGCCGAAGCCATAGCTGGCCAGCAGCGACTGCAGGTAGCCGGACCAGCCGACCGCGACGGCCGACGCGGCCAGGCCGTATTCCAGCATCAGGTCCCAGCCGATCATCCAGGCGACCAGTTCGCCCAGCGTGGCATAGCTGTAGGTATAGATCGAGCCGGCGACCGGCACGGTGGAAGCGAATTCCGCGTAGCACAGCGCGGCGAAGCCGCAGGCGAGGGCGGCGATGACGAAGGAGAGCGTGAGCGCAGGGCCCGCGGTCAGGGCGCCGGTACCGGTCAGCACGAAGATGCCGGTGCCGACGATGGCGCCGATGCCCATCAGGACGAGGTCGAAGGGGCCCAGGACTTTCTTCAACCCGCCGGGCTTACGACTGGCCGCGACCATGTCGTCAAGGTTTTTGGTTCTGAAAATGCTCACTGCTTCTCCAATTTTGTTGAGATTGTCTCCGGCGCCGCGCGTTGCCGGGTAGGCCCGCAGCGGTCTGTCGCTGTTTGCACAGCGGCAAGCCCGGCCGGGCTTGCCCGCCGGCATACTAGCATACGGGGAGAAGCGTGAAAATGTGTTAACGATCGCGTCCGGCAGGGCGCCGGGGGCGGAGAAGATCAGGGGCCGGGACGGCATCCCGGCAGGCCGAAGCGCGGAGATCGGCGTTGCGGATCGGTGCCGCGATGGGTGTTCCGGTTGTCGCTCCGATTGCAGTTCCGGTTGTAGCGCCGGTTATTGCTCCGATTGCAGCTCCGGTTGTTGCTCCGGTTATTGCTCCGGTTATTGCTACAGGCGATGCCGGCCGGTGCCCCGCTGGGCACCGGATCCATGCAGCGGATTAATGCAGGAAGCGACCGCGGCTGTCGATGTAGCGGCTCGTTTCAGCCATCTTGTCCAGGCGCGCCTGGACCAGCCGGTGCCACGCGTCGACCCACTTCGAAGCCAGCATGCTTTCCTCGGCCGAGCTCGCGTAGAGCGTGCGTTCGACCGCGCGTTGTTGGCGTTGCAGGGCGTAGGAAACTTTGAAGATGCTGTTCATGGGCGCTTTCATCATTCGGTGGCTGGCACGATTGCCGTTGAAATGTATTTTCCGGCTTTCGGCCCCGTTTGAATGTGCGCCATTTCACGTAGGACTGAGATTACACCGCCTGATGTCCGAATACTACATGGTGTCCTACAGTAGTCCGACTCTCAAAAGCATGGCTCAACCATAAAGTGAAGGAAATGACAACGAAACAAAAACATCAAATAAAACTTCGCCGAGGACACGACCATGTTTAAGACCACGCATAACACCACCACCGCCCTGCCAGCCTCGATGATCAACGCAGCCCTGACCGGCAGCGCTGCAGCCACTGCGGCCACCGCTTCGAAGGCGCCACGCGGCAAGCTCGCACAGCAGGGCATCAGCGTCACCGGTGTACAGCAGAACGAACTGCTGCGCGCGCTGCCGATGGACGAGCTGGAACGGCTGATCCCGGACCTGGAACTGGTGGCGATGCCGGTCGGTAAACACCTGTACGACTTTGGCGAGAAAATCGAATACAGCTATTTCCCCACGACGGCCATCGTCTCGATGCAATATGTCAACGAGGAGGGCGTCACGACGGAGATCGCCGTGGTCGGCCGCGAAGGCGTGGCCGGCGTGGCGATGTACAAGGGAGAACGTGCCAGCAACACGGCGGTGGTACAGGCCGCCGGTTATGGCTACCGGCTGCGCACCGACGCGCTGCGTGCCCACTTCGCAGAGGGCGGCATGCTAGCGCAGCAACTGATGCGCTACACCAGCTGCCTGTTCGCGCAACTGGCCCAGAACGTCGTCAGCAGCCGCCACAGCAGCATCGAACAGAAACTGTGCCGCTGGCTGCTCGAGCGCCTGGACCGTTCGCCATCCAATGAGCTGAAGGTGACCCAGGAGCTCATCGCCAACCTGCTGGGCGTGCGCCGCGAATCCATTACCGCCGCAGCCGGCAAGCTGTCTGGCGACGGCCTGATCCAGTGCCGCCGCGGCATGGTGGTGGTGCTGGACCGTGCGGGACTGGAACGTTGCGCCGGCGCCTGCTACTTCGCGGCCCGCGCCACCGCGGCCCAGGCGATGCACGGCAGCCACTGACGAGCCGTCCTTCGACCTGTCGGGTCGAAGTATCCGGTCGTACTATCCGGTCGATTCAGACTTCATCGGGGCGGATGCTGCCCCGGCCGGCCTCTTTCGCCAGGTACATCTGGCGGTCCGCTTCACGCAGCAGTTCGCCGGGCGCCTGCGCAGTGCCTGCGCCATGGAGCGCGATGCCGATGCTGGCGCCCACCTGCACGGTTTCCTTCACGGTGCCGGTCACCGCTACCGGCTGGGCAAGCGCGGCAATCAGCTTTGCCGCGACAGTGCGCGCCTGCGCCATCGTGTAGGGCTGCCCTTCCAGCACGACGATGAATTCGTCGCCCGCCAGCCGCACCACGCTGTCATTCTGCCGTACGGATGCGCGCAGCCGGCGGCCCACTTCGCACAGCAAGGCGTCGCCGGCGTCGTGTCCCAGCCGGTCGTTGACGGCCTTGAAGCCGTCCAGGTCGATGAACAGCAAGGCGAAGCCGATGCCGTGCCGCTGCGAACGCGACTGTGCCTGCGGCAGCAACTCTTCCAGCGCGCGCCGGTTCAGCAAGCCGGTCAGCGGATCGTGGCGGATGTCGTGCTCGCGCCGGGCCTCGGCCGCCTTGCGGGCCGAGATATCGTGCAGGAATGCGGAAAACGTCCGCCGTCCGTCGATGTCGTTGGCGTGGATGCGGATCTCCACCGTCAGCTGGCTGCCATCCTTGCGCCGGGCCGGCAATTCGAGCCGCTTGCCGAGGACCCGCGCGACGCCGGTGGCCAGGTAGCGTGCCAGCCCCTGGGCGTGCCGGTCGCGAAAGTCGGCGGGAATGATCAGTTCCTCCAAAGGCTTGCCGTCCGCTTCCGCGGCGGTCCAGCCGAACGTGTGTTCGGCCTGACGGTTCCACGCGCTGACGCGGCCTTGTTCATCGAGGCCGATGTAGGCGTCGTTGGCATACTCGAGGATGCTCGACAGTTCCGCTTCGCGGGTGCGCAGCGCGGCTTCGGCCTGCTGCTGGCGGCCGATCGCTTCGGTCAGGTGGCGGTTGGCGTCGACCAGGGCGCGGGTACGGTCGTCGACCCGCGCTTCCAGCTGGGCATGCAGGGCGGCCAGTTCGTGCTCGGCCTGCTTGCGCGCCCCGATATCGATCACGGCGACGATGAAATATTCCGGTTTGCCGGCGTCGTCGCGCTTCAGGCTGACATTGGTGTGCACCCATGCCGCGCTGCCGTCATGCCGGAGATAGCGCTTCTGCCGCTCGAACTGCGTGATGTTGCCGGCTAACAGGTCACGCACCAGTGCCACGTCGTCGGCCACGTCGTCCGGGTGCGTGATCTGGCGGAACGTGAGGCGGCGGAACTGTTCTTCGGTGTAGCCGAGGATCGCGCAGGCCGCGGAATTGACCGTCAGCCATTCGCCGCTGCCGGCATCGATCAGGGCGATGCCGAAGCTGGCCAGCTCGAAGATCGAGCGCAGCCGCGCTTCCGTGCTGCGGATCGCGGCATCGGCCACCTGCAGGTGGTCGCGTGCGCGGGCCAGCAGTTCGCGCCGATGCACTTCGTCGGCCACGATGACGGCCAGGTCCTGGAATGCCGCGAGTTCGTCGGCCGCCAGCTCGCGGGGCCGGGTGTCCAGCGCACACAGCGTGCCGATCGCATGGCCATCCAGCGAACGGATCGGCACGCCCGCGTAGAAGCGTACCTGCATGTCGCCGCGCACCAGCGGGTTGTCGGCAAAGCGCGAATCCCGGGTGGCGTCGTTAACCACCAGCGGCTCGCGCTGCTCGATCGCATGACTGCAGAAAGAGATGGCGCGGGGCGTTTCCGGCACGTCGATGCCAACCCGCGACTTGAACCACTGGCGATCGCGGTCGACCAGCGAGAACAGCGTGACGGGCACGCCCAGCAGGCGGCTGGCCAGCCGCGTGACGCGGTCGAACACGGGTTCCGGTGCCGTATCGAGCAGTTGCAGCGCATACAGCAAGGCGATCCTGCCGGCTTCGTCCGTGACGGCGGCGGTGGCTGGGGAAGTGGATGACGGGATCGACGCGCTCATGCTGCATTGTAGCGGCTGTATGACGAACCGAGTGGCGCGCACGTCGTGCCGGCGGGGAGCGAACAACGGGGCAAAGGAGGTGGCAACACGGCGGTGGAATCAAGGGGCAAACAAGGAGGGTCAAGCAAGGCGGGGAAAACAGGCGGGGAAAACAGGCGGGGAAAACAGGTGGGGAAAACAGGTGGGGAAAGCAGGCGGGGAAACGAGGCGGGCAGATAAGGTACGACAAATGCTGCCGGCAAATAACGCGGAGGCGCCCGCCAAGGTGGCGGTGCGCAAGCGGGCAGGGCGCCGCCGACCGTCCGTTCTGTCAGTTCTGGAATGCGGTCCCGTCCCGGGTGGCAGCAGCGCCGCGGCGTGGCCGTTGCCCGGCGGCTGGTCCCGCCAGGACGCGCAGGATCGTTTCCGGCGGCACGCCGTGTTGCGCCAGGTAGGCCCAGGCCAGCGCGGCGCCCCGTTCCGCGTCGTACCGGATTGCCTGGTCGACCACGGCCGCCAGCGCCGGATTGCTGCGCCGTTCGTCGGACGTCCCGCTTCGGCTGCTTTCCCGTCTGTCCAGAGTCATGCGTGTCCTCCGCTGCTATCAGTTAGATAGCATCCGCTGTTGCAAACCGCAAGTCAAGCTGGCGCATGTAGTTTTTGTAGCTGTCGCGTTAGCCGATCCGTTGCCCCATGCCCGATAGCGCCGCTCGAACCCGGCGATCGGGCAGCCCCTTCGGGCAGGTCTGTCCCGAGCACGCGGCGCTTCAGCGGTATCGGCGCTGATTCCCCGTTGCCGGGAGCGGCACCGGGCCGGGAACATTGCGGAAAAGCTACAAGTTGTTTCGTGATTGCCTTTAAAGAATTTTTGGTGCAATATATCAACCGTCCGCCGCCCCTAATTTCCTGCCGTGCGGATCGAGTTCCCTTCCGCGCATCCGCGGGGACGCCACTCCTGGCGCATCTCACGACCACCGGTAACGATTCCGACGCACCCGCTCAGGGGCCATCGCGTTCGTACCGGCCGACAGGCCCCAACGGGCTGTGAACTGCAAATTCTGGAGAACGTTATGACGACTTTTGGCAGCGCTGCAAGCGCAAGCACGAACTTGAACAACAACATGGGCGCGAGCGCACACACGGAAGAAGACGTGCTGCGCACCTATGATCCGAACCGCCTGCTCGATCACCTGATCGACCGGCTCGACCTGAAGAACGACGCGGCGCTGGCCCGCACGCTGGACGTTGCGCCGCCCGTGATCAGCAAGATCCGCCACTACCGCCTGGCGATCGGCGCCTCGCTGCTGATACGCATGCATGAAGTTTCCGACATCGCGATCGGCGACCTGCGCATCCTGATGGGCGATCGCCGCAGCAAGTTCCGCGTGGCGTTTTCGCAGAACGACGTGCCGGACATGAGCCTGCGCGCCGCCTGACAAGAGTGATGCGGCATGGCAACATCCGCATGCTTTCGGCACTTTCTGGCGCGCTGCCGCGCCGCCGGGTTACCCTCCTGGGTTACACTGGCGGCGGCGCCTCCCGTCCGTATCGGACGGCCTGGCCGATCTTTCCGCGAACCCGCGCCCCCGGTTCCTGAGTCTTTGCGAAGTATCCCGATCAGGAATTTCCGATGTCCCGTCACATGGGCAGCGTGCGGCCTTCCACGCAGCCATCCCCGCCTTCCCCGATCCGTCCGCCGATTCTCGCGCGGCTGCTGACGCGTCGCCGCCTGGGCAGCTGGCTGGCCCTGTGGCTGGCCGTGTCCGTGCTGCTCTCGACCACCGTGCTGGTACTGCTGATCGGCCACCTGGCGACGGGCGCGCTGAAACAGTCGATCGCCGTGGCCCTGACCGAGCGGGCGCGCTATGCCGCGCAGCAGCTCGACGGCACGATGTTCGAACGCTATCGCGAAGTGCAGTTCCTGGCGTCGCGTCCCGAGTTCACCAGGCCCGACATGGCCGCCGCCGACAGGCGCCGCGCGGCCGAGGGCCTGCAGAGCAGCTATCCGCTCTATGCATGGATCGGCATGGCCGGCCTGGACGGCAAGGTGCTGGCTGCCACCGGGGGACTGCTGCAAGGCGTTGACGTGGCGAAGCGGCCGTGGTTTTCCGGCGCGCTGGCGGGCCGGCACGTGCATGACGTGCACGACGCGAAGCTGCTGGCGAAGCTGCTGCCGCGCGAGGAGGGCGGTCCGCCCCGTTTCGTCGACGTGGCCTTTCCCGTGCGCGGCGACGACGGGCGCGTGCACGGCGTGTTGGCCGCGCACCTGAACTGGCGCTGGGCCGAGGCGATGCGGCTGCAGATCGACGCGGCCGGCGGCAGCGATGGCGAGACCTTGATCGTGGGCCGCGACGGCAAGGTGCTGGCCGGCCCGGGCGCCGTGACGGGCACCGTGGTGGATACCGCGGTGCTGGAGGCGGCGCGCCGCGGCCGCTACGACCATGCCGAAGAGCGCTGGGCCGACGGCCGCGATTACCTCGTTGGCGGGGCCGCAACGCATGGCCTTGGCGGCTACCCCGGGCTGGGCTGGACCGTGCTGACGCGCCAGGAGACGCGGGCCGCCTATGCCGAAGTGCGCGCGCTGCAGGTGCGCGTGGCGATGGTCGGGCTTGCCGTGGCGCTGGCTTTCTCGCTGATCGGCTGGCGCGTTTCGCGCCGCATCACGCGGCCCCTGCAAAAGGCGGCCGCGCTGGCGGCGGCGATCGAGGAAGGCAGCAGCCACGCGATCTCGGTGCCGCACGGCAGTTTCACGGAACTGGCGGCGCTGACCGGTGCCGTCAACACCAGCCTGTCGCGGCTGAAGGACAAGGAACGCCAGCTGACCCAGGTGAATGCCGAGCTGGAGGAACGCGTGGCGCAGCGCACGCGGGATGTCGCGCAATCGCTGGAAACCGTGCGCCACAACGAGGCGCGCATCCGCGCCATCCTGGAAACGGCGCACGACGCGTTCATCGGCATGGACAGCGCGGGCCGCATCACCGACTGGAATCCGCGCGCCGAACAGCTGTTCGGCTGGGCGCGCGAAGAAGTGCTGGGCCTGCTGCTGCACGACGTGGCGGTGCCGCGGGCATCGCGGGCCGCCCACGCCGCGGGGCTTGCGCGCTTCCTGGCGGGTGGCGACAGCCGCGTGGTGGGCAAGCGAATCGAGGTCACGGCGCTGCGCCGCGACGGCGGCGAATTCCCGGTTGCCATGACGATCGGGCTGATCGACGTCAATGGCAGCCGCTCGTTCGGCGCGTTCCTGGACGATATCTCCGAGCGCCGCCGCATCGAACGCGAGCTGGCCGACAGCGAGCGGTTCCTGCGCACGGTTGCCGACAACAGTCCCGCCCTGATCGCCTACCTGGACCGGGACGAGGTCTATCGGTTTGCCAATCGCCGCTTCGAAACGCTGCTGGGCGTCGATCCGGTGCACATGATCGGCAAGCGGCTGGGCGACCTTGTCGGGCCGCAGATCTATGGCACGCTGCGCGGCTACATCGACACCGTGCTGTCCGGGCAGGCGGTGCATTTCGAAACCGAGTTCGCGATGCCCGGCTGGCCCGGCTACTTCATGGCCGACTACATTCCCAGCATCGGCACCGATGGCGCGGTGCAGGGTTTCCACGTGATGGCGATGGATATCACCGACCGCAAGATGGCCGAGCTGGCCCAGGCCCGCAACGAGCGGCTGGCGCAGGCCGCCAGCCGGGCCAAGAGCGAATTCGTGGCCAATGTCAGCCATGAGATCCGCACGCCCCTGAACGCCGTGCTGGGCCTGGCGCACCTGCTCGACAATTCCGCCCTGGCGCCGCAGCAGCGCGAATACGTGAACATGATCCAGTCGTGCGGCAAGACGCTGGTGGGCGTCATCGACGACGTGCTGGACTTTTCCAAGATCGAGGCGGGCCGTGTCGACATCGCCGCGCTGCCGTTCGAGATGGGCGAGATCGTCGAGGCGGCGGCAACGGCGATGCGGGCCAGCGCCAAGCCGCTGGAACTGGTGGTCGACGTCGAGCCGGACCTGCCCGCGGCCTTCATCGGCGACGCGGTGCGGCTGCAGCAGGTGCTGCTGAACCTGGTCGGCAACGCGCTCAAGTTCACCGCGCAGGGGCAGGTGGTGTTTACCGTTGCGCGGCTGGGCCAGCACGGCAATACGGCCACGGTGCGCTTCGCGGTGCGCGATACCGGCATCGGCATCGACCCGGAACAGCAGACCCGCCTGTTCACGCCGTTCGAACAGGCCGACGCCGGCATCTCGCGCCGTTTCGGCGGCACCGGCCTGGGTTTGACGATCGCGCGCCAGCTGACCGAACTGATGGGCGGACGCATCGAGCTGTCCAGCGTGCCGGGCGAGGGCAGCGAATTCTCGGTCACGCTGCCGCTGACCTGCGCGCCGCCGCCTGCCCGGCTGGATGTGCAGGCTGACCTGCAGCCCAACCCGCGGGCCGGCGCGGAACCGGCCGCCGCAGCGCTGCGCCTGCTGGTCGTGGAGCCGCGGCGGGCCAGCCGCGCCAGCCTTGCCCGCGCGATCGAAACACTCGGCTGGACGGCCGGCTGGGCGGAATCGGCCACCCAGGCGGTCGCCGCGGCCGACCTGCCGGTCGATGCCGTGCTGGTCGACGGCGACGCTGCGCTGGTGGCCCAGTTGCGCCGTGCGCTGGCTGCGCGCTGGCCGGGCCGCGCGGTGGCCTTCATGCAACTGGCCGGCGGCGGCGCGCCGGGCAGCCCGGTACCGGATACGGTGCCGCTGGTGCGCCCGGTGACTGCGCAAAGCCTGCGTTCCGCGCTGGCGGGCGTGGTGGCGGCCGCGCCGCGGGACGTGCCGGCGCTAACGCCGGCGGTACCGGACCGGGCCGCCGAGCTGGCTGGCGTGCGCGTGCTGCTCGTGGAGGATAATGTGGTCAACCAGCTGGTGGCGAAGGGGATACTCGAACCGGCCGGGGCGATCGTGACCACGGCCGCCGACGGGCAGCAGGCGGTCGACCTGTTCACGACCCGGCGCGGCGATGGCCGGGGTGACTTCGACATCGTGCTGATGGATGTGCAGATGCCGGTGATGGATGGCTACACGGCCACGCGGATCCTGCGCACCCGGCTCGGCTTGCAATTGCCGATCCTGGCGATGAGTGCCGGCGTGACCGCCGCCGAGCGCGAACAGTGCCTGGCAGTGGGGATGAACGACTTCATTCCAAAACCGATCGATGTGGAGCAGATGATGGCGCGTATCCAGGAACACCTGCGGCAGGTCCGACCCGCCGCGCAAGCGGAGGCGCCGCCGGCGCAGCGCTTCGACGTCGGCCGCCTGGCCGCGCTGTCGGCCCGCAACCCTGCGCAATTGCAGTCGCTGGTTGCGCTGGTGGCGCGGATGACGCGTGAAGCGCCCGCCGAGCTGGAGCGCGCACGCGACGGCTGGCAGGGTGGCGACGCCCTGGCTGCCGCGCGCATCCTGCACGCGCTGCGCGGTTCTGTCGGCAGCCTGGGCGCGCGCAGGTTCGCCGCCGTGACCGTGGAGCTGGAAGCAGCATTGCGCGAAGGGCGGCAGGACGATGCGGCGCGGCTGTTCGACAGCGCCGGCAGTGAACTGGGCGGCACGACGGAAGCGGCACGCAACTGGCTTGCAGCGCAGCAGCAACCCGACGTGCCGGCGCCCGCGCCGGACGCCGTGCGCCGCTGGGTCAGGCTGCTGCGCGAGCGCGACCTGGATGCCGCCACCGTGTATGAAACGCTGCGCGGCCCGCTGGCGGCGCGGCTCGACGCCGGGCAGCAGGGCGCCGTGGCGGCCGCGATGGCCGCGCTCGACTTCGACGGCGTGCTGGCCGTACTGCCCGCAACCCTGAAGGAAAGCCCATGACCGCTGCCGCGTTGCCCAAGCCGCCCAATACGATCCTGATCATCGACGATAATCCCGATACGATCCGGCTGCTGTCGGCCATGGTGCGCGAGCAGGGCCGCGTGCTGTTCGCCACCAGCGGGGCCGCGGGGCTCGAACTGGCACGGATGCAACGGCCGCAACTGATCCTGCTGGACGTGGAAATGCAGGGAATGGACGGTTTCGCGGTCAACGAGCAGATCCGCGAGGACCCGGACCTGCGCAGCAGCGCGGTGATCTTCGTGACGGCGCAATCGTCGCCGGAAGCGGAAATCGCCTGCCTCGACGCCGGCGCCGTCGATTTCATCCCGAAGCCGCTGAACGCGGCCGTGGTGCAGGCGCGCGTGCGCAACCACCTGCGGCTGCAGTCGGCACTTGCCGCACTGGACGACCTGGCCAACCAGGATGGACTGACCGGCCTGTACAACCGCCGCTATTTCGACCGCCAGTTTGCCGCCGAGTTCGCCCGGCACCGGCGCCACCAGCTGCCGCTGGGCGTCGTGCTGGTCGATGTCGACGACTTCAAGCTGTTCAACGATCGCTACGGCCACCAGCGGGGTGACGCCTGCCTGCGCGAGGTGAGCGAAGCGCTGCAGGACGGCGCGCGCCGTCCCGGCGAGCTGGCGGCCCGCTATGGTGGCGAGGAATTCGTCGTGCTGTTGCCGAATGTCACCCCGGCCACGCTGCTCCAGTACGGCGACTGGCTGTGCCGCCGGATCGCCGCGCTCGGCATATCGCATCCGTCCGCGTCGGCCGCGCCCCACGTGACCGCCAGCATCGGGCTATGCGCGCGGATTCCCACCGAGGGCGACAGTGCGGCGGCAATGCTGCATGCCGCCGACATGGCGCTGTACAGCGCCAAGCGCGCCGGCCGGAACCGCAGCGTGCTGGCCGGCGACACCTTACCGGAGATGATGACCGGCTGACGCGCCGGCGCGCGTGGCCTCAGGCAACGGCCTGCGCGGCCTTGCGCTGCTTGCTCCAGTAGCCGGCGCACAGGACCAGCAGCCACACGGGAATCATGTACACCGAAACGCGCAGGCCGGGCGTCAGGTACATCACGACCAGCACGCCGCCCAGGAATGCCAGGCACAGCCAGTTGGCCAGCGGCGCCAGCGGGCTGGGGAAGCCCGTGACCAGGCCCAGTGCGCGCTTGGCGGCGCGGAAGCGCAGGTGGATCCAGCTGATCATGCCCCAGTTGATGATCAGCGCCGAGACGACCAGGCCCATCAGCAGTTCAAACGCCTTGCCCGGCATGAAGTAGTTGACGCTCACGCACACGGCGGTGGCCAGGGCCGACACGCCCAGCGCGGCCAGCGGCACGCCGCGCGCGTTCACCTTCAGCAGCGAGCGGGGCGCATTGCCCTGCAGCGCCAGGCCGTACAGCATGCGGCTGTTGCAGTACACGCAGCTGTTGTAAACCGACAGCGCGGCCGTCAGCACGACCGCGTTCAGCGCGTGCGCCACGGCTTTCGCGTCGAGCGCCTGGAAGATCAGCACGAACGGCGAACCGCCTTCGACCACCTTTTGCCATGGATACAGCGACAGCAGCACGCCGAGCGCGCCGATATAGAAGATCAGGATCCGGTAGATGGCCTGGTTGGTGGCCTTCGGGATGGTGCGCGACGGATCGTCCGCCTCGGCCGCCGTGATGCCGACCAGTTCCAGCCCGCCGAACGAGAACATGATCACGGCCATCGCCATCACCAGCCCGGCCACGCCGTTCGGGAAGAAGCCGCCGTGTTGCCACAGGTTGGCCACCGTCGCTTCCGGCCCGGCGCTGCCGGACGCCAGCAGCCACAGGCCGAAGCCGATCATGCCGACGATGGCCAGCACCTTGATGATGGCGAACCAGAATTCCATCTCGCCGAACGCCTTGACGTTGGTAATGCTGATCGCGTTGATGATGACGAAGAACCCCAGCGCCGACACCCAGGTGGGGATTTCCGGCCACCAGTACTGCACGTAGATGCCGACGGCGGACAGCTCGGCCATGCTGACGAGCACATACAGCACCCAGTAGTTCCAGCCCGACAGGAAGCCGGCCAGCGGGCCGCAGTATTTGTCGGCAAAGAAGCTGAACGACCCGGCCACGGGTTCGTCGACCACCATCTCGCCCAGCTGGCGCATGATCAGGAAGGCGACGACGCCGGCGATCGCATAGCCGAGCAGCACCGACGGGCCGGCCATGCGGATGGTTTGCGCAATGCCGAGGAACAGCCCGGTACCGATCGCGCCGCCCAGCGCGATCAGCTGGATGTGCCGGCTTTTCAGCCCGCGCTTCAGGCCGGGGCCATTGTCGATGTCTGCTGCCATGGTTTCCGCCGATCGTGTTCAAAGAGCACGATTCTATCGCATTGGCAACATGTGGAATAGGAAGGTGAAGCAGGAAGGCGAAAGCGCCGGTGCGTGAGAAGCGCGAGGGGCGGGAAATGCCGCGCTCAGTGATCCGCCTAGTGAATCGCTCAGTGAACCGCTCAGTGAACCGATACTGCGCGCCAGCGCGACGGCGGCATGCCGACCAGCCGTGCGAACGCGCGCGTAAACGCCGCTTCCGATTCGTAGCCCACCTCGAAGGCGATGGTGGCCACTGGTACCTGGCCCTGGCGCAGCAGCGTGGCCGCCACTTCCATGCGCCAGCGCGCCAGGTAGCGCGCGGGCGACACGCCCAGCAGGCGCACGAAGCGCTCGCAGAATGCCGAGCGCGACAGCGCGGCGGCCGTGGCCAGCCGGGCCACGTTCCACGGATGGCCCGGATCGGCATGGATCAGCGCCAGCGCACGGCCCACCTGGCGGTCGCGCAGGGCGGCCAGCCAGCCGGTGGCGTGTTCGGGCAGGCTGCCGGCGTGGCGGCGCACGGCGTCGATGAACATGGTTTCGCTGATGCGTTCGGCCAGCGCGCCACCGCCGGGACCGGCGCCGGGCCCGCTCACGCCGCAGGCGGCCTGCAGCATGGCGTGGCGCAGCCACGCGCCGTCGCCGTCCGCCGGCACGTGCAGCAGCCGCGGCAACGCTTCCAGCAGCGGGTTGAACGGGCCGTGGTCGCAGCCGAGGAAGCCGCAGACGATGTCGCTGTGGCCGTCGGGCCGGCGTGCCGCGTCGCCCCAGGCCAGGGCGGCGCCGTCGATCGCCAGCGGCAGGGGTTTCGGCAGATCGTGGGTGGCGCGCATCCAGTCCATCGAGAACGGCAGTGGCGGCACGCCCGGCGCGCTGGCCATCACGTGCGCATCGCCCTGCGGGAACATGACGATGTCGCCGGGTGCCAGCCGCACCGGCGGCTGGCCGGCCAGCGACGCCCAGGCGGTCCCTTCGATCAGCACGTGGTATTCGATCACGCGGCCGGCGCCGGGCACGACCATTGCGGCAAGCTCGGCCGAGGCGGGCGCCTCGACGGCCCATTCCGGCCCCACGGTCACCGCGTAGAACACGGCGCCGCGCAGGCGCACGGTGCGCAGCACATCGGACAGCGTGTCGACCGCCATGCCTGCCTCCCCGCCCGGATCGCCATATTGCGGACGTTTGGTCAAGCATGAACGACGGCCGGACAAGCGTCAAGCAGCGCAGGCTGGCAATAATGGCAAGGCCTCGAGGGCATCCGCCGCGCGGCATCCATCCATGACAAGCTGAAGGAGAACAGAATGACCGACCTGGCTGACCTATCCGCCGCCGCCCATGCCGCCACGCCACCGCCGGCACCCGACTTCGCCGCCATCAAGGCGCGCCAGCAGGCCACCTGGGCCAGCGGCGACTTCGCAATCGTCGGTACCACGCTGCAGATCGTCGGCGAGCTGCTGGCCGAGGCGGCCGACGTGCGCGCCGACGAGCGCGTGCTCGACGTGGCCGCCGGCAACGGCAACGCCACGCTGGCGGCGGCGCGCCGTTTTGCCCGCGTCACGTCCACCGACTACGTGCCGGACCTGCTCGAGAAAGGCCGCGCCCGCGCACTGGCCGAAGGCCTCGACGTGGCGTTCCAGGTGGCCGATGTGGAAGCGCTGCCGTTCGGCGACGGCCAGTTCGACTGCGTGCTGTCCACGTTCGGCGCGATGTTCGCGCCCGACCATCGCCGCACCGCGGCCGAGATGCTGCGCGTGACGCGCCCGGGCGGGCGCATCGGCGTGGCCAGCTGGACCCCCGACGGCTTCATCGGCAAGATGTTCAAGGTGGTGGGCAGCTATGTTCCGCCGCCGGCCGGCGTGGCCGGGCCGCCGCTGTGGGGCACCGAGGGCCACTTGCGCGAGCTTTTCGGCGATGCGGACATCCGCTGCACGCGGCGCGAGTTCAACTTCCGCTACCGCTCCCCGGCCCACATGATGCAGGTGTTCCGCGATTACTATGGCCCGGTGCTGAAGGCCTTTGCCGCCCTCGATGGCGACGGGCAGGCGGCACTGAGACGCGACCTCGAGGCGCTGGCGCGTGAAGCCGACCTTTCCGGCGGCGCATCGCTGGTGGCCCCGGCCGCCTACCTGGAGGCGGTGATCCTGAAGGAATGAGCGTCAGGCGGTGAGCGCCAGGCAATGAGCGCCCGGACGGCGGATGGACGGCATCGGCTATAGTGCTGTTTTCATACAACAATCCGCTGCATGACCGACCGTCCCGCCGAGCGGCGCGCCCGCGCCGTTCCCTGGCTCGTTGCCGCCGCCTTCTTCCTTGAAAACCTGGATGCGACAGCGATCACCACGTCGCTGCCGCAGATGGCGCACAGCTTCGGCGCGCAACCGGCGCACATGTCGGTCGGGCTGTCGGCCTACCTCGTGGCGCTGGCCGCCTTCATCCCGGCCAGCGGCTGGCTGGCCGACCGCTACGGTCCGCGCCGCGTGTTCGGCGCGGCGATTGCCGTGTTCACCGCCGCTTCCGTGCTGTGCGCGCTGTCCGGGTCGCTGCCGGCCTTCACCGCGGCGCGCATCCTGCAGGGCATCGGTGGCGCACTGATGGTGCCGGTCGGCAGGCTGGTCGTGTTGCGCGCCACGCCGAAGGAAGGGCTGGTAAGGGCCATCGCCACCATCACGTGGCCTGGGCTGGCCGCGCCCATCATCGGCCCGGCGCTGGGCGGCTTCATCACGGCGCACTGGGGCTGGCAGTGGATCTTCCTGCTGAACGTGCCGCTGGGCGTGCTGCTGTTCGTGGCGGCGCTGATGGTGATTCCCGCTGCCGGCGCGGCCCCGCGTCCGTTCGACCTGCCGGGCTTTGCCGGCAGTGCGCTGGCCTGCACGCTGCTGATGGTGGGTGTGGAACTGCCGGCCCAGGGACGCTGGACGGCTGCCGCGCTGGCGCTGCTGGGCGGCGGCGCGCTGCTGTGGTGGTGCGCGCGGCACTTCCGCCGCGCTGCCGCGCCGTTGATGGACCTGCGTCCGCTGCGCATCGGCACCTTCGCGGTCTCGCTGCGGGGCGGCTCGCTGTCGCGCATCGCGATCGGCAGCGCGCCGTTCCTGTTGCCGCTGATGTTCCAGGTATCGTTCGGCCTGTCCGGCCCGGTCGCCGGCATGCTGCTGCTGGCGCTGTTTGCCGGCAACCTTGCCGTCAAGCCGGCAACCGGCTGGGCCATGCGCCGCTTCGGCCTGCGCAACGTGCTGGTATGGAATGGCACGCTGCTGGCCGCGAGTTTCCCGGCCTGCGCGCTGCTGCGGCCGGACACCCCGCTCGTTGCCATCGGCGGCGTACTGTTTTTCTGCGGGATGTTCCGTTCGATGCAGTTCACCGCGCTGAACACGCTGGCATTCGCCAACGTGCCGACACCGCAGATGAGCGGCGCGTCGACTTTGTTTTCCGTGGTGGCGCAGGTCACGACAGGGCTGGGGATCGCCGGGGCGGCTTTGCTGCTGGAACTTGGCGTACTGGCCGGCTGGGCGCCAGCCGACGTTGCGGTGTTCCGGCTCGCGCTGGTGGCGATGGGCGCCGTCGCCCTGGCGGGCGTAACGGACAGCCTGCGCCTGCCGGCCGATGCCGGGGCGCAGGTGGTGGGACGGACTTGAGCGTTCAGGCGTGCTGGGGCAATCAGGCCTGGGCCGGCTTGCGGGGCAACAGCTTGAGTGCCGCAAAGGCCGCGCCGGCTACGCCGAGCACCACGGCGGCGGTGCTGCCCGAGAAGCCGATCGCCTGCTCCTTGGCCAGCTTGCCGGCCTGCGGTGCCACGAGCTGCATGCGGCGGCGGGTCATTTCCGCGCCCAGCTCGCTCAGGCGATCGCGGCTCAAGTGGCGTTCCGCGTCCGGCAGCAGCACGGTTTCCTCGTCGGCCACGTGGTGCATCACGTCGCGCATCAGTTCGTGCACCAGCTCGTCATGCCTGGCGTCCGTGGGACGGGTGGCGCGCAGTTGCGCGATCAGGCGGCGCATCTCGTTGTGTTCCGGCTCCGCCTTCAGCATCGTCGGATCGGCTCCCTCCAGCTGGCGCATGACCGGGTAGAAGATCTCCTCTTCCAGCGTGGCGTGGATTTCCAGGGCCGTGCAGATCGTTTCCGCCAGGGCCTTCTTCACTCTCGGCTTCTGCGTCGTCGTGTACTGGTGGAAGGTCACCAGCGTGTGCGAGTGATCGAAGCGGATCATGTCGGTAATCGTCGGGCTGAGCTTGTTCAGTGAAAACATCTTCTTCTCCTTGAAGTTCCGTCAACAATTCATCTTAGGCGAGGATGCCTGTCACTTGCGTAGGATTAGCGCTCAGCCGAATGTCGGCGCACTGCGCACAAAGCAGACGCGGCAGGTTATAGTTCAAACAAGAACAAGCGCCGGTGTCGTGCATTGGCAGGTCGTTGTTTGATAGTTTGAAGGAATCAGTTCAAGACAGCCGGTGCACGACTGTCGTTCAAGACAGGGCGTAATGCAGGGCATGGCCGGGAGCCCGGCATGCATGTGCAACGCAGTATTGAGGCGATTCTCGGATTATCGAACGAATCCGCCATCCAGGACACCAGGAGCCGATGATGAGATTCCAGCACCGTGCCGCGACGCGCAGCACGCTCCCCATGCAGGGGCGGGGATGGCGCAGCAGGCGCCCGCTGACGCGCTTCGACGACCTGTTCCAGGACCATCCGCAGCCGATGTGGATCTATGACCTGGTGACGCTGCGCTTCCTGCGCGTCAATGCCGCCGCCTGCCGCCATTACGGCTATGGCGAAGCGGAATTCCTGCACATGACGATCCGCGATATCCGGCCGCCGTCCGAACAGGCGCGGCTGAGCGCCGAGATTGCCAGTGCCCCCCATGCGCTGCCGCAATCGGCCGGCGTCTGGACACACCTGAAGCGCGACGGCCGGCCGATCCTGGTGCGGATCTCGTCCCATGCGCTGATCTACGAAGGGCGGCGGGCCCGGCTCGTGTTCGCGCTCGACGTGACGCAGCAGATGGCCACCGAGCGGGCGTTGTACAAGTCCGAACAGCTGTACCGGCGCCTGATCGACACGATGCCGCTGCAGGTATTCTGGAAAGACCTCGACCTGCGCTATGCCGGCTGCAACCGGCTGTTCGCGCGCGCCATCGGCCTGGACGACCCGGCCAGCGTCGTCGGCAAGCGCGACCACGACCTGCCGTGGCGGCACGGCCCTGTGCCGCAGGCGGAACAGGAAGTGGAAGACCTCGCCGTGATCGGCACGGGCCGTCCGGTGCGCGGGCGCGAACAGACGCTGACGGCGGCCGATGGCCGCCAGCACTGGCACCTCGTCAACAAGCTGCCGCTGCACGGCCGGCACGGCGAGATCGTCGGCCTGCTCGGCACGATCGAGGATGTCACGGCCAGCCGGGAGGCCGGCGCGAAGCTGCGCCTGCAAAGCCGGGCCATCGATGCCAGCGTCAACGCGATCCTGATCACCCGCCGGGCCGGCAACGACGACGTGATCGATTATGCCAACCCGGCGTTCGCGCGCATTTCCGGCTACCAACTGGCCGAGGTGATCGGCAAGGATTGCCGCTTCCTGCAGGGCGACGACCGCGACCAGGAAGGCATGCCGGCCCTTCGGGAGGCGCTGCGGGCCGGTCGCGAAGTCACGGTGGAACTGCGCAATTACCGCAAGGACGGCACGCTGTTCTGGAACCAGCTGCATGTGGCGCCGGTGCTCGACATCCACGGCGCGACCACGCACTGGGTCGGCGTAATCAACGACATTACCGCGGCAAAGCGCTACCAGACCGAACTGGAACACCAGTCCACGCACGATGCCCTGACCGGCCTGCCAAACCGCAACCTGTTCCACGACCGCCTCGAACAGGCGATCGCCTACGCGGCGCGTTACGAGCACCAGCTGTGGGTCGTGGTGCTGGACCTGGACAACTTCAAGCTGATCAACGACACGCTCGGCCACGCCGTGGGCGACAGCCTGCTGCAGACGGTGGCGGCGCGGCTGCGCAGTGCGCTGCGCGATTCCGATACCGTGGCGCGGCTGGGCGGCGACGAATTCATCCTGTTGCTGCCAGACCAGCCGGGACAGAGCGACGGCACCCTGTCGCCGCGCATGGTGCAGGCGGTGCTCGACGCGGTCAGCGCACCGATGCGGCTGGACGCGCACGACCTGGCGCTGACCTGCAGCATGGGCGTCTCGGTCTATCCGCGCGATGGGGATACCGCTCCTTCGCTGTTCAAGCACGCCGACATTGCGCTGTACCGTGCCAAGGATGGCGGCCGCAACCAGCTGCAGTTCTACACCAGCGAGATGAATGCGCGCGTCACCGAGCGCACGCTGATCGAGGGGCACCTGCGCAATGCGCTGACGCGCCACGAGTTCGTGCTGTACTTCCAGACGCGCATCGATTGCGGCACCGGACGCGTGGCCGGCCTGGAAGCGCTGCTGCGCTGGCGCCAGCCGGAGCTGGGCCTGGTGCAGCCGGACCGTTTCATCGGCGTGGCCGAGGAGACCGGGCGCATCGTGGAGATCGGCGAATGGGTGCTGTACGAAGCGTGCCGCCAGGCCAAGGCCTGGCAGGATGCCGGCCTGCCGCGGGTGCCCGTCGCCGTCAACGTGTCGGCCCGGCAGTTCCGGCAGGCCGGCTTCGTGCAGGAAGTGCGCGATGCGCTGGAAAGCAGCGGGCTGGCGCCGGAATACCTGGAGCTGGAGCTGACGGAATCGCTGATGATGCAGAATATCGAGGCCGTCATCGGCGCCATGCGCCACCTGAAGGAGAGCGGCGTGCGCCTGTCCATCGACGATTTCGGTACCGGCTATTCGAGCCTGTCCTATCTGCGCCGCTTCCCGCTCGACTACCTGAAGATCGACCGCAGCTTCGTGCGCGACATGCTGCACGATGCACCCGGGGCGGCGATCGTCCGTTCGATGATCGCGCTGGGCCACAGCCTGGGCTGCCGCATCATCGCCGAGGGCGTGGAAACGCACGACCAGCTGGGATACCTGACCCAGCAGGGCTGCGACGAGATCCAGGGCTTCCTGTGCAGCCGGCCGGTGCCGGGGGACGAGGCGGGGGAATTGCTGCACGCCGACGGGTGAACGGCGCACGCAGGGCGGAGGCGACCGATAACCTTTCCGCGACCGGTTCCGTCATCGCGCGCCACGCCTTGCAATTTACTGGTGTGGCGCCCGATTGACACCTTTCTTTAGGTTTATTAGAAGAAAAACAATAATAAAAATATACTGTTGCAGGCCTGGAAACGAGGCGGGGGACTGGAACTGCAGGCAGCAATGTCTGGTACTCGACAGCACCGGGCAGCGAGGCATGGTGGGTCGGCCAGAGTACCAGTTACGACACGTCGTACGGCATCAGGCAGGTGGATTTCGGTTATCAGATGCCGGGCGAGTACTACACCCGGACGTTCGCCAGTCATACCGTGAAGACCGTTACGCAGATTTCGCCGGTTCCCGAGCCGGCCACTTACGCGATGCTGGGCGCCGGTTTGCTGCTGGGTGCAGCGCGCAGGGGCCGGCAGCAAAAGTGATCGGGGCAAGCCGCCCGCCCCACGGCGGTGAAGCATGAAAGCAAAAAAGCCGGGAACCTGGGTTCCCGGCTTTTTTCATCGGATCGGCGGTAGCGTCAGTTCCTGATTTCCAGCGCCCGGTTCACGGACAGGGCAGCCAGCGACGCGACAGCGCCCGACAGCAGGTACAGGCTGACATAGCCCAGGCCGTAGTGAGCCGACAGGCCCAGCGCAACCAGCGGTGCGAACGCGGCGCCGACCAGCCAGGCCAGGTCCGACGTCAGCGCGGCGCCGGTGTAGCGGTGGCGCGGCGCGAAGTTGGCGGTCACCGCGCCGGCGGCCTGGCCGTACGACAGGCCCAGCAGCGCGAAGCCGACGATGATGAAGATGTTCTGGCCCGAGTCGCCGCCCTGCATCAGCGTGGGGACGAAGCCGGAGAACACGGCAATCAGCGCGGCCAGCGTGCCCAGCGTGGTGCGCCGGCCGAAGCGGTCGGCGATCACGCCGGAGGCGATGGTGGCCAGCAGCGCCACGCCTGCGCCCCAGAACTGCAGCCACAGGAAGCCGTCCAGCGTGCGCGTCGAGTACAGCTGCACCCACGACAGCGGGAACACCGTCACCAGGTGGAACAGCGCGTAGCTGGCGAGCGCGGCCAGGGCGCCGATGATCACGTTGCGGCCCTGGGTGTGCGACAGCTCGGACAGGCTGACGGGTTCCAGCTCGCGTTCGTCGAGCAGGCGCGAATATTCAGGTGTCGACACCAGGCGCAGGCGGGCAAACAGCGCGACCACGTTGATGGCGAATGCCACGAAGAACGGGAAGCGCCAGCCCCAGTCGAGGAAGTCCAGCGCCGACACGCTGCCGATCATGTAGGCGAAAATGCCGGCGGCGACCATGAAGCCGGCCGGTGCGCCGAGCTGGCCCAGCATCGCATACCAGCCGCGCTTGTCCTGCGGCGCGTTCAGCGCCAGCAGCGACGGCAGGCCGTCCCACGAACCGCCCTGGGCCAGGCCCTGGCCGATGCGGAACAGCGCCAGCAGCACGATGGCCGTGGTGCCGGCGTCGGCGAACGATGGCAGGAAAGCAATGCCGACAGTGGAGATACCGAGCAGGAAGAGGGCGCCCGTCAGCTTGCCCTCGCGCGAGAACCGGCGCTGGATCCACATGAAGAACACGGTGCCGATCGGCCGCGCGATGAAGGCGAACGAAAAGATGACAAACGAATACAGGGTGGCCGTCAGCCTGTCGTCGAACGGAAAGAACAAGGAAGGGAAGACCAGGACCGAGGCGATCGCATAGACGAAAAAGTCGAAATATTCGGACGCTCGGCCGATCACCACGCCGACGGCGATTTCGCCGGGGTGTATTTCGCCATCGCGAGCATTAATGTTGCGTGCGCCGCTGCTGGTGGGACTTGGCTGATAATCCGCCGGGATGTTACTTCCGTCATAGGTAGTCGTTGCCATATTCGTCTCTCATGGTTGTACCAGGTTCTTGCGAACCGGATTGGACAAGTTGAATCCACGATGAAACCTTACCTCGACTGTGCATTGCCGACTGTGCGCCGCACTACATAAATGAAAAATCGCATCATTGATAATCATGGCTAATCTTTACTGATCTTCACTAATCATGATAGCGATGCAATTTTCCGGCGCCCGCGTTCGCGTGCAAATCACAGAACCTGCTCAGTACAGAACCTGCTCGGTGCTGGATCCGCTCGATGCAGTTTTTCAACGCTGCTCCGAGATGCCTTCGAGACACCTTCAAGATACCTTCAAGATACCTTCAAGGTACGTTCAAGATACGGTCAAGGCACGTTCAAGATACCAGCCGGGGTGAGACAAAGTGTCCAATTCCATTTCGCACGCCTGTGACGGTACAGTAGCATGTTCTCAATCCTCTGTAGCGCACATAACTTAATGAAATCATCCATTGTTCGCAGTGGACTGGGTCTTCTCTCCCTGTTGTGGCTGACCGGCTGCAATACGGTGGTGTTGAATCCGTCCGGTGATATCGCGGCGCAGCAGGCTCATCTGGTGATCGTATCGTTCCTCCTGATGTGCCTGATCGTCGTTCCCGTCATTGCATTAACGCTCTGGTTCGCCTGGCGTTATCGTCAAAGCAACACGTCCGCGAAGTACGATCCGGACTGGGATCACTCCACCAAGCTGGAGCTCGTGATCTGGGGCGTGCCCCTGCTGCTGATTATCGTGCTGGGCCTGATCACCTGGATCAGCACCCACCTGCTGGATCCGTACCGCCCCCTGCAGCGCCTCGATGAAAATCGTCCGCTGCCGGCCGACGTGCGCCCGATGGAAGTGCAGGTCGTGGCGCTGGACTGGAAGTGGCTGTTCATCTATCCGGAGCAGGGCATCGCCACCGTGAACGAACTGGCCACGCCGATCGACCGTCCGATCAAGTTCCGCATGACCGCGTCGTCCGTGATGAACGCTTTCTACATCCCGGCAATGGCAGGCATGATCTACACGATGCCGGCCATGGAAACCCAGCTGAACGCGGTGATGAACAAGGTCGGTACGTACGACGGCTTCTCGTCGAACTACAGCGGCTCCGGCTTCACGCACATGCGCTTCAAGTACCACGCGATGAACCACGCCGACTTCGACGCCTACGTGGCGAAGGTGAAGGCCGAAGGCGGTTCGCTGCAGCGTCCGGACTACATGCAGCTGGCCAAGCCCAGCGAAAAGGATCCGATACGCCGCTGGGCCACCGTCGACAACACGCTGTACGACGCGATCCTGAACCTGTGCGTCGAACCGGGCACGCCATGCATGGCGCACCAGATGCATGAAGACGCCAACCGCAACGCCAAGCACAAGGCCCACCAGGAAGCGCGCCGGCGGGGTGCCAGCGAGGTTGCCAAGCTGGCGCAAGCCGACGCGGAAATCTGCACGACGCCCGCGGACAAGACCCAACTTTCCATGAAGAGCAACAATGCAAGCGTATCCAACTGAAAACCATGCCTTCTTCGGCAGGCTGAGCTGGGAAGCAATTCCGCTCCACGAGCCGATCCTGCTCGTCACCTTCGCCGCCGTCATCCTGGGTGGCGGTGCACTGCTGGGTGCGATGACGTATTTCCGCGTCTGGGGCAACCTGTGGCGCAACTGGCTGACCAGTATCGACCATAAGAAGATCGGGATCATGTACATGATCCTGGGCCTGGTCATGCTGCTGCGCGGCTTTGCCGACGCGCTGATGATGCGCGCCCAGCAGGCCATCGCCTTCGGCGACAATGCCGGCTTCCTGCCGCCGCACCACTACGACCAGGTCTTCACCGCCCACGGCGTGATCATGATCTTCTTCGTGGCGATGCCGCTGGTCACGGGCCTGATGAACTACGTGGTGCCGCTGCAGATCGGCGCGCGCGACGTGGCGTTCCCGTTCCTGAACAACTTCTCGTTCTGGATGACGGCGATGGGCGCCGCGCTGGTGATGGCTTCGCTGTTCGTCGGCGAATTCGCCCGTACCGGCTGGCTGGCCTATCCGCCGCTGTCCGGCATCCTCGCCTCGCCTGACGTGGGGGTGGATTACTACATCTGGTCATTGCAGATCGCCGGGGTCGGCACCTTGCTGTCCGGCGTCAACCTGATCGTCACCATCGTCAAGATGCGCGCGCCGGGCATGGACCTGATGAAGATGCCGGTGTTTACGTGGACCGCGCTGTGCACCAACATCCTGATCGTGGCGGCCTTCCCGGTACTGACCGCGGTGCTGGCCATGCTGGGCATGGACCGCCTGCTGGGCACGCACTTCTTCACGAACGAAATGGGCGGCAACGCCATGATGTACGTGAACCTGATCTGGATCTGGGGCCACCCCGAGGTGTACATCCTGATCCTGCCGTGCTTCGGCATCTTCTCGGAAGTGGTGTCGACGTTCTGCTCGAAGCGCCTGTTCGGCTACACCTCGATGGTGTACGCGACCTGCGTGATCATGATCCTGTCGTACCTGGTCTGGCTGCACCACTTCTTCACGATGGGTTCCGGCGCATCGGTGAACGCGTTCTTCGGCATCACCACGATGATCATCTCGATCCCGACCGGCGCGAAGCTGTTCAACTGGCTGTTCACGATGTACCGCGGCCGTATCCGTTTCGAACTGCCGATGATGTGGACCGTGGCCTTCATGGTCACCTTCACGATCGGCGGCATGACGGGCGTGATGCTGGCAATCCCGCCGGCCGACTTCGTGCTGCACAACTCGCTGTTCCTGATCGCCCACTTCCACAACGTGATCATCGGCGGCGTGCTGTTCGGCCTGTTCGCAGGCATCAACTACTGGTTCCCGAAAGCGTTCGGCTACAAGCTCGACGTGTTCTGGGGCAAGGTATCGTTCTGGCTGTGGGTGGTCGGCTTCTATGTCGCCTGGATGCCGGTGTACGCACTGGGCTTCATGGGCGTGACGCGCCGCCTGAACATGCTGGAAGATCCGGCCATGCAGCCGTACTTCGTGGTTGCGTTCCTGGGCGTGCTGATGATCGCCGGCGGTATCGGCGCGATGCTGATGCAGTTCTTCGTGTCGTTCCTGCGCCGCAAGCAGCTGCGCGACGTGACGGGCGATCCGTGGGAAGGCCGCACGCTGGAGTGGTCGACGTCGTCGCCGCCGCCGGACTACAACTTCGCGTTCACCCCGGTCGTGCACGACAACGACAGCTGGGCCGACATGAAGAAGAACGGCTACCAGCGTCCGCTGAAAGACTATGTGAAGATCCACATGCCGGCCAACACCGGTGCAGGCTTCATCATCGCGGCGCTGTCGGCTGCGATGGGCTTCGGCATCATCTGGCACATGTGGCCGCTGGTCATCGCCGCCTTCGTCGCGATGATGGTCGCGATCATCGTCCACACGTTCAACTACAAGCGCGATTACTACATTTCGGCGGAAGAAGTGACCCGTACCGAAGAACGCCATACCGCTTTGCTGGGAAGCCATGTCTGATACCTACGTAACCTCCGCCGGCGCGGCTAGCGCCGACCCGAGCTCGCGCTACCTGGTGCGCGAGCACCATCCGGAAAACGGCACCATGCTGGGTTTCTGGATCTACCTGATGAGCGACTGCCTGATCTTCGCCTGCCTGTTCGCGACCTACGCCGTGTTGGGTCGCAACTTCGCCGGCGGCCCGGGCGGCGCCGAGCTGTTCGACCTGAAGCTGATCGCGCTGAACACGGCGTTCCTGCTGTTCTCGTCGATCACGTACGGCTTTGCGATGCTGCAGGCCAAGGTGAAGAACAAGTCCGGCACGCTGCTGTGGCTGGGTATCACCGGCGTCTTCGGCCTGCTGTTCCTGGCGGTGGAAATCTATGAATTCCACCACCTGATCCACCTGGGCGCGGGCCCGCAGCGCAGCGGCTTCCTGACGGCGTTCTTCGCGCTGGTCGGTACCCACGGCCTGCACGTGACGTTCGGCGCGATCTGGCTGGTCACGCTGATGTTCCAGATCAGCAAACATGGCCTGATTCCGGAAAACCTGCGCCGCCTGAATTGCCTGTCGCTGTTCTGGCACTTCCTGGACGTGATCTGGATCGGCGTGTTTACCTTTGTCTACCTGATGGGAGTGCTGCCATGAGCGACCACAAACACCACCACGGTCACGGTCATGACGACCACGGCCACGGCCACGACGATCACCACGACGGTTCCGCCGTGCATGGCTCGATGAAGGATTACGTGATCGGCTTCGTGCTGTCCGTGATCCTCACCGCGATCCCGTTCTGGCTGGTGATGAACAACGTCATCTCGGATCCGGCCACCACCGGCTTCGTGATCCTCGGCTTCGCCGCCGTGCAGATGGTCGTGCACATGGTGTACTTCCTGCACATGAACGCGAAGTCGGAGGGTGGCTGGAACATGCTGGCCCTGATCTTCACGATCATCATCGTCGTCATCACCCTGGCCGGTTCGCTGTGGGTCATGTACCACATGAACAAGAACATGATGCCGAACATGCCGCATATCAGTTCGCCGCAGCAGGCGCACGACATGCCATGAACGACGCGCCACACGGTGGCGCAAGTTCGACGCCGCAGCAGAACGCGCGGGCAGCGGGTCCCTCCAGGGGAACCCGCATCGCCCTCGCCGCCGCTGCGGCGTTTTTCTTTTGCGCCTTTGCTTTCCTCGGCAGCTGGCAGGTCAAGCGCCTGCAGTGGAAACAGGACCTGATCGCCCGCGTCGACGCGCGGGTGCATGCCGACCCGGTACCGGCGCCGCGCGCCGCCGACTGGCCACGCGTGGCCGTCGACACGCACGAATACCTGCGCGTGACGATCCGCGGCACCTTCCTCTACGACTACACCACGCGCGTGCAGACCACCACCGCGCTCGGCATCGGCTTCTGGCTGATGACGCCGCTGTGCACGGACGATGGCATCGTGTTCGTCAACCGCGGCTTCGTGCCGATGCGCTCGGGCGACCTGAAATTGCCGGCGCCGCCGAAGGCCGGACCCGATCCTTGCGCGGCCGGCGGCACGCCCGTCGACATCACCGGACTGCTGCGGTTCCCTGAACCGAAGGGCCGCATCCTGCGCGAGAACGACCCGGCCAACGACCGCTGGTACACGCGCGACATCGCGCCGATGGCGGCCGCGCGGGGCATGCCGCAGGCGGCACCGTTCTTCATCGATGCGCCCAGAGGGCAGGAGCATCCCCGCGACGCCGAGGAAAAACCGACCGGCGGCCTGACCGTGATCGCCTTCCCGAACAACCACCTGGTGTATGCGCTGACCTGGTTCGGGCTGGCCGCGATGGTCGCGGGCGGCTATTATCTCGTGCTGCGCCACGACCGGCGCAGGACGAGGGGAGCGGATGACGGAACAGACTGAGCAGCGCCGCGCCGGGGAACGGCGCAAGCCGGACGGCCGCCGCGCGCAGGTGGCGGCGGCCGGCGTCGAGTACGCGGCCGGCCACAAGAACATGATGCAGCTGATCCAGCTGCGCTGGATCGCCGTGGTCGGGCAGGTGGCCACGATCACCGCCGCCATCTACCTGTATGACATCGTGCTGCCGCTGGTGCCGATGCTGCAGGTGCTGGCCTGCCTGATCGCGTTCAACGTGGCCAGCCACCTGCGCTGGCACGAAGTGCGCTACGTGCGCAATACCGAGCTCTTCATGGCCTTGCTGGTGGACGTGGCGATCCTCACGTCGCAACTCTACCTGTCCGGCGGCGCCACCAATCCGTTCGCCTTCCTGTACCTGCTGCAGGTGATCCTGTCCGCCGTGCTGCTGGCACCGGCGTACGCGTGGACATTCGTGCTGATCACCGCTGCCTGCCTGGCCGGCCTGTCGCGCAACCACCTGCCGCTGCCGCTCGACGTCGAACACGCGGGCGGTGTGCTGTCGCTGTACGTGCAGGGCATGCTGATCTGCTTCATGCTGAACGCCGCGCTGCTGGTGTTCTTCATCACCCGCATCACGGCCAACCTGCGTGCCGGCGACGCCCAGCTGGCCGACCTGCGCCAGCGCGCCGCCGAGGAGGAGCACGTGGTGCGTATGGGCCTGCTCGCCAGCGGCGCCGCGCACGAGCTGGGCACGCCGCTCGCCACGCTGTCGGTGATCCTGGGCGACTGGAAGCGCATGCCGGAATTCGCCCGCAATCCGGAACTGCTCGAAGAGATCGGCGAAATGCAGGCCCAGCTCAAGCGCTGCAAGGCGATCGTGTCCGGCATCCTGCTGTCGGCCGGCGAAACGCGCGGCGAGTCGTCCACCAAGACCACGCTGGCCACTTTCCTCGACGAGCTGGCGCAGGAGTGGCGCAGCACCCGCCCCGTGCAGCATTTCTTTTATTTCAACCGCATGAAGAGCGACCTGCCCGTGGTATTCGACGAAACGCTGAAGCAGATGATCTGCAACGTGCTCGACAACGCCGTCGAGGCATCGCCGGCCCGCGTGGAACTGGAAGCCACCCGCGAGGACGGCCACCTGATCCTGCGCGTGCTCGATGCCGGCCCCGGCTTCGACCCGGACGTGCTGGCGCAGATCGGCAAGCCGTATAATTCGACCAAGGGCAAGCCGGGCAGCGGGCTGGGCCTGTTCCTGGTGGTAAACGTGGCCCGCACGCTGGGCGGCACGGTCGGCGCGCGCAACCGCGAGGAGGGCGGCGCCGAGGTGGTGATCCGCCTGCCGCTGTCCTCCATCGCGCTCGACGATACGCCCGCCGGCCTCGCCGATCCCGGAGCGCCTCCGGCATGACTTTTTACCTGGGCCTCACCTGACATGACCGAAGAACAACGCTGCCTGCTGATCGTCGAGGACGACGAAGCCTTTGCCCGCACGCTGGGCCGCTCGTTCGAGCGGCGCGGCTACCACGTGCTGCATGCCGCGAACGTCGACGAGGCGTCCGCGCTGCTGGACGAACACACGCCCGGCTATGCCGTCGTCGACCTGAAGCTGAAGGGCAATTCCTCCGGCCTGGCCTGCGTGCAGATGCTGCACCAGCACGACCCGGAAATGCTGATCGTCGTGCTGACAGGGTACGCCAGCATCAATACGGCCGTCGAGGCGGTCAAGCTGGGCGCCGCCCAGTACCTGGCCAAGCCGTCCAATACGGACGATATCGAAGCCGCCTTTGCGCACGTGGCCGGCAGCGCCGAGGTGGAGGTGACGGGGCGCGCCACGTCGGTCAAGACGCTGGAGTGGGAACACATCCACGCGGTGCTGGCCGAAACGGAATTCAATATCTCGGAAGCGGCGCGCCGTCTCGGCATGCACCGCCGCACGCTGGCGCGCAAGCTGGAAAAACAGCGCGTCAAGTAGGGCCCGGGCAGCGGCGCCGGCCGCCGGTGGCGGCCGCGCGACACTGCGGCGGCGCACGATTGCCATGTCCCACCTCCGGTGCGGAATTCGCGGTACAATGATGTTGCTTTGCGCCAATATCAATTTCCGCGCTGGCGTCCCTGGTGCCCAAGCCACGCATCGCAGTTCACGCGCCGTTCCGGCGCCCGATCCTGAGTTGACTACATGACTTGCCATACCGAAGCGGCGCGCCTGGACACGCTGCGCAAACTCGACCTGCTCGACACGCCCCCGTCCGAAGCGTTCGACCGCATCACGCGCATGGCCGCGCAGGTATTCGGCCTGCCCATTGCCGCCGTGTCGCTGACCGATTCCGACCGGCAGTGGTTCAAGTCGCGCGTCGGCATCGAGCACTGGACCATCCCGCGCCTGCGGGCGCCGTGTGCCACCGTGGCCGATACGGCCGGGTTCCTTGTCATTCCGGACCTTCTCGACGACCCGCACTTCCGCGACAGCCACCTGGCACGCAACGGCGTGCGCTTCTACGCCGGTGCACCGCTGACGACGCGCGACGGGCATGCGCTGGGCGCCATGTGCGTGCTCGGCACGACGCCGCGCCAGATCACGCAGTCCGAGCGCGATGCCCTGACGGACCTCGCGGCGATGGCGATGTCGCAGATCGAGCTGCAGCATGCAATGGGCCGCATCGACCCGATCAGCGGCCTGCCCAACCGTAACCAGTACATCGACGACATGGGCGACCTGGAAAAGGACCGCCCGGCCGGCGAAGCGCGGCTGGCCGTGCTGGTGCACCTGGCGAACCCGGAGCAGCTGGCCAACGCGGCGCGCGTGATGGGCTCTTCCTACGTCGACCGGCTGGTGACCGAGGCCGTGCGCTCGTTCCGCGCCGAATTCGGCGCGGCGGCCAGGATGTATCACGTCGCGGCCACGCAGTTCATCGTGGTCATGGCGCCTGAACTGTCGCTGGACGACTGCCGCGTGCGCATCGAGCGATGGCTGCAAAGCGGCGACGCATGGTCGACGTCGCGCTTCGTGACGTCGCCCGCAGCCGGCATCGCACCGTTCGCCGTGGGCCGCACGGATGCGCTGGACGTGCTGCGTACCGCGCAGGGCGCCGTGCACGATGCCTATGCGGCCGGTGCGCCGGTGGCGGTGTACTCGCCGGCCGAGGATGCCGCGTGGCGCAGGCGCTTCACGCTGCTCACCGAGTTCGGCAATGCGCTGGCGGCGCACGACCAGCTCCGGCTGGTCTACCAGCCCCGCATCGACCTGGCTAACGGCGCCTGCGTCGGCGCCGAGGCGCTGCTGCGCTGGACCCACCCGGAGCTGGGCGGTATTTCGCCCGGCGAGTTCATGCCGATCGTCGAACAGACGTCGATGGCCCGGCCCGCTACCGCGTGGATCGTGGACGCCGCGCTGCGGCAACTGCGTGCATGGCAGGATGCGGACATCGCGTTGACGCTGTCCGTCAACGTCGCCGCGCCGAACCTGCTGGAGCCGGATTTCGCGCTGCAGATCGTGACGCGGCTGCAGGCCCATGGCGTGACGCCCGACCGGCTGGAGCTGGAGATCACGGAAAGCGCGGCCATGGGCAACCAGGCCGCGGCGGACCGCACGCTGGCTGCGCTGCACGCCGCGGGCGTGCGCATCGCCATCGACGACTTCGGTACCGGCTACAGCAGCCTGGCCTACCTGCAGAGCATTCCAGCCCACGTGGTCAAGATCGACCAGGGCTTCGTGCGCGGCATCGAGGCCGACGCGCGCAAGCGCGCCCTGGTCGCCGCCATGGCGTCGCTGTCGCACGACCTCGGGTACCGGGTGGTGGCCGAGGGAGTCGAGACAGCGGAAGCGGCCGCGCTGGTGCGCGCCGCCGGTTGCGACGAGGCGCAGGGCTGGCTGTATGCGCGCGCGCTGGAACCGGCGCAGTTCGCGCTCTGGTACCGCGAGGCCGCGGCGCACTGATCCTTCCGGGCCGGCCCTGCAGCTTCCATCATCATCCGTCGACCATCGTCCGCTGGCATCGTGCGCGCTTCTGGACCATACTGGCGCCGACGCGGCAGCCGCCGCTTACCGGAAGAAGGCACGATGACCGTTCCGCACACCCTCCGGCTGGCAATGTTCAGTGCCCAGCCTTACGACCGCCGCTTCTTCGAGGAAGCCCGTCCCGCCGGCCTGGCGATCGACTACCACGATACCGCGCTCGACACGGGCACCGCGGTGCTGGCGCAGGAATGCGATGCCGTTTGCGTGTTCGTCAACGACATCCTCGATGCCGCCGTGCTGGAACGGCTGCACGCGCTGGGCGTGCGCGCCGTCCTGCTGCGCTGCGCCGGCTTCAACAACGTGGACCTGGCCGCGCTGGCGCGGCTGGGCATGTTCGCCGCGCGGGTGCCCGCCTATTCGCCGGAAGCGGTGGCGGAACACGCGCTGGCGATGATCCTCACGCTGAACCGCCGCACGCACCGGGCCTTCAATCGCGTTCGCGAAGGCAATTTTGCGCTCGACGGCCTGGTTGGTTTTACGCTGCATGGCAAGACTGCGGGCATCGTCGGCACCGGCAAGATCGGGCTGGCAACCGCACGCATCCTGCGCGGATTCGGCTGCCGGGTGCTGGGATACGACCCGTATCCTGCGCCGGGGTTCGCGGAACTGGGCAGCATGGTACCGCTCGACGACCTGCTGGCGCAGTCGGACATCGTATCGCTGCACTGCCCGCTGACGGATGCGACGCGCCACCTGATCGGCCCTGCCACGCTGGCGCGGATGAAAGAGGGCGCGATGCTCGTCAATACGTCGCGCGGCGCGCTGGTGGACACGGCTGCCGTGATCGACGCGCTGAAGTCGCGCCGGCTGGGTGCGCTGGCGATCGATGTCTACGAACAGGAAAGCGCGCTGTTCTTCCGCGATCACTCGTCCGACATCATCGCCGACGACGTGTTCGGCCGGCTGACCTCGTTCCCGAACGTGCTGGTGACGGGACACCAGGGATTCTTCACGATCGAGGCACTGCGTGAGATCGCCGCGATCACGTACGACAATCTGCGCTGCTGGCAGGCTGGCGGACAGTGCGCGAACCTGCTGCCGGCAGGCTGAGCCGGCAAGCCGGCGCATGGCGGACCAGGCACGGCGGTCGCAGGAGTGGCGGGGGAGTTTCCTGCAGGGCGATTGCCGAGCGGCTATGATGATCGTTTCGAGCCCATCAGGAAGGACAGCACCATGACCGATCAATCGCTGCGCGCGGACCTGCGCGACCTGGCCCGCAGCGCCCGCGGCCTGCACAAGGCCATGCTGGATGTCGAGACCCAGTACTTCGGCGCCGTCGGCGGCGTGCTCGAACACCTGCAGCTGGTAACGAACCATCCGCATTTCGCTTGGCTGCTGAAACTGTCCGGCCTGATGGCGGAACTGGACGAGCGCCTCGACGACGAAGAAATCGTCGAGGCAACGGAGGCGGCGCAGTACCGCACCGCGTTCGAGGGCCTGGTCGGGCCGCGCCCGCCGATCGACGAGGATTTCCGCAAGCGCTACCTGGCGCTGCTGCACGACGCGCCCGAGGTGGCGATCGCGCACGGGGTTCTGCGGCAGGCACTGGCGAAAGTGCCGCAGGCCGAATGATGCGGGCGTCCATGGTGCGGACGTGAAAAAGGCCGGGCGACAGCCCGGCCTTCATGGTTGCATCGTGGCGATTACCAGCCGAGATCCTTCAGCAGCGGCACCGTCAGGTCCTTCGGCGGCACCAGTTCATGCGTCAGGTCGTCGTTGATCGACGGCTCCATCAGCTGGTTCGGCGTGGCGGCCGTGGTGTAGTGGGACACCGAGGAACCCGGCGAGAACGTGCTTGGCGCGTACAGCAGGATGCGTTTCTGGTTGTCCGTGCCGGCCAGGCGGGTCGGATCGGCGCCCAGCGTGGCGGTGACGCCCGAACTGGTACGGCTGCGCGATGCCAGTGCGGCTTTCAATGCCAGGCCGGTGGCCTGCGTAACCCGCACGGAGGGAATCGTCACATCCGGATCGCTGCCGCTCATGCCGGCCGGGTCGCCCGGCGCATTGTCGGCCACGATCATCGCGATGGCGCCGGCTGCCTGCACGAACGCGGCTTTTTCCACGAACGGGCACGTGCCGCGGTCGACCAGGGCGATATTGCCCTGCACGGCCTTGGCATTGGCAGGCGACAGCGGTGCGCAGGCCAGCCCGGTATTGGTGGCGCGGTTTTCCACCACCGGCATGATCTGGCCGGTGACGTTGGCTGCCGTGACGCCGGGGCCGAAGCTGGCTTCGCCGAAGCTCTTTTCGCCGGCCGCGCTGCCGGCCGCCGGGCCGCCGATCGTGACCACGCCGCGCGGGCCCAGCACGTCCGGCACCGCGGCATTCACGTTCGGGCCATCCCACGACAGGCCGTCGACGCTGACAGCGTTGGCAACACGCTCCTCCTCGGACAGCTCGGTCCACTTGCGGTTGGTCCGGTTATCGGTCATGAAGTGGTCCCAGATTGCCGGCTTGCCATCCAGGTATTCGCCCGTTTCCTCGTCGGTGAAGCTCTGGAAGCCCAGCCCATGGCCCATCTCGTGCAGCAGCACGGCGACGAAGTCGGTCTCCGTGCCGTGGTTGCCGTCCAGCCCGAGGTAGAACGGCGAGCCGGGGAAGCAGTCCGGGAACAGGCCGAGGCGCGAATTGAAGCGGGCGCGGATATCGGCAAGACCCGGATTCTGGTCTTCGCCGGACAGCTTGTTTGCCAGCGCGCCGGGATACCAGGTGTCCTTTTTCGGGATGTTGGGGAAATCGTCGAACGCTTCCAGCGTGCCGGCCGAGCCCAGCACTGCGCCGGTCGCGGTGCAGGTCAGCGGCTCGAAACTGGCCTGGATGCGGATCGGTACCGTGCTTTCCAGTTTCGCGCCCCACAGATTGGCCGCGTAGGTGAACGCGATCAGGCGCTGCTCGCCCAGCGTGGTGCCGGTATTCCCGCCGACGGGCGTGGCCGGCGTCTCATCGTTGAAGCCTACGCCCGCTGCGTTGCCGTTGACGATGATGATCGTGGCGGCCTGCGCCGCACCGAGGGTGCCGAATGCAACGGCCAGGGCCGCGACGATGTGCTTCATGCTGGTGTTATTGCGCTTCATGGCGGTGTCCCTTGGCTTGCGCGGCGTGCGCGTTGTTGATCAGTGCATTGGCGGTGTCTTCGCCGGTGACGCAGGCTTCGGCAATGGTGCCGTCCGGGTTCTTCGTGATGACCGAGTAGATGGCCTTGTGCTCCACGCTGATCTTGCGGGTACCGTTCTTCATCACCACCGCCTGTGGCCGCGTCACGATGCCGCGGGCAGACTTGGCTTCATGCGCCGCCGCCGCCGAAGGCACCAGGGCGCGGTATTCCTCCGCCGTCGGGGCGCGCACCTTACCCGTTTCGGCATCGCGCACGACGACCATGCCCTGGTCTTTCGTGACGTCGTGGGCCATCGCGCCCTGCGACATGCCCAGCGCGGCCAGCGCCAGGCCGGCACCGGCTGCGGTGCGGCGGCTGCGGCGCGCGGCGAAGCCCACGGCGGCCAGGCCCAGCCCCAGCATCATCCAGGTCGACGGCTCCGGCACGGCGGCGATCGCCACGCTGTCGATGCCGATATAGCTGGCGGTCTCATAATCGCCCGAGTAATGGAAGCCGAGGCGTCCGGTGCCTGCGCCGGTGAAGTCATAGGTGTACCGGGTCCAGCCGTCGGGATAGGATTCGCCCGTGATCGAAACCAGCGACGTGGTGAATCCGGCAGTGGTGGTACCGCTACCACTGCTGAGCAGGACGTCAAGCGTGTCGGTGTAACCTTCCTCGGCGCTGTCGCGGGTATAGAACGTCAGGCGCGTGGCCGCCGTGAAAGTGAATTCCGGCGAGATCAGCCAGCTGTCGACGAGCCCGGTGTCGAGATCGGCGACGTTATAGTTCGCAGCGATGTAGGAACCCGCGGCGCCCGCCTGGGAGCCGTATTGCGCGTTGCCCTGGAACCAGCTGGTCGAGCCGGCGTCCAGCACCCAGCCGCCCAACGCGCTGATGTCGTCGAACCCTTCGCTGAGGGATGTCGGGGGCGTTTCCGCATGCGCAGCTGCCGATAGTGTCAGCGCCGCCGATGCAAAGAGAGTGAGGAAGGTTTTCATTGATTCACTTTCATTGGCTTATGGAAGAGGAAGCAAATTGTTTTGCAAATTGCAATTCGAGTATAAGTCGATCAACTGCCGAGTTCAGCACGTGGCGCTTACAATTCGAGATGTTTTTTTGATTCGTATCGAAAAAGCAACGCGATAGTTTTTGCACAGGTGAAACCCCAGCATCCATGCGGGTTGCAGCGTGGTTGCAGGGCTCGCCAGACAGGCATGGAACGAACCCTTGACTTATCGAAATGCCCATGCGTTGTAATGAAATGTAAATAATGTTACTGCGGTAAGCGTGGCAGCCCGAATTTCATCGGTGCATCGATCGCAGGTACAATGCTGCCTTTATCCCTTGCCCTGCCGCCACGTGTCGAGCCGTCAACTGTATTCCCGCCTGCTGCTGCAATTCCGTCCTTATTCCGGCGCGCTTGCCGTGACCCTGTTTGCGGTCGGGGTCGCCTCACTGACCGACGTGCTGCTTGTCACGCAGTTGAAGACGGTGATCGATGCGCTGGGCGGGCAGGGCATCGTGCATGGCGCCGGCGACGCCGTGGCCTCGACCGTGAAAGACTGGATCGGCCAGTTGTTGCCGGTCAGCGCAGGGCAGGCGGCGCTGTGGACGATTCCCACGATCATCATGGCGCTTGCCATCCTGCGCATGGTCAGCAGCTTTGCCGGCGACTACGGTTCCGCATGGCTCAGCAACCAGGTGCAGGCCGACCTGCGCGAGAAAATGTTCGCCCGCATCCTGCGCCTGCCGAACGGCTATTTCGACCAGTCGTCGACCGGTACCACGCTGTCGCGCGTGACGTACGACGCCAACCAGGTATCGCAGGCGGGCCTGAACGTGATCAACGTGGCGGTGCGCGATTCCGTCCTGGCCATCGGCTACCTGGTCACGATGCTTGTATACGACTGGCAACTGGCCGTGTTCTGCCTGACCCTGCTGCCGCTGGTGGCGGCCGTGGTGACGTTCGCGGGGCGGCGCATGCGCCGTCTTTCCGAAAGCGGGCAGCATGCGATGGGCGAACTGACCCGCGTGCTCGATGAAAGCATCGGCGGGCAGCGCGTCGTGAAGATCTTCGGCGGCCAGCAATACGAGCAGCGGCGCTTCGACGACGTGGTGAAACTGAACCGGCGGCTGGCCGTGAAGCAGGCGGCAACGGCGGCCATGAACTCGGGCATCATCATGATGCTGATCGGCGTCGTGCTGTCGGCCGTGATTTATTTCGCGCTGCTGCGCGCGCAGGCCAACGCACTGACCGCGGGCGACTTCGCGACGTTCATGACGGCGCTGCTGGCCATGCAGTCGCCGGTCAAGAACCTCACCAAGCTCAACGAACCGCTGCAGCGCGGCCTGGCGGCGGCGAAATCCGTGTTTGGCGTGATCGACGCGCCGGTCGAGATGGACGACGGTATGCACACGCTGGCGCGCGCCAGCGGCCACATCGAACTGGCGTCGGTCAGCTTCCGCTACGGCGCCGCGGACGCCTCGCCGGCGCTGGCCAATGTGTCGCTGGACATCCCGGCCGGCGAGACCGTCGCGCTGGTGGGCAGCTCGGGCAGCGGCAAGACCACGCTGGCCAGCCTGCTGCCGCGCTTCTACGACGTCGGCGGCGGGCGCATCCTGCTCGATGGTGTCGACCTGCGCAACTACCGGCTGGCCGACCTGCGGGCCCAGATCGCTCTGGTCAGCCAGGACGTGGTGTTGTTCAACGACACGCTGGCCGCCAACATCGCCTACGGCGACCCGGCACCCGACCAGGCCCGCATCGAGGCGGCCGCGCAGGCCGCCTACGCGCACGAGTTCATCGTGCGCCAGCCGCAGGGCTATGCCACCGAAGTCGGCGAGAACGGCCTGCGCCTGTCGGGCGGCCAGCGGCAACGCCTGGCCATCGCGCGCGCGCTGTACAAGGATGCGCCGATCCTGATCCTGGACGAAGCGACCAGCGCGCTCGACACGGAATCGGAACGCCAGGTGCAGGCGGCGCTGGAGCGGCTGATGGAAGGCCGCACCACGGTCGTCATCGCGCACCGGCTGTCGACGATCGAGAACGCCGACCGCATCGTCGTCATGCATGCCGGCACGATCGCCGAAACGGGCACGCACGAAGCGCTGCTGGCGCAGGGCGGCGCCTACGCGCGGCTGTACCAGACCCAGAAGCAGCTGAGCCACTGACGGAGAAGCAGCGCGGGCACCTGTCTTCGCCCCGGGCCCGGAATCAGTCGTGCTTTTCCGACGGTGTCCGTACCGGATCCTTCAGCACGTCCTGCACGTACAGCATCGTCACCAGCACCGCCAGCACGGCGGTCAGCGGCGTGGCCAGCGCCACGCCGGCCATGCCGAACAGCGCGCCGAACAGCAGCTGCATGACGATCGTCAGTGCCGGCGGCAGCGACACGGTGCGCTTCTCGATCAGCGGCGACAGCAGGTAGCCTTCGGCCAGCTGGATCGCGCCGAACAGCAGCAGTACGTACAGTGCCTGCTGCGGACTGTGTGAAAACGCGATCAGCATCGCCGGCACGCCGGCCATCAGCGGTCCCAGGTAGGGGATGAAATCGAGCAGGCCGGCGATCAGCCCGAGGATCAGGGCCAGCGGCACGCCCAGCAGCGCCAGGCCGGCGGCCGACAGGATCGTCACCAGCAGCATCGAGGCGGCCTTGCCCAGCAGCCAGCGCGACAGCGTGCGGCCCAGTTCATCCATCACCTCGCGGGCCCGCGCGCGCTTGCGCGGCGGTATCAGCGTGATGAAGCCGTCGATATAGATGTGCGGCTGGGCGGCGAAATAGATGCCGACGAACAGGATGATGACGGCATTGCCGGCCGCCCCCAGCAGGCCGGAAAAGAACAGGCCCGCGTTGGGCACCAGCTGGCCCAGCTGCTTCTGCATCTGTTCCGGCGACGGTACGCTGGCCATCAGGCGCTTCAGCAGCGGCTGTTCTTCCATCGCGGCGCGAAAGCGCTGCAGCGCGTCGGGAACGGCGGCGCCCAGCTTGTCAGCCTGCTCGCCGATCTGCGGCGCCATCAGCCAGCCGCCGATGCCGAACACCAGCAGCAGCGCGGCGACCACCGCCGCCAGCGCCGCATTGCGGCCGATGTGCAGCCGCCGGTGCACGGTGCCGGCCAGTTCATACAGCAGGATCGCGAACAGGATGCAGGCAAACACCAGCAGCAGCGCATCGTAGGCGAACCAGATGGCGGCCAGCACCAGGATCGTCATGATCGTGATGCCGTTGACGAGGGCGACGCGGCGCGTGAAGCGGTGTTCGGCGGGTTTTCCGGTGTCGGGTTCCTGGTGTCGTTCCACGTTGCTCTCCTTGTGCTCGATGCTCGCTGCGCTACTCCTGGCTGAGCAGGTAGGCCGCCATGTCGCGCGCATCGCGCTCGGTCACGCCGAGCGTGGGCATGGTCGTGCGGGGATCGATTTCATGCGGCACGCGGATCCAGCGCGCCAGGTTGTCGGCGGTATTGGGCAGCACGCCGGCCACGTACTTGCGCTGCGACAGTCCCGCCAGCGGCGGGCCGACGAAGGTATCGGGCCCCGTCACGCCGGGGATCGCGTGGCAGGCCTGGCAGGCATACTGGGTAAGGGCCATGCGGCCGCGCTCGACGTCCGGATGGTTCGGCACGGTCCGTGCCGGCGACAGGGCAGGCGACTGCCCGGAGGCAGCCGATTCCTCGACCAGCGCGCGGTAGCTGTCGCGCGTCTGCCCCGGGAACTGCTGGAGGAAGGCCACCAGGTCCCACAGCTGTTCGTCGCGCAGGTGGAATTCCCAGGCCGGCATGCCCGCCATGCGGATGCCGTGCCGCGTGATCCAGTACAGTTCGCGCGGCTGCCAGCGCCGCGCCGCGTCCACCAGCGGGCCGGGAATCGGCTGCATGCTCTTGCCGACCGGGCTCTGCGCGACGCCCGGCGCACCGTGGCATTGCACGCAATGCTGGTGGTACAGGTGCGCCCCGCGCACCACCCGTGCGGCGTCGGCGAGCGGCGGCGTGGCCACCTCGCGCGCGTGGAAGCGCACCGATTCGCGCATGCCTTTTTCCAGCACCGTGTAGACGGGCTGGAAGTGCTGCTGCGTGGCGGCCACGTTGTACCAGCCGGATTCCAGCACGATCCACCCGACGAGGGCGGCCGCGGCGGCCAGCGAAAGGGCCGTCGCGACGGCGGTCTTGACGATCAGGCGAAGTCGGTTGGAAGCCATGCAGGGGTGCGCACCGTTGAAAAAAATCCATGATGTGTTTGCTTTATTATATGGATTCTTCCGTTTTCTGCAGGAACAGTACGTGCGCGAAACACCACGATGCCCGACCGGCGCTGCCTGGCTGCTTGCAGCACTGGCGTGCGCTCTGGCCTGCGCCCTTGCCGGCTGCGGCGACGATGCGGCGCCCGTGCAGCGCGTGGCCGGCGGCGACCCGGCGCGCGGCAAGGCGCTGCTGATGCAGTTCCAATGCGGCGCCTGCCATTCGATTCCCGGCGTCGAGGCGGCGCGCAGCACGGCCGGCCCGCCGCTCGATACGTTCGGTCGCCAGAGCTACGTGGCGGGGCGCCTGCCGAATTATCCCGAACCGCTGGTGCGGTGGATCGTCGATCCGCCCGGTGTGAAGCCCGGAACGCTGATGCCGAACCTGGGCGTGTCGCCCGAGGACGCGCGCCACATGGCGGCCTATCTCTACACGCTTAGATGACGGCGCCACCTACGACGGCGCATCCGGCGGCACAGCCGGGGGCGGGCGCGCCCCGGCAATCGGCGCTCGCGCCGGCCGGGCCGGACGCCGCGCTGATCGACCAGCTGGGCTGGACGATGACGCTCGGTTCCGTCGTCATCCTGGTCGGCGTGATGTGCCTGGTGGCGCGCGCGCTGCGTGCCCGCGGCGCGATCGGTCCGCGCGTGTGGATCGCCGGCGGCGGCCTGCTGCTGCCGTTCGTCGTGCTCACGGCGCTGCTCGCGTGGAGCCTGGCCAGCACGAAGAGCCTGTCGCAGCCTTCCTCGCTGACGCCGCTGCGCGTGGCGGTCACGGCGAAGATGTGGTGGTGGGAAGTGCGCTACATCGATCCGGCCACCGGGCGCGACGTCGTCCTGGCCAACGAGATCCGCATCCCCGCCGGCCAGCCGGTCTACCTGGCGCTGACCACGAGCGACGTGATCCACTCGTTCTGGGTACCGGCGCTGGCGGGCAAGGTCGACATGGTACCGGGGCGCGTGCATGGCCTGATGCTGAAGGCCGACCGGCCCGGCACCTGGCGCGGCCAGTGCGCCGAATTCTGCGGCACCCAGCACGCCAAGATGGCGCTGCACGTGGTGGCGCAGCCGCAGGCCGAATTCGATGCGTGGCTGGCGGCGCAGGCGCGACCGGCCGCGGCGCCGGCCACCGCACAACTGGCGCGCGGGCGGCAGGCATTCCTGGAACGGCGCTGCGATGCCTGCCACGCGGTGCGCGGCGTGGCCGGACGGACCACGGACGCCGCCACGGCCGGGCCGGACCTGACGCATGTAGGCAGCCGCCTGTACCTGGCCGCCGGCACGCTGCCCACGCACCAGGGCACGCTGGCCGGCTGGATCGCCGACCCGCAGTCGCACAAGCCGGGCGTGCGGATGCCGGCCGCCAGCGGCCTCGAAGGCGATGAACTGCGCGCGCTGGCGGCCTGGCTGGAGTCGCTGAAATGACCCAGGGCATGGAGAAAGCGCTGCCGAACCGGCTGCCGCGCCCGCCGCAGGAACTGCAGCGCCTGGAAGACGTCTGGCGCACGCCGCGCGGCTGGCGCCTGCTCAGTTCCGTCAACAACACGACGATCGGCCTGCTGTACATCGGTACCTCGCTGCTGTTCTTCGTGCTGGCCGGCGTGCTGGGCCTGCTGATCCGCCTGCAACTGGCGGTGCCGGAAAACAGCCTGTTCGGACCCGGCACCTACAACCAGATCTTCACGATGCACGGCACCGTGATGATGTTCCTGTTCGCGATTCCCGTGGTGGAGGCGGTGGCGGTCTACCTGTTGCCGGGCATGCTGGGCGCGCGCGACCTGCCGTTCCCGCGGCTGTCCGCCTACGCCTACTGGGCCTACGCGTTCGGCGGGCTGGGCTTCTTCTGCACGCTGTTCGTCGGCCTGGCGCCGGACGGCGGCTGGTTCATGTACCCGCCGCTGACCGGCAAGGCCTACTCGCCCGGCCTGAACGCCGACTTCTGGCTGCTGGGCATCGGCTTCATCGAGATCTCCGCGATCGCCGGCGCCATCGAGCTGATCGTCGGCATCCTGTTTACCCGCGCGCCCGGCATGACGCTGCTGCGCATGCCGGTGTACGCCTGGGCGATGCTGGTGGTGGGCGTGATGATCGTGTTCGCTTTCCCGGCGGTGATCGCCGGTACCGCGCTGCTGGAACTGGAACGCGCCTGGGACTGGCCGTTCTTCATTGCCGACCGGGGCGGCGACCCGATCCTGTGGCAGCACCTGTTCTGGTTCTTCGGGCACCCCGAGGTGTACATCATCTTCCTGCCGGCGGCGGGCATGGTGTCGACGATGATCCCGACCATCGCCGGCACCGCGCTGGTCGGGCGGCGCGCCGTCATCGTGGCGATGGTCGCGGTCGGCTTCTTCAGCTTCGGCCTGTGGGCCCACCACATGTTTACCACCGGCCTGGGACACCTCGAGGCGGGCTTTGCTTCCGCGGCCAGCATGGCGGTGGCGGTGCCGACGGCGATCCAGCTGTTCGCCTGGATCGGCACGCTGTGGAACGGCACCGCGCGGCGCGGCCGGCTGGCCATGTCGCCGCCGGCGCTGTTCATCCTGGGGTTCCTGTTCATTTTCGTGCTGGGCGGCCTGACCGGCGTGATGGTGGCCGTGGTGCCGTACGACTGGCAGGTGCACGACAGCTACTTCATCGTCGCCCACTTCCACTACGTACTGATCGGCGGCATGGTGTTCCCGCTGTTCGCGGCGCTGTGCTACTGGCTGCCGCTGGTCAACGGCCACGCGGTGCCGGCGCGCGTGGCGCGCTGGTCGTTCGGGCTGATGTTCGGCGGCTTCAACCTGGCGTTCTTCCCGATGCACGTCACGGGCTTGCTGGGCATGCCGCGCCGCGTCTACACGTATCCGTCGGGGCTGGGCTGGGAGCTGCTGAACATGCTGTCCACCATCGGCGCGTTCGTGTTCGCCGCCGGCGTGGCGCTGTTTTTCGGCGGCATGGTGCGCGCGCTGATGAAACCGGAAAAGGACCCCGGCAACCCGTGGAACGCCGGCACGCTGGAATGGCTGCCGTCCGAAGACTATGCCACGCGCAGCATCCCGCAGGTGGAGTCGACCGATCCGCTGTGGGCCAGTCCGGACATGATGCGCGAGGTGGAGCAGGGCGCGCACTGGCTGCCCGGCACCGTCACCGGCAAGCGCGAAACGATCGTCACCACGCCTGTCACCGGGCGGCTGCGCTACCTGCTGGTACTGCCGACGGACAGCTGGCTGCCGTTCCTGTCGGCGGCCGGCACGGCCGGCTTCTTCCTGCTGCTGACGGCGAAGCAGACGATGGTGGCGTGGATCTGCGGCGTCGTCGCCATCGTCACGCTGCTCGCGTGGCTGTGGGAACAGGACCAGCCGGCGCCGTGTCGCGACGCCAAGGTGGGAGAAGACGACGCCGGCAACGATGTCGTGCTGCCGGTCGGCGCAACGGGGCCTGCCAGCCATTCGTGGTGGGCGACGATCATCATGCTGATCGTCGACGCGGGCGTGTTCCTGTCCTTCCTGTTCGCCTACGTGCACGTGTCGATGCGGCTCGACGTCTGCCCGCCGCCGGGCGCGCGGCTGGCGGCGCCATGGCCGGCGGCGCTGTCGTTCCTGCTGGTGGCGGGCGGCGGCATCCTCGTCGCGCTGGCCCGGCGCCGGCCGCTCGCGGCAGGGCAGGCCACGCTGCGCTGGCTGATCGGTGCGGCAATCGTGCTGGCGGCGGCCGGATTCGGCCTGGAACTGGCCGGGCAGGTCGGCAGCGGACTGAGCCCCACCAGCCATGCGTGGAGCGCGGCGGTGGCGACGCTGGTCGCTTACCAGGGGCTGCACGTGCTGCTGTGCGCGATCTGCGGCGCCTATGTGATCGCCCGCTCGCTGTGCCGGCACCTGACGCCGCACAGCCGCGGTTCGCTGGACAACACGGCGCTGATCTTCTATTACACGGTGCTGCAGGGTGCAGTCACCGGCGTCGCCGTGCACCTCTGGCCGCGGCTGATGGGGTGAATCCGGGAGAAAGCATGGGTGACCGGTTCTGGAACAAGCTGTGGCACGGCACGGCGCCGCTGGTGCTGTGGGCGGCGCACTTCTTCTTCTGCTACCTGTTCGCGGCCAGCGGCTGCCGGCGCGGCACCTGGACCGTGCTGCTGGCCGTCACGCTGCTGGCGCTGGCCGCAGCGGGGTGGCTGTGCTGGCGGGCATGGCGGGAGAGCGGCGCGGCACCGCGCGGCGTGCTGCGGATGGCACGGCTGGGCGGTGCCATCCTTGCGTTCGCGGCGATCGCATGGAGTGCGATGCCGCTGCTGGCCTTCGGGGGCTGTGACTGAGGCGGCGATTCAGGACACTAGAACGAATACACCAGCGTCAGCGACGTCTGCGTATCGGTGTTCTTCTTCTCGACCGGCACATTGGAATCATTGCGGGCGCTGAACGCCGCCTTCATCTGCATCGTGCCGTTGATCTTGGTCGACAGCGCCGTCTCGGCCACCGAGTGGGTATTGGAGGTGCCGCGTTCCACGGCCAGGGTCTGCGTGAACAGGGCCGCATCGCTGATCTGCCAGCGCATGTTGGCGGCGCCGCGCACTGTCAGGCCATCCTCGTCCTCGCCGGTGGCGCGCACGCCGGAAAAGTAGCCGGGACCCAGTTCGACCTCGACGATCTTGTCGTCCGACTTCAGCAGGCGCGTCGAGCGGCCGACCGACAGCGACGAGTAGCGCGAATAGGCGCCGAAGCGGTCGTCCACGTGGGAGCCCAGCACGAACAGGCGTTCGCCTTCTTCCATCAGCTTGTAGGCCGCGCGGGCGGACAGCGAGAACCGCTCGGCCGAGCGGACGTATCGCTTGTCGCCTTCGCTGGTCTGCGTCTGGTCTTCCTTGAAGAAGCCGGACAGGATGTACTGGTTGCTCCAGTCTTCCAGCTCCTGCCGCGTATCGATCTTGCCGGTGACGGAAGTACCGTTGGTATTGCCGGAAGTGGTGATGGCGCCCAGCTCGGCGGACGTGTTCCAGGTGCGTTCTTCGATCGTGTCGGCGCTGAACGCTGCGCCATGCCCGAAGGCCATCGCGAGGATGAGTACAGAGCGTGGAATCATTGGCTGTCTGCGTCTGGTAAAACGGTGGACCCGCATTGTAACCCAGCATCCCGCAGCGCGCCCAACCCGACATTGTAAATATGCTACGCATGTTGCCTACCGTACGGAACGCCCTGCCGGCCGCTGGCACACTCGCTTCACGTTGAGCGCTTCATGTCCAGGAGCAGTACCGATGAAACCTGAAGAACTGGTCACCGATCCCCCGCTGGCGGCACGCGCGGCAGGGCTGCGCTATGTCACCGACGGCAAGCCGGGCCTGACCCGCGCCGGCACCGCCGGCGCTTTCCGCTACCTGGCCGCGGACGGCAGCGCCGTCGACGACGAGGCCACGCTGGCCCGCATCAAGGCGCTGGCGATTCCGCCGGCGTGGACCGACGTGTGGATCTGCGCGCAGGCCAACGGCCACCTGCAGGCCACCGGCCGCGATGCGCGCGGACGCAAGCAGTACCGCTACCACGCGCGCTGGCGCAGCGTGCGCGATGATGTGAAGTACGAGCGCATGATCGCGTTCGGTCAGGCGCTGCCCGGCATCCGGCAGGCGGTCGAGGCGGCGCTGAAGCTGCCCGGACTGCCGCGCGAAAAGGTGCTGGCCACCATCGTCTACCTGCTCGAGCACACCATGATGCGCATCGGGAACGAGGAATATGCACGCGATAACAAGTCGTTCGGCCTGACCACGCTGCGCAACCGCCACGTGCGGGTCGACGGCCGGGAAGTGGAATTCCGCTTTCGCGGCAAGAGCGGCGTATTCCACGACGTGAAGGTGGCCGACCGCCGCCTGGCGCGCATCATCGAGCGGATGCGGGACCTGCCGGGCCAGGAACTGTTCCAGTACGTCGACGACGATGGCACGACGCACGCGATCGATTCGTCCGACGTCAACGACTACCTGCGCACGATCACCGGCGAAGACTATACCGCCAAGGACTTCCGCACCTGGTCGGGCACCGTGCTGGCGGCGATGGCGCTGCAGGCCTTCGAGAAATTCGATTCCGAAACGCAGGCCAAGAAGAACGTGGTGCGGGCCATCGAGTCGGTGGCGAAAAAACTGGGCAATACGCCGTCGGTGTGCCGCAAGTGCTATGTGCACCCGGCCGTACTGCAAGCCTACATGGACGGCGCCGAACTGGCCGCGCTGCGCGCCCGCGCCGAGCAGGAGTTCACCAGCGACCTGCACGCGTTGCAACCGGAAGAGGCGGCCGTGCTGGCGCTGCTGCAGGAACGGCTGGCCAGGGCCGCGGCCGAGGTTAAGTCGCAGGCGGGCAAGGGCGCTGGGAAGGGTGCCGCCAAGGGCGCCGGCAAGCGCAAGCCGGCCGCGCCGCGCAAGGCGGCGCGCGTGCTGGCCGCCGCCTGAGCGGCAAGCGCGGGAACCGTTCCGACCGGCCGATGCGGCGTGCTCCTACGGTCGTGCACCGGCCGGCGTGACAGAATCGGCGCACCACGAAAATAAAAGGAGCATGTCATGAAGACGCATTCGAAAAGGAACTCGGCATTGATGGTGGCGGTCCTGCTGGCCGCCGCGACCGCGACCGCGCAGACCGTCACCACGCCGGCGGCTGGCGGCCAGGTCAACACGGGTGTCAATACCGGTGTCAATACCGGCGTTGCCGGCGGTGTCAACCGGGGTACCGCCCCGGCGATCCAGAACCGCGCCACGGCCCCCGCGCCACTGGGCGGTTCGGTGGCGCCGGCCACCGGCGCCATCGGCACGCCGGGCGTCACGACACCGATGGGCTCCATCGGACCAGCGACCAGCGGTGCCACGCTGCCGCAGGGGCAGACCGGTTCGTCGGCCAGCACCATCGGCCCGTCGAGCGTACCGAACGCGGCCACGGCTCCCGGCGCGCTGGGCACGGCTACCATGAATTCGACCGGCACGATGAATTCGACCGGCACGATGAACTCGACCGGCACGATGAATTCGACCGGTACCTTGAACCCGACCGGCACGCCGGCCGGTGCCGCCACGGGCGGCACGTTCAACAGCGTGACCCCTGCCGGCACCAACCGTTCGGCCACCACGCGCGGCACGCTGGGTAACCGGGCCGGAGGCACGACGCCCGGCGTCGTCGGCAGCGGCACCTCCGCCAGCGGCGCCTCCACGCTCGGCACCACAGGCAGCGGCGTCACGACGGGTACCAGCGGGACCGGCACCGGCGCCAGCGGCACCACGACCGGCACCAGCGGCAGCACGACCGGCACCAGCGCCGCCGGCACGGGTACCTCGGGTACGACGACGGGCACGTCCGGCACGGGCACCACGGGCGGCACCACCCGTTGAGCAGTCCGGTGAGCGGTATGCGCGCCTGCGAAGTACTGGTCATCGGCGGCGGACCCGGCGGCCTGGCCGCCGCGGTCTACCTGCGGCGCTTCCGCCGCGACGTGATCGTCGCGGACAAGGGCCACAGCCGGCTGTCGCTGATCCCGATCAGCCATAACTACCCGGGCTTTCCCGGCGGCGTGCCGGGCCGCGAGCTGCTTGGCCGTCTGCGCGAGCAGCTCGCCTGCTATGGCGGGGCGGTCGACGATATCGAGATCACCTCGCTGGACAAGGTCGACGACGTATTCGTGGCCCGCCACGATGGCGGCGAGATCCGTACTCCCGTGGTGCTGCTGGCGACCGGTGTCGCCGATGCGGGCCTGCCCGTCGACGGCTGGCCCGAAGCCGTCGCCGCCGGCGCCGTGCGCCTGTGCCCCGTATGCGACGGCTACGATATCCTCGACAAGCGTGTCGCCGTGGCGTCGCAGCCGCACAACCGCACCGGCCACGCGCTGTTCATGCGCACCTTCTCCTGCGACGTGACGCTGTTCGAACGGGAACCCGAGGCGCCGCTGTCGCCGCGCGAAGCGGAGCAGTTGCGCATTGCCGGCGTGCGCTACATCGACTCGCCGTTGAAGGGGGTGACGCTGACGGAGGCGATGGAACCGGTGCTCCACACCGAGGACGGCACCGATCACCGCTTCGACGTGTTCTATCCGATGCTGGGCGAGAAGGCCCGTTCCGGCCTGGCGCAGGCGCTCGGTGCGAAGTGCGGCGACTGCGACAAGCTGGTCGTCGACGACCACGGGCGCACCACCGTGCCGGGCCTGTATGCGGTCGGCGACGTGGTGCTGGGCCTGAACCAGATCAGCGTGGCCACCGGCCAGGCGGCCGTGGCGGCGACCGCCATCCACAATGCATTGCCATGGCAGTTCCGGCAGCGGCAACGGTGTGCGGAGTCTGCCATCGGCGGCACCTGACTCCGCTGATCCACGTGCCCTTGATTACGCGAGCTTGATTGCGTGGCGTCGATTACGTGACGCTGAATGCAGACGCTGAATGCAGACGCTGAATGCACAACGGCGGCCAATGGCCGCCGTTGTCATGTCCGGGAACCTTGCGGTTCCCGCACGGAGTTACTCCGCTTTCGCTGCCGGCTGCGCGCCGGCTGCCGCCACTGCCGGTGCCGCCTGGTACGTGGCGCCGCCGATCAGCGAGCCCACCTTGGTGCTCGTGGCGGTGGTGCGCAGCGGGTTGACGTTGGGCGCGTTGTGCGGCGCTTCGCCGTACGACATCTCGGGTGCGGTCAGGCGGGCGAACTTGCGGGCCGGCGTGGTCGACTCGATCAGGTCGCGCATGCGCGTCGCCGTGTTTTCCCACGACGTCTTCGCCACCACGTCGCGCATCTTGCGCTCCATTTCCGCGGTCTGTTCCGGCGTCTGGGCCAGCGCCGCTTCGACGTGGGCGACGAATTCCTCGGCCGTGTGGCCGATCGCCACGACGTGCGAGTAGGGCTGTTCGACGTCGCGGATCGGGGTCGACACGATCGGCAGCTCGGCTGCCATGTATTCCAGCACCTTGGTCGGGCTGATGAACTTGGTGGCGTCGTTGATCGCGAACGGCATCAGGCACACGTCCCAGCCGGCCAGGAATTTCGGCAGGTCCTCATAGCCGCGCTGCCCCATGTAATGGACGTTCGGGCGCTGCGGCAGGTGCGCCGGGTCGATCTTCACTACCGGGCCGACCAGCACGATCTGCCAGTGGGGATTCGCATCGGCGATCTTCGCCGTCAGCTCGGTATCGAAGCGCTCGTCGATCACGCCGTAGAAGCCCAGGCGCGGGTGCGGAATGTGCTCCTGGTCGGGATGGCTGGCCGCGCGGTCCAGCGCGTGGGCGAAGTGCTTCGCATCCACCGAGCTGGAGAAGCAATGAGCGTTCGAGTGGCGGTTCTTCTTCGCTTCATACAGGCTCGGGCCGCCGGTGAACACCAGGTCGGCGATGTTGAGCAGGGCGGTTTCACGCTGCAGCAGCTGGCGCGGCGGGTTCTTGAAGGCGGACAGTTCGTCCATGCAGTCGTACACGACGAGGCTGGCATGCAGCTGCGGCAGCAGCGGCAGCGCCATCGGCGTATAGAACCACACGATCGGATCTTCGCCTTCCGGCACCAGTTTGGCGACCATCGGCTGCACCAGCGGGATCTGGTCGTCATGGAAACCATGCTGCTGCACCGGCGTGTGCGGCTGGCAGACGGTGATGTTCGGCACCGGCTCCCAGGTCTTCATGAAGCTCTCGCCGTCGTGGTGAATCGGCTCTTCCACCAGCACGATCTTGTAATGTTTGGCCAGGCGGGTCAGCAGATGCTGGGGACGCTGAAACACGAAGTCCCAACGCAGATGGCAGAACACGATAATGGTCGACATGGTTTCTCCCTTGCCCATAATGGGTCGTTAATTGTGGGTCGTAAATTAGGTCAAGCTACTTGCCGCGCGCCGGGGCCTGCAGGGGGCGCGCGCCCCATTGCCCGACGATGCTAGGCCGGTGCAGGCGGATCCTGTGCGACAAGCTGGACGCTGCGGGTAGCGGCGCTGATCTTCTCGAACGGAATCTTCGGCGTGCGGTCCGCGTTCAGCAGCCCGTTTGCTTCCTGGTACGTGTCGGCGAACTGCGTATAGCAGAAGCCGGAAAACATTTGCGTCTCGTTCACCACCTTCAGCAGCGCGGTGTAGTGCTCGTAGAACGATTCGGCCGTATTCGCCCGCGAATACCCCCACGTGTCGATGTCCGGCGCCTTCGTGTCGAAGGCGATGCCGCCGAACTCCGTCAGCACGATCGGCTGGCCGCGATGCGGGAAGCCGTCCAGCGTCAGGATGCGGCCGCCAGGGCGACGCTGGTCGAACAGCGTGCGGGCCGGATCGCTGACCTCGTAGCGCGCCTTGATGCGCTGCGGATCGCTGTCGTAATCGTGGATGCCGAGGATGTCGGTGGCCGAAGCCTCCCAGCCATCGTTGCCGATCACGGGCCGCGTCGAATCCATCATCCGCGTCATGTGATACAGCGCTTCCACGGCATTGCGGTGCGCCTGCATCGACGTCAGGTTCGGCACACCCCACGACTCGTTGAACGGCACCCACACGATCACGCACGGGTGACTGTAATCGCGCTCGATCGCTTCCTGCCATTCCTTGATCAGCCGCGTCATCGACTTCGGGCTGAACGAATACGCGGAAGGCATTTCTTCCCACACCATCAGGCCCAGCTTGTCCGCCCAGTACAGGTAGCGCGGATCCTCGATCTTCTGGTGCTTGCGCACGCCGTTGAAGCCCATCAGCTTGGCCAGTTCCACATCGCGCTTCAGTGCCGCATCGTCCGGGGCCGTGATGCCGCTGTCGGGCCAGTAACCCTGGTCCAGCACCAGCCGCAGCGGGTAGGGCCTGCCATTGAGCATGAACCGGTCACGGTTGATCGCCACCGAACGCAGTGCTGTATAGGATCGTACCGTTTCCAGCTCTTCGCCGTCGCACCGCAGGGTGAGTTCCACGTCGAGCAAGGTCGGCCGTTCCGGGCTCCACAGCAGGTCGTTGCGCGAATCGTCGATGCCGGGGTCGGAAATGGCGATCTTGCGGTGCGCTTCCTGCCCCATCAGCTTGTATTCGTCGTCGGCCAGCAGCACGTCGCCGTGCCACAGCTTCACTTCCACCGTCAGCTTTTCGCGGCGGTCGCCGGCGGCCTGGATGTCGCAGCCGATCTCGAAGCCATCGAAATGCGGCGTCCACCTGATGCCCTTCAGGTAGGTCGCGGGAACCTGTTCCAGCCAGACGGTCTGCCAGATGCCGGTGGTGCGCGGGTACCAGATCGAATGCGGTTCCAGCTGCCAGTCCTGCTTGCCGCGCGGCTTGGCCAGGTCGTGCGGATCGTCTTCCGCGCGCAGCACGATCACCTGGCGCGTGCCTTCGACCAGCGCATCGGTGATGTCGACGCAGAACGACGTATGGCCGCCCTGGTGGGTCGTTACCAGGCGGTCGTTGACCCATACCTTGGCTTCGTAGTCGACCGCGCCGAAATGCAGGATCGTGCGTTCGCCGCGGCCTTCCATGTCGAATTCGAGACGGTACCAGGCAATGGTGTGAAAGCCCATGTCGTGGATGCCGGAAAGCTTCGTCTCGGGTGCGAAGGGCACCTGGATCTGCTGCTTCCACTCGATGCCCTCGTCGGGACGGCAGAAGCGCCGCTCGTCGTCGAAGACGAACTGCCACGTCCCGTTCAGGTTTTGCCATTTTTCGCGGACCAGTTGCGGTCGCGGATATTCGAAGTCACTCATGGGATCCTCTTGTAGTTATCGTGCCAGTAGCCATGCGGCCAGTAGCCATGGGGCCGGTAGCCGGGCTTGTCATCGGGGGCTTGTCATCGGTAACGGAAATCGGCAGCGTCGCGGCCGCACCGGCGTCGTGGATCTTCAGCGGCGGCAGGGATTGAAGCATGGCCGGACCGCCAGGCAGCGCCAGCGGGGCCGATGGGCCGAAGAGACCGGTGGCGCCGCGTACCATGCTCATGCAATCCTCCGCGCGAACCCGCACGTGCCGCCCGCCGGTCCGGCAGGCCGGTGCAGGGCTGTTGCTGCATGACAGTACGCGTGGCGGGGCATGTGACAGGTTCCGTTCTCGATGGCTTCGAGTGGTAATCCTATCAAGTATTGACTTCCCCATAAGTCAATTCCGCGCGGCAACTAAGAGCGTTTTCGGCTCATCAGTTCGTAACTTTTGGTTACTTCGCGGGGCATCTGGCCGGCGCTATGAGGGAACGCTAACCAGCGGTTAAATTCGTGTAGGAGTCGTCCCGCAACGGGGATGGTCAGGAACTGACACCTTGAAAGCAATTATTCGCAGTGCCAGCCCCATCATTTGCAGTGCCGGCCCCTGTTTCTTGCAGTGCTGGCCCCGTTCTTTGCGGTGCCGGCCGCACCTGCGCCGGGACCGTGGGAACGGTTCGGCCGGTTCAGGCGCCCAGCCAGGTGTATTTGAACAGGAAGACCAGGGCGATGACCCACACCACGGCGCGCACTTCGCGCACCCGGCCGGTCAGCAGCTTCAGCGCGGCATAGGTGATGAAGCCGAAGGCGATGCCGTGGGCGATCGAATAGGTGAACGGGATCAGCAGCGCGGTGACCGCCGCCGGAATGCTTTCCGTGCTTTCGTTCCACTCGATGTCGGCCAGGTCGCGCAGCATCAGGCAGGACACGAACAGCAGCGCCGGCGCAGTGGCGTAGGCCGGTACGACGCCGGCCAGTGGCGAAATGAACAGCGCCGCCAGGAACAGCAGTGCGACGACGACGGCCGTGAGGCCGGTACGGCCGCCCGCCTGCACGCCGGCCGCGCTTTCGACATACGCCGTGGTGCTCGAAGTGCCCATCACGGCACCCGCGACGATGGCAGTGCTGTCGGCCATCAGCGCCTTGTTCAGCCGCTGCATCTTGCCTTCGACCAGCAGTCCGGCGCGGGCCGCCACGCCCATCAGCGTGCCGGTGGCGTCGAACAGTTCGACCAGGAAGAACACCAGCACGACGTTCAGGATGCCGGTGCCGAACGCGCCGCCGATATCGAGCTTGCCGAAGGTGGGCGCCAGCGACGGCGGGGCCGAGAAGATGCCGTTGAAGGTATTGCCGCCAAAGAAGAACGACAGCACGGTGACGACGACGATGCCGATCAGGATGGCGCCCTTGACGCGCAGCCGGTCCAGCGCAACGATCAGCAGGAAGCCGATGATGGCCAGCAGTGCCGGTGCCTTGTGCAGGTCGCCGACCGTCACCATCGTGGCCGCGTTCGCCGTGACGATGCCGGCGCTCTTCAGCGCGATCAGGCCGAGGAACAGTCCGAGGCCCACCGTGATCGCCGTGCGCAGCGAGGCGGGAATGCCCTTGACGATCATTTCGCGCAGCCCGAAGATCGAAATGAACAGGAACAGGCAGCCGGAGATGAACACGGCGCCCAGTGCCGTCTGCCATGGCACGCCCATGCCGAGCACGACGGCGTAGGCAAAGTAGGCATTCAGCCCCATGCCGGGCGCCATGCCGATCGGGTAGTTCGCGTACAGCCCCATGATCAGCGTGCCGAGCGCCGCCGCCAGGCAGGTGGCGACGAACACCGCATCCTTCGGCACGCCGGCATCGGCCAGGATCGCCGGATTGACGAAGATGATGTACGCCATCGTCAGGAAGGTCGTCACGCCGGCCACCACTTCGGTGCGCACGTCGGTGCCGGCCTCCTTCAGTTTGAACAATTTTTCAGCGATCGACACGTCGTGTTCTCCCCAATTGTTGTGTTATCGGCCGAAGCATACCATCCGCTTCCGACAGCGCAGCCATTTGCAAGGGCATATAGTAATAAGTATTGCACTAATATAATGCCGTAGCGCTTTTGTGCATCGACTTTTCAATGGCATGTCTCCAGCCGCCAGCCAGCCGGGTGCCAGCGCAGCACATGCGTCAGCCGCAGCGCCGCGAGCAGGCGGTCGTCATGCGAAACGATCGCGAACGCGCCGGGCCACGCCCCCAGCGCTTCCTCGAGCGCCCGCAGCGCCGGCAGGTCGAGGTGATTGCCGGGCTCGTCGAGCAGCAGCAGCCGGGCGGCGCTGCGCTGCCACAGTGCGCAGGCCAGCGCCGCCTTGATCCGCTCGCCGCCGGACAACGCCCCCGCTGGCGTGGCAAGCCGCGCCGCATCGAGCCCCAGCAGCGCCAGCCGGCTGCGCAGCACCGCGTCGGCCAGCGGGCAGTCCAGTTGCCGCAGGCGCTGCAGGATATTCCACTCCGGCGGCAGCAGGCGTTCGGCGTGCTGGTCGAGCCAGGCGGACGGCACGCAAGCCGAGCATAAGCCGGCACGCGGCGCGACGTCGCCAGCCAGCATCTTCAGCAGCGTGCTCTTGCCGCAGCCGTTCGGTCCGGCGATCGCCACCCGCACGGGGCCGGCCAGCACGAGGTCGAGCGGCAGCGCATCGGCCGGCCACGGCGCGACGGCGCCCTCGCACACGATCACGGTGCGGCCGGCCGGTACCGCGGCGTCGTCCAGCAGCAGCGCCGGCAGCGCTGCCGTATCGGCGCCGGCCGCCGCGGAGCCCACTGCATCGTCGAGCCGGGCGCGCAGGGCCGCGGCCTGCCGCGCCGCGTTTCCTGCGCTGGCCTGGGCGCCGGCCTTGCGGCGGCCGAGCAGGATCGCGGCCTGGTTTTCATCCCTGGCGGCGCGGCTGGCGCGGGCATTACGCTGCTGCCGGGCGTCATGCTGCGTACGCAATTGCCGCAACGCGGCCTGCCGCGCCGTGCGCGCGTGGTCCAGCGCCGCCTGGGCGGCCACGGCCTGCGCGTCGCGCTGCGCCTGGTAATGGGTGAAATTGCCGCCGAACGCGTGCAGGCCGTGCTCGTCCAGTTCGACGATCGCCGTCATCGCGTCGAGCAGTGCACGGTCGTGGCTGATGGCGATGACGCCGCCGGACCAGGCGTCCAGCCGCCGCCGCAGCCAGTTGCGCCCATCGCGGTCGAGGTGGTTGGTCGGTTCATCCAGGATCAGCACGTCGGCGGCGGACAGGAACGCGCCGGCCAGTGCCACGCGGACCAGCTGGCCGCCGGACAGCCCGGCGGCCGGCACACCGCCGTGAAGGGACGGCAGGCCGGCATCGGCCAGCGCCGCGGCAAAATCGGCCGCCACGGTCCAGCGGCCGTCGAGCAGGGCCAGGTCCTCCGGCGTGCCGTGGCCGGCGGCCAGGCGGTTCGCCGCGGCGAACAGCGTTCCGAGGCCGGCCACGTCAGCGACGGTCGTGCCGGTATCGACGTCGATCCGCTGGGGCAGGTAGTACACCGTGCCCCGGGCATCGGCGCGGCCGGCGTCGGGTTCCTGCAGGCCGGCCATCGCGCGTGCCAGCATGCTCTTGCCGGCACCGTTGCGGCCGACCAGGCCGGTGCGGCGGTCGGCGAAAGTGAATGTCAGGTTGTCGAACAGCGTGCGGCCGCCGGCCAGGCGCAGCGTGAGGCCATGCAGTTCGATGATGGGTGCTGCCGATGCGGGCGCGGAAGGGTTCGCCGATGTGGCGGAGGAGGAGCGAGCCATGAGGAGCCTTGTCGAGCGCGTGAACGATCCGGCCGTGACGACGGCGCGGGGCATACGGTACGAGGGCTCAGATGGTCATTTGGGGGGAGTGCTCCGGTGATCGGTCGATGCGGGCTGCCCGCCGGAGGCCGGCGGGCAGGGAAGAAGTGTATAGACGTTCGACGCTGCGTGTCAATCCAGGCCGAGTGCGCGGGCAATGTCGTCCCACGCCACCAGCTTGAAGTTCTGCGGGCCGTCCGGCATGCGCTTGTGGCCATCCTGCACCACCAGCATGCCGCGCGCGTACGGGCCGCCCAGGTTGGCCGACGTGACTTCCAGTCCATCGGTCTCCGAGGCGCCATCGATGCCATCCACCACGTTCACGCCGATGCGGAACGCGCCCCTGACCTTGTACGGCGCGGTGGCGTCCAGCACCACGTAGCTGTCGTTGCCCTGGCTGGACACCACCACGTAGCTGCGCCCGTCGGCACGGTACACCCCGACACCCTCGACGTCCGCCTTCAGTACGCCGCCGGCCGGCAGCGCCATCGTCAGCTTCGCTTCGCGCGCCGCGTCGGCGCTGGTCACCCACAGCCCGCGCCGTTCTTCGCCGACGAACAGCTGGCCGCTGGCTTCGTCGGCCACGCAGCCTTCCGGCTGGCTGGCGGTGCGGAAGCGCCGCACCACTTGCGCGGTGAACCGGCCGCCGGCGCGGCCGATCCGGTAGTGCAGGTAGCGGCCGTCCTTGTCGTTGACGAAGGCGTCGAGGCCGCCGCCGGCCGGACGGTACACGCAGGCGCCGTAGATCTCGTCCAGTTCCGTCGGCAGCCGCGCCGCCTCGGCCACGGTGCCGTCCGCGGCGATCGTGAACAGCACCATCAGGTTGTCGTCGCGCCGGGTGGCCAGCGCCAGGTCGAAGCGCTCGGCGCCGAACGCGACATCCTGGCGCACGTCGACGTTGTTCAGCCGGCCCGCCTCCAGCAATTGCCGCTGCCGGCCCTGCAGGTCATACACGAGCAGGCCCTGCTTCTTGTTGGTGCCCAGCACGCGCGATGCGGCCGGGTCGGCCGGATGCTGCCAGATGGCCGGATCGTCGGCCGCATCGCCGTTGCGCGCCACCGGCTCGGTTTGCGCGCGCGGCATCACCACGGGCAGCGGCGCGACGGGCGCCGCTGCCTTCAACGCCAGGGGTACGCGCCGCCAGCCGCCGTCGCCGCGCGCCAGCAGCCGCCCGCCGGCATCGGTGGCGAGGTTCTCGACGCCCTTGCCGGCCACGCCGACCGCTGTCCAGGCATCGGCGGTGCGGCGCCATGCATGCAGCGTACCCATGCCGTCGGCGGCCGCTACGCCGCCCGGCACCACGGCCAGCGCCTGCGCGCCATCCGCCAGCTTGCCGTAGGGCGGCGCCAGGGCGACGGCGCGCCGTGCCGGGGCGCCTTCGGCGTCGGCCCGGTAAGCCCATACGCCGATGCCTTCCTCGGCCACGTAAAGCGTCCCCGTCGCATCGTCGACGCGGCAGGCCTGCACGTGCGGGGGCAGCGCCAGCCGGCGTATGCGGCGCGGCGCGTCGCCATCCATCAGCCATTGCTCGGCCTGGCCATCCTTGCCGATCAGGAAGGTGTAGGTCAGGTGCTGGGCATCGCGGTACAGGCAGGCAGCTTCGATGCCGTAGCCGGTTTCCGGCAGCGCGGGCAGGGCGGCCAGCGTGCCGGCGCGGCTGTCCGCGCGCAGGGGGATGACGCGCTCGGCATTGGCATCGGTGACGATGGCCAGGGCCGCGCCATCCGCGCCGGTGCGCACGTCGAGCTGGCGGCCCCGTACCGGCAGGCTGGCCCGTTCAGCGCCGGCCGCATCCACCAGGCGCACGGCGTTCTTGTCCAGTATCAGCCAGCCCTCGGCCAGCGCCGCCAGGTCGCGGGCTTTCGCCACCCCGGCTGGCACTGTCTCGGGAACGGCTTGGGCGTGGGCTGCCAGCGCGGTGGCCAGCAGCGACATCATGACGACAGGCTTCATCAGAACAGGCTCGCTTTCAGGCCGATCCGGTAAGTCCGGCCATATTGTTCGTACTGGACGTTGTGCGACTTCACGCCCTGGTACACATAGTACTTCTCGTTATTCAGGTTGCTGGCCTCGAACGACAGCTGCCAGCGGCGGTCGATCTGCCATGCCAGCGAGAAATCGAGCTGCGTCTGGGCGTCGACGATGCGGTCGCCGCTGGCGTCGAGCACGTTCTCGCCCAGTTCCAGCAGGTACGGCGACTTGTAGTTGACGGCCAGCCGCGTGCTGAGCGGACCGCGTTCGTAGCCGATCATCGCGTTGGCCATGCGGTTCGACTGGCCCGGCATGCGGATCGTGCGGCCGGCGCGGGCGCCCGTATCCTCGTCGAAGCTGTCGATGCCGGCACGCGAATGCGTAATGGCGCCGTTCAGTCCCACCAGCAAGCCGTTGAATGGCGCGGGCAGCATGCGCAGCGGCTGCTGCCAGGCCAGTTCGATACCCTTCACCCTGGCGCTGTCGCCGTTGGCGTACGACGTGGCGGTGGTGTAGCCGGTCCATTGGCCGCTGCCGGCCAGGTTGGTCGCGTAGGTAAAATTCTTGATGTCCTTGTGGAAGACATAGGCGGACAGCGTGCCGTCGCTGCCCAGCACCCGTTCGATGCCCAGGTCGAGGTTGTGCGATGTCAGCGGCGCCAGGTCGGGGTTGCCGATGGTGGCTTCGGTCGCGCTGTCCAGGCTGACGCCGGGAGCCAGCTGGCTGAAGTTCGCGCGCACCACCGAGTTGCTCCAGGCGGCGCGCACGCTGGTGGCACGGTCGATGTCGTAGCGCGCCTGCAGCGTCGGCAGCCAGTTGGTATACGAGCGGCCGGCGCGGCGCGGCGTGATCGTCTGGATTTCCTCGCCTTCGTCGTCCTCGGTGATCGCGATCTGCCGGCCAAGCGCCCTGAAGCGGGTGCGCTCGGCGCGCACGCCGGCCAGCAGCGACCAGGCGCCGCGTGCCAGCGTGCCCTGCACATAGGCGGCGTCGATGTCTTCATTGATCTCGAAATCGTCCAGCGCCGATTCGGCGGCCAGTTGCGCCCCGGCGCGCGGCAGGCTGGCGACCCGCGCGCGGACGGCGCCCGGGTCGAGCGCCGCGCCGATCGGGCCGAACGCGTAGTCCAGCTGGTGCGTGCCGACAAAACCGCTCATCGAGCGCGGGCCGGCGCCCCAGTAGTTCGCGCTGGTGGCGCTGCTGCTGTCGTAAGTCCACTGGTTGGTGTCGTTGTCCTTGTCGCGCCGGCTGGACTTGGCGCCGAACTTGATGGCCAGGCCGTCGTCGAGCTCGCGCGTCAGGTCCAGGCGCAACCCTTTTGCGCGGTCTTCGGCGTAGCTTTGCTGCAGCGTGATCGCGTTCAGGTTGTAGCGGGCCGGATCGAACGCGGCGGCCGGCGCGACCAGGCGCGGCGCCACGGTATTCGTAAAGCCGATGCCGCTGAAACTGCCGCGGAAACGCGCATCGTTGATCGACTCGGGCGCATCGTCGGTGGCGCGGCTGGCGCTGGCCTCGGCCTGCAGGCGCCAGCCGTCGAAGCGGCGGTCGGCGCTGGCGGTCAGCGAGCGGATCTCCTGCGTGTACTTGCGCTGGCGCAGGCGGCGTTCCAGCCGCGCGTCGTCGGTCTCGCCTTCGGCCAGGTCGTCGTTTTCCACGTTGCTCACGGTCAGCCGGTCGCGCACCTCGTCGTCCGAGAAGCGGCTGACGAAGCCGCGCAGCGCGTAGCTGGACGCGGTATCGGGCCGCCAGTCGAGGTTCAGCGCGGCGGCATAGCGTTCGCGCACCGGCAGGTATTCGCGCAGTTCGAAACCTTCCAGGCGGTCGCCGCGCCAGGCGCCGCCGGTTTCCACGTTGTCCGAGCCGAACTTGCGCTTTTCACCGGACAGGCCGGCGGCCACGCCCAGCTTGCCGCCGGCGAAGCGCTGCGCCCACAGCAGGTTGGCGCTCGGGCTGTTCTTTCCCGTGTTGGTATCGTGGCCGGCGCCGGCACCGACCGTCAGCAGCGCGCCCGGCAGGTCGAAGGCCGACAGCGTCTTCACCTCGACGGTGCCGCCCAGCGAATTGGCATCCTGGTCGGGGGTCAGCGTTTTCGACACTTCGAGCGTGCGGATCAGGCCTGCCGGCAGCACGTCGAGGGCCACGGCGCGGGTTCCCGACTCCGGCGACGGCACCAGTGCGCCGTTGATCGTGACCGCGTTCAGTTCCGGGCCCAGGCCGCGCACGGTGACATAGCGGCCCTCGCCCTGGTCGCGCTGCACGGCCACGCCGGGCAGCCGCGCCAGCGCTTCGGCGGCATTCTTGTCGGGCAGGCCGCCGATGCCGTCGCTGGACACGACGCTGACGATGTTGTCGGCCTTTTCCTGGGCGGCGATGGCGTTGGCGAGGCTGACGCGCTGGCCGGCGATGACGACCGTCGGGTCGCCGGCGGCATGGGCGCCGGTGACGGCCAGCAGGCCGAGGGCGGGTAGGGCAAGATGTCGCATGGGATGGTGGCTTGCTCGAGTGGTTGAAGTGGGGCGGATTCTAGGCAGCCCATGTGACCGATCGGTGACAGCCGGCGCCCACCCGGCCCTCCGGGGGCTGGAATGCGCTGAAATGAGCTGAATTGACCCGGCGTCCCGTGCGGGCCCGCACGGCGCCCGCGCGCCGCTGCGGCAAAATCGCCGCCGATGGTGAGCCGATCGCACCCCGGGCGGCGCCGCAACGTCATCCGTCCGGCTTCATCGCGTTGTCATCAAGCCGTCACAACGGATGGCTAGGCTGGCCGGCCATGAACACGATCCAACGCCACACACTCATCGCCGCCGGCCTGGCCGGCACCTTCGTCACGCTGGTGTATGCCGGCGGCGGCAACGCCAAAGCATCCGCCGCATGGAAGTGGTTCGATATCGCCAGCGAGGGCGGCACGGCGCTGGTGGCCGCGGCGTGGTGCCTGATCGTGCTGGGCGCCAGGCCGGACGGCCACGTGACGCGCCTGCTCGCTGCCGGCTTCGCGGCCATCATGCTGGGGTCCTGGGCCGACTGCATGGACGAGATCTTCGCCGTCGACAAGGCGGCGCTGTGGGACCACGCACTGGAAGCGCTGGTCCCGCTGGGCATGGTCGTGCTCACCGCCGGCATGGTGTACTGGCGCCAGGAACAGGCCAGCCTGACCGAACACCTGAAAAAACGCGAACGCCTGTTCCGCGACCACCGTGCGTTCGATTGCGTGACGCAATTGGCCGACGCCCGCTACCTGCGGGCGCAGCTGGAACGGCAGCGCGGCGCCTGTGCGCTGGTGCTGCTCGATATCGACGGCTTCCACCGCATCAACCGCGAGCATGGCCAGGCCGAGGGCGACCGCGTGCTGCAGGCCGTCAGCCACATGCTGCTGCTGAACCTGCGCAACGACGACCTGCTGTGCCGCTATGCGGGCGACCGCTTCGCGGTGCTGATGCCGGGCCTGGGCGACGCCGCGGCGCGCGACGCGGCGCGCCACCTGTGCGCGATGGTGGCGATGATGCGGCACTATACGAGTAGCGTCGGCAGCAACGCCGCGAGCGACGTCGGCGGCGCCGGCAGGTCGGTACCGCTGACGCTGCGCCACAGCTGCACGCAGGCCGGCGGCGTGGCCGGCCGCAGCCCGGACATGGTACTGGCCGACCTGTGCCGCCAGGTGGACGCGTGATCGCGTGGCGCGGCGCATCCGATCCGTCGATTCCGGCGCACCAGCAGCCGGCCCTGGTACTGGCCTATGCCGCTACGCGCGACGTCGATGAAGCGGCGCTGCTGCGCGGCACGGGCATGGCGCCGGCGCCCGGGCCCGGCGCGCTGGTCGCTGCTGCCCAGTATCTGCAACTGCTGGCGAACGCGCTGCGCATGCTGGACAGCCCGGACACCAGCTTCATGCTGGGCCAGCAGCTGCTGCCGGGCCATGACGGCGCGCCCAGCAATGCGCTGGTGCAGGCTCCCACGCTGCGCGAGGCGCTGGCGATCCTGTGCCGCTGGCACGCGCGCCTGACGCCGCTGCTGCGGCCCCGGTTCGAGACGTGGGACGGCATGGCGGCGCTGTACTGGATCGACAGCCACGGCGCGCCGGGCCTGCGGCCGGCACTGGTGGAGATGCACATGACGGCCGTGGTGGCGCTGTGCCGGTGGCTGGGCGGCGAGCGGCTGCCGTGGCGCTTCTGCTTCAACCGCGCCGCGCCCCGGCACGTGGAACAGCACCACGTGCACCTGGGCAGCGCGCTGCGCTTCGACTGCCAGTTCGATGCGATGCTGATCGACGGTGCGTGGCTGGACCGCCCGTGGCCGCGCGGCAGCGCGCTGGCCGCCGCGCTCGCGCTGCGCGCCGCAGGGGGCGAAGCGGAGCGGCCGCCCGGGCTGCTGGCGGCGCTGTACGACTACCTGCTGGAGCGGGTGCGCACCGCGCCTTCGCTGGACCGGGCTGCCGCCGACTTCGGCGTCAGCCCGGCCACGCTGAAGCGCCAGCTGGCGCGTCATGGCACGCATTTCCAGGCCGAACTGGACCAGGTGCGCACGCATGTAGCGCTGTGGATGTTTCATGCGCAGCGCGCCGACAACGAGGAAGTGGCGCGCTACCTGGGCTTTCACGACGCGGCGAACTTCCGCCGCTCGTTCAAGCGCTGGACCGGCGTGACGCCGTGGTTGCTGAGGATGGGCCTGTCGGCGTGACCCTGTTCTTGAGCCGCGAACTCAAGCCATCGCCAGCGCCGCCTGTTCCGCGATCTGCCGGGCGCTGGCCGGATCGCTTTCCCGGAGGGCCTCGACCACCTCGTTCAGCGAGGAACCGCAGGCAAACACCATCACGTCGCCCGGCTGGCACAGCGACAGCCCGTGCCGCAGCGCTTCGTGGCCATTCAGCCGGCTCTGCACCAGCTCCGGCGCCTTGCCGCTGGCGGCGGCACCGGCCAGCATCAGCCGGGCGCATTCGCCGGCGTCGCGCCCGCGGGTGTTCGATTCGTAGACCACGAGCGCATCGAAGCCCCGCGCACAGGTGTCGCCGACCGCTTCCAGGTCCTGGTCGCGGCGGTCGCCCGGCGCGGTAACCACGCCGACCGTGCGGCCTTTCGACAGGCCGCGCGCCATGCCGGACAGCGCCGCATAGGCGGCCGGATTGTGTGCGTAGTCGACCACCACGGTCACGCCGCGCACGTCGAAGACGTTGCTGCGCAAGGGATTGTTGCGGCCATCCGAGACGAAGCTGGCCAGCCCGGCCGCGATGCGCTCCAGCGTGAAGCCCGAAGCCAGCAGCGCGGCGGCGGCGGCCAGGCCGTTGGCGATGTTGTAGCGGGCGTGACCGCCGAGGGTGGACGGCATGGCGGCCGCCGGCAGCAGCACCTGGTGGCGCACGCCGTCGGCGATGACCAGGTCGCCATCCTGCAGATAGGCGCCGCGGCCGCCGCCGTGCAGGTGCTTCAGCAGCACCGGGTTGTCCGGATCGAGCGCGAAGAACAGCACTTCGAGCCGCTCCCTCAGCCGGGCAGCCATGCGCACGCAGTGGCGGTCCTCGGCGTTGAGGACCACGCAGCGCGAAGAGGCGCTGGCCACCACGCCTTTTACGCGCGCCAGTTCTTCGATCGTATTGACCCCTTCGAGGCCCAGGTGGTCGGCGCTGACATTGAGCACCACGGCCACGTCGCACCGGTCGAACGCCAGGCCGCGCTTCAGGATGCCGCCGCGCGCCGTTTCCAGCACGGCGAAGTCGACGGTCGGATCGGTCAGCACGGTGCGCGCCGACCAGTAGCCGCTGCAGTCGCCGCTGACGATGCGCCGGCCATCGATGTACACGCCCTCGGTAGTCGTCACGCCGGTGCGCAGGCCAGCCATGCGCACGCAATGGGCCGCCATCAGGGTGGTGGTGGTTTTACCGTTGGTGCCGGTCACGGCGATGACGGGAATGCGGCCGTTGTCGCCGCCATACATCGCTGCGACGATCGCATCGCCCGCGTCGCGCGGCGTGCCGGCGGCCGGGTACTGGTGCATCCGGATGCCCGGCGCCGCGTTCACTTCGATGATCGCGCCACCCTGCGCCGCCAGCGGCTGGGCGATGTCGCGGCAGACCAGGTCGATGCCGGCCACGTCCAGTCCGATCTTCTGCGCCGCGCGCACGCAGGCAGCACGGGTCTCGTCCGGCACCCTGTCCGTCACGTCCTCGGCGGTGCCGCCGGTGGACAGGTTCGCATTGCCGCGCAGCGTGACGGGCACGCCCACCGGCGGCACGCTGTCGAAGCCGTAGCCGTGCTTCTGCAAGGCCTGCAGTGCATGATCGTCCAGGGGAATCTGCGTCAGGATATTGGCATGCCCCTTGCCCCGCGCCGGGTTGGCGTTTTCGATGGCAACCAGTTCGCGGATCGTCCGGCGGCCGTCGCCGACCACCGTGGGAGGGCGCCGCAGCGAAGCGGCCGCGACGACATCGCCGGCGACCAGCACGCGGTAGTCCTGTCCTTCGATGAAACGCTCGACGATCACGCTGCGCGAGAACTTGCGGGCTGCTTCGAAGGCCGTTGCCACTTCCTCCGGCGTCCTGCACTGCGTGCTGACGCCCTTGCCCTGGTTGGCATCGAGCGGTTTCACGGTGACGGTGCCGCGCAGCTTGCGCGCGGCGCGCAGCGCTTCGTCCACGGTTGCCACCACGGCGCCGCCCGGTACAGGCACGCCGGCTTCCTTCAGCAGCGCCTTCGTCAACGCCTTGTCGCTGGCGATGCGGCAGGCGATGTTGCCGGCATCGCCCGTCATCGTGGCCTGCAGCCGCTTCTGCCGGCTGCCCCAGCCCAGCTGGAACAGGTTGCCTGTCTCGGTGATGCGGAAATAGGGAATACGGCGCCGGCGCGCTGCCTTCAGGATCGCCGCCGTGCTGGTACCGATCGCATGACGCTCGGCCGTGCCGCGCAACGCGGCCAGCGGTTCGTCCAGGTCGAAACGCTCGCCCCGGGCAAGTGCCCCCACCAGCGCCATGGCCAGGTCGAATGCCTGTTCGGCCACCGCCTCGACCTTGTAGGCGCACACCACGCGGAACACGCCGGGCTGGCCGCGCACGCGGCGCGTGCGGCCGAAGCCGACCGGGGTGCCGGCCAGGCATTGCAGCTCGAGCGTGACATGTTCGATGATGTGGCCCATGTAGGTACCGTCGCGCAGGCGCTCGACGAAACCGCCGTAGTGGCCGGGCGAGCAGCGGTGCGCCATCAGGCTGGGCATCAGTGCCAGCAGCGCATCGGTAAAGCCGGGGATATCGCTCGAGGCGACTTCGTGGAGCTCGGCAAGGTCCAGTATCGTCAGCAGGCACGGCCGTGTCGCGTAGAGGTTGGGGCCGCGCAGCACGCGCTGGTCCAGGATGTTCATGACAGGGGATTCCTCTTGGTGACGTTGCGAACGAAGTCGGTCAGGGCTGCCGGCGTGTCGCGCGTGGCGTCCGGCGGCAGCTGGTGCGGATGGTGGATTTCCTCGGGCAGCGCGAAACTGCTGCCGGTCGGCAGCAGGTGCAGGCGCACGTCGATCAGCTGCGGCGTGCCGCCCGCAGGGATGTCGGCCACGTTCGAGATCATCGTGCGGCCGTCGACGACGGTCACGCTGCCGGCGCCGATCACTTCGATGCCGACGCCGCGCTCGACGACCAGCGCCGTGTCCTCGTCGATGCCGATGCCCAGCAGGTAGGGATTCTGCGCGACCACGGTCAGCAGCCGGGCCAGGCGGTGCCGCTCGCTGAAGTGCTGGTCGATCACCACGCGCTGCACGAAGCCGAGGCCTGCGCCCAGGCTGACGGAGCCCTTTTCCGGCAGCAGGTCGGCCTTGCCGTCGGCCAGCATGTGGCCGCACATCGCCGACGCGCCGGCGCTGGTGCCGCCGATGCAGGCGCCGGATTCCTTCAGCGCGCGGTGCATCGCCTCGTCCAGCAGCGTGCCGCCGATCATCGCCAGCAGGCGCTTCTGGTCGCCGCCCGTCATCCAGATGCCGTCGCAGGCCCGTACCCGGGCGGCGAGGTCGGCGTCGTTGGCGGTGGCACGGTCCGGCAGGTCGACGCGGACCACTTCGCGCACGCCGATATCGCGGAAGACCGTGTCGTAACGTTCCCACATCACGTCGGGCACGCGGCTGGCGGCCGTGATGACGGCGATCGTGGCCTGCGCGCCGCCGCACAGCTGGACGAAGCGGGACAGGATCTGCTTGCTGTTCTCACGGTCTTCGTGGCCGCCGACGATGACCAGGTGGCCATGCTGGCTGCGATCGAAATGTTCAGTCGGCCCGCTCATGCACGTGCCTCCGCGCAGGGCATCTCCCGGTTGCTGTGCATTGCCGCGTCTTCCCGGCCGACGGCGATGACGCCGACGTCGATCTCCTGCGGCAGCAGGTCGACACCGCGCCGCACGGCCTCGTCGACGCCCATGCCACCGGCGATCCACGCATAGACCGTATGGGCCAGCAGGTGGCGCACGATGTGCTCGCCGATGCCGGTAACGGCCACGGCGCCTTCGGCGCCGGCATAGAAACCGCTGCCGATGATCGGCGTATCGCCGACCCGGCCCAGCAGCGACGGTGCCGAACCGCCGGTGGAGCCGGCCACGGCGAAGTTGCCGGCGGCGTCGCGCACCACCGCGCCGACCGTGTCGCACGGCGTGAAGGCCGGCGGCGTATCGTAGTTCCAGTAATCCTTGAAGGCGCGATTGGCGACGCCCGGCGTGGCCGGCTCGCTGCCGCCCAGCGTGGCCATCAGGCGGGCGTGTTTGGCGCGCTGCCGTTCGCTGATCGCGTGGTGGATCGCGAAACCGGCGGTGCGGGCGAAGCGTTCGGCGCCTTCGCCGGCCAGCAGCCAGTGCGGCGTGCGCGTAATGGCCTGCGCCACCAGCACGGGATTCTTCACGCGCTGGATGCAGGCGACGGCGCCCAGCGCGCCCTGCGAATCCATCACGGCCGCGTCCATCTCGATGGTGCGGCCGTCGAGGCACAGCACGGAACCGCTGCCGGCGTTGTAGCGGCCATCGTCTTCCAGCGCCACCACGGCGGATACGGCGGCATCGAGTGCGCTGCCACCGCCGGCAAGACGGTCAAGGCCTGTATTGGCGGCAAACCGGCAGCCGTCGTCCTGGTCGCGGCTGCCGCCTGCGCCGCCGTGTGTGACGACGGTCGCTTGCAGTTGTCGGGTCATGAAATTTCCGGAAAAATAGGGGGTTCAGTGCAGGGGGCGGGACGCCTTCAGCCAGACGGCCGCGATGCGGTCCGCCTCGGCGTAGGCGGGGGTATCGAGTTCTTCGCCGAACACGTCGGGATCGATTTCCTCGTAATGCCAGTCCATGGCGGCCTGGGCCAGCAACGGTTCGATGCGGCGCAGGAACGGGTCGTCGTTGTTGATCATCACGACGCCCGTATACAGCAGCAGGCTGCCACCCGGCGCCAGCCGGGTCAGCGCCTGCTTCGTCAGCGCCAGCGACAGCCCGGCACCGAGCTCGCCGCCGCCGTGACGGTAGGCGCGCTCGGATTTGTCGAGCAGGTAGGGCGGGTTCGACACGATCAGGTCGAACTCGCCCGGCACGTCCGACAGCAGGTTGCTGTGACGGGTAGCGACGTTGGCCAGCCCGGCCAGTTGCGCGTTCACCCGGCACAGGTGCATCGCCCGGTCGTTGATGTCCAGTGCCAGCACTTCCGCATCGGGGCAGTGGCGGGCGATCGTCAATGCGCCCGGCCCGGCACCCGCACCCACATCGGCGGCACGGCGCACGGGGCGGCCGGCCGCGGCGATCACGGCCAGCTCGCTGCGCAGCGCGCGGCCGAAGCGGTAGGTGTCCGGGCCGAAGAATACGGCATCGGCCTCGCTGGTCGGGTACGCGGAGTGGAAGTACAGTTCGCCATCGAGCGTGGAGGCCCGGAGCGTGGAACGCCAGCCGTCGCGGTGCGGCTGCGCGATGCCGGCGCGGACCATCAGCGCCAGCAGGTCGGCGGGCAGTGCATCGGCGCGGAATGGCCGGCTCCAGCCGAAGATGTCGGCGACGTTGCGCGCCCACACGTGGTCGCTGCGGTTCTTCACGCGGCTGTGCGTGGCCGGCGTGACCGTGGTGAAGCGGTAGCCGGCGGCGCGCAGCGCCCGGCCCAGCTCTTCCAGCGCGGCCGGATCCGGCAGCGCCTGGGCGCGCGGGGCAGCGGTTGCATGGTCGCCCGTGTCGTCGGAAACCGCGGCGGCGGTCCCGGAATCGGGAAAGCCCCCGCTGGCAAGCACATTCATCATCGGATCCCCTCGGCTGGTTGTAGCGCTGTTTCCGGCGCTGTTTCTGGTTATGTTGTTGATTGATGCGGTATTGACTGATGCGGCGCTGATTGATGCTGTGCTGATTGATGCTGTGCTGATTGATGCTGTGCTGATCGATGCGGTACTCATCGAAGTGCTGGTGATGGATGTGCTGCCGGCGTCATGCCGGGCTGTCGCGGCGGCTGGCGGCGCTGTCGCCGGGTCATTGCGCCAGCCGGGTGAACACGCGTGTCGCCATCAGGCCGGCGGACGTGTGGTGCTGGTTCGGCGCCATCAGGCCGATCAGCAGCGCCATCGCTTCGTCCTTGCTCGCCGTGGCGGCCAGCTGGGCTTCCAGCAGGCGCAGTTCGCAGCCGATGGTCTGCCATGCATGCTCGTCGGCCGGGAAGGTGTGGCGGATCACGCCGCGCGGTGCGTTGTTGCGGGAAGGCGGGGATTCCAGCGTATCGAGGCTGCGGCGCAGCGCCCGATGGCTCGGCACGCGGGCGATCTGCGGCTCGCCGCCGCCGCGCGGCGTGACGATCCAGTCTTCCAGCAACTGCTGTTCGTAGGCGCTGAACACGCCGAACATCTCGGCCCGTTCGCCGTGGATCAGTTTCCAGAAGCGGCTGTTCTCGGCCGGCTCGCCGCGGCGGATCCAGCCCTGCTGCTCGAGCTTTTCGAGGAATTGCGGGATCTGCGCGGGGTCGGCCAGCCAGTCGTTGATGGTGCGGCCGGCAACGCGGCAGTAATCCGAGTGCATGTTCTTGCCGACGGCGGCCTTGGCCGCCAGCATGGCGACGGTTTCGCGTTCCAGGTCGAACGAGGCGATCGCCTCGACGGTGCCGATGCCCAGGTCGTTCAGGCGGAAGCCGTCCGCCACGCGGCGCAGGAACGCGGCGCTGTCGCCCACGCGCGGCAGCACGCGCTTCAATCCTTCCAGCGCCGTGTGGGCGTGGCCGGTATCGGCGTTGTCGACGGTGACGTGCAGCGTGAAGTAATAGGGATCGATGCCCAGTTCGTTCAATTCGTACGACGTGATCAGCAGGTGCAGCGGCAACTGCTCGTAGCCCAGGTTGTAGCCGACGAGTTCCGGCAGGAAATCATCCGCCGACGCTGCCAGCGCCAGCTGGATCGCGCCCTGCACGAAATGCGGCTCCGGCAAGCCCTGCCAGTGTTCGCAGCCATGCTGTTCGAGCAGCTTGCGATAGATGGTGACGTGATTCTTGTCCGGCACGCCGTTGCCCAGTTCTTCCAGGTAGATGCGGATCAGGGCCTGGTAGTCGGGATCTTGCCAACGGTCGAGCACGCCATACAGCCATGCGCCATCGACCAGCTTGGTGGGCGCCACGGCTTTCAGGAAGTACAGCGCCTGCGAGCGGGTCTTGAAATACCGGCGCGGCGCGCCGCTCTTGCGGGCCGCCAGGTAGGCGCGATACTCGGTGCCGACGGCATCGGTGTGGCGCGCGATCCATTGCCCCATCTCGTCGAGGGTGGCCGGCAGGTCGCAAGGCAGCGTGGCCGCCTCGGCGAGGCGGTCTTCCAGGTAGCTGGCGGCCACGGCGGGATCGGCACCTTCGTACAGGGCATGGTAGACGGCCTTGGCATCACCGAGGTCGGTGCCGGAGGCGGGACGTTGAGCGAGGGCGGTATCTGGCATTCTTGTCTCTTTATGCGGGCGGGAAGGGGGCTCGTGTGGCGTGACCCTGGAGCGGCTTCCGTGGCTATTCGTTGATTGCGTGCGTTGATTGCGTGCAGTGATTGCGGGCGTTGATTACCATTAATAGCGTTGTCATCTGTATAACGAGTATGCTGTGCCGCCCCGGCGCTGAGTAGCGGCTGGCATCCCGTGCCCGTGTAAGAGACGGATTACAGGAATGAGATTTCCACTCACCCACGGCTCTCGTATAATGGTTGCGCCACTTATTGGCGACCCACCGCACCGCCGACCGGCGGCCCTGGCATCGGCCCAAAGGACCCCTTGGACACTGGAACGCACGGTAGAACATGGCACACATACACCTTGCCTGGGAAATCGGTGGCGGGCTGGGACATGCGGCCCGGCTGAAGACGCTGGCGCGCGTGCTGCTGGCGCGCGGCCATCGCGTCAGCCTGTCGCTGCGAGATCTCGGCTATACCCAGCGCGTGATGGCCGACCTGCCCGTGCCGCGCTTCCAGGCCCCCGTGTGGCTGCACCGCACCGAAGGCATGCCGCCCAATCATGCGAGCCTGGCCGAAATCCTGCTCGCCGCCGGCTACCTGGAAGTGCCCGGCCTGGCCGGGCTGGCGGAGGGCTGGCGTACCTTGTTCACCTTGCTCGAGCCGGACCTCGTGGTGGCCGATTACGCGCCCACCGCGCTGCTGGCCGCGCGCACGCTCAAGGTGCCGACGGCGTCCGTCGGGGTCGGTTTCTACAGCCCGCCCGCGGACGTCGCATTGCCCTGCCTGCGCGACTGGGAGGGCGTGGCGCAGCAGCGCCTGGCGCGGGCCGAAGCCCACCTGCTCAACGTCGTCAACGCGGTGCTGGAAATGCATGGCGCCCCGGAACTACTGCACGCGGCGCGCCTGCTGCTGGGCGATGCGCCCCTGCTGTGCACGTGGCCGGAATTCGACCACTATGGCCGCCCGGCCGGCGGCGGCGAGTGGCTGGGCCCGGTGACCATGCCGGCCGGCGGGGCCGCGCCCGCATGGCCGCCCGGCACCGGCCCGCGCGTGTTCGCCTACCTGAAGCATGACTATGCCGGCCATGCCGCCGTGCTGCAGGCGCTCGTGGAGGAAGGCTGCCGCGTGCTGTGCTACCTGCCCGAGGTGGCTGCCGGACGGGCGGCGCCGTTGCGCTCGCCTTCGATCGCGTATTCGGCGCAGCCCGTGGCCATGGAAGCGGCACTGGCCGGCGCCGCGCTGTGCGTGTGCCATGGCGGCGAGGCCGCGGTCGTGCAGTCCTCGCTCGCCGGCGTGCCGGTGCTGATGCTGCCGATGCAGCTGGAGCAGTACCTGATGGCGCGCCGGGTGGAAAGCTGGGGCGGCGGCATCAATGGCGCGCGGGTCAAGCCCGATGGCGACTGGCGCGCCGTGGTGCGGCTGCTGCTCGACGATAACCGGTTCCGCACGGCCGCCGCGGCGTTCGCGCACCGGCGCGGCGACCGGACCGCGCTGGAGCGGGCGGAACGGGTGGCCGATGCATTCGAGCGGCAGGTGGCGGCGCGGCGGTAACGCGCCGTCCCGCCATGGCTGCCGGCGGCCGTCAACGATGATCGGATCGGTACCCTCGTCCCGTAACTCCCGAACCGGCATTGCCGCCGGCTTCGGCCCTTATTTTGGCCGCTTTCCGGCCGCTTACTTCGGCCGCGGCTTCCGCAACCGCGCATCCGGCGGCACCAGCTTGCCGGCCCGGATCTGCCGCACCGCCTCGGCCACCGCCCGCGCGCTGTTGCGCACTTCCTGCTGCAGCGGGGCATCCCGGTCCAGCGTGGCATGGCTCTCCGCATACGACTCGTAGTAGCCGACATAGCGGTCCAGCACGGCCTGGGTGCCGGCACCGATCAGGCCCATCCAGTCGAGCCAGTCGGCCAGGTTGCGGCGCTGGCTTTCCACGCCCGCGACATCGCCGTGAACGAACACGCCGTAGGCCCGGCCCGCCAGGTGCTTCGGATAATCCCAGCCTGCCAGTTCCAGGTCCTTGGCTTTGTCGGCTTCCTTGCCATGGGTGCTGGAAGGATCGGCATTGCCGCCGTCGGCGCACACCAGCCGGTCGATCATCAGCTTCAGCGGCGACGGCGACTGGTACCAGTAGGTGGGGGCGACGATCAGCACGCCGTGCGCCAGCACCCACCGTTCGTAGATTTCGTTCATCCAGTCGTTGACCTGGTTCAGGCTGTGGTTCGGGTAGCAGCTGCAGGGCCAGTGGCACAGCGGCATTGCCGTCGATGCGCAGCCCTTGCACGGATGGATGTGGTGGTCGTACGTGGACGTGACCAGCGACAGGTCGAGTACGTCGACTTCGATCTCTTCGGTTTCCAGCGCGGTACGCGCCCATTGCACCATGCGGAAGGTTTTCGACATTTCTCCCGGACAGGTGCCGTCGTTGCGCGAGCTGCCGCAGATCACCAGCACGCGCGACGCCGTGGCCGGATCTTTCTGGCGGCGCTCGGCCGCCAGCAGCCTGTCGTGCGCTGCCTTCCACTCGGCAGAGAGATCGTAGTCAGGATCGGCAAAGCCCGGGCCTGCCTTGACGGTGACGGGCGCCTTGCGGCCGTCGCAATAATTTTGCCAGGCAACTTCTTCCAGCCGCGCGATGTCGGCGCGCAGCGAATCGAAGCGCGGATCGTAGAACGACTGCGTGAACTTGCGGTGGAATGCTTCGCGGTCCAGTTTGCCGGGCGCCTGGCCGGTGCGTACGTCGGTCATCAAGTGTTTCCTCCCATGCCGCTACTGTCGCATCCGCGGTCGAGGGGCTCTGTACGGTAGCGTACATGCCTGCAGCGCACGTCCGTGCCGGGGCGGCCGGGCCTGCATTGCAGGGCGGACCCCAACCATGTAAGCTTCGCATCCGAATTGCAAGTCCTGGCCTAGCTCGTGTACCCATCAACACCCATCGATCCTGGCGCCGCCGCCCGGGCCAACGGCGCGGCGGTCCATGCCATGGCCGCGCGCGGCAGCTATGCCAGGGAACTGTCCGGGTTCCACCTGATGCAGAGCCGGGCCTGCGCGGTGACCGTGATCGTGCTGGTACTGCTGGGCGTCGTGCTCGATTTCGCCGTGTATCCGGAACAGATGGCGCGCTTTGCCATGGTCCGCGTCGTGGCCAGCCTCGGCGTACTGGCCGGGCTCGGCATGCTGTACACCGCATTCGGCAGGCGGCACGTGCACGCCGTGACATTCGTGTGGCTGACTTTCCCGCAGTGGATGATCGCGTGGATGATCCACGTGACGCAGGGCGAGGCATCGCTGTTCTATGCGGGCCTCATCCTGACCATCTTCGCCGTCGGTACGCTGTTCCCGGTCGGTTACCTGTACACGCTGGGATTCGGCGCGCTGACGCTGCTCGCTTACTGGACCGCGTGCGCGACCCGGCCCGACGGCGTGACCGATCACGCGCAGATGCTGTTCCACACGACGATCATCCTGTTCGCCGTGGCGGGCAGTACGGTGTACACGTTCTATAACGAACGGGGCCGCCGCCAGATGTTCGCGCTGAAGGAAGAGCTGGCACGGAAGAACGACGAACTGGCGCGCACCAACCGCGATCTCGCCGACATCAAGGGCCAGCTGATGCAGCAGGAAAAGATGGCGGCGCTGGGCACGCTGTCGGCCGGCCTGCTGCACGAAGTCAACAATCCCGTCAATTTCTGCCTGCTGGCGATCGACGTCGCGCTGGAGGACCCGGTCGCGCAGGACAGTCCGGCGCTGCGCGAATGCCTCGACGATGCCCGGCAGGGCATGCAGCGCGTGCAGTACATCGTCTCCGACCTGAAGACGTTCGCCTACCGCAAGGAGAACGGGGAAGGCGCCGCCTTCCCGTTCGCCCGCGCGCTCGATACGGCGGTGCGGTTCGTCGGCCATGAAACGAAGGGCATCGCTCTGCGGCGCGACATCGCCGGCGCGGCGCTGGTGCTGGGCGACGAGGCGGCCATCGTCGGCGTGCTGATCAACCTGCTCGGCAATGCCGCGCTGGCGCTGCGCGGCGCCGGGACGCCGGCGCCGGAAATCGTCATCGGCGCCCACGAAGGGGGCGAACGGCTGCGCGTCACGGTGCGCGACAACGGCCCCGGCATCGAGGCCGGCCACCTGGACCGGGTATTCGAGCCCTTCTTCACCACGCGCGAAGTGGGGCAGGGCCTGGGCCTGGGGCTGTCGGTCTGCTACAGCGTGGTGCAGCGGCACGGCGGCCACCTGGCGGTCGAGAGCAGGCAGGGAGAATGGACCAGGTTCACGTTCGACCTGCCGCGGGCCGATGGCGGGCATCGCCGCCATCGGATCGACACGTCACACCACCAGGAGAAACAAGCATGACCGACGCTGCCAGGCCATTGCCGGCGATCCTGTATGTCGACGACGAGCCGACGGCGCTGAAGTATTTCCAGCGTGCGCTGGGCGCGCAAGCCACGGTACTCACGGCGGGATCGGTCGAAGAAGGCAAGCGCGTGCTGGAACTGCATGCCGATACCCTCGCCGTGCTGGTGTCCGACCAGCGCATGCCGGGTGCCTGCGGCAACGAACTGCTGTTCTACGCATGGGAGCGTTACCCGCACATCGTGCGCATCCTGACCACCGCGTACTCGGAAATTGACCATACCGCCGATGCGATCAACCAGGGGCAGATCCACCGCTATATCCAGAAGCCGTGGGACCTTGCCGCCCTGCGCCTGGAGATGCGGCAGGCGGTCGACCTGGCGCGGCTGCGGCGCGAGCATGCGCAACTGCTGCGCGAGAAGCTGCTGATCCGGCAGAAGCAGGTGGTGGCCAGCCGCATCGGCACGCTGTACGCCCTATGTGCCGGCGTGACCGGCAATGCCGGCACAATGCCGTTCGACGCCTACCTGTCGGCGGCGCGGTGCGCCGGGATGACGCAGGCCGAACCGGACTGGCTGATGATGATCCACTCGGACCTGATCGCTTCCGAAGCGTTCCGCGCCGCTGCTTTCGGACACCTGGCGCGCGAGCGGTTCGATGCCCTGGCTGCTGGCGGCACCGCACCCGATGGCGTGTTCGCGCTGCTCGGCGAGGCGTTCGGCGCCGCCTTCCACCGCACGGCGGAAGGCGGCACCTTCTTGGATACCGCGTGCCTGACCGAATTCCTGGAAAAACCGACGGCCAGCGCGGTGTCGGCACCGCACGCGGCCTGGCTGGCGGTGCTGCTGTGGCTGGGCCGGCAGGGCCGCACGCTGCACGTGTCGGGCGGGCCCGAAGGCGTGCACGTGCGGCTGGCACTGGCCGATGCCGCGTCCACGCCGCAGCGGCTGGCGGGCTGGATCGAACGGTTCTGACGTTCGTGCGCCCGGCCTGCCGCGGTTTCGCTACGATGTGGCAAACATCGACCAAGGAGGACATCATGCCGCGAGGTGCCAGCCCGAAACGGGAACAGGAATACGAGAAGCTTGAAAAGCAGTTCGAGAAGGAAGGCCGCTACAAGGGCCGCGAAGAAGAAGTGGCGGCGCGCATCGTCAACAAGCAGCGCAAGCAGTTCGGCGAGACCAAGGGAGCCAAGGCGCAGGACCGCGCCGGCGCGTCGCCCGACCGCAGCGTGCCCATCGCGAACTACGAGCACCTGACGGTGCCGCAAGTGAAGGGCGCGCTGGCCGAGCTGACCGCCGCGCAGCGCCGCAAGGTGCGCTCCTATGAGGTGAAGCACAAGAACCGCAAGGGCGTGCTGGAGGCGCTGGACAGGCTGCACTGAGCGCCAGCGCTTCCGCAGCGTCCCGGTGTCCGGCACGGAAAGTCCGGTGTCGGCACCGGGACGCCGCCGCCACGCCGGATCGACGCAGCCGACTTGCCGTCATGCGCCGACGGGATGGTGCACGGCGTCTTTCGCTTGCCGCGCTTGCAGCCGCGCTTGCTGCCATGATTCGCGCTCCGTTAGAATGCCCGTCTTGCATTCTCCCTGATCGCTGTCGCTCCAATGCTCATCCGCCCGCTTTACGCCGCCGCCGTCGCGGTGCTCCTTCTTTCGCAATCCGCAGTCGCCGCCGAAACCTGCCCCCAGCATTACGTGGAAGGCCAGGCGCCGCGCATCCTCAACGAGAAGCTGGCGCGCGCCACCCGCCCGCTGTGCTACAACGTCTTCGGTATCATGCACAGCGGCGTCACGCGTACGCCGCTGTGGTCGGCCGAACACCTGACGCCGCGCCGCATCGCCGCCGCCGAGGACATGTCGCGCGACAACGCCTTCCATGCCGAGAAGCGGCTGCCGAAGGCGCAGCGCGCCGAACTGGCCGATTACGCGCGCAGCGGCTTCGATCGCGGCCACATGGCGCCGAGCGGCAACATGCCGGATGAAACCAGCCAGTACCAGAGCTTCACGCTGGCCAACATGGTGCCGCAGGATGCCGACAACAACCGCCACGTGTGGGCCGGTATCGAGAACGCCGTGCGCAGCATGGTCAAGAAGGAGGGCGACCTGTACGTGATCACCGGCCCGGCTTTCCTGGGCAGCGACCTGCGCAAGGTGGGCAACGTGCTGGTGCCGAGCCATCTCTACAAGGTGGTCTACAGTCCGCGCCAGCGTGCCGGCGGCGCCTGGTTCGTGGCCAACGAGGCCGATGCCAGGCCGCAGACGATGACGATCGCCCAACTGGAAAGCAGGATCGGCATCGATCTGATACCGTCGCTGACGGCGCGGCAGAAGGGGGTCATGCTGAAACTGCCGAAGACGACGAAACGCAAGGGTTAAGAAAGGACCATCACAGATGAGCAAGAAATTCGTGCCGTACGCGAACGAGGCCGACGTGCTGACGATTGGCGGCCTGACCATCGAGAACCGCCTGGACCGGATCACGATCGATGGCGACATCGACCTGACGCTGGACCGGCAAGGACTGGAGCATGCGCGCGCGCTGCACCAGCTGCTGGGTGCCGCGCTCGCACGGCTGGAGGGCCAGAAGGACCTGCCGACCGCGCTGGCGCCGCCGGCCGTGAAGAAGGTCGCCAACCCGTTCGACTGAACGGATCGCTGCATTCGCGGCAGGGCGGTCAACCATGTTGCGCCGCTTCCCGCCGCGTCACTTCGCTCAGGAAGGTAACAGCGACACCACGCCGTCCTCGACGGCAACCTGGCCCGCCACCCGGCCATGCGCCAGCGCGCGGCCGAGGCGCGCTTCCGCCTCGGCGCCGGTGCGCGCCATGCCGAGCAGCCGGCACACGGCGCGCGCCAGTCCCGCCCGGGTCGTGCTGCCCTGCTGGCCCAGCACGTACAGAGCGATATTGCCCAGCTCTTCCAGGCAGATTTCATCGATCGCCCGTTTCCCTTCCGGCTCCGCGCCAGGCACCCGGAAGCCATCCCACGTGGCCGGGTCCAGGTGCTCGGGCCAATAAAACAGGCTGTCATCGGCCGTCGTGCGGACCTGTGCCGGCAGCAGTGCCGCCAGGTGCTTCTCGATGCGCGCGCCGGTGCGGGCCAGGCCCCAGGCGCGGATGATCCGGCGGAACAGCGCCGCCTGCGCCACCGGGCCTTCCTCGTGGACGATGCGGTGCAGCTGGTGGCGCAGCTCGGCGGCCGTGGCCGGTTCGTAGAATCGTTCCGGATCGCCTTGCGGCAGCGTTACCGGCAGATACAGGGCGGCGGCCGGTGAGCTGGCTTGCGGCACCGCCGGCGCTTCCCCGGCCGCTTCGATCGATCCTTCCATCGGCGATTCCGGGACCGCTTCCGACGCCGGTGCCGGGGCCGGCTCGGGCGTGGATGGCCCGGCCGGCGGCGCTTGCTCCTGCCGCAGCAGCGCATCGAGCCGCGCCAGCAATCCCTGCAACGGTGGGTCCGGATCCAGCCACCAGTCGGTGGACCAGGCCCGCGCCAGGTTCCAGCCGAGGCTTTCCAGCACGTGCTGGCGCAGCCGGTCGCGGTCGCGCGCGGTGGCGCCGGAGTGGTACGACGGACCGTCGCATTCGATGCCCAGCAGGTAGCGCCCCGGCGCGCGCGGGTCCACCACGCCCAGGTCGACCCGGTAGCCCGACACGCCGACCTGCTGATGCACGGTCCAGCCGTGCGCGCGCAGCGCGGCGGCAACCTGGCGCTCGAAGCCCCCGGCCGCCGCGCTCGTCACCGCAACGGCACCGGCACCAGCGCCGGCAATGGCCGGGCGGGCGGCCAGCGCGGCCGGACCGCGGATCGCGAACTCCAGGTAATTGCGCAGGTCGCGCACGCCGGCGGCGCGCACCCGCGCCAGGTCGATCTGCTCGGGCAGCAGCGTGCTGAAGATGACGACCGCCTGCCGTGCGCGCGAGATCGCCACGTTCAGGCGGCGCTGGCCGCCTTCCAGGTTCAGCGGGCCGAAGTTCAGGCTCACCTTGCCCTGCGCATCGGGCCCGTAGGTGACCGAGAACAGGATGATGTCGCGTTCGTCGCCCTGCACGTTTTCCAGGTTCTTGATGAACAGCGCCTCCTGCGCCGGCTGGGCGATGGCGCCGTCCAGCGCCGGGTGGGCGCGGCGCCGTTCTTCCAGCAGCCGTTCGATCAGGTGTTGCTGGGCACTGTTGAACGTGACCACGCCCAGCGTGTGCCGGCTGCGCGCCGGATCGAGGTAGTGCCGCTCGATGGCGGCCACGATGGCTTCCGCTTCCGCCCGGTTGGTCTTGGTGCCGCCGCGGTCGTAGACGCCCGGCACGTGCTGGAAGCGCACGGCGGTGTCGGCGGTCACGGGCGACGGGAACGTGACGAGTTCGTTGCCGTAATAGGTGGCGTTGCTGAACGCGATCAGGCTTTCGTGGCGGCTGCGGTAGTGCCAGTTCAGCGTCAGTTCCGGCAGGCCGATGCCGAGGCATTCGTCGAGGATGCTCTCCAGGTCCTGCACCTCGGCATCGGTGTCGCTGCCGTCGCCGTCGTCGGCACGGCTGAAGAAGCTGGTCGGCGGCAACTGCTTCGGGTCCCCCACGCACACCAGCTGGCGGCCGCGGGCAATGGCGCCCACCGCATCCCACACGGGAATCTGCGATGCTTCGTCGAAGATGACGACGTCGAACGGCGCGTGGCCGGCGTCCAGGTACTGCGCCACCGACAGCGGCGACATCAGCAGGCACGGTTTCAGCCGTGGCAGCAGCGTCGGCAGGCCGGCGATCAGCTGGCGCACCGGCATGTGCCGGCGCTGCTTCTGCAATTCGCGGCGCAGCCGGCCCAGCTCCGAATCGGAGCCGCTGGCCAGCGCCGCGGCGGCGGCGCTGGCCGCGGTGGCAGGAACACGCGCCGCCAGCGAAGCCACCACATACTGCTGCGTAAGCTGCTGGAAGCGTTCGTCGGCCTGGCGGAATTCACGGATCTTGCGCTCGTGGTCGGCGCTGGAAAAACCGCACAGTACCGGCTCGCGGTCGATCACCTTGCGCACCCACCAGTTGCGGTAGCTGTATTCGAAGAAGTCGGGCACGCGCTCCAGCGCCACCGTCCCCGCTTCCAGCGCGGCAACGACGCCTTGCAGGCCGCCGTTCACGGCACGGGCACGGGCACCTTGCCACAGGCACCATGGCCGCAGCTGGCGGGCGTGCTGCTGCCAGCCTTGCAGGATCGCCGCGATGGACGCCAGCGCGCCCGAGGCCGCCGTGTCGATGCCCAGGTTGTCGCCGCAGCCGCCCAGGTTCGAGGTATTGCGCAACTGCGTGGAAAAATCGCGCCAGGCATCGCGGTATGCGGCCAGCGCGGCGCCGGCCGGCGCATCGGCGGCCAGCAGCGCGCGGTGTTCGGCGACATACGGCTGCAGGCTGGCGCGCAGCGCCGCGACCAGCGCGATATCGCCGCCGGCCAGGCGGACGACGGCGTCGGCGAAGTCCCTGGCCCACCGTTCGGCGCGTGCCACCGCTTCCCAGTCCGTGCGGTGCGCAGCGAAGTCCCCCTGCAGCAGGGCGCCAGCGTCCGCCGCCATGGCCGCGATGGCGGCATCCTCGTGGTTGACCTGCGCCAGCGCGTCCAGCAAAGGCGGCACGTCGGCGGCAACCGGCTGCTGCGCATCGGTACGGTAGGTTTGCAGGCGTTTCAGCAGGCTGCGCGAGGCGAACCAGCTTTTCGGCCACCATGCCGTTTGCGCGGCAGTCCATTCGCGGCGCAGGTCGGCGGCGGACAGTTGCGCGATCGCGTCGGCATGGCGCCCCGCCAGCAAGGCCCAGGCGCGGTTGCGCGCCTGGCCGTGTTCGCGCAGCGCCGCCAGCCGGGCCCGCGCCGCTTCGTCGTGCGCCGTGCGCGCGACACCGGCGGGCACGCGCGGTGCTTGCAGCAATGTCTCGGCGAGCCGGTCGAGGGCGGCCAGGTCGGCCAGCGACAGGCCATCCGGGGTGGCGCCCAGCAGCTGCAGCGGCGCGGCGCTGGCACTGCCGAGTGCCGCAAGCCGCGTGGCCAGGGCGGCGGCGCTGTCGAGCAGTTCCTGCTCCCACGACGGCGACCAGGCCGCCGTGCCGATGCGGCTCAACGCATGGCCTGCCAGCCCCCGTCCTGCCAGCCCCTGACTGGCCAGCCCCTGACTAGCCAGCCCATCTCCCGCCGGCGTGGTCAGCTGGCTGGCCAGCGCGCCGATCTGGCGGCTGGTCTCGCGCCACGCTTCGAGTTCGGTGCGGGTGTGCGCATCGGGATCTGGCCACGCGAACGGGGCGGGGCGCTCGCCCGCATGCGCGATGCACGTGCCGATCGCGTCGAATACGGTCAGGTCGTTCGGATGCAGCCGGTGCAGCGCGACGGCGAGGCCGTTCAGTTCCGCGCGCAGCGTGGCCAGGCGTGTCGCTTCCAGCTCCCATTCCCTGACGCCGCGCGTGCCGGCGGCGTCGAGCGCAATGCCGAGCTGGCGCACGACGTCGGCCTTCTTCGCCTTCGACGAATGCAGTTCCAGGCTGAACGGGCCCAGGCCGATCGCCGCCAGGCGGCGCTGCACGACTTCCAGCGCGGCCATCTTTTCGGAAACGAACAGCACCGACTTGCCGGTCGCCAGCAAATGGGCGATCAGGTTCGTGATGGTCTGGCTCTTGCCGGTGCCGGGCGGGCCTTCGATGACGAGGCTGGTGCCACTGCCGGCCACGCAGATCGCGCGCAGCTGCGAGGAATCCGACAGCAGCGGCGCGAACAGCTCGTCGGGCCGGTGGCTGGCGTCGAGCGTGCGGGGTTCGAAACCCAGCGCGGCCGGCGCGAACGCCTCGCCGGGATGTTCGACCAGCTGGGCCACGACGGGGTTTTCCTGCAGTTGCCGGTGACGGTCCTGCAAGTCCTTCCACATCAGGTACTTGGTGAACGAGAAGATGCCGAGGTGGACCTGCTCGCGCACCTCCCACCCTTTCAGCTCGGCCACGTGCAGCCGGAACGATTGCAGGATGCCGGCCACGTCGATGCCTTTGTCGTCGGCCGGCAGCACGTCGAAGGCCGGCAGCTTCAGCTGGAAGTCCTGCGCCAGTTTCTGCACCAGTGTCGGGTTGACGAGCGCTTCGTCGTCATGGCGCACCAGCCGGAAGCCGCTGCGCACCGACTGGCGCGTCAGCGTGACGGGCACCAGCAGGATCGGGGCGAGGTGCGCTGCCTCCGCCTCCTGCTGTTCGCGCCACTCGAGCAAGCCGAACACCAGGAACAGCGTGTTGGCGCCGCCTTCCTCGAGGCTGGTGCCGGCGGCGCGGTAGATGTCCAGCAGCCGGCCGTCCAGCGCTTCTTCCGGCACATCGACCAGGATCTCGCTGCGGCCCAGCGCATCGGCCGCCAGCGCATCGAGCGGCGCCTGCCCGATGCGGGCCGCCATGACCGACGCTTCGCGCGGGTCGGTGCCGCTGGCCACCGGCGGCGCTGCACGCAACCGGAAATCCCTGCCGTCGGCCAGCGTGTCCTCGAGGGCGGCCGGGTCCGGGCAGATCACGCGCAATGTCGTCTTTGACGGCTTGAAGTTCAGCAGGCGGTTGCGCAGCGTGAGATCGAGCAGGCGGCCTTTCCAGCGCGCCAGCCGGCCTTCCGGCGTGTCGGCGGTACCGTCGGCGGCCGGCAGCAACGCCGGGTCGAGCGGCGGCAGCGGCGGCATTGGCTCGATGGCGGGGGCATCCTGTTCGACCTCCGGTTCCGCCGCCCCGGCGGGGGCATGGGATGGCAGGGGGCGGATGTGCAGCTCGCGCGCCCGGCGGATGTCCACTGCGCAGGCAAACGCGCCTTCGTCGGCCAGGTGTTCCTCGCCGGCCGCGCAGGCCAGGCGCAGCGGTTGCCGCTGGCCGCCGGTGACGCCGGTGGTCTCGAACACCATCAGTTCGCCCGAGCGCACGCGCTTGCGCACCGCCTGCGCATCGTCGACCAGCGCGGTGGGGAAGCAGGTATCGATCAGCCATACGCCGACCCAGGCGTGGGCTTCCGTCAGCAGCACGACCGGATGCAGGCCGGCCTGCTCCAGGCAGGCGGCGAACAGCATGGCCAGGTCCAGGCAGGTGGCGACCTTCGTGTCGACGATGCGTTCCGGCGTGCGGATCTTCTGGCCATCGGTGCCGAACGATGCCGGCGGATTGGCGTAATGCAGGTCCTGCGCCAGCACCGCGCCATACAGCGCCGAGACCTGCTGCCACACCTTCTCACGGTTGCGCGACTGGTAGCCGTTCATCGACGGGCTGCCGGGCGCCCCGCGCAGCAGCGTGGCGCCGGCCGCGACCAGGTGATCGACGACACGCGAGTTGGGCATGCAGAATGCCGCCAGCAGTTCCGGCAGCAGGCGCGTGCCGGCCCACTGGTCGTAGGCAAGCACTTCCACGCCTTGCTGCGCCTCGCACGGCGCATGCCCGTCGGCGCTGGCCGTCAGCACCACGTTCGCGCGCTGGGCTTCGTCCAGGCCGGCCAGCCAGGCGTGGTCGGGCTTCAGGTCGACCGGCGCGATGGTCCGCGTCTCGCCCGCAGCCAGGCGTTCGAAGCGCAACGTCAGACCGGCGGCAAAGGCCGGCTGGCAGGCGATCGATACCTCGACATTGGTCAGCGCGGCCGTACCGGCGTTGGCGAGCGCGATACTGCGCACCACGGGCACGTCGTTCTGCATGGCTGCGTAGCCGGTGGTGGCGTCGGCCGTGAACGTCACGCTCAGCGGAGCGACCGGCAAGTCCGGCGGGATTGGCAAATCCGGCAAATGCGGCGAATCGGGCTGGTTCGGCAGGTCGGCGGCGGCGGGTTGGTCTGGTGTCATTGGTCCGGAAGAGGGCTGGCTATCCTGCCAATGTTATCAGGAAGGATGTCCGGCCGGAAAGGACGGTCGTGCTGGGCCCGGGCCGCAGGGCTCAGGCCGGGCAGGTGACGGCGGCTTCGCGCAGCGGCCGCCAGCCCAGCCGTGCCTCCACCAGCCGGCGATAGCGGGTGTCGATGTGCGGCGGAGTGCGGCGCAGGTAGAACTCGGCGGCCGCGCGGGTTTCGCCGGAGAGACGGGACAGCAGGCCGACCGCTTCTTCGGCCGACGGCATGCGTCCGCCAACGCCGGCGAACTTCGGCGGCAGTGCCGTCCAGATGGCGGCATCGATGCGCCGGCCGCGCAGCCAGGCGGCGATTTCCTGCTGGACAGGGGCGCCATCGATGGCGGGAATGCTGCCGATGGATTCAGGGTGCCCCGGGGTGATCTTTTCGCGCGCGGCCAGCATGGCGCGCGCGGTGTCGAGGTCGGGCGCGTCGACGTAGGCCCAATACGTGGGGACCAGCGGCACGCCGGGACACAGCACCAGCGCCAGCTCGGCGCTGTCATCGCTGTCACGGGCGAATTCCAGCGGCAGCAGCGGGCCTCCCGGGTGCCAGCCGGATGCCAGTTTCAACGGGCCGGGCTTCCACAGCAGCGAACCCCAGGCAATACAGACGATGTTCATGGTAATGGATTGTCATGGACAGGCTCGCATTGTAGGGTGCGCCGTGGAAAAGCAGAGCACGACAGGCCGAGGTGGCGCCGGACCCTTGCTCAGCGGTGGATCACCACCAGCAGCGCCCTGGCTTCCGTCTTGCCGATATTGCGCAGCGCATGCTGCTGGTCGGCCGGGTAGCGCGCGGTGCCGCCCAGCTTGACCTTCTTCTTGTTCGCCCCCACTTCGATCTCGATGGCGCCGTGCAGCAGCGTGACGTGTTCGGTGGTGCCGGGATCGTGGGCCTGGGAGACCAGTTCGCCGCCCGGCGCCAGCGTCAGTTCATACCATTCGTATTTACCGGCCAGTTCCATCGGGCCCAGGATGCGCAGCACGTAACCGGCATGGTTGCCCGGCAGGGTCGGCGTCTCGTGCGCGTCGACGACGCGGATCGTGTCGACCGGGCGCTGCTCGTCGGCCAGCAGTTCGCCGATCGCCACCCCCAGCGCATTGGCCAGGCGCCACGTGATGGCGATCGTCGGGTTGGCCTTTTCGCGCTCGATCTGCGACAGCATCGATTTCGACACGCCGGCGATGCGCGACAGATCCTCCAGCGTCAGGCCGCGCGCCAGGCGCAGGCGTTGCAGGGCGGCGCCCACCTCGGGCGGGGCGTTGGCGATGGGTACGGCGGGCGATTTCGTCATTGGCGGTTGCAAAGTTCAATAAGCTTATGTAGGATTCAGTATATCGAACAAAAGTTCAAGATAATGAATACCGGAGAAAATACAGGAATCGGGGCGAAGTTCGATACCCTGTTCTCCGCGATGCACGGTACAACAGGGTCAACATGCCGGTCAAGCAATGGCCGCCGGCCGCGACCCACTGAAATCAGCTGAACATCCGCTGGAACCCAACCGAGGATCACCATGAGCAAACAAGCGAATTTCTATGCCGGCCTGCGGCACAACCTGGAGCAGCTGCGCGAACAGGGCCTGTACAAGCCCGAGCGCGTGCTGGCTTCGCGCCAGGGCGCGGAAGTGACGGGCGACGACGGAAGAACGCTGATCAATATGTGCGCCAACAATTACCTGGGGCTATCCGGCGAAGAGTGGGTGGCCCGGGCATCGATCGATGCCACCGAACAGTATGGCTACGGCCTGTCGTCGGTGCGCTTCATCTGCGGGACGCAGACGGTGCACAAGCAGCTGGAGCGGGCGATCTCGGAATTCCTGGGCACCGAGGACACGATCCTGTACGCGGCCGCCTTCGACGCCAATGGCGGCGTGTTCGAGCCGCTGTTCGACGAGAACGACGCGATCATTTCCGACGCGCTGAACCACGCCTCGATCATCGACGGCATCCGCCTGTGCAAGGCGGCACGCTACCGCTATGCCCACAACGACATGGCCGACCTGGAAGCCCAGCTGCAGGCGGCCAGCGGCAAGCGCCACAAGATCATCGTGACCGACGGCGTGTTCTCGATGGACGGCACGATCGCGCAGCTCGACAGGATCGTCGCGCTGGCCGAACAGTATGGTGCGCTGGTGATGATCGACGAATGCCATGCGTCGGGCTTCATGGGCAAGACCGGCCGCGGCACGCACGAGCACCACGGCGTGCTGGGCAGGATCGACATCATCACCGGCACCCTCGGCAAGGCGCTGGGCGGCGCGATGGGCGGTTTCACGAGCGGGCGCAAGGAAGTGATCGACACGCTGCGCCAGAAATCGCGCCCGTACCTGTTCTCGAACACGCTGGCGCCGTCGATCGCCGGCGCATCGCTGGCGGTACTGAAAAAACTCTCCGGATCGACCGAGCTGCGCGACCGCCTGCATGAAAACACCGCCTACTTCCGCCAGGAGATCGAGCGCATCGGCTTCACCATCAAGCCGGGTACGCACCCGGTGGTGCCGGTGATGCTGTTCGAGGCGCCGGTGGCGCAGAAATTCGCGGCGCGCATGTATGAACTGGGCGTGCTGCTGTCGGGCTTCTTCTATCCGGTGGTGCCGATGGGCCAGGCGCGCGTGCGCGTGCAGCTCTCCGCGGCGCACACCCGGGAACAGCTGGACAAGGTACTGGCCGCGTTCGCGCAGGCCGGCAAGGAACTCGGCATTCTGAAGGAACAATAATATGGAACGGATTCTCGTCATCGGCGCCAATGGCCAGATCGGCAGCGAACTGGTGGAAGCCCTGTCGGTCAAGTACGGCGCCGACAATGTGTTCGCCACCGACATCTCGCCGAAGAACCTGTATGGCGCCGCGCAATACCAGGTGCTGAACGTGCTCGACGACGAAGCGCTGGCGCAGCTGGTCTCGTCGCAGGACATCACCCAGGTGTACCAGCTGGCCGCGATGCTGTCCGCCACCGGCGAAAGCGCGCCGCTGAAGGCCTGGAAGCTGAACATGGATGGCCTGCTGAACATTCTCGAGGTGGCCCGCGAGCGCAAGGAGCTCGGCAAGCCATTGAAAGTGTTCTGGCCGTCGTCGATCGCCGCGTTCGGCCCGAACACGCCGCAGGATGCCACGCCGCAGATGGCGGTGATGGATCCGACGTCGATCTACGGCATCAGCAAGCTGGCCGGCGAACGCCTGTGCGAGTACTACCACCTGAAATACGGCGTGGACGTGCGCAGCATCCGCTACCCCGGCATCATCAGCTACAAGTCGCCGCCGGGCGGCGGCACCACCGATTACGCCATCGCGATCTTCCATGCCGCGCTGCGGGGCGAACGCTACGAATGCTTCCTCGGCCCGCAGACCACGCTGCCGATGATCTACATGCCCGACGCGATCCGCGCCACGCTCGAACTGATGGAGGCGCCGGCGGAACAGGTGAAAATCCGTTCGTCGTACAACGTGGCCGGCGTGTCGTTCTCGCCGGAACAGCTGGCCGCCGCGATCAAGGCCCAGGTGCCGCGTTTCGCGGTCTCGTACAGGCCGGACAGCCGCCAGCAGATCGCCGACACGTGGCCGAAAAGCCTGGACGACGGTGCGGCACGGGCCGACTGGGGCTGGCAAGCCCGCATCGGCGTCGAGGAAATCGTTCGGGACATGCTGGCCAACATCGACGTGAAAGTCAGCCAGGCCGCCTGATCCGCGCCACGCCATCTTCACTATGACTATAAAGAGAGACAAAGATGGACATGAGCGTATTCGACCTGTTCAAGATCGGCATCGGCCCCTCCAGTTCGCACACGGTGGGGCCGATGGTGGCGGCGCGCCGCTTCCTGCTGGACCAGGGGCCGCTGGATGACGCGAGCGGCGTCACGGCCGAACTGTATGGCTCGCTGGCGCTGACCGGCGTCGGCCACGGTACCGACACGGCGGTGATCCTCGGCCTGATGGGCGAAACGCCGCAGGACGTGGACCCCGGCCGGGTCGATGCGATGCTGGCGGAGGCGCAGCGGCGCGGCGAACTGAGCCTGCTGGGCGTGAAGACGGTGCCGTTCGTGCGTGCGCGGCACCTGGTATTCCACAAGACCGAGAACCTGCCGGAGCACCCGAACGGCATGCGTTTTACGCTGCACCGTCCGGGCGGCGACACCAGCCGGGTGTATTACTCGATCGGCGGCGGGTTCATCCGCGCCGAAGGCGAGGGCACCGCGCCGGACGGCGCACCGGCCGCAGCGGTGCCGTATCCGTTCGACACGATGGCCGACCTGCTCGCGCACGGCGCGCGCACCGGCCTGGCGATCCCGCGCATGCTGCGTGCGAACGAGCTGGCGCGCATGCCGGCCGAACAGCTCGATGCGGGACTGGACCGGATCTGGCAGGTCATGCGGTCATGCATTGCGCGCGGGCTGGAAACGTCGGGCCAGCTGCCGGGCGGCCTGAACGTGAAGCGCCGCGCCGCGAAGCTGTGGCAGCAGGCCCAGGGTGCGGACCGCGCCAACGAGCTGCCGCACGATGCACTCAATGGCGTGTCGCTGTATGCGATGGCCGTCAACGAGGAAAACGCCGCTGGCGGCCGGGTAGTGACCGCACCGACCAACGGCGCAGCCGGTATCATTCCCGCGGTACTGAAATACTATGCGGAAGATTGCAAGCCGCTCGACCCGGTGAGCGGCGTGCGCGACTTCCTGCTGAGTGCCGCCGCGATCGGCATGCTGTGCAAGCGGAACGCGTCGATTTCCGGCGCGGAGATCGGCTGCCAGGGCGAAGTGGGCGTGGCCTGCGCCATGGCCGCCGCCGGCCTGGTCGCCGCGCTGGGCGGTTCCAACGCGCAGATCGAAAACGCCGCGGAGATCGGCATCGAGCACCACCTGGGCATGACCTGCGATCCGATCGGCGGCCTGGTGCAGATCCCCTGCATCGAGCGCAACGGCATGGGCGCGGTCAAAGCCATCACGGCCGCGTCGCTGGCGCTGAAGGGCGACGGCACGCACTTCGTCAGCCTCGACGACGTGATCGAGACGATGCGCCAGACCGGCGCCGACATGGGCGCGAAATACAAGGAAACATCGCTGGGCGGGCTGGCGGTGCACGTGGTGACGGTGAATCACGCCGCTTGCTAGTCTGGCGGGGTACCTGCGGCTCAGGGGTCTGTCCCCGCCAGTCGCTGGCATCGAGCCCCGGCCAGCGGCTCTGGGGTCTGTCCCCGCCAGTCGCCGGCATGAAATCTCGGCCAGCGGCTTCACACAAGGGGACTGACGCCGGTGTTCAAGCGCGCCGAACCGAAGCCGATACAACATAAAATTCGAAAAGCTGGCAAATTTCGCAAAGAAACTGCGGCCGCACTATAATAGTTATCCCTCTTCTGTGCACAACCGGATCTCCTGAATCATGCAATATGTGTCCACCCGCGCCGACGTGTCGGCCGCCGCAGCACCTTCCCAGCAAACTTCCGCGCAGTTTTCCGACATCCTGTTGGGCGGCCTGGCCCCCGACGGCGGCCTGTATTTGCCGAGCGAGTATCCGCAAGTCACCGGTGCCGAACTCGATGCGTGGCGCAAGCTGTCGTATGCCGATCTCGCGTTTGCGATCCTGTCCAAGTTCGCGACCGACATTCCGGAAGCGGACCTGAAGGCGCTGGCACACAAGACCTACACGGCCGACGTCTACCGCAACGCCCGCGAAGGCGAGAACGCGGCCGACATCACGCCGCTGCGCGTGCTGGAAGAAAACGGCGGCAGGAAGCTGGTGCTGCAGGCGCTGTCGAACGGCCCGACGCTGGCCTTCAAGGACATGGCGATGCAACTGCTCGGCAACCTGTTCGAATACGCGCTGGCGAAACAGGATGCGCAGCTGAACATCTTCGGCGCGACCTCCGGCGATACCGGCAGCGCGGCGGAATATGCGATGCGCGGCAAGCGCGGCATTCGCGTGTTCATGCTGTCGCCGCACAAGAAGATGAGCGCATTCCAGACCGCGCAGATGTTCAGCCTACAGGACCCGAACATCCTGAACATCGCCGTCGAAGGCGTGTTCGACGATTGCCAGGACATGGTGAAGGCCGTGTCGAACGACCTGGAATTCAAGTCGCGCTACAAGATCGGCACCGTCAATTCGATCAACTGGGCACGCGTGGTCGCGCAGGTAGTCTATTACTTCCGCGGCTACCTGGCGGCCACCACGTCGAACGACCAGAAAGTCTCGTTCACGGTACCGTCGGGGAACTTCGGCAATATCTGCGCCGGCCACATCGCCCGCATGATGGGTCTGCCGATCGACAAGCTGGTGGTCGCCACCAACGAGAACGACGTGCTCGACGAGTTCTTCAGGACCGGCATCTACCGCGTGCGCAAGTCGGCCGAGACGTACCACACCAGCAGCCCGTCGATGGACATCAGCAAGGCCTCGAACTTCGAGCGCTTCATCTATGACCTGGTGGGCCGCGATCCGGCACGCGTCAAGGCGCTGTTCACGAAGGTGGAAAGCGACGGCGGCTTCGACCTTTCCGGCGGACCCGGAAGCGATGGCGACGAATTCGCCACGGTGGCGCAATACGGCTTCAAGTCCGGCAAGTCGACGCATGCCGACCGCCTGCAGACGATTCGGGACGTGGCTGACGATTACGGCATCGTCATCGATACGCACACGGCGGACGGCATCAAGGTGGCCAGGGAAAACCTGGAAGAGGGCGTGCCGATGATCGTGCTGGAAACGGCGCTGGCGGCGAAATTCAATGAAACGATCCTGGAAGCGCTGGGCGAGGACGCGGAACGCCCGGCCGGCTTCGAGGATATCGAATCGCTGCCGCAGAAGTACACCGTGATGCCGCCGGACGTCGACAAGATGAAGGCGTACATTGCGGCCAACGTCGACGCCGCTCCGGCGCTCTGACATGACGGGGACGCGCAAGCCAATGCTGTCGCGGCAGGAGGCGCTGGACTTCCTGCTGGCGGCGTGCCGCCCCGTTGCGGAAGTCGAGACCGTGCCCACGCTGGAGGCGAACGGCCGCGTGCTGGCTGCCGATTGCGTGTCCGGGCTCGACGTGCCGGCGCGGGACAACACGCAGATGGATGGCTATGCAGTGCGAGCGGCCGATTGCGCCGGCGGCACCGATGCGCTGCCAACTTCGCTTCCGATCTCTCAGCGCATTCCTGCCGGCCATGTCGGCGAACCGCTGCGGCCCGGCACGGCCGCCCGCATCTTCACCGGCGCGTTCATCCCGGAAGGCGCCGACGCGGTGGTGATGCAGGAGCAGTGCGAGGCCAACGGCGACAGCGTGACGATTCGCCACGCGCCCCGTGCCGGCGAATGGATCCGCCGCGCCGGCGAGGATATTCGCAGCGGCAGCGTGATCCTGCCGGCCGGCACGCGGCTGCGCAGCCAGGAACTGGGCCTGGCCGCCTCGATCGGGCTGGCCAGCCTGCCGCTGCTGCGCCGCGTGCGCGTGGGCGTCTTCTTCACCGGCGACGAGCTGACGATGCCCGGCGAGCCGCTGGCGCCGGGCGGCATCTACAACTCCAACCGGTTTGCCTTGCGCGCACTGCTGGAAAACCTGGGCTGCGAATTGACCGACTTCGGCATCGTGCCGGACAACCTGGATGCCACCCGCGCGGTATTGCGGCAGGCGGCGGCCGGCAGTGACCTGATCATCACGTCCGGCGGCGTGTCGGTCGGCGAGGAAGACCATGTCAAGCCGGCCGTCGAGGCGGAAGGCCGGCTGGCCATGTGGCAGATCGCGATCAAGCCGGGCAAGCCGCTGGCGTTCGGCGAAGTGGGCAACGCCTTCTTCATCGGGCTGCCGGGCAATCCGGTATCGAGCTTCGTCACGTTCCTGCTGTTCGTGCGGCCTTTCCTGCTCAAGCTGCAGGGCGCCGGCGCGGCGCGCGAGCCGGCCGCGTTCCCGCTGCGCGCGGACTTCGACTGGAAGGGCGACCGTCGCAACGAATTCCTGCGCGCCCGCCTCAATGCGCACGGCGGCCTGGATCTGTTCCCGAACCAGAGCTCCGGCGTGCTGACGTCGACCGTGTGGGGCGACGGCCTGATCGACAATCCGGCGGATCACCCGATCGCGGCCGGCGACACCGTGCGCTTCATCCCGTTTAACGAACTGCTGTACTGAACCGCTGTACTGATATGCGAATCAACCTGAAGTTTTTTGCCAGCGTCCGTGAAACGCTGGGCACCGGCGGCGAGGCCATCGATGTGCCGGCCGGCATCGCCACGGTCGGCGCCTTGCGCGCGTTGCTGGTGGCCCGCGGCGGCCTCTGGGCCGAGGCACTGGGCGAAGGCCGTGCGCTGCGCATGGCCTGCAACCAGCGGATGTGCCATGCGGACGAAGCGCTGGCCGACAACGCCGAAGTGGCGTTCTTCCCGCCCGTGACGGGCGGCTGAGCTTTTACGCCCGCCGCCTGCATTTGGCTACCTGCTGAGGCTGCCTACTCTGCGCTTGCTTCGGCCGTTTTTACTTCTTGTTCCGGCGCGGCGGCTGCGCCGCGGCCGGCTTCGGCAGCACCGCGTCGCATGCCGCGCAGGACAGTGCCTTGCGGTAGCGGTTCCACGCCGCGGCCGTAAAGATTGCCGCCGCCACGGCGGCCCAGATGGCGGCGCTGGCGATATCGGCCGGCGCAGTCGTGCCTTTTGCCCATTCCACCGCCGCCAGGATGGCGAACAGCGGCACGGCCGCGAGCAGGTAGCGTTTGATCCAGAAGAGCGGTCCCATGTTTTCTCCAGCAGCGGGTTTCTGTCGTGTCGATCCCTAGTATGCCGGGGACGGCCGCGTTTTGCACTACAATCTCGCTCCTCATGATGACCCCAGCACTCCCTGAAGTTTCCCGTCCGCGTGTTGCGATCGTCGGCGGCGGACCGGCCGGCCTGATGGCCGCCGAAACGCTGTCGCGCGCCGCCGTGTTCGACGTCCACCTGTACGACGCAATGCCCTCCGTCGGCCGCAAGTTCCTGCTGGCCGGCCGCGGCGGCATGAACATCACGCACGCCGAACCGTACGAGCAGTTCGTCACGCGCTACGGCGCGCGCGCCGCCGCGCTGCGGCCGATGCTCGATGCGTTCGGGCCGGATGCCGTCCGGGCGTGGGTGCACGGCCTGGGCATCGAAACGTTCGTCGGCTCTTCCGGCCGCGTGTTCCCGACCGAAATGAAGGCCGCGCCGCTGCTGCGCGCGTGGCTGCACCGGCTGCGCGAAGCGGGCGTGCATTTCCACCAGCGCCATCGCTGGACTGGCTGGTCGCACGATGCGTTGCGCTTCGCGACGCCGGCCGGCGAACTGCTGGTGCAGGCCGACGCCACCATACTGGCGCTGGGCGGCGGCAGCTGGGCGCGGCTGGGTTCCGACGGTGCCTGGCTGCCGCTGCTGGCCGAACGCGGCATCGGCGTGGCGCCGCTGCGGCCGTCCAACTGCGGTTTCGACGTGGGCTGGAGTCCGCTGTTCGCGGAGCGGCATGCCGGCCAGCCGCTGACCACGGTCGCCGCCACCTGGACCGATGGCGCGGGCCGGCGCGTGCGCAAGCAGGGGCAGTTCGTGGTGACGGCGACCGGCGTCGAGGGCAGCCTGATCTATGCGCTGTCGGCGCCGGTGCGGGACGGCATCGCCGCGCACGGAAGCGCGATCGTCGAGCTCGATTTGCTGCCCGACCTGCCGGCCGGCCGCGTGCTGGCCGAGGTGACGCGGCCGCGCGGCTCGCGCTCGCTGTCCAGCCACCTGCAGGGGCGGCTCGGCATCAAGGGCGTCAAGGCGGGGCTGCTGCACGAGTGCCTGTCCAGGGAGCAGTTCGCGGATGCCGCCACGCTGGCCCGCGCATTGAAAGCCCTGCCGCTGACGCTACGGGCGCCGCGGCCGATCGACGAAGCCATCAGCAGCGCCGGCGGCGTGGCATTCGAGGCGCTGGAAGGCACCATGGTACGCGCGTTGCCGGGCGTGTTCGTGGCCGGCGAGATGGTGGACTGGGAAGCGCCGACCGGCGGTTACCTGTTGACGGCTTGCCTGGCCAGCGGCGTGGCGGTGGGCGCCGATGTGGCGGCCTGGCTCACTCGAAGCTGACATTCCCCGAGCCGGTCCGGTTCACGCTGCGCTGGTCCGGATTGCCGTACACCGTCACGTCGCCGCTGCCCGCCACGGCGATCGAGGCCGATGCGCGGGCGAAGAGTTCGGCGGTACCCGATCCCTTGACTTCCACCGATGCGGTATTCGATGCCATGTGCTGCGCATCGATGGTTCCCGAGCCGGTCAGTTCGGCGTTCAAGGCGTTGCAGGTGCCCGAGGCGTTGATGGAACCGGAACCATACAAGGCCAGCTGTACGTTCTCGCCGCTGCCCGATTTCAGGTCGAGGCCGCCGGTGCCGTGGACCGCCGCCATCACGTGCCGGTAGCGGCCGGAGAACGCCAGGTTGCCGGAGCCGTTCAGCGTGATCATCAGCCGTTCGCCGGAAAAACCGGAAATGGCACTGTCGCCGCTGCCGCGGATCTCCACCGCCTGCAGCGAAGGCAGCACAGCTTCCACCTGCAGCGGGCGCTTGTGGTGGAACAGCATGCCGGTGGTGGCGATGTGCAGGGTGCCGTCTTCCTGTGTCGTGGCGACGTTGCCGATCAGGCGCTGTTCGCCAATCACTTTCAGCGATGGCGTGCTGCCCTGGCGCAGCGTCAGGTCGATGGGCCCCTGCAGGTCAATGGTCGTGATGCCATGGCCGATCTCGCGTATCTCGGTGCGCGTGACGCGGCCGGCGGTGGTCGATGGATTGGCCACGCCCTGTGCCCGCAGCATCGTGTAGGAGACGCCGATCAGCCCCAATGCGAGGACGAACAGCATCAGGCCGACCTTGACCAGGGTACCGATACGCATCACCGGCCTCGCAGCAGGGAATGGTTCATCTGCGCATAGCGGCGCAGGCCGATGGCGCTGTAGCGCGTGACCACCAGCGACAGCAGGAACAGCGCGATGCCGCCCACCACCAGGCCGAAGCCGAGTACCGTTTGCGTGGCGCGCGACGCGCCTTCCGGATCGACGGAAATGCGCACGCTGCCGTCGGCCATCGCTTCGGCATTGTCCAGCAGGCGGCCGGAGCGGCTCGACTCTTCGTCGAGTTCCTGCTGCAGGCCCGGCGAGCGCTGCTGGCGTACCTCGATGCCGCGCTCGCCGATCGAGACGCGCGTCTGCAGCCGTTCGCCGCGCGCTTCGCCGTCGTCGTCGATGTCGACCATGTGGTGCAGCGGGCCGGCCAGGATCATCTCGTTGGCGCCGGCCAGGCCGCTGGCGGCCACCGCGATGCCGCCGACATAGAACGCGAACGAACAGGTGTAGACGGCGATCAGCAGCGCCGCGAAGACGGCCGCCGGGACCACCATGAACAGGTTGAATACCGCCAGGCCGGCGAACGACGCCAGCATGCGGCCGAACCGGGCAGGGGTGCGCCGCTGCTCGAACGATTGCAGGTGCACGTTGGCGCGCAGCGTCATCGCGATCTTGCGCGGTTCATCCAGGTCGGCCGCGATCTCGGCCTCGCTGCGCCCCGCCACCAGGCCATCGATGAAACGCTGCTCGTAGTAGGCCAGCGTCCTGGCCGCCGTTTCCGGCGGCAGGCCGGTCATGGCCTTGCCGAGCGCGTCGAGATATTCCTGCTTGCCCATCGGGTAGTTCCTAGTTCATTGCCAGTTGCAGCGCAACGGGATGGCCGTGCGCGTCGATCTGCACGATCGCCGCTGCGCTTAGCAGCACGATGGCCAGAACGGCAATGGTTGTCAAAGTAAGTCGCATGTCCAGTCCTCCGATGTTCCCACTGTATGCCTATGGCAAGGAACATGCCAACGCACTGCGACAGGCTGCATAAACGGGGGAGCAGGCGGCATGGGACAGGGACAGGACGCAGGAAGGCGGGCTGCACGGGCAGCCGGTCAGCACAGCAGCCGGGCGGCGGCCTGGCCGCTGCGCACCGCCATTTCCAGCGTGGCCGGATACTCGCCGGCCGTAAAGTCGCCGGCCAGCGCCAGGCCGGCCAGCGGCGTGGCGTTGGCGGGGCGCGCCAGGCCGGCCGTGCAGGCATACGTGGCACGTTTTTCGGTGACGACCCGGGTCCAGCCGGGACCGGCGAGTGCGGGGCGGCCAAACGCCTGCGCCAGCTGGGCGGCAAGCGCTTGCGCCAGCGCCTGCTGGGGCAGGGCGGCCGCCGCGCCCGACGCGCTGACGACAACCGCCAGCAAGCCGGCCTGGGCCGGATCGAGCTGGCCGCGGTCGAACACGAACTGGCCCCAGTGCCCGGCGGCCGGTGCGTCTTCCAGCGCGAAAAACGGCCCGGGCAGGACGACGCCGGGTTCGTATTGCAGGTAGCAGGTGGTGATCGGCTCGTACGTGAAAGCCGCCAGTTGCGCGACGATGGGAGCGGCTTCGGCCAGCGGCGCCAGCAGCGCGGCGCTGGCCACCGGCGAGGCGGCCAGCACGACCTTGTCGAAGACCTCGCCGTCGAGACGCCAGATGCCGTCGTGCGGCGCCAGTTCGGTAATTTTTGCACCTAACCGAACGGCGGCGCCACGCTGCTGCAACCACTGCGCGGCGGCATCGGGGAACAGGGCCGACAGGTCGTGCCGGGGCAGCAGCATGTCGGAAGCCTTGCGGCGCGCGCCCAGGCTGTCGCGCAGCACGGCCAGGAAGACCTGCGCGGACGCGGTGTCGATCGGCGTGTTCAGTGCGGCCAGGCACAATGGCCGCCACATCAGGTTAATCAGCCGGGGCGTCTGGTCGAAGCGTTCCAGCAGTTCCGCGACCGTGCAGTCGTTGTCGAGGCGCCAGCCCATCCAGCGCGCGGTCGTCGAGAAGCGCGCCATGGCCAGCTTGTCTTCGCGCGCCAGGCCGCTGGCGCGCAGCAGGGCCACGGCCAGGTGCAGCGGCGCCGGCAGGCGCGGCGCAACGAAGCGCATGCCGCCCGGCGGATAGCACATCTGCAGCGGAACGGACAGCATCGCGCGGCCGAAGTCGATGCCGACGGTGCGCATCAGTTTCAGCGACGCCGCATAGGCGCCCAGCATGATGTGCTGGCCGTTGTCGAGGGTACGGCCGGCCGCTTCGATGCGGCGTGCCCGGCCGCCCAGCGTGCGCGCCGCTTCGAACAGCGTGACGCCGGCGCCGCGGCGCGCCAGTTCGACGGCGGCGGCGCAGCCGGCCCAGCCGCCGCCGACCACGGCAACCTTCAGCATGCGCGCGCCATCGTCATCCGCGAACGTAGGTCTTCCAGGCCAGCCACAGCTTGCGGATCGGCGTCAGCGAGATGCGCTGGGTCAGCACGTGGAAGCCGTCGCGCTCGATCTCGTCGAGCACCGTGCGGTAGATGGCCGCCATGATCAGGCCGGGCCGCTGGGCGCGCCGGTCTTCCTTCGGCAGCAGTGCGAAGGCCTCTTCGTAGGAACGCTGGGCGCGCTCGGCCTGGAAGGCCATCAGTTTCGTGAAATTGTCCGTATGCCGGGCGTTCAGCAGATCGGCCGCGGTCACGCCGAACTGCTGCAGCTCGTTGATCGGCAGGTAGATGCGGCCTTTGCGGGCATCCTCGCCCACGTCGCGGATGATGTTGGTGAGCTGGAACGCGTGCCCCAGCTTCTCCGCGTAGCGCAGCGTTTCGGGGCGCGTGGCGCCGAAGATGCTGGCCGACAGGATGCCGACCACGCCGGCCACGTGCCAGCAGTACTTCGACAGGCCCGCGTAGTCGAGGTAGCGGGTCTGGTTCAGGTCCATCTCCATGCCGTCGATGATGGCCTGCATGTGTTCCTGCTGCAGGCCGTACGGCGCCACGTGCGGCTGCAGCGCCTTGGTGACCGGATGCGAGGGCTTGCCCTCGTACATGGCGGCCATCTCGGTGCGCCACCAGGCCAGCTTGATGCGCGCCAGCGATTCGTCGCTGCACTCGTCGACGGTGTCGTCGACTTCGCGGCAGAACGCATACAGCGCCGTGATCGCGCGCCGGCGTTCGGGCGGCAGGAACAGGAAGCTGTAATAGAAACTCGAGCCGCTGGCGGCGGCTTTCTGCTGGCAGTAATCGTCGGGAGACATGTAATTATTTGGCAATATTGCGCGGTCGAAGGCGCTATTCTAATGGCAAGGGCCGCAGCGCGCGCCAGAAAACTTTCAGCCAGTCGGTCCGCCGCAGCACTGGCCGGCGCCGGAAGACGTCGTAATCCACCTCCTCGATCGCTTCCAGGATACGCAGGCCGCCATGGACCACCAGCCGCAGTTCCAGGCCGATGCGGCCGGGCAGGCGCCACGCCAGCGGCGCGCCGGAGAGCATCATTGCGCGCGTGCGCTCGACTTCGAAGCGCATCAGCGCGCGCCACTTGCCATGGGCTGCCGGATCGTGCAGGTGCGCCGGCGAGATCGCGAAGCGGGCCAGGTCTTCCATCGGAACGTAGATGCGTTCCTTTTGCTGGTCCACCGCCACGTCCTGCCAGAAGTTGATCAGCTGGAGCGCCGTGCAGATCGCATCGGAGTCGCGCACGTTGTCGGGCGTGGCGGCGCCGTACAGGTGCAGCATCAGGATGCCCACCGGGTTGGCAGACCGGCGGCAATAGTCCAGCAGCTCTCCGTAGGACTGGTAGCGGGTGACCGTCACGTCCTGCCGGAATGCGGACAGCAGGTCGTGAAAGGGTTTCAACGGCAGCGCATGTTCGGCGACGGTGGCGGCCAGGCGCAGGAATACCGGGCCGGGCGGCGGTGCCCCCAGTTCGATGTGTACCAGCGCGGCTTCATACTCGGCCAGCGCAGCAAGCCGCTGGGCAGGTGTCGCATCGCCTTCGTCGGCGACATCGTCGGCGCCGCGCGCGAACGCATAAATGGCCTGCACCGCAGGGACGAGCCGGCGCGGCAGCAGCAGCGACGCGACGGGAAAGTTTTCATAATGGTCGACTGCCATGGGGGCGTGCGCGGCTAACTGACGCGAAAGTCATTTTCAAAGTCATGTGCCACGACTATAATTTTCATCTCATTTTGTAAATTAATGTACGGAAAGTCATCAATTCAGCCCGCCATCATAGAGGCTAAGCGTGCCTGCCGCAATTGCAGTCCAATACGAGTGAAGGAAAGTACCGTGCAAGTCCTGAAGCCCTACCTGATCGCGGCCGCCGCCGTGCTGCTGGCTGCCTGCTCGAAGCCGCCGGAAAAAACGGCGGACGTACGGCCGGTGCGCGCCATAGTCCTGCAGAGTTCCGACGTGGACGTGAATGCCGAATTCTCCGGCGAAGTGCGGGCCCGCTACCAGTCGCAGCTGGGCTTTCGCGTGCCGGGCAAGATCGTTTCGCGCAAGGTCGATGTCGGCACGGTGGTGCGCAAGGGCCAGGTGCTGATGCAGCTCGATCCGCAGGACCTGCGGCTGGGCCAGGCGCAGTCGCTGGCCACGCTGCGTGCCGCGGAAACCAGCCGCGACCTGGCGGCGGCGGACGTGCAGCGCTACCGCGAACTGCGGGCGCAGAATTTCGTCGCCCAGGCGGTGCTCGACGAAAAGGAATCGGCGTTGCGCGCGGCCGAGGCGCAGGTCGATGCGGCCCGCGCCGGCTACCGGGAGCAGTCGAACCAGGCCGGCTATGCGGTACTGGTGGCGGACATGGATGGCGTCGTCACACAGGTGGCGGCCGAGACGGGGCAGGTGGTGGCGGCCGGCACGCCGGTTGTCACGGTGGCACGCACGGACGAGAAGGAAGTGGTGTTCGGCGTGCCGGAAGACCGCGTCGAGACGCTGCGCCGGATCGACGACGTGCACGTGCGGCTGTGGGCCGCACCGGGCCAGCCGGTGGCGGCGAAGATCCGCGAAGTGTCGCCGGTGGCCGATCCGGCCACGCGTACCTATGCCTTCAAGGTGACGCTGCCGGCGACGCTGACACAGGCCAAGCTGGGCATGACGGCGGTGGTGCAGTTCGCATCGAAGGGGCAGCCGAAGATCAAGGTACCGCTGTCGGCGCTGTTCCATGACCGCAACGCCACGTCCGTCTGGGTGGTCGAGAATGGCGCGGTACGGCTGGTGCCGGTCACGGTGACGGCCGCCGACGGCAACGACCTGGTGCTGGGCAGCGGCGTCAAGGCCGGCCAGACCGTCGTCACCGCCGGCGTGCACCTGCTCAAGCCGGGCCAGAAGGTGCGCATCCTCGGCGACGATGTCCCGAAAGCGCCCGCCGCGCCGGCAGCCAAGGGGGCATGATGAGAGGCTTCAACCTGTCGCGTTGGGCCCTCGAACATATTCCGCTGACGCGCTACCTGATCGCCGTGATGCTGATCGGCGGCATGCTCAGCTACCAGAACCTGGGGCAGGACGAAGATCCGCCGTTTACCTTCCGCATCATGGTGGTACAGGCCTTCTGGCCGGGCGCCACCGCGCTGCAGATGGCCAACCAGGTCACCGACAAGCTGGAAAAGAAGCTGCAGGAAACGCCGTACATCGACGAGATCAGCAGCTATTCGAAGCCGGGCCAGACGCTGATCATGCTGAGCCTGCGCGAATCGACGCCGCCGAAGGAAACCGGCAACGCCTGGTACCAGGTGCGCAAGAAGGTGGGCGACATCGCCGGCACGCTGCCGCAAGGGGTGATCGGGCCCACGTTCAACGATGAATTCGGCGATACCTACGGTTCGATCTTCGCGCTCTCCGGCGACGGCTTCACGTATGCCGAGATGAAGGATTACGCCGACTTCGTGCGCCAGCAGCTGCTGCGCGTAGGGAAAGTCTCGAAGGTCGAACTGTTCGGCGTGCAGGACGAGAAGATCGACATCGAGTTCTCGCACCAGAAGTTTGCCCAGCTGGGCATTCCGTTCGAGCAGATCGTCGACCAGATTGCCACGCAGAACGCCATCGAGGCGACCGGCACGCTGGTGACGCCGACCGACAACCTGCAGGTGCGCGTGAGCGGCGCGCTGGCCACGGTGAAGGACCTGGAAAACCTGGAGCTGCGCGCCAACGGCACCACGTTCCGGCTGGGCGACTTCGCCACGATCAAGCGCGGCTACCAGGACCCGCCGCGCGACAAGATGCGCTTCAACGGCAAGGAAGTGATCGGCCTGGGCGTATCGATGGAAAAGGGCGGCAACATCATCGAGATGGGCAAGGCGCTCGAGCAGACGGTGGGCGACCTGAAGGGCAAGCTGCCGGTCGGTATCGAGCTGGCCCGCGTGTCGGACCAGCCGCAGGCCGTCACGGCGTCCGTCGGCGAATTCGTCCACACGCTGATCGAGGCGGTGCTGATCGTGCTGGCCGTCAGCTTTGTCGCGCTGGGCCTGCACACGAAGCCGAAGTGGCGGCTGGACGTGCGGCCCGGCCTGGTGGTGGCGCTAACCATTCCGCTGGTGCTGGCCGTGACGTTCCTGTTCATGCGCATGCTGAACATCGACCTGCACAAGATTTCTCTGGGGGCGCTGATCATCGCCCTGGGCCTGCTGGTGGACGATGCCATCATCGCCGTCGAAATGATGGTGCGGAAGATGGAGGAGGGCTTGTCGCGTCTGGAAGCGGTCACGTTTGCCTACACGTCCACGGCAATGCCCATGCTGACCGGCACGCTGATCACGGTAGCGGGCTTCGTGCCGATCGGCCTGGCCCAGTCGACCGCCGGCGAATACACGTTCTCGCTGTTCTCCGTGAATGCGATTGCGCTGATCATGTCGTGGGTGGTTGCCGTCGTATTTACACCGTATATCGGCTACCTGCTGCTGAAGGTCCAGCCGCATGCCCCTGGCGAGCACGGGCACGACGTGTTCGATTCGCCGGGTTTCCAGCGCTTCCGCAGGGTAGTGACCTGGTGCGTGGAATGGCGCAAGACGACGATTGCCGCCACCCTGCTGATCTTCGCGCTCGGCGTGTACGGCTTCGAGTTCATCGAAAAGCAGTTCTTCCCGGATTCGTCGCGGCCCGAGCTGATGGTGGAGATGTGGTCGCCCGAGGGCACCGCATTTGCCGCCAACGAGGCGCAGGTGAAGAAGTTCGAGGAATTCATCCGCAAGCAGCCGGGCGTCGTGTCCGTGACGAGCTATGTCGGCACCGGCAGTCCGCGCTTCTATCTGCCGCTCGACCAGATCTTCCCGCAGTCGAACGTGTCGCAGATCGTGGTCCTGCCGCAGGACCTGCGCGCGCGGGCCGAACTGCACAAGAAGATCACGCAGGTATTCCATGACGACTTCCCCGAAGTGCGCGGCCGGGTAAAACTGCTGCCGAACGGACCGCCGGTGCCGTATCCGGTGCAGTTCCGCGTCACCGGCACCGAAGTAGACAAGGTGCGCGCCATTGCCGACCAGGTGAAGGAGATCGTCCGGGCCAATCCGAATGCGGTCGGTACCAACGATAACTGGAATGAGTCGGTGAAGGTGCTGCGGCTGGACCTGGACCAGGACCGCATGCGTGCACTCGGCGTGACGACGCAGACGGTGATGCGGGTGGCCAACACGGTGCTGTCCGGCACGGTGGTCGGGCAATTCCGCGAAGGCATCCGGCTGATCGACATCCAGGTGCGCCAGCCACTGGCGGAGCGGCAGACCATCGAGATCCTGAACAACACCAATGTGCCGACGGCGAGCGGCCGCTCGGTGCCGATCTCGCAGCTGGCACGCGTGCAGTTCGTGTGGGAGCCGGGCGTGGTATGGCGGCTTGGCCGGGAGTGGGCCATCACGGTCCAGGCCGACGTCGTCGAGGGTATCCAGGGACCGACCGTGTCGGGCCAGATCAACCCGGCACTGGCCGACCTGCGGGCGCGGCTGCCGGCAGGCTACAAGATCGAGGAGAAGGGGGCCGCGGCCGACAGCGGCGAGGCGGAGCAGTCGATCGCGACGAACCTGCCGCTGGCGCTGTTCCTCATCTTTACCCTGCTGATGCTGCAACTGCACAGTTTCTCCCGCTCGCTGCTGGTCTTCCTGACCGGGCCGCTGGGCGTGGCCGGCGCGGCGTTTGCACTGCTGCTGCTGGACCGGCCGCTGGGCTTCGTGGCGAACCTGGGCATCATCGCGCTGTTCGGCATGATCATCCGGAACTCGGTGATCCTGGTCGACCAGATCGAGCAGGACATCAAGGCGGGCGCGGCGCCGTGGGATGCCATCGTGGAATCGGCGGTGCGGCGCTGCCGGCCCATCCTGCTGACGGCCGCGGCCGCCGCGCTGGCGATGATTCCGCTGTCGCGCTCGGTATTCTGGGGGCCGATGGCGGTGGCGATCATGGGCGGCCTGGTACTGGCCACGGCGTTGACGCTGCTGTTCCTGCCGGCGCTGTATGCGGCATGGTTCCGCGTGAAGAAGCCGGCACGCTGAATCACGTGTGGGAGTAGTAACCGGCGTGGGAGTGGAAGCGGGCGCGAGCAGGGCGGGAAATGATTCACGGATGGATAGCCGATCGGATCGGGAGGGAATTGACTGGCGGCCAGCTTATTAATTGATCAGTTGGCTAAAGGTCAAAAATCATCCCCATTCTCGGGAAAAACCAGTAAAATGCCGTGTTGAAGTTGAAAGCCCCTGTGATTTGCAGGGTAGGGCGACCCGTTTTCAATTAATGGTCGCCCTTTGCTTTTGCGCAAAGTAGCAATGGGAAAGCTGGAGATCCCGGAAAGCGCCGCACAGTCTGATCGCAGATTGATAATACACGGCGGCGCTTTGCGAGGTTTCCCATAGCGCGAGGATGGCGAAATTGGTAGACGCACCAGGTTTAGGTCCTGACGCCAGCAATGGTGTGGGGGTTCGAGTCCCCCTCCTCGCACCAACAGTATTCACAATTTTTTGGACGATTTTTACATGGCAACTGCTGTCGAAAACTTGGGCAAACTCGAACGCCGACTCACGATTTCCTTCCCGCTGTCGGACGTCCGCTCCGAAGTGGAAAAGCGCCTGAAAGTGCAGGCCAAGTCCGCGCGCGCTCCCGGCTTCCGCCCGGGCAAGGTGCCGATGAAGATGGTTGCGGCCCAGTACGGCTACCAGATCGAAACCGACGTGCTGAACGACAAGGTCGGTCGCGCGTTCAACGACGCCGCCAACGAGAACAACCTGCGCGTTGCCGGTTTCCCGAAGATCGAACCGAAGGAAGGTTCGCCGGAAGGCCAGCTGACGTTCGATGCCACCTTCGAGGTGTACCCGGAAGTGGAGATCGGCGACCTGTCCCAGGTCGAGATCGAGACCGTGAAATCGTCCGTGACCGACGTCGAGATCGACAAGACCATCGACATCCTGCGCAAGCAGCGCGTGCACTTCCACACCAAGGGTGAGGCAGGCGAGCATGGCGACGGCGGCGAAGCGGTGGCCGCCAACGGCGACCGCGTGACCGTGGACTTCGTCGGCAAGATCGACGGCGAAGAGTTCGCCGGCGGCAAGGCCGAGGACTATGTGTTCGTGCTGGGCGAAGGCCGCATGCTGCCGGAATTCGAAGCCGCCACGGTCGGCCTGAAAGTGGGCGAGGCAAAGACCTTCCCGCTGGCCTTCCCCGAGGATTATCACGGCAAGGACGTGGCCGGCAAGACCGCCGAGTTCACGATCACGCTGAAGAAACTCGAATGGGCGCACCTGCCGGAAGTGGACGCCGAGTTCGCGAAGTCGCTGGGCGTGGCCGATGGCGACCTGGCCAAGATGCGCGACGACATCAAGGTCAACCTGGAACGCGAAGTGAATGGCCGCGTCAAGGCGCGCAACAAGGAAGCGGTGATGGACGCGCTGGTGAATACCGCCACGCTGGACGTGCCGCAGGCACTGATCGACCAGGATACCGAGCGTCTGGCCGAGATGACCCGCCAGGACATGGCCGCCCGCGGCATGAACGTAAAAGATGTACCATTCCCTCCGGAGCTGTTCAAGGACAAGGCCGAGCGCCGCGTGCGCCTGGGCCTGATCCTGTCGAAGCTGGTCGGCGACAATGAACTGCAAGCCACGCCGGACCAGGTGAAGGCGCAGATCGAAGATTTCGCGCAAAGCTATGAAGATCCGCGCGAAGTGCTGAAGTACTACTACAGCGATCGCCGCCGCCTGGCCGAAGTGGAAGCTCTTGTATTGGAAGAAAACGTCGTCACTTATGTCCTGGGCCTGTCCAAGACGTCGGCGAAGGAAGTGCCGTTCGACGAATTGATGGGAAGCGCAGCGCAGGGCTAAGTTACCCTGTCGTAAAAAACATCCGGCGCCGGCCGGCTGATGTTGCGTGAAAATGCATACTTCAGCCGGCCGGTGCGCTTCACAAGGAAAAGGAATGATCGGAATGAACCGCAATCCGGCACTGGACACGGAAATGCTCGGCCTGGTGCCGATGGTCATCGAACAAAGCGGCCGCGGCGAGCGCTCGTATGACATCTACTCGCGCCTCCTGAAGGAGCGCGTGATCTTCATGGTCGGCCCGGTCAACGACCAGATGGCCAACCTGATCGTGGCGCAGCTGCTGTTCCTGGAAAGCGAAAATCCCGACAAGGATATCTCGCTGTACATCAATTCGCCCGGTGGTTCCGTTTCGGCCGGCCTGGCGATCTTCGACACGATGCAGTTCATCAAACCCGACGTCTCGACGCTGTGCACGGGCATGGCCGCGTCGATGGGCGCTTTCCTGCTGGCCGCAGGTGCGAAGGGCAAGCGTTTCTCGCTGCCGAATTCGCGCATCATGATCCACCAGCCGTCCGGTGGTTCGCAAGGCCAGGCGTCGGATATCGAAATCCAGGCCAAGGAAATCCTGTACCTGCGCCATCGCCTGAACAGTATCCTGGCCGAACGCACCGGCCAGACCATCGACCAGATCGCCAAGGACACGGACCGCGACCGTTTCATGTCCGGCGACGAGGCTGCCGAGTATGGTTTGATCGACAAGGTGTTGACGACCCGCGCTTGATGCAGCACAAAGCGGTAGCCAGCGCATCGCAGTGAAAACGCGAAAATTACGCCCGGACGCCACACCGTTCCGGGCGTTTTATTTTTATTTCGGGTAGCATGTGGTTGTGTGCAGGACTTCTTGCCTCATCACACGCCTCGTCTGCACGGTTGGACTGTCCTGGATTCCTGTGTAACCATCCATGCGTGTCCATGCTTGCCTTCCTGAATTCACGCCTGCTGAGATAGGCGGCGAGATGGGAAATGAGATATGCGTCGATGTACGCGAAGAGTTGGCTAGCTGAGTAATGGAGCAGCGTGAGTAATGCGTCGTGTCGGTCGTATGTTGTGTAGTTTGTATGGCCAGTGTCGGTGAACCGGCCTGCGTATAAACGACCCGCATGACGATTTGCTCACGAAGCTGCTTATGAAGTTGCTCATTGCGTTGATCAGCTATACATCCTGCTGCTTATTCGGCGGTAATTCAGTAACAGTCCAGCAACTTGTGCAACACCTATTCTTGTAACTAAAGAAAACGTCCCATGTCCGACAAAAAATCTTCCAGCGGCGAAAAACTTCTGTACTGCTCCTTCTGCGGCAAGAGCCAGCACGAGGTAAAGAAGCTGATCGCCGGGCCCTCCGTCTTCATCTGCGACGAGTGCATTGATTTGTGCAATGACATCATCCGCGACGAGACGTCCAGCATCGAATCCGTTACGGGCGCCAAGTCGGACCTGCCGACGCCGCACGAGATCGCCGAGCTGCTGAACCAGTATGTGATCGGCCAGCAAACGGCCAAGCGCATCCTGTCGGTAGCCGTGTACAACCACTACAAACGCCTGAAGCACCTGGGCAAGAAAGACGACGTCGAACTGGCCAAGAGCAATATCCTGCTCGTCGGCCCGACCGGTTCCGGCAAGACGCTGCTGGCGCAAACGCTGGCACGCATGCTGAACGTACCGTTCGTGATCGCCGATGCCACGACGCTGACCGAGGCGGGCTACGTGGGCGAGGACGTCGAGAACATCATCCAGAAGCTGCTGCAGAGCTGTAACTACGATGTCGAAAAAGCCCAGCGCGGCATCGTCTACATCGACGAGATCGACAAGATCTCGCGCAAGTCCGACAACCCGTCGATTACCCGCGACGTTTCCGGGGAAGGCGTGCAGCAGGCCCTGCTGAAGCTGATCGAAGGCACGATGGCCTCGGTGCCGCCGCAAGGTGGTCGCAAGCATCCGAACCAGGATTTCGTGCAGATCGACACCACGAACATCATGTTCATCTGCGGCGGTGCATTCGACGGCCTGGCGAAGATCATCTCGAACCGGTCGGAAAAGAGCGGTATCGGCTTCTCCGCCACCGTGAAGAGCAAGGAGCAGCGTTCCAACAGCGACATCCTGCTGGAAGCCGAGCCGGAAGACCTGATCAAGTTCGGACTGATCCCGGAACTGGTCGGCCGTTTGCCGGTCGTCGCCACGCTGGCCGAATTGACGGAAGAGGCGCTGATCCAGATCCTGGTCGAGCCGAAGAATGCGCTGATCAAGCAATATGGCAAGCTGCTTGAAATGGAAGGCGCGGAACTGGAAATTCGTCCTGCCGCGCTGCATGCCATTGCCCGCAAGGCGCTGGCACGCAAAACCGGCGCGCGTGGCCTGCGTTCGATCCTGGAGCATGCGCTGCTCGATATCATGTACGATTTGCCGAATCAGCAGAATGTCACGAAAGTGGTTATCGACGAAAACACCATTACTCAAGGTGCAAAGCCGTTGTTGATTTATCAGGAAACGCCGAAGGCCTCCGGCGAAAACTGATCGGTGTCCGCTATCGCAGTCTGCACACCGGTCGAAAAAAGCGTTTTGCATCCGTAGAGCAACGCAGTACAATCGAAACCAATAAGAGAAGCAGGCTTCATTCGAAAAGCCACTCGCGGCGCTCGTCGCGCGTGGCTTTTTTTATTTGTAGCTGCTGACTTTTAGAGCAGCGCTGCCAATGTTTTCAACAAAGATTATGTGTTGAGAAGAATTATTCTGGCGGCGGGTCTTGTGATTCGGCTGCGAGTGCCTACATCATAAACATGCTTTTACATAAGGTACGCCATGACAACTTCCAAATTAACTGAGCAGACCCAACTGCCGTTGTTGCCTTTACGGGATGTCGTCGTTTTCCCGCATATGGTGATACCCCTGTTCGTAGGGCGTCCAAAATCGATCAAGGCGCTGGAAGCGGCAATGGAGCAAGGCAAGAGCATTATGCTTGCCGCACAAAAGGCTGCCGCCAAGGACGAACCTTCCCCTACCGATATCTATGAAATCGGTTGCGTCGCCAACATCCTGCAAATGCTGAAGCTGCCTGACGGTACCGTGAAGGTGCTCGTCGAAGGCGCACAGCGCGCGCGCATCCGCAAGATTACCGATACCCCCACGCACTTCGTGGCCGAGCTGCAGCCACTGGATTCCGAAATCGGCGACGATTCCGAAATCGAGGCAATGCGCCGCGCGATCGTGCAGCAGTTCGACCAGTACGTCAAACTGAACAAGAAAATCCCGCCCGAGATCCTGGCATCGCTGTCGGGCATCGACGATGCCGGCCGCCTGGCCGACACGGTGGCAGCGCATCTGCCGCTGAAACTCGAGCAGAAGCAGGTGATCCTGGAGATCTTCAACGTCGCCAAGCGCCTCGAGCACCTGCTTGGCCAGCTGGAAGGCGAGCTGGACATCCTCCAGGTCGAAAAACGCATTCGTGGCCGCGTCAAGCGCCAGATGGAAAAGTCGCAGCGCGAGTATTACCTGAACGAGCAGGTGAAGGCGATCCAGAAGGAACTGGGCGAGGGCGAAGACGGCGCCGATTTCGATGAACTCGAGAAGAAGGTGCTGGCCGCCAAGATGCCGAAGGAGGCGCTGGACAAGGCCAATGCCGAACTGAAGAAGCTGAAGCTGATGTCGCCGATGTCCGCCGAAGCCACCGTTGTCCGCAACTACATCGACACGCTGGTATCGCTGCCGTGGAAGAAGAAGTCGAAGGTCACCAGTGATCTGTCGAATGCCGAGAAAGTGCTGGAAACGGATCACTACGGCCTCGACAAGGTCAAGGAACGCATCCTGGAATACCTCGCGGTGCAGCAGCGCGTCGACAAGCTGAAAGCGCCGATCCTGTGCTTCGTCGGTCCTCCGGGTGTCGGCAAGACGTCGCTGGGCCAGTCGATCGCCCGCGCCACCAACCGCAAGTACGTACGGATGGCGCTGGGCGGCGTGCGCGACGAGGCCGAGATTCGCGGCCACCGCCGTACCTACATCGGCTCGATGCCTGGCAAGGTGCTGCAGTCGCTGTCGAAAGTGGGCGTGCGCAATCCGCTGTTCCTGCTGGACGAGATCGACAAGATGGGTGCCGACTTCCGTGGCGACCCGTCGTCGGCCCTGCTCGAAGTGCTGGATCCGGAACAGAACCACACGTTCTCGGACCACTACATCGAGGTGGACTTCGACCTGTCCGACGTGATGTTCGTGGCCACGTCGAACTCGTACAACATCCCGCCGGCACTGCTGGACCGGATGGAGGTGATCCGCCTGTCGGGTTATACCGAGGACGAGAAGACCAGCATCGCGCTGCGCTACCTGCTGCCGAAGCAGATCAAGAACAACGGCCTGAAGGACGGCGAAGTGACGGTCAGCGAAGCGGCGATCCGCGACGTGATCCGCTATTACACCCGCGAAGCCGGCGTGCGTTCGCTGGAGCGCGAAGTGTCGAAGATCTGCCGCAAGGTGGTCAAGCTCCTGCTGCTGAAGAAGACCGAGAAGAAGGTTGCCGTCACGCCGAAGAACCTGGACAAGTTCCTGGGTGTGCGCCGTTACGACTTCGGCGTCGCCGAAAAGGAAAACCAGGTGGGCCAGGTGGTCGGCCTGGCCTGGACCGAAGTCGGCGGCGATCTGCTGACGATCGAAACGGTCGCGGTACCTGGCAAGGGTGCCGTCATCCGCACCGGTACGCTGGGCGACGTGATGAAGGAATCGATCGAGGCTGCGCGGACCGTGGTGCGTAGCCGGGCGCAGCGCCTGGGCATCAAGCCGGAGGTGTTCGAGAAGCAGGACATCCATATCCACGTGCCGGAAGGTGCGACGCCGAAGGACGGTCCGTCCGCCGGTATCGCGATGACGACGGCGATGGTTTCGGTGTTCACCGGCATTCCTGTCCGGGCGGATGTGGCAATGACGGGCGAGATCACGCTGCGCGGCGAAGTCCTGCCGATCGGCGGCCTGAAGGAAAAACTGCTGGCGGCGCATCGCGGCGGCATCAAGACGGTATTGATCCCCGAGCAGAACGTGAAGGACCTGGCCGAGATCCCGGACAACGTCAAGAACAAGCTCGAGATCGTGCCGGTGCGCTGGATCGACAAGGTGCTGGAAGTCGCTCTGGAGCGCCAGCCGGAACCGTTGGCGGAGGTGCCGGCGGTGGAGCCGGTCGCGGCGGCCGCGCAGAAGGCGGACGGGCCGACGGAGGTCGTCAAGCACTGACGTTTCGTTCAGTACAGTGAGAAAGGGCGCCCTGCGGTGCCCGGCTTCTTGAAAACGGGCACCCGAGGTGCCCGTTTTGCGTTTCAGAGGGTGTTTTTTACATGTTGACGCCTTGACACAGAGCAAGCCCGGCTTGTTTAATACGGCCTGAGATTTTTCTCTGCCTGGAAAATACCGTCTGTCTTCGCGATAAACGAAATAAACGGTATAAACGATTTAAACTTTGTGACGGGGAACAAGCTGTGAACAAGACTGAACTGATCGACCATATCGCCACTTCCGCCGATATCTCCAAAGCGGCCGCGGCACGCGCGCTGGACGCGATGATCGATGGCGTAACCACCACTCTGGCCAAGAACGACAGCGTTACCCTCGTCGGCTTCGGCACCTTCATGGTGAGCGAGCGCGCTGCCCGTACCGGCCGCAACCCGCGCACGAAGGAAGAGATCACGATCGATGCAGCGAAAGTACCGAAATTTAAGGCTGGTAAAGCGCTGAAGGATGCAGTAAACTAATGGCCTTCGGTGAGCAGCCCAGCTGTTCACCGTTTGCCGCAGCAGATTGTTGCAAGAGCCGGGCGCTTAGCTCAGTTGGTAGAGCGGATCCCTTACAAGGATTAGGTCGGGAGTTCGAGCCTCTCAGCGCCCACCAGCCGATTCGTCGAGCTGGAAATGCAGACGAAACAATGTGGTAAATCGTAGTAAAAGCAGTATCGGGAAGTTTTGCTGGAGCGGTAGTTCAGTTGGTTAGAATACCGGCCTGTCACGCCGGGGGTCGCGGGTTCGAGCCCCGTCCGCTCCGCCAGCGAAATCAAGATGACTGTTTATTCGATTCTCCGGAATCGCTACCGGGAGCGGTAGTTCAGTTGGTTAGAATACCGGCCTGTCACGCCGGGGGTCGCGGGTTCGAGTCCCGTCCGCTCCGCCAGAATCAGCAAAAAAGCCCGCGCAAGCGGGCTTTTTTCATACTGATTCGCAGCGCAGCGGAGTGCTTCCCCTGCGGGCAGCACGGCGGGCACTCGAAGGGTTTCGCTTGCAAGCGAAACCGCGGCCGGCAGGATGTCGGCGAGTCCCGTCCGCTCCGCCAGAATCAGCAAAAAAGCCCGCGCAAGCGGGCTTTTTTCATGCTGATTCGCAGCGCAGCGGAGTGCTTCCCCTGCGGGAAGCACGGCGGGCACTCGAAGGGTTTCGCTTGCAAGCGAAACCGCGGCCGGCAGGATGTCGGCGAGTCCCAGTCGCGAAGCGCAAGTACTGCCGGGCGGCACGCCCGGCAAGCGCGCAGCGCCGCCTCAAAGCTTTCGCTTTCAAATTCCGTGCTTCGCTCCCTCACCGCTTCGCCGCTTCGCTCCTCCGCAGCTTCGCTCCTCCGCAGCTTCGCTCCTCCGCAGCTTCGCGCTTCGCGCTTCGCCCCCCTTCATGGCTTCCTCGCTTCTCCAACCCCGTGCTCCGCAACCCCGTGCCACTCTCGTCCTCGAGATCCCTCCACCCCACCAACCCTTGCCGTTTTTTCAAATACCCACCTTGCTATAGCGGAATGTGCCCCCTATAATCGCGTGAGCAGCGAAAGGGGCGAACGCTAACGTTCGCCTTTTTTTTGTAATGCATAACCTGATAAATTGGCCATGTTTGAATTCATACGTACGCATCAGAAACTGATGCAGATTTTGCTGGCGATCGTGATCGTTCCATCGTTCGTATTCGTCGGCGTGCAGGGCTACGACAGCATGGGCGACAGCGCAACCACGCTCGCCAAGGTCGACGGCAAGCCGGTGACCCAGCAGGAGTTCGATAACGCGCTGCGCCGCCAGCTGGACCAGTACCGCCAGCGTTTCGGCGAGCAGTTCGACCAGAAGATGTTCGACACTCCGGAGTTCCGCCAGAGCGTGCTGGACAACCTGATCGCGCAGCGCGCCGTCACGTCCGAAGTCGCGCGCGGCCACCTGACGGTCAGTGACGCGGCGGTGCAGAAAGCACTGATCGAAAGCATCCAGGACATCCCTGGAATGATCACGCCGGAAGGGAAAGTGGACATCGAACGTTACCGCGCGATGCTGGCCAATAACAGCGGCCTGACGCCGGAGGGCTATCAGCAGACCCTGCGCCACGACATGGCCGTGCAACAGCTGGTCAGCGGCATCCAGGCAAGCGCCTTCGCACCGCGCACCGTCACCAAGCTGGTCACCGACCTCACCGAGCAGGAACGCGACGTACAGGAACTGGCCATGCCGCTGCAGCAGTTCGTGGCGAACGTGAAGGTCACCGACGACATGATCAAGGCGTACTACGACAAGAACGCCAAGCAGTATGCAGTGCCCGAGCAGGCCCGCATCGAGTACGTGGTACTCGATGCGAAGGCCATCGAAGGCCAGGTCAGCGTCGGCGACGACGAAGTGGCCGCGTTCTACAAGGCGAACAGCACGCGCTATACGGCGCCGGAAGAACGCCGCGCCAGCCATATCCTGGTAGCCGTCAACAAGGACGCGAAGCCGGCCGACAAGGCGGCCGCCAAGGCCAAGGCCGAAGCGCTGCTGGCCGACCTGAAAAAGGCGCCGGCCACCTTTGCCCAGGTCGCCAAGGCCAAGTCGGAAGACCCGGGTTCGGCCGAGCAGGGCGGCGACCTCGGCGTGATCGAGAAAGGCTCGCTGGTGCCATCCGTCGAGCAGTCGATCTTCGCGCTGAAGCAGGGCGAGATCAGCAACGTCGTCGAATCGGAATTCGGTTACCACATCATCACGGTGACCTCGCTGAAGCCGGCAGTCGTCAAGCCGCTGGACGATGTGAAGACCGAGATCGCCGCCGACCTGCGCAAGCAGAAGGCCGGCAAGAAGTACTCGGAAGTGGTGGAGACGTTCACCAATACCGTGTATGAACAGTCCGACAGCCTGAAGCCGGTGGCCGACAAGCTGGGCCTGAAGATCGAGACGGCGGAAAACGTCATGCGCACCCCGGCCCAGGGCGCTGCGCCGACCCCGTACAACAACGCCAAGTTCCTGGCCGCGCTGTTCGCCGACGACGCAGTGAAGAACAAGCGCAATACGGAAGCGGTCGAAGTGGCACCCAGCACGCTGGTATCCGGCCGCATCGTCGAATTCAAGCCGGCTTCGCAAAAGCCGCTGGCCGATGTGACCGCCGAAATCCGCCAGCGTGTCACGCTGGAGGAAGCGATGAAGGCCGCCAAGGCCGCCGGCGAAGCAAAGCTGGCCGCGCTGAAGAAGGCCGACGACGCAACCGGCTTCAGCCCCGTGCAGACCGTGTCGCGCGCCAAGGTCGAAGGCATGCCGCCAGCCGTGGCGCGTGCCGTCCTCAAAGCCGACACGTCGAAGCTGCCGGCCTACGTCGGCGTGGAACTGCCGGGCATGGGCTATGGCATCTATCGCATCGGCAAGGTGCACCAGCCGGCCGCGGCCGATGAAGCGCGCCTGGCATCGGCCCGCGAACAGATCGGCAATATCGTCGCTCAGCAGGACATGCTGAACTATGTCGAAGTCCTGAAGGACAAGGCAAAGGTCAAGGTTGTGCGTCCGGTGACGGAAGCGAAAGCGGACGCCGCGCAATAAGCGCTGTCCAGCCAACAAAAAAGCCACCTCGCGGTGGCTTTTTTGTTGGGCGCCGATGTCGGCACGCTGCCGATACACCATTGCCCGTAACGGTGCACTGTCCGGCGCTCAGCCTTCGTGCAATGCCTGTGCCGCCGCCAGGAACGCGGCCGGCGAAATGTCCGGCAGGTCGATCGCGCGGGCCTGTTCGTACTGCGTGAAGTTGCGGTGGATGGAACGCGTATAGGCAGGGTCGTAATGATCGACCAGCAGCTCATCGACCAGTTCGGGCATGCGGCCGTCGAGCGCCATCTGCTGCCATTTGCCGATCCGTTCCTTGCCATGCAGGTCGGTCAGGTAGGACAGCTGCGTGTTCAGTGCCGGCGCGTTGCAGGCGAAGTGCTGGTAGTCCTCGATGAGCAGCTGCACGCGGTGCTCGCGCGCCACCTGCAGCGCAATGCACGGCGACGCGCGCATCCGCTCCATCAGTGCGCCGGGCACGCGCAGCGCGCCCACCTTCTTGCTTTCCGATTCCACGAACACGGGCAGCGCCGGGTCGAAGCGGCGCAGCCGGTCCCAGACCGATGTCTCGAACGCCTTCTGCGTGGGCTGGGGCTGGCAGGGCAGGTTGCCCAGCACGGAGCCGCGGTGCGCCGCCAGCTGCTCCAGGTCGAGCACCTGTGCGCCGACCGCTTCCAGCGTGTCCAGCAGGCGGGTCTTGCCGCTGCCGGTGGTGCCGCAGATCACGCGAAAATCGAGTTCCGGCGCTTGTTCGAGGTCCGCATTGACGCGGTTGCGGAACGCCTTGTAGCCGCCTTCGAGCTGCACCACCGGCCAGCCGATCTTCGCCAGGATGTGCGCCATCGATCCGCTGCGATTGCCGCCGCGCCAGCAGTAGACCAGCGGGGTCCATTCGCGCGGCTTGTCGTGCCACAGCGTGTCGATATGCTGCGCGATGTTCGCCGCCACCATCGGCGCGCCGACCTTTTTCGCCTCGAACGGGCCGGCCTGCTTGTACAGCGTGCCGACGACGATGCGCTGCTCGTCGTCGAGCACCGGGCAGTTGATCGCGTTCGGCAGGTGGTCGAGCGCGAATTCGGCCGGCGTGCGCGCATCGATGATCGTGTCGAAGGCGTCGAGCCGGGCCAGCACGTCGTCGATGGGGAGGATTTCGGGATACTTCATTTCGTCCTTAGGATGGGAAGCAGGTGTGGCCAGATGTTGTTCAGGATGATCGGATGGGCGCTGGCCAGCGGGTGGATGCGGTCGGCCTGGAACATTTCCGTTTTCTCGGCCACGCCGTCGAGCATGAAAGGTGCGAGTGCGACCTTCTCGTCGCGGCTGATCGCGTGGTACATGGCGAAGAATTTTTCCGAATAATCGCGGCCGTAATTCGGCGGGATGCGGATGCCGACCAGCAGCACGCGCGCACCGGCGTCGCGGGCCTGCTTTACCATCGCCCGCAGGTTGCTGTCCGCCGATGGCACCGGCAAGCCACGCAAACCGTCGTTAGCGCCCAGTTCCAGCACCACATAGTCGGGCTGGTGCTTCGTCAGCAGCGCCGGAAGCCGCGTACGGCCGCCGCTGGTGGTCTCCCCGCTGACGCTGGCGTTGACGATGCGAATGTCGAGCTTCTGCGCCTGCAGTTTGCGCTCGAGCAGCGCGACCCAGCCGGTGCCGCGCGCCAGGCCGTATTCGGCAGACAGGCTGTCGCCCACCACGAGCAGCGTTTTTGGGGCAGAATAGGCGATCGCCGGGCTGCCCCACAGCAGCAGCATGGCACCGAGACACGCGCAGAACCGCGAGCCGATCCGCGACCGAATTTGCAACTGAATTTGCGACTGAATTCGCGACCGTATTTGCGACCCAATTCGCGACCTTATTTGCCACCGAATTTGCGACCGGATTTGCGACCGGATTTGCCACATTACCTGATCAACCAAGCCAAGCAGACCTTCAACCATGCCAGATTTTCCTCACGCGACCGCCAATTTCATTCCAGACTCGCCTGCATCGGATAACAGGGGCCGGCATCCTGCCACGGCTTCGGGCGACGCGGCCGCGATCGCGGTAACGGGCCTGACCAAGCGCGTGGCCGATGCCAGCGGCGAGCTGACCATTTTGCACAGCGTGGATTTTACCGTGCAAAAGGCCGAGACGCTGGCAATCGTCGGCGCGTCGGGTTCGGGCAAGTCCACGCTGCTCGGTCTCCTGGCGGGGCTGGATACGCCGAGCGACGGCAAGGTGCTGATCGACGGCACCGATATCTTCGCGCTCGATGAAGACGGCCGCGCCTCACTGCGCAAGGCCAAGCTGGGATTCGTGTTCCAGTCGTTCCAGCTGCTGCCGCACCTGACGGCGGTGGAGAACGTGATGCTGCCGCTGGAACTGGCCGGCGATGGCGACGCGCGGCCGAAGGCCGAGGCAATGCTGGGCCGGGTCGGGCTGTCCAGCCGGCTGAAACATTACCCGAAGTACCTGTCCGGCGGCGAGCAGCAGCGCGTGGCGCTGGCCCGTGCGTTCGTCACGCAGCCGCCGCTGCTGCTGGCGGACGAGCCGACCGGCAGCCTCGATGCCGCCACCGGCGAAGCGGTGATAGCGCTCATGTTCGAGCTCAATCGCGAGCATGGTTCCACGCTGGTGCTGGTGACGCACGACCCGGCCATGGCTGCCCGCTGCGGCCGCACGATCACGATCGCCGCCGGGCGGCTCGTGTAACGGCTCAGGACGAAGGCTGTGCCGCGCGCGGCACAGCCTGCTGCGCTACCAGGCGGTTCAGCGCCACGCGAATCGTTGCAATCAGTTCAGTCGCGGTCAGGCCGATCGGGCCGGTGCCTTCGGCCACCAGCATGTCCGCCGCGATGCCGTGCAGCCAGACCGCGGCCAGTGCGGCTTCCCATGCCGGCCAGCCCTGTGCCAGCAGCGCGCCGGCCAGTCCCGCCAGCACGTCGCCGGTGCCCGCCGTGGCCAGGCCCGCATTGCCGGTCGGGTTGATCGCGATCCGGCCATCCGGCGCGGCGACCACCGTGCCCGATCCTTTCAGCACCACGCAGGCATTGAAGCGTTGCGCCAGCATGCGCGCCGCCGCCGGACGGTCGGCCTGTACGGCGCCGATCGTGGTGTCCAGCAGGCGCGCCGCTTCCAGCGGATGCGGTGTGGCCAGGGTGGGCGCCGTGCGTTGCGCCACCGCGAGGCCCAGTGACGCGTCGGCGGCCAGCAGGTTCAGCGCATCGGCGTCGAGCAGCAGCGGCTGGTGCGATGCGACGGCACCCGCCAGCAGCCGCGCCGCCTCTTCGTCGCCGCCGAGCCCCGGTCCCGCCACTGTGACGCCCGCCGTAAAATCGACGTCGCGTGCGGCGCGGCACATCAGTTCGGGCTGGCCCGCATCCACCGCCAGCGGCGCGCCGGCAAAACACAGGTAAACCCGGCCGGCGCCGGCATGCAGCGCGGCGCGGCCAGCCAGCACGGGCGCGCCCGCCATGCCCGGCGCACCACCGAGCACGAAGACATTGCCGTAGCTGCCCTTGTGGCTGTTGTGCCGCCGCGTGCGCGCCTGCCGCGCAAAGAATGCCGGGTCGTTCAGGTGCATGGTGGCCGCCGGCAGCAGCGTCGGGGCGAGGTCGAGGCCGGCCACGATGATGTTGCCCGCATGGTCGCGGCCATCGCACGTATGCAGGCCCGGTTTGTCGCCGATGAAGGTGACCGTGTGCGAGGCCCGCACCGCGCGGCCCTGCGGACCGACGACGCAGCCGGTATCCGCATCGAGCCCGCTCGGCACGTCCAGCGCCAGCACCGGACAGGCCAGCGTGTTGACCGCGTCGACCAGCAAGCCTGGCGCGCCATCGAGCGGACGCCGCGGGCCGATGCCGAACAGGCCGTCCACCACGAGGTCCCAGTCGGCGGCCGCGATGTCGGCCGCCGCCAGGTCGGCGAAGCGCGCCTTACTGGCCCGGGCCCGCTCCAGCGCTCGGTCACGCTCGGCGGCAGTGGGACCGGTGGGAGCGATGTGCACGACCGATACGTGCGCGCCGGCATCGGCAAGGTTGGCGGCAACCTCGAACGCGTCCCCGCCATTGTTGCCCGGCCCCGCCAGTACCAGCACCTGCGCGCGCGGCGTGTCGAACGGCAGCAGGTCGAGCGCCACGCCGGCGGCTGCGCGGCCGGCGCGTTCCATCAGCATGCCCTTCGGCAGCCCGGAGGCCGCAAGGCGTTCGACGTCGCGGATCTGGACAACGCTGTACAGGGGATTCATCGCGGCCTCGCAGGAAGAACAAGCCGATAGAATAGCGTCTTTTGCACATCTGGCACTTTTGACTGCGGGAGCGGGCATGGACTGGCAATTCTGGATCGATCGGGGTGGCACCTTCACGGACATCGTCGCGCGGCGGCCGGACGGCGCGCTCGTCACGCACAAGCTGCTGTCCGAGAACCCGGGACGCTATCGCGACGCCGCGCTGGCCGGCATCCGCCACCTGCTCGGCATCGGCGCCGGCGACGCCGTGCCGCCGGGCGTGGTCGGTGCCGTCAAGATGGGCACTACCGTGGCGACCAACGCGCTGCTCGAACGCAAGGGCGAGCCCACCGTGCTGGCTGTGACCAGGGGCTTCGGCGACGCGTTGCGCATCGCCTACCAGAACCGCCCGCGCCTGTTCGACCGCCATATCGTGCTGCCCGAGCTGCTGTACGGGCACGTGGTCGAGGTCGATGAACGCATGGGCGCGCATGGCGAAATCGTATTGCCGCTCGACGGCACGGCGGCACGCGCCGGATTGCAAGCCGCGTACGAGCGGGGCTACCGGTCGCTGGCGATCGTCTTCATGCACGGCTACCGTTACACGGCGCATGAAGCGGCGGTGGCCCGCATCGCCCGGGAACTGGGCTATACCCAGGTCTCGGTCTCGCATGAAGCCAGTCCGCTGATGAAATTCGTCGCCCGCGGCGACACGACGGTGGTCGATGCCTACCTGTCGCCGATCCTGCGCCGCTACGTCGACCAGGTCGCCGCCGAACTGCCGGGCGTGAACCTGCAGTTCATGCAGTCCAACGGCGGACTGACGGACGCGCTGGCGTTCCAGGGCAAGGACAGCATCCTGTCCGGACCCGCCGGCGGCATCGTCGGCATGGTGCGGGCGAGCCGGCTGGCCGGGTTCGACAAGGTGATCGGCTTCGACATGGGCGGCACCTCGACCGATGTGTCGCATTACGCGGGCGAGCTCGAACGCGTGTTTGAAACGCAGGTCGCGGGCGTGCGCATGCGCGCGCCGATGATGAGCATCCACACGGTGGCGGCCGGCGGCGGTTCGATCCTGCATTTCGACGGCAGCCGGCTGCGCGTGGGACCGGACAGTGCCGGCGCCGACCCGGGGCCGGCCAGTTATCGCCGCGGCGGGCCGCTGGCCGTCACCGACTGCAATGTCATGCTGGGCAAGCTGCAGCCTGGCGAGTTTCCCCATGTGTTCGGCCCTGATGGCGACCAGCCGCTCGATGCGGAGACGGTGCGCGATCGTTTCGCGGCGCTGGCCGGCGAGATCGCCCGGGCCGGCGGCGCGGTCACGACACCGGAGCAGCTTGCCGCCGGCTTCATCGAGATCGCCGTCGGCAACATGGCCAACGCGATCAAGCAGATCTCGGTGCAGCGTGGCCACGACGTGACGGAATATGCGCTGACGAGCTTTGGCGGCGCCGGCGGCCAGCATGCCTGCCTGGTGGCCGACGCGCTGGGCATGAAGACGGTATTCATCCACACGCTGGCCGGCGTGCTGTCCGCCTATGGCATGGGACTGGCGGACCAGGTGGCGATGCGCGAGCAGGCCGTCGAGAGCCGGCTGGAGGGCGCCATGCACCCGGCGCTGGCGGCGGCGCTCGATACGCTGGCGAACGATGCCCGCGCCGAGCTGCAAAAACAGGGCGTGGGTGCGGACCGCATCGTCACGGTACGCCGCGTGCTGCTGCGCTATGAAGGGACCGACTCCGCGCTGGCCGTACCGTTCGGCGACGAGCAGGGTATGCGCGCGGATTTTGCGGAAGCCTACAAAAAGCGCTTTTCGTTCCTGATGCCGGACCGCGCGCTGATTGTCGAGGCGGTGTCGGTGGAAGCGATCGGCCGGTCCGATGCGCCGGCCGAGACGGTGATGCCAGAGCGGCAGCGCGATGGCGCGGTGCGGCCCGACCGTGTCGTGCCGATGTACAGCGCCGGCGGATGGCGCGATACGGCGTTGTACCGGCGCGCCGGGCTGCTCGCCGGCGACGTGCTGCGCGGCCCGGCCATCATTGCCGAGGCCAATGCCACCACGGTCGTCGAGGCGGGCTGGCAGGCCCGGGTGACGCAGCAGGACCACCTGGTGTTGACGCGCGTCGAAGCGCTGCCCGAGCGCCGGGCGATCGGCACCACGGCGGATCCGGTGATGCTGGAGATTTTCAACAACCTGTTCATGTCGATCGCCGAGCAGATGGGGTTGCGGCTGCAGAATACCGCGCATTCGGTCAACATCAAGGAGCGCCTGGATTTCTCCTGCGCGATCTTCGACGGCGCCGGCAACCTGATCGCCAATGCGCCGCACATGCCGGTGCACCTGGGTTCGATGGGCGAAAGCATCAAGCGCGTGATGCATGCCAATGCCAGCTCGATGCGGCCCGGTGACGTCTACATGCTGAACGATCCGTATAACGGCGGCACCCACCTGCCGGACGTGACGGTGATCACCCCGGTGTTCGATGCGGCTGGCAGCGCGATCCTGTTCTATGTCGGGTCGCGTGGCCACCATGCCGATATCGGCGGCACCACGCCCGGTTCGATGCCGCCCGACTCGCGCACGATCGAGGAGGAGGGCGTGCTGATCGACAATTTCAAGCTGGTCGATGGCGGCGTGCTGCGCGAGGCCGAAACACGCGCGTTGCTGTCGGGCGCGCGCTGGCCGGCACGCAATCCGGACCAGAACCTTGCCGACCTGCGCGCGCAGGTCGCCGCGAACCAGAAAGGTGTCGAGGAACTTGGCCGCATGGTGGCCCACTTCGGGCTCGACGTGGTGAGCGCCTACATGGGCCACGTGCAGGACAATGCGGAGGAAGCCGTGCGGCGCGTGATCGGCGCGCTGCGCGACGGGGCGTTCACGGTGGACCTGGATAACGGCGCGCGGATCAGCGTGGCCGTCACGGTCGATGTCGTGGCGCGCAAAGCCACGGTCGACTTCACGGGAACGTCGACCCAGCTGGACAATAACTTCAATGCGCCCTCCGCCGTGTGCATGGCTGCGGTGCTGTACGTGTTCCGCACGCTGGTGGACGACGACATCCCGCTGAACGCCGGCTGCCTGAAGCCGCTGCGCGTGATCATCCCGCCCGGCTCGATGCTCAATCCGCGGCACCCGGCATCGGTCGTGTCGGGCAATGTCGAAACGTCGACGTGCATCACCAATGCGCTGTATGGCGCGCTGGGCGTCATGGCGGCGGCGCAGGGCACGATGAACAATTTCACGTTCGGCAGCAGCCGCCACCAGTACTACGAGACGATCAGCGGCGGCTCCGGTGCCGGTCCCGGATTCGACGGCACCGATGTGGTCCAGACCAATATGACGAACTCGCGGCTGACCGACCCGGAAATCCTCGAGTTCCGCTTCCCGGTACGTCTCGACAGCTATGCGATCCGCCACGGCTCCGGCGGTGCCGGGCGCTGGCGTGGCGGCAATGGCGGCGTGCGGCGCATCCGCTTCCTGGAACCGATGACGGCGGCGATCCTGTCGAACAACCGTACCTACGCACCGTTCGGCATGGCCGGCGGCGCACCGGGCGCCGTGGGCAGGAACACCGTGGAACGGGCCGACGGCAGCGTCGAGGAACTGGGGCACATCGGCAAGACGGCGATGTCGCCGGGAGATGTGTTCGTCATCGAAACGCCGGGTGGTGGCGGCTACGGCAAACCAGACTGACCGTCACGCTTGGTCATCCGTGTTTGTCATCCGTGTTTGTCATCCTTGTTCGTCATCCTTGTTCTTCATCCGGATGGTGCGCGGGCGGCTGCACCTTGATGCCGCGGCGTGCCAGCGCCTCGCGCAGCAGGTATTCGATTTCCGCGTTCACGCTGCGCAGGTCGTTCGCGGCCAGCCGCTGCAGCTCGGCCCACAATGCCGGGTCGATGCGCAACGGATAGGCTTTTTTACCAGGGCTTGCCATGGGCTTCGGTTCGCTTCTTCAGCACGTGTTTCAGCGGTACGGCGTCAGTTGTACAGCGTGCCTGCGTTGATGATCGGTTGCGCATTCTGGTCCGAGCACAGCACCACGAGCAGGTTGCTGACCATCGCAGCCTTGCGTTCGGGATCGAGTTCGACGATGTCGCGCTCGGCAAGCGCCTTCAGCGCCGCGTCCACCATCGTGACGGCGCCGTGCACGATCTTGGCGCGGGCACTGATGATGGCCTCGGCCTGCTGGCGGCGCAGCATCACCTGGGCGATTTCGGCGGCATAGGCCAGGTGCGTCAGCTTGGCATCGACCGTTTCCACGCCCGCCGCCTCGAAGCGGGCCGACAATTCGGCGCGCAGCGCCAGCGCGACTTCGTTGGCGCCGGCGCGCAGCGTGGTTTCTCCCGTCGCCAGGTCGTCCGCTTCGTCATACGCATATTGCGAGGCCAGGTGGCGCAGCGCCGCCTCGGCCTGGATCGAGACGTAGCGCTCGAAATCGTCGACCTCGAACACGGCCTGCGCGGTGTCCTGCACGCGCCACACCACCGCGGCACCGATCTCGATCGGATTGCCGCGCCTGTCGTTCACCTTCAGCGTGGCCACGTTCAGGTTACGTGCGCGCACCGTCAGCTTGCGCTTGCGGTACAGCGGGAAAGCCCAGCGCAATCCCTCGGTGCGGTCGGTGCCGACGTACTTGCCGAACAGCGTCAGGATCGCGGTTTCGTTCGGTTGCAGCATGTACAGGCCGGCGGCGAGGAAAACGCCGGCGGCGATCAGCAGGATGCCGGGCAGCAGCAGGAAGCCGCGCAGCGCGAGGGCGCCCGCGACGACGAGCAGTACGCCGCCCGCCGCTGCCAGGTAACCGTTGACCGACGTGAAGGGCGTTTCCCTGCGGGCCTCTGGGCGGATCTGTGCAGCCATGCTGTGTTCTCCTGTGGCGTTTCGGTTATATTAAAGTGATATCACTTTAAGATCTCCGTGCCATGGCTGTCAAGCATTACGCTCGACGGGATGAGCGCTGCGGTCGCAGGTCCCGGACTTTCGTTCGGCGTGGTGCCGTGGTGGGCGGTGGCGCTCGCCCTGCTGTTTTCCGGCCGCGTCGGTATCGTATTCGGCGCGATGCCGGCGCGGCAGGCGGCGCGGCTCGACCCGATCGGGGCGCTGCGCTACGACTAAATCGGCGCGGTTTCTTTCCTCTTGGACACGATTACTGCCGTCGGTGCCTGGGGCGCCCTATAAAAGACACGTTGAAACAGGTATAATGCCGGCAAATCAACCAGCCCATTCAGCGCTGGCGCACTTCGAGAGCCCGTGGTTTCCATTGCCGTGCCCATTTTCTTCTTAATCCGCAGCCTCGCTGCACCGACTCGCTCCCAACCATGTTGATACTCCCGGGCTCCAACGCCCTGTCCGCATTCCGTAGCCAGCGTCTTCTCACCCAACTGCAAGCCGTGGTTCCTGCCGTCTCCGCGGTCCAGGCCAGGTACGTTCACTTCGTCGACACGCCGTCCGACCTGTCCGCCGAGGATCGCGCGCGCCTGGACGGCCTGCTGACCTATGGCGAGCCGGCCCAGGCTGACGTAGGCGACGGCGCCGTCGAATCGTTCGTAGTGATCCCGCGCTTCGGCACGATTTCGCCATGGGCCTCGAAGGCCACGGACATCGTGCACAACTGCGGCATGACGCATATCCATCGCGTCGAGCGTGGCGTGGCGTATCGCGTGGTGCTCAAGGGCGGCATCCTGGGCACGAGCCTGGGCGCCGCCAAGGGGCTGAACGCCGAGCAGGCGCAGGCCGTGGCCGCGCTGCTGCACGACCGCATGACCGAATCGGTGCTGCGCGACGCGAGCCAGGCCGCCGGCCTGTTCGGCAGCCTGGAAGGCAAGGCGCTGGAAACCGTGGATGTGCTGGGCAATGGCCGCGACGCGCTGGTGCGCGCCAACACGGAGCTGGGCCTGGCGATGTCGGACGACGAGATCGATTACCTGAACGATGCCTTCACGGCAGCCAAGCGCAATCCGACCGACGTGGAACTGATGATGTTCGCGCAGGCGAACTCGGAACACTGCCGCCACAAGATCTTCAACGCCGACTGGACCATCGATGGCGTGGCGCAGGAGCGCTCGCTGTTCAAGATGATCAAGAACACGCACGAGAAGCAGCCGAAGGGCACCATCGTCGCGTATTCGGACAATTCGTCGATCATGGAAGGCGCTACTGTCACGCGCTTTTATCCGCGCGGCGAAGGCCACGAGTACGGCGCGTCGACGGAGCTGATCCATACGCTGATGAAGGTGGAAACGCACAATCACCCGACGGCGATTTCGCCGTTCCCGGGCGCCTCCACCGGCGCCGGCGGCGAGATCCGCGACGAGGGCGCGACGGGCCGCGGCGCCAAGCCGAAGGCGGGCCTGGCCGGCTTCACGGTCTCGAACCTGATGCTCCCGGACGCTGTGCGTCCCTGGGAGAATGCAAACGATGTGACCAGGGTGGTGACGTCGAAAGACGGTGCCAGCGAGGCGGCGTACGGCAAACCCGAGCGCATCGCTTCGCCGCTGCAGATCATGATCGACGGTCCGCTGGGCGGCGCCGCGTTCTCGAACGAATTCGGCCGGCCGGTGCTGGGCGGCTACTTCCGCACGTATGAGCAGAACGTGGGCCACGCCGTGTACGGCTACCACAAGCCGATCATGATTGCCGGCGGCATCGGCAACATCTCGGCGCAGCATACCCACAAGAACGATATCCCGGTCGGCAGCCTGCTGGTGCAGTTGGGCGGCCCGGGCATGCGCATCGGCATGGGCGGTTCCGCCGCCTCGTCGATGGCGACCGGTACCAACACGGCCGACCTGGACTTCGACTCGGTCCAGCGCGGCAATCCGGAAATGGAACGCCGCGCCCAGGAAGTGATCAACGGCTGCTGGCAGATGGGTGAACACAACCCGATCATCTCGATCCACGACGTGGGCGCGGGCGGCCTGTCGAATGCGTTCCCGGAGATCACCAACGACGCCAAGCGCGGCGCGATCTTCGACCTGCGCAAGGTGCCGCTGGAAGAATCCGGCATGGCACCGAAGGAAATCTGGTCCAACGAATCGCAGGAACGCTACGTACTGGCGATCGCGCCAAGCGACCTCGACACGTTCCGTGCACTGTGCGAGCGCGAGCGCTGCCCGTTCGCCGTGGTCGGTACCGCCACGGAAGAACGCCAGCTGAAACTGGTCGATCCGGACAACGGCACGAGTCCGGTGGACATGCCGATGGATGTGCTGCTGGGCAAGCCGCCGAAGATGCACCGCGACGTGCAGCATGTCGCGCGCGAATATCCGGCCGTCGATCTCACCGGCGTGGAACTGGAAGAGGCGGCACGGCGTGTGCTGCTCCAGCCGACCGTGGGCGACAAGAGCTTCCTGATCACGATCGGCGACCGTACCGTGGGCGGCATGTCGGTGCGCGACCAGATGGTCGGCCCGTGGCAGGTGCCGGTCGGCGATTGCGCCGTCACCACGCTGTCGTACGAGGGCTACGTGGGCGAGGCGATGGCGATGGGCGAACGCACGCCGCTGGCCGTGCTCGGCGCGCCGGCTTCCGGCCGCATGGCCGTCGGCGAGACGATCACGAACCTGGCCGCCGCGCCGATCGAGGATATCGCCGCGATCAAGCTGTCCGCCAACTGGATGGCCGCGTGCGGCCAGCCGGGGCAGGACGCCGCGCTGTTCGACACCGTGAAGGCGGTGGGCATGGACCTGTGCCCGGCACTGGGCATCTCGATCCCGGTCGGCAAGGATTCGCTGTCGATGCGCACCACCTGGTCGGATGACGGCGAGCAGAAGGCCGTGATGTCTCCCGTGTCGCTGATCGTCTCCGGCTTTGCACCGGTGTATGACGTGCGCAAGTCGCTGACACCACAGATCCGTACCGACCTGGGCGAGACGGCGATCATCGTCATCGACCTGGGCCGCGGCAAGAACCGGATGGGCGCATCGATCCTGTCGCAGGTGCTGGGCCAGCTGGGTAATGACGTGCCGGACGTGGACAGCGCCGACGACCTGAAGGGCTTCTTCGCGGCGATCCAGCAACTGAACCGCGATGGCAAGCTGCTGGCTTACCACGACCGTTCGGACGGCGGCCTGTACGCTACGCTGGTTGAAATGGCCTTTGCCGGCCGCGCCGGCCTGTCGATCAACCTCGACATGCTGACTTTGGAAGGCGAACACGCGGCCGACTGGGGCGACGCCAAGAACTGGGCCAGCCAGGTGGGCGAGCGCCGCAATGAGCTGACGTTGCGCGCGCTGTTCAGCGAAGAGCTGGGCGCCGTGATCCAGGTCCGTGCCGAGGACAAGTCGGCGGTGATGGACGTGCTGCGTTCGTTCAACCTGGGTGCATGCAGCCACATCATCGGCAAGCCCAATGACCGCGGCGTGATCGAGTTCACCCGCGATGCGAAGCTGGTGTATGCGAAACCGCGCGCCGAGCTGCACCGCCTGTGGAGCGAAACCAGCTGGCGTATCTCGCGCATGCGCGAGAACCCCGCCACGGCGGACCAGGAATACGACCGCCTGCTGGACGAGCAGGATCCGGGCATGACGCCGAAGGTCACCTTCGACCTGAACGACAACGTGGCGGCACCATTCCTGGCCACCGGCGTGCGCCCGCGCGTGGCGATCCTGCGCGAGCAGGGCGTCAACTCGCACATCGAGACGGCATGGGTCATGCACCAGGCGGGCTTTGCGGCAGTCGACGTGCACATGAGCGACCTGATCGCCGGGCGCGTCAAGCTGGCCGACTTCCAGGGTGTCATCGCCGTCGGCGGATTCTCGTACGGCGACGTGCTGGGCGCGGGTGAGGGCTGGGCCAAGTCGATCCTGTTCAACCCGGCGCTGTCCGACCAGTTCGCGCAGTTCTTCGGCCGCAGCGACACGTTCGGCCTGGGCATCTGCAACGGCTGCCAGATGATGAGCAATCTGAAATCGATCATCCCTGGCGCGCAGGCGTGGCCGAAGTTCACGACCAACAAGTCGGAGAAATTCGAGGCACGCTTCGCACTGGTCGAGGTGCTCGATTCGCCGTCGATCTTCTTCCAGGGCATGGCCGGCACGCAGACGCCGATCGCCATCGCGCACGGCGAGGGGTATGCGGACTTCAGCCAGACCGGTAGCCTGGACGAGGCAATCGCCGCGATGCGCTACGTGGATAACTGCGGCAGCGCCACCGAAGCCTATCCGTTCAACCCGAACGGTTCGCCGCGTGGCATCACGTCGGTAACGACGCCGGACGGCCGCTTCACCGTATTGATGCCGCATGCCGAGCGGGTATTCCGCACCGTGCAGCATTCGTGGGCGCCGGACGGCTGGAACGAGGATTCGCCGTGGATGCGGATGTTCCGCAACGCGCGCAAGTTTGTCGGCTGAGCAGCCAACGTTCGCTGAAAAAGCCGGGCTTGCCCGGCTTTTTTACGCCTGCAGTGTGTACTGTCGCGCGGCAATAGTGCTAGGATTGCAACGTTCAACCGACCGCGACAGCGCGGCATTCACACATTGGGAGCAGATATGAACATCACGATCCGACAGACACTCGTCCTGGCAGCCTTTGCCGCCGTCGCCGCGCATGCGCAGGCGGCCGACGTCACTGTGCCGATCCATGCCGTCGACGCGTCGGGTACCGGCAAGGCGCTGGGCAGCGTGACGATCTCGGAAACGGCCGGCGGCCTGACCTTCACGCCGGCACTGGCCGGCCTGCCGCCGGGACCGCGCGGCTTCCACGTGCACGCCAAGGGCGACTGCTCGCCGGCCGAGACGGATGGCAAGAAGGTGCCGGCCGGTGCCGCCGGTGGCCACCTGGACCCGCATGACACGAAATCGCACCATGGTCCGGGCAAGGCCGAGAAGGAAGGCCACGCCGGTGACCTGCCGCGCCTGGAAGTGGCGGCCGATGGATCGGCCAGGACGCCGGTGCAGGCACCGCAGCTGAAAACACTGGCGGACGTGAAAGGCCGCGCGCTGATGATCCACGCGGGCGGCGACAATTACGCCGACCAGCCTGCGCTGCTCGGTGGCGGCGGGGCTCGTATCGCGTGCGGCGTAATCGGCGGCTGAGGCGGCTCGCCACCATCGGCTGGAAGCCGGGCTCAGCCCGGCTTTTTTATTGCTTGTCGGCGCTATTAAGGCTGAGCTAAGCTGGGCGATCGCAACCTTCCGGAGCTTGTATGCACCGTTTCGCCAAGCTGCTCGCCGCAGCGTTCCTGGCCTCGTCTTCCGCGTCATTTGCCGCCTGCCCCGATCCGGACGCGCCGGTCGACGAGGCGGCGTTCGTGCCGGTCAATGGCATCGCGCAGTGGGTGACGATCAAGGGCAAGCGGTGCGGCAACCCGGCGGTGCTGTTCATCCATGGCGGTCCCGGCAATCCGCTGAGCCCCTACGCGGACAAGCTGTTCGGTGCGTGGGAAGGGGAGTTCACGCTGGTGCAGTGGGACCAGCGCGGCGCCGGCATGACCTACGGCCGCCAGCCGCCGCCGGAGGAAACGCCGCTGACGATGGAGCAGATGACAGCCGACGGCCTCGCCGTGGCCGAACACGTGACGCGGCAGCTGGGCCAGCCGAAGCTGCTGCTGTGGGGCAGTTCCTGGGGCGCGATGCTGGGCATCAGCATGGCCCACGCGCGCCCGGAAATATTTACCGCCTATGTCGGGAGTGCCCAGGTCGTGGATTACCGGACTACCCAGGCGGCCGGGTATGCGCGGCTGGTGGCGCTGGCGCACGCCGCCGGGGATGCGGAGTCGCTCGGCAAGCTCGAAGCGCTGGGCGCGCCGCCATGGACCAATCCGCGCAGCTTCGGCGTGATGCGCCGCGTGGTGCGCAAGTATGAGGCGCTGGCGACCGACGCGCCGCCGAAGGCCTGGTGGGAGCCGGCACCGCAGTACGCCACGCCAAGAGCGCAAGCCGACTACACGGCGGGCGAAGATTACTCGTTCCTCCATTTCGTCGGCTGGCGCGGCGACGGCATGTTTTCCAGGTTCGACCTCTACCGGATGGGCACGCGCTTCGCCGTGCCGATGTACTTCGTGCACGGCGAGGAGGATCTGCTGGGGCCGATCGAGATTGCGCGGCGCTACTTCGATGCGGTCAAGGCCCCCTCGAAGACTTTCGTGGCCGTGCCGCGCACCGGGCACGATCCGAACGAGGCGATGCTGGCCGCGCAATACCGGCTGTTGCGGCAGGCTTCAGGTCACTAACGGGCGGCGGCATCACCGCAGCTTGCATGCCAGGTCGGCAAACAGTCGCAGCAGGGTACGCACGTAGCCGCGGCTTGGCGTCGGTCTGGTTTCCTGTGCCGGGCATTGCAGCCCGGCAGCGGGCTGGCGGATCGGTTTGTACATGGTTTTCCCCTCTCGTTGTTGGTATCGTTGCGGTATATTGTCGGCCTGCCACCGGGCGTGGACAAACGAGTAAATTTGTGGGGAAGGCCAAGGAAACCTTATGCAGGCAGGGATACCGACCAAGACACTGCGCAGCCTGTCCGGCTTGATCGATTTCGATTGCGCCGCGCGCTGGGGCAGTTTCACGCTGGCGGCCCAGGAACTGCACAAGACCCCGGCGGCGATCAGCCTGCAGGTCAAGCAGCTCGAAGAAGCGGTGGGCTTCGCGCTGTTCGTGCGTCATCCACGGCACATCACATTGACGCCGAAGGGCCAGGAGCTCGCGGTGACGGTGGCGAAGATGCTCAGGGAGTTGCGCACGAAGGTCGAGGCGCTGCGCGGCGGCGACGAGGAAAACGTGGTGCGGATCTCGACCACGCATACGTTCGCGATCAAGTTCCTGGCGCCGCGGCTGGGCCGCTTCACGCTGCGCCATCCGGAGCTGGACATTCGCCTCGACTCGTGCGAACGGCTGGTCGATGTCGAACACGAGGACGTCGACCTGGCAATCCGCCACGGCACCATCATCGATCAGCCGACCGCGCTGTATCACGATCGGATGGTGGCCGTCTATAGCCCGATGCTGCTGGCGTCCGCCGGGCAGGAGCTGACGCTTGCGGACCTGACGCGCTTCCCGCTGCTGTACGACGAATCCACCGATGACTGGATCAGGGTGCTGCGCACGCATGGCGTGCCGGAAGGGCGCTTCGATTTCTCGCGCGGGTTTACCAACCTGGCGGTGACGGCGCAGGCGGCCATCGTCGGCCATGGCATCGCGCTGGTGCCGTATTCGCTGGTTTGCGACGACATCGACCGCGGCGTGCTGCGGCTGATGCGCGGCGCCAGCGTGACGTACCCGGGCGGCTATTACTGGGTACAGGCACCGCGCAAGGCAGTGCTGCCGAAGGTGGTGCGCTTCCGCAGCTGGGTCGAGGAGGAGGTGGCGCAGATGCAGCGCACGCTGCGCGAGCGCATCGGCGACGCCGGGGCGCATGCCGATCACGTGATTTCGTAGGCGGCGTCGGAAGGGGCCGCGGCGCCGATGCTGTGCAGCGCCGGCACGATCGCGTTCTTCAGCCTTGCCAGCAGCGACTTTCTCCCGCATGATTGAAGGAATGACATCGCAATCCTCCACTACCGCGCTGCTGGTCGACAGCAGCGGCAACATCGGCGCCCGCGCGAGCGTTGCCGTATGCGAGGGTGCATGCCTGTCGTTTATCCGCCTGTCGTTCTGCCGCGTCTGCAATCTCTCCATTATTCGAATTAGCAAGGGTCGCTGAGCTGCGGCGTCGCCGGTGCTCGGCGCCCCGTCACGCCGCGCGACCCCGGTCGCCTTCCCTGATCGAATATCTGGAGAAATCATGCATCCACCCGTACCCACGCTGTTACCCCATTCATTGCTTTCACACCGCTACCCGACCGTGCCGGAGATCCGCGCCAGTGCCGGTCGCCTGGCGGGCAGGATCCTGCATACACCCGTATGGCGCTGGCAGACCGGCGTCATCGAAGAATCGTTTGGCGGCACCGGTGACGTCTGGCTGAAGCTGGAGCTGTTCCAGAAGACCGGCACCTTCAAGCTGCGCGGCGCGCTGAACTGTATCGATGCGCTGGACGCGGCCGAGCGTGCCCGCGGGGTGGTTGCCGTGAGCGCCGGCAATCACGCCGTGGCCGTGGCCTACACGGCACGGCTGGCTGGCTGCAGCGCCAAGGTCGTCATGCCGCGCCATGCCAGCCCGGCCCGTATCGCCGCCTGCCGCGACCTCGGTGCCGACGTGATTCTGATGCCGGACGTACACCAGGCGTTCGCATACGGCAGCGACATCGCCCGCGACGAGGGGCGCAGCATGCTGCACCCGTATGAAGGCCCGCTGACCGCGCTGGGTACCGCGACGATCGGCCTGGAACTGATGGAGCAGGTCCCGGGCCTGGATGCGGTCGTGGTGCCGATCGGCGGCGGCGGCCTGTGTGGCGGTATTGCCGCTGCGGTGAAGCAGGTCAATCCAGCGTGCGCCGTGTATGGCGTGGAACCGTTCGGCGCGGACGCGATGTTTCGCAGCTTCCGCTCCGGGCAACAGGAGCGCCTGGAGCGCGTCGACACGGTTGCCGACAGCCTCTGCGCGCCGCAGACGCTGCCCTACAGCCTTGCGCTATGCCGGCACTTCGTCGACGACGTGGTCCGTGTGACGGACGATGAAATCTGCCGCGCGATGCTCGACCTGTTCCGCGATGCCAAGCTGGTGGCGGAGCCGGCGGCGGCGGTCGCCACGGCTGCTCTGATGGGCCCCCTACGCGCGCGCTTGAGCGGCAAGAAGGTGGCCCTGGTGGTTTGCGGCTCGAATATCGATGCCGCCAGCTTTGCCGAGTTGCTTGGGCGCGGGGCACGCGTGCGTGAAGGCGGGCAGGGCGCCGGCGTCGCCGCAGCGGCAGCGCGGGCGTAACAATGAAAAAAGCGCTCCGTGGAGCGCTTTTTCGGCGGGTGCAACCGGATTACTGGATCTTGGCTTTCTTGACCAGTTCGTCACGGTAGGCGGCGATCTTGCGCTGGGTCAGGCCCTGCTCGATCTGGCCCTTCACTTCTTCCATTGCCGGGAACTTGGCGGCGCGCGAACCTTCCAGCCTGATCACGTGGTAGCCGTATTGCGACTGCACGGGTTTCTCGGTGATCTGGCCATCCTTCAGGGCCACCATCGCATCGGAGAACGGCTTGACGAAGTTGGCCGGGCTCGCCCAGTCCAGGTCGCCGCCATTGGCTGCCGAACCGGTGTCTTTCGACTGTTTCGCCAGCTCCTCGAACTTGGCGCCGCCTTTCAGCTTGGCGATGATGTCGGTGGCTTCCTTCTCGGTCGCGACCAGGATGTGACGGGCGTGATATTCCTTGTCGCCGTTGGCGGCTTTTGCCTTGTCGTACTCGGCCTTGATCTCCGCGTCCTTGACCGGGTTCTTCTTGACGTAGTCGGCCAGCATCGCGTTGATGACGATGCTCTGGCGCGTATTCTCCAGGGCCTGCTTGACGTCGGGCTTGTTGCTGTAGCCTTGCTTGTCGGCTTCCTGCACCATCACTTCACGGGCGATCAGGTCTTTCTTGATCGCATCGCGCAGTTGCGGGCTGTCCGGCTGCTTGCTTTGCGCGGAGACCTGCTTGACTACGGCTTCCAGGCGGGACGCCGGGATCGCCTTGCCATTCACGGTGGCCACGTTCTGGGCGAACGCGGGCGCGGCGGCGATGGCGATCAGTGCTGTCAACAGGCGGGCTGGCTTCAAAATCATGTCACGTCCTATAAAAAAACTGGAGTTTGCCCCCCGCAATGGAGGGCCGTTTCAAACGGATGCCGGCGCCGCGACAGGGCGCCATCGGGGCAATTTACTGGATCTTGGCTTTCTTGACCAGCTCTTCCTGGTAAGCCTGCAGCTTGCGCTGGGTGAGCGCCTCTTCGATCTGCGGCTTCACTTCGTCGAGCGTCGGCAGCTTGGCCTGGCGCACGTCGTCGACCTTGATCACGTGGAAACCGTTTGGCGTCTGCACCGGTTTTTCCGTGACCTGGCCCTTTTGCAGGCTGACGAACGCTTTCGAGAAGACTTCCGGGAACGCGGAAGGCGTTGCCCAGTCCAGGTCGCCGCCGTTATTGGCGCTGCCGGTATCCTTCGACTGCTTGGCCAGGTCTTCGAACTTGGCGCCGCCCTTCAGCTTGGCGATGATGTCGTTGGCGGCTGCCTCGGTGTCGACCAGGATATGGCGCACATGGTATTCCTTGTCGCCCGTTTCCTTGACGAAGCGGTCGTACTCGGCCTTTACGTCGGTGTCCTTGACAGGGTTTTTCTTGACGTAGTCGGCAACCATCGCCTGCACGACGAGTGCCTGGCGGGCATTTTCCATCTGCTGTTTCACGTCGGCGCTTTTCGCGTAACCCTGCTTTTCAGCTTCCTGCATCAGTACTTCGCGGCTGACGAGGTCTTTCTTGACCAGTTCGCGCAACTCAGGCGAATCCTTCTGCTGGCCCTGGGCCACCACCTGCTTGACGATCGCATCGGCGCGCGCGGTGGGGATGCCCTTGCCGTTGACGACGGCGATGTTCTGTGCAAAAGCGGGAGCCGAGGCAACGGCGATCGATGCAACCAGAATACGGACTGCTGGCTTGAGAGTCATTATTATTTCCTACGGGGAAAAGTTCTTGTCAATCGCGGGAGGAGAAGGGACTTAACGCAAAGAGCAATTCATTCCTACCAAACCGCACATTCAAATTTCCGACGGTGCCACTGCAGTAATGGCCAATGCATGGATTTCCTTATGCATCATATCGTGCACGGCATCATACACCAGCCGATGACGCGTGACGAGGTTCAGGCCCGCGAATTTCACTGAGGTGATCCTTAAGCGGTAATGGCCTCCGCCCGAGGCCGCACCGGCATGGCCGGCATGCAGCGCTGATTCATCCTCGAGCTCAATCTCGGCCGGGCCGAGATTGGCCAGCAGCCTGTCGCGGATCTTATCGAGACGTGGATCGTTCATGCTTCATCCTTGATATGTTTGGACAGGTAAAAGCCTTGCGCGATGAAGAACACCAGCATCAGGCCGGTGACACCGAATGCCTTGAAGCTGACCCACGCGCCGGTATCGGATTTGAACAGCACGAATGCCACGAACAGGTTCAACAGGCCCAGCACGATCCAGAACATGATCCATGCGGCATTCAGGCGCTGCCAGACTTCATCCGGCAAAGCGATCTGCTTTTCCATTGCCATGCGAATCAGATTCTTGGCGAAGAAGCGCGAAGCAATGACCATCGCGATCGCAAAGCTCCAGTAGATAATGGTGGGCTTCCACTTGATGAAGTTATCGTCGTGGAAATAAATCGTGAGACCGCCGAAGAAAACGAACACGACCATCGACACCCACAGCGCGCCATCGACTTTACGGCCGCGCGCCAGCAGGTAAGCGATCTGCAGCGCGGTGGCCACGATACCCGTGATCGTGGCCAGGATGATGGGCGCCTGGCTGGCGGTGATCGCACCGCCGGAAATAATGCCGGACAGGTTGCCGTTAATAAGGCTCTGCGCTGCCTCCTCGTTGCTGCCGGCCCATTTATAACTGCCGAAGAAAACCAGTAACGGGAAGATATCAAACAGGAATTTCATCATGGTGATCAGACGTCCGAAGTAAAACGGAGCGCCGCGGAATTGATGCAGTAACGCAGGCCGGTGGGCGGCGGACCGTCCGGGAATACATGGCCCAGGTGCGCATCGCAGACGGCGCAAATGATTTCGGTGCGCAGCATACCATGGGAACGGTCGACTTTCTCAACGACATTTTCCGGATCGAGTGCTTCGAAATAACTTGGCCAGCCACAGCCGGATTCGAATTTCGCGTCCGAACGGAACAGCGGTGTATTGCAGCAGACGCAGGTATATATGCCGGGCTCGTGGTGATCCCAATACTTGCCGGTAAACGCCCGTTCGGTTGCGGCATGCCGGGTAACCTGGTACTGGGTCGCATCCAGTTGGGCGCGCCATTCGGTGTCCGTTTTCACTACTTTCTTCGTTTGATCGCTCATGTTTTCAGTATGTTAATGGTTCAGGATGAGCAGCTGACTTCCAGGCCCGCCGCCCAGTCGGGTGGCAACGCCGCGTAATGTTCATGCTCCGGTTGCTCGTCGAATGGCCGTTCCAGCACGGACAGCAGCCGCTCGACTTCCGAGAAATCCTTGTGCTGGGCCTTGTCGATAGCCGCCTGGGCCAGGTAATTGCGCAGGACGTATTTGGGGTTGACGCCATTCATCGCCGCCTGCCGTGCCGCGTCGACACTGTTTTCGGCGCGCAGGCGCTCGCGGTATTTGTTGGCCCAGGCATCGAACCCGGCGCGGTCGATGAAGAGGTCGCGCAGTGGTTCGTCGCCGTCGGTCGAGCCGGAACGCACGCCGGAAAGTCGCCGGAAGAACAAGGTGAAGTCGGCGTGATTTGCCTGCAGCAGGCCAAACATCTCGTCCAGCAGCGCCCGGTCGCCGTCGCGGTTTTCCTGGAGCCCCAGTTTGGCGTGCAGCAGTTCGTCGACCGTCGCGCCGAACACGCCCTGGTAGACGTCCAGCGCTTCCTGCGTCTGTTCGACCGAACCGATCAGCGGCACCAGTGCCTGTGCCAGTGCATAGCAGTTCCAATGGCCGATCTGCGGTTGCATCGCATAGGAATAGCGGCCGCCCTGGTCGGTATGGTTGCAGATGTGCTGGGCATTGAATGCTTCCATGAAGCCGAATGGACCGTAATCGAGGGTTTGGCCGAGGATCGACATATTGTCGGTATTCATCACGCCATGCATGAAGCCGACGGACTGCCACTGCGCGATCAGGCGCGCGGTGCGGCGGGTGACTTCCTCGAGGAGGGCTGCGTACGGATTTTCCTCGTTGCGCAGATCCGGATAGAAACGTTCGATCACGTAATCGGCAAGGATGCGAAGCCGCGTTTCGTCATTGCGGTAGAACCAGTGTTCGAACGAGCCGAAGCGCACGAAGGTCGGTGCCATCCGCACCACCACGGCTGCCGTTTCGATCGTTTCGCGGATCACGCCCTGGTCCGAGCCGACCACGGACAGCGCACGCGTGGTGGGAATGCCCAGCGCATGCATCGCCTCGGAACACAGAAATTCGCGGATCGACGAGCGCAGCACGGCGCGTCCGTCGCCCATCCGCGAATAAGGGGTCAGGCCGGCGCCTTTCCATTGCAGTTCGATCGGGCCGGTATCGGTCGGCACGTCGCCGAGCAGGATCGCCCGGCCGTCGCCAAGCTGGCCGGCCCATACGCCGAACTGGTGGCCGGAATAGACGGCCGACAGCGGCTCCGCGCGGTCCGGCACGCGGTTGCCGGCCAGGACGTCGAGGCCATCGGCAACCAGCGCGGCGGGATCGGCGCCGATCAGCCGCGCTGCACTGGCGCTGATGGCGACAGGGTACGGTGCCGGCAGCGGGGTGGGCATCAGCCGCGTGTAGAACTCGGCCGGCAGCGTGGCAAAGGAGTTCTCCAGGGGTAGGGTAAGGGAAGCGATGGCGGTTCCTGACTGGCGAGGTGGGTATTACGGCGGATTTTACCCCAGCCCGGAAAAACGGGCGGACGCGGCACGGGCAAAAATAGCACGGTCGGACCTTTGCGGGTATAGTGCCCGGACCCGTTCAACAGAAGAGGAACCGAGACATGAGTGCGGAATATGCCCTGCACGGCACCGTGGCCGTCATCACGTTCAACAACCCGCCCGTCAACGGGCTCGGTCTGGCGACGCGCACCACGGCCGTCGACGGCATCCGCCGGGCCCAGGATGACCCGGACGTGACAGCGATCGTCATCACCGGCGCCGGCAAGGCGTTTTCCGGCGGCGCCGATATTCGCGAGTTCAATTCGCCGAAGGCGCTCACGGAACCCACGCTGCACACGCTGATCCGCACGGCCGAGGAATCGGTGAAACCTGTCGTGGCGGCGATCCACAGCGTGTGCATGGGGGGCGGGCTGGAACTGGCGCTGGGTTGCCACTACCGTGTGGCGCTGCCCGGCGCCCAGGTGGCCCTGCCGGAGGTGAAGCTCGGTCTGTTGCCCGGGGCCGGCGGTACGCAGCGGCTGCCACGTGTGCTGGGCCTGGAGGCGGCGCTGAACATGATCGTATCCGGCAATCCGGTGCTGTCGGAGAAGCTGCCGGCGCTGTTCGATGAAGTCCTTGCGCCGAACGCCGACCTGGTGGCGTCGGCGGTGGCGTTCGCGGAGCGGGTCGCTGGGGTGCGGCCCCTGCCGAAGGTGCGCGACCGGCAGGCCGGGCATCCCGATGCCAATGCCTTCCTCGCCGCCGCGCGTGCCCGCGTCGCGGCAGCCGCCGGGCCTTTCCCGGCACCGCTCGAATGCGTCGAAACCGTCGCGGCAGCGGTCACGATGCCGTTCGAGCAGGGGCTGGCATTCGAGCGCGAACGTTTCATGCACTTGATCCACACGCCGGAATCCCGCGCACTGCGGCATGCGTTCTTTGCGGAGCGCGAAGCGGCGAAGATTCCGGGCGTGCCGGCCGATACGCCTAGGCGGCCGATCGAGCGGGCGGCCGTGATCGGCGCCGGGACGATGGGTGCCGGCATCGCGATGGCCTTGGTCAACGCCGGTATTCCCGTGACGCTGCTCGAGTCGTCGTCGCAAGCGCTGGACAAAGGCATGACGGCGATCCGTGCTCAGTATGAGAGTGCTGTCGGCAAGGGCAAGTTGACGCCCGAGTTGCTGGTGCAGCGCATGGCGCTGGTCACGGGCACGCTGCATTACCGGGACGTCGCCACGGCCGACATCGTCATCGAAGCAGTCTTTGAAGACCTGGCGGTCAAGGAAGCCGTGTTCCGGCAACTGGATGGCGTGATGAAGCCCGGTGCGATCCTTGCCACGAATACGTCGACGCTGGACGTGGACCGGATCGCAGCCGCGACGAGCCGGCCGCAGGATGTGATCGGCACGCACTTCTTCAGCCCCGCCCACGTGATGAAACTACTGGAAATCGTGCGTGGCCGTGCTACCGGCAGCGACGTGCTGGCGACCGTGCTGGCGCTGGCGAAGAAGCTGAAAAAGACCGGCGTGGTATCCGGCGTGTGCGACGGCTTCATCGGCAACCGGATGATTGAACAGTATGTGCGGCAGGCCGGCTTCCTGCTGGAGGAGGGCTGCACGCCGTCCCAGGTGGATGGTGCCCTCGAACGGTTCGGTTTCGCGATGGGACCATTCCGGATGAGCGACCTGGCCGGCAACGATATCGGCTGGGCGATCCGCAAGCGCCGTGCCGCGGGGCAGCCCGGCATGACATATTCGAAAGTGGCCGACCGGCTTTGCGAACTGGGCCGGTTTGGTCAGAAATCGGGCGGCGGCTGGTACGACTACCGGCCCGGGGAACGCACGCCGCATCCGAGCACCGAGGTCGATGCCCTGATCCTGGCCCGCGCGCAGGAGCTCGGCATTGAGCGGCGTGCGATCGGCGACCAGGAAATCGTCGAGCGCCTCGTATATGCGCTGGTTAACGAGGGGGCACGAATCCTGGAGGAAGGGATCGCATTGCGTGCGTCCGACATCGACATGGTGTACCTGACCGGCTACGGCTTTCCGCTATTTCGTGGCGGACCGATGTTCCATGCCGATACGGTGGGCCTGCGCAATGTGCTGGCGGCGATCGAGGGCTTTGCCGCGGGCCGCCATGGCGAAGCCTGGCAGGCCGCACCGCTGCTGGCGCGGCTGGCCGCCGAGGGCAAGAGCTTCAACGGCGGCTGATCGCGCCTGTCAGCCTATCCGCTTGCGCATCCGCGCCAGCGGTACCCTGATGCCGCCGGGGAGATCGATTTCGAACTCCTCGACCGTCTCATAGCCCACCGAACGGTATAACGGTACGCCTGGCAGCGTGGCCGCCATTTCCAGCGTGGCGAAGCCGGCGCGGGCCGCCTCGGCTTCGCAATGCCTGATCAGCGTGGTTCCCAATCCCTTTCGCGCCTCGCACGGTTCGACGAAAAACGCCCGGATGCGGCCGGCCTGCGTGGCGGGATCGAGCAGCGGATCCGCCGCGGACTTCGTGCGGTCGGCGCCGAACAGCGTGGCGCGGCGGCTCCAGCCACCACAGGCCAGGAGCTTGCCATCGCGCTCGATGACGAAGTACGTGGCGTCCCGGATCAGTTGGGTGTCGACGCCGAACACATGCTGCGTTATCGCTTGCGCCTGATCCTCGGTATAAAAGCCCCTGCTGAGCAAAAAAACCGATCGGGCGATCAGCGCCTCGAGCGCGGCGATGTCGTCCGGCATGGCAGCGCGCAGCATGGCGGTCATCGGCGATTGGGCGTGAGGATCGTAGGCAGTGCTTTCGGCAGCGTTTCAGGATAGTCGCGCGAGAAGTGCAGGCCGCGGCTCTCGCGACGCTGCAGGGCGCTGTTCACGATCAGGGCGGCAACGTCGACCAGGTTGCGCAGCTCCAGCAAATCGGCGGTGATGCGGAAGTTGCGGTAATACTCGTCGATCTCTTCCTTCAGCAGCGCAATGCGATGCTGCGCGCGTTCCAGTCGCTTGGTGGTGCGCACGATGCCGACGTAGTTCCACATCGAGCGGCGCAGCTCATCCCAATTGTGGGCGATGACCACTTCCTCGTCGGCATCGGTGACGCGGCTTTCGTCCCAGTCCGGCAGGTACGGCGTGCCGTTCTTTTCCTTCGACAGGATGTCCTGCGCGCACGCACGACCGATGACGACGCATTCGAGCAGCGAGTTGCTGGCCAGGCGATTGGCGCCGTGCAGCCCCGTGTAGGCGGTCTCGCCGACTGCATACAGGCCGGGAAGGTCGGTGCGGCCCAGCATGTCCGTTACCACGCCGCCGCAAGTGTAGTGGGCCGCCGGCACCACGGGGATCGGTTCCTTCGTGATGTCGATGCCCAGTTCGAGACAGCGTGCGTAGATGGTCGGGAAGTGCTCGATCAGGAAATCCGCGGGCTTGTGGCTGATGTCCAGGTGAACATAGTCCAGGCCGCGCTTCTTGATTTCGAAGTCGATCGCGCGTGCCACCACGTCGCGCGGGGCAAGCTCCGCGCGAGGATCGTGGGCAAGCATGAAGCGCTGGCCGGCAGCCGCACCTGCCTCGGGCGGCAGTTTCAGCAGGCCGCCTTCGCCGCGCATCGCTTCCGTAATCAGGAACGATTTCGCATACGGGTGGTACAGGCAGGTCGGGTGAAACTGGATGAACTCCATGTTCGCCACCCGGCAGCCGGCGCGCCAGGCCATGGCGATGCCGTCGCCGCTTGCCGTGTCCGGATTCGTCGTATACAGATACACCTTGCCGGCGCCGCCCGTGCACATCACGGTATGTTCCGCGGCCACGGTGTGGACTTCGCCATTGCGTACATCCTGCACGTAGAGGCCATGGCATTTCGGTTGTGCGTTGCGGTTTGCCGGACGGGGACCCAGCTTGTCGGACGTGATCAGGTCGATTGCGCAGTGATGCTCGAACAGGCTGATGTTCGGGTGGGCGCGGACCTTCTCTTCCAGTGTGACCTGCACCGCGTGGCCGGTGGCATCGGCGGCGTGAATGATGCGACGCTGGCTGTGCCCGCCCTCACGCGTCAGGTGGAAACCCAGTTCTGCCGTGTTATCGCGGGTGAACGGGACGCCCTGTGCAATCAGCCATTCAATCGCTTCGCGGCCATGTTCGACGATGTAGCGGGTGGCACCTTCGTCGCACAGGCCGGCGCCTGCGACCAGCGTATCGTCGATATGTTCGGCGTGGCTGTCGCCCGAATCGAGCACGGCGGCGATGCCTCCCTGGGCCCAGTTGCTGGCCCCATCCAGCAGTTCGCGCTTGGAGATGATGGCAACCCGGCGTGTTTCGGCCAGGTGCAGGGCGACCGACAGGCCGGCCAGCCCGCTACCAACAATGGCTACGTCAAATTTCATGGTGAGAAAGGTATTTTTCGCGGAAAAGACTATGACTATAGACCATTTGCAAACACGCGTCATGCCTGGGGCTGTTTTGCGCGGTCTCAACGTTCGTATCGCAAGGGCCCGGCATCATTGCTGAGCCATCCGCAGCGTGATGGCGGTTGCGCCCACCGGACGGGCGAGGGAGCTTCCTACTGTGATCCGGATCTTCAATCATTACGTATCGCGCACCGGTTTTATTCTGCTGCTGTTTGAAATCCTGATCCTGCATGCGGCCGCCAGCGCGACAGCGCTGTTGTGGAGTGGCGCACCGCGCGGCACCGCCGATGCGTACTTGACAGGCAGTTTGTTCGCGCTCGTGAACGTGTTTGCGATGAGTACCCTGGGGTTGTACCAGCAGCAGTTGCGCGAGGACCTGCGCGGTTCGTTCGGGCGCATTCCGCCGGCGTTCCTGGTCGGCTTCGTGCTGATGTCCGCATTGATGGAGGTGACGCCTGCTGTCGATCTGGGCCACGCGGCAAGCCTCGCTTTCGTGCTGGGTGGCGCTTGCGTGCTGATGACGCGAGTGCTCCTGTTCACGTCGGCGCAGTCCGATATCCTGGTGGAGCGCCTGATACTGATCGGTGCGGGAGCACTCGCACGCGAGTGCCTCGAGTTGGCGGCCATGCGCGACGGGCCACGAAGATTCGAGGTCGTCGGTTGTGTGCCGATGCCGGACGAAGAACGGTGCGTGCCGGTCGCCAAGGTGCTGGAGCCTGGCGAATCGTTGCTGACGCTGGCGCGACGGCATGGCGCGAACGAGCTGGTCATTTCAGTCGGCGATCGCCGCAACGGTGCTTACCCATTGCGGGAGCTGCTGGATTGTGCACTGGGTGGCGTGCGGGTCACCGATGCAGCCGCGTTCTTCGAGCGCGAGGCCAGCCAGATCCGCGTCGATTCGCTGCAGCCCAGCTACCTGATTCACGGTGGCGGTTTCGACCAGAGTTTCTTGCGTGCCCTCGTCAAGCGTTCTTTCGACCTGGTTGCCAGTGCTGCGATTTGCGCCGCCACGCTGCCGGTCATGTTGGTGGCCGCATTGTGCATCGTACTCGAAGATGGTGGGCCGGTGATCTTTCGGCAGGACAGGGTCGGCAAGCATGGCCGCGTGTTTCAGGTGCTGAAGTTTCGCAGCATGGGCACAGATGCCGAGCGTGATGGCAAGCCCCGATGGGCCTGCGCCGGCGATCCGCGTGTAACCCGGGTCGGTTACTGGCTGCGCAAGCTCCGCATCGACGAGTTGCCGCAGATGTTCAATGTTTTTCGCGGTGAGATGAGTTTCGTCGGGCCGCGCCCGGAGCGATCCTATTTCGTTGAACAGCTGGGACGCGAGATCGCTTATTACGATGTGCGCCACAGTATCAAGCCGGGCATCACCGGATTGGCTCAGGTGCGCTATCAATACGGCGCTTCCGTCGAGGACGCCGTCCGCAAGCTGCAGTACGACCTGTACTACGTAAAGAACAACAGTCTGTTCCTCGATCTGCTGATTCTGATCGATACGGTGCAGGTCGTGTTGTCAGGCAAAGGCGCGCGGTGATGGAGGGGGCCGCGCTGGTTGCCTCGGCCAGCCATGGCATCGGCGCCGTCGCATTCGCCGCGTTCTCGTTGCTGCTTTTGCTCGGCCGCCGGGTCCAGGGGCAACACCGTCTTCTGCTTACGGCATGCGCATTGACCGCGACGTGGTCCGCGGCAACCGCCCTGCACGACTATTTCGTCCTGGGAGTGGCCGTCGCGCAGGTGGCACGCGTGCTGGAGACGTTTCGGACTGCTGCGTGGCTCGTGTTCCTGATGTTGTTGCTGCAACCCTCGGGCTTGCCGGCAAAGCGTTTGCTCGCGGTGGTGGCGTTGTTATCAATGACCCAGCTGGCTACTGGCGAATTGGCGCCGGTGACGATCGTGCTCGGCTACAACGCGTCGCAACCGGCCGACCCGGCTCTTATCGCCACAATCGCTTCGAGCTTGCTGCTTGCCGTCGTGGGGATCCTCCTTGTCGAACAGTTGTACCGCTGTACGCCCACGCGAGAGCGGTGGGGGATCAAGTTCGCCTGCCTGGCCTTCGGTACGCTGTTCGCCTACGACTTTTACCTGTACAGCGACGCATTGCTGTTCCGGCGGGTCGAGCCACACCTATGGGCTGGGCGTGGAGTGGTGGACGCATTATGTGTGCCGCTGCTTGCAATCACCGCTGCCCGCAATCCGGGCTGGAAGCTGGAACTGTTCATATCACGCAAGATGATGTTGCGTTCCGCGGGCCTGCTGGCATGCGCCGTCTACCTTATGGCGATGGCGGCGGGTGGCTGGTATCTGCGCAGCGTGGGTGGCGCGTGGGGCCCTGTGATGCAATTGATTTGCCTGTGCGGCGCCGGATTGATACTGGCCGGCGTGTTGTTCTCCGGCGCAGCGCGGGCGAGATTGCGAGTGTTCATCAGCAAGCATTTTTACCAGGGACATTTCGATTACCGCAATGAATGGTGTCGTTTTACGCAGGTGCTGTCCGAGGTTGGCCCGTCACCGGGGGAGCGCGCGATCCAGGCGGTCGCGGCGCTTGTGGAAAGCCCGGCCGGAGCGCTGTGGATCAGGCGTAACGGTGCCTTTGAGCCTGCCGCTAGCTGGAACGTGCCGGCCCAGCTCGCAACGGAAACCACTGGCAGCGCGTTCTGCCGACTTTTGGAAGGACGACAGTGGATCGTCGTGGCGGGACATCTGCTGCGCCATGCCGAGGCACCGTATCCGGCCTGGCTGCACGGCATTCCCGGCTTGTGGCTGGTGGTGCCTCTGATGTTGCACGGCCAACTGTTTGGCTTCATCGCGCTGACCGGCCCACGTACGCCGGTTGCGTTGAACTGGGAAGTGTTCGACGTCCTGAGGCTGGCCGGCAGCCAGGCTGCGAGCTGCCTGGCGCATGGCGAGTTGGCCGAGCGGCTCTCCGTGGCGCGTCAATTCGAATCGTTCAACCGGATGACGACATTCGTCGTCCATGACCTGAAGAATTTGCTCTCTCAGCATTCGCTGTTGCTGGCAAACGCCCAGCGTCATAAGGACAACCCCGCGTTCCAAAAGGACATGCTGGCAACGCTCGAACATTCGGTTCAGAAAATGACGGCGATGTTGCATCGGCTGTCGCGCGGCGATCATGCCGCCGAACGTTCGCCGCATGCGCTGGCTGATGTGCTGCGGCGAGCTATCTCCGGGTACGCAACTGCGCAGCCGTGTCCGACCCTCGACATCACCGATCTCACGCTGTTTGCTCTCGTCGATGGGCAGCGGCTCGAGCGCACGGTCGCGCATCTGCTGCAAAACGCCATGGAAGCGACACCGCCGGATGGCCACATCACGGTGAGCCTGCGGCGCCTGGACGAATCTGCCGTCATCGAAGTGCGTGACACCGGTGCCGGCATGAGTGAAGCGTTCATGCGTGAACGCCTGTTCCGGCCTTTTGAAACCACCAAACCGGCCGGGATGGGTATCGGTGTGTATGAGAGTCGGGAGTACATCCGCGAACTGGGAGGGCGATTCGATGTCGACAGCCGGCCAGGGTTCGGCAGCACGTTCCGGATCGTGCTGCCGCTGGAGCTGGCGGCGGAAAAAGTGCCGGCAATGGCCTGACGTGGCCCAACGTGGCCTGAGGAGACTGGGAAATGCCAAAGCGGAAATTATTGGTCGTCGAAGATGACACAGGACTGCAAAGGCAACTGCGCTGGAGCCTCGACGATTTTGACGTAGTTGCCGCGGGCGACCGGGAGACGGCGTTGACGCTCCTACGCCGACACCAGCCGGCTGTGGTGACGATGGATCTTGGACTGCCTCCCGACGCGGACGGGGCCAGCGAAGGCTTGGCGCTCTTGCAGCAGATCTTGACGATAGCACCCGACACGAAAGTCATAGTGCTGTCAGGGAACCGTGATCGTACGAACGTATTGAAGGCAATCGCAATGGGAGCCTACGACTTCCACCAGAAGCCACTTGAGGCTGAGTTGCTCAGACTGGTTATCGAACGGGCATATTTTCTCCACGCAGTGCAGCAGGACCAACGCCGGATCCTGCAGATCGAAGCAGATTCGCCTTTGGCCGGTATCATCAGCCGCGATCCGGGCATGTTGAAGGTATGCCGGAACGTGGAGAAGGTTGCACCGTCTTCGGCGACCGTGCTGTTGCTGGGGGCGTCGGGAAGCGGCAAGGAATTGATTGCGCGAGGGTTACACCGGCTGTCGCCCCGCAATGACAAGCGATTCGTGGCGATCAATTGCGCGGCGATTCCCGAACATCTGCTGGAAAGCGAGCTGTTCGGGTTTGAGAAAGGTGCGTTCACCGGGGCGGTCCGGCAAACACCAGGCAAGATCGAGCTTGCTCAGGGGGGCACGTTCTTCCTCGACGAAATCGGCGACATGGCAATGGCATTGCAGGGCAAGCTGCTGCGCTTCCTTCAGGAGCGCGTGATCGAACGCGTCGGCGGTCGGAGCGAAATTCCCATCGACGTTCGCATTGTTTGCGCTACCCATCGTAACCTGAAGGGCTTGGTGAACGAGGGCACTTTTCGGGAGGATCTGTTTTATCGCCTAAGTGAAATCGTGCTCGTCATTCCATCGCTGCGCGAACGGATGGGCGATGCCGTACTACTGGCGCAGCACTTCAAGAACCGCTTTTGTGCGACCGAGGGTCGGGCCACGATGCACTTCTGCCCGGATGCGCTGATAGCCATTGAAGCCTACAGTTGGCCCGGCAACGTGCGCGAAATGGAAAACTGTATCAAGCGCGCTGTGATCATGGCGGAAGGCACTCAGATTAGTACGTCCGACTTGGGTTTGCCCGATGCTCCTGTTGCCGATGAAAGCATCGACTTGAGAACGGCGCGTAACGCCGCCGAATACAGGGTCATGGTGAAGGCGCTGGCACGCTCTGGAGGGAACATCGCCAAAGCAGCCGAAATGCTTGGCGTGAGCCGCCCCACGTTGTATGACCTGATGGCTCACCATGGAATCAAGTGAGCCGTAATCAGGCGATACACGGATGATGCAGCCGTCCGGCAGCGAGTGCGCTGCAAGCTGGTGGCTAACCGGCAGGTCCAGGCAACGACTGGGCAAAGACGAGAGCTGACGTCAGGATGAAGCAGGTAGCAGGCGTCGCGCGCGATCGAGACTGTTTACGTCCAGGGCGATGGGAGTCCGATCAGTCTTTCCACTGGCCGGCAGCAACCAGCTTGTTTTTGAGGCCTGGCAACGGAATGCCAAGCTCATATGCCCGTTTTGCCGCTTGGCGAGCCTTGTCGAAGTTTTTTCGACGCAGGTGAAGGAGGCCAAGATTATACTGATTCGTGGCATTGTTGGGCTCCAGCCTGGCCGCTTCTTGCAGTTGCGTTAGCGCGGCTTCCTCTTGACCGAGTACCAGCAGGTAACCACCGAAGATTGCGCGGACCCTGGAATCGTCAGGTCTGAATCGGATCGCGCGGTCGAAATAGCATTCGATTGAATACTTTGCACCCTTGGGGCGCGACGACTTTTCACGCACCGCCAACCGGGCCATCGCCGTCAGCGCGCGATGGTGATTGGCGAAGTGATCGAGCGTATAACCGATATCGTCGACGAGATAGCCGGACTGGCCACGTTCGAGCCGCTCGACCTGCGGCGTGAAGTGAAAACGTTCGACGACATCGAGTTTTTGACGGTCCTCGGCATTGGTGTAGTCGCCGCCGCTGACTGTATTGTTGAAGGCAGGGCAATCGGCGGCGGCACGTGCAAGCCCATGCAGCAGTACGAGCGCCAGGATCAGCGGTGGCCGGAATGGCATAAGGACTCCCTCTTTCGCGCGTGTTCCAGCGCATCGGTGTTGAAACGTAACTGCGGAACGGACGCCGCACTGAATGAGAAGTGGAGGTACGGCGCCTGGGTGGCAAACATGCACTGCCAACGCCCGATCGCCAGGAATGTCGCGCTGCCGAGCCGCACTGCGCCAAGCCTTGAATGCGAGCGGAGCGAGTCGGGATTGAAGGCGGAGATCCGGCTGCAAGTCCAGCGTACTCCACGGGCATGCAAGCGAAGGTGGGCTTCCTCCCACAGCCTTGAGAACGTAGGACCAAGGCGCAAATGGGGTTGTACGAATACATCGTAGTCCCATGCCGAATGCGGAGAGGTCAGGCAGTAACGGACGCGCACTTCGTCTTCGCGATAGGCTCCGAACTGATACCACAGGAAGCCTGCGAGCTCGTTGCCGCGCCAGGCTGCAAGGCTGTGACCACCCTGGCGGAAACGTTCTGCTATGACATCGCGCGGTCGCGGATATCCCCATGGGATTTCGCCGGGAACCGAAAGCGTATGGACCTTGATCGCCCGGCCCCATCCGGCACGTGCAGGGTTCGCGGCGACGCGCTGCGCGACGAAGTAGTAGCGATGCACGCGCAATGGGGTTCTTCTCGCCAAGCGCGCTGCGCCATACATAAAGGCGTTGAACCAGCCCAGTTCCGTGATGCATTTGAGGAAGCGATTTTTCATCGCTTCATTTAACCTCCGGCCGGACAGTCCTCCCTTGTGGCGACTCAACATTACGGCTGACTGGCGGCATGCGGGGAACCACGGTCGGCACAGGCGCCGGCGCCAAGGCTAGTTGTTGACCCACCACGGTGCGGGTGACCATGATGGCGACCATCAGGTAATAGGGAACGTCCCAGTAAAGCAGGCTGAGGAATGCGCCGCCGACGGCGAAGCCGATCAGGCTGGCCTGAATCATTGCCGCCAGCGAGGTGGCCCATTGCAGGTCCGGATGTCCCCGCCCGTGGCGCACGATCCAGGCCGCGTAACGCCAGGTCAGGAATCCTAGGATGAGGTACAGGGCGAGGCCAAGGAATCCATGCTCGCCCAAGACCTGGAAGTAGATGCTATGTGCCGCGTGCACACCCGATGGATCCGGCGCGTACATCGCGAATGTAACAGGTTCGTACATGGAGAAGCCACCGCCGAAGAAGCGATCGCATGCCAGATTGAATGCCATATGCCATGCGTTGATGCGACCCATGGCGGAACCATCGGCCTGATACTCGGCAATCGTGTCCATCCGCGCGCCCCACTGGTCGGGCATGAACACCAGTGCGAGTGGTACAAGCAAGATCAGCAGGGCAGCGCCGACCAGCTTGTGCCGGCTCTTCTTCCACATGAAGATAAGCATTGCAACGATTGCCAGGACGCCGCCGCGCGAATAGCTGCCCAACGCTGCGAGTGCGCATAACCCCATCGAGACCAGCATCAGATGGCGCATCCACCGTTTTGGCAGTTCCTGCATCAGGTAGTACATCAGCGGGATCGTCATGATCAGGGCGAGCGCCAAGGCATTATTGTCCCCGATGAAGGTTCCCAGTGGGCCCCAGACGCGCTGATTGCCTCCGCTGCGGACCGTGAAAATCCCGCCCTTGACGCCGTAGTAACCCAACGAAATGACCAGTACCCAGATCAGGTGGCGGACGTGTTCGCGCTTCCTGATGACCATCATCACGACAAATGTCATCAGCATGATCTTCATGACCTTGTTCCATTGAGCCCAAGCCGCACTGGGGATGATGGCAAACAGCGTTGTGATGTTCATCCAGATGACGAATCCGATCAGCGTGACGGTAATCGGCGTCATCGGCAGCGGGTTCTTTTCCCGCGATTTCAGCAGACTGAGAATGGTAACGCCTGCGATCAGTTGCGCGAACGGGAACGTGGTGGCGAAGCCCCAGCCTTGTGTGTGGGGATTCATGACGCTGATCCAAACCCACATGAGACCACCGATGACGGGGCGCTGCAGGGCAAATGGGAGACCGCCGAGGACCAGCAAAGTAACGAGAATATCGCGCATGGCTTCCTTCTTGACGGGGCTCAACGAAAGCAATAGGCCCGCCAGTACACTGGTGCAGCCCGGCAGTCCATCATACGTTGCAGAAGGAGCGCACTTGTTGACCGTTCTCATGGCAACCTTCAACGGCGTTTCCACGCTGCCCAAGGTTCTCGAAGCCTATTGCAGGTTGATCGCACCCCCCACCGGATGGCGCATGATCATCGCTGACAACGGCAGCACTGATGGCACGCGCCTGCTGATCGAGCACTATGCGAGCCGGCTGCCGCTCCAGTATGTTTTCGAGCCACGGCGCGGCAAGAACGTCGCACTCAACTCTGCCCTCGGCTTGGCCCTCGATGGAGTCGGTGGCGACGGGCTGTTTGTTTTTACCGACGACGACGCAACGCCAGAGCCGGACTGGCTGCAACAGCTTGCGGAAGCAGCACGGAGACAAACGGACTACGCTATTTTCGCGGGCGTCATCGTGGCTGATTGGGGAATGCCGGTACCAGCCTGGATCAAGCGATTGGTGCCGCTTGGCCTGACGTTCGGCATTACACCCCCGGACGTCGCGGAAGGACCGGTCTTTCCAGGTCTTGTCTGGGGCGCCAACATGGCCATCCGGCGCCAGCTGTTCGACAACGGTCTACGCTTCGATGAGTCGATCGGTCCCGCTGCAGGTGCCTACGCGATGGGCAGCGAAACCCAGTTGACGCGCCGGCTCGGCGACGCCGGCCACCAGGCCTGGTTCTGCCGCGGCGCAAGAGTGGCGCACTTCATCCGGCCGAACCAGATGACGCCAGGCTGGGTACTCGAGCGGGCCAGGCGTTTCGGCCGCGGCAAGTATCGCCAGGAATGTCCTGGAAGATTCCCGGAATGGTTTGGCGTGCCGCGATGGATGTTCAGCCGCTATGTGATTGAACTGTTCAGCCTGGTGTCCGCTCGCGTGCGGCGCGACTCCGACGGCATTTTTCTGCACCGGTGGGAATTGGCTTACCTGCGCGGCTACGTGCACGAAGCTTGGCGCGGCTCCCCGCCGCCAAGCACGGGCAAGATTCTGATCACCAGCTATTCTGGCGAATTGGGCGGTATGGAGCTGCGCATGGCGCAGGAGGCGCAATTCTTGCGCGCAGGAGGATTCGACGGCGTCTTGGGGATTCGGCCATTTCCCCGCAGCGATATCTGGGCGAATGACTTACGTGAGCGGCGTCTGCCTGTAGTGCGGTTTGCACCGCCACCCGTGCTGGAACAATGGCGGTGGCGGCGCTTGAACAAGGTCCGTGCCCTGTTGGGAAGTGTGCGCGTATTGCGCCGTTTCCGGGCCGATCTGGTACACGTGGCATTTTGCTGGAACACCTATGGAGCGACAGCGTTGTGGCTAGCGGGCCGCTGCGGACTGCCGACGGTCATCAGTGTTCATAATACGTTTCCCCTCTGCGAGTTCGGACGCTGGCATCACCCGCTATTGCAGGAGGCTTTCGCGGCTGTTCGCGGCATCTACGGCGCCACCGAATCGGCGCTGCAGCACTTCCTGGCTTTGTACCGGCCATACCTGAGGCAGGACATTCGCTTGGCCGTAATTCCCAACTGTGTCGATACCGCACGCTTTCGGCCATCCTTTGAATTGCGCGCGGCGACCCGGCTGCATTGGGGCGTGCCGCTCGACGCAATGGTGATCGGTGCCGTCGCGCGTCTGTCGCCGCAAAAACGGCCCGAGGCACTGTTGGCGCTGCTGTGCACATTGCGCGAGGATTTTCCAACATTGCATCTGGTGCTGGCAGGTACTGGCCCGCTGGAGGACGAGGTGCGCAAACTTGCCATTGCGCTTGGCGTGGCACCTTTCGTGATCTTTACCGGTTATCAGGATCACATCGAGAAGATCATGCCTGCACTGGACGTGCACCTGCTTCTCAGCCGCCGCGAGGGTTTTGGTATCGCGACAATAGAGGCGATGGCGTGCGGTGTCCCGGCGGTTGCCACCGCCGTGCCCGGCAATACAGATGTCCTTTCAGGCAGCGAAGGCGGCGTGCTCGTACCCCTCGATGACGATCATGAGGTGGCTCGAGTCGTGGCTGGCCTGCTTGCGGATCCAGACCGCCGTGCAAGCATGGGTGTACAGGGCAGGGCAGAGGCTATTCGCCGCTTCAGCACGGTTCGCGTCCAGGCCTTGGTACAGGAATTCTATGACGGTCTGCTTTAGCAAGGCCTCGGCCCGACGGTCGCTCCTCGTGTCTTTTGGCGAGCGATACACGCTGCTGCTGTTCGGTGTCGCCGGCACCATGATCATTGCGCGGATCCTGCCGCCTTCAGAAATCGGAATCTTTTCAATCGGCGCCGTGCTGGTCGGGCTGGCACAGGTATTGCGCGACTTCGGGGTCGGCCAGTACGTGGTTGCTTCCAAGACGCTGACGCCGGACCAGTTGCGTGCCGTGCTGGGCGTGTCCGTTTGTTCAGCCTGGACGCTTGCAGGGCTGGTCGCGCTCCTCAGCGGGATGACGGCGGACTTTTACGACGAGCCGCGCCTGCGGGACGTCATGCGCCTGCTCGCGCTCAACTTCGTCCTGCTACCGTTCACCGCGCTGACGTTGTCCTATCTGCGCAGGCAACTACGTGTTTCCGGGATCTACATCATCAACACGACCCACAGTCTTGTGCAATTGGTCAGTACCGTCTGGCTGGCCGCCTGCGGCTATGGTTGCCTCAGTCTCGCCTGGGGAACCGTTGCCGCGGCGGTGGCCGGGCTATTGGTAAGCTTGCCATTGCGTCCGGCTGACCTCCCCTGGCGGCCGTCCTTGCAGGGCGCACGTGCTGTCATCGGTTTCGGCTTTTATGCGACTGGAGGCAACCTCGTCGACGAAGCCGGTGTTGCAGCGCCCGATCTGATCATCGGTAAATTGCTGGACGCCGAAGCGGTAGCGACCTTTGGCAAGGCGCAGGCCTTGCTTAACTTGTTCAGCCAGGCCGTCACAAGCGCTGTGTCACCGGTAATCCTGCCCATGTTTGCACGGCAAGCGCGCGATGGACAAGACTTCCGCACGAGCTACCTGTTGACGGTCAGCTGCATGACCGCTGTCGCCTGGCCGTTTTTTGCACTGCTTGGTACGCTCGCGCTGCCGACTGTCAATTTTGTGTACGGCCCCCAATGGGATGGAGCGGCGCCGTTGATACGCATCATGTGTTGCTCATCCGCGCTATATAGCATGTTCATCATGGCTCGGTATTTGTTCATTGCCACAGGGCACGTGCGCGAACAGGCTCGTCTTGACACGCTTTCCGTCGCGTTCCGGGTCGCGCTGCTGTTGCCAGCCGCCTTGTTCGGGCTCTATTGGGTAGCACTGGCAGTGGCCGGAAGCGTCGTGATCCGGAGCTGGCTCACGTGGGGTTATCTGTCGAGGTTGGCTGAGATCAACGCTGCGGACCTGCTGCGTGCGGTACGCCAAAGTGCCGCGTTGACGTTACTCACGACGCTGGCGCCGATTGGCGCTTTATTCATGATGAAGTCCGGTCCGGTCCAGCTGATGGTTGCTTCCATCTGTGCCGTATCGCTGTGGCTTGTGGGCGTTGTCATCTTTCGGCATCCGCTTGCGGAGGAGCTGGAACTTGCGTGGCGCAAGGTAGCCCGTCGAAATGCAACTTAAAAGGAGTGGTAGCCATGCGCGTCGGCGTATTGTCCTATCCAATGCTGTTCCAGCGTGATGGCGGCCTGCAGATTCAAGTCCGCGAGACCATTGCAGCCCTGAACCGCATCGGTGCAGAGACATCCCACCCATTACGGGCGCAGTTGGTTGATCCCAATCGGGAACGACTCGACTCGTTTGACCTCATCCATGTATTTTCTGCCATAAACGGCAACTATCGCTTGGTAGAGGCCGCCAACGAGATGGGCGTTCCGGTCGTATTGTCGCCGTTGCTGTCGCCCGGATGGGACCGGGGCTCGGGTTTGCGCGCTCGCATGGCCGACCGGATTACTGGCCGACTGACATCCTGGAACGTACAGACCAGTTACGCACAGGCAAAGCGCGCATTGCAACTTGCCGAGCTGGTCATAGCGCTCGGCGAAGCCGAACGGCAAGCGATCGTGTCGGGATTTCTCACGGATCCCGCGAAAATCCGCGTATTTCCGAATGGCATAAGCGCACGTTTCTTTACATCGCGCCCGGAGTTATTCCGCCAGCGCACCGGCATCACTGGGCCGTTCGTACTGATGGTTGGCTCGATAAACCCTTACAAAAATCAGCTTGGGCTGGTCCAGGCACTCGCCGACCTGAATCTCCCCGTTGTGCTGATCGGCCGTGTGGCCCGGCAGGATCAGGTCTATCTTGATACCGTGCTGCGTTCACCCTGGGTGCGCTGGCTCGGCGCACTGGATCATGACGATCCGCTCCTCGCCAGCGCTTACTGCGCAGCGTCGGTCGTGGCGTTGCCAAGCCACGGAGAAGTGTTTCCGCTGGCGGTACTGGAATCGCTGGCGGCGGGGACGCCGGTCGTGATGACGGATGAAAACGCTCTCGACTTGCAGGAAAGCGCATTCGCCTTGCGCAAGGCAAAGTGGCATGACGCCGCTGCTCAGCGCTCGGCAATCCTGGAATTTATCGATCGACCGCCGACGCGCGAAACCGTACGCACGCTGGTAGAGCAATATACCTGGCAGCGGGTCGCCGCAGAAATCAGCAAATGCTATTTCGAGCTTCAAGGAAGTTCGATGAAGCGCGTGCGCGACGAAGACGAGAAACTCGCGGCGACGTCGGCCGATGAGCGAAGTCTTGTGACACAGCAAATTGTAGAGCGTGAGCGTACATCCTCCTGAAGTCGGGTCTCCTGTCACGAATTCCGTGCGTGACGTTCCACGCGTTGACGAACCTTCCGGCGTTCACCGCGACAGTGCTTCTCCGTAATAATTATTCGCTGCGCGCCATCGAGGCCGGATCCGATTTGGCCGCATCATGTGCGAAGCTGACTGCAGGCGCCTGACAGCGCTCGTCGGGTTGTGACAGGCGGGGTGTTGCGAAATGAAAATCGCAACGCAGGAATGCGCTTCTCATCGATCGAATCCGCCTTCCCGGCAGGAAATCAGACGCAGGCCATGCCTGGATAGTCCTCCGAAAAGCCCGCCACCATCGGCGGTATTGTCACGCCGGCACGTGCACTCGCGCCTTGACGTGTTTTAGATTCGCGACGATGGTAAAGGTCATGATCACCAGCAGCGACCAGGCACTCCATTTGCTGACGTGGACGACGGACCAGGCGCCCAGCTGGTTCGGGTAGCGCCATACGCCCATCAGCGTGCCGAGGTTTTCGGCAATCCAGATGAAGAAGCCGGTCAGCATGAAGCCCAGCAGCAGCGGCATCTGCCTGTCGCGGTCCAGTGGCCGGAATATCACGGTGGTGCGCGCATACAGGCCTAGCGCGCATGCGGCCAGATACCACCGGTAATCCCCGATATAGTGGTGCGTGTAGAAATTCACGTAGATCAGGATCGCAATGGTCGCGGCCATCGGGTATGGCGGGTGGTGGCGGATGCGCAGGTCGAGCAGGCGCCATGCCTGGATGATGTAGCTGCCGATCGCCGCGTACATGAACCCTGAGAACAGTGGCACGCCGAGCAGCTTGGTGTAGCCGAAGTCCGGGTAGCTCCACGAGCCAATCTGTGTCTTGAACACTTCGAGTGCGAAGCCGACCGCATGGAACAGGCCAATGGCCTTCATTTCGTCCCATGTTTCCAGCCGGGCGTACAGCATCCAGGCCTGGATCGCCAGCGCCACGGCCAGCAGCACATCGTAGCGGGGAATGCCCAGCAAGCCGGCGCGCGGCACGCAGAACATTGCCAGAAAAAACAGCCCGGCAAACAGGCAGGCGCGCGCTTCCTTGATGCCGAAGTAAAACAGTTCGACGAGCGGGCGGTGGGCTGGCCGAAGATGGCGCGGGCGGGCGTCCGTCAGGTGGGCGTCGAGCGGAGCCAGCATCGTCGCGCCCGCCCGCTTAATGGGTTTTCTTCTGCTGCTGGACGAGGATGAACGGGCTGACCACGCACGCCCACAGCGAGGCGTCCGATTCCAGCCAGGCTTGCGCCTGCTGGTCCGATACCTTGGCGATCTGGCCGGCAGCCATCCACTGGCCCACGCTGGCCTTGTCGTCGTGGGCGATGCGAACGGCCACTTCGACCAGGTCCATTTCGTCGGCGATCCACACCACGTTGCCGGAGGCGAAGTGGCGCATCAATTCGCTCCATGGCAGGCGGCCCGTTTCGCGGTTCACCTTCTGGCGTAGTTCGGTATCTTTATCGGGATTCAGTTGCATGTCGGTTCAATTTCCACTTGGATCGGGTTCGACGACTGGCGTCGGGCTGCCTTCCCATGTTAACCGATAGACCAGCCCTTTGCGAACGTTGCCGACCAACGCCGGCCGGAAGCAGGCAAGGTTGGTGCCGCCCGCGTGACGCACGCTGGGGTAGATGATGCCGGTCGAGCCCGCCGCCAGCAGCCGCTCGGCCAGCAATTGCGACGTTTCATAGCTGTCCGGTGCCAGGCAGGGACCGAACTCCGCCAGGCCCCGGATATCGTGGAACTGGGCCGTGAAATCGGCCAGCATGGCCTGGTAGCTGACGCTGTCGTCGAACCGGCCGATTTCCGCATATTCGACGGTCTTGTGGAAAATCACCTCGGCCAGCGCGGTTTCCGCCTCGAAGGCGCAATACCAGGCGCCCCGTTCGCCATCGTTGAACCGGCTTCCTTCCGGGCGGGGATACGTGTACGCGGCATTCACGATGCGGAAGTTCGGCACATGCGACAACAGTTCGTCGATGCCGATACCCGGTGCACCGCCATGTTCGGCAAGCAGCCGCGCGTTAGTGGCGTTATCGAGTTCGAACAGGTCGGCCAGTTCAGCGTCGCTGTCGGCCAGCGGTGTCAGCACCGAGTCTTCGAGATCCGCGAAACGGGAGGGTATCAGCCGGTACGTGTCGAACTGCCGCAGCTGCCGTAAGGGCGGCACTGGCAGGACCGGCGAGCTTGTTGAAAAGTTAGGTGGCAAGATTGGGCGGCATTCGGTGGCAAGGGCGGCGCTGGCGACTACAGGCCTCCGCGGCGCGCATCGACCAGCTTGCGCACAGTCTGCATTGCCGGCATGCCGCCGGCCAGCATGTAGGCCAGCGGGCTGCTGCCTTTAAAGATGATATTGCTATTGGGTAATTTAACCCATTCGTCGGCGAGCTTGTCGCCGTAAATGATGTGCAGCGATTTGTAGATGCCAAGCAGGTAGGAGATGCGTGTAATGCGGTCGGCTTCGAGCACGCGGTCGGGATTGCGCTTCCATTCATAGAAGGTACTGCCCGATGGGCCGCCGAGCAACTCCCGGGCATCGTCTTCGCGCAGTTTCCAGGCGTCGACAAGCTTGAAAAAGCTCTTCAGCGCCGAACGGGAAAGGCGTTCCCGCACTTCGCGGGTATTCAGGTCGACAGGCGGTGTCGGCTCGTAGCGCGACTTGGGGTAGACGTAAGGAAATGCCAAGGGATGAGCAGGGGAAGAATGCATAAGGCCTCCGTATCTGGAGTCTTTATACTCCGTTTCCGGACCGCCGGCAAGCGTCGTACTCGTGCTATGCCATCCAATCGCGATACGGCGCTCAACAGCGCCTGACAAAACCTCATGTCCGGTTTGCCCCCAGCCGGACGGCCGGACCGACTTTGTCGCCGTGCTCGCCTTGAAGGCTTTAACCGGTGCTCTACGCCGGCTCGGCGTGCTCCACCATCAACTGCACGCGGGTGGTGCCGTTGTATTCGTTGGCGTCGAGCCGGAATGCAACCCGGGCGCGGTCGCCAAGGGCATCCGTGCGGCCGAACCAGATCGCGTCGTAGCGGGCGCCATTGCGCTCCAGCAGAAGTTTCAGGTGGCGTTCCTTCAGGATGCGCTGGCTGATCACGCGGAATTCGTCACAGAATACAGGCGGTGCGAACCCCTGGCCCCATACGATGCCATCCATCAGTTCAATGAACTGCGTGGTGAAATAGGCATCTTCCAGCGGCCCATCCGTCTCGATGATCCTTTCCAGCTGCTGCTCCGTCAGCCAGGACTGGCCGACCGTCTCGAACGCCGTGGCAAACGCGTCGAATGCGTCGGCACGGATCGACAGGCCGGCGGCCATCGCGTGGCCGCCGAATTTGTCGATCAGGCTGGGTGCCCGCTTCGACACCAGGTCAAGCGCATCGCGCAGGTGGAAGCCGGCAATCGAGCGGCCGGATCCTTTGATCCAGCCATCGCCGGCCGGTGCGAACGTGATCGTGGGCCGGTAGAATTTTTCCTTCAGCCGCGAGGCAACGATGCCGATCACGCCCTGGTGCCACGAATCGTCGAACACGCAGATCGTCGAACTTTGCGAGGGCTGGAAATCGTCCAGGTGCAGCAGCGCCGTGTCCTGCATCTCGGCCTCGATTTCGCGCCGCTTCAGGTTGATCTCGTTGAGCTGCTGGGCCAGCGCCCAGGCGCGGCCTTCATCGTCGGTGATCAGGCATTCGATGCCGAGCGACATGTCTTGCAGGCGGCCCGCCGCGTTCAGCCGCGGCCCCAGCGCGAAGCCCAGGTCGAACGGCGTGGCGCAGCGCGCCTGGCGGCCAGCCACGCGAAACAGCGCGGCGACACCGGCATGCATGCGGCCGGCGCGCATCCGCTTCAGGCCCTGCGCCACGAGGATACGGTTGTTCGTGTCCAGTTTGACCACGTCCGCCACGGTACCCAGCGCAACCAGGTCGAGCAGCGAATCGAGTTTCGGCTGGGTTTGCGCATCGAATACGCCACGGCGGCGCAGTTCGGCACGCAAGGCCAGCAGTACGTAGAACACGACCCCGACTCCCGCCAGGTTCTTCGATGGGAAACCGCAGGCCGGCTGGTTCGGATTGACGATCACGCGTGCATCGGGCAGCCGGTCGCCCGGCAGGTGATGGTCGGTGACGATCACCTCGATGCCGCGCCGCTTTGCTTCTTCCACACCGTCGATGCTGGCGATGCCGTTGTCGACGGTCAGGATGATGTCGGGTGCTTTCTCGCGCGCCGTCAGCGCCACGATCTCCGGCGTCAGGCCATAGCCGTACTCGAAGCGGTTCGGCACGATGAAGTCGACGTTCGCGCCCATTGCACGCAGGCCGCGCAGCGCGACGGCGCAGGCAGTGGCGCCGTCACAATCGTAGTCGGCCACGATGACCATGCGCTTGCCCGCGGCAATCGCATCGGCCAGGAAAACGGCGGCGGCATCGATGTGCAGCAGACCCGAAGGCAGGATCAGCGCCGACAGTTCGGATGACAGGTCCTTCGGATCGGTCAGGCCGCGCGCGGCAAACAGGCGCGCCAGCACCGGATGGATGCCCCCCTGGCGCAACATTTCCGATTCGCGGAACGGGCAGGGACGGTGGGTGATACGGGTCATGGATTCGGCTTTGCTAATAAACTCGGGTGCATGGGACAGCGCGGGTGCCCAGCCAAATTGCTGAGCTGAGTTGCCCGGATTGTTTGATCATTCAGCATGCGGCACCCAGGTGCGTTACTCATGTGAGCAGGTTCTTGAAATTCTCGGTGCGCCAGAACTTGTTCAACGCCGGTTTCGTCGTCGTCGTGTCGGTCCAGGCGCTGCGATTGCAAAGCACGATGCGCAAGCCGGGTTCGTGGCCACGTCCCTGACCATGAAGTTGCCCCGCGCGCAGCGCGCCCAGCAATGGCGCAAACCACTGGTCTTCCAGCTGCTTCATCGATTCCAGCCAGCCGGACCAGTCCTCGGCCAGGCCGGCACCGATCAGGTGGCCCAGCACCGCAGTGCGCTGACGTCCTTTCGCTGCCAGCCATTGGACACAGGTGGCATCGCGCAGTTCCGGCTCGGCCAGCGCGTTCAGCCAGGCCGGGACGGCACTGGCTGCCAGGGCCGCCTCTGGCCGCGGCTGCTCCGCCGGCCCGCCGGCCCATAGCCAGAACGAGTTGACGGCTTGCTTGCGTGCCGCGTTCACAGGGTGCGCATGCCACAGCATCTGAACCTCGTTCAGCAGCCGGCGGAAATCGCGCGCCGCCGCGCCGGAGGGCAGCCAGGGATGCAGGTTGTCGCCGGTCGCGGCATCCGGCGAAGCCGTCGCCAGTTCCGCCCAGTCGTCGGCGCGCAGGAACCACGTATAGGCGTCGCCATAGACCAGCGTCTTGCCCAGCTCCTCGAACAGCGGCAGCGCGGCGTCGAACAGCGCGCGCGACTCGGCGCCGGTGATGCGCAGGCCGCGCAGGTCCGGCATCATCAGGTGCGTGCCGATCACCAGGTGCACGGGGTGGAAGATGAACCAGTGGCCCGTTTCCGGCGTCATCCCGAGCCCGCGCATCACGGCCGGTGCGAACGGCGCGGCCGGCTGCGTGGACGGCGCTCCGGCCAGTCCAAGTGCGTGCGCCAGCCATGCTTCGTGCGGCAGCAGCCGCGTGTCGGCATCGAACGCGTGCATGGTATGCGTGGAATTGCGGGAAAGTAAAGTCGCCAGCGCCGGGGCCTGCAGGGCGCGGACAAGGTCCGGCGCCATTTCGGCCGGCGGCAGGCCGAAAGGTAAAACAAGGGTCGTGGAAGCCATGCGCCATTATAAAAGATTGGCGGACACGGCGCGCCGCGCCGTCATCTGGCTCAGCAGTAAGCCCCGCCATGCTGTTTATATGGCAAACTGCGCACTTTGCACCACGGGCCATCCTTCTCCATGAGTTTCACCCACAAGATGCCGTTCGAATGGCAGGTCGGGCTTCGCTACACGCGCGCTGGCCGGCGCAGCGGCCGCAACAGCTTCATCTCGTTCATTTCCGCGATTTCGATGGCGGGGATCGGCCTGGGCGTGGCCGCGCTGATCATCGTCCTGTCGGTCTATAACGGCTTCCAGAAGGAAGTCACGGCGCGCATGCTGTCGGTGCTGGGGCATATCGAGATCTACCAGATGGGCGGCCCGATGACGGACTGGCACGCCACGGCGCGCAACGCCTTCGCCAATCCCGAAGTGAAGGGCGCGGCGCCGTTCGTGGAACTGCAGGCGCTGCTGGCGCACGGCGGCGATGTGCTGCGCCCGGCGATCGTGCGCGGCATCCTGCCCGAGGAAGAAGGCAAGGTATCCGACATCCCGCGGCAGGTGAGGCAGGGCAGCCTGGCCGGGCTGAAGCCGGGCGAAAAGGGCATCGTGCTCGGTATCGAGCTGGCCAGGGCGCTGGAGGCCAAGGTCGGCGGCAAGGTGGCGATGGCGCTGTCCGAAGGCGGCATGGCCGGCGGCGCGCCGGCGATGCGTACGTTCACCGTGGTCGGGATCTTCGAGGCCGGCCACAACGAATTCGACTCCTCGCTGGCCTACGTGCACCTGGCCGACGGCCAGCAACTGCTGAACCTGGCCGGCCCGTACGGCCTGCGCCTGAAGATCGCGGACATGGACCAGGCGCCCGAGGTGGCCTTCCAGCTGAAACAGACGATGCCGGGCGACCTGCTGGTGCGCGACTGGTCGAAGCTGAACGCCAACTGGTTCGCCGCCGTGCAGACGCAGAAGCGGATGATGTTCATCATCCTCACGCTGATCATCGCGGTGGCCGCGTTCAACCTGGTGGCGACACTGGTGATGACGGTAACGGACAAGCAGGCCGACATCGCCATCCTGCGCACGCTGGGCGCTTCGCCCCGCTCGATCATGCAGGTCTTCATGGTGCAGGGGGCCCTGGTCGGCGTGGTGGGCACCGCGCTGGGCGTGGCCGGGGGCGTGCTGATCGCAATGAACGTCGGCGTCATCGTGCCCGCCATCGAAACGGTGCTCGGCATGAAATTCCTGTCGAAGGATATCTATTTCATCAGCGCCGTGCCGTCCGACCTGCGCTGGGGCGACGTGGCCGCGATCGGCGGTACGGCCGTGGGACTGGCGTTCGTGGCCACGCTGTACCCCAGCTGGTGGGCGGCGCGGGTAAAGCCTGCCGAGGCGTTGCGCTATGAATAGGTTCAAGAATAGGTCCAAGGATACGTCCAGCTTGTGGCAAACTTCGGCTCCCTCGTTACATGGCCAGCAATGAGCTTCCTGAAAAATCTTCCTTATGAATGGCAGGTCGGCCTGCGCTACACCCGTGCAGGCAAGCGCGGCGGCCGCAACCGCTTCATTTCGTTCATCTCCCTGATCTCGACGGCCGGCATCGCCCTCGGCGTCGGCGCGCTGATCATCATCCTGTCCGTGATGAACGGCTTCCAGAAAGATGTGACGGACCGCATGCTGTCCGTGCTGGCCCACGTGGAAGTGTTCGACAAGGCGGGCGGCATGCCGGACTGGCGGCAGCAGGCCCGGAAAGCGCTGCGTCACCCGGAAGTGAAAGGCGCCGCGCCGTTCTCGGAAACCCAGGCGGGCCTGATGCACGGCGGCGAGGCACTGCGCCCGGCCATGGTGCGCGGCGTGCTGCCCGAGCAGGAATCGGCCGTGGCCGACGTGGCCCGGCACATCAGGATGGGCAGCTTCACGGCGCTGCGCCCTGGCGAGTTCAACATCGTGCTGGGCATCGACCTGGCCCGTGCGCTGAACGCCGGCATCGGCGAAAAGGTGACGATGGTCCTGCCGCAGGGGACCGTCACGCCGGCCGGGCTGGTACCGCGCATGCGCTCGTTCACCGTGGTCGGCATCTTCGCAGCCCAGCACCAGGAATTCGATGCGGGCATGGCCTTCATCCACCTTGAAGACGCGCAGCGCATGCTGCGCATGGCGGCGCCTGCCGGCCTGCGCCTGCGCCTGGCGGACATGCATCGCGCGCCCCAGGTGGCCGAAGAACTGAAGAAGATCATGCCGGCAAACCTGGAAGTGCGCGACTGGTCGAAGCTGAACGCCAACTGGTTCGCCGCCGTACAGACCGAAAAGCGCATGATGTTCATCATCCTGACGCTGATCGTCGCCGTGGCCGCGTTCAACCTGGTGTCGACGCTGGTCATGACCGTCACCGACAAGCAGCCGGACATCGCCATCCTGCGCACGCTGGGTGCGTCGCCCCGCTCGATCATGCAGATCTTCGTGATCCAGGGGGCGCTGGTCGGCCTGCTCGGCACCGCACTGGGCGTGGCCGGCGGCGTGCTGGTGGCACAGAACATCGATGTGATCGTACCGTTTATCGAAAACCTCCTGGGAGTGCAGTTCTTGTCGAAGGATATCTATTACATCACCACGGTGCCGTCCGACATGCGTTGGCCGGACGTGACGAAGATCGGCGTGATCTCCGTGCTGCTGGCCTTCCTGGCCACCGTGTACCCGAGCCGCTGGGCATCGCGCGTGAAACCGGCGGAGGCATTGCGCTATGAATAAGCTGGTCGATGAAGCCGTTCTTTCATGCCGCAACCTGGGCAAGACCTTCACGCAGGGCAGCTATTCCGTGCCGGTGCTGAAGAATATCGATTTCGCGGTACACCGCGGAGAGCGCGTCGCGATCATCGGCGCTTCCGGCTCCGGAAAGTCGACGCTGCTGCACCTGCTGGGCGGTCTCGATACGCCGACCACCGGCAACGTGACCTTGCAGGGCAAGGATTTCGCCACGCTGTCCGAGGCGGCGCGGGGCGACCTGCGCAACGCGGCGCTGGGCTTCGTCTACCAGTTCCACCACCTGCTGCCGGAATTTTCCGCGCTGGACAACGTGGCCATGCCGCTGATGATCCGGCGGATGAAGCGCGCCCAGGCCGAGGAAGCGGCGCAGGCGATGCTGGCCCGCGTCAACCTGGCGAAACGGGTGACGCACGTACCGGGCGAGCTGTCCGGCGGCGAGCGGCAGCGCGTGGCGCTGGCGCGGGCGCTCGTCACGCAACCGGCCTGCGTGCTGGCCGACGAACCCACCGGCAACCTCGATCACACCACGGCCGAGGCGATCTTCGACCTGATGCTGGAGCTGTCGCGCACGCTGGGCACGGCCTTCGTCATCGTCACCCACGATCCGGAGCTGGCGCGCCGCTGCGACCGGGTGCTGCGGTTGACGGACGAGGGCCTGCGCCAGGAGTAGGCCATGTGGATCGATACGCACTGCCATCTCGATGCGCGTGAATTCGGCAACAATGCGCTCGGGGTGGCCGCTCGCGCGCTGGAAAAGGGGGTCGGCATGATCGTCATTCCGGCGATCGACCGTGCCAACTGGGAGGCCGTGCGCAAGCTGGGCGCCGCGGCCGGCAATGCTTCGTACGCGATCGGCATTCATCCCATCTGCGTGCCGAACGCCACCGACGCCGACCTGGCCGCCATGCGCGAGACGGTGCGGGAAGCGCTACATGACCCGAACTTCGTCGCCATCGGCGAAGTCGGGCTGGACTTTTTCCTGCCTCAACTGTGCACGCCTGAGATGCGCGACAAGCAGGTCCTGTTCTTCCGCGAACAGCTGAAGATCGCCCGCGAGTTCGGCCTGCCGGTCCTGACCCACGTGCGCAAATCGCAGGACCAGGTGCTGAAACATGTGCGGCAGATCGCGCCGGCCGGCGGCATCGCCCATGCATTCAACGGCAGCTTCCAGCAGGCCCAGGGCTACATCGACATCGGCTTCAAGCTGGGCTTCGGTGGCAACCTGACTTTTACTCGGGCACTGCAGATCCGGCGACTGGCGGAGCAGTTGCCGCTGTCGGCCATCGTGATGGAAACGGATGCGCCGGATATCGCGCCGCAGTGGCTTCACCCCGGCGTCAACACGCCGGACCAGGTTCCCGGCATCGCCGAAGTGCTGGCGCAATTGCGCGGCATCGGCCTGGACGAACTGCAAGCCGCCACGACGGCCAACGCGCACGCCGTCATGCCGCGGCTGCGCGCCCTCATGCCCGGCTAGCCCGCTACTGCGCGGGCAAATGCTGCAGTTCTAGCCCGACCGCCGTGCGTGTTGGAAAACCCTTCCATGCTGCGCTATCCGGCCCCGCCTTGCCGCCGGCAGGCAGCGGCGGCACATCCAGGTAAGCCTGCAGCGGTTGCGCCTTGAGCGTGATGCCGAGGAAGGCGGAAATGAAATGCTGGTTGATGTTGTTGATGCGCCGGCTGTCCCATACCGGTTCGGCATACGCCATGAAATCTTCCAGACCGGCCGCCGCCGCGGCCGGCGATGGCGGATTCGGACCGGTATTGTGGCGTGCACCCCGGTAGGTGAGCAGGTAGCGGTCGGCGTGGACGGCACCCTGGAACAGGCGCAGCACGCCATCCTGGTAGCCGGAAATGTCATCCTGGTCGCCGCTGATGAACAGTGTCGGCGTACGCAGCCCCGCCAAGCCCGCCGCATCCCAGATCCCGTTCGCGCCGCCCCACGGCGCGATGGCGACGACCGCCTTGATGCGCGCGTCGCGCCTTGTTTCATGGCGCGGATCGCCTTGCTGGTGGATGGCCAGCCGGCCGCCGGGAACGTAAGCGACGGCGGCTGCGCTGATGCCCGCGCCTACCGCATTGAGCGCACCATAGCCGCCCATCGAATAGCCGACCAGTGCGGTGCGGCCGGTGTCGACCAGCCCGGCGAGGAAATGGCCGCTGCCGGCTTGTGCCCATGCACTCACCGTGCGGAGAACGAACAGATCGTCCAGCGGCCGGTTCAGCAGCGTGCTGGCAAAACCTGCCTTGTCGGCCCGCGTCGATTCCGCATGGTCGATGGCGATGACGACGAATCCGTTCGATGCCAGGTGTTCGGTCAGGTAACTCATCTGGAGGCGCGAGCCCGGATAGCCGTGCGACACGATGACCAGCGGGTAACGGTCCGACGGCGTCTGCGGCGGCGCCGGTCGCGCGTCGCGCGCAGCGCGGCCGGGGAACGAGAAGGGCGTGTTGGGCCGCGCCGGGTTGCCCGGTCCTGACCCCAGCACGTCGGTGTACACGGTATGCTCGGCCTGGCCCGGCGCCAGGTCAGCCGGATACCATATTTCCAGCGTCAGCCTGCGCGTGTAACGGGGATCCGGGGCGTTTTCACTGGCGCGCAGGATATCGAACTGGTCCCGGTGTTCGACGACCTGGGTGCGCACGCCAACCCGCAGCGGGCCGCGCGCCGCCAGTTCGGGCGCATCCGGCCGGGCATCGCCGTAATACTCAGTGGCCGGTACCGCGGGTGGCGACGCGGCCGCCTCGACGGGTTGTGCCCCGAGGCTTGCCGAGAATGGGACCATGACCGCCAGCGCCAACACGCTTTTCGCTGCTACTTTTCCAGCCACCTTCATTCACTGTTCTCCATGTTTTCGGTTTGTCATGCGGCACGGCGATGGTACCGATACCACAACGGCAAGTGTCCTGTGCAACGGCAGGAAAGTCAAAGAATGATTGGCAGCTTCGATATTTCCTTTTGCAATATGGTCGCAGGCCCACTCAGGCGGACCGAACCTTTCAGGATGGCCGTTGTCAGACCCGTATGGACTCCGGAGGCCCCATGACCATTACAGGATTCAAGTTCGAGCGGGTTCGATCCCGGCTGCGCAGGCCGCGCTCCGGGCGTCATTGATCCGGCGCACCGGCATGCGCAGCGCGATCCTTGGTTTTGTCGCCGGTGCGGCGTTCCTGCAGACGCAAGCCGCGCTGCCTGCACATCCGGGCGGTGCGCTAGCGGGCCTGCTGGTGCTGATGCTGGTGCTGCTGGCGCTCACATTTCCGCCCGTTTCGCGGCTGCGGGGCAGGTGGCGGCTGCTCGCCAGCGTCGCGTACGGCGCCGCATTGGGTTTCTATTGGGCGGCATCGCTGGCGTCGCAGGCGCTGGCGCCGCAACTGGCCAAGGCCGACGAAGGGCGCGACGTCATCGTCACCGGCACCATCGACAACCTGCCGAACCACACCGCCCAGTTCACGCGCTTCTTTTTTGCCGTCGAGCATGCCGGCGGCTTGCAGGTGCCGCCGCGCATCGCGTTGGCCTGGTATGCCGGCTTTCGGGGCAACGTGCAAGCGGTGCCGGAACTGCGGCCGGGAGAGCGCTGGCGCCTGAAGGTGCGGCTGCAGCGGCCGCACGGCAACGCCAATCCCCATGGCTTCGATTACGAACTTTGGCTGCTGGAACAGGACATCCGCGCCACCGGCTACGTCCGCGCCGAGGGGCCGCACGACCGGCTGGACGGTTTCAATTTCTCCCCGCGCAATACCGTGGAACGGCTGCGCCATGGCTTGCGCGCGAAAATCCGGCGCGCGCTGCAGGGCAGGGAGTATGCGGAAGTGATCGTCGCGCTGGTGGTCGGCGACCAGCGGGGCATCGACCAGGACGACTGGCAGCTGTTTACGCGCACCGGCGTCGGCCACCTGGTGTCGATCTCCGGCCTGCACATCACGATGATCGCCGGGCTCGTCGCGTGGGCCGCGGCAGCGCTGTGGCGCCGCTCGTTCTTCCTGCGCCACGCGCAACTGCCGCTGCTGCTGCCGGCGCAGAAGGTCGGTGCGCTGGCCGGCCTGCTGGCGGCGCTGCTGTACGTGCTGCTGGCCGGCTTCGGGGTTCCCGCGCAGCGCACGCTGTACATGCTGTGCGTGGTGGCGCTGGCCGTATGGGCGAACCGCATCGCCTGCGTGTCGCACGTGCTGGCGCTGGCCGCCGGGCTGGTTGTGCTGCTCGACCCGTGGGCCGTGATGTGGCCGGGCTTCTGGCTGTCGTTCGGCGCGGTGGCCATCATCCTGTATGCATCGGTGGGCCGCACGGCCGCCTGGAAGAATCCCGCCGATCCGGACGCCATCGATCCGGATGCCCGCGGGCCGACGCCCCTGTCGCACCGCCAGCGCATGACGGCGGTCCTGAAGGGCGCGGTCAACACCCAGTATGCCGTCACGCTCGGCCTGGTGCCGCTGACGATGCTGCTGTTCGCGCAGGTGTCCGTTATCAGCCCGCTGGCCAATGCGGTCGCCATCCCCGTCGTCAGCCTGCTGGTCACGCCGCTCGCGCTGGCCGGCGGCCTGCTGCCGGAACCGCTGGCGACGCCGCTGCTGGTGCTGGCGCATGAGATGATGCACTGGCTGGCCGTGGCGCTGCAATGGTTCAGTGCCGCGCCGCTGGCGGTATGGCATGCGCCGGCACCGCCGTGGTACCTGTTCGTCCTCGCGCTGCTCGGCACCTTCTGGCTGCTGGCCCCGCGCGGCTGGCCGACGCGGTGGCTGGGGGCGCTGACATGGATACCGCTGCTGACCGCGCAGCCGGAGGCGCCCGCTCCCGGCAGCGCGCGCATCCTGGCCTTCGACGTGGGGCAGGGCATGGCGGTGCTGGTCGAAACGGCCGGGCACCGGCTGCTGTACGACACCGGGCCGGCTTATGGTACCGATGCGAACGCCGGCAGCCGTGTGATCGTGCCGTACCTGCGCGCGCGCGGCATAGGGAGGCTGGACGGCGTCGTCGTCAGCCATGGCGATGCCGACCACGCCGGTGGCGCGCTGGCGGTGCTGAGAGAGATCCGTACCGCCTGGTCGCTGTCCTCGCTGCCGCCGGCGCACCCGGTAACCCTGGCGTCGCCCCGGCACTGGCGATGCGTGGCCGGCCAGCGCTGGGAGTGGGACGGCGTGCGCTTCGAGATGCTGCACCCGACCGCCGGCAGTTATGCCGACGCATCGCTGAAGACCAACGGACGCAGCTGCACCCTGCGCATCGTCGCCGGCGGCAAGGCCGTGCTGCTGGCCGGCGATATCGAAGCGCGCCAGGAGGCGGAGCTGCTGGTCCGGTCGTCGACAATGTTGCGCGCCGACGTGCTGCTGGTACCGCACCATGGCAGCGGCACCTCGTCGACCGAAGCGTTCCTCGATGCGGTACAGCCGTCGCTTGCCGTGTTCCAGGTCGGCTACCGGAACCGCTACCGCCATCCGAAGCGGGAGGTCGTCGCGCGGTACGAACGGCGCAACGTGGCGACCATGCGGACGGACACGGCGGGTGCCATCCGCATCGATCTTGCCGCGACGGTGGGCGTCGATGCTTACCGGCTGTCGCGTCCGCGCTACTGGCACGATTGACGTTATCCGCGGTCGGTCAACCCATTGATCGCGGCCGGGATTGCCGATCAACGATGCGCATCTCCCGCTCATCCGGCATGACCGGAAGGGCGGCATGCCGCACGCAACCATCTCCTTCGCGCACTTCGCTGACCACGGCGACATTAATCATTTCCTTGAGCGGCCGGCGCATTGACGCTCCGATCGGAACGTTCATACCATCGTTTTACGTTCACGGTTGCAAGGCCGCACGCGAGAACAGCCGGGACATCGGATGGGTAACGACTTAATTTCGATTGGGGGCGACAAGATGCGACACCAGCAGCGCAGCAAGAAGAACAAAACCCGGCAACAACGCACCATTTCGGCGGCACTGATAGCGAGCTGCATCGGCGGCGGCGCGGCGGCGCAGGACACGGCCGGTACCGCGCCCGGGGAAACCACGGTCGTCATCACCGGCACGCGCCTGGTGAACCGCGGCTTCCTCGCGCCCACGCCCGTCACGGTGCTCGATGCGCAAGAATTGAAGGTGACCGGCACGCAGAACCTGGAAACCCTGCTGACCGACACCCCGCAGTTCGCAGCCAGTCAATTGAGCAGCCCCACCGCCAACACGATGCAGGCAGGCCAACCGTCCGGCACGGCGACGCTGAACCTTCGCAACCTGGGCCCGACCCGCAACCTAGTGCTGGTGAACGGGCGCCGCTTTGCCATCACCGGCCCGGATTTCACGACCGACATCAACGCCATCCCCGCCGCGCTGGTGCGGCGCATCGAAACCGTGACCGGCGGTTCGTCGGCGGTGTATGGCTCCGACGCGATTTCCGGTGTCGTCAACTTCATCCTGCGAGACAATTTCCAGGGTGTCGAGATCAACGCCCAGCACACGCGGGACCAGCCGACCGGCACGCCGACGAACAGCGTCGACCTGACGGTGGGCGGCAACTTCGCCGGCAACCGCGGCAACGCCGTGCTGTCGCTGAACTACATGGACCGCCAGGGCATGACGCGCGGCGAACTGGGTGGCTATTCGCTGCCGTCGCTGGGCGACGGTTGCGTAACGGCGGCGTCGTGGTCGGCAACCCGCCCGGGTACGCCGCTGGCCGTGCCCGGTGGGCAAACCTGCCTGTCGGCGGGCGGCCGTCCCGGGCTGATCTACAGCGGCTCGTCCACGGTGCCCAACGGCCGGATCGGCAACCTGCCGGTGATCGGTTCGGCGGCATCGAATCCGGCGCTGGATGCGGCCTTGGGTGCCGCCGGCCTGCAGGGCATGGGGACGCTGGGCGCCATCTTCGACGATACCGGCAGGTCAGTGCGGCCGTACGTCGCTCCCGACGACGGCTACGACCTGGGGCCGCTGTCGTATGTCGTCACGCCGCAGAAGCGCTGGATGGGCAACGCGTTCGCCCACTACGACTTCAGCGAGCGCGCCACCGGCTACCTGGAAATGCACTACAGCAGCAACGTCGCCAATGTGCAGATCGGCCCGACCAGCGCCAGCGGGAATTTCCTCGTCAACGCCAACAATCCTTACCTGAGTACGCAGATGCAGGAAGTGATGCGCCAGCTCGACCTGCGCGAATCGGGCACGCTGCGCGCCACCAACGGTTCGCAGACACTGACGACGGTGGCCGGCGACGGCCTGGCGCTCGTCAACCTGAACCGCCGCCTGTCCGACCTGGGCACCCGGCTGGCCGAGACGGATCACTCGGTATTCCGCATCGCCCTTGGCCTGAAGGGCGAGCTGCCCGCGGTGTCCGAGAACTACCTGGGCGACCTGAAATACGACATCTATTACACGCACGCCCGTACTACCGAATCGCAGTACCAGGCCGGCTCGATCTCGCTGAGCCGCTTCCAGAACGCGCTGCTGGCGCAGAACGGCGCCGCGCCGGTACTCAATCCGTTCGGCCAGAACCTCAGCCCCGCGGCACGCGAGGCGATCCTGATCTCGTCGAATTCCGACATCGTCGCCGAACAGCAGGTCGTTGCCGGGAACATCACCGGCAAGCTGGCCGAGCTGCCGTCCGGGCCGGTGGACTTTTCCGCCGGCTTCGAACGCCGCCATTCGTACAGCAAGTACACGCCGGACGCCTTCCTGTCCTCGGGCGACGTGTCGGGCTGGAACGCGGCGCGGCCGACCGAGGGCGAGGCCACCGTCAAGGAGTTCTACGGCGAGGCCCGCGTGCCGCTGCTGAAGGACCGGCCGTTCGCCAGGAGCCTGAGCGTCAGCGGAGCCTTCCGCCGCTCGGACTACGACGTGGAATCGGTTGGCAAGGTATGGACCAATTCGATCGGCACCGAATGGTCGCCATCGGACAGCCTGACCTTCCGCGTGCAGAAGCAGAAGTCGATCCGGGCGCCGAACGTGGGCGAGCTGTTCGGCGGCCAGGGCCGCAACGGACCGACCGCCATCGACCCCTGTTCCAGTCGCGCGCCGGCCGGGCAGCAGACCGCCGCCATACGCGCGTTGTGCGAGGCGACCGGTGTGCCGGGCGGCCTGGTATTCGACGCCTCCGTGCAGCCGACCCAGTTCCTCACGCAGATCCTCGGCGGCAATCCGGATCTCACCGCGGAAACCTCGCATACCACGACCATCGGCGCCGTCTTCGCGCCCACCGCGGTGCGCGGGCTGCAGATGAGCCTCGACTACTACAAGATCACGCTGGACAACGCCATCTCGACCTTGGGCGGCGGCGGCATCCAGTCCGTGCTGGACCTGTGCTACCTGACGATCCAGAGCGCGGACAGCGTGTATTGCCGGGCCATCAACCGCGATCCCGTCACGGGCCAGATCGCCGCGCCCACCTATGTGATGACGACGGCGGCCAATATAGGCGGCATCGAGACGCGCGGTGTCGACCTGGCGGCGAACTACGGTTTCAATACCGCCTGGGGGCTGTCCGGCGCCGGCACGCGCTGGAGTGTCGACACCAACTGGACCTATGTCGACGAACTGACGTTCACGCCCATCCAGGATATTCCCGACGTGACGAACGAATGCGTGGGCACCTGGGGCGGCACCTGCGGTCAGCCGGTGTCGAAGTGGAAAGGCACTGCGCGCGTGACCATGAACAGCGGCAAGCTGATGCTGTCGGCGCGGGCCCGCTACAGCGGCAGCGTGACAACCGATGCGTACCTGGTCCCGCAGCGCCGCGGCGTCGCGCCGCCGGCTTACGAGTCGCTGACCAATCCGCGCATCGGCTCCTACACGTATCTCGACCTGACGGCCGGCTACGAGTTCAGCAAGGCGGTCAACTTCACGGCCGGCGTCCGCAACGTCACCGACCGCGATCCGCCGGTGCTGGGCTCCACCCAGCTGCCGTCGAACAATTCGGTGTCGGCCACCTACGATCCGCTGGGCCGCACGTTCTTTGCCACGCTGAACGTGCGGCTGTAGCCGCGCGCGCTACCTGTTCACCTTCACCCTGAACCAGTCCACGTCGATGTAGTTGCGCTCGGTCCGGTTCAGGGGCATCCCGGCCCCGGCCTTGCCCTCGTCGCTGTCCGAGCGGATATACGTAAACACCGCCGGCCTGCTGCCTTTCCACCAGGAGAACTTCGCCAGTTCGGTGACGGGGCCGAAGTCCACGAACCGCTCGCCCTCGCGTGCCGCGTACGAAAACCGCACGGTCTGGTCGTTGCGCACGGTGGCGCGCAGCACGATGGCGTCGTCGGCGAGCTTTGCACCGCGCGTTTCTTCCCCGGCATTCGCATAGGTGAGATAGTTGGCGCCGCCTTCGCGCGCGACGCCGATCCACGGCACTTTCACGCCGAACAGCGTGAGCCCGGCACGCTGGCCTTCGGCCATGCCCTGCAGCTCGATGCGGGTGGTGATTTCCGCGGCCGGCCCCTGCAGGATCTGCGTCAGCGTATTGCGGGCGCCGACGAGGTGCCGGGCCTGGTTCGCCTCGATGCGCAGGAAGCCGGGCCGCTGCGCGAGGCTCCAGCGCGCCGCGTCGGGATTGTGGTTCCACGACCATTGCAGGCCCAGCGTGCCGCCCGCAAATTCGTCCGAATCCTGCAGGCGGTAATCCCCGGATCGCGCGGCGGTGCGCGGCACCGCGTGGCCGGGCACCGGCAGGCCGCCGTCGCCCATCACTGGCCAGCCATCCTTCCACACCACCGGCTGCAGGTGCGCGATGCGGCCGAACGCACCGGTGCTGTTGAAGTGGATGAACCAGCCTTCGCCGGACGGCGTCTCCACGTAGCCGCCCTGGTGCGGCCCTTTCAGGCCGTTCCCCGGGTGGAGCACCGTGCGATGTTCGTAGGGCCCCTGGATCGAGCGTGCCCGCAGCACGGCCTGCGGCCCGGTGCCGACGCCGCCGATGGGCGCGAAGATGTAGTACCAGCCATCGCGCTTGTACACTTTCGGTCCCTCCAGCACCGGCAGGTTCACTTTATCCTCGACGATCGTCGTGCCCGCGTCGAGCAGGCGGGTGCCGTCCGGCGTCATCGCATGCAGGACGATCGGCCCGGCGCCGACCTTCGAATGCACCAGCCAGGCCTTGCCGTCGTCGTCCCAGAACGGGCAGGGATCCTCGTAGCCGGCACCTGCCAGAACGGTGACCGGTACCGACCACGGCCCGGCCGGGTGCGCAGCGGTGCTCATGAAGATGCCTTCGTCCGGCGTGGCCCAATAAACGTAGAAGCGGCCTTCGTGGTGCCGGATGGCCGGCGCCCACACGCCGCCGGCATAGCGCATGCCGGGCCCCACCGGTTTCGAGATGCTGTCCGTCAGCGTGTACGGCGGCACCATGTCGTAGGACGGATGAAAATCGAGCTTCGGCAGCACGTGGCCGGCGATCTTCCAGTGCACCAGGTCCTTCGACTGCAGCACCGGCAGGCCCGGCGAAAAGTGGAAGCTGGACGCGACGAGCCAGTAATCGTCGCCGACCCGGATCACGTCCGGGTCGGAATAGTCGGCATGGATGATGGGATTGGCATAGCGTTCGGCGGGCGCCGCGCTGGCCGGGTGGGACATGGCGGCGCAGCATGCCGCCAGCAGCCCGGCCAGGGCCGGTTTCATGATCATGCTGTCTCCCTAGCATTGTGGACGTCGCCGGCCAGTAGATGCCGCCTGGCCGGCGCTGTCAATACGAAAACAATCAAGCTGCTGAGCGTTACTCCGGCGGGTCAGCGCGCTCCGCGGTGGGCCCAGGCCGTGGAGCGGCGCTCGACCACGGCGAACAGTTCATACATCGCCATCGCCATCGCGCCGATCACGCCAAGGCCGGCGAAGGCCAGCGGCATCTGCATCGACGAGCCGGCCGATACCAGCAGGTAGCCGATGCCTTCGTTGGCGGCATTCATCTCCGACACCGTGGAGCCGACGAAGGCCAGCGTGATGGCCACCTTCAGCGATGCAAAGAAATACGGCATCGAGCGCGGCAGGCCGACCTTCAGCAGCACGTCCAGGCGGCGCGCGCCGAGCACGCGCAGCACGTCTTCCAGCTCCGGTTCGAGCGTGGCCAGGCCGGTGGCGATATTGACCATGATCGGGAAGAACGAGATCAGGAAGGCCGTCAGGATCGCCGGGCCGGCGCCGATACCGAACCAGACGACGAGGATCGGCACGAAGGCCGCTTTCGGCAGCGCGTTGAAGGCGGTCATCAGCGGATAGGCGGCTGCGTACATCACCGGCGACGATCCGATCAGCACGCCGAACGACACGCCGACGGCGACGGCGATGGCGAAACCGGCCATCGTCACCCAGAACGTCTGCCATGCGTGGCCGGCGATCGGGCCCGCGTAGTCGACCAGCGCCACGCCGATCGCATACGGACTCGGGAAGATGAATTCGGAAACGTCGAAAAGGCTGCAGGCGGCCTGCCACAGCAGCAGGATGGCGGCGAGCAGCGCCCACGGCGCGAAGGTCTTGATGGCTTTGGTGTTCATGGTGGTCCCGGTATTCCTGCTATTGCTGATATTTCTGATGTGCCGATATTTCTGCTTTCGCCGTTCACGTGCTGCGAACGCGGCCGATATGTTCGCGCAACTCGTGCACGAGCGCGCTGAACGGCTCGGTGTAGGTGATGTCGATGTCGCGTGGCCTCGGCAGCGGGTTTTCGCGGCGCGCAACGATGCGGCCCGGCCGCTTGCTCATCACGTAGACCGTGTCGGCCAGGAAGGCGGCCTCGCGCAGGTCGTGCGTGACGAGGATGACGTTGAACTTGCGCTCGGTCCACAGGTCACGCAGTACGCACCACAGTTCCTCGCGTGTAAAGGCGTCAAGCGCGCCGAACGGCTCGTCCAGCAGGAGCATCTTCGGTTCGTGGATCAGCGCCCGGCAGATCGATGCGCGCTGCTGCATGCCGCCGGAAAGCTGCCACGGATATTTGTCGGCATAGCCGTCCAGGCCCACGGTCTTCAGCAGCGCCAGCGCGCGCTCGACGTGCTTGTCACGGTCCTTCCTGAAGGTGCGGCGGTACGGCTCGACGATTTCAAGCGGCAGCAGCACGTTGTCCAGCGTGGTGCGCCATGGCAGCAGCGTCGGCGCCTGGAAGGCCATGCCGACGAACTTCAGCGGCCCGGTCACCGGCTGGCCGGCGATATGGACGGTGCCGCGGGTGGGCGCCTTCAGGCCGGTGGCCAGCTTCATGAACGTCGACTTGCCGCAGCCGGACGGGCCGACGATGGCGATGAATTCGCCCGGCCTGGTCTGCAGCGAGATGTCTTCCACCGCGCATTCGTCCGAATTGTCGTAGGCCAGGAAGACTTCGCGAAAATCGACGAACGTGTCGGCCACGACGCCGTCCTTGACAGGGGTATCGGCGACGGCGTTCATTTCGGGAACACATTCAGTTCAGCCGCGGACGGCAGGAAGGTCGGCACCCACACCGCTTTCGGGTCGACGCGTGTCTTGGTGTTGTACACGTCGGACACTTGCGACGCCATCAGCGACAACCGCGGCGCGGATACCTGGCCAAAGCCCTCGGCTTTCGCGTTCGGCGTGGCGACCGCGGTGGAAATGGCCAGCTTCAGGCGGCGCAGTTCGAGTTTTTCGTCGATCAGGCCATCGCGTTCCTTGACACTCTTGATGGCCGCTTCGGGATTGGCCATCACGTCGCGCGCGGCCTTGGCGAAAGCGCGCAGGAATCCCTTCACGGCTTCCGGCTTCTGCTTGACCAGCGCATCGGAAGCGATGATGGCATTGCCGTACAGCCGCACGCCGTATTGCGGGTAAGGCAGCACGACGATGTCCTGGTCCTTGACGCCGCGGGCGTTCAGGTTCAGCAGCGAAGTGAACGTGAAGCCGGTGATCGCATCCACGTCGCCCCGCACCAGCATCGTTTCGCGCAGCGCGGGTTCCATGCTGGTCCACGCGGCTGCCGCGGGATCGAGCCCGTTGCCCTTGGCCAGCAGCGGCCAGGCGCGGCGGCCGGCATCGAATACCGGCGCGCCCAGCTTCTTGCCTTTCAGGTCGGCGGGCGACTTGATGCCGGATTTCTTCAGGGCCAGCACGGCGGCCGGCGTGTCGTTGTACACCATCATCACGCCGACCGGCTTGCCCGGCGCGGTCGGATTATTGGCGGTGAATTCCATCAGGGCGGCCAGGTCGGCGAAGCCCATGTCGTAGGCGCCCGAGGCAACCCGGTTCACGGCGTTGCCGGAGCCGCTGCCGGCATCGATCGTCACGTCCAGCTTCTCCTGCGCGAAATAGCCTTTGCTCTTGGCGACCAGGAACAGGGCCGACGGACCTTCGAAGCGCCAGTCCAGCTGGAACTTGATCTTCGTGTCCTGCGCCAGCGCAGGCAGGGCCAGTACGCCCAGCGCCAGCGCGGCGGCAAGGCGGGAAAACCGGCTGAAGCGGGAAGAGGGTGAAAAAGCGCGCGAAAAACGGGAAGTCGGATGCATGGTGATTCCTCTCTGTGGTGAAGACGGCCCGCGGGCCGCCGTGAAATGGGTCAGGCCTTGCCCAGCGCGCTGCGCAGGTCGAAGCGCGCCGGCGCGCGGGTGAGCAGGCGGCAGGCACATTCGCCCAGGTGGCGCGCCATCTGCTCCTGCGCCTGGGCGCTGTCCTGGTGCTGCAGCGCGTCGATCACCGCCGCATGCTCGTCGAAGGAGCAGGGTTGCTGGCCGGCGTTGTCGAGATTCGAGATCAGCAGGGTGGTGCGCGAGACCAGCCGGCGCAGCGCATCGACCAGCAGCGCATTGCCGGCCAGCTTGGCCAGTTCGATGTGGAAATCGGCCGACAGGCGTATCCATAGCGGCCGGTCGCCGCGCATCCAGGCATCGCGTTCGCGCGCGATCAGTTCGCGCATGGCCCTGCCGTCCGCTTCACTCAGCCGGCCTGCCAGCTTGTCCATCACCTTCGCTTCCAGGACGTGGCGCAGCTCGAACATGTCTTCCGCTTCCCGCGCACCCGGGCTGGCGATGCGGGCGCCGCGATTGCGCTCCAGGTCGACCAGGCCGTCCGCCGCCAGCCTGGCCAGCACGCGCCGCACGTGATGGCGCGCCAGGCCGTAGATCTCGCCCAGCCCCTGCTCGGTCAGCTTGGTGCCCGCATGCAGGCGGTGCGACATGATCGCGTCGTACACGTCGAGGTACATGCGGTCTTCCGGCGCGAAGGCGGGCACGGTTGACGGGGACGATGCAGGTGAGGCGGGTGGCGAAATTGGTGCAGCGTGCATGGCAGCGGATGTCTGGTTGGCTCAACCATTCCTTAGCAAGGGGCATGCCACCCTCTTGGATTGTCGACAATCCGGGTGTGGAATGCCTGTGGAAAGGCGCATGGGCGCTGGATTCCAGCAATTAAAAAGCGCTGGTACAGGCCGGCAGCCGCGTTACGCGAAACGGGATTGTCGACAATCGGCTGCGGAAAAGTGCCCCAATAACTGGCGCGAGATGCACCGAACGGATGCGGGAGCGGTCCGTGGACGTAGCGGGAGCGTGTTTGCGGGGAGGAAACCGGAACGGGCTGGCAGTCGGCTGACTTGGTCCGGAAGGTGCTGCGGAGGTGCTGCGGAGGTGCTACGGGGTGCTACAAGAAAAACGGCGGTGCTTACTTCAGGGCGGCTTCGTAGCGGCGCGCCACTTCATTCCAGTCGATGATGTTGAAGAAGGCGGAGATGTAGTCGGGGCGCCGGTTCTGGTAGTTCAGGTAATAGGCATGTTCCCACACATCGAGGCCCAGGATCGGCGTACCGCCCGACAGGCCGGCGAACTGGCCCATCAGCGGGCTGTCCTGGTTGGCGCTGCTTTCGACCAGCAGCTTGCCGTCGGCATCCACCGTCAGCCACGCCCAGCCGCTGCCGAAGCGGGTTTGCGCCGCCTTTGTAAACGCTTCGCGGAACTTGTCAAAGCCGCCCAGCTCGGTGTCGATCGCCTGGGCAAGCGCGCCCGATGGTGCGGCAGCGGCCGCTGCCGGCGTCAGCACGGTCCAGAACAGCGCATGGTTCGCGTGGCCGCCGCCGTTGTTGCGCACGGCCGTCTGGATCTGCGCAGGCAGCTTGTCGATCGACTTGATCAGTGCTTCCACCGGGATCGCCTCGACACCAGCCTCGCCGAGGGCGTTGTTCAGGTTGGTGATGTACGTCTGGTGATGTTTGGTATGGTGGATTTCCATCGTGCGCGCATCGAAGTGCGGTTCGAGCGCATCGTAGGCATAGGGGAGTGGGGGCAAGGCATACGTCATTGTAGTTTCTCCAAATAAACTAGACAGAGGGTGGGTTGAACGGTTTCGCCACCCCTGAGGACGGCTGGACCGACCCCCATGATAGCCCGGCGGGCCGATTCATGCGGGTCGATAGCCTGCGCGGCCGTTACGGGCGCCGGGGCGGGCCCGGCAATGACACAATCGGGCCTGTTACCGCGATGGAACTCACCGATGGATGCGCTCTTCACTGCCGCCTTTCACCGCTCGCCGATCCCCCAGTATCTGCTGGCGCCGACCGATGGCCTGGAAATCATCGCCGTCAACGATGCTTTCCTGAAAGCCGTCTCGCGCCGGCGCGAGGATGTGCTGGGCCTGCCGCTGTTCGAGGCATTTGGCGAGGACCCCGGGGACACGGGCGATACCGGGGTCGGTCCGCTGGCGCGCTCGATCGCGGTGGCGATTGCCACGGGTGCCCCGCACGTGATTCCGGCGCAGCGCTACCCGATCCGGATGACGAAGGACGGCATGACCTGGTTCGAGGACATGTACTGGAGCGCGACCAATACGCCGCTGTTCGATTCGACCGGGAAGCTCATCTGCATTTCCCACACCACGATCGACGTCACGGCCGAAGTGCTGGCGCAGCGTGCCCTGCGCGGTGCCCGTGAAGAGGCGGTGCGCAGTGCCAGGAGCGCGGAAGCCAATCGCGCCTACCTCGCCTCGGTGCTGCGCTCGGCGCCGGTCGGCATCATGATGCTCGACGGGCAGGGCCGGCTGCTGCATGCCAACCCGGCCAACGACGCGCTGTTCGGCACCGCGATCCCCTGCAACGATGGCGTGCTCGATTTCGCCGCCTGGAACGGCTGGACGTCCAGCCCGGGCGGCGAGGGCGTCAAGCTGCGCCCGCAGGACTGGCCGCTGTACCGGGCGCTGGCCGGCGAAGCCGTCGACAAGTGCCTGCTTGAAATCGAATCCTTCGATGCCGGCCGGCCGCGCCGCACCGTGCTGGTCTCGGCGGCACCGATCGTCGATGGCGCGGGCAAGCCGGCCGGCGCCACCGCGGTCAGCATGGACATCGCCGACCGCGTCGAAGCGGAAAAGGCGCTGATCGTGGCGGACCGCCGCAAGGACGAATTCCTGGCGATGCTGGCCCACGAGCTGCGCAATCCGCTGGCGCCGATCAGCGCCGCGGCCGCGCTGCTGTCGATGGGCCGGCGCGACGAAAAACAGGTCGAACTGACGCTGGCGGTCATCCATCGCCAGGTCGCCCACATGAGCGGCCTGATCGACGAACTGCTCGACGTGGCGCGCGTCACCCGTGGCCTGATCACACTGGCCCAGGCGCCGCTCGACATGAAACGGGTCGTCGCCCAGGCCACCGAGCAGGCCCGCCCGGCCCTCGAAGCGCGTGGCCACTTGCTGCACGTGCACCAGCCGCCCACGGCCGCGACCGTGCTGGGCGATGAAAAGCGGCTCGTGCAGGTCGTCGCGAACCTGCTCAGCAATGCAGCCAAGTTCACGCCGGAAGGCGGCACGATCGAGGTCGAGCTGGCGATCGATGCGCGCCACGTGCGCACGACCGTCTCGGACAACGGTATCGGCCTGCCGCCGGACATGATCGACTCCGTGTTCGGCATGTTCGTGCAGGGCGCGCGCAGCCCGGACCGCAAGCAGGGCGGACTCGGCATCGGGCTGGCGCTGGTGCGCAGCCTGGTGGCGCTGCACGGCGGCACGGTGCAGGCGGAAAGCGCCGGGCCGGGGCAAGGCGCGCGGTTTGTCGTGTGCCTGCCGCTGGCCGACAGCCCGCACGATGCGGCGCCGGCGCGCGACTGGGAGCCGGCGCCCAGCGCGACGTCCCTGCGGGTGCTGGCGGTGGACGACAACGAGGATGCGCTGGCGATGGTGGAAATGCTGCTGTCCTCGCTCGGGCACCGGGTGGTCAGCCTGTCCAGTTCGCGCCATGCCGTGGCATGCGCCGTGCAATTGCAGCCCGACGTGTGCCTGCTCGACATCGGCCTGCCCGACATCGACGGCCTGGCGCTGGCCCGGCAGCTGCGCAGTGAACCGCGTACGCGCGCCACCAGGCTGATTGCGCTGTCGAGCTATGGCCAGGCGTCCGACCGGGCGGCGGCGATCGCCGCGGGCTTCGACCTGTATTTCGTCAAGCCCGTCGATGTCGGCCGGCTCGTCGCGGCACTGGCCGAAGTCACTCCGCGGCGGCTTTCCTGAGCCGGGTGGCAATGGCGTGAACAAGACGGCGTGGACAAGATGGCGTGAACAGGCCAGGTTTACTCTGGTGTTAAAGATTCGGGTAAGCTGGCCGGATGATCGACGAAGAAATCACACTGAAGAAACTGGAAATCTTCCTGGCCTTCATGCGGCTGTCGAGCCTTGCGCGGGTGTCGGAAGAGGTGGGGCAGAGCGTCGTCAGCGTGCACCGCGCATTGCATTCGCTGGAGGAGGGCTTGCGCTGCCAGCTGTTCCAGCGCGAGGGCCGCAAGCTGACCGCGCTGCCGGCGGCGTTCGCATTCGCCAGCCATGCGCAGCGGGCGGTGGCGGAAACCGAGGAAGGCATCCGCAAGGTGCGCGAACTGGCCGGCTTCCACAGCAACCGCCTGCGCATCGGCTCGCTTTATTCGCTGACGCTGCGCTGCATTCCCCATCTCCTGATGGGCCTGAAGCTGCGCCGGCCCGACGTGCACATCGACCTGACGCTGGGCTCGAACAAGGATCTGCTGCAGGGCCTGGCCGATGGACGCCTCGATGCGGTCGTCATCGGCCTGCAGGAAGCGGGCGACCACCCGAACCTGGTATCGGTGCCGCTGTTCGAGGACGAGGTGCGGCTGGCCGCGCCGCTGGGATCGCCCTATGCCGGCATGGCGCAGGTGGACCTGAAGGACTTGCGCGACGCGCAGTTCATCACGCTGGGCAGCGGATTCGTCACGTCCGACAGCTTCAATCACGCGTTCCGGCAAGCCGGCTTCGTGCCCGAGACCACGATGCAGGTCGGCGACATCTTCTCGCTGATCAACCTGGTGGGCAGCGGCATGGGCTACAGCCTGCTGCCCGCGCGGGTGGCCGAGTACAGCGCGCGGATCGAGCTGATCGCGCTGGCCGAACCGTATGCATCGCACCAGGTGATCACGTTGCTGCTGCCGAAAACGCGCGAGCGGGATCCGAACCTGCTGGCACTGGCGGCGGAATCGCGGATGTTCGGCAAGGGCATTGCGACGTGATGCCGCGGCGGTTCAGGTAATGGCCAGGAACTCGACGGAGCCGGCTTTCGCGCTCAATTCCTCACGGGCGTACTGCGGGTCGTTCAGCTCGCGCCAGATCACGCCCGGCGGCGGCGCGTAGCGGGCGGCCGTAAAGCGTTCCCGCATGTTGACGACGACGCTGCCTTCGCCGGGCCAGCCCGCGCTGCCGATGCCCGCCAGGCGGTTACCGGCGCGCAGCTCGGCGACCAGGGCTGCGCGCAGGCCCATGGGCAGGCGCGTGGCGAGCCGCAGCCAGCCGGCTGCGGCCATGCCATCATCGTCGGCTTCGGTGGCTTCGGTGTCTTCGCTGGCTTCGAGCAGCGCGGCGATGGCGGCCTGTTCCGCCATGATCCGGTCGTTCGTCCAGTCGCCCGGCGGATGGAAATCGTATTGCAGCCCGCCGCCGCCGCTGTTGTCGATCCACGCCGATCCGTTCGTCATCGCGAACCGCTGTCGGCCAGGCGCCAGCGCGAAATCTGCACGTTCTCGCCCGGCCGAAGCTTCGCCCCGTCGGCCGGCGAAATGTAATACTGCGCCCCGCCACCGCTGCCGAACTGCGGGTTGGCCATGGCGATGCCATGAGCGGCGCACAGCGCTTCGGCGACGTGGAACGCCCGCACCGTCTCGCGCAGCTTGCGGGGCTTGCCATCGGCGTCCTTTCCGGGATCGGTGGTGACCTGCACCAGCGCATAGTACTTTTCCCAGTTGCCGCCGGCCTCGCGCAGCGTTTGCTCGGTGACGGCGAAGCGGGGCGGCGCGCCCGGCGTCAGCGAATAAAGCACGGTGCCTTCCTTCACGACGACGTTGGCATAGGCGTCCTTGCCGGTGTAGGGATTGGTGGGATAGGCGGCCGACACACCCTGGGTATCGCTGGCCTCCTTCGCCGGATCGCGGCCAAGGCAGGGGTCCCGGCCGGCCTGTGCGATTGCCGCGGGATCGGCGGGCGGCACGGTGGCCGGCCCGGTCGGCGCGGTGCCGCAGGCGGCCAGCAGGGCGGCCAGGGCGGCCAGGCGCGATGCCGTGCCGAGCGTGCTTGCGAGCATGCTTGCCGGTGCTGTTCTCATCCGAAGCCTCCTTCGCGGCAGGTGTCCACTCCGGCGATGCTGGAGATCGATGACCATGCAGGAATCATCAATGCAGGAATAATACGGGGCCGGGCGCTGATGAGTTCAGGAAATTTTGTGCAAAAGTGTTGTTATTTTTACTCGTCCGACCACAGCTTCCCGCCGGTAGCCCAGTGCTCGCGCTTGATCTCGTGGATCAGGATGTCGACCGATTCGGGCGATCCGCCCAGGGTCCTGACGGTGGCTTCCGTGACGGCCTGCACGAATGCGCGCTTTTGTTCCGGCGTACGGCCTTCGAAGAGTTGAACGTTGATGGTCGGCATATCGGCTTGTCCTTTGATTGTGAACGGTGAACAGTGGCAGGCAGGTCAGGTGCGGTAGCGGGGCGCGGCGGCATCCAGGCGGCGCAGCAGCGAGGGCCATTCGAGCACGCCTTCGGCCGAGCCGTCGCCAAGCAGCTGTGCATGCGCCTTCCGGCACATCGCTTCGGACGGCTGGCGCAGCGGCGTCATGGCAGCCTGCGCGCGCAACTGCACCTCGCAGGCGCGGTCCAGGGTTTCCATCAGCACGAACGCTTCGGCAATGGTGCGGCCCACGGTCATGCTGCCGTGATTGCGCAGCAACATGGCATGCGCGGCACCCAGGTCGGCCACCAGGCGTTCCTGCTCGTCCTCCGTCATCGCGATCCCTTCATAGTCGTGAAAGGCCAGTACGCCGTAGAAACGGAGTGCGTAGGGCGACAGCGGCAGCAGGCCGCCTTCCTGCATGCCGACCGCCATGCCGGCCAGGTTATGCAGGTGCATCACGCAGCCGGCATCCGGGCGCGCCCTGTGCACGGCGCCGTGCAGCCGGAAGCCGGATGCGTTCACCGTGTATTGCGACGGCCCGGCGATGTTGCCGCCGCCATCGACCTTGACCAGGTTCGACGCCCGGACTTCGTCGAAGCGCATGCCGAAAGCGTTGATCAGGTAATGGCCCGGTTCGCCGGGCACGGCCGCCGAGATATGCGTATAGATGCCGTCGTCCCAGCCATACAGCGCGCACAGCTGGTAGCACGCCGCCAGGTCGACGCGGGTTTGCCATTCGGCGGGGGAAGTGATGCCGGGGCCATGATAGGCCGCCTGGCCGGGGGGCGAAAGTCTGTCCATGCCGCCAGCGTAGCAGGCTTTGCGCAGGGGCTTGCATGACTGCCTGTATTGTCTGTCCGTACCGGCACCATCGGCACGGGCGATACCGGTTCTTGTTTTAATATTCTTGAAGTAAGGCAAATCTAAGACTTGTCCGCTACCATGCGCAAGCCCGAAATACCGGCGCCCCTGCGCCCTTCACAATGAAACCCATCCTGCATTTCTCGCACGCCAACAGCTACCCCGCGGGCACCTACCGCCAGCTGTTCGAGCACCTTGACAAGGAATTCGACGTCCAGGCTCTCGACATGCATGCCCACAACCCGGCTTTTCCGGTGCGGGATGGCTGGCGGGAGCTGGTGGACGAGCTGATTGCGGAGCTGGAGACCCGTTACCGTGGAAAGCCGGTGATCCTTGCCGGCCACTCGCTAGGCGGAATGCTGAGCCTGATGGCGGCGGCCCGGCGGCCCGAATTGGCGCGCTGTGTGGTGCTGCTCGATTCGCCGGTCGTGGCGGGCTGGCGCGCGTTTGCCTGGCGGGTGATCAAGCGGCTCAACGCCGAGGACCGCTATTCGCCGTCGCGCCTGTCCGTGCGGCGCCGGAACGTGTGGCCGGGGGAAGCGGATGCGCTGCGCCATTTCGCCAGCAAGGAGCTGTTCGCGGCATGGGCGCCCGGGGTCCTGCAGGATTATCTGCACGCGGGCCTGGCGCCACATCCCGAAGGGGTGCAACTGCGTTTCTCACGGGAAGTGGAAACGGCGATCTACCGCACCTTGCCCCATCACGTGGGCGGGCTGGTGGCCGGCGAGTTCCCGGTGCCGGTCGGTTACCTGGCCGGGCGCATCTCGATGGAAAACCGCCAGGCCGGGCTGGCGGCAACGAAGGCACTGGTGGGCCGCAATTTCCGGCTGATGCCGGGCGGACATCTGTTCCCGATGGAGTTCCCCGTGCTGACGGCGCAGGCGATCCGCGACATGGTGTGCGAGCTGATCGGCGCGGAACTGGCGCTCGGTGCACCGGCGCCGCAGGGATAGGACCGGCGCGGGACGGGCGTAACGCCAGCGTCGGGCCAGCGCAAGCCACCGTGGAACCTTGCAAAACTTCTCATCGGCCGGCCCGATCGCGTAAAATCGCCCCCACGCGGCGGCGCCGCACCTTCCACCAACAGCATTGAAGCCTTAGCGATGACGATTAAAAGCGACAAATGGATCCGCCGGATGGCGGAATCGACCGGAATGATCGAGCCCTTCGAGCCGGGCCAGGTAAGGGCAGTGGACGGCCGCAAGGTCATTTCGTTCGGCACGTCGTCGTACGGCTACGATATCCGCTGCGCCGACGAGTTCAAGATCTTCACCAACATCAACAGCACGATCGTCGATCCGAAGAACTTCGATTCGAATTCGTTCGTCGACGTGAAAAGCGACGTCTGCATCATCCCGCCGAATTCGTTCGCGCTGGCCCGCACCATCGAATACTTCCGCATCCCGCGCGACGTGCTGACGGTCTGCCTCGGCAAGTCGACGTATGCGCGCTGCGGCATCATCGTCAACGTCACGCCGTTCGAGCCGGAATGGGAAGGCTACGTGACGCTCGAATTCTCCAACACCACGCCGCTGCCGGCCAAGATCTACGCCGGCGAAGGCTGCGCCCAGGTGCTGTTCTTCCAGAGCGACGAGGAATGCGAAACCTCGTACAAGGACCGCAACGGCAAGTACCAGGGCCAGCAAGGCGTGACGCTGCCGAAGGCTTGATGGAAAAAGCCTGCTGATGAAACAACGGCGCCGGGAGGCGCCGTTGTTTCATCGGCGCCCCATACAGGCACCGGCAATCGCACACCCGGCGCACGGCCACGTGTTCAATCCAGCGGCAGCGCGATCTCCACGCACAACCCACCGCCAGTCCGGTCGTTCCGCTCACCTTCCCGCGCATTTTCCCGATTGGCGGCGCCGATCGTGCCGCCATGCTGCTGCACCACCTGGCGGGCGATCGCCAGCCCGAGTCCATGCCCCTCGACGTCCTTCTCGGTGCCGCTGCTGCGGAAGAAGGGCTCGAAGATCGCCTGCAGGTCCTGTGGCGCCACGCCGGGGCCGCGGTCGAGCACGCGGATGCGCAGCACGCCGCCATCGACGGCGCTGTCGACGAGGATCGTCTCGCCTTCCGGGCTGTGCTTGATCGCGTTGCGCACCACGTTTTCGATCGCGCGCGCCAGCAGGTCCGGCTGGCCGAGCAGCACCACGTCCGCCGTGCCGCGCGCGGCCACGCTGCGGCCCTGTGTCGCGGCTTCGAACTGCGCATCGCCGACGATCCCTTGCAGCAGTTCGGCCACGTCGATTTCCTCGCGCGCGCCGTCCAGGGCGCCCGCTTCGAGGCGGGACAGCGTCAGCAGTTCATCGACCAGTTTGTCCATGCGCACGCTCTCCCGCTCGATACGCTGGAACGACGACGCCATCCGCGCCGGGTTCTGGTGCGCCAGGCCGATGGCCGCCTGCAGCCGCGCCAGCGGCGAACGCATTTCGTGCGACACGTCGTGCAGCAGGCGGCGCTGGCCATCCATCAGGCTGCGCAACCGCGCCGTCATGCGGTCGAAGTCGCGGCCCAGGTCGGTCAGCTCGTCGCCGCGCTTGCCCGTGCCGGCAAAGCGCGGCGCAAGATCGCCGTGCGAGGCGGCTTCGAATGCCTGGCGCAGCGAGCGGATCGGGCGCGCAAAGTACCAGGCCAGCAGCGCGGCAAACAGCAGGCTGGCGACCAGCGCGGCGGCCAGCGGAACGAACGGGGTCAGCGGCTGGAAGCGCCCGCGCGGGCCATCCGGTCCCATCATCGGGCCGGGACCGCCGCCATCCATGCGGGACGGCGCTGCGCTCGCGGGTGCCGGCGGTACGCCAGCGGCGGCGGGGGCGGCCTGGAAACCGTATTGAAATCCGGGCTGCGGGCCAGGCCAGCGCGGGCCGCCGTCCAGCATCGGCATGCCGGCCCTGGCCAGCAGCGGCCGCGCGTCGGCAGTGCTCATCGAAATCATGCGGTCCTGCGCCGGCAGGAACAGCAGGTAATGGCGGCCATTCGGCAGTGTCACCCGGCGCACCACGCGAGTATCGCCCTTGTCCAGCACCGCGCGCGCGGCCGCCGCCTGCACCGGGTTGACGATGCGGCCCAGCAGTTCCTTGCCCAGGTCGTCCACGGCGAACACGCGGTGGCGGTCCATGTTTTCCAGCAGCCGGCCCAGTGCCAGGGGCCCGCCGAACTCCAGCGTGGCGGCGGCCGACTCGATCGCCATCGCGGCCGGCGGGCTGGTGTCGATGGCCGGGCGCTGTTCCTGTTCCGCGGCGCGGTTCTTCAGCCAGAGGGCGCCGCCGATGCCCACCGTGGCGGCCACCTGCGCCAGCAGGATCGACAGGAAGAACTTCCAGAACAGGCGGCCCACGTCAATCCTTGATCAGCTGGTAGCCCATCCGGTAGACGGTCTGCAGGCACGAGCGGCCGTCGGCCAGCGTGCCCAGTTTGTGGCGCAGGCTGGACAAATGCACGTCGATATTGCGGTCGAAACGGGCCATCGGCCGGCCCAGACCCTGTTCGGACAGCGTGTTCTTGCTGACGGCTTTGCCGGCATTGCGTGCCAGCACTTCGAGCAGGTTGAACTCGGTGCTGGTGAGATCCACCGTGGCGCCGGCCCACGCGGCCCGCCGCTGTTCCGGCCACATCGTCAACTGGCCCACTACCAGCGGCGCCGATGCCAGCTGGTCCATTGGCGTGCCGGCCGTGCGGCGCAGGATCGCGCGGATGCGCGCCGTCAGCTCGCGCGGCGTGCAGGGCTTGGTCACGTAATCGTCGGCGCCCAGTTCCAGGCCCACGATGCGGTCGGTATCGTCGCCCCGCGCGGTCAGCATCAGGATCGGCATGCGGCTGGCGGCGCGGATGCGGCGCAGCGTTTCCAGCCCGTTCATCCGGGGCATCATCACGTCGAGGATCGCGATCGCGTACTGCCCCGTCAGCGCGGCAGCCATGCCGGCTTCGCCGTCGTGGGCCGTCTTCACTTCGAAACCTTCCTGTTCCAGGTATTCCTGGAACATGCTTACCAGTTCGACATCGTCGTCGATCAACAGGACCTTGCTCATCACGTCTTCGTCAGGCTGCAAAGGGTCCATGATAGCAGCCCGGCTGGGCGCGAAGGCATCGCCGCAATGCGCATTTACGTGCTTTTACAGCCTGACGCACAGGGCCATTTACATGGATTTACGTGCGTCTAACCGCGCTTTACACGGCACCCTCGGAGAATGGCGGCTCCACTGTCACCCGAAGGACCGCTGATGAAAAACACAACACAGAACCTGCAACGATTCCTGCTTGCCACCGTGCTGGCCCTGCCGCTGGCAGCGCTTGCGCTGGGCAACGGCGACGAAGGCTTCGATGAAAACCAGCCCGACAACCAGCGCGACGGCCAGCGCATCGGCCCGCGCGCCGATGACCGCCGCGGCCCTGCGATGCACGGAGAAGACGGACCGCGCGGCGCGCGCGGCGACGGCGGTGGTCAGGGCTTCGGCCCGGATGCCGGTCCCGCCTTCGACGGCGTGCCGCCTTACCTGCGCGGCACCGTGCTGACGGAGGCCCAGCAGGACAAGATCTTCGCCATCGTGCACGGCCAGGTGCCTTACCTGCGCGAACAGGCCAGGGCGCGCGAGAAGGCCGACCGCGCGCTGTTCGAACTGCACGCCACGGCGAAGTACGACGACGGCGCGGCCGTCAAGCTCGCGCAGGCCGCGGCCCAGGCGGATGCCAACATCACGCTGTCGCACCTGCGTACCGAGCAGAAGGTGCTGGGCGTGCTGACCGCCGAGCAGCGCAAGTCGTTCGACGAGCGCAGGAGTGCGGATGCGCCGCGCCCCGGCGCGAACTGACGAACGAGACCAACAACGAGACAAACGGAGCAAGTCATGGCATATCACGGCCACAGCCTGGAAGAAGACCTGCAAACGATGCTGAACACCACGGCCGGACGGCGCCAGTCGCTGCGCTGGCTGCTGGCCGGCGCGGCATCGTTGCCCATCCTCGGATGCGGCGGTTCTTCGGACACGGCAGCCAGCACCACCGACACCGGCACAGGTACCAGTGCGACCGGCACGACGTCCACGGGCACCACGACAAATACAGGCGGCGGCAGCACGGGCACCGCCACGACCACCAGCAGCAGCTGCTCGGTCATCCCCGAGGAAACCGGTGGCCCGTACCCGGCCGACGGGACCAACAGCAACAGCGGCGGCGTCGTCAACGTGCTGGCGCAGAGCGGCGTCGTGCGCAGCGACATCCGCTCCAGCTTCGGCGGCATGAGCGGCACGGCGGCCGGCGTACCGCTGACGATCAGGCTGCACATCGTCAACGCCAACAACAGCTGCGCGGCGGCCAGCGGGTTCGCCGTATACCTCTGGCATTGCGACCGGGACGGCAACTATTCGCTGTATTCCAGCGGCGTGACGAACCAGAACTACCTGCGCGGCGTGCAGGAAGCCGACGCGAACGGCGACATCACGTTCGCGACGATCTTCCCCGGCTGCTATGCGGGCCGCATGCCGCACGTGCACTTCGAGGTGTATGCCACGCTGGCGAAGGCATCCAGTGCGTCGAACCGCATCAAGACGTCGCAGTTCGCGTTCCCGACCGACATCTGCAACCACGTGTACGCCACCACCGGCTACAGCGCCAGCGTGCGCAACCTGGCACAGATCAGCTTTGCCACCGACAACATCTTCAGCGACGGCTACTCGCTGCAACTGGCCACGTTGACCGGCAATGCGACCGATGGCTACGTGGCCACGCTGACGGTCGCCGTCGTGGCCTGAGCCGCAGCCTTCGCTGAATCCCGCCGGCGAACGTCGCTTCGCCGCTTTCGCCCCGCGCCCGCCGCGGGGCGAACCCTTTTTCGCCGCGCCGCGGCACCCCCCCCGTAAAAAGCCTGGCATGGCCTTTGCACTTACCCACGGTGCGTGCGGCATCGGGCCGCACACCACGGGGAGCCCGCCATGGATCGTCAACGCGCTGATCGCCGCCTGCTCGACTACAAACCGGAACTGGAATTACCGCCCGTCGATGAGGTGGCCGCGCCATCGGATGGCGGCAGCCGGGGCGACTATGGCGAACTGGATTTCGCCGTCAGGCTGCTGGAAGCACGCAGCGCCGCCGAGCTGGCGCCGGTGCTGGCCGACCTCGTCGGCCCGGCCGCCAACGCGCGGCAGGCGGCGGCGCGCGAGCCGGTGCTGCGCGTGCTGCAGCGCGCCGCGCGGATGATCTTCCCGCTCGATGCCACGGGCGCGCCGGCCGACCTGAAACGCAAGGCATCGGCCGTCTTCGGGCTCGAACTGGAAGGGCTGTCGCCCGAGGACAAGGAATTCGAAGTGGCGCGGCATTTCGTGCGGCTGGCCAGCGACGCCGCCCGGCAGGCGCTGGCCCGGGCCGCGCAGCCGCCCGGGCAGGCGGCCCAGCAGGCACTGATGCAGGCCGCGCGCCGCAATGCCCCCGGGTTGCTGCGGCAGCGCTCCAGGCCTGCCGAGCCGGCCGGGCCGCAGGGCGGCAACTGGCGGCGCCGGGGCCAGCGCATCCAGATCATCGATTTGTAGGCGGGGCGGTGGGGCCGTTCCAATTTTGATGTGTTGTAAGTGTTATCTAACGGGAGCTAATCATGCACGACATCGATCGCACGACCCTGGAATACGGCCAGGAATTTGGCGGCGGCAGCGGCTACGAAATGGAACAGTACGAGTTCGGCCAAGGCGAATGGACCGGCGAGGGCGGCGGCCTGCTGTCCGAGGCGGACGAGATGGAACTGGCCAACGAACTGCTGTCGGTGACCAATGAACAGGAACTGGACCAGTTCCTCGGCAGCTTCCTGAAGAAGGCCGCATCGGTGGCCGGCAACATCATCAAGTCGCCCGTCGGCCAGGCGGTCGGCGGCGTGCTGAAAGGGGTGGCCAAGAAGGCACTGCCGATGGCCGGCGGCGCGATCGGCGGCTACTTTGGCGGCCCGCTGGGTGCCAAGATCGGCAGCGGCCTGGCGTCGGCGGCGGGCAATGCGCTGGGGCTGGAGGCGGAAGGAGAAATGTCCGGTGAAGACCGTGAATTCGAAGGCGCCAAGACGTTCGTGAAGATTGCCGCGGATACCGTCAACCGCGCCGCCCAGGCGCGTGGCGGCGACCCGCGCCAGATCGCCCAGCAGGCGGCCACCGCGGCGGCGAAGCAGTTCGCGCCGGGATTGCTGGGCCAGGGGCAGGGCGGGGCACGGGGCGGGCAGGGCGCGATGACGGCGCAGGGCGGCCAGGGCATGCAGTCCTCCGGCCAGGGCCGTACTGGCGGCAGCGGCGCGCGCGCCAGCAGCGGGCGCTGGATGCGGCAGGGCCGCAAGATCGTGCTGTACGGCGCCTGACGGCCATGGCCATCGACGCCTATGCCGCGTGGATGCTGGCGCAGGAAGCGCGCTCGCTGCTGAACCGCGTCGACCGCATGCAGCCGTTCGTGCTGATCGAGCCGATGGTGCCGGCGGCCGCGCTGCCGGCGCCGGCGCAGGCGGCCATCGAACGGCACCTGACGCTGGGTCGGCGCGAACTGCGCACCATGGTGCGGCGCTTCCTCGACTGGCTGCGCGGGCCGGCGGCGCGCCGGGTGTCAGTGGCCGATGCGCAGCGCCGCTTCACGTTCCTGCGCCTGAAGTTCAACGCCGCGCTGACCCAGTTCGACCTGTTCATCGACGTGGTCACGCAGCGCAGCGAACACGGCAACGGAGTCTGGCTGGCCGGGCTGGATGCGGTGTCGCGCGATGCGCTGCGGCTGCCCGGCGGCTATTTCGACTCGCCGCCACTGGTGTGCTACCTGGACCGGGGGCCCGGTGCCGCGATCCGGCGCGCCCGTACCCGCCTGCCCGGCGGCGGCGAGAACCCGGTCGCCATCATCCGCGTGCCGCGCGAGCGGATGATCGGCAGCAGCATCGCTTCGTCGCTGGTGCATGAGGTGGGGCACCAGGGTGCCGCGCTGCTCGACCTGGTCGGCTCGCTGCGGCCCGTGTTGCAGGCACTGCAGCACGGCGGCAGCGGCCCGGGCCACGTGTGGCGGCTGTGGGAACGGTGGATCTCCGAGGTGGTGGCCGATTTCTGGTCGCTGGCACGGGTCGGCGTGGTCGCCACGCTGGGGCTGATCGGCGTGCTGTCGCTGCCGCGCGTCTTCGTGTTTCGCCTGAATGGCGACGACCCGCACCCGGTGCCGTGGCTGCGCGTGAAACTCAGTTGCGCGCTGGGTCGGCTGCTGTATCCGCACCCGCAATGGACGCGCATCGAACGGCTGTGGGACGGCTTCTATCCGCTCGACGGCCTGGTGGCGCACGACCGGCTGCTGCTGGAACAGCTGACGGCGAGCCTGCCGGCGATGGCCGGCCTGCTGGCCCACCACCGGCCGCGCGCGCTGCGCGGCGCCTCGCTGATGGAGGCGATGGCGGTGGGCGCCAGGCAGCCGGCGCGGCTGGCGCGGCTGTTCCGCTGGTGGCACGCGGCGCCGCAGCGCATGTACGACAGCGCGCCGTCGCTGGTGCTGGCGGTGATCGGGCAGGCGCGCGCGGATGGCCTGCTGGCGCCGGAGGATGAAAGCGTGCTGCTGGCGCGCCTGCTCACGTACTGGGCGATGCGCGGCACGCTCGCCGGCGAAGGCACGGCACGGATCGAACGGTGATTGACCATTGAGGAGAGTGACATGGCTAACAAGAGGGTAGTACCGGCCGCGGCCGTGAATGACGGGACGTTGGGACGCATGACAGTCAGGGTATTCGATGCGAAAAGCGGAGTGCCGGTGCGCAATGCCACCGTGGACGTGTACTGGATCGAGACCGACCACTTCCCGTTCGACATGCATCCGGGCGCGCTGATGGAGGAGAAACGGTTGACGGAATCGATCTTCCACTGGCGGGCAACGGAGGAAACCGGCGAAAAGGGCGAGGTCGAGTTCTTCAACCTGCAGCGGGGACGCTACGCGGTGGTGTACGGCAACGTCACGCCGTTCGACATGCAGCCGGGTACCACGCGCGTGCTGGCGGCCGACCTGACCGGCAACGCCGACCCGACGCTGGCCTTTGCGTTGCCGATCGATCCGGTGTTCGAGATCCGCTTCCAGCAGCCGGGCAGGGTAGCCGACGACGGTGACGCCGTGGTCGGCAACACGGCGATCGTGCGCCATGGCAGCCCGTGGAAATTGTTCGACGTCGGTACGGTGTCGGTGGTGCCGGCCGGCGACTGGCGCGTGCACGGCGCCACCTCGGACATGGCGTACAGCCGCCAGTTGCGGGCGCCAGGGCGCCAGGATTTCCTGGCCGACGTGGTGTTCGCCGTGCGCGGTATCCGACCCGGCGCGGAATCGCACCGGAAGTCCGGCCCTGGGCCGGCCGGGGCGGCGCTGGCGGTGGGACTGGAATTCGAGTCGGTGGAAAGGCCGACGCAGCCGATTTCCGGCAACATCGGCGTGTCCCTGTCGCGCACGGAAACCGAGGCGACGCCGGACCTGGCGCTGTGGACGCTGATCCGCAACAGCACGGAAGCGCTGTCGTTCAACCACTATCGCGACTTCCTCGACGAACTGTTTTGCGGCAGGACGGTCGACACGGTCGATCGTGACTCGGAGCCGTTCAAGTCGACCCGGGCCGCGTTCAACGACCTGAAGCGCCGGCGCGCGCTGCCGTTCACGGATTCGGATGCGTACCGCGTGCTGAAGGCGGCCACCGAAGCCTTCGTGATGGTGAACTGCGGCGTGTTCTCGTCGCCGTTCGCCTTCGACAACCAGCGCGACAATGCCTACCTGGACCGGCGCGATATCCCGGCGGTGGGCAGCCTGAAGGAGATCCTCGAGCGCGACTACCTGGAGACGATCGAGGGTGCACCGATGCTGCCGTACCTGGCCGTCATCCGCGGCAAGCTGCCCGACGTGCGCCTGATCGCGCACAACCAGGAACACAATGCCGACATCTGCTTCGGCATCATCCAGGAGCGCCTGGCCAACCCCTGCCTGATCGAACTGATCTGGAACTACTGGCAGGAAGAGGGCATGCTGGTGCAGACGATGAATGTGATCACGCAGCGCTTCCAGAACCTGCGCTCGCCGCTGGCGTCGGACCCGCTGGCGAACACCGAGATCGATATGCTGCGCCCGCTGAACAACCTGCTGTGGGGCTACACGCAGGATGAACAGCACCGCCTCACCGTGGTGCGCCGCAACTACGAGTACGACCACCACTACGGTGTCCGGCTGGACGGCAAGGCGGTGCGCAACATGCGCCCGGCGGACAGCCGGTCGAAGTTCCTGGAAGCGTTCCACCACCTGCTGCGCCTGCTGACGGCCTTCTATCGCCAGGACGACGACACCACGGTCAAGGCCGACGCGTTCCCGATCCTGAACGCGCTGAAGGAAGTGCACCTGATCCTGTCGCAGGGGGCGCACAACCAGTATGGCGACCTGCCGTCGACGGCGCGCATCGAGATGCTGATGCAGCAATGGCTGCTGGCGCGTCCGGAGTTCCGCGAATTCCTGCCCACACGCGTGATGGTGGCCTACCCGGAACCGTGGATGGACCGGGTCGATGCGATGAAGAAGCTGCAGATGTGGAGCGATACCAGCGTGATGCACTTCCGCAATCTGGCGATCTTCGGCGAGCAGTTGCTGCTGTCGATCCGCTTCGGCCACTGGAGCGATGTCTACGAAGCCACCCAGGCATTCAACTGGGCGCGCTTCTGGCGGCCGCAGGCGCAGGGCTACATCCATGCCTACCGCGCCGCCACCGGTGTCGACCTGTCGGTCGATGCGACCAACCCGGCCGAGGAAGCGACGCTGCCTTCGGTGCTGCTGCGCCAGCGCCTGGCCCGGCAGCAACAGCGCTCGGCGATGTGAGCGCGCGGTGGGCGCTGACGCGGCGGCCGATTTCACCAGCGCCCTGTACCTGGGCCTGCGGCATGGCCGGGCGACGCTGGACGACTGGCCGGCGCTCACGCTGGGCAAGCCGGCGGCGCTGGCCGAAGTGCCGGGCGCGCGCGCGGTGGCACGCGAGCTCGCGCAGTTGCAAGGATGCGCGGCGGCGACGCTGCTGCCGTCGACGCTGCACCTGTTCTGGGACCTGTTCGGCATGCTGGGCCGTCAGCGCGAGGGCCGGCCGTACACGGTGCTGGTGGATGGGGCGGCGTATCCGGTGGCGCGCTGGGGCGCCGAACGCGCCACCGGCATGGGCCTGCCGCTGCGGGTGTTTCGCAGCGGCGCGTTGCCGGAGCTCGCCGTGCTGGTGTCGCAGGCACGGAACCTGGGCCGCCGGCCGCTGATCCTGGCGGACGGCTACTACCCCGGCCATGCGGACGCGCCGCCGCTGGCACGCTACGCAGCGCTGGCGGCACGCGCGGACGGCCTGCTGCTGCTGGACGATACGCAGGCGCTGGGCGTGCTGGGCCGGCGTGGCGGCGGCTCGGTCGCCGCCCATGGACTGGCTGGTGCACCGGTGCTGGTCGGGGCATCGCTGGCGAAGGGATTCGGCGTGCCACTGGCGGTACTGGCAGGCAGTACCGCGCTGGTGCGGCGCTTCGAATCCGTCAGCGACATGCGCCTGCACGCCAGCCCGCCGGCGGTGGCGACGGTCGTCGCGGCGCGCCACGCGCTGGCCTTGAACGCGGCCTGCGGCGACGCATTGCGCGCCACGCTGCGGCAGCGGATCGGCGAGTTCCGCGCCGCGCTGGCGGCGCGCGGCATCGCTGCCGAGGGGGGCGCGTTCCCCGTGCAGGCGGTACGGCTGCCGCGCCGGCTGGACCTGGCACCGGCCCATGCGGCGCTGCGGCGCGAGGGTGTCATGGCGGTACCGCAGTGCAGGGGTGGCGCCGCGCTGCTGGCGTTCCTGCTGCGCGCGGACCACACGAAGGCGGACATCGCACGGGCGGCGCAGGCCCTGCGGCATCACGTGAAGGAGCTGGCATGAACGAGGAATTCGAAACGCTGCCGTTCGCGGCAGGCGAGCTGGAAGCCACGGCTGACGAGTGGCTGGGCGAGGACGAGATGGAGGAAGAGCGGGGCGGCATGTCGCGGGGTGGCGGGGGAGGAGGTAGGGGAGGCGGCAGGGGCGGCGGCAGGGGCGGTGGCCGGCCGGTCAGCGGGCCGGTCAGCGGGCCGGGTTCGCGGCCAGGGTCCCGACCCGGTCCGCGGCCCGGGCGCGGCCAGGCAGCCCGGCCGGGCCGGCCGCAGGGGCGCCCCAGGCCTGGTCCGGGGCCGCGTCCCGGTCCGCGTCCCTATCCACCTGCCGGCCGCTGGCCGCGCGGGCCTTACTGGGGCCCGTTCTACGGCGGCTGGCCGGGTGGCGTGATGGTCAGCGAACCGATGGGGTATCCGCTGCCGGCACAGGGTGCCGCGGCGCCGGAGGACCAGCCGCCTGCGCCCATCGAGCCGATCGATCTTCCCGCCACGGACGGCGGCGATGGCGACGGCGACGCTGCCACGCAGGACGAGATGCCCGGCGTGCTGCGCAGCGTGCTGGCCTCGATGGCGGCGGCGGCGCCCGCCTTCCGGTACGTGGGTCGCCTCGACAACGTGCGCAACCTGGTCCTGCCGAGGAAGCCCGGCTTCTACCTGATCACGTTCAGGAAGGGCAATGCGTGGAAGGCCTACAACGGCCAGACCGGCAACCTGCACGAGCGCCTCGTCAAGCACCGCCTGGGAGCGACGGTGCTGGGCCTGCCGGTGGCGGGACACCACGTCTACATCGCGGAAAGCGCGCGGCCGGAAGCGGCGCGCCGCAACATCGAAATGGCGATCAACCGGGCGATGCTGAAGCACCACCCGGGCGTGCTGACGAACCAGAACGCGGAGCTGGAAATGGAATTGCTGGGCTGGGAGTAACGGACATGAACCAGGGGAGAACATCATGAGTGGATCACAATGCAGCTGTGGCACCTGCGGCAAATGCCGCGGCCAGGGGGAGTTCGAGGTCCTGCCATTTTCGGCCGGCTTCGGTGGTGGGCTCAACGGCGGATACCGGTCGGAGTTCAGCGCAGAGTTCGGCGCCGAGTTCAGCAGTGAGAGCGGCGGCTTCGGCGAGTTCGAAGGGCCGTTCTCGGAAGTCGAGGAAATGGAACTGGCGATGGAATTGCTGTCGGTCGCCAGCGAGGAGGAGCTGGACCAGTTCCTCGGCGGCCTGTTCAAGAAGGCGTGGAAGGGCATCAAGAAGGTGGGCTCGGTGGTCGGCAAGGTGGTCAAGCCGCTGGGCGGCGTGCTGAAAGGGGTCGCCAAGACGGCGCTGCCGTTCGTCGGCGGCGCGCTGGGCTCGATGATCCCGATCCCCGGCGTGGGCACGATGATCGGCAAGGCGGCCGGTTCCGCGCTGGCCAGTGCGCTGGAAATGGAAGCGGAAGGCATGGATCCGGAGCAGGCCGAACTGGAGATGGCGCGCCGCTTCGTGCGCATTGCCGGCAGCGCGGCGCAAAACGCCGTCGATGGCGACGGCAGCCCGGCCGCCGTGCGCGACGCCCTGCTGGCGGCAATGCGCCAGCACGTGCCGTCGGCGCGGGTCTAGGCGGTGCGCCATGATCATCGACTGCCATTGCCACGCCGGCCCCGGCGACGGGCTCACGGGGCCGTGGGACAGCGACCTGGCACTGGCGCGCTATTCCCGCCGCGCGGCGGCGGCCGGCATCGACCGCACCGTGCTGCTGGCCGCGTTCCACTCCGACTACGCGCGTGCCAACGCGGCCGTGGCGGAGCTCGTCGCGGCGCAGCCGGAACGCTACTACGGCCTGGCCTTCGTCCACGCGGCGCGCGACCGGGGCCGCATCGGCACGATGGTGAGGACGGCCGTGGAAGAGTACGGCTTTGTCGGCATCAAGGTGCACCGGCACGACGCGCCGATCAGCGGCGAGATCTGCGAGGCCGCGCGCACCTTCGGCATTCCCGTGCTGTACGACCCGATGGGCGACGTGCACGTGGCCGAACTGCTGGCCACGCAGTACCCGGACGTCGATTTCATCCTGCCGCACCTGGGCAGCTTCGGCGACCAGTGGTCGGCGCAGCTCTCGCTGATCGACCACCTGGTGCGGCATCCGAACATTTATACGGACACCTCCGGCATCCGGCGCTTCGACCTGCTGTGCGACGCCGTACGCCGCGCCGGGCCGCACAAGGTGCTGTTCGGATCGGACGGGCCGTGGCTGCACCCTGGGCTGGAACTGCACAAGGTGCGGCTGCTGGGGCTGAAGAAGGAAGACGAGGCGCTAATCCTGGGCAACAATTTCCTGCGCCTGGCCGGCCTCGCGCCTGCCGATGCGCCGCCGCCCAGGGGCGCGGCCACGGATGCGCAGCCGCAGGCCATACCATCATCGAAAGGTAAGGATCGCCATGAACGCGTACTTTGAAACGCTCGATTTCCCCGTGCTTGAAGGGGAGCAGGAGGACGAGGCATTGCGCGGCAGGGGCGCCAGCCCGCCGCCGGTGTGCCGGCAGCGCAAGACCATAGGCAGCCGCTTCCTGACCGGTCACCCGGGCGGCCCGCCGCTGGACCCGGCCATCGCCGCCCAGTTGCGCACGCCGGTCGCCGGCGCGATGGCGTCCTATGTCTACATCGGTACCCTCGACCAGATGGACCGGCTGTTGTATTCGGCACCCGGGCAGGGACCTTATTGCGGCCTGTACATCATCCAGTTCCCGCCCGGATCGCCGTCGCGGGCGTACAGCGGCGAAAGCGGCAACCTGCGCCAGCGGCTGATGCAGCACCGCCGCTGCGGCAACGCGTTCGGGCTGGACCTGGCGCGTTATCCGGTGTTCATCTGGGTGGCGCCCCACCTGACGCCGGACGAGCGCAGGGCATGCGAAAAGGAGCTGCATGTACGGGCCCGCCCAAGTGGCGTGCTGAGCAACATCCTCAACGAACTGCCGGTAGCATTCACCGCATCGCAGTTCCTGTAGCATGGATCATCGATGGAACCGCCGGGTTCACAGCCCGCTACCGGCGTCCACCTCGCGCGCCGCCTTCCTGCGAATCTGCAGCGCGCGGTCCGTGACCCCCAGCCGCTGGGCAGCGCGCTGGTTGTTGTCGTCCTCCTGCTCGAGCACGAGCTGGATGGCGGTATCGGCGGCGGCTTGCCCGATCCGCGCCAGCGACATGCCACGGTCGACGGCATGGCGGATGGCGTCGCGAAACGGCGCATCGGGCCAGGCGGGGGCGTGGTGCAGCCGTTCGTCCGGCGGCACGTCGCCGATCGTGATCGGGCCGGGGCCGGTGTGCCGGTACCAGATGCGCGCCACGGTCTGGCGCAGGTCGCGCACATTGCCCTTGTAGTCGCGCGTCAGCAGGTAGTCGCGCACCGCGCCGTCGAGCCGGCAGCCCTGGCCCTTCGGGTCGAACTGGCGCAGGAAATGGTCGACCAGCGGCAGGATGTCGGCCTGGCGCTCGCGCAGCGGCGGCGGACGGCAGCGCCAGGCGGCGATCCGGTAATACAGGTCGGCACGAAAGGCGCCGGTGGCGATATCGGCTTCCAGGTCGCGATTGGTGGCACACACCAGCCGGAACCGGGTCGGCTGCCACTGGTTGCTGCCGACCCGCTTGAACTTGCCTTCCTGGATCACGCGCAGCAGTTGAGCCTGGAGCGACAGCGGCAGTTCGCCGACCTCGTCGAGGAACAGGATGCCGCCGTCGGCCAGCGCGAAAGCGCCGTCGCGCGCGTTGACGGCGCCGGTAAACGCCCCCCGTTCATGGCCGAACAGCTCGGAGCCGGCCAGTTCGGGCGACAGCGTGGTGCAGTCGAGCACGGTGAGCTCGCCGGGCGTGCCCGACAGCCGGTGGATCAGCTGGGCGATCAGGTCCTTGCCGGTGCCCGTTTCGCCGGTGATCAGCACGGGCGACTGCGTGAAGGCGGCCACCTCGACGACGCCCTGCACCAGCGCACGCCACGCCGCGCTGCAGCCGACCAGGCAGCCCTGCACGGCATTCGACGCCATCAGTGTCTGCAAGGCATCCCAGCGCTGCAGGCGCGCGGCCACCTGTTGCGCGCACAGCTCGGCGCCAGACCATGGCAACAGGTCGGTCGCGCCCGCGTCGAGCAGCGCCCACATCGTGTCCGACGGCAGCGGCTCGGCCGTACAGTCGATGGCGAGCACGGCCGCATGAAGCGCGAGGTCCTGGATGGTTTGCAGCACCGTGCCATCGCACGCGCCGCACAGCACGACGCCGAAGCCGCTGGTGCACGTTGAAGTTGAAGACGAGGCAGAGATCGATGCCGATTTCGATGCCGATAGAGCGGCGCCGGCATCCCGCACGGCCACCCCCGCATTGCCGAGCGCCGCGCGCAGTGCCGGAACGGCTTTTGCACCGCCCTGGCCCAGCGCCTGCATCCAGATCGACAACGCCATGGCCACCTCATGCGCGAAGACCGTAGCCGCGTGCAATCCTTGCGGCGCATCAGTCAATATAGCAGTGCAGTCCACGGCCCGGTTTAACTAATTAAAACCTTGACCGGGAGCTATCGGTCGTATCGCGAATCGATAAAAAACACCCGCCACGAAAAAGGCGGCACGCAGGCCGCCTCATTGCCGGGCCAGCCGGGCCTTAACCCGGCCGTACTATTCCCTTACACAGTCGACGAAGTAATCGCGCTTGCCGTTGACCTCGCGCTTGACCAGGCCATGCACATCCGTTTCGAAGCCCGGGAAGCGTTCGTTGAAGTCGCGCGCGAAGCGCAGGTAGTCGACGATCGTGCGGTTGAACTGTTCGCCCGGGATCAGCAGCGGAATGCCCGGCGGGTATGGCGTCAGCAGGATCGACGTGATGCGGCCTTCCAGTTCGTCGATCGCCACGCGCTCGATTTCGCGGTGGGCCATCTTGGCGAATGCATCGGACGGCTTCATCGCCGGCACCATGCTCGACGTGTACATCTCCGTCGTCAGGCGCGCCACGTCGTAGGCCTTGTAGAAATCGTGGATCTGCTGGCACAGGTCGCGCAGGCCCATCTTTTCATAGCGCGGGTTGTTCGCCGAGAACTCCGGCAGGATGCGCCACAGCGGCGCGTTCTTGTCGTAGTCGTCCTTGAACTGCTGCAGCGCGGTCAGCAGCGTGTTCCAGCGGCCCTTCGTGATGCCGATCGTGAACATGATGAAGAACGAGTACAGGCCGCACTTCTCGACGATCACGCCGTGCTCGGCCAGGTACTTGGTGACGATCGATGCCGGGATGCCGGAGTCGGCGAACTGGCCGTCCAGCGACAGGCCCGGGTTGACGATCGTGGCCTTGATCGGATCGAGCATGTTGAAGCCCGGCGCCAGGTCGCCGAAGCCGTGCCATTCCTTGCTCTCGGCCTTGAAGATCCAGTCGTCGCGCGTGCCGATGCCTTCCTCGGCGAACGTGTCCGGGCCCCAGACCTTGAACCACCAGTCGTTGCCCCATTCCTCGTCGACCTTCTTCATGGCGCGTCGGAAGTCCAGCGCCTCGAGGATCGATTCCTCGACCAGCGCGGTGCCGCCCGGCGCTTCCATCATGGCCGCGGCCACGTCGCACGAGGCGATGATCGAATACTGCGGCGAGGTCGACGTGTGCATCAGGTACGCCTCGTTGAACATGTCCTTGTCCAGCTTGACGGTCTCGGAATCGCGCACCAGCACCTGCGAAGCCTGCGACAGGCCGGCCAGCAGTTTATGGGTGGACTGCGTCGAGAAGATCAGCGATTCCTTGGCGCGCGGGCGGTCCTTGCCGATCGCGTGCATGTCCTTGTAGAAGTCGTGGAAGGTGGCGTGCGGCAGCCAGGCTTCATCGAAGTGCAGCGTGTCGATCTTCCCGTCCAGCAGTTCGCGCAGCACTTCGACGTTGTACACCACGCCGTCGTAGGTCGATTGCGTGATCGTCAGGATGCGCGGCTTCTTGTTCTTCGCGTCGCGCGCGAACGGGTTGTTGTCGATCTTCTTCTGGATCGACTCCATCGAGAATTCTTCCAGCGGGATCGGGCCGATGATGCCCAGGTGATTCCGGGTCGGCATCAGGAACACGGGGATCGCGCCGCACATGATGATCGAATGCAGGATCGACTTGTGGCAGTTGCGGTCGACGACGACGATGTCGCCCGGCGCCACGGTCGAGTGCCACACCATCTTGTTCGACGTCGACGTGCCGTTGGTGACGAAGTAGCAGTGGTCGGCGTTGTAGATGCGTGCCGCGTTGCGCTCGGAAGCGGCGACCGGGCCCGTGTGGTCCAGCAGCTGGCCCAGTTCCTCCACGGCGTTGCACACGTCGGCGCGCAGCATGTTCTCGCCGAAGAACTGGTGGAACATCTGGCCGATCGGCGATTTCAGGAACGCCACGCCGCCCGAGTGGCCGGGGCAGTGCCAGGAATACGAGCCGTCGTTCGCGTAGTGCACCAGCGCGCGGAAGAACGGCGGCGACAGGCCGTCCAGGTAGCTCTTGGCTTCGCGGATGATGTGGCGCGCCACGAATTCCGGCGTGTCCTCGAACATGTGGATGAAGCCGTGCAGTTCGCGCAGGATGTCGTTAGGGATGTGGCGCGAGGTGCGCGTTTCGCCGTACAGGTAGATCGGGATGTCGGCATTCTTGTAGCGGATCTCCTCGACGAACGCGCGCAGCGACTTCAGCGCATGGTCGGTCTCTTCCTTCGAGCCCGCGCCGAATTCCTCGTCGTCGATCGACAGGATGAAGGCCGAGGCGCGCGACTGCTGCTGGGCGAACTGCGACAGGTCGCCGTAGCTGGTCACACCCAGCACTTCCATGCCTTCCTTCTCCATCGCCGCGGCGAGGGCGCGGATGCCCAGGCCGGAAGAGTTCTCGGAACGGAAGTCCTCGTCGATGATGACGATGGGGAAACGAAATTTCATGATGTCTCCAAAAAGAAGAACCGCCCGGGATCGTTCATGACCGGGGCGGGCTGGGTGCTAGCGGGACGCCACGAAGCGACCCACTGTGGAATAAAAGTCCGCGATTCTCGCAGAATTCGCACCGCTCAGGTGGAAAAATATTACTCAATGCGCATGGGCGGCGGCGCCACCCTGAGGGGGCAGAGAAATGCTCACCCGGCAACGCGCCGGTAAAGCACGATATCGAACGCCAGGCCGCTGGCAGACTGGTGCCGCGTGCGCTCCGCTTCATGCCACGCCGCCGGATCGATCGCCGGGAAGAACGTGTCGCATTCGAATTCGCCGTCGATCTCGGTGACGATCAGCTGGTCCGCGATGGCGAGCGATGCGTCGAACACCTGGGCGCCGCCGATGATGAACGCCGGCGTGTCTCCCACGAGGGCGACCGCATCGTCGAGCGACTGCACCGCTTCGACGCCATCGCGCTGCCATGCCGCATCGCGCGTGACGACGATGCTGCGGCGGTTCGGCAGCGGGCGGCCGATCGAGTCGAACGTCTTGCGGCCCATGATGATCGGATGCCCGGTCGTCAGGCGCTTGAAGTGGGCCAGGTCTTCCGGCAGGTGCCACGGCAGCGTGTTGCGGACGCCGATGCCGCGCTGGCGGTCGATGGCGACGATGATGGAAAGTTGCGTCATAGTGTGTGTTGGAAAAGTGCGCCATTATCGGTGATTTTTGCTTCAGCCGTGTGACGCGTGGATGCGCTTCGTGCGGTTGCCACCGGGTTTCGCCTGCCTGGCGGCGCGGTTTCCGCCTGGTTCGCGTTCAGTTTCCGTTCAGCTTCCACTCAGCGCCCGCACCGCGCCGCGCAGCGCGCTGTGCAGCGCCATCTTTTCCTCCAGCGCCAGGCCGGCGAACATCTGCGCCTCCACCTTCACCACCTCGGCGTCGCAGCGTTCCATCACGGCGTGGCCGGCAATGGTCAGGCTGATCTGGATGATGCGCCCGTGCGACGGGTCCGGCCGGCGCTCGATCCAGCCCTGCGCCTCCATCGTCTTGACCATTTCGTTGGCCGACTGCGGCGATACCATCGTGCGTTCGGCCAGCTGCGCGTTCGACAGCGAACCCTGGGCGCGGAACACCGACAGGGCAGTGTACTGGGTGACCGTAAGGCCGAGCGGCGCGAGGCTGTCGCGCAGGCGGCGGCTCAGCACGTGATCGAGGCGGCCCACCAGGTAGGCAAGGCCGGACGGGCGGCCCGGCGTATCGTTTTGCAGAGGCATGTCGAAGCGAAAGGTTGAAGTCGGACTGGCCGGTATTGTAGAACCAATCGCGGCCGTGGCTTGCCGCGGCGGAACCAGACGGCTCGCGCGCCGCCATGATTATGCGTATCAATCATATTTAGTTATGATAAATAATTAGTTTTAACATAATTAAGCCACCCCTAAGATCGTTCCATCCTTTCAATTCTGGAGCGTTCGATGACGGTGACACGCAGGTCTTTCCTGATGCAGCTGGCGGCCAGCGGCGGCTATGCGGCGGCACGCGCGGCCATGACGACCCTCGGCCTGGGCGCGATCGACGTGGCCAGTGCCGGCACCAATGCGCCGCTGAACCTGGCGCCCGGCTCGGGCAACGGCCGCAGCGTGCTGGTGCTGGGCGCCGGCATTGCCGGGCTGGTGGCGGCGCACGAGCTGCGCAAGGCCGGCTACACGGTGCGCGTGATCGAGGCGCGCGACCGGGTGGGCGGGCGCAACTGGACCATCCGCAACGGCACCCGCATCGAATTCACCGACGGCACCGTGCAGGTGGCCGACTTCGCCGCCGGCCACTACTTCAACGCCGGGCCGGCCCGCTTGCCGAGCCATCACCGCACGATCCTCGGCTATTGCAGGGAATTCGGCGTGGAACTGGAAGCGGAAGTCAATTCCAGCCGCAGCGCCTATTTCCTGCCCGACGCCGCCAAGGGTGGCCAGCCGATCCAGCTGCGCCGCGCCGTCAACGATGCACGCGGCCGTGTCGCCGAGCTGCTCGCCAGGGCGGCCGACCGCGGTGCGCTCGACCGGGAGCTGGGCACGGACGACCGCGCCAGGCTGGTCGAATTCCTGAAAGTGTATGGCGACCTCGATGGTCAGCTGGCCTTCAAGGGCACCGAGCGCTCCGGCTACACCGTCTATCCGGGCGCCGACGGGCAGGTCGGCGAGCGGCCCGAACCCCTGTCGCTGGAAGCGCTGCTCGATCCGGATCTGTGGGGTGCGCTGGTGTTCGACGAGCTGTTGATCTTCCAGCCGACCATGCTGCAACCGGTGGGCGGCATGGACCGCATACCGGCCGCCTTCCAGGCGCGCCTGGCCGATGTGATCACGCTGAACACCGAAGTCACGTCGATCCGCAATACCGGCGACGGCGCCGCCGGCGGGGTCAGTGTGGCGGTGCGTGACCGCAGCGGCGGCAATGCGCGCACGCTGGATGCCGATTTCGCCATCGTCACGTTCCCGCTGCCCGTACTGGCAAAGGTGCAGACCAATTTCTCGGCCGAAGTGAAGGAAGCCATTGCTTCCGTTGCCTACGATGCGGCCAGCAAGATCGCCTGGCAGTCGGAGCGCTTCTGGGAAAGCGGCAGCAACATCTATGGCGGCATATCGGTCGTCAAGCATCCAACGGCGCTGATCTGGTATCCGAGCGGAGGTTTTCACCGGTCAACCGGCGTGCTGGTCGGCTGCTACAACATCGGCCAGGCGGCGCGCGATTTCACCAGCCTGCCGCTGCAGGCGCAGTTCGATGCGTCGCGCGCCGTCATCGACCGGGTGCATCCCGGCAGCGCCGCGCTGCTGAAGAATCCGGTCAGCGTGGCCTGGCACAAGGTGCCTTACTCGCTGGGCCCGTGGGTGCACTGGGCCACGCCGCACGAGCGGCAATACGTGCGCCTGAACCGGCCCGAAGGGCGCGTGCATTTCGCCGGCGAATACCTGAGCCAGATCGGCGCATGGCAGGAGGGCGCCGCGCTGTCGGCCCACCATGCCGTGGCGGCCATTGCCGCGGAAGTCGCCGGCCGTGCCGGCAAAACCGCTTCGACATCCACGTCGACAAGCGATTTCACCACTGAATCCGCAATCATTCCCACCACTGAAAGAGCCTGATGAAAACTCCCGTCGCCACGCTGGCCGCCGTCGCCGCCATTGCCGCCTCGACCCTGCTCGCCGGCAGCGCCGCAGCGCAAGTACGCCGTACGCCGATCCCGGACTCGAATTTCCCCATTTCCGTCGCCGTCACCGTGCCGGCCGGCGCGGAGACCATCTACTTCAGCGGCGTGCTGCCCGACGTGGCCGACCAGTCCGCGCCGAAGGGCACGCCCGCCGCGTACGGCAATACGCAGGCGCAGACGCACTCGGTGCTGCGCAAGCTGCAGGCGGCACTGGCTGCCGAGGGCCTGACGTTCGGCGACGTCGTGCAACTGCGGGTGTTCCTCGTCGGCGACCCGCAGCTGGACAACAAGCTCGATTTCAACGGCCTGAACACGGCGTTCGGCCAGTACTTCGGCACGGCAGCGCAGCCCGGCAAGCCGGCGCGCACCGCCGTGCAGGTGGCCGCGCTGCCGGCGCCCGGTGCACTGGTCGAGATCGACCTGGTGGCCGTGCGCGTCAAAGCCAGGCAGTGAGCCCGGCCTTTTGCCCGTCATTGAGCCCGACCATCAACAACAACAGGACCCGATCCGCATGACCAACAAGAACAGATTGCCCATCGCCGCCGCACTGTCGCTGGCATTTTCCGGCGCCGCGCTGGCGCAGCAGGCCGCACCAGGCGGCAGTACCGCCCTCGCCAACAGCGCCGCCGGCGCCGCGCTGATCCAGGATGTCGTCGTGACGGGCACGCGCGACACGACCCGTTCCGCCGGCCAGAGCCTCAGCCCGATCGACGTGATCGGCGCCAAGGAGCTGCAGCGCACCGGCGCGACCGACCTGCGCGACGCGCTGGTGAAGCTGCTGCCGTCCGTCAGCCGGCTGGCGATCGCCGGCGATGCCGCCAACCTCACCAGCGCGCTGACCCTGCGCGGCCTGAGCCCGAACCACGTCCTGTTGCTGATCAACGGCAAGCGGCGCCACACGTCGGCCAACATCTCGGCGGACCCGGGCTCGCAACAGGGCTCCACCCCGGTGGACATCGACCTGATCCCGGTCAGCGCGGTCGACCACATCGAGGTGCTGCGCGACGGCGCCGCCGCACAATACGGTTCCGACGCCATTGCCGGCGTGATCAACGTGATCCTGAAATCATCGTCCAGCGGCGGCACGCTGACCGGCACGTCGGGCCGCTATTACAAGCGCGATGGCCTGACCGTGGGCGCGGCGGCCGATACCGGCCTGGCGCTCGGCGCCGACGGCTTCCTGCACCTGTCGGCGGAATTCCGCCGCCATGAGCACAGCGTGCGCAGCGGGCCGGACGAACGCACCGGCACGTATGCGAACCGCATCGTCGGCGACCCGGCCAGCAAGCGCACGTCGGTGGCGGCCAACGCCGGCTACGACCTGGGCGGCGACATCGAACTCTATGCCTTCGCCACGGCGGCGCACCGGGCCGGCGCCACGGTGCAGAACTACCGGCTGCCGAGCCGGCTGCCGGCCGTGCATCCGGACGGTTTCAGCCCGGTCGAGACCAGCAACGAGAACGACGGCAGCCTGACGGCCGGCGCGCGCGGCGGCAGCACCGGTGCCTGGCGCTGGGACGCCAGCGTCAGCTACGGCATCGACAATGTCAACATCGGCATGGAAGACTCGGCCAACGTGGACCTGTATGTCGCCACCGGCTCCACGCCGACCAGCTTCCACCTGGCGCGCTACAGGAACAGCCACATCGCAGCCAACGGCGATGTGTCGCGCGCGTTCGATACGGGCGTACTGCCCGCCGCGCTGCAGGTCGCGCTGGGCGCCGAGTATCGCCGCGAGACCTACGAGGTGGGCCCGGGCGACGCGGCCTCGTCGTTCGGCAGCGGCGCGCAGGCGCTGCCCGGCCTGTCGGACATCAGCGCCGGCAAGCATACGCGCAATATCGGCGCGGCATATGCCGACCTGACCACCCGCTTCACGCCGCAGTGGGAGGCGGCCCTGGCCACCCGCTACGAACACTACAGCGATGCCGGCAGCACCACCAATGCCAAGCTGTCGAGCCGCTACGAATTCACGAAGAAGGCGGCGCTGCGCGGCACTGTGGGCACCGGCTTCCGGGCACCGTCGCTGGCGCAGGAAAACTACACGAGCCTGATGGTCTCGCCGACCACGGCGGGGGGCCAGCTGGCCGTCAACTCGCCGGCCGCGCGCACGCTGGGCGCGCAGTCGTTGAAGCCGGAGAAGTCGCGCAGCATCAACGTCGGCTTCGTGGCCGAGCCGGTCGACCGGCTGCACGTGACCGTGGATGCGTACCGGATCCGCATCCGCGACCGCATCATCCAGGGCGGCACCTATACTGGGCAGCGTGCCGTGGATGCGCTGCGCACCGCCGGCATCACGCTGCCGACCGGGCTGATATCGGTGAGCGCCAGCTACTTCGCCAATGGCGTCGACACGCGCACCGAGGGTGTCGACTTCGTGCTCAACTACACGACGCCGCTGGGCGGCGGCGGGCGCATCGACTGGGATGCCGCCGCCAACATCAACAACACGAAGGTGGAACGGATCGCTTTCGACACCAACGGCAACCCGTTGCTGAACGCCCAGCAGGTCAGCTGGATCACCAGCACGTCGCCGAAAAACAAGCTGATCGTCGGCGGCGTGTGGACGCGCGACCAGTGGAGCGTGAGCCTGCATGCGAGCCGCTATGGCAAGACGTCGAGCGAGGCCACGCTGTACAAGGGTCCCGACGCGTATTCGACCACCGTGTTCCAGCACGTGGAAAACGCGCCGAAGACGCTGACGGACCTGGAAGTGCGCTGGCAGGCCACGCCGCGCTGGCAGGTGGCGCTGGGGGCGCAGAACCTGTTCGACGAAACGCCGACCGAGATGCCGGCGGAAACCCGCTACCTGGGCGTCTACCGGTTCAACAACCAGGCAGCGCAGATCGGCTTCAATGGCGGTTATTACTACGCGCGCGCCAGCTACAAGTTCTAGGGGGTAAATAATGTTACGCGAGCCGGGAGGCGGAGGTAAGATGGCGGTCTTTCAGGACAGCCATCCCGACACCTTCATGAAAATTGACGATATCGCCGCCTTCGTCGCCGTGGTGCGCAACCAGTCCGTCAGCGCCGCCGCCGAGGCGCTGGGGCTGACGCAATCGGCCATCACCCGCCGCGTGCAGAACTTCGAGCAGGAGCTGGGCACGGATCTGCTGGACCGCAGCGTCAAGCCGCCGCGCGCCAGCCCGATGGGACGCAAGGTGTTCGAGCAGTGCGCCCGCGTGCTGCTGGAAGTGGACCGGCTGCGCGACCTGGTGCAGCACGACCAGACGCCCACCGGCGTGTTCCGCGTCGGCGTGATCCAGACCATCGGCGACGTCGTGCTGCTCGATGCGCTGCAGGGCCTGAACGGCGCGTTTCCCGGCCTGCATACGGAAGTGGCGTCAGGCTGGGGTGCCCAGCTCGTCGAGCGGGTCGCCAACGGCGAACTCGATGCCGCCGTGGGCCTGTTCCCGGCCACCAGGGTGCTGCCGGACGGCCTGGCCGGGCGCACGCTGGGCCGGATCGAGCTGGCGGTGGTGGCGAAGAAGGGCGCGCTGCCGCGGCGCTCGTACAAGTTGCGCGACATCTTCGAGCTGGGCTGGGTCCTCAATCCCGACGGCTGCGGCTTCCGTGCCGGCCTGGCGCGCGCGCTGGCCGAGCAGGGCCTGTCGTTCCGCATCAAGCTGGAAACCTTCGGCGCCGATCTGCAACTGGGCCTCGTCGCCAGCGGCGTCGGGCTGGGGCTGATGCCGCGCCCGATCCTGGAGCGCAGCCGCCACCGCGACGCGCTGGATGCGGTGCCCGTTTCCGACTTCAAGCCCGTGCTGGATATCTGGCTGATCCAGCCGCACCTGGCCGGGCCCATGCAGCATGCGATCGATCATTTCGCCGCCACGGTGGAACAGGCGTTCGCCACGCCGCAGCCGCGCTGACACCGGTCCCTACGCCGCCGGGCGCGTGCCACGGGCCCGCCTGGCCAGCGGTTCGCAAACCAGCACGCCCAGCGCGAGCCAGATGACGGCAAAGCACAGCAAGGTATTCGGCGACACGGCCTGGCGGTAGAAGACCAGCGCCACGAACAGTTGCGTGGTGGGCAGCACGAACTGGAAAAAGCCCATCACCGACAGCTGCAGCCGCGCCGCGGCCAGCGAAAACAGCCAAAGCGGCAGCACCGAGACCACGCCGCACAGGGCCAGCAGAACCGGCAGGCCGTCGTCGGGCAGCGGCCCGGGCAGGCGCAGGGAAGTGGCCGATGCCGCCAGCGCCACCGCCAGCAGGGCGGCCAGCACGATGGTTTCGCACAGCAGGCCGCTGAACGCATCGAGCGTGGTGAGTTTCTTCAGGCAGGCGTAGCCGCCCCACGTGGCGCCGATCACCAGGTACACCCAGTGCTGCAGTTCGCCGCTGCGCTGGACCATGGCGAAGACGGCGGCGACGATGACGGCCAGCGCGGCCTTGCGGATCCAGCTCGTCGGGTCGCCCAGCGCCAGCGCGCCCACCGCGATGGCCACGAAGGGGGCGATCAGGTAACCGAGCCCGCTCTCGACGACATGGCCGTGGATGGATGCCCAGATGAAAGCGCCCCAGTTGATCACGACCAGGCCGGCGGCCGCGGCATGGATCGCGAGGATGCGCCACGTGAGCCGTGCGTGCAGCCCGGCGAAGCGCCCGAGCACGGCCATGACCACGGCCAGGGTGGCCAGCGACAGCAGGATCCGGTAGCCCAGCAGCGTGGCCGGCGGCAGCGCCGCCAGCGCTTTCCAGAACAGCGCGGAAAAGCCCAGGAGCAGGTTGGCGGCAACGCCACAGAGAATGGCCGGCAGGTTGCCGCTTCCAGGGCGCGTGGGGATCATTGCCTGCCTCGCTCGGTTGTCGATGACGGCCGATCCTAGCACGCTTGCCGGGCACGGATCCTATCCAAAACTATCGGTTCGCCTGCCGCGCCGTCCCCCGCGCCGGGCATAATCCTGCTTAAGATTATTCTCAAATTTCATATATCCTTGTGCTAAACAATTAGTTTTAACATAATCTTCGCCTCCCTATACTTGTTTTCAACGGCCGCATCCGGCCCTGGCAAGGAGGGAAGATGAACAATGTATTGAGGCGCGCGGCCGGTCCGCTGGTGCTGCTGCTGTTGTGGGAAGCGGCGTCGCGCACCGGCGTGCTGCCCGAGCGGATCCTGGCGGCGCCGTCGCAGATCTTCGTCACGCTGGGCGAACTGGTGGCCTCCGGCGAGATCGGCGGCAACGTGCTGGTATCGCTGCAGCGCGTGCTGACGGGGCTGGCGGTATCGCTGACGCTCGGCACGTCGCTGGCGCTGGTCGCCGGGCTGACGCGCAACGGCGAAGTGGCCGTCGATTCGACGATGCAGATGGTGCGCACGCTGCCGTTCCTCGGCCTGGTGCCGCTGTTCATCCTGTGGTTCGGCATCGGCGAGTTCACGAAGATCGCGCTGATCGCCTTCGCCACCACCTTTCCCATGTACCTCACGCTGTACAGCGGCATCCGCGGCATCGATGCCAAGCTGGTCGAGGCGGCGCGCCTGTTCGGCCTGTCGTATCCGCAGCTGATCGCCCACGTGATCCTGCCCGGCGCGCTGCCGTCGTTCCTGGTCGGCCTGCGCTATTCGCTGGGCGTGGCCTGGCTGTCGCTGGTCGCCGTCGAGCAGATCAACGCCACCGCGGGGCTGGGCTACCTGATCAACAACGCCCGCGACTTCATGCGCACCGACGTGATCGTCGTCTGCCTGATCATCTACAGCCTGCTGGGGCTGGCCACCGACGCGCTGGTGCGCGGCATCGAACACTACGCGCTGGCCTGGCGTCCGTCTTTCATCAAGGAGTAAGCATGCAGACCCTGCAACTGGACCTTGGCGGCGTGGTGCGCCGTTCCGAGCCGCCCGCGCCGGCCCCGGCCCAACCGGGCACGCAGCCCGGCGCGGCACGGGACAGCGCCGGCCCTGCCGTACGCGCCGCCGCCGTCACGAAGCGCTTCGGCAAGAACGTCATCCTGGACGGCCTGGACCTGGAGATCCGCGCCGGGGAGTTCGTCGCGCTGCTGGGCCGCAGCGGCTGCGGCAAGACCACGCTGCTGCGCACCCTCGCCGGGCTGGACGGCATCACTTCCGGCACGCTGCAGGTGCCCCGGGCGCTTGCGGCAGCGTTCCAGGAACCGCGGCTGATGCCGTGGAAGCGCGCGTGGCGCAACGTCACGCTGGGCCTGAACATTCCCCAGGCCCGCGAACGGGCCCGGGCGGCGCTGGCCGAAGTGGGCCTGGCGCACCGCGAGAACGCGTGGCCGGCCACGCTGTCCGGCGGCGAAGCGCAGCGCGTGGCGCTGGCCCGGGCGCTGGTGCGCGAACCGCAACTGCTGCTGCTGGACGAGCCGTTCGCCGCGCTCGACGCCCTGACGCGCATCAGGATGCACCGGCTGATCCTGCAACTGTGGGCGCGCCACCGGCCGGCCGTGCTGCTGGTCACGCACGACGTCGATGAAGCGATCCTGCTGGCCGACCGCGTGCTGGTGCTGGAGAAGGGCCGGTTCGTGGCGGACATCGCGGTACGCGAGCCACGGCCGCGCAGGGGCGAACGCCACGAATTCCAGCAACTGCGCGCACGGCTGCTGCAACTGCTCGGTGTCGATGCGGACATCGATGCAGGCATCGATACCGATCCCGCTGCCGACCTTGCTGCCGACGCCGGCACCAGCGCCGCCGCCGGCCCGGAACTTCACTACGCCCACAACTGACCATGGCACCTTCCGTCCTTCGCCTGCCGCAAGCCGCGGTACCGCAACATGACCTCGACAGCCCCGAATTCGCGGCGCTGCTGGCGCAACTGAGCGATGAATTCGCCGGCACCGCGGCCCGCCACGACCGCGACGGCACGTTCCCGCACGCGAACTTCGCGCGGCTGCACGAACTGGGCCTGATTGGGCTGACCGTGCCCCGCGCGCTTGGCGGTGCCGGCGCGACGCTGGCGCAAACGGCCCGCGTGATCGCCGCGGTGGCACGCGGCGAGCCATCCACCGCGCTGGTGCTGGCGATGACCTACCTGCACCACGCTTCGCCGAAGCACGCGAAGCGCTGGCCGCGCCACCTGCTGGAACGGGTGGCCCAGGACACCCTGGCCAACGGTGCACTGGTCAACGCGCTGCGGGTGGAGCCGGAACTGGGTACGCCGGCCCGCGGCGGGCTGCCCGGCACTGTTGCCCGCCGCACCGCCGAGGGCTGGCGCATCAGCGGCCGCAAGATCTACTCGACCGGCATGCCGCGCCTGACGTGGCTGGCCGTCTGGGCCCGCAGCGACGACGCCGCGCCGCTGGTGGGCAGCTGGCTGGTGCACCGCGACACGCCCGGCATCCGCGTGATCGAGAACTGGGACCACCTGGGCATGCGCGCCACCGGCAGCCACGAGGTGGTGTTCGACGACGTGCTGGTGCCGCTGGAGCACGCCGTGGACGTGGCGCCTGCCGGCAGCGCGCCCGACCTGGATCCGGCGCTGCTGCTGTGGATGTCCGTCCTGCTGTCGGCGCTGTACGACGCGGTGGCGCGCAATGCCCGCGACTGGCTGGCACGGTGGCTGCTGGACCGGGTGCCCGCCAACCTCGGCGCACCGCTGGCCAGCCTACCGCGCTTCCAGGAAGCGCTGGGCCAGGTCGATACGTGGCTGTTCTCGAACCGCGTGCTGATCGACGCGGCCGCCGGCGGCCGCATCGAGGCTGCCGATGCCTTCCGCGTCAAATACCTCGTCACCAACCAGGCCATCGCGGTGGTCGAGAAGGCAGTGGAACTGGCCGGCAACCCGGCGCTCGCGCGCGGCAATCCGCTGGAGCGCCATTACCGCGACGTGCTGTGCAGCCGCATCCACACGCCGCAGAACGACACCATCCTGGCGGGCGCCGGCAAGGCCGCATTCGCCGCACTGAATCCCGCGCCGGTGGCCGCACCGATCCCGGCGCCATCTTCCACCTCACCGTAGTCATTCACCTTCAAGGAAACATCATGAGCATCGAATTCATCGGCTTTTCCGCCACCCAGGAAGTGACCGAGACCATCCTGGCCAGCGGCCCCGTCGTCGACAAGGCCTATCTGGGCGCCGTGGCCCGCGCCCATGAGTACGCCGGCTTCGACCGTGTGCTGGTGGCCCACAGCAGCGGTTCCGTGGATGGCTTCCAGGTAGCTTCCTACATCGCCCACGAAACGGAAAAGCTGGGCATCCTGCTGGCGCACCGGCCCGGCTTCGTGGCGCCCACCCTGGCGGCGCGCCAGCTGGCCACCCTCGATCACTTCTCCGATGGCCGCGTGGCCGTGCACATCATCAGCGGCGGCGACGATACCGAGCAGCAGCGCGACGGCGATTTCCTCACCCATGACGAGCGTTACGCGCGCAGCGACGAGTTCCTCGACGTGGTGCGTAAAACCTGGACTTCCGACGGCGCGTGGACACACGAGGGCAAGCATTACCGCCACGTCGGCCAGAATGCCGGCGTGCGGCCGGTACGCGGCCAGCACCTGCCGATCTATTTCGGCGGCTCGTCGGATGCGGCGATCGAGGTGGCCGCGAAGCACGCCGACGTGTACGCGCTGTGGGGCGAATCGCTGGCCCAGGTTGCCGAGACGATCGGCAAGGTGCGCGCCGCCGCCGCGCGCCATGGCCGGGCCGACAAGATCCGCTTCAGCCTGTCGCTGCGGCCCGTGCTGGCCGGGACCGAGGAAGCGGCATGGGCCAGGGCGGATGCGATCGTGGCCCGTGCGAGCGAACAGATCCAGCACAACAAGTTCTACAACTCGCGGCCGAAGCAGCCGGCCAATGCCGGCTCGCAGCGGCTGCTGGAAACGGCGGCGCAGGGCAAGGTCGTCGACGAACGCCTGTGGACCGGCATCGCCGCGCTGACCAACGCCGCCGGCAATTCCACCGGGCTGGTGGGTACCCCCGAACAGGTGCGCGACGCGCTGCTGAAATACTGGGAGCTGGGCGTGACGACCTTCCTGATCCGCGGCTTCGATCCGATCCAGGATGCGCTGCAGTACGGCCGCGAGCTGATTCCGCTGGTGCGCGAAGCCGTGGCGGCGCGCGAAGCGGAACAAGGCCGGCTGGCGGCATAAGGAAAGCCATGAGCGAGCGTTCCAGTGAATTGATCATCGCCAGCCAGTTCGCCCCGGCTGTCAATGCCCTGCTGTCGGAGCGTGCCGGCCTGGCCGTGCGCGACGTGCCGCCCGGCCCGCTGCACGAGCTGCCGGAGGCGGACGTGCTGTTCGCGCTGCCGGCACCGCGCGGGCAGTCGCTGAAGGAAGCGCCGCCGCCGCCCAACTGGGCGTCGGTGCGCTGGGTGCAGCTGGCATCGGTCGGCATCGACTACTACCCGGACTGGCTGTTCGACGGACCGGTGGTGACGTCGGCGCGCGGCACCGCGTCGGTCGCCATCGCCGAATACGTGCTGGCAGCGGTCTTCAGCGCCGCCAAGCGGATCCCCGACATCTGGCTGTCGCAGGCCGCCGACTGGCGCCGCATCGAACTGACGGTGGTGCAGGGCACCACGCTGGGCCTGTACGGCTTCGGCTCGATCGGCGAGGAAGTGGCCCGCCGCGCCGTGGCGCTGGGTTTGCGCGTGCTGGCGCTGCGACGTTCGGACGCGCAGCCCGGCGTACCCGGCGTGGAAGCGGTGCGCTCGATCGAGGAACTGCTGGAACGGTCGGACCACGTGGTGCTGGCCGCGCCGTCCACGCCGGCCACGCGGCATGCGATCAATGCCGCCACGCTGGCGCATGCGAAACCTGGGCTTCACCTGATCAATATCGCGCGCGGCAACCTGGTCGATCACGCGGCATTGCACGCCGCGCTGGATCAGGGGCGCGTCGCACTGGCCACGCTGGACGTGACGGAACCGGAGCCGCTGCCGGCCGGGCACCCGTTCTACGGCCACCCGAAAGTACGGCTGTCGCCGCACATCTCGCCCAGTTCCGACCGCATCGTGCCGGCGCTGATCGAGAAATTCCTGTCGAACCTGGACCGCTTCCGCAGCGGCCACCCGCTGGCCGACGTCGTCGATACGTCGCGCGGCTACTGACTACAAGGACAACCACATGAGCAGTCCCGCACCCCTTCATTCCGCGCCGCTGTCGCGGCCGCACCTGCGCCAGGTCGGACGGACCGGCAATCCGGCGTATCCGCGGCCTGCCATCTACGACGCCCCGCGCGACGCGGAAGGCCGGATCGTCTTCGCCGTGCCGCCGCCGCAGCCGACCGTCGAAGCGGAACGCCGCCACCGCAAGGAGCGGCTGGCCGTGTCGTTCCGGCTGTTTGCCCGCTACGGCTTCGACATGGGCGGCGCCGGTCACATCACCGCGCGCGATCCGGAATTCCCCGACCACTTCTGGGTCAACCCGGCCGGCGTGTACTTCGGCCACGTGCGGGTCTCCGACCTGCTGCTGGTCAGCCATGACGGCAGGGTGGTGGAAGGCGACGGCCTGCTGAACCGCGCCGCGTTCGCGATCCACTCGGAACTGCACAAGGCCCGGCCCGACGTGATCGCCGCCGCCCATTCGCACGGGCTGTGGGGCAAGGCGTTCGCCGCCCAGGGCCGGCTGCTGGACCCGCTGACGCAGGACTCCTGCGCCTTTTACCAGGACCATGCGATCTTCGCCGACTTCTCCGGCGTCGTGCTCGACGCCAGCGAAGGCCAGCGCATTGCCGAAACGCTGGGGCCGCGCAAGGCGGTGATCCTGCAGAACCACGGCCTGCTGACCGTCGGCCAGACAGTGGAATCGGCGGTGTGGCGCTACATCGCGTTCGAGAACGCGGCGCAGGCGCAACTGCTTTCCGAGGCGGCCGGCAACACGAAACCGATCCCCCACGACGTGGCGCTGCACACCGCCGGCCAGATGGGCTCGGAGGCCGGCGGCTGGTTCAGCTTCCAGCCGCTGTGGGACGTCATCACGCGCGAAGAGCCCGACCTGTTCGACTGAAAGGAGAAAGCCATGTCCACTGCCACGTTATCGCTGCAGGAAAACGCCAGGGTGCCGCGGCCAGTGCCGCCCCCATTGACGGGCGGCGCGCTGGCCGGGGTGTCGGCCGGCACGGACGGCGGATGGCTGCGCGGGCGCGGCGTGGCCGGTTCCGCGGCCGTGCACGGCGCAGTGCTGCTGGCCGTGCTGGCGCTGTCCGGCGGCCCGGCCGATACGCCGGCCCCCGCGCCGGTGGTGGAACTGATCCGGCTGCAGCCCGAGGTGCTGAAGCCGCCACCGCCGCCACCGGAACCAGAACGGGAGCCCGAGCAGCCGAAGCAGCTGACGGCGGCACGGCCGGTACCCGCGCCGGTGCCGGTACCGAAAACGGTGGCCGTGGCGGCCGAGGCTGCGGAGACCTATACGCCGCCGCCGGCACCGCAGCAAGCGGCATCGATCGGCCCCGTCGCGCCGCCGGCGCCGTCGCCGGTGGCCCAGGCGCCTGCAACGCCCGAGCCACCGCCCCCGGCCGCGCCGAAGCAGATCGCTACCGAGGGCATTCCCACCGACTACGTCAACCAGGTGTATGCGCGCATCAACGGCAGCACCGAGTATCCGCGCGAAGCGAAAATGCGCCGCCAGCAGGGCAAGGTGGGCTACCGGCTCACGCTGAGCCCCCAGGGTGCACTGCTCGGCGTGGAGATCCAGACCTCCGGCAACGACGTGCTCGACGAGGCGGCACGGGAAGCGATCGGGCGCGCCGCGCCATTCCCGAAACTGCCGGACCTGGGCGGCAGCAGCTACCTGCTGGCCGGGAATATCTTCTTCAGGATCAACTGAACAAAGCTCGACCACATCCACATCAACCACATTCAGATCAACCACATCACGCTCATCCGAACAGGAATCCACCATGCAAATTTCAACCCACCTCGGCCCGCTGGAACTGTTCCAGCAGGCCGACATCATCGTCAAGTCCATTATCGTGCTGCTTGCCGTGGCTTCCATCGCCAGCTGGGCCGTCATCGTCGACAAGTTGCTGCGCTTCGCCAGCCTGCGCCGGCACGCCGGCAACTGGAGCGCCGCGCTGGCCGGGCAGCGCTCGCTGGGGCGCCTCGCCAACGAGCTGCGCCAGCATCCGCAGGACCCGTTCGCACGCATCTATCACGCCATCGCCGACGAATGGCATGCCAGCCACCACCAGCACCTGCAAGCGACGCCGGCCGGCAAGGACAGCCTGAAGGAGCGCATCAACCGCGTCGCCCAGATCGCCACCAGCGGCGAAGTCGAAGGGTTGCAGAAGGGCTTGCAGGTACTGGCCACGATCGGTTCCGTTGCGCCGTTCGTCGGGCTGTTCGGCACCGTGTGGGGCATCATGAACGCGTTCCAGGGCATCGCCGCCAGCAACAACACCAGCCTCGCGGTGGTGGCGCCCGGCATCGCCGAAGCGCTGTTCGCCACCGCGCTGGGACTGGTCGCGGCAATCCCGGCGGTGATCGCGTACAACCGCATCTCGGGCGACCTGAATCACTATGCCGGCCGCCTCGCCACGCTGGCCGGCCTCGTCGAAGTGCAGCTGTCGCGCCAGCTGGAGTCGGGCGAGCCGCTGCCGGAGCTGCCGGAACCGGCCTCCCGCGCCGACCGCGGCGTGGCCCTGGCCGCGCAGGGAGCGTGAGCATGGGCGCCAAGCTGCACTCCGGGCCGGTCCATCGCGTGGGCCCCGTCAGCGACATCAACGTGACGCCGCTGGTGGACGTGATGCTGGTGCTGCTGATCATCTTCATGGTGGCCGCGCCGATGATGGCGGCCGGCGTGAAGGTCGACCTGCCGACCTCGAACGCCAGGCCGCTCGAGGAACCGAAGGCGCCGATCGTCGTCAGCATCGACGCGGCCGGCACGGTCTACGTCAACCAGACGGCCGTCGATGGCGGCGATTCCGCGAACCCTGGCAATCTGGTCGAGCTGGTCGCCAGGGAAGCGGGCGGCGACAAGGAACGGCGCGTGCACCTGCGCGGCGACCAGACGCTGGCCTACGGCAGCATCGTCAGGACGATGGGCGCGCTGAACGATGCGGGGTACGCCCGCATCGCGCTGGTCTCCGAACCTCCCCAACCATAACTTTTCCCTGCGGAGCAAGACCATGGATTCGATGGATTCGAAGGATGGCGCACGCCGTGCGTTGCTGAAAGCCGGGGCGGGCGCGGGGCTTGCCGCGCTGGCCGGGCCGCTTGCCGGGTCGCTGGCCCGGGCCGCACCGCCGCTGCGCGACACCGTGTTGCGGGTCGGTTCCTACAAGGGTGGCGACACGTATTACTTCAATGACGCGGGCGTCGGCCAGCTGCCATACCGCACGGATGTGGCGGAATTCTCGGCGGGCAACCTGATCGTCGAGGCACTGGCGGCCGGCTCGCTCGATTTCGGCGGCATGAGCGAGATCCCGCCGATCTTCGCGCTGGCCGGCAATGCGCCGATGAAGGTGATCGCCGTGCTGAAGGGCGACGTCAACAACCAGGTGGTGCTGGTGCCGAAGGACTCGAAGCTGTCGGACGCCGCCCAGTTCAAGGGCAGGCGCATCGGCTTCGCGCGCTCGACCACGTCGCACTATTTCCTGCTGCGGCTGTTGCAGGAACGGGGCCTGGCGTTCAAGGACATCACCCCCGTACCGCTGTCGCCGCAGGATGGGCTGGCCGCGTTCCGCAGCGGGCAGCTCGATGCCTGGGTGATCTACGGGCTGGTGGTGGAACTGGCCAAGCAGGGCGGCGCGCGGGTATTCCGCACGGCCGACGGCTACCTGTCCGGCAATTACGTGCTGAGCGCGGCCACCAAGGCCATCGCCGACCCCGTCAAGCACGCGGCGATCGGCGATTACCTGGGCCGCGTGGCCAGGGTCTACGACTGGATGAACCGCAATCCTGAAAAATGGGCCGCCCGGAGCGGGCAGATCGCCGGCGTGTCGCCGCAGCTGTTCCTGGCGCAGACCAGGAACCGCAGCCAGCCCTACAAGCTGGTGCAGGTGAACGACGCGGCGATCCGCTCGCAGCAGCAGGTGGCGGACACGTTCGCCGGGGCCGGCCTGCTGGAACGGCGCCTCGACGTCACCCCCGTGTGGGACCGCAGTTTCAGCCGGTACCTCGCGGCGGCGTGATCATTCAAACCAAAAAAAACACAGAACAGGAAACTACGCATGTATCGAACCAACAAGAAGACCGCCCTGCATCTGGCCCTGCTTGCCGCGGGGCTGGCCGGCGGCGGCGTGGCCGGGGCCCAGAACCTCGGGCAGGTCCAGGATGTGGTGGTGACGACCGGCACGCGCGGCGAAGCACGCACCGTGGCGGACAGCCCGGCGCCGATCGACGTGATCAGCGGCGAACAGCTGATCCACACGGGCCGCGCCGAGCTGGCCGAGGCGCTGGCACGGCTGCTGCCGTCGTTCAATTTCGGCACCAACCAGGCCGGCGTCAATTCCGTGGTGCGCCCCGTCAGCAACCGGGGGCTGGGGCCGGCCTACACACTGGTGCTCGTCAACGGCAAGCGGCGCCACAACGGCGCGCTGCTGACCAATGGCGGCGGCGACACCAGCGGCGTCAACGCGATCGACCTGGACACGATCCCGCTGTCGGTCATCGACCACGTCGAGGTGCTGAAGGACAGCGCCGCCGCCCAGTACGGTTCCGACGCGGTGGCCGGCGTCGTCAACGTGATCCTCAAATCGGCCAGCCACGGCGGGCAGGTGCAGGTCGGCTACGGCGAGCTGGAACACGGCAATGGCGACACGCGCAACCGCAAGATCGAGGGCAATGCCGGCTTCCGGCTGGGCGAATCAGGCTTCCTGCACATCGGCGCCGCGGCGCGCAAGCGCGGCCAGAGCTGGGACAACTTCCCGGCAACGAACCTGGTGGCGTACTCTCCTGCGTCGAACCCGAAGAACGCCACGTGGAACCGCGACGGCGCGCACAACGGCGATCCCGGCATCGAGGCCTACGACGTGGGTTTCAACGCCGAGCTGCCCTACAACGCCGCGGTGGTCCTGTATGCGTTCGGTACCGCCGGCACCCGCAACACGGTGGCCGGCAACAATTTCCGCCGGCCGAACGGCCTGGCGACGATCGGCCAGCTGTTCCCGGACGGGTACTTCGCCCTCAACAACATGAGCGCCTACGATTACCAGCTGAACGTGGGCGCGCGCGGCCGCACGGCCGGCTGGAACTGGGACCTGTCGAGCGGCTATGGCCGCAACCATGCGCGCCAGTACAGCAACCTGACGATCAATCCTTCGCTGGGCCCGGCGTCGCCGACGCACTTCGACAACCTGGCCACCTACCGCTTCGAGCAGTGGACCAACAACCTCGACGTGACGCGCCAGGTCGGCATCGGCCAGGCCAGGCCGCTGCAGTGGTCGTGGGGCGTCGAGCACCGCGTGGAACGCTTCTCCACGTTCGCCGGCGATCCGCTGGGCTACATCAACGGCGGCTACATCTTCCGGCCGGGCGACCAGGAAGGCGATCCGAACGTCGGCAAGCCCGCGGCGGTGGGCGCGCAGGCCGGCGTGGCGCTGGCGCCGGGCGACGCCACGCGGGTGCGCCGCACCGTGCTGGCCGCGTACAACGACCTGGGCTTCCAGCCGACCAGCGAATGGTTCATCGGCGGCGCGGTGCGCTTCGAGCACTACGACGACAGCGCCGGCAATACCGTCAGCGGCAAGATCAACACGCGCTACGACTTCACGCCGCAGGTGGCGCTGCGCGCCACCGCGGGATCGGGATTCCGGGCGCCATCGCTGACACAGGTCGGCTATTCGCAGACCGATAACCGCACCAACATCAACCCGGTGACGGGCGTGGTGGCGCCGAGCCTGTCGAAACTGCTGCGCAACGACTCGGCCCTGGCGCGCGCGTTCGGCGCACGCGACCTGGAGCCGGAGGAGTCGATCAACTTCGGGCTCGGCCTCGTATTCAAACCTGCCGACAGCGTCAATGTCACGGTCGACGCCTACCAGGTGAAGGTAAAGGACCGGATCGTGCGTAGCGGCTACATGTTCGGTCCGGCCTTCACACCGACGCTGCTGGCGGCGGGCCTTACCGGCAGCGAGTGGGTGCAGTACTTCGCCAACGCTGTCGATACCCGCACGCGCGGCGTCGACGTGGTGGCCGACGCGACGGCCGACTACGGCCGCCTGGGCGTGGTGCGCTGGGGCGCGGCGCTGAACTGGAACAAGACCACGCTGGCCGGCATCGCTGCGACGCCTGCCGCGATCACCGCGCTGGGCGCCAATCCGGGCGGCAGTTCCGTCTGGTTCGGCTATTCGGCCGGCGGCGGCATCGGCGACCTGACCGCCTCACCGCGCACGAAGCTGATCCTGTCGGCACGCTGGTTCGCCGGGCCGTTTGAAACCAGCCTGCAGGGCACGCGCTACGACTCGTTCACGTGGCAGACCACGGCCAACCGCGCGCAGGATTATCACTTCGGCGCGAAGTGGCTGACGGACCTCGATGTCAGCTACGCGCTGACGAAAAAAACCCGGCTGGTGCTGGGCGCCGCGAACCTGTTCGACGTGCGTCCGGACCGGAACGGTCCCGGCGACGCCAATACCGGCTCCAGCGGTTTTACGTATGGCCCGTCGCCGTTCGCGCCGTCGGGCGTGTATTACTACGCCAAGGCCAGCCATGACTTTTAAACTCCAGCGCCGCCGCGTGCTCGCCATGCTGCCGGCCGCCGCGCTGGCCGCGTGCAGTCCGCGCGAGGCGGCCAAGCCCGCTGCCGGTGGTTCCGCGACCGATCCCGTGTCCGATGCGTCCCGCGTGACGGTGGTGCTGGGCGACCAGGTCAACCTGCTGAGGACCAAGGCCGAAGCGGCCAATGTCCTGCAGGGCACGCCGTACGACATCCGGTGGGCCAGCTTCCAGGGCGCCGCGCCGCTGTTCGAGGCGGTGGTGTCGGGCGACGTCGACACGGCGATGGCCGCCGATACCCCGGCGCTGGCCGCCGCCGCCGGCGGCGCGCGCGTAAAAGTGGTCGCGGCCAGCGTGTCGTCGCCGACGCTGGTGGCGATCCTGGTGCCGCCGAACTCCCCGATCAGGTCGGTCGCCGACCTGAAGGGACGGCAGGTCGTGGTGTCGTCGGCACGCGGCAGCGTCGCCCATTACCTGCTGTTCGGCGCGCTGCGCGAAGTGGGTCTCAAACCCGACGACGTCACCACCGGCTTCATGCTGCCCAGCGACGCGGCGGTGGCATTTGCCGGCGGCCAGATCGAGGCGTGGGCCACATTCGGCGTGTACCAGGCGGCGGCCGAGCTGCGCGGCGCCCGGGTGCTGCGCGACGGCGTCGGCATCAACTCCGGCATCGGCGTGATCGCCGCCTCCGATGCGGCGCTGGCCGATCCGGGCAAGCGTGCCGCGCTGGCCGACGTGCTGCAGCGCCTGGCCCGCTCGAACACGTGGGCGAACGCCCATCCGGAAGAGTATGGCCAGGTATTCCAGAAGATCACCGGGTTGCCGCCCGAGGTGGTGCGCCGCGTGGTCGGCCGGGAAAAGCCGCAACTGCGGCCGGTCGACGCGTCCATCGTCGCCCAGCTGCAGCAGGTGGCCGACACGTTCTATGCCGCAAAGCTGTTTCCCCGCCGGGTCGACGCCGCCGCACTGGTCGATCCGACGCTGTTCAATCCCCACCAAGGAGGTAAAGCATGAGCCGTCGTCAATTGAAACTGGGCTTCATCCTGCATGGCGTGGGCCCCGGCTGGGGCGACTGGCGCCACCCCGACGCCAATCCGGGCGCCAGCACCGACATCGATTTCTACCTGCGCCAGGCGAAAGTGGCCGAGGCGGCGAAGTTCGACTTCCTGTTCGTGGCCGACAGCGTGCACATCACGGAAAAGTCCAGCCCCCATTACCTGAACCGCTTCGAGCCGCTGACGATCCTGTCTGCGCTGGCCACGCACACGACCCATATTGGCCTGGTCGGCACGCTGACTGTCAGCTACAGCGAGCCGTACACGGTGGCCCGGCAATTCGCCTCGCTCGATCACATCAGCCGCGGCCGGGCCGGGTGGAACGTGGTCACGTCGTGGCTGTCGGGCAGTGCGGAAAACTATGGCAAGCCGGTGCACCCGCCGCACGAGGTGCGCTACCGGATCGCCGCCGAGCACCTGCGGACGGTGCAGGGACTGTGGGATTCGTACGAGGACGACGCGCTGGTGCACGACAAGGCCAGCGGCCGCTTCATCGACCCGGCCAAGCTGCATGCGCTGCACCACAAGGGCGAATTCTTTTCGGTGCGCGGCCCCCTGAACATCGCCCGCTCGCCGCAGGGCCAGCCGGTGATCTTCCAGGCCGGCGCCTCGGAGGAGGGCCGCAATTTCGCCGCGCGGCATGCCGAAGCGATTTTCACGGAAGGCGCGTCGTTCGAGAGCGCGAAGGCATACTACGACGACATCAAGGCCCGTGCCGCCGGTTTCGGCCGCGATCCGTCCCGCCTTGCGGTATTGCCGGCGTTGCGCGCCATTGTCGGCCGCACGGAAGAAGAGGCCGGACGCCTGTACGGCGAAGCGGTCGGCCTGATCCGCGTCGAGGATGCGCTGGTGGCGCTGGCACGGGCCTTCAATGAGCACGACCTGTCGCAGTACCCGCTGGACGGCCCGTTTCCGGACATCGCCGCCTACGGCGCGCAGAGCAACCGCAGCACGTCGGAGCGGATCGTCGCCGCGGCGCGCGCGGACAACCTGACGCTGCGGCAGGCGGCATTGCGTTTCGCCAGCCCGCGCCGCGAATTCGTCGGCACCGGCACGCAGGTGGCCGATGCGATCGGGCGCTGGTTCGCCGGCGGCGCGGCGGACGGTTTCATCTTCTTCGAGACGCTGCCCCGGCAACTGGATGCCTTTGCGGCCGAGGTGGTGCCCGTCCTGCGGGAACGCGGCCTGTTCCGGCGCGAGTACGAACACGCGACCCTGCGCGGCAACCTGGGCCTGGACGTGCCGGAGAACCGCAACACGGCGGCGCGCCGGCAGCAGGCGGCCTGACGGGAGGATGCGATGACGACCCAGGACCTGGCGACACCCACCTTGCCCGCGCCGCTGCGCGATTTCATCGCCGGCTTCGACGTGCTGCTGGAAAGCGGCGCCGATGAAGCGGCCATCGTGGCGAAGGGCGGTGCGCTGCTGCGCGAGCTGCTGCGCACCGACGGCTGGCTGTCGCCGCAAGCGGCGCAGCCCGACCCGCAGTACTACCGGCAGTATCTGCTGTACCTCGACCCCGAGGCACGTTTTTCCGTTGTCAGCTTTGTGTGGGGGCCGGGGCAGTCGACACCGATCCACGACCACACAGTCTGGGGGCTCGTCGGGCTTCTGCGCGGCGCCGAAGTGTCCCAGGCATGGCGCCGGCTGGACGACGGCACGCTGGTGCCGGACGGCCCGCCCGAACGGCTGGAGACCGGCAAGGTGACGGCGGTATCGCCGTCGCTGGGCGACATCCACCAGGTTTCCAATGCATACGATGACCGGGTGTCCATCGGCATCCACGTTTATGGCGCCGATATCGGCGCCGTGGACCGCTCGGTGTACACGAGGGAAGGCGGCCGCAAGCCTTTCCGCTCCGGCTATGCCAACGCGGCTTGACCATTGAAGGGCACCATGAGCAATCCATTGCAAGAACTGCAGAAAAACGGCGCGGGTGGCTTCCCGTCGCGCACATACGCCGACGTTCGCCAGGCACTGCTGGCCGGCCACGAAGTCGCGCTGCTCGATGTCCGCGAAGAGGACCCGCACGCGCAGGAGCATCCGCTGTTCGCGGCCAATTTCCCGTACGGCCGCATCGAACTGGAAGCATTCACCAAGCTGCCGCGGCGCGACGTGCCGGTGGTACTGCTCGACGGGGGGGAAGGGCTGGCGGCCGCGTCGGCGGCTCGCCTGCGCGGACTGGGTTATACGAACGTGGCGCTGCTGGAGGGCGGCGTTGCCGGCTGGCGCGCCGCCGGCGGCGAGCTGTTCCGCGATGTGAATGTGCCGAGCAAGGCGTTCGGCGAACTGGTGGAAGCGCAGCGGCACACGCCGTCGCTGTCGGCCCAGGAAGTGCAGGCGCTGATCGACAGCCGCGCCGATATCGTCATCCTCGATGCGCGCCGCTACGACGAATACCAGACCATGAGCATCCCCGGCAGCATCAGCGTGCCGGGCGGCGAGCTGGCGCTGCGGGCGCGCGAACTGGCACCCGATCCCGCCACGCGCGTGATCGTCAACTGCGCCGGGCGCACGCGCAGCATCATCGGCACCCAGTCGCTGGTCAATGCCGGCCTGCCGAATCCGGTGGCGGCACTGCGCAACGGCACGATCGGCTGGACGCTGGCCGGGCAGCAGCTGGAACACGGGCAGGCGCGCCGGCACCCACCCGTCACCGAGGAGAACCGGGCGAAGGCAGCGGCCGGCGCCCGCGCGCTGGCCGACCGCGCCGGCGTGGGGCGGCTCGGCGCCGGCGGCCTCGCGCGGCTGCGCGCCGACAGCGGGCGCACCACGTATTACTTCGACATCCGCACGCCGGAGGAGTACGCGGACGGCAGCCTGCCGGGCTTCCGTTCGGCACCGGGCGGCCAGCTGGTGCAGGAAACCGAACAGTTCGCGCCGGTGCGGGGCGCCCGTTTCGTGCTGGCCGACAGCGACGGCGTGCGCGCCAACCTCACGGCATCGTGGCTGCGGCAGCTGAACAACGAGGTACATGTGGTCGACGCCCTGGTGCCGGCCGATTTCGGCGCGGCGCCGGCGTGGCAGGCCGACGTACCGGCGCCGCCGGCCACGCCGGAAGTGGATACCGCCACGCTGGCGCGCTGGCTCGACGAAGATCGCGGGGCAACCGTGGTGCTGGATTTCACCAGCGGCGTCAACTACGTCAAGCGGCATATCCCGGGAGCGTACTTTGCGCTGCGCTCGCAGTTGCGGCAGGCGCTCGCTTCGGTGCCGGCGGCGGCGCAACGACTCGTGCTGACCTGCGGCAGCAGCCAGCTGGCGCGCTACGTGGCCGGCGACCTTCGCGGCCTGACGGCGCTGCCGGTGTTCGTGCTGTCGGGCGGTACCAGCGCGTGGATTGCCGCCGGCCTGCCGGTCGAGGAGGGCGCCACGCGACTGGCGTCGCCGCTGATCGACCGTTACCGCCGGCCGTACGAAGGCACCGACAACCGGCAGGAAGCGATGCAGGCTTACCTGGACTGGGAGTTCGGACTGGTGGACCAGCTGGAGCGCGACGGTACGCACGGCTTCCGCGTGTTGTAAGGCGTACTTGCCACGGCAGAGACTTCGGCGTTACCATGAAGTCAATATCAGGACGCCTGATATTGACTTCCATAATAACCGGAGACCTGCATGCACGACCCATCCTTCCGTCCCGCGCTGACGGCCGTGGCGCTTGCCGCCGCGCTGACCGCCTGTGGCGGCAGCGGCACCCCGAACGCTTCGTCCACCCACCTCGCGCCCGCCAGCGGCGCCAGGCTTGCCAGCTGCACCGAGCTTGCCGCCGGCGCGGCATTTGCCAACACCGCCATCACCTCGGCCACGCTGGCGCCGGCCGGCAGCGTGACGCAGACGCTGAACGGCGTTGCCACGCCGATGCCCGAACATTGCGTGGTACTCGGCAAGATGAACGAACGCACCGGCGTCGATGGCCGGCCGTACGCGATCGGTTTTGAAATGCGGCTGCCGCGCGACTGGAACGGCCGCTTCTTCTACCAGGCCAACGGCGGCAACGACGGCAGCATCAGCGGCGGCAACGCGGCGTTCGGCAACCTGCCGGGCGGCGGCCCGGTCAGCAATGCGCTGCTGCAGGGCTACGCGGTGATCAGTTCCGATGCCGGCCACGTGCCGGATGCGACGCGTCCGGGCGCGGTCGCCGGCCAGGTGTACGGCCTCGATCCACAGGCGCGCATCGACTACGGCTACAACGCGGTCGGCCAGCTGACGCCGATGGCGAAGAACCTGATCAAGGCTGCCTACGGCAAGGCGCCCGACCGGTCGTACATCGTCGGCTGCTCGAACGGCGGGCGGCACGGGCTGGTTGCAGCCAGCCGCTTCGGCGACCAGTACGACGGCGTGCTGGCCGGCGCGCCCGGCTACAACCTGCCGCAGGCGGCGGTGACGCAGATGTGGGATGCCCAGGCGCTGGCCGCCGCTGCGCCGCGCGGTGCCGATGGCCGGCCCAACATCGGCGCCGGGTTCTCCGACCTCGACCTGCGTCTGGTCGCCAATAAAATCGTCGAACGCTGCGACGCGCTCGATGGCGCCGCCGATGGCATGGTCGCCGACACCGCGCGCTGCCAGGCCACGTTCTCGCTGGCGAAGGACGTGCCGACCTGCAGCGCTTCGGCGGACGGCACCTGCCTGACGGCCACGCAGAAGGCGGCGCTGCAGAAAGTCTATGACGGCCCGAAAAATTCCGCCGGCACCGCGCTGTATACACGCTGGTCGTGGGACCCGGGCCTTGCGGCTGGCGGCTGGCGCGTCTGGAAGCTCGGTTCCGCGACGGCGCCGGGCCTGACGGCCACACTGGGCGCGCCGTCGATGGCACTGATTTTTGCCACGCCGCCAGCGGATCCCGCTGCGCTGACAGCGAGCGGCACTGCGCTGCTCGACTATGCGCTGAATTTCAATTTCGATACCGATGCCGCGAAAATCCATGCGACGACGGACCGGTTTGCCGAATCGTCGATGTCGTTCATGACGCCGGCAACGCCGGGCCGGCTCGACACGCTGCGTGGCCGCGGCGGCAAGGTGATGGTCTTCCACGGCGTCAGCGACCCGGTCTTCTCGTTCGACGACACGGTCAGGTGGCTCGATGCGCTGAAGGCGAACTACCCCGATACGCCATCGTTTGCCCGCGTGTTCGCGGTGCCCGGCATGAACCACTGCTCGGGCGGCCCGGCCACCGACCAGTTCGACATGCTGACCGCGCTGGTCGACTGGGTGGAGAAGGGCGTCGAGCCGGAGGCGATCCGCGCCACGGCGCGCACCGCCAGCGCCAATCCTGGCCTCGGCGCGATTCCCGCCGGCCGTACGCGGCCACTGTGCAGCTGGCCGAAAGTGGCGACCTATACGGGCGGCAGCATCGACGACGCGGCCAGCTTCGCCTGCAAATAAAGCGCGCAAAAAATCGCTTGTCAGGCTGCCTGATGTGGTCTAGTATGAACTTAATATCAGGCAGCCTGATACAACCCACAAAGCAATGACCTAGAGGAGACAGACATGAGCAACTACGAAGCACGCTGGCAGACCGTGAAAGTGGAAGTGGCCGATGGCATCGGCTGGATCACGCTGAACCGCCCGGAGAAGCGCAACGCGATGAGTCCGACGCTGAACCGCGAAATGATCGACGTGCTGGAAACACTGGAACTGGACGATGCCGCGCAGGTCATCGTGCTGACCGGCGCGGGCGAATCCTGGTCCGCCGGCATGGACTTGAAGGAATACTTCCGCGAGACGGACGGCAAGCCCGAGATCACGCAGGAACGCATCCGCCGCGACTGCTCGCAATGGCAGTGGAAGCTGCTGCGCATGTACAGCAAGGCGACGATCGCCATGGTCAACGGCTGGTGTTTCGGCGGTGCCTTCTCGCCGCTGGTGGCGTGCGACCTGGCGATCGCCGCGGATGAAGCGGTATTCGGCCTGTCGGAAGTGAACTGGGGCATCCCGCCGGGGAACCTGGTCAGCAAGGCCGTGGCCGACACGATGGGCCACCGCCAGGCGCTGCACTACATCATGACGGGCGAGACCTTCACCGGCAAGCAGGCGGCCGCGATGGGACTGGTCAACCGCAGCGTACCCAGGGAAGAACTGCGCGATGCGGTGATCGCGCTGGCGCGCAACCTGCTGGAAAAGAATCCGGTGGTGCTGCGCTATGCCAAGCAGGGCTTCAAGCGCGCCCGCGAGCTGACCTGGGAGCAGGGCGAAGATTACCTGTACGCGAAGACCGACCAGTCGAACTACCGCGATCCGGAAAAAGGCCGCAAGGAAGGGCTGAAGCAGTTCCTGGACGACAAGACGATCAAGCCGGGCCTGCAAGCCTACAAGCGCGGCTGATCCGTTCGCCCATCCATCCTTTATAGTACGGGCCGGCGCCAGAGCGACAATAACAACGCCGCCGGCCCCCGAGAACACAGAGGAGACACCATGTTCGACACCGATTTGCTGGTGGACGGTAGCCCGTCCGCCGCTTCGAACGGCGCACAGTTCGAGCGCCGCAATCCCGCCACCGGCGATACCGCCACCCGCGCGGCCGCCGCCACGGTCGACGACGCGCGGCGCGCCGCCGATGCCGCGCAGCGCGCATTCCCGGCCTGGTCGGCCATGCCGCCGGCCGAGCGCCGCGGCCTGCTGTTGAAAGCGGCCGATACGATGGAAAAATACCGCGCCGATTTCGTGTCGCGCGGCGTCGCGGAAGCAGGCGGCAGCCCGATGTGGTATGGCTTCAACGTCACGCTGGCGGCCAACATGCTGCGCGAAGCGGCCGGCATGACGACCCAGATCGCCGGCGAAGTGATCCCGTCCGACGTGCCGGGGTCGCTGGCGATGGGCGTGCGCCAGCCATGCGGGGTGGTACTGGGCATCGCGCCATGGAATGCGCCGGTGATCCTGGCCACGCGCGCCGTGGCGATGCCGCTGGCCTGCGGCAATACCGTGATCCTGAAAGCGTCCGAGCAATGCCCGGCACTGCACCGGCTGATCGGCACCGTGTTCGAGGAAGCGGGCTTCCCGGCCGGCGTCGTCAATGTGCTGACCAATGCGCCGCAGGACGCGGCCGCTGTCGTCGAAACGCTGGTCGCCCACCCGGCGGTGCGGCGCATCAACTTCACCGGTTCCACGCACGTCGGCCGCATCATCGCGCAGCAGGCGGCAAAGTACCTGAAACCGGTGCTGCTGGAACTGGGCGGCAAGAATCCGCTCGTGGTGCTGGACGATGCGGACATCGACGCCGCCGTCGAAGCGGCCGCGTTCTCGTCGTTCTTCAACCAGGGGCAGATCTGCATGTCGGCCGACCGCATCCTGGTCGACCGGAAGATCGCCCCGGCCTTCCTGGAAAAATTCGCCGCCAAGACGGCCACGCTGAAGGCGGCCCACGCCGATGCGCCGCTGGCCGGCATGGTCGACCCGGCCGCCGCGCAGCGCGTCGAAGCGCTGGTGCGCGATGCGGTGGAACGCGGTGCCACGGTGCTGCCCGCCGTGCCCAGCGCCGTCGGGAACCTGCTGCAGCCGGCGATCATCGATGGCGTGACGACGGAGATGGCGGCGTACCGGGAAGAAGCGTTCGGCCCGGTGGTGTCGATCGTGCGCTTCGACGGCGACGAGGAAGGCATCCGGCTGGCCAACGACAGCGAATACGGGCTGTCCGCCGCGGTGTTCAGCCGCGACATCGGCCGCGCGATGGCGGTGGCGCGCCGCATCGAATCGGGCATCTGCCACATCAACGGGCCCACCGTGCACGACGAGGCGCAGATGCCGTTCGGCGGCGTCAAGGCCAGCGGCCATGGGCGCTTCGGCGGCAAGGCCGCGATCGCGGAGTTCACGGACCTGCGCTGGATCACGGTGCAGACCACGCCGCGCCACTACCCGATCTGAGGAGGGCACATGATCGCATCTCAGATGCCGGGGCGGTGCCGCCCCGTGGCCATCGGCCGCCCGCAGGTTTCGGTGCGGCGGGAAGGCGATAGCTGGTACGTCGATGCGCAGACGCCGCTGGGGGACGTGCCGGCCCGTTTCACCGATTGCCTGGTGCGCGGCGCGCGCGACTTCCCGGAGCGCACGCTGGTGGCCCGGCGCGGGCCGGACGGCGAATGGATCCGCCTTTCCTATGCGGACATGCTGGAGCGCGCGCGCCGCATCGGGCAGGCGCTGCTGGACCGCGGCCTGTCGGCCGAGCGGCCGCTGGTGATCCTGTCCGGGAACGACCTGCAGCATTACCAGCTGGCGCTGGGCGCCATGTACGCCGGCGTGCCCTATGTGCCGGTGTCGCCGGCATACTCGCTGGTGGCCACGGATTTCGGCAGGCTGCGCGAACTGGTGGCGCACCTGACGCCGGGGGCGCTCTACGCGTCCGACGGCGCGGCGTTCGGCCGGGCCATCGCCGCCGTGCTGCCTTCCGATACGGAACTCATCCTCGATGTGGGCGAGGTGGCCGGCGAAGTATCCCGGTTCGAGGCCACCCGCTTCGCCGCGCTGCTGGAAACGGCGCCGTCGTCGGTCGACGCGGCCAACGCCGCCGTCGGGCCGCAGACGATCGCCAAGTTCCTGTTCACGTCCGGCTCGACGAAGAAGCCGAAGGCGGTGGTGACCACGCATGGCATGTGGAGCAGCAACCAGCAGATGCTGTTGCAGACGTTCCCGTTCTTCGGCGAGGAACCGCCCGTGCTGGTGGACTGGCTGCCGTGGAACCACACGTTCGGCGGCAGCCACAACGTCGGCATCGCGCTGTACAACGGCGGCACGCTGTACCTGGACGACGGCCGGCCGACGCCGGCCGATATCGGGCGCACGCTGGCCAACCTGAAGGAAATCGCCCCCACCGTGTACTTCAACATCCCGAAGGGCTGGGAGATGCTGACGGATGCGCTGGAAGCGGACCCGCAGTTGCGCGCCACCTTCTTCTCGCGCGTCAAGCTGTTCTTCTGCGCGGGGGCCGGGCTGTCGCAGGCGGCCTGGGACCGGCTCGACGCGATCGCGGTGCGCCATTGCGGCGAATCGATCCGCATCATGACCGGGCTGGGCATGACCGAAACGTCGCCGTCGTGCACGTTCGGGACCGGGCCGATCGTGCGGGCCGGCTATGTGGGCGTGCCGGCGCCGGGATGCCAGGTAAAACTGGTGCCGGTCGGCGGCAAGCTGGAAGCGCGCTTCAAGGGCCCGCACGTGATGCCGGGCTACTGGCGCATGCCGTCCCTCACGGCCGAGGCGTTCGACGACGAGGGCTACTACTGCACCGGCGACGCGCTGCGCTTCGCCGATCCCGCGCAGCCCGAGCTGGGCTTCATGTTCGACGGCCGCATCGCCGAGGATTTCAAGCTGGCTACAGGGACCTTCGTCAGCGTCGGACCGCTGCGCGCGAAGGTGATCAGCATGGGCGCCCCGTACGTGCTGGACACCGTGGTGACCGGGATCGACCGGCATGCCGTCGGGCTGCTGGTATTTCCCCGCATGGAACACTGCCAGGTCCTGTCGGGACTGGACGCCGGCGCGAGCGCGGCACAGGTGCTGGCCAGCGCGCCGGTGCGGGCATTCTTCGCCGGGCTACTGCGGCAGCTGAACGCCGGGTCGACCGGTTCGTCGACCGAGGTGGCGATGCTGCGGCTGCAGGAAGAGCCGCCGTCGATCGATCACCGCGAGCTGACGGACAAGGGATCCGTCAACCAGGCGGCGGTGCTGGCGCGGCGCGCGGCGCAGGTGGAAGCGATGTACGGGGGCGGCGACCAGGCCACCATCCGATCACAATGAAAAAATCAATGGAGGAGACACCATGAAACTTCGCTCGATGACCCGCACCATCGCCGTTGCCATCGCCTGCCTGCCGCTGGCCGGCCAGGCGCTGGCCCAGGACACCATCAAGATCGGCGTGATCGCCGCGCTGACCGGACCTTTCGCCAACATCGGCAAGCCGTTCGAGGACGGTATCCGTACCTACCTGCACCAGCATGGCGACAAGGTGGCGGGCAAGAAGATCGAAGTCATCTACCGCGACGACGGCGGCTCGAATGCCGACCATTCGAAGCGCGCCGCGCAGGAGCTGATCGCCCGCGAGAAGGTCGATTTCCTGATCGGCTTCTCGCTGACGCCGAGCGCGCTGGCGGTGGCGCCGCTTGCCACCCGGGCCAGGACGCCGATGATCGTGATGAATGCCGTGACCACCGGCATCACCGACAAGTCGCCGTACATGGTGCGCACGTCGATGACGATGCACCAGATGACGGAGCCGTTCGGCACCTGGACCGGCAAGAGCAAGATCGGCAAGGTGTATACGCTGGTCAGCGACTACAGCACGGGTGCCGATGCGGAGGTCAAGTTCATCAAAGGGTTCAGCGAGGCGGGCGGCAAGGTGGTGGGGTCGGCGCGCGTGCCGCTGGCGAACCCCGACTACTCGCCGTTCGTGCAGCGCGCCAAGGACCAGAAGCCCGATGCGCTGTTCTTCTTCGCGCCCGGCGCGGAAGACGGTACGGCCCTGCTGAAGGCATTCACGGACAAGGGGCTGGATAAGGCCGGCATCAAGTTCCTGGGCGTGGGCGACATGACCAGCGATTCGCCGACACTGGCGGCGCTGGGCGAGCGCGCGCTGGGCGCCGTGACGGTGCTGAACTATTCGACGGCGCTCGACAACGATGCCAACCGCGCCTTCCTGAAAGCCTATGCGGCGGCCAACCCGCAGCGCCCGGCGGCCACCTTCGTCACCGTGGCGGCCTACGACACGATGGGCATGATCGCCGAAACGGTGCGCAGGCTGGACGGCAAGGTGACCGGCGACGCGGCGATCAAGACGCTGGCGGGCATGAAGTGGAACAGCCCGCGCGGCCCGATCAGCATCGATCCGGCCACCCGCGACATCGTGCAGAACATGTACATCCGCGAAGTGAAGAAGGTCGACGGCAAGCTGGTCAACGCGCCGATCAGCGTGCTGGAGAACGTGCCGCCGCGGTGACGCCGCCACCGGCATGCAAATATAGTAGGGCAATGTGACCTTTGGAGAGTTTTCCAGAGGTCACTTTCTTTTATCGTAGCGGGCTTGACGAATCAGGCAGCGACGATCAAAGGAGACGGGTTGGACACGCAGCATGGCAAGCACGCGCAGATCGGGAGCGAAGGGCAGGTCGCGAACGCGGCGCGGATGGCGGGGCACGGGCATACCTACCTGCGCCTGGTACGGCGCCTGGAACGCGACGCGCACGAGGATCCGGCGGCGTTCCGCCGGCGCGTAATGCTGGTCGGCGGTGCCGCCAGTGCCGCCATCGCCATCGTGCTGGCGCTGTTCCTGGTCGTGTCCATGGTCGCCATCCGGCATGCGCTTGGCGCGCACAGCGGCGCGACGGCGGTCAAGCTCGCATTGCTTGCCCTGCTGCCGCTGGCGGCGCTGCTGATCGTGCTGCGCGCGCTGTATGTCCGCCTGCCATCGCCGGAAGGGCGCCCGCTGACACGCGCCGAAGCGCCGGCCCTGTTCGACATGCTGGACCGCATCCGCGTGAAGCTCGATGGCCCCCGTATCGACCATGTACTGGTTGACGAGCGCTACAACGCGGCGGCCGCACAGCGCGCACGGATCGGGCTGCTGGGCATATTCGGCCTCTTCGGGTTCCGCAGCGGCGGCAGTACCAATTACCTGACGCTGGGCCTGCCGTACCTGCTTGGCGTGCCGGCCAGGGAAATGGCGGCCACGGTGGCCCACGAATACGGCCACCTGTGCGGCAACCACGGCAAGTCCGCCGCGTGGCTGTACCGGCAACGGCTGGTGTTCGGCACGCTGCACGGCCACCTGCGCGCGCTGGCCGCCGGCAGCCTGCTCCACCGCGGTATCGCGGCGGTACTGGACCGCCTGATGCCTTACTACAATGCATATACCTTCGTGCTGGCCCGGCAGAACGAGTACGATGCCGACCGTACCGCGAGCGGCGTGGCGGGCAGCGTCGTCAATGCGCAGGGACTGGTGCGCGACACGCTGCAGGCGCGCTGGATCGCGGACGCGTTCTGGCCCACGCTGCTGCGCCAGGCGGACGACGCGGAGCGCCCGCTGTTCATGCCGTTCGCGGCGATGAGGACGGCACTGAAGGCCGGCTATGCGCATTGGGCGCAGCCGGCCGCGCTGGCCGCCGCACTGGCCGAACGGTCCGGCGTGCACGATACCCACCCCTGCCTGCGCGAGCGTGTCGATGCGATCGGCGAGCGGCCCGCGCTGCCGCGGCCCGTGGACCGCCCGGCGGCCGACGCGCTGCTGCCGCCCGACACCTTGTGCGCGCTGATACAGGAGTTCGACGAGGCCTGGTGGGCGCGCACCGGGCGGCAATGGCAGGCACGGCACCGCGAGGCGAGCCGGGACCGGTCGCGGCTGGCCGAACTGGGCGCGCTGCCGCTGGCCGCGCTGTCGCTGGCCAGCCTGCACGAGCTGGCACTGCTGCGCGCCGAGCGGGAATCGCCGGCCGCGGCGCGCGACGTGCTGGCCCACCTGCTGGCGCAGCCGGGCGGCCCGTTCCCGCGCGCGGCCTTCCACTACGGCTGCATCCTGCTGGCCGACGGCAGCGATGCCGGACTGTTCCACCTGGAGGCGGCCGTGGCCCATGACCGTACGCTGGCCGATGCGGCAACCGCCGAAGGCTGCGCCTTCCTGCTGCGCACCAAGGGCCAACGGGCGGCGCGGCTGTGGCGCGAGGCCCTGCTGCCGCGCGCCGCCTGAGGCTATACTGGCAAGCCCGACATGGAGGAGGACAGATGAACGCTTACCTGGTGGTGGTCGATACGCTGGCCGATTGGGAAATCGGCTACCTGACGGCGGAGCTGCACGGCCGCCGCTTCTTTGCCAACCCGCTGGCGGAGTTCAGCTTTCGCCGCGTGGGCCTGAGCGGTGCCGCGGTCACCAGCATGGGCGGCACGACGCACGTGCCGGACGTGGCGCTGGCCGACCTGGCGCTGGAAGCGGGCGACGTGCTGATCCTGCCCGGCAGCGAGCGCTGGGACCAGCCAGAGCTGCGCCCCGTACTGGAATTCGCGCGCGACGCGCTCGATGCGGGCCATTACGTGGCGGCGATCTGCGGCGCGGTCGACGGCCTGGCCAGCGTCGGCGCGCTGGACCAGCGCCGCCATACCAGCAACGACCTGGGTTTCCTGAAGCAGGCCTGCCCGTCCTACCGGGGCGAGAAGCTGTACCGGCAAGAGCCGGCGGTGCGCGGCGATAACCTGCTGACCGCTTCCGGCCTGGCCCCGCTGGAGTTTTCCGCCGAAGTGCTCAAAATGCTGAAGGTGTGGCGGCCCGAGACCATCCGTGCCTGGTACCAGCTGCACAAGACGCGCAAGGAGCGCTGGTACCACGCGCTGGTGGCATCGATGGGACCGCAGGGCGGATGACCCCTGCGTTTGCCGGGCATTGGCGAAGCAACGAAATTCGCTTCCGTCTTTGGCGATTTTCGTAATTGCCGCCCGTCGGCGATCGTTGGAAAATCTGCGCGGCGTGCCAAGCCGGCGCGCCTCTTTTTCGGGATCGCCATGAAGCCATTCACGCAGTCCGCCCGTGCCTTCGTCTTCGTCCTTGTTTCGCTTCCGCTGGTTTCGATCCCGGCAGGTGCCCGCGAGAACCGCCCCGACACCATCCCCGGCTACGCCGTCAACGGCACCACCGGCGCGCCGCTGGGCGGCTTCGGTGCCGGGGCGGTGAAATTCGATGCCAATACGGGCACCTTCGCGGCAATGCTGCGCCCGCCCGCGGATGCCTACGATTTCGAGCGCCTGAAGAATGCCGGATTCGCGCTGTACACGCAGCGCGCCGGCAAGGTGGCGGCCGTGGACACGCTGAAGGCCCGCCAGGCCGCCGGCAGGCCGGACGACGATGCGATCTGGCCGCTGCACCGCGTCAACTTCGGGTCGACCGGCGGCATCGCGGTCGCCATGACGGCATTTGCCCCGTTCGACCGGCGCGATCCGGGCCGCATGAGCCTGCCGTATGCATTCTATGAATTCACCCTGACCAACGAAGGCTCGACCGCTGCGCAGGCTGCGCTGGCGCTGCGGCTCGATGCCGGCCGGGCAGCCGTCCAGTCCGTCGCCGGCAAGGGCTTCAGTTCCAGGCCCTGGTCGGTCTACGCTGCGGCGGACGGCAAGCCGGCACAGGTCAGCGCCGGCGCCCCGGCCGGCTTCCTGGCACGCGGCCTGGCCGGGGACATTGCCGCCGGCGGCCCGGCCAGCACGGCGATCAAGGTGCAGCTGGCTGCGGGGGAAAGCCGGCGCGTGCGCTTCGTGCTGGCGTGGTACGAGGATTCCGATCCCGAACGTTCGTGGTACTTTGGGCAGCATCGCGATTCGTCCACCGTGGCCGACGCCGGCCTGGCGCATTTCGACGCCCTGAAAGCCAATGCCGAGGAACTGGTGGAGCGGATGCGCGCGTCGAACCTGCCTGGCTGGCTGAAGAACCAGACGCTGAACACGCTGGTCAACCTGGCCACCAATTCGATGTACAAGAAGGATGGCCGGGTGGCATTCGCCGAGGGGCAGTGGACCTGTTTCGGCACGATGGACCAGATGTGGCATGCGCGCCAGATCGTCGGCCAGCTGCTGCCGTTCTTCGCGTGGGAGGAGCTGCGCTACTGGGCGCGCACGCAGATGAAGAGCGGCCAGATCCACCACGATACGAACAGGATGGACTTCGGCGCCGACCGCGCGCTGCGTTCCGTGATGGTGGACTGGGACGATACCGAACACGCCGACTACCGCAACATCGTCAAGTGGGTGGACCTGAACGCCGGTTTCATCATCTCCGCCTACGAAACCTACGAGGCGACCGGCGACCGGGCCAGGTTCGATGCGCTGTGGCCGAACGTGAAACGGGCCGCCCAGCGCATCCTCGACCAGGTGGAGCAGTACGGCAGCAAGCAGTATCCGTACACCTTCGATCACTCCGAGAATTCCTACGATGCCGGCGGCGATCCAAACCCGTTCAATGCCAGCCTGTCCGCCGTGGCGTACAAGCTGATGACGCGGCTGGCCGCGGAACGGGGCGAAGACGCGCTGGCGGCACGCTACCAGACTGCCTACGACACGGTCGTCGCCTCGTTCCGCGCCCGCTACCTGAACGATGCCGGCTTCAAGCTGGGCAAGCACAGCGAGGGATACTTCGGTGGCCAATGGCTGGCGCTGACCATGAAGCTGGGCGAGATCTGGACGGCGGCCGACCAGGACTTCGTGCTGGGCAGGCTGAACGACTATTACCAGCCGTATTACCGGGGCCTCGGGTATGCCGACGGCACGTATGACGAATGGACGCCGTACATCGTCACCCACTACGGCGGGCTGCTGCTGAACAGCCGGCGCGCCAACGAATGGGCGGCCCTGCAGAAGGACGCCTACGAGCGCCAGTACCTGGACCGCAATCATGTGTTCAATCACCCGCTGAACATCCTGCCGCTGGTGAAAACGCCGGTGCCGGTGGCCACGGAAATCCGCAGCAAGAAGCAGTACATCAGCATGCCGGCACTGTGGCGCAACTATTACGACATCGTCGGCTACCATCGCGATGCGCGCAGCAAGGCCCTGTGGCTGACACCGGTCGTGCTGCCGGAAATGAACGGGCGGATGACGAACGCGCTGTACGCATCGCCCGAAGGCTACGGCACCGTCAGCGTCACCACCAGCGGCCGGGAAGGCCAGAACAAGGAACTGCTGTTCAAGCCCGACGAGCCACTGGAAGTCGGCACGCTGCACCTGGCGGACGACTTCGGCGGCGACGTTGTCGTGACCGTCAATGGCCGCAGGCACGATGTCAGGCGCGCCGGCAGCGGCTATGCGAAGGAGTTGCTGGTGGACTGGAACGGCACCGTGGGTACGGAAGGCCTGAAGGTCACGGTGACGGGTGCGCCGGGCCATGCGCCGCCGCCATTGCCGGCGAAGTCGACGCGGCCTGCACCCATCGATTCGAAGAGCCTCGCCAGGATCGATCCATACAAGCCGGTGCAGGCGTCGAAAGCCGGCAAATCGGCCGGCACTTCCGTCGAAGTCGACACGACGGGCCGTTCCTACGTTGCATCGATCAACAACTTCGACTGGCTGCAGTTTTCGCGCGTCGATTTCGGTGCCGGCGGCGCCACGAGCTTTACGGCGACGGTGTCCGGCGCCGTGCCCGGCGCGGGCATCGAGATCGTGCTCGACGATGTGGCCGGCGACGCGATCGGCTCGCTGGTGGTGCCGGACAGCGCAAACGGCAAGGGCTGGACCACGGTCAGCACGCCGATCCGGAAAGTCACCGGCGTGCACAACGTGTTCCTGCGTTTCCATGGCAGTTCGCAGGACAGCCTGATGAGCCTGGACCGCGTGACGTTTGGCGCGCCGGCCGCCGCTGCCGGTGGTGCGGCGGCGCCTCGGTAGCGTATTCCTGCAAGGGGCACCTGGCGTGGCACCCGCGCGCGGCCACGACCAGGTTGAGCTGACTGCCATATTGGTGATATCGTGTCGAACAGCTATTAACAATTCGACAGGTATCGGTTTTCCGCCAGCGCGCCCCGGCTTCGGGCCGCTGCCGGACGGAGCGCCGGCCACGTCGTGTCATCTCAACGATCGGGGAGAGCAGAACGTGAAGAACCAGTGCCGCACCTCGCTGTCGACGTTCACCCGGCTAGGCGCCGGCATGGCGGTTGCCGTGCTGATTGCCGGCTGCGCGGATTTTTCGGCCGTGAAGACCTATGCCGACGACACCAGCAAGCTGGGCGCTTCCTTTACCGCGATCGCGGATACGCCGGTCCGGCTGTGCGAGGCGCAGTTCCTGATGCAGGAGCAGACGCGCGATCCTGCGTTCACCTTCAGGATCGCGGATGTGCAGGCGCGCGCGGCCGCGGATTGTGCGCCGCTCGCGCAGGACAATACCCGGATCCTCAGCCTGGTGACGTTGCTGGACAGTTATTCGGCAACGCTGGCCGCGCTGGCGGACGAGAAATTGCCCAGCTATACCGCGGAGCTGAAGGGCCTGGATGCGGCCGTCGACGAACTGAAGGACCGCTCCGGCGAACCGATCGTGCCGCCGGACAAGGCGAAGGCGGTGATCACCCTGGGCAGGCTCGTGTCCCGGCTTGCTACCGAACGGGTCGCGCGCGGCGAGATCACGCAGCTGCTCGAGCAGAGCGAGGCCGTCAATGCGACCACGGGCGCGCTGGCCTGGTATGCCACGTCGGTCACCCGGCCCCAGATCGACACCTACCAGCAGAGGTCCCGTATCGCCATGGATGCGGCGTTGCCCCGGTTCGAGAAAACCGAGCCGCTGGCCGTGCGCATGTATGCCGTCACGCTGCTCGGCGAGCAGGAGCGCGTGAAGAAACTGGCCGCGGCCAACGAAGCGTTGATCGCCGCGCTGGCCAGGCACCGCGAAGCCACCTTGGCCCTGCAGGCGAAGCTGGGTCAGCGGAAGTAATTCAGCGGAAGTAATGGTTGGCTGTAGTCCGATCGATGTGCGGAGGATACGAGCATGAAAGAATTGACCGCGGATGAGCTGGCCGACCTGGCCGACCGCTTTACCAAACTGTCGACGCAGCTGTTTGAGTTCCGCGTGACCCATTCGCTCACGGCGGAGGACGAGCATCTGCTTCGCGTGGAATGCGAGCAGAAGCTCGACGCGCTGGCCAACGTGCTGCGCGGCCAGGCCATCGCGCTGGTCGTCACCGATGCCAGCCTGAAGAGCGGCGCCTTGCTGGCGGCGCTTGCGTCGGCCGGGAAAACGCTGGAAAAGCTGGACAAGGTGCGCGATGTGATCGGCCTGGTCACGAACGTGATCGCCCTCGGCGGTGCCGTGCTGTCGGGGAATGCCAAGGCGATCCTGAAGGCGCTGAAGGCATTCCGGCAGGAGGACGACGATGGCGCCGAGGACGCGGAAGATACCGCTGCCACGTAAGCGGACCGCGACGCTGCGTTCCACGCGCTGTTCGATGACGATTGTTCGATGACGATTATTCGATGACGATTATTCGATGACGATTATTCGATGACGATTCAAGCGCGGCCGGGCGGGCGAGCGCTCGCGTGCCGGCCGCCCTAATCCGCTTTGTTTCACCCCATTTCATCACGGAGTACAACATGTCCACCGCGCCGCACCGCCATTCCATACACTGCTTCCTGCCGCCCCACATCCTGACCGAAATCGCCAAGAACGGCACCGAGCCACAGCGCCGGTTCGCGATCGACACACTGTCGGTCGATAACTCGTTCCGCAACTTCCGCGCGACCAATGTCGTCAGCGGCGCCCAGAAAACCATGCGCGGCGCGATGCCCGGCACGACCGCGGCGTTGAAGCGCACGATTTACGATGCGAACAACGAGCAGTCGCTGCCTGGCAATGTCGTGCGGACGGAAGGTTCCGAAGCCACTGGCGACGCTAGCGTGGACGAAGCATACGACGGTCTCGGCGCCACCTACGAGCTGTTCCTCGAGGGCTTCAAGCGCAACTCGATCGACGATGCGGGCATGCCGCTCGATGCGACGGTCCACTACGACGTGGACTACGACAACGCCTTCTGGAACGGCAGCCAGATGGTGTTCGGCGACGGCGACGGCACGTTGTTCAACCGGTTTACGGCATCGATCGACGTCATTGGGCATGAACTGTGCCATGGCGTGACGGAAGTCGAGGCGGGCCTGGTCTACCAGGGCCAGTCCGGCGCGCTGAACGAATCGATCTCGGATGTCTTCGGTTCCCTGGTCAAGCAGTATGGCCTGAAGCAGCAGGCCGACGAGGCGGACTGGCTGATCGGTGCCCAGCTGTTCCTCGAACCGGGGCCCAAGCGGCAGGCGATCCGTTCGATGAAGGCACCGGGGACCGCCTATGACGACGATGTGCTGGGCAAGGATCCCCAGCCGGGTCACATGGACGACTATGTCGTGACGGTGGCGGACAATGGCGGCGTGCACATCAACTCCGGCATCCCGAACCGCGCGTTCTACCTGGCCGCCGTGGCCATCGGCGGCTTCGCATGGGAACGCGCCGGCAAGATCTGGTACGACAGCCTGCTCGACGCGCGCCTGAAACCGAAGTCGACGTTTGCCGCGTTCGCGAAACTGACGGTGTCGAATGCGCAAAAACTGTTCGGTGCCGACAGCGACGAGGCGAAAGCCGTCAGCCAGGCCTGGAAAGATGTGGGCGTGCTGTAGCGGCGGAACGCCATCGAACGCACGGCTGCGCACCTTGCGCTGCCGGGCAATGACAAGGGGAGCGCCATGCGCATCGAAGTGTCGATAGAAGGCGGCTTCGTCGCGGCGCCGGGCCTTGCGAAGCCGATCGTGCTCGATACCGCGAGCCTGCCGCCCGCCGAGACCGAAGCCTGTGAACGGCTCGCCCGCGAAGCCGTGGCGGATGCCGGCACCGCGGCGGGCCGCCCGCAGCCTCTGATGCGCGATGGCCGCAGCTACCGGATGAAGGTCGATCTCGACGGCCGTTCCGTTTCGCTGGACGCTTCCGACGGGTCCATGTCGCCCGCCTTTCGCCAGTTGCTGAAACTGGTGCGCTCGCACGGCTCGCGTTAGCCCGGGCCGGTAGCATATTGCGCTACCGCCGGTGGCGCATTGCGCGGCTCCGGCGTCGGCGCGTTTGCTTTTTCGCAAGCCGATGTGATGATTCCCGTCCGGCCGGTTCTCGGCCATCCACGGAAGGGAAACCATGAAGTTCACAGGACTGTGTTCTGTGCGGCCGCCGTGCCGGCCCTGGCCGGCTGCGGCTCGATGGTCGGCCACGGCGGCAGCCGGCAGGCCGGCAGCATCGCCGACTACCTGTATCCTGACGCGATGAAAGCGCCAGCGATGGCGCCGACGGTGACGCGCCTGCGCCTGGCGGTGCGCGTCGGCATCGCCTTCGTGCCAGGCGGCGGGCGCACCAACGGCCTCACCGAAACGGCGCAGCGGCAACTGCTCGACCGTGTCAAGGGCGCCTTCACGCAGTACGACTACAGCGGCAGTATCGAGGTCATCCCGGCACGTACCTGCGCGCGCGGGGCGGTTTCGACAACCTCGACCAGGTGGCGCGCATGTTCAACGTCGACGTCGTCGCGCTGGCTGGCCGGCATCGGCGGGGCCTTTGCAGCCCTGACGCCACGGAAACTGTTGCAAAAAAACCGGTGTCTGTCACCGGTTTTTTGGCTGGAAATCGGGTCGCCATCGGCCCGGAAGCTGGATCAACCGCCGACGGCGCGAATGCCGTCAACGCCGCCTACACCGCCATCGGCGCGGTCAGCGGCGGATGGTGCCGGTAACCTTCCAGGCTGAAGTCGGCGGGTTCGATCTTTTCCAGCCATTCCGGTTGGTACTTGCCGGTCGCGGCGAAGTCCGGAACACGGTCGGCGATGACGAGCCGCGGCGCTTCGTACGGCTCGCGCTTGAGCTGTTCCTGCACCATGTCCATGTGATTTTCATAGATGTGGGCATCGCCGATGAAGTACGTAAACCAGCGCGGCGTGTAGCCGGTCAGGCGGCCCACCAGGTGCAGGAGCGCGGCGCCTTCGGCGATGTTGAACGGCGTGCCCAGGCCGATGTCGTTGCTGCGCACGTACAGGCACAGCGAGATCTCGCGGGTCGTCGCGTTCGGGATGAACTGGTACAGCAGGTGGTTATGTGCAGTACACTCGAAATGCACCCAAATCATTATTCGCTGACGCGTCATCCTCATAGGTGCGCGGGGTACGACGTGTAAGCAACGAATGTAGACTTGAACGCTGTACGACATGTGGAGATCACTCGTAACACAGCGCATTTCGCTACCTATAACAGCGCGCCCACGCCCCATCGGGTTGGAGCACCTTCGATTGCACAGTGCGCGCATCTTTACGCGTCGCGGTTGCTTGCGTTACAACGCTGTAACGGCTGCAGTTATCCCGCCCTACGCTTTCGCTTGAACCATACAAGGGATGGCTCATCAAAATAGCTATGGCGGAGTCTATGTACGCCTGCCATAGCGCACGCTAGCCGGAGCACGTTGCGATCACGGAGCTTGTTCTGATCATCAGCGCAAGCGACTCTTCGGCGGACTGACTTTTGGCTGGGCAGCGTTCGCCCTGCGTGGTTGATCTTGGCCAGGCGGCAACGCGACGTTGATGTCACTGAAAAAGTCAGCCAATGTGATTCCAAGCGCATAGCAGACATTGGCCAGAGTGAGAACTGATGGATTGGCAATTCCCCGTTCAATCCTAGAGATAAAGGCTCGGTCTAACTCTGCTTTCGAAGCGAGGGCCACTTGGCTCATGTTCGAGGATATGCGGTGCCTCTTGAGGCTCTTTCCAACGGCTGAGCTCACCAAGTTTTGCTTACTGTTAGCGTCTCGTCCAGGCGTTATGGTCATGCCGGAATAATGCACGCGCCGTGGCATCCTGACGACAGTCTATACACCTCAATGACATGTGGTGTATAGTCCTCCTACGCGGCCCCAAGTGTCATCCTGATCGTACAAAAACGTTTGCGTACAAGCACGGCGGTGCCATGGCTGGACTCCTGTAGGGATCCTGCCTCGGCTAATTATTGCTGGGAGGTATGGCGCAAGCAGGCAATGACTTCCATTGTCCAGATGCATACCTTGCTTAATCAAGACCAAATCTCGCTTTTACGTTACCAGATCATTATGCAAACCCGTCTCAATTGGAGAGTAACAGCGCTTTATGAAAATATTCGTGCGATATCTCCGCAACACCCAACGTGGGAACGAAATCCGATTGCAAGAATAACCCCAGTACATAAGTCTTAATTATCAGGAACTATCTATGCTTCATGTTTTTGAGTCTTGGGAGGAAACCCGCCGCGCGGAAATTCTTCGAACCCTGTTCGACTGTCCAGAATTGCGGTGTTATCCATTTGTTGAGATACCTTTAAACCGTGAGCTTTTTCATGTGGATGTTGCTACAGCGTCAGCCGCAATGAATTGGCAACGGTATATTTTTGATAGGTTCGATGACTTTCTTGCTTTTGTGAAGAGCGAGGAAATATCGAACTTCCGAATAGCTTTACAGACGCGGCGTGATGCTGACGGGAATTATCAAATTAAGCGGATAACCCGGATTTTCCATATCGAATTTGGTGCGCCCAGTGAGATGTACATATTCGAATGCTCAGATGGGTCAGTAGAGCCCGAAGGTTCTGTTGCGACCTTGGGTGACGGTGGTGTTGAGAAAGAATGTGTCTGGTGTGAAGCTACATGAGAGAATGCGGCCGACGCAATTGAATAGAATCATATTTCTAAGGCCGCACCACGTGTATCCGTTCGAACCCGTCAGCCATATGTTACCGGGTGCAATTTCCTTATGCTGGCAGGTAAGATAGGTGGAGCGGGATATATACATATTAATAGCACACTGTGATTTCGCTCGCAGTCATTTTTATAACAGCAATCAGTGGTCTTAGGATATGAGTAGCTTTAGGTGCGCTGTAAACGGTGAAATCGCCTGCATGATGATCGATGCTTTGGGAAAGACCCCAGGAAGCTTTTACTTGATCGATTAAATCGCGCTCGCAACAGGAAAATTATGCCAACTTCGAAAAGTGCACTTTAGAGATCGATGCTAAAATGGATGAGTTATTCCAAACGCGATTAAGTTCTCAGCTGCAAATAGTGGAAACCGATGCGCGCATGCATACAATCCGTAAGGTTCTTTCGATGACGAAGTGGTTTACATCTGAAGAATTAATGCAGCGCATAATTAATGGTTCTGAAACCGGAGAGGCGACAATCCGCAATTGGCTTGCGTCTAGGGAAATATTCTCAGTCATTCATAATGAACAGATGCTATTTGCGAGGTATCAGTTTGATAGCCATGATCGGCCTCTGCCAATAATCAATCTGATTCTCGACATTCTTAAGATCGATGATCCATGGGCGATAGCGGCATGGTTCGTCTGCGAGAACTCTTGGGTAAAAAAAACCGCAGAATCGTGTCATTGTTCGCCTGTCGATATTTTAGATCGCCATGAAGAGTTGATGTGCGCAGCTAGACATGAGCGTGCCACGCATTTTTCGTGAAGAAAAGCCTAGTCAATGAGGTGCATTGCTGATGAGTTTGCCACTAATAAGTTCAATATCCGATGTCCCAATCTGTTTTCTTGATTTCGATGGCGTATTGCATCCTGATGAGGTTTACTACAAGCCGGGTAAGGGTATATTCATAGTTAATTCAAAACATGCGCTTTTTGCGTGGACATCGATTCTGTCTGAACTATTAGAACCACACCCAGATGTTCGAATCGTGTTAAGCACATCTTGGGTGCCGATGCGCTCATATTTGTTCGCAAAGTCAAGATTGCCACCAGACTTGCAAGCACGCGTTATCGGCGCAACTTATAATAGCCGAGTAATTCACAGGTCAGAGTTCTTCCTCATGAGGCGCGGTGAGCAAGTTCTTTCCTTCGTAAATCGGAGATGTCTGCGACGGTGGTTTGCGATAGACGATGATATCGAAGGGTGGCCAGGGTGGTGTGAACAACGGCTTGTAAAGACAGATGGTGCCGCTGGGATGAGCGACATTAATGCTCAGAATGCCGTGAGGGAAATTTTGAGCAATCTGTGAGTGACGGTTGATTCGATCTTGCAGGGACGACGTACGGAAAGAGATCGGTAGGCGTAGCTCTTACCAGTGTTTGGTGACGAGTGGCATTGCGTTGCTGCTAACACAAACAGCCATGGCTACATTTGGTCAACCAAGAAAACACACATGACTAACACGGTATTATCAAACCATGAGTTCATCCAAAGAGTGATCGACGCGATGCTAGCAGCGGATAAAGGTCCGGTCTCACAGGGCAGTGGCGACCTACCCACGTCCTGATAAACTTCGAGGCCCATGAACGCCTCAAAAAGCAGGAGCGCAACATTGCCGTTGGCCTAGCTATGCCTGGTGTTGCGGGCGTCGATTTTGCGCCACCACGCGTGGTAATCGAACTCCAGCAACCTGACTTTTTATAATGTCCATCAATGTCCTTCGACGTATGTTTCGTAGGTGAGCACGGTATGATTTTCGAATGAACTGAGCCGCGAGATTGGTGGCCATGCTCAGTACCAGAGGACGGCAGCACATATCTCGGCTATTTGCGCGCGAATAATTAATTGACGACGCGCTTGTGACTAGAAATCCGAGTAGAAACTAAAAAACGCTGCGATAATAGATATTCGGGGCAAGAAAGAGGATCGAGAATGATTCTTCTTTTGGCGCATTGTCTAATTCGACGTGGTTGTTTTTTCGCTGAACGCAGTTGAGTTCACGGTAGTCCCAAAAGTGCAAAGTTCGGTTCCCTATTATTGTTCAATTTTCGGCACTGCATGTTTTCGCGATAATAATTGTTGCTATAGCGCGAACATTGGTATGTAGAGGCCTTATGCAGTGATTGTGCAATCTAATATGCCAAAACGCGCTTGTTTACGGCGCGCATGCTTGGTTCAGAGGAATAATAAATGCGCCCAGTAGTATTCTTAGACATTGACGATGTAATTGCGATCAACCTACATTACAACAGCTATCAAGTGATGGCGGCTCTTAAATCTGAAAACTGGGAGTGGCCCGAGCTTTGGAGCGAGCTCGTATTTTCAGTTGGGCGAGCTAACTTATCCACATTGCATTATGAATTCTTGCCGAGTTATGTCATCAGTTCTTCGTGGACACGTTATTTAAAGCAAGAACAGATACAGCAAATTTTCCGGAAATGTGGCCTAGAGTTCATTGCTGACGCACTGCACGTTTGCTGGACGACTCCTAAGAATGAGTACTCGTCTCGGTCTGATGAGCTAATAGAATGGATTGCCAAACATCGAAAGGCCGGTCAGCCTTTGCTTATACTTGATGACTATAACAGCGGTTTTGATTTGGTCGAATCACCGCTGTATCAGCAAGGGCTTGTTGTCTTATGCGAGCCAAGTATTGGTTTTATATCGGAAAAACTTGTTGCTGCGCAGAGATTGCTCCGAGCCCAGCTCTTGTAGTACGAAATAATTCAAGTTATCGACTTCAACTATGTGATGATGCGCTCGCGACCATTCGCTCCGTAGACCGTTTGATGCGAAAACCCTAGCAATAAAATCGCTCGACAGAAATTTGTACGCTCAACAAGGCCGAGGAAAGGCGCGAATGCAGATACGCCGAAGTCCGATGGCCAACAGCAGGGACCTACAATAGACTTATTTGTTGAGACGGCCCGAGACCGTTCGCTGGCACAGCTTCACGGAAAGCGGCCAAGCACGCCGCTTTCAGAAAGGTTTAATTCTAGGTGAATTCAGCATTCACCAGTAAGGAGTCCATTTTGCTGTTTGGGCAGGTGGGGAGTTTTTCGAGCGGACGGGTGAGCCAATGTGCTCGGCCCAGGCCGTTGAGCTTTTCGGTAGCAAAAAGCTTGCACCAGCCCGGCGCCGGCCTGCCGTTGGGTTCAATGCAGCGGCGCGGTGCCGGCTCGTGTCTCGATAGCTCTCTCCCCCAGATGAGGCAGGCATTATGGATGGTGCACCGCTCGCCACGCTCAACGGTTCGGCAATGGACAGGCTGGCAAGCCGTACCGACGCAGCGCACCCTGGCATCGGACAGCGCAGGCGCCTGCGCGGCAGCTGAACGCACAACAATGGGAACGAGTCAAATGTTGCTATCAATCTATATTTGTTTTCTAATTCGTCGCTGGCGGGCAGGTTGCGATCTATAATCGGACCACGACGACAACTGTGCGGCAACACCGGACGGAAAAGCTATGGTAATGGAAACGATCAACCGCCTGCGGCGTTCCCTGGCCCGGTGGATCTTGCCAGTCGATCCGGGTACTGCGACCGGGCAGGGCACCGTGAGCGACAGCGAGCGCGGCTTCCGGGCGATTACCGATAATATCTCCGGGATCATCATCCAGTTCGATGCGCAAGGGCGCATCCTGTTCGCCAACGCCATGGTCACGGCGCGGCTGGGGCGCAGCAACGAGCAGTTGCTGGGCCACCACCTGCGCGACGTGGCGCCACCGGAAGTCTTCGCATTGGTAGAACGCTACTTCGAGCGCGCACTGACCGGCGAACAGGTTGCCTTCGAGGTGGCGTTTCCGGTGAAAGGCGTTCACACACATTTTTCGGGCAGCTACGTGCCTGAGTTCGATGCCGCGGGCAAGCTGCTCAGTGTGTACGCACTGTGGCTCGATATCACCGAGCGCAAGCAGGTGGAGCTGCGCCACGCTGCGGGCGAAAGGCGGTGGCTCACCATTGCCGATAACCTTCCCGCCCTGATCGCCTATGTGGACAGCGATCTTCGCTTTGAATTCTGCAATGCGACATTCTCGACATGGACTGGCTTGCAGCCTGCCGAGCTTCTCGGCAGAAGCATCCTGGATGTGATCGTTGCTGCAGGGCCGCGGCGTGCCGAGGCGATACGGCACAACCTGCAGCGGGGCCTGAATGGCGAGCGTGTAGAATTCGAGCTTGGTCCCGACCCCGAGTACGATACCGACCCCGCCAAGGCAAAACGCTGGCTTCAGGTGACCATCGTGCCGCAGGTTGGCGAAGGCGGCATGGTCGAAGGTATTCATTTGCTGAGCAGTGATGTGAGCAGCCTTAAGCAGGTTCAGCAAACACTGGCCGGCCTGGCGCGTTTCGACGAACTGACCGGCTTGCCGAACCGTTACCATCTCAACGAAAAGCTCGCTGATGCAACTAGGCGCAACAGCCGCAGCGGCCTGCCGATGGGAGTGATCTTCCTGGACATTGATCACTTCAAGCAGATCAACGATACGCTCGGGCATGGCGTAGGGGATAGCGTGCTGCGCGAGTTCGGCCGGCGCCTGTCGGGCTGCGTGCGTGAATGCGACACCGTGGCGCGCCTGGGCGGCGACGAATTCCTGATCGTGCTGGAAAATATCGGCGACAGCTCGACGCTGGAAACGGTCGGCGCCAAAATCCTGGAGGGCCTGACTCCTCCCTTCGCGCTGCCCGGCGGGCCGCTGCAAGTGAGTTCCAGTATCGGGCTGGCGTTCGCTGCCGGTCCCGGGATCGTGCCGATGGATCTGCTCGAGTGCGCCGATGTGGCCTTGTACGATGCCAAGCGGGCAGGGCGGGCAACTTACCGGCTCAACCGCTATGCCGGCGGCGCGGCGCCGGCGCTGCAGGCAAACTGCTGACCGGCCGCGGCCGCACCTGCCTTAATGGCCATGGCAAGGCGAATGCAGTGTCGATGACGTTCGTCGGCCGGGCCGGAAATCAGCCCGTTTGCGGCACGCGCACCCACCCCTCCATCAGCACGCGGGCACTGCGGCTCATGATCGCCTTGCTGACGCGCCATTCGCCATCGACCAATTCCGCTTCGGCGCCTACCCGCAAGGTTCCGGACGGATGCCCGAAGCGCACGGCAGTTCGGTCGCCGCCACCCGCGGCCAGGTTGACCAGAGTACCCGGAATCGCGGCCGCCGTGCCGATCGCCACCGCCGCGGTGCCCATCATCGCGTGGTGCAGCTTGCCCATCGACAGCGCCCGCACCAGCAGGTCGACATCGCCGGCCGCCACGGCCTTGCCGCTGGAGGCCAGGTAGGATGCAGGCGGGGCGACGAAGGCCACCTTCGGCGTATGCTGGCGCTTGGCGGCCTCGTCGATGTTCCTGATCAGCCCCATGCGCAGCGCGCCATAGGCGCGAATGGCCTCGAACGCGGCCAGCGCCTTCGGATCGCCGTTGATTGCCTCCTGCAATTCAGTGCCGGTATAGCCGAGCGATGCGGCGTCGATGAAGATGGTCGGAATGCCTGCCGTGATCATGGTGGCCCGGAACATGCCGAGGCCCGGGATCTCCAGCTTGTCGACCACGTTCCCGGTCGGGAACATCGCGCCGCCGCCTTCGCCCTCGGCCTCGGCCGCGGGGTCCATGAATTCCAGCTGCACCTCGGCCGCCGGGAAGGTCACGCCGTCCAGTTCGAAGTCGCCCGTCTCCTGCACCGCGCCGGCGGCGACCGCCACATGGGCGATGATGGTCTTGCCGATGTTGGCCTGCCAGATGCGGAGGGTCGCCACGCCATCCTGCGGAATGTGCGCCGGGTCGACCATCCCGCCGCTGATCGCGAACGCGCCGACGGCCGCCGACAGGTTGCCGCAATTGCCGCTCCAGTCGACGAACGGGCTGTCGATCGACACCTGGCCGAACAGGTAGTCGACATCATGATCGGGGCGCGTGCTGGTCGACACGATCACCGTCTTGCTGGTGCTCGACGTGGCCGCGCCCATGCCGTCGATCTGCTTGCCGTATGGGTCGGGACTGCCGATCACGCGCAGCAGCAGTGCGTCACGCGCCGGGCCGGGCTGCTGCGCGTTCGCCGGCAGGTCCTGCAGGCGGAAGAAGACGCCCTTGCTGGTACCGCCGCGCATGTAGGTGGCGGGAATTTTCAGTTGAGGTGGATGAAGCATGTGATGGATCCTGTTGGGGCCGGGCGCGTCCGGGGAACGCGGCCGGCGGGTAAACATCGGGGGCAAACGCGCGTCGGGCGACCGGCTCGCCGCCCGCGCCACGTCAGGCGGCTTTCGCCACCGACTCGAGGAAGTCTTGGGCGAAGCGCTGCAGCACGCCACCGGCTTCGTAGATCAAGACTTCCTCGGCCGTGTCGAGGCGGCAGGTGACCGGCACCATGACGCGGTCGCCGGTCTCGCGCCAGATGACCAGCGTGAGACCGGCGCGCGGCGTGCGTTCGCCGATCACGTCGAACGTCTCGGTACCGTCCAGGCCCAGGCTGATGCGATTCGTGCCGGGCTGGAACTCGAGCGGCAGCACGCCCATGCCCACCAGGTTGGTGCGGTGGATGCGTTCGAAACCTTCCGCGACGATCGCCTCGACGCCCGCCAGGCGCACGCCCTTGGCCGCCCAGTCGCGCGAGGAGCCCTGGCCATAGTCGGCCCCGGCAATGATGATCAGGGGCTGCTTGCGTTCCATGTAGGTTTCGATCGCTTCCCACATGCGGGTCACCTTGCCCTCCGGTTCGATGCGCGCCAGCGAGCCTGTCCTGACCTGGCCGTTCACGTACGCCATCTCGTTGACCAGGGTCGGGTTGGCAAAGGTCGCGCGTTGCGCGGTCAGGTGGTCGCCGCGGTGGGTCGCGTACGAATTGAAGTCCACTTCCGGCAGGCCCATTTTCGCCAGGTACTCGCCCGCCGCACTGTCGGGCATGATCGCATTCGATGGCGACAGGTGATCCGTGGTGATGTTGTCGCCCAGGAGCGCGAGCGGACGCATGCCCTTGAGCGTGCGGGCGCCGGCCAGCGCACCTTCCCAGTACGGCGGACGGCGGATGTAGGTGCTCTCCGGACGCCATTGGTACAGCGGCTCGACCCGGTTGCCGTCGTCCGCTTCGCGCGTGAACATCGGGATGTACACGCTGCGGAACTGTTCGGGCTTGACGCTGGATGCGACGATGGCGTCGATCTCCTCGTCCGACGGCCAGATGTCGGCCAGGCGGACCGGCTTGCCGGCCGCGTCATGGCCCAGTACATCCTTCTCGATGTCGAAGCGGATCGTGCCGGCGATCGCATAGGCCACCACCAGCGGCGGCGAGGCCAGGAAAGCCTGCTTGGCATAGGGGTGGATGCGGCCATCGAAATTGCGGTTGCCGGACAGGACGGCGGTGGCATACAGGTCGCGCGCCACCACTTCCTGCTGGATCACCGGATCGAGCGCGCCGCTCATGCCGTTGCACGAGGTGCAGGCAAAGGCCACCACGCCAAAGCCGAGCTGCTCGAGTTCCGGCAGCAGGCCTGCTTCACGCAGATACAGTTCGACCGTCTTCGAGCCGGGCGCCAGCGAGCTTTTCACCCACAGCTTGCGAACCAGGCCCAGGCGGTTGGCGTTGCGAGCGATCAGGCCGGCGGCGATCATGTTGCGCGGATTGTTGGTGTTCGTGCAGCTGGTAATCGCCGCGATGATCACCGCGCCGTCGGGCATCACGCCCGGCACGTTCTCGACCACGCCGCTGATGCCGCGCGCCGCCAGGTCGGAGGTAGGTACCCGGTTGTGCGGGTTGGACGGTCCGGCGATGGTGCGTACCACCGACGACAGGTCGAAGCGCAGCACGCTCTCGTATTCGGCATCTGCCAGGCTGTCGGCCCACAGGCCGGCTTGCTTTGCGTACGTCTCGACCAGCGCCACCTGCTCGTCGTCGCGGCCGGTCAGGCGCAGATACCGGATGGTCTGTTCGTCGATATAGAACATCGCCGCGGTCGAGCCGAATTCCGGCGCCATGTTCGAAATGGTGGCGCGATCGCCGAGCGTCAGGTGCGAAGCGCCTTCGCCGAAGAATTCCAGGTACGACGACACCACTTTCTGCTTGCGCAGGAATTCGGTCAGGCTCAGTACGATGTCGGTCGCGGTGATGCCCGGCTGCGGCTTGCCGGCCAGCTCCACGCCGATGATGTCCGGCAGGCGCATCCACGAGGCGCGCCCCAGCATCACGCTTTCCGCTTCCAGGCCGCCGACGCCGATGGCGATCACACCGAGCGCGTCGACCATCGGCGTGTGCGAATCGGTGCCCACCAGCGTGTCGGGGTAAGCCACGCCTGCCTCGCGCTGGATCACCGGCGACATGCGTTCCAGGTTGATCTGGTGCAGGATGCCGTTCCCCGGAGGGATCACGTCGACGTTCCTGAACGCTTTTTTGGTCCAGTTGATGAAGTCGAAGCGGTCTTCGTTGCGGCGGTCCTCGATGGCGCGGTTCTTCGCGAAGGCCTCGGGATCGAAGCCGCCGCATTCGACGGCCAGCGAGTGGTCCACCACCAGCTGGGTGGGCACCACGGGATTGACCAGCGACGGATCGCCACCTTGCAGGGCGATGGCGTCGCGCAGGCCGGCCAGGTCGACCAGTGCGGTCTGGCCCAGGATGTCGTGGCAGACCACGCGGGCCGGGAACCACGGGAAATCGAGATCGCGGCGGCGTTCGATCAGCTGGCCCAGCGCCGCCGGCAGCGCCGTTGGGACGCAGCGGCGGACCAGGTTTTCAGCCAGCACGCGCGAGGTGTAGGGCAGCTTCGCATACGCGCCGGGCGCGATCGCGTCGACTGCGGCGCGCGCATCGAAATAGTCCAGGCCCGTGCCGGGCAGGGCTTTGCGCCAGGCGCAATTCATGGGGGTAGTCATGTCAGGTTCCGGTTCCGTGATTCACTTGCGTTCGGCCAGGGGCACGAATGCCAGGTCTTCCGGACCGACATAGTTCGCGCTCGGGCGGATGATCTTGTTGTCGATGCGCTGCTCGATCACGTGGGCGGCCCAGCCGGAAGTGCGCGAGATCACGAACAGCGGCGTGAACATCGCGGTCGGCACGCCCATCATGTGGTAGGACACTGCCGAGAACCAGTCCAGGTTCGGGAACATCTTCTTGATCTCCCACATCACCGTTTCCAGGCGCTCGGCGATGTCGAACATCTTGGTCGAACCGGCTTCCTCGGACAGCGAACGGGCCACTTCCTTGATGACCTTGTTGCGCGGGTCGGACACCGTATAGACCGGGTGGCCGAAACCGATGACGACTTCCTTGTTGTCGACGCGTGCGCGGATATCGGCTTCGGCCTCGTCGGCGTTGGCGTAGCGCTTCTGGATTTCAAAAGCGGCCTCGTTGGCGCCGCCGTGTTTCGGACCGCGCAGCGCGCCGATCGCGCCGGTGATCGACGAATAGATGTCGGAACCCGTGCCGGCGATCACGCGTGCGGTGAAGGTGGAGGCATTGAACTCGTGCTCGGCATACAGGATCAGCGAGGTGTGCATGGCCTTGACCCACGATGCACGCGGTTTCTCGCCGTGCAGCAGGTGCAGGAAATGGCCACCGATCGAGTCGTCGTCGGTTTCCACGTCGATGCGCTTGCCGTTATGGCTGTAGTGGTACCAGTACAGCAGCATCGAGCCGAACGATGCCATCAGGCGGTCGGCGATGTCGCGCGCGCCCGGCACGTTGTGGTCGTCCTTTTCCGGCAGCGCGCAGCCCAGCGCGGAGACGCCGGTGCGCATCACGTCCATCGGGTGGCTGGCCGAGGGCAGCGCCTCGAGCGCCAGCTTGACGGCTTGCGGCAGGCCGCGCAGTGCCTTCAGGTGCGTCTTGTAGGCGGCCAGTTCGGCGGCGTTCGGCAGCGCGCCGTGTACCAGCAGATAGGCGATTTCCTCGAACTCGCAGCTGTCGGCGACATCGAGGATGTCATAGCCGCGGTAGTGCAGGTCGTTGCCGGTCTTGCCGACCGAGCACAATGCGGTATTGCCGGCGGTGACGCCGGACAGGGCGACCGATTTCTTGGGCTTGAATGCGGAACCTTCGACGGGATTGTTCATGGGATCTCCGGATATTGGTTTGAATGGATTTACTTGGCCTTGCCCTGGGCGAACAGCGAGTCGAGCTTTTGCTCGTAGTCGTGGTAGCCCAGGTATTCGTACAGGTCCGCGCGGCTCTGCATGGCCGGGACGACGCTTTTCTGCGTGCCCTCGGCGCGCAGGGTCTGGTAGAAGTTCAGCGCCGCGGCGTTCATGGCGCGATACGCGCCGCAGCAATAAAGGGCGATATCGACCTTCGCCTCGCGCAGTTCGTCGAGCGTGTACAGCGGCGTGGAACCGAATTCGGTCAGGTTGGCCAGGATCGGCACCTTCACGGCGTCGCGGAACCGGGTATACATCCCCAGTTCCGTGATCGCCTCGGGGAAGATCATGTCGGCACCCGCTTCGACATACGCGCACGCGCGGTCGACAGCGGCGTTGAGCCCTTCGACGGCCAGCGAATCGGTACGGGCCATGATGACGAAGTTCTCGTCGTGGCGGGCGTCGACGGCAGCCTTGATACGGTCGACCATTTCTTCCTTCGACACGATTTCCTTGCCCGGGCGGTGGCCGCAGCGCTTCGACGATACCTGGTCTTCCATGTGGACCGCGGCCACGTCGGCACGGATCATGTGGCGGATGGTGCGGGCGATATTGAAGGCGCCGCCCCAGCCCGTATCGATATCGACCAGCAACGGCAGGCCGCAGGTGTCGGTGATGCGCTGCGCATCGGTAATCACGTCGTCCATCGTGCTGATGCCGAGGTCCGGCATGCCCAGCGAGTTGGCGGCCACGCCGCCGCCCGACAGGTAGATCGCCCTGTAGCCGGACTGTTCGGCCATGCGCGCGGTGTAGGCCGTGATGGCACCGACCACCTGCAGCGGCGATTCCTGCTCCACGGCGCGGCGGAACAGCGCTCCTCGTGACTCTCTCATGATTGCTTCCTGTAACGTTGATGGTGCGAGCTGTATCGCAAGGCGCATGCCAACAGCGTTCCGGCTTGCCCGTGTACAGCAGGCACTCGCGTTCTCGCCAACACGTTTTCAGGAAAATCAAGGAGTTACAAAAAAAGGGAGGAGGCCATGTCCGGCATCCGCGCGCCAAGGAGCGATGTTTCAATTTTTGTTTCACGTTTCAGACATTGAAACGTCATGAAACCTTCGTGCAACATTTTTCAACGGGGCCAAGGCCTTTTCTCCCGGCGCACCGCGGAAACGCCGATCCCTTGCGTTGTGGAATGCTTATTGCAGTGTGTAGCCGAAACAGATTTCAATTGCACAGGAAAGCACCATGAACCACATGTCCAATCCCTTCCCGAAGTCGAAGCCTTACGTCGCGCCGTTCGAGGCGCTGCGCATGGCCGATGTCGACGCCGTCGGCGGCAAGAATGCGTCGCTCGGCGAGATGATCAGCCAGCTTGCCGGCGCCGGCGTGCGCGTGCCCGGCGGTTTTGCCACGACGGCACAGGCATTCCGCGACTTCCTGTCGCATGCGCCCGGCGGGGGCGCACCGCTGGCCGAGCGCATCGCGCAGCGCCTCGAACGGCTCGACACCGACGATGTGCGTGCGCTGGCCGCCGCTGGCGCCGAGATCCGCCAATGGATCGTCGACACGCCATTCCAGGCCGCGCTCGAGCAAGATATCCGGCGCTCGTATGAACGCCTGGCGAGCGGTTCGAGCGCCGAAGTCTCGTTCGCGGTGCGCTCGTCGGCTACGGCGGAGGACTTGCCCGACGCATCGTTCGCGGGCCAGCAGGAAAGCTTCCTGAACGTTGTCGGCATCGACAACGTGCTCGAAGCCATCAGGCACGTGTTCGCATCGCTGTACAACGACCGCGCTATCTCGTACCGCGTGCACAAGGGATTCACCCATGCCGAGGTTGCCCTGTCCGCCGGCGTGCAGCGCATGGTGCGCTCGGACCTGGGCGCCGCGGGCGTCATGTTCACGCTGGACACGGAATCCGGTTTCCGCGACGTGGTGTTCGTGACTTCCAGCTACGGGCTCGGCGAAACGGTGGTGCAGGGCGCGGTCAACCCGGACGAATTCCATGTCCACAAGCCGATGCTGGCAAAAGGCAAGGCATCGGTCATCCGCCGGACTCTCGGCAGCAAGCTCGTGAAGATGGAGTTCACTGGCGATGCCAGGGCCGGGCGCTCGGTCACGACCATCGATGTGCCGGCCGACCTGCGCCACCGCTACTCGCTGACGGATGACGAAGTCACCGAACTGTCCAGGTATGCCGTCATCATCGAGAACCACTACGGGCGTCCGATGGACATCGAATGGGGCAAGGATGGCCGGGATGGCAAGCTGTACATCCTGCAGGCGCGCCCGGAAACCGTGAAGTCGCAGCAGAAGGCCAGCGACGTGCAGCAGCGCTACCGTCTCAAGGGCGGCGGTACGGTACTGACGAGCGGCCGCGCGATCGGCCAGAAGATCGGCGCGGGCCCGGTTCGCGTGATCAAGGATCCCTCGGAGATGGACCGGGTACAGCCCGGCGACGTGCTGGTGGCCGACATGACCGATCCGAACTGGGAACCGGTCATGAAGCGCGCGGCGGCGATCGTCACCAACCGGGGCGGGCGCACCTGCCACGCGGCCATCATCGCGCGCGAGCTCGGCGTGCCGGCGGTGGTCGGCTGCGGTAACGCGACCGATGTGCTGAAGGAAGGCGCCATCGTCACCGTGTCGTGCGCCGAAGGCGACGAAGGCAGGATCTACGACGGCCTGGTCGACAGTGAAATCACCGAAGTCGCGAACGGCGATCTGCCGCCCATCGCCACCAAGATCATGCTCAATGTCGGCAACCCGCAACTGGCGTTCGAGTTGCAGTCGGTACCGAATCGCGGAGTAGGCCTGGCACGACTCGAGTTCATCATCAACAACAATATCGGCGTGCATCCGAGGGTGATCCTCGAGTACCCGAATGTCGACGCGGACCTGAAGCAGGCAGTGGAGTCCGTATCACGCGGCCATGCATCTCCCAGGGACTTCTACGTCGACAAGCTGGCCGAAGGTATCGCCACCATCGGCGCTGCCTTCTGGCCCAAGCCCGTGATCGTGCGCCTGTCGGACTTCAAGTCCAACGAGTACAGGAAGCTGATCGGCGGTTCGCGGCATGAACCGGACGAGGAGAATCCGATGCTCGGTTTCCGCGGTGCCGCTCGCTACCTGTCGGCCGATTTCGCCGGCGCGTTTGAAATGGAGTGCGCGGCCCTGAAACGGGTCCGCAACGACATGGGATTGACGAATGTGGAAATCATGGTGCCGTTCGTGCGCACGCTGGGCCAGGCGCGGAAGGTGGTGGAACTGCTGGCCAGCAATGGCCTGAAGCGCGGTGAAGACGGCCTGCGGCTGATCATGATGTGCGAGGTGCCGTCGAACGCCTTGCTGGCCGGCGAGTTCCTCGAATATTTCGATGGCTTCTCCATCGGCTCGAATGACCTTACGCAGCTGACACTGGGCCTGGACCGCGATTCCGGCCTGGCCCTGCTGGCGGCCGACTTCGACGAACGCGATCCGGCCGTGAAAGCCCTGTTGGTCATGGCAATCACGGCATGCCGGGAGCGGGGCAAATACATCGGCATCTGCGGCCAGGGGCCGTCCGACCATCCCGAGCTCGCCGCATGGCTCGTCGAGCAGGGGATCGAATCGATGTCGCTCAATCCGGATTCGGTGATCGACACCTGGCGCACGCTTGCCGGACCGAAGTGAAGGACGAGGCCCGATGCATCGGGTCGGCCCGGCACGATCCGTGCTGCCTTGCAGCGCGGGTTGCCGGGATCCTGCAACCGCATTCTTGAATGGCACCTGCTTCCATGTCCGATAACAAGCCTGTCTTCTGGACCGTTTCCGTGTCGCGGCTGGCCGGCCTGTTCCGCGACATCACGCTCGAATACGATCATCTCGCCACCATCGAACCGATCAGGCTCGGGTACGATGAAGCGGTCAGGCATATCCGCGAACGTATCGCCACCGAACGCTGCGATGTGCTGATCGCGGCTGGTTCGAACGCGGCCTACCTGAAGGGGCGCGTGCCCGTGCCGGTGGTCGTTGCGAAGGCCAGCGGCTTCGACATGCTGCAGGCACTGTCGCGCGCGCGCCGCGTGACGGAGCGCATCGGCGTGATCGCCCACCAGCGCGAGCACCCGGAACTGGCCGAGTTCAGCGCGACCTTCCACGTGCCGATCGTGCAGCGCACCTATGTGACCGACGAGGATGCGCGTGCCCAGGTCCAGGAACTGAAGGCCGCCGGCATCGAGGCGATCGTCGGTGCCGGCCTGATCACCGACCTGGCCGAGGAAGCGGGCCTGACAGGCGTATTCGTGTACTCGGCATCGTCGATACGCGAGGCGTTCGACGATGCCATCGAGATGGCGCGCCTGTCGCAACTGGAGTCGAACCGCGGCCGCCGTGCCGCCGTGGCGGATACCCTGCAGGCGCGCTATGGGCTCAATGACCTGCGCGGCGAATCCGGCGCCATGGAACGGGTGCGTCAGGCGGTGGTGCTGTATGCGCGCTCGCGGGCGACCGTGCTGGTCCAGGGCGAAACCGGCACCGGCAAGGAACTGGTCGCGCAGGCGATCCACCGCGAAGCGCCGGGAGGGCACGGGAAAGGCCGCCCGTTTGTCGCCGTCAACTGCGGCGCGGTGGCCGAATCGCTGCTCGAATCCGAACTGTTCGGCCACGAGGAGGGCGCTTTCACGGGTGCGCGTCGCGGCGGCCACGCCGGGCTGTTCGAAGCGGCCAACCATGGCACCCTGTTCCTGGACGAGATCGGCGAAATGCCGCTCGCGCTGCAAACCCGCCTGCTGCGCGTGCTCGAAGAGCGCGAAGTGGTGCGGGTGGGTGGGACGCGCCCGGTCCCCATCGATGTACGCGTGATCAGCGCTACCCACTGCGACCTCGAGGCGCGCGTACGGGAAGGACGCTTTCGCGCCGACCTGTTCTATCGACTCGCTGTACTGCGGCTGGCGGCGCCGCCGCTGCGTGAACGGAGGCAGGACATCATTGCCCTCGCCGAGTGGTCGCTGAAAAACGCGCTGGCCGCCTTGCGTGGCGCCACGCACATCAACCTGCATGCGGAGATGAACGCTTGCGCGGCGCTGCTGGAAGGCTACCCGTGGCCGGGCAATGTCCGCGAACTGCGCAACCTGATGGAACGCACTGCGCTGTTCCTGGCGGCAGAGCCGCTGCAGGCGCTGACGCCGGCTTTCCTGCTCGGCATCGCACCGGAACTGGCGGAGCGCATCGAGGCAGGGCCGGCTAGCGTGGATGCGGTAGGGGCGCCACAACCGACCGAGTCGCTGACCCAGGTATTGCGGCGCTTCGGGGGGCGCAAGGACGAAGCCGCGGCCTACCTCGGGATCAGCCGTACCACGTTGTGGCGGCGGCTGCGCGGCGGCTGAGCAACGCTGCCGCCAAGGATCGATTGGCGGGCGTCCGGTACAAAAAACAAAAAACCGACTCTGGCGTTCAGGCGGCGGCGAAAGCGCGTTCGCGTGCCGATACGGCAGGGCGCGTGGCGGCAGGCTGGGCTTCCCGCTGCAGACGGGAGTCCTGTTCCCACGCCTGCACAGCCTGCGCCGCCGGCTTGGAAATCACGAACCGCAGCACGAGGCCGGTCACTGCAAGAGCAATCGGCAAATATTCGAGGAAGGTCATGCTGGACTCCATTGGCAAGTAACGATGTTTCCATCTTGTACTAGCCGACAGGAACAATCCAATTGCGCTTTTCGATATCCTCCATGCCGCAAGATGATAACTGGGCAGCCGGGCAACAGCCAAGGCGCCTTGCCTAAGCCGGATTGGTGCACGAACGCCCCGTGCTCCGCTCTGGCAATGCTGCCTGCCGATGTTGCCCCCCTGACCAGACGGGGCAGGGGCGCGTCCTCCATCCCAGGGCACTGCTGCCACAGATGGCGGGCGCAGCGCCTGGGCGGCGGCCGCGCGTCAGCGGAATGCCTTGGCGAGGTGATTGATGTCGATGGCCGGCGGATGGAAGACTTCGCCCTGCGACGGCTGCGACACGACGGCCGGTTCCTCTTCGTCGAACAGCGCTGCCGCACCCGCAGCAACGGCGACAACGGCGCAGCACACAAGTTTCAGAATGACCATGGCTATCTCCTGTGTATGAATATCAGATATTTATAAGGATTATGATGGCCAGTATAGTCGGTCAAGCGTAAGAGTTAAACATGAATACGTTTTCATGCCTAAAAACTAACTCGTGCCCCGGCGGCTTCAGATCTCGAGGTTGTCGATCAGTCTGGTCGTGCCCAGCCTGGCCGCCGCCAGCACGACCAAGGGCGTGCCCGCCTCCAGGTCCGCGGCGTCCGGCGCCAGCAGGTCGTGGCGCTTGCGGACCGAAATATAGTCCGGCTTCCAGCCACGCTGCGCCAGCGATGCCATGGCGCTGCGTTCGACCTCCGCGATGGGCAGGCGGCCTGTGCGCACGTTATCGGCAACCGTGTTCAGGCAATGGAACAAGGCCGGTGCCTCGTCGCGTTCGGCGGCGGACAGATAACTGTTGCGCGACGACAGTGCCAGGCCGTCGTCGGCGCGCCATGTTTCCGCACCGACGATTTCGGTCGGCATCGCCAGCTGGCGCGTCATGTTCCGCACGATCATCAGCTGCTGGTAATCCTTCTTGCCGAACACCGCCACGCGCGGCTGCACACAGGAAAACATCTTGGTGATCACCGTGCACACGCCGTTGAAGAAACCGGGTCGGAATTCGCCTTCGAGCATATTGCCCAGGTTGTCCGGCGGCTGCACCCGGTATTCCTGGGGTTCCGGATACAGCTCTTTCTCGCTGGGCGCGAACAGCACGTACACGCCTTCTCTGGCCAGTTTTTCGGCGTCCGCTTCCAGGGAGCGGGGGTAGCGCTCGAAATCGTCGTTCGGGCCGAACTGCAGGCGATTGACGAAGATCGACGCAACCACCGGATCGCCATGCTTGCGCGCCAGCCGCATCAGCGACAGGTGGCCTTCGTGCAGGCTGCCCATGGTCGGCACGAACGCGGTGCGCAACTGGCCGCTCAGCTGGTCGCGCAGGTCTTCGATGGAAGTGATGATTTTCATGCTGGTCCTTGGTGGGCAGATGCGTGAACGATTCGTGGCACTAGCGCGCCAGGTTGGCTTGTACGATTGCCGCCGCGGCGGCACTGGCCTGAGCCAGCGGCTGGCCCAGCGCGGCCGTGGCATAGACCGGCTGGCGCGGCATCGGCGCGCCCAGCACTGCGCCATCCTGTTGGCGGATGTCGACCCGCGCCGTCGCCGATAGGCCGATCCGCAGCGGATGCGCGCGCAGCTCCTTCGGGTCGAGCGCGATGCGCACGGGTACCCGCTGCACCACCTTGATCCAGTTGCCGCTGGCGTTCTGTGCCGGCAGCAGCGAGAACGCGCTGCCGGTGCCGGCCGACATGCCGACCACGCGGCCGTGGAACGCCACCTTGTCGCCGTACATGTCGACTTCGATCGTTGCCGGCTGGCCGATGCGGATGTTGCGCAGCTCCGATTCCTTGAAATTGGCGTCGATCCACAGCTGGTCGAGCGGGACGATGGCCAGCAGCGCGGTGCCGGGCGTGACATGCGCACCGACCTGCACGGCGCGCTTCGCCACGTAGCCGGCAACCGGCGCGACGATCGCATTGCGCCGCACCGCCAGCCATGCCGCCTCGTAGTCCGCCTGCGCCGCGCGCACGGCCGGGTGCTCGGCCAGCGCGACGCCCGCCACACCGGAGCGCGCGGCGTCGGCCTGCTTTTCGGCCACCGTCACGGCGGCTCGCGCATCGTCGACGGCACGGCGCGCATGGGCTACTTCCTCGCCGGCGATGGTGTGATCGGCTGCCAGCGGCAGGCGCCGCGCCAGGTCCTGTTCGGCCGTCGCCAGGGCCAGGCGGCGCTGGGCCACCAGCGCATCGTACTGGCCGACGTCGCTGTAGCGCTGGCGCTCCTCGCGCACTGTGGCGCCGAGCTTCGCTTCCGCCTGGCGCAGCGCGACATCGGCATCGGCGGCGTCGAGGCGCACGATCTCGGCGCCAGCCTGCACCAGCTGCGTTTCGTCGGCGCGGATCGCTTCGACATTGCCGGCCACCTGCGACGACAGCGTGACGAGGTTGCCACCTACGTAGGCATTGTCGGTCTCCTGGAACTTCGCCAGCACCAGGTGGTGGTAGGTGCCGTAGGCAAGGCCGGCGATGGCGAACGCGGCGGTGACGGCGGCCAGCATGACCTTGCGCTTGCGGTTCGCCGCGGGGGCTTGTGGGGTGTTGTCGCTCATGGTGTCAGTGGGAAGAGAATCGTTCGGTATCCGCGGCGCCGGCATGGTAGCCACCGCCGAGGGAGTGGATCAGGGCCACACCGGCCAGCCGCTGCTGCTGCTGCAGCGCGAGGGCCGCGTCCTGCTGGCGCAGCACGGCCTGGCGTGCCGCGAGTAGCTCGGCGCGGCTGGCCAGGCCGCGCTCGAGACGCGACTGCGTGGCCTGCAGCACGGCCCGGGCGCCCGCGCAGGCCTGCGCCTGGCGCGCCAGCTGGGTGGCGAGGCCCTGCACGGCGGCCGCTTCCTGCGCCACCTCGCGCATGGCGTCGATCACGGCCTGGTTATAGTCGGCGATCAGTGCGTCGCGTTCATTGCGGTTGCCTTCCAGGCGGGCCGACAGCCGGTGGCTGTCGAACAGCGGCAGCGACAGCGCCGGCCCGACGAACAGCGTGCGGCTGCCGGCTTCCAGCAGGCGCGACAGTGAAAGGGAATCCAGGCCGATCGCTGCGCTCAGGTCGATTTCCGGATAAAACGCCGCCTTCGCGGCATCGATGCGCGACAGCGCCGCTTCCACGCGCCAGCGGGCGGCCTGCAGGTCCGGCCGGCGTGCCAGCAGTTCCGCGCCCAGCCGGGCCGGTATCGCGGGCGGTTCGGCAGGGCCATACGCGGCATGCAGACCGGTCAGCGCATCGTTGCCGGCGCCGAGCAGCGCGCGCAGCGCTTCGGTTTCCCTGGCGCTGGCGGTATCGAGTTCGGCCAGGTCCCGTTCCAGCAGCGCCAGGTCGGTGGCGAACCGTTCCCGGTCCGGCGCCGCCGCCAGGCCGTAGGCGAGGCGCTTGCCCGTGTCGGCGAGCAGGTCGCGCTGCACGGCAATCAGCTGTTCCAGGTTGGCGCGGCGCGCCCATTGGCCCTGCAGCGTGTACCAGCTGCGGGCGACCGCGGCGGCCAGTGCCTGTTCCGCGGCGGCGTACGCGGCGCGGCTGGCATTGACTTCGCCGGCGGCCGCGGCGACCAGCGCGCGGTTGCGGCCCCACCAGTCGATATCGTAGCGGGCCTGGACCCGCACCGTCTCTTCGGTATACCAAGCGCCGCCGATGGGGGCCGGGAACAGGCCGTTGGCGGAGTAGCGCTGGCGGCTGGCGGCCGCGTCGAGGCTGGTTGACAGGCCCCGGTCGGCGCGCGACAGCGACAGCGCGGCGTGGGCGGCACCGATGCGGGTTGCCGCCACTTCCAGGCTGGGCGCGGTGGCCAGCGCCGCATCGATCAGCCTGGTCAGCTGTTCGTCGCCGTAGCTGCTCCACCAGCGCGCTTCCGGCCAGCCTTCGCGCGCCAGGTGGATCGATGCCGGCAACTCCGCAGCGATGTTGCGTACCGGCGGCACGCGGCCATCCGGCGGTGGCGTGGCGCAGCCGGCCAGGCCGAGCGCCAGCACGGCGGCGGCCCCGGCGAGAGTGATCTTCTTGTTCATCGTTTCATTCCATCGCGGCATGGTCGAGTGCGGGTTGCTGGTCGGCCGGCCCCGTGCGGATCAGCAGCAGCAGGGGGATCACGGCAAGGGTCATCAGGGTCATCATCCAGAAGTCGTTGGCGTACGCGATCATCGACGCCTGGCGCGTGATTTCCTCGTTCAGCTGCGCCAGCGCCACCGGCGTGGTGGCGCCTAGCGCCGGGTTGGCGATCGTCACGTGTTCGGCCAGCGAGGCGTGCATCGTTGCCGTGTTCCGCACCAGCAGCGTCTGCACGAGCGCGATGCCGATACTGCTGCCGATGTTGCGCACCAGGCTGTAGATGGCCGTGCCTTCGGCGCGCATCGCCGGCGACAGCGTGGCAAACGTGGCGGCCGACAGCGGCACGAACACCAGGCCGAGCCCCAGGCCCTGGATCACGCCGGGCCACACGATATCGGACTGCGCCAACACCAAGGTGTAGCGGCTCATCTGCCACAGCGAGAAGGCGGTGATCGCGAAGCCGGTGGCCAGCAGCAGCCGTACATCGACCTTGCCGACCAGGCGGCCCACCAGCATCATCGCGAGCATCGTGCCGATGCCCGACGGCGCCGTTACCAGGCCGGCGACGGCGGCCGGATAGCCCATCAGCCCCTGCAGCATCGTCGGGGTCAGCGCGCGCGTGGCGAACAGCACCAGGCCGACGATGAAGATGAACAGCAGGCCACCCACGTAATTGGCGTTCTTCAGCAGCCGGTAATCGAAGAACGATCTGCCCGGCGGGCTGGTCCACGTGTGGACGGCGAACCAGGCGAAGGACAGCGCCAGCACGACCGCCTCGATCCAGGTTTCGGTGGCGGCGAACCAGTCGTTCTGTTCGCCCCGGTCGAGCAGCATCTGCAGCGCGCCGATCGCGAGGCTCAGCGTGACGAAGCCGAACATGTCGAAACGGATACGGCGCGGCGCGGCGGCCGGGCGGATGTAGCGCCAGATACCCCAGAACGCCACGGCGCCAACCGGCACGTTGATGAAGAAGACCCAGCGCCAGTTGTAGCTGTCGGTCAGCCAGCCGCCCAGCGTGGGACCCAGGATGGGGCCGATCATCACGCCCATGCCCCACACCGCCATGGCCGAACCGTGCTTTTCGCGTGGGTTGATGTCCAGCAGCGTGGCCTGCGACAGCGGCACCAGCGCGGCACCGAATACGCCCTGCAGCAGGCGCGCCACGACGATCTGCGTCAGCGATTGCGACACCCCGCACAGCACCGAGGCGATGGTGAACCCGGCCACCGACGCAAGGAACACGTTCTTCGTGCCGAAGCGGTCGCACAGCCAGCCCGTCACCGGCGTGGCGATCGCCGCCGCCACGATGAACGAGGTCAGCACCCAGGTGATCTGGTCCTGCGAGGCCGACAGCGCGCCCTGCATGTGCGGCAGCGCGACGTTGGCGATGGTACCGTCGAGGGCCTGGATGACGGTGGCCAGCATGATCGACAGCGTGATCATGGGCCGGTTGAGACCATCCCCGGCATTGGCCGCGGACTGGCTCATCCGCGGCTCTCGATTGCTGCCCGCAGCGCTTCCAGGAAGACAGTCACCTGTTCCAGCTGCGCCCGGTCCGCGCCGCCCAGCAGTTCGCTGCGGAATGGATCCGCCACGGCAAGCAGTTCCTGGAAGATCTCGCGACCGCGCCCGGTCAGCTGCACCAGCTTGACGCGGCGGTCCGTTTCAGACGGCACCCGCACCATGTAGCCGCCTTTGACCAGCCGGTCGATCATGGCGACCATCGTCGGGTCTTCGACGCCCAGCCTTGCGGCAAGCTCCGTTTGCGACATCGGCACGTCCTTCGCCACCGTGGCGATGGCCATCCAGCCGGCCTGCGACAGTCCCAGGGATTTCATGCGCCGGTCCAGCGCCTGGCGCCAGGCGCGGGCCGTGCTGTGCAGGGCTTGCGAAAAACGCTCTTCGATAGCGGACGACATATAAGACATAAATGGTTAGAGATCGAACGAGTTATTGTATCAGCACTTCTTGCATGCCTGCAAGAAGTGCGGCCATGCCTGAGGGTTAGCCAGCTCGTGGAAACATTTTTGGCGATGGGTACAAATTCTGGATGGAAAATGGTAATCTATAGTTAGATTGACGTTAACGTAAACGTAAAGTCTTGCGACATGGACGCAGTGGGCGGCATGCCGTCGAACGCCGTCGTCCGGCAAGCCCGGGCAGCGCATGCTGCCCATCGGAGAAGAGGAGTAGGGAAATGAACTTGCCGCACAAGGTCAAGATCGTCGAGGTCGGTCCGCGCGATGGGCTGCAGAACGAACGGGAAATCATCCCGGCCGCGGTCAAGGTGGCACTGGTCGACCGGTTGACGGCGGCCGGCTTCGCCAATATCGAGGCGGCATCGTTCGTCTCGCCGAAATGGGTGCCGCAGATGGCCACGTCGGCGGAGGTGATGGCCGGCATCCGGCGCCGGCCCGGCGTGCTGTATTCCGCCCTCGCGCCCAATATGCAGGGGCTCGAGGCAGCGCATGCGGCGGGTGTCGACGAAGTGGTGATCTTCGGCGCGGCATCCGAAGCGTTCTCGCAGAAAAACATCAACTGCTCCATCGCGGAATCCGTACAACGCTTCCGGCCGGTCGCGCTGGCAGCACGGGAAATGGGGCTGCGCCTGCGCGGCAGCATCAGTTGCGCGTTCGGCTGCCCCTACCAGGGCGAGGTCTCCAGCGATACGGTCGCCGATGTGGTCGGCCGCATGCGCGACCTGGGGTGCGACGAGATCGACATCGCCGATACCATCGGGGTCGGCACGCCGCGCCAGGTCCAGCAGGTCATGGCGCGCGCCGCCGGCGCGTTCCCGATCGCGCAGCTTTCGGGCCATTTCCACGACACCTATGGCCAGGCGCTGGCCAATATCTACGCCTGCCTGGAAATCGGTGTCACCACTTTCCATTCCTCGGTGGCCGGACTGGGCGGTTGCCCTTACGCGAAAGGCGCGACGGGCAACGTCGCCACCGAAGACGTGCTGTACATGCTGCACGGACTCGGAATCCATACCGGCATCGACCTTGGCGCAGTGGTCGATGCGGGGCAGTTCATCGCAAGCCATCTCGGGCGGAAAGCAGCCAGCCGCGCGGGCAACGCGCTGGCGGCCAGCCGTGCCGCCGCCCAGCCGTGAAGCGCATGTACATGGCCTGCAAGTTCCCCTGTCGTCCTTTGCGCGGCGCGCGGCATGCGGCAGCGCCCACCCGTTCTTGAAACTGACTGACTCATGATGAACCAAACCATGCAATCCGGGCCCCGCGACGTGATGGAATACGATGTCGTCATCGTTGGCGGCGGGCCCGCCGGCCTGGCGGCAGCCATCCGGATCAAGCAGCTGGCCGCAGCCGAGAACCGCGAAGTGTCGGTTGTCGTCCTCGAGAAGGGGGGCGAGCTGGGGGCCCACACAGTGTCGGGCGCCGTGATGGACCCGCGCGCCCTGACCGAGCTGTTCCCCAACTGGAAGGAGAAGGGCGCACCGCTCGATACGCCCGTGACCGAGGACCGCGTGCTGTTCCTGACCGAGTCGCGGGCGTACCGGACACCGGCCGCGCTGCTGCCGCCGTGCTTTGAAAACCATGGCAACTACGTGATCTCGCTGGGCAGCCTGGTACGCTGGCTGGGCCAGCAGGCCGAGGAACTGGGTGTCGACATCTTCCCCGGCTTCGCCGCCGCCGAAGTGCTGTACGACGCCGGCGGCGCGGTGCGCGGCATCGCCACTGGCAACATGGGTGTCAGGCGCGACGGCACGCCGGGAGCCGACTTCCAGCCCGGCATGGAGCTGGTGGGCAAATACACGCTGTTCGCGGAAGGCGCGCGCGGCCACCTGGGCAAGCAGCTCATCGCCAGGTATGGCCTGGACAAGGGCAAGGATCCGCAATCCTACGGCATCGGCATCAAGGAACTGTGGGAGATCGATCCCGCCACGCACCAGCCCGGCCTGGTGGTCCACACCACCGGCTGGCCGCTCGATGCCGGCACCTACGGCGGCTCTTTCCTCTATCACCTGGAGAACAACCAGGTGGTGGTCGGCTACGTGGTGGGCCTTAACTACGAGAACCCCTACCTGTCGCCGTACGAGGAATTCCAGCGCTACAAGACGCACCCGGCCATCCGTACCTTCTTCGAGGGCGGCAAGCGCATCTCCTATGGGGCGCGCGCGATCGCGGCGGGCGGCCTGCAAAGCCTGCCCAGGCTGGTCTTCCCCGGCGGCGCGCTGATCGGCTGCGAAGCCGGTTTCCTGAACATGAGCCGCATCAAGGGCTCGCACGCCGCCATCAAGTCCGGCATGCTGGCCGCCGAATCCGTGGTCGCCGCGCTGGCGGAGAACCGAGCGGGCGACGAGCTGGCCTCCTATCCGGCCAGTTTCGAACAGTCCTGGCTGCATGAGGAGCTGCATGTCGCCCGCAACGTCAAGCCCTGGCTGAGCAAGGGACTGTACCTCGGTTCCGCGATGACCTGGATCGACCAGGTCCTCTTGCGCGGCAAGGCGCCGTGGACGCTGCGCCATGCCCGCGCCGATCACGAATGCCTGCAGCCGGCGAACCGTTATCGGCCGTTCGACTATCCGAAGCCGGACGGCAAGCTGACGTTCGACCGCCTGTCCTCGGTGTTCATCTCGAACACGAACCATGCGGAAGACCAGCCGGTCCACCTGACACTGAAGAACGGCAGCGTGCCGGTGGACGTGAACCTGGCCATGTATGCCGGTCCGGAAGCGCGCTACTGCCCGGCAGGCGTGTATGAATTCATCAAGACCGACGAGGGAGGAAACCGGCTGCAGATCAATGCCCAGAACTGCGTGCACTGCAAGACCTGCGATATCAAGGACCCCACCCAGAACATTACCTGGGTCACGCCGGAAGGCGGTGGCGGGCCGAGCTATCCGAACATGTAGCGGTACCCAGGAATGCAGCGCCACCCATCACAGTTGAAACGACCGAAACAATGGAGGAATCATGGAACGAGAAGTAGTGATCGTCAGCGGTGTGCGCACCGCCATTGGCGACTTTGGCGGCAGCCTGAAGGATTTTGCGCCCACCGACCTGGCAGCGCGCGTGACGCGCGAGGCGCTGGCGCGCGCCGGCGTGAACGGCGAGGAGGTGGACCATGTCGTGTTCGGCAGCGTGATCCATACCGAGCCGAAGGACATGTACCTGTCGCGCGTGGCGGCGGTCGAGGCCGGCATCGCCCACGCGGCGCCGGCACTGACGGTCAACCGCCTGTGCGGATCGGGCCTGCAGGCGGTGATCAGCGCCGCGCAGTCGATCCTGCTGGGCGACGCCGATATCGCCGTGGCCGGCGGCGCCGAGAGCATGAGCCGCGCGCCGCATGCGACCGGTGCGATGCGCTGGGGCACCCGCATGGGCGAGGTCGCCTTTTCGGACATGATGACAGGCGCGCTGACCGATCCTTTCGATGGCGTCCACATGGGCATCACCGCCGAGAATGTGGCGCAACGTTTCGCCATCGGCCGCGAGGCGCAGGATGCGCTGGCGGTGGAGTCGCATCGCCGCGCGGCGCATGCCACCGAGGCCGGCTATTTCAAGGAGCAGATCCTGCCGGTAGCCCTCAAATCGCGCAAGGGGGAAACGCTGTTTGCCGCGGACGAGCATATCCGTGCCGACACCTCGCTGGAGAGCCTGGCAGGCATGCGCGCCGCGTTCAGGAAGGATGGCAGTGTCACTGCCGGCAATGCGTCGGGCCTGAACGACGGCGCCGCCGCGCTGGTGCTGATGGAGCGAAGCGTGGCCGAGCAGCGTGGTGCAAGGCCGCTGGCGCGGCTGGTGGCCTATGCGCACGCCGGGGTGGATCCGAAATACATGGGTATCGGTCCGGTGCCGGCCAGCCGCAAGGCGCTCGAGCGGGCCGGCCTGACGGTGGACGACATCGACGTGGTGGAGGCCAATGAAGCCTTCGCGGCGCAAGCGTGCGCGGTGGCGCAGGAACTGGGGCTCGATCCCGCCAAGGTCAATCCGAACGGCTCCGGCATCGGCCTGGGCCACCCCATCGGCGCCACTGGCGCCATCATCAGCGTCAAGGCGCTGTACGAGCTGCAGCGCACCGGTGGACGGTATGCGCTGGTCACCATGTGCATCGGCGGCGGCCAGGGCATCGCGGCGATTTTCGAACGGATCTGAGCCGTCCCGGCCGCGGCGCGCGGGCCGCTCGGGCCGCGCGCCGCGGCCGCTTTGCTTCACGCCTCGGCGGTCAATGTCAGCAGCTGGGCGCCGTCGGTGACCTGGTCGCCGACCTGGTACAGCAATTTTTCCACGATGCCGTCATGCGTCGCCGCGATCGTGTGTTCCATCTTCATCGCTTCCATCACGAGCAGCGGCGCGCCTTTCGCCACCCTGGCGCCTGCGGTAACCAGCAGGGCCACGATCTTGCCCGGCATCGGCGCGGTCAGTGCGCCCGCTTCGGCTTCCGCCGCGCCGGTGTGCACCAGCGGATCGGTGTACTGCAGCACCGCGTGGCGGCCACGTGCGAACACATGGAAAGCGTCGCCGTCACGTACCACGCAACCGCGCAGCAGCTGGCCATCCAGTGTAATCCACAGGTCGCTGCCTTCGGCGCGCACCAGCGACAGGGAGCAGCTGGCGCCATCCAGGCTGAAGGCCCAGCCATCGCCCGCGTAGGTGGCGGTGACACTGCGTGCGCCACTGTCGTCGCCGAAATCGAGCTCGCGCGCCAGCCGGCCGTTCATGCGCCAGCCGTCCGACCTGCGCCAGGGGTCGCCGGCCGCCGAGGCATCGTGCAGCCGCTCGCCATGCAGCAACGATGCGGCGGCCAGCGCCAGCACGTCGCGCGACGCGGGCGCGGGTGGCGGGAACAGCGCTGCGCGATTCTGCTCGATCAGGCCGGTATCGAGGTCGGCGTTCGAGAAGGCGTCGCTGTCCATCAGGCGCTGCAGGAAGCCGACATTGGTGGACAGGCCCACCACCTGGTAAGCGGCCAGTGCCTGCCGCATACGCACCAGCGCCTGCCGGCGATCGGCGCCCCAGACGATCAGCTTGGCGATCATCGGATCGTAGAACGGCGAGATGGCGTCGCCCTCGCGAACGCCAGCGTCGATACGCACCGGTGCGGGGAGGGCAGCGGGGACGCCGTCATTGCGCGTGAAATGCACGGCTTGCGGAGCGCGCAGGTGACGCAGCTGGCCGATCGCCGGCAGGAAGCCCTTCTCGGGATTCTCGGCATAGATGCGCGCCTCGATCGCATGGCCGTCGATGCGCAGCTGGTCCTGGCGCAGCGGCAGCGCCTCGCCGCTGGCCACGCGCAGCTGCCATTCCACCAGGTCGGTGCCGGTGATCATTTCCGTGACCGGGTGTTCGACCTGCAGGCGGGTATTCATTTCCATGAAGTAGAAGCTGCCGTCCTGGTTGGCGATGAACTCCACCGTGCCGGCGCCGACGTAGGCCACGGCCTTCGCCGCGTTGACGGCGGCCTGGCCCATGGCGCGGCGCCGTTCGGGCGTCATGCCTGGCGCCGGTGCTTCCTCCAGCACCTTCTGGTGGCGGCGCTGCACCGAGCAGTCGCGCTCGAACAGGTAGACGCATTCGCCGTGCGTGTCGGCAAATACCTGGATTTCGATGTGGCGCGGGCGGGTCAGGTACTTCTCGACGAGCACCTTGTCGTCGCCGAAGCTGCTGATCGCCTCGCGCTTGCACGAGGCCAGCGCGTCGGCGAACTCTTCGCTGCGCTCGACGATGCGCATGCCCTTGCCGCCGCCACCGGCGCTGGCCTTGAGCAGCACCGGGTAACCGATCCGGTCGGCCTGCTGCTGCAGGAATGCGCTGTCCTGCCGCTCGCCGTGGTAGCCGGGCACGAGGGGCACGTCGGCCTGCTCCATCAGCGTCTTGGCGGCGGACTTGGAACCCATGGCGCGCATCGCCGAAGCGGGCGGGCCGATGAATACCAGGCCGTGGTCGGCGCAGGCCTGGGCGAACTCGTCGTTTTCCGACAGGAAGCCGTAGCCGGGATGGATAGCCTGTGCGCCGGTGGCCAGCGCGGCGGCGATGATGGTGTCGCCCTTCAGGTAGCTGTCGCGCGCCGCGGCGGGACCGATCAGGACGGCCTCGTCGCACAGTTCGACGTGGCGGGCGCCGGCATCGGCTTCCGAATACACGGCCACGGTCTGGATGCCCATGCGGCGCGCGGTCGACGCGACGCGGCAGGCGATTTCGCCACGGTTGGCGATCAGGATTTTCTGGAACATGCGTTTCCCTGCTTTCTGGTTGAGTTCCCTGCTGTCTGCTGAGTGGCACTGTTCCGCACGCGGGTGCCTACATGCGGAACAGGCCGAATTTCGTCTCCGGAATCGGCGCATTCAATGCCGCCGACAAGCCCAGGCCCAGCACCATGCGGGTGTCGGCCGGGTCGATGATGCCGTCGTCCCACAGCCGCGCGCTGGCATAGTACGGGTGGCCCTGCTGTTCATACTGTTCCTTGATGGGCTGCTTGAACGCCGCTTCCTCGTCCTGCGACCATTGCCCGCCCCTGGCCTCGATGCCGTCGCGCTTCACGGTGGCGAGCACCGAAGCGGCCTGCTCGCCGCCCATCACCGAGATGCGCGCATTGGGCCACATCCACACGAAGCGCGGCGAATACGCGCGCCCGCACATGCCATAGTTGCCCGCGCCGAAGCTGCCGCCGATGACGACGGTGAACTTCGGCACGGCCGCCGTGGCCACCGCCGTCACCATCTTGGCGCCGTTGCGGGCGATGCCCTCGTTTTCATACTTGCGGCCGACCATGAAGCCGGTGATGTTCTGCAGGAAGACCAGCGGGATCCTGCGCTGCGCGCACAGCTCGATGAAGTGCGCACCTTTCAGCGCGGATTCCGAGAACAGGATGCCGTTGTTGGCGATGATCCCGACCTTCATGCCGAAGATGCGGGCAAAGCCGCACACCAGCGTGGCGCCGTAGCGCGCCTTGAATTCGTCGAACTCGCTGCCGTCGACGATGCGCGCGATGACTTCCCTGATGTCGAACGGCTTGCGCGTATCGACCGGGATTACGCCATACAGTTCTTCCGGCGCGTATTTCGGCGCCACGACTTCGTGCACCGCGGCAGCGGGCTTGCACCGGTTCAGGTGAGACACGATGTTGCGCGCCAGCGCCAGCGCGTGGGTGTCGTTCTGCGCCAGGTGGTCGGCCACGCCCGAGAGGCGCGTGTGCACGTCGCCGCCACCCAGGTCTTCGGCCGACACCACTTCGCCGGTGGCAGCCTTGACCAGCGGCGGGCCGCCCAGGAAGATGGTGCCCTGTTCCTTGACGATGATCGATTCGTCGCTCATCGCCGGCACGTAGGCGCCGCCCGCCGTGCAGGAACCCATCACCACGGCGATCTGGGGGATGCCCCTGGCCGACATGTTGGCCTGGTTGTAGAAGATGCGGCCGAAATGATCGCGGTCCGGGAATACTTCGTCCTGGTTCGGCAAATTGGCGCCGCCGGAGTCGACCAGGTAAATGCAGGGGAGGTTGTTCTGGTCGGCGATTTCCTGTGCGCGCAGGTGCTTCTTCACCGTCACCGGATAATAGGTACCGCCCTTGACGGTGGCGTCGTTGCAGACGATGACGCACTCCTGGCCGGCAACCCGGCCGATGCCGGTGATGATGCCGGCGGCCGGGGCCGCGTCGTCGTACATGCCGAAAGCGGCCATCTGCGACAGTTCGAGAAAGGGCGTGCCGGGATCCAGCAGCAGCCGCACGCGCTCGCGCGGCAGCAGCTTGCCGCGTGCGACATGTTTCGCGCTCGCGGCCGCGCCGCCGCCCGCGGCGATCTTCCCGACCTTCGCGCGCAGGTCGTCCACCAGGGCCTGCATGGCGGCCGCATTGGCCTTGAAGTCGTCGCCGCGTGGATTCAGTTTGGTTTCAATGACGGTCATGTCTTGTTCAACCTACAGTACGAAGTTGCAGTTTGGTTAATCCACGCAGTCCGGGGTTGCCATTCCAGCTGGTGGTGCTTTCCGCCAGGCGCAGGTCTGGCCAGCGCCTGGCCATCTGGCGCAGTGTGACCTCGGCCTCCAGCAGCGCCAGGGTGGCGCCGATGCACACGTGCGGCCCACTGCCAAAGGACAGGTGGCTGCTTTCCCGGCGCGCGATGTCGAAGGTATCCGGAGCTGCGAAGCGCGCCGGATCGCGGTTGGCGGCGCCGATCAACGCCAGGACGAGGTCGCCCCGGCGCAGCGTGTGGCCGTGCAGCGTGAGCGTGGCCGCCACCCGCCGTCCGGTGTATTGCACGGGGCTGTCGTAGCGCAGGATCTCGCGTATCGCCGCCGGCATCGCTTCCGGGCACGCACGCAGTGCCCGCCACTGCGCGGGGTGGGACAGCAGCGTGTGCACGGCGTTCCCCAGCAGGTTGCGGGTGGTTTCGTGGCCGGCGAACAGCAGCATCGCGCATTGCGCCACCAATTCGCCATCGGCATGGATTTCTCCGGCCGCTTCGGCCTGCAGCAGGCAGCCGATGAGATCCGTGCCGGGAGCCTGGCGGCGTTCGCGCAGCAGTCCATCGAAGTAGCCCGCCATCTGCATCAGGCCGCGCCGCGCGCCACGCAGTTCGTCCGCCGATGGCTGCAAGGCACCGATGAACGTTGCAAGGCTGTCCGACCAGGCCATGAAGCGGGCTTCATCGGACCGGTCCACGCCCAGCAGAAGTGCCATGACGCGCGAGGGAAGAGGGCGCGCGACTGCGCCGATGAACTCGAATTGCGGACAGTGCTGCAGCGGATCGAACAGTTCATCGGCAAGTTGCTCGATCCGCGGCGCCAGCGCGCGGATCCGCGACGGGTGGAAGCCGGCCGCCATGGCGCGGCGCAGGCGCCGGTGGTCGGGGGCGTCGAGAAAGACCATGGCGCGCGCGAACATGCGCTGGAAGGCATCGCGGCCGGCCTGCCCCCGGCCGTCGGCGGCCGGCGTGGCAGCATCCGGGACGCGCTTGATCCAGCCGCCGGTGCGTTGCGAGGAGAAGCGCGGGTCGCGCAGCGCGAACGCCACATCGGCGTAGTGCGGCAGGATCCAGGCGCCCTGGAACACATCGTCGCGCCAGTGCACCGGTCCCTGTTCACGCAATGCTCGATAGGTGGGGTATGGATCTTGCAGGAAGAGACCATCGAACAGCGGCAACGGCGTATTCGCCGGTGGAGCAGGCTGGCACGGCAGCGGCCATGCTTGCCGGACCATTTCGGGTCGCGCTGGAACATGCCCGATCCTGTTGCCAGGGCTTTTCGACGCGTGGCTGCCCGTCGTGGAATGGCTTTCGAGCTCATCCATATTGCGCATGCCCGTGCATTTCCATGTCTCCATCGCGTTCGCCTTTCCAGCCGTCTTGTGCTGCCGGTCCATAGGGCGATGATAGCTCGACTTTACGTTTACGTAAACGTAAAGTGAGGCATAATCCGCGTTTGTGTTCACCATGGCACGGGACGAAAAAATGCCCGGCATTGCCGGGCATGATGGGCTGCCGGGAACTGCCTGCGGCTCAGCGGAGCGCGAGGGCGGCGGGGCCGGCACGGCCGCGCGAGCCTGCCGGTGCCGTGTCCGGCATGTCGTCGAGCTTGAAGACGGCAAGCGCTGCCGACAGGTGGCGGGTCTGTTCCGTCAGCGACTCGGCGGCGGCCGAGGCTTCTTCCACGAGGGCCGAGTTCTGCTGGGTCATGCCGTCCATGTCGCTGATCGCATGCCCGATCTGCTCGATGCCTTCGCTCTGGCGCGCGCCGGCTTCCGCGATCTCGGCCATGATGCCGTGGACCTTGCGCACGGAAGCGACGATCTGCTCCATCGTCTCGCCGGCCTTGTCGACCAGCGCGGTGCCGGTACCGACCTTGGCCACCGAATCGCCGATCAGTTCCTTGATTTCCCTGGCGGCAGCCGCGCTGCGCTGGGCCAGCGTGCGCACTTCCGAGGCCACCACGGCAAAGCCGCGGCCCTGTTCGCCGGCACGGGCCGCTTCCACCGCCGCGTTCAATGCCAGAATATTGGTCTGGAAGGCGATGCCGTCGATGACCGCGATGATGTCGACGATCTTGCTGGCCGACGCATTGATGGCGCCCATCGTGGTGACGACATCGCCGACCACTTCGCCGCCGCGCGTGGCGATGTCGCTGGCCGAGACCACCAGCGCGTTGGCTTGCTGCGCGTTGGCGGCATTGGCGTGCACCGTCTCGGTCAGCGATTCCATGGCGCGGGTGGTGTTTTCCAGGCGCCCGGCCTGGGATTCGGTGCGGCTGGCCAGGTCGGCATTGCCGCTGGCGATTTCACTGCTCGCCACGGCGATGGTCTCGGCCGAGCTCTTGATGCCGGCGACCATGCTGGCCAGGCGTCCGCGCATGTCCTTCAGCGCCGCCAGCAGGCTGTCCTGGTCGCCGGCCTCGGTGCGGATTTCCATCGACAGGTTGCCGGCGGCGACTGCGCGCGTGATGTCGCGCGCATATCCCGGCTCGCCGCCGAGTTGTTGCCAGATGGTGCGCACCACAAACCACGACACCACGGCCAGGGCGGCGATCACCACCAGGGCGGTGACAATGGTGGCGACCAGCACGCTGCGCACGCTGCTCCTGCTGTGCGAGATGCCGGCAGCGAACTGGCGCTGCGCGTTGTCGTTCAACTTGGCAATGTCGCCGTTCAGCGTGTTCAGCGTGGATTGCATGCGCGTCACGGTGGCGCCGGCATCGCCCTGTTCCATTTCCAGCATGATCTTTGCGGCGGATACGGCGGGAGAATAGTAGTCGTCGAATTCCTGGGCGAGGCGCTTGCCGGTCTCGGCCATGCCGTCGATCTTGCCGATCTCGGCAATCCGGGCACGCACCTTGGCGGCCTGTTCGCCCACCTGGGCAATGCGTGCCTTGTCGCCTTCGCTGACGGCATCGCGCAGGCCGGCGGTGACCGCTTCGACCTCGCTGCCCAACGCCTTCACGGCGCCCAGGGTGGGAAAGTCGACGCTCTCGGTGGCGTGGATCGAATCCAGGGCGCGCGTTGCAAAGCTGGTGCTGACCGCAACGCCCAGCACGAATATGACGGTCGAGATGACCGGTAAAGACCAGATCCTGCGCTTGATGCTCATACTGCTGTCTCCAGTTGACGAGTGCCTGAATTGTTCTGATGGCGTCGCGCCGGCCACTGCTCGTGGCCGCGCGGGTGATGGCCAGCGGTCCCGCTGCCAGCCATGCCTGCCGCGACTGCCGTTGGCGCTCAGGGCGCGGTGAAGACGACCTTGACCGTCGCGTCGACGGCGCTCTTCTCGATATAGCCGATCGCCTTCGGATTGGCCGCCACGGCTTTCTTGACGGCGGCGCTGTCCGCTGCTTCCTTCGGCATCGTGGCCTTGCCGGTGAAGACCAGCTTGGCCCACAGGGCCTTGGCCTGGGCCGGGTCCTTGTCCGCCACCTTCTTGTAGAACTCGGCCCGCACCGGAGCGCTTTCCGGCTGGTCGATCGGCGTCAGCGCGGACGACTTGCCCGTGAAGACGTTGGCCACCTCGTCCTTCGTCATCGTCGCCTGGCTGCTGGCGGTGCCGACCACGGCAACGACTTCGGCCATTGCGGGCGCGGCGGCAAAGGCGATGGCGGCGGCGATTGCATGCATCAGTTTGTTCATGCGTGTCTCCTCAGAAAACGAAATCGACCGACACCGCGCCGACGGTGACAGGACCGTCGAAACCGGGCTTTACGTTGACGAACATGCCAGCCCCTTCCGGCTTGACACGATCGAGCTGGAACTTCACCGCGGCCGAGCTGAATGCATCCCAGCGCAAGCCGATGCTGTCGGTGGTTTGACGGTTTTCGCCGGTAACCCTGCCGTGGTTGTAGAACGGTACGAACTTGCCGATACGGTAGCCTGCCATCAGGTACCAAGCGTTCTTGCCCGCGCCGACGCCGCGCGTCTGGCCATACTCGGATTGCAGCACGATATTGTTCCAGTCCATGCCGAGGCCGGCCCCCGTGAACGAGATTTTTCTCTTGGGGGTGGCAAAGTCGCCTGTCTCGAACGAGTATTTGGCATCGCTGCGGACAATGCGCGCGGTGAATGGACCGTGTTCGGCCGATAAATTCACGACCCGGTGATCGGTGATCGCGAGCATGGCGAGGCCGCCCGGCGCCTTCTCCTTGGTACGGCCATAGGCCAGCTGACCGGTCAATGTGGTGTTACCTACATTCTGGCGCCACGTCGCATCGGCCCCATCGAGGCTGTTGATGGGTACCAGGTTGTACAGTTCCGTCGGCGGCCGCAGCATGATGTTGGCATAGCCGACGTTCCGGTAGTCGGAGATCATGAACAGCGGTAAGCCAACTCGGCCAGCACGTACGCTCAGGTTGTCCGACAGCGTGAACTTGGCGAATGCCAGCGTGGCATCGGCACCATAGTTGTCTTCGCCAGCCTTGCGCACGAGACCCTGGCCCGTCAGCGAGATCCAGTCGTTGATGCGCGCATCAATTTGCAGGCCGAGATTCGAATCCACGCCGGTACGCGGGCTCTTGACCGCGCCGCTGGCCTGGCTAGCGCGTACGAACTGCGCATCGTCGGTATTGGTCCAGGTCAGGGCACCGGTACCGAAGCCGCTGATCTTGATGGAGGAAGTTGCGCTTTCCTGGGCGAGTGCCGTCGACAGGGCGAACGGCAGCGCGAGCAGCGGGGCAATGAAACGTCTCATGTTGTGCAGTTTATTAGGTGAACGGTTTTATGAAAGGTGTCTAACAATCGAGTGGAAATTGTTGCCACCGGTGTATGAACCAGGGCGTACGGGCGTATTGGTACAGACGGGGCTCACCGCGCGTCTTGCTCCTGGGAACAATTGGAAGCGTAACGCAATTGCCATCAGGCATCAAATCATCTAAACAAATCGGCGTATTGTGTTCAATTTGTGTTGTTTTCGGAAAACAGGTGATGCCGCTACGCCGACATCGTCACGATCACGGGATGCGGTCCGTGGCAGCCGCCGTGCGTTTGTCAGTCGGGTGGCCACTGTCGGGCGAGCGGACTATAATCGCTGCCACTTTTCAGCGCAGGAGGATCGCATGGGGAACTGGCTCGGGCGCTGGCGGCGCGCGCTGGCAAAAGCGCTGGCTCCCGATATGGTCGAGGGTAGCGAACTGGCAGCTGTCCAGGAGCAGCTCGCACAGAGCGAGCGGCGCTTCCACGCGGTGACGGACAACCTGCCCGTCATCATCACCCAGTTCGACCTGGATGGACGTTTCACGTTCATTAACAAATACATCGGTACCGTGCTGCCGCAGCGGCCTGAAGAACTGCTGGGCGCCAAATTGCGCGAAATCACAGGCGATGCGCTGTATGAAAGCGTCAGCGTCCATATCGACAGGGCCTTCCAGGGGCACAAAGTCGAGTTCGACATCTGTTTTCCGGTCGGCGGCGTGGACCGCTATTTCACCGGGATCTATTCACCGGAACTCGACGATACCGGGGCGGTGGTCAGCGTTTTTGCTCTCTGGCATGACATCACCGAACGCAAGCAGAGCGAACTGCGCCTGCGTGCCATCACCGACAACCTGCCTGCGGTCATCTGCTATCTCGACGCGGAGCTGAAAATCGAGTTCGCCAACGCCACGTTTACAAGCTGGCTGGGAAAGTCGGCGTCGACCGTGGTCGGCTGTCGCCTGGCCGATCTCGTTAATGAATTCCCCGACAGTCCGGCGGCGCAAGGGCTCATGCCGTTCATGTTGCGCGCGCTGCACGGCGAGCGGGTGGAATTCGAGTTCACGACGTTCGTCGACAACCATGAGCGATGGCTGCACTACACCGTGGTACCGCAGTTTGGCCAGGATGGCGCCGTGCTCGGTATTCTCGCGCTCTGCGCCGACGTCAGCGAATTGAAGCGGGTACAACGGCAGCTGTCCGAGTTGGCACGGTTCGATGAACTGACGGGCCTGCCGAACCGCTACCAGTTCAACGAGAAAATGGCGGAAGCCGTACAGCGCCTTGCCCGCGCCAGCCAACCCATGGGCTTGCTCTTCCTGGACGTCGATCATTTCAAGCAGATCAACGACACGCATGGCCATGCAGCAGGCGATGAAGTACTGCGCGAATTTGCGCGCCGCCTGCTGGCCTCGGTCAGGGCAACCGATACCGTCGCACGGCTGGCTGGCGATGAATTCGTGATCGTGCTGGAAGCGGTGGCGGACCGCGCCGCGATGCAGCGGGTGGCGGACAAGATCCTGGCGGCGATGCTGTCGCCAATGCTGCTGCCGCACGGCGAACTGCGCATCAGCTCCAGCATCGGTGGCGCGTTTGCGGAGAGCAGCAAGGTCGAGCCCAGGTTGCTGCTCGATTGTGCCGACCTGGCGCTCTACGACGCCAAGCGGGCCGGCCGTGGCACGTATCGCCTGCGCGACTATGCCGCGCCACAGGAGATAACGGCCTAGGCCGCGAGGGTTGTCAAGCGGGCTTGCGGCAGGACGCTGCGATCTTGTTGCCATCCGGGTCGCGGATGTAGGCGGCATAGGCGTTCGGCGCGAACGGCCGCGGGCCAGGGGCGCCTTCGTCCACCGCGCCCAGGTCGAGCGCGCGGCGATGGAATTCATCGATCGCGGCCCGGCTTGGCGCCGCCAGGCCGATGGTCAGGCCATTGCTGGCGGTGGCCGGTTCGCCGTTGCGTGGATAGCCGACCATGAACTGGGGCGCTTCCGCGCCCCAGCCGCAGATGCGGCCTTCGACGTCCAGCAGGCGCCTGTAGCCGAGCGGTGCCAGGACGTGATCGTAGAAGGCGCTGGCGCGTGCCAGGTCGTGCGTGCCGAGGGTGGCGTGGGTGAAGATGGTCATGTCGCGGTCTCCTGTACGTTAGGGGGGAATCGTGGCTGCGGTCAGCGCTTGCTGACCTTGATGTCGGTGCGTTCCAGGTCCCAGGTGGATGCGGTGCAGCCTTCCTCGCGCAACTGGTATTTCAGCACGCGCCCTTGGGGATTTTTCGGCATCGTCGTGCGGAACTCGATATAGCGCGGCAACGCATAGTAGGGAACGGCATCGACCGCCCAGTGGAACAGGGCCTCCGGCGGCAGCGCGCAGCCGGGCTTCAGGATCGCCGTGACCTTGACGTCGTCCTCGCCCTTGTCGGACGGTACCGCATGGACAGCGACCTCTTCGATGTCGGGATGGGCGGCAAACGCCGCTTCCATCTCGAAGCTGGAGATGTTCTCCCCGCGGCGGCGCAGGTAGTCCTTCTTGCGGTCGACAAAATAAAAGAACCCGTCGTCGTCGAACTTGCCGATGTCGCCGCTGTGGAACCACATGTTGCGCATCACCTTCATGGTGTCGGCCGGCCGGCCCCAGTAACCCATGAACATGACGTCCGGCCGCAGCGGGCGCACCACGATCTCTCCCGGCGTATTGGCGGGCACTTCGCGGTCGAGGTCGTCGACGATGCGCACATCGAAGTCGGCGATGCGCTTGCCCGAAGAGCCTGGCGCCGCGTACTCGCCGCCCGGCAGCGAGGTGATCACGCTGGCTTCCGTCAGGCCGTAGCCGTTGCCGCCCACCTGCCGGGCGCCGAAGCGTTCGCGCCAGATCTTCTTGGTTTCCTCGGTAAACGGATTGCCGCGCACGGTGTGGATCTGGCCGGTACAGCGCCGCATCGGTTCGCTGGCCGGCGCCTGGGCCAGCAAGGCGCCCATGCTGCCCAGGATCGATGCGATGGTGGCGCCGCTGCGCTCGACTTCCGGCCAGAAGTTCGACACCGAGAAGCGCGGCACGATCGCCACGCGGGCGCCGACCAGGATATTCGACAATACGCCCACGCACATGGCGTTCATGTGGAACAGCGGCAGCGGCGTGATGGTCACGTCCTCGGCCGTGGCGGGGCCCGCGCGCAATTGCAGGCGCGCCAGGTTGCACATGTAGTTATAGCTCAGCATGCAGCCCTTGGACGGGCCGGTCGTGCCGGAGGTATACACGATGCAGGCCAGGTCCGAAGGCGCCGGCTTCTCGAGGATCGGCTCGTCGCACGCGCCGCGGTGCCGGTCGAGCGCATCGATCCGGGCCGGGCAGGGCGGCAGCGTTTCCAGCGTTCCGCGGTAGAGCAGCAGTGCGACGTCCGGCAAGCCCTCGGCCACCTGGGCGATGCGCTCGACGTAATCGGCCTCGCAGATCACGATGCGTGCCTTCGAGTCGGCGATCTGGTGGCGCAGGAACTCGCCGCGCAGGGCGGTGTTCACCGGCACGCTGACGGCGCACAGCTTGTTGGCCGCGATCCAGCCCGCCACCGCGTCGATATTATTGTCGAGCATGGTGAGAATGGTTTCGCCGCCGCGCAGTCCCAGTGCCGCGAGCGAGTGCGCCAATCGGGTGGTAAGTTGGTCGAATTGACCGTAAGTGGTGAGTTCGCCGCCAAAATCGAACAGCACGCGTTCGGGGTGCGCCTCAACTGCCCTGTCGAGTGCGGCAATAACGGTGTCCTGCTGGCCAACCGACCAGGTTTCGGGATTGCCCATGCCTGCCATTTCGTCTCCTGTTTTACATGGTTTATGAGATAAATATAAACACAAAACGAAATAGTGTCAAAGAAAAGGTCGCCCCAGTTCCGTTCCGATGTCGTCCGGGCCGGGGCATGCGCTACAATCGCTGTTCCAGAAACATGTACGAAGAAACCAATGACAGGTGCACTCAAGGCAGCAAAAGGGAAGGCCGTCGCAGTCGCAGCCGCACAGCCGAAATCGAAGGCGGTGGCCAAGGTCGTACCGGCAGCCAAGCCGGCAGCCAGGCGCGCCCGGGCGGCGATCGAACCGGCAGGCGACGCGGTGGCGAAGGCGGCCACGCCGGCGGCGAAGGCCATTGTCAAGCCTGCCGCCAAACCCGCCAAGGCTGGCGAAGCGCGGCTGCCCACGGTGGTGCGGACCGCTGCCCCGAGTGCCAAGCTGAACAAACGTTCCAGCGAAACCATCGGCAAGATCCTCGCCGCCACCGAGGAAATCATCCTGCGCTCCGGCGCCGAGCGCATCTCGATCTTCGACGTCTGCGAGGAGGTTGGTATTTCGCGCGGCACTTTCTACCGCTACTTTTCCTCCCAGGACGACCTGCTGGATGCGTTTTCACGCCACAAGCGCGACCAGTTCCACACCAACCTGCAAAAGACCGCGGACCTGATCGACCCGGATGAGCGCTTCCAGGCCCTGCTGACGTTCATTGACGACTATCTGGAAAACACCCGCGCACGGCGCTTGCTGCTGGTCGCACCGGACTACGCCATGCGCTGGCTGCAGCGCATCTTCACCGACTCGGTGCACCGCTTCCAGGATCTGCTGACCCCGGTGTTCGACGCCTGGGAAGTCCGGCGCGGCATCGTGATCGACCGCGAACTGGTCTGTGAACTGATGGTGCGCTACATCATGAGCGACGTGCTGGTGCCGGCAGGGCCGGACCGCCGCAACCTGATGCGCCGGATCGAACGTTTCGTGCTGATGCTGATGTCGGGACGCACGACGCGCCGTTAACTCCTTGTCAGGATGCGCGCCTGCTTTGACGCGCAGTCAAACCGTTGTGCTGTCGCGCCGCCGCGGCGCCGTGTTCCAATCGCCCCGTACGGGAGACCGATAACGACACGACAAGCCGCGCCAGCGGGAGGAGACAGCATGACGGGAGTAAAACAGTACGACGCGGTGATCGTCGGGGGCGGGCACAACGGACTCGCTGCCGCCTGTTACCTGGCGGCCGGTGGCAGGAAGGTGATCGTCGTCGAAGCACGCGACAAGGTCGGCGGGATGGCGTCCAGCGGCTACCTGATCCCCGAGGCGCCGCAGCACCTGGTCCATCCCTGCGCGCTCGACCTGATGTCGCTGCGCGTGCATCCGATGATGCCGCGCGAACTGCAACTCGAGCGCCACGGCTTTCGCCAGGTCGACATGGATCCCGGGTATGTCTATCTGCACCCGGATGGCAGTTCGCTGGTATTCGGGCGTACCGCCGCGCAGACAGCGGCCGAGATCCGGCGCTTCTCGGCACGCGACGCCGATGAGTTCCTGGTGCTGATGAAGCTGGTCGACGCGTTCATCGACATGGCGATCCCGATGATGCGGGTCGATCCGGCACGGCGCAACTTCGGCGCCAAGTGGCAGTCGCTCCAGGCGCTGCTGAAGCACCGCAAGCTCAAGCCGGACCTGATGGCGCTGATCGGCAGCCCGGCCTACACGTCGATCATGGAACGCTTCGAGCACCCGGTCACGCAGTCGGCCCTGTGCTGCCTGCTGGGCGCGGCCGGCCCGATCGCCGCCGAAGCGACAGGCATCTATTTCGCGCTGCTGGGCTTCATCCACCGCTTCGGCCTGGGCCGCGCGGCCGGCGGCATGCAGACCTTGTCCGATGCGCTGGCTGCCCGGCTGCGCGAACTGGGCGGCGAAATCCTGCTGTCGTCGCCGGTGGCCGAGATCGTGGCGCGCGGCGGTCGCGCCAACGGCGTGCGGCTGGCTGGCGGCGGGCTGATCGAAGCGCGGGCCGTGATCGCAACGCTGCATCCGAAAATGGCGCTCGAGATGGTCACGCCCGGGACGCTCGATCGCCGCACCCTGACCAGGGTTGCGCTGGCGCCGGCCAATGCCCACGGCGCCTCGCCGCTGAAAGTGGACGTGGCGCTGTCGGGGCAGGTCGCGTATTCGCGCCACGAGGCCTTGCGTCCTGACGGACTCAGCCTGCGCAAGAGCGTGCTGTTGGTCGGTACAGCGGACGCGGTGCTGGACAACTTCCGCTGCGCCGCGCGTGGCGAGGTATCCCCGCTGCCGTACCTGTGGCTCACCGCGCCATCGGCTGTCGACCCCGGCCAGGCGCCGCCGGGACAGGACGTCGCCTACCTGTATCCGGTGGCGATGCCGGTCGAGCCGCGCGAGGGCTGGGACGCCATCCGGGCCCGGGTCGGGCAGCAGGTGATCGACCATGCCGCCCGCTACATGGACGGGCTGAAGGACTACGAGATCGGGCGGCGCATCGAGGCCGCGCCCGACCTGGCGGCACGCCTGAACGTGCACCGCGGCTGCGTCGTGCATATCGATACCAGCCCGGCGCGCAGCGCACTGATGCGGCCGGCGGCCGGGCTCGGCGGCGACACGCTGCCGGTGGCCGGCCTGTTCCTCGGCGGTGCCGGCGTGCACCCCGGCGGCGGCGTCAACGGCCTGCCGGGCCGGATCGCGTCGCAGCGCGTCGAGCGCTTCCTCGGGCGCTAGCCCAACCCTATTGCGCAGCGCGTGTCAGCGGGTCCAGCGTGCTGCGCTCCCGCTCGACCGCCGACAGCACGAACGCCACCGCGAACCTGCGCCACGTAGCGGCGCCGGCGTCGCCGGCCACGTCCAGCCCGGCCAGCGTGGCGACCGTGTAGCGGTTCACATAGGCACTGGTGGTCGCCAGTGCGGCCATCGCCAGCAGCAGGTCGGGATCGACGTCGGCGCGGAAGTCGCCGCTCGCCACGCCGCGCGCCAGCGTGGCGCGCATCATCCCGTTCAGCTGCGGCGCCATGCCGGTGAAGCTGTTGCGCGGCGTGGTGTGGGTCTCGTGATAGCGGATGCCTTCCTGCGCCAGCGCGCGCAATTCCCTGTCCTGGTAAGGCAGCAGCATCGCGTCGAGCAGTGCGCGCAGCGCCTCGCGCGGCGGCAGGCTGTCCAGTTCCAGCGCCAGCAGCGCTTCCATGACCTGTGCCGACGACTCGTCGAGCACGCAGGCGAACAGCTCTTCCTTGCTGCGGAAGTAGTGGTAGATCAATTGCTTGGTGACGCCTGCCGCCACGGCGATATCGTCGATCCGCGCATCGGCCAGGCCCTTGGCGGCGAATTCGCGCCGCGCCGCTTCAGCGATGCGCCTGAGTGTGTCGCGCTTGTTGGGGGGCGCCTTGGCCGCAGCCGGGCCGGCGCGGCCGGGAGCGGGGCTGTCGTGCAGGTCCGGCAGGATGGTCATGGTGTCCGGTTCGGTGGAAGTACCCCGTGTTATCCCATGCGCTTGACTCGCAGTCAAATAAAGTTGTGGGAAAGGCCGGCCGCTGCGACCTGCCGCAAGGCTACTATATGAACACCATTCAAACAAATGTTCATGTCCGCCAGCGCGCGGTCGTGGACCCCAAGGAGACAGCATGAGCACCGACAGCGACACCATCGACCTGGAAAGCGCCTATACGGCGGTATCCGACACCTACAAGGGCAAGGGGGACATCCATGCCGCGTGCCGCGCGGCACGCAAGGCGTCCCCCATCTTCGTCGGCGACTTCATCCGCCAGTTCGGCGTGCCGACCAACGCCGGCATGCAGCAGGGCACGCGGCCCACCTTTGCGCTGTTCCGTCACCAGGACGTGATGGCGGTCCTGCGCGATGCCTCGTCCTATACCAGCGGCTTCATCGCCGAGGGCCTGGGCGCCTTCTTCGACGGCCTGATCATTCTGGCCATGGATGGCGAACAGCACCGCCAGGTGCGCGCGCTGCTGCAGCCGGCCTTCATGCCGGAAACCGTGAACAAGTGGCGCGATCAGATCGACGCCGTGATCCGCAAGGATTTCCTCGAACCGCTGGCCGGGAACAAGGGCGCCGACCTGATGAAATTCGGCCTGGAGTTCCCGATCCGCGAAATGTATGCGCTGATGGGCTTTCCGACCGACAATCCGGACGCCTACCGGCGCTACGCCGGCTGGGCGCTGGCGATGGTCGGTGGCAACCAGGTCGATCCCGCCAAGGCCGACGAGGCGCGCCGCAACGCGGGGATCGCGGTCAGGCTGCTGTACGAGGCGATCCTGGAAGTGGTGGCGCAGCGGCGCGTGGACGGCAGCCAGGGCGACGACCTGATCGGCCGCCTGTTGCGCGCCGAGCACGAGGGGCGCAGGCTGGACGACCATGAAGTCACCACGTTCGTGCGTTCACTGCTGCCGGCCGCCGGCGAAACCACCACCCGCACCTTCAGCTCGGTAATGGCGCTGCTGCTGACGACGCCCGGCCTGCAGGAGCGCGTGCGTGCCGACCGCGCCCTGGTGCCGAAGCTGATCGACGAGGCGGTACGCTTCGAGCCGGTGGCCACCTTCAAGGTGCGCGAAACCGCCAGGGAAGTACAGTTCCATGGCGTGACGATCCCGAAGGGCGCCTTTGTCCAGTGCATGGTCGCCTCCGCCAACCGCGACGAAGAAGTGTTCGAGCGCCCCGACGAGTTCGATATCGACCGCAAGCCCAAGCCGTCGTTCGGCTTTGGTTTCGGGCCGCACATGTGCATCGGCCAGTTCGTCGCGAAAATGGAACTGAACTGCGCCGTCAACGCGATCCTCGACCTGTTTCCCGGGCTGCGCCTCGACCCTGCCATGCCGGCGCCCGTCATCGAGGGTGCCCAGCTGCGCGGCGCCGCCCACCTCCACGTACTCTGGGACTGACACCATGAAAAACTTCACGAACGTGCCGGAGCGCGCCGATTTCGATTACCAGTGCCTGGTGGGCCCGCAGCAGGTGACGGGCGCCGGGCTGGCCGACCTGCGCGATCACTTCGGCCTGAAGCTGACCAAGCACATGCCGTTCGGCTGCGTGCGCGATGCCGAAGGCGCGATCTACGCAATGGTACGCGCGCTCAATGCGCCGGGCAGCAGCCCGAACCCCACCAAGTTCATCTACCAGTCGACCCGGTCCGGCGACGGTGGCCAGCTGCGCATCGACCGGGAGCGCAGCGCGGCGCAGGCGCCGACGATGTTCCCGCAGCGCTGGCTGGACGGCGACACCGCGGGCTGGGCCAGCCACGACGGCGAGCCGGGCAACCCTTGGCGCCTCACGGCCTCCGGCACCCGTTTCACCTGGCAGGAGGAGGGACTGTTCGCGCTCGAAGGCCGTCTCCTCGGCAAAGGCATGCAGTGGTACCTGCCGGGACGCGACTGGGGCACCTTCTACGTCTCCCAGCTGTACGACGTTGCCGGCACCTGCGAAGGCCGCCCCGTGAAGGGCTTCATCGCGCTTGACCAGGCCTGGATGGCCGAAGGCGGCGCGATCCATTTCCAGAAGGACCTGGTAGTCAACCACGGCATGCACGTGATCTGGTGGACCTTCGCCACTGTCTACACGGACGGTACCTGGGACGCCGGTTCCTTCATGGTCGGCCACGGCAAGCTGGGCTACGCCATCTTCCAGAACGAAAAAGGCCAGGTGCGCTGCACCACGGACATCGAGGGCGAGGTGTTGCACAAGCCCGGCAGCTATTTCGTCGAGCGCGCGCAGATTGTCCTCGATGGCGTGGAGACCTGGGAGTTCGTGCCTGACCCGCAGGGCGAGATGATCGATTTCGTTGGCGGCTTCCCGATTACCGCGCAGCAGGAAGGCCGCTGGCGGCGGCGTGGCGATACGCGCGAGCCCGACCGCTCGGTGGGCTGGGGCGAGACCGACCGGCGCAATGGCAGCGCTCGCGACGTGCGGCCGGCGGCGCCGGACGAGGCCGGGCAGGAAAGCATGGCCGCCACGGGAGAACAGGCATGAGCACCACTGCAGGCAAGAGTGCAAGCGACATCAACCATTTTCTCCATACCCAGGTCGCCTGCTGGAATGCCGGCGACAAGGCCGGCTTCCTGGCGGCGTACCGCGAGGCCGCACCTGGCGGCCTGCTCATCGAATACGTCGGCCGCCCGGCCACCGACGGCTGGGCGGTGCTGGAAGCGATGTGGGACCGGCAGAGCGCCGCCATCGAGATCGAGGAAGTAGCGCTCATCGTCAACGGTACCGAGGCGGCCTGCCACAACCGTAACAGGATGCGGCGCGACGGCCGGGTCATCGAGACCATCGAGCTGTATCGCTTTGACGAGGACGGCCGGCTGCTGGTGCGCTACTTCATCCGGCCGGAGTAGGGCACCAGCGGAAACGGTCGACAATTTCCTTGAACATGATTATATTGAACACTACTAAAAGTTATGTTTAATTTAATCGCCCCCGCATGGCATGATCCGATGTGCCGCGGGAGAGGAGACATGCATGACCGCATTTTCGTACGCCCCGGCAGGGACCGCGCCGTGAGCCGCCTGCCGCCGGTACCGATCAACGCATTGCCGCCGGACTTGTCTGCGGCGGTCGCGCGCGGGCGTACCAACCGCATGCTCAGCACCACGCTGCCGGTGCAGGTCTGGGCGCACCGGCCCGAAGCGGCCGGCGCCTGGCTCGCCACGCTGGAAGCGATGCACCTGCGTGGCGTGCTGCCGGCGCGCCTGAAGGAGCTGGTGCGGCTCAGGATCGCCTCGATCACCAACTGCAGGGCGTGCCAGCTAGCGCGCAAGGACGACAGCGTCGGCGACGAGGATCTTGCCTGCCTGTCCGCGGACTCTGCGCGCTTCACGCCGGCCGAGCAGGCAGCCCTGCGCTATGCCGAGCTGTTCGCGGCCGACTACACGGCGATCGACGACGCCCTGTTCGAGCTGCTCAAGCGCCAATTCACCATCCCCGAGATCGTCGAGCTGAACATGTTCTGCGCGCTGATGCTGGCGGGCGGGCGCATGACCTATGTGCAGCAGGCTTACGAGGCAGCGCCATGACCGGCCATGCATAGTCCCGAAGCCGGTCCGGCGGGGCCGGCGACACCGGCGCGCGACAGGCACCTGGCGCTGGGCGCGATGGTCGCGTGCCAGGTCGGCCTGCACGGCTGCATGCAGGGCGTGCGCCTTGCAGCGCCCCTGAACGTCCTGAAGCTGGGCCACTCGGCCTGGTCGGTGGGCCTCGTGATGACGATGTTCGCGCTGTTCCCGGCCCTGCTGGCGCTGCCGGCCGGACGCCTGGCGGACCGCCGCGGCTATCACCTGCCGGTGCGCATCGCCGCGTTCTGTTCGCTTGCCGGCACGCTGCTGGCGGCGGCGCAGCAGAACCGCTTTACGCTGTGCGCAGCCGCGGCCCTGTGCGGCGCGGGGGCGGGCTTCGGCATGATCGCGATCCAGCGCAGCGCCAGCCGCCTGGCACGTAGCGACACCGACCGCCTGCGCGTGTTCAGCTGGATCGCGCTGGCCCCGGCGCTGGCGGGGCTGGTCGGCCCCCTCCTGGCGGGCGTGCTGGTCGACCGTGCCGGATTCTCCGCCGCGTTCCTGGCGCTGGCGCTGCTGCCCTCGGCCACCTTGCTAGTGGCGCAGGCTGTGCCGCGCGAGGCGCCGCGGCCCGCCCCTGCGCCAGGCACGCGCCAAGCATCGGCCTGGGGCCTGCTGCGCCTGGCACCCGTGCGCCGCATGGTGTTCATCAGCTGGGTCGTGTCGGCCAGCTGGGACGTGCACGGCTTTGCCTTGCCGCTGCTCGGTGTCGAGCGCGGCCTGGATGCTTCCGCACTGGCGCTGGTGCTGGCGGCCTACGCCGCGGCGTCGATGACGGTGCGGCTGCTGATGCCGCTGGCCGCGGCCCGCCTGTCGCGCCGCACGCTGCTGTGCGGTGCCCTGACGCTCACCTGCGCGGTGTTCGCCGCGTATCCGCTGTTCCACAGCGCCTGGGCCATGGCGGCCTGCGCAGCCATCCTCGGCATCGCCTTGGGCCTGGTGCAGCCGGCCATCATGGCCACGCTGCATGACGTGACGCCGCCGGAGCGCCAGGGCGAGGCGCTGGCGCTGCGTTCGATGACGCTGCATGCGTCGATGGCCGTGATGCCGCTGCTGTTCGGGGCGATCGGCGCCAGCATCGGCGCCGCCGTCCTGTTCTGGTTGATGTCCTTCGCGCTCGGACTGGGCAGCATCCAGGCGCGTACGATCGGTCCCGGCCAGCGGATCTGAAACCGCCTGGCCGGTGTGGATGCCTGGCACGCCTGCCAGCCAATTCAGGCTTGGCAATTCTCCATAAATAGAGCACTATCGTGAAAAGTGTTCAATAAATTGATCCCGGCATCGTCCGGGTCGACCATATGGAGGAGAATGTATGACTGTCATCAAGAGCGTGAGCCTGGAGAGTGCCTACTCGGGCGTGGCCGACAATTACCGCGGCGAGGATGTGGACCTGCACGCGATCTACCGCGACATGCGCCGGAACTCGCCGATCATCGCCGAGAATTTCATGGGCAGGCTCGGCGTGCCGAACATCGCCGGGCTGGATGCGAACCGCCCGACCTTCACGGTGTTCAAGTACAAGGAAGTGATGGCGGTGCTGCGCGATGCCGCCAACTACACCAGCGGTTTCATCGCGGAGGGGCTGGGATCGTTCTTCGACGGCCTGATCCTGACCGGCATGGATGGCGATGCGCACAAGAAGGCGCGCGCGCTGCTCCAGCCGATCTTCATGCCGGAGGTGGTCAACAGCTGGCGCGACACCAAGATGGCACCCATCGTGCGCGAGGAATTCCTGCAGCCGCTGGTGGCGCATAAGAAGGCCGACCTGATGGACTTCGGACTGCTGTTCCCGATCCGCGTGATCTACGCGCTGATCGGCTTCCCCGACAACGACCCCGAGAAGGTCAAGCAGTATGCGGCATGGGCACTGGCGATCCTGGCGGGTCCCCAGGTCGACGCGGAAAAGGCCGCGCAGGCGCGCCAGGCCGCCATGGAGGCGGCCAAGGCGCTGTACGACGCCACCCATGCGGCAGTGGTCGAGGTGCGCCGCAACGGCGCCGCTGGCGACGACCTCATCAGCCGCCTGATCCGCGCCGAAAGCGACGGCCGCCGCTTCGACGACCATGAAGTCACGACCTTCGTGCGCTCGCTGCTGCCGGCCGCCGCCGAGACCACCACGCGCACGTTCGGCACGACCATGACGCTGCTGCTGGAACGGCCGGAACTGCTGGCGCGCGTGCGCGCCGACCGCAGCCTGGTGCCGAAAGCCATCGACGAGGCGATCCGCCTCGAGCCGGTGGCCACCTTCAAGGTGCGCCAGGCTGCGCAGGACCTGGAGCTGGCCGGCGTAGCGATCCCCAAAGGGGCGATGGTGCAATGCATCGTGTCCTCCGCCAACCGCGACGAGGAAGCGTTCGAACGCAGCGAGGAGTTCGATATCGACCGCAAGCCCAAGCCTTCGTTCGGCTTCGGCTTCGGTCCGCACATGTGCATCGGCCAGTTCATTGCCAAGACGGAGCTGCAGGTGGCGATCAATGGCGTGCTCGACCTGATGCCGAACGTGCGACTGGACCCGGAACAGGCGCCGCCGCGCATCACCGGTGCCCAGCTGCGCGGCCCGAAACACGTCCATGTGATCTGGGACTGAAATTTCCGCTATATATTGAACACAAAAGAGAAAAGTGTTTAACTAATCTTGATTTCTGTTCTAGAATTGACGACAGAAGAACACCGCTTCCTGTGAAGCGGATTTCATTTCCTGGAGACAAACATGAAATTTGAAGACCTGATCCTTGTCAGCGTGGACGACCACGTGATCGAACCGCGCGGTGCCTTCGACCGCCACATGCCCGAGCGGTTCAAGGGCCGCCAGCCGCGGGTGGACAATATCAAGGGCCGCGACGTCTGGGTGTTCGAGGACCGCGCCACCGGTTACATGGGCCTCAATTCCGTGGTCGGCCGCCCGAAGGAGGAATACGGCATGGAGCCCCTGTCCTACGAGCAGATGCGCCGCGGCACCTGGGACATCAAGGCGCGCGTGGACGACATGAACGCCAACGGCGTGCTCGGCTCGCTGTGCTTCCCGACGTTCCCCGGCTTCGCCGGCCAGCGCTTCCAGGTCATGAACGACCGCGAAGTCAGCCTGGCGGCGATCCAGGCCTACAACGACTGGCACCTGCACGACTGGTGCAATGCGGCGCCGGGCCGCTTCATCCCGCTGATGATGGTGCCCTGGTGGGACATGCAGGCGGCAGCGGCCGAAGTCAAGCGGCTGGCGGCACAGGGCGTGCATGCACTGACCTTGTCCGACAACCCGACCGTGCACGGCTACCCGTCGATCCACAACGCGCACTGGGATCCGCTGTGGAAAGCCTGCGCCGACAACGACGTCGTCATCTGCTGCCATATCGGCACCGGCGTGAAGGCCGCCCACGCCTCGGATGAATCGCCGATCGACGCCTGGATCACCTCGATGCCGATCTCGATTTCGAACTCGGCCGCGGACTGGATCTGGGCACCGATGTGGAAGAAGTTCCCGAAGCTGCGCATGGCGCTGTCGGAAGGCGGCATCGGCTGGATTCCCTACCTGCTCGAGCGCGCCGACTTCACCCACAGCCACCACCATGAGTGGACCAACTCGAACTTCGACGGCAAGAAGCCGAGCCAGATCTTCAACGAGCATTTCATCACGTGCTTCATCGAGGATGCCTTCGGCCTGAAGAACCTGGATGCGATCAATGTCGACAAGGTGACCTGGGAATGCGACTACCCGCACTCCGACTGCACCTGGCCGAATTCGGCCAACGTCTTCTGGAGCCAGGCGCAGCACCTGTCGGACGAGGTGATCAACAAGATCACCCACCTGAACGCGATGCGCGAGTTCTCGTACGATCCTTTCGCCATCCTCGGCCGCGAAAACTGCACCGTCGGCGCCCTGAAGGCGCAGGCCACCCACGTCAGCATCGAGCCGGCCCTCGGCCTGGGTGGCGCGGCGCCGGAACGCGATCCGACCCGCCCCGTGACGTCGGGCGACATCAACAAGATGTTCGCCGCCGCCGACGCGCAGACTGCGCTCTGACCGCTTTTTGTCGCGATGTTGGCCGCGCCTGCGTGCAGGCGCGGCGCGACGGAGTCATTTCCATTCAAACGATGAACCACCATGTCCATTGACCAGTTCACCTACAGCCCCCTGCCACCCGAGGCCGAGGCGATTCGCGGCGCGGTGCGCGGCTTCCTCGCCGAAGCGATGGCGGATATTGCGCCGGCGCGGCGCGCCGAGTCCTGGATGGGATTCGATGCCGCGTTCAGCCGCCGCCTGGGCGAGCGCGGCTGGATCGGCATGGCCCTGCCGAAACGCTACGGCGGTGCCGAGGCCAGCCCGTTTGCACGCTATGTCGTGGTCGAGGAGCTGCTCGCCGCGGGCGCGCCGGTGTCAGCGCACTGGTTTGCCGACCGCCAGAGCGGCCCGCAGATCCTCCACTACGGCAGCGACGCCCAGAAGGATTTCCACCTGCCGGCCATCTGCCGCGGCGAGCAGTTCTTCTGCATCGGCATGAGCGAGCCGAACTCGGGTTCCGACCTGGCGTCGATCAGGACCAGCGCACGGCGCGACGGCGGCCGGTGGATCGTCAACGGCCAGAAAGTATGGACCACCAACGCCCAGCGCTCGCACTACATGATTGCGCTGGTGCGTACCGATCCGGACAGCAAGCGCAACGACGGCCTGTCGCAGTTCATCATCGACCTGTCGCTGCCCGGCATTACGATCCGTCCGATCAAGGACCTGACCGGCGCCACCCACTTCAATGAAGTCTTCTTCGACGACGTGGTCCTCGATGCCGGCGCCCTGATCGGCACCGAGGGCTGCGGCTGGGCGCAGGTCACGGCCGAGCTGGCGTTCGAGCGCAGCGGGCCGGAACGTTTCCTGAGCTCGATCGCGCTGCTGCAGTCGCTGATCGGCGCGGTCGGTGCCGAACCCGATGCGCTGCAAGCCCGCGACATCGGCCGGCTGGCGGCGCGGCTGGCCACCCTGAGGCAGATGTCGCTGGCTGTCACCGCCCACCTGGCGGCAGGCCGCAACCCGGCCTGGGAGGCCTCGGTGGTCAAGGAACTCGGCACCACCTTCGAGCAGGAAATACCCGAGCTGGCCGAAGCGCTGCTGGACGTTGCGCCGGCGACGCGCGGCGGCAGCGAGCATGCCAGGGTACTGGCCTACCTGATGCAGGAGGCTCCTTCATTTTCATTGCGCGGAGGTACACGCGAAATACTTCGCGGAATCATCGCGCGCGGACTGGGAATGCGTTAATCATGAGACAAGTGTTTGATTCGACGGTCGAGCGCCTGTTCGCCGACATTGCCAGCCCCGCAGCGGTGCTGGCCTGCGAGGACGGCGCCTGGCCGCAAGCCATGTGGGCGGCTGTCGAGGAGTCGGGCTTTCCGCTGGCGCTGGCGCCCGAGGCGCTCGGCGGCGCCGGGGCCAGCTGGGCCGACGTCTGCGGCGTCATGCGCCTGGCCGGGCGCTTCAACGTGCCGCTGCCGCTGCCCGAGACGATCCTGGCCAACTGGCTGCTGGGCGCGGCCGGCCTGGCTCCGGCGGGCGGCCCGGTCAGCATCGTCGGTGGCGGCTCGCTGCGCCTGCAGGGCAGCCTGGTGAGCGGCAAGGCGCCGGACGTGCCTTGGGGCGGCACGGTGCCGCTGGTGGTGGCGGTGACCGGGGGGAGCGCGCCGATGGTGGTGCTGCTGCCGACGGAAGCGGCCAGCCAGCTCGACGGCGCCAATGCCGCCGCCGAGCCACGCACGACGCTGCTGTTCGAGGACGTGGCGCCGGTGGCGCAGGCACCGCTGCCGGCCGGCTGGCCGGCCGATGTGCTGCTGCTCGGCGGCGCCCTGGTTCGCGCGGCCCAGATTGCCGGTGCGCTGGAAGGCGTGCTGGCCATGGCCACCGGCTATGCCGGCGAGCGGGTCCAGTTCGGCAAGCCGATCGGCAGCTTCCAGGCGATCCAGCACCAGGTCGCCGTGCTGGCCGAACACGCCGCCGCCGCCGTGATGGCGTGCGAGGCGGCGTTCGCGGCGGAGGACACCCGCATCGTGCGGCTGCAGGCGATTGCCGCCAAGATCTGCGCCTCGGAAGCGGCCGGCATCGGCGCGGGCATCGCCCACGCGGTGCACGGTGCGATCGGCTTCACGCACGAGCATTCGCTGCACCTGAGCACGCGCCGCCTGTGGTCCTGGCGCAGCGAGTTCGGTTCGGCTAGCACCTGGTCCCAGCGGCTGGGCAGGGCGGTCTGTGCCGCCGGTCCGGAGGCCTTCTGGCCCGGCATCACCGATGGCCGTTTCGGCACCCTGCAGGAGCAATACGCATGACTCCCTTCCTGGCAATCGAGCGCGAAGGAGCGATCCTGACGGTGCGCTTGAACAGCCCTGAAACGCGCAACGCCCTGAGCACGCCGTCCCAGATGCAGGAATTCGTCGACCTGTGCGCGGCGGTGCGGCTCGACCGGAGCGTCAAGGTCGTGGTCCTGACGGGCAATGGCCCGGCCTTTTGCGCGGGCGGCAACGTCAAGGACATGGCCGAGCGCGGCGGCATCTTCGCCGGCTCGCCGTACGAGGTCAGCGAGAGCTACCGCAACGGCATCCAGCGCATTCCATCGTGCCTGTACAACCTGGACGTGCCGGTAATCGCGGCCCTGAACGGTCCGGCGATCGGCGCCGGCCTCGACCTCGCCTGCATGTGCGACGTGCGGATCGCCGCCGATACCGCCAAATTCGCAGAGAGTTTCGTCAAGCTGGGCATCGTGCCTGGCGACGGCGGCGCATGGCTGCTGCCGCGCATCGTCGGCATGCCCAAGGCCAGCCTGATGGCGCTGACGGGCGACAGCATCGACGCGGCCACGGCCCTGGCGTGGGGCCTGGTGACCGAAGTCGTGCCGGTGGCGCAGCTCGAGAGTGCGGCGCAGGAAATCGCGCGGCGCATGGCGGTCAATCCCTCGCACGGGCTGCGCCTGACCAAGCGGCTGTTGCGCGAGGGCCAGCACATGCGGCTCGACTCCCTGCTGGAAATGTCGGCCGCCTACCAGGCGCTGGCGCATCACACAGAGGACCACGCGGAAGCGGTTGCCGCCTTCCTCGGCAAACGCGAACCGCAATACCAGGGCAGATAAGACCCGTTCAATATCAGGAGAAGCAGCATGCGTACGGTATTCCGTGAAGACCACCAGATGTTCCGCGAGATGGCCCGGCGGTTCATCGAGAACGAGATCGTGCCGCACCTGCCGGAGTGGGAACACGCCGGCATCGTGCCGAAGTCGGTCTGGCGCAAGGCCGGCGAAGTCGGGTTGCTGTGCTCGACCGTGCCGGAAGAGTATGGCGGCGCCGGCGGCGATTTCGGCCATTCGGCCGTGATGATCGAGGAGCTGGCGCGCGTCAACGCCACCGCGATCGGTTTCACGACCCATTCCGAAATCGTCGCGCCCTACATCGTGGCCTACGGCAGCGAGGAGCAGAAGCGCCGATGGCTGCCCGGCATGGTCAGCGGCGCCACGATCGGCGTGATCGCGATGAGCGAACCGGGCATCGGCTCCGACCTGCGCTCGATGCGCACCAGCGCGCGGCGCGACGGCGACGATTACGTGGTGACGGGCCAGAAGACCTTCATCACCAACGGCGGCAATGCCGACCTGGTGGTGACCGCGGCCAAGCTGGACCCGGCCGCCAAGGACCTGACCCTGGTCTGCGTCGAGGCCGACCGCGCCGGCTTCTCCAAGGGCAAGCTGCTGGAAAAGATCGGCCTGAAGGGGCAGGACACGTCCGAGCTGTTCTTCGACGACGTGCGGGTGCCGGTGGCCAACCGCCTCGGCGAGGAAAACAAGGGCTTTTCCTACCTGACTCACCAGCTGGCGTGGGAGCGCACCATCATCGGCCTGCGCGCCGCCGCCAGCATCGACGCGCTGCTCGAAGACACGCTCGGCTATGTCCGCGAGCGCAAGGTGTTCGGCAAGTCCGTGTTCGATTTCCAGAACACCCGCTTCAAGCTGGCCGAGTGCAAGGCCCAGGCCACGATGCTGCGCGTGTTCGTCGACGACTGCCTGGCCAAGGCCATGCGCGGCGAGCTGTCGGCCGAGGTGGGCGCGATGTGCAAGCTGATGGGATCGGAAATGCAGGGCAGGGTGCTGGACGAGCTGCTGCAGCTGCACGGCGGCTACGGCTTCATGAGCGAGTACAAGATCAGCCGTGCCTGGGTGGACGCCCGCGTCGCACGCATCTACGGCGGCACGTCGGAGATCATGAAGGAAATCATCGCGCGCTCCCTGTAGCGCTGCGAGGCGGCCAGCCGGCCCGGCCCGGCTGGCCGCTGCGTGTTTCAACTCCCGCTGGTCCTGATCAGGAACTGGCGGAATGCCTCGGCCGGCGCTTCCAGCGGCTGGCCGCGGCGCCAGATCAGTCCCACTTCCATGTCGGGCACCACGTCGAGGATCGGCCGGGCCTCGATCTTCTTGCCTTCCAGCGACCAGTGCCGGTAAACCATGTCGGACAGGATGCTGACGCCGAAGCCGTGGGCGATCAGCCCGCGCAGCGCCTCCATCGAACTGGTGCGGAAAGCGACGGGCGGGCGCACGCCGCGCGCCTGCCAGTAGCGCCCGGTCGACTCCTCGCTCTCGTCCACCGTCACCTGGATGTACGGATAGGCCGCGATGTCTGCCAGCGCGGCGTTTTCCTTGGCGAGCAGCGGGTGATCCGCCGCCAGCCACAGCTGGCGCCGCGACCGCACCAGGACGTGGTGGCCGAACCGCTCGCGCTCCGCGATGTTCGACAGGATCACCACGCCGATGTCGATGCTCCCGGCCTGCACGGCGTCCTCGATGGCCTGGCGGTGCATGTCCGCCAGGTCGAGCGCGACATCGGGATACTGGTCGCGGAAGCGGGACAGCAAGGGCGGCAGGAAATAGCCGAGCAGGGTGTACGACGCGCCGATGCGCAGCGGCCCGGAAAGCTGCAGCGCCGGCAGGTGCTGCTCGCGCAGGCAGTCCGCCAGCGAGTCGAGAATGCCGCGCGTGCGGTGGTAGAAGCGCTGGCCGTCGGCGGTCAGGGCAACGCCATGCGGCTTGCGCTCGAACAGCCGCACGCCCAGTTCCTGCTCGAGCAGCAGCACCGCGTTGGTGATTGCCGACTGCGACACGTGGGCGCGCGTGGCGGCCATCGAGAAGCGGCCGGTCTCGGCGGCGGCCACGAAGTAGCGCAGCTGGCGCAGGCTGACGTTATCGGTGCGTGACATGCGTTTTTCCGATACCTCGATTCATGATTATTTGATTTTACGTTAAGTGAACAGTTTTGTAGACTTTGTTCACAATAATATTCATGGAGACCCGCATGACCCGATCCGTTCCACTGCCCCTGCTTGCCGGCGGCTTCGCCGTCGCCGTCCTTGGCGGCGGCGCACTCGCCGCGCCACCCGAAACGCTCCCGGCCGAACCGCCCGAGCAGGCCGCGCAGGCCGCGCAGGCCGCGCAGGCCGAGACGGCGCCTGCGGTGCCGCGCATCATCGTCACGTCGCAGCGCCGCGAACAGGCCTTGCAGGAAGTGCCGGCGGCAATCACCGCCATCGACGCCGGCGAGCTGGCCAGGCGCCAGGTCGGCGACATCAAGGCGCTCAGCGCCAACGCGCCATCGCTGCTGATCAGCGACACCCCGGTCGGCAAGAACAACATGATCATCGGCATGCGCGGCATCGCGCCGACTTCGATTTCCTCGAACAACGATCCCACTGTCGGCATCTATGTCAACGGCGTCTACTATGCACGCACCGCCGGCGCCAACGCGGCGCTGGTCGACATGGACGCCGTCGAGGTCATCCGCGGACCGCAGGGCACGCTGTTCGGCCGCAATACCATCGGCGGTGCGCTGAACATGACGACCCGGGCGCCGCAGCCGGCCTTCGAAGGCAGCGTGACCGCGGGCGTGGGCAACTACAGGCAGCGCTCGCTCACCGGCATCGTCAACGTGCCGCTCGGCGACACCACGGCACTGCGCCTGGTGGTCGACGGGCTGCGGCACGATGGGCGTGGCCGCAGCGCTGCACTCGGCGAGCAGCTCGGCGACGAGGACCGGCGCTATGTCCGCGCCTCGCTGCGCAGCAGGCCGCTGCGCGATTTGCTGGTCGATGTGACCTGGGACCGGTTCCGCAGCGATGCCGCATCGCAGGTGTGGATCGTCCACTTCTTCGATCCCGCCATCGCCGCCCGCGCGCTGGCGCCGATCGCCGGCTACGTCCAGGATGGCGGCTATACCAGCTACGCCGGCTTCAATCCGCGCAACACCACCGATGTCGACAACACGACCGCGACGGTGCGCTGGAACGCCGGCCCGGCCACCGTCAAGTCGATCAGCGCCTACCGGCATCTCGCCACGGTCAGCGGCTACGACCTCGATGCGACGCCCGTATTCGTCAACCAGTTGCAGCGCTACGCGGTGGGCGGCCACCAGTTCACCCAGGAGCTGCAGGTCTATGGCAGCGCGCTCGACGACCGCCTCGACTGGATCGCCGGCGCCTATTATTTCAGCGAGGCGCTGCGCGACAGCAGCCTGGTCACCACGCCCTCGGGCGCCAATATGCTGGGCCGCCTGAACGAATTCGATTCGGACCAGACGTCGGCCAGCGTGTTCGGCCAGCTCACGTATGCCGTGCTGCCGCGCCTGCGCGCTACCGCCGGCGCGCGCCTGGTGCGGGACAAGCGCGAGGTCGACTACCATGCGCCGCGCTACCTCGTGCAAACGGGGGCCATGCTGGCCGGCAGCGCCGGTTGCGCGCTGGCCGCGGCCGGGCTGGACGCGGGCGGATGCCGCTATGTGCCGGCGGCGCTGCATGCCCGCTACACGCCCTGGACGCTCGGCCTCGACTACCGGTTCGACGACGGCACGCTCCTCTACGGCAAGGTCTCGCGCGGCTTCCGTTCGGGCGGCTTCCAGCCGGCAGGCGCCACCACGGCCTTCGGCTATGCGCCCTTCGACAAGGAACAGGTGATGTCGTACGAGGCGGGCGCGAAGACGGAACTGTTGCAGCGCCGCTTGCGCCTGAACCTGGCGGCCTACGTGGCAAAGTACACGGATATCCAGCAGATCACGCCGCAATTCCCGCCCGGCAGCACGACGACGATCAGCGCCGTCGTCAATGCCGGCGATGCGACGATCAAGGGACTGGAACTCGACGCCGTGCTGCGCTTGGCGAACCTGAGCCTGTCCGCCGCGATCGGCCTGACCGATCCAGCCTTCGACAATGGCCCGTTCGAGGGCCTGCCGTTCGTCACGACGGCCAGGACCACCGTCGCGCTGGGCGCGGACTATCCGCTTGCCACCCCGCTCGGGCAGCTCGACCTGCATGCCGACTACAACTGGCGCTCGAAAGTCGCGTACTTCCAGCCCGTCAATACCAATACCCTGCCGTTCCAGCCGCTGTCGGCCGGCCAGATCGCATCGAACAGCCAGCCGCCATTCGGGCTGCTGAACGCGATGGTCACGCTCAATCTGCGCGGCGAGCGCACGCGTGTCAGCCTGTGGGGCAAGAACCTGGCCGGCAAGTACTATCTGGCCCGGTCGAATTCGTTCGCCATCCAGGGCTACAACAACCAGACGCCGGGCGATCCGCGCACCTTCGGCATCAACCTCGAACAGCGTTTCTGAGCCCCGGGAAAACACGACATGGACATCCTTTCGCGACAGCGCCTGGCCGCCCCTTATCCCAGCCTCGGCTACGCCGCCTGGGTCATCGGCGTGCTGTTCCTGGTCACCCTGTTCTCGCAGCTCGACCGCCAGTTGCCGGCCTTGCTGGTGCGGCCGATCCGCGACCATTTCCAGATCTCGGACACGGCGTTCAGCCTGCTGCAGGGCTATGCGTTCTCGATCTGCTACACGTTGACGGGCTTGCCGCTCGGGCGCCTGGTCGACCGCGCGGTGCGGCGCAACCTGATCTTCTGGGGCCTGCTGTTCTGGTCCCTGATGACGGCGCTTTCCGGGCTTGCCGACTCGTACACCGTGCTGTTCCTGGCGCGCATGGGTGTGGGTGTCGGCGAAGCGGTGCTGGCACCGGCCGCGTATTCGATCATTGCCGACTATGTGGCGCCGGAGCGGCGCGGGCGCGCACTGGCCTTCTACTACACCTCGCTGGCGGTCGGTTCGGGCGCGTCGATGCTCCTGGGCGGATGGCTGCTGGGCGCCATCCCGCCGCAGGGCATGGCGCTGCCCCTGCTGGGCACGATGCCGGCCTGGCGCATATGCTTCCTGGCCGCGGCTGCCCCGGGCATCCTGCTTGGCGCATTGCTGTTCAGCATACGCGAGCCGGTGCGGCGCGAACAAGGTGTCCAGGCGGAGCGATGCTCGGTGGCGGCGTTTGCCCGCTTTCTCGGGCAGCACCGGGCCACCTTCGGCCGCCTGCTGACCTATCCCGCGCTGCTTGCCGTGATCGGCTACGGCATGCTGTCATGGGCGCCGGCGCTGTTCGACCGCCGCTTCCACATGCCGGCCAGCCGCGCCGGGATCGTGCTCGGCGTCATCATCGCCGTCGCCGGCCTGGGCGGCACGCTGCTCGGCGGCTATCTGAGCGACCGCTGGCTGCGGCTGCGGGTGCCGGCAGCGCGGTTCAGGGTCGCACTGGCGGGCACGGTGGTATGCGCACCGACGGCCGTGCTGTGGCCGCTCGCCGGCGATGCCGGCACGGCGTTCGCGCTGCTCGGCTGCGCGGTGTTCGGCCTGAGCATCTCGCAGTCGGCGGCGCCGGCCTGCATCCAGGAAGTCTGTCCGAACAATATGCGCGGGCAGGCGGTGTCGGTCTACCTGCTGGTCGCCGGGCTGCTGGGCATCGGGCTGGGGCCGACCCTGGTGGCGCTGGTATCGGACCACATCCTGCGCGACGATGGCAAGCTGCACTGGGCCATCAGCGCTACCGTGCTGCCGACCGCGCTGGCGGCGATCTGGCTGTGCTGGTCGGGTTTGCGGCCGTTCGAGGCGACGCGCAGCCTGGTGCGCGGCCACGAATAAGCAAAGCGGCAGCGTACCGGCACCGGCCGGCGCCGGTATTCGTTTTTCAAATACCTGCGCTCATGATTCTTGGTTTTGAGATAGTTGAACAGATTAGTAGAATATGTTCATGAAAATTTAACGGAGGCATTCATGAACTCGCCGCTAACGCCTGCCGCCGGTGCAGCGCTGCGTGCCGTCTCGCTGGACGACAAATACACGGTCGACCGCGGACGCATCTACCTGAGCGGGGTGCAGATGCTGGCACGCCTGCCGATGTTGCAGAAGAAGCGCGACCTGGAGGCCGGCCTGAACACGGGCGGCTATGTGTCCGGCTACCGCGGCTCGCCGCTGGGCGGGCTGGACCTCGCGCTGTGGAAGGCCAGCAAGCATCTCGACAGCCACGACGTGGTATTCCAGCCGGGCCTGAACGAGGACCTGGCGGCGACCGCCGTGTGGGGCACGCAGCAGGTCAACCTGTACGACAGTGCCACGCGCGACGGCGTGTTCGGCATGTGGTACGGCAAGGGACCGGGCGTGGACCGCTCGATCGACGTGCTCAAGCACGCGAACGCGGCCGGCACGTCGGCCCATGGTGGCGTGCTGATGGTGGTGGGCGACGACCATGCCGCCAAGTCGTCGACGGTGGCGCACCAGTCCGAGCACGTGCTGGTCGCCTGCGGCATTCCCGTGCTGTATCCGGCCGATGTGCAGGAAATCCATGACTATGGCCTGCACGGCTGGGCCATGAGCCGCCACGCGGGCGTCTGGGTGGCGATGAAATGCGTGACCGACGTGGTGGAGTCATCCGCCTCGGTGGAGATGGATCCGCAGCGGCTGCGCATCGGCACGCCGGAGACGCCGGTGCCGGAGGGCGGCCTCGGCATCCGCTGGCCCGACGGCCCGCTGGAGCAGGAAGCGCGGCTGGTCGAGCGCAAGTGGTACGCGGCGCTCGACTATATCCGCGCCAACAAGTTGAACCGGGTGGTGCTGGATGCGCCGCGGGCGCGTTTCGGCATCGTCGCCGCCGGCAAGGCCTACCTCGACCTGCGCCAGGCGCTGGTCGACCTGGGCCTGGACGACGCGGCCTGCCACGATATCGGCATCCGCATCCTCAAGGTGGGCTGCGTCTGGCCGCTGCATGCGGACGACGTGCGCGAATTCGCCGCCGGGCTCGAGGAAATCCTCGTCGTCGAAGAGAAGCGCCAGGTTCTCGAATATGCGATCAAGGAGCAGCTGTACAACTGGCCCGGCGAACAGCGTCCGCGCGTGTACGGCAAGTTCGATGAACGCGGCATGGCGGGCGGCGAGTGGGCTTCGCCACGCGGCGATTGGCTGCTGCCGGCTCGCTACGAACTGTCGCCGGCGCTGGTCGCCAAGGCGCTGGCGCGCCGCCTGGGCGCGGCCGGCCTGCCGGCGCAGCGGCGTGCCGCCATCGATGCGCGCATCGCCGTGATCGAAGCCAAGGAACGCGAAGCCGCGCGGCCGCGCGTGACGGTCGAGCGCAAGCCATGGTTCTGCTCGGGCTGCCCGCACAATACCTCGACCAGGGTGCCGGAAGGCTCCCGGGCGCTGGCCGGCATCGGCTGCCACTACATGGCGCTATGGATGGACCGGCGCACCGAGACGGTGGCGCAGATGGGCGGCGAGGGCGTGAGCTGGCTCGGCCAGATGCATTTCACGCGCGACCGGCATGTGTTCGTGAACCTGGGCGACGGCACCTATTTCCACTCCGGCCTGCTGGCGATTCGCGCGGCGATCGCCGCCAACGCCACGCTGACCTACAAGATCCTGTACAACGACGCGGTCGCGATGACCGGCGGCCAGCCAGTGGACGGCACGCTGACGGTGCCGCAAATCGCCCAGCAAGTCACCAGCGAAGGGGCGGTCCGGGTGCTGGTGGTCAGCGATGAACCGGAAAAATACGCCGAACGCACCGGCCTGCCGGATGCGGTGACCGTGCATCATCGGGATGAGTTCGACGCGCTGCAGCTGGCGTTGCGGGAAGTTGCCGGCGTCTCCGTCATGATCTACGACCAGACCTGTGCCACCGAAAAGCGGCGGCGCCGCAAGCGTGGCGATTATCCCGACCCGCCGCGGCGCGCCTTCATCAACCCGGCGGTGTGCGAAGGGTGCGGCGATTGCTCGGTGGCCTCCAACTGCCTGTCGGTGGAACCGCTGGAAACGCCGCTGGGTACCAAGCGCCGGATCAACCAGAGTTCCTGCAACAAGGATTTTTCCTGCGTCAACGGTTTCTGCCCGAGCTTCGTGACGGCGGAAGGCGCCCAGCTGCGCCGTCCGAAGGTGGCGGCGCCCCTGCCAGATGCTGCGCCGGTGGTGCCGGAACCCGTGCCGGCCCCGCTCGACGGCGTCTGCGGCATCGTCGTGCCCGGGGTCGGCGGGACTGGCGTGGTCACGGTCGGCGCACTGCTCGGCATGGCGGCCCACCTGGAGAACAAGGGCGTCAAGGTGCTCGACATCACCGGCCTGGCGCAAAAAGGCGGCGCGGTGCTCAGCCATGTGCAGATCGCCGCGCATCCCGACCAGATCCACGCGACCCGGGTACCGATGGGAGAGGCAGCGCTGCTGATCGGTTGCGACGCGATGGTGGCCGCTTCCGGGGACGCACTGTCGCGGGTCTGGCGGGGGCGCACCCGTGCCGTCGTCAACAGCGCGTCGGTGCCCAGCGCCGCCTTCCTGTCGAACCCTGACTGGAAGTTCCCCGGTACGGCCACGGAGGCGGACCTGCGCGGCGCCATCGGCGAGACCTGCGAGTTCGTCGATGCGAATGCTCTGGCGCTGCGCCTGTTCGGCGACACGATCTACGCCAATCCCCTGCTGCTCGGCTATGCCTGGCAGAAGGGCTGGGTGCCGCTGGGCCGCGCCGCGTTGCTGCGTGCCATCGAACTGAACGGCGTCGCCGTGGATAAAAACCAGCAGGCCTTCGAGGCCGGCCGGCTGGCGGCGCACGACTCGGCCGCGGTGGCGGCGCCTGTCGCCCCGGCGGCGGAGGGCAAGGCGCTGCCGATGCCCGTCTCGCTCGATCGCGTCATTGCCCAGCGTGCCGGCCTGCTTGCCGCTTTCCAGAACGCGCGCTATGCCGCGCGGTACCGTGCCGCGGTGGACGCGCTGCGCAAGGTGGAGGCGGCGGTCAATCCCGGTGGCCGCCTGGCGCTGACCGAGACGGTGGCGCGCAACCTGGCCAAGCTGATGGCCTACAAGGACGAATACGAGGTGGCGCGGCTGCACAGCGCGCCGGCCTTCCTGGCTGAACTGCGCAATCAGTTCGAAGGCGAGCCCGGCAAGGATTATCAGCTGCACTTCCACCTGGCGCCGCCACTGATCGCCAGGCGCGACGGGGCCGGCAAGCTGGTCAAGCGCCGCTTCGGTCCGTGGATGATGCCGGTATTCGCCCTGCTGGCCCGCTTCAAGGGCTTGCGCGGCACGCTGCTCGATCCGTTCGGCAAGACCGGCGAACGGCGGCGCGAGCGTGCACTGGTCGATGACTATTTTGCGCTGGTGCGGCTGTTCTGCGAGAGCCTGACCCCGGAACGCCTGGACACGGCGCTGGAACTGGCGCGGCTGCCGGAAAAGATCCGCGGCTACGGCCACGTGAAGGAACGCGCCATGGACGAGGCCGCCGAACGGTGGACCCGCCTCATGGAGCAATATGGCGCCACCGCGCACCCTGCGGCAAGCATAACGAGAACATAAGGAGAGAGACATGAAAATACTGGTACCCGTGAAACGCGTGATCGACTACAACGTCAAGGTGCGCGTGAAGTCCGACGGCACTGGCGTCGATATCGCCAACGTCAAGATGTCGATGAATCCGTTCGACGAGATCGCCCTGGAAGAAGCCATGCGCCTGAAGGAAGCGGGCAAGGCGACCGAGATCGTGGCCGTGTCGGCCGGCGTGACGCAGTGCCAGGAAACGCTGCGCACGGGCATGGCGATCGGCGCCGACCGCGGCGTGCTGATCGAAACGACGGCAGAACTGGAGCCGCTGGCCGTGGCCAAGCTGCTGAAGGCGCTGGCCGACAGGGAACAGCCGCAACTGATTATCCTGGGCAAGCAGGCGATCGACGACGATTCGAACCAGACCGGCCAGATGCTGGGTGCACTGCTGGGCTGGCCGCAAGCCACCTTCGCCTCCAAGGTCGTGCTGGAAGACGGCAAGGTCACCGTGACCCGCGAAGTGGACGGCGGCCTGGAAACGCTGTCCTTGAGCCTGCCGGCGATCGTCACCACCGACCTGCGCCTGAACGAGCCGCGCTACGTGACGCTGCCGAACATCATGAAGGCGAAGAAGAAGCCGCTGGAAACGATCAAGCCGGAAGACCTGGGCGTTGACGTGACGCCGCGCCTGAAGACGCTGAAAGTGGCCGAGCCGGCCAAGCGCTCGGCCGGCGTCATGGTGCCCGACGTTGCCACGCTGGTGTCGAAGCTGCGCACCGAAGCCAAAGTCATCTGAATAAAGTCATCCGAATTACCCCGGCGCGTAATGCACTGGTGACAGTCCCCGCACGGGGACTGTCACCGGTGTTCACCACCGCATCCAACAAGGAATCCATCATGGTCGCACTCGTCATCGCAGAACACGACAACGCCAGCCTGAAAGGCAGCACCCACCACACCGTTACCGCCGCCGCGCAAGCCGGCGGTGAAGTCCACGTCCTGGTCGCCGGCGCGAACGCCGCGGCCGCCGCCGAGCAGGCCGCGCAGATCGCCGGCGTCACCAAGGTGCTGCTGGCCGATGCGCCGCATTTCGCCGACGGCCTGGCCGAGAACGTGGCCGAGCAGATCCTGGCCGTTGCGGGCGCTTACTCGCACATCCTGGCGCCTGCCACCGCCTACGGCAAGAACATCCTGCCGCGCGTGGCCGCCAGGCTGGACGTGGCGCAGATTTCCGAAATCACCAGGGTCGATTCGCCCGACACGTTCGAGCGCCCGATCTACGCCGGCAACGCGATCGCCACCGTGCAGTCGTCGGACAAGGTGAAAGTCATCACCGTCCGTACCACCGGTTTCGATTCCGCCGCATCCACCGGCGGTTCGGCTGCCGTTGAAAACGTCACGGTCGTCGCCGATTCCGGCAAGTCGAGCTTCGTCGGCCGCGAAGTGGCCAAGTCGGACCGTCCGGAACTGACGGCCGCCAAGGTCATCGTCTCCGGCGGCCGCGGCATCGGCTCGGCCGACAACTTCAAGGTCCTCGAACCGCTGGCCGACAAGCTGAACGCGGCCATGGGCGCCTCGCGCGCCGCCGTCGACGCCGGCTACGTGCCGAACGACTGGCAGGTGGGCCAGACCGGCAAGATCGTCGCGCCGTCGCTGTACATCGCCGTCGGTATCTCCGGCGCGATCCAGCACCTGGCCGGCATGAAGGATTCGAAGACGATCGTGGCCATCAACAAGGATCCGGAAGCGCCGATCTTCTCGGTGGCCGACTACGGCATCGTCGGCGACCTGTTCGAGATCGTTCCGGCACTGGCCGCCGAAATCGGGTAAACTTCTGGCCGGTGCGCACCGTGCGGGCCCCCTGCAATTTGTCGGACGATGACATCACCATGAGCGCTACATCCATTCATCCGATCCCTCCCGGCGGTCAGGGCGCCAGCGTGCCCGAAGAGCGCCAGATACAAATTCACTTGCGCAAGATTCCACTTCTTGCCGGGTTGGCGGAGGAGGAAATTGCCCTCGTTAAGCAGGAAATCCGCGTCCGGCAGTACAGTAAACGCGATATCGTGCTGCACAAAGGCGGCCATGGCGATGGTCTGCTGTTCCTGTTGTCGGGGCAGTTGCAAGTGGTCGATGTAACCAAGGACGGCAGGACGATCGGTCTGCGTATGCTGGCGCCGGGAGACTTTTTCGGCGAGATCGCGCTGATCGACAATTCTAGGCGGACGGCATCGATCGTCGCGATCTCGAACGTGTTGGTGGGTTTCTTGCCTGCGGCCACTGCACTGCACCTGTTCTCGCATTCGCCGTCGGTCGCGAAGCGCATGCTGCAGCACTTGGCCGAGAAGATCCAGCGGGATTCGGAGTTCCGTTCCCTGTTGAGCATCAACAATACCTCCAGGCGCATCTACACCTATCTCGTGCTGATGCAGAAGGACAAGCAGTCCGAACCGGGCTCCCCGGCGGTGCTCGAAAACCTACCGACCCACCAGGACATCGCCAATATGATCAACACCAGCCGCGAGACCGTGACGCGCGCGTTGACGGTATTGGCCCAGAAGGGAATTGTGCAGAAAGAGGCGAGCCGGCTGATCATCATCAAGCCGGACGCCTTGCAGGAACTCGTGAATAGTTCCTAACGCGGATCAGCTCCCGAAGATCTCTTCCGGCGTGCGTACGCTCGTGCCGAGGATCGGTCCAACGAGTTCATGGCCCCAGGTCGATAGCTTTTCGGGATTGAGCTCATAGCCGTCGTCATGCCATGGCTCCAGCTCGGCGATACACTCGATGGCGAAGCCCGACGGCGTGAAGTGGTAGAACGACATGTGCGGGTCCTGGGTATGCTGGCCCAGTGTCATCATCATCTGCAAACCCTTCTTGCGGACCAGGTCGTAGGTCTCGCCGACGTCGCGTACCGAGCTGACCGTAATGCCCACGTGCTGCACGCCGGCCTTGCCGGGGCCGAAGCCGTAGGCGATGTCGTGGCTGGTATGGGTATTGAGCCTGGCGCGGAAGAAGCCGGTCTTGCCCTTGCCGGCGCCGGCGCCGTAGTAACGCAGGCCCATCACGACCGTGAGGAAGTGTTCCAGCTCGGGGCCGAATTCCGGCGTGATCAGGACCACGTGGCCGACACCGCGCTCGCCGCACACGAAGCCGCCGTGCGGACGGCCCGGCTGGAACGAACGGGGCATCCATTTCTGCGCGTAGAAGAGTTCATGCTGGTAGCCGACCGGGTCGCGAAAGCGCACCAGTTCCTTGACGCCGCGGCGCTCGCGCAAGGCCTCGTCGGCAAAGCTGATCTCGACGCCGTGCTCGCGAAAGCGTTCCACCGCGGCATGGAACTCCAGCCTGCCCTTGGCTTCCCAGCCGATGTAGGCCAGGCGATCGATCTTGCCGGGGTGGAAGGCGATCCGGTGGCGCCGGTCGTCCATCCGGAAGTACAGCGAATCCTGGTCGTCCTCCGGCGCATTGCCGGCCTGGAAACCCATCACCTGGGGGCCGTATTCGCGCCAGGCGTCCAGGTTGGCGGTCTCGAAGCCGAGATAGCCGATGCCGATGATGTCCATGTGTCTCCTTCCTTGGTTTTATGGTTGATTGCGCGGGCGCCTAGACCGCCAGCAGGCCGCCGTCGACGACCAGGTCCGATCCCGTCATGAACCGCGCCTCGTCGGAGGCGACGTAGAGCGCCAGCGAGACGACTTCCTCGGGTTCGCCGGGCCGGTCCTGCAGCACGCCGTCGAGGATGACGCGGCGCATCGCCGGATTGTCGACGAAGGCGGCCGTGCCGGGCGTGCGCACGAAGCCGGGGCTGATGCTGACCGCGCGAATGCCGAGCGGCGCGCCTTCCACCGCCAGCTGGCGCGTGAAGGACACGACCGCGCCCTTGGCCGCGCTGTGGGCACTCAGGCCGGCGGCACGCGAGCCGCCCCAGGCCGCGGTCGAGGCGATATTGAGTACGACACCGCCTTGCTTCGCCAGGTGCTTCCAGGCGATGCGGGTGGTGAAGAAAATAAGGTCGAGTTCGTTGCGGATGGTGTAGTGCCAGTCGTCGACCGACATCTCGCCGACCGGCGCGAATTTTGCCGCCGAGGCATTGTTGTACAGGATATCGATGCGGCCGCATTCCTCGGCAGCCGCCTCGACCCAGTGCCGCGCCTGCTCAGGATCGCCCAGGTCGACCGGGGCGCTGCCATGCAGCGTGAACCCCTCGGCGGCCATCAGGCGCGCCGTTTCCTCGTGCCCCGCGCGGTCGACGTCGCAGCCCACCACGGTAGCGCCTTCGCGCGCAAAATACAGGGCCGCCACGCGGCCCTGGCCGCCGCCGGTGCCGGTGATCAAGGCAACCTTCCCAGCCAGTCTCATCATGGATTTCTCCTCAAGGTGGCACAACGCCGGCCGGTTCAGGCCGGCGCCTGGACGGCGATGGCTTCCGCCGGGCAGGCGGCCGCACCTTCGCGGGCACTCTCCAGCAGCTCGTCGGGAACGAGGTCGCTGTCGACATAGGCGATGCCGCCGGCATCGAGCTTGTAGACTTCGGGGCAGATGGCGGCGCACAGGCCGTAACCGCAGCAGCGGCTGCGTTCGATGATTACGCGGTGCAGTACTTGATCGCTCATGATTCGTCTCTTTAATAGTTGTCCGGCCGCGTCGACCGTGAGACGATTATGCACACAAATCAAAAAACTGTCACGTTTTCTCCAGGGTTTAGAACAGGATGTTGCCGACTTTCGCGGCTGTCCTGCACAGCGACTGGCCGAGCTTGCCGATCTCGGCGTCGCCATGCTGGCCGCGAAAGGTCACTGCCGAGACCGCATAGGCAATCGCTCCCGCGCGGTCGTTGACGGGCGCCGCGACCGCCAGGATGCCGGCTGAAAAATAGCCGTCGTCGACGGACCAGCCGTTGGTGCTGGCGTCGGCGACCTGGCGCCGGTACTCCTCGTAGCCGAGCGACCGGGCCCAGCGCACCTTGTCGAAGACGGCGCGCAGGCGCTCCTCGTCGAGGCCGAGCCGGGCCGTGAACAGCCGGCCGCTGGCACCCATCAGCAACGGCAGGCGCTGGCCGATCGCCATGTCGATACGCAGGTCGCCGGGACTGGTCTCGGAACTGACCAGCACGATGCGATCGTTGCCCATGCGCCGCCACAGAGTCACGGTGACGTGGTGCGCCGCCGCGAATTCCTGCATCAGCGGGCGCACGATTTCCAGGCGCTGGCCTTGCGTGACCAGCTGCTCGACCAGCTTGGCTAGGCCCAGCCCGGTGGTATAGGTTTTCGACAGCGGATCGAAGTCGAGCATCTCCTCGGCCACCAGGGTGCGCAGCGTATTGAAACAGGTGCTGGGATTGATGGCCAGTTCGCGCGCGATGTCGGCGGCCCGCGCGGGCGAACCCGAGGCGGTGAGGAAGCGCAGGATGCGGATCGCATTCACGACCGGCTTGACGGTCACGCCGGTCGAGGATTCGGACAGGTCTTCACTGCTGTGCTCTGGCATTGTTGCGCTCCGGATCGGGCGCCGGCGGCGATCCGCCGGCATGCCCGTATTGAAAATCAAATTCTAAGATTAGAATCGCTTCCGGGCAAGGACGGATCGCCGGCGCGCCCGGTCGAGCGCCGCAGGCGCGCCGGGCACGGCATCACGGGTTCAGGCGCGCACCAGCAGCAGGCTGCCTGCCAGCGGACCGCCGCCGGATGCCACCACGGAGACCTGGTGCGGCGCTACCTGGCGCGCGCCGCCGCGGTTCCACAGCTGGGTGCAAGCTTCATGCACGTAGCCGAGGCCATGGGTCCGGCCGCCGGACAACTGGCCGCCGTTCGTATTGACCGGCAGTGTGCCATCGAGGGCAATGCGGCGTCCGCCCTCGACGAAGCGGCCGCTTTCGCCCAGCGGACACAGCCGCAGCGCCTCCAGCCACATCATGGTCAGGATCGAGAATCCGTCATACAGCTGGGCGGTACCGACTTCCGATGGCGTGATGTCGGTGCGCGACCACATCATGTCGGCCGCATCGCGGGTGGCCATCGCCGTCAGGTCGATCTGGTCCCACGACCAGGGCTGGTGCAGCGCGGCGCCGATCGCTTCGATGCGCACCGGCGGGTTGGGGCCGTCGCGGGCGGCGTCGGCGCGCGACAGGATGATGGCCGTCGACGCGTCGCAATGCACATCGCAGTCGAGCATGCGCAGCGGCGTCGAGATCATGCGCGAGGCCATGTAGTCGTCCATGCCGAGCGGCGTGCGGTAGATCGCCTTGGGATTCAGGGCCGCGTTGGCGCGGCAGGTCAGGGCGATCTGCGCCAGCTGCTCGGGCGTGGTGCCGTAGTCGTGGAAATGGCGCTGCGCATACAGTGCCATCAGGTTGACCCCCGACAGCACGTTGAACGGCGTGTACCACTGCCACGCGGCACTGGTGTCGCGCCCGGCCGTCTTGTTGGTCAGCGCGCTGGCGCCCTTGTCGGTCTGGCGCCGGGTTGCCTCGGCGATGGTGCGGAATACCAGCACATGCCGGCACAGTCCGGCGGCGATCGCCATCGCGCCATTGATCACGCCGGCCAACGGCCCCGGACCTTCGTAGCCGCCGCCATACCAGTTGACCTTCAGGCCCAGCGTGCCGATCAGCGCATTCGGCCCGACCGGGGAAAACGCGTCGCCGTTGTTGTTGTCGCCAGGCCAGCATGCGATGCCGTCGATATCGTCGCGCGTCAGCCCGGCGTCGGCAATCGCCTCCAGGCAGGCGTCGAGCGTCAGGCGCATCGCCGATTTCGACGACGGCCGCGCCACTTCCGACTGGCCGATGCCGGTGATCGCCACGTCCTTCTCGTACAGGCGGTCGAACATCATGCAGCCCTCTCGAACAGCGGCAGCCAGACATCCTCGACCTGCTCGAAGCACACCTGCACCGGCATGCCGATGCTGACCCGCTCCGGCTCGGTGCCGACGATATTGCTCACGAAACGCAAGCCTTCCTGGTCGGCCAGCTCGACGATGGCCACCACATAGGGCTGGTCCAGGTCCGGCCGCCAGGCCTGGTGGTTGATGGTGAAGGTGACGACCTTGCCGCGGCCCGAGACCGGCCGCGGCGCGACGTCCTGGCCGAGGCAGCGCGGGCAGATCGGCGCCGGCGGGTGGAAGAAGCGCGCGCAGCGGTCGCAGTGATGCATCTGCAGCCGGCCTTCGGCGCCGCCTTGCCAGAATGCCCGGTTGTCGGCAGTGAGTGCCGGAAGTTTTCTTGTCATGTGCTGGCCCTGGAACGAGTGGATGGCGAACTGTCGGTGAGAAGATTCTACAACTATGTAGACAGAAATTGAAAATATGTTTAAAGTTTTCACACCGGGCCAATTCCATCCCGTCCCTCATTCCGTCCGGAGAACCTTCACACCATGTCCGATCGACTTGCTTCCCGCATCATCGTCATTACCGGCGGCTTCGGCGCGCTGGGCCGCGCCGTCGCCGAACGGCTGATTGCCGAAGGCGCATCCGTAGCGCTGCTCGACCGTGCCGCGCCATCCGGCGCTCCTGTGCCGGGCCTTGCACTGGCGCTCGGCGGCATCGAACTGGGGCAGGAAGCCGCCTGCCAGGCCGCGTACACCCAGGTGCGCGAAGCGCTCGGTGCGCCGGACGGCATCGTCAACGTCGCCGGCGGCTTCACCTGGGAAACCGTCGAAGGCGGGGCGCTGGCGTCGTGGGATCGCATGTACGACACGAACCTGCGTACCGCCGTGGCCAGCTGCCGCGCGGCGCTGCCGCACCTGCTGGCGCGCGGCGCCGGGCGCATCGTCAATGTCGGTGCGGCGGCGGCGCAGAAAGCCGGCATGGGGATGGGCGCCTACGCTGCCTCCAAGGCCGGGGTGATGCGCCTGACCGAAGCCCTGGCCGAAGAGCTGAAGGACCGCGGCATCACCGTCAACGCCGTCCTGCCGAGCATCATCGACACGCCCGCCAACCGTGCCGACATGCCGGATGCCGATCATGCCCGCTGGGTGACGCCCGACAAGCTGGCGGCGGTCATCGCCTTCCTGCTGTCGGACGAGGCGTCGGCGCTGACCGGCGCCTGCATTCCGGTCAACGGCCGCGTGTAGCCGCGGATCACCAAAACAAGTACGGAGACACAGCAATGGAACTGCAGCAATGAGACTGGTTACCTACCGCGACACTTCGGGCGCCATGCGCCCCGGCGCCCTGATCGACGACGATACGGCGATCGTCGATCTGCGCAGCGCCGCCACCACCACCGGCCTGGGCGCATGGCCCGCGTTCACCAGCATCCTGGCGCTGGTCGAGGCGGGCGACGAAGCCATGGACGAGGCGCGCCGCCTGGTTGCCCACCCGCCTGCCGGGGCGGTCATCGGACGTGCCACGGTCAGGCTGTGCGCGCCGATCCAGCCGCCGCCGCAGATGCGCGACTGCTCGTGCTTCGAGCTGCACCTGAAGCAGAGCTTCGCGGCGGCGCGCCGCGCGCGCGTGGCGCACCTGCCCAATCCGGAGGAGGCGCTGGCGCAAATGAATACGCGCGCCGACGAGCGCGTGCTTGCCACCTTCAATCGCCAGCCGATCTATTACAAGTGCAATCGCTTCGCCGTCATCGGCCCGGACGAGGATGTGATCTGGCCCGCCTACAGCAAGGCGATGGATTTTGAACTGGAGTTCGCCTGCTACATCGGGCGCAAGGGCAAGGACATCGCCTCCGGCGCGGCGCGCGACCATATCGTCGGCTACACGATCTTCAATGACATGAGCGCGCGGGACACCCAGGCGCTGGAAATGGCCGGCATGCTGGGGCCGGCCAAGAGCAAGGATTTCGACACCGGCAATGTGATGGGGCCATGCCTGGTCACCGCCGACGAGATTCCCGATCCCTACGATCTGGCCATGGTCGCGCGGGTCAACGGCGAAGAGTGGGGCAGGGGCAGCACGCGCGACATGCGCTGGCGCTTCGAGGACGTGATCGAGCACATCTCGCGCTCCGAGACGCTGTACCCGGGTGAAGTGCTGGGTTCCGGCACGGTCGGCAACGGCTGCGGGCTCGAACAGCTGCGCTACCTGAAGCCGGGCGACGAGATCGAGCTCGAGATCGAACGCATCGGCGTGCTGCGCAGCCGCATCGTGCGGCCCTGAACCGCCTTCCTTCCCCCCGGTGCACCCGGCCGCAGAGCCAGGGCGCCGCTTCCACGACCCAACAGGAGACAACCATGGTCGGAACCAAGAATGGCGCGGCGATCGATTTCGCCGAATTCAGGCAGGGCTGGCGCGTCCTGCTGCTGTCGATTGCCGGGGTCATGATCAGCATCAACGCGGCCCTGCTGTACGGCTTCGGCGTGCTGGTCATCCCGCTGCAGCAGCAGTTCGGCTGGGACCGCCCGTCGCTGCAGGCGGCGATCAGTTTCCTCTTCGCCGGCGCGGTGATCGGCCTGCAGCTGGTCGGCTGGCTCAACCTGCGCTTCGGCATCAAGCGCGTCACCCTGGTGTCGCTGTTCACGATGGCGCTCGGCTACCTGGCGACCACCGGCATTGGCGGCCCGGTATGGACGCTGTACGCGGCCTTCTTCCTTCTGCCCATCGTCGGCATGGGCGCGCTGGCGGTGACCTGGACGCAGTTGCTGAACCTCTGGTTCACGCGCAACCGCGGCCTGGCGCTGGCGCTGGGCCTGTCCGGCACAGGCATCACGGCCGCCGTCACGCCACCCCTGTTTGCGTGGGGCGTGGCCCAGTGGGGCTGGCAGGCGCCTTTCGTGATCCTGGCCCTGGTGAACGTGCTGATCGGGATCCCCCTGACACTTGCCTGGTTCCGGCTGCCGCAAGTGGCCAGGGTGGCAGCTGCGGCGCCGGAGGCGGTTGCAGCAGGCGCCCCGGCGCTGGCCGGCATGTCCTTCCGGGCCGCGCTGGCATCGCCCAGGTACTGGATCTGCAACCTGGCGCTGTGCCTGGTCGTCTCGGCGGTGATGGGCATGGTCACCAGCACCGTGCCGATGCTGCGCGACCGCGGGCTGACACTCGCCGGCGCGACGCAGGTCTTTTCCTGGTTCGGCATCGCGCTGGTGCTGGGACGGCTGGTGGTCGGTTACCTGCTCGACAGGCTATGGCCGCCCGGCGTGGCTGCCGTCAGTCTGGCCCTGCCGGCCGTCGGCGCGGCCATCTTCCTGTCGGGAAGCGGTGACATCGTCCTGCTCAGCCTGGCCGCAGCGCTGGCGGGCCTGGGCGCGGGCGCCGAATTCGATATCGCCGCCTTCCTCATGGCGCGCTATTTCGGCCTGAAGGACTACGGGCGCATTTTCGGCCTGCACCAGGGCCTGATCACGGTGGCCTCGGCGGGCGCGCCGCTGCTGTTCGCGGCCATGTTCAGCGCCACCGGCGGCTATGCCACGATGCTGGTCTATTGCGCCACCAGCACCCTGGCCGGTTCGCTGCTGCTGCTGACGCTGGGACGCAGTCCGCAAGCCGCCATGCAGGCGCACGCGGCGGCATGACTGTTATCGAAACTGGAGGAACCATACCATGACGCTCAATTCCATCGTGATCGCCGGCGCCGGCCATGCCGGCGTGCAAGTGGCGCTGTCGCTGCGCCAGGACGGCTACACCGGCAGCATCTCCCTCGTCAACGACGAACCCTGGCTGCCTTACCAGCGCCCGCCGTTGTCGAAAGCCTACCTGCTGGGGAAGATCGATGCCACGGCGATGCAGTTCCGCCCGGCGCAGTTCTACACCGACCAGCGCATCGACCTGGTGGCCGACCGCGGCGCCGCGATCGACCGCCAGAACCGCCGGCTGCTGCTGGCCTCGGGGACGGTGCTCGACTACGATCACCTGGTGCTGGCCACCGGCGCCCATAACCGGCCGCTGAACGTGCCGGGCGCCGGCCTGGCGAACGTCTATGGCGTGAAGACCCGCGCCGATGCCGAGGCACTGGCGCCCTTGCTCGGCAATGCGAAGCGGGTGGTGGTGATCGGTGCCGGCTTCATCGGGCTGGAATTCGCCGCCGTCGCGGCCGCCGCCGGCGCCGCGGTCGACGTGCTGGAGCTGGGCGATCGCCCGATGGCCCGCGCGGTGTCGCCGGCCATGTCCGAGCTGTTCCGCGCGGCGCATGCCGCCTGGGGCGTGACCTTCCACTTCCGCGGCGCGGTGGCGGAAATTGAAGGCGACAACGGCAAGGCGGTGGCCGTGCTCACGGCGGATGGCCGGCGCCTGCCCGCCGACCTGGTGGTGTACGGCATTGGCGTCATCCCGAACGTCGGGCTGGCGCTGGAGGCGGGACTGGGCATCGACAATGGCATACGGGTCGACGCTGGCCTGCTGACGTCCGACCCGCACATTTCCGCGCTGGGCGACGTCGCCTGCTTCCCCTGCCTGCAGAACGGCGAACGGCCGACCCGCCTCGAGTCGGTGCAGAACGCCGTCGACCAGGGAAAGCTGATCGCGGCGCGCCTCACCGGCAAGCCGGCGCCGTACACCGCGTTGCCGTGGTTCTGGACCGACCAGGGCCACCTCAAGCTGCAGATCGCGGGCCTGTCGGGCGGCGCGGACAATCACGTTGTGCTCGGCGACCCGGCGGCGCAGCAGGTGTCGGTGCTGTGCTTCCGCGGCGAACAGCTGCTGGCGGTGGAATCCTGCGGGCGGGTCGGCGACCACATGGCGGCGCGCAAGATCCTGGCACGTCCGCCGGCGCTGACGCCGTCGATGGCGGCGGCGCCCGGTTTCGACCTGAAGGCGTGGGAGGCGGCCAACCGCTGAGCGGCCAGGGTGGCGCCGAGCTCAGGCGCCGAAGTCGCCCAGCCAGGCCTGGTCGTCCTGGCACAGCGCCTCGGGGCGCGCGCTGAAATCCCACGTCGAGCCGACGATCCGGATCGCCTGCGGGGCGCGTTCGGGCTGCTGGGCGTAGCAGCGCCCGCTCAGGTGGGCATGGGGCTGGCGGTCGAGGTCCTTCAGCCGCCCCAGCGAGATCAGGGCGCAGCGGCGCAGCACGAGGGCCGCTTCCGCCTCCTCGTCCGGCAGCGTGCCCAGCGCCCAGCGCGCCATGCCCTGGCGCATGTCGACGCCGGCGTAGGGCGCCGGTCCCAGGATCAGGCTGCCGTCTACTTCCCACTCGAGCACGAGTACGCCGTTGCGCCGCAGGCACGCATGCGAGCGCCCGTCGACGTGGCGCGGCACGTCGATGTCGTAGCGGCGCCGGCTGTCGCCCCGCGCGGCGACGGCGATCGCCAGCCCGGCCAGGTCGAACATGTGCGTGCACTGCTGCGCCGGGTCGGCATGCAGCGTGACCGAATTGGCAATACGGTCGATCCGCATGCCGGCCAGGCGGTCCAGTTCGGGGGCCGCGCCAGGGCAGGCGGAGAACGGATGCCGCGGCGTTTCGCCGCGCACCGCCGTGACCGCGCCGCCGCGATGCCCGACCACGACACGGAAATGATGGAAGTCGTCCTCGAGGACGGCGCGCACTTCGCCGCCGTCGCCATGGCGGCGGGCGGCCAGTTCGATGCGCCTGCGAAAGCGTTGCATGGCGTATTCCGATATCGGTTGTTGTTGTGAATGTGTACAATAACAGAAAATATGTTCATAAGTGAGGAGACTGACATGGAGCTTCTGAAAGACAGGGTGGCGCTGGTCACCGGTGCCGGCGGCGGTATCGGTCGCGGCGTGGCACGCCGTTTTGCACGCGAAGGCGCGGCGGTGGTGATCGCCGAAATCGACCCCGACAGCGGCGCCAGGGTCGCCCGCGAAGTAGAGGAACTCGGCGGCAAGGCACTGTTCATCCAGACCGACGTCTTGCAGAAAGCATCTGTTGAAGCAGCAGTCGCTGCTGCTGTCGATCAGTTCGGCGGTCTGGATATTTTGGTTAACAACGCTTTCGTGCCGACGCCGAACGTGCTGCTGGAAGACAAGACCGACGAGATGCTCGACCAGACCCTGACGTCCACCGTCAAGGCCTGCTGGTGGGCCATGCGCGCGGCGCTGCCGCACATGCGCACGCGTGGCGGCGGCAAGATCGTCAACTTCTATTCGATCGATGTCGACATCGGGGCCTGGCTGCATGCCGACTACAACACCGCCAAGGCTGCGATCATCGGCCTGACGCGCAGCGCGGCGGCCGAATGGGGGCGTTTCAACATCACCGTGAACGCGATCGCGCCGACGGCGATGGGCGCGACGTTCCACAAGCTGGCGGCGGAGCACCCGGGGTTCGCCGAGCGGTCGGCGGCGATGCGCCCGCTGGGCCGCTGCGGCGACCCGGAAGACGATATCGGCCCGGTGGCCGTGTTCCTGGCCAGCGACATGTCGCGCTACGTGACCGGCGAATCGTTCCATGTCGACGGCGGCCTGCACCTGCCGGGCTACAACTCCAGGCCGGCGCATGTGCCGGTTCGCGAATACTGATTTTTCCACGACAGGATTACCACCCCGATGCGCACCGCGACCGTCCCCAGCGCCAGCCACTCCTCGAACGACAAGCGCAACCGGCGTGCGGAGACGACCGTCGCGGCGATCCTGGCCGCCACCGAGGCCATCGTTTTGCGCGCCGGATCCGACCGCATCTCGGTGCTCGACGTATGCGAGCTCGCGCAAGTGTCGCGGGGCACCTTCTATCGCTACTTCGCCTCGCAGGACGAACTGCTGGACGCGTTCGCGCGCCACAAGCGTTCATCGTTCCAGCAGGCCATGGCGGACGCCGTGGTGCCGTTCACGGATCCGGACGAACGTTTCCAGGCGCTGGTGCGCTACCTGGACAATTACGCGGCGCACGGCCAGGCGCGCCTGCTGCTGCGCGCGGCACCCGAATACACGCTGCGCCTGTTCGGGCGCCTGTTCCACGAGTCGCTGGCGCGCATCGACGAGTTGATGCGCACCGTGTTCGATTCCTGGGACCGCCGGCTCGGCATCCGCATCGACCGCGACCTCGTCTGTGAAATGCTGATCCGCTGCGTGCTGAGCGAGCTCGTGGTACCGAACCGGCGGCCGGAGGACGGCGTGCAGCGCATCGTCAGGTTCCTGTATTCGTTTGTCGCCTGCGGCACGAGCGAGCGTTGAAAAAATAAAGTTAAACATATTTGCCATTTCTGTCTAAGTTTGGCATGATGGGTCCTGATGCAAAGCACCGACCGAGTGCGGGCTGATGGAGACACGTAGCGCTTGCGGGCAGGCCTGAACGGGGCCCCGGTGTGTCCGGATGAGTGCGCCTGTGGTCGGGTTAATCAATCCAGACAGGAGACACCCCATGCTCATCGACCTTCACGCCCATGCCCCGCACCCGGGTTATTACAACCAGCACCCGCACTGGGGTCCCTTCTTCGAACAGCGCCCGGATGGCGACATCAAGCTGCGCGTCGGGCACTGGATCCTGTCGCTCGGCTCGCCGGAGCGGCGCGCCGCGCTGCAGAAGGCGCGCGCCGAAGGCAAGCAGCTCGACATCAACCAGTACCTGGAGCGCTGGGCCGATCCGAAGACACGCCTGGCCGGCATGGATGCGGCGGGGCAGAGCGCCCAGGTGGTGTCGGTTCCTTCGCACTGCTACATGTACTGGGCCGAAGCGGAATTCGGCGTGCCGTTCGCCCGCAAGGTCAATGACGTGCTGGCCGAGTACTGCGCGGCCGCGCCGAACCGCCTGATGGCCTGGGCCCACGCGCCCCTCAACGTTCCGGTCGAGGCCGCCAAGGAAATCCGCCGCGCCTGCACCACGCTGGGCGCCAAGGGCCTGGTGGCGGGCGGCTCCAACTTCGGCGGCCTGGAATTCGATTCGCCCGAGCTCGATCCGGTGTGGCAGGCCCTGTGCGACCTCGACCTGCCGATGTTCGTGCACGGCTATAACCAGTCGGTCACCTGGGGCGAGAACGCCAATACCGACAACTACGAGACCACCGCCATCGTCGGCATGAACTACGACGAGACCAAGTGTTTCTGGAACATGATCAACGGCGGCGTGTTCGACCGTTTCCCGAACCTGAAGGTGTACATCACCCACGGCGGCGGCTTCGTGCCGTACCAGCTCGGTCGCCTGGCGCAGACCAATCCGAACCTTGACGTGGCGCACAACAAGAAGCCGGTCCTGGAATACCTGAAGAACTTCTACTTCGACGTCGAACTGCACGAGCTGCCGATGCGCCAGGCGATGATCGAAGTCATCGGCGCCGACCGCGTGCTGTATGGCTCGAACTTCGGCGGCAGCGACGCGGTGCGCCACGACCTGACCGACGGATTGCGCCTGTCGGACGAAGACCTGCAGAAGATCCGCTGGAAGAATGCCTGCGAACTGCTGCACATCGATCCGGCCACGCTGGTCGAGGTCGCCAAATCGCCGGCGCTGGCCGCATGAAGATCGCCCGCTGCACCGATGGCGGCACGCCGTTCTGGGCGCTGGTGGATGCCGACGCGCAGACGCTGCGCCAGATCGCCGGCGCCTTCGCCGAGTGGGCGCCCGCACTGACGCGCGCCATCGCCGCGGGCCGTGCCGGCGAGGGCCGGGCGGCGCTGCCGCTGGCCGGTCCGGCGCGCGCGCTGGCCGGCGTGCGCCTGCTGCCGCCGGTCGAGCCGGTCAACCGCGTGGTGGTGGCTGGCGCCAACTATGCCAAGCACCTGGCCGCCGACTTCGGCCTGCAGTCGCCGCCGCAGCCGATTGCCTTCCTGAAAGCCTACGGTGCGCTGATCGGCGCCACCGACGCGCTCCGCTATCCGCCGCTGACCGCGGAACTGGACCATGAGGTCGAACTGGTGGTGGTGGTCGGCAGCGCGCCGGTCGATCCCGCGGCGCCGCTCGACAGCGTCCTCGGCTATACGGTCGGCAACGATGTTTCCGCACGCGACCTGCAGCGCAGCGGGCCGGCCGGCATCGGCATGGACCTGTTCGCGGCCAAGAGCCAGGACCGCAGTACGGGCGTGGGCCCATGGATCGTGACGCGCGACGAATTCCCGGGCGGCAGCCCGCATCTGCGCCTCACGTTGAAAGTTAACGGACAGGTGCGCCAGGACAGCAATACCAGCGAGATGACCTGGGATGTCGGCCAGCTGCTGTGCTTTGTCGAGGCGCGCTCCAGCTTTGCGCCGGGCGACATCCTGTTCACCGGTTCGCCGGCTGGCGTGGGGCAGGGCACCGGACTATACCTGCAACCGGGCGACGTGGTCGAAGCGGGTGTCGAAGGCATCGGCACCATTTGCAATATCGTCGGGCCTCGGCCCGGCGCCTGAGGAGACAAGAACAATGATCGACAAGAACCAGATCGTCGTGGTGGTCGGTGCCGGATTGATGGGCACCGGCATCGCGCACGCATTCGCCAGCAGCGGCTTCCAGACCCGCCTGGTCGACAGCAATGGGCAGGCGCTGGACAAGGCGCTGCAGAACATCCACGCCATCGTCGATGGCGGCGTCAAGCTCGGCAAGTTGACGCCGGAAGCCGCGGCCGCCGCCAAGCAGCGGCTGAGCGTCCATGCCGGACTCGGAGCGGGCGCGGCGCATGCCAACCTGCTGGTGGAAACGGTATCCGAGAACCTCGCCGTCAAGCAGGCGGTGCTGGCGCAGGCCGTGCCGGTCCTGGCCGATGGCGCGCTGGTGGCCACCAATACCTCGGCGCTGTCGGTCACGGAGATCGCGGCATCGGTGCCGCAGCCGGAACGCGTGATCGGTATGCACTTCTTCAATCCCGTGCACAAGATGAAGCTGGTCGAGCTGGTACTCGGCATCGCCACCGATGCCGACGCCGTGGCACGCAGCCGCGCCTGGTGCGAGGCGATCGGCAAGACCTCGATCCTGGTGAACGAATCGCCGGGACTGACGACCAGCCGCATGTCGGCACTGCTTGGCAACGAAGCGATGTGGATGCTGCAGGAAGGCACTGCGAGTGCCGAGGACATCGACACCGCGCTGCGGATGGGCTTCAACCATCCGATGGGGCCCCTCGAGCTGGGCGACATGACCGGCTGGGATACGCGCCTGTCGGTGCTGCGCTACCTGCACGCGACGATGGGCGAACGCTTCCGTCCGTGCCCGCTGATCATCAAGATGGTTGCCGCCGGCCGCCATGGGCGCAAGACCGGCCATGGTGTCTACCGCTACGACGCGGCGGGCCAGCGCGTGCCCGGCTCCGGCCTGAAAGCGAGCGCGCTATGACGGATGTGTACATCGTGGAAGCCGTGCGCACGCCGGTCGGCAAATACCGGGGCAGCCTGGCCGGCGTGCGCGCCGACCACCTGGCGGCCCACCTGCTGAACGACCTGGTGGCGCGCGCCGGCATCGAAGCGAGCCTGGTCAACGACGTCATCTTCGGCTGTGTCACCCAGGTGGGCGAACAGTCGGCCAACATCGCCCGCACGGCGTTGCTGGGTGCCGGCTGGCCGGCCGGTATCCCGGGCCTGACGGTCGACCGCAAGTGCGGTTCGGGCGAAGTGGCCGTGCACCTGGCGGCTGGCCAGATCGCCGCCGGCGCCGCCCAGGTGGTGGTGGCGGGGGGCGCGGAAAACATGAGCCGGGTGCGCATGGGCGGCAACCGCGAGATCTACGGCGAGGCATTTGGCTGGATGGCGGCCGACCGGTACGAGCTGACCAGCCAGGGCGAGGCGGCCGAGCGGATCGCCGACCTGTGGAAACTGGGCCGCGGCGAGCTCGATGCCTACGCCGTCGAGAGCCACCGGCGCGCCGCCGCCGCCGCGCAGGCCGGCTACTTCCGGCGCGAGATCGCCGCCGTGCCGGTGGCAGCATTGAAGGAGCGCGACTGGGCCGAGCCCGTAGCGGAAATCCTGGACGCCGATGAAACCATCCGCCCCGGCACGCATGCGGAGAAACTGGCCACGCTGAAGTCGAGCTTCCGCCCGGAGGGCAAGCTGAGCGCCGGAAATTCGTCGCAGATCTCGGACGGTGCCGCGCTGCTGCTGCTGATGTCGGGCGTAGCGGCGAAGCGCCTGGGCGTCAGGCCGCGAGCCCGTATCCGTGCCTTCACCACAGTGGGGTCGGACCCGACGCTGATGCTCACCGGGCCGGTGGCCGCCACCCGCAAGGTGCTGGCGATGGCGGGACTGACGGCCAGGGATATCGATCTGTTCGAAGTAAACGAGGCCTTTGCCCCGGTGCCGTTGATGTGGGCGCGCGAACTGGACGTTTCGCTCGACCGGCTCAATGTCAACGGCGGAGCGATCGCACTCGGCCACCCGCTCGGCGCCAGCGGCGCCCGCATCATGACCACGCTGCTGCATGAACTGGAGCGGCGCGACGCGCGCTTCGGCCTGCAGGCGATCTGCTGTGCCGGCGGGATGGGCACGGCGACGCTGATCGAGCGCCTCTAGGGAACAGGAGACAACCATGCAGATCGACTTGAGCGGCAAGCGCGTCATCGTCACCGGTGCGTCGCGCGGCATTGGCCTTGCCATCGCCCGCGCGTTCGCGGCGGAGGGCGCGCGCGTGGCCATCTGTGCCCGCACCGCCGCAGCGGTGGAGGCGGCGGGCCAGGAACTCGCGCCGCGCGCGCAAGCCGTCATCGCCTGTGCGGTGGACGTGACCGACGACGCCGGCGTGAAGTCCTTCGTCGAAGAGGTCGCGGTTAGCTGGGGCGGCATCGACGTGCTGGTCAACAATGCCGGCCAGGGGCGCGGCGGCAATCTCGACACGCTGACCCCGGAGCAGATACTGGAGCACGCCAACATCCTCCAGATGGGGCACTTCCGCTTCGTGCAGGCAGTGGTGCCGCACATGCGCCGCCAGCGCTGGGGGCGCATCATCGACATCAACGCGCTGGCCGGTGCCATTCCCACGCCGGATGGCATCCCCTCGGTCATCAACCGCGCCGCTTGCCTGGCGCTGTCCAAGTCGCTCGGCATGTCGCTGGCCAAGGACAACATCCTGGTCAATTCGCTCAACATGGGTTGGATCGATACCGGCCAGTGGGAGCGCCACTTCCGTGATACCGGTCCCGGCGTCACGCGCGAGGAGTTCGACCGGATGGTGCTGAAGGTGGTTCCGCTGGGGCGTTTCGGCAAGCCCGAGGACGTAGCCGGCATGGCGCTGTTCCTGGCCAGCGACTACGCGAGCTTCATCAGCGCGGCCTCGATCGACATCGCCGGCGGGTTGCAGGGGCAGATCGCCTATTACCCGACGCTGAAGCGCGAGTTCACCGAAATGGCCCGTGCACGCCATGCCGGCGGCACCGTTCCATAAGACCATAGGTAGGTGCCAGGAATTCTAGATACAGAATAGTAATCGAATACTAGAATAGTGTCTAAATTCTTGCTACTATTGATCGTGTCAGGCATCTCGTTTCCGATGGGCCGAAGGCAGGCCAGCAGCACGGTGCATGGGAAGGACCGGGCAGGCAGTACCGAGCGATTTTTTAAAAATCCGCCATAACGACAACGACAACGACAGGAGACAGGTCCATGCACCACGCAAGGGGTATCCCCACCCACCATGCAAGCGGCATTTCCATCCTTGCCGGCCAGGCGCTGCGCGGCATCGCGGCGGCAGTCGCCATGCTCTGCGCCGGCACCGCGCCGGCCACCGAAATCGCGGTCAGCAATCCCGACCTCAAGGTGCGGCTCGACGCCACCGTGCGCTACACCGGCGGCTGGCGCACCGAAAAGCCGGACAGCCGGCTGCTGGGCAACTACATCTACGACGAGGGCGATGCCAAGTTCGACCGTGGCGACATGGTCACCAACCGCCTCGACCTGCTGACCGAATTCGATATCAGCTACAAGAACAAGGTCGGTGCCCGGGTGTCGGCCGCGGCGTGGTATGACCAGGCCTACGACGATCACACGGTCAGCTCGCCGGCCGGTTTCGCCACCGCCTACCGCAACAACCGCTACAACAGCGAAGTGGAACGCTATGTAAACGGCCCGTCGGGCGAGATCCTGGACGCCTTCGTCTGGGCCAATCTGGAACTTGGCAAGGTGCCCGTCAACATCAAGGTGGGCCGCCAGACCAATGTCTGGGGCGAGGGCCTGCTGCTGGGCGCCCACGCGATCTCGTACGGGCAGTCGCCGGTGGACGGTGTCAAGGCCGCGACCAACCCGGGCGTCGAGACCAAGGAAGTGTTCCTGCCGGTAGGGCAGGTCCATCTGAGCACCCAGGTGACGGACAATCTCACGCTGGTCGGCCAGTACTATTACGAGTGGAAGCCGACCCGCATCCCGCATGCCGGCACCTACCTGATGGGCGCCGACACGGCACCGTCGTCCGACTTCCTGGCGTTTCCCGTGGCCGGCGTGGCGGCCCGCATCGACCAGGCACGCAAGCCGGGCCAGCACGGCAACTGGGGCATCGGCGCGCGCCTGAATGTCGAAGCGATCGAGTCCACGTTCGGTGCCTACTACCGCCGCTTCGACGACTATTCGCCGGAGCTGGGCGTCCAGCTGCTGGACTTCCGTGGCCCGCTGCCGACCCGGGCGCGCTTCCTGTACCCGGAAGATGTCAAGCAGGCCAGCCTGAGCTTCGGGCGTGTGATCCAGACTGTCGCGGTGGGTGTCGAGCTCTCGCACCGCAAGAACGGCGCCCTGAACACGCCGTCGTCCGTGGTCACCGAGACGGGCGCACGCGGCGACACCTGGCACGCGGTCGTGAACGGCATCTACATGCTGCCGGCAACGCCGGTCTGGGACACCGGCAGCTTCGTTGCCGAGCTGGCCTACAACCGGCTCGACAAGGTGGTCACCAACCCGGCGCTGTACCGGTCGGTGGGCTCGGCCGCCTGCGTCGATTCACGCACCGGCAAGGCCGGCTCGGGCAACAAGGACGATGGCTGCTCGACCCGCGATGCCTGGCTGATGGCGCTGAAAATGACGCCCCAGTACCTGAACGTGCTACCGTCGTGGGACCTGAGCATCCCGCTCAGTATCACGTACGGCCTGTCGGGCAATGCGCCAACCTCTGGCGGCGGCACCGAAGGCGAACTGCGCTGGTCGCTTGGCGCGACCATGACGTATGCATCGAAGTATGAATTTTCTCTCAGCTATGCCGACCGCACCCTGCCCGTACGCGAACTGAACGGCAGGATCACCGGCGGCGCCGCGCACAGCAATTCGTCGGTCGGGGTCATCGACCGCGGCTGGCTGTCCTTTACCTTCAAGACGGCATTCTGAAACGCCGCATACAGGAGACAAGACATGAACAAGCACACATTCGTCCTTGCGTTGCTGGCTGGCGCGAGTACCATCGCGCACGCCGCGGTCACGCCCGAGGAAGCCAAACAGCTGGGCAGCACGCTGACCCAGGCGGGCGCCGTCAAGGCCGGCAACAAGGAAGGCACGATCCCGGCCTATACGGGCGGGCTGACCAAGGCGCCGGCCGGCTTCAAGCCCGGTAGCGGCGTCTGGGCCGACCCGTTCAAGGACGAGGCGCCGATCCTGCGCATCGATGCCAAGAACTGGCAGCAGCACGCCGACAAGCTCTCCGACGGGCAGAAGGAGCTGTTCAAGAAGAACCCGGGCTTCTACATGGACGTCTACCCGAGCCACCGCACGGCCGCCTTGCCGGAAGCGGTGCTGGCCAAGACCGTGCGCAATGCCACGTCCTGCAAGACGGCCAAGAACGGGCTGTCGGTGGAGCAGGAATGCCGCGGCGGCATCCCGTTCCCGATTGCGAAGACAGGCCACGAGATGATGTGGAACCAGCAGTTGCGCTACAAGGCCGATACCACCACCAAATCCTCGCGCTCGTGGGTGGTCGATTCCAGTGGCAAGGCCGTGCTGACGGCCCAGCAGCAGACATTCGAGGAAACGCCGTATTACCACGATGACCTGGACGGCCGCGACGAGCAGATGTACTGGCGCACGTACTCGGTCAACAGCGCGCCGATCCGCAAGGCGGGCGAAGTGACCGGCCTGATGGATTTTCTCGATCCCACCCAGAAACCGCGCCGCGCCTGGAGCTATGCGCCGGGCCAGCGCCGCATCAAGCTGGCGCCTGAATTCTCGTACGATACGCCGGTGGCCAGCATGGGCGGCGTGACGCTGTTCGACGAGCTGTTCGTTTTCTCGGGCACGATGGACCGCTTCGACTTCAAGCTGGCCGGCACGAAGGAAATGTACGTCCCCTATAACGCCTACAAGCTGTATTTCGGCTGCGGCGTCGAAGAACAGTTCAAGGAAAAATACCCGAACCCGGCCTGCTGGCGCTGGGAACTGCACCGCATGTGGGTGGTCGAGGCCACGCTCAAGCCGGGCTTCCGCCATGCCTATGCAAAGCGCACCTACTACATCGACGAGGATACCTACGGCGCCATGCTGTACGACGCCTATGACCGCAGCGGCCAGCTGTACCGCTCGATCTTCAATTCGATGGTCCAGCTGTACGACGTCAATGCCCCCTACACGGTCAAGAACGTGATCTTCGACTTCAACAAGGGCATGTATGCACTGGTCAACGATGGCCTGGTCGGCGGGTACGGGGTGGTCACCAAGCCGCGTTCGAACCGCGACCTGAACCCGGAAACCATCGTGGCCAAGGAAACCGCGCGCTGAGCCGGCATCCCCGCCGGGCAGGCCGTGGCGGCCTGCGCCGGTCGCGGCCACGCGCCGCGGCCGGCAGTCCGGCACCACGCATCACGACGGAGTCAGCCATGAAAAGTCTCAATCGCCATGCCCCACGTCCGCGCGCGCCTGCCAGGTGGCGGCGCGCCACGCTCGCGGGCGTGCTGGCCAGCCTGGCCACCCTGGCCGGCGCTGTTGCCGGCCACGATCCCATCACGATGCCGGCTGCGCTGTCGCAGGCGGCACTCAAGAGTTCCCTGACCGGCATCGCTATGCAGGGCAATACCGCGCTCGCCGTCGGCGCGCGCGGCACCATCCTGGCGTCGGCCGATGCCGGGGCAACCTGGAAGCAGGCGCCGGCGCCGGTCAGCGTCGACCTGACTTCAGTGCGCATCACGGGGCCGGGCAGCGCCTGGGCGCTCGGCCATGACGGTGTCGTCTTGCGCAGCGACGACCAGGGCGCGACCTGGCGCAAGGTGTTCGACGGGCAGAGCCTGATGGCGCTGCTGAACACCCATTACACCGGTCTCGCCAACAGGGGCGATGCCGGCGCCACGGCCATGCTGAAGGAAATCGCGCAGGCGGCTGCGCAGTCGGCCACGCCGGGCGTGCTGCCCTATCCCTTCCTCGATATTCGCATCGACGCCGGCGGCGAAGGATTCCTGGCCGGCGCGTTCGGCCTGCTGCTGCATACGCGCGATGGCGGTGCCAGCTGGGAGCCGTGGATGGAACGTGCCGCCAACGATCGCCGCATGCACCTGTATGCCGTCGAGCAGGGTGTCGACGGCGTGTTCTACCTTGCCGGCGAGCAGGGCCTGCTGCGCCGCCATGACCGTGCCGCCGCGCGGTTCGTGGCACTGGACTCGCCATACGCTGGCACCTTCTTCGGCCTGAAGGCCAGCGAGAATGGCCTGGTGGCCTTCGGCCTGCGCGGCAACGCCTTTGCCAGCGCCGACCAGGGAACCACCTGGCAGCGGATCGCCCTCGGCACCCAGTCCACGGTGGTCGATGCGCTGGCCTGCGCGCCGGGTGAACTGGCCCTGGTGACCCAGGCCGGGCAGGTGTTTCTCAGCCGTGGCGGCAGTGTGACCGAAGGTGGTCCGGCACGCGGCGGCGATGTGGCGGGCGCCGCTTTCGCGGGACCGGGCCAGGTGGCACTGGTCGGCAGTGCCGGCGCAAGACTGGCCCGGGTTCCGGGCTGCGGCGCGGATAGTGCAAGAATTGGAAAGAACTGACATGGCAGCGCATAGCGAACAACCCCGCATGCCCGTGGTGCGGGACGTGAAAGACTTCGATCGCGGATCGGGCAATCTCCTCGAACGCATCATCTTCAACAACCGGCTGCTGGTGCTGCTGGTCTGCCTGCTGGCCACCGTGTTTCTCGGCTACTCGGCGACCCGGATCGACATCAACGCCAACTTCGAGCGCATGATCCCGCTCGACAGTCCGTACATCCAGAACTATCTGAAGTACAAGAAGGACCTGCCGGGGCTCGGCAACACGGTGCGGATCGTGGTCGAGAACAGGACCGGCGATGTCTACGATCCGGCCTACCTCGAGGTCATGCGCAAGGTGAACGACGACCTGTACATGATCGATGGCGTCGACCGCTCCTGGATGAAGTCGATCTGGATGCCGATCGTGCGCTGGCGCGAGGTGACCGAGGATGGCATCACCGGCGGCCCCGTGATGCCGCCCCAGTTCGACGGCAGCGCCGCGGAAGTGGCCAAGCTGCGCGACAACGTGGCCAAGGCCGGCATCGTCGGGCGCCTGGTCGCGCTCGACATGAAATCGAGCATGATCGTCGTGCCGCTGCTCGACAGCGACCCGAAAACCGGCCAGCCGCTCGACTACGGCGCCTTCTCGCGCCAGCTGGAGGACAAGATCCGCAGCTACGAAAGCGCCAAGGTCGGCATCCATATCGTCGGTTTCGCAAAGATCGTGGGTGACCTGATCGAAGGGCTGAAATCGGTCATGCTGTTTTTTGCCGTCTCGGTTGCCGTCGCCACGGTGTTCGTCTACCTGTACACGCGCTGCGTGCGCAGCACGGCGCTGCTGGTGTCGGCGGCGGTGATCGGCGTGATCTGGCTGCTCGGGCTGATGCAGCTGCTCGGCTACGAACTCGATCCGTACTCGATCCTGGTGCCCTTCCTGATCTTCGCGATCGGCCTGTCGCACGGCGCCCAGAAGATGAACGGCATCATCCAGGACATCGGGCGCGGCACCCACAAGTACGTGGCGGCGCGCTATACGTTCCGCCGGCTGTTCGTGGCCGGGGTGACGGCGCTGCTGGCCAACATCGTTGGCTTCGCGGTGCTGGTCATCATCGATATCCCGGTCATCCGCGACCTGGCGGTGACCACCAGCATCGGCGTCTCGGTGCTGGTCTTCACCAAGCTGTTCCTGATTCCGGTGGCGCTGTCGTACACCGGTATCGGCGCCAGGGCAGCGCAGCGTGCCCTGGAGGCTGACCGCGAAATGGCCCAGGGGCAGTCGCTGCTGGGCCGTGTGTGGGAGCGCCTCGATGCGCTGACGGGCCGGGGCTGGGCCATCGGCGTGACCGCCGCCGCGCTGCTGGTCACGGTGGCGTCGGCGATCGTGATGCAGGGCCTGCGCATCGGCGATCTCGACGCCGGCGCGCCGGAACTGCGCCCCGATTCGCGCTACAACCGCGACAACGCCTACATCACCCGCAACTACGGCCTGTCGAGCGACCAGTTCGTGGTGATCATGAAGACCGGCGACGAAGGCTGCCGGCTCTACCCCGCGTTGACCAGGATGGATGGCTTGGCGCAGCTGCTGCGCGCCGATCCGGCGGTGCAGGCCACCACGTCGCTGGCCGAGACCGTACGCTTCACGACGGCCGCGATGTCCGAAGGCAGCGGCAAATGGATGACGATCAGCCGCAACCAGTCGATTACCGACGGCGCGATGTCGGCGGCGGCGATCGCCACGCCGGACATCACCAACCAGAGCTGCTCGGTGTCGCCGCTGGTGGTCTATCTGCGCGACCACAAGGCCGACACGGTGGCACGCATCCTGAAGACCTCCAGCGACTACGCCCGGGTCAACAATACGCCGGCAGGCGCCAAGGAGCCGGTGGAGTTCCTGCTGGCGGCCGGCAGTGCCGGCATCGAGGCGGCCACCAACATCGAGGTCGGCAAGAGCATCGTCATGATGTACCTGGCGGTGTATGGCTCGACCGCGTTGCTCTGCCTGGTCACCTTCCGCAGCGTGCGCGCCACCATCGTGGCGCTGATCCCGCTGGTGATCACCACCATCCTTTGCAAGGCGCTGATGGTGTGGCTGGGCATCGGGCTGAAGGTGGCCACCTTGCCGGTGATTGCCGTCGGGGTCGGGGTCGGCGTCGACTATGCGCTCTACCTGCTGTCCGTGCAGCTGGCCTGCCAGCGCCGCGGCGACAGCCTGCGTGCCGCCTACCGCCGTTCGCTCGACTTCACCGGCAAGGTGGTGGCACTGGTCGGCATGACGATGGCGGCCGGCGTGGTCACTTGGGCGTGGTCGCCCATCAAGTTTCAGGCCGACATGGGCATCCTGCTGACCTTCATGTTCCTGTGGAATATGCTCGGCGCGCTGATGCTGACCCCGGCGCTGTCCTATTTCCTGCTCAATCCCCGCAGCGCCCGTGACGAGGCGCGCGTCAGTCCACCCTTGGAGAAAAAATATGTTTGATCTGCTGCTGTCAGCCGACATGATGCTGCCCGACCCGGACGGCATGACCGAACTGCTGGTGAATAAACTCGGCGTGCACAGCCATCCGAACTGGCGCCAGGCCTTCGACAACCATCCGTATATCGCCCACTTCCTGCGCGTGCACAAGTCGCTGGCGGTCGCGCCGACCAGGCTGGAACCGCAATGGCACCTGGACTATGACAATCCGGGCGATCCGATGTTCCATGAATTCCTGGAGAGCCTGAAGGATTACCAGGGCCGCCATCGCCCGATGCTGACGCACTCTGTGGTGCTGGCGCTGCAGGGGCCGAAGTTCGAGATCTTCGTGGACAAGCTGATGCGCCGCGGCCTGGCATTCCGCATGGCGCAGCGTACTGCGGAGATGCCGTTCGACAGGCTGTGGCTGGGCGCCACGCCGGAACGCCCGCGCTATGCGCCGGATGTCGACGGTGGCCTGTGCATCGAGGTAATGCCCACCGAGCCGCTGCAGATGCCGCCCGAGACCTTTGCCGGGGTGCCGGCGCAGCCGCGCGAGCCGCGGCCGGGCGAGATGGTGAGGATCAGTGCACGGGCCTTCCTGGTGCGCGACCTCGACCACACGCTGCGCTGCTGCTCGAAGAACCTGGACTGGGAACCGCGCGGCGGGGTGGAGCTGCTGGGGCGCGAGGGCCAGCGCCGCGCCGTGATGCCGTTCGCCGTCGCCAACAGCGCGGCCCTGCATGTGATCCAGCCGACCGCGTGGGACACGCCGGCCGCGCATTACCTCAACAACTGGGGCCCCGGCCTGTACTACATCCGTATCGCCGTGCACGGCCTGCAGGCCAAGGCCGAAGACCTGCGCGCGCGGGGCACGCGCTTCACGTGGGTGGAGGAATCGGAATCGGCCGGCGGGCGCCCGCTAATCCGCATCGAGCCCTCGGAACTGCGCGGCCAAGTCATCGAGTTCGAGGAAGCCTAATCATGGACAACAGCGAGATGCAGCAGCATGACACGCGCGCCAGCGAACCGCACGGCGGCGCCGACGTACTGTCCAGCGTCGTCAACGACGCGGTGACCATCGAGCGCGAGGACAGCGTGGGCTGGGTGGTCCTGACCCGCCCTGCCCAGATCAATGCCATCAACGACGATATCCGCAGCGGCGTGCCGGTTGCGCTGCGCGAACTCGACGCCGACCCGGCGATCCGGGTCATCGCCATCCGTGGCGCCGGCCAGCGCGGCTTCTGCGCCGGCGCGGACATCAAGGAGCGGCGTGGGGCGGAAACGGCGATCGAAGTGCGCAGCCGCATGCAGGGAGCGCGCTGGATCGAGGCGATCGACACGGTGCGCAAGCCGGTCATCGCGGCAGTCCATGGCTACTGCATGGGCGGCGGCCTGGAGCTGGCGCTGGCCTGCGATATCCGCTACGCCGCGCCGGATGCGGTATTCAGCCTGCCGGAGACCGCGCTGGGCCTGATTCCGGGCGGTGGCGGCACGCAGCGCCTCGCGCGCGTGGTCGGCCCCGGCCGGGCGATGGATCTGCTGCTTACCGGCGAGCGCCTGGATGCCGGCGCGGCCAGGGACATCGGCCTGGTCACGCGCATCGCCAGCGAATCGGCGGCGCTGGTCGACGAGGTGCGCGCGTTCGCGCGGCGCATCGCGGCCCGTGCCCCGGCGGCCACGCTGTCGGTCAAGCGCGCCGCGCGCGGCGCCCTCGACCTGGAACTCAAGCAGGGCCTGGACCTCGAACTCGACCTGTTCGCCATGCTCAAGCCGAGCGAGGATGCACGAGAAGCCGCGCTGGCCTTCAGCGAGAAGCGGCAGCCCCATTTCATCGGCCGCTGAGCGCGGCCCACCTGACGGAGACCGGGAATGAATGAAGCAGTGAACAAAGGGAAGCTGGACGGCCGTGTCGCGATCCTCACGGGCGCGGGCGGCGGCCTGGGCGCCGAGGCGGCCCGCGTGCTGGCGGGCCATGGCGCGCACGTGGCCATCGTCGACATCGACGGCGCGGCCGCGCGCAAGGTCGCGGCCAGCATCGAAGGACAGGGCGGCACGGCGCTGGCGCTGCAGTGCGACATCTCGAGCGAAGCGGCAGTCGCCGCCATGGTCGAGGCGGTAGTAACGCGCTTCGGCCGCGTCGACGTGCTGCACAACAATGCGGCGATCCTGAGCGTGGAACAGCGCCAGCGCGACCGCGACGTGGTCAACATGGATGTCGAAGCCTGGGACCGGGCGATGGCCGTCAACCTGCGCGGCGCCATGCTGTGCAGTAAATATGCGATCCGCGAGATGCTCAAGCATGGCCGCGGTTCGGTGATCTTCGTCACTTCCGGCCTGGGCGTGCAGGGCGACCTGTCGCTGACGGCCTATGCCGCCTCGAAGGCCGCGCTGATCATGCTGGCGCGCTCGGTGGCGGCGCAGTACGGCAAGCAGGGCATCCGTTCGAACGCGCTGCAGATCGGCCTGGCCCCGGCCGAGAATGCGCACGACAGCATGCCCGCGCCACTGCTCGAGATCCTGCGCGAGAATCACCTGACGCCCGAGCTCGGCACGCCGCGCCAGATTGCCGACGTGGTGGCGTTCCTGGCATCCGATGAATCGTCTTTCGTGACCGGTACCACGCTGGTGGCCGATGGCGGCTTCGGCAGCCATACGCCGTCGCTGGTGGCGATGAAGGCATTGTTCGCGCAGTCCGGCGCAAAGGGGATGTGATGAAGGCAGCCATCATTCATGAACGCGGCGCGGCGCCGGTCATCGGCGAGTTCGCCGAACCCGGGACCCGCGACGGCGCGGTGCTGATCGACGTCGACACGGCCGGGCTGGGCGGCTGGGACGTGCTGGGCGCCTACCGGCTCGGCGTGCAGTACCCCTGCGTGATCCGCGGCGAGGGCGTGGGTCGGGCGCCGGATGGGCGCCGGGTGTACTTCGGCGAACGCTCGGTGCTGCCGTATGGCGCCTGGGCCGAGCGCACCCTGGTACCGGCCGAGGAAGTGTGGGACGTGCCGGACGACGTCGACGACCGCACGGCGATCGCGATGGGCATCGCCGCCACCGGCGCGCTGGTGCCGCTGGAACAGGCCAGGATCCAGCCGGGCGAATCGGTACTGGTGCTCGGTGCCACGGGCACGCTGGGCCAGATCGCGCTGCAGCTGGCGCGCTTCCTGGGCGCCGGCCGGGTCGTGGCGGCGGCGCGTTCAGCCGAGGCGCTGGCACGCCTGAAGGAGCGCGGCATTGCCGACGCGGTCGTGACGCTCGGCGGTGAAGACGATGCCGCCGCATTGAAGGCCGCGGCCGGCGAAGGCTTCGACGTCGTGCTCGACCTGGTCTGCGGCCAACCGATGCTCAACGCGCTGAAGGCCACGCGCTGGGGGGCGCGCATCATGACCATCGGCACCGGCGCGGGGCGGCAGGTCAACCTGGACATCGCCGACCTGCTGTTCCGCACGCTGTCCTGCATCGGCACGGGGCAGCGGCCGCCGGCAGACCGGCGCGCGATCTGGGAGCGGCTGCTGCGCATCGCGCGCGAGCAGGACATCCGCATCGACTACAGCGATTTCGCCTTCGACGATGCCGGCGCGGCCTGGGCGGCGCAAGTGAGCGGACCGCACGCGAAGATCACCGCGCGCGTGCGCGGTTGAGCGCCCGGTGCGTGGAGAGGAGCCCATGACATCAGGACAATGGTGGATCGTCGCGCTGTCCGGCCAGCTGGCGCCGGGCAAGACGCTGGCGGTGGTGTGCGACGGCCGGGAGGTGGCGCTGTTCCGCGACGCCAACGGCACGGCATTCGCGCTGGAAGACCGCTGCCCGCACCGGCGGGTGCTGCTGTCACCGGGCCAGGTCCGGCCGGGCGGGCTGCAATGCCCGTACCACGGCTGGACTTTCGACGGGGCAAGCGGGCGCTGCACCGATATTCCCAATTTGCGGCGAGATGAAAAGATTCCGCCGGCGATGGCCCAGGCCTATCCGGTAGGCGAACTCAATGGCTTCATCCACGTGTACGCCGGGGGCGCCGCGGTGCAGGGCACGCTGCCCGGCGTCAGCTATCGGCCGGCGGGGCGGGAATATACCGGCAGTGCGGTGGTACCCATCGCATTCGACGACTACCTCGACGTCATGCTCGACGGTCCGGAATGCCTGGTGGATTTCCCGGGCGTGACGATCACCGACTTCTTCCTCGGCGATCCGCGGCGCGACGGCCGCCACCTGCTGCTCGATCGCGGCGCGGTCTGGCAGGGAAGGGGACCCGGTCCCGCCTTCGTGCGCGACCATCCGCTGCTGGTGCGCGCACGCGTGCCGCTGTCGGGCGGCGACATCGTGATGGCATTGCTGGACGCGGCCGAACGGCCGCTGGTGACGCTGTTCATCGCCGCCACCGCCGGTCGGCGCGGGACGACGAGCCTGGTGTGGCGCGGTTTCGCCCATGCGCACGCCCATATGGGGCCGCCGGGCTGGCGCCTGCGCCGCCTGGCGGGAGCGCCGCCGTTCACGGTGCGTACGGCGCTGGACGGGCGCGCCATCGCGGCGCTGGTCGCCGCGCCATCGCGCGAACGGCGCACCGGGGCCGCTTCTGGAATCGACGAAGAAAAGGAGTGCCTGCATGCACAGCGATGACAAGGCGGCGCGCTACGCGGCGCCGGATGGCAAACGCGACTGGATCCCCGGCAATTTCGACTTGCGCGACACCTGGTTCCCGGTGGCGTACAGCGCCGACGTGGGCGAGCGCGCCTTGCGGCGCATCGTCCACGCGCAGGATGTCTATCTGTGGCGCGAGGCGGGGCGCGTGCGCGCCGCGGAGTTCCGGCCCGACCTGCTGGAACGGCTGCGCCGCGGCGCCACCTCATTTACCGGCGGTTCATGCTTCTACCGTGTCCATGAACGCTATGGCTACGTATGGGTCTGGTACGGCGATCCGGACCATGCGCACGAGGCACTGATCCCGCAGATTCCGTTCCTGCCGGCGGACGGTGCCGGCATCCCGCGCTATACCCAGCGGTCGGTGCGCTTCGACGCCGCCTCGCCGCTGTCGGTCGAGAACCTGATCGACCTCACGCATGCCGACTTCCTGCATGCGAACACCATCGGCGACGGGCAATCGGACAGCGACGTGGTCGAATTCAGCTCGACATCGGAGACGCTGACGCGCACCCGCATAGTCACGCGCAAGTCGGTGGCTCCCGTGATGCGCTGGATCGGCGGCGTACGCGCCCGCTACCAGGACCTGCGCGCGGTGCTGCATGTCCATCTGCGCAACAACCTGTGCATTTCCTATCCCAGCTTCTCACCCGGCTATGCGATCCCCAACGTGCAGCCCTTCGTGCCGGTCGGGAAGCATCGCTCGCGGGTCGACCAGACCAACTACACGGTGCATGCGCCGGCGCCGTTCCGCTGGCTGATGCCGCGCATTTCCTATGTGATCGGGCCGCAGGACAACTCGGTGCTGCGGCCGCAGAATGCGCGCTATTTCGAGTCGAACCAGCGGCGCGACCTCAGCTCTCGCTTCGACGCGCCGGGCAACCGCTACCGGGTACTGATGGCGCGCCTGGCCGAACGCCAGCGCGCCGGGGATTTCGCCTACGGCGCCGATGCCGATCCTGCGGTCGATATCGCTGCGGTCCTCGGGATGCGGGGCTAGTGCCTTCCGGCATCGCGCTGATCCTGGCAGGGCTGGCGATGCTTGGGCCGTTTTCGATCAACGCCTATCTGCCGTCGTTCCCGGAGATGACGCGCGTCCTGCACACGGACGGGGTGGCACTGCAGCAGACGATCTCGGTCTATTTCGCCGCGTTTGCGTTCATGTCGCTGTGGCACGGCGCCATCTCCGATGCCTGCGGGCGGCGCGCGGTGGTGCTGGCAGGACTGGCGGTGTATGCGGCGGCTTCGCTTGGCTGTGTGTTCGTCACGGGCGTTGAACAGCTGCTGCCGCTGCGGGCATTGCAGGGCCTGGCCGCCGGCGCTGGCATCGTGATCGGGCGTGCGATCATCCGCGACCTGCACGACGGGCCACAGGCGCGGCGCATGATGTCGCAGGTCGTCATGGTGTACGGACTGGCGCCGGCCATCGCGCCGCTGGTCGGCGGCGCGCTGCAGAGGGCCTTCGGCTGGCGCGCCGTGTTCCTGTTCCTGGCGTTGCTGGCCGCCAGCCTGTTCGTGGCGGTAGTGCTGCGCCTGCCGGAAACGCTCGCGGCGACGGCGCGCCAGCCGTTCCGGCCCGGGCCATTGGCGCGCGGCTATGCCGGGGTGCTGGGCAACCGTGCGTTCATGGCCTGGTCGCTGTCCTATGCATTGATGTTCGGCGCGTTCTTCCTGTACGTACTGTCGGCCCCCGTATTCCTGATGCGCCATCTCGGTCTCGGCGAAGCCGACTTCCTCTGGCTGTTCGGACCGGCAACGGCCGGGCTGGTCGGCGGTTCGGCGCTGGCGGGCAAGGTATCGGCAAGGTGGCCCGTGCGCCTGACCCTGCAGGTTGGCTTCGCGCTGATGGCGGCGGCGCTCGCCTTCAACCTGGCGGTCTGCCTGGCGCGTCCGCCAGGCGCAGGATGGTATGTACTGCACCTGTTCGTGTTCAACCTGGGCATGTCGCTGGCGGTGCCGACGCTGACGATCCGCGGGCTCGATTGCGTCCCCGCGCGCCGCGGCATGGGGGCCTCGGTACAACTTTTCGTCCAGACCGGATTCAACGCACTGATCGCCGCCGTCATCGCGCCGATGGTGTGGGGATCGCTGCTGTCGCTGGCCGCCGGTGCCGCGGTCCTGTTCCTGTGCGCCGGCGCAGGCGTGCTGCTTGCCGCGCGCCTGTGATGGGCGCGCCGGGACCCGCCCAGGAGATGCTCGGGTGACGTAATACAGGTCCAAGCGGTGCCTGGCATAGCTCACCGGTTCCTGGATGTCGACGGCGTTCCCCCCCCCAAAAAAACGTTCTTGATGTCGATGTCGATCACACGCCGGGCCGCATGGCCTTTGCCTTCGCCAAGCCGGCCTTCTTCGGGTCGATCCTCGGCTCTTCATCCGTATCGTCGGGCATGCTGGCCGCCACCTCGGCACATGCCGGGAGTTCACTGCATCGCGGCAGGCGAACGCTGGCTGGCGTTCTGAGTTCGTAGAAAGCGATCCGGGAAAAATACGCGCATTGATGTATTTGAACAAAAATGTGGTTTTTGCGTATTAATTTCGTCAAGCACTTACGCTAGCATGATGGTGCTCGGTGCCTCGGCGGTCCAGGCGGATAGCGCGAAAGGCCCATCCTCACCCATACGCCGATCGTGCATCGAAAGACGGCCTGAAGCCGCAAAGAAGAGGTTTTGGAGGAGACACAATGAGAATCATCGGTACACGGATACCAGCCGATCTGGTACCGCGGAACGCTTCCGTGCCGTTGTTGATGGCGCAGGTGAGCGGCCAGTCCGCGGTGGGTGGGCAGACTGGAAACCGCAAGGCGTCAGGCTGGGCTGCGGTGACACGCAGCACGTTGCATGCCGCGGACGCCGGCGCAACGGCTGCACCCAGGAACAAACCATCGGCTTTACGCCTGTCGTCCGGGCGGGCGCCCGGCACGCGGCACCTGATCCCTTTCCCGACTTCCTGAACAGGGAAGTGTTGCAGTCGTGCCACGCGGCACGACTGCCTTTTTATTCGAGGACTTGACGCCGCCGCTACGTACATCGCGTGGCGGACCGGGCTGGAAGCGTCACGCCTGTAACAACGCTCGTGTCGGTACATTCCACACTACTTCGACACATTTTCATTTCCTGGATAAAAAGGCGATCGCGGATCGACGCTCGATGACGCGTCGCATGCCGATGCCTTTCAAGCTGTATTCAACACAACGGAGACTTTGCAACCCATGAAACAACTTCCCCAACAGCGGTGCTGGCCGCCGCTGCCGCGGCAACAAGCCTGGCCATCGTGGCCTGTGGCGGCCACGCGGATGCACCGCCTGCCGCACCGGAGATCACGCTGCTGTCATCGAAGGCCGACTACGTGGCCGGCAATTCGGCCCTTGTCGAAATTGCCGCGCCCACGGCCGGGCTGGCAGCTGGCACGTTGAAAGTAACGGCGAACGATGTCGACGTTTCCGCCAGCTTTGCCGCGGACCCGGCGCATCCCGGCCACTTCGTCGGCCTGGTCACGGGTCTCAAGGCGGGCGCCAACGTCCTCTCGGCCAATGTGGGCGGCGCCGCGGCATCGGCGACGGTAACCAACTACGGCAATGGGCCGGTCCTGTCCGGTCCCGTGCTCAAGCCGTTCCAGTGCCAGACCCAGGATTTCGTGCTGCCCGACGGCTCGCGGCTGGGTGCCCCGACCGATGCGGCCTGCTCGGCACCAACGAAGGTCCAGTACATGTACCTGCCCACCGGGGCCGGTGCGCTCAAAGTCCTGCCGGACACGAAGGCGCTGCCTGCCGATGTGGCCAGCACGACCACGACGGCCGGGGTGACCGTGCCGTTCGTGGTGCGGATCGAGACCGGCACCATGAACCGCGGCATCTACCAGAACGCCATCCTGTTCAATCCGGTCAAGGATGCGGCGCCGGGCGCGCTTTCCCCGCCGCCCGCATGGAACAGGGGCCTGATCGCGGTGCATGGTACGGGATGCGCGACCGGCTGGTATATCCAGGGTGCCGCAATGGGCGTCAGCCCGTACACGGCGACGAACATGACCCGGCTGGGCGAGGGCTATGCGGTATTCACGAACACGCTGAATCATCCGACCAACAGCTGCAATGCCCATCTGGCGGCCGAGACGACCCTGATGGGCAAGCATCACTTCATCAAGACCTTCGGCGTGCCGGCCTTCACCGTCAGCGTCGGGACCTCGGGCGGTTCGTACACCAGCCTGCAGATCGCCGATGCTTTCCCGGGTTTGTTCGACGGTGTCTTCATCGACGCGACCTTCCCGGACGCGCTGGCGATCGCCATGTCGGCCATGGACGCCAAGCTCCTGAGCCACTACCTTGCCGTCAACAACGGCGCCGGCGTGTCGGAGCACCAGATGGTTGCCGTCTCCGGTCACAAGTCTGCGCGCGCCTGGTATGACCTGGCCGTGCAGTCCGGGCGTACCGACCCGGTATCGGGCCGCACCGAGAGCATCCCCACGGCCGGTTCGTTCGGCGGTGCGTACGCGGCCGGCGCTTTCAACGCCGCCGTGCCGATATCGCAGCGCTGGGATGCCATCGTCAATCCGGGCGGTGCACGCGCCACGGTATTCGATATCGGCCGCAATATCTATGGCGTCGACGCCCAGGGATATGGCCTGCGGCCGTTCGACAACGTCGGCGTGCAGTACGGGCTGGCGCAGCTGAACGACGGCGCGCTGACGGTCGAACAGTTCCTCGACCTGAACGAGAAGATCGGCGGCTACGACCGCGACGGCAATTACATCGCGGCGCGCAGCGCGGGCTCCGAGGCCGCCATCCAGCGTGCCTACCAGTCCGGAATGCAGCTTGGCGCCAACGGTGGACTGGCGGCGATCCCGATCTTCGACCTGTCGAATTTCTACGACGAAGACAATTTCTATCACTACCAGTGGTTCCACTTCGCGATGCGCGAGCGGCTGCTGAAAGCCAATGGCGATACGAAAAACCATGTCATGTGGCGGGGCGGTGTCTCGTTCGCCGACCTGTTCGGCATTGCCACGCCGGGCCGCGCGGAGCGTGCAGCTGTCAGTGCGAAGGCCCAGGCCGACGCCTGGCCGCTGTTCATCCAGTGGGTGCGCGCCTACAAGGCGGCAGCGGGCGCGGCGCCGCAGCGTGACAGGGTCATTGCCAGCAAGCCTGCCGCGGCGGTCGACGGCTGCTTCACGCTGTCGACGACACCGGCGTTTATCGCCGAGACGCAGACCGTCGGGTCAACTGGACCGGCCGGCAGCTGCAATGCCATCTGGCCGACGTGGACCTATCCGCGTGCGCAGGCAGGTGCATCGATCGCCGCGGACAAGCTCAAATGTGCGCTGAAGCCGGTCACGGCCGATGACTACCTGCCGGTGCTCGGCGCGACGCAGCTGGCACGCCTGAAAGCGATCTTTCCGGCCGGCGTATGCGACTGGTCGAAAGCCGGCGTGAACCAGGCACCGGTCGTCCCGTACCCATCCGTTGGACCGTCGCGAGTGAATGCGATCTTCGACATCACCGCGCAGTAAGCCGCAGTCCGGCTCCGTGACGGACGCTTCTCCCGGGCGATCCGGCAGGGGCGGGCGCCGCCGCCACGTCCTGCGGCGGCCTACAGTACATCGAAAGGCAGCATGAAAAAAGCCGCCCCGCGCCTTACCGGCGGGGGGGCGGGCTGTAACGAGCCGTGGGTGCTTACAGGAAGATGCCCAGGTTCGGCGTGCCGAGCACCGCCTGGTCGATGATGACTTCGCGGCGCGCCAGCTGGTAGCCCGATTCGGTCCTGCGAATCACATCGTGGCGTTCGCAGGGGATCAGGTCGAATTTATCGTTGTCGAAGCGGTTGCGGGTCAGCAGCAGGTAGCTGTGCACCTTGAACTCGTCCTCCCTGTCGGTGCGGTAGACGCGGATGTTGGAGACCATGTGCTTGGTGCGCGACGGCGGGTCCTCGCCCCATGCGCTACGGGTGTCCATCACGCGCATCACGCGCAGCATGATCGAGCGGTAATCGTCGTACATGTGCTGGACGGTGCGCACGATCGACTTGTCCTGGTCTCGGGTCGCGCGGGTGTGGCGCAGCGGCACGGTGTATTCGATGTCTTTAGCGACCATCTCGATCCAGTCGCGCAGGCGCAACGTATCGAACATCTCCGCTTCGTCGTACATGAACTCGACCATGTCGTTGTACAGCGGGCTGCCGATGGCGACCCGGTTGGCGCGCAGCGACGGCGGCAGCGGGCGCGGTTCCAGCGGATTGTTTTCCATGGTTGTCTCCTGGGGGCGTTGTTGGGTGTCCGGTGGCTGGCTCATTTTTCGCTCGTCATCAGCTCGTGCCAGTATGTCCACCACGCCCACTGGGTATCGTCCTTGGTGAAGCCGTCGCCCACGTGCCCGGGCCCCGGCCAGCCTTCCGGCGCGCCGTGGTCGAACTTGGCCTGGTACTTCATCGTGATGGTCTTGCTCATTGCGCCTTTGGCCACTTCCGTCTGGTGCGGCCATGTGTCGGAGTCTTCCATCTCGACCATGCCTGACGTGCCCAGCATCTGGACCGACTGGCGCAGCATACGTGCCTTGAGTTCCGGCGGCGTGTCCTTTTCAGCGAAAATCCAGTTCATGAATTCCAGCTTGTCCGGACCTTTCGGGATATAGGCGTGCAGGGCGCAGGCGCCGACGATCGTGCCATCGGGCTGCGGCAGGTAGATGAATTCGAACAGGCCATTCGGGAAGAAGCCGCCCACCTGGGGCGGACGCCACGACATCAGCTTGAGCTGGCCCTCGTCGAAGCGCTCCAGCAGTTCCGGGACCATCGCGGCGGTGATGCCGGGGGGCGGCAGGGCGGTCAGCTTTTCCGCGGGCGTCAGTTCGGCCGGATCCTTGCCCGTCAGGCGAACGATCTTCCGGTCGAGTTCGATGCAGCGCAGCGCGTGGCCATGGTCGGTCCACACTTCGCTGCCATACATTTCCGGCGAGAGGTCGGCGCCTTTGCCTTCGGCATCCGGTTTCTTCGCATATGGGCCGACTTCCGCGAGCCAGCGGTGCAGGGTCAGCGTGTGGAAGCCATCGGCGGCCGACTGTTCGCAGGCGGTCTTCCAGTTCGCATTGATGCGGAAGCGCTGCGGCGGCCCGAGCACTTCCAGGCCGCCCTTGGTGCGCAGGAACAGCGTGTCGAAGTAGTACTTGGCGTCGCCGAAGAACTCTTCCAGGCTGGGGCCGTCGATATTCCAGGTAGCGAAGATCAGACCGCCATACAGCGCCACGCGCGCCTTCTTCAGGCCGAGCTGGTCCTTCGCCATCATTTTTCCGTGCATGCACTCCTTCTCGACGGGTGCGCCGATGAAGTCGCCGTTCGGCTTGAAGGCCCAGCCGTGGTAGATGCACATGTGCACATTGGTGTTGCCGGCATCGTGCGTCTGCACCCGCATCGCGCGGTGCGGGCAGACGTTCAGCGAGACGTGGATCTCGCCATCGCGATCGCGGGCGACGATGACGGCATCGGAGCCCATGTCGCGTGTGATGAAGTCGCCCTTGTTGGGGATTTCGGTCTCGTGCCCGAGGAAGATCCAGGTCTTGCCAAAGATCCGTTCCATCTCGAGTTCATACAGCTCGGGATCGGACAGGGCGCGGACCTTGACCTCGCGCGTCTCGTGGTTGATGAGGTCCGAGATTTTGGTCCCGTCCCGCAGTGTCGTTTCGGCATGTGGGTGCATCGTTGTCTCCTTTGTTTTTCCGCGCTTTAATTGTACACTTATCGTGGATTTGTTCAACAAACGATGTGGCCGCTGCCGGATATTTTTTCCGGGCTGCGTCGACGGTTCGGGCTCGAAGCGCATCGGCATGCTTTCCGCATGGCGCCGCCAATCTCGGCATGGCCATTCCCAGCGCACCCTATTGACTGTTTGAAGGAGAAGCAACGATGCATACAAGGATCGACCAGATACCGTTCCGGCTGATGGATGGTGGCCAGGCCACGCTGTCCAGCTATCGCGGCAAGGCGGTATTGCTGGTGAATGTCGCTTCGCAATGCGGACTGACCCCGCAATACGAGGGCCTGGCGCGGCTGTTCGAGGAAAAGCGCGAGGCGGGCCTGGTCGTGATCGGTTTCCCCGCCAATGACTTCGGCGCCCAGGAGCCGGGCAGTAACGAGGAAATTGCCCAGTTCTGCAACACGACTTTCGGCGTGGCGTTTCCCCTGGCCGAGAAAGTGTCCGTCAAGGGGCCGGATCGGCATGCCTTGTACGCCGCGTTGACGCAGGCCCAGCCGGAGGCACTGGACCCGGCGGGCGGCACCATGCACCGCAAGCTGGCGCAGTACGGCTTTGAGCAGGAAGATCCGTCGGATGTGCTGTGGAATTTCGAGAAGTTCCTTGTCGGCCGCGATGGCCGGGTGGTGGCGCGATTCAATCCGGACGTGGAGCCCGGAGATCCGCTACTGCGGGAAGCGATCGACAGCGCGCTGCACGGATGACGCAAGGGACGTCCCGGCGCTTGCGGGTACGGCTGCGCGATGTCGTGCCTTGCCTTTGGAGTGATTGACGGAAGAGAACGAGGGAGGCGACAGGGCAAGTACACGGATGAAGCGCCTGGCCATCGTGAAATGGCAATGATCGGTACAATCGGGACGTACGCGGCAGTGTCCGCGGTCCGATCTAGATAACACGATGCTCAAGCCGTCTGTCCTTCCATCACCGGCCCAGCCGGGCGCTGTCAATGATCGCTTCGCAGCCAGGGGCGAAAAAAGCATGCGCGTGCTGGTCGCCGAGCACGATTGGGCTGCGACCCCGCTGGGACCCATCCCGCAATGGCCGGCCAGCCTGAAGGCGATCGTCACGCTGATGCTCGATTCGACCGAGCCGCTGGTCATCTGGTGGGGCGAGGAATCGATCCAGATCTACAACGATGCCTATGCACCGCGCGTTGATGCCGGGCAGGGGACGATCGCGCTCGGCCGGCCGGCCGCCGAGAGCTGGAAACACGGTTGGGCTTCGATAGCGCCATTGGTCAGCGTCGTGCTTGGCGGGGGGCCGCCGACCGTTCATTCCGACTTCCGGTATGGTATCGAGCGCAATAACCGGGTTGTGGATACTTACTGGACATATTCCTTCACGCCTGTCCGCGACGACGCCGGCGCCGTTCGGGGCGTGCTGCTGATCTCTTACGAGACGACCGAGCGCATCCTCGGCACGCGCCGCCAGCAGACCCTGGACTTGCTGCGCCAGGAACTGGTCACTGCCAGCACACTGGACAGGCTGGATGCCGCCGTCGACCAGGCAGTGGCATTCAATTCCAGCGATTTGTGCAGTGCGAAGCTTACGCCGCTTGAGCCCGTCGCCACGCCACCCGACCCGTCGGTACGCCATGTGCGGGTCACGGCGGCCGACGTCGGCCTCCACGTCGACCTGGCGATCGACTTCGAACCAACGCCGCGGATCGCGCTGGATGACGCCTATCGGCTTTTCGTGGAGCAGTTTACGTTGCTGGTTGCTACCGCGCGGCATCGGGTGGACAGCGAGGCGTTGCGCAGGATTGTCGAAGCGGAGCGAGACCGGCTCCTGCTGGATGCACCGGTCGGCGCCGCTGTCATGATTGGCGAGGAGCTGGTGTACCACCTGGTCAATTCGATGTATGCCATGGTCAGTGGCCGGCCGGCCGAGCACATGATCGGCAAGCCGTTCGTCCGTGTATTTCCCGAGCTGGACGGTTCGCCGGTTCACGAACAATTTAAAGCCGTGTATCGCGCGGGCCAGCCGTTCATCTCGCAGCCGACCCTGGTGCAGATCCACCGGCACGGCGGCGCACTCGACAATCGCTACTTTACATATAACCTTTCGCCTTTGCGTACCCTCGCTGGCCAGGTGTATGGGCTGATGGTGATCGCCGTGGATATCACCGTCCAGGTGGAGTCGCGTGCCGAGGTGGAAAAGCTGAACGTCGACCTGCAGGCCGCTGCGCGCGCCAAGGACGAGTTCCTGGCACTCCTGGGCCACGAGCTGCGCAATCCGCTTGCACCGATCGTTACCGCGCTCGAACTGATGCGCATGCGTGACGGGTCGACGGAACGTGAACAGGTGGTGATCCGCCGCCAGGTAGCGCACCTGACGCGCCTGGTCGACGACCTGCTCGACGTGTCGCGCATCACACGCGGCAAGGTCGAACTTCGGAAAGAAACCGTCGATGCGCGTGAAGTACTCATGCGCGCCGTCGAGATGGTGGCTCCGCTTGTCGCGCAGAAACAGCAGCGGCTCCAGGTCGAGGTCGCTTCCTTGCCGTGGTACGGCGATGCTGCGCGGCTGGCACAGATCGTCTCGAACCTGCTGACCAATGCATCGCGCTACAGCCCGGCCGGGGCGGAGATCATGCTCCGAGCCGGTGCCGCCGGCGGCGAGATCAGGATCGACGTCTCCGACAACGGCACCGGCCTGCCGGCGGAGCTGCTGCCTCGGATCTTTGAGCCGTTCGTGCAGGGCGAGCGGAACTTGGATGGGGCGGTAGGCGGGCTAGGGATTGGCTTGGCGCTGGTCAGAAACCTGGTGGAGCTGCATGGCGGCCGCGTGGCCGCGTCCAGCGAGGGACCGGGAACAGGGAGCATCTTTACCGTACATCTGCCGCTTGCGGCAGCACCTCCGAGGCCCCGGATCGAAGTGCCGTTAGCGCAAGTGGAAAAGTCCGGGACGGCGCAATCCATCCTGGTCGTCGATGACAACGTCGATGCTGCCGATACGCTGGCTGCGCTGCTGCGCTCCCATGGCCATGCGGTAACGGTCTGCCATGCTCCGGCCGAGGCACTCGAGCGCTTCGCGGAGCTGCGCGTGGACCTGGCGATCCTGGACATCGGGCTGCCGGAGATCAGCGGCCACCAGCTCGTCGGCCTGATGCGCGAAAGCGGACGCAATGCCAATGCGCGCTATGTAGCCCTGACCGGTTATGGACAGGATGCGGACCGGGAACGCAGCGGGGCGGCAGGCTTTGCACTGCATCTGGTCAAGCCGCTGGCGCCGGAAGCTCTGGAGAAGTTACTGGGTTCCCGCTAGGGGATCTGCTGTGCAGGCGCTGGTCGGCACAGGGCGCCTTGGATGCGCACCTGGCGTGGATGCGCAGGCAAGACCATGCGGCACTCAGCAATCGGCGGCTTCTGGGCAAGGCAATTGCCGTCGTCCACTTACCAGTTGTGCCAGAGCTCGTTCTCCGAGTTCCAGGCGGAAGTCGCGCCGCGTGGCGTTCTCTGCGCCTAGCTATGGCAACGATTCCAGATAAGGTCACTGCACAGGCGCCGTCGTGCGCGGGTGTACCGCTGAGCCGAAGGCTGCCCTCAAGTTCTACGCCTTCGCCACTGTAGACCACGCTTTGGTGGTAGGCAACAAAGGGTTCTCTCACGTGGCAACTACTACACGGCTCCGCTGCCACCGGTCGAGAAATTTGAGGGGATCCGGCGCGGATTCGCTAGCGGCTTCGATGCTGGCGCTTCGCAAAAATTTGGCGCCGTTAGCGAAACTGCGCCAGAATCTCTTGCCACTTTGGCGCGGTTCGGGGAACTGCGCCAAAATCGCGCCACATTCATTTTTCCCCTACAGTAAGGGTTGGCTGCGCGGTCTTGAGCTGATATGCACGAAGCAAGATGATCCTTGCCACACCGCTATGAAGCGGAGTTCAGCCGGCCAGGCTTATCGGCGCAGTCCCGTAGCGGGAAATCGTCTACTCGTTTCATAGAAAGGTTGAGTATTTGGGGTAAGGCTTCGGTGTGCGCTCTTGCCTGTCGTCACCATCTCGCGACGCTCGACCCGGTAGGCCAGATACGCAGTTGCGCTCTTCCACCTTCAGGTTGGTCCTTTCACGCCAGCGCGCACCACTGGCCAGGCGCGCCGGCGCTGCAACTGGTCAACGTCGGCACCCGATTGCCGTATCCAGCGACGGCATCTGTTCCGAACGCCTGCCGGTGCTGGCCGGCAATGCGCTGGCGACGACCAAGTCGTGTGCGTGGTGGCAGGCGACATCGACGGCCTGCAGGAAGCGAGCCATGCTGCGTTCATCGAGCGCTATCGGCAGCGCTACAAGCTGCCGATGGACCCCATGCCCGTATGACTACGATGCCGTGATGATCTTCGCGACCACGATGCAGCAGGCAGGGTCCCCCGTGCCCGCGAAGTTTCTGCCGGCGCTAACGAAACGCAGGTACGAAGGCATCACCGGCTCCGTCGCCTTCGATGCGAAGGCGATTTGTGCGATGCCGCGATGACCCAGTTAACCTGCCGGCAGGGCAAGAACGTGAAGTTGCAGGTGGTGCGCGGGCGGTAACTGCCGACCGGCTCGGCGACCCCAAAAAACTATTAATCGCAGACAGGCATTATCCCTTCCGTTGTGATCCGCGGCCGTCTGGACGGCGCGGTATCCAGAACGCCAAGGGGGAATATGCGAATCCGTTTTACCAATCGTCCACGCACGTGGTGCCGCCCGGCCGCGCTGCTTTGTTCGGCGCTGGCCGGTGGATGCGCCACGCAGCCGATGCACGTGCCGGGGCCGTTCCCGGCCCCCCTCGCCCTGTCGGAGCCGGCGAGCCCCAGCCCATCCGGGATGGCCGGCGAGGCCCCGATCGCAAGCGGGGACTGGTGGACCGCGCTGAACGACGCGGCGATCGACGTGCTGGTGCCTGCCGCGCTGGCGGACAATCCGACACTATCACAAGCCATCGCCAGGGTCGACGAAGCCGGCGCGGTGTTGAGCAGCCGTGCGGCACAGCGCATGCCATTGCTGCAAATGGATCTCGGTGCCGCGCGCCTGCGCGAACTCGATCATGAGACGACGCCCGCCACGAGCGCTGCGACGCTGGGCCTCGCCCTGCGCTGGGAAATCGACCTGTTCGGTCGCGTGCGCAACTCGGTGAATGAAGCGAGCCACCGCTTGGACGCACGCCATGCCGACGCCACCGCGGCCCGGCTCGCCCTGACCGCGCGCGTGGCCCACACCGTCATGGCGCTGCGCGGCTGCCGCTTTGCCGAAGCGGTGCTGGCCGACGATATCGCCTCGCGCGAAGTCACGCTTGACTTGAGCGAGCACCACCTCGCAGCCGGCGCTATGGCGGCGGTCGATGTCCACCGCGCACGGGCCGGGCTGGCTGCCGCCCGGACGGCAAAGGCGGTTCGCGGGCAGCAATGTGCTACCTACACGAATGCGCTGGTTGCGCTGACCGGCCGCGATGCCGCATCCGTCGCCGCGCTGATGGCGGGGCCGGTGGAAAGCCGCACCGCCGCCGCGCAGGCCCTGCCACTGTACGCACAATGGATCATGCCGCGCGCACCCAGCTACCAGCTGCGCTTGCCAGCCACAATGCTGGCCCGCCATCCCGCCGTGCTGGCCGCCGAAGCGGAGCTGGCGGCGGCGTCGTCAGAAATCGCTGTTGCCCGCGCCGAGCGGCTGCCGCGTGTGGACCTGGGCGCGGCGCTGTCCGGCCAGTGGCTGCGCGCGCCCAGCGAAAGTGCTACCGGCTGGAGCATCGGCCCGGCGCTGAGCGTTCCCCTGTTCGATGGCGGCCGAGGCGCCGCCAACGTGGCAGGCAGCCAGGCCCGCTATCGCCTCGCCACCGCGGCACTGCGCGGCGCCGTGCGCGATGCCGCGCTCAATGTGGAAAACGCACTTGCCTCTAGCCGTTCTGCCCACGCGCGCCTGGTCACCACGCGCGACGCGGCTGAAGCCGCACAGGCCACGTTCGATGCCACCGAAGCGATGTGGCGCGCCGGCGCCAGCAGTCTGTTCGTCCTGGAAGACAGCCGGCGCCAGCTCGCATCGGCCAACAACGACGCCATCGCCGCCGTGCAGGACAGCAGCCAGGCGTGGGTGGCACTGGTGCTGGCATGCGGCGGTTCCCCGATCATTCCTGAAAGCGCCTCCCAATGAAATCGTACGACAGCATCCACGCCGACGCCTATGCGGACGTCGGTACCGCACCGGCCGCGGCATCGCAGCGCTACCGGATACTCACCACCGCGGCATTCCTGGCCGCGGCCGCGATCCTGTGCCTGGCACTGTTTGTCACCGTCGGCATATCGCCTGCCGGCAGCCCTGTCCGGGCCACACCGGCACCCGCCGCGCCTTCCATCACGGTGGCGCTGGCGCCGGTCGAACGCGTCGTGTGGGCGCACACGGTCGAAGCGTCGGGCGCCATCGAACCGTGGCAGGAAGCGGTCGTTGGCGCCCAGAGCGCAGGCCTGCGGCTGCTGGAAGTACACGCCAACGTTGGCGATTCCGTGAAGCGGGGCCAGTTGCTGGCCCGCTTCGACGATGCGCTGTTGCGTGCTGGCCTGGCGGAACTGCGGGCCAGCCTCGCGCAGGCCGAAGCGGCCGCGCGGCAGGCTGCCGCCAATCGCCAGCGCATGGCGGCACTGCAGAACAGGGGCGGTGTCAGCCAGCAGGAGTTGCTGCAGTACGAGACGCTGGCCGAGACCAGCGCAGCGCAGGTTGCCGTGGCCCGCGCCCAAGTCGAGAGCCGGCGCCTGCTGGTCGCGCAGGCCGAGGTGCGCGCACCCGACGACGGCATCGTCAGTGCCCGCGGGGCGACCGTGGGCGCCGTGGCCGAAAGCGGCCGGGAACTGTTTCGCCTGATCCGCCAGGGCCGCCTCGAATGGCATGGCCAGGTGACCGCCAGCCAGTTGGCCGGCATCGCGCCCGGCCAGCGCATTCACCTGCGGCTGCCGGACGGAACGACCGCCCGCGCGCGCGTCCGGCGCAGTGCCCCGCGCTTCGACGCGCAGACACGCATGGCGACGGTCTATGCCGATATCGATCGGGGCAGCGGCGCGCACGCCGGCATGTATGCCGCCGGTAGCGTGATGCTTGATAACAGGCCGGTGCTGGCGGTGCCCGCCTCGAGCATTGTGGTGCGCGACGGCCGCAGTCATGTGTTCCGGCTCAGGCCGGGCAGCTCCCGGCCCATCGTCGAGGCGCTGACCGTTCGAACCGGACAGCGCAGCGGCAGCTCCGTCGCGGTCGAGGGCGTGGCCGCAGGCGAGCGCGTGGTCATGCAGGGCGCGGGGTTCCTCAAGGATGGCGACGCCGTGCGCCTGCTGAATGCGCCCGTGGCGGCGGCAGCGGAAAAGAGGGGGTAACGGCATGAACCTGTCCACCTGGTCGCTGCGCAATCCGATCCCCGTGCTGCTGATGTTCGTGCTGCTGTCGTTGGCCGGCCTGCACGGTTTCCGGCAACTGCCGATCCAGAACATGCCGGACCTTGCGCTGCCCACCGTGCATATCGTGCTCACGCAGCCGGGGGGCACGCCGGCGCAACTGGAAACCGAAGTCGCGCGCAAGGTCGAGGATGCGCTGGTCGGGGTGTCGGGGCTCAAGCACGTCACGACGGCCATCACCGACAGCCAGGTGCGGATCGAGGCGGAGTTCGTGCTAGAAAAACCCTTGTCCGATGCGCTGATCGAAACGAAAGATGCTGTGGACCGCGTGCGCGCGGACCTGCCGGCGGACCTGGAACAGCCGGCCATCAGTGCCGACACGACCGACAGCGAGCCCACGCTGACCTATGCCGTCGCCTCCGGCCGCATCGATGAAGAAGCACTGTCCTGGCTGATCGACGACGAGCTGACCAGGGCGCTGCTGCAGGTGCCCGGTGTGGGCCGGGTGGCGCGGCTGGGCGGCGTGCAGCGCGAAGTACTTGTGGAACTCGACCCGGTAAAGCTGGCCGCGCACGGCGTGACGGCGGTGGATGTGTCGCGCGCGCTGCGCCGCACTCAGCAGGACGCCTCCGGCGGTCGCGGACAACTGGGGCACGGCGAACAGTCGATGCGCACGGTGGCCACGGTGCGGCAGGCCGGCGAGCTGGCCGCGCTGCCGATGACAATGCCCGACGGCCGCGAACTTCGGCTCGACCAGGTGGCCATGGTCAGCGACAGCGCGGCGGACGCCACCTCCATCGCGCTGCTCGATGGTCGGCGCGTCGCCGGCTTCGAGATCTACCGCGCCCGCGGCTCCGATGAAACCCGCGTCGCAGCCGGTGTGGCTAAGGTGGTGTGCCGTTTCGCGGGCGACGGCCGCGACCTGAAGTTCACACCCGTCTCCGGCACGGTGCGCTACACGCTGCAGCAGTATCGGGGTTCGATGCAGATGCTGTACGAGGGGGCGCTGCTCGCGGTACTCGTGGTGTGGTGGTTCCTGCGCGACTGGCGCGCCACCCTGGTTGCCGCGTCGGCCCTGCCACTGTCGATCCTGCCCGCGTTCGCGGCGATGCACTGGCTGGGCTATTCGCTCAACACGCTGACCCTGCTCGCCATGGCCGTCATCGTCGGCATCCTCGTCGACGATGCCATCGTCGAGATCGAGAATATCGCCCGGCACCGGCGCATGGGCAAGCCGGTAATGCATGCCACGGCGGACGCCGTCAATGAGATCGCACTGGCGGTGATCGCCACCACGCTTACACTCGTCGTCGTATTCATTCCCACCGCGCTGATGGACGGCGTGCCGGGGCTGTTCTTCCAGCAGTTCGGCTGGACGGCCGTGATCGCGATCCTCGCCTCGCTGCTGGTGGCGCGTTTGCTGACACCCGTGCTGGCGGCGCGGCTGCTGAAGTTCGGTCCGGGTGCGCACGACGAACCCGAGGCCGGCGACCGGCCGATGGAGTCGACGGGCCCGATGGCCGATTACCTGGTGGCCGTGCGCTGGTGCCTGCGCCATCGCGCCGCGACGGTTGGCGCCGCCGTGCTGTTCCTGGCGGGGTCGCTCGCACTGGTGCCGCTCATCCCGACGGGACTAGTCCCGGCCGCCGACCGTGGCTACATCACGATCGGCCTTGAACTGCCGCCCGGCAGCTCGCTCGAAGCTACGGCAGCGGCGGCGGAAAGTGTCCGCGGCGCGCTGGCGGGGGTAGGCGGCGTGACCTCACTATTCGCCAGCGTGGGTGCGGCGGGGGACGCCGCTTCGACCGCTCGCGGCGCGAATGCAGCCACGCTGACGCTGACGCTGGCGGAGCGGGACGAACGGCCCGGGCAACAGGAAATCGAAGCATCGATACGGCCCTTACTCGGCCACGTGGCAGGCGCGCACTTCACGGTGGGCGGCGCGATGGGCGAACAGTTGTCGCTCATTCTGGCCAGCGACGACGCGCACGCGCTGCAAGCGACGGCGCAAGCATTCGAGCGCGAATTGCGCGGCGTGGCCGGGCTGGCGAACATCCGCTCGACGGCCAGCCTGGAGCGGCCGGAGATCGTGGTACGCCCGGACGCCGCCCGTGCCGCGGAACGGGGAGTCAGCACCGAAGAGATCGGCGCGACGGTGCGGGTGGCAACAATGGGCGACTTCGAGGCGCAACTGGCCAAGCTGAACCTCGACAATCGCCAGCTGGCGATCCGGGTGCGGATGAATGAGGCCCTGCGCACCGACTTCGACGCACTGGCCAGCCTGCGCGTGAACGGACGCGGCGGCCAGGTGCCGCTGGCCAGTGTGGCCAGCCTGTCGGTGGACAGCGGCCCGGCACAGATCGACCGTTACGACCGCCGCCGCCAAGTGACGGTGAGCGCGGATCTGGGCGCCGTGCCCCTGGGATCGGCCATGAACGCGGCGCTGGCATTGCCGGCCGCGCGCGGCATGCCGTCGGGCGTGGCGGTGGTCGACGATGGCGACGCGGAGATTGCTGCGGAACTGGCGGCCGGCTTTGGCACCGCCATCCTGACCGGCCTACTGTGCATGTACTGCGTGCTGGCTCTGCTGTTCCGCGATTTGCTGCAGCCGGTGACGATCCTGTCGGCCATCCCGCTGTCGCTGGGGGGCGCCTTCGTGGCCCTGCTGCTTGCCCGCAGCGAACTCGATGTGCCGTCGATGATCGGGCTGGTGATGCTGATCGGCGTCGTCACCAAGAATTCGATCCTGCTTGTCGAATATGCGGTCGTCGGCATGCGAGACCGGGCGCTGGACGTAGGCGATGCGCTGCTGGACGCGTGCCACAAGCGGGCCCGCCCGATCGTGATGACAACGATGGCAATGGTGGCCGGCATGCTGCCGATCGCGCTGGGGCTGGGCGCGGATGCCAGCTTCCGCCAGCCGATGGCGATCGCCGTGATAGGCGGTTTAACGACATCGACTTTCCTGAGCCTGTTTGTGGTGCCCGTGGCATTCAGCTACGTGGACGGCCTGCGGCGCCGGCTTGCCGTGAGATTTCCCGGTGCCGGCCTCGCCACCTGACTACTGATTTTTTAACCCTGAAGGAGAACCACGCATGACACACGCAACCACCACTTACCGCACGTTCTTCATCCGCACGCTGCTGGCCGCGGCCTTGTCGCTTGCGGTACACCACGGCGCGCAGGCGCAGGTGCTGGCGCCGGAACTGGCCGCCAAGGAAGCGGCTCCCGCCGATTCGCACTGGGGCCTGGGCATCGGCGCCGGCTTCGGCAAGGCGGCCTACCGCGAGTTCGACGACGATCCCGACGTGCTGCCTTTGCTGATGTACGAGAACCGCTACATCAGCTTCTTTGGCACCACGCTCGATGCCAAGCTGCCGTCCGCCGGGCCGTTCACGTTCCGCCTGCGCGCCAAGTACTCCGGCGACGGTTACGAGGCGAAGGATTCGCCCTACCTGGCAGGCATGGCCGAACGCAAGGGCGGGGTCTGGCTTGGCGGCGCCGTGACCTGGCGCGGCGGTATCCTGAACGCTTCCGCCGAAGCGCTCGCGTCCACTGGCGACGCGGAGGGCAAGCGCTTCAAGCTGGAACTGAACCGCACCTTCAAGTCCGGCGCATTGTCCGTCACGCCGCGCATCGCGGCGAACTGGCATGACAAGAAATACGTCGACTACTACTATGGCGTGCGCGCCGAGGAAGTCCGCGCGAGCCGCGCCCGCTACGTGGGCAAGTCGGCTACCAACGGCGAAATCGGCATACGCCTGGGCTACGCCGTCACCCCGCGCCATAACTTGTTCGTCGACTTCAGCGCCACCTCGCTGGGTGGCGCCATCAAGGACAGCCCGCTGGTGGAAAAGTCCAGCGAGAGCAGTGTCAAGCTTGGCTATCTCTATAACTTTTGAACGGACTTGCTGGCATGTGGGGGAAACAGCACGCGGACCGAGAAGCCGCGCCCCGCCAGCCCGGCGCCCGTGACGATGCGGGCCCGATGCAGCTGCGCGATACCGGCCACGAGTGACAGGCCGATGCCGCTGCCGCGGCCGTTGTTGCCGCTCGATGCACGGTGAAAGCGCTGGAAGATCAGCTCCCGCTCGTGAAGCGGGACACCCGGGCCGTCGTCCGCCACATCCAGATAGGCCCGGGCGCGGGCATCGGGCCGGCCGCACGCGATGCGGACCTGTCCTCCCCGGGGCGCGAAGCGCAGGGCATTGTCGACCAGGTTGCGCAACAGGATGGCCAGTTCGTCGATGTTGCCATCGATGTGGCAGGGCGCTGTTTCCACCAGCAGTGCGGGCCTGTTCTGCTCGGCATCGAACTCAAATTCGTGGGCGACATGGCCGATCAGTTCGGCCATGTCCACCACGGTGGCGCGCCCGCTGCTGCCGCTGGCGTCGAGCCGGGCCAGGTCGAGCAACTGCTCCGCCAGGCGCGTACTGCGTTTCGCGACGGCCAGCAGCTTGACCAGCGCGGCATGCTTGTCTGCCGCCGAACCGGCCGCCAGCGCCACTTCGGCCTGCGCCTGCAGCGCCGCCAGGGGCGTGCGCAATTCATGCGCGGCGTCGCTGATGAAACGGCGTTCTGAGTCCACGGCGGTGGCGAGCCGCCGCAGCATGTGATTGAACGAGTCGACTAGGGGCCGCAATTCCTCCGGCAGTTCTTCGAAGGGTAACGGCGCCAGGTCGAAATCCTTGCGCTGCAGGACGGCGGCGCCGATGCCGGCGATCGGGCGCAGGGCCCGGTTCAGCGCATATTCCAGCAGCATGCCGACCATGGCCAGCACCACCGTGAGCAGGGACAGCGCGATGAGTGCTTCCCGCTGCATGTCCCAGTCCACGGCGCCCTGCAGTTTGGCGACCTGCACCGACACTTGCCCGGTACGGTCCGATACGGCATAGACGCGCCATTTCTCGCCCCCGATGACCGTGCTGAAAAAACCGTTTTCGCCGCGGGGCCGGAATGGCCGGGACGGCACCCCGGGAGTCTTGATGAACAGCGTACCCTGGCCATTCCATACCTGGAAGCTGAAGTCTTCGGCGGTCCGGCCCTTGTCGAGCGGCAGTTGCAAGCCCGGGCCGAATGGGCCTTCGTTGATCTCATCTGCGGGAATCGCCATCAGCAGCTTGTGGGCGAAGGCTTCCATCTTCGCATCCCAGACACTATGTTCCGCGCGCGTGGTATAGGTAACCAGCGTGCCGCCCCCGACAATCCAGCAGCCGAGGAACGCCAGCGCCAGTACCGTGCGAACCCGCTTGCGTAGCGACGTCATCGCGCGGTGGGTCCGATGCCGTTGCGAATGCCGTCGCCGATGGTGTAACCCTGGCCGTGCACGGTCACGATCACGTCGTCGCCCAGCTTGCGCCGCAACTGGTGGATGAAGACGGCAATGGTGTTGCTCTCGATGGCGCCGGCGCCGTCATACACGGCATTTTCAAGATGGGCGCGGGTAAACACATAGCCTGGCCGCTCCATCAGCGCCAGCAGCGTGCGGTACTCGTAGGCGCTCAGTGTCACGCGCGCGCCGGCGCGGGTCACCGTGCCGCGGGCCACATCAAGTTCCACGTCGCGGCAAGCGAGCAGGGGCACCATGCGCCCCTGGCTGCGGCGGATTACGGCGCGCACCCGCGCCCACAGCTCGCCCAGTTCGAAAGGCTTGACCAAGTAATCGTCGGCCCCCGCATCGAGTCCTGCGATGCGTTCGCTCATCTGGTCGCGGGCGGTCAGGATCAGCACCGGCGTGATGTCATAGCGGGCACGCATCGCACGGAGCAGGCTCAGGCCCGACTCGCCGGGCAAGCCGAGATCGAGCAGCACCACCGAATACAGTCGGTCGAGTTGCATGAGGCGCGCGGTGGCCGCATCGCCGACATGGTCGATCTTCCAGTCGTTGTGGCGGGCGCCATGGCACACCGCGTCGGCCAGCATGGTGTCGTCTTCCACTAACAGGATCTGCACGGGTGACTCTCGAATGGCAGGAGGGGAGCCAATTGTAAAGCATCGCGATGAATCAATTATTAAGGCAATGGGTAGGACGCCGCCATCCCGAAACGGCATCGATGTGCCAAAGTGGAAGTGTCAACAAGGCACGACATCAAGGGAGGCGTCATCATTAGAGTACGACAATTGGCATCCACCGTAAGCGTCGTCTCAGCGCCGTCTTGAGATGATTAGCAGGAAGCGAGATGATGCTTGCCACACCGCTGGGAAGCGGGGTTCAGCTGGCGAGCTTGGCGGCACAGTTCCAGGGCAGAAGTCGTCGACGCAGTTCACAGGATGATCGGCGATATGCGTCAGCACATAGCGCAACCAAGCTTCGGGGGCGATACCTTTCAGCCTGGCCGTTCCGATCTGCCCATAGATGGCGGCAGCGCGTTCGCCACCGCTGTCGGCGCCGGCACACAGGTAGTTGCGTCGGCGCAGGGCGATGCCTCTCAGAGAGCGTTCGGCGGCCGAGTTATCGATTTCGATGCGGCCATCTTCGGCATAGCGTGTCAGCGCTGGGCACAGCTTGAGGGCGTACAGGATCGCCGCTGCCGTATCGGATTGGCGTGCAGCCAGCGCTCAAAATCATCGAGCAGCGGTTTTGCTTGCAGCTGCCGTGCAGCACGACGTTCGTCTGGCGGCTTGCCGCGGATGGATTCTTCGATGGCATACAGCTCGCCGATCCAGTGGAATGCCTCGGTTGTCAGCGAAGTCGGACGTGCCGAATGCAGGTCATAAAATTTGCGCCGTGCGTGTGCCCAGCAGGCTGCTTCGATGACGCGGCCGGTTTCATAGACGGCGTTATAGCCGACAAAATGTTGTGCACAACATTTTGTCGGTTATAAGGCCCTGTTTGCGCAGGGGCCTGTCGAACTGACTTGCCTGGCCCACATCCGCCGCAAGTTTTTCGACGTGCACGCCGCCAATGCCAGCCCCGTGGCCGAGGAGGCACTGCGCCGTATCGCCCAGCTGTACGCCATCGAACAACTGGCGCACGACATGACACCCGAACAGCGCCTCGCCTTGCGCCAGCAGCAGGCCGTGCCAGCGATGGCCGATCTGCATACCTGGCTGCTTGCGACCCAGCGCACCGCCGCCGGCAGCGGCATGGCCAAGTCGATCGACCATGCGCTGAAGCGCTGGCCCGCACTGCAACGCTACGTCACCGCGGGCCACCTCCCGATCGACAACAATCCGGTCGAGAACGCGATCCGCCCGATCGCCATCGGCAAAAAGAACTGGCTCTTTACCGGCTCGGACCGTGCCGGCCGCCGCGCCGCGGCCATCCAGAGCCTTTTTGCTACCGCCAAGCTCAACGGACTGGATTCAGCACGCTGGCTTGCCGAAACGCTCGAAAAACTCCCCACCTGCCCGAACAGCACGATCGACTCCCTGCTACCGTTTGCTGAATTTACCCACAACTGAATCTGTTTGGAATGTGGGGCGGTTGGCCGCTTACAGTGTACCGGTTGCGAGTAGCTCTCATGTCCACTAGCATGAAGTCCCAACGGAGCCATCTATGACAACGCGCCGCCAATCTGCCAAGCAGGCTAGCAAGCACTCAGCACCGCCAGCGGAAGCTAAACCTACGACGATGCTCGCAGCAAAAAAAACCGCAAGTAAGGCAATTATGCTCAGTCTCACACGGACCTCCAAAAGTGGACAGTTCCTTGGTTGGTACAGGATGGACTTTGCCGACAGAATCCACGTCATTCGGTCAGGCGTGCCCGCGCTTCGCGTGGGGGAACTGTCATGTGTCATGGACATGCCAAAGGAGGCGTTAATGGCCTGGCTGGGCCTGTCGCCCGCCACCATTAACCGTAAGGTGCGACGTGAGCAGACCCTCTCGCCCCAAGAATCCGAACGCGTGATGGGCATGCATGCGCTAATCGGCCAGGTGCAGGCGCTCTTCGATACAGAGAGAACAGCCGAATTTGATGCCGCGAGGTGGCTGGCGACTTGGCTCACCGCTCCACTGCCTGCGCTGGGCGGTGCCACGCCCGCGAGCTTCATAGATACGGTAGGGGGCCAGAACTACGTCAGCAATCTGCTGGAGATGGTCCAGAGTGGAACATATACATGACGGTGGCGCTATGGCGGATCGGTGCTACCACCATGTCGCTGATAATATGTCCGGTACTACCGCGAAGAACAGGGGCGGGCGTTGGAACCCGATTGGCGCCGCCGTCACGTACAGCTCCCAGAATATGCGCTGGCCGTGCACGAAATGGTTGTGCACCTCAGTAGCGGCGGTTTGCTTTTGAATCGCTACTTGATGCGCATTGATTTGTCATATGACGTATAGGCAACGCGTCAGGTGTTTACACCGCCGATGGGCTGGGACACGCTGCCCGTGGCGATGATAGCGTGCGAGCAGGTTAGAGCTGGCTGCTGAGACAGGTGTCCGCTCTGCTGGTCGTGCCCTCGGTCAGCGTGCCGCAGGAATCAAACGTGCTGATAAACCGCTTCACCTGGATGCCATGAACATCATCGCCGGGATCTTGTGCAGGTCGCATTATGACACACGCTACTTCTGGGCACCTCGAGAGGCCTTATCCATGGCGGTGGCGCTTCGGCAGCTCTGGGATCGAACCAACGTGCGAGTCCCTGCGATGATGTATCCCAGCGACAGCCTATTTGCCAAGCATGAACGCGAGGTCCGACACACTAGGCTGGGCGATCCATTGGTGGGGCGGTTTCAAGAACCAATTGCAACACTGGGTTAATGAACAGCGATCGCTGGATTGTTTAGTTGCTCCATGTGAGCAGTATAAACTTCTAGAGGCGATGCAAAGCCAAAGCGAGCACGTGGCCGCTGGTTGAGTTCCAGCGCGATGGCGTCGAGTTGTTCCTGGGAGTAGATCGACAGATCCGATCCTTTGGGAAGGTACTGGCGCAATAAACCGTTGGTGTTCTCGTTGGAGCCGCGCTGCCACGGGCTGTGTGGGTCGGCAAAATAGATCTGCACGCCAGTACGCTCAGTAAGGATTTTATGGCCGTGCATTTCACGGCCCTGGTCGTAAGTCATCGTCTTGCGCATGGCCGCAGGCTGTCGGTTGAGTACGGCGGCGAAGCTGTCGACCACGGCTTTGGTGGTGGCATTGTCCATCTTGGCCAGCACCACAAAACCAGTAGTGCGCTCGACCAGCGTACCGACCGAAGAACGATTGCCGGCGCCCTTGATCAAGTCGCCCTCCCAATGACCGGGAATGAGCCGGTCCTCGACCTCGGGCGGCCGGATATGGATGCTTTGCATATCGACGATCTGATTGCGCCGATCGGCGCCTTGGCTACGCGGCTTGCGCACCTGATTGTGATGGCGCAGGCAGGCAACAAGCTCGCGCTTGAGTTCGCCGCGCGGGTGCAGGTAGATGGCGTTATAGATGGTCTCGTGGGAGACAGTTTTGGTAGGGGCGTCGGGCCACATATCTTTGAGCCTACCAGCAATTTGCTGAGGCGACCAGCGTAAGTTGAGAAAATGGCGCACCACGATGAACATCACGCTGTGAACATGCAGCTTGGGCACTTTACGAGGTTTGACGCGTTGCGCCAGGGCTTTCGTCTGAGCCAGATTGGCATCATACATGTCCGTGGCGCCTGCGCGCTTGAGCTCGCGGCTGATCGTGCTGGCAGAACGGCCAAGGCGTTTAGCAATGGAACGGATGCTGCACTGGTCGTCGCGCATGAGCATGACGACTGCACGGTCTTGTGGGGTCAAATGATTATAGTTTCTCGGCATGGCAACACCTTACAGCAAGAGGGTGTTGCACTTGATTCTTGAGAACGCCTGGGCTTGGACAAGCATGTCGACTTTAAAACCCTGGCCGCCAGCTTCGCGACCGTCGCGAGCCAAGCGTAATGGGGGCCGCTTTCAGCAACCATCTACCTGCTTAATATTCGGAGCGACCAAAATTGAGTAATAGTGCAATTCTTTCGGATAAAGTGAAGCAACGCCGCGCTTTGCCGCTTGATCGGCCTCATCAAATGTAACCCAAGTACTTGCGTGACGCACATTGGGGTCGGTATATACCTTACAACGAGACGCTTCGCTATTTTGGGACACCAGAAATCCACTTGCGGTCGCAACCACATAAGGACCCACGATTTTCGATTCATTCAATGCGTGACTATCCTGTTCTTCGGCAGAGGCCGTTGATTTGATGTTAGTAGGCTCAATCGATTCCATTTTATTCCTAAGTGTTCACTGAGTCGGCGATGTGTCAAAGCCTACCATTGGTGCGGGCGCACTTACAACTCCGCGAGCAGGCCAGCAGCAGATTACGATCTCGCCATGCTTGTCAGCATAAAATGTGATACAAAAATTTAATAGCTGAATTACTACTAATCGCAAGAGGGATATTAGTAGTAATTCGCCGATTAACTTGCTAAAATGCAATTTACCAATTTCATAGCGAAAACAGAAATTACTCAGTAACATTTAGGCTGTTGTGCACCTGCCACAGCCTTACCATTTGAAATTGTCATATCTGGCAGTTACGGGGCACGATGTTGAAGAAAGATGAGTTATCCGGCTCGAAAACAATGCTCGATTTCCCGGACCGAAAGCTCACTGGAGGAAGCCATACACTTCACGTACAACGTTGCTGGATGTGCGGTATCCCCATGGGCGGCAAAGTCACCAAACTTGTGCAAAAGCGACTGTGTGCTGATCCAGTCGATGTGTAGAAAGTTATTATAATCAGATAGTTATAGTCGAGATTCAGTGGACTGCTATGCTAAACCGACGATTTTGGAGACTTGACGGTGACCTTTGGTCTGCTGCTACTGCGTCCGCACAATGTTTGTGACCTTTGGTGGTCGGGGAGAGGTGCTGGACGGTGTGCTCAAATACGCCTGGTCGCAGCAGTTCTCGGCTGTATCGCCTAACGAACTGTCGCCCTCCCCGGGATCGTGCTCACTCTGGCTCAATGCATCTATCCCAGCGGTGATGCATTGAGAAGCAGGTATGGCGAGTTTGTACGATCTTTGGAAGACACTACCATGGGCCACCCATCGAACGGGTCAGTGAACTTGGTCTATATTCCCCAGTCGCCGCCTTTGCATGTGGACCAATATATCGCTCGGATCGTTGCGTTCCATAAGAATGCCCTTGCAGACGAGAGCAACTCGAATTTTGGCGGCGAACGAAGCGTGTACCTCATCGATCCTTCAAGGATTTTTCGATACGTTGCTGATTGAACGGATCTGCAAGTTCAATGTAGCGCAGAGCTGACTGCGCACTTTTCCAGCCTACGTGTTCCATCAGCGTTTTCAGATCCCAGCCGTTTGCAGCAGCCCAGCTCGCAAATCCGCGCCGCAACGAATGAGTGCTGTACAGTTCAGCGGCGTCGATTTCACTAGTTGCCAGCACACGCCGGAGCAAGGGGAGAAGGCTGTCCACATTAAGTGGGTCATCACCGAGATTGCCCCATCGATCGACACGCCGGAAAACCGGTCCGTCCTGCAGGTCTGCGGCTTGCACCCAGTCCAGATAGGCGCTCACTGGGCACATTCGCGACAACTGCGGTACGCGAAATGTCTGCCCCTTCAGATAGCGATCGGTTTTTGTGCGCGGGAGGTAGCATTCCATGCCTTCCCCTTGCACCACCCTGATGTGCTCGACACGCAGTCGGCTCAATTCGTCGCTGCGGAAACCACGCCAGAAGCCCAGCAGAAAAAGGGCACGGTCACGCAAGTGGCGCAGCGCGGCAGCCCGATCACCCGCGGCGCGTGTGCATTCGATCAGGTATGTCAGGCGGCTGTCGACCTGAGCCAATTGCTCGATCTGCAGCGGGGCAGCGCGTTTCTGTTCTGCTGGATGGATCGCTTGGACACCACGAAGCACCTTACGCACGATTGGATTCCTGGTGGGATCCCCGAAGCCATGCTCCTGATGCCACGCCGCGAGCGCCGCCAAGCGCTGGCGTAATGTGCTGATCGATAGCGTCGCGCCATACTGCGCAAGGTAATGGGCGACGCTATCGGAGGAGGCGGGAAGTAGGCCACCCCATTCGACTTCGAAATGCCGCAGCGCGGCCTGATAGCTTTGGCGTGTGTTATCCCTAGTGGACGCAGCAAGGTAAAGGTCGAGCTCAGTCATGGGCACCGTGATTCGCGATCACAGAACTGGTCAGCCGCTCTGCGTATGCGCTGGCCAATTCAGGCTGCGAAAGCAAGCGCAATGCAGAGATGTCTGATGCATCGGCGAGTAGCGAAAGCAACTGCTCACGAGGCGTTTGGCAGCAACTATGGAAAAAGAAATCGTAAATATCTAGGACACCACTATTTCCCTTCCGGCGATCGGCAGTTCCAAAGAACGTGTCTGGATGTCTTCGCCAGGCATCCAACTCAGCTGCCGAGAGCGGAAAGTTGCAGACGGTTGCACTACCGTCGTCGAAGGAGACGCCGCCGATGACGACTGACTCATCTTCGCTCACGGTCGTACAGGTAAGCGTGGCCATGCGCTCGACGCCGTCGGCGCACGCGATAGGATACCTTCCGCCAATCAGCAGCCGCTTGGCAGAATCTGCCCGGCGGAAAGCGTACTCAGCAATTTCTCCGTCGAATGTATCCGGAGGCCGGCGATGGGTCTGCAGTGAGCCCATAATGCTCAATACTTCCCGATGTCGGTCACGTGAGTCCAGCGCAGCACGTACAGTCGGGAACGCGGTATCGTGCTTGAAATCGCTAATTTGGAAGCCCTCGGCTACAACAAAGGAGCCGACCTGCTGCGTCGTCGGGTGGTGGTGCGCAGGACTATTCGTGATCAATACGTATGCAGATGGTAGCATTTCCCCCTCGACGCGCCGGCCCTCGGACGCACGTATCGCGGCCACCGCACGGTTCACCTCGTCGAGCATCTCATCCTCGTTTATGGCATCTGGCATATTGAGCTCGATAAATACCATCCGCTCATGCTTGGCTTCTTTCTTCAATGCCCGGTACAGCTGACGCCCTAGCTTAAATTTCCCATTTGACACCCGGCATTTCGCCTCGACCGAGAAACAACGCCCAGTTTCGGTATTGGTCGCCGTGAACTCACAGTGGGTAGACTGGCGGTCATCTTCGTTTTCGAATACGAGCGCGAATCCCGCCCGGATGAGAGCGGCGGCAACGAAAATCTCGTAACGTGCCCCGGCAAACTGGTCAGGGTGACGTAGGCGCGCGACCAGTTTTTCCTGGAGTTCGGCATTGTGGTCCAACGCGTAGAGGTCGTAAGCGAGCATCAAGTACGCCTCGACTGCACCAGTCATTGGCAGGTCTATGATCTGTCCTGGGACAGCATGTGCCGTCTGGACTTCGCACACGTAGTGATACCAGACCAGGATGGGATGCCGTTCAGCAATAGGCTTGGCCAGCTCTGCCGTGCCCCATTTAGGCCCCAACACCATTTTGATGTAGTCGAACAGGAAGTCCGAGAACGTTCTCCATCCTTCTGCATGAAGCAGTCGGTTCCTGACTGCGACAAGGCGACGCCCGCCGAGTGATCCAGAAATGATGGGCTTACCCAACCCTTGTTGACTGCGCCTCTGCTGTTCGCTTGCAAGTTTACGCTGAAGCATTAACTCGGCGGTTGGGTGCAGGACCTGGCCAGCGACCTGGGATGAACCATGGCAGCGCTTATATTTGCGTCCTGAACCACAAGGACATTGATCATTTCGGCCGATCTTAGCCACGGTTGCTAGCTCCTGTAACGCCAACCTCGATTATAGAGGGAAAAACCGGCCTTAGATTGGATAACCTGTTGTTATCCTGTGCTGTGTTGACCACCAAAAACCCAATTTCATGGCCTCAAACTGTACGTATTACGCTAGTATGTACACCACTACGAAATTATATCGGGGGTATGTCATGGCGAGGTCTGGTGTATATGCATGGGATGTCAAACGAGCACGCGATGCATTGATTGCCAAGGGCAGGCATCCATCGATCGATGCGGTCAGAGCAGAGCTCGGCGATACCGGATCTAAGACGACGATTCATAAGTACCTGCGAGAACTTGAGGCAGAAGAGAGTACGGCAGGGGTACCGGTTAGTGATGCGATTCAGGCGCTTGTTGCCCAGCTTGCCGAACAACTAAAAGCCGAGGCAGAAAGCACTGTCAAAGCAGTACGTACGGAATTTTCCTCAGAACGGACGCAGTATCAACAGCAGGCTGCTGCATTGACTGCCTCCCTGGCCGACAGCCGGCGCGAGCTTGTGGCGATGTCTCAGCAGCTGGAATCGGCACAATGCCAGCTTGCAGACGTGCAGCAGCGGCTGCAACAGGAGCAGCTTGCGAGGCATACGGCGGAACTGCGAACTCAGGATCTTATAGAACGGTTGGCAGTAGCTGAACGGCACCAGGCGTCGCTGGAAGAGAAACATCGGCATGCGCGAGAGGCGCTCGATCACTTCCGCACAGCCGCAAGAGAACAGCGCGAACAGGAAACCCGGCGACACGAACATCAAGTGCATTCCGTTCAGGCAGAGCTTCGACAAGCCCAACAGGCAGCGGCAGTGAAGCAGGAGCAGCTGACCCAGATGAATAAGGAGGCCGCTGCGCTTGCCGCCGAACTGGCGGCAAATAAACAAGCCATCTACTTGGAAAAGGAAGTCAGCCGGCGTCTCGAGCGTAAGCTCGAGCAACTCCAGGCGATGGAAGCTCATGCTGCCACACTTGAAAGCCAAGCGGCCGACGCTCGCGCTCGTACACGAGAAGCCGAAACCTTATTGACCGCCGCACAAGAGACATGTAGCCAGCTGCGGCAGCAGAACGCGGGGCTCGAGGCGCAACTGACCAGCCTCGGCCAATCGAGAATGCTCGAACAACGCATCAACGAACTGCAGACCGCCGTGTTTGGCACGAACAAGCCAAATACATTCCCGGAAAGCCAAGGAAGGGACACAACAACCTGACGGTCCCACATCGGCTATGTTGCGATCAGTGCGCGCAAACGAGAAATATCATCCCGAACGGCCTCAGTCAGGACAAGACGGCTTAGCCCCATCAGCAATCCGGGCCGATTTGAATGAATAACACACGTGGCACGACCTGTAATTGCACAAGCCTTTAATGCAGGAATTGAGTGACATAGCGCCGGGCGTTACTGGGCTTCCCGCGATTTGACGGACACTTCCTCTAGGCGCTTTTTAAATTTTCAAATTGTACTGGACTGATGTAGCCCAACGTTGGATGCCTGCGTCCTGGGTTGTAGAACTGAATCGCCACGGCTTTCGTGGAGGCCGGTTGGTGTGAGCCAGGCCGCGATGGCTTGACCGCTCAGTTGCTTGTAATAGTTTGCCTCAGCTTCCGCTGGCGGAATATAGCCGAGTGGTCCGAGCAGGCGGTGATGGTTAAACCAGGACATCCATTCAAGCGTAGCCAGTCCGACCGCTTCGCGCGTCTTCCAAGGAGCACGGCGGTGGATCAGCTCGGCCTTGTAAAGCACGTTGATGGTCTCGGCCAGGGCATTATCGTAGCTGTCGCCCCTACTGCCCACAGATAGCTCGATGCCGGCTTCTGCGACTCGCTCGCTGTACTTTATCGATACGTATTCGAGCCCCTGTCGCTATGGTGGACCAGGGAGTCGTTGCGCTCTGGCTGGCGCGCATACAGGGCCTGTTCCAGCACATCGAGCACAAAATCGGTTCGCATCGAGCTGCTTACGCGCCAGCCGACGATACGCCGGGCGAAGACGTCGATGACGAAAGCGACATAGACGAAGCCCTGCCAAATCGACACATAGGTGAAATCGCTGACCCATAGCTGGTTTGGTCGCTGTGCCTTGAATTGGCGATTGACGCGATCGAGTGGGCATGGCGCCGTGGCGTCGGCTACTGTCGTGCGCATGACCTTGCCACGCACCACACCGCGCAATCCGGCCTTAAGCATCAAGCGCTCCACCGTGCAGCGAGCCACATCGGTTCCTTCACGCCGCAACTGATGCCAGACCTTATCGACGCCGTACACCTGCAGATTGCCTGCCATACCCGCTCGATTTCCATGCTCAGGACGTCGTCACGCTGGGCCTGTGCGCAGCGCAAGGCCGGATTACGTTGCTGTGCTGCGTATCGCCAGTAGCCGGACGGCGCAATCTGCATCACCTTACAGATCGACTCGACGCCGTAGGCGTGGCGGTATTGATCGATAAATGCCCTCACGGCTTGAAGCGGCGGTCGAGCTCCGCCTGGGCGAAAAATGCACTCGCCAGACGCAGGATGTCGTTCGTCTTGCGCAGCTCACGGTTTTCTTGCTCCAGGGTCTTTATGCGCTCTTCTTCAGCAGTGGTCGGGCCAGGGCGCTGTCCGGTATCGCGTTCCTACTGCCGTACCCAGCGCCGTAGCGTCTCCGGCGTGCAGCCAATCTTGGCCGCGATGGATTCAATCGCAGCCCACTGCGAGCTGTACTCACTGGCTGCCTCGCCAACCATGCGCACGGCGCGCTCGATGACCTAAGGGGAATATTTGGGTTGCTTCTTCATAGCTCCATTCTCTCAAACAATGGAGTCTCTAGGAAACCTGGGCGATTCAGTACGATTCCGTGTCGCTGTATCTGCGAGTGCTTGCACATGGAGTAGATGAGTACCCCACTCTAGTGTTCAGACTCGCGCGCCATCCACATTCGACGGTAGCAAAACTACAACGGAAAATTACTTGTAGGTTTCAGCACACGGTAACCTGCCACGAAATCGAAAAATATAATGTTTGCGTTTGGCGCAAGAAATAGCAGTCTGATGAAAAATATTTTCTTTATTTGCATAGCTGCTGAGAGTAGCAAATTTATCAAATAAATTCAACGAGTATGCTATTTTTCTGGAGCCTTGTAATTTCATGTGCGGTGGTGATAGGATAAAAATGAAAGCGCCAGTGGCAGGCAGACGTTGCCTAACAGCGCAACTGAAATTTACGAACCATATGTCGCTGGCGATTTCCCAAGCCGGGTGTCTCATCGTAAGTGAATATCATCGTCTGAAAGTGGCGCAAGGGAACCAGTGATCAGTAGGTATTATATCTCCGGCCCATATCTTGTCTTTGCGGCAGATGGGTTGAAAATGAAAAGGAGCTTGCCATAGCTAATGTAAGTGATCATATTGTCTCCCATGGTCAGAGAATTTACGAAATACCGAAACTTAGAAGGGTATTTAACTTCTCATTTTTACTGTCGACCTTCACCGAGGAATTTTCAGAAAAACTCATGCTTGAATTGTGTTCACATTTCGCAAAGTTCGCCCGATCGACGGCAGTGGCACGGTACCGCTTGTTTAAGGATTTTTCAGAATTTGTTGCGGAAGCCATGGTGATACAACAGGCACCTCTGTTGGGATATGACGTGTTTGTGCGTGTAGATGAGATTAATGAGTATCTCCTGAATTGGGTGGAGAGCGAAAGGAATAAATATTGTGAAAGAGCAACCACACTGGCGGACCGTTTCAACTGCCTCCGACCTACACTAGTCGCGCTAGAAAGCGCTGCAATTTTGCCAAGGTTGGCAGCGTTCAAAATGCATCGAAACTACCATTTCGGCGCAAGCAAGCGGCCTTCCCTTGTCGAGATGGTACGTGCTACCGCTCCCGCAAATCATATCGATGAGATGGTACAAAGTATCATAAAGCTCGACGCAACTTTACCTGAAGAGGAAGTTCATCGGCTAGTATCTACTTTAGTAAGCGAAACTGGCATTGATAGCACAGCGGGTATTGATGTGCTAGCCAGTAGTATGCATCGCGTAACATGTAAAATTCTCGACGCAATTCGCTCTATTGCCTGTCGCAAATTCTTGAAATGGGAGTCTGTGTATAGGGATGGGGCGCAATTACTCAAGCATGTGGATGGACCATACGTGCGTGAGCTTTATGAGCGGTATAGAGTATTCTGCAGGGCCGGTGATGTGGACAATCTCCGGCATTTACGAGACAAGCTCTTCCCAGCGACTGCGGTAGCGTTGGCGACGGCAAACTTTCTATATATCACCGTGAACTATTACAATGGAAAGATTCCGACAACGAAATCCTGGATAGGGGGTCTGATGGAGCACCGCCATCTCATGGCTCTCCTGGGGGGGAGAACTAAATTATCCGCAATGATTACCGCGCATCCAGATGCTGTTGCTGCGGCGATTCTAATCTACATGGTGGATACTGGGGCGAATGTCAGTGTAGCGCTAAGCTTAACGGTCGATTCGGAACAGCCAACCGACCACAAGGATTTCGTACGCTTTGAATCGCAAAAGGCCAGAGCTGGATACAGCGAAATTGTCAAGGAATTGCCAGTTAATGATGCGAAGCATGATCTGTCTTCTGTGAAGGTGCTACGAAATATACGCGAGATGACTCATCATGCGAGAGCAGGGATCGAACACGCGCAGGGTCAGCTTTTTGTATTTGCTTATTTCGAAGAACCAAGCATCGCTAGTCAAGGATTCGTTGCTAAACGTTTGCGCTATTTTCTGCGAGATGAAGGACTGAGGAACCTAGGATCACGTCCTAGTGCGATCCGGGTTTCATTTCTTCTGAAACATACTATTGAGGGGGATGGCAATATTGCTGTGACTCAGGCGCTAGCAGATCACTCGTCAGGGGGTACAACGGAGACATACGCATTGCGCTGGCCTGTAAGGGCAAAATACGTGAAATTGATTCGCCACTTTCAAGACAACATGGCCCAGCAAGTGTTTTCGGCACCTGAGTCTCCGGAATCGAGCTTCGGTAGAGTCGGCATCGAGGCCGTCGTCAGTGCCCGAACCGGCGTAGGCGTGAACTGTATAGATCCGAAGGCAGGATATATGGATCGCGAACGGGTGGGTCGTGATTGTGCTCAAGTGGGCCAGTGTTGGAGGTGTGAGGGGCACATCGTGGTTGTCGACTTATTGAATCTAACTGATGCAATTATTGTCAACGCTACCTTAAAGAGTAAAGCTACCGAAATGGAAGCCAACAATGCTCTTAAGTGGGAAGAATATTACCTCCCTCTACTGGCATTCACAGATGTGTTGATAGAGAAAGCTGGCCGGAGCAAATTTTCGTCGCTCCTTCGAAAGGCTCGTGATCTTGCAAGTCGCCAAATGCAGGCAGGTACTATATTTTCTTTGTGAATATGGCCAAAGTAGATTCTACTTACGAAAGTTCCTCTTCTCTCTTGCCTACTCACCGTCGCGAATGGTTGAGCGAAGCCCTCGATGATCAGTGGGTCGTACGGGGCGACCACGATGAATATGCGACGATTCTATTTAACGAGGTAATGCCAGACGGCTACGCGCTAAATCATCCGCGGCATACATTACTGCTGAAAACAACTCAGTCATTAATTGTCGCATCGCGAGAAGGGCCGTTTGCCTTCACCCAGTCGCCAAAGGTGTTGGCGCGTGTTGCTCGATCAATTATCGGATTTGGCGCATGGTGCAACATGGAAAATATCGAACGATTTGAGAACGTTACCCCGGATGATATCGCGCGATTTGTTTCGTTGGCCGCAACGGGATATGAGCGCACGATGCAGACGGTTAGGAGGATCCAAGATGCCACGGATGCCTTGAGGTCCGCGGTGGGAGTTCCCGTCCCGTTGGCGCTAGCTCTACAGCATGCCGGCATCCCTTCCAACTTGCGGTCAAAGATTCCACGGGCCTTGGAAGCATATTACCATATGAATTATCCCTTGGCTTTGGAGACGGTAAGTGCTCGCACCGAAACGAAACAAACTCTCACTAAAGGAACTCTATACCAGAAATTCTTTCCTCTAGATATGCTATGGCAATGTCGCAAGAGCATATCGTCTGCGCTCGTCTTCGAGCCATTTCCAGCCGGCGTCTGGTCCGTCGCAGAAAGTCTAGGGAAGGACAATGGGCACACAAAGACTATGCCAGTTAACGTCTGTTTTCACATTCTGGCTGCTGCAGTAAATTGGGTGACGTTGGGTAATGCATTACTTCGGTTGATGCACGAGACAAGCAGGGATCCGTCGAAAGCGGAAGAAGCATGTCTGCAGTTTAGCAAGAGGCATGCAAATGAGCTCTGCGGTGTTAGCTTAAGCACTAGGAAGTTGGGATCGCCATATATAGTTCACCCTAAAACTGCCTGCATTACCTATTTGCCTACGGCTGTGTATATAATAATCGCCGCTTTCACGGCGCGAAGAGATATTGAAATATCTAAACTGAGCGCTGGTTCCGTGACCGGAAATTCTGAAAGTGGATGGTGGCTGAAGAGCTATATTGCCAAGACGCTTAGGCGCGATGACTTTACTCCATGCCCAGAAATTGTCAAAGCTGCAGTTTGCTTGATGGAAAAAATCGGGCGCGAGGTGCGTCAAGAGCATGCGATTTCATTACTTTTTGTGGTTCCAGGCGACGCTAATAACTGCAGCTATCGACGTTGTGCGATAGATATCAATCTATTTGCGCGGCTCGTACAGACGCCAAAAGTGATGATTGAAGAGATCTTAACCGATTGGAAGTTCTCTCCTCATCAGTTCAGACGCGCGTTCGCAGTTCTTTTTGTTTGGCGCTTCGAGTATGCCAATATTGGCGCCCTGAGTTACCAATTGCGTCATTTTAATATTGATATGACGCTCAATTACGTGCGTGATGCTGAGTTGTCGTCGCTGATAGGCGAAGAGTATCACAAGCTAACGCTTGAGAAAATGCGGTCATACGCTAACGGTCCAGAAAAACCATGCGGGATTTTTGGTAATGTTCTGAAGAAATTTATCCAGCGTTTTCGAAACACTATTAGTATGACTGACGAGGCTGGTCTAGAGCGAAAACTGGTTGAATTCGTTGAGCAAAGAAAACTACGCTTGCGAGCGACCCCTTGGGGATATTGTGGTGCTAGTGGCACACCCTCTAATCTCCGGCGCGCCGCGTGCCAAAGTGTAATCAACCCTAGTCGCGGCATAACGTTGGACGGCGTCCCAGACTCGACGGGCTCGGATGAGTATTTATGCGCACGTTGTCATTTCCATGTGACTGATTCGACTCGAGAAGACCATTGGGTTGCTAAACAAAAGTCGATGGAACAGGCTGCAAGGAATGCATACACTTCAGAACTGCTTCGTAGAGCTCAGATGGAGCGAAGTCGTGTGATCCGCATTTTCATTCAAAAAAATTTCAATAAGGAGTGATCTAGTGAAGGGTTCAAACACTCAGCGCAGGGAAGAACTGAGGCAAAAAATCCTTCGAAAGCTGGAAATACTTGAGGGATACAATGTCGACGGCATTCCAGATTTTTTTGCGGTGCCGAAAAGTATCACTCAATTCCGACTTTGGGATGACCCTATCGCAAACGTGCATATGATCAGTAGCCCAAACTCGCTTGACCGTAAGCATAGCCCGCACAACCTTGAGTTGATCGAACGTGTCATTTCAGTGATCGGGAAACTTCAACGTCACCCTGCTGGCCGTAGAAAGGTCTCGAGGTCGAAGAAGGCCGAGAATTATGCAACCGAAAATACGACCTTAAAAAAAGCATTGGCGAAGATGGGGGCGACATTGCACGAACTGAGAAATGATATTGCAGTTTTGAAAGTTGATCTTGCAACTGCCAGGTCTCAGGTTGCTAGGCTCCAAGGTCAGATTTCGTCAGCAAAGGCGGCATCTGAGCCAAATTTTCGAAATTCTCTTCGAGTTGTGGAGTGATAATATGCCTGTCCAGTTATGTTGGAGCGCGCAATGTTTTATTAACGGAGCTTATTATTCCAGGATCCCATACCTTCTAAGTCATGACTTCAGTATTATTGAGGCTGCTACTGACTGGTTTCGTGAATTGGCTACCAAGTGTAAGCTATCCGGAAATACTTGCGGGCAGTACGCTTACACACTGACAGCGTTTTTCGACTATTTGGATAAGCAAAAGATTGAATGGCATAGTGTTACTGATTTTATATTGGAGCGGTGGCGCGGATATTTGACTGAAAACGCACCACCAGTAACTAATAAGACCTGGAACCGTTCTTTAGGAGTGGTGTTGGCATTTTTTAATTGGGCCCAAGATCACGGACATATCCGAAATCATATCGGGGAAGGAAAAAATGGAGTTCTTCCCCCGATTTGTATTTTGATTTCGAAGGTGCGAGGGCGAACTATAATAACTTCAAAGCTCGGTCTACGCGGCTCCACGCAGTTTCGCCCAATCCCCACAGATACGGAGATGGAGGACGCGTATGCTGAACTATCGAACATCAGACCTGATCTAGCGGCACGGAATGTTCTATTGCTGAGATGGGCTGAGGCAGGCTTACGTCGTGATGAGTTCCGTTGCATGAGTATTACTGACTTGCCTAGTCATACACAAATCGCGACTGCTGAAAGGGAAAATAGGCTTTGTACAATGGATGTAATAGGTAAGGGAAATAGGAAGCGAAATATTGTCGTAGACCCCGAACTAATTTTAGCGACACGCGAGTACATAGAGGTTGAGCGAGCAGATGTCGTCGCCAGAGCGCATAATGTTGTTCCTGAGATGGCAGTTTTTATATCCCATACCCGCGGCCTTCGCTTGAGTGGTTCATTTATAAGCCATCTGCTTTCGGCATCCTTCAAGAATTCGGATCGTTTCGCAAAATTGACCGGGCACCGAGCAAGAGGCCGCTATCTGACTAAATTGTGTGAAGCATATATTGACGAGCACATGCACGTGTACGGTACCTTAGACGGGCTTCACGCCGATACTATTCTCTTTCGTGTTGCTGAGCAAGCTGGACATAGAGATATTCGTTCGCTTCGCTACTATCTGCGCTTAGGATTGAGACGGGCACATCAGAGATTGTCGCATCGGCCTGAAAGGGTAGTTTTTGGTTGATTAATGCTTTGCGGGGTTTTGGGATTAAGTTTGTTAAATAACTTACACGGTGGCAAGCACTTCAATTTTCCGGGCTTCAGTTTGATACGCCCGTACGCACGATGGTGTCACACGCTGCGAGGTTCGGGCAATGGGTCATTTGCCGACAAGAGCGTTCTACGGAACGGGCGAGCTATTTTGCTTCAAAGAATTCACGCGCCTCCAGCCACTCGAGGGTTGTTTGTTTGATAACTGCAAGCTAACTGTTGCTCTCAGACCCATTCTGTTGGTACAAATCCTGTCAATATCGGGTACAGCGGAAGCTACGGACTCATCTGTGGCGGCGCCAATTAACGACCCGTTTAGAACGTTGGTCAATTTCGAGTCTTCGCCCTGCGCCTCACTATCCGGGAGGTGGACCATGTCCCATTTGCGCTGATGATCGAAGCCCAACAGGCGGCCGATTATTCCTCCTTCCGTAGCCGGTATCGATATCCGACACCGTTTTACGTTGTGGCTGTCAGTCCCAATCTGTGTGACGAACTTACCCGGCCGTTGCAAATTTTTACGAGGGATCTAGAACGCATGCCTCTTGGCTCGCCGCGACCGAAACTAAACCGGTCGTCATGGAATCGACCGGCGTGTACCGGGCCGCGGCCATCAAAGCACTCAAGTCTCACGGGCTGGAGGTCATCGATGCGAATGCCCGCGAAGCACGTGCTGTCCTTGGTCGAAAACATCGATGTCTCTAATGCTCAGTGGCTGCAGCGATTGCATGCCTGCAGACTGCTGCGGCCGAGTTTTCGCCCTAACCGTGATATCGCAGAGCTGCGTGCTTATCGTCGTGCACGCGAGAAGTATACTGACTATGCCGCTGCGCAAATTCAGCACGTGCAGAAGGCGCTGGCCTTCATGAACATTTAGCTCAATCACGTCATTGCCACGATCACCCGCGTCACCGGCATGATCAACCGTGCCATTGTTGCCGGTTAACGCGATCCTGATACGTTGGCGGCGAGACGCGATTTTCGGTGCAAGGAATGCCTGGAGACCATTTGAGTGCACTGGTCGGTTATTACCGGCCCAAGCATGTCCTTCGCGCTCAAGCAGCCACTCGATCTCTACGAGTTCTACCAGCAAAGCATCGACGATTGCGAAGAGGCCACTTGGCAGACACTGACATGTGCGCTTGAATTACAAGGCCAAGTAGACGCCGGGCGCGGTCGTCCGTAGGATAAATTTAGGAAACGTGCTTGCGTCGCATCGTATAACTGATGCCTACCACGCCGGCCTTCTATAACCGTCGAGAACGCACTGCTGGGATGATTCCGCCGCTCTTGGCCGTGAGTAATACTCAACCGAGTGTGCAGTAGTTTTCTATTTGCATTATTTATTAAAGCTTGCGCTATGTCACTGGTACGATTATACAGCCATTGGAGCCGTGATATGAGGATGATGCAAGTAGTCGTCAAGTATAAAGTCGTTTGGCTCGATCGTGTCCAGCCATTCTGGCTCATAAACGCCCGTAACGGAATATTCCGGGATTCGCTCAGATATTCGTAATGTCGGACTGGCAAACGGTTGCCTATTTAGCTGCTCGGTAAGCATGTCCATATGGTTCTCATAAATATGAGCATCACCGATGAAGTACGTAAACCATCTCGGCGTGTAGCCTGTCAACCTTCCAATCAGATGCAATAACGCTGCAGCTTCAGCCAAGTTGAAAGGAGCCCCTAGGCCAATATCATTGCTCCTGATGTATAGGCAGAGGGAGATTTCCTTCGTCGCCGGGTTCGGAAGAAGCTGATATAAGAGGTGGCATGGTGGGAGCGCAAAAGAATCCAAATCCGCACAGTTCCAACCATGGAATAAAATTCTTCGGCTGGACGGATTTGTCATAATCGTATTCAGGCAGTCTTTGAGCTGATCAATCGCCTTATAGAGGAGCACTTTGGAAATTCCATCGTCAACGACCGGCGAGATAATTCTGAATCCTCGGCTTTGCGCGTCTTCAATTTGGTCGGAATGCCGAGCATCGATCAGTTTGTAAGCAGGCCATTGTCGCCACTGCACGCCGTAAATAGGGCCGAGATCATCCTCGCCGAGGCGATATGGATTCGAGAGCCATTCGGAATTTTCATTTGCGTTCTGATCCCATACTTTGCAGCCAAGGGAACGGAAGTCTGCGGCGCTACGGTAGGCTCTTAGGAAGCCACACAGTTCAGCTATTACGGACTTGAACGCCAGACGTTTTGTAGTGACTGCCGGAAACCCTTCGCGAAGATCAAAACGCATCATCGCGCCAGGAATGCTGATGGTGCGGACGCCGGTGCGGTTGTCCTGCCAGGCGCCGGTTTCGATTATTTGGCGGACCAAATCCAAGTATTGATTCATTGAGCTGCTCTTGAATGATTAAAGTACAAATTCCGAACTCACGGCGCCGCAATGCCGAGCCACACCCGGATCGTGCGGTATCCCTACGTATCGACGTTACCTAAGCTGTACGGGCCCTACGTGACTAGTCTCAGCCGATAACGTTATCCGCTTGATTTTTCCTTGGATTCCATAGCTGGCGCGGGCGCGCGCCGCGCCGATAACGACCGGACTGCACATACAGCAGGCAGGCGGGCAGGGCGACCTGGTCCAGCACGGCCGGGTTCCAGCCGTGGAACAGGATGCGGCGGCTGCCGGGATTGTTGACGATCGTGTCGAGGCACTCGCGCAACTGGTCGATGGCCTTGTAGAGCAGCACCTTTTCGACGCCGTCTTCGATGACGGGGGCGACTTCGGTAAACCCGTTGCGGCGGGCATCGTCGCGCTGCGCCGTGTTCGCGGCGTCGACCAGCTTGTAGCCTGGCCACTGGCGCCACTGCACGCCGTAGACGGGGCCGAGATCGTCGACGCCTTCGCGGTAGGGATTGGCCAGCCACTGGGCGTTTTCATTGGCGTTCTGGTCCCATACCTTGCAGCCCAGCGCGCGGAAGTCCGCCGCGCTGCGCGAGGCGCGCAGGAAGGCGCACAGTTCGCCGACCACGGACTTGAACGCCAGCCGCTTCGTCGTCACCGCCGGGAAGCCCTGCGCCAGATCGAAGCGCATCATCGCGCCCGGCACCGACAAGGTGCGGATGCCCGTGCGGTTGTCCTGCCAGGTACCCTGGGCGAGGACGGTTTCGATCAGTTGCTGGTACTGCTGCATGCGATTCTCCGGCTGAAAACTGGCAATTTTATCAGGTACGCTTTTTGGCCGTGGCACTGGCAGGCTTGCCGCCACTCCTGCCACCGGTCTTGGCCGCAGACTTCGCTGCCGCCTTGGCGACCGCCTTTGCGCCGCGGCCCGCTGCGACCACGACCGCGCCTTGCGGGATGCGCGTGGCCGGCTTCGTGCGCGGCGAGACCGGCTGGGCCGGCGTCGCCGGAGCGAATCCACCGGCAGGGCGGGGCGAGCGCGTTGGGGTCCTCGGCCCGGCCGCGGGCTTCACGGCAGGCTTCGCAGCAGGATTCGCAGCAGGCTTCGCACCAGGCTTCGCAGCTGGATTCGCAGAGGGCTTTGCGACCGGCTTGCGCCCCGCGGGCTGCGCCGATTTCGGCGGCGTTCCGGTCGACGGCACGCGATGATCGGCTTCGAATCCGGGCACTTCCTCGCGCGGCAGCACCTGTTTGATCAGCGTTTCGATGGCCTTGAGCAGGTCCACTTCGTCGGCGCCCACCAGCGAGATCGCCTCGCCCGTGGCGCCGGCGCGGCCGGTGCGGCCGATCCGGTGCACGTAGTCTTCCGCCACGGTGGGCAGGTCGTGGTTGACCACTAGCGGCAGGCCGGCGATATCGAGGCCGCGCGCGGCGACGTCCGTTGCGACCAGCACGTCCACGTCGTGCGCCTTGAAGCGGGCCAGCGCGCGCAGGCGCGCAGGCTGCGGCTTGTCGCCATGAATTGCGTCGGCGCGCACGCCTTGCTGCTGGAGCAGGCCGACCAGCTGGTCGACGCCCTTGCGCGTCTTGGCGAACACCAGTACCTGGCTCCAGCCGCGCTCGCGCAGCAGGTGCAGGAACAGTTCCGGTTTCGACTTCTTGTCGGTGGTGATGACCAGCTGGCGCACGGTCCGCGCCGCGGCGTTGGCGGGGCTGGCCTGCACGGACAAGGGGTCGCGCAGCAGGCGGCCGGCCAGTGCGCGGATCGTGTCGGGGAACGTGGCCGAGAACAGCAGCGTCTGGCGTTCGGGCGGCAGGGCGGCAAACACGGCATCGAGGTCGGCGGCAAAGCCGAGGTCGAGCATGCGGTCCGCCTCGTCCAGCACCAGCGTCTGCAGTTGTGCGAAGGTGAGGGCGCCCTGGCGCTGCAGGTCGAGCAGGCGGCCGGGCGTGGCCACCAGCACGTCGAGCCCCTTTTTCAGCTTGCCGATTTGCGGTTCGATCGGCACCCCGCCGTAGGCCACGCCGAAGCGCAGCGGCACGTGCGCACCGTACTTGCGGAAGCTGTTGAATACCTGCTCGGCCAGTTCTCGCGTCGGCGCCAGCACCAGGCAGCGCACGCCGAGCGGACCGACGGCACCTTCCAGCGTCAGCCGGTTCAGCAGCGGCAGCGCGAAGCCCGCCGTCTTGCCGGTGCCGGTCTGCGCGGCGGCCATCAGGTCGCGGCCCGCCAGCACGGCGGGAATCGCCTGCTTCTGCACCGGCGTGGGCTCGTCGTAGCCCAGGTCGTCGAGGGCGCGCAGCAGCGGATCGATCAGCTTCAGCGAACGGAAGCTCATTGCGTTGCCTCCTTCAAAGCGGCGTGCCAGATGGCCAGCGCGGCATGCACCTGGTCGTCGGGCAGGTCCAGCAGCTGGTCGCCGACATACCATTCCGTGTAGCTGCTGCCTTCGAGCTGCGCGTGGTGCGCGGCATTGTGCAGCCAGATGCGGTGTTCGCGGGCGATGTCGTTGCGGATGGCGATGGCGCGGTCGCGCTCCACCGGCAGGTGCAGGTGGAAGATGTTGGCGTGCGGGCGGGCCGGATTGACCCGCAGCAGCGGGTAGCCGCGCAATGCTTCGTACAGCCACTGCGTGCGCCGGTAGAGTGCCGGCATGGCGGCCAGCCGCGCATCGATCTGCATCGCCGCGGCGACCACATACGGCGTACGGTGGATGATGCTGCCGCCCTGGCGGCGATACCATTCCTGCGCCCGCGCGACAAAGCCGGCGCTGCCCGCCAGCAGCGCGCCACCGAGGCCGCCGATCCCTTTGTAGAGCGACACATAGACGGAGTCGAAGCCGGCGGCAATCTCCGCAGGCGACTTCCCGAACGCGGCAGCGGCTTCCCACAGCCGGGCGCCGTCCATGTGCAGGTGGGTGCCGCGTTCGGCGCACCAGGCCTTGATCGCTGCCAGTTCCTCCCACGCGGGCGACATGCCGCCGATCTCGCGGGCCGGCAGTTCCATCGACACGGCGCCCAGGTGGTCGGGAATCGCCGCCAGGTCGTCCACGGTGAATGGCCGATGCGGGCTGCCCACCTGCAGCGCATGGAAATGATCCAGCAACTGGTGGTTGCCCCGTTCGTGTTTCAGGATGTGCGCGGTGGTGTGCAAGGCCACCAGCCGGCTGCCGCGGTCGGCGCAGGCCAGCCGCAGCGCGGTGGCCTGCGCCATCGTGCCGGTGATGCAGAACACGGCCGCTTCCTTGCCCAGCAGCGCGGCAACCTTGCGCTCCAGGGCCCCGATCAGTTCGCCGTCTCCATAAACGTCGTGGGCGATGCCGTTTTCCTCGCACCAGGCGGCCATCGCGGCAAAGGCCTGCGCGGGCGTTTGCTGGCGGTGGCCGGGCAGCACGGTGCCGCATTGCTGGCGCAGCGCGGATTCGTCGACGACTGGATCGGTTGCCGCTTGCACTGGATTATTCATGAGGATGCTCGACTTGGACATTGTGGAATTGCAGCGCCGCCAGGTTGGCATAGATGCCGCCCAGCGCCACCAGCGATGCGTGCGTGCCGGTTTCGACGATGCGGCCGTCTTCCATCACGATGATGCGGTCGGCGCGCTGCACGGTGGCCAGGCGGTGGGCGATGATGACGGTGGTGCGGCCGACCATCGCCGCTTCCAGCGCCGACTGCACCAGGCGCTCGGATTCGGCATCGAGCGCGCTGGTGGCTTCGTCGAGCAGCAGCAGCGGGGGATTCTTCAGCAGCGCGCGGGCGATCGCGATGCGCTGGCGCTGGCCACCGGAGAGGCGCACGCCGCGCTCGCCGAGGAACGACTGATAGCCGTTCGGCAGCCGCTCGATGAATTCATGGGCGGCCGCCAGTTTCGCGGCGCGGATCACTTCCTCGTCCGTCGCACTGGCGCGGCCGTAGCGGATGTTCTCCATCGCATCGGTCGAGAAGATCACCGTATCCTGCGGCACGATGCCGATCGCGCCGCGCAGGTCGTGCAGCGCCAGGTGGCGGATGTCCACGCCGTCGAGGCGGATGGCGCCCTGCTGCGGATCGTAGTAACGCAGGAACAGCTGGAACAGCGTCGTTTTGCCGGCGCCGGAAGGGCCGACGATGGCCACTGTTTCGCCGGGCCGGATGTCGAGGTTCAGGTGGCCCAGCGCCGCGGCGTCAAGGCGCGACGGATACGAGAACGTCACGTCCACCAGCGTCAGCGCGGCACCGTTGGCGGCCCGCGGCGGCAGCGCCAGCGGCTGCGCCGGTTCGCGGATCGCCGATTCGGTGGCCAGCAGTTCGAGCAGGCGCTCGGTGGCGCCGGCCGCGCGCTGCGCCTCGCCCATCACTTCCGACAGTGCGCCGACGGCGCCTGCCACGATCGATGCATACAGGATGAACTGGCCCAGTTCGCCGCCCGACATCGTGCCGGATAATACCGCGTGCGCGCCCAGCCACAGCACGAACACGATGGTGCCGAAGACCAGCACGATCGCCAGCATCGTCAGCAGTGCGCGGGCGCGGATGCGGCGCATCGCCGTGCCGAACGCGCCTTCGACCGCGCTGCCAAAGCGCCGCGTTTCGATTTCCTCGTGCGTGAACGCCTGCACGGTGGGCATCGCATTCAGGATCTCGCCGGCCACCGCCGAGGCGTCGGCGATGCGGTCCTGCGAATCGCGCGACAGCTTGCGCACGCGCCGGCCGAACATCACGATCGGCAGCACCGTGAGGATCAGCAGCGCGATGATGATGCCGGTCAGTTTCGGACTCGTCACGAACAGCATGACGAGGCCGCCCAGGAACAGCAGCGCATTGCGCAAGGCCATCGAGATGCTGGTGCCGACGACTGCCTGGATCAGCGTGGTGTCCGTCGTGATGCGCGACAGTACCTCACCGGTCTGGGTGGTTTCGAAAAACGCCGGGCTTTGCCGCACCACGTGGCGGTAGACCGCGCTGCGGATATCGGCCACCACGCGTTCGCCGAGCCAGGAGACGGTGTAGAAGCGCGCCGCCGTCGCCAGCGCGAGCACCGTGGCGACGGCAAACAGCGCGAGGAATACGGCGTTCACGTGCTCGGCGCTGTTCACCCCGGCCCTGGCGCCGAAGCCCAGGTCGATCATCTGCTTGAACGCGTACGGGATCGCCAGCGTGGCGCCGGCCGCGACGACGAGCGCGACGCCGGCCATCGCGAAGCGTGAGCGGTACGGTCGCAGGAACGGCAGCAGGCCGCGCAGTGCGGCGAGGCTGCCTTTCTTCAGTTCCCGGGAGTCGCGGGGTGGGCGGGGGGAGGGGGCGCTGCTGGTGGTGCTGTTGCTCATGCTATCACGGTAGTTTTTATAGTTTCATCGGCCGGACATAGCCGGTCAGCTCGAGGTAGGCATGGCCGACCTGCCGGCCGTCTCGCCTCACGGTCACTGCGCCTTCCCAGTACACGGCGCCGGTCGAGCGGCGCGAATCGAGTTCCTGGTCGGGCTGCAGCGGGTCGAGCTGCCAGCTGGTGCCGCCGGTCCGGATCGTGACGGCCACCGGGTAGTCGGCGCCCGTGCGGGGCGAACGCCAGCGCGTGCGCGGCGTGAACGACACGTCGTCCGGACCGAAATGCGTGATCTTACCGGATGCGTCGCGCCACGTCGCGTGGGCCCATAGTGTAGCATCGCCGCCCTTGTCCGTTTTGGCGCGGATGCGGAAGGCCATCAGCGCGCCGCCGTCGTCGAGGTTGGCGCCGACCCAGTCCCAGCCGGCCGCACCGGGATCGAGCACCTGGCTGGACCATTCATGGTCGAGCCACGTCGTGCCCGTGACGGCGCTGCGCTTGCCGTCGGCGCCGACGATGGTGCCGGACGTCTTCAGGTGCGGCTTGCTGTAGTAATAGCTGGCCTGTTCGGGCCGCGGGCCTTTTTGCGAGTAGCCGCCGCGGCCCTGCAGCAGCACCGGCTGCGTGGGTTCGAGCACCAGCTCCAGCGCGAAGCCGGCGGCGGGAATGGTCATCCGGTAGCGGCCGTCGGCGCCGCGCGTCATGCGCCAGTCGTCCAGCCTGACGTCGGTATCGGCCTCGCTGGCGAAGGCCAGGCCGAAGCCGGCGCGGGCGCTGCGCTCGTCGTGCAGCAGCTTGCCCTGTGCCGGGTCGGACAGCGCGGCATGGCCGATGATCAGCTGCTTCGGCGCGAATTTGCTGGGATTGGCATCGTCGGTATCCGTGCGGCTGCGGAAAAAGGTGACCTGGTAGCCGACCTGTTTGCCGGCGGCCGTCGTCAGCCAGCCGGTCGCGTACCACCACTCGGTGCGGAATGCGGGATGTGAGCCGAAGTCGCGCGGGAAAGCCAGTTGCCGGCCGGCTTCCAGCGGCACCACCGGCGCGAATACCGGCGGCGCCGCCAGCAGCGGAGCGCTCAGCGCCAGCAGCAGGATCAATAGAATCCGGATCACCAGTCCTCCCGTACGGCGCGGATCGGGCCGCCAGACAGCGCCTGCCGGCCCGCGCCCAGTGCCGTCAGCATGCTCGCCACCAGCAGCGCGGCGGCCACGGTGCCCAGCAGCGGCCACGGATAATGCATCTGCATGGTCCAGTGGAACGACTGCGGATTGACGACGTGCACCAGGATCAGGCTGATCGCCCAGCCCAGCACGAAGCCGGTGGCGATGCCCAGGCCGGTGAGCGCGCCGCCTTCGAATGCCAGGATGCCGAGGATCTGGCCGCGCGTGACGCCGATGTGGCGCAGCATGCCGAATTCGCGGGCGCGCGCCAGCGTCTGCGCCGAAAACGTGGCGGCGACGCCGAACAGGCCGATGACGATGGCGATCGCTTCCAGCAGGTACGTCACGGCGAAACTGCGGTCGAAGATGCGCAGCGACAGGGCGCGGATCGCCGATGGCGCCTCGATGTCCAGCGTGGCGCCGAACGGCAGCCGCTTCAGCGCTTCGGTCGCATCGGCGGCGCTGGCGCCCCGGTCGAGCCACAGCGCGGCATCGCTGGCATCGGCGTCGCCGGTCAGCCGGATGTAGTCGGCCCGTTCGATCATCGCCGCGCCCGACACGCGCGCATAGTCGCGCCAGATGCCGGCCACGAAGAACGGCACGGCAGTCCCGGCCAGCGGCAGCGGCAGCGTGTCGCCCGGACGGATGCGGTACAGGTCGGCCATCGCTTCCGAGACCCAGGCGCGCGGCAGGGCGCGATTCGCCTGCCTCACCTGGTCGCCGACCAGCACCATCGATTTCTCCGGCTGCGCCGGGTCGATGTCGCGCGCCAGCAGTGCCACGTTGGGACGGTCCGGCGCCAGCGACACGGAGCGCAGGCGCAGAAATTCGGCGCGCGCGATGCCGGGCGCGGCGCGGATGGCTTGCTGCTCGCGCGGCGTCAGGCCGGCCGTGCCGCCCGCGCTGGCGATGCGCGCGTACAGGTCGGCCGGCAGGACCTGCAGGATCCAGTTGTCGACCGAGACGCGGAAGCTGGCGACCATGATCGCCATCGCCACCATCAGCGAGAAGCTCGACAGCACGCCGCCCAGCGCGATGCCGGCCTGGCCGGAAGCATTGGCCAGGCGCGCCAGTGTCAGCGTGGGAACCGCCGGGATGGCCGTGCGCTGCTGCATGGCCGCCGTCCACCGTGCATGGGCGAAGCGGAACGTGGCGGCCGCAATGCGCGGCATCAGCGCGATGCCGCCGACCAGCAGCAGCGCGATCGACAGGTAGCCGAATACGGGCAGGCCCGCCACCGGCGGCAGCAGGGACAGTACGCCGGCCACGGCCAGGCAGGCGATGGCCGGCCATGGGCGGGCCAGGCGGGCCAGCGCGACTTCGTCGGCACCGGATTTCAGCGCGATGGCCGGGGCCGCGCGCGCCGCTTCCCATGCCGGTGCCGCGCAGCCGAGCAGCGCGACGCCCACGCCCAGCGCGAAATACACGACAGCGGCGATCGGCGTGAACTGGACATCGGGCTGCACGCCGGCAAAATAGCCGGCGCCCAGGTCGCCGCCGAAGAAGCGCAGCGCCAGCGCGGCGATCGCGTAGCCGCCGGCGATGCCGAGCAGCGCGCCGGCCACGCCCAGCGCGGCGCCTTCGACAAGCACTTGCCGCAACAGGTGGCGCCGTTCGAAACCCAGCACGCGCAGCAGCGCGAACTGGCTGCGGCGGCGCATCACCGACAGCGCCTGGGTGGAAAACACCAGGAAGGCCCCCGTAAACAGCGCCACCAGGGCCAGCACGCTGAGGTTGACGCGGTAGGCGCGGCTCATGTTGCTGGTGCGGCTTTCCTGGTCCGTGTCGTTCGGCTGGCCGACCCGGAAGCGGCCCGGGAAGTCGCGCGCCAGTTCGCGCGCCAGCGCGGCCTGGAAGGCATTGCGGTCGACGCCGTCGCGCAGTTTCAGGTCGACCCGCGACAGCTTGCCGAGGCGGCCGAAGCGCCACTGGGCCGCGCCGATGTCCATCACCGCCAGCCGCTGGCCGACGCGCGCGCGCTGCAGCGAACCCGCGACGCGCAATCCGATGGTCTCGGTGCCGGTCATGAAAGCGATGCGGTCGCCGGCCTTTGCCGCCAGCCACTGCTGCGCGGCGGGCGACAGGAACAGCGCATCGCTGCCCAGCGTGTCGCCGGCCACGCCGCTGGCCGGCGCGCCGATCAGGTCGGGCGCGATATAGCCGACGCGGAAGACGTCGAGGCCCAGCACTTTCAGGGGTTCCTTGCCTCCCGGCAGGGAGGCATTGACTTCCAGCACGGGCGAAGCCACCACGACCTCCGGCCGCTGCGCCAGCCTGGCGTAGATGTCCTCGTCGAACAGCGGTTCGGTGCCTGCCACCTGCACGTCGGCCTGGCCGGACAGGCTTTGCACGGCGGCGGAGAATTCGTTGAACGCGGCGGCGTTGATCAGGTGGATCGCGAAACCCAGCGCCACGCCGACGGTGATGGCGGCGATGGCGGTGACGGCGCGCACCGGGTGGGCGCGCCATTCGCCCAGCAGCAGCCAGCGCATCAGGGTGCGCATGGCTTGCGAACGGGCGGTCCCGGCCGGCGTCACTGGCATGCGGCGGCGTGGCGTTCGGCGGCGCGCCGGGCCTTCAGCCGGGCGGCATCGATGGCGCGGTGGCTGGCGCGGCGCACGTCGTCCTCGGCCCATTTGTGGGCCAGTTCCAGCTTGCTGCACCGGTCGCGGTGCTGCGCGGCGCGGCGGTCGTGCAGGACGTCGGCGCGATCCTGCTGCGCTTCGCGTGCCAGCCGTTCCTTTTGCAGCTGGGCGGATTGCTTTTGCAGCTGTTTCAGTGGCGCGGGCTCCCGCCGTGCCGCCGGTGCGCCGGGCGGCGGCACCACGGTTTGCGTGCCCCGTGCGCATGGCGCTTCGCTGTACGCGACCTTGTCGCCGTCCTCGCACTTGTACATTTGCGCGCTGGCGGGCAGGCCGGCAGCCAGCATGCCCGACATTGCAATCGCCAGCACGGGCAGCAGCGGCTTCACAGGATCTTCCCCGGGTTCATGATGTTCAGCGGATCGAGCGCCGCCTTGATGGCACGCATCAGGTTCAGTTCCACGGGCGATTTGTAGCGCGCCAGTTCGTCCCGCTTCAGCGCGCCGATGCCATGCTCGGCCGAGATCGAGCCGCCGAACGCGACGACTGCATCGTGGACCACGCGGTTCACGGCTTCCTGGTTCACCAGGAATGCTTCATTGTCGACGCCGGGTGGCGGCGCCACGTTGAAGTGCAGGTTGCCGTCGCCCAGGTGGCCGAAGCAGACCAGCCGGCAACCGGGAAACGCCTGCTGCAACTGCGGCTCGGTGCGCGCGATGAACTCGGCGATCGACGACACCGGCAGCGAGATGTCGTGCTTGATGTTCTTGCCGTCGGCCGCCTGGGCCAGCGGGATGTGCTCGCGCAGCTGCCACAGGCCGCGCGATTGCGCGACCGACGTGGCGACCACCGCGTCGAGCACGATGCCGGCGTCGAACGCCGCGCCGGTGGCCGATTCCAGCAGTTGCACGGCGTGATCCGCCGATTCGCTGCTGGAGATTTCCAGCAGCGCATACTGCGGATAGGTCGCGGGGAATGGCCGGGGCAGTGCCGGGAAATGACGTGCCACCAGGTCGAGGCACAGGGCCGACATCAGTTCGAACCCCGTCAGGCTGGCGCCGGCGCGGTCCTGCAGCAGCGACTGCAGCCGCAGCGCGTATTCGGGCGACGGCAGGGCGGCAAGCGCGGTGATCGACGCCTTCGGTGCCGGGTACAGCTTCATCACGGCGCCGGTGATGATGCCCAGCGTGCCTTCGGCGCCGATGTACAGGTCGCGCAGGTCGTAGCCGGTATTGTCCTTGCGCAGGCCGCGCAGGCCGGACCAGATGTCGCCGGCGGGCGTGACGACTTCCAGGCCGAGGCACAGCTCGCGGGTGTTCCCGTAGCGGAGTACGCCGGTGCCGCCGGCGTTGGTGGACAGGTTGCCGCCGATCGTGCAGCTGCCTTCGGCCGCCAGCGACAGCGGGAACAGGCAATCCGCGGCGGCCGCGGCTTCTTGCACGTGCTGGAGGATGACGCCGGCATCGACGGTGACGGTGCGGTTGACGGGATCGAGCGCGCGGATCGTGGCGAGGCGCGCCAGCGACAGCACCACGGCGCTGCCGCTGGCGTCGGGCACGCTGCCCAGCACCAGGCCCGTATTGCCGCCCTGCGGCACGATGGGCACGCGCTCGTCGGCGCACAGGCGCACCAGCCGCGCCACTTCGTCGACGGAGCCGGGACGCAGCACGGCGCGCGCACTGCCGGTGAAACGGCCGCGCCAGTCGCGCAGGAATGGCGCCATGCCGGCCGGCGTGTCGAGCACGAAATCGGCGCCGGCGATGGCGCGGCAGCGGTCCAGGAATGCCGTCATGATCGGTAGCGCTCGATGGGTGGACGTGCTTACTGGTGGCCGTTGCGGCTGCGGGCGACCTTGTCCAGCAACTCGCGCGCCGCCTTCTTGGCGGCGCGCTTGTACGGGTGCACGTACAGCAGCGCGCAGCAGAAGAACACGAACACCAGCGCCGCCTCGGTCCAGCCCAGCCAGCGCATGGTCTGGTCGCTGTAGCCGCGCACGACGCCTTCGGCCAGGTAGGCAAGGATCATCATCGACGACCATTGCAAGGTATACAGGTCGCGTTTCAATACGCCGATCAGCGGGAACAGCAGCGGCACGGCCTTCAGCGCCAGCCAGGAGCCGCCGGGCTTGAGCGGCGCCAGCACGGTTTCCCACAGCAGGCACAAGGCGATCAGCGCGGCCACGCTGGCCAGCGCCCCCCACCACAATACCTTCTGGCGCGCGCCGTACATTACCGGCCCCGCAGTTTGACGGCCGTTTCGGCCAGCCGTTTGCCGAGCGCCACGGCGAGGCGCTTTTCCTCGTCGGTGACGGGCTTGCGGCCATCGACGCCGGCCCAGTGGCTGGCGCCATACGGCGTGCCGCCGGACGACGTGGTCATCAGGTCGGGATGCGTGTACGGCAGGCCGATGACCATCAGGCCGTGGTGTAGCAGCGGGATCATCATCGAAAGCAAGGTCGATTCCTGGCCGCCGTGCAGGCTGCCGGTGGAAGTGAACACGCAGGCGGGCTTGCCGGCCAGGCTGCCGGCCAGCCACTGGCTCGACGTGCCGTCCCAGAAGTATTTCATGCTGGACGCCATGTTGCCGAAGCGGGTCGGCGAACCGACGGCGATGCCGGCGCACTCATCGAGGTCGGCCAGCTCGACGTAGGGCGCGCCGTCGACCGGCACTTCCGGCTCGGTGGCCTCGGTGACGGTGGACACCGCCGGCACCGTGCGCAGCCGTGCATCGCAGCCGGGCACGCTTTCGATGCCCTGGGCGATCAGCTCGGCCAGGCGGCGCGTGGCGCCATGCCGGGAATAGAACAAAACTAGGATAATCAGGTTGGGCGCGTTCATCGTTGGTATTATAGAACGCTTTACCGGGTGAACAGGGACACGAACCATTTGAAGCAACGTATCAGGAGCCTATACCATTTTGTGGCCAGTCGCTGCGGCGACGGCGTCGCCGAGCTGCGCTCGCTGTCCTGGGCCGAGGTGCGCGACCTGGGCCTGTTCGCACGCCGCCGGCTGCGCGAAGAGAGCCTGCCGCAAGTCGCCGGCGGCCTTACCTTCACCACCGTGTTCGCGCTGGTGCCGGTGCTGACGATCGCGCTGGCCGTGTTCACCACCTTCCCGATGTTCGCCACCTTCCGCACCGCGCTGGAAGCATATTTCATCCAGAGCGTGATGCCGAAGGCGATCTCGGAAACCATCCTGTCGTACCTGACCACGTTCGCGTCGCAGGCCACGCGGCTGTCGGCGGTGGGCGCGGTGACGCTGGTGGTCACGTCGGCGGCGATGATGGGCATGATCGAGCGCGTGTTCAACCGCATCTGGGGCGTGAAGGCCGAGCGCCGCTGGACGCGCCGGCTGCTGGTCTACTGGGCCCTGATCACGCTGGGTCCGCTGCTGGTGGGCATCTCGATCTCGCTGTCGACGGACTTTTTCTCGGCCACTTCCAGCCTGGTCGGCAACGTCGCCGGCGCGCTGGCCTATTCGGTGCTGTCGCTGGGCCTGACGACGGCCGGCTTCACGTTCCTGTACATGGCGGTGCCGAACAAGGTCGTCGACTGGCGCGATGCGCTGGCCGGCGGCGTGCTGGCCGGGCTGGCCTTCGAACTGGCCAAGCGCGGCTTTGCCGTGTTCATCACGCAGTTCCCCACCTATTCGAAGATCTATGGCGCGCTGGCGGCACTGCCGCTGTTCCTGCTGTGGGTCTACCTGTCGTGGCTGATCACTTTGCTGGGCGCGCTGCTGGCGGCGGCGCTGCCGGTCATCAAGTACGAGCGCTGGTGGTACGAGCCGGTGCCGGGCGGCGCCTTCGTCGACGCGCTGGCCGTGCTGAAGGTGCTGCATGGCGCCAGCCGCTACGGCGATACGGCGCTGGTGTCGTCGGCGGCGCTGCGGACGCGCACGCGGCTGGGCTTCGACGAGCTCGACACCTTGCTGGAACGGATGCAGGACAAGGGCTGGGTGGGCCGGGTGCGGGTCGAGCCGGCGCCGCGCGTGCAGTTCGGCAAGCATGTCGCGCATACGGGCGATCACTGGGTGCTGCTGGCCAATCCCGACACGCTGACGCTGGCCGAAGTCTACCGGCTGTTCGTGTTCGGCGGCATACCCGTGAATGCCGGCGTGGCGAACGAGTCGGACGACCCGCGCGACGTGGCGGCACGGCGCGATGCGGCCCGGCTGGCACGCAATGTCGAGGATGCCGTGGAAGCCGGGCTCGGCTTGACCCTGGCCGACCATTTCGGCCCCGCCGTGGGCCGCGACGATGCGCCGGCCGCCGGCAACTAGCGCCCGATCGGCCGCCATGGGCACTATTCCCGTGCCAGGCTGGATTTTTTCACTGGCATACGCTACATTGCGCCAGAAGGCATAGAATGAAAATCACCCATCACGGACAGGACGGCCACCATGAAAGTATCAGAAATCCTCCAAGTCAAGGGCAACATCCTCTACACGATCACGCCGGACCAGCCGCTGGTGGAGGCTGCCACCACCATGGCCGAGAAGGACATCGGTTCGCTCGTCGTGATGGAGTATGGTGACCTGGTGGGCATGCTGACGTTCCGCGAAGTGCTGAAGGCGCTGCATGCCAACGAGGGCTCGGTGGGCGGCGGCACCGTACGCAAGCATATGGATGACCATCCGATCACCGTGACGCCCGATACCGAGGTCAATGAAGTGCGCCGCATCATGCTGGAGAAGCACGCGCGCTACCTGCCCGTGATGAACGCCAAGACCTTGCTGGGCGTGATCTCGTTCTACGACGTGGCGCGCGCCGTGCTCGAAGCGCAGAGTTTCGAGAACCGCATGCTGAAGGCCTACATCCGCGACTGGCCGGCCGAGCAGGACGAGACAGCGAACTGATCCGCGACGAGCTGATCCTCGATGAGCTGATCCTCGACCAGCTGATCCGTTCGCCGCTTGCTACCCGAAACGCTGCCTCGGCAGCGTTTTTTGTTGCCTGGAAAATGGGGTACGTCCCCATTTTCCAGGCAACGTTTCCAGTTGATATGCTTGGCAGCCAGGCCCTGGTGTCATGCCCGCAGGCGGGCCTGGTCTTCGAGCCAGTCGGACAGTTCGCCGGCGCCCATCGGGCGTGCGAACAGGAAGCCCTGCGCGAGCGGACAGCCCAGCTGTTGCAGCACGCGGGCCTGCAGCTCGTCCTCGACGCCTTCGGCAACCACGGACAGGCCGAGGTTGCGGCCCAGCTGGATCACCATTTCGGCGATGCTGCTGCCGCGCGAGGCGCCGCTGATCTCGGTCACGAACGCGCGGTCGATCTTCAGCCGGTCGAGCCGCAGCCGCTGCAGGTGCGACAGCGACGAGAAGCCGGTGCCGAAGTCGTCGATCGCGATGTGCACGCCGGTTTCCTTGACCTGGGCAAGCATCTCGATGAACGTCTCCGGCTCTTCCATTGCCATCGATTCGGTGATTTCCAGTTCCACGTAGCGGGGCGGGGCGCCCGTGTCGGCCAGCGCGCCGCGCAGCACCTGGAGGAATTGCGGGTGGCGGAACTGCACCTGAGAGACGTTGATGGACATCGTGAAATCCTGGTGCCCGGCGGCGCGCAGGCGGACCAGTTCGGCGCAGGCGGTGCGCAGCACCCATTCGCCGATGTCGATGATCAGTCCGGAATACTCGGCGATCGGGATGAAGCGGTCCGGCGGGACGAACCGGCCGTCCGCGGCGCGCCAGCGCAGCAGTGCCTCGGCGCCGACCGGCTTGCGCGTGGCCAGGTCCATCTGTGGCTGGTAAGCGAGGAACAGCTCGTGCTTGCTGAAGGCGGTGCGCAACGCGTGCATCATGCGCACCCGTTCGCGGATCTCCACCCCCATATTGCGCGTAAAGTAAAAATGGCCGGCACGTTGCTGCGACTTGGCGCGCTTGAGTGCGATATCGGCGTCCTTCAGCGCATCGGTGCCGCTGCCGTCGTGCTCGGCCAGCCGCACCAGTCCGAGCGTGGCGGTGACCTGCACGGTCTGCCCTTCGATCTCGAACGGTTGCTGGAACAGCGCCAGGATGGCGGCCGGATGCACGTGGTCGGCAGGACCGAGCACGCAGAAAATGTCGCCACCGATGCGGGCGACGGTCAAGTGCCCGGCCAGGCTGTCGCGCAGCCGCGCCGCCACGGCCGCCAGCAGGCCATCGCCGAAGGCGTGGCCGAGCGCATCGTTGGTTTCGGCAAAATGGTCCAGGTCGACCAGGCACAGCGTGGCATCGCCGCGCCCCGGGCCGGCCAGCGTCGCATCGAGGATCTCGATCAGCCGCGTGCGGTTCGGCAATTTCGACAGCGTGTCGTAGAAGGCCGCGTCATGCAGGTGCGACATCAGTTCCACGTTGTCGAGGCCGACGGCCACGTTGGCGGCGAAAACGTCCAGCAGCTTGCGCTCCAGTTCCGCCGGGGCTTGCCGCACGTCGAGCAGGGCGGCAAAGGTACGTTTGGTCTTGCCGGCAAGGTGCAGCGCGACGGCATCGGCGTCATAGACGTTGCAGTGCGCCGTCAGCGCCTGCGCCAGCGCGGCCGGCAGCGGTGGATCGGTATCGGGCCCCAGCACGCGTCCCGCGCATGCCTGCCAGGCGCCGCAGGCCGCCACCACCTGGGCGGTACCGGCTTCGCCGCGCACGCACAGCAGCCCGCTGGCCGGCTGGCCGATCAGCGCGGCGGCCTGCACGAGGGCGCCGGCGGCGAAGTCGCGCACGCCCTGCAGGGCCATCAGCGCGGTGCCTGCCTCCACGATGCGGTTCAGGCCGCGCCGGCTGTCGTCGAGGCGGCGGATCTGTTCGTACGAGCGGATTGCCGCCGTCACCGTGGTGTACAGCTTGATGCGGGTGAGTTCGGATTTGGTCTTGTAGTCGTTGATGTCGAAGTCGCGGATCGCGTCGATTTCCGGCGCATAGCCAGGTTGGCCGGTGCGCAGGATGATGCGCACGTCCGCCAGTTTCAGCGTTTCGCGGATGTGGCGCACCAGATGCAGCCCCGCGTGTTCCTGTTCCATCACCACGTCGAGCAGGATGACGGCGATGTCGCGTTCGCGCGCCAGCAGTTCGCGTGCCTGCGCCGCCGAATAGGCGTGGACGAATTCGAGCGTGCGGCCGCCCATGTCGAGGTTGCCGAGCGCGAAGGTGGTGGTGGAGTGGACGTCCGCGTCGTCGTCGACGATCATCACCCGCCAGGCGTCACGCGGCGCCGCGGGCGGCTGCCGGGGTAGTTCGTCCAGGAACACCAGTTCGTCCTGTCCGGAGCCGGTGGGGGTGCTCGTTGTGGGCATGCGTCCTTCTCCAGTGGTGTCGTCCGGTCATTTATAACGGATTGGGCGGGATACCGGCGCAACGTCTTCATTATAAGCGGCGAACCTAATTGCCGTTAAGAAATTGTTATATTTGTCGCGCGAGCGCCGCGCTTCCCGTTTGGCTGGCTAGCGCGATGCTAAAGCGGTAAAATTGCCAGTTCCTCCCGCTCTTTCAGATTGATCTCATGTCCGGCAATTCCTTTGGCAAGCTGTTCACGGTAACGACTTTTGGCGAATCTCACGGACCGGCGATCGGCTGTGTCATCGACGGCTGCCCGCCGGGGCTGGCGCTGACCGAGGCCGACATCCAGCCGGAACTGGACCGCCGCAAGCCCGGCACGTCGCGCCATGTCACCCAGCGCCAGGAACCGGACGCGGTGCAGATCCTGTCCGGCGTGTACGAAGGCGTCACGACCGGCACGCCGATCGCGCTGCTGATCCGCAACGAGGACCAGCGCAGCAAGGACTACGGCAATATCGCCGAGAGCTTCCGCCCCGGCCATGCCGACTACACGTACTGGCACAAATACGGCGTGCGCGACCCGCGCGGCGGCGGCCGTTCGTCGGCCCGGCTGACGGCGCCCGTGGTGGGCGCGGCGGCGATCGCCAAGAAGTGGCTGAAGGAACAGTATGGCACCGAGTTCGCCGGCTGCATGCGCCAGCTGGGCGACATCGAGGTGCCGTTCCAGGACTTCGCGCACGTGCCGACCAATCCGTTTTTCGCGGCGACGGCCGATGCGGCCCTGATCGCGCAAATGGAAACCTACATGGACGAACTGCGCAAGTCGGGCGATTCGATCGGTGCGCGCATCGACGTGGTGGCGAAGAATGTCCCGGTAGGCCTGGGTCAGCCGATCTACGACAAGCTCGATGCCGACATCGCCTACGCCATGATGGGCATTAACGCGGTGAAGGGCGTGGAAATCGGCGCCGGCTTCGCGTCCGTCGCGCAGCGCGGCTCCGAACATGGCGACGAGCTGACCCCGCAGGGCTTCGTCGGCAACCACGCCGGCGGCGTCCTGGGCGGCATTTCGACGGGGCAGGACATCACGGTATCGATCGCGATCAAGCCAACGTCGTCGATCCGCACGCCGCGCCGCTCGATCGACAAGGCCGGCAATCCGGTGATGGTGGAAACCTTCGGCCGCCACGATCCGTGCGTGGGCATCCGCGCCACGCCGATCGCCGAAGCAATGCTCGCGCTGGTGCTGATCGACCACGCGCTGATGCACCGCGCCCAGTGCGGCGACGTGCGGGTGGCAACGCCGGATATCGGCCGCCAGGGCTGAGCCGAAACAAAACCGCCGGCATGATGCCGGCGGTGCAATGACGTCTCGCGGCGCTTGCTTCAGCCGCTTGCTTCAGCCGCTTGCTTGACCCGCTTGTTCAGCACTATGCGGCCCTGCTGCTCATCATCTCGAGCTGGTGCCGCCGTTCGATGGCCTTCACGACCAGTCCGCGCAAGTCGTTCAGCAGGCCGAACTCGGTCTGCGACAGGTGGATCGTGGGGAACGTCTCATCCCAGTCCCCGTACAGGAAGCCGGCCGGCTGGCCATTCGCCGACAGCGGCAGGATCACGAAGCTGCGCGCTTCGGCCAGGCCGGTTTTCCACCATTGCGGCAGCTTGGCCGCGAATTTCGGATCGCGCGCGTTTTCAATGAAGATCACGCGGTCGCTGTTCAGCGCCGCATGGAATACGTTCGGTTCATACGCGTCCTCGAACGACATGGCCGCCAGCTGTTCCTTCGGCAGTGCGCCGAAGCACATCCGCGCCGCGTAGCGGCTTTCCCGACGGTTGCGCACGAACGCCACCGCCCGGGAGAAATCGAGCCCCTTGTAGACGGTCTCCAGCGCCGCCGAGACCATCTGGCCCGGGCTGGCGGTATCGACCATGTCGCGCATGTCCGCCAGGCCGCTTTGCAGGATACGGTTGCCGGCGGCGCGCTGGCGCGTCTGCGCGAGGGCCTTGGCGCGACGCTCCAGCGGCTTCGACAGGGGAGCGATCGCCAGTTCCTCGGCCGCGGTCTCGCGGGCCTGGGCGATGGCGCCGCGCATCTGCTCCAGTTCCAGGCCCAGCAGCGGTGCGAAAGCGGCGCTGACCCGGGCGATCTCGGCGGCGCCTTCTTCATCGTCGTGCCACAGCGAGGCGGCGCAGTGCCGCGCCAGCGTGGCGATGCCGGCGACCCAGTCGGATGCGGGCAACGCGCCGGGCGCTTGCCATTGACCCTGCGGTTCCTGTGCCGCGTCAGTGTCCGCGTCCACGGTGCGCATGCCGGCGACCAGGTTGCGTGGCAGGTTCCAGCGCTGGGCGGCCGCCATGCCGATATCGGCCAGCGAGATGCCGAGCATTTCAAGCGCCGCCGCATCCTCGTTGCCTGGACCGCCGCGCTGCTGCAGTTTCAGCCAGTGCTCGGGCAGGTAGAACGTGACCATCATCCGGCCCAGCGTGTGCAGCATCGAGCACACGACCGCGAGTTCGGTCTGCGGGCTGCGCACCGTGGCGGCGAGCTCCCGCGCCACCAGTCCGGCCAGCACCGCTTTTTCCATCTCGATATGCGCTTGCGTGGAGTCGCTGGCGCTCGAACTGAGTTCCTCGACCAGTTTCAGGCCCAGCGCCAGGTGGCCGATGGCTTCCGTGCCCAGCACCAGCACCGCCTTGCTGACGGTGTTGACGTGCTGGCCGAATGCGGAGTACATCGTGCTGTTCGCCAGGCGCAGCACCTTGTTGGTGAGCACGGGGTCCGAGAGCACCGTTTCGGTCATCGAGAATTCGCCGTCGTCCTCGCCGCGCATGGCGCCGAGCACGGCGCCGATGGCTTTCGCGAAGGCGGGCATGTCGCCCTGCCGGCGCGTGCGTTCCCACAGCAGGGCCAAGGTCTGCTCGCCGAGCGGGCTGATCGCGGTATCGGCGTTCATTGCACCACCTTCGTCGCTTCGGCGCGCATGACTTCTTCGTAATGGCGCTCGGTCAGCGCGGCGATCGCCACGTTGGCCGCCATTGGCTTGCCGGTCAGGTAACCCTGCACGTACCGGCAGCCGCGTTCGCGCATGTAAGCCATCTGTTCCTCGGTTTCGACGCCTTCGGCGACCACCGACAGCGACAGGTGGCGCGCCAGGTCCAGCACGGCGTTGCAGATCGCGCCATCCTTTTGCGACGCCGGCAGGTCGCGGATGAACGCGCGGTCGATCTTCAGCACCGAAATCGGGAAGCGCTTCAGGTAGGCGAGCGATGAGTAGCCGGTACCGAAATCGTCGATCGCGATGCGGGCGCGGCGTTCGGCCATCTTGCCGAGAATGGTTTCAGCGTGCGCCGGGTCGATCATCAGCGTGCCCTCGGTGATTTCCAGCACTAGCTGGTCGCCGGACAGGCCGGAGTAGGATATGGCGTCGTCTAGCACTTCTAAAAACTTGTCGCTACGAAATTGGCGGGGGCTGATATTAACAGAGATGTACAGCGGCCGTTTCGCTGCCTCCTGGAATTGCCTGAGCTGCACGCACGCAGCCTTCAGCGCCCAGGCGCCCAGCAGATTGATCAGGCCGTTAGTCTCGGCAATCGGGATGAAGCGTGCCGGCGACACCATGCCCAGGGTAGGGTGCTTCCAGCGCATCAGCGTTTCGAATCCTTCGATCTCGCGCGTGGTCGCATCGACGATCGGCTGGTAATGCAGCACGAACTCGCCTTCGCGCACCGCCTGGAACATGGCCGCTTCGAGGGAAATGTCGTCTTCGGTCGGGCTCGAGTGACGCGGGCTGTACATCACACAGCGCGCCTTGCCCGTTTCCTTGGCACGCGACAGTGCGGCATCGGCCAGGGCGACCAGCCGCACGTCGTCCTCGGCGTGCTGCGGATACACGGCCACGCCCAGCGACGCGCCGACATAGATCGTGTGCGCGCCGATCTCGAACGGCGCCTGCAGCGTGGCCAGCAGTCGTCCCGTGACGAGGCGGATCTGCTGTTCGTTGAAGGTGCCGGGGAGAACCGCCACGAATTCGTCGCCGCCCACGCGCGCCAGCGTATCGCTGTCGCGCAGCGTCTTGCGCAGCCGTGCCGCGGCCATCTTCAGTACGGTATCGCCGACCGGGTGGCCGAGCCCGTCGTTGACTTTACGGAAGCTGTCGAGCCCGATGGCGGCAACGGAGAAGCCCTGGCCCGAGCGGCGCGCCTGGGCGATCGTCATCCGGATGCGGTCAGTCAGCAGCAGCCGGTTCGGCAACTCGGTCAGGGTGTCGTGCGTGGCCATGTGCCGCAGGCGTTCCTCGGTGGCCTGCTGGACCGACAGGTCGCGCCCGACCACCAGCACCTGGCTCGCGCCATCCGTGTCGGCAAAGGTGGAAAAACGCAGGTCGAACCACACGTCGCTGTCCGCCGACTGCATGCGCAGCTCGAGGCGCGCAACGCCGTCCTTCGCCAGCCCGGCGAGCGCGGCCTTCAAGGCTGCTTCGTCGAGTTCGGACACGAAGGTCTCCAGCGGGCGGCCTGCGACAGGACGGCCGGCGCCCAGCAGCGTCATGGCGCGGCGGCTGGCAAACAGCACGTTGCCGGGCGGATCGAGCCGGAACACGATGTCGCCGGCTTCTTCGAGCATGCCGTCGAGTGCGTGCCGTGCGTTATCCGGCAAGGGCGAGGTAGGACTGGAAAGCATGGACAATGCAGCGGTCTATTCTGGTATCTCGTCCTGTGAATGCCTGCCATGGAGCGCTATTTGGCTCTGACGGTACGCGAGCCGGGCGAGACGGACGGTCACGTTGCGTGAATGTATCACTTTGGGCGAACAAAAACATGAAACGAAGCAACATTTACCGTGGTTTTGGAAAAATGTGTTGCTCCCGTGACTGAAAATCGCGGCCATTCTAACGCAGCGCGTCGCTGTTCGGGCGGGCCGGTGCCGTCGTTGCCGCGGCAATCGCCTTGCGCTGGGCTGGCTGATGGAACAAGGACCTGTCAATAAGGCACCGGGCAGCGCGACGATGGGAAGGGGTGTACGGCCTGGTGGGCCATCAGTGGTTCTTTCCGCACTGCAGGCCGATGCACACCAGGTGCTGGCGCACACTGGTGAATCCGGCGGGCGCCGCCTGTCGTGTTTTCCCGTGCCGCGCTTCCTGCCCGATGAAACGCTCAACGGCCTGCGCGTGCAGCGACTGCAGGGCAAGCCGCGAACCGTCGAACGCGTTGTTGAAGTGGAGTGCGCGGATGGCTTCCGGCCTGCAACGCGCGCTGGCAGCGGACTGGTTGCTGTGGCGTTTTTTTCAAGCCGCGCCATGGACAGCGCGCATCGCGGGCTGGGATAATGCGGAACACAAACCGCCTGCACTTTAGTCAACATGAAACAAGATCCGCGCTTCCCGAACCTGTTCATCACCGATCATCCGCTGATCCAGCACAAGCTGAGCCATATGCGCGACAAGACCACGTCGACCCGCACGTTCCGCGAGCTGCTGAAGGAGATCACGCTGCTGATGGGGTATGAAATCACCCGCGACCTGCCGCTGACGACGCGCGAGATCGAAACCCCGCTGATGACGGTCGATGCTCCCGTGATCGCCGGCAAGAAGCTTGCCGTGGTACCGATCCTGCGTGCCGGCATCGGCATGAGCGATGGCCTGCTGAACCTGGTACCGTCGGCCCGCGTCGGGCATATCGGTGTATTCCGCGACCCGGAAACGCACCACCCGGTCGAATACCTGGTGCGGCTGCCGGACCTCGTCGACCGTACGTTCATCCTGTGCGACCCGATGGTCGCGACCGGCAATTCGGCGGTCCATGCGATCGAGGTCTTGAAGAATCGTGGCGTGACCGACGACCAGATCATCTTCCTGGCGCTGGTGGCGGCGCCGGAAGGCATCCAGGTAGTGCAGGACGCGCATCCGGGTGTGAAGATCTACTGTGCCTCGCTCGATTCGCACCTGAACGATCACGCCTACATCGTGCCCGGACTGGGCGACGCCGGCGACCGCATCTTCGGTACCAAGTAAGCGGCGCCGTCGCGATCGTGGCAGCGCCGCTCGACCCCAACTACCGCGCCCGCCTGCAGGCGTTGTCGGACATGTTCGCCGCCAGTATCCCGGCACGCATGGCGGAAATCGCCGAGGCGCTGGCGGCCGCTGGCGGGGCGCCCGACGGCCCCCGGCTGGACAGGCTGCAGCAGGCACTGCATACCGTGGCCGGTTCGGCCGGCTCGTTCGGCTTTACGCTGCTGGGCGAGCAGGCGCGCCGGCTGGAGCAGGCGGTGCGCGGCCAGATGGCGGGAGAAGCCGGCTGGGCCGCACTGTCGGCGCAAATCCATGCCTATGTCGAATGGGCCTTGCGGGATCCTCACAGTGCGAATTATCCCGCGCACGATTGATATTAATCAAACGGTCGCGGCCTATATTGTCTATAGTTACACATATGCCGAACGACGCGAGGGCATTCTTGCGAGGCAGGCAATTTGATGGTGGCAGGATAGTATCGCTGGCTGGTGTGGTTCCGGGTACGTCGATCGCAGCATTTCGATGGTCGTACGCTGATCACGGCAGTTGAAGACAGGCGGTCCACATCGAGCTATCCGGACTCAACTGATCTAATGTTCATCTGACGTTGATCTGAGCCGGTCGATCGAACTTTGGTCCAGTCCGTTTCCGAAATGATTCGGCCCCATCTATTTGTCGTCTCCCGAGCTCCGAAAGTGGCAAGATTCATTGATTGAGAGCATTTTTAATCCGGTTTCACGGGATTTTTGCCTTCATTCATGTGATTCCCATCACTTTTCGCTCGACAGTAGTGAATATTTTCACGAAATCGTGCCTCACGACGTGCTTTTGGCGCTGCATTCGGTATAATGCGGGATCGTTTAGATTCAAGAGTAGTGCAGTTTGTCTGCCATTGCATACTTGCTTCAAACGATATCACGGGCGTAAGCTCATTTAACTGTAATAGGAATTGTAATGGCAACTGGTATCGTAAAATGGTTCAATGATTCGAAGGGTTTTGGCTTCATCACCCCTGACGAAGGCGGCGAAGATCTGTTCGCTCACTTCTCGGCGATCCAAACCAACGGCTTCAAATCTCTGCAAGAGAACCAGCGCGTATCCTTCGATGTAACCGCTGGCCCGAAAGGCAAGCAAGCATCGAACATTCAGCCGCTGTAATACGCTGGATCTAACGATCAAAAAATCCTCGGTTTCCGAGGATTTTTTTTTGTCCATTGCCGGCGCATCGATTTCCAAGGTGGTCAAAGGCGCACCACTGCACCCGAGCTGCACCTGAATTGCACCTGAATTGCGCCACAATTGCATCCACGAGCTGCCCCGTGCTGCACCCATGCCTGCCGCACGCCATTCGACGCATGCCATCTGACGCATGCCATCTGACGCACGCCATCTGAAGCAAATTTGCCGCGGAACCGGCGAACCTGCAGCAATCGTGCAATCCCATGAAATCGCCGGGCCGCCCGGCCCGTGCCGCACTCATGGCCGGCGATACCGGTCAGCGTCCCGTCAGCCCTTGGCCCAGTATCCCGGCTGCCCATAGGTGCGCCGCAGGAAATCGACGAAAGCGCGGATTCGCAATGGCAAGTGCCGCCGCTGGGCAAACACTGCATAGATATTGTCATTGCCCGGCGCGGCATAGTCGTCGAGCACGGTAACGAGGCGCCCGGCTTCGATATCGACGCCGACTTCCCACATCGAGCGCCAACCCAATCCTTTGCCTGCCAGCACCCAGTCATGCAATACCGCGCCGTCATTGCAGCTCATGTTGCCCGTGGTTCGCAGCGTGACGTTCTTGCTGCCGTCACGGAAGGTCCAGCCGCGCTGGCTGCCGGCGCTGCTGATCGCCATGCAGTTGTGGCGCGACAGGTCGTCCAGGGTTTTCGGGATGCCGTGGCGCTGCAGGTAGGAGGGCGCACCGACGACGACGCGGCGGTTGTCCGCCAGTTTCACGCTGACCAGATTCGAATCCTCCAGCGTGGCGATACGGATCGCCACGTCCACCCCTTCGCCGATCAGGTCCACCACGCGGTCGTTCAGGTTCAGCGTGACGGTTACGTCGCGGTGCTCCGCGACGAACGACGGAATCAGCGGGGCGACGTGGTGGCGCCCGAATCCCGCCGGTGCCGAAATCAGCAGGTGGCCGGTGGCGCGCGCGCTGCGTTCGGCGGCCGCCGCTTCGGCGCTTTCCAGGTCGGCCAGGATGCGCTGGCAATCCTCCAGGAAGGCGGCGCCTTCGTCGGTGAGGGCGAGCTTGCGCGTGGTACGCTGTAACAGCTTGACGCCCAGGCGCTGCTCCAGCGCATCGAGGCGGCGGCCGATCACGGCCGGTGCGATACCTTCGGCGCGTGCCGCGGCAGAAAGACTGCCCCGCGCGACCACTTCCACGAACGTGGAAATCTGCTTGAACTGTGCCATGGCGTCGATTTATGACAAATTCGCACAGATGAAGTGATTATTTGTCTTGTTTAGATAAGTTTGCAGTCAATATACTGCAAGGCATCCAATTTCACCAGAGCACAAGGAGATCGACATGAGCATCACGTTACCGGCAGGTATGGAAATCAAGGGAGAGATCAAGCCCGGCTATGAAAGCGTCCTGACGCCGGAAGCGCTGGCCCTGGTGGCAAAACTGTCGCGCGCATTCGAGCCGCGGCGCCAGGAATTGCTGGCGGCCCGCGTCGAGCGCGCGAAACGTCTCGATGCCGGCGAGCGTCCCGATTTCCTGGCTGAAACGGCGCATGTCCGTGCCGGCGACTGGACGATCGCGCCGATCCCGGCGGCACTGCAGTGCCGCCGCGTGGAAATCACCGGTCCGGTCGAGCGCAAGATGGTCATCAATGCCCTGAACTCCGGTGCGGACAGCTACATGACCGACTTCGAGGATTCGAACACGCCGAACTGGGACAACCAGATTACCGGCCAGCTGAACATGATCGATGCGGTGCGCAAGACGATCTCGCTGGAACAGAACGGCAAATCCTACAAGCTCAACGACAAGACGGCGACGCTGGTCGTGCGCCCGCGCGGCTGGCATCTCGATGAAAAGCACGTGCTGGTCGACGGCAAGCGCATTTCCGGCGGCGTGTTCGATTTCGCGCTGTTCATGGTCCATAACGCCCGCGAGCAGCTGGCACGCGGCGCGGGTCCGTATTTCTACCTGCCGAAGATGGAATCGCACCTCGAAGCGCGCCTGTGGAACGACATCTTCGTGATGACGCAGGACGAGCTGGGCCTGCCGCAGGGAACGATCAAGGCAACCGTCCTGATCGAAACGATCCTTGCCGCGTTTGAAATGGACGAGATCCTGTACGAACTGCGCGAGCACAGCGCCGGCCTGAATGCTGGCCGCTGGGACTACATCTTCAGCTGCATCAAGAAATTCAAGGTCGACAAGGACTTCTGCCTGGCCGATCGCCCGAAGGTGACGATGACGGCGCCATTCATGCGCGCCTATGCGCTGCTGCTGCTGAAGACCTGCCACAAGCGCAACGCGCCGGCGATCGGCGGCATGTCGGCGCTGATTCCGATCAAGAACGATCCGGAGAAGAACGAAACGGCCATGGCCGGCGTGCGCAACGACAAGTCGCGCGATGCCACCGACGGCTACGACGGCGGATGGGTTGCCCACCCGGGCCTGGTCGGGCTGGCAATGGCCGAGTTCACCAACGTGCTGGGCGATGCGCCGAATCAGATCGGCAAGCAGCGCCCGGACGTGGAAGTCACGGCAGCCGACCTGCTGGACTTCCAGCCGGAGGCGCCGATCACCGAGGCCGGCCTGCGTTACAACATCAACGTGGGCATCCACTACCTGGGCAGCTGGCTGGGCGGCAATGGCTGCGTGCCCATCCATAACCTGATGGAAGACGCGGCCACCGCCGAGATCAGCCGTTCGCAGGTGTGGCAGTGGATCCGTTCGCCGAAGGGCGTACTGGACGACGGCCGCAAGGTCACGGCCGACATCGTGCGGGCGATGATTGCCGAGGAATTGCCGAAGGTGAAGGAATCCGCACCGGACGGCGGCAGCCCGAACTACGAGCGCGCCGCGCAGATCTTCGAACAGATGTCGACATCCGAATCGTTTGCCGAGTTCCTCACGCTGCCGCTTTACGAAGAAATCTGACCGGCCCCGCGGGCTCCGTACCGGCGCTCGCTGCGGGCGCCGGTAATCGGCTCGTGTCGTCTGCCCGCATCGGCTGCCCGCATCAGCCGCCTTGCCGGTGCTCGCGCATTACATGCCGCGTTCTGCCAGGGCGGGGCGGGCCAGGAATTCCTTCAGCCGGGCTTCATCGATGCGGTGGCCTGCAATGCGGCGCAGCAGCAGGTCGATGCGGTCGCCGCCCCAGAACAGCTCGCCCATATAGCTGAACGTCGGCACGCCGAACACACCGGCCGCCGCGGCGTTTTCCGTCGCATCGATCAGTGCCTGCTTGATCGCGGGGTCGCCTGCGTTTGCCACCAGCGCTTCGCCGTTCAGGTCGCACTCGGCCGCCAGTGCCTTCAGCACGGCCGGGCTCGAAAGATCCAGTCCACGCTCCCAGCAAGCCTGCGACAGCATGAACGTGAAGCGGCGCCTGCTCGTCAGGGACTGTATCGCCAGGCACATCCGCAGCGCCAGCAAGGGGTTGAACGGATGGCCCGGCGGCCCGCGGAACGGCAGGCCATGCGCATCGGCAATGCGCATCACGTCGCGAAAGAGGAATTCACGCTTGGCCGGCACTTCGGCCGGCCCTTTCGTGCCATGCGCCTTCAACAATCCGGCCAGCAGCACGGGCTCCATTTCCAGGTGTACACCCGCGGCTTCGATGCGGGCGATCTGTTTCGTTGCCAGCCAGGCATAAGGGCTGATCGGGTCGTAATAAAACCGGACTTTCTCCATAGTTGTTCCTGTCAAAAATGGTTTTTCCATTCGCGCAGCGCCGCAAACACGGCGAGCGGAGCGGCACCAGCCGCCACCTTGCCCGCCGCGGCGAGACGCTGCGCAATCGATTCATCGCGATAGCGCAGGAAGGGGTTCGTTGCGCGCTCGACGGCAATAGTGCTCGGCACGGTGGCCACGCCATGTTGCCGCTTGTTCGTCTCCACATCCATGCGCGCCCGCAGTGCTTCGTTACCAGGTTCGACCGCCAGCGCAAACCGCAGGTTCGACAGCGTGTACTCGTGGGCGCAAAAAACCTCGGTCTCGGGCGGCAGAGCGGCCAGCTTGTCCAGCGAAGCCGCCATCTGCGCCGGCGTCCCCTCGAACAGGCGGCCGCATCCGCCCGCGAACAGCGTGTCGCCGCAAAACAGCCAGCGCGCTCCCTCGCCACGCGTACCGTCGGCAACATAGGCGATGTGGCCATTGGTGTGGCCAGGCACGTCCAGCACGGCGAGCTCCAGGCCGATACCCGGCACGGCGAAGCGGTCGCCTTCCCCCAGCGGCTGCGTGACGGCGGCAATACCGTCGTGCCGGGGGCCGAACACGGGCACATCGAACCGCTGCAATAACGCCGGCACACCACCGATATGGTCACGATGGTGGTGGGTGAGTAGAATGGCGGTAAGTGCCAGCCCGCGATCGCGCAGCGCAGCGAGGATGGGCTCGGCATCGCCGGGATCGACGACCGCGGCATGGCGGCCGTCATGGATCAGCCACAGGTAGTTGTCGTTGAATGCCGGCACGGGCAGCACGCGCAGCGCTGGCGGCGCCGCCGCTTCGCCCGCTTCCACGGATTGTTCTGCCGACTGTTGACGAGATGGCTCAGCCGATGGCTCAGCCGATGGTGCGGCCGATGGTTCAGCCGTCGGTGCAGCCGAAGGTTCAGCAGATGACGCAGTGGCTGGTTTACTGCGAATGGATGTAAAGTCGATCGAGGTCATTGCCAAGGAAACGCATGGATAGCGCAGCATCCGAAAAATCCATTATAGCGCTGGACAGCTGGCTTCAAACGCCGGCCGGACGCTATGTGCGCGCCTGGGAGCAAAGCCGCCTGGACGCGCTGACGGCCGATATCTTCGGCTACAACGCGCTGCAGATCGGCATGCCCCAGATCGACGCGCTGGCCGCCAGCCGGATGCCGCACAAGTGGCTGGCCGACACGTTGCCGGGCCGTACCGTGGAAACGCCCGGACGCCCCATCGCGCTGACACTGGACCCGCTGGAACTGCCATTTCCTTCGCAAAGCCTGGACCTGGTGGTGATGCCGCATGTGCTGGAATTCGCGTCCGAACCGCACCAGGTGCTGCGCGAAGTGGAGCGGGTGCTGATCCCGGAGGGCCAGCTGATCATCTGCGGCTTCAACCCGGCCAGCCTGTGGGGCTTGCGGCAGATGCGGGGCAGGGTGACCGGTACCCGCTACCTGCCGCGCGGCGAGCAGATTTCGATGCTGCGCATGAAGGACTGGTTAAAATTGCTGAACATGGGCGTCAGCCACAGCCACTTCGGCTGTTATGCTCCTGCCTGCCGCACGGAGCACTGGCTGGCCAGGTATGCGTTCATGGACCGGGCCGGCGAGCGCTGGTGGCCGTACTTCGGTGCCGTCTACCTTGTCCAGGCAATCAAGCGGGTCAAGGGAATGCGGCTGATCGGGCCGGCCTGGAGCAAGAAAAAGGCGAAGTCGCCTGTGGCGGTGCCTGCAACGAACAAACACAAGGATCATGGATAAAGTCGAGATTTTTACGGACGGCGCGTGCAAGGGCAATCCCGGCACCGGCGGATGGGGCGCACTGATGGTGGCCGGCGAAGCGCAAAAGGAACTGTTCGGCGGCGCGCTGAACACCACCAACAACCGGATGGAACTGCAGGCCGTCATCGAGTCCCTCAATGCGCTGAAGCGGCCATGCGAAGTGGTGCTGCACACCGACAGCCAGTACGTGCAGAAGGGCATCAGCGAATGGATCCATGGCTGGAAGGCGCGCGGCTGGAAAACGTCGACCAAGGAACCGGTCAAGAACGCCGACCTGTGGCAGGCGCTCGATATCGCCCAGTCGGTGCACAAGGTCGACTGGCGCTGGGTGCGCGGCCACAATGGCCACCCGGGCAACGAGCGGGCCGACATGCTGGCCAACCGCGGCGTCGATGCGGTGCGCGGCCGGTAAGAGGCAGAAGAGGCAGAAGAGGCAGGTAAGAAGAAGGCAAGATTCACCGCCGCGCGGCTTTCTTCTTGTATACTGCGCGGCTCATCCAGAAAAGCATCCTGTACCATGCGCCAGATCGTCCTCGATACCGAAACCACCGGCATCAACCCCAAGCTGGGCAACCGCGTCATCGAGATCGGCTGCGTCGAGCTGGTTGATCGCAAGCTGACCGGCAACAACTTCCACCGCTACATCAATCCCGATCGCGAGTCGGAAGAGGGCGCACTGGCGGTGCACGGCCTGACGACGGAATTCCTGTCCGATAAGCCGCGATTCGGCCAGATCGCCGAGGAACTGCGCGAATACATCCGCGGTGCCGAAGTCATCATCCACAACGCGCCGTTCGACCTCGGCTTCCTGAACCACGAATTCCGCATGCTGAACCTGCCGTCGTTCGACGAGCATATCGGCGGCGTCATCGATACGCTGGTGCAGGCCAAGGAGCTGCGGCCCGGCAAGCGCAACTCGCTCGATGCGCTGTGCGATCACTACGGCATCTCGAACGCGCACCGCAAGCTGCACGGCGCGTTGCTGGATGCCGAACTGCTGGCGGACGTGTACCTGGCCATGACGCGCGGCCAGAACAGCCTGGGCATGGATATCGAAGTGGAAGAGGAATCGGCCGGCTCGCACCTCGAGCAGGTGGCGCTGGCCGAGATCATCGTGCTGCGCGCCTCGGACGACGAGGTGGCCGCGCACGAGGACCTGCTCAACGGACTGGACAAGGCAGTGAAGGGCACCTGCGTCTGGCGTACCGCGGCCTGACGCCCCTTCCGCCAGCTCGGCAGGTACTTGACCTGGCGCAAGGCGGCACCTATAATAGCGCTTCTTCGGGAGGTTAGCTCAGGGGTAGAGCACTGCATTCACACTGCAGGGGTCGCAAGTTCGAAACTTGCACTTCCCACCAGGATTCGTTTCATTATCAGAGGGCCCGCAACGCATGTTGCGGGCCTTTTGCTTTTCGGGGATGCAGTGCTCCTTCGCGAGTTGCTTACCCCTTGGCCGAGGCCGGTTCATTACGTCAACCACATCAAGCCTGCCAGCATCTGGACCATTCCCATCATCCATCGACGACCGACGTCCACGGAAAGAAAGCCCTGGTGAACGCACTGGTGTTCAGCATTAAAATGCAACTAACCGAAAGACAATCCATCTATCCGACCTCCAAGAATCCGGGCTACTCGACCGCCAAGTCTACAAAGAAGTGCCGCCCGCTTGCGGGGCAGGGAATCGAACGCGCCGCAGCGCCAATGGTAAGATCGCCGCACCATGAACATCTCCGCCTGGGACCGCAATCCCGTCACCGCATTCGACCAGTTCCTCCACAGCCCCGCGTTCGCGCAAACGGCCAAGCGCGCCGCGCCGCCGTTGTCTGCGGCGTCGGCCGAGGTGTACACCTTCATGTTCGGCCGCTTCGCCAAATGGCTGCGCGCGCACGGCCGCACCATGTCCGGATTGCAGCCTGGCGATCTGATCGAATTTCTCGCGACCCGCGACGCGCGCGGGCGCCCACTGCACAGCAAGATCGCCTACCGCTACCTGCGCCTGCTCGAGCGGTGCTACGAGCATATCGGCCGCCTGCCGAATCCAGCCAGTGGCGCCATCGCGATCATGGCGGCGGACCGGCCCGTGCGCGATCGCGAGATGGTCGCGCTGACGCCGGTGCAGGCCGACCAGGTGGTGGCCAGGAAGCCCGAGCTGACATCCTGGAAGCGTCAGCGCGACAGGGCAATGCAGCTGGTCATGCTATGCGCGGGTCTGCGCGTGGCCGAGGCGATCGGGCTGCTGACCAGGGAAGTCGCATCCGAGCCCGAAGCGGACGGCACCTTGCGCATCAGGCTCACGCCGACGGCCAAGCAGCCTACCAGCCATCCGCACGAAACCTTCCTGCAGGCGCATGCGGTGGCTGAAGTGCTGGACTGGCTCGCGGCACGCGAACGGCTCGGCATCCCCGGCAGTCTGGCGTTTCCCGCGGACCCGGAAGGGCGGCCGCTGCACAAGAGCACGGTGTACCGGCAGGCACGCAGCGCGTTGACGGAGGCGGGTGTGGCGATACCGCACGTGGGCGGGCGCACGCTGCGTAACGGCTTCGCCGTGGCGGAACTGGAAGCGGGCACGCCGGAAGAAGCAATGCGCAAGCGGCTCGGGCTGGCGCGCGCTCCCGCGCTGGACACCTACCTGAGTGCTGCCCGCCGGCAGCGCGAAGGGAAGGGGTCCTCCTGATGGCGCAGCGGCCACAGCCGCAGTTCCTGTTCAGCCAGCTGAATCGTGCGGTACCCGTCGCGGTGTAGCATGAGCCCGCGGCGATCCGCCGCGCCTCCATCAACGGGAAGAAGGGATCCAACGTGAACCAGCGTTATCGACCGATCACGCGCCTGGGCCTGGGCGGCACCGGGCTCGGCGACATGTACAAAGCCACTACCGACGCGGCAGGGGAAGCCACCGTGGACGCTGCCTGGGATGCCGGCATACGGTATTTCGACACCGCGCCGCATTACGGTACCGGCCTGTCGGAACTACGCTTCGGCCAGGCGCTGCGCCGGCGCGCGCGTGACAGCTACACGCTCTCGACCAAGGTGGGCCGGCTGCTCGTGCCGGACGTGGCCGGCGACATCGCCAGCCCGTTCGTTACATCGCTGCCGTTCCGGCGCGTGCTCGACTACACGGCCGCCGGCGCCCGCCGCTCGGTGGAGGACAGCCTCCAGCGCCTGGCCATCGGCAGCATCGACATCGCTTACGTGCACGACCTGTCACCCGACTTTCTCGGCAACGAGTTCGACCATTACTTCCGGATTGCCGCGGGCCCCGGCGGCGCCTTCGAAGAACTTGTCAAGATGCGCGAGGAGGGCCTGATCAAGGGCTGGGGACTGGGTGTGAATACCGTCGAACCGTGCCTGCGCGCGCTGCAGCAATCCGATCCGGACATCTTCCTGCTGGCCGGCCGCTACACGCTGATGGAACAGACTCCGCTGGAGGAACTGTTCCCGCTGTGCGCCGAACGCGGTGCGCACGTGGTGCAGGGTGGGCCGTTCAACTCCGGTTTCCTGGCCGGTGGCAGCAACTACGACTATGGGCCGGCCAGGCCGGAGCAGCAACAGCACCGCGAGCGCCTGCGCCAGGTGGCGGCGCGGCACAATGTCGACCTGGCCGCTGCCGCGCTGCAATTCGGCCTGGCGCATCCGGTCGTCGTCGCCACCATTCCCGGTGCCAGCAGTCCCGCTCACTTGCAGCGCAATGCCACCCTGCTGGAGATCGAAATACCGGAAGTGTTCTGGCAGGAACTGCTGGCCGAGGGCCTGTTGCCGCGGGATGCGCCGATTCCACCGCGGAGGGCGACTCCGTAATCCGTGCGGCGCGGTGGACCGGCTGGCCGGATGATGGCGCGGCCGCCGCCACGTTCGTGGCGCGCCACCTCGCGCGCCAGGCGCAAAAGTCGTACTCTACTGTATGCGTGAACATTTTCCACCTCCACCAGAACAAGCCGCCCAGCCTGCAACCGCCGCGGACGACGCCAATACGCCATCCGCAGGCGCGAACGCGCCTCCACCGGCGACGGCCGCCGGCACCGACGGCCCAGGCGTTTTTGTTCCCCCGGCCGAGAGCGTGGCAGACGACAGTGCCGCGTTTCGCTGGCGCCACCGCCTGCCGTGGATCTTCATCGGCCTGCTCGTGCTGGCGATCGTTGCGATAGCGCCCACGCTGGTGCGCAAGTGGCAGGCCGAGCAGGCGCTGCGCCAGGTGGCCAGCGTGGCTGCGCTTTCGGTCGAGGGCCCGGCCGAAGCGCCTGGCCTGGCGGCCGCGCCGGGGGCGCCGGTCACGCCAGAGGTGCCCCCGCCTGCAACCGCGGTGGCGCCTGCCAGCATGCTGCCCGGCGCGGCAGCGGGGCTGGCCGGTGCGGCGGTGCTGGCCACGGCAACGCCGCAGTCGCCAGCCGGCCCTGTACCCACACCCGCACCGGCGTCGGGGCCGGCACCCGTCAATGCCACGCCGCCTGCACCGGCAGCGCAACAGATGGCTGGCACCGCTGCCGGAGCCGGGACAGGCGCAGCGGCAGCTTCGACCAGCGCAAGCCAGGCGAAAGCAAACGGCGACGCCAGCACCGCGATGGACGCAGGGGCGCAGCCGCCGAAGCGGAGCCGCCCGGCGCGTGTGGCAAAGCGCGATGGTGTGCAGGAGCGCCGCGTCGCGAAGAAGGGCGCGGCGCGCAGCGGCGGAACGTTCAAGCGCTGTCCGCCGCTCGGCAAGAAAGGCGCGGTAATGTGCCGCTGGCACATCTGCAACGGCGGCGCCGGGAAAGAAGCGGCGTGCCGGCCCTACCTTGAGCGCCGGCCCTGATCTCCCTTCATCTGCGCCGGGCTGCCGTGGAGCCCGTGCCCGGGGCTTGCAACCTATCGGCGCCGCCGTGCCAGCATCGCCAGCACGCCGAGTCCGCCGATCAGCATGCCATAGGTCGCGGGTTCGGGAACCGGCTGTGTAAACGACAGCGAGATATCGAGCGACGCATCGCGCGCCGCATTGCCGGTTGCGATCAGCGTATAGGTACCCGGCCCCAGGCTGCCCAGGAAGCTCGAATCCGCGAAGCCGCCCAGCACGCCTTCGAAGTCGTCGCTGGCCACCACGTTCGATGCGGCATCGAGGATGTCGATATTGACCCCCACCAGCCGGGGACCCTGGCCGTCTGCGGTATCGATGATCCAGCCGGCCAGGCCGTTGAAATCGACCGCGTCGGCCAGCGTGAAGGTGGTGGTCTGGGTAAGGCTGCCGTGCTCGGTGGTGAAGGTATCGATGAACAGGTTGTCGCCGGGGTTGAGCTGCGCCGCGACGACGGCGCTGGCCGTCAGGTTGTCGTAATAAACCGATTGCGTTTCAGCGAAGGCAGGGCAGGCCAGCAGCGCGGCGAGCGCGGTGGCCCCTGCCCATCTGGTCGAGACAGATGCGGGCATGATCACTCCAGTCGAAGTAGTTGAGAGAACCGATTGAGGTTGGGGCGCGCGCTAACTCCAGCGTAGCCCCAATGGTTCTTTTGTCAATCTCACGAACCTATTATTTTTTAAGGAACCTCAACCGCTCCGGACTGGTGTGGTCGATCCGGTCAATGCACGACGGCGCGGCGCAGCAGCACATCGATGGATTTCACCGCCGGAACCTTGCTGTCGATGGCGTGATGCCACAAAGGCACCAGCGGATTACATTCCGGATAGTAGCCGGCCACGCAGCCTTCCGGTATGTCGTACGGCACCACCCGCAGTCCGCGCACGTGGCGCGGCGCGTCGCTGCTGACGGCCGTCGCCAGGTCGATCACGTCGCCTTCGGCCAGCTGGTGCCGTGCCATGTCGGCGCGCGCCATGAACAGCACCATGCGGGTGCCGCTGACGCCGCGGAAGCGGTCTTCGTTGCTGTAGATCGTGGTATTGAACTGGCCGTCGCTGCGCACCGTGAACAGCCGCAGCGCCGCCGGATCCCGGCTGTCCGAATCGGGATCGACCTGCAGCGACTGCGGCACGGTGAATTCGGCCCGCTTGCTGGGCGTGTCCCACACGCGTTCGGCGGCGCCCAGCGGCTTGCGGAAACCGCCGGGCGTCCACATCCGCGCATTGAAGTCCTTGAAGATGTCGGGGTAGGTGGCTTCGATCGCATCGCGGATGCGGCCATAGTCGGCTACCCACGCATCCCAGTCCACTTTCGGGTTAGGCGGCAGCGTCGCCTTCGCCAGTGCCGCCACGATCGCCGGTTCCGACAGCAGCGTCGCTGCGGCGGGTTCCGCCATGCCGCGCGAGCCATGCATGCACGCGGTGCTGTCTTCCACCGACACGGACTGGGGAATGCCGCGCTGGCGGTCGATCTCGATGCGGCCCAGGCAGGGCAGCACATAGGAGGCCTTGCCGTGGATCACGTGGTTACGGTTCAGCTTCGTGGAAACCTGCACCGTCAGGGGCAGTTCGCGCCAGGCCGCTTCCATCCGCACCGTATCCGGCACCGCGCGCACGAAATTGCCACCGAGCGCAATGAACGCAGGCACCTTGCCGGCCAGGATCGCTTCACACGCCTCCACGGTATTCATGCCGGGCTTGCGGGGCGGTTCGAAGCCATATTGTTCCTTCAGCTTGTCGAGCGGCGCCAGCTCGGGCTTCTCGGTAATGCCGACGGTGCGCTGGCCCTGCACGTTCGAGTGCCCGCGCACCGGGCAAATGCCGGCGCCCGGCTTGCCGATATTGCCGCGCAATAGGAGGAAATTGACCAGCATCGTCACGTTCTGCACGCCATGGCGGTGCTGCGTCAGGCCCATGCCATAGACGCCCATCACGGCGCCGGACCTGCAATACACGTCGGCGGCCGCCTCGATCGCGGCACGGCTCAGCCCGGCCTCGGCTTCGATGGTTTCCCACGAACATTCCCGCACGGATCGTTCGAAGTCCGCGAAGCCATGCGTGTGTTCCTGCAGAAACGGCATGTCCAGCACGCGCTGGGCACCGGCGGCGCGGGCCGCGTCGTCGTGTCCCAGTACGGCCTTGCAGAGTCCCATCAGCGCAGCGGTGTCGCCGCCGGGTTTCAACTGGTGATACTGGGTGCTGATCGGCGTTTCCTGGCCCATCAGCATCTCCAGCGGCGATTGCGGGTTGGTGAAGCTGACCAGGCCGCGCTCGCGCAGCGGATTGAACGTGATGATGGGCACGCCGCGCTTGCGCGCTTCCTGCAGCTGGTGCAGCATGCGCGGGCTGTTCACGCCGACGTTCTGGCCAAAGAAGAAAATGCAGTCGGTGTGCTCGAAATCGTTCAACCCCACGGTGCCGACGGCGACGCCGATGGTTTTCTTCAAGCCTACCGACGTGCTCTCGTGGCACATGTTCGAGCTGTCCGGCAGGTTGTTGTTGCCGTACATGCGGGCCAGCAGCTGGTACATGTACGACGCTTCCAGCGAGGCCCGGCCGGAACTGTAGAACACCACGTTCTCGCGGTCGCAGGCCCGCAGCGCGGCGCCGATCTCGGCGAAGGCGGTGTCCCAGTCGATGGGGCGGTACCGGTCGCTGGCGGCGTCCCACCGCAGCGGTACCGTGAGGCGGCCCAGGTCCTCCAGCGCATGGTCGCTCCAGCTCTCCAGTTCGGTAACCGTGTGCCGTTCGAAGAACTCGGCGCCGATGGTCTTGCTGGTGGTTTCCCACGCGGTAGCCTTGGCGCCGCTTTCGCAGAATTCGAACGGGTGCGGATTGGCCGGCTTGGCCCAGGCACAGCTGACGCAGGCATAGCCGTCCGGCTTGTTCTGTTTGAGGAGCAGGCGGCTGTCCTTCAGCGGCACGTGCTCGTGGAACAGGATGTTGGTCACTTCCTTCACCGAGCCCCAGCCGCCCGCCGGCATGTCCGCTGATTCGATCTTCAACTCGTCGCTCATGGTCCCTCCTGGATGACGAGCCACGGTAGCCCCGCATGGCCGGGTTGTCGGTGCGCAACCGCACAATGCCGGACATCATTGTGCGCCGCATCACGCGCAGCTGCGGTATCCTTCCGGGATGGACCCGGACAGCCAACCACCAGGGGAGCACGCACGCGGAACGGCATCGCGCGACGCTGCATTTCGCCAAACCGCCTCCCACGACACTGCACATCACGAAACCGCATCCCACGAAGCTGGGGCGCGCGAAGCTGGATCGTACGGATCGGCATCGCACGGATCGGCATCGCACGAATCGCTGTCGCCCGATTCTCCGCTGCCGTCGATGAATCCCCGAAAAGTCGCATGGGCGGGTGCCGCCTTGCTGGCAGCGGCCACCATCGCCGCAACGGTCTGGGGCGTACAGGCCTGGCAAACGAACCGGACCATGGCGAATGTCGAGAGTTCGCTGGCCGGACGGTCGCAGGCGGCGGGCCCGGCGGCAACGCCATCGGCCACGCCTGGCCAGGCACCGCTTGCACAGCAGGCACCGCAGGTCGATCAGCCCGATCAGATGAGTCGGGATAGTCGGGACAACCAGGTCGATCAGTTCGAACCAGGGCAACGAATGGCGCCGGTCGCCGCAGCCCCGGCTTCCGCCGACCGCCTGCCGCCGCTGGTCCTGCCGGGCCAGCCGGTCCCGGCCGCGGTGCTGCGCGACTTGCCGGAGTGGGTAACCGCCCAGGTGGCGCCGGTACAAACGTCGGGCGGTTCCGGCGACGAGTCGGCAGCGCCCGCCGTCGTCCAGTCGTCCCGGTCTTCCGAGCCCGCTCAGCGATCCCAGCCGTCTGCATTGCCGCAGCGCCAGCGCAGCGAGGCCGCCCCTCGCAAGGACCGCTACGGCGCCGTGTTCGCGCGCTGCCCGGGCCCCGGCGAATCGGGCGCCGTCGAGTGTCGCCGCGCCGTGTGCGACGGCGCGGCCAAAAAGACCGCCGCCTGTGTGCCGTACCTGAAGTAATCCAGCGGCGGCCCCGGGCGGGCCATCACATGAAGCGGTCGAGGATCTTCTTGCTGTGCTTGTCCAGCGTGTACTGATTGCGGATCAGGAACTGGATGCCATGGGTGTCCGAGATCAGCAGTGCCTCGGTGCCGATGCGGCGAATGTCTTCCTCGCCGCGCAGCACGAAATCGGCGGTGCCGCGGTCCGTGTCGACGGTCCACGTGCAGGGCGTGGCGAAGCTCGTCACATCGACGATGCGCTGGATCTCCGGCATGAATTCCCGGCCCGACAATTCTTCGCGGATCAGCGCCGCCGTCTGCGCCGGCAAATCGTCGACGCGGTCGATCCAGACCACTTCCTTGCCGTCCGCGTTCACCAGCGCCAGGCCTTCGTCCGGCGCCTGGATCGGGAATGCGCGCACCGGTGACACGCCTTCGTACACCATGCCGTTCGCGTCGGTCAGGGAAAGGCGGCCGAACGGGTCGCGCCGCAGCTGGAAATCAATTGTCGTCATCGCGTGATGCTCCCTTGTCATCCAGGTCGGTATCGACGTTGCGGGCCTGCGCCTGGTACAGCCGGTAATAGGCGCCTTCCTGCGCCATCAGTTCTTCGTGCGGGCCTTCCTCGACCACCTTGCCGCGGTCCATCACCACCAGCCGGTTGGCACGCTGCAGCGTCGACAGCCGGTGGGCAATGGCGATCGTGGTGCGGCCGGCCACCAGGTTGTCCAGCGCTTTCTGGATTTCCTTCTCGGTCTCGGAGTCGACCGATGCCGTCGCTTCGTCCAGGATCAGGATGCGCGGATCGATCAGCAGGGCGCGGGCGATCGAGATGCGCTGGCGTTCGCCGCCGGAAAGGCCCTGGCCCCGCTCGCCCACCATCGAATCGTAGCCCTGCGGCAGCCGCAGGATGAAGTCGTGGGCGTGCGCGGCGCGTGCGGCGGCCATGATCTGGGCGCGCGTCGCATCCGGCTTGCCATAGGCGATGTTCTCGGCGATCGTGCCGAAGAACAGGAACGGCTCCTGCAGCACGAGGCCGATATTGCGGCGGTAGTCGGACACGGCCAGCGAGCGGATGTCCACGCCATCGAGCAGGATCGCGCCTTCCGCCACATCGTAGAAACGGCAGATCAGGTTGACCAGCGTGGACTTGCCCGAACCGGAATGCCCCACCAGGCCGATCATCTCGCCGGCCTTGATCTCCAGGTTCACGCCGCGGTTCACGGCCCGGTTGCCATAGCGGAAACCGACCTCGCGCAGCGTGATGTTGCCGTCCACTTTCGCCAGCTTGACGGGATTGGCCGGCTCCGGCACCGACGACACGTGGTCCAGGATATCGAAGATCCGCTTGGCGGCCGATGCCGACTTCTGCGTCACCGAGACGATCCGGCTCATCGAATCGAGGCGGCTGTAGAAACGCGTCGAGTACGTCAGGAACGCGGTCAGCACGCCGACCGTCACATGCGACTGCGACACCTGCCAGATGCCGAACACGTAGATCACCAGCAGGCCGATCTCGGTCAGGAACGATACGGTCGGCGAGAACAGCGACCACACCTTGTTCAGCTTGTCGTTGACGGCGAGGTTGTGCCGGTTGGCGATGCGGAACCGGTGGGCCTCGCGCGATTCCTGCGCGAACGCTTTCACGACGCGGATGCCGGGGATCGTATCGGCCAGCACGTTGGTCACTTCACCCCACACCCGGTCGATCTTCTCGAAGCCGGTGCGCAGGCGGTCGCGCACCAGGTGGATCAGCCATGCGATGAATGGCAGCGGTACCAGCGTGACCAGGGCCAGCCACGGATCGATCGTGAACAGGATCACGCCGGTCATGATGATCATCAGGCAGTCGGAGGCGAAGTCGAGCAGGTGCAGCGACAGGAACACGCAGATCCGGTCGCTCTCGCTGCCGATCCGCGCCATCAGGTCGCCGGTGCGCTTGCCGCCGAAGTACTCCAGCGACAGGCGCAGCAGGTGTTCGTAGGTGGACGTGCGCAGGTCGGCACCGATCCGTTCGGACACCAGCGCGAGCACATAGGTCTTGCCCCAGCCGAGCAGCCAGGCCAGGATCGCGGAGCCGAACAGCGCCGACATGTACATCGTCACCAGGCTGGTGTCGACCGGCTGGCCGTTCTGGTAGGGAATCAGCACATTGTCCATCAGCGGCATGCTGATGTACGGCGGGATCATGTGCGCCGCGGTGGACAGCAGCATCAGCGTGAAGCCGCCGGCCAGCGCCCAGCGATACGGGTAGGCGAAGCGCCACAGCCGGAACAGCGTCCACGTCGACGGCGGCGTGTGGACCACCTTGGTGCAGATCGGGCACTCGTCCTGGTCCGGTTCGAGCGGCGCCTTGCAGGTGGGGCAGGCATGTTCTTCCGGGCGCGCCACCGGTTGGCCCGTCAGCGCCGCGTCGCGCAGCGGGTCGAACGCCTCGGCCAGCTTGATGGCATACAGGTTCTGCCCCAGCGTGAAGCGCCATGCGGCGAGGCGGCCGTGTTCGTCGAACAGCTCCAGGTGGCCCACGCCGGCGTGGTCGTGCAGCTTCAGCGAAAGCCCGGGCCGGTAGGGCCAGGCCTGCCATTCCTGGTTCGGCGCGCGGGCCAGCAGGCGCCGGTCCGTCAGTACTACGATGCCTTTGGCGAAATGCAGTTTCGCATCGAGGTCAACCTCCAGCGCACTCTGCACGTTTTCCCCAGGAGCAAGCTGCATCTGCGAGTCTGAACGCCAGTTTTCCGGCAGTTCGATGCGGGCCAGCCCAGGAGGAAGATCGGTTCTTGTCATTGTGTGGATTGCTCCGTTTAGGCCGTGCGGCTTTGCCGTTTGGCAAGAATGTAAAATAGATGGGAAAATATCAGGATCTAACGGCTCAGGCTAGCAGTGCGCTGACACGATTAGCGCACGGGAGAATGGGCCCGGAATTTATTTATTGTATTCTTCTGGGACGATTCGGAAGAGGAAGCCGGCGCCTTTGATGCCTCGGTAGCGCATTGGGCGACGCAGTGGGTTGGACGCATCGGCGAAGTATACAGCAAGAGGTACTAGAGCAAAAACATGACAAAGAAGAAAGATATCAACGTTCTCCGCGTGACTTACCTGCGTGGCCCGAACATCTGGACCTACCGCCCCGTCATCGAAGCCTGGCTCGATATCGGCGAGCTTGAAAACTTCCCCTCCAATACGATCCCCGGACTGTACGAACGACTCACCACGCTGCTGCCCGGCATGATCGAGCACCGCTGCGGTGTCGGCGAACCCGGCGGCTTCTTCGAGCGGCTGCGCGACGGCACATACGCCGGCCACATCCTCGAACACGTGGTACTGGAACTGCAGAACCTGGCAGGGATGCGCACCGGATTCGGCCAGACGCGCCAGACCGCCGAGGGCAGCGGCATCTACAAGATGGCGTTCCGCACCCGGCAGGAGAATGTCGGCCGTGCCGCGCTGGCCGCCGGCCGCGAACTGCTGATGGCCTGCATCGAAGACCGGCCGTATGACCTGCAGGCCGCGGTCGCGAAACTGACCGACATGGTCGAGCGCCTGTGCCTGGGCCCGTCGACGAACAGCATCGTCGATGCGGCGATCGACCGCGCCGTGCCGCACATCCGCCTGACGGACGGCAACCTGGTGCAACTGGGCCACGGCGCCCGCCAGCGCCGCATCTGGACGGCGGAGACCGACAATACCAGCGCGATCGCCGAAGGCATCGCCAGCGACAAGGACATGACCAAGAGCATCCTGGCCTCGTGCGGCGTGCCGGTGCCCGAAGGGGCGCTGGTCGACACCGAGGACGAAGCCTGGGAAGAAGCGCAGGACATCGGCCTACCCGTGGTCGTCAAGCCGTCGGACGCGAACCACGGCCGCGGCGTCACGCTGAACCTGTCCAACGAGGCGGACGTACGCAAGGCGTTCCACATCGCCGTCGAACGGGGCGACAGTTCTCAAGTGATCGTCGAGCGTTTCGTCGTCGGCGACGAGCACCGCCTGCTGGTGGTGGGCCGCAAGGTCGTGGCGGCTTCGCGCGGCGAATCCGTCTGGGTCACCGCCGACGGCGAGTCGACCGTCACGCAGCTTGTCGACGCCCAGATCAATTCCGACCCGCGCCGCGGGCACAACGAGGAACATCCGCTGAACCCGGTCGAGCCGGAAACCTCGCCGGAAGTGCAGCTGGTCCTGCAGGGCCAGGGCCTGGCGCACGATTCCGTGCCGGAAGCGGGCCGCAAGGTACTCATCGCCATCAACGGCAATGTCGCCAACGACGTGACGGACCTGGTGCATCCGGCGGTTGCCGAGATGGCTGCCCTGGCCGCGCGCGCCGTGGGCCTGGACATCGCCGGCATCGACCTGGTCGCGCAGGATATCTCGCGGCCGCTGGAAGAGCAGGGCGGCGCCATCATCGAAGTCAATGCCAGCCCTGGCCTGCTGGCCCACCTGAAGCCGGCACCGGGCGGCACGCCGCGGCCGGTGGGCGCGGCGATCATCGAGGAAATGTTCGCGCCCGGCGAAAACGGCCGCATTCCGATCGTCGGCGTGGCAGGCACCTGCCACACCGCGCTGATCGCGCGGCTCACGGCCTGGCAGTTGCAGGTCTCCGGCCGCTACGCCGGCGTGGCCTGCGAGGAAGGCGTGTACCTGAACGGCCGAAAGATCGCGCGCGGTCCGCTGACCGAATGGGAATCGGGCCAGCGCCTGCTGCTGAACAAGAACGTCGAAGCCGCCGTGTTCGCCAACGGCAACCGCATGATCCTGACCGAAGGCCTGGCCTACGACCGCTGCACGGTCGGCGTCGTGACCGATACGCGCGGCCATGACCGGCTGGGCGAGTTCTACATCGACGATCCGGAGCAGATGTTCCGCGTGCTGCGCACGCAGGTCGATGTGGTGCTGTCCGACGGCGTCGCCGTGCTCAATGCCGGCGACGAACAGGTTGCCGGCATGGCCCGCCTGTGCGATGGCGACGTGCTGTTCTACGCCGTGCGCGAAGACGCCGCGCCGCTGGCCGCGCACCGCAGCGAGGGCGGCCGCGCCGTGTTCGGCCGCGGCGGCTCGTTCGTGATGGCGATCGGCGCCGACGAAGTGGCCGAACTGCCGGCCAGCTGCCTGCCGAACGACGCCGACGAATGCCGCGAAGCGGTGCTGGCCGCGATCGGCACCGGCTGGGCGATGGGCCTGTCGCCGGACCTGATCGCCGCGGCGCTGCGCACGTTCGAATGGAAGAACCGGGCCGCATGACCGTCCAGCGACCGGCGCCCGTAAAAGAAAACCACACAGGAATCAGTACATGGAAGTGATCCGCACCCGCGCGCTGCGCGGCCCGAACCTCTGGAGCCACCACACCGCCATCGAGGCCATCGTTTCGTGCACGCCGGAAGAGCTGGCGGCCGACCGGCTGCCCGGCTTCGAAGTGAAGTTGCGCGCGCGCTTTCCCCGCATCGGCCAGTTCCAGCCGCACGGCCATTCCGACGCGGTGCCGCTGGCCCACGTGCTCGAGCTGACGGCGCTGGCCTTGCAGGCCGAAGCCGGCTGCCCGGTCACGTTCAGCCGCACCACGCCCACGGTCGAGCAGGGCATCTTCCAGATGGTGGTCGAATACACCGAGGAAGAAGTGGGCCGGCTGGCCGTCGAACTGGCGGAAAAGCTCGTCAACGCGGCACTGCAGGATACGCCGTTCGACCTGGCCGCCGCGCTGGCCGAGCTGCGCGACCTGGACGAGGACGTGCGCCTGGGCCCCAGTACCGGGGCGATCGTATACGCCGCCGTGGCCCGCAAGATCCCGTACCGCCGCATGACGTCCGGCTCGATGGTGGCCTTCGGCTGGGGCAGCAAGCAGCGCCGTATCCAGGCCGCCGAGATCGATTCGACCAGCGCGATCGCGGAAAACATCGCGCAGGACAAGGAGCTGACGAAGAAACTGCTCGATGCCGCCGGCGTGCCGGTGCCGGTCGGCCGCACCGTCGACACCGCCGAAGAGGCTTGGCAGGTGGCACAGCTGATCGGCCTGCCGGTGGTGATCAAGCCGAAGGACGGCAACCAGGGCAAGGGCGTGACCGTCAACATCACCACCGAGGAACAGACCCACGCCGCGTTCCACACGGCACGCGAGTTCCGCGACGACATCATGGTCGAGCGCTTCCTGCCCGGCCATGACTACCGGCTGCTCGTCATCGGCAACAAGCTGGTGGCGGCGGCGCGGCGCGATCCGCCGCACGTGGTCGGCGACGGCGTGCACTCGGTGCGCGAACTGGTCGACATCGTCAACGCCGATCCGCGCCGCGGCAGCGGCCACTCCACGTCGCTGACGAAGATCCGCTTCGACGATATCGCGCTGGCGCGCCTGAAGCTGCAGGGCCTGGAAGCGGACTCCGTGCCGGCCCAGGGCCAGCGCGTCATCCTGCGCAACAACGCCAACCTGTCGACCGGCGGCAGCGCCACCGACGTGACCGACGACGTGCACCCTGAAGTGGCGGCGCGCGCCGTCGAAGCGGCGCAGATGATCGGCCTCGACATCTGCGGCGTCGACGTCGTCGTCGATTCCGTGCTGCGCCCGATCGAGGAACAGAATGGCGGCGTCGTCGAAGTCAATGCGGCGCCCGGCTTGCGGATGCACCTGTCGCCGTCCTACGGCAAGGGCCGGCCGATCGGCGAGGCGATCGTGGGCACGCTGTTCGCCGATGGCGAGGATGGCCGCATCCCCGTGGTGGCCGTCACCGGCACGAACGGCAAGACCACCACCGTGCGCCTGATCGCGCACCTGATCACCTCGTCCGGCCTGCGCGTGGGCATGACCAACACGGACGGCGTATACGTCAACGGCCGCCAGATCGACAGCGGCGACTGCTCCGGCCCGCGCAGCGCGCGCAACGTGCTGCAGCATCCGGACGTCGACGCGGCCGTCTTCGAGACGGCGCGCGGCGGCATCCTGCGCGAAGGCCTGGCGTTCGACCGCTGCAAGGTCGCCGTCGTCACCAACATCGGCGCGGGCGACCACCTGGGCCTGAACTACATCACCACGGTCGAGGACCTGGCCGTGCTGAAGCGCGTGATCGTGCAGAACGTCGACGAAAACGGCTGGGCCGTGCTGAACGCCACCGATCCGATCGTGGCCGCCATGGCCGGCGCATCGAAGGGCAAGGTCATCTTCTTCGGCGCCGACCGCTACCATCCGGTGGTGGCCACGCACGTGGCGCAGGGCCGCCGCACGGTATATGTCGAGCGGGGCGACCTGGTGGCCGTCGAAGGCAAGTTCGAGCAGCGCATCGCGCTGGCGGACGTGCCGCTGACCCGCAACGGCACGATCGGCTTCCAGGTCGAGAATGCCATGGCGGCGGTGGCTGCCGCGTGGGGCGCCGGCATCGACTGGCAATCCATCCGCCTGGGCCTGAAGACGTTTACGACGGACAGCCATAATGCCCCTGGCCGCTTCAACGTGTTCGACTACCGCGGCGCCACGGTGATCGCCGACTACGGCCACAACCCGGATGCGATGCTCGCGCTGGTGCAGGCCGTCGAATCGATGCCGGCGAAACGCCGCTCGGTGGTGATTTCCGGCGCGGGCGACCGGCGCGACGAGGACATCAGCCAGCAGACCGAGATCCTCGGCAAGGCGTTCGACGACGTAGTGCTGTACCAGGATCAATGCCAGCGCGGCCGTGCCGACGGCGAAGTGATCGCGCTGCTGCGCCAGGGCTTGCAAGGCGCGCCGCGCACCTCGCACGTCGACGAGATCGATGGCGAGTTCATCGCCATCGACACGGCCATGGACCGGCTGGGCGAAGGCGACCTGTGCCTGATCCTGATCGACCAGGTCGAAGAGGCGCTGGCGCATATCGCGAAACGGGTCGCGGCAGGCTGATTCCCGGCTTTCGCTGCATCGCGCAGGCGGGTGAGTTGTTCGGACGGCGGCATTGACCGGGACGGAAATCCGTCCTAGGATTTGCCGTCATTTTCCATTCGTCCGCTCCCATGACCCTTCGTCCCCTGCGCCTGCTGGCAATTGCCGCACTGTTCGCCACCTCCCAGCTGGCATACCTGCCGGCCACCGCCGCGACCTCCGAAGTCCGCCTGCTGAATGCGGCCGCCGTTGCCGGCCCGCTTTCCGTCACGCTGGACCGCCCCGACTGGACCTACAAGACCGGCGACCGCGCTACCGCGCGCATCCGGCTGGACGTGCAGCCATATCCCGCCGAAGGCATCCCGGTGCGCTACCGCCTGGGTCCCGACATGCTGGAAGGCCCGGAACGCACGGTCGTCGTGCCGAAGGAAGGGCTGTCGCTGCCGATCCCGGCGCAGTCGCAACCCGGCTTCGTGCGCGTGCTCGTCGAAGCCAGCGTCGGCGGCAAGCCGGTGAAGGCCAGGGCCACCGCCGCTTTCAGCCCGCTGACCATCCGGCCAGTGCAAACGGAACCGGCCGATTTCGACGCTTTCTGGACGGCCCAGAAGGAACAGCTGGCCAAGGTCGATCCGCAGTGGACCCTGTCGCCGGCGCCTGATCTCTCCACCGCCACGGTGGACGTCTCGTACCTGCATTACCAGAACGTCGGCCAGGGCGGCCAGCCGTCGCGCATCTATGGCGTACTGGCCGTACCGCGCGCCGACGGCAAGTATCCTGCCGTGCTGCATGTGCCGGGTGCCGGCGTGCGCCCGTACAAAGGGGCCGTCGAGCTGGCGGAAAAGGGCGCGATCACGCTGCAGATCGGCATCCACGGTATTCCCGTCAACCTGCCGGACGAACTGTACGAGCAGTTGCGCAATGGTGCGCTGGAAAGCTACAACCGCTACAACCTCGACGACCGCGACAGCTACTACTACCGCCGCGTCTACCTTGGCGCGCTGCGCGGACTCGATTACCTGGTGCGGCATGCGAAGTGGGACGGCAGGACGCTCGTCACGCAGGGCGGCAGCCAGGGCGGCCAGCTGGCCATCGTCACCGCGGCGCTCGATCCACGCGTGACGGCCACCGTCGCCTCCTACCCCGCCTATGCCGACGTGACGGGCTACCTGAGCGGGCGTGCGGGTGGCTGGCCCGGGCTGTTCCGCAAGGACGACAACGGCAACGTCAAGGACCAGCCCATCGCGGCAAAGGTGAAAACCACCGGATACTACGACACTGTCAACTTCGCGAAACGCCTGCGGTCGCCCGTGCTGTTCTATGCGGGCTACAACGACCTGGTGACGCCGCCGACCTCCACGTTCGCCGTGTATAACGTGATCCCGTCGCCGCGCCAGATCGTGATCGAACCGGAACAGGCGCACCTGACTTCCGAAACGCATCAGGCGACGCAGCAGCAGTGGATACTGAAGCAGGGCGGCAAGCGGTGATGGACAGGCTATCCTGCGGCCGCGCCTCTATGACTGGCATCATTCGATGATCTCCCCGCAGCGCGCCATCGGCGTACTCTTCCTGGCGATACTTGGCGGATGCTCGGGGGACGCCGGGCAGGTCGTCGACCGCTACATGGAACAGTCGAGGCACCCGATCGACCGCTACATATCCCGGCTGCCCGCGGACACGGTGTCGCCGCTGCCGCGCTTCGACTGGCCGGCCGGCACGCTGCTGTGCCCCATGACGCCCTACCAGAGTTCGCTGCATACCGGCACGCCTGTGGCCGCGCGGGTCAACGCATTCCTGAAGCGCAAGCAATTCCTCGGAGACGAAGGGCACTGGTCGCTGGTGGTCGTCGCGCCGTCGTCCGCTGGCGGCGACGGGATCGGGCACCTTCTCTTCAAGCGGGGAAACTACGACGTAGTTGTTGGCGCGGAGATGCTCGCGCGGGCCGCGCCAACGCTGCCAGCCGGTTTCGTGCAGCAAGAGTGCGTACCCGCGGAGCACGGCCGCGTGCTGGTCGTGCGTGGCAAAGGGTCTCTGAAAACCGTTGCTTTCGGAGTCGAAGGGCACTGATCCTGCCTTCGCGCAGGCTTGCCAGGCGATTTCGATACACGGCGGAGCGTCCCTCAAGATCGCATTTGCACACGAAAGGCGGTAGCATCAAACTGGAGACTTCCGGGCCCCTCGGCCCAACGAGCTTCAACCGACCATTGCAGGTCCCGCTCCATGTTCTACGCAGTCGCCGCCACCGCCGTCCTGGCGATCCACCTCGCGTTCATCGCCTTCGTCCTGTTCGGCGGCCTGTTTGCGCTGCGCCGCCGCTGGATGGCCGCCGTTCACCTGCCGGCGGCGGCTTGGGGCTTCCTGGTTGAAGCCGCGGGCTTCGGCTGTCCGCTGACGTCGCTGGAAAACACGCTGCGCGAACGGGCCGGCATGGCCCGCTATGAAGGCGATTTCATCGAGCATTGCCTGCTTGCTGTGATTTACCCGGAAGGCCTGACACGTAATGTCCAGTTCGCACTCGCCGGTGCGGTGGTCCTCTTCAACGTGCTTGTCTACGCCTGGGTTTTCCGCCGGCGTCGATCGGGAACACCCTGAAAGCACTGTATGGAATACAGTACAATACTGTGTCTTTATACAGTATTCCGTGATGAGCAAATTCGCGCCTATCGACCTGCAACCGTTTACTTCCCGCCGCACCGGAGCCCTGGCCCTGCGCGACATCGATCCCGATGCGTGGCGCGACATCCCCGAGGATGCGATGACCGACGCCCGCACGGACAGCGAAATCGCCCGCGAATACATCAGCCACGGCGAACTGCGGCCGAAGTCGGTGGCCAACACGCAGAAGGAGTTGTACCGCTTTCTCACCTGGTGCCGCGAGGAAGCCGGCAAGTCGCTGCGCCAGCTGGGTGTCGCCGACCTGAATGCGTACAAGGATTTCCTGAAGTCGCCGCCGGCGGACTGGGTGTCGACCACCAAGTGGCCGCGCACCGACGAGCGCTATCGGCCGTTTTCCGGGCCGCTGTCCGATGCCAGCCGGCGCCAGGCGATGATTGCCGTGAAAGGGCTGCTGGCGTTTGCCGAGCAGACCGGCTACCTGCGCCGCGACCCGGGCGCGCTGGTGAAGAATGTGCGGACCGCGAGCGCCAGCCGCATCACGCGCTACCTCACGCAGGATGCCATCGGCCTGGCACTGGCCACCGTGGAGGCGCGCGAGGCGGAAACACCGGCGGCGCTGCGCCGGCGCGAGCGCGACCGCTTCCTGCTGGTCGCGTACGCGCATACGGGCGCCCGGCTGAACGAGATCGTCGGCGCATCGATGGGGGCGATCTACACCGAGGGCAATGGCCGCTGGTGGATCGACGTGGTCGGCAAGGGCAGCAAACCGCGCCGGCTGCCGGTGCCGCCGGACATGCTCGACGCCTTTCGCCGCTACCGCACCGCTTTCGGCCTGCTGCCGCAAACGGGGCGCACCGATGCCACGCCGCTGGTGCTGTCGAGCCGCGGCAAGGGATTGAACCGCATCACCGACGAAGCCGCGTCCGAAGCGCTGAAAGCCGTGTTCGCGGCGGCGGCCGGCGGCGCCACCGCGCGTGGCGACGGCGACACGGCAGCGCAATTGCGCCAGGCCTCCACGCACTGGCTGCGCCACAGCATGCTGACGAACCACGCCAATAACGGCGTGCAGCTGAAAACGCTGCAGGAAACGGCGGGGCACGCGAACATTTCCACTACCGCGGCCTACCTGCACAAGACCGACAATGAACGGCATGACGAGATCATGGCGTCGGTGGCCGGCAAGAATGTGCTGTAATCCAAGATTCGATACGTGCCTTGATGCGCCTCGCGATCAGCGCAGGGCCGGATATCCGAGGCTGGCCGCATGCTCTTCCAGGTGTCCGATCCTGGCGTAGTCCCGCTCGTCGCGATGGGCGAATCCACGTATGCGCAGCGGTGCCATCGCCTGGCGCAACCGGGAGCCGGGATCGAGCAGCACGGCGCGCAGGCGCCGCAGCACCGCGTCCGGCACGGACTTCCCGGCGATGAACGGCAGCCCCGGCGAGGCGGCCGTGAAACCGAGCGGCACGAGACCTTCTACACTTGCCGGATCTTCCTCGCGCAGGTAGGCCCACGTGACGCAATCGATCGACGCCACGTCCGCCGCGCTGTCGCGGACCAGGCGCACGCTGGCGGCGTGGCTGCCGGACCATTCCACGCGGCCGAAGAACCGGCCGTCCCGCGCCAGCGGTGCCACCGCATGCCGCAAGGCGTTCATGCCGCTGTTCGAATGCCGTTCGTTGACGGCGGCCACCCGGCCGCGCGCATCGTCCAGCGTGCGGATGCCGCCATCGCCGCGCACCACGAGCACGCTGGAGTAATCGCTGCCGTCGCAGCCGGGCACGTCGAAGGCCGGCGTGGCCACCAGCGTGGCATGGCCGCGCAGCGCATGCAGCCACGGATAGCCGCAGGTCTGCGCGAACAGCAGGTCGGGCCGCTGCCAGAAATCCAGCAGCGGCCCCGTGTCGTCGACCAGTTCGACCGCGCCGGTCACGCCGGCGTCGGCCAGCAGCGCTTCCAGCAGGGCATCGTAGCCCTGCCGCAGGCGCGGCGACACGTTATACATCGGCAGTGCGGCTTTCCAGGTCATCGTTCGTGGCGGGCATGTGGGGGTGGACCGGCGCATCCACCGGATGGAACGCATGGCGGCGCAGCAGCGCGCCATAGCCTTGCAGGTGGAAGCCGCCGCTGCGGGCGTTATATGCCGTGCGCCGCGCCCTGTACACGCGGGGCAGCAGGTACCACGGCAGCGACGGCAGGTCGTGGTGCACCAGGTGCAGGTTATTGTTCAGGAACAGCAGCCGCAGTACCGGTCCCGCCTCGTTCAGCACGATGCGCTGCTTGTGCTCCGCAACGGGCCGGTGCTCGTAATACGAGCGTACCATGGCCAGCGACTGGGCCGGGTAGGCGATCGCCAGCAGGTAATACAGCGGTGCGACGCCGAACCGGCTGTCGATCCACCACAGCAGCGCCGCCAGCATCGCGGCATGGGCGAGCCACATCGGCACGTAGCGCCAGTCGCCCCGCACGGGTTGACGCGCCGCTTCGGCCAGCATCGTCGCGATCGAGATCGCCGGGCCCACCACCAGGCGCCCCGCGAAGGTCTTGTTGAACCAGTACAGCCGGCGCAGCGGCGCGCTCATGCCGGCCCATGCGGCGGGCGCCACGTAATAGCTTTCCGTGTCCAGTGCCGGCAGCGTCAGGTGCGCGTCGACGTGGTGGCGCAGGTGGCTGTCCCGGTAAAGGCGGTACGGATACCACACCGCCAGCGGGGCCTGGCCGAACAGGCCGTTAAGCCAGGCCTTGCGCGTCGGGTGGCCGTGGATCAGCTCATGCTGCAGCGACATGTACCACGCGCACCACCAGATCATCAGCACCGTGCCGAGGGGCGCGCCCAGGTCTTGCCAGTGCGCCAGCGTCGCATACCAGCCGCCGTAGATGCCGGCGATCAGCAGCCACGTGGGCCATTCGGCCGTCCATAGCGGGCGCGCCCGCTCCGCCGCCACCTGGCGCCGCTGGAGCTCGTCCAGGTATTCGGCACGGTTCGGGCTGGCGGTCATGGTCGTCCTCGGGTCGGCCTTAGAAGCGCGCGCTCACGCGCAGGCCCACAGTGCGCGGCCGCACCAGGTACAGCGTATTGCCCGGCTGGATGGCGATGGTGTTCGGCGTCACGTCGCTGACCTTCGCGCCATTCGTCAGGTTGGTGCCGAACAGGCCCACCTCATAGCCTCGCGTGCGCCAGGTCAGCGTGGCGTTCACTGTGTTCGACGACGGTATCTCCGCGTAATTGCCCTGTTCGCGCGCGAAGTTCGTGTAAGCCTCGCCGCGGTGCGCATAGCTGGCCGCGATGCCGATTTCATCGTTGTTCGGCAGCGGGATGCTGTAGCTGGCCGTGGCGCTGGCGGCGAACTTCGGCGCATACGGTACGCGTGCCCCGGCCGGGATATTCTGCGCGGCGATGCCGGTCTGCACGGTATCGGTGGCCGTCGCGTGGTTCAGCGAGGCGTTGATGCCGACCGAGGCGCGCCGCGTGATCTTCAGCAGGCTTTCCAGTTCCAGTCCAAGGCTGCGGATCTTGCCGGCGTTCTGCGTGAAGTAGTAGGTGCAGGGCAGGCGGTTGAAGACCTGCACGTCGTCCCAGTCGATGCGGTAGGCGCTGGCGTTGAACGTCATGCGGCGGTCGAACAGCGTGTTCTTCGAACCGACTTCGAAGTTCCACAGCGTGTCCGGCTCGAACGTGGCAGGGGCGTTGATGCCGCAGAAGTTGAACGGCACCGGCTGGTTGTTGCCGCCGTAGCGGAAGCCTTTGCCGGCCGATGCGTACAGCGTGTGATCCGGATCGACGCGCCAGGCTGCCGCGAAACGGGGATTGGCGCCTCGTGCGGTGGCGCTGCTGCTGGCGAGCGCCGGAACGCCCGTCGGCACCGCCGGCGTAGCCGTGGCCAGGTTGCCGAACAGGCCGGTGAAGCGCAGGTCGAAGTCCTGCGTGCCACGGAACAGGCGCAGGCCCGCCGTCAGGTCCAGGCGGTCCCACAGCGTATAGGTGGCTTCGGCGAACAGGGCGGCCTGGCGCGAATCGATGTACTGCCGGCCGCTGAAGTAATTGTCCGCCGTCGTCGCCAGGTCGTTGACCTGCGAATCGTAGCCGGGGAAGTTGCGCGTGGCGGCGTAGCGCGCGTCGAATCCCGTGGTGGGCTGGTCCTGCAGCGTATCGCGCGAACCCTTCTCGAAGAAGGCGCCCACGGTCCATTTCAATGGGCCGCCGTCCTGCGAATGCAGGCGGAACTCCTGCGCGAAATCCGTCAGCTTGTTGGCGATCGTGTACGCAGACTGCATCAGCGGCGCCTGTCCGCCGAAGATGAAGGCGGTGGCCGGATACTGGGCCGACGTGACGTACAGCGTATCGCGGTGCAGGTATGAAGTGGACGACACCAGCTTCGCCTTGCCCAGCTCGTAGTTGACGGTCAGGTTGTACAGCTGCAGCTTGTCGTTGCCCACTTCGGGCAGCAGCGCGATCGTGGTGTAGGGCGCCAGGTCCGCATACGCATCGTTGATGCCGCCCTTGATGTTGGAGGCGGTGACACTGGCGTCCACCAGCAGGTCGCGGCTGGCCTGCAGGCGCAGCGCGGCGCGGCCCTGGTTGGTGGACACGCCATTCGTCGTGCGCCCGGTGAGCTGGTTGCGGATGTAGCCGGAATCCTTGCCCGTATAGCCGGTCAGGCGCAGCGCCAGCGCATCGTTCTTCAGCGGCAGGTTCACGCTGCCGCGCACATTGTGGTTGCCGCCGCCGAAACCGGAGGTACGCGAGCCTACCGCCTCGACGGAGCCGAACAGGTCGTTGAACTCGGGCTTTTTCGTGATCTGCCTTACCGTGCCTGCCATGGAGCCGGCACCGAACAGCGTGCCCTGCGGGCCTTGCAATACCTCGATGCGTTCCAGGTCCAGCACCTTCAGGTCGGGATTGGCCGACTTCAGCGTGACCGGCATCTCGTCGATGTAGACCGCCACCAGCGACGCATCCTGCACTTCCGACGGCACGATGCCGCGCACCACCAGGCCGCGCATCGTGATGTTGTTGACGCCGGTGGCCTGCTGCTGCACCGACATCGCCGGCACCAGGTCGGCGATGTCGTTCAGGTTGCCCAGGCCATACTTGCCGAGCGCTTCCGGCTTGATCACGGTGATCGCGGCGGGCACCCGCTGCACATCCACGGCGCCGGTGCGCGTGGCGGTCACTTCGACCCGTTCGATCTGTTCGGTCTGCGCCGCCTGCGGCTCGGGATCGGCGCCGCCCGCGATGGCGGATGGCATGGCGACTGCGCCGGCGCATGCCTGGGCCAAGGCCAGCGCCAGCGTGCGGGAACCCAACAGATGCTGCTTCATTCTCTTCCTTATGCTTTTTTCAGTGGTGGCGATGCTCGCCTTCAATGGAAAAAGTATAAGGACAGGAAAAGGCCGTGAATACGAAGATTTACGTGCCAGCTTATGCGGAAAACCGCTTTGCGGACCCGCTGCTTTACATTCCCTTATGCCAGCGCCAGCATGCCGCCGACGATCGCCGTCCCCATGAGCAGGCCCACTGTTCCGGCCGCAAGCGTGACCGTGCGGGCCCGCGCGCCGGCATGGCGCGAGACGCCGAGCCCGACATGAAAGCAGACGGCGAGCACGGCCAGGAAATAATAGGGCGCGAAAAACGCGATGGACGGCCAGCTGCGCAAGCCGGCCGCGGCGAAGCGGATATCGGTATCGAGTCCCATGCCGAGGCGGCCCCACAGTACCGCGGTTACGTGCACGAGCAGGAAGAACAGCAGATAATAGCCGCTGATCCGGGCCGGCAGGGCACCGCCGCGCCGGGCCAGTGCCGCGCCGCCGAGCAACTGGAGCAGCACGGCCAGCAGCAGCACCGCTTCGACGGCGGGTTGCCGATACACTTGCCGGAATCGGTCCATGAAGCCGAACGCCAAGGCCGGATCGATGGCCAGCAAAACATGATTCACCAGATGAAGACAAATGAACGCGGCAAGCACCGCACCGGTGCCACGGTGCAGCAGGAGGATGGCGGATTGAGGGGACATGGGGCAGGCTCATTCGAACGGGATGGCGGCATCGTATGACGCCGCGCGCCCCCGGTCTTGAACGATTCCGACATGCCGATACCGGCGTGTCCTTGCCAGCAACCGGCCCCGGCGGCGCGGTGCGTGCCTACTTCTGGCGCGACACGGGAGCCGGCTCGCCGGCCCACCTGAACCGCTTCCCGGCGGCGCCGTACTGCACGGTGACATGGTTCCTGCTTGGTACGGTCCACGATGGCCAGTCGGCCGCCGCGCCGGCGCTCGATGCGATCGTGGTCGGCGGGCCGTTCACGCGTCCGGCAACCACATTCAGCGCCGGGCGGGTCCGCGCGTTCACGGTGGTCTTCTTTCCCGATGCATTCGCCCGCCTGACCGGGCTGGCGCCAGCCGGTTTCGCCGACCGCCTGGTCCCCGCCCGCGACGTCCTCCCCGCATCGTTGATGCCGCTGCTGGACGAGGTGGCCGCCGCCGCTGGCGATGCCGAACGGATCGCGCAGGTGGATGCCTTCCTGGCGAGACGCGGCCACGCCGGCGCCGCGTCCGCCGCTCCGTGGCTGCGGCGCCTGCTCCATTCGGTGGGCATCGACCGGCTGTGCGAGCGCCAGGTCGAACGGCGCATCCGCGAGGCGACCGGCCAGTCGTTGCGGACCCTGCGTGGTGCGGAGCGGTTTGAGACGGCGCTGCTCGATGCCCGCGCCGCCGCCGAGGGCGGCACGCTGCACTGGGCCAGCCTGGCCAGCGCCGGCGGCTTTTCCGACCAGCCCCATCTCTCCCGCGAATGGCGCAAGCTGTCGGGCACGTCGCCGGCCGACCTGATCGAGCGGCAGGCGCGCGACGAGAGCTACTGGCTGTATCGCTGCTGGAAGTAGGACTATCGAGACGAAATTCAGTCGAGACGAAATTCAGTCGAGACGAAATTCAGAGTAATGCAATGAATATGCCTGAGATTGCACAGCGATGCATATTTACTCGCATGCAGCATCGATCAATTACACTCTCTTAAACGGGACAGGTCATTGACAGCGTCGCATCTTTTAAACCCATTCATGTCGTGCCGGCCATCTGAACCAACGTATTCAATTTTATATCGGTAAATACCATGCTGATGAGAGCTTTAGGACCCGTGGCAATCGGCCTCTTTTGTTTTGTCCCAGCAGCACATGCCGACGAATGCGAAGGCTCGGCACTTGCGTCGATTTACAGTCGCATGCTGAGCGATGACCAGGCATTGCGCGGCCGGTATATCGAGATTCTGGAACGAGAAAACGCCAAGGTCAGCGTTGACGCGGCTGAGAAGGCGAAAATCGAGGATTTGATTTTGGCTGGTGACTTTAAAAATCAGGAAGAACTCGACCGCTTGATCAAACTATGCGGCTGGCCGAATAGTATCGACAACGGGAAAGCCGTGCGCTCAGCATATTTCATTATCCAGCACGCGCCTCTTCCTTATCAGTTGAAGTATCTTCCCGTTGTGCGTGGAGCAAACAAGCGTGGCGAAATTTCAAACGAAAAACTTGCTTCCCTAGAAGATCGCATTCTAGTGAGGCAAGGCAGAGGGCAACGATATGGCACCGAGTTCCAACATGGCAGTAATAAGATCTTTCCAATCCACGACAGCAAAAACGTGAACAAGAGACGAAAAGAGATCGGGCTGCCGCCGTTAAGCGGTTTCCCGCGCTGACCTCAGCCCGGCCCGTCGCCACGCGCCATTTCCTGGCGCAGGCGAGCCTCGATGCGCGCCAGCGTCGACTGCACGCGGGCCAGGTGGTCGGCCAGCGCGGGCAGGCGGGCGGAAGGCTCGCCACGCCAGTCGGCGCCGAGGAGGGAGTCTGTCAACGGCGCGGGTAACGACGCTGCCAGCGGCGCGCCCGGCGGTGCGCCCAGCGCGTCGCCGAGGGAGGCCAGCTCGCTCCACGGGCTGTCGCTGCGGCCTTCGCGGATCGACTCGTGCAGCGCCCGCGTGGCTTGCGAGGGCCGCACGCCCAGTTCCTGCATCAGCAGCCGTTCGCAGCAGCCATAGGCGCGCAGCGCCTCGGTGCGATTGCCGGACAGCAGGTGCAGCCGCATCAGGTGGCAATGCACCTGTTCGCGTGCCGGATCGGCCACCAGCATGCGGCGCGCATACGCCAGGCCGCGCTCGCTGTCGTGGCGGGCCACGCAGCCGGTCACCAGCTTGTCGAGCGCATCGAGCAATTCGTTCTGCAGCCGCTCGCGCTCGGCCAGGCACCAGCCCTGTTCCCAGCCTTCCAGCAGGTCGCCGCGGTACAGCTGGACAGCGTCCTCCAGCGTTTGCCGCTGGGTCGCATCCAGCTCCGGCCCGGCGATGCCATGGCAACAGTGGATTGCCGCTTCGAAGTGCCGCACGTCCACCTGCAGGCAGCCGCAGGTATGCAGCTGGATCCAGTGCGGATCCACTTCCAGCGCGAATGGCCCGTTGCCGTCGTGTTCGCGCTGCAGGACCGCCTGGATCTGCCACAAGGCCTGCCGCAGGTGCTTGCGGGCCTGGTCCAGCGGCGTGTCTTCCCACAGCAGGTCGGCCAGCCGTTCGCGCCGGTGGGCACGGTCGGGGTACAGCAACAGGTAACCGAGTACTTCGCGCGCGCGCCGGGCGCCGAGCCCGACCGGAGATTGCCCTTCGCTGCCGATTTGCCCCTGCCTACTGACACTGAAACGACCGAAAAGCCTGACAGTCAACGTGCTCATGGCGTGCTCCCTCGGGTACCTGGGGAAGACCCGATTGTCCGCCCATTTAGAGCGGAAAGGTACATTCCGGCGCATTGGAGGCAAAAGCGCAACAGCAAGGCGACAGGCTACCGGCAAACCCGGACCTGCCGGGAGCCGAGACACCGCCGAGACGCCGCGTAGTCGCCGGGGAGACAGGCAGGTTCTATAACGAAGCACGGCCGGCGTCACCGCCGCGTGAATTACCCACAAGAAAGCACAGGCCATGTACCAGTCGGTGTTAGCCACCAGCAAGACCCTGCAGCACTACCTGGAAACGCAGATCGTCGCCGATCCCTTCCTCGGCGGCAGCGGTCCCGGCGCTGGCCCGTTTACGGCGCGCGGCATGAAAGTGTCGCTGCGCACGCCGAAGGAAATGGAAACGCTGGAAGAGGGCCTGTCGCTGTGGCTGTACCGGGTGGTGGTCGACGACCAGTCGCTGAACGACCCGCCGCGCTGGATCAGCGCCACGCAGATGCAGGACCGGCCGCTGCCGCTGCGGCTGCACTACCTGGTAACGCCACTGACCAGCCGCGACAACGACGGCGATCCGGAAACCGAGCAATACCTGTTGGGCAAGGTACTGCAGCTGTTCCACAGCAAGCCGTGCTTCCGCGGTGCCGACCTGCGGGAACAGCTGACCGGCACCGATACCCAGCTGACGGTCCGGCTGGAAACCATGGGCCTGGAAGAGATCACCCGCGTGTGGGATGCGCTGGAAGGCTCGTATCAGTTGTCGGTATCGTATGAAGTCAGTACCGTCCATATCGACAGCGGCTTGCAGCCGGTCGCAGGGCGGCGCGTCAAGGTGGCGCTGCCGGAATATGGCGTCATCGCGCGCGACGAAGCCGGGAGCGCGGCATGACCCGCCAGACCGTCATCGTCAACGGCGTGTCGTGGCTGTTCTCGCCCGACGACCGGCGTGCCGAGGCGGAGCGCGACTGGGCAGTGGTCACCGGCCAGGTGCTCGATGAACTCACCGGCCAGGCGCCGCGCACGCCCGTGCATGTGATGCCGCGCCAGCATGGCCTGCTCGTGCGCATCGATGCCGATGGCCATTTTGCGCTGGTGGCACGGCCGTGGCACCGCTTCCCGCCGCTTGCCGCGCCCGCTTATGCGCTGGTCCTCGACGTCCATGCCGAAGGCTTCCTGCCGTACACGCGCGAGCTCGCGCTGCCCAGCGGACAATTGCCGCTGACCGCCGCCGCGGCCGCCACCACGCGCGTGCTGACGCTGGCGTCCACCGCCGGCCTGTTCGCCGGCCAGCTGCTGCTGGTCGGCCCGGCCGGAGCAAACGCCGAGCGCTGCACGATCGCCAGCCTGGGCCCGGCGGCTGGCCAGCTGACGCTGGCGGCGGACCTGGTCCATCCCCATGCCATCGGCGACCCGGTCGTCGCCGATGCCTTCGAGCCGCTCGAACTCGGCGCGCTGCCGCTGCACCGGCGTCCCATCGCCATCCGCGGCCGCACCGTGGCACGCGCGGCGGGCGGCACGGTGCCGGTCGCCAACGCCACGGTGCGGGTCAGCCGGATCTGGCGCACCACGGCCGACGTACGCAATCACTTGCCGCCCGTGCCCGCCAGCATGGCCGGCATGGCGCCGGGCCTGTACGCCGAACGTGCCGCGACCACCGCCGTGACGCCCATCGCGCCAGCGATGCCGGCCGGCGAGGAGAAGCTGGCGACGGCGCCAGTTTCCGCCGGTGCCGGCGCGATTGCCCTGACCGACAGCGTCAATCTCGTTGCCGGCACCAGCGTGCTGGCCATCGATCCGGCCGATCCGGCGCGGCACGAGCGCATCGCGGTGACCGCGCTGGCCCCCGCATTCACCCCCGCCGAACCGGTAACGGCCACGCTGCGCTATCCGTTGCGGAACGCCCATGCGCTGGGAGCGGTGGCCACGCGCATCGCCCCGGGCGGCCCGGTCGGCGCCGCCAAGCAGCTGGCGGACAGCGCACTGCCGGGCGACCAGCTGGTGTTCCTCGACGATGCCGCGTTGCCGGCCCTGGCCGGCACGGTGCGCATCGGAGCGGGCGCCAGCGCCGAATTCCAGCAATACGCGCTGTTCGACGTGACCAGCGATGCCGGCGGCTATTACCGCCTGCCGCCGCTGCACCGCATCGCGCAGGTCGAAGTGGAGGCCGGCGCCGCCGGCCATCCGGACATCAGCGTGGCGAACAACAACGCGATCGTTTTTCAACCCGGCTACGGCAGCGAGGAAACGTGGCTGGACGTGGTCTTTGACAGCTGAGCCGAAGGAGGCACCCGATGCCTGAATATCTATCGCCCGCCGTATATGTCGAGGAGATCGACACGGGATCCAAGCCCATCGAGGGCGTGAGCACCAGCACGGCCGGCATGGTCGGCATGACCGAGCGGGGCCCGGTCGACGTGCCGGTCCTGCTCACCAGCTACGGCGACTACACGCGCTGGTTCGGCGAGCGGCTCGACCCGCTGGTGTTCCCCGGCGCGCGCTGCTTCCTGCCACACGCGGTGGAAGGGTTCTTCACCAATGGCGGCAAGCGCCTGTACGTGGTGCGCGTGCTCGATATGGATGCCGCGGAATTCGCCGAGAGCCGGCTGTTCGACCGCGACGCCATCGTCGGCGCCTCGACCCGGCTGATCGCGGCGGCAGGTACCGCGCCTGCCACGGCCACGATCTACGTGATCGACGATGCGGGGCTGGGCGTGACCGTGCCGCCCACCTGGGTGCAGGTCGGCGACGGTTCGACGGCGGAATTCCGCACGGTGGTGGCGGCGGCCGGGGTCGACAACGACGTCGCGCTGCGCCTGCCGCTGTCGTTCTCCTACGACCACGCCGGTTCGGCCGTCAGCATCGACCACATCGCCGCGTTCGGCGCGGTGGTCGACACACCCACGCTGGATAATCCCGTGGTTCCAGGCGCGCTCGCGCTGTCCATCAGCGGCGCCGGCGCGATCGTGGCCGGCACCGTGCTGCGGCTGGGCACCGTGGCCGCCGGCGACGACGAATACGTGATCGCCGACAGCGTGGCCGGCGGTGCGCCGCCGGCGGCCCGCACGGTCACGCTGCGCACGCCCGCATTGCTGCCGCACGCGGCCGGCGGCGCCACCCTCGACATCCTGCCCGACCCGCTGCCGGCGGCACTGCCTTACGGCGCCGCACCGGTGCCGCCCGCGGTGGGCGCGGACCGTACCGTGCTGGCGGCCGGCTTCGAACGTGTCGCGGCCGGCAGCAGCCTGCTGTTCCTCGGCGCCCCCGCACCCTACGCGGCCGGCTTCGTGCTGGTCAGCGACGGCACCCATGCCGAAGTGCGCGCCGTCGGCAGCCTGGGCAGCCTGGTGCTGGCCGTGCCGGCATATGCCGACCACCCGGCCGGCACGATCGTCGAAGCCGTCACCCTGGCCGACGATGGCGGCAGCGCCGTCAAGCACCTGAGCGCCGACGTGGCGGATGGCGCGGCCGTGCTCGATGTCGACGACCGCGACGGCCTGGCGCCCGGATCGGTCCTGCGAATCGGCCTGGCCGCCGATCCGCAGCGCGAATACGCCACCGTCATCGACCTGCCGAATCCGCAGGCATCGCCGAATCCCGGCAGGGTGGTCCTGTCGGCGCCGCTGCGCTTCGGAAAGACCGCACCGTCGGAAGTGCAGTTGCAACTCGCCCCCGCGGCGGCCGCGCCGGGCGCCACGGCGCTGGTCTTGCCGGGCACGCGTGGCGCCAGCGAACTGCTGGTGGGCTCGCGCACCGGCTTTACGCCGGCAACCGCGATCCGCGTGGGCGGCATCGAGGGTTCCTATCACACGCTGACGGCGGTAAATGCCGTGAATGCGGCGCCGGTCACGCTGGATTCCGCGCTGCTGCTGCCGCACGCGGCCGGCGAACCGGTGGTGGCGCGCACGCCGCTGCTGACCGTACGCGCGCTGGACGAAGGCGGCTGGGGCAACCGGCTGCGCGTGGCGGTGCGCGACAGCGATCCGGCGCTGGTCTCGGGCCGCATCCGCACCATTCAGGACGGCACCCACCTGCGCCTCGATTCCGTCAACGGCGTCGAACCGGGCACCGTGCTGCAGCGGGTCGACGCGGCCGGCACGGTGCTGTCGGCGCACAAGGTGATCCGCCTCGACCGGCAGAGCGACTACCTGATCACGCTGGACGTGGCAACGCCGCTGCCCGGTGCCGCCGCGGCCGGCGACCTGGTGCGGTCGCAGGAATTCCAGATCGACGTTTACCTGTTGCGCCAGCCCGATCCCGCCGTGCCCACGCGCAGCGAGAACGTGCTGATGAGCGAAAGCTTCCAGCAGCTGTCGATGGATCCGCGCCACAGCCGCTACGTGCACAAGGCGATCGGCACCACGTGGACGCTGGGCGCCTTCCCGCCCGTCGACGACGACGGGCAGCCGCTGCGCAAGAGCGACCGCCGCGCGGAGGGCCGCTCGTGGCTGGTCCGCGTGCGCGACCTGGAAACCGATCCGGCCGTGCAGCGGCAGATCCGCTTCGGGCCCGCGCCGCTGGTCGATACGCTGATCACCGGTGCCACCCGGCCGGCACGGCTGCCGCTGCTGGGCGGCGACGACGCGGCCGGCTCGGTCACCGACGATATCTATGCGGGCGACGACCATATCGAGCCGGAACTGCGCACCGGCCTGCAATCGCTGCGCAATGAAGAGGGCATCAGCATCGTCGCCATCCCCGGCCGTACCGGCAACGCGCTGCAGCAGAACCTGATCGCCCACTGCGAACTGATGCAATACCGCTTCGCCGTGCTGGACGGCCCGCTGCCGCCGAACGACACGCTGGCGGACGTGCAGGCGCTGCGCCAGCGCTACGACACCAAGTATGCCGCGCTGTACCACCCGTGGCTGGTGGTGCCGGAACCGTTCCCCGCGCACCTGGACAAGGTGGCCGACTACCCGATCCCGCCCAGCGGCCACATCGTCGGCGTGTTTGCCCGCACCGACATCGAACGAGGCGTGCACAAGGCCCCCGCCAACGAGGTGGTGCGCGGCATCACCGGGCTGCAGCGGCGGCTGAACAAGGGCGAGCAGGACATCCTCAACCCGTATCCGCAGAACATCAACGTGATCCGCGATTTCCGCAACGAGAGCCGCGGCATCCGCGTCTACGGCGGGCGGGTCATCACCAGCGACCCGGACTGGAAGTATGTCAACGTGCGGCGGCTGATGATCTTCATCGAATCGTCGGTCAACCGGGGGCTGCAGTGGGTCGTGTTCGAACCGAACGACGACCGGCTGTGGGCGCGGGTGCGCCGCTCGATCAGCAATTTCCTCACCGACGTGTGGCGCAGCGGCGGGCTGGAAGGCACCAAGGTCGAGGAAGCATATTTCGTGCGCTGCGACCGCACGACGATGACCCAGACCGACATCGACAACGGCCGGCTGATCTGCATGGTCGGCATCGCTCCCGTCAAGCCGGCCGAGTTCGTCATCATCCGCATCGGCCTGTGGACGTCGCACGGCGAGGAATAAGGGGAACCCATCATGGCTACCGGAGAACGCAGGGACCCTTACCGGTCATTCAATTTCATCATGGAGATCGACGGCATCCCGCTGGGCGCGTTCAGCGAGGTGAGCGGGCTGACGTCGGAAGGCGATTCGGTCGATTACCGCGAAGGCACCGACCGGAAGAACCACGTGCGCAAGCTGGTGGGGCTGCGCAAGAGCGCCAACATCAGCCTGAAGCGCGGCTACACGCAGGACAAATCGCTGTGGCAGTGGTACGGCAACATCGTCAACGGGGTGCCGGACCGGCGCAATGTGACGATCGTGCTGCTCAACGAAGCGCGCGAGCCGGTGCTGCGCTGGCATGCCGAGAACGCGTGGCCGAACAAGATCGAAGGCCCGTCGTTCAAGGCCAGCGGCAGCGAGGTGGCGATGGAATCGGTGGAACTGATCCACGAAGGCCTCACCATCGACGTCTAGGAGAACAGTGATGGCCGCGAGCTACAGCACCCCGGGAGTCTATTACGAGCGCGTCGATGCCGGTGCACCGCCGGTGTCGCCGCTGCGTTCGGACATCCCGGCGCTGCTCGGCATCGCCCGGCGCGGCCCGCTGCAGCGCCCTGTGCCGATCGACTCGTGGAAGCAGTTCGTGGCCTACTTCGGCGACGTCACCGGGGCCGGCTATTTGGCCTATGCGGCGCGCGCGTTCTTTGAAAACGGCGGGCGGCGCTGCTGGATCGTGCGGCTGGCGTCGGACGCGGCAGCCACCGCGTCGCTCTACCTGACCGCCGGCACCGTGCCGGTGTGGCGGATCGCGGCCACCAGCCAGGGTGTGTGGGGCAACGCGCTTTCCGTGTCGCTGCGGCAGACCCACCGGGGGCAGGCAGTGGCCGACCCGGCGCTGTGCCAGCCCGAGTACGCGGTGGTCAGTTCCGTCAGCGGCTTCGAGCGCGGCACCCAGGTGCGCATCCGCGTGGCAGCCGGAACGTTTGCGCAGCGCCTGGTCAGTGCCGTCGATGCGCAGAGCAGGCGGCTGTACTGGGTCAATCCGGAGCCGCGGCTGCGTTTTCCCGAGGAAGCCGCGCTGACCGGCTACGACCCGATGGCGCCACTGCTGATTGAAAGCATCGACTTCACGCTGCTGGTGCGCGACGGCACCCGGGTGGCCGACACCGTCGAAGGCCTGTCGCCGTCGCGCCGCCATCCGCGCTATGCCCCGCGCGAACTGGCCGGCATCCCGGTCTGGGAACCGGGTTCGCCGAACTGGCGTCTGCCGCAGACGCCGCCGCTGATCCAGGTCGACGAACTGCGCGGCGAGTCGTCATTGCTGGCGCTGACGCTGTTCGACGAGCCCGATGGCGCGTGGCTGGCGCTGCATGGCGGCCTGGATGGCCTGTCGACGCTCGCGGTGGGCGATTTCACCGGCGAAGCCGCCGACCCGCTGGCCAGCGATGCCGAGGCGGCGCGCCGCCGGCGCGGACTGGCATGCCTGGACGCGGTCGACGAAGTGGGCATCGTGGCGGTACCGGACATCCACATCCGGCCATTGCCGAATCCGGAACGCCGGCCCCTGCCACCGTGCGTGCCGGATCTCTGCCTGCCCGCGCCCGAGCCCGGGCCCGCCGCGCCGCCGCCGGAACCGGTAGGCGACCTGCCGCCCGGTTTCGACGAGGGGCAGATCCACGCGGTGCAGGCGGCCATGGTGGCCCACTGCGAAGCGCTGCGCTACCGCATCGCCTTGCTCGACCCGCCGCTGGCGGCGGCCAGCGACGCGCGCCTCGGCATCGCCGCCATTCGCGCCTGGCGCAAGCGCTTCGATTCGAAGTACGCGGCGCTGCATTTTCCATGGCTGCGCGTGGCGGACCCGCTGCGCCTGGGCGGCAGCGTGCTGCGCGCGATCCCGCCATCGGGCCATGTCGCCGGATTCTGCGCGCATTGCGACTGGAGCGTGGGCGTGCACAAGGCGCCGGCCAACGGCATGCTGAACTGGGTGCAGGACCTGACGCTGGACCTCGACGATACGTCCCACGGCCTGCTGAACGACGAAGGCGTGAACGTGATCCGCGCCTTTCCCGGCCGCGGCATCCGCATCTTCGGCGCGCGCACGGTGTCGTCGGACCCCGACTGGCGCTACCTGAACGTGCGGCGCCTCTTGATCATGATCGAGAAAAGCCTCGGCGTCGCGTCGCAGTGGGCCGTGTTCGAACCGAACGATTTCCGCACGCGCGCCAAGCTGCACCTGGCATTCACGGGCTTCCTGATGGCGCTGTGGCAGCGCGGCGCGCTGGCCGGCACGGTGCCGGCCGAGGCGTTTTTTGTCAAATGCAACGATGCGAACAACCCGCCGGACGCGCGGGCGCGCGGCGAACTGCTGGCCGAGATCGGTGTCGCGCCGGCGAAACCGTTCGAGTTCGTCGTGCTGCGCGTGGGCCGCGGCGACAACCAGTTCGAGATCAGCGAAGCGGCCGTCATCGAAGGAGTGAGCTGATGTCCCTGCTGTCCGACACGGGCGCGCGGCACGATCCGCCGCTTAACCACAACTTCATGATCAGCCTGATCGATACGTCGTCGCCGCTGGCCGCCATCGGCTCGCTTGCGCTGTCGGCCGTGCTGGACGTGCTGGTCGGCGGCTTCACCGAATGCAGCGGCCTGGAAATGTCGATGACGCCGGAAGAGTACAAAGAGGGCGGGCGCAATGGCGCCGTACTGAAATTCCCGTCGCGCGTCACCTGGTCCAACCTGACATTGCGCAAGGGCGTCGGCATCGGTACCTCGCTGTGGGACTGGCATTACGGTTTTGTGGCCGGCAAGGGAAAGCGGCGCGACGGCGTCATCGTGCTGCTCGACGCCACCGGCCTGCCGGCGGCGATGTGGTACTTCAGCCGCGGCCTGCCGATCAAGTACAGCGGTCCGGCACTGAACGCCACGCAGAACAACGTGGCGATCGAATCGATCGAGGTGGCCCACGAGGGGCTGTACCAGGTGCCGGGAATCGGCATCGCCGGCGGCGCGGCGGCGCTGATCGGCGGGCTGGTCAGCTAGGCCGGCCAGGGCATTGCACGGAAGAGCGGCACGGGAGAGCGGCACAGGAGAGCAAGATGCGGGTGGAAATCGGCGAAGTACACAGCTCGGTACAGATGATGGAAAGCGACAGTCTGCTCGACGCGGCCACGCTGCAGAAGATCGTGCAGGCGGTCATGCAGGCGCTCGACGAGCGCGAGCTGCACGACGGGCGGGCGGCGCTGGAACGGGGCGTATCCGGCGGCATTGGAAGGGAGAGGCAGCGGGGTGAGTGACGGGAAGACCAGCATTTTGCCAGAGGTCGCCGATACCGGCAGATCAGCAGGGGTCTGTCCCCGGTAAGTGATAGCGGCTGTCCCGGTTGTTGCCGGTTCGAGGGGACTGACCCCGGTTCTAAGGCACCTACAGCCGGAAAAGTAGAGGGAGGATCGCACCATGCAGCAACTGCAGAAAGCCATGCTGGTCGCCGAATACGATGCGGGGCTCGATTTCATCGAGGTGCAGTACAACCCCGGCGAATTCAGCCTGGAAAAGGGCGCGCAGATCGCCGAGGTGGCGATCCCCGGCATCGATTCGCCGGTGCTGCAGTTCGTCCGCGGCCAGACCGAGAAGCTGACCGTCGAACTGTTCTTCGACACCACCGAGCAGGGCATGGGCAGCGGGGCGACCAGCGTCACCACGCTGACGGATCCGGTGTACTCGATGGTGAAGATCGAACCGGCGCGCCACGCGCCGCCGATCGTCAGCTTCGTGTGGAACACGGCTTTCCCGGGCGCGCACATGTCCAGCTTTTCCGGCAACCAGGGGCGCAACGAGTTCCGCGGGCTGGTGGAAAGCGTGCGCCAGAAGTTCACGCTGTTCAGTCCCGAGGGCGTGCCGCTGCGCGCCACGCTGACGCTGACGCTGCGCGAATACAAGACGCTCGACGAACAGCTGCACCAGCTGAACCTCAGTTCGCCGGACCGCACGCACGGCCATGTGGTGCAGCAGGGAGAGACACTCGCCGCGATCGCACGGCGCTACTACGGCCGCGCCACGGACTGGCGCGGCATTGCCGAAGGCAACGGCATCGAGGACCCGCGCCGGCTGCGGCCGGGTACCGTGCTTGCCGTGCCCACGCTGCGCTGACCCCGACCGTAACGGCACTGGAGCCATCATGGAAGAACTGACGCTATCGGACGAAGCGGCACTGCAGGGCGGTTTCTACGTGCCCCAGTTCGAGCTGCGCATCGATGGCGTGTCGGCGCCGAACAGCGTGGTGCGCGATATCACGCAGGTCACGTACAAGGACAGCATCAAGGAAATCGACAGTTTCGAGATCACCGTCAGCAACTGGGATGCCAGCACGAAGCGGCCCAAATACATCGGTTTCGAACCGGTGGCCGGCGATCCCGGCGCCGGCGGCGACGCGGAACGGGCCACGCTGTTCGAACCGTGCGGAAAAAAAGTATCGCTGCGCATGGGCTATGCGGGCGACCTGCGCCTGATGCTGCTCGGCACGTTCACCACGCTGGAGCCGAACTTTCCCGCCAGCGCGCCGCCCACGCTCAGCGTGCGCGGCCTGAACGTGCTGCACCAGCTGCGCCGCAAGCAATACAGCACCACGTGGAACGACAAGCGCGACAGCGAGATCGCCGCCAACCTGGCCACGCTGCGCGACAACACGCTGCCCACGGCCGACAAGCGCCGCATCCCGCTGCCGCTGGTGATCGACACCAACGCGCTGCAGACGGAAGACCCGCTGCCGGTGGTGCATGAGGATGCCCAGTACGACATCGACTTCCTGCTGACGCGCGCCCGGCGGCGCGCCTATGTCGTGTATATCCGCGAAGGCGACCCGAATGCCCGTAATCCGCGGGAACGGGAGCGCCACCTGTACTTCGGTCCGTCCAACGGGCGCGGGCCGGGCGTGCGCGACGTGATGTACCGGCTGAAATGGGGCCTGTCGCTGATCGACTTCAAGCCCACGCTGACGACGGCGAACCAGGTCAAATCGGTGACCGTGAACGGCTGGGACCGTACCCGGCAGCGCGCCATTTCCGTCAAGGTTTCGCTGGGCGAGCGGGGCGCCACCGTCAATGCCGACCTGCACAACCTGATCAGCGCCTGCGACGCCCGCGAGGAAATCGTCATCGACCGGCCGGTCCACTCGGAGCGCGAAGCGCGCGAGCTGGCCCGCTCGATCCTGTCCGACCAGCTGAAGGAAATCGTGAAGGCCAGCGCCACGTGCGTCGGCCTGCCCGACCTGCGCGCCGGGCGCCGCGTGATCATCGAGGGCCTGGGCCCGCGCTTTTCCGGCACCTATTTCATTACCGACTCCACGCATACGATCGGCGACAGCGGCTACATCACCAAGTTCAATGCGCGCCGCGAGCAGGAAGGCGCGTTGGCGGGACTGCGATGAGCGAGGACACCTATCCGGGCGTGGTGATCGGCACCGTCAGGGAAATCGACGGGGCGCTGGGCCGCATCAAGGTCGATTTCATGTGGATGAATCCGCCGCAGCGCTCGGACTGGGCATCGATCGCCGCGCCGATGGCGGGCGGCGGACGGGGCGCGTACACGATGCCGGAGGAAGGCGACGAAGCGCTGGTGGCCTTCCTGTTCGGCAAGCTGGCGCATCCCTACATCGTGGGCTTCCTGTGGAACGGCCAGCACAAGCCGCCATCGACGGACCCGCAGCTGCGCATCATCCACAGCAAGAACGGCCACAAGATCAGCCTGTACGACCCGGAACCGGCGGCCGGCGACAAGGGCTACCTGCGGCTCGAGGATGCCCACGGCAACCAGGTCGAGCTGCGCAACGGCATGGTCACGATCCTGAGCAGGGGCCTGCTGCGGTTGCAGGCGCCGTCCGTCCAGATCAACAGCCGCGTGGTGGCGCCCGTCGGGCCGCCGATCTGAGGAGCATGCACGATGACCGCGAACATCCCCTGCATTGCGCTGGACGAGATCCGGATTCCGGCGATTCCGCTGCCGACCGGCGGCGAGCTGAAAGGCGTCGCCGACTTCGCCGCCGGCATACCGACCAACTGCAAGATCGACATGAGCCTGCTGATCCAGCTGGGCCCGCTCCTGGGCGCGATGGGCTGCATCCTGAAGATCCTCGAAGTCCTCGGCAACATCATCGATTTCGCGAAGGCGGCGCCGGACCCGTTCAAGATGGCCGAGAAAGTGGGCGCGCTGGTGAAATCGTTCGAGGAGCTGTCCGGCTGCATCCCGGCGCTGGCGCCCTTCAATTTCGTGCTGATGATCAAGGCCATCCTCGAACTGATCATCAACATCCTGTCCTGCCTGGTCGACAGCCTGGCCAGCATCGTCGAATTCCAGGTCTCGATCGATTTTGCGTCGGCCGAAGGCAATCCGGCGCTGCTGGCGGCGCTCGAATGCGCGCAGCGCAATGCCGACACGTCGATGAGCAACCTGATGAACTCGATGGGCCCGATCGAGACCGTGATGAAGGTGGTCGGCGGCGTGGCGGCGCTGGCGCAGCTGGACATCGCGCTGCCCGACCTGAGCGCGCTGGGCCAGGCCGCGGACGCGGTCCAGGCCGTGCAGCAGTTGAAACAGTCGGTCGATGCGCTGAAAGCCGTCGTCGACGCATTGCCAGGCTGATTCATGCCCGGCTGAAGCAGGAACGAAGCAAAACAACAGGAGCAGGACAACAGGAGCAGGACAACAGGAGCAGGACAACAGGAGCAGAAAATGGCCACCCAACGCGACTTCCTCGGTATCGGCTGGAAATTCCCGCTGCAGGTCAACGCGGCCGGCCGCATCGCCCAGGCCCGCCACGAACAGCGCATCGAGGAAGGCATCTACCTGGTGCTGGCGACGGCGAAGGGCGAGCGGCCCATGCTGCCGGAGTTCGGCTGCGGCATCCACGACCTGGTGTTCGAGCCGAACAATCCACGCACCGTGGCGCGGGCGGTGCAGGCGGTGCGCGAAGGCCTGACGCGCTACGAACCGCGCATCGACGTGCTGGATGTGTCGGCCAGCGCCGCGCCGGAGCGGGAAAACCTGCTGCTGATCCGCGTCAGCTACCGGATCCGCGCCAACAACGCGATCGGCAATCTCGTCTACCCGTTCTATATCCGCGAAGCCGGTTAGAAGTTGGACGTTGAAACGGACATTGCACGCCATCGGAGACCGCCATGCCGCTGAGAGACCACCTGCCGCAGATCGACGACCGCCGCTACGACGATATCGTCACCGAGATCCGCACCCGGATCGCGCGCTATGCGCCCGAGTGGCGCCCCGGCGAAGCGGCGTGGACCGACGTCAACGAGAACGACCCGGGCGTTACGCTGGCCCAGGTTTTCGCGTGGCAGGCGGACATGTTGCTGTACCGGCTGAACCGCGTGCCCGAGCTTTCCTACATCAAGTTCCTGGAACTGATCGGCATCGAGCTGACGCCGGCGCAGCCGGCCCAGGCGGAAGTGACGTTTCCGGTCGCGGCCACGCATACCGCCGCCATCGTGCGCGTGCCGGCCCGCTCGCAGCTGACCGCCGATCCGCAGGACGGCGCCGCGCCGGTCGTGTTCGAGACGGTGCGCGGGCTGGTCGCGTTCCGTGCCGCGCTGAAGAGCGTGATGGTGTTCGACGGCAGCCAGTATGTGCCGCGCTTCGCCGACAACCAGGCCGCCGACCGCGGCTTCGAGCCGTTCGGCCCGCGGCCTGACCGCGAATCGGCGCTGCTGCTGGGCTTCGACGACAGCGCCGCGCTGCCGGCGGAAATCCTCGACCTGGCCGTCGTCGTGATGCCGGGCACGCAGGCGGCAGCCCGCCAGTACGTGCCGTGCGGCGGCAATCCGCTGGCTTTCGCGCCAGCCACCGTGGTGTGGGAATACCAGACGCCGAGCGGCTGGACCCGGCTGAACGTACTGAAGGACGATACGCTGGCATTCAGCCGCAGCGGCCACGTCAGCGTGCGGCTGCCCGCCACCGGCATCGTCGCCAAGACCAAGCTGCAACCGGCCGATCCGCTGCCGTTCTACTGGCTGCGGGCGCGGCTGCTCGCCAGCCAGTACGAGCGGGCGCCGCGGCTGCTGGCCGTGCGCACCAACACGGTGGCCGTCGAGGCGGCGGAAACCTTGACCGACGAGGTACTGGGTGGCTCGGACGGCAGCCGCAACCAGGTTTTCCAGCTGTCCGGCAAGCCGGTGGTGCAAGGCACCCTGCAGCTCGACATCGAGGAAAGCGACCGTGGTTTCGAGCGCTGGACCGAGGTCGGCGATTTCTTCGGGTCCGGTCCGGCCGACCGCCACTATGTGCTGAACCGCTCGACCGGAGAAATCTTTACCGGCGACGGTGTCAACGGCGCGATTCCCGTCGCCTATGTCAACAACCCGAACGGCAACGTGATCGCGCGGCTGTACCGGGTCGGCGGCGGCAAGCGGGGCAACGTGGCGGCTGGCGCCATCAGCACGATGGCCTACCGCGTCGAAGGCATCGATGAAAACGGCGTCGGCAACCTGCAGGCGGCGTTCGCGGGCAGCGAGGAAGAAACGCTCGACGAAGCGCGCAAGCGCGCGCCGCGCTCGCTGAAGAGCCGCGAGCGGGCCGTCACGGCGGAGGATTTCGAAACGCTGGCCCAGGCGGCCGGCAACGTGCGCCGGGCCAAGGCGCTGCCTTTGTTCCACCCGGACTTCCCGGGCGAGCGCATTCCCGGCGTGGTCTCCGTCGTGGTGGTGCCCGATGCGGACGGACCGCGGCCGATGCCCAGCGAAGGCACGCTCAAAAGCGTGTGCGCTTACCTGGACGAGCGCCGGCTGCTCACTACGGAGCTGTATGTCGTGAAACCCGGCTACCAGGAAATCGCCGTGCGCGGCGAAGTGGTGGCAACCAACGATGCCGACCTGGCCGAGGTGGCCGATGCCATCGATGCACAGCTGACCGTGTATTTCCACCCACTGCGCGGCGGCGAGGACGGCCAGGGCTGGCCGTTCGGTGGCCGTATCCATTACTCGCGCGTCTACCAGCGCGTGTTCGGCGTACCCGGCGTGGCCAGCATCGCGCGCCTGGTCGTGGTACTGGACGGTATCGAGCAGCCAGAATGCACCGACGTGCCCATCGCCGCGCACGGGCTGCTGTATTCCGGGCAGCACCAGGTGAGCGTCAACTACGGCTTCGATGGAGACGCGCCATGAACGCGCCGCTGTTTCCCCGCATGCCGCACATTCCGGGGCCGCCGTTCGAACCCACGTCGCTGCTGCTGGATGCCCGCACGGGCTGGCGCGTGCATCCGTCCGCGTGGCACGACGTCGAAGCCGCGCTGGACTGCACCTTGCAGCTGGCCGAATCCGCGGCCAGCATGCGCGTCTTCACCGAGCCGTCCGGCAGCTTCGGCGGGCTGGTGGCACCCAGCCATGTCGCGCAATCGGGCGACGGCACGGTGTATCTGCTCGACCGCGACCATCACGCGTTGAAACGCTTCGACCCGTGCCGCTGCCTGTTCGCCAGCGTTGCGTGCATCGGCGGCGAAGGCGGCGGCGCCCGCGAATGGCGCGCACCCGGCGGCCTCGCCATCGGCTGCGGCAGGCTGTACGTGTGCGATGGCGGCGTCGCGGCCCATCCGACGGCGAACCGGCGCGTCAGCGTGTTCTCGCTGGAAGGCCTGGCCCTGTATGGGCACCTGGTGCCGCGCGGCGTCGCAGGCTGGCGTCCGGCTGCCGTGGCGCTCGATGCGCGGGGCTACGCGTTCGTGACCGACGCGCTGAACGGCATGGTGCACGTGTTCTCGCCGGCGCTGCGCTTCGTGCGGTCGCTGGCCGGTTTTTCGAATCCGGGAGCGATCGCCATCGATGCCTGCGGCTTGCTGTTCGTGCTGCACGACGGGCCGGCCGGCAAGGCACTGCGCATTGTCGATGCCGAAGGAGGCGACCAGCCGGTACCGGGCCGCGTCGATGCCGTGGCCAGGCGTTTCGCGCCATTGCCGTTCAGTGTCGATGCCGCGGGCAGGCTTCACCTGCATGCGCTGTGCGCCGGTGCCGGCGGCTCTTCGCTGGTCTTCGACGAACACGGCGAGCCCGTGCTGCCCGAACCGCCGGCCGCCGCGGTGCAATTCACCGCGGCGGGCGACGTGACCATCGGGCCGCTGGACAGCAAGATCCATGCGTGCGTCTGGCACCGTGTCATCCTGCGCGCCGCGCTGCCGGAAGCGGCCCGCGTCACCGTCGAGTCGTTTACGGCCGACGAGATCATCCCGCCCGACCAGCTGGACGACTTCGCACGCTGGGAGACGGGACAGATCGCGAGCCAACCCGCCGCGCAGCCTGCCGGCGCCGGCGACGACTGGGATTGCCTGCTGCGCAGCGCCGGGGGCCGCTACCTGTGGCTGCGGCTGACCCTTGCCGGCGGCGGCACCGCAACGCCCGCGATTGCCGCCATCGAGATCGAATTCCCCCGCATCGGCCCGCGCCAGTACCTGCCGGCCGTGTTCGGCGCGGAAGCGGGCAGCGCCGACTTTACCGACCGTTATCTGGCCCTGTTCGATACGACGTGGCGCGGCCTGGAACGGCGCATCGACACCTTGCCCGGCCTGTTCGATCCGCTGTCCGCACCCGCCGAGCGCGTCGACGGCGCGCCGGTGGACAGCCTGACGTGGCTTGCCTCGTGGATCGGCCTGCGCTTCGACCGCAGCTGGGATGAAGACAAGCGCCGGCGACTGCTGAAGGAGGCCGGCGGTGCCCTGGACCGGCGCGGCACTTTGCAGGGTTTGCGCGATGCGCTGGTCCTGATGCTCGGCCTGGACCGCGGGACCGCCTGTGCGTGTCCCGGCGAGCCGGTAGTGCGCTGCGGCTGCCGGCCCATGAATTGTGCGCCGCCCGCTGCCCCGGCTTTCACCTGGCGCGTGCCGCCGCTGGTGCTGGAGCATTTCCGCGTGCGCCGCTGGCTGTACCTGGGCCAGGGCCGGCTGGGCGAGCGCTCGATGCTGTGGGGCCAGCGCATCGTCAACCGCAGCCAGCTGGACATGAACGCGCAGGCCGATGTCACGCGGCTGATTGCCCGTCCCGCGCCGCTGCACGACCCGTTTTCCAGCCATGCCCACCAGTTCACCGTGTTCGTTCCCGCCTGCGTGCGCGACGACGATGCGGGCCGCAAGGCGCTGGACAACCTGCTGGCCGCGGAGAGCCCGGCGCACACGCGCTGGCATGTCGAGTACGTGGAGCCGCGCTTCCGGATCGGCGTGCAGTCCACGCTGGGCTTCGATGCCGTGATCGCCGCGCCGCCGCCCGCGCATGCGCTGGGCAGCCAGCCGCTGGGCGGTGCCGTGGTGGGCGAGTCCGCCCGGGTTCCCGTCCACGACCGGGCCGGCGGGCGCAAGTGGCAAACGGGGATCCGCGGCCGCCTCGGCGCGACCAGCCGGATTAACTAGCAAAGCATCACCACGGGGAGCAGCATCATGTCGCATGATAATGAACTGGCACCGGAGACATGCCCGTCCTGCGAATTCGGGCCATTTGCCCGCAATGCCTACTGGATGGGCAAGCTGATGCTGCCGCGCGATTTCATCGACGAGCAGCGCTATTTCATGGACAAGCTGCGCCACCACCACGTGCACCTGCATGGCTGGGGCGTGGTGTGTGGCCTCACGGTGGTGCCGCATGACACGACGGCGTGCCGCCACCGCTTCGTCTGCGTGGAACCGGGCGTCGCCATCGATTGCTGCGGCCATGACTTGATCCTGCCGGAGCGGGAATGCATCGACCTGCTGGCGGTGCCGGCCATCAAGGCACTGGTCGACGCCGGCAATACCGAACCGCACGTGCTGCAGGTCTGCATCCGCTACCGCGAGTGCCCGACCGAGCAGGTCCCGGTGCTGTATGACGATTGCGGATGCGATTCCGACCGCTGCGCGCCGAACCGCATCCTCGAATCCTACGAACTGGGCGTGCTGGTCGATCCGGCACCGCCCGCCGAACCGCCGCCGGCCATCCCGTGCGGCGATATCTGGGCCGACCGCGCGGCATTCTGCGAGTTGTGCGACACAGCCGACTGCGTGGTACTTGCGACGATCACTGGCTACGTCGCCGGGCAGCCGGTCGAGGAAACGCAGATCGACAACACGGCGCGCAAGCTGCTGCCCAGTAACCAGACGATCAAGGAAGTCATCGACTGCCTGCTGCTCAATGGCGGTGGCGGCGGCGGGGGCGGCGGCCCGGGACTGGACGCCGTCGAGCTGACGATGGTCGACTGCGGGCAGGCCGGCTCCGCCGCCATCGAGGTCGACGGCGCCGGCACCCGCACGCTGGTGCTGGAAATCCCGAACGGCTGCCCGCCGGGGATCGCCAGCGCGACGGTGACGATGGTCGATTGCGCCACGCCGGCGTCGGCCGTCATCGATACCGACGGCGCCGGCAACCGCGTCCTCGAACTGACCATTCCCAGCGGCTGCGGCCAGGATGTGCCGTCCGGCCTGGACGACATCACGCTGACGATGGTCGACTGCGACCAGCCGGCCCGCGCGGAGATCGTCACGGATGGCGCCGGCAACCGCGTGATCGAGCTGGAGATCCCGACCTGCTGCGAAAAACTCAGCCACCTGTGCGGCATCAGCTGGAAGCACAACGCCTTCATCTCCCGCGACGAGCTGGAACGGGGCCTGTACATCGCTTTCGACAACAAGGTGCAGGCCGACGACCTGCGCAATGCCGTGGTGGTGCTCGCCAGGGACCGGGAAACCGGCTGCTGGTGCGAGATCGACACCGAGCAGCTGCCGGGCGATTTCAGCGAACCGTGCGTGGTGGATCCGGACAAGTTCGAGCCGTCCGGCGACCCCTTCGTCACCGCCGTGTGGCTGCGGCCGGCGCCCAACCAGGTGACGCCGCAGCTGCGCGTACTGGTCAAGGGCGACTTCCTGCGCGATGCGGAAGGCAAGGGCGTGGACGCGAATCACCTGCCGCCATGGTTCGGCGGCGCGCCGGATTACCGCACGGGCGACGGTGTCGAAGGCGGCACCTTCGAAAGCTGGTTCATGCTGGATTGAGAGAGCGACATTCGAGAGAACGCCATGGCAACCTACCCCTATTCCCCGTCGTCGATGCGGGCCGCCGACTATCCCGGCTGCGGCGACCAGCGGCCGTGCGAGCCGGCACCCGAGTGCCCGGCCTGTGGCGGCCTGCAGACCTTGTGCCGGCCACGTTTCTTTGCCGGCCAGCTGCTCACCGAGGATGACCTGAACCGGCTGGACCGCTACATGACGGACAAGAACCGGCTGCACAACCGCCATCTGCACGGCTGGGGTGTGGCCTGCGGGCTGGAAGTGGTATGCGCGCCATGCCAGGGCGAAGGCGACGGCGGCAAGGTGCTGGTCCGGCCCGGCTATGCGCTGTCGCCTTGCGGGAACGACATCGTCGTCCCCGCGGCGAAGACGGTCGACGTGTGCGAGCTGATCGACCGCTGCCGTCCGCAGCGCGACCCGTGCTTCACGCCGGGCGCCGACGATGGCTGCAGGGATGCCGAGGAAACGTGGATCCTGGCAATCTGCTACCACGAACAGACGGCGCGCGAGGTCGCGGCGCTGCGCGCCAGCCGTTGCAATGAAGGCAAGCAGCCGGCTGGCCAGTGCGGCTGCAATGGCCAGTGTGGCGGCGACTGCGGGTGCGGCGGCGCGCAGGCTACGGCGGGGAAATCCGGCAAGGCGAGCAAATACCAGCCGCAGACCGGGGCCACGACGGGTACCAATACGTCGCGCGCGGCGCAGTGCGAACCGACCGTGGTGTGCGAGGGCTACTGCTTCCGCGCCTACAAGGTGCCGCCCCGCACGGCACGCGCCCAGCCCGAGATGGCGGCACTGGTGAAACGCTTCGTCTGCTGCGTGATGCCGTTCATCGAAGACCTGGGCGGCCTGCCGGCCGCCGATTCGACGCCGGCCCAGCTGCAGCAGTGGCTCGCCAACCTGAAGGAGGCGCTGCGGCAGTTCCTGATGCGGGAATCGCTGTACGACTGCGAGGTGGCACGCCGGCTCGGCGCGATCGGGCTGCCGGCACCGAACGACCCCAATTACACTGCGGCATGGACGGCCAGCACCATCGCCATCCTCGCCATCGTGCTGCTGGTGCTGCAGAAATGCCTGTGCGCGGCGCTGCTGCCGCCATGCCCGGCGCCGGCACCGGACGATTGCGTGCCGATCGCCACCATTACCGTCGGGCGCAGTCCCTGCCGGGTGATCAAGGTGTGCAACCAGGCGGGCCGGCGGTTCCTGCTCACCTGGCCGAACGTGCATTACTGGCTGTCCTGGATCCCGTTCTTCGGCCCGGCCACCGGTGCCGCCCAGCCGGTGTCGCTGCGCGACCTGCTGATACGGCTGTGCTGCTCGTCGCTGGGCGAGCGCTTCACCGGGCGCGCGCAGGGCAGCCTGGCCGCCTATTTCAGTGCCGGGCCGCAGCCGGTGCCGATGCGCGCCGCCGGCGGTACGGCACAACGGCAACAGCAGCAGGAAGGCCGGACCGTGTTCGCCAGCCTGCTGGCCAGCGCGCTGGCCGACCATCCGGACGGTGCCGACCTCGGCACGCTGCTGCTGGCGGCGATCGGCGCGCCCGATGCCAAGGGCGAACCGCTGATGTCGGAGCTGGAAATGGACCATCCGGGCGAGTTCGAACTGATGAACGAACTGCTGGTGCCGCTGATGCGCATGACGGTGCCCGGCATGGGCGGCACGCACGATGCCATGCCCGGAGGCCGCAATTCGGGAAGCGATGCGGGCGGACTGCAATCATTGCGCGAGGAGCTGGCGGCGCTGGGCCGGCAGGTCAAGCAACAGCAGGCGACGATCGACCAGCTCAGCAAGCGGCTGGAATAGCGGCGCAGGGAGAACAGGCATGAACCAGAACGACCGCCCGCGATTCTTCGAGGGCCAATACCTGGGCGCCGCGGACCTTGCCGCCTGCGTCGACTATACCCGCGTGCGCACCGCGCGGCACGACCTGGGCGCCCACCTGTGGGGCATCGCGTCCGGCCTGGAACTGGTCGAACAGCCGCTCGCTTCGGGCGCCGTGCAGGTGTCGATCGCACCGGGCCAGGCATGGGATGGCTACGGCCGGCCGCTGGTCGTGATGGCGCCCGAACCGCTGCCGGCCGACCTGTTCCGCAACTACGTCACCGATACCGCGCCGGAAGGCGATATCGTCAAGATCTGGCTGGCGTATGCGGAAGACGGCAGCCGCGATCCGCTGCCGGGTTTCGAAGTATGCCAGGGCGACCAGCAGGCGCGCGTGGCGGAAGTCTTCACCGTCGAAGCGGGCGAACTGCCGACGGTGCACAACGTGGTGATCGCGGCGCGCACGCTGGATGCCAAGGCGGCCCGCAAGGCGTTCAACGCCGCCGCGCCGGACCTGTACGACGAATCGGTGCCGCACCAGGAATTGCCGGACGGCGGTGCGCTGCCCCGCTGGCCGATCCTGCTCGGCTACGTGCGCTGGTTCAAACAGGGCGCGGCGCCCGGGTTCCTGAAGCCGCGCGTCGCCACCGGGCCGGTCCCCGATACCGACCGGATCCGCGCGATGCGGCGCTACATCGGCGTGGTGGCCGAGGAAATGCTGGGCGCCGACGGCCGGCTGCGCCTGCGCGACCGCAACAAGGCGCCATCGTCGAACTACCAGGCGCCGGGCCTGGCCGGCGGCACGGACCTGCTGTGGATCGAGGGCCATGCCCGCGTCGAGGGCGATGCGCGCCTGCTGGGTGGCCAGCTCGAATGGCGCCAGTCCGGCGGCAGCTTTGCCGACGTGCCGATGTTCGCGCGGCGCGTGGAAAGCAATCCGCAGGGCGGCAAGAGCCTGGAAGTGGCGTTCGCGCCGACGCTGCCGGCGCCGTCGGGCCAGCACCGGCTGGCGTTCGGCATCGTGCCCAAGGCTGGCGATGCCTGGGGGGCGCTCGAGGCAAGGATGGTCGTGCAGGATGACGGCAATGTCGGTATCGGCACCGTCACGCCGCGCGCCCGCCTGGAGGTGAAAGGCCGCGCCGACACGTGGGGCACGGCCGTGTTCGTGCCGGATCCGGCCAAGGGTACGCTGACGTCCCACATCCACTGGGATACCACCGGCGACTGGTACCTGCGCTCCGCCGCCCCGGCCGGCAAGGTGATCCTGCAGGATACCGGCGGCAATGTCGGCGTCGGCACCAATGCGCCGAACCGCGCCGTCACCGTGCAGGGCGCGGCCGGCACCTACCTGAACGTCAAGGGCGACGGCGGCAGCGAGGAACTGCTGATCGGCGCCGACGGCAGCGGCGGCATCGTCTCGACGATGACCAACCACAACCTGCAATTGCGCGCCGGCGGCAACAGCACGAAGATGCTGATCCAGGCGGACGGCAACGTCGGCATCGGTACGACTACGCCGCACGCCCGGCTCGAAGTGCTGGGCCGGCCCGAGCAGCCGGGCACGGCATTCTTCGTGCCCGATCCGGCCAAGGGCGCCAATATCTCGCACGTGCACTGGGACCCGACCGGTGACTGGTATATCCGCTCCGCGTCGGGAAGCGGCAGGGTGATCCTGCAGGATACCGGCGGCAATGTCGGCATCGGCACGTCGAACCCGGCGCAGAAGCTGCATGTGGCCGGGCAGTTCCTGCGCGTGGACGGCGTCAGCGCCGCCCAGGCCGAAGTGGGCAGCGAGGGCCACAACAGCATCGTGTTCGGCACGCGCAACGCAGGCATCTCGCTGGCCGATTTCCGCAATCTCACCGTGCCGTTCGACGCCGGCAATGCCGCCGCCTGGCTGACCCTGTGGTGCCGTTCGGTCACCGAGGTCTCGGACGCGCGCGCCAAGACGAATGTCGAACCGCTGTCCGGTGCGCTGGCCAAGGTGGTGCGGCTGCGCGGCGTGTCGTACGAATGGCAGGGCGACGTGGAACCGGCACGCCACGTGGGGCTGATCGCACAGGAAGTGCAGCAGGTGGTACCGGAAGCGGTGTCGATCGGCGAACGCGGCGCCGGCATTTCGTACTCTTCGCTGATTCCCGTGCTGATCGAGGCTCTCAAGGAGCTGAAGGGAGAAGTCGATACGCTGCGGCCCCTGGCCGACCAGGTCGCCCAGCTGGAGGCGGAGGTAGCGCTGCTGCGCGCGGCACCGGCGGCACGGCCGGAAGAGGCTTCGCCGGCGCCCCCGGCGGCCGCTGCACCGGCACCGGCGCCGGCAGCCAAGGCCGCGCGCAAGTCCACCGGCAAGCCTTGAGGGGCGGCATCATGGCCCCCGCCGATATCGTCATTCGCCGCTTTTCCAGCGTGTACCGGTGCGCACCGCGGGGCGATGCCGGCCAGCGCGTGCGCGACCGGCTCGATGCGGTGGTGCGGCGCGGCATCGGCGAACGGATCGGTGCAATGGCCGCCGCGCTGGCGCGGGGCGACGACCGCTCGGTGTGGGTGATACGCCGCCTGTCGGTCAGCTGCGTCGTCAACAGCGCATGGGATGACGACCGGATCGCCGGTGCATGGGCCAGGCGGCTGGTGTATGCGCTGGCGCTGGAGCTGGCCGCCGGGGGCACCGACGGCGTCATCCGCTTCGACAGCCCGGCCGCGCAACTGGCGCGGTTCATCGCCGATCTCGCGGACGGCGACGCGTTCGGCAAGTGGTACAACGGCGGCTATGCCGGCCTGAAGGCGTTGCCGGTCTCGATCGCACTGCGTACGGCACTGGCCGACGCAGGTGCGGACGGTGTCGAAGCGCTGCGGCTGCTCACCGGCGACGGCGTGCACCCGGTGCTCCACGCGTTGTCGCCCGGCGATGCGCTGGCCGTGCTGCGAGCCTTCGCGGCACTCGGCGACATGGTGCCGCCGCCCGATATCCTGGTCCTCGCCGATGCGGTGCTGCGCCATCGGCCGGCGTTCCGGGTGGACGATCCGCGCTGGGGACTGGCCGCTTTTGTCGTGGCAGCTGGCGAGTACCCCGGCTGCGCGGGCGGGCTGGTCAAGGCCGTGGCCGCCATCGCGTTGCACGCAATGCAACAAAATCAGGCTCGGGCGGACGCCATGGAGGCTCCCGCCGGGACGCTGGCCACGTGGCCGGAGATGCCTGGCGCGAAAAAGCTGCTGGACGGGATGCCGGCCGCGCTGCGCCGCCAGCTGCCGGAGTTTGCCGCGGCGGTGACGGCACCGGGTCACACCGGATACGGCGGCGGCTTCCTGCTGCTGCCCGTGCTGCTGTCGATGCCGTTCGAGGAATGGGTGCGCGACTGGCCGGCCATCGCCGGTCTTCCGGCCGACCGCGTGCTGCGCAGTCTCGTGCTGGCCACGTGCCTTGGTCCCGGCTTGCTTGCCGACCCGCTGTGGCGGGAGCTGATGGGTTTGCCGGCCGATACCGACTGGCCGGCGCTGTACGAGGAGCTCGGCAAGCTCGGTGCAAAGCCGCAACTGGCGCTGCGCAGGGGACTTGCCGGCCACGCCCGCGACCATGGCGGCGTGCCGTTCCATGCCAGGGCCGTGCGCGTGGCGGGCCGGGCCTGGCACATCGATGCCGATGCGGACGGCTACTGGCACCGGATCGCCGCCGCGAAGCCGGGCCGGCACCGCTTCGTGGCCGATGCCGATGTCCATTACCTGGAAATACGGCTGCCGCGCCTTCCGCAGCCGCTGCCGCCCGCCTGGCAGCGCCTGCTGTGCCTGGCCGCCCAGGGCACGATGCGCCGCTTTGCCCGGCGCCTGCCCGGCTTCGCGCTGTCGCATCTGGATTACCTGCAGGCGAATTTCCTGGACCTCCCGGCCAGCGTCGAACGGCGTGGCGACGCAACCATCGTCGGGCTGGGGCGGCCGCCGCTGGCCCTGATGCTGGACCTGGCCGGCATGACGCGCACCACGTACGCGCTGCCATGGCATCCGGGACGGACCTGCGTGCTCCACGCGGAGCGTGGGTGATGGAACTGGCCGACCTGCCGCCCGAGCTGATGCCGTTCGCGGCGCGGCTGCGCCACCTCGATTGCGTGATCGAACGGGAAATCCTGCGCCTGCGGGCCCGCTACCAGCTGTCGCTCGACGAATTCCGCGGCCTGTACGTCAGCGACGAACAGGTGGACCGGCTGGTTGACGGACCGGTGAGCGACGGATCGGACGGAGAAAGGGTGGCAGGCGACCGCATGGACGTGCTGCATATCGCCCGCCTGACGCGCCAGGCCCGGCTGCTGCACGCCACGGCGGCCGGCATCGAGGACCGCCTGGCCATGCTGGCCGTGCGCTGCAGCCTGTCGCCGGTCGAATGCGACCTGGTGTTCCTGGCGCTGGCGCCGGAACTCGAGCCGAAATACGAGATCCTGTACGCCTACCTGAACGACGACGTGGCCAGGAAGTGGCCGACGCTGCATCTTGCGCAGCGCCTGCTGGACGAGCGTGCGGCCACGGCGAACCGGGTGCGCCAGGCCCTGTCGCCGGCCGGCACGCTGTTGCGCGAGCGCCTGGTGATCCTCGGCGATGCCGGCAACCGCCTGCGCGGCGGCGGCCACCAGGGGTTCGCGCTGGCGCCGCCGGCCGTGCAGTTCCTGCTCGACCTGCCGCCCGGCAGCGCGATCCTGGCCAACTGCGCCGTCCGCGGCACTGCGGCGCAGCCTAGCGAGACGGTGCCCGTCGTGGAGGCACTGGCGGCCCGGCTGCGGCGCCTGCCCGCTGTGCTGGCGCAGCCGGCGCCGCCGCTGCTGGTGTTCGCGGGCGAACCGGGCAGCGGCAAGGGCGAGGCGGTGCATGCGCTGGCGTCGGACATCGGCTTGCCGGTCGTAACCCTCGACCTGGCGGCGATCGGAGCCGACGAAGCGGTGGCCACGTTCGATGCGCTGGCGCTGGAACTGAAGCTGTGGCCCGCGCTGCCGCGCATTGTCGGCGCCGATTGCCTGCACGACGCCGAAGGCCATGCAAACACCGCGGCCGGGCCGTTCCTGCGCTGGCTGCGCGCCTGGCAGCGCCCGGCGGTACTGGATATCCCCCGCGGTTTCGCGTGGCGCCGGCTGCTGCCCGAGCTGCGCGGCATCGAATTCGACTTCGACGGCGGCGGTTATGCGCACCGCAGCGCGCTGTGGCGCACGCTGCCGGCCGAACATGGCATCGCGCTGGACGGCGCCGATGCGGCGCTGCTGGCCGGCCGCTTCGACTTCAGCGCCGGCCAGATCGGCGCCGCGCTGGCCGACGCCGCCACGCTGGCGCAACTGGAAGGCGACGGCGTGCCGGTCACGTTCGCGCATATCCTGCGCGGTGCGCGGGCCGGCGCGGACCAGCATCTGGGCGCGCTCGCCACCAAGGTCGTGCGCGGCCAGGGATGGGACGACCTGGTGCTGACGCCCGGCACGCGCGGCCGCGTCACCGAATTCACGGTCGCCATCCGCCAGCGGCACGTGGTGTTCGCCGAATGGGGTTTCGGCGCGCGGCTGGGCCATTCCGGCAGCCTGGTGGCCCTGTTTGCCGGTGCGTCCGGCACCGGCAAGACGATGACGGCCGGCGTGATCGCCGCCGAACTGGACATCGACCTGTACAAGGTCGATCTCTCCGGCCTGGTCAGCAAGTACATCGGCGAGACGGAAAAAAACCTCGACCGCGTGTTCGACGTGGCGCGCAAGGCCAATGCGATGCTGTTCTTCGACGAGGCCGATGCGCTGTTCGGCAAGCGCTCGGAAGTGAAGGACGCGCACGACCGCTACGCCAATATCGAAACGGCCTACCTGTTGCAGAAACTGGAGGAACATCCCGGCGTCGTGATCCTTGCCACCAACGTGAAGCGCAATATCGACGAAGCCTTTTCGCGCCGCCTGCAGTATGTGATCGAATTCCCGCTGCCGGAGGTGCGCGAACGCGAGCGGCTGTGGCGTGGCATGTTTCCCGCTGCCGCGCCAGTGCGGGACGATGTCGATTTCGCTTTCCTGGCGCGCCAGTTTCCGCTGGCGGGCGGGCATATCCGCAATGTCGCGCTGGATGCCGCCTTCCTGGCCGCCCAGGCGGACGATGCCATCGACATGCGGCAGATCGTGCAGGCGCTGGCGCGGCAGTATGCGAAGCAGGGCAAGATCCCGTCGCCCGGCGAGTTCGGGCCCTATTATCCGCTGGTGGCGGTTCGGGAGGCGCGGTGAGTGCGCGGCCTGCCATCGCGGCGACGGCAACACGGGAGGCAGCGCCGGCGCGCCAGGCCAGCGTGGTGCGCGCGCCGGCCGCCCGTCATGCCGGCCAGCCGGATGCGGGGCAGGCGAACTTCCAGCCGGCCGGCAATCTGGCCGCCCAGCCCCGGGTGCGGCCGGCAACACAGGCATCACCCGGCAGCGGCGCGGTCCAGTTGAAATGCGCGGCCTGCGCCGCCGGCGGCGCGCCGTGCCCAAAATGCGAGGAAGAGGCGCGCCAGCCGGTCCAGCAGATGCGTGCCGGCGATGGGGCGACCGTGCAGTTGTGGGATTGCTCGGAGTTCGGTGAACCGACGTGCGTGCAGACCAAGCCGGCCGAGCCGCCACCCGTGCAGGCCCGCTGCGCTGCCTGCGAGCAGCCGCAGGAGCAGCCGCAGGAGCAGCACGGGCAAGCGGGGAAGCAGGCGCCGGTGCAGCGCGATGGCGACGCGGGCGTGCCGCCGGAAGCGATCCAGCGCGAGGCCGGCAAGGGGCTCTCCAGCGCGACCGCTCCGCTGCCGCACGCCGAGCGTATCCAGGCCGCGTTCGGGCACCACGACCTGTCCGACGTGCGTGCCGCCGTCGGCGGGCCGGCCGCGACGGCAAGCCGGCGCATGGGCGCGCTGGCCTTCGCATCGGGCAACCGGATCGGTTTCCGCGAGAGCCCCGGTCTTCATCTGGCCGCGCACGAGGCGGCTCACGTGGTGCAGCAGCGCAGCGGACTGCGCCTGCCCGGCAATGTCGGCCGGCCGGGCGATCCGTGGGAACGCCATGCGGATGACGTCGCCGACGCGGTGGTGCGCGGGCGGTCGGCGCAGCCGCTGCTCGACAAGGTGGCGCGGCCGGGCAAGGCGGCCGAGGGGCACGGCGGCCTTGGCGCGAACGCCAGGACGGGCCCGGTCCAGCACCGCCTGACAACCCCGCCGACCCGCAGCATGGAGCCGCCGGCCGCGCCGCCGCAGGTGCCCGGCGAGCGCGCCGGTTCGAAGGAAGGCAAGGGGGCGGGCGCCAAGGGCGGCGCCGCACCGGCGGGCGGCGAGACCGGCTCGGCGCTCGAAGCGGCCGGCGGCGATACGGAAGCGCCGCCCGAAGGCGTGACCACGGGCGCGACCGGATCGCCCGGCGCCGGCGGCGGCGCAGCCGGCGCACCGCCCGGCGCCGCGGCACGTCCGGCCGCCCCGGCCAGCGGCGGCGCACTGAACGCGCCGTGCTACAACGTCGACCCGCCGCCGCGGCCCAGCAAAACCAAGAAGCCGAAGAGCGATAACGACAAGAACGAGGCGAAGGGCGAAGAACGCGTCACTTTCGACGCTTGGCAGGACTTGCCGGACGTGTGCCCGGCGGAAGCGGCGATGGCGCAGGCCGGCGGTCCCGCGGCGGGTGCGCCGGCGGCTGGCGCGCCACCCCCGGCCGAAGCGGCGGGTGCGGCAGGACCGGAAGGTGCGAAAGGGACCGCCGGGGCAAGCGGCAAGGCGAAGGGCGGCGGCGGCGGAGGCGGTGCAGGTGCGGGCGAAGGGGCTCCGGCAGCGGAAGGCGCGCCCGCCGGCGGTCTCGACAGCGAGATCGGCCAGGCCGAGGGCCAGCGCGACACGGCGATCGGCGATTACGAACAGGCCGCCGCCGCGCTGGAAACGGTGCAGGCCGGGACGGGGCAGTTGCGCAGTGGGCTGGTGTTTGCTGGCGGCGGTCCACAGACCGAAGGGGCACGCGACAAGGCGATCGGCCGGACCGGCGCCTTCCTCGACGCCGCGGCCGGCCAGATCGCCAGCGCGGCCGCGTTCGGCCTGCAGCGCCTGCCCGGCCGGCTGGGCAGCCTGGCCGACAGCATCAATGCCAACACCGCCGCCGCCATCGACCTGGAAAAGGCGGCGATTTCCGAGCGCATCATGGGCGCGCGGGCGCGTTCGATGGGCGCCGCGCAGGCCGCCCGCGCGCATGTGCTGGCCGAACACGCCGCCAGCGTGGCCACCGTCGAGGCCGAGACCGATGCCGCGCTGGCCACGCTGGACGATGAGTACGGCACCGCGCTCGAACAGACCGACGAGAAGGAAACCGGCGGCCTGGCAGACGTCAACGGCCGCTTTGCCGCAGGGCGCAGGAGCCACGAACAGAAGGGCCCGCAATACGCCGGCCGGGCGGTGCGGCGCGGCCAGGAACATGTGCGCCAGTACGAACGCTGCAAGACCCACCCGAAGACGGGCGTGGCCTACGACGACGACGGTTTCTGGGACGGCTGCCTGACCGTGCGCCGCGCCCGCGCCCAGCAGGACGTGGCCTGCAAGACGGCCGGCAGCTACCGCAACGCGTTCCTGCGCACCGCCAACAAGAAGGGCTACGACCTGATCGAGCTGCGCAAGGTCTACCGCTGCGCGGTGATCGCCGGCGCCCGGCAGGTGAACCAGACGCTGGACGACCTGTACGACAGGCTGACGTCGGGCCTGGAAAGCGCCCGCACGCAGGCGATCAAGGGCCTCGGCATGGCCCGCGACCAGAACATGGCGGCCATCGATGCCGCGCTGGCGGGCTCGCTCGGCGGGCTGGCCGCGCAGGAAGCGGCGCAGCGGCAGGCGGCGGCCGACACCGGCTACCTGAAGCAGCTGGCCGTCGAGCAACTGGCGCACAGCGGCGCGGCGAACCTGGTGCGCGGCGTGTCGGCGGCATCGGCTTCGCTGCAGCAGGTGCTCGGTACGGTGCGCGACCGGCTGGCGGCCGGCGGCGTGCCGGACCCGGACTGGCTGACGCTGACCCTCGGCACGCTGCAGTCCGCGCTGGGCGGCGGCATGGAAACGCTGCTGGGCAAGATGGAGGAAGGCGCGCAGGGCGCCGAACGGACGCTGGTTGAACTGGGCATGGCTTCGCTGGCGGCCCTGCAGAAAGTCACCGAGGGTAACGACGCGCTGGCCGCCCAGGCCGAGGCGGGCTTTACGGCGCAGATGCAGGGCCTGATGGCCGGCGCCACCTCGGCGTTCGGCCAGCTGACCGGCAGCCTCGTCGAGCAGGCGCAGGACGGCGCCGCCCAGGGCACCGAGGCCATGCAGGCGGCGGTCACCGGCTTCGCGACGGCGCTCGGCACGATCGGCGGCAAGGTCACCGCCGCGGTCGCCGCGTCGCTCGCCGAACTGGTGAAGGACCTGGACGGCAAGATCGCCGAGCTGGACGAGCAGATCGCCAGCGAGGCGTGGAAGGCCGCATCGAAGGAGCAGCCGGCCTGGAAGAAAGTGGTGGCGATCGTGCTGATCATCCTCGTCATCATTGCCGCTGCGGTGATCAGCATCGTCACGCTGGGCGCCGGCGCCAGCCTGTTCGCCGTGATCCTGGTCGGCGCGCTGGTCGGCGCCGCCAGCGCGGGGCTGATCCAGATCCTCAACAACTGGTCGTCCGGCGAAGCGTGGGACGAGGGCCTGGTGACGGCCATGGTGATGGGTGCGATCGGCGGCGCAATCGGCGGCGGCCTCGGTTTCGCCGGCGGCGCGCTGGCCGCGGGTGCCGGTGCGGCGGGCGCCCGCGTGGCCACCCAGCTGGCGATCCAGGTCGGCGCCGACCTGGCCGCCGAGGGCATCACGCAAACCGTGGGTTACTTCGCGTTCGGCCAGGAATTCAACTGGCAGGGGTTCCTGATGGCCGGCACGATGTCGAGCGTGGGTTTCCGCGCCACCCCGGCGAAGCCCCATGTGCCGGTCCCGCATCCGCCCGCCCCGCGCGCAGGTGGTGCGCCGCACGGCCCGGCGGCGCCGCATGCAGGCGGTCCCCATCCGGCCGCGCCCGATGCGCCGCGGCCCCATGCGCCGGAGCCCGCGCCGCCGCGGCCGGGCGAGGCTCCTGCCACCCGGCCGGGGGATGCGCCGCCGGCACGGCCGGGGGAAGCGGCGCCGGCACGCCCCGCGGACGCAGCGGCACCGGGGCCCGGCACGGCCGGCGCCGCAGCGGGACGCCGGGCCGCCGTCGCCCAGGTAGCCGGTGGTGCGGTACTCGGCTTCGCCGTGGAAGGAATCGGGGCCTGGCTGAGCGGGCAGAAATTCGACATGACGCGGGCCGCTTCGGCGGCGGCCGGCGGCGCGGTCAGCGCCCGTGCCGCACGCATGGGCCACGGCAGCGCACCGCGCGAGGCGCCCGACACGCGCCTCGGCCGCGCCGGCGACCGGCTGCGCCAGTTCGACCCGGGCGATGCCGGCGCCCGGCTCGGCAAGCGGCTGGAGGATGCCGGCGGCCGGCTGTTCGGCCGGCCGGAAGTGGACGCGCCTTCCGGCGGCATGGCGCCCGCACGGCCTCGAACGGACGAAGCTTTGCCGTCAGGCGCCAAGGTGGACGAACCGGCTCCGGCGCCACGCCCGGCCGATACCGGGGAAGGTCCGGCCGCGCCGCCACGCCGGCCCGATACTGCCGACGACCCGGCTGCGCCGCGCGCCGCCGATGCTGGCGAGGGGCCGGCCCGGCCGCCACGCGGCACCGGCGAAGCGGTGCCGGAGGGGCCGCCCACCCGCGATCGGTCGGCGGCCGAGCTTGCCGAAACCACGCATGCGCCGGTCCGGGTCGGCAACGAGGACCACGATGTGTATTTCACGCGCCGCAACGGCCATGTCGAATGCGACATCTGCAGCTTCGGTTGCGGCAGCATCAAGTCCAACCTGCGGCATATGCAGGCGGCCTTGCCCGACACGCCGGACGGCGTGCGGCTGCGCGACCAGCTGCAGGAGATCCACACCCGGGTCGTGGAGGTGGAAGCGGGCATCGAAGGGGCGACGATCCCCCACCGCGACGTGATCGCTGCCAGTGCCGGCATCGCCGACAGCCTGCATGCGCTCGGCATGGCGGAGCCGCGGCTCGGCGCGGCGATCGACAACCCGAACGTATTCCAGCGGGTGTACGACCCGGCCGATGTCGATACCGCCGGGCGGCCGCGGGTCCGGACCGACGACCTGGGCGGCGAAACGGCCCCGCGCACGAGCGCCCCGATCGGCAAGGTGCCGGAACTCAAACTCCCCAACGGCACGCCGCTGCCCGAAGGCACGCCGCTGCTGTATGTATTGCGGGACAAGGAGACCGGCGCCGTGCTGAAAGTGGGCGAAACCGCCGTGGGCACCGCCGCGGAGGCACGCTTCGAGCGGTACCGCTTCGCCGCCGAGGAGCTGGACGTGAGAGCGGTTATCGAAATCACGCCGGTCACCGACCTGCGCGGCAGGAAGATCACCGACTACGAGTCCGACCTGCGCGCCCGCATGGAGGCCGCCGGGCATATCATGCCCTGGGATTACACACGCGTGGAAGGCAGCGGCGGCATGGGCCGCCTCGGCCGCGCCGGGCCCGGCACGCCGTTCGAATCGCTGCCCGGCAGTGCCACAAGCAAGCTGCGCCGCGACAAATGGGACTGGGAGCGCGGCGACACACCGCGCAAGGGCTACCTGCTGCCGCCGGGCGAAGGCAGCGGAACGGCGCCGGTACGGGGCAAGATCCAGCTGGACGAACTCGTCGGGATGCTGCGCGAAGGCCGGACCACGAAGCAGATCGCCGACCATTTCGGGGTGCCGGAACCCAGCGTGCGCCGTGCAAAGAGCAACTGGCGCCGGATCCTGGCCGAACGGCTGAAATAAGGGAGGTAGCTATATGAATACCGATTCGGGGCATGGCAAGTTCTGGGACATGGTGGACCTGGCGCGAGATGACCGCGAGCGCTTCACGGCCGGCCTGCAGCATATGGATGGCGACGACCTGGCGCGGCTTTGCCTGGAGTACGAACGGACGGTCGGCAACCTGAAGGACGAACCGTACGTCGCGTACATGGGCAACCCGTCGGAAGACGGCGCCGACGACATCGCCTATGCCATCGTGGCGGCCGGCAAGGCAGTCTACGACGACGTCGAGGAGCACCCTGAACGGATCCCGGCGGTCATCGCGCAGCTGCCACCGCCAGCGGGATTCGACGCGCGCGGGGCGATCAGCAAGGTGTATCGGCAGCGCTTCAACGAATCGGTGTTCCGGGCCATGGCGCGCCTGGAACAGGAGGAGAGCGGCGATGAACCCTGAATTACTGCGCATTCTGGAGGAGTGCATCCGCACGCACCGCACAGCGCGCGGCCTGGCGCTCGCCGCGGCCGACCTGCGCGGCGCCCGCCTTCAGGGCTTGCGCGCCGACGGCCTCGACCTGCGCGATGCGGACCTGCGCGACAGCCTGCTGGCCGACGCCCGGTGGAAAGCCTGTTCGCTGCAGGACGCCCGGCTGGAAGGCGCGAACCTGGCCGGCGCGATCCTGCGGCTGTGCATTCTCGACGACGTGCGCGCCGCGGGCACCCGCCTGCCGGGCGCCCGCATCGAGAACAGCCAGGCGCGGGCGGCGCGCTTCGACGATGCCGATCTCACCGATGCCGTGCTCACCGATACCGATTTTTCGCGGGCCAGTTTTCGCGGCGCGGTGCTGGAAAACGTGTCGGCCACGGGCAGTGATTTTCGCGGCGCGGACTTGCGCAAGACCAGGCTGCGTGGCGCGGTGCTGCACGATGCCGACCTGCGCGGCGCCGACCTGACCGGTGCGGAGTTCACCGATGCCGATCTCGCCGGCGCGGATCTGCGTGGTGCCGTGTTTGATCCGACCTGCGATCCGATTTGCCATCCCGCGCGTGGCGAGGCAACGCCGGGAAGCGGTAACAGCGCCACTTTTCCCGATGAACTGCGGCCGCTGGTGGACACGATGGCACCGGTCGTGGCGCAAGTGCTGCGCAGCGCGGGAGAGCACGCGGTGATGGATTCGGAAACGGCCCACAGGCTGGCCGGCGAGGCACAGCGGCTGCGCGGTGGGACGCCGGCAGGGCCGATCGAACTCGATACGATCGCGGCCGTTTCGCGCATCCTGCCGCTGCTGGGCGGCGACCTGCTGCCGGAACTGGCGAAGGCGCTGAAGCAGCCGCCAGGCACGGTGCCGCCACCCGAAGTGCAGGCAACCATCCTGGCGCTGCGCAGGGAGCTGGGCTTGCGCAGCGACGCATCGACCGAAGATGTGCTGGCGACCCTGCTGCGCGGACTGCGCGGCGGACACGCCTGACCGGCATGCGCCATGCCCGGCTTCTGGCTGTTTCCCCCTTCGCGCGGCGGCCGTCCGGAAGGGCCGGCGGCGGCCGGGCCGGAAGCCGCGCTCCCGGAGGGTGAGGAACAGCCGGCCGGCAACCAGGCGCTCAGCCGCCGCACCGGCGCTGCCAGCGGCCACGTCGCCCGCCAGACACAAGGACCGGACGACGAATGCGGCGAGCCGCTGCCCAACCGCGTGCGCGCGGCGATGGAAAGCCGCTTCGGCACGGACTTCGGCGCGGTGCGCATCCACGATGGCAACCGGGCCGCCGCCAGCGCCGCGGCGCTGCGCGCCCGCGCCTTCACGACGGGCGCGACGATCCACTTCGGGGCCGGCCAGTTCCGGCCCGACACGGCGGAAGGGGCGCGCCTGCTGGCGCATGAACTCAGCCACGTGATCCAGGGCAGGGCGGGTGCCGGCCCCGAGAAGGCAGTGAGCGCGCCGGGCGACGCTGCCGAACGGGAGGCGCACCAGGTGGCGGACCGGATCGCGACGGGGCGTCCCGCGCCCGCCATCGCCGCGCGGCCAACGGCCCGCGTGATGCGCCAGGAGGACGATCCCGACCATCCGCCGCTGCCACCCGGCCCCGCACGCGAGCCGGACGTGGCGCTGGAGCCGCTGGCCGACTGGATGCCGGTGGTCGACCCGCTGGACCCGGCACAGTTCCGCATCCCGGTGGGCACCACCCGCGAGCAGGTCGCCACCCGGCTTTACGGCGATCCGGCCCGTTTCGGCGGCTTCGATATCGTCGGCGACCAGATGGTGCGCCTGCGCAGTTTCGACGGCGTCGCCAACGACGTGGCCGAACTGCTGCGCGCCGCGCTGGAGACGCAACTGGCCGCCGACGTGGAGCGCGTGATCGCACTGCTTTCCGAGCGGCTGATCGGCGACGCGGACGAGCGGCAGCTGCTGCAGGCGACGGTGCGCTGGAGCAGCCGCTCCGGACTCGCCGATGCGCACGGCGTTTCGTTCTTCGACCGCTACCTGAACGCCCTGGAAGGCCGCACGCTGACGATGGAGCGCCCCTGGCCGTTCAGCAACATCACGCACACGGCGCTGGAATGGCTGCTCGACGAGGCAGAGCGGAAAGCACCGGAGATCCGGCGGCTGATCGCGCGGGGCTCGACGCGCGCGCCAATGGCCGGCAGCGGGCCGGACGAACAGCGCGTGACCGGGCCGATGGCGCGCGGCACCGTCGTGGGCGGTTATGCCTACCGTACCAGGCGCGCCGCGCTGGCCATCGGCGAGTGGGACCACGGCACCGGGCCGATACGCATCAACGAGCGCGTGGTCGACGAAACCACGGCGCCGCTGGCCGAGATCGCGCTGCGCAATGCACCGCATCCCGGCCCGCGCGTGGTCATCCCGGGCGGTGACGGGCACTTTTATGGCTACACGGTCGACTTCCCGCGCCTGGAACAGGGCTATGTCGAGGGAACCGACAGCTGGAATACCAACCGCCCGCCGGAACACATCGACAACTGGTGGTGGCACTACACGGGAACGGTGGCGATCGCCGGCGGCGAGTTCCAGCCCGAATCGGGCGGCGGCGGCGCCGACGAGCGCACGCGGCGGATGGACATCCTGACGCGTGCCCTGGCGGCCGGCCCAGCGGAACAGCGTGGGCTGGATTTCGATGCCTTGGCCCTGGCCACCGTTGCCCAGCGCGTCACGCTGATCGACGCGGCGATCGTGCGCCACGAGGATGCGGACGCGACGCTGATCGCCCGCATCCTGTACGCCACGCCGGGCGCCGACTTCCCGCTGCTCGAGCGGGGCCTGTCCACCAACGGCGCGATGGACCGGCTGATCAGGATGCCCGACCCGGGCGGCCGGCTGGCGACGATCGGCCGCATCTTCACGGTCAAGGCGGTGGCCACGATGCAGGTGGCCGGCGAAAACCTGCAAGCCTTGCCGGAGCTGACGGCCGGCTTCGACGACGACGGCTTTTTCCACGGCGCCGACTTCTCCAGCGCGACGGCGGCTTCGCGCACCGTGTCGGACGCGGACTTTCCCGCCCAGGCGGGCGGCCAGGTGGCGCTCGGCCACGAGCGCACGGTGGGCGGCGCCGCGCCCGGCGCGTTCGACCGCTCGACCATCACGATCCAGCCGCAGATCATCCGCGCCGGCAGCCTGGCCGGCAACCTGTGGCGCAGCATGCGGGGCACGCTGCTGCAAAGCGGCGGCCCGCCGGTCGGCCCCTTGCTGCCCACCCAGCTGGTGCGCGTGCGCATCCTCGGCCCCGCCAGCGAGACGCGCGTGGTCACCGCGCTGGAAGCGGTCGGCCTTCTCACGCCGCCTTCCGGCCAAATCCTGCAGCAGGCGATTTCCTCGACGGTGCATGGCTATATGTGGATCATGGCCGGCACCGGGCTGCTGCGGGCATTCGGCCCGGCGCTGGCCGGCGCCCTGATCGAAGGGGGCGGCCTGCGCGCCGCCGGCGCGGCAGTGGCCGAAACGGCGGCGGGTGCGGCGGGCCGCGCCGCGCTCGTCAACGCCGGCCTGATCACCGGCATGGAAGCGGTGGAGGGCAACCGGACGGCCATCGCCGCCACGCCGGAAGGGCGCGACTTCCTGGAAATCTACGACGTGGCCATCGCCGTCTGGATCTCGCGCGACATTGCGCGCCTGATCGGTTCCGGCCTGGTACCGCGGCTGGTGAGCGCCGCCGACCGGGTGGCGGCGCTGCCCGGTGCGATCCGCGACGCCATCATGCCGCTGCGCGCCGAGGCCGAGGCGATGCGCCGCACGATCGCCCGCTACGCCACGCCGGCCGAAGCGACTGCCGCAGCGACCGCCGATGGCGCGACGATGGCGGCAGGCAGCGCGGCCGAGACGCGCCCCGGCTTCTTCGCGATGCTGCGCGTGTCCCGCGGCGAGGTTGCCGCCGAGCGCCTGACGGGCAAGCTCGCCGGCACCGGTGGCGAAGCCGCAGGCCGGCGCGTGCTGGGACGGCTGGAAGGTGCGATCGGCAGGGCGGAAGGAGAAGCGGCGGCCATCACAGGCACGACGCCGGAAGCGGAGCAGGCGCGGGCTGCAGCGGCGCGCCGTGCCGAGCAGGCGGCCAGTGCCCGCTTCGCGGTTGCCCAGCGCGCGGCGCAACTGCGACCCGATGCCCGCGAAGCATTCCTGAATGCCGTCGATGGCGTCATCGCGCGGCGACCGAACGCGATCGCTTCGCTGACCGACCTGTTGACGGCGGCCGCGCAGTCGCGCGCGCCGAACCTGTTCATCGCCGAGGTGCGCCAGCTGGTCAACCGGCCCGGCGTTTCCGACGAAGCATTGGCCGTACTGGGCGCGAAAGCCCGCGAAGGCCGCGAAGTGCTCGACCTGGCATGGCTGAACCGCACGCGGATCGCCGACGAAACGCTTGATTTCCTCGGCCGCGACCGGCGCACGCCGTGGGACCTGTACCGGCGTACCGCGGCCGACCCCGCATCCGGCAGCCTGATCGTCACCTTCCGCACCGCCGCGCGCGGTGCCGGCGCGGAACTGGTCGCCGCCGAAAATGCCGCGCAGCTGGGCAGCAACGTACGGCGGCAGGTGCGGATGGGTTCGAGCGAGATCGACTACGAGATCACCGTGGCCAGCCGGCGCCACGGCTTCGAGATCAAGGGCTGGACGCCGAACACCTGGGACGACGCGCTGGACGCGGCGGTCCAGCGGCTCAACCGCCGTGGCCTGACGGATGCGCAGAAGGAGTCGGTCAGGAAGATCGACACGATGCTGCGGCAGCTGGCCGATGCGCAAGCCGCCACCGGCAACGTGCCGTACCTCGGCATCACCGATGGCTTGACGGCGGAACAGCTGGCCCGCCTGCGCCGCGTGCTGGGCGCCAACGGACTGGCCGGCACGCGCCTCGTACCGATCTCCGAGACGCGCATCCGCGAGGCCGCCGCGGGTACAATCGGCGAAACCCTGGGGATACCCCGGCCATAGAAGACATGGAAGAAAGGACGAACATGACGCTGCTCGACGCTTCGATCTGCTGGGCCGTACTGGCACCGCTTCCCGTGCAGGACCTCGAGCGCATCGCCGCGCGCGAATGGACGCGCGAGGCGCCGCATGCGGTGGATCCACCGCCGTGGCAGGCCGTGGCGGGGGAGGCCGACTATAACGCGCTGGTGTCGCGCTCGCCCGGCACCGAGGGTGGCGACCGGCACTTTGCACAGATCCTGTCCAGCCTTGCTGCGGGCTACAGTGTCTACGCGCTGTGGCTCGATCCGGAGCGCCGGCATGCGTTCATCTGGAAGGAGGGGAGCGAGGCCGGCACGCCGGTGGCGGGACCCGACGAGATCGCGGCCCGGGCGGGTTTCTCGCTTGCGCCAGTCACAGCCCCGGCCGCGCCGGAGATGTCGGCGGCATTCGTGGAAGGTGCCACGATCGACGCGGTGCGCAGTGCGCTCGGCGAATTCGCCGACGAATCATGGCTGCGGGTGGAGCAGGGGACTGGCGGCGTGGTCATTACCGCGACCGACGGGCCGCTGGGTACGCAAGCCTGGGATGTCGCGGAAGCGATCCCCGCCGCCACGGTGTATTTCGTGCAGCGGGGCGTGGAGATGTTCGAGGTGCTCGTGCTGCGGGGGATCGAGCAGACGGGACTTTACCGGGTCCCCGCATTCGAAGGTGAGCCGGGGGCGCTTGCCGATATCAAGGGGGAGACGGAACCGCTGGGGATCATGCGGGTGCTGGGGATGCCGGCTTGACATGGCGTCAGGTGCAAAACGGCGCCTTGCTCGCATGCGATCCAGCCGGGTGTATTAAAGGAGTCGCCCAGCGTTCTTTTTCCATGCCTCGATGCGATCTGGGCGCATCAATGAACGGGCACAACGAATAGCACGAACGCTCGTCTTTTTAACTCGACATTACAGGATGTATTGTCGAGTTTAGTTTATGAGGCGAACGGCGGGGGTGGCAGGTGGACTCCCCGCTCCGGTGTCCTCGCCCCTCTCCTGTCATGCCCGGAGGGGAATAGGGCCCTACGGCACGTATTGTCTATTGCGTTGGGCGATCCGAACAGGCCGGGCGCCTTTCATGAGATGGCCGATTTCTGGCATTGCCAGTTGCGGGTACCCGCATTCTGTCGTGTTTTTTTGCCATTTATACCTGTCAATGGACCTCTTGTCGGATGGCCCGGTACTGCATTCGAGCACCCGGCATACTGGGCTACCTCAACTCTACGGGACGCCATCTTGCGATATCCGATCAAATACCTGCTTCTGGCAAGCGCGCTGGTTGCCGGCGGCCTGGCATGGAGCGCCGCGCCAAATCCGGACGCTCCGGCAGCCGCCGACGCCAACGCGCTGCCCGCATCGCGCGTCGAAGTAAAGGGGATCCGCAGCCCCGCACGCTGGCCGTACCGCGCCTTCCTGGAAGGCCTCGACACCTTCGACGACAAGCGCAGCCTGGCACCGAACGGGGTGCTGACCTTCGTGCTGCAGCCCGCGGCGCCACTGCCGGAGCACGCCACCGTGGCGATCGACAGCGAGGCGGGCCGCGAAATCCTGCCCCGAAGCGGCATGTACTTCGCCGTGCCGCGGATCGACCGGCTCGACCGGCGCGACGCCGAATTGACAGTCACCGTGCGGGATACCCAGTTCGCCCAGGATCGCTCCGGCGAAAAGCCTACGATGTTGGCCAGGATCGTGGAAATCGGCAAGCTGCCGGTGGCCGATGTGCGCAGCCCCGGCTTGCCGGACAACGTCTTCCGGCTCGGTGATCTCAGGCTGGCATGCCAGGTCACGGTCGCCGTGTTCAAGGACCAGTCGCCTTGGTGGTTCAATTCGCTCGTCACCGGTTTTATTCGCAAATCGAACTGGTGCGAAGGCGCGGACTCGTCGTCGTTTTCCCCGCGTGCCGCGCAAGGCTTCATCGCGCTGACGATGCGCGACGGCGCGCGCGAGGAACGCTTTACGTATGACGAGCCGCGCTATGCGTTGCCATTGCCGGCTCAGCAACGGAACTGGAGCGACGAGACACTGGTCACGATCGAGCCGGCGCCGGACGAGTCGACGCCGTAAGGCAGCTCGTTGCTGCTGGATCCCGATGGGCCGATGTAGATGGGCCGATGTAATGGCGGCGTCAGGCGATGCCGAACAGGGTTCGAGGCGAGGGAGGGCTTCCGGTCTGCGGCATTTGTCGGCTCTTGAAAGGAGCTGGCAGACCGGGCTACAGTTCGCATTTGACATAATATAGATTATGCGAACATATGGGTTGCTCGCGATACCGGGTCCTGAAGCTTCTTTTCAGCTGCTAGCTCTCGGAAATAAAGCTGTAATTTCTTTGGAAGTAAAACCGTTGGATGTCCCATAGCGCGACTTTCCGAGAGATCTACTTTCATCTGGCCTGCCGTATCGCCTGCATCTCGCTCCGTATCCGCTATCGCGTGCTCCCAGCGGATTGGCGCAACCGAAGCTACAACCGTCGGCGTAATCCTTCGGCTTCACGTGCAGAAAAGCCGAGAGCCTCGCGTGTGAGCTTTCCCTTGCTTTAGACATGACGCTCATCCGACTATCGTCGCACCACCAGCCAACGAACTCCAGGATGTCCAGCCAAGCTGGTGGCGCCGTTGTAGGTTGCCATGCTTTTCGTGAACCACGTTGAGTTGCCGTTTGCAAGCTGTACAAGCGCGATCCCATGCGTTGTCGCGTATTTCAAAATCTGCGCCGAGCGCACTGAGCGTACCGTCACATCGAAATATAGGTTTCATCCGGTGCTTTGTTGGCGTTCAGGTGACCCGAGGTGTACTGCTCAAGCCCGAGACCGCTGCCGTCGAGGATCTCTTTCACGGCAAGCTCATACTGCCGCGGAGTCAGGATAATGTCGTTGTCGTCCAGGAATGGCATAGAGTTGTTCCGCCTTGAAAAGCGGCCCGGAATTACTGATGGGGCTAAGCCTCCCTGCTCTTCTGACCGACGCTGTCCGGGACGACAGGTCGCGTTGGCGGGCAATGATCGCAGGATAGGCGATGTGGGACGGTCAGGTTGTTGTGTCCCTGCCTTCGCTTTCCGGAACTGTGCATGAGCTTCCATCGCCTGGAATTGCTCGACCTTACGCTCGAGACGCCGGCTGACTTCCTTCTCCAGATATGGCTTGTTCGTTTGCCGCCAGGTCGACGGCAAGCGCTGCGCCCTCCTCGCTGCTTCCCGTGCACTACTGTTGACTACAGCCGCAAGGCTTGCCGGGACAGAAGCCACACGGGTGCCAGCCTTGGAACCGGCGCCCGCTGCCTGCTTAGCGCCGGCTTGCCTCGCAGATCGACTTGCGCCTTGCGCCGTCACACGCGATTACGACGCGGCGCGGTGGGCGCAACCTGCTCGGCTGCACTGAGCCATTCCGAAGGGGTCTAACCGGTTTGCCAGCTAATAGTTCCGCAGCGGTGCCGCTGGTATTTGCCGAAGCGGGCTGTGGCCTGCTTGGTGACGCTGGTCAATAGCCGCATCGGACAATAGCCGCCGAATCATTGGATGTCGGCCGACTCTTGTTTGCGATCATGGGAAGCTCAAGTCATTACCGAGCATCCTGAGCAAGGCGAAGGCGACGAGCCCCAGGCCTAGCAGCGAGAGCATGAAGGCTGCGGCTACCGTGCCTCCAGCACGTAGCAGCGCGCGTTTGTCCTTCACATACGCCTTTCCCTTCTTGCCTTGATCGTAATGCCACTTAATGGCGTAAAACATGCCCGTGCATAATGCGAGAACTTTGAATGCGCCGGCGACTATAGGGAACCAATCCATGGTTTCGGTTACTTTCAGGCTATTACTTGACACTGTTCATCGTGAAGAGCACGACCTCAAACACTGCAGCAGCAGCTTTATCTCTTGTTCAACAATCCGAACGCCAGCGCGATGGTATCGAAGTATGGTTTTGCCGCACGTTTCAACGCATTCTACGCAAAAGCAATTTCCATACATCGGGACAAAATGCCCCAGTTGAAAGCCATGCAAGACGATGATGTGTCGATCTGGCTAACGCAGCTGGACGTGCCGGCGGGCCCCATTTTCAAATGGCAGGTGCGCGGCAGGCTGCAATGGTTGACAAATCAAATTGGGTAACCGTCCACCTACCCACCGCCAGGTGCCGGAATAGCTGGACTGACAGCGTTCACGCGCATACGACGACCTGAATGGTTCAAGTTCCATCGCAACGTCGTTGCCGGAGCCAATTGCCAGTCCGACGTCCGCCTTGGCGAGCGCAGGCGCATCTTGGGCGTGCGCGCTGTCTGCAAGCGTTTTTCAGCGCCTGCCACTTTACGGTTACCGCACCGGCTCTCTTCGTTTCTTCTTCAGACAGGGACAAACCCGCTCCAGGAAGCCTCCCGCGGGTCGACAATGGAAGCAGAAGAACCTGTCGTGCTCGAACCAGAGGGTCCGGGTGCGTTTCATACAACAGCACCGCCATATGCGTCGGGCCGCCGCTCCAGCAACCGAGACAGGCGCTGCAGGGCTGCCCTTAAGCGTGCACGGTCACTAACGTTGCCCAGCGAGATCCGGATCGCGTTCTCAGATTCGCCATCGGTTGCGAATGCCTCCGCCGGTGTGACTGCTAGCCCTTCGCTCTCTGCGGCTTGCGCGAGCTGGTAGGGCCGCCAGTATGCCGGCAGCTCGACCCATATGTGCAGCCCATCCCCGGGCCGGGCATATCGTCCTCCCAGCACGTCGCTGGCCATCTTGTGACGCGCGCGGGCCTCGCCTCGCACGCCTAGCATCAACGGGTTTGCCGAGCCGTCGAGGATCCACTGAGTAGCCAGCGCAGCGGTCAGGGGCGCGACCATCAATGCGAAAGACCTTAGGGCCACGAGAAAGCGTTCACGCTCGACAGGGTCACGCACCAGCACGAAAGCCACGCGCAGCCCAGGCGTAAGGCATTTCGACAAAGTGGAAATGTAATAGACGTGTTCGGGCGCGTAGGTAGCAATGGGCGGCGGCGGCGACTCGGCGAGCAGCCAGTAAGGGTCGTCCTCGATGATCGGCACGTTGCAGCGTTTTGCCACGGCTGCCAATTCCTTGCGCCGCTTCTCTGGCATCGTGACTGTCGTCGGATTCTGTAGTGTCGGGTTGAGGTAGACGAGCTTGGGGCTATGCTGCCGGCAAGCTTCTTCAAAGGCCTGAGGCAGCATTCCATCCTTGTCCGTCCCGACCGGAGTAACACGGCGTCCGAACTGCGTTGCCGCTGCACGCAACCCGGGATAACTCGTCCGTTCCACAAGAATGGCATCGCCGGGCGCGGTCCGTACCAGGATCAGTGCTGCGATCGCTGCCTGTGCGCCGGGACAGACGACTACCTGGTCCGCATGCATGCTTCCAAACATCGGCGCTATCCACCTGGTCCCGGCTTCGCGGTCGGAGGCGCTGCCGCCGCCCAGATGGTAAGTCATCAGCAGTTCGTTATCCGCCCGCATCAGCACTTGCGCGAGACCTTGTTTCAGCAGATCGCCGAAGTCGACGCCGTCCGGCGGGGGCGGCGTGTTCATGCTCAGGTCAAGGACCGATGTCAGATCCACCTTCGGCGCCGCAACATAGGTACCGCGAGCGCCACGTCCTTCCAGCAGATTTCTGCGCCGGGCTTCGTCGTACGCCCGGGTGATCGTTGTCAAGTCCACGTCAAGCTGCGCAGCCAACTCGCGCTGTGGAGGCAGGCGATTGCCTGGTTTGAGCAAACCATCGGTCACAGCCTGCTGCAATGCGTCCGCGATCTGGAGAAAACGTGGACCGGCGCCACGGCGTAGTTGCGGCGGCCATGGTGGTACAGCTGTTCTTGCATGGTTTTCAACTGGGGCATTTTGTCCCAATGTATGGAAATTGTTTCGAAGTAGTATGCATCAGAAGGCGTGGAAGGACCAGCGTTACATGGCTCCGGGACGCGCTTTCCCTCCTCATCTGGAAGTATTTGGCGAACCCCCAGGTTTGCCATGTTTATCTCAAAGGCAGACCAAATGAAAAACGTAAACACTTTGCAGGGCATGACTGGCCTTCCAGCTCGTGTGGAGCAGGCAAAGTCAAGCAACCACGTGAAATCGGTTAAGTGTGCCGGTATGTATGCGATCTTGGCTATGCTGATCGGTTACGCCGTACAACTGATGAATTCGGCAGGCGATATTAGTGTCCAGGAAAAGAATCTGATCTTCTTCGCCTCCGCCGTGACGCTGCTGATGGCCATCCCGATAATGGCGCTGAACATATATTTCATCTCGCGCCGCCGTGCATCCACCATAACCGGCGAGCATTCGTCATTGCGTTCACACTGGATCAAGAAGGAAGCTGCTGCATGGGCTATGCCAATCGTCACCATTGCCGTGCTCATCTTTCTGGGTTGGGGTGTAACGCACTAGCTCGACCTTTACAAGCCAGTCGAGTCGCAGGTGGCGCACGGATGTGGCGATCATGCGTGAGCGCATCGCGTCCACCCGGCGGCCTTCGCCGGCAATCACACTACCGCCGGCGAGGCCCGTAGCGCCCGCGCCACCTGCTCCAGCGCATGCTGGATGTCGTCCCGGCTTGCCGTGCCACCGATGCAGATCCGCACGCCCTCCTCCCGCTGCGGCGATACGGTCAAAGGAATCGCTGGGCACTACGCCGATGCCGCGCGACTCCATTCTCGACACGAGTTCTCCCCGTGTCCAAGGCTGCGGCAACGGGATCCACAGGTGGAATGCTTCGGGGTGCGAGGCATAACTGCCCGCAGGCAGCGCACGGCCGCAATCTTCTGGCGCACCGCGCGCGCCTTGCGAATGTTGTTGAGGGCCAGATCGGCCGTGGCGTCGCGCACCCAGCGTGTCGCCAGTGCGGCGGTGATTGGCGACACCATTACTGGCGTGCCTCGGATCGACGCGACAGGCAAACGCGACTTAACTCGGATAGCGCCAAACACAAAGGGCGGCCGAAGCCGCCCTTCTTATCTAGCTGGCGCCGTCAGGCATCAGCAGCAGGACGCCAGCATCTTGAGGCAGCACTCGATGCTGCCGCAGCAGCCATTGGCAGCGGCAAAGGCACCGGCAGAAGCAGCCAGCAGACCGGCGGCGATAGAGATTTTGATGAGTTTCGATTTCATGGTTGTATTCCTTTTAAGATTGAAATATAGCGGGTGAATGACGCTACGTATCAATCGGGAGGAACCCAGACGGTTCGGCAAGGCGACGGCAATGCACCGCCGGCGTCGGAAATCCGATCGACGCTGGCCGTGACTGCCGGCCAGTTGACAAGCGCCGGCGGTGGCGCGATCGCCAGCGCGCCAGGTGCGCAACCCATGTCGATACATTGCAGCGAACAATGCTGATCCGGGCAGCAGTCATGCGGCGCGCGCTGTCCAGCGACAGCGCTCGTGCACAGACACAATGCCAACATCAACAGGAGAATCGCTTTCATCTTGCCATTCTAGTGCTTTTGCCCATGCTGGGGCGAGACCGGAGGAGCTTTTCGCGCCACCCACTTCCGATTGTCGATCGAGGCCAGCATGCCGCGGCAGTGATCGGCGTGGTGCATCGCCAGCAATTCGAATCTGCTGCCCGTCCACAGCCATTTAGAGACGTGAAAACAGTCGGAAAGGGTCCGCCCGGAGTATGAGCCAAGCACCTGGCCGTCGAAATCGGCATTCGCCAGGCCATCCGATGCCAGGCCATTGGTTGGAAGGTCTATCCGGCGCGGCTGATATGGCGGTTTCCCGTTGGCCAGCCACGCTTCGTAGTAACTCGACGTCGGGCCGCGGTCCGATTCAAGCAGGACCAGGATCTGGCCATTGGACAGGCGGTACAGGCCAAGGTGGCCGCCCCAGCCTTCCTCGGACGGACCGAGTTCCGCGAGCAACGCCGCCTCGATTTCCCGATCGTGGATCTCGTCCGCACTCGGCGCCGCACGCAAGGCCGGCATGGCCGGCGCTGCGGGCACGGCGGCTTCCGGCCGGCCACCGCGCCGCACCAGCGCGCCCGGGGTTTCGAGCCGTCCCTGCAGGGCATCCATGCGCAGCAGCGCGGCCTTCGTGCCGGCAAGCGGCAGGGCCCACTGCTGCGCGCCGTCATCAAGCACACCCGCCCTGCCGTCGATCATCCTGCCGAGCAGCTTATGCGCCGCTTCCTTCGGGATGGGCTGGTTGGCCCGCACTCGCACTGGCGGACTATTGTCAACCGTTATGGTGATGTCGACGGGCTCCCCCGGCCCATCGCCGGCGACGATGATCCTGACTGTTACCGGTGTAGCGGGCCCCGCGTCGCGTACCAGTTGAACGGCGATCCACTGTGCGGTGTCGCGATCCGGTCCGTAGCCGACCGCTTCGCAGTGGTTGACGTTATCGCACTGCACGGTCCAGTCTTCATATGCCTGCGCGGCGCAAAGGAGCGGCGCCGACAGGGCCGCAGCAAGGAAGGCGGTTCGAAGCGGTCCGGATATCGTCATCGGCCAGTTGGCTCGCAGTAAGATCGGGGAAGATCGGTGGCCTGGACTATAGGGCAGCCGCCGGCATGCCGATATCTCGATCAGAGTCCAGCGAGGCCACCATGAAGGTCGCCGATGCAGGGCAGACGCCCTGGAATTCACGGGATGCCTGCAGCGCGGCAGGTGCGGTATTGCGTGCGGCTCGCACGAATCCGTGCCCTGCAAAGAATTCGGGAGCCGTCGTGGTGAGCAGATAAAGTCGGCGGATGCCGTGGATGCGCGCCCTCGCCTTGATCGATTCCAGCATCTGCTTGCCCATGCCCTGGCCGCGCCATCGCTGGGCCACCGCTACCGACCTCAGTAAAGCCAGTTCGCCGTACCGTTCGTAGCCAGCGGCACAGCAGATTTCTCCGCCATCCTCGCCGACGAGAAACTGTTCGAGGTGATCCCGAGCGCCGTCCAGGGGCAGGCGGGCTGCGAGCAGCAGTGCTTCGATGGCTGGCCAGTCTGCCGCGGTGGCCGATCGATACGTCAATAAGTTCTCCATCTTCCCTCCCTGACTGTTTTCCGGAATAGAAACGGTCCAGCAAATCCTGGTGACGAACGCTGTCATCGTCCAGTCACGACACTTCGATAATCTTTGAAATGTCGTACGTAACATTGTATGATGTTTCCATGATTGTTGAAATGTAAAAATGGAGCAATGACCATGCAGACCAAGGACGTGTTGGCGGCGCTGTCCGCACTGGCTCAGGAAAGCCGGCTGGCAGTGTTCAGGCTCCTGGTGCAGGCTGGCCCCGCCGGGCTGGCGGCGAGCAGGATTGCCGAGGAGCTCGATATCGCGCCATCGTCGCTGTCTTTTCATTTGAAGGAACTGACGCACGCGAAGCTGCTGACCTCGAAGCAGGAAGGCCGCTTCGTGATCTATTCCGCGGACATCCCGACGATGAACGGCCTGATCGGCTTCCTGACCGAAAACTGCTGCGGCGGCGTTCCCTGCAGCCCCGGCAGCGATCAGGCAAAGCTCTGCTGAGCCCCGCAGTGACCCGACCCGCTCGGAGCGCCGTAGCCGAAGCTTGCTCGCCACGGCCAGCGAATTTCCTCACGCCGCCAGTGCGCGCCGTATTTCATTTCTTTAGGATAGACCCGTGCTGATCGCGTTCCTGATCTTCCTCGTCACACTCATCTTCGTCATCTGGCAGCCGCGCGGCCTCGGCATCGGCTGGAGCGCCTCCGCCGGCGCGCTGGCCGCCCTGCTGGCCGGTGTCATCCAGATTGCCGACATTCCCGTGGTCTGGCACATCGTCTGGAACGCGACCGGCGCCTTCGTGGCCGTGATCATCATCAGCCTTCTGCTGGACAAGGCCGGCTTCTTCGAATGGGCCGCGTTGCACGTCGCGCGCTGGGGCCAGGGCAACGGCAAGCGGCTGTTCGCCATGCTGGTCCTGCTCGGCGCGGCCGTCGCCGCGGTGTTCGCCAACGATGGCGCGGCCCTGATCCTGACGCCGATCGTGATCGCCATGCTGCGCGCGCTGCGCTTCGACGCGCGCTCGACGCTAGCCTTCGTGATGGCCGCCGGCTTCATCGCCGACACGGCGAGCCTGCCGCTGGTGGTGTCCAACCTGGTCAACATCGTGTCGGCGGACTATTTCGATATCGGCTTCGCCCGCTACGCAGCCGTCATGGTGCCCGTGAACTTCGTCTCCGTCGCCGCCACGCTCTGCGGCCTGCTGCTGTTCTTCCGCAAGGACATTCCCGCCGACTACGACCTGGCGCAACTGAAGCGGCCCGATGAAGCCATTCACGACCGCGCAACCTTCATCACCGGCTGGTGGGTGCTGGCGCTGCTCCTGGTCGGCTTTTTCTGGCTCGAATCGCTGGGCGTGCCGATCAGCGCCGTCGCGGCCGTGGGCGCCGCGCTGCTGCTGGTCGTGGCGGCGCGTGGCCACAGGATCTCCACCCGCGAGGTATTGCGCGGCGCGCCCTGGCAGGTCGTCGTTTTCTCGCTCGGCATGTACCTGGTCGTCTACGGGTTACGTAACGCCGGGTTGACCGACTACCTGACCGCGCTGCTGAACCGCTGTGCCGAGCACGGCGTCTGGGGCGCGGCGCTCGGCACCGGTTTCATCACGGCGATCCTGTCGTCGATCATGAACAACATGCCAACCGTGCTGATCGGCGCGCTGTCGATCGATGCCACGGCCACCCAGGGCGTGGTGCGCGAAGCGATGGTGTATGCCAACGTGATCGGCAGCGACCTGGGGCCCAAGATCACGCCGATCGGCAGCCTGGCCACCCTGCTGTGGCTGCATGTACTGGACAGCAAGGGCATCCATATTTCGTGGGGCTATTACTTCCGCGTCGGTATCGTGCTGACGCTGCCGGTCCTGCTGATTACCCTGGCCGCACTGGCCATCCGTCTAGCCTGAGGAGACATCATGAGCGTCACCATCTATCACAATCCCGCCTGCGGCACGTCCCGCAACACACTGGCGCTGATCCGCAATGCCGGCATCGAGCCGGTCGTCATCGAATATGTGCAGCATCCGCCCGACCGCGCGACGCTGGCCGGGCTGATCGCCCAGGCGGGACTGACCGTGCGCGAGGCGATCCGCGAAAAAGGCACGCCGTACCTGGAGCTGGGCCTGGATGACCCGGCCGTGAGCGACGAGCAGCTGCTCGATGCCATGCTGGCCCACCCTGTCCTGATCAACCGCCCGTTCGTCGTCACACCGGCCGGCGTGCGGCTGTGCCGCCCGTCGGAGCTCGTGCTCGACATTCTCGCCGAACCGCAACGGGGTGCGTTCACGAAGGAAGACGGCGAAGCGGTCGTCGACGGGAAAGGCCAGCGCATTCACCATGGATAAGATTGCCAACCTGCCCAACATCCGTGCCGACCAGCTCGACATGCCGGCCCTGCCGAAGCTGGAGCCCGTCGGTGGCATGGACCATCCGCCGCGCTTCCTGCTGCTGTATGGCTCGTTGCGCGAACGTTCGTTCAGCCGTTTTCTGACCGAGGAAGCGGCCCGCATCCTCGAGCATTTCGGTGGCGACGTGCGGATCTTCGATCCCACCGAGCTGCCGATGGCCGGCAGCGTGCCCGAGGATCATCCGAAAGTCGTCGAATTGCGCGAGCTGTGCCTGTGGTCCGAAGGCCACGTATGGTGCAGTCCCGAGCGGCACGGCGCCATCACTGCCGTGATGAAGAACCAGATCGACTGGATACCGCTGGAACAGGGCGCGCTGCGTCCGAGCCAGGGCCGCACGCTGGCGGTGATGCAGGTCTGCGGCGGTTCGCAATCGTTCAACGTGGTCAACACGCTGCGCCTGCTGGGCCGGTGGATGCGCATGTTTACGATCCCCAACCAGTCGTCCGTGCCGATGGCCTACAAGGAATTCGACGACGAGGGCCGCATGCGCCCTTCCGCGTACTACGACCGGGTGGTCGACGTCATGGAGGAGCTGTACAAGATCACGCTGCTGATGCGCGGCCGCACCGATTACCTGACCGACCGGTACAGCGAACGCAGTGAACGGGCGCTGAAGGCGATCGACCGGCAACTGCAGAAGCTATGACTTCGGTGTGCGCGCCTGTCGAAACCAGCCATTGACGGGCTGGCGCTGTATGCGCCGGCCCCCAATCGCATCCCGCGCTGCCTCGGCTATCGCAGCGCGATAATCCGTCCTGCTATAATCCGCGGGCTCAAAGGACCGATTTCGTGCGACGACTCATTTGTATCTGGCTGCTGATGTGCCTCCCGCTGCAAGGCTTTGCCATGCAGTGGGCGCCGTTGCTGGCGGCCGATGCGGTGTCGATCGAGCACCAGCTCGAGCACGATCACAACGTCCAGCATCACCATCACCACGATGACGATTCGATCCACTACGACGACTCCGCAGAGTCCGTTCAGCACGTGCTCGATCATTCGACGTCGCCTCCGGCCGCCGACCTCGTCGGCAAACCGCTGCTTGCCGTGCCGGCGGAACTGATCACGCTGGTGGTACCTGAAAGGTCGGCCAGCATTCCCGATCCCGCGATTCCCTGCCCGCATCGACCTCCTGCGCAGACCCTCGGCTGAGCTGCCGAGGGAGACCGCACACTTGATTCCCTAGCACGCCCGTCGTGCGTCTGTGCGTTGCCCTCGGTGATGATTCATTTCACCCGATGGAGTTCGCATGCGCGTTTTTCGCCTGCACCTGTTTCACCTGCCCATATTTCTTGCCGCAGCGGCGCTGTTACAGCCGCTGCCGGCAATGGCGGAACCTGCCGCACCCACCCTGCGCGCCCTCGTCGACAACGCCTGGCAGCGCTCGCCCCTCGCCCGGACGCTCGAGGCACGCCAGGACGAAGCCGCCGCGGCGCGCGACCTGTCGCGGTCCTGGCTTGCCGCCGCGCCGACCCTTGGGCTGTCGGACCGGTCCGACCGCTGGACAGACCAGCGTAATCAACGCGAAACCGAAGTAACGATTGCCGCGCCGATCGTCCTGCCAGGCCAGCACGCTGCGCGCCAGGCCCTTGCCGCACGCGGTTCGGAGGAATCCGCCTCCCTGGTCGCCCGTGCCAGGCTGACCATCGCCGGCGAAGTCAGGCAGCGCCTGTGGGAGGCGGCCGCCGCACGCGAGGCGCTGGCGGAGAAGAGCGACCACCTGCATCACCTCGAGGAACTTCGCGATGAAGTGCAGCGGCGCGTCAAGTCCGGCGACCTGGCCCGCAGCGATGGCTTGCTGGCCGAGCAGGAAGTACTGGCCGCGCAGGCGGATGTCGCGCTGGCCCGCATGCGTGCGGGCGAGGCGCTGGCTCGCTTTCGCATCCTGACCGGCAGCGCGGAACTGCCCGCGCTGCAGCCCGAACTGCTGCCCGATCTGCTGCCGGAACAGCCGGCGACAGAACACGTGCGCTTGCGCGCCGCGCAGGCTGGCGAACAGCGCGCCAGGGCCGCCCTGGAGCTGGCCGCGGCCAGCGTGAACGGTGCGCCGACGGTGGCCCTGTCCATGCGCCGTGAGCGCGACACCAATCTGGCCGCCGCCGACCGCAGCATCGGTATCGCGGTGCAGATCCCGCTTGGCAGCAGGATGCGCAACCGTCCGGCCGAGACACTGGCTGCGACGCAGGTCGCGACTGCCGCCGCGGAAAAGGCGGAAGCCCAGAGCGTGATCGAGAGCGACATCCTGCTCGCCCGGGAACAGCTGGAGATCGCCAGGCAAGCGCTCGACCTTGCCCTGGCGCGCGCCACGACGATGCGCGAGCACACCGCGCTGTTCGACAAAGCTTTCACGCTGGGTGAACGCGGCCTGGCCGAACTGCTGCGCTCCCGCGCCTTGACCCACGAAGCAGAAGTCGCGGTGCGGCAGCAGCGCATCGCCGTCGGCCTTGCGCATGCCCAACTGAATCAAGCATTTGGAGTCCTCCCATGAAACGACTGATCCCCCTCATCCTCCTGCTGGCTGCGACGCTGGCCATCGCATCGCCCGGCGCGCATGGGCCGAACGGCGAGCATCTCGACGGCACCGCCACCGCCACGGGTACCGGCAATATTCCACGCGTCGAGACCTTCAGCGAGCTGTTCGAGCTGGTCGGACAGCTGTCCGGCGGCGAATTGTCGGTCATGATCGACCGCTACGATACGAACGAGCCGGTGCTCGGGGGCGAGCTCGATGTGCAGTACAAGCAGTTGAAGGCGAAGGCAAAATTCCACGCCGACATGGGCGATTACGCCATCGACGACGTGAAGTTCCTGAAAGCCATCGGCGCGCCGGGCAGGCACGCGCTGCTCTTTACCGTCGTGGCAAACGGCGAGAGCGATCTGCTGGAAGGCACGCTCGACGTGCCTGCCGTAGCGAATCACGAGCATGGCTTCGACTGGCGCTGGCTGCTGCTCGGACTGCTCCCGCTCACTGCCATCGCCGCGCTGCTCATTGCCATCCGTCGCAGGCGCCGCCGTCACTCTACCCAGGAAGCCGCAGCATGAAGAACACGATCGCCCATGCAGTGATGGCCACCGCCATCGCACTTGCTCCCATCGCATTTTCTACCATCGCATTTTCTCCCATCGCGCATGCCTCGCCGGGAGCGCATGGCCCGAATGGCGAACATCTCGACGGGCAAACCGCGGCCACGGCGAGCGGCCTGGCGCGGCTTCCCGACGGCAGTGTCAATGTGCCGAAGCTGGCCCAGCGGCGGATGGTGATCCGCACGACGATGGTGCAGGAAGACAGTCACCCCAGAACGGTCGAACTGAACGGCCGTGTGGCCATTGACCCCAATGCCGGGGGCCGCGTGCAGGCGCCATTTGCCGGCCGCATTGTCGCGGGACCAGCCGGCCTGCCGGTCGCTGGCGAAACTGTCCGCAAAGGCCAGGTGCTGGCACGGCTGATTCCGGTGGCAAGCGCGGTCGAACGGGGCAACCAGGAAGCGGCGCTGGCGGACCTGCGGGCGATGCGCGGGCTCGCCGAGCGGCGTGTTGTCCGGCTGGAGTCGCTGGAGGGCACCGTCCCGGCAAAGGAAATCGACGCCGCGCGCGCCGAGCTGGCCAGCATTCGCGGGCGCGAAAAAGCGATCGGCGCATCGGTCGCCGGCGTGGAAACCGTGGTGTCACCGGCCAGCGGCGTGATTGCCAGCAGCAACGTGCTGGCAGGCCAGATCGTCGAGGCGCGTGACGTGCTGTTCGACGTGGTCGACCCGGCCCGCCTGCTGGTCGAAGCGACATCGACCGACGTGGCGCTGGCCGGCCAGATCGGCAGTGCCAGCCTGGCGTCGGCGAAAGATGTACGACTGACCCTGGTTGGCGGCGGGCGCAGCCTGCGCGACGGAGCGCTGCCGATCAGCTTCCGCGCGCAGGGTACCGCGTTGCCGCTGGCGGTGGGGCAGCCTGTAACCGTGTTGCTGAAGCTGACGACGACGGTGAAAGGCATCGCCCTGCCGGCGGCGGCACTGGTCCGCAATCCCGCCAACGAAACGGTGGTCTGGGTCAAGTCGGGCGCCATGCGCTTCATTGCGCAGCCGGTCGAGGCGCAAGCCCTGGATGCGCACACGGTAGTGATCACGAAGGGGTTGAGCCCGGAGAACCGCGTGGTCGTGTCGGGTGCCTCGCTGATCAACCAGATCCGGTAAGGCGCCCATGTTCAACGCGATTGTACGATTCAGCCTCCATAACCGGCTGCTGGTGCTGGCGGCGGCGCTGCTGCTGATGGTGTACGGGGCCGTGGTTGCGCTGCGCACCCCGGTCGATGTTTTTCCGGACCTGAACAAACCTGTCGTCACGGTGCTGACCGAGGCGGGCGGCATGGCACCTGAAGAAGTCGAGCAGATCGTTTCCTTCCCGATCGAGACGACGCTGAACGGCATGCCCGGGGTGACCCGCGTGCGTTCGGTCTCCGGCGTCGGCCTGTCGATCGTCTACGCCGAATTCGACTGGGGTACCGACGTTTACCGCAACCGGCAACTGGTGGCCGAGCGCCTGGCGCTCGTCAAGGAGCAGCTGCCCGGCGGGATTGCGCCCGTGATGGGCCCGGTATCGTCGATCATGGGCGAAATCATGCTGATCGCCCTGCCGATCGACGTCCGGAAGACGGACCCGATGAAGGCGCGCGAATATGCCGATTTCGTGCTGCGCCCCAGGCTGTTGTCGATCCCCGGCGTATCGCAGGTGATTCCGCTCGGCGGCGATGTGCGCCAGTTGCGCGTCGCGCCGGATACGGCGCGGATGGCGCAGTTCGGGATCAGCCTCGCCCATGTGACGGGAGCGCTGCAGGGCTTTGCCAGCAACACGAGCGGTGGCTTCATCGACCTCAATAGCCGGGAATACCTGATCCGCAACCTGGGCCGCACCACGCGGCTCGAGGACGTCCGCGGCCTGGCCGTCGATTACCGGAACGGCACGCCGGTGCTGCTCGAACAGGTTGCCGAAGTGCGCTATGCGCCGGCGTTCAAGCGTGGCGATGCCGGCATGAACGGCCAGCCCGCCGTCATCGTCAGCGTGCAGAAGCAGCCGACCGGCGACACGGTGAAGCTGACGCACGACATCGAAGCCGCGCTGGCGGAGCTCAAGCAGGGGCTGCCGGCCGGCCTGGCCGCGCCCGTGGTGCTGTTCCGGCAGGCCAACTTCATCGACGCGTCGATCGGCAATGTGGTGGAGGCCCTCCGGGACGGCGCGATCCTGGTCGCCGTCGTGCTTTTTGCGTTCCTGCTCAGCGCACGGACCACCGCCATCTCGCTGATTGCCATCCCGCTGTCCCTGGCGGTTACCGCCCTGGCGTTTCACCTGCTTGGCCAGTCGATCAATGTGATGACGCTGGGCGGGCTGGCGATTGCCATCGGCGAACTGGTCGACGATGCCGTGGTCGATGTCGAGAACATCGTGCGCCGGCTGAAGCAGCGCAGCGCCGATACGTCGATCCTGGAAACGATCTGGCATGCCTCGGTCGAAGTCCGTTCCGGCATCGTCTATGCGACGATCATCGTGGTGCTCGTATTCGTGCCGCTGTTCGCGTTGCCCGGCATCGAAGGCCGGCTGTTCGCACCGCTGGGAATCGCGTATATCGCCTCGATCCTTGCATCGATGGTGGTGTCGATGACGGTGACACCCGTGCTGGCGATGTACCTGCTGCCGAAAATGAAACGCCTGCATCATGGCGACAGCCCGCTGGTCGCACGGCTCAAGGCGTGGGACAGCAAACTGCTGGCCTGGTCGTTCGTGCATGTCCGCACCGTGCTGGCGGTGGCCCTGATCGCCGTCCTGCTCGCCGCGGCGTCGGTCCCGTTCTTCCCCCGTGCGTTCCTGCCGGCGTTCAACGAGGGTTCGCTGGTGATGGGAATGACATTTACCCCGGGCACCTCGCTAGGCGAGGCAAACCGGCTGGGCGCCCTCGCGGAAACACTCATCGGCCAGGTGCCCGAGGTGACCAAGGTGGGCCGCCGCACCGGCCGCGCCGAACTGGACGAACATGCCGAGGGGGTGCACTCGTCCGAGATCGATGTCGACCTGAAGGCATCGGAACGGTCGCGCGAGGAAATCATGGCCAGTATCCGCGCGCAGCTGGCGTCGATCCCGGCATCCGTCGCGATCGGCCAGCCGATTTCGCACCGCCTCGATCACCTGCTGTCCGGCGTGCGTGCGCAGATCGCCGTCAAGATCTATGGCGACGACATCGATACGCTGCGGGGACTCGCCGACAGCCTGCGCGGCCAGCTCGGCGCGGTGACGGGGCTGGTCGACCTGTCGGTGGAGCGCCAGGTGCTCATCCCGCAGATCAAGGTCAGGGTCGACTACCGCAAGGCCGCCCAGATGGGGCTGGCGACAGGACAGGTCCTGGCTGCCATCGAAGCGATGTCGGAAGGCACGAAGATCACCCAGATCATCGATGGCGCACGCCGCTACGACCTGGTCTTGCGCCTGGCGGATGCGGATCGTACACCGCAGGACCTGGGGCGGCTGATGATCGACAGCCCCGCCGGCCGCATCCCGCTATCGAGCATCGCCACCGTGGAGGAAGGCGACGGGCCGAACCAGATCGGACGGGAGAATGGACGGCGCCGCATCGTCGTCTACGCCAACACGGACGGGTCCAGCATGTCGCGGATCATCGGCGACGTCCGGAAGACGATCGCCGCATCGGCGTTGCCCGGCGGCTACTTCGTCAGCATCGAAGGGCAGTTCCAGGCGCAGGAACAGGCGCAGCGCCTCATTGTCGGCCTGTCGCTGGCTTCCCTGCTCCTCATTTTCCTCGTCCTGTACTCGCGCTATCGCTCCGGCGTGCTGGCCGCCGTCATCATGGGAAACATTCCGTTTGCCCTGGTGGGCAGCGTGGTGGCGATGTGGATCGCCGGCGTTTCGCTGTCCGTGGCGTCGATGGTCGGATTCATCACGCTGGCAGGCATCGCCACGCGCAACGGCATCCTCAAGATCAGCCACTATGTGAATCTCTGCAAGTTCGAAGGCGAGGCGTTCGGCTGGCCGATGATCGTGCGCGGCTCGCTGGAGCGGCTGACGCCGGTGCTGATGACGGCGCTGGTGGCCGCCTTCGCGCTGGTGCCGCTGCTGCTCGCGGCCGATGCCCCCGGCAAGGAAATCCTGCATCCGGTCGCTGTCGTGATCTTCGGTGGCCTGATCAGTTCCACCCTGCTCGATTCGCTGCTGACGCCCCTCATCTTCTGGCTGGTGGGCAGGAAGCCACTGGAACGCCTTCTCGCGCAAGCGGACAGCGAAACATATTGATTCTTATTGATGTTGAAATGGGCCAGGTGGCGGCGGCCCGGATTGCCGCCACATACCCGGATTGGAGAAACAGATGAAAAAAGTCATGACCATGCTGGCGCTGGCGCTGGCATTCGCAGGTTCCGCCCCGGTGCTCGCCCACGAGAGCCCGGCCAGGCACGGCGGCATCGTCAAGAGCGCCGGCGACATGTCGTTCGAACTGGTGAACAAGGAAGGCAAGACGACGCTCTACGTCGACGATCACGGCCAGGAAATGGCAACCGCCGGCGCTTCCGGTACGCTGACGGTCCTGAAAGGCACCGAGAAGAGCCAGTTCGCCCTGGTGCCGGGCGAAAAAAATACCCTCGTCGCCAGGGAAGCCGTCACCCTGGCGCGCGGGAATAAGGTCGTTGCCGCGGTCGTGCTGCCGAACAAGCAGTCCGTCAGCGTGCGCTTCGCCATCAAATAATGGCAATCACGTAATGGCGTGCGCCGGCCGCGGAAGCTGTCACTGCAGATCTAGCGCGCTGCCGCCGCCTTCGCCCGTGCCTTGTGCAGTTTCCGGTAACTGTCGATGAGGCGCTCATGGCGGTCGAGGCCTTCCAGCTTCATGCTGGTCGGCGTCAGGCCGAAGAAGCGCACGGTACCGTCCACGGATCCCAGCACCGCGTCCATGCGCGGGTTGCCGAACATGCGGCGGAAATTGGCCACGTAGTCGTCCAGCTCCAGGTCGTCGTCGAGCACCACTTCCAGGACCGCGTTCATGGCCTGGTAGAACAGCCGGCGCTCGGCCGTGTTGTCGTTGTACTGCAGGAATGCACCGACCAGCTCGTGGGCCGGCTCGAACTGTTGCAGGGCCAGATGGATCAGCAGCTTCAGTTCCTGGATCGTCAGCTGCCCCCAGTCGGTGTTCTCGTCGAAATCGATGCCGATCAGCGTGGCGATGTCGGTGTAGTCATCCAGCTCGCTTTCTTCGAGGCGCTCGAGCAGCGCTTCGAGGGCCGCGTCGTCCAGCCGGTGCAGGTTCAGGATATCGGCACGGAACTGCAGCGCGACGTTGGTGTTGTCCCAGACCAGGTCGTCGACCGGATAGATTTCCGAATAGCCCGGCACCAGGATCCGGCAGGCGGTGGCACCAAGGTGGTCATAGACCGCCGTATACACTTCCTTGCCCATGCCTTCCAGGATGCCGAACAGGGTTTCCGCTTCGTCGGCATTGGAGTTTTCGCCGTGGCCTGAGAAATCCCATTCGACAAACTGGTAATCGGACCTGGCGCTGAAGAAGCGCCACGAGACGATGCCGCTGGAATCGATGAAGTGTTCGACGAAGTTGTTCGGCTCCTTCACGGCGTGACTGGCGAAGGTGGGCTGCGGCAGGTCGTTCAGGCCTTCGAAACTGCGCCCCTGCAGCAATTCCGTCAGGCTGCGCTCGAGCGCGACCTGCAGGCTCGGATGGGCGCCGAACGAGGCGAACACGCCGCCGGTGCGCGGGTTCATCAGCGTCACGCACATCACCGGGTAGACGCCGCCCAGCGACGCATCCTTCACGAGCACCGGAAAGCCCTGCTCTTCCAGCCCCTTGATGCCGGCCACGATGCCGGGATACTTCGCCAGCACTTCTTGCGGCACGTCGGGCAAGGCGATTTCGCCCTCGATGATTTCGCGCTTGACCGCCCGTTCGAAAATCTCCGACAGGCATTGCACCTGCGCTTCGACCAGCGTATTCCCGGCACTCATGCCATTGCTGACGAACAGGTTTTCGATCAGGTTGGACGGGAAATAGACGGTTTCACCGTCCGAGCGCCGTACATACGGCAGCGAACAGATGCCGCGGGCCACGTTGCCGGAATTGGTGTCGACCAGGTGCGAGCCGCGCAATTCGCCGTCCGGATCGTAGATGTCCAGGCAGTATTCATCGAGGATTTCCGACGGCAGCTTGTCGCCCCGGCCCGGCTTGAACCAGCGCTCTTCCGGATAATGCACGAAGTCCGCGTTGGCGATGTCTTCGCCCCAGAACACGCCGGCATAGAAGTGGTTGTTGCTCAGGCGCTCGATGTACTCGCCCAGCGCCGACGCCAGCGCGCTCTCCTTCGTCGATCCCTTGCCATTGGTGAAACACATCGGCGAATGGGCGTCGCGGATATGCAGCGACCACACATTGGGCACGATATTGCGCCAGGAAGCGATTTCGATCTTGATGCCGAGATTCGCGAGCACGCTCGACATGTTGGCGATGGTCTGTTCCAGCGGCAGGTCCTTGCCGGGGATATAGGTACTGGTCGCGGCATCGGGAGCGACCGTCAGCAGCGCCTGGGCATCCGCATCGAGGTTTTCCACTTCCTCGATCACGAACTCCGGGCCGGCCTGCACCACTTTCTTCACCGTGCAGCGGTCGATCGAACGCAGGATACCCTCGCGGTCCTTGGCGGAAATATCGGCCGGCAATTCGACCTGGATCTTGAAAATCTGCTGGTAACGGTTTTCCGGGTCAACGATATTGTTCTGCGACAGGCGGATATTTTCAGTGGGAATATTGCGAGTCGAGCAATACAGCTTCACGAAATAGGCCGCGCACAAGGCCGACGATGCCAAAAAATAGTCGAACGGACCAGGTGCCGAGCCGTCGCCCTTGTAGCGGATCGGCTGGTCGGCGATGACCGTGAAATCGTCGAACTTGGCTTCGAGACGAAGCTTGTCGAGAAAGTTGACCTTGATTTCCATGGGAGTGTTCCAGATAGTGCTCGAATTGAGTAAGGCCGCCATTATCCGTTGTTTCTGCTGGATGGCATAGATTGTCTGCCCGCTGCCGGATGCGGGTTCGTGATGCCCGGCCCTTTCGGGCTAAAGACCAGTTGGTCGATCAGGCCTGGTTTTCGAGGTCGCCGGGTTGGTGATATCTTTCGGTTAGTTGCAAATATTTGTTCAGTCATTGGGCTGATTGATTGGCTCCGCCTTTTTGTAGTACCTTGCGGCAGCGTTTATTTTGCCGGGCACCTGTCCGGCCAGGTTTCCAGTGGAGAGTTGCGCATCGCCGCCCCGTACAACATCGTCCACCGAGGCGAACGACTGCTTTCGCATCATGATGCCGGGCGTGCGCCCGGGATCGACCTGCTGCGCGCCCTGGCGATTGCCGCGGTCATGCTGTACCACATCAGCAGCCACGGCATTGCCCTGCCCGCTTTCGTGGAACACGGCTGGATGGGCGTCGACCTGTTCTTTGTCCTCAGCGGCTACCTGATCGGCTGGCAAGTCCTGCGGGAATACGCGCGGGGCGCCGCACCGCGCTGGCGCCGGTTCATGCTCTCCCGCGCGTTCCGGATATTGCCAGCGTATTACACGGTGCTGGCGCTGTATCTGCTGATGCCTGTGCTGCTGCCGCAATGGCGCGAAGGCGGTGACCTGCAGGCACCATGGAAGTTCCTCACATTTACGTTGAACCTGCATCCCGAATGGGAACGCGGAACCGCCTACTCCCATGCGTGGTCGCTGTGCGTCGAAGAACATTTCTACCTGCTGTTCCCCGTCGTGGCCTGGTCGATCGCCGCCCGGTCGCGCGGCTGGCTGGTCGCGGCGCTGGCGGCCGGCATCGTCGCCGTGGGGATGGCACTGCGGGCCTGGCTGTGGTCGCACCAGGTGGCACCGTACCTGGACGCCGGGGATACCGCCACGGCCATGCGCCAGTTCATCGCAACGATCTATAACCCCACGTGGTCGCGCCTGGATGGCTTGCTGGCAGGCGTGATGTTGTCGGCGGTGCGAGCCTTCCGTCCAGCGTGGTGGGAGCGACTGATGTGCCGGGCATGGCTGTTCCTCCCGCTGGGCGCCGCGATCGTGGCCGGCTGCACCCGCATGCAGCCGGTCAGCGCCACCGGCGCCGTATTCCTGTTTCCCGTGGTGGCGCTCGGCTGCGCCTGCCTGGTGGTGGGTGCTGCCAGTCCGCGCACCTGGCTCGGGCGCCAGCACCTGCCGGGGGTGCGGCCGCTGGCCGTGCTGGCCTTCAGCCTGTACCTCACGCACAAGGCAGTGTATGCGGCACTCGATACCGCGCTGCCGGACGTGGGCAGGCAGGCGCCGGCGAGCGCCCTGCTGATTTACGCAAGTGTGTCGGTGGCGGTGGCCGCCCTGCTCTACCTGGCGGTCGAACGGCCCGGCCTGCGCCTGCGCGACCGCTGGCTGCGCAGGCCTTTGACCGTCGCTTCCCGGTACCGGTGCGCCGATGAACAATCATCCGGATGAGCAAAAGTGCCGGCAGTGATGTGCCGGCGGTGCCTTTTAACGGGAAATTAACCCTGGCTTAACGGGACCGCGACAGCGGCTTCGCTACAGTGCGCTGGCTTGCGCAGGCCGCCACGCTTCTGCCCCATCCGCCACCCAGACCGCATCGACCCCATGACCCAGGCAAACGCCCGCGATTACCCTTCCCGCCCCGCTCCTTCCTTCCCTGGCCGGGCCACGCTTCGATGGTGGCAGCGCACAGGTCCTTACCTGAACCTGTTCTGCCTGCTGGCCGCCGGCCTGGCATTGCTGTCACTGTCGCGCATCGCCCTGGTGATCTGGCAGCGCGAGCGCGTGGCGGCGGCCGGCGTCCTGGGCGACATCTTCGTGCAGGGCATCCGGGCGGACCTGATCCTGCTGGGCTATTTCCTGGCCATTCCGCTGGCGCTCGCGCCATTGCTGGCACACCGCCGGACGGCACGTCTGTGGACCGCGCTGACCGCCTGGTGGACCACCGCGGCACTGGTGTTCATCGGTTTCATGGAGCTGGCCACGCCGCAGTTCATCCTCCAGTACGACATGCGGCCGAACCGCCTGTTCGTCGAGTACCTGGCGTATCCGGCCGAGGTGTTCGGCACGCTGTGGCACGGCTACCGCCTGGCCCTGTTCGCCACCGTCGTCGTGACCATGCTGCTCGCCGCCCTGGTACACCGCGTGCTGAAAGCCGCGTCGCGCCACATGGTCTCGTGGCCATCGCGCAGGTTGCTGCTGACGTGGCCGTTGCTGCTGCTAGTGGTGGCGCTGCAGATCCGCTCGACCACCGCGCACCGGCCGGCCAACCCGGCCCTGTTTGCGCTGAGCGGCGATGCACTGGTCAATTCGCTGGTGATCAATTCCGCCTGGTCGGTGCTCGACGCTGTCGGATCGATGCGCAAGGAAGCGCATTCGTCCGAGATCTACGGCGATATCGGGCGCGACAGGGTGCTGGCCGAGGTCCGGTCCGCGCCGTGGATGAATGGCTACCGGTTCCCGTCGGCCGAACTGCCCACGCTGCACCACCAGCAGGCCGCCTACCGGCGCGACCGGCCGCTGAACCTCGTCATCGTGCTCGAGGAAAGCCTGGGCGCCACGTTCGTGAAATCGCTGGGCGGGCTGCCCGTGACGCCGGAGCTGGAAAAACTGAAGGACGAAGGGTGGTGGTTCGAGCAGTTGTACGCCACCGGCACCCGCTCGGTACGCGGCATCGAAGCGGTGGTGTCCGGCTATGCGCCCACGCCGGCGCGCAGCGTGGTGAAGCTGTCGCTGGCGCAGCGCAATTTCTATACGCTGGCGCTGGGACTGGGCCGGCAGGGTTACCAGACCGAGTTCGTGTATGGCGGCGAAGCGCATTTCGACAATATGCGCGGTTTCTTCACAGGCAACGGTTTCCAGAGCGTGGTCGACCGGCGTGCCATGCATCCACGCTTCGAGGGCAGTTGGGGCGCGTCCGACGAAGACCTGTTCGACACCGCGCTGGAACGGCTGAAATACCTGCATGCGCAAGGCAAGCCGTTCTTCAGCCTGGTCTTCACCTCGTCGAACCACGAGCCGTTCGAGTTCCCTGACGGCAAGATCACCCTGCACGACCCCGTCAAGGCGGGTGTCAACAATGCGGTCAAGTATGCCGACTTTGCCCTGGGGAAGTTCATCACGGCTGCCAAGCAGCAGGACTACTGGAAGGATACGGTGTTCCTGATCGTGGCGGACCATGACAACCGCGTGTACGGCGACAGCCTCGTGCCGATCAACAAATTCCACATTCCCGGCCTGATCCTCGGGGCCGACCTGAAGCCCCGCCAGATCCGCACGCTGGCCAGCCAGATCGACCTGGGGCCGACGCTGCTGTCACTGATGGGCGTGTCGAGCGAGCATCCGATGATCGGCCGCGACCTGGCGCGCGACAGCGGCACTGACAGCGGAATAGACGGAGAAGTGCCGGGCCGGGCGATGCTTCAGTTCGACAACACCTTCGCGTGGCTGGAAGGCGACTCGGCGACGATCCTGCGGCCCGGGCAGGCGCCGCTGGCCGGGCGATACGATCGCGCAAGCGGCGCGCTGACCCTGGCCTCGTCTCCTCCGCCCGCAGCCCTGGTGGAGCGCGCGATGGCGCACGTGATGCTGCCGTCGCTGCTGTACCGCGAGCAGCGCTACCGGCTTTCGCCATAATCCCGCCATAATCCCGCCATAATCTTGCCAAATAAGCCGCTCCTGCCGGTCAGCCCATCGCGACAGCCGTCAGCCGGGCCTGCGCGAAAGTCAGGACCACCGTCTCCAGCGTCGCCGCCTCGCCGCGCGGCCCGGAAGCCACGTTGGCCACGGTGACGTTCTCCAGTTCGATCTCGTAGCATTTGACCGGTTCGCCATCCGTGGCGGCACGCACGAAATCGAAGCGCGCGCTGGGCAGCAGGGTTGCGCTGATGCAGAGCCGTTCCAGCACCGGCGACGCCGCGTCCTTCGGCTTGACGAAGCGGATCTCCGCCAGGCCCTGCCCTGCCCCCGCATGACGCAGCGACCAGCTGACCGAATCGCAGGCGATCCATCCTTCGTAACCGCTGCTGGTCGAACCGCCCGGGACGCCGTCGATCCGCAGGTAAGAGTGCATCGCCATCCACACCTCCAGAAATAAAGATAATTCCTAGGCCTGTAAGTAAATTCCTACAAAGCATGATGATATCGTTATTCAAGCTTCAACATGCGAAAACTTCAATCGCGTCCCGCCCATGCCGTGGATCCACGCCCGATCGATCACGAAGATGATTGGTCCGTCCAGTTGACTCAACTGGTCTTGCCACATAGATCGATTGGACCTACCATCGGCGTAGCCGCCGCCAACGATCAACTCTCCCCAGAAGAGTGGTGGCGCGCTGCCCAACCACTATTATTGGAGACACTTCGATGAGCGAAAACAATGCCGGCCCAACCGATCGCCGCACTGTCCTGAAGGCCGCCGGCGCAGCCGGCATCATGCTGGCGACAAGCGCCTTTGCCGCAACCCCGCGCAAGCGCTACGCGGTTGTCGGCGTGGGTTCGCGGGCGCGCATGTTTACCGGCGCAATTACCGGCAAGTACCGCGACGGCAACGAGATCGTGGCGATCTGCGACAGCAATCCGGGCCGCGCCGCGCTCGCGGTGCGTACCATCGCCGCTACCGGCGCCAGCCAGCCGACGGCCTACCAGGCCGCCGATTTCGACCGGATGATCCGCGAAACGAAGCCGCAATACGTGATCGTCACGACGCCCGACGCGAAGCACGACGAATACATCGTGCGCGCGCTGGAAGCGGGTTGCGACGTGATCACGGAAAAGCCGATGACGACGACGGCGGAAAAGGCGCAGCGCATCCTCGATGCCGTCAAGCGCACCGGCCGCCACATCCGCGTGACGTTCAACTACCGCTACACGCCGCCGCGCTCGCAGGTGAAGGACATCCTGATGAGCGGCGAGATCGGCGACGTGATGTCGGTCGATTTCACCTGGCTGCTCAATACCGTCCACGGCGCCGATTATTTCCGCCGCTGGCACAGCAACAAGGCCATGTCCGGCGGGCTGATGATCCACAAGTCGACCCACCACTTCGACCTGGTCAACTGGTGGCTGGGTGCCCAGCCGGAGCTTGTGCATGCGTTCGGCTCGCGCCAGTTCTACACCCCGGCCACCGCGAAACGCATGGGGCTGACCGGCGCGCACGAGCGTTGCCTGACCTGCCCGGAAAAGCAGAAATGCACGTTCTACTTCGACCTGGCGGCCGATCCCGGCCTGAAGGCAATCTACCTGGACAACGAAAAGCACGACGGCTACTACCGCGACCAGTGCGTGTGGCGCCCGGAAATCAATATCGAAGACACGATGAACGTGATGGTGCGCTACGACAATGGCACACAGCTGACCTATGCACTGTCCGCCTACGATGCGTGGGAGGGCTACCACGTGGCCTTCAACGGCACCAAGGGGCGCCTGGAACACCGGATCGTCGAGCAGGTCGGCGCGGCTGGCGCCAGCGAAGTGCAGAGCAAGAGCAATGTCGTGGAAACCCGCGTGATTCCGCTGCGCGGCGCGCCACGCGAGGTGGAACCCTGGACCGGCACGGGCGGCCACGGCGGCGGCGATGCCGTGATGCTCGAGGAAATCTTCGGCAACGCCCCGGCGGACAAGTACAAGCGCCTGGCCGACGAGCGCTCCGGCGCCTGGTCGATCCTGATCGGGGTCGCTGCCAACCAGTGTTTCGAGACCGGCCAGTCGGTCAGGATCGCCGACCTCGTCACCGGACTGAATCCGCCGGACCGCGCGCCGATGCCGACGCGGGAGACACCTGTCCCGATGCCGCTGCGGCGCAAGATCCCCTGAGCGGGATCGTCGTCCGGGGGCACAGCCGATCAGGTGCACGGACGACCAGGTGCCTGGAGACACTCAGGCCTCTCCCTCCCCGCCGGTGCGGCTGATCAGCACCGACGTGATGCGGCGTTCGCGCACCTCCGCCACTTCCAGCCGCAGGTCGTCCAGCGCCAGCACCTGCCCGACGTGCGGCAAGGTGCCGAAACGCTCGAGCATGAAGCCGGCCAGCGACGTGTAGTCGCCGGTGGCGATGCCCAGCGCGTCGGATTCCAGCACCTGCTGCAGGTGGTGCAGGTCCGCCCCGCCGTCGACGCGCCAGCGGCCCTCGCCGAGCGCCTGCACCACCGGCTGTTCGTCCTCGTCCGGGAATTCGCCGGCGATCGCCTCGAGGATGTCGATCGGCGTCACCAGGCCCTGGATGGTGCCGTACTCGTCGGCGATCAGCACCAGCTGGCCGTGCGAACGCTTCAGCGTTTCCATCACCTGCAGCACGCCGGCCGTATCCGGCATCACGATCGGCGGCCGGATGCTGCGCGCCGGGTCGATATGGCCGCCGTCCATCAGGTCGGCGATCACGTCTTTCGCGCGCGCCACGCCGACGATATTGTCCAGCTGGCCGCGGCCGGCCGGATAGAAGCTGTGCGGCGCATCGAGCAGCTGGGCGCGGACCGAAGCGGCATCGTCGTCCAGGTCGACCCACGAGATATCGGAACGGGGCGTCATGATCGAGCGCACCGGCCGCTGCGACAGGCTGAGTACGCCGCTGACCATGTGGCGCTCGGCCGACTCGAACGTGGGCTGCTCCACCGGCTCGCCCTGGGTTGCCGGCGCTTCGGCGGTGCCGTCGCCAGTGGTTTCGCCCATCATGCGCAGCACGGCGTTGGCGGTGCGTTCGCGCAGCGGCAGGTGTTCCTGCTGGCGCGCGAAATTGCGCCGCGCCAGCTGGTTCAGCGCCTCGATCACGACCGAGAAGCCGATGGCCGCGTACAGGTAGCCTTTCGGGATATGGAAGCCGAAGCCCTCGGCGATCAGCGACAGGCCGATCATCAGCAGGAACGACAGGCACAGCACGACCACGGTCGGGTGGGCGTTGACGAAGCGCGTCAGCGGCTTCGAGGAAAACATCATCACGGCCATCGACACGATGACGGCGGCGATCATCACGGCCAGGTCGTCGACCATGCCGACCGCCGTAATCACGGAATCGAGCGAGAACACGGCGTCGAGCACGATGATCTGGCCGACCACGGCGGCAAAGCGGGCATACGCGACCGGCCCGCTCTTGGCGTGGACCTGCCCTTCGACCCGCTCGTGCAGCTCGATCGTGGCCTTGAACAGCAAAAAGATACCGCCCAGCAGCAGGATCAGGTCGCGCCCGGAAAACGCCATCGCGCCGACCGTGAACAGCGGTTCGGTGAGCGTGACGATCCAGGAAATCACGCTCAGCAGGCCGAGGCGCATCAGCAGCGCCAGCGACAGCCCCAGCAATCGCGCCTTGTCGCGCTGGTGGGGCGGCACTTTCTCGGCAACGATCGCAATGAAGATCAGGTTGTCGATGCCGAGCACGATCTCCAGTACGATCAGCGTCAGCAATCCAATCCAGATATTGGGGTCGGACAGCCATTCCATGTGCGGGTTCCCGGGGCGGACGATGCAGGAAGTGTACGGGAATTGCCGGGATGGGCGAGCCCGGCACGCGCCGCCCAGCGGCCGCTCGGGAGGGTGGCGATGTCAGGCCGGCGATGACATCCCCGGTCCGGAAAGCTATAATCTGCCCCTTCGCCCAGGCGCGTTTCCCTCCACCCAGGATTTACCATGTCTCTCCTCGCCCACGAACTCGAACTGCTGTCGCCCGCCAAAACCGCCGAGATCGGCCGCGAAGCCATCCTGCATGGCGCCGACGCCGTCTATATCGGCGGCCCGGCATTCGGCGCGCGCCACAATGCGAGCAATCCCCTGGAAGACATCGCCGCGCTGACCGCGTTCGCGCACCGCTACCGGTCACGCATCTTCGTGACGATGAACACGATCATGCATGACAGCGAGCTCGAGCTGGCTCGCAAGCAGATCTGGCAGCTGTACGAAGCGGGCGTGGATGCGTTGATCATCCAGGACATGGGCCTGCTGGAAATGGACCTGCCGCCGATCCAGCTGCATGCCAGCACGCAATGCGACATCCGTACCGTCGAGCGGGCCAGGTTCCTCGGCAACGTGGGCTTTTCCCAGCTGGTGCTGGCGCGCGAACTGACGATCGAACAGATCCGCAAGATCCGCGCCGAAGTCGACACACCGCTCGAGTACTTCATCCATGGCGCGCTGTGCGTGGCGTTCTCCGGCCAGTGCTACATCTCGCATGCGGACACGGGCCGCAGCGCCAACCGCGGCGACTGTTCGCAGGCCTGCCGGCTGCCGTACACGCTGTCCGACGGCCAGGGCCGCGTGGTGGCCTACGACAAGCACCTGCTGTCGATGAAGGACAACGACCAGAGCCGCAACCTGGAAGCCCTGGTCGATGCGGGCATCCGTTCCTTCAAGATCGAAGGCCGCTACAAGGACATGGGGTATGTGAAGAACATCACGGCCCATTACCGGCTGCTGCTGGACGAGATCCTGGAGCGCCGTACCGAATTCGTGCGCGCGTCGAGCGGCCGCACGCAGGTCATGTTCACGCCGGACGTGGACAAGAACTTCCACCGCGGCCATACCGACTACTTCGCCGGCGGCCGGCAGGACGATATCGGCGCGTTCGATTCGCCGAAGTACCTGGGCGTCAAGCTCGGTACCGTGACGCGGCTGGGCGGCGACCACTTCGACCTGCTGACCGATGCGCCGATGGCCAACGGCGACGGCCTGAACTACATGGTCAAGCGCACGTCGGCCGGGGTGCAGGCCAATACGGTGGAAAAACTGGGCGAGAACGACGAGGGCCAGCGCTGGCGCGTCTTTCCCAACGAGCCGATGGCCAGCCTCACCGGCCTGAAGGTCGGCACCGAGATCCACCGTAACCGCGACAACCAGTGGGAAGCGGCGCTGGCGAAGAAATCGTCGGACCGCAAGGTGGCCGTGCACCTGGTGCTGGCCGAGCATGCCGAAGGACTGGCGCTGGCGGTTACCGACGAGGACGGCATCACAAGCACGACGGCCACGGCGCTGGCGCTGCAACCCGCCCAGCAGGCGGCGCAGGCCGAGGCGGCACTGCGCACCAGCCTGGGCAAGCTGGGCAACACGATGTTCCAGGCGGGCAGTGTCGAATTGAAGCTGTCGCAGCCGTGGTTCGTGCCGTCCGGCGCGATCAATGCGCTGCGGCGCGAAGCGATCGCCGCCCACGAGGCGGCCCGCCTGGCGGCCTGGCAGCGTCCTCCGCGCAAGGCGCCGGCCGAACCGCCGGCGGTCTATCCGGACACGCAGCTGACCTACCTTGCCAACGTCTACAACGAAAAAGCGCGGGCGTTCTATCACAAGCACGGCGTGCAGATGATCGCCGCTGCCTACGAGGCGCACGAGGAGGCGGGCGAAGTGCCGCTGATGATCACCAAGCACTGCCTGCGCTTCTCGTTCAACCTGTGCCCGAAGCAGGCCAAGGGCGTGCAGGGTGTGCAGGGCCAGGTGAAGGCGGAACCGATGACGCTGGTCTCGGGCAGCGAAACCTACACGCTGCGCTTCGACTGCAAGCCGTGCGAGATGCACGTCGTCGGTGCGATGAAGCCGGGCATCCTGCATTCGCCGCCGCCATCGGCGGTGCCGTACAGCCCGCTGGTGTTCCACAAGCAGCGCCCGCGCGCTTGATCCGCGAGGCCCGGCCGGGCGATGCCGCAGCCATCGCCGCGATCTACAACCCTTATATCGAAGACACCACCGTCAGCTTCGAAGAGGTGGCCGTGTCCGCCGGCGACATGGGCGGACGCATCGCCGCGGTGCAGGATGGCGCTTTGCCATGGCTGGTGCTGGAACTGCCGGACGGCGCCATCGCCGGTTATGCGTATGCTACGGCATGGCGGGTGCGGCATGCCTACCGCTTTTCGGTGGAGACTTCCGTCTACCTGGCGCGGGGCAGCGAACGACAAGGCCATGGCACGGCGCTGTACCTGGCCCTGCTCGAGCGCCTTCGCGCCCGTGGCTGCCACCTAGCGATCGCCGGGATCGCGCAGCCGAACGATGCCAGCGTGGCCCTGCATGAAAAACTGGGGTACAAAAAAGTTGCCCACTTCGGAGAAGTGGGCTTCAAGTTCGGCCGCTGGCTCGATGTGGGCTACTGGGAACTGCGGCTGTAGCACGCTGCCGCGCAAACCACCTATTTCCTTGCCGCGCCCTGGTAGAGCGGCGCCACCTTCGGCAGCATCGCGGTCAGGTCGGTGATGCGCGTTTCGTTCGACGGGTGCGTGGACGTGAATTCGGCGCCCTGCTTGCCACCCTCCTTCCGCTCCAGCGCCTGCATTTTCTTCCATACCGCCACCGACGCTTCCGGCTTGTAGCCGGCCCGGGCCGCCAGTTCCAGGCCCATCGCGTCGGCTTCCGATTCGTTCTGGCGTGAATTGGGCAGCATGTACAGGTAGTGCGCCACCGTGTTAGCCGCCTCGATCTGGGCCTGGCTGTCCGGCGCCGCCATCAGCGCGGTCGTGGTCAGCGCATTCTGCGCATAGGCCCGCGAGACGCGTTCGCGGCCATGTTCGCGCAGCGCATGGGCGATTTCATGGCCCATGATGATGGCGATCTCGTCGTCGTTCAGCTTCAGCTGGCGCAGCAGCCCTGTATAAAACGTGATCTTGCCGCCCGGCGCGCAGGTGGCGTTGATCACGGGCGCATCGATCAGCGCGAGCTGCCAGTGCCACTTCGCCGCATCGTCGCGGAACGCCGTCACCTGCGCCTGCAGGCGGGCAGCGATCTTCTTCAGCCGTTCGTATTCGGCTCCTTTGGTCACCAGCCTGCCCTTGACCTGGGCGTCGCGGTTCTGCTGCGTGTAGTTCACCAGCGCCATCTGCTCCACCTTCTCGGCCGACACCAGCATCAGCTGCTGCCGCTGGACGCCGACCATGCCCGGCTTCGTCGTCGAGGCGCATGCCGTCAATACCGAGACGGCGGCGCAAATCACCATCGTATGCTTCTTCATTGCGGACTCCCTGTCATGTGGGATGGCTACTGTCCGGCATTGCCGACAGGCAGTCAATTTCCAAACAGAAATAGCTTTACCGGCATCAAACATGCTTTGAAATCCTGGAAATAACGCGGCATGCTTGAGCTGTCGCTATAATTGCCGCGCCATAAACAATCTGGGGAAAACTGCATGAAATACGCAATGCTGGGAGCCGCGCTGCTGCTTGCACAGGCGGGGGCGCACGCCAATCCGTTCGGCGTGATCGAATCGCAGCCGCGCAGCGAACTGTGGGTGAATCCCGGCTTTTATTCGTACCACTTCGACCGCGACGCGGGGCTGGACGACACCAACCCCGGCATTGGCGCCGAATACCGGTTTTCCACGGTGGCATCGGCCACGGTGGGGCGTTTCCGCAACAGCGACCGCGCCATCTCGAACTACGCCGGCATCTATTACCAGCCCTTCTCGCTGGGGCCGTTGCGGCTGGGCGCCGTGGTCGGTGCGTTCGACGGCTACCCGAAACATCGCGACGGCGGCTGGTTCCCCGCGCTGATCCCCGTCGTCAGCGTGGAGTACGAACGGGTGGGGGTGAACTTTGCTATCGTACCGAAGTACAAGGATCGCCTGCACGGCGCATTGACCATCCAGCTCAAGTTCAAGCTCACGGACTGATGAAAGCTCCCGGACTGATCCACGCTCACGGATTGATCCAGGCTCACGGACTGATACAAGCTCACGGACTGATACAAGCTCACGGACTGATACAAGCTCGAGGACTGAGCCAGACTCAAGGACTGACACCCCTCCCCCCAAAGCGGCAGGACGGCCGCGGCGCGGGGTGCCACGATGGATGATGTGAAAAGAACGCCTAAATGAACATTATCGCCCCCCAGGAACAACAGGTGCTGCCGGTCGAAGGCGAGCAGGATGCCTTTCCGCCGGAACTCGTGCGGCTTGCCGCCCACCTGTGCGGCAGCGAGCCGCCGCAGGCACTGGATGACGAGTGCGCCCTGCTGGCCTGCGCACCGCCGGCGATGAGCCCCGAGCAGCGCCAGGCGCTGGCCGACCTGGCCGCCACGGCGGCGGCCTGCCGCGAGCTGAAACGCAAGCTGGCGCGCGCCGAAAGTTTCCTGTCCGGCTTTGCCGAGCATTCGCCTTCGCCGCTGTGGATCAAGGACCGCAGCGGCAGCTACGTGATGGGCAATGCGGCGCTGCATGGCTTCTTCGGCGTGCCCACCGTGGTGGGCATGGACGACAGCCACTTCTGGCCGGAAGACATCCGCCACAGCCTCGAAGAGCAGGACCGCGCCGTGCTGGAAAACGGCGAGACGATCAAGACGATGGAAACATCGCACGACGGTACCCGCCACTGGCTGGTGCACAAGTTCCCGATCGACGTCGATGGCGAGCCCTTCCTCGGCGGTTCGGCGATCGACATGACCACCGAGGTGGAAAAGGAGCGCGCGCTGATCCGGCACGATAATTTCTACGTGCTGCTGTCGCGCCTTTCGGCGATCATCACCCGCGCCAGGACGCTCGAAGCGCTGTGCATGGACACCTGCCGCTTCGCCTGCCACCAGCCGGGCCTGGAGGTCGTGGACATCAGCCGCGTCGACGATGCTACCGGCGCCCTCGAACTGTTCACCTCCGCTGGCCGGGACGGCACCGAGCATCGCTGGCACGACATGCGTCGCGCCGGTGGCCCACCGGAGGCAGGCACGGAGGCGGGACCGGTAGCGGACTGGTGCGCGCGCGAACTGGCGGATGCCGCCGTTGCGACCGGGCGCCTGCAGGTATCGAACCATTTGGCCGGCACGCAGCAGCGGGTCGCGTCCTGCATGGCCATCCCGCTGTTCGTCAACGGCAAGTGCTGGGGCGCGATCGCGTTCTATTCCCACCGGCCGGACTTCTTCGACCATTTCTACCGCGAACGGGCCGGCGAACTCGGCAACGAACTGAGCTTCGGGCTGGAACGGCTGATCAATGCCCAGGAACTGTTCCGGCTGGCGCGCACGAATGCGCTGTCCGGCCTGCCGAGCCGCCTGCATTTCGACGAGGAGGTCGCCGCGCTGGCCGCCGTCAATGCCAGCGGCACGGTACTCCTGATCAACATCAACCGCTTCGACGAGATCAGTTCCGCCTACGGCAACACGGCCGCGATCGGCCTGATGCGGCAGGTGGCGCAGCGGCTGAAGACCGAAGTGGCACCGCGGATGGCGCTGTCGCACGTGGGGATCGGCCGTTTCGCCCTGTTCTACCCGGTCGACGAAGCACGCTCGCCGCGCGCCTATGCGCGCGACACGATCATCCCCATGCTGGAGGGCTCCTACCAGGTGGACGAGCAGAAGATCTGGTGCACCGTGAACGTGGGCGCCGCCATGCTGCCCGAGGATGGCACCAGCGCCGACGAACTGCTGGTCAAGGCCTGGGATGCGCTGGCCGGCTCGCGCGCGCAGGAGGAACAGATCGGCTTCTATGACCGCGACGCCGACCATGCGCTGGCGCGCCAGATCAGCATGGAGGCGGAGTTGCGCGAGGCGGTCGAGCGCGGCGAGTTCATCAACTTCTACCAGCCGAAGATCGACCTCAAGACGGGCAAGCTGGCCGGGGCCGAGGCGCTGGTGCGGTGGCGCCATCCGCAGCGCGGCCTGATCCAGCCGACCGAATTCGTGCCAGTGCTGGAACGCAGCGGCCTGGTCACGCAGGTCGGCCGCAACGTGATGCAGCGCGCGATGGAAGACTGGCGCGCATGGCACGACGCGGGCCTGAAGCCGCCGCAGATCGCCGTCAACGTGGCGCCGGCCCAGTTCCGCTGCGATTCCCTGTTCGACGACATCGAACGGGCACTGAACACGGCCGAGGCCAGCCTGCGGCCGCTGTCGATCGAAGTCACGGAAAGCGGCCTGGTGGCGGACCAGCGCCGCGTGGTCGATATCCTGAACCGCGTGCGCGAACTGGACGTGCCGGTGGCGATCGACGACTTCGGCACCGGCTACTCGTCGCTCGCCTACCTCGTCACGCTGCCGGTCGACGTGCTGAAGATCGACCGTTCCTTCGTGGTCAAGATGACGCAGGATGCGAACTACATGGGCATGGTGCAGACCATCGTGCAGCTGGCGCACACGCTGGAGCTGAAGGTCGTCGCCGAAGGCATCGAGACGGAAGAGGAAGCCAAGTTCCTGAAACTGCTGCGCTGCGAGCAGGGGCAAGGCTACCTGTACGGCCGGCCATTGCCGGCCGAGGAATTCGCCAGGCTGCTGCAACACTGAATACCTGGCACTGGGCACTGAGTACTGGGCACTGAGTACTGGGCACTGGGCACTGAGCACTGAGTACTTGCTGGGCACTGAAAACATGGGAACCGAGCGCCAGCGCGCGGAACGGCCTGGCTGCCGGTCCGCGCCTTCGCTGTCGCTCGTTACATCAGTGCGTTACCCGCGGTCCTTCCGGCCCGCCCTGGATGGTGCCGCGCCACGCGCCGCTTTCCTTGCCGCGCGATTCGATCAGTTTCTTGAAGCGTTCCAGGTTGCCGCGCGCTTCGATGCCGACCGCGCCGATCACATCGCCGGCGGCCTCGACCGCATCGGTCGGCGTATAGCTCAACTCCAGCACGATCCTGGTCCGCGTGTCGCCCTGCGGTTCGAAGCGCACCACGCCGCTGTTCGGCGTGCCGGTGGTGCTGCGCCAGGCGATCCGCTGGTCCGGGATCTGCTCGACGATCTCGGCATCCCATTCGATCGGCTTGCCAAGCACGTCGGCCTTCCAGTGCAGCCGCTTGTCGTCGAGCTGGCGGACTTCGTGCACGCTGTCCATGAACGTCGGAAACTCCTCGAACTGCGTCCACTGGTCGTAGGCGGTGCGCACCGGTACATCGACGGTGATGGTTTCACGTGCCGTCGAGCCGCTTTGGCCGGCGCCCTTGCCCTTCAGGTATTTGGCGAGATAGGCGCCGCCGGCCGCAACTGCGGCGAGCGCTAGTAGTCGTTTCATCTTACCTCCATGTCGTGGTGAATTAGCAGGTGGTGGGACGAGCCGGCGCCGTACCGCGCGCCAAGGCTGGATCTCGAATGCTAGTCCTGTCCGGGAGAGCGGCCTATAGGGCAGATTCCGATACGGCTGTAGGCCTGCGCTGTCAATGTTTGAAACTTTTCCGCAGGTCAATGCGAACGGACGGTGGCGGACAAGTGTCGGACACCGGCCATTCGGTGTCCGACACCGGTGTCCACCGGCCCTGACTTGGCGTACTAACCGTATCAGGCCCGGATCTTCGACGTGGCGATCTGGTCGAGGATATGCTTCGGCACGCCGGCATAGTGCGTGAACTCCATCGTGTACGTGGCGCGGCCCTGCGTCAGCGAGCGCAGCGTCGTGGAGTAGCCGAACATCTCGGCCAGCGGTACCAGCGCGCGCACCAGCTTGCCGCCGCCGCCGGGGATCTCGTCCATGCCCTGCACCATGCCGCGCCGCGCCGTCAGGTCGCCCATCACGTTGCCCATGAATTCCTCGGGCGTCTCCACCTCGACATCCATGATCGGTTCGAGCAGTTGCGGGTCGGCGCGGCGCATGCCGTCCTTGAAGGCCATCGAGCCGGCCATCCTGAACGCGTTCTCGTTCGAGTCCACGTCGTGATACGAGCCGAACGTCAGTGTCGCGCGCACGTCGACCACCGGGTAGCCGGCCAGCACGCCCGAGCGCAGGGTTTCCGTGATGCCCTTCTCCACCGCCGGGATGAATTCGCGCGGTACCACGCCGCCCTTGATCGCATCGACGAATTCGTAGCCCTTGCCCGGCTCCAGCGGTTCCAGCTTCAGCACCACGTGGCCATACTGCCCCTTGCCGCCGGACTGCTTGATGAACTTGCCTTCGACGTCGGACACCGGCTTCTGGATCGTTTCCCGGTAAGCCACCTGCGGCTTGCCCACCGAAGCCTCGACGCCGAACTCGCGCCGCATCCGGTCCACCAGGATTTCCAGGTGCAGCTCGCCCATGCCGGCCATGATCGTCTGGCCCGATTCCTCGTCGGTATGGACGCGGAACGACGGGTCTTCCTGCGCCAGGCGGGACAGCGCAATGCCCATCTTTTCCTGGTCCGCCTTGGTCTTCGGCTCGACCGCCTGCGAAATCACCGGCTCCGGGAACACCATCTTTTCCAGCACGATCACGTGATCGGGATTGGACAGCGTGTCGCCCGTCGTCACCCCCTTCAGCCCGACAGCCGCGGCGATGTCGCCGGCAAACACTTCCTTGATTTCCTTGCGTTCGTTGGCATGCATCTGCAGGATGCGGCCGAGCCGCTCGCGCTGGCCCTTGGTGGGGTTGTAGACGGTGTCGCCCGAGTTCACCACGCCCGAATACACGCGGAAGAACGCCAGCTGGCCGACGAACGGGTCGGTCATGATCTTGAACGCGAGCGCGGCGAACGGGTCCGAATCGCTGGGATGGCGTTCGATCTCGTTGTCGTCCTCGTCGTGGCCGGCGATGGCCGGCACGTCCAGCGGCGACGGCAGGTATTCGATCACCGCGTCCAGCATCGCCTGCACGCCCTTGTTCTTGAACGCGCTGCCGGCCAGCATCGGCACGATTTCGCCGCGCACCGTGCGCTCGCGCAGCGCGGTCTTGATCTCGGCTTCGGACAGCGTGTCGCCGTTCAGGTACTTCTCGGTCAGCTCCGGCGTCGCTTCGGCGGCCGCTTCCACCAGGTTGTCGTGCCATTTCTGCGCGAGTTCCTTCAGCTCGGCCGGAATGTCCTCATAGGTGAACTTCACGCCCTGGCTGGCATCGTCCCAGATGATGGCGCGCATCTTGACGAGATCGATCACGCCCAGGTAATGGTCCTCGGCGCCGACCGGGATCTGGATCGGCACGGCATTGCCCTTCAGGCGGTCGCGGATCTGCTGCTGGACGCGGAAGAAGTCGGCGCCCACGCGGTCCATCTTGTTGACGAAGGCGATGCGCGGCACCTTGTACTTGTTCGCCTGGCGCCACACGGTTTCCGACTGCGGCTGCACGCCGCCGACGGCGTCGTACACCATCACCGCGCCATCGAGCACGCGCATCGAGCGTTCCACCTCGATCGTGAAATCCACGTGGCCCGGGGTGTCGATGATGTTGATGCGGTGTTCCGGGAAGTTGCCGGCCATGCCGCGCCAGAACGCGGTGGTGGCCGCCGACGTGATCGTGATACCGCGTTCCTGTTCCTGCTCCATCCAGTCCATCGTGGCCGCGCCGTTGTGCACCTCGCCGATCTTGTGATTGACACCCGTATAAAACAGGATGCGCTCGGTGGTGGTGGTCTTGCCGGCATCGATGTGGGCGCTGATGCCGATATTCCGGTAGCGCTCGATAGGGGTCTTGCGGCTCATGGCATTCTCCTGGGATGGCGCGATCGCCTGATCGCGCTCAAAAATTGTAGCAGCATCGGGTTGCCGCAGTTGACGGCCGGTTTCTTTTTTTCAACCCCAGCCGTGCGACTGCCCGGCACGTTCGTGCTTATACTCGCGCGATGCCAAAAATTCGCACGATGCCAAAAAACAAGATCATGACAATGAAAAAACACTTTTCCCCCTGCCTTTCGGCCCTGCTGGCCCTCTCTCCTTGCGTAGTCGCGGCACAGACCGTGCCGGCCGCCGTCGATCCCGCGCTGGGCCGTTGCTCGCTGCTGGCCGACCCGACCGAGCGCCTCGGCTGCTACGACGCGCTGGCGAACCGCGCGCAGGATCCCGCCCCGGCCGTGGCCGCAGCGCCAATGCCCGCGCCGGCGGCCGCCGCTTCGGACCAGCAGCAAGGCGCGTTCCCGGGCGGCCCGGTCGCCAAGCCCGTCGATGCGAATGCGCCGCAGGCCGAGCAGCCGGTGGTGTCGGTGCAGGTACCGCTGTGGGAACTGGACAAGGACAGCAAGCGTGGCGTCTTCAATTTCCGGCCCCACCGCGACAATTACCTGCTGCTGGCGAACTACAGCAACAGTACCAACAATGCCCCGTTCAACGAGGTGACGCCGGGCGGCATCGATGCCAAGCACGTCGAGCTGGCCTACCAGCTGTCCTTCAAGATGAAGATGCTGGAGACCATCGCCGGCTCGCCGGTCGACCTGTGGTTCGGCTATACGCAGCAGAGTTTCTGGCAGGCCTACAACCGCGACGAATCGAGCCCGTTCCGCGAAACCAACTACCAGCCCGAGGTCATGGCCATCGCGCCGATCGGCAAGCGGCTGCTGGGTTTCGATTTCCGCTATGCGGGCCTGGGTGTCGTGCACCAGTCGAACGGCCAGACGGCCACGCTGTCGCGCAGCTGGAACCGCGCGTACGCCGAGCTGGGCGGCGAGTACGGCAAGCTGGCCGTGACGGCGCGCATCTGGAAGCGCCTGGACAATTCCGCGTCGGACAACGACAACCTGGATATCACCGATTTCCTCGGCCATGGCGACCTGCGCCTGGTGTACCGCGACGGCGGCAGCGAATATTCGCTGCTGGCGCGCCGCAACCTGCACACCGACCATGGCGCGCTGCAGCTGGGCTGGGCAGTCCCCCTGCGGGCCAACCTGAAGGGCTATGTGCAGTTCTTCTCGGGGTACGGCCAGAGCCTGATCGACTACAACTACTCGCAGATGTCGCTGGGCGCCGGCTTCCTGGTCGGGTTCTGACGGCGGATCAGCGCCGCCCGCCGCCCAGCACGCGCGCGGGCAGCATCACCACCGCCCGCAGCAGCTCGAACACGGCGTCGACACCGACGCCGATCAGCCGGAACGGCAGCAACAGCAGCCACACCACCGGATACAGCAGCAGCGCCAGCAAGGCCAGCGGCCAGCAGACCAGCAACAGTGCCAACCACAGGATGAAGCTCAGCATGGCGTCCTCGCGAAGGTAATCGAAGCACACATGATGGCGGGCGCGGCGGCGCCGCTCAACGGCGGCGCGATGGAAGGCCGGATCGGGCGACCGGCTGTCGAAAAGCGGGGGTGAATGGCGCGCGGCCCGCGCCAGGGGCCGTCCCCCTTCAGGCGTAGGCGACGACCTGCGGCTGCAGTGCGGCCTGGTACAGCAGCCGGGCCGTGAGCCGCGCCTGCAGCGACGGGATCGAGCCGCCGGCCCGGTAGGCAAAGGCGACCTGCAGCACGTCGCCCGCCTTGGCGTCGACCGGCTGCTCCAGCGGCAGCGACATGAAATGGTTCAGCCAGTCGATCGTCGTCGCGCGTTCCTGGACGACCGAGAGAATCGTCTTCGTGATGAAACGGATCGCGTTCACCGTGCCGTCGCGGTCGATGACGAACTTGCCTTCCCAGCTGTAGCTGCTGTCGTTCGGCTGCGTGAAATCGATCACCGAGTACACGGCCGGCTGGGACAACTCCAGCGTGCCGGGCTGGGCCGTGCCGGGCTGCTGGAACTGCACGATCGGGGCATAGAAACCGTCGAAATCGTATTCGTGCTGCATCGGCTGGGCCGCCATCAGCACGGCCTCCGGCAGGAAGACGGGCAGCTGGCCGCCGAACTTCTGCAGGTAGCGCCGCTTGAAATGCTCGATCACGTCGACCTGCTTTTCGCGCAGCATGGCCACGTGCAGCATTTCGCAGATGACGACGTCGACCGGCTCCGGCGGCAGGTATTCGAACGCATCGGCGTGGATCACCTCCACCTTGTCGGCGCAGCGGTTCAGCGCGAGGAAGCGGCGCGCTTCGCGCACCATGTCCGGATTGAAGTCCACGCAATACACCTTGTCGGCCCGTTGCGCCGCGAAGAACGACAGCGCCCCGGTGCCGCCGCCCAGCTCCAGCACCTTCATGCCGGGCCGCACCACGTGCGCGATCGCCGCGCGGAAGCTGTGCATGCGGTTCGTGTCCGTCAGCATGTTGTGGTGGTAGTGAACCGGGATGAACTGCCCCAGGTAGCAGCTTTCGAGTTCGCGTTCGGACAGCATGGTTTTTCCTCTCGTGGCGACAACAACATTATGCGCAACGGCTTGCCTCCGCAAAACGCGGAGGTTGACGGGAAAAACCGCTTAATTCGGCAGGCTGGTCCACCGGCCCGCTGCAGCTGAGCCCGTGTCAGCGTGCCTGGCACGAGGACATCGGCCGGCTGTGGCTGAGCCCGTGTCAGCGTGCCTGGCACGAGGACATCGGCCGGCTGCAGCTGAGCCCGTGTCCGCGTGCCTGGCACCGGGACACGGGCTCAGCCACGCGGATGCGGGCGCAGGCACGTGAATACGGGCTCAGCCTTTGAAGGGGATGGGTGCCGGCCGCAGCGTCAGCGGCTCATGACCTGTTCGGCCACGTGCTGGCGGATCGCCTTGGCGATCCACGGCTTCTCGGCCCGTTCGGCGAATTCGGCGGCATCGATATGAAAGCCCGCATCGCGCAGGCTGGCGTCCGCGCCTTCGCGCAGCAGCAGCTTGACGGCCTCCTCCTGCCCTTCGCGGGCGGCCAGCATCAGGGGCGTGACCTTGGTCGGCGATTCCGCATCGATGTACGCATGCTGGTCCAGCAGCAGGCGCATGATGTCGAGGGCGCCGGCAGCCGCCGCGTAGTGCAGCGCGGTCCAGCCGGGGCGGTTGACCTGTGCACCCTTGGCCAGCAGTGCCTTCACGGCCGCCATATTGTTCTTGAACGCGGCCATCATCAGCGCGGTATTGCCGTTGCCGGCCTGTGCTTCGAGATCGATCTTCGGCTGCGCCAGCAGCAGTGCAAACACGTCCATCGCGTCGTGGCGCAGCGCGACGATCATGCCCGTCTCGCCCCGCTCCGGCTCGCGCACGTTCGGATCGAGGCCACGCGCCAGCAGGGGCTTGATGCGGCCGGCGTCATTGACTTGCGCGGCACGGAAGAAGTAGACCGCGTCATCGGCCTGCGCGGCGGCGGGCACCGGGGCAAATGCCGACGCCACGGCGACAGTGGCGATGCCGAGCCGCAGCGCGATCCGGTTGCGCAGCCGCGTGCGCAGTTTGCGCAGCCGTCTTGCCAGGTCGCGCAGGCCGGTGCGCATCAGGCGCTCGCCGCGGCGAACAGTCTGAAGAAGTTGGCGCTGGTCGCCGCCGCCACCTCCTCGACCGTGACGCCTTTCAGCCTGGCGATGAATTCGGCCACGTGGGCCACGTAGCCGGGCTCGTTCATCCGGCCGCGGTAGGGCACCGGGGCCAGGTACGGCGAATCGGTCTCGATCAGCATCTGCTCCAGCGGCACCTCCAGCGCCACCGCCTGCAGGTCCTTGGCGCTCTTGAACGTGACGATGCCGGAGAAGGATATGTAGAAGCCCATGTCCATCGAGGCCCGGGCCACTTCCAGCGATTCGGTAAAGCAGTGCATCACGCCGGCGACACCGCCCCGGTCCGTGCCGGCACCCTCTTCGCGCATGATGCGGATGGTGTCTTCGCTCGCCGACCGCGTATGGATGATCAGCGGCTTCCTCGCCTCGCGCGACGCGCGGATATGCGTACGGAAGCGCTCGCGCTGCCATTCGAGGTCGCCTTCGAGCCGGTAGTAATCGAGGCCCGTTTCACCGATCGCAACGATCTTCGGATGCCTGGCCAGCCCGACCAGCTGCTCGACGGTGGGCTCGGGCGTGTCCTCGTAGTCGGGATGGACGCCGACGGAAGCGTAGAAGTTCGGATATTGCTCGGCCAGCGCGAGCACGCGGGGAAAGTCTGGCAGGTCGACGGAAACGACCAGCGCATGCGTCACGCTGTTTTCCGCCATTTTCGCGCGGATTTCCGGCATCCGGGCTGCCAGCTCCGGGAAGTCGATATGGCAATGTGAATCGATGAACATGGGTCGATTGTAGCCGACGCCACGCAATCGCGCTGATCGGAAGCATGAAGCCGTAAAGAAACATTGCCTGAAAAATGGGGACGTACCCCATTTTCCAAGCAACTTTTAGCCATTGCGGCCTGCCACCGGTTCTGGAAACATTTCAAATTAACCGGTGCCTGTCACCGGTTTTCGGTTGTTCAGGCGACGCGCTTGCCGAGGATGATCAGGTCGCGCTCCACGCCGTCCAGGTTGGCGACGCGGGGGAAATGCGCCCACTCCTCGAAGCCGAACTTGCGGAACAGCGCGAGGCTGGCACCGTTGTGCCCGAAGATAAAGCCGAGCACGGTGTGTACCTTGACTTGCGGTGCGAAGGCGATCGCCTCGGCCAGCGCGTACCTGCCGATGCCCTTGCCGCGCCACGCCTCGTGGATGTAGATCGACACCTCGGCCGTGCCGGAATAGGCCGGGCGGCCGTAGAAGTTCGAGTACGAGATCCAGCCGAGGATCCCGGGCTGGCTGGAGGTGTCGCCGGCGCGCTCGATCACCCACAGCGGGCGGCGCTCGGGCTGGTGCTCGTGGAACCAGTTCAGCCGCGATTCGACCGATACCGGCTCGGTGTCGGCGGTGACTTCGCGCGACGCGATCGTGCTGTTATAGATGGCGACGATGGCCGGCAGGTCGTCGAGGGTGGCGAGACGGTGTTGGAAAGACATGTGAGGAAAGAAATAGAAATGAAAGGTGGCGGTTACAGCGTATGGGTGGCGCGTGACGAACGCAGGGCCGCGCCGAGGATTTCCTCGATGCGCGCGCGGGTGCGCTGGCCCGCCTCGTCGTCCGGGAAGTGGACGCCGATGCCCTGCGCCTTGTTATTGTTCGCGGCGGGCGGCGTGATCCACACCACCTTGCCGGCGATGGGATACTTGTTCTGGTCGTCCATCAGCGACAGGATCAGGTAGATCTCGTCGCCGATCCGGTAACTGCGCGTGGTCGGCACGAAGATGCCGCCGTTCTTCAGGAACGGCATGTAGGCCGCGTACAGCGCCGCCTTTTCCTTGATCGCCAGCGACAGCACCGCCGGCCGCGTGAGCGGCCCGGCATTGCCGGCGGCGTTGGGATCGGGAGGGAGCGTATTCATCGGAAGTGGATCGGCGGTAACCCGGCGTCAGTGGCAGCACGACGTATAGTCGAGCAGCATGTCTTCCAAAAACAGCTTGGGCGACAGCGGGTGGTCCGACGTGGCGCGCCGCTCGGCCGTGCTCTTGATCGCCGCCAGCAGGCCGGAGACCGGTACCCGGTCCGACAGGCCCTTCAGCTCGCGCTGGTAACGGGGATAGTAGCGGATCCGGCCCGACAGCTTCAGCGAAAACAGGTCGTACAGCCAGCGCTGCTGCCACGCCACCACCGACGTCAGCGGCACCTTCTGCATCTTGTCCGCCGTGCGCAGCGCATTCTCGACGGATGGATGGGCCAGATATTGCAGCAGCGTGTCCATGTCCTCGCGGCTGCCCGTTTCGGCCTGCGCCAGCGCGGCCAGCGGCGCGCCGCCCTGCTCGCTCAGCCAGCCGTCTGCCTCGGCCACGCCCTGCGACTGCAGCCACGCCAGCGCATCGGCATGGGGCGGCATCGTCAGCGCGAACTTGCGGCAGCGCGACAGGATGGTCGGCAGCAGCCGGTCCAGGCTGTTCGACGACAGCAGGAACACGGTGCCCGGCGGCGGCTCTTCCAGCGTTTTCAGCAGCGCGTTCGAGGCCGGCATGTTCAGCGCCTCGGCCGGGTACAGCACCACCACGCGCAAGCCTTGCCGGTGCGTGGAAATGTTCATGAAATCGGCCAGCGCGCGCACCTGCTCGATCTTGATTTCCTTCGACGGGGCCTTGCTCTTCTTCTTTTCCTCGCCCTCCTCGCCATCGCCCGCGCCATCCTCTTCGAAGGCTTCAGGGCGGATGCGGCGGAAGTCGGGATGGCTTTGCTGGACGAACCAGCCGCACGAGGCGCAGGCGTTGCACGGGTGGCCGTCGGCACGCACGTCCTCGCACAGCAGCGCCTGGGCGAAATGCTCGATGAAGTCGGCCTTGCCGATGCCGGCCGGGCCATGGAACAGCACCGCGTGCGGCAGCCGCTGGCGCACGCCCTGCAGCGCCAGCCAGGCGTCCTGCTGCCACGGATAGATGGCGGACGTGTTTTCCATCATTACTCCAGTGCGGCGACGATGGCCGCCAGCTGCACGCGGATCGCATCGATCGGCTGGGTGGAATCGATGACGCGGAAGCGCCGCGGTTCCTGCCCGGCGCGGCGCAGGTACTCGTTGCGCGCGGCAAGGAAGAAATCGGCCTTCTCCTGCTCGAACCTGTCGAGCTGGCGGGTGGCGTCGAGCCGGGCCCGCGCCACCTCGAGGGGTACGTCGAACAGGATGGTGAGGTCCGGCCACAGCTCCGGGTGCACCCAGTTGGCCAGCGTGTCGAGCTTGACCAGTTCCAGCCCCCGGCCGCCGCCCTGGTAGGCGAAGCTGGCGTCGGTGAAGCGGTCGGAAATGACCCAGGCGCCGCGCGCCAGTGCCGGCTCGATCACCTGGGCGATGTGTTCGCGGCGGCTGGCGAAGACCAGCAGCGCTTCCGTTTCCAGGTGCATCGCTTCGTGCAGCACCAGTTCGCGCAGCTTTTCGCCGAGCGGCGTGCCACCCGGTTCGCGGGAACTGACGAGTTCCATGCCGCGCGCGCGGATCAGCTCACCCACGAACTGGATGTGGGTGGACTTGCCGGCGCCGTCGATGCCCTCGAACGTGATGAACCTGCCGCGTGCTGCCGGGTTACCCTGGGTCATGGACCTTCCTGTCATGGACCTTTCTTTCATTGCCTGCGCTGGTACTGGTTGACCGCCCGGTTATGGTCGGTCAGGTTATCGGAAAAATGGCTGGTGCCGTTGCCGCGTGCCACAAAATACAATGCCGTGGTCTTTGCCGGCGCCAGCGCGGCGCCCAGCGATTGCACGCCGGGCAGCGCGATGGGCGTCGGCGGCAGGCCGTTGCGCGTATAGGTATTGTACGGGGTGTCCGTTTCCAGGTCCTTCTTGCGGATGTTGCCGTCGAATTTCTCGCCAAGGCCGTAGATGACGGTGGGGTCGGTCTGCAGCATCATGCCCAGCTTCAGCCGGTTGACGAACACGGCGGCGATCATCGCCCGCTCGGACTTCTGGCCGGTTTCCTTCTCGACGATCGACGCCATCGTCAGCGCCTGGTACTTGTCCTTGTACGGCAGGTCGGGCGCGCGCTGTGCCCACGCGGTATCCAGGTGCTGCAGCAGCGCCGCATGCGCCTGCCGGTAGATCTGCAGCTCCGAGGAACCCTTGGCGAACAGGTACGTGTCGGGGAAGAACATGCCTTCCGGCTGCTTGTATTCGGACCCGAGCCTTGCCATCAGTTCGCCGTCGGACAGGCCGACCGTGTCGTGCTTGAGGCCCTGGTGGGCGGCGATCGCCTGGCGCATCTGGCGGAAGGTCCAGCCTTCGATGATCGTCAGCGATTCCTGCGCGAATTCGCCGCGCACCAGCTGGTCGATCAGGCGCTGCGGCGTGGTGCCCGGCTTCAGCTCGTAGGAGCCGGCTTTCAGCTTGCCGCTCTTGCCGGTGAAGCGTGCCAGCAGGTTGAACAACAGTGGCTGGATCGGTACCCCGGCCTCGGCGATCTGCTGGCCGGCCGCGTGCGCGCCGCTGCCCTTGTTGATCGTGAACGGGATGCTGTCTCCCTCGCCGACGATCGGCTGCTGCGACCACCAGGCGAAGCCGCCGGCCGCGGCCGCCGCGACCAGCACGCCGAGCGCGAGCGTTTTTGCAATGAATGCCATGTCGTGTACTTCCCGCGCTGGGCCGCGCGACCCGTTTTGGGGGTGGCCGGCGCGTTTGGCGCGGGATCTTTATAATGAGCCCGTAATGATAATGCCTCCACAGGCAACTTAGTGGCCAAATTGCTAGCCAAAGTATCCAAATATATGAACAACTGGAATCAACTCCTTGCCACCCCCGCCGAAGCGCCGACGCGCACCGCGCTTGCCGCCGGCTTCGTGGTCCCCATCACCGACCTGGGACTGATCGCCTTCACGGGCGACGATACGGCCTCGTTCCTCCATTCGCAGCTGACGAACGACGTCGAGCACCTCGGCGCCCACGAAGTGCGCCTGGCCGGGTACTGTTCGCCGAAGGGCCGCCTGCAGGCCAGCTTCCTGATGTGGAAGGACGAACAGTCGGTGTACCTGCAACTGGCACGCGACATCCAGCCGGCGATCCAGAAGCGGCTGCAGATGTTCGTGCTGCGCGCCAAGACCAAGGCGGCGGACGTGACGGAACAGCGCGTGGCGCTGGGCCTGGGCGGCGCCCTGGCCGAAGCTGTACTGCAAACCTGGTTCGACGCCCTGCCCGAAGCGCCTTACACGAAGCTGGAGCATCCGCTTGGCACGGTGCTGCGCGTCGCCGACGCGTTCGGCGCGCCCCGCTACCTGTGGCTGACGACGCCGGAAACGGTCACGACCGTTGCGCCCGAACTGGCCGACCGGCTCGTCGTCGGCGGCAACGCGGCCTGGCGCCTGTCGGACATCCATGCGGGCGTACCGCTGATCGCCGCGGCGACGCAGGAACAGTTCGTACCGCAGATGATCAACTTCGAGCTGCTGGGCGGCGTCAATTTCAAGAAGGGCTGCTATCCGGGCCAGGAAATCGTCGCCCGCAGCCAGTACCTGGGCAAGCTCAAGCGCCGCACCGCGCTGGCGACGATCGGCGATGCCACCGTTGCCCCGGGGACGGAAGTGTTTACGCCGGCCGATCCCGGCCAGCCCTGCGGCATGGTCGTCAACGCCGCGCCGAACGGCCTGGGCGGCGTCGATGCGCTGGTCGAGATGAAGCTCGACGCACTGGAAGCGGGCGATGTGCGTGCCCGCGCCGCCGACGGTCCCGCCCTGGCGTTCCAGCCGCTGCCCTATGTGCTGGACAAGCTGGACATATGACGTATGCCCCTGTGCTGATGGACCTGCACTGATGGACTGCTGCTGATGGACCTGTACGTCTACTACCGCGTCCGCGGCGGCGACGCGGACTTGCTGCTGCCCCGCGTGCGCGCGATGCAGCAGGCCCTGGCGGACGCGCATGGCGTGGCCCCGCAACTGAAACGCCGACCGGACAGCCCGGACGGCGTGCAGACGTGGATGGAGGTCTACCCGGCCACCACGGCTGGATTCACGGCGGCGCTGGCACAATCCGTGTCCGCCGCCGGACTGGACCCGCTGATCGCGGGTCCCCGACATACCGAAGTGTTCATGGATATCCCCTCATGTGCCTGATCGTTTTCGCCTGGCGCGTGGTCCCCGGCGTGCCGCTGATCGCCGCTGCCAACCGCGACGAATTTTATGACCGTGCCAGCGCCGCGGCCGCGCCATGGGAAGAAAACCCGCAAGTGGTGGCGGGCCGCGACCTGAAGGCCGGCGGCAGCTGGATGGGCGTGACGCGTCCCGAAGGCCCGGACTGCCGGTGGGCCGCCAACGTCTCGCCGCTGCGCGCCCGCTGCCAGGACGGCGGCTTCGCACCGGTCGACAGCGACGTCAAGGCGCCCTCGCGCTTCGCCGCGATCACCAATATCCGCGCACCGCACGACCACGACCCGCACGCACCGTCGCGCGGCATGCTGGTGTCGAATTTCCTGTCAGCGACGATGAGCGCGCGCGACTACGTCGAGCAGATACGGCCCGGTGCCGGGGCCTACAACGGCTTCAACCTGGTGCTGTGCGACGGCGAGGAACTGGTGTGGTTCTCGAACCGCGGCGACGCGGATCCGCGCAACGGACAGCCGCTGGGCCCGGGCGTGTACGGACTGTCCAACGCGCTGCTCGATTCGCCGTGGCCGAAGGTGGTGAAGACCAAGGCGCAATTCGCCAGCCTGCTGTGCCTGGGCGCGCCGGAGGAAGCCTACTTCGAGATGCTGGCCGACACCACCCGCGCCCCCGACCAGCGCCTGCCCGAGACGGGCATTCCGCTGGAGCGGGAACGCCAGCTGTCCGCCGTGAAGATCGAATCGCCCGACTACGGCACCCGTACCTCGACCGTGGTGAAGCTGTACGCCGAAGCCCCCGCCGTGCTGCACGAGCAGGTGTACCGCTGAGCCAGCCCCCTGTCGGAACCGAAAACCGGTGACAGACACCTATTATTTTGGAACATGCGTTGCAAAAAAACCGGTGTCTGTCACCGGTTAATTTGCAACATCAGATATCCGTGAACACCTGCTCGGCGGGCAGCCGCGATTTGGGCAGCCTGGCGTTGAAATCCTCGCCGCTGCTGTAGCCCAGCGAGACGATCACGGTGCCCGTGAAACCCTTGTCGCGCAGGCCCAGTTCCTTGTCCAGAACCTCGGCATTAAAACCTTCCATCGGCGTGGCGCCCACGTCCAGCAGCGCGGCGGCCTGCAGCAGGTTGCCCAGCGCGATGTAGGTCTGCTTCTCGTACCAGAACGGTACGTCCTTCTGCGTGAAACGGTGCAGGTTGGTGTACGACATGCGGCCGGCATGCTGGGCCGACTTCGCCGCGTCGTTGACGAAGCGTCCGTCCTGCGCTTCCTGTTCCAGCACGGCGGCCAGCTGCGCCTCGTCCGGCGCCACCTTGGTGGCCAGCACGATCACGTGCGATGCGTCGCGGATCTTCGCAGCGTTGTACTGGAAGCCCGCCTCGGCAGCCCTGGCGATGCGCTCCTTGCCTTCCGGCGTGGCGGCGACGACGAAATGCCACGGTTGCGAATTCACCGACGACGGCGCGAGGCGCAGCACTTCGCGCAGCTGGCCGATGATCTCGGCCGGGACCTTGCGTTCGCGGTCATACGATTTCACGGTGTAGCGCTGGCGCGCCTTGGCAACGATATCCATCTGTTTTCTCCTGCTTGTAAAAGTAAAAATGGCGCATGGTAGCGTGCCGCGCCACCCGGCGCCGGCACGCTACCGGTGCGGTCAGAAACCGGCCAGCACGAGCTTGCCGCGCGCCTTGCCGCTCTCGATGACGGCGTGGGCCCGGCGCAGGTTCGCCGCATCGATCTTGCCGATGTGCTCGCCAACGGTCGTGCGCAGCTCGCCGCTATCGACCAGCGCAGCCACGCGGTCGAGGATCTCGCGCTGGCGCGCCATGTCCGCCGTCTCGTACATCGAACGGGTGAACATCAGTTCCCAGTGCAGCGAGATGCTCTTGCGCTTGAGCGGCATCGCGTCCAGGGTGTCCGGGTCGTCGATCAGCGCGAACTGGCCTTGCGGCGCGAGGATGTCGACGATGTCGGCGTAGTGCTGGTCCGTGTGCGTCAGGCTGATGACGATGTCGGCGTATTCGTGGCCGAGGCCCTGCAGCTGCGCCTTCATCGGCTGCGAATGATCGATCACGTGGTGCGCGCCCAGTTCGCGGACCCAGTCCGCCGTCTCCGGCCTGGATGCGGTGCCGATCACGGTCACGCCGGTCAGCCTGGCGGCCAGCTGCGTGAGGATCGAACCGACGCCGCCGGAGGCGCCGATGACCAGCAGCGTGCGGCCCTGGCCACCCTGTTCGGGCACTTTCAGCCGGTCGAACAGCAGTTCCCACGCGGTCAGCGACGTGAGCGGCAATGCGGCGGCGTCGGCAAAGCCCAGCGATGCCGGCTTGCGTCCGACGATGCGCTCGTCCACCAGGTGCAGTTCGCTGTACGAGCCGGGACGGGTCAGCGATCCGGCGTAATACACTGCGTCGCCCGGCCGGAAGGCCGTCACGTCGCTGCCGACCGCTTCGACGATGCCGGCCGCGTCCCAGCCCACCACGCGGGGCGCTGTCACAGCCGCGCCGCGCCGCACTTTGGTGTCGACCGGATTGACGGATACCGCGTGGACGCGCACCAGCAAGTCGCGCGGGCCGGGTTCCGGGTCCGGCAAGTCCATCTCGACCAGGGATTCCGGATCCTCGATCGGCAGGCCATGCCGGGTGTAGACGATAGCTTTCATATTGCTTGCTCCAGTGGGTTGGGTTGCCCGCATCATAGGGCGGAAGCGGCAACTGGAAAACCCATATAATCGGTCAACACTTTCTCTTGCCGCGTGAAAATCGCCTCCATGACGATCCGTTTCGACGACCTGTCCCTGTTTGTCCGCGCCGCCGCCTGCGGCAGTTTCACCAAGGCCGCCCGCGAGGCGAACCTGCTGCCCGGCCAGGTCAGCGCCGCCATCCTGCGGCTGGAACGCGATCTCGATATCCGGCTGTTCGCCCGTTCCACGCGCAGCCTGCGCCTGACCGGCGAAGGAGAACGCTACCTGCCCTATGCGCGCGACGTGATCGACCTGCTGCGCAGCGGCCGCGACGAACTGCACCGCAGCGACGACGTGCTTTCCGGCACGCTGCAGATCGCCGCGCCGTCCGACTTCGGCCGCAACGTGCTGCTGCCGTGGCTGACGGCCTTCCGGCGCCGCCACCCGAAGCTGGAACTGCGCGTGCAGTTCTCCGACCAGGTGACGGACGTGTTCCGCGATCCGGTCGACATCGCGCTGCGCTATGGCAGTGTCGACGATGCCAGCTTCGTCGCCCTGGCCGTCGCGCCGGACAACCGGCGCGTACTGGTCGCGTCGCCGGCTTACCTGGAGCAGTGCGGCACGCCGCAATCGCTCGACGAACTGCCTCGTCACTCCTGCCTGCTGTGGCACCTGCAGGGGCGCCTGTACGACAAATGGGGCTTCCCGCTCGACAAGGGGCGGCGCACGGTACAGGTGAAAGGCCCGCTGGCCAGCGACGATGCCGACGTGGTGCGCCGCTGGGCCATCGCCGGCGAAGGCATCGCCTACAAATCGTGGCTCGACGTCAGTGCCGACGTGCGTGCCGGCCGGCTGGCTGTCGTGCTACCGGAGCAGCCGGGCGAACCGGCACCGCTGCAGCTGATCTGCCCGCACCGGCGGCAGTTTTCGCCGGCCGTGCGGCAATTGCATGCACTGCTGGCGGAGCGCTGCGGTGAGATCGGCGCGCCACCGTAGGCATCGCGTTCGCCTAGACCCGCCTCGGCGGCAGCGACAGGCCGGCGGGCGCGGCATCCCACCGGCGGCTGCGGTGCTCTGCCGCCTCCGGGTCCACCTCGCGCACGATACTTTCGATTTCCCGGCCGAGGTCCGAAGCCGGGCCGCCGGCCAGTTCCCGGGCAATGGCCAACGCCTTCGCCAGTCCATAGCCGTATTTTTCCACCAGCAAGCCGGCCAGCTCGCGCGTCTCGGCACCCCGCGCCACATCCTTCAACCGGTTGGCGGCATAGCGCCGCAACTCCGCCAGCACCCGTTCCTCCAGCTCATCCATCGCTACATCTCCCTGTGAAGCCGCCATCTTGGCAGCGTCGCGACGGGATCAGCGCACGGATGGCGGCGGCGGTTTGTATCCCGGCGTATCCAGATTGCCGGGGATACACGCCGATGCACCCGCCGCTGCCGGTGACATATCTCCGATACCCGGCAACGGTGTAATGGCATGGCTGTCGCGGCAAGCGCGGCATCGCAATGACAAACATGACAAACCCAGGGCGCACGCTCGATGACGACGCGCCGCTTCACAAGGACAAACCATGAACCCAGCAGTCAACCAGCGCCGCAGGAACTTCCTGAGCACCGCCGCCCTCGGCATCGCAGCCAGCCAGGCCGGCTTCATCGGCAACGCGGCCGCCGCCAGTGGCATTTCACCCGCCACGACCACCTTCACAGGGGTCCGGCAGATCCGCGCCGGCGTGCTCGATGTCGGCTATGTCGACATGGGCCCCGCCAACGGACGCCCGGTCGTGCTGTTCCACGGCTGGCCTTACGACATCCACGCCTTCATCGACGTGGCGCCGATCCTCGCCGCTGCCGGCTATCGCGTGATCATCCCGCACCTGCGCGGCTATGGCACCACGCGCTTCCTTTCCGCCGATACGCCGCGCAACGGCCAGCAGGCCAGCTTCACGGCGGACGCGGTGGCATTCCTGGATGCGCTGAAGATCGACAAGGCCATCGTGGCCGGCTTCGATTGGGGCGCACGGATCGCCACGACGCTGGCCGCCCTGTGGCCCCGGCGGTTCCACGGCCTGGTGTCCGTCAGCGGCTACCTGATCGGCAGCCAGGAAGGCAACCGCAAGCCGCTGGCGCCGAAGGCCGAACTGCAATGGTGGTACCAGTATTACTTCGCCACGCCGCGCGGCGAGCTGGGGTACCGGGAAAACACCCATGCGTTTGCCCGGCTGATCTGGGAGCTGGCATCGCCGCAGTGGCAGTTCGACGATGCCACCTTCGAACGCTCGGCGGCTTCTCTCGACAACCCGGACCACGTTGCGATTTCCATCAGCAACTACCGCTGGCGGCTCGGGCTGGCGCCAGGCGAAAGCCGGTATGAAAGCCTGGAGCGGCAACTGGCCGCCTTCCCGAACGTCACCGTTCCAGCCATCACGATGGAAAGCGATGCAAACGGGGCGCCGCATCCCGCTCCGGCGGCTTATGCGAAGAAATTCCCCGGCAAGTACGAGCATCGCGACCTGAAGGGCGGAATCGGCCACAACCTGCCGCAGGAGGCGCCAAGGGAGTTTGCGCAGGCGATCCTGGATGTGGCGAAGCTGGTGTAGCGCTCGCGGGCGCGCGTCAGAAGCGGTGCCGCATCTCGACGTGCGCGATGCCCGCTTCGTAAAACTCGTCGCCCACCTGGTCGAAACCGTGCGCGCGGTAAAACGGCGCGGCGTGCGTCTGCGCGGACAGTTGCACGTCCGGATGCCCCCGTTCTCGGGCATGCGCCATCAGGCCGCGCAGCAGCGCACTGCCGATACCGGTACCGCGCACGGTTTTCATGACGGCCATGCGGCCGATATGCCCGTCCGGCAGCAGACGGCCGGTGCCGACCGGGATGCCGGCCCCGTCGTAGGCGACCGCGTGCAGGCAGACGGCGTCCTTTTCGTCCATTTCCAGTTCGGCGGGAACCTTCTGTTCCTGCACGAAGACGGCGATGCGGATCGCCTGGGCGTCGGCGCACAGCGTGGCCCAGTCGCCATAGCGGATTTCGTGCGAATTCATGCTGCCGCTCATGCTCACATTCATGCTCACCTCGCTCACACCAGTTTCACCAGTTGTTTGCCGACATTGCGGCCTTTCAGCAGGCCGATGAAAGCGTCGGGCGCCGACGCCAGGCCCTGCGCCACCGTTTCGCGGTATTTAAGCTGGCCCGCCGCCACCAGCGCACCAAGCTCGGCCAGCCCGGCCGGCCAGTCGTCGAGGTGTTCGGTGACGATGAAGCCGCGCAGCGTGATCCGGTTGGCCAGCAGCAGGCGCACGTTGCGCATCGGGATGTCGGCACCGTCGTAGCCGGCGATCATGCCGCACAGGGCGACGCGCGCGAACGGGTTGGTGCGCGCCAGCGCCGCGTCGAACACCTCGCCGCCGACGTTTTCGAAAATGCCGTCGATGCCATCCGGCGTGGCGGCCTTCAGGTCGGCGCGCAGGTTGCCGGCGCGATAGTCGACGCAGGCATCGAAGCCGAGTTCACGCACGACATAGCCGCACTTCTCCGGGCCACCGGCAATGCCGACCACGCGGCAGCCGCGCAGCTTCGCCAGCTGGCCGACGGCACTGCCGACGGCGCCGCTGGCGGCCGACACGCAGACCGTCTGGCCGGCCTGCGTTTCCAGGATACGGTTCAGCCCATACCACGCCGTCATGCCGGGCATGCCGACCACGCCAAGGTAAGCGGACAGCGGCACCGCGGCCGGGTCCAGCCGGCGCAGGCCGGTGCCGTCCGACACCGCCATCTCGGCCCAGCCGCCCATGGCGGCGACGAAGTCCCCCGCCGCGAACGACGGATGGCGCGAAGCGACCACTTCGCCGACGGTGCCGCCGATCATCGTCTCGCCCAGCGCCTGCGGCGCCGCGTAGCTGCGCGCATCGTTCATGCGGCCGCGCATATAGGGGTCCAGCGACAGGTAGTGGTTGCGGATCAGCAGCTGCCCTTCCGCGAGATCGGGAACCGGCACTGTCTCGAGCCGGAAATGGTGCGGCGTCACTTCGCCCTGCGGGCGGGCCGCCAGGACGATCCTCTGGTACGTATTCATCTGCTTGTTAAACCCAATTAAACGTTCAGACGGCGGAAACGCCGCCATCGATGGCGAGAACCTGGCCGGTGATGTGCCGTCCCGCCCGCGAGGCAAACAGCACGACGGCGCCTTTCAGGTCGTCGTCGCCGCCCAGCCGGCCCAGCGGCGCATCGGCCGCCAGCCGTTCGCCCATCTCGCTCAACACACCGCGCGTCATCTTCGACGGGAAAAAACCCGGCGCGATGGCGTTGACGTTGATGCCATAGGCGCCCCACTCGCCGGCCAGCGTGCGGGTGAAATTGACGATCGCGCCTTTCGACGTGTTGTACGCCAGCGTCTTCATCGTGCCCGGCGGATTGCCGGCCAGGCCGGCGATGGAGGCGACGTTGATGATGCTGCCGGCGCGGCGCGGGATCATCGAGCGGCGGCCGATGGCCTGCGTCAGCAGGAATACGCCGCGCACGTTCAGGTTCATCACCCTGTCCCACGCATCGGGCGGCGTATCCTCGGCCGGCGCTGCCCAGCTGGCGCCGGCGTTGTTGACGAGGATGTCGACATGGCCCAGTTTGTCCAGCGCCGCCAGCGCGAGCGCGTCGGCCGCGGCGGGATCGGCCAGGTCGGCGACGATGGCATGCGCCGCGATGCCCTGCGCCGCCAGCACGGCGAGCGCTTCGTCGAGCCCGGCCTGCCGGCGTGCGCTGATGACGACCGCGGCACCCTGCTCGCCGAGCGCCATGGCCATCTGCAAGCCCAGCCCGCGCGAGCCACCCGTGACGAGGGCGGTCTTGCCGTGCAGGCTGAACAGCTCACGCACGGCGGTCACGTCACACCTCGTAATCCATGCACTGGCGCCCTTCACGCACGGCGGCGATGAACGGTTTCAGCGCAACGTGCTGCGGATGGTCGAGGTAGGCATTGAGCGCCGCCTTGTCGGCGAACTCCGAGTACAGCACCACATCGTAGGTCGCTTCCAGCTCCGGCTGGGCCAGCGCTACTTCGAACGTGCCCATGCCCGGCACCAGGCCGATGCACGCATCGAGCAATGCCTTGATTTTGCGCGCATTGGTGGCGCGGTCGGCGCCTTCGGCTTCATCCTTCAGCTTCCACATGACGATGTGCTTGATCATTCCTGCATCCTTGTTGTTTGCTTAAGAGTACAAGCGCGGGAGGATACCACAGCGCTGCCTGCCGGACCGGCGGCGGATGTTTTCGGTAAGTTTCGTGTAAGTTTCATGAAAGAATCGCGTAAGGTTCGGCGCCCACACTGGCCTTGCCAAACAATAACCGGGAGTCACCCGGACGGCACAACCGATAAACTGGAGACTACTATCATGGCTACAACATCTGGCACCGCGGATCCGCGGAACCTGGGGGGCAAGGGGAAGTCCACGCCGATGACGAAGGAGGAGAAGAAGGTCATCTTCGCCTCCTCGCTCGGCACCGTGTTCGAGTGGTATGACTTTTACCTGTACGGTTCGCTGGCATCGATCATCGCCAAGCAATTCTTCATCGGCGACCCGACCACCACCTTTATTTTCGCGCTGCTGGCGTTCGCGGCCGGCTTCATCGTGCGTCCGTTCGGTGCCGTCGTGTTCGGCCGCCTGGGCGACATGATCGGTCGCAAGTACACATTCCTGATTACGATCCTGCTGATGGGCCTGTCCACGTTCATCGTCGGCCTGCTGCCGGGCCATGCATCGATCGGCATCGCCGCGCCGATCATCCTCGTCACGCTGCGCATCCTGCAGGGCCTGGCGCTGGGCGGCGAATACGGCGGCGCCGCCACCTACGTGGCCGAGCATGCTCCGGAAGGCAAGCGCGGCCTGTTCACGTCATGGATCCAGACCACGGCGACGATGGGCCTGTTCCTGTCGCTGCTGGTCATCCTGGCCACCCGCACCGCCGTCGGCGAGGAAGAATTCCAGGCCTGGGGCTGGCGCATTCCGTTCCTGGTGTCGGTGCTGCTGCTGGGTATTTCGGTGTGGATCCGGATGGCGATGCAGGAATCCCCGGCGTTCGCCAAGATGAAGGCCGAGGGCAAGACATCGAAGGCGCCGCTGTCCGAGGCGTTCGGCCAGTGGAAGAACCTCAAGATCGTCATCCTGGCGCTGATCGGCCTGACGATGGGCCAGGCGGTGGTGTGGTACACGGGCCAGTTCTATGCACTGTTCTTCATGGAAAAGACGTTGATGATCGAATCGGCCACCGCGAACATCCTGATCGCCGTCTCGCTGCTGCTGGCCACGCCGTTCTTCGTGGTCTTCGGCGTGCTGTCGGACCGCATCGGCCGCAAGTGGATCATCCTGGGCGGCTGCCTGATCGCCGCGCTGACCTATTTCCCCATCTTCAAGGCGCTGACCCACTACGGCAATCCGCAGTTGGAAACCGCGCAGACCAACGCACCGGTGGTGGTGGTGGCCGATCCGGCATCGTGCCACTTCCTGTTCAACCCGACCGGCACGAAAAAATTCCCGTCCTCGTGCGATATCGCGACGAGTGTCCTGTCGGCTTCCGCGGTGAACTACACGCGCCAGGATGCGCCGGCCGGCACGGTCGCCACGATCAAGGTGGGCGACAAGGAACTGACCTCGTTCAACGCCGTCATGACGGCGGACAACCTGAACTTCGATGCCGCCAGCAAGGCACAGGAAACCGCCTTCAAGGCCCAGGTCACCAGTGCGATCCGCGAGGCCGGCTACCCGGCCAAGGCCGACCCGGAGCGCATCAACAAGCCGATGATGGTGCTGTTGCTGTTCATCCTGGTGCTGTACGTGACGATGGTGTATGGCCCGATCGCGGCGATGCTGGTCGAGATGTTCCCGACCAAGATCCGCTACACGTCGATGTCGCTGCCCTATCACATCGGTAACGGCTGGTTCGGCGGCCTGCTGCCGACCACGGTGTTCGCACTGGTGGCGTTCAAGGGCGACATCTACTACGGCCTGTGGTATCCGATCGTGGTGGCCCTCGTCACCTTCGTGATCGGCGCGCTGTTCGTGCGCGAAACCAAGGACCGCGACATCTACGCCGCCGACGCCGACTGATTTTCTCGCCACGCGTCGCGATACCAGGCCGCCTTCGGGCGGCCTTTTTACTGCCCGGCTGGTTTCAACACAACACCGAGGGCGCGGCAGGGGTTTCGTGGAGCATGCTCCGCGCCAGCCAAGCAGTGATGGCTTGCAAGCCATCACTCCTTCCTGTCCCCGAATTTTAGCAACACCGTAAGTCGTTGATTTCTTCCGGCCGAGCTGGTTGTTTTGCAACACCGGGGACAGTCCCGGATATCCGGGACTGTCCCCGATTTTTGGCAACAGTCGGGAGCCGGCCGCTACAATGGGATTCCGTGAACTCGACAATAAAATCCGATGACTGATCCGACTGTCACGATCCGCCCCTTCGTGGCGGAAGATTGGCCGGCATGGCGGGCGCTGCGCCTGCGGGCGCTGGCCGATTCGCCCGATGCGTTCGCCGCCACGCTGGCCGATGCGCAGGCGCGCGCGGATGAGACCTGGCAGGCGTTGCTGGCGCAGACGGTGGCGTCCGGCCAGCACTTGCCGCTGCTCGCTGTGGTGGGTAACCAGCCGGCCGGCCTGGCGTGGGCAAAAGTCGAGGGAGGCAGCGCCACGCTGTACCAGGTATGGGTGGCGCCGGAGCAGCGCGGCCACGGCATCGCGCAGGCGCTGCTTGCCCGGGCGATCGGCTGGGCGAGCGAGCGTGGCGCGACGACGATCGAACTCGAGGTCACAGCGGGCGATACGCCGGCGGTGCGGCTGTACCGTCGCATGGGGTTCGTGGAAACGGGAATGCCGGTGCCCATGACCGGCAGGAGCGGACTGCATGAGCAGGGAATGCGCCTGCTGCTCGACTGAGCCCCGTTACGCCACCAGCGTGCGCAGCGCGGCGACCAGCTTGCCGCACTCGGCATCGGTGCCGATCGAGATGCGCAGGAACTGCTCGATGCGCGGCTGCCGGAAATGGCGGACCAGGATGGCCCGCTCGCGCAGCGCCGCGGCCAATGCGGCCGCGTCATGCTCCGGATGGCGCGCGAACACGAAGTTCGCCTGCGACGGCAGCACCTCGAAGCCCAGCGCCGTCAAATCGGCAGCCAGGCGTTCGCGGCTCGCGATGATCGCGGCGCGGGTCTGCTCGAAGTACGCCACGTCTTCGACGGCAGCCACCGCGCCGGCCAGTGCGACCTGGCTGAGCGGGTAGCAATTGAAGCTGTTCTTGACGCGCTCCAGCCCCGCAACCAGGTCGGCATGGCCGAGGGCGAAGCCGACCCGCAGGCCGGCCAGCGAACGCGATTTCGAGAATGTCTGTACCACCAGCAGGTTGTCGTAGCGGTCGATCAGCGTCGCTGCACTGCTGGCGCCGAAGTCCACGTAGGCTTCGTCGATCACCACCACCCGGTCCGGATGCAGGGAAAGCAGCCGCTCGATGCTGGCCAGCGACAGCGGATGGCCGGTCGGCGCGTTCGGGTTGGCCAGGATGACGGCACCGCACGGCTGGTCGTAATCGGCCACGTCGATCTGGAAACGATCGTTCAGCGGCACCGTGCGCAGCGCAATGCCATACAGGCTGCAATAGGTCGGGTAGAAACTGTAGCTGATGTCCGGCGACAGCAGCGGCAGCTCGTGCTTCAGCAGTGACTGGAAAACGTGGGCCAGCACTTCGTCCGAGCTGTTGCCGACAAAGACCTGCTCGCGCCGCAGCCCGTGGCTGGCCGCCAGCGCATCCTTCAGCGCGGTGCCGTTCGGGTCGGGATACTTGCGCAGGCCGTCGCCGGCCGCCTCGCGCATGGCGGCCAGCGCCAGCGGCGACGGACCGTATGGATTCTCGTTGGTATTGAGTTTGACCAGGCCGGGAATCTGCACCTGTTCGCCCGGCGTGTACGGGGTCAGGCGATGGACGACGTCACTCCAGAAACGGCTCATGCACTTCTTTCGATGGATATCCGGAACATCAGGCCGCGGCGCCGTCGACGATGCGCAGCGAATAGTCGGTGGCCTTGACGTCCTTCGTCAGCGCGCCGATCGAGATGCGGTGCACGCCGGTTTCGGCAATGGCCCGCACGGTGTCGAAGCTGACGCCGCCGGACGCTTCCAGCAGCGCGCGCCCGCGGTTCACCTGCACCGCCTCGCGCATCAGCGCCAGGTCGAAGTTGTCGAGCAGGATCGAGGTGGCGCCGGCATCGAGCGCTTCTTCCAGTTCGGCGAGGTTTTCCACTTCCACCTGGACCGACACCTTGCCGCCCACGGCCTTGGCCGCCACCAACGCCGCAGTGATGCCGCCGGCTGCCGCGATATGGTTTTCCTTGATCAGGATGCCGTCGTACAGCGCCAGGCGCTGGTTCTGGCCGCCGCCGACGCGCACCGCGTACTTCTGCGCCAGGCGCAGGCCGGGCAGCGTCTTGCGCGTGTCGAGGATGGCGGCGCGCGTGCCGGCGATCGCATCGACATAGCGGCGCGTCGCCGTGGCGACGCCCGACAGCAATTGCAGGAAGTTCAGCGCCGAACGTTCGGCCGTGAGGATCGCGCGCGACGGGCCGGCCAGCGTGCAGACCGGTGTATCGGCCTTCATGGCTTCGCCTTCGGCGTAATGCCATTCGATGCCGATCGCCGGGTCCATCGCATGCATGATGCCTTCGAACCAGGGCGCGCCGCACAGCACGGCATTCTCGCGGACGATCACGCGCGCGATGGCGCGGCTGGCCTCGGGAACCAGCTTGCCGGTCAGGTCGCCGGTGCCGACATCTTCCAGCAGGGCGGCCAGCAGGTTGCCCTCGAAGGCGCGGGTCAGCGCCGCATCGAACGGCGCGAAACGATTCACTAATGTGCTCATAATGAGGTACTCATGCAGGTCCGATTCCCGAAAACAGTTTTGCTTCCTTGGCCAGGTCCGCGCCCGGCGCCACGCTGGCCTTCTTCGCCGCGGCGAAGTCGAGCATGCGGTTGATCGATACCTTGGCCTGCTGGCCCACCGCCGGATCCACGTGGATCTCGTTGGACAGGTTTTCCAGCACGTCGGCCAGGTTGCGCAGGCCGTTCATCGCCATCCACGGGCAGTGCGCGCAGCTCTTGCAGGTGGCGCTGTTGCCGGCGGTCGGCGCTTCGATGAACGTCTTGTGCGGCGCGGCGAGGCGCATCTTGTGCAGGATGCCGTTGTCGGTGGCGACGATGAACTTCATCGCCGGCAGGCTGACGGCGGCCGCAATCAGCTGCGACGTGGAACCGATCACGTCGGCATGGTCGACCACGTTGGCGGGCGACTCCGGGTGCACCAGCACTTTCGCATCGGGATGCTCGGCCTTCAGCAGGTCGAGCTCGACGCCCTTGAACTCGTCGTGCACCAGGCAGGAACCCTGCCACAGCAGCATGTCGGCACCGGTCTGCTTCTGGATGTACGAGCCCAGGTGCTTGTCCGGCGCCCAGAGGATCTTCTTGCCCTGCTCGTGCAGGTGCCGGACGATGTCCAGCCCGATCGACGACGTGACCATCCAGTCGGCGCGCGCCTTCACGGCCGCGCTGGTGTTGGCATACACGACCACGGTGCGATCGGGATGCTGGTCGCAGAACGCCGTGAATTCGGCCGGATCGCATCCCAGGTCCAGCGAGCAGGTCGCATCCAGGTCCGGCATCAGGATGGTCTTTTCCGGCGACAGGATCTTCGCCGTCTCGCCCATGAATTTCACGCCCGCGACCACCAGCGTTTTCGCCGGATGGTCGCGGCCGAAGCGCGCCATTTCCAGCGAATCGGACACGCAGCCGCCGGTTTCCTCGGCGAGGTCCTGCAGGTCGCCATCGACGTAATAGTGGGCGACCAGCACGGCATCGCGTTCGCGCAGCAGCGTGCGGATGCGCTCCTTCAACAAAATCTTTTCATCCGCCGGCACCGGTGCCGGCGTGCGCGCCCACGCGTGGGCCACGCAGCTGCCACCCTGCTCGTTATGCTCCAGCAGCGGCTTCTCGTACTCGACGGTTTTAATAGGTATGGCTACGCTGTTCATCGCTTGGGTCTCTCGCAAATTATCCGCAACAGTTCGGAACCTCGGAAAGCGTCATGCACGACGCCAGACCTGGCTGGCGCTGCGCAATAGGTTCACGAGGTTCTATCAGTTGATACCCTGGCTGGTCAGGTACTCTTCGTAGTTGCCGCGGAAGTCGACCACTTCGTTTTCCTTGATCTCGAGGATGCGGTTCGCCAGCGACGACACGAATTCGCGGTCGTGCGAGACGAAGATCAGCGTGCCGGCATATTTGTCGAGCGCGATGTTCAGCGATTCGATCGACTCCATGTCCATGTGGTTGGTCGGCTCGTCGAGCAGCAGCACGTTGTGGCGGCCCAGCATCAGCTTGCCGTACATCATGCGGCCCTTTTCGCCGCCGGACAGCACGCGCACCGATTTCTTCACTTCGTCGCCGCCGAACAGGAGGCGGCCCAGGATCGAGCGCACGGCCTGGTCATCGTCGCCCTCTTTCGTCCAGCGGCCCATCCAGTCGGTCAGGTTGGCGTCGGTGGCGAAATCCTCGGTCGGATCCTGCGGCATGTAGCCGACGTTGGCGTTCTCCGCCCATTTCACGAAGCCGGTATCGGGCTGCAGGTTCGCCATCTCGCCGGCGATGCAGCGCAGCATCGTGGTCTTGCCGGCGCCGTTCGCGCCGATGATGGCGATGCGTTCGCCCGCCTCGACCATGATCGAGAAGTTCTTGAACAGCGTCTTGTCGTAGGTTTTCGAGATGCTGTCGACTTCCACCGCCAGGCGGTGCAGCTTTTTCTCGCCTTCGAAGCGCACGAACGGATAGGCGCGCGACGAAGGCTTGATGTCCTCGACCTTGATCTTGTCGATCATCTTGGCGCGCGACGTGGCCTGGCGGGCCTTCGACTTGTTGGCCGAGAAGCGGCGCACGAAGTCCTGCAGTTCGGCGACCTTTTCCTTGGCCTTGGCGTTGTTGGCCAGCTGCTGGTTGCGCGCCTGCGTGGAAGCGAGCATGTAGTCGTCGTAGTTGCCCGGGTAGATCTTCAGCGTGCCGTAATCCATGTCGGCCACGTGCGTGCACACCTGGTTCAGGAAGTGGCGATCGTGGGAGATGATGATCATCGTCGAGTTGCGCTGGTTCAGCACATCCTCGAGCCAGCGGATGGTGTTGATGTCCAGGTTGTTGGTCGGCTCGTCGAGCAGCAGGATGTCCGGATTCGAGAACAGCGCCTGCGCCAGCAGCACGCGCAGCTTCCAGCCCGGCGCCACGGCGCTCATCGGTCCCTGGTGCAGTTCGATCTCGACACCCGCGCCGAGCAGCAGTTCGCCGGCGCGCGCTTCGGCCGTGTAGCCGTCGTACTCGGCCACCTTGCCTTCGAGGTCGGCGGCCTTCATGTAGTCGTCGTCGGTCGCTTCCGGGTTCGCGTAGATCGCGTCGCGTTCCTGCATCGCGGCCCACATCTCGGTGTGGCCCATCATGACCACGTCCAGCACGCGCATTTCCTCGTACGCGAACTGGTCCTGGCGCAGCTTGCCCAGGCGTTCATTCACGTCCAGCATGACGTTGCCGGCCGACGGCTCCAGGTCGCCGCCGAGGATCTTCATGAAGGTGGACTTGCCGCAGCCGTTGGCGCCGATCAGGCCGTAGCGGTTGCCGTCGCCGAACTTGACGGAGATATTCTCGAACAGCGGCTTGGCGCCGAATTGCATGGTGATGTTTGCGGTGGATAGCACTGATGAGCCCTTGCGTTGATGTATTTCGATGAACCGCGCATTTTATCATTTCCCCTGCGTGCCTGGCACGGCACAGGCAAGCCGGCCGTCACCGCCGCGGGTCGGCCAGCGTCGGATAGTCGCCGACGGTGAGGTCGAACCCTTCGGCATCCGATGTCAGGCGGGCCAGGCCGCCGAACGGCAGCGTGCAGCGGTGCTTCACGTGCCCGAACGGCAGGCCGGTGAGCACGGGGATCGGCAGTGTTGCGCGCAGGTAAGCCAGCATGGCGTCGAAGTCGTAGCCATTGTCGAACGGGGCCAGCCGGTAGCCGGAAAAATCACCCAGCACCAGCGCGCGCTGGCCGTCGAGCGCGCCCGCATACAGCAGTTGCAGCACCATCCGCTCGACGCGGTAAGGATGTTCGTTGATGTCCTCGATGAACAGGATGCCGCCAGGCACGCGCGCGAAGTACGGCGTGCCGGCCAGGTGATTCAGCATGGCGAGATTGCCGCCCCACAGTGGGCCTTCGACGTCGACGACCGGATTGCCGGTGGCCGTGCCGCGTACCGCGTGGACCGGGCCGCGCAGGCAGTTCCAGAACTGGTCCAGCGTGTAGTCCACCGGTTCGTCGCGGATGAAATCGTCGCAGATCATCGGGCCGGCAAAGCTCTTGCGGCCGGTGGCCGCCATCATCCCCATGTGGAATGCGGTGAAGTCGCTGTAGCCGGTGAACAGCTTGCCGCTGTCGGCCATCAGCCCGAAATCGATGCGCGGCAGGATGCGCGAGATGCCGTACGAGCCGCGCAGCGCGACGACGACCTGCACGTCGGGATCGCGCGCGGCCGCTTCCAGCTGCGCCACGCGGGCATCATCGGTGCCGCCGAAGCGCAGGTATTTCCCGGCGGGCTGGTAGAAGTTGTGGACTGTGCAGCCCTGCTGCTCGAGGCGGGCGATGCCGCGCGCCAGCGCCGCTTCGTCGAGGGCATAGCCGCCCGGGGCGACGATGGCGATACCGATATTGTTCAAGATGGATTCCGCAAAAGACTCGCTTAAACGAGAGGCGCGGCCATCTTACCCGCCGGTGTCGCCGCCAGCAAGACGCGCGGCGACGATCGCCGCCCGCTCCGCCTCATTGTCGCGCGCGACTCGCGCCGCACGGGCGGCGGCGCGGCGGCTGGCAAAGAATGCCTTCAGCAGGTTGCCGCATTCCTCTTCGAGCAGGCCGCCGGCGGCCGCGGTATGGTGGTTCAGCTGCTCCGACGCGAACAGGTCGACCACCGAACCGGCGGCGCCGGTCTTCGGATCGCGCGCACCGTACACCAACTTCGCCAGGCGCGCATGCATCATGGCGCCGGAACACATCACGCAAGGCTCGAGCGTCACATACAGCTCGCAGCCGGGCAGCCGGTAGTTGCCCAGCGCCTGCGCGGCGGCGCGCATGGCGACGATTTCCGCGTGCGCGGTGGGATCATGGCCGGCGATCGGCTGGTTGAAGCCGCGCGCGATGACGACACCATCCTTGACGACGACCGCGCCGACCGGGACTTCACCGAGATCCCAGGCCCGCTGCGCCTCGGCAAGGGCCTCGCGCATGAAGGCGGCCTCGCCGTCGACGGCGCGCTGGTCACCCCCTGCTCCAGGCCCTGCTTCAGGCATCGGTGATCTCGGCCCAGCAGTTCGGCGTTTCGTGCAGGACCAGCTTGTGCAGCTTCAGGCCGGTGCCATAGCGGTCCTTGTAGGCCGCCTTCAGGATGCCGAAGGCGACGGCGGCCAGGTTTTCCACGGTGGGAATGCGGTCGATGACGACGGTCTTGTGCCCGGGCAGCGAGGCGAGGAACTCCTTGACGGCGCTGTCCTTGTCGTAGACCAGGAAGGCATGGTCCCACACATCGACCAGGTGCTCCTTGGCGAGCGCCTTGACGTCGGAAAAGTCCATGATCATGCCGTTGTCGGAGTTGCCTTCGCTGGAGATTACTTCGCCGGTCAGCGTGATTTCCAGCGTGTAGCGGTGGCCGTGCAGGTTGCGGCACTGGCTTTTATGGTCGGGAATGCGGTGGCCGGCATCGAATTCCAGCTTGCGGGTGATAGTCAACATGATGTGTGGAGAAATTCAGGGAATGTTCAGGAGTTTGTGGGTCTGCAGCGAGAGCTTCCACTTCGGATGGCGCTTGCACGTTTCAATCGCCAGCGTGGTGTTGAAGGCTGCCAGCGGGCCGTCCATCGGCTGCACGAAGAAGTTTTCGAAATCCAGGTGTTCATAGTCGGCGAGATCCTGGTTGGCCTGCGGGATCACCACTTTCAGTTCGTTGCCTTTCGATACCACGAGCTGCGAGCCGACTTTCGGGCTGACGCAGACCCAGTCGATGCCCGGCGGGACGGCGACGGTGCCGTTGGTTTCGATGGCGATCGTGAAGCCGGCGGCGTGCATCGCGTCGATCAGCGGCGCATCGAGCTGCAGCAGCGGCTCGCCGCCCGTGAAGACGACGTATTTGCTGGCCGGGTAGGTTTCCGGCCACAGGCTGTCGATCACCTCGGCAAGTGCCTGCGGCGTGGCGAACTTGCCGCCGCGCTCGCCGTCGGTACCGACGAAATCCGTGTCGCAGAACTGGCACGTTGCGGTGGCACGGTCGCTCTCGCGACCGGTCCACAGGTTACAGCCGGCGAAGCGGCAGAATACCGCGGGCCGGCCTGCATGGGCGCCCTCGCCCTGCAAGGTATAGAAAATCTCTTTGATACTGTAAGTCACGATGAATCCTGATGAGCCTGGCATGCGCCAGACGGGCTGGCGGGCCATCGGCGAATGGCGAACCCTCGATTATATGCCAAAGCAGGGCAGGACATGTTGCCGCCGCCCTCCTTGCCCGGATCGCCGGACGCTGGCGCATCGACGATCTGTCCGCTGCCACGCAATGGCGTCGACAATTCCGCCCAGTCCGCTTGCGGCGCGTTTGTTCTGCATCAAACGTCGACGCGATACCACGCTGCACAATCGAGATTCAGCGCAAGACACGCTGGAAAAAACGAGTTGAAAAACGCAAGCTGAAACAGACGAGCTGAAACAGACGAGCTGAAACAGACGAGCTGAAACAGACGAGCTGAAACAGACGAGCTTAAACAGACGAACCCAAGTCAGCAAGCGGCGCGATGCGCAGTCGACAATCCCGGGCCAGCCAATGAACAATTCGCAAAAAGCGCAGCATCTGATGGATGTTACCTACCCCGGCCAGGCCGGCGGCGACACGTTCAGATTGCTCGAACTGCTTGCCATTCCCGCTTTCGTGCTCGATGCGCGCGGTCATGCCATTGCCTGGAATCGCGCCTGCGAGCGGCTGACCGGCGTGCCCCGCTACGAGGTACTGGGCAGTGCCAATGCATGGAGCTGCTTCCACCGCGATCCGCGCCCCACGCTGGCCGACCTGTTGATACAGGAGCGCATGGATGAGGTGGGAGCATTGTATGACGCCCACGCGCAGCTCTGCGACGAGCCGGGCCACCTGAGCGCGGAAGGCTGGTGCGACATGCCGTATGCGGGCCGGCGGCGCTACCTGGCGGTGGACGTGAGCCCGATCTGCGACGAACACGGCCACCTGGCGGCCGTGGTGGAAACCCTGCGCGACATGACCGACGAAAAGCAGGCCCAGATCTCGCTGGAGCAACTGGCCACGCGCGACGGCCTGACCGGGCTGGCCAACCGGCGCTGCTTCGACGACACGCTGCATGCCGAATGGCAGCGCGCGCTGCGCCAGCAGCAGCCGCTGTCGCTGCTGATGGTCGATGTCGATAATTTCAAGCAGTACAACGATGCGTACGGGCACGTGGGCGGCGATGAATGCCTGCGGCGGGTCGCCGGCGCCGTGGCGAAGGAGATGCGCGCGAATGACCTGGTCGCCCGCTACGGCGGCGAGGAATTCGCCGTGATACTGCCGAACCAGTCGCTGAAAGGCGCCGCGATCGTCGCCGAACGCATGCGCTGCCGCGTCGAGCAGCTGCACCTGCCGAACCTGGGGGCGGCGAAGCAGTTCGTGACCATCAGCGTCGGTGCCGCGACCGCGCTGCCGGCGCCGGAATACGAACCGTCACAGTTGCTGGCCACCGCCGACGCGGCGCTGTACCGCGCCAAGCACATGGGACGCAACCGCATCAGCCTGACGCGGGAGAGCGACGGCGCGGCGTGAACGTGGCCGGGCCCGTCAGCCGAGTACCTGGTACTCGATGCCGTCTTGCATCGCACCGATCAGGCGCAGCTGCAGCTCGGGCGATTCCGAGAATCCCGTGACGATCTGGCCGCGCGTCGCGCCGTTTTCCAGTGCGGCGACGTGGTACTTGAGGCCGGCTTCTTCGTAGCTTCGGCCCAAGGCATTGACATACAGCTGCGCAACGAAGGCCGCATTGTCGTTCTGGCCATACAGTACCTGGTACTCGGGGCTCAGCGTGAAGCGCTGCGCTGCCTGCTGCAGCGTCATGCCGGCATCGAGCGCGTCGAGCCAGAAGGCCATGCCGCCGTTGTCGGGCGTGCGGTTGAACGCCGTTTCGTACAGGCGGTAGATCTGGCCCGCCGCGGCCCGCACGTCGAGGGCGACGCCGCTGGCATCGGCAAACTCGACGCGCTCGACACCGGTCAGGATGTCGGCGATGCCGGTAGCCTTTTCCAGCACGGTGTAGCCATCGGCATTGGCTGCAATCTGGTAGGTGGAGCGGTTGCCGGCATACAGCACGACGTCGACACCGCCGCCACCGTCGATCCGGGCGGCACCCGCCACCGCCGTGATCACGTCGTTTCCGGCCGTGCCCACCTGCTGCGCAAGCTGCGCGATGCTGTCGGCGGCGACGGTGCGGTCGGCAAAGCGCAGGCTTTCGATCCCGGTCAGCACGTCGGCGCCGTCGCCCTTCACCGTCAGCGTATCGCCTTCGCGCAACACCACATAGCTGGCGAAGTTCTTTGTGAAGACGACAGCGTCCTGCCCTTCGCCGCCGGCGATCGTATCGTTACCGGTGCCCTGGTTGAAGGTGTCCGCGCCTGCGCCGCCCGTCAGCCTGTTGCCGTTTCCGTTGGCGTAGAACGTGGTGCCGCCCGAGCCGCCGATCGCGCTTTCGATCGTGACGCCGTAGGCGATCGACACGTTGTTCAGGCCGCGCGCGGTCTCGCTGAACGTGCCCGCGTTCAGGTTGATCACGGAGGTGCCGGTGCAGGCCGAGAAGTCCAGCGTATCCGTGCCGCCGGCATCCCAGATGCACATCGGTGGCGTGCCGCTCGCCAGCCGGTAGCTGTCGTTGCCCGCGTGGTAGCTCATGTTGGCGCCGTACAGGTACTGGATCGCCTGGATGTCGTACAGCATCGCCGTGGTCGCGAACGTCCGGTTGATGGCGTAGCTGCTCGGATCGTTGTACGACATCTGCGTGTAGTCACCGTTGTCGGTCGCTGCTGGCAGGAACGGGCCGTCGGCACCGCCACCGGACGAGTTGTAGTTGCCCGGATGCTTCAGCCCCAGCATGTGGCCAATCTCGTGGATGAGCACCGTCGGGCCGTAGGTACCCGCCGTGAAGACCGAGTTGTACGGCGTGTCGCTGGCATTGTTCACGTACATCTGCACCGAGCGCACGCCCGTATCGGGCAGGTACGCATAAGCGCTGCTGTCGCTTTGCGTATTGGTGCCGAACTGCAGTTGCCCGGTATCGGCCGATACCTCGGCGAACGTGATGTTCGCCACCGCTGCCCATTGGCCCAGCGCCTCGCGCACCGCCACCTGCTGGGCAGTCGACATGGCCTTGAATCCGGCACGATCGTCGGACGTTGCCTCGAGCGGCGCGCGGGTCAGGAAGCTGTAGGTCAACGTGACGGGAGTCTGCGGCGCGATGTTCCAGCTGCTGTAGACGAGGGCATCGATGGCGTTGTTGCCGGTTATAAGGCTCATGATGATCGGGGGAAAAGACAGTTGGGTTGGATGGTAGCACGCGGGGCAGGCAGCAGTGCGGCAGTGCAACACAGTGTTGCATTTTAGCATCATACCCCGGTTTGCCCGCCAAAAAAAATGGGCGCCGAAGCGCCCATGACCGTCGTCAATCCTGGTTGTCGCAGCCGTTACGGCGCACTGCCCTGCTTTGCCGACGATGCAGCCGGCACGGTAGCCGCCGTGCCCGCCGCAGCGGGCATGCCCAGCGTGCGTGCCAGGAAGCCCCAGCGGTCCGCCACTTCCTCGATCTGCTTCGAGGTCGGTTTGCCGGCGCCGTGGCCGGCCTTGGTTTCGATGCGGATCAGCACCGGAGCCGGCCCGCCCTGGGCCGCCTGGGCGGCCGCGGCGAACTTGAAGCTGTGCGCCGGCACGACGCGGTCATCGTGATCGGCCGTCGTCACCATCGTGGCCGGGTAGCAGGTGCCGGCCTTCAGGTTGTGCAACGGCGAATACTTGACGAGCGCCTTGAACTCTTCCGCGTTGTCGGACGAACCATAGTCCGACGTCCATGCCCAGCCGATCGTGAACTTGTGGAACCGCAGCATGTCCATGACGCCAACCGCCGGCAATGCCGCGCCGAACAGGTCCGGCCGCTGCGTCATCGCCGCGCCGACCAGCAGGCCGCCATTGCTGCCGCCGCCGATCGCCAGTTTCGCGGGCGACGTCACCTTGCTGGCCACCAGCCATTCGGCAGCGCCGATGAAATCGTCGAAGACGTTCTGCTTGCGCAGCTTGGTCCCCGCCTGGTGCCATGCTTCGCCGTATTCGCCGCCGCCGCGCAGGTTGGCCATCACATACACGCCGCCCATCTCGACCCAGGCCAGGTTGGCGACCGAGAATGCCGGTGTCAGCGGAATGTTGAAGCCACCGTAGCCGTACAGGTAGGTGGGATTGCTGCCATCGAGCTTGATGCCTTTCCTGGCGACGATGAACATCGGTACCCGCGTACCATCCTTGCTCGTGAAGAATTCCTGGCGCGTTTCAAATGCGGTCGGGTCGAAGTCCACCTTGGGCTGCCGGTAGACCGTGCTCTTGCCCGCCTTCAGGTCGTAGCGGTAAATCGTCGCCGGCGTGGTGAAACTGGTGTACGAGTAGAAGGTCTCCGTGTCGCCGCGCTTGCCGGCAAAGCCGCCGGCGGAACCGATGCCGGGCAGCGCCACGTCGTGCAGCGGCTTGCCTTTCAGGTCGAAGACCTTGACCGCGCTGTACGCGTCGGCGAGGTATTCGGCGACCAGCTGGCCATTGACGATGTTCGCGCCCTTCAGCGTCTGCTGCGTCTCCGGCACGATTTCCGTCCACTTGCCGTTGCGCACGTCGATCGCCGCGATGCGCGATTTCGGCGCGTCCTTGTCGGTGACGAAGTAGAACAGCGGACCGTCGTTGTCGATGAAGGTGTAGGAAGCGTCGAATGCTTCGAGCAGGCCGGCGACCTTGCCGCCCTTCTGTTTCAGGTCCTTGATGAAGACGCGGTTCTTCGGATCGGTACCCTGACTCGAGTTGATGACGAGGTAGCGGCCGTCGTCGGTCACTTCGGCCTGGAAGCCCCATTCCTTCTGGTCCGGGCGGTCGTAGACCAGGACGTCACGTTCCTGGGGCGTGCCCAGCTTGTGGAAGTACAGTTTCTGGAAGTAGTTCACGCCGGCCAGCCTGGCCCCTTCGGCCGGTTCGTCGTAGCGGCTGTAGTAGAAGCCGGAACCGTCGTGCGCCCAGGCGGTGTTGGAGAACTTCACCCACTTGATGTGGTCGACCGTGTCCTTGCCGGTATCGATGTCGCGCACGCGGATTTCGTTCCAGTCGGAGCCGGACGCCGCGGTACTGTAGGCCAGGTGCTTGCCGTTCGGGCTGATGGCGATGCCGGCCAGCGCCACGGTGCCGTCGGCGGCCAGCTTGTTCGGGTCCAGCAGCACGCGGGGCTGGTCGTTCAGCGTTTTCAATGTGTACAGCACGGCCTGGTTCTGCAGGCCGTCGTTGCGGCTGTAGAAGTAGCGGCCGCCTTCCTTGAACGGCACCGAGTAGCGTTCGAAGTTCCACAGCTGGGTGAGTCGCTGGCGGATCGCCGCGCGCTCCGGAATCTGCCCCAGGAAGCCTTGCGTCAGGCGGTTCTGTTCATCGACCCACTGCTTGGTCTCTGCGCTGTTGGCATCTTCCAGCCAGCGGTAAGGGTCGGCGATCGTGGTGCCGTGGTAATCGTCGCGCTGGTCGATTTTTTTCGTGACCGGGTAGGTCAGGGGCGACTGGGAACCGGCACTGGCCGCGCAGGTTTGGGCCAGGGCCTGGCCGGTGGTACCGGCCAGCAGCGCAGAGACGACGGTAGCAAGGGTAGCGCGTTTCAGATGCATGAATGTCCTTATGATGTGGAAGCCCGCCTTGGCACGGCGGACTTTTCGATCATATCGCCATCCGTGGCAAATTAGAAAGGCTCTGTCCGCGGGAACGGTGCAGTTTATTCGGCCGTTTCATCAGCCGGTCATAAATTATTCATATTATTCATGCGACTTGTTTTAGTGAACCATCGTGAATCCCGCCTCCGCTTTCCCGCCAGCCAGCACCGCGCCAGCCGACTTCAAGCCTGCCGACATGAAGCCAGCCACCATCAGGCCGGCCGCCACGAAGGACGCCGACGTCCTGCCCGCCAACGTCAGCTATCTGCGTGCCCATGCCGGCGCCCCCGTCTGTGCGCACCTGCTCGATATTCTTGCGCGGCGCCGGTTGACCGCGCTGTTCCAGCCCGTGATCCGCACCCAGACCGGCGACATCATCGGCTATGAAGGTTTGATCCGGGGCCCGTCGGACAGTCCGCTGCACGCACCGATGAAGCTGTTCGGGGCGGCTCGCGAGCATGGCTTGACCCTGGAAGTGGAATATCTGTGCCGCCGCATCGTGCTGGAACGTTTCGCCGAACTGGATTTGCCGGGCAAGCTGTTCCTCAACGTGAGCCCTGAATGCCTGCTGCCGCGCCGCGGCGCCGGCGATGGCGAAACGCTCGGCTGCATCCGCCAGCTTGGCCTGCGCCCTGACCGCGTGATCATCGAACTGACGGAAAACCAGCCGACCTACGATTACGAACGGATGCGCGAAGCGGTGCTGCACTATCGCGCCCGCGGTTTCGAGATCGCGATCGACGACCTGGGCGAAGGTTTTTCCAGCCTGCGGCTTTGGTCGGAGCTGCGGCCCGACTACGTGAAGATCGACATGCACTTCATCCAGGGCATCAACCATGATCCGGTGAAGCTGCAGTTCGTCCGGTCGATCCAGGAAATCGCCGAGAAGTCGCACACGCTGGTGATCGCCGAGGGCATCGAGAAAAGCGCCGAGCTGATGGTGCTGCGCGACCTGGGGGTCGCGTTCGCGCAAGGGTACCACCTGGGCCATCCGGAGGTGAACCCGGCACGCACCTTGCCGGCTGACGTGATCGGCACCCTGACCCGGACGGGCGTGGCGGTATACCCGCAGCGGAGCATGGAAAAGAATGCCGTCAGCATCCTGAAACTGTTGCATCACGTGCCGGCCGTGCCGTCGGCGATGACGAACAACGACGTGTACCGGTGCTTCGAAGCCGATCCGCAACTGATGATCATCCCGGTCGTCGACGACGGGCTGCCGCTTGGCCTGATCTCCCGTTTCAACATGATCGCCCATTTCGCCCGTCCGTATGAACGCGAGCTGTACGGTCGCAAGTCATGCCGGCAGTTCATGGACGCAGCGCCCCTGGTCGCCGACAAGGACACCAGCCTGCAAGACCTGTCGTTCCGGATGGCCGCCTCGGATGCGCATCACCTGTTCAATGGCTTCATCATCACCGATGGCGGCCGCTACCTTGGCATGGGTACGGGTCACGACCTGATGCGCGAGATCACGCAGTTGCAGATCCATGCGGCGCGCTATGCGAATCCGTTGACCGGCTTGCCCGGCAACGTGCCGATCAACGAGCACATCGACCGCCTGCTGCACAGCGGGACGCGCTTCTGGGTGTGCTATTGCGACCTCGATCATTTCAAGCCGTTCAACGACGTGTACGGCTATCGACGCGGTGACGATGTGATTGGTCTGCTGGGCAATATCCTGTCACGGCATGGCGACCCCGATCGCGATTTCGTCGGCCACATTGGCGGCGACGATTTCGTGATCCTGTTCCAGAGCGAGGATTGGGAAGCGCGTTGCCGCGCGATGCTGGCCGAGTTCGCCGCTACGGGACTGGAGCTCTACAGCGACGGCGACCGTGAGCGTGGCGGCTACCTGGGCGAGGACCGGCAGGGGCGCAAAGTGTTTCACCCGCTGATGAGCCTGTCGGTGGGTGCCATCCGCGTGGAACCGCATCAATTCCATTCGCATCACCAGGTTGCCACCAGCGCAGCCGAAGCAAAGAAGCAGGCCAAGAAAATCCACGGCAACAGCCTGTTTCTCGACCGTCGGCAAATGCCGGCACGCTGAAGCGCGGCCGGGAGATTTGCCGGCCTCGATCTTTGCCGGCCCGCAGATGGGCCAGCGCGTGAATTTGCATCCTCGAATTTGCCAGCCCGTGAATTTGCCGGCCCCGAAGATCCGTCGGCGAAAAGAGGCAATGACACGGTGCGCCGGTCAGGCGCGGTGGGCGTCGCGCCAACGCCGCGTCATCAGTTCGGCGGAACCGATTTCTTCACGTGTCAGCTTGCGTTCGATCAGCTTGCGGTTGTTGCACGCGGCTTCATCGCCGGCCTCGGCCGCCAGCGAGATCCACATGTAGGACAGAACGGGGTCGCGCTCGACACCGCGACCGCCGGCATACATGCCGCCCAGGTTGTACTGGGCCAGCGGATGGCCCTGCTCCGCCGCCTTGCGGTACCAGCGCACCGCCTCGGCATTATCCTGCGGCACCCCCTGGCCATTCGCGTACATGACGCCAAGATTGTTTTGCGCGCTGGCATCGCCCTGCGCCGCGGCATTCCGGTACCAGGCCACGGCGCGGACTTCATCCTTCGGCACGCCATGGCCATTCGCATAGATGACGCCGACGTTGAACTGGGCATTCGCCGCGCCCTGGTCGGCGGCCTTCCGGTACCAGGCCAGCGCTTCGGCGGGATCGCGGGCAACGCCACGGCCTTGCGCGTACATCCCGCCCAGGTTGTACTGCGCCAGCATGTGGCCCGCACTGGCGGCACGGCGGTACCAGTCGGATGCCAGCGCTTCATCCTTGCGTGCACCGTAACCGTTGGACAGCATGACGCCCAGGTTGAACTGGGCATTGGCGTCGCCCTGCTCGGCGGCGCGGCGCAGCCAGGAGCAGGCCCGTTCCAGGTCCATCTGCACGCCGCGGCCTTCCGCGTAGGCGACGCCCAGATGGCGCTGCGCGGCGGCCATGCCCTGCGCGGCCGCCTGGCGATACCACGCCACGGCCTGCGTATCGCTCTGCAGCACGCCGTGGCCGCGCCGGTACATCAGGCCGAGGTTCAGCTGCGCGGTTGCGTCGCCCTGCAATGCGGCCTTGCGGAACCATGCCAGTGCCAGCTGGAAATTGCGCCTTGTGCCGAGCCCTTGCGCATACGCTTCGCCGAGCAGTGCCTGGGCGCTGGCGACACCCTGTTCGGCAGCCCGGCAAAACCAGGTGAGGGCCGTTTCATCGCTGCGCGGCACGCCACGGCCTTTGCGGTACATCAAGCCCAGGTTTTGCTGCGCCGACGCGTCGCCCTGCCGCGCGGCCATGCGGAACCAGAACACGGCTTCGGTATCGTCCGGCCTGGTACCGGCGCCGTTATAGTACATGGCACCCAGGTGGTTCTGGGCGAATGCGATGCCCTGCAATGCCGACAGCCGCATCCAGATGAATGCGGCGTCCTCGTCAGGCCTGACGCCCTTGCCGCGCTTGTAGATCAGGGCCAGGTTGAACTGCGCATACGCATCGCCTTTCTCGGACGCTTCGCGAAACCATGCGTAGACGTTGACGTCCTCCCTCGAGTAACGGTTGTTCATGCGTGCTCTCCCATCCTGCGCGTCGGTATGTTGCATAAAGCTTAATAAACGATTGCGCAGTGCTTTTGAGAAGGCTCAATTGCCCGACCGTTTTGTCATGGTCGATGACTCGGTGGAAAACGTTGACGCGGCAGGAGGCGCCGCCCGGCGCAGCGGGCTAGCGGCAGTGGCGGGGCCGTTCAGCCCTGAGTGGCGGACTGTTTGCTCAGGAAGGCGTGGACCTTGGCGGCGGCCAGCTTGTTGACCGACATCAGCAGCGCCGGCTCGACGGCGGCAATGCCGTAGCTTGACGCAAGATGACGCCCGATGTGCAGCAATACCTCCGCCGCCACCTCGGCATCGGCCTCGGCCCGGTGGGCGGTGCCGCGGAACGGGATGCCGAGCTGGCTGCCCAGGTTGCCGAGTTTATAGCTGTACAGTTGCGGATAGACGCGCCGCGACAGTTTCAACGAACACACGGTACCCCCGTGCGCGGGTGCCATGCCCAGCCGCATGCTTTCGGCGCGCAGGAATTTTTCGTCGAAACTGGCATTGTGGGCCGCCAGTGCGTCGGCACCGATGAATTCGAGCAGCCGCGGCACGACTTCGTGCACTGGCGGTGCCGTGTCCACCATCTGCTGGGTGATGCCGGTCAGGCTGGTGATGAACGCGGGGATGCGGGCACCGCAATTGACCAGAGACACATAGCGATCGACGATCACGCCGTCGGCAATGCGCAGCGCGGCCACTTCGGTGATGCGGTCGCCCATGTCCGGCGACAGCCCGGTGGTCTCGAAGTCCAGCATGACGATCGGTTTGGTCAGCATGTCGTCCCCTCAGCCGAATTGCCGGACAGCGTCCAGCGCCAGGCCGGCGCCGATACTGCCGAAACGGTCGCCTTCGACGCGGCGCGCGGCCGGCACCGTGGCCGCGATCCGTTCGCGCAATGCCGCCACGCCGGACGAGCCGCCTGTAAAGAACACGGTATCGACCTGTTCGCTGCGCACACCGGCGTCGGCCAGCAGCCGCGCCACGCTGCCGCCGACCGTGTCGACCAGCGCGCCGATCGCCGCGACGAAGCAGTCTCTTTCCACATCCAGTGCAAGCGGCGGCGCCAGCCGGTCCAGTTCCAGCCGCACCGAGGCCTGGTCCGACAGCGCGATCTTGGTTTCCTCGACACGCATCGCCAGCCAGTGGCCGGCGCGGTCCTCGATCAGGTTTTGCAGCCGCAGCAGCTTTTGCGGCTCGCGCGCGTCGCGCACCAGTTCGCCCAGTTGTGCCGACATCTTCCTGGTGTACGCCTGGTTGATCGTGTGCCAGGTCGCCAGGTTGAAGTAATAACTGGACGGCACCGCGCTGCCGTTCTTCAGTTCGCTGCCATGGCCGAGCTCAGGCATCACCGTCACCAGACTCAGGTATTTGTCGAAATCCGTACCGCCGATATGCACGCCGGCACTGGCCAGGATATCGTCGCGGCGGTCGCGGCGGGCCATCCGCGACGGCGCCAGCCGCACCAGCGAAAAGTCCGACGTGCCGCCGCCGATGTCGGCGATCAGCACCAGTTCCTCGCGGTCGATCTGCGACTCGTAATCAAACGCGGCGGCGATCGGTTCGAACTGGAATGCCAGCTCGCGGAAGCCCGCGGCACGGGCAATCTCGGCCAGCGTGTCCTGGGCCAGCCGGTCGGCGGCCGGATCGTCGTCGACGAAATGCACGGGCCGGCCAAACACCGCCGCGTCGAACTCGCGGCCGGCGGCACTTTCGCCGCGGCGCTTCAACTCGCGGATGAACTGGCCCAGCAACTCGCGGAACGACAGCGCGCGCCCGGCCACCTCGGTCTGCCCATCCATCAACGGCGTACCCAGCAGGCTCTTGAGCGAACGCATCAGGCGGCCTTCGTAGCCCGCCAGGTAATCGGCCAGCGCCGCGCGGCCGAACGTGACGTCATCGTCGTCGGCATTGAAAAACACCACCGATGGCAACGTGACCTTGCCGTCTTCGAGCGGCAACATCACGGGCCGGCCCGGTTGCACCCACCCGACCGTGGAATTGGACGTGCCGAAGTCGACACCGCACGCTGTTGCCATCGCTACCTCATCTGAAAGGGGCAAAATTTTACCAGAGTTGGCTTGACCTGCATCAAATCCCGCACCGCGTACATAGTTACGCTAGGAAATTCGACAACACGGGAGACCGATATGGCAGGCTACAGCAGAGGTTCGGCACAGGTGCGGTACAACATGAACGAAGAGACGGGAACGGCGGGCCAGTCCCGCGGCGGCCGCGCGACGCCGCGTCATGGCCGTACCCGGGAACGCCTGCGCGGTGGCTGGCGCCGCCGCGCAGGCGCGACCGGGGTTCTGCTGGCCGTCATCGCGGTGACGATGGTGATTGGCGGGTAGCGCTGGTGCCACACTCGCGCCAGCGCCTTGCAATTTTCCCATGGCAATAATTGCCACAACGCAAGCTCATGCGTTATCCTCGACCGAAACGGTGCCGCCACGGGCCAACCCAAGACGATGAGAAAAACCAAGACACCACCTCCGGCAGAGAACGTGGCCGTTGCCCGGGCGGCCGAGTATAAGGCCGCGGTCGTGCGTGAAAACCGGCGCGTCACATCCTATGACGTGGCGCTCGTCGCCGGTGTATCGCAGTCGGCCGTGTCGCGCTGCTTCAAGCCCGGCGCCAGCGTATCGCCGGCAACCTATGCACGCGTGATGAAGGCGGCGGCCGGGCTGGACTATATTCCCAACGCGGCGGCGCGCAGCCTGATCACGCGGCGCTCGAACATGGTTGCCGTGGTGATGCCCCACTTCGCCAACGTGTACTCACCCGAAGCCCTGGCGGAACTGTCCCAGCAGCTGACGCGGCGCGGCAAGCGCGTGCTGCTGTTCACGATCCAGCAGGAATCCGACGTGGAACACATCCTCGGCGACATCTGGCAATACCAGGTGGACGGCGCGATCATCGCCGCCCCCGTCAGCGACGAGCAGGTGCAGGAATTCGAACGGCGCGGCCTGCCGCTGGTGGTCTTCAACCGCAACCTGCGCGGCCGCACCGTCAACAGCGTGCTGTGCGACCATTACGAAGCGGGCCGCATGCTTGCCACGCGCCTCGCCGCCGCCGGACATCGCCAGTTCGGCATCGTGGCCGGGCCCGATGCGCCGACGGTGGCCGCCGAGCGCCGGATGGGCGCCTGCGACCGGCTGCAGGAACTGGGCCTGCCGCCTCCCGTCGTGGTCGGCGGACAATTCGACTATGCCAGCGGCGCGCAGGGCCTGCGCGAGATCATCGAGCGGCTGGGCCACCTGCCGGACGCCGTCATCTGCGGCAACGACGTGATGGCGCTCGGCTGCCTCGACCTGGCGCGCCATGAACTGGGCATCGACGTCCCGGGCACCATGTCGATCGCCGGATTCGACGCGATCGAACCGGCCAGCTGGCTGAGCTGCAACCTCACCACGCTGCGCCAGCCAATGCACAAAATGGCACTGGCGGCAGCCGACCTGCTGACCTCGATGATCGAGTCGCACGGCAGCCACCTTGCCGAAAAGCGCACTTTCGCGCCGCAACTGGTGGAAGGCGCAACCGCCCGGCTGTCGCCCATCGGGGATGCATCGCTGGCTGCGTAGCAGCCGCGCCTGCCTGGACGCCCAAGCGTCAGCGGCCGGCCCAGAAGACCAGGACTGCCAGGATACGAGCACGCCAGGTCAGCGTGAATGCCACCGCCAGCGCGGCGGCGGCAAGCGCCATCAGCCACACCAGCACCGCGATCGAGGCCGAATCGGCCAGCAGGCACAGGACGAGCGCCGTTGCCAGCGCGGCCGTGCCGAGTCCACGCAGCTGGCGCGCCAATGCCGCCGGCTGGGGTACCGCTCCCCTCACCTGTGCCCAATGGGTTTCCATCGACAACGCAAACCAGCCCATTCCTGCAAGGCTGGCGATGAGGGCCGCCAGCAACATCAGTGCGTCACGCATGGCCGGCCTCCATCGCCACAGCATTGGCCGCCGCGGGCATTTCGGCACGGCGCCGCAGCCGGCGTGCCGCCAGGAACGCCAGGCCGGCACCCGCCAGCATGAACAGGTCGGCACCGGCCACCGGCCAGTAGCCGGCACCCACCGTGCGCAGCAGATGGTCGCCGGTGGTGATCCAGTTCAGCAGCGGCGCCGCAATGCCGAGCACGGCAATCGCCAGGCACTGTTCACGCCAGGCCGGCGCCAGGCGGCCGGCGGCCACCGGTGCGGTACGCCACACCGCATGCGCCATCGCCAGGACCCAGGCGCCCCAGAAGCAGTACTTCTCCATATCGCCGCGCCACGGCCAGCCGGCCGGCATCGCATCCGGCAGCAAGCGGTTGGCGATCAGCATGCCGAGCGCCGCGATCATCATGCCGGTGACGGTGGTGACGGCCAGCGCGTCGACGATGCGGGCGCCGGCGCTGCCCTGCTTCGCGTGCTGGCGCTTGCGCTTCTCGACAAAGAACAGGAAACCGGTCGCGATACAGGCACAGCCGGCCAGTCCGCCCAGCACGTACAGCCAGCGCAGCAGCCAGTGCCGGAAATGCTGCAGGTGCAGGCCGGTCAGGAATTCGTTGATGCGCGCAACCACCGTGGGCGGCGGGTCCTCGCGCAGCAGTTCGCCGGTAGATGCCTTGAAATGGATGCCTTCCCCGGTCAGAGCGATGCGGTCGGTACCGGCGCGGTAGACCGACACATAGCCATTGGCGTCGCCGGGGAACTGCACGGCCAGGAAGCCGACGTCGCCGGCCATCCCCTTCGCGGCCCAGCGGCGCTGCGCCTCGGCGACCATCGCATCCACCGGCGCCAACGGCGCGGCAACCCCGGCGCGTGCGTACGGCAGCCCGGTTTCCAGTGCCTCGACCTGCTCGTGCTTGTCATGCAGCGCTGCAAGCTGGGTGTGGGTGACCGGGAAATAAATCCCGGCAAAGATGACCAGGCCCGTGAAGGCAAAGAAGAAATGGAACGGCAGCGCTACCACGCCGGTCAGGTTGTGCAGGTCCAGCATGCTGCGCTGGGTGCTTTTGTTCGGCCGGAACGTGAACAGTTCGCGGAACAGCTTGCGGTGCATGATGACGCCAGTGACCAGCGCCACCAGCATCATCAGTGCGGCGAAGCCGACGATCCAGTATCCCAGGCTCTTCCATTCGACCGTCAGGCTGTAGTGCAGCGGATAGAAGAAGCCGCTGCCGATCTTCAGCCGGTCGTCCGGCAACGCGGTGCCGGTGCGCGGGTCGACGGTGCGCAGCGCGAAGATCTGGGTTTCCTTTTCCTTCGCATTCGGCACTTCATAGCCGACGAACAGGCCCAGCACGGGATCGCGGTGCGTCGTGTACGCGCCCATCCGGGCCACGGTATCGAAGCGTTCGGGCAGCGGACCGTTGACCTGGTCGCGCATCGCCGCACGGGCATCCTCGAGCGGCTGCATGTCCTCGAACACGGGACGCAGCAGCTTGTCGAACGACGGCATCGGCTGCGGCTCGAAGCGCGTCGCGGGCATTGCCCAGCGGTCGATCTCGCGGTCGAATACCGACAGCGCGCCGAAGAAGAACACGACCATCAGCACGAAGCCGAGGAACAGGCCGAACCACGTGTGCAGCCAGGCCATCGCCAGGCGGAAATTCTGGAACATGTTAAGCCTCGCTCAGACGAGTTGTTGTTGCAGCAGCGTCGCCGCGCCCGCCAGCAGCGCGCCGCCGCCGGCCAGCACCAGCCAGACCCGCGGCAGGCTGCGCGCCGCGAAAGCCAGCAGGAACGCCACCAGGAACACCAGCAGGCCGACGATATACGACAGGTGCTCGGCATCGTGGAATTCCATGCCCGCGGCAAACAGCAGGGCCGTGCCGAACGCGATCACGCCCCAGCTGAAGGCATAGCCGCCGAGTACTGCAGCGGCCGTGCGGGAGACGATGTGAAAACGGGATGAGGTCAGTGCGGCCATGGCGGTATCGGGTACGTTGGAAAGGTTCGATCCCTGCGCGAGATGCCGCGGCACAAGCAGGGATGAGAACTATAATGAGAACTATTCGCATTTTAGCAGCCGTTTCCGCGCAGGCCAACCATGATGCCGGGATATTTACGGGAACTTGCACGCACTAGGGGTTGCGCAAAAGCGGTGCACAAAAAAAGCGCGCTGCCGGCCAAAGCCGGACAGCGCGCTTCATCGACCGCCCCTCCGGGCGGCGCGTCAAACGGGATACCTGCCGATTACAGCTTCCAGCGCAGCGTCAGGCCGATCACGCGGTCGTAACGGCGCACGTCACGCGGGTTGCTGGCGATGCCGTGGTAATCGTTGTACGTCCGGTCGTTCAGGTTCTCGACGTCCAGCGTGATGCCCATGTTCTCGTTGATCTTGTACGAGATCGATGCATCCACCGTCTCAATCGGATCGACGATCAGGTCGATCGGGCCGATCGGCGCCGCGATCGCGCGGTAGTTGAACGTGTCGACGAACCGGCTGCGATAGTTATAGGCCAGGCGGCCGGACCATGGACCGCGCTCATACAAGCCGACGATGTTGTAGGCGTTCTTCGACATGCCCTGGAACGGCGCTTCCTTGCCGTTGTCCAGGAAGTGACCCTTCATGTACGTGTAGTTCGCCTCCATGCCGAAACCACCCAGCCAGCCCGGCAGGAAATCGTAGAACTGGCGGTAGCCGATCTCGATGCCTTCCAGCTGCCCTTCGTTGACGTTGCGCGGGCGGTCCATGCGGTACTGCTTGCCATCGAACGTTTCCATCGCCAGCGAGCGGATGATGTAGTTCTCGAACTTGTGCTTGAACACCGTCGCGGTCAGGCTGCCGGTCGGCGCGAAGTACCATTCCAGCGCTACGTCGGCATTCTTGCCGGTGACCGGCTTCAAGTCCGGATTGCCGCCATTGCCGCCGTAGATGCCCAGGCCGTCCGGAGTCGCGCCCAGCGAAATGCCCGGGTTGAAGTCGCCAAAGGCCGGGCGCTGGATGGTCTTGCCGGCGTTGATGCGGCCGATCAGCGTGTCGGTCAGGTTGGCTTTCAGCGTCAGGTTCGGCAGCACGTCGGTGTCGGAGGACTTCTTGTTCACCGCCACCGGCTGGTTGTTGATGTTCGAGAAGCCATTGACGTCCAGCTTGGTCTTGACGACGCGCACGCCCACCGTGCCTTCGACCGGCACCGGCCCGGCGTTGAAGCCGAAGCGGGTCTTGCCGTACAGGGCACTGGTGTCTTCGTTGTTGGTGTACAGCGAGAACGGATCCGGCGCCGTCCGGCCGTCACGACCGTACAGCTTGCGCACGGCATCGATGTTGCGGTGCTGGTAGTCGCCGCAGACGGTCAGCCACTGGTTCATGCCGTAGTCGTTCGAGAACCGCTGCGACGGGCAGGTCAGGCCAGGCAGCGAGCTGACGGCGGGCAGGCCCGGCACCGCCGGCAGGAAGTTCAGGCTTTCATGCTGGTAGCGTGCGCTGCGCTTGGCGATACGCACGCCGGCGCTGAACTCGCGGAAGAAGCCTTCCTCGCCATTGTTGTAGGTCGCGTCCGCGCGCCAGTCCTTCGATTGGCCGCCCGAGGCCTGCCAATTGTCGATGAAGTTGTGCAGCGTGTAGTTGTTCGGGTCCAGCATGTTGTAGCCGGGGTAGTCGAACCGCGCGCCACCGTCGACATAGGTCTGGCCGACGATCGTGGTCGGATGCGCCAGCATCTCCATGATCGGCATGTCCTGCTTCCAGCGGGCGGTGGTGCGGACGAACTCGGTCGATACGCGCAGGTCCGGCGTGACGCTCCACTTGGCGCCGATCGCGCCCTGGTGCGTTTCCGAATCGTCGCGCGGCGTCTGGTTCGAGCTCAGCGCAAACGGGCTGCCGGACGACGTGACCGTGTCGACCTGGTTGGTACCGGGGAATACGGTGTATTGCGTCGCCGGGCCCCAGCCCAGGTTACCGAGGAAGAATTGGCTTTCGCGGTCGTGATCGATGCGGGTCGACCAGCCTTCCGCGTACAGTTCCACATTGCGCGCCGGCTTGAACTGGAATGCCCAGTTGGCGGAGTAGCGTTCGCGCACGCCGATCGTGCTCGAGTGTCCCAGGTCGACCGGGCCGGTGACCGCGGGATTCGGCTTGCTGGTGTTGTTGGTCACCGTATTGTCCGGCGGCGAGTTCCAGGTCACTTCATCGAAATAGTGGCCCTTCTGGTACGACACGCCGAACAGGGCGCCGAATTCGCCCAGGTCATTCTTCCAGCGGTTCGAGATCATGCCGGACACTTGCGGATCGGTGGTGTCGGCCTTGTCGCGGTTTTCAGCGCGGCCGGTCAGGCTGGCGGAAAAGCCCTTGAAGTCGAACGGACGCGCGGTACGCACGTCGATCACGCCGGCGGTGCCGCCTTCGACCATCTCGGCGCCTTGCGTCTTGTAGACGTCGACGCGCTGCAGCATCGTGGTCGGGATGTCCGCCAGGTGCAGGTTGCGGTTGGTGGACGTGTAGACTTCGCGGCCGTTCAGCAGCGTCGTCAGGCCCGGCAGGCCGCGAATGATCACATCGCTGGCTTCGCCGCCTGCGCGGCGGATCTGCACGCCGGTGACGCGGCCAAGGATCTCGGCGACGTTCTTGTCCGGGAACTTGCCCGCTTCTTCCGCAACGATCGAATCGATTACTTCGTCGGAGTTCTTCTTGATCGTTTGCGCACTTTGCGCGGCGCGGCGCACGCCGGTGACGACGACCGCAACCGGTGCGGAAGTGGCCTGCGCTTCCGCGACGGCCTGGGCATTCTGCGCCCATACGGAGGCGCTGCTGAGGATGCCGGCGCCCGCCAGCACGGCGACCGTCAGCTTCATTTTCATCTGATGCGATGGGGGAGTTTGACCGAACAAAGTCGATGTCATGTAGATCTCCTGATCGTTATAGTTTTTGTCAAAGACGTGTGCTACCACTGTCAACTTGATGCTGCGAGCCAATAGTAGGGACCACACCGACACCGATCCAATGACTTTTTTAGGGTATTCGATATCGTATTTGATATCGCATGGCAGATTGCTAAAATTCTTTTGGACAATTCTTATTTCTCCAAGAAATCCTTTGACTGCGCCGCGCCGATCTTTCGTATTGATTTGAAAGGATTTAATTTCATTTACGGCGGTGCGAAGCGATCGGCAATTGCGCAAGCAATGCTCAGGTTTCGATCATTCACGGTCTCCGATGTTGCCGCCAGAGAACTCCTTGCAGCACTGCCGTGTAGCGCCCGATTTGTACCAATCGCGCCACACATAGTTACTAGCGGTGTGAAGGGCAAAACTCAGTCGGCCTGCAGCCGGGTGTGTGGCCTGGCCGGCACGGGACGGTCCCCGGCATGTCGCAGGGCGGCCTCCAGTGCCACGGCACGACCCGTGGCTGCGGCGGCTTCCGCCTGCGCGGTCGCCAGTGCATGCCGCGCGGCCGCCAGCTCATCGAGCGCGCGGTCGCGTTCGGCTGATGCGGCGGCGGCGCCGCCGTCCAGCACGCCGATACGCTGATACAGCTCGGTAAGCCGGGCTTGTGCTTCGCGCAGCTCGACGCGATGACGTTCGGCGGCGCCCGAGGCGGCGGCGCGTTCGGCGTCGAGCGCTTGCTGCAGGCGGTCCGCGTTGGCACGTTCGCGCTCCAGCGCCTGCGCCGCGTGCCGACGGGCCGCGTCGGCAGCGTCGCGCTCGGCCTGCAATTGCACGCGCACTTTGTCGAGCGTGGCGGCGTGATCTCGCTCGACAGTCTTGAACCAGGCATGCTGCTCGTTGAGTTCCTTGCGCGCGTCGTCGATCCGCTGGCGCAGTTTGGCGTTCAGAGCTTCGCTGGCGGCGAACTGGTGGCGCAGCGTCGCAACGTCCTCGCGCGCCGCGGCCGACACCGCACGCTCCGTCGCCAATTCGACTTCCAGTGCAGCGATGCGCGCCGCCGCCGCCTCCTCCGCCTGGCCGGCCGCAGCGATCCGCGCCTCGGCTTCCTCGCGCAGCACAGCCAGCGATGCGCCGGCAGCTTCCTGCGCCTGCCGCCACATCGCCGCCAGCAACTCACCCGCGCCCGTGCGCAGGCTGTCAGGCAGGTCCGGCCCTTCGATGGTTACCCGGCTGCGTTCACGCAACTGGCTCCAGAATCTGGCCAGCGCGTCAGCCGGTGCCGACATGCTGCCCTTGCGTACCAGCTGGTAGAGCCGGTTCGCCGTTGGCGTCATGCCATAGCGAAAGAACATGACCGCGCACACCTCGCCGTACAGCTCCTGCGTGCTGGCACAACGGGCACGCAAGGCTTCTATATCGTCCAGCAGCAATTCTTCAGCGGATCTGGCAGCGGTTTTGTCGGCAATCGGAAGGGTCATGGTACATAATCTGGTTAGTAATACAACGTATTATGTTGCATTTCTGATGCATCCGCCAATCCTTTGCTGTAAAAGAAACGATGAGTCAAACGCTACACCGGGTGCCAGCACACAAGAAGCAAGTAAAACGTAAAATGTAATCATTTATTACATTACCGATATCAATCTGCGATTTGCTGTTGCTTTCAAGAACGGTTATTATTTCCGGCTTTTACTTTTTTACAGGAGCCATTGGCATGGTCCACCCGCATCCGATTCCGCACGCCTTGGCGCTGGCATGCCTTGCGCTGGGGCAGCTGCCGGTGCGGGCCGAGGAAACGCCGCTGGCCGAAGTCGTCGTGACGGCGACGCGCAATGCGAAATCGGTCGACCGGATTCCTGGCGCGGTGACCGTGGTGGCGCAGCGGGAACTGGAAACGCAGTATCTGCTGGCGGACGATCCATCCGCCGCACTCGCCACGTACATTCCGGGTTACGCCCCCAGCCGGCAAAAGATTTCGTCCACGGGCGAATCGCTGCGCGGACGCATGCCGCTGATCCTTCTCGACGGCGTTCCGCAGTCCAATCCACTGCGCGCCGGCATGCGCGAAGGATATTTCGCCGATACGGCGATCATCGAGCGGATCGAAGTCATCGCTGGCGCTTCCGCCATGCAAGGCATGGGCGCCACGGGCGGGATCATCAACTACATCACGAAGACGCCGCGCCAGCCTGGCACCGCGTTTGCCGTGCACGCCAGGGCGGCCACCGGGTTCCGCGACGATAACGTGGACTGGAAGACGGGTTTTTCGGTGACGCACAAGTCCGCCGCGTTCGACCTGTTCGGCTATGCCAGCGTGCAGCGGCGCGGCATGGCCTATGACGGCAGCGGCCGTCGAATCGGCATCGATGCTTTGCAAGGCGACACGCTGGACGCCGGCGGCCACGACCTGTTCCTCAAGCTGGGGCGTGACGTAGGCGAACAGCGCGTGCAGTTGACCGTCAACCGCTTCAATTTCCGGGGGGAGCTCGATTACCGCACCGTGCCCGCCGATTTCGCGAAAGGCATCCCCACGTCCTCCACGCCGGGGCGCCCGCCTGGCAACCCGGCTCGCAACGACGTGCGTACCGCCAGCCTCGATTACCGCCACGGCGCCCTGCTGGGCGGCACTTTTGCTGCGCAGGTATTCAGTCAGGATTTCACGGCCTTGTATGGCGGCAGCAATACGATCACGTTCCAGGACGCCCGCCTGGCCCCGGTCGGCATGCTGTTTGACCAGTCCGAGATCAACGCCGCCAAGCATGGCGCCAAGCTGACATGGGTGCGACCCGGCCTGCTGCTGCCGGGGCTCGAGGCCACGCTGGGCATCGATCACCTGCGCGACCGCAGCGGCCAGCGCATGGCGTTGACGAACCGCACGTGGGTGCCGACCCTCGACTTCACCTCGACCGCACCATTTTTGCAGCTGGAATACGAGGCCGGCCCGGTCACGGTACGCGGCGGCGTGCGCCACGAATCCGCCAGGCTCGACGTCGACTCGTACACGACGCTGTGGTCGTACGGCGGCGTCCAGGTGGGGGGGCGGCAAGCGCTCCTTCGACAAGGCGGTCAAGAACATCGGCGCGGTCTGGCGCTTCGCCCCTGCCTGGTCGGCATTCGTGTCGTCGTCGGAAGGCTTTGGCCTGCCCGACGTCGGCGTGGTGCTGCGCGGCGTCAACCGTCCCGGCCAGTCGGTCGACGGCCTGTTCTCACTGCAGCCGGTGATTACCCGCAACCAGGAAATCGGCATCAACTGGCGCGGCGCGCGGGGCAGCGCGGGCGCGTCGTTCTACGACTCGCGCTCCAAGCTGGGTACCGTCATGCGGATCAATTCCGAAGGCCTCGGCGTACTGGATCGCGTGCCGACGACCGTGCGCGGCTGGGAAGTATCCGCCGAGTTCCGCCCCACCACGACCCTTTCGGCGTTCGGCACCTATGCCCGGACGATGGGCCGGACCGCCGCCGCTGCCGGTGCGCCGATGGACCTGGCACTGGGCGCCCGCTCGCAGGGCCCGGACAAGCTGGTACTGGGAGCCAACTGGCAGCCGCTGCCGCGTACGCAGTTGCGGTTGCAGGCCACGCGCCTGGCGGATCGCGACATCAACATCGGCCGCACGGCCGGCCCGATCAACCTGGAAGAGCACTTCGACGGCTACACGCTGGCCGACCTGGCGGGCACCTGGGACACCGACTGGGGCCGTTTCGGCCTCGGCATCGAGAACCTGGCCGACCGCCAATACATCGGCTACTACCCGCAATCGGTCAACTTCAAGGACCCGCTGTCCTACTTCGCCGGCCGCGGCCGGACGTTCTCGGTTAGCTATACGCGCAGCTTTTGACTCGTCGCCGCTGCAAAGTTCCCCGGAATCGTTTGCGTTTTATCAAAACTATTGCATCTCGCTGAGCCAGGGGTTTAATCGGCCGCGATCACAGGTCCATAATCGGTCTCGTGGGTACCCGGTGTACCCGACGCTGGAGACCGGCAATGAAGATCTTTTCGTCAGCAACATGGGACAAGCTGCGCCGCCCTGCCCTTCGCCGCCCGCCTGCGGCCCATGTGCCCGCCGCTGCGCACTTGCGCGAGCTGCTGGCTGCCGGCGCGCCCATGGCCGGCCGCGACTTCTCCGGAGCTGACCTGCGCGGCGTGGTGCTCGATGGCGCCGACCTGTCCGGCGCGGTGCTGGAGCGGGCCGACCTGCGCGGTGCCAGCCTGCGCGGCGCGCAGCTGCGCCACGCCTTGCTCACCGGCGTATCGCTCGACGATGCGGATTGCTCGGGAGCCCTTTTCGACGGTGCCTGCCTCGATGGCAGCCGGGCCGGGCATGCGCGACTGTGCGGCGCCTCGCTGCGCGGCGTACGGGCCAACGATGCGTGCTGGCCCGGCGCCGACCTGAGCGACGCGCTGCTCGATGAATTCGTGGCCGTCGGCATCACGCTGACCCATGCGGTGCTGGACCGCAGCAGGGCCAGGTCGATGGTGCTGCTCGATGCGCGCGGCGAGGCCAGCCGCTGGCGCGGCGCGCGGTGGGACAAGGTGCTGGCGTTGCGGGCGCACTTGCCGCATGCCGATTTTCGCCAGGCCCGCTTGCGCGGCTGCGCCCTCAGCGGCGCGGAACTGGCGGGCAGCACCTGGCAGTACGCCGAACTCGACGGCCTCCAGGCGGCAGCCGGCACCGACTGGCAGGGGGCGCTGCTGCGGGGCACCCGCGCGGTCGACTGCAACTTCCACGGCGCGCGGCTGGCCGGCGCCGACCTGTCGGGCGGGCGCTTCGTGCGCGCCGATTTCGGCACCTGCGACCTGTCCGCCACCCTGCTCGACAATGCGCATTTCCCGTTCTGCTGCCTGATCGGCGCGCGCCTGCACCGGGCGCGCGCCAGTGGTGCCGACTTTGCCCGCAGCATATGCCGCCGCGGCGATTTTGCCGGCGCGGCCGTCGATGGCGCGCGGTTTGCCTGGCCCGGCATGGCTGGAGCCGACCTGGCACTGGTGACCGGGCTCGCCGCCAGCGCCCCCTGAACCAGCCAGGAAACCTGGTCCGGCAAGCCAGCCCCTCAGACCTTATCCCAGGTAGTCATCCCGTAACCTCAGCCCGGGACCTCAGCCGATCTCGCGCAAATCCACCAGCGGCGTGGTGCCGAAGTCCCTGCCTGTCGCATACTCGACCAGTTGCGCTCCGGCAGTACCGGGATCGGCCAGCGCACCGTCCTGCTTGAGCGCGATGAAACGCCCGATGGCGGGAAAGTCATGTTCCGGCGTGGCGCGGATGTCCGCCTGCATGGCCGTGTCGATGACGCCGGGTGCAATGCTGGCGATCGCCAGGCCCGGCAGCGCGTCGAGGGCGACGGCGCGTGCGTGCATGTCCAGCGCCGCCTTGGTCGCACAATAGATACTCCAGCCGCTGTATGGCGCCCTGCCCGCGCCGCTGGAGACATGGGCGACGCGGCGGTCGGGACAATCGCGGGTGGCCGCCACGAAGGCGTCCGTCAGCACCAGCGCTGCCGTGACATTCACCGACACTGCCAGCGCCAGCCGTGCACTGCCTTGCGTGCCGGGCGCACCGACCGGCTGCACGACGCCGGCGTTATTCACCAGCAGCGCGCTGCTCGCACCCGCGAGGAAGGCGGCCAGTTCGCCGCCCTCCAGCCAGGCCTGCAGTGCAGCCGCATCGGCCAGGTCGAGCGCGACCTCGTGCACGCCGGCCAGTGCCGGATTGCCATGGCGCGCGATGCCCATCACTTGCGCGCCGCGCGCCAGCAGTGCGCGGGCGATCCCTTCCCCCAGCCCTCGGCTGTGTCCGGTGACGATGGCTTTCATATGTTCCTCCCTGCCAGGCAAAAACCGCCATTGTAGCCATTGTCTGTTTGACTTTCCGGGCATGGCAGCGACCAGGTGGCCATGCCGGCACATGCCCTGCATCGGGGCCGGCAACTGGTCGCGGTCCGCGCCGAACGGCACCCCGAGCACCGTGTCGTATGCAAATACCTGGAAGGATAGCGGTGTGCCGCCCGCGCGCTCAACCGGCTGCGAGGCGCCGCGTTTCGTAGGTCAGCGCGGCGCAGTTCAGCGTGATGCGCGATCCGTGGCTACCGCCGAGGAACTGGTGGACGACCCGCAGGCCATGGAGCGCCATCGCGCGTTCGAAGGCGGCGATGTTGCGCTCGCCGACGCGCATCGGCGACTGGCCGCGCTCGAACAGGCTGGCGCCTCCCGCCACGACGACCTCGAGCTCCGCGTAGTCCGCGGGCCGCGCACCGAGGCCGCGCAACAGCGCCGGCACGGCATTGCTGACGTAGCGGACATCGAGGCCGGTGTCGCCGGCAGGCGCCTCCCCCAGCAGGCAGTGCGCCAGCGCGCAGCGCTTCTTGCGGCGCCAGATGATGCCGATGCCCACGCAGGAACCCAGCAGCGCCGTCAATACCATGTCGCCCATGCCGACCGCGAACGCGCCCGCCCACACGTGCCGGACGTCGGCCTGCGGGGAGCGTGGAGCGGTGCCGGGCGCGGCCGGCTGCGGAACGGTGAAGGACATGCGAACCCAATCTTGAAGTTGTCAGGAAAAACAGGCGCCGGACGTTGATTGGGTCGGCACGTAATGATGCACTGAGGAAACTGACCTGTAAAGGGTTTTCATGCCGGGAGCGCACATTCTCAATCGTGCATGAACTTGGCACGGCGATTGCATAAAATCCCATATTCGCGGGAGGAAAACCAACGTGCACTTCTACAATGAAATGACGGGGCCGGACGGTGTCCGGCCCCATTACCGGGAATTCGACAGCTGGCTGGCCCGGCAGACACCCGAAGCGCTCGAGCGCAAGCGCATCGAGGCGGACCTGACGTTCCGCCGTGTCGGCATCACGTTTGCGGTGTACGGCGACGATGCCGGCACCGAGCGGCTGATACCGTTCGATGCGATTCCCCGCATCATTCCGGCGGCCGAGTGGGCGCATCTGCACCGTGGCCTGGTCCAGCGCGTGCAGGCGCTGAACATGTTCATCCACGACATCTACCATGACCAGCACATCATCCGTGCCGGCGTGGTACCGGCCGAGCAAATCTACCGCAATGCGCAGTACCGGCCCGAAATGCAGGGCATCAGCGTGGCCTCCGACATTTACGCCCACGTTGCCGGCGTCGACATCGTGCGCGCGGGGCAAGGCGAATTCTACGTGCTCGAAGATAACCTGCGGGTGCCGTCCGGCGTGTCGTACATGCTGGAAGACCGCAAGATGATGATGCGGCTGTACCCGGAACTGTTCGCGCGGCACCGGGTCGCCCCGGTCGACCATTACCCCGACCTGCTGCTGGACAACCTGCGCTCGGTGGCGCCGGTCGGCGCGGCGGATCCCACGGTGGTCGTGATGACGCCGGGGATGTACAACTCGGCGTATTTCGAGCATGCCTTCCTGGCCCAGCAGATGGGCGTCGAACTGGTCGAAGGCAAGGATCTGTTCGTCAACGACAATGCCGTCTACATGCGCACCACGCGCGGCCCGCAGCGCGTCGACGTGATCTACCGCCGGCTGGACGACGACTTCCTCGATCCGCTGGCGTTCCGCGCCGACTCGGCGCTCGGCGTCCCGGGCTTGCTGTCGGTGTATCGCGCCGGGCGGGTGACGCTGGCCAACGCGATCGGCACCGGCGTGGCCGATGACAAGTCGATCTATCCGTATGTGCCCGACATGATCCGCTTTTACCTGTCCGAGCAGCCGGTGCTGAACAACGTGCCGACCTACCAGTGCCGGAAGAGCGAGGATCTCCAGTACACGCTGTCGAACCTGCCGGACCTGGTGGTGAAGGAGGTGCACGGCGCCGGTGGCTACGGCATGCTGGTCGGTCCCGCTTCGACCAAGGCGCAGATCGAGGATTTTCGCGCCCGCCTGCTGGCACGGCCGGACGGCTACATCGCGCAGCCGACGCTGGCCCTGTCGAACTGCCCTACTTTCGTCGCTTCGGGCGTGGCGCCGCGCCACATCGACCTGCGCCCGTTCGTCCTGTCCGGCAAGACCACCTCGATCGTGCCCGGCGGATTGACTCGCGTCGCGCTGAAGGAGGGTTCGCTGGTCGTCAACTCCTCGCAAGGTGGCGGCACGAAGGATACCTGGGTACTGGAAAACTGATGAAAAGGGGAACACCATGCTGAGCCGTACCGCGGATCATCTGTACTGGATGGCGCGCTATACCGAACGGGCCGAGAATACCGCCCGCATGCTGGACGTGAACGTGCAGACCGCGCTGCTGCCGCAGTCGGATGCAGATGCCCAGCAGGCATGGCGCGCGATGCTGGGCATTTCCGAACTGCAGCAGGCTTACGACAGCCGCCATGCCGCGCTGGCGCCGCGCGACGTGATCGATTTCATGGTGCGCGATCCGTCCAATCCATCGTCCATCGCGGCCTGCCTGAACGGCGCCCGTGAAAATGCGCGCGCGGTGCGCGGCGCGCTGACGACGGAAGTGTGGGAGGTACAGAACCAGACCTGGCTGGACCTGCAGTCCAAGCTGCGCGAGCGCCTGCACGAACGCGATCCGGTGCGGTTCTTCGAGTGGGTCAAGTACCGTTCGCACCTGTCGCGCGGCGTCACCATCGGCACCATGCTGCAGGACGAAGCGGTGCACTTCATCCGCCTCGGCACGTTCCTGGAACGGGCCGACAATACGGCACGCATCCTGGACGTCAAATTCCTCGGCGGCGGCGACGAGCGCGGCCGCGATTTCTATTACTGGGCGGCGCTGCTGCGCTCGGTTTCGGGCTTTGAAACCTACCGCAAGATGTACCGCGACGTGATCACGCCGGAACGCGTGGCCGAGATGCTGATGCTGCGGGCGGACATGCCCCGCTCGCTGCTGGCCTGCATGGAAGCGCTCGTCAACAACCTGCGCGAGGTGCGCAACGCCGCTTCCGGTGAAACGGAGCGGCTGGCCGGCCAGCTGCACGCCGAGCTGCGCTTTGCCCGCATCGAAGACTTCCTGCAGGACGGCCTGCACGACTACCTGACCAGATTCCTGCGCCGCATCTACGAACTGGGGAACCGCGTGAGCCGCGACTTCCTCGTGCCCCTGGCCGCCTGAGGAGATACCATGCAACTGTCGATCCGCCACGAAACCCGCTACACGTACACCGAACCGCTGGCCTACACGATCCAGCAACTGCACCTGACACCACGGATCGAACCACAGCAACGCGCGGTGCACTGGAAGCTGCTGGCGCCCGGACACCTGAATGCCTACACGGATGCCTACGGCAACCTGTCGCACATGCTGACGCTGGACCAGGCCCACGGCGCGCTGTCGATCGTGGCCCAGGGCGTGGTCGAGACCAGCGTGCCCTGGCAGGGCCGGATCGCCGCCAACGATTCGCTGTCGCCACTGATCTACACGATGCCGACACGGCTCACGGCACCGACGCCGGGGATCCTGGAACTGGCTGCGGCCTGCCTGCCGGAAGGCCGCGCCCGCAGCCGCCACCTGATGAAGCTGGCCGAGCACATCTTTGGTGCGGTACGGTATCAAAGCGGTGCGACCGGCGTGGCGACGCCGGCCAGCACCTCGCTGCAACTGGGTCGCGGCGTCTGCCAGGACCACGCCCATATCTTCCTGGCATGCTGCCACGCCCACGGCATTCCAGCCCGCTATGTATCAGGCTACATCGATCCGGAAGATACCGGCCACGCCGCCAGCCACGCCTGGGTGGACGCATGGGCCAGCGATCCGGGCTACGATGGCTGGATCAGCATCGATGTCACCCACTCGCGGCTGATGACGGATGCATATTGCCGCATTGCCGTCGGCCGCGACTACGAGGCCGCCGCACCGGTGCGCGGCGTGCGCCACGGCGGCGGCGACGAGGCGCTCGATGTCGACGTGCGCATCGTCCAGCAGTAGTCGGCGCGGCACGCTCCGGACTCCCACCAACGATTCCCTGACGAGTACTCAATGACCTATTGTGTCGCGATGCGCCTGGATGCGGGGCTGGTGTTTCTTTCCGATTCGCGCACCAATGCCGGTGTCGACCAGATCGGCACGTTCCGCAAGATGACTGTGTTTGAAAACCCGGGCGACCGGACGATGGTGCTGATGACCGCCGGCAACCTGTCGATCTCCCAATCGGTGCTGCAACTGCTGCATGACCATGTCGGCAGCAATGGGACCACCATCTGGACCGCGCCCGACATGTACGAGGCGGCCCGCATCGTCGGCGAAGCGGTGCGCGCCATTCATGTGCGGGAAGCGAAGGCATTGGCGCAGTTCAATATCGAATTCAACGTGTCGATCATATTTGGCGGGCAGATCCGAGGCGAAACATGCCGGCTGTTCCAGATCTACGCGGCCGGCAACTTCATCGAGGCGCACGACGAAAACACCTATTTCCAGATCGGCGAGGCGAAGTATGGCAAGCCGATCATCGACCGTGTCGTCACGCGCAGGTCATCGCTCGACGACGCCGTCAAGTGCGCGCTGATCTCGATGGACTCCACGCTGCGCTCGAACATCTCGGTGGGCCTGCCGCTCGACCTGCTGGTCTATGAAGCCGATAGCCTGGCGGTCACCCGCTTCGTTACCATCGATGAGAAAAACGCCTACTTCCAGATGCTGCGCGGCACCTGGGGGGCGCAGTTGCGCCAGGTGTTCGAAGGCATCGACGCGCCAACCTGGCAGCCCATGCCGGATGCGGACGACCAGCCCGTGCGCATGCCGCTGCCGGCGGCGGTGCCGCCGGTGCTGGCGCCGCCGGTGCTGCAATCGATGGCGCAGCAGTCCGGCGACGGCAAATAGCGGCGCTTCCCGGCCGGGGCATCCGCGGCACGCTTGACTTCCGACTGGACTTGCAATGCCGGCTGTGGTGAGATATGCCCAATCAGCCCGGAGCCAAACCGCATGGATGTGATCACCACCGCATTGACTGGCGCGATCGCCGATGGCGGCACCGATGTCGCGTACACGATGCTGAAATCCCGCTTGACGGGCAAGTCACCGCGGGTGGATGAAGCGATCACCGATCTGGAACAGGATCCTGGCTCGCTGTCGCGCCAGTTTGCCGTTTCCGACGCGCTTGCCGCCGCCGGGCTTGCCGGCGACCGCTACTTGCGTGCCGCCGCACGCAACCTTGTCGAGGAGGTGGAACGGCGGCGTGCGTTGCGCCCCGCCGTGCCGGCGGATCAGTCGGGGGTGGTGCTGCAGGTGTTCTTTGCCACCGACCGCCAGCCGACCGGCGACCGGCATCCGGCGCGGCAGTTCGGCGCCGCGCGTGGCGGGCTCAACTATGGAAGTTGCGAGGTGGCCATCGAGCGCACCGGCCCGGATGACGAAGCGGTCCTGCCGACACAGCTGAGACGGCAATCGCGTCCCGATGCGGACGGCCATGCGGTGCTGCTGCGCGCGGAAGTCCAGTCGGCCCAGCCGTTCTTCCCTGCCCTGGCGGAAGCCATCGCCAGGTCCGGCAACAGCGCCCTGCTGTTCGTGCACGGCTACCGCGTGAGCTTCGAGGATGCCGCGCGCCGCACTGCGCAGATCGCCAGCGATCTGCGCTTTGCCGGCGTGCCGGTGTTTTACAGCTGGCCGTCGCAGGGGCGGCTGTCCGGGTACACCGTGGACGAAGCCAATGTGGAATGGGCGCTGCCGAGGCTGGCGGCATTCTTGACCGACCTGGTCCAGCAAACGCCGGTGCGACACCTGCATCTCCTCGGCCACGGGATGGGCGCGCGGGCGTTGACGCGCGCTGTCGCAGCCGCGGCGGGTGCCCGCCCCGACCTGGGGCCGAGACTGCGCGAGATCATCCTGGCGGCGCCCGATATCGAAGCGCAAGCCTTCAGCCGCGACCTGGCCCCCGCACTGGCAGCGACTGGCGGCCGGATCACGCTGTATGCGTCGTCCGGCGACGAGGCACTGCGGGTGGCGCAGCGCACGCACCCCTATCCGCGTGCTGGCGACAGCGGCGACACATTGGTCGTGGCACCCGGCGTGGATACAATCGATGCCAGCGCTGTCGACACCAGTCTCATCCGTGTATCGCACGATGCGCCGCGGCCCTCGGCCCTGGCGGACATGCGCCAGCTCATTGCCGGGCAATTGCCGCCTTCGCATCGTGCCGGACTCCGGGCTGTGGATGCCCCCACGGGGCGCTACTGGACATTCAACCAACGGGAGGTTTCATGACCGCATATGCAAGTGCCTCGGATGACACGATCTTCTCTGTCGACGAGCTTGTCGATCAGATGGGCGGCGACGAACGCGCCGTGGCGAAGGTGGTCCGCCGCGTACGCGCCTGCATCGGCAACGGAATCGAGCCGCTGAACCTGGCCGGCGATGCGGTGCAGCAGGCGCGCTTCATGGAAGCACGGCGCATCCTGCACAACCTGCGGCACGATGTGAGCGAGCTGGGCGCAAGCCGGTTCGTGGGCGCGTGTCTGGCGCTGGAGCTGGCCCTCACGGAAGGCAGGGTGATCGAAATTCCGCTGCTGTTCACCGCAGCTGAAACGGAACTGCGACTCGTGATGGACCATGCCGGAGCCTGGTTGGACCAGCATGCGGGCCGCGCATCGCAGCGCGGCTGACGTCGGCGCCGACAGGCACCGGAAGGCGGCTTCTGCACTGGTCGAGGGTATCGAGCCGCGCCTGGACGCGTCAGCCTGCACGCAAGCAAGCTGAACCACGCTAACGTCTCGTTACAATTGTTACCCTCGCGGCGAACCCTTCGCTGCCTTTCCGCAAAGTCAACATGCTAAGATCGTCAACGTTCCACTTCGGCTGCCAGCGCTGGATGGAACGCCGGGGCACGTCCATGCGTGTTCATGTGCTCGCGCGTCCTTGCGCGAATGCGCGCTCGTGCGCCCTGGCTCAGCAGTAATCGGTATCATTTGCATCTTTCGACCGCGCGGTGCCGGCCGCTGTCTGCCCGCAGATTACGCTTTCAGTGCAGACCCAGGGCAGATTTCGCAGTGCAGACACTGCAGTGCAGACTCGAATAAGGCAACAAGAACAATATGGAATTATTCAACAAGTCCGGTGCACTGATTTCGTCGGTGCTGGTCATGGTCGGGTCCCTGATTGCCTGTCAGGCCAAGGAAGGCGCCGTACCGCCGGCACCCGTGATCGAAGCGGTTGCGCAGCGTCTCGGTGCCCACGGTGGCGCGGCCGCGGAGCGCAGGCTGCGTGAGTGGGCCGAGCAGGGATCGATTGTTGCCAAGCGCGAACTAGGCATGCTTTACCAGAACAAGGCACCGCGCCGCGGCGAAGCCATGCGCCTGTTCGAGGAAGCGGCGCGTGCCGGCGATGCCGAGTCGGCATTCCAGCTCGCCGAGATGTATCACCACACCGCGAACGGCAGCAGCCACGAGCCGGACAAGGCGTGGCCGCTGTATGCCCAGGCTGCCGAACACCGGCATCCGAAAGCGGTGTTGCGCCTTGCATCACTGGCGCAAGGCGGCAGCGAGGAAGCGGCCCGCTGGCTGGCGGTTGCCGGGCACCTGAAATAACACGGCTTTTCGACGCGCTTGCACGAAAGCGCCCACCGCGTGGCGAATCAGCGCCGCGCGGCATGACCCCATTTTTGCGAACCCTGCAAACGTGATTCGCTGCGCTGACGGCATCGGGCGCACGCTGGTTTAACGCCTTTAACATCACTTAACTTGCCTTCTGCTCATTGCAGTTTCATTATGAATGCATGAGAAGCAACAGCCGTCTGCTGTTGCGGAACAGGAGAACACCATGCAAGTCCCATACCCTGCCGTCCACATCATGCACGGCGATGCCGTCATGGCCGCCGGCATTCACGCCCTGCTCGCCGCACACGGCGAATTCCACCTGACCTCGCACGATCGGCAACCAAACGGCCAAGCCCATGCGCGCGTAATCATTGCCGACTACGATAGCGGTATCATCCTGGCCAGGCAATTGTCGCCGGACCGGCTTGGGGTGGCGCCGCGCGTCCTGATCGTGACGCAGCTCGACAAGGAGTGGCAGGTGCGTACGGCGATGGACAGCGGCGTGCACGGTTATCTTCTGCAAGGTTGCTCGGCGGAAGAGCTGGTACGGGCCGTGCAACAACTCAGCCAGGGTATGCGTTATCTGGCCGAAGCGGTGACCCGCTGCGTGGCGGACAGCTTGAGCCGGGAATCACTGACCGGACGGGAAACCGATGTGCTGCTGCTGCTGGCCCGTGGTTGCTGCAACAAGTCGATTGCCCGTGAACTCGGCATCGGCGTCGGCACGGTCAAGACGCACGTCAAGGGGCTGATGAGCAAGCTCGACGCTACCGCGCGCACGCATGCGGTGGTCGTCGCTGCCCAACGCGGCCTGATCGGCAGTGGCGCCCGCCCCGTGCCACTGCCGGGACGCCAGCCGCGCGTCGGCGCTGCCATGCAGTAAGCGTGTTCACAATGGCGGGTTTCGTTGATTGCGCTCAACGGAGCCTGCCCGGCGATTTCCTACGCTGGCATTTCATCCCGCCATGGAGATCGTCATGCCGAATCGCTTTACCAGCACCCGCTTTCATCCAACGCCACTTTTCAAGGCAATCAGCGTCTTGCCCTTGCTGCTGGCGTTCGGCGCCTGCAGCAAGCCGCTGCCTGCGGACGAACTGATGGCCGATGCCCGTCGTTTTGCCAGCCTGGGCGACGCTAAAGCTGCGATCATCCAGTTGAAAAACGTTGTCCAGCAACAACCCGACCATGCGCCAGCCCGGCTGATGCTGGGACAGATCTATCTCGATACCGGCGACCTGCCATCGGCCGAAAAGGAACTACGGCGGGCGCGCGAACTGGGAGCGCAAGCCGACCTCGTACAACCTGCGCTGGGTAAAGCATTACTGTCGCAAGGGCAGTTCCAGCGTTTGCTGGACGAATTTCCGGAGGCTCAAGGGAATGCGGAAGCACTGACCCTGCGCGGCCAGTCCATGCTCGGCCTGAACCGGCCGGAAGACGCACAGCCGATGTTCGAACGTGCACTGCAAATGAAACCTGAGCTTGCCGATGCCACGCTCGGCCTGGCGAAGCTGGCGTTGTTCCATCAAAAGTCCGACCAGGCCCGGCAACTGGTGGAGAGGGCGATTGCCCAAAATCCCGACAGCGTCGAGTCGCTACGCCTGAAGGGTGATTTGCAGCTTGCCGGAAAAGATCCCGCCGCCGCGCGCAAGACCTACGAGCGCATCCTCGAAGTCAAGCCGAACAATGTGCAGGCCCACCTGGACCTGGCCAATCTGGCCATTCAGGAGGATCGCCTCGACGAAGCCCGCCGGCAGATCAAGCTGGCCCGCAAGGCACAGCCGAAGAACCTGCTGATTTCATATTCGCAAGCGTTGCTGGACTTTCGCGAAAGGCGCTACGACGCCGCCCTGGAACAAGTCCAGCACGTGCTGCGCGTGGCACCCGAACATATGCCAAGCGTGCTGCTGGCCGGTGCGGTATCGGTGCTGACAGGTTCAGATATCCACGCCGAGCAATATCTGAACCAGTTCCTGCAGGCGAATCCCAGGCACCCGTATGCGACCAAGCTGCTGGCAACGGTTGCGCTGCGCGGCGGTAAAAGAGAGGACGCCATCGGCATCATGCGCACGGTGCTGAAGGATGTCCCGAATGATGCCGACCTGCTGGCCCTGGCCGGCGAAGCGGAATTGCAGGCGCAGAATTTCAAGCAGTCGGCGGCTTACTTTGAAAAGGCAAGCGAACTGGCGCCAGAGCGTGCCGACTATCGGCTCGGCCATGGTCTCAGCCGGCTGCGCCTGGGTGAAAATTCGAAAGCGACCACGGAACTCGAGCGCGCAGCGGCGGGTAGCAATGGCTCGGAGCGCGCCGGAACGCTGCTGGTGCTGGGCCACTTGCGCGACAAGCAGTTCGACAAGGCCTTGAAAGCAGTGGACACCATGATTGGCAGGGGCGACAGTGCGATGCTGCAGAATTTGCGCGCCGGCGTTCTGCTCGGGAACAGCGACATCGTCGGCGCACGTACCGGGTTCATGAAGGCACTCGCACTTGATCCCACGCATGTGCCGGCGCTCGATAATCTGGCCAATCTCGACATCATGGCAAACAAGCCCGGCGACGCGCGCAAGCGCTATGCAGCGGCGCTCGCACGCGACAAGAAAAATGTCGCGTTGATGACCTCGCTCGCCAGGCTGGAGTCACGTGCCGGCAAGCCGGCCGACGCTGTACGCTGGCTGGAACAGGCAGTCCGGGAGAACCCGGACGAGAAGGCTGCATCTCAGCAACTGGCGAGCTTCTACCTGGAAACGGCCGAGAAGCAGAAAGCGTTAACACTGGCGCAGAAGTTACATGCCACCGACACCGCAGATGCGGGTGCACTGGCGCTGCTTGCCCAAGCCCAGGAACTGAACCGGCAGAACGAAGCCGCACTGGAAAGCTGGGAACGGCTCGCCGCGCTGCAGCCCAGATTAGCCGCGGTGCAGATGCGAATCGCGGGAATCCACCTGTCCGCGAAGCGTTATGACGATGCGCTCCAGGCGGCGCGCAAGGCGGTGAAGGCCGATCCCGACAGCGCCGAGGCCGCTGTACTGCAGCATGGACTGCTGATCGAGAAAAAGGCGTACAGCGAAGCCCTTGCCGCTGCACAGTCGCTGCAGATTCGTCATGCCGACTGGTCGCTCGGCTTCAAGCTGGAAGGCGACATGCTGATGGCGCAGCAGAAGCCCGGAGACGCGGTACAACGCTACCAGCGTGCCATGCAGGTTTCGCCCTCCGGCCCCATCGTTACCGCACTGCACCGCGCGCTGGTCGACGTGGGCAGGCCGCAGGAAGCGGTCGCCCAGGTGCGGCATTGGCTCGACAAGGAGCCGGCAGACCTGCAAACGCGCACCTACTATGCCAGTGCACTGATGAGCGGCGGCGATCACAAGGCTGCGAATGCGCAATACGAACAGATCTTGCGTAGGGCCCCGGACAACCCTGCAATGCTGAACGATTACGCATGGTCGTTGTTGCAGTCGAAGGATGCGCGCGCACTCGGCTTTGCGGAGAAAGCTTACAAGCTGGCACCGAAAAGTCCCGCCATCGCCGATACGCTGGCAGCAATCCTGCTCGACAAGGGCGACACCACCCGTGCCGTGCCGCTGTTAAGGATGGCAACGGAACAGGCGCCAGCCGACAACGACATCCGGCTTCGCTTCGCGCGGGCGTTGTTCATGTCGGGCGATCGCAACGGCGCCAGATCCCAGTGCGAGCAGTTGATGGCGGTTCGCGACTTCAAGCGCCACGCCGATGTGCGCGCGCTGATGGCAAAACTGTGACTCAACCAGCACGGCAGCAGGGGCCAGTGGTAAGTCGCGCCCGAAATAAGGGAACCGGCGCTGCGGCCGCTACCGGCATCTTCGGGTTGTCGCACTGGCGCAACCGTGGCATGTCATCCGCGCGGCTGCCACCGTGCTGAATAGCGGCCAGGCGCGATGACATTGGCTGGATCGAGCGCTGCCTTGATCCTGCCGATCATGCGCCAGTAGCCATCGTCGCCACTGTCCAGGTCCGCCATCGATTGCAGGCCGACGCGGTAAGGAATATAACCGGCACGCATCATCGTTTCAAACACCTGTCGATAGCACAGCCGTGCCCGCTCTACCTCGGCTGGCTCATCGGCATCGTAAGCCACTGTCAGCACCCCGCCCAGCGCGCGCTCGTTGATCATGCTGAACGTGACAAACAGGTCAAAGCCATGCGCGCGGAAAATCGGCGCGGCCAGTTCGTGAACGCGCAACAGATCGGCGCCACGCATCGGCAGCACTGGCGATACCCACAGCATGCCGCAGTTATCCAAGGCCGGGTTGGCATTGGCGGGAAAGTCGGCTGGCAAGCCGGCACGTCGGCGCCAGTAAGCGCCAGCCAGAAAACGACCGTTGGGAATACCGCGATTCATTTCAAACAGCGAACGCCCCAGCGCCACCCTGGCCGCCAGGCGCTTTCCAGCAGCGGTGCTGCCCAGCAGGCGGGCGGCGGCATCCGCCAGGCCAAGCTTGCGTTCGTCCAGGAACTGGACTCTGGCACTGGTGTGCATCAGGGCTCTGCGCACCGCGCGTCGTGCAGCTGCGACCTGGGCATTACTGCCGTACAGCGCGCCGGAAACGGTCCAGGCCCCTACTCCCGCGGCCGCCCGAAGCTGACGGCGTAATTCTTCCGGCAACGGCATCTTGCCGCCGGCCAGTTCGCGCGGGAAGGTCGTCCCCCCTGAGATCACCCGCAAATCGTTGCCGATATGCAGGATGCTGCGCAAGGTCCCGTCGAGCCGCAGCGGGCGCAGCGCATCGATGACAGGTGCGATGTCGTCATGTTCCCGGACCGAGCCGAGGAAGTGGTTCAACGCTTCGGTCTTCGGCATCAGCCACAGGCCCAGGCTCGTGACGATGCCCATGTTCGACTGGGTGAACAAGCCGTCCACGTAGGGCCCCACGCCATACGGGTAGACCCGATGATTGACCGAGGAGTCATAGTGGCCGAAGCCGGTACGCACGACATCGCCGTCGGCCAGTACGAGTTCCATGCTGGCCACATTCTGGAAGCGGTTGCCGTATGGCGAGTGACCGAAGCCACGTTCGAGGATGTTGCCCATCAGGCTGGTATCGGGACCTGCGCCGGTGCAGTCCATCCACAGCGGCAAGTCATGGCGCAGCAGGTATTGCGACAGTTGCTGCTGCGTGACGCCGGGCTCGATGACCACGTAAGCGAGCGTCGCATCGACTTCCAGGATACGGTTCATTTCCGACAGATCGACGATCGCATGGCCGTCGGTCAGCGCGCAGGCATCGCCGTACCCCCAATTGCGCCCTGCACTGATGGGATAGATCGGTAGACGGTACTCGGTGGCCGTGCGCACGAGCTGCGTCACCTCGACGGTACTGTGCGGACGCACGACGGCCAGCGGGTGCGTGCTCCATGACGACGTACTGGCCGCGTAGCGCGCCAGCGTGGCCGGGTCCGTCAGCACGCGGTCCGGACCCAGCTGCCGGCGCCACGCTGCCAGCGCTTTCTCGGCGGCGGCCATCTCAGTCGCGCCCCTGTTTCAGGCGTGTCGTGATACCAGGCTCGTCGCGCAACGAAAAAAAATAGGGATAGAACGAACGCTCGCCCTTTGCCTGTTCCATGAGTCCGGCAAAAGTGCGAATCTGTTCGCCCATGTATTCCAGCTCGAGGCGCAGCAGCACGGCCGGAGCACCGACCCGGGTGCAGGGCCGCTCACCGCCGAAGTCGTGGAAGCCCAGCATTCGCTTGTAGAACATCACGTGGCGTGGATTGACCTCGATGACATAGTCCGTGTAGTGGTGAATATTGTGCGCGTAAATATAGGAAATATGGATCAACGATGCGAACACGCGCTTCGTCACGTCCTTGTCGATTGCCAGCCGGGAAGGTTCGCACAGCAGCCGCCCCTGGCTCCTGAGTTCATCGAGCCTGTCGCGGAAATTCTCATCGGCAGGAAGGCCGATTTCGGGATCGTCGAGGCACAGGGACATGGTGCCCACAGTCGCGCCCTCCGTTTCGGCATACAACGTTATGCGGTTGGGCGCGTGTGCGCTGTCGGCACCGACATCGTAACCTCGCCAACCATACATCTTGCGCAACAGCAGGCCTGCCGCCTCCCGTTCCCCAGCCGTGCTCGCCATTCGGATATGAAAAACCTGCATGTCGATCGGATACGTATGCGCCGCGCCGGCGTCCTGCTCGCGGATCACCAGGTCGCGCAGTCTTGCTGCGGCTTCGAAGGAAATGATGGTGTCGTCATGTTGCACGTCTGCTCCTGTGTCTGAAGGTATACGCACTTCAGACCGCTGTTCGGGGGGCGAGTTCCATAAGCGTCGGACTTTTTTGCAGATGTGGGCAATCGCCGCAGGGCAATTTCGTAACGTGTTGATTCTGCATACCCTGACGCAAGTGGCATGAATGCTGCTGAGTAGTGGCTCGTCGGCACAGATCCTCTGGCCGTAACCACTATCAAGGAGTAGTACGCCATGAACATCATCAGGAAAGGTTTACTGGCCACCGCCGCCGCCGTAACGCTGGCATTCGGCACCGCCGGCAGCGCCCAGGCACATGCATTCGCAGACTCCATCCTCAACATCTCCAATCTGCGCTTCCTGAACTCCGCAGGAACACAGTTCACTGCCGGCGATTTTTCCACGCTGATCGTGAACAACACCCGTACTGCGACGGGGACGGCGGTAGGTTACGTTCCGGCCAGCGATATCAGCTTCACCGGCCCGGCGTGCGCAGGCGATTGCCCTCCGATTCCTTTCGTGCCCCGCTTCGCGCCGGGTCCTGTACCGCCCGTCCCGTTCAATACGTTCGGTTATGGCGACACGCAACTGATCGGTTCGGCGATCGAAGCGGGTGGCGCCAATGCCAGCACCCGTGCCACCGCTTCGGCAGCACCGGGCCAGACATTGGGCAGCGGGAACACGGGTACGACGAGCTCGTTCATCTTCGCGCTGGGTGCTGCCGATTCGATGACAGTGGCATTCGACGCCGATGCCTACACCGTCGCCCACGTTCCGGTCGGCACCACTGACCCGTCGTCAGCGTCCGCACGGCTGACCTGGAGCATCCAGATTATCGATCTGGACAGTGGCGACTCGGTGCTCTCGTTCTCGCCTGACGAGCTCAACGGCGATTCGAACGTCAGCCGCACCGAGGTCCTGCCCGGCACGACGACCTACACGTTTGCCGACTTCTTCGAGGCAACCAGCGAGATCCTGACCGCCGGCACGACCTACCAGCTCACGATCAATCACTCCTCCTTTGCCGACGCCACGCAGGAAGCCGTGCCGGAGCCGGCCACGCTGGCCATTCTCGCGGCCGGCCTGCTCAGCATGTCGCTGGTCAGCCGCCGCCGCAAATCCTGATCCGGCCTTCCCGATCAGCAGCGCGCGTACCGCTGGTGACACCGGCGGTACGCTTATTTTGACAAGACGCAAGTGCTCAGCAGTTACGACTTTGCACCCCAACCACAACCATATAATCGATCGGACTAGGTTCATTCGGAGAGACCGGTCATGGAAGAAATCATCGCCCAGCTACAGTCCGGGTTGAAGGGAATCTGGAAGTATCGCTGGAGCGCAGTACTCGTCGCCTGGGCCATCGCCACGGGCGGCTCGATCAAGATCTATCTGCTCCCCGACGATTACCAGACGACGGCGCGTGTATTCGTCGATACGCAGAGCATTCTGAAACCTCTGCTGTCGGGCATGACCTCCATGCCGAATGTCACTCAGCAGGTGGCGATCATGAGCAGGACTCTTCTCAGCCGGCCTAACGTCGAGCGCGTCATCCGCATGGTTGACCTCGATGTTAAAGCCTCTACGCCGCGCGAACATGAAAAGCAGGTCGATGAACTGATGCAGAAGATCCGCATTGGCGGCACCAGCACCTACGACATCTACACGATCAGCTATAGCAACAGCGATCCGCGCCTGGTGCGCGACGTGGTGCAGTCGTTTCTGACGATATTCGTCGAGGGCGGCTTGAAAGGCAAGCGGGGCGAGTCCGACAAGGCCGTGCAGTTCATCGACGATCAGATTCGCAGCTACGAAGAGCGGCTGCTGGCCGCTGAAAATTCAGTCAAAGAATTCAAGCTCAAGCACAACACGCTGCTGCCGCGACAAGGCGTCGATTACGGTTCGCAAATATTGATGTCGACCGACGCATTGAATAACGCCAAGCTGGAACTGGTCGAGGCCGAACAGGCCCGCAAGGCCATCCATTCTCAGATCGCCGGCGACGAGCCGATCCTTGGCACCGATCTCGGCCCGGCGGCGATCGACAATCCGGAACTGGACGGCCGTATTTCCGCACTGACCAAATCGCTCGACGCACTGCTGTTGCAATATACCGAGGCCCACCCGGACATCATCTCCACCCGCCGCCTGATCACGCTGCTCGAGGAGCGCAAGGTCCACGAGGCAAAAACCCGGACTGCGCCGTCCGATCCGGGCATCGGCTACAGCCCGATGCTGCAGCAATTGAAGGTCGCCCTGGCTGAATCCGATGCGCGCGTGGCATCGATTCGCGCACGGGTCGCCGAAATGCAACAACGGCATGCGGCACTCGTCGAGCAGAGCAAGGCCGTGCCGGAGGTGGAATCACAGCTCGCGCAACTGAACCGTGATTACCTGATCAACAAGGACAATTACGAAAAATTGATCGAGCGACGCGAAGCGGCGAAGCTGTCGGGTGACCTGAGCACGTCGACAGACATGTTGAGCTTCAAGATCATCGACCCGCCAACGATGCCGCTACGTCCCACGGGACCCAACAGAGCGCTGCTTTACAGCATCGTGTTCGGTGTTGCCGTACTGGCCGGTGCCGCAGTGGCCCTACTGATCAGCCAAGTACGTCCTACCTACCAGAGTCCGGCTGAGTTGCGCGACGCAACCGGACTAAGGGTACTCGGGGCAGTCGCAATGAACTGGACCGAACCACAACGCAAGAAGCGGCGCCGAAGCCAGTTCGGCTTTGGCGCCGGCGTGGCCTCTCTGTTTGCCTTCTATGGTGGCGTGATGGCGCTGTCAATGCTTCAGTCTTAGCAGGAGTCTACGATGATACCTAACACCACTGGCCCCCGGACAGAGCCTTTCCTCGTCAGTCCCGATGGGCACTTCGCGGAAATCGATCTCATGCGCCTCCAGCAACTGGGCATGATCACGCACGAGGGCGGCCGAAGCGGTGTCGCGGAAGACTTTCGTAACATCAAACGGCCGTTGCTGCGCAGCGCGCGCGGCGTCGACAGTCCGCCAATTCATCACGGAAACCTGATCATCGTGACGAGTGCGCTGCCCGGCGAAGGCAAGACGTTCTGTGCGATTAACCTGGCAATGAGCATGGCCATGGAACGCGACACTACCGTATTGCTGGTCGATGCCGATGTTGCACGTCCCGCATTGCTCAACGTGCTGGGCGTCGGGGCTAGTCCTGGCCTGATGGATGTGCTGCTCGACGAGACGCTGGATCTCTCGGAGGTGATCCTCCGCACCAATGTCCCTGCCCTCAGCCTGCTGCCGGCCGGTCGGCGCAACAAGCATGCAACGGAGCTGTTGGCCAGCGGTAGCATGTCCCGGCTGCTCGACGATATCGCCAGCCGCTATGCCGACCGTATCGTGATTTTCGACTCGCCGCCATTGCTGCTGACGTCCGAGGCAGGTGTTCTGGCATCGCAAATGGGCCAGGTTGTCCTGGTCGTGGAAGCGGAACGCACCACGCACAGTACGGTGCGCGAGGCGCTGCGCCAGACCGAGAACTGCCGCCATGTAAGTCTCATCTATAACAAAACCCAGCCCTTCACCTGCAGCGAACCGTACGCCTATTACGACTAGGGCCCGCCATGTTTCCAGTGACATCCATACTTTTCATTGGTGCGACCTTGCTGCTGTGTGCCTATACATTGCACAAAGTACGCATGATCCACCTGATGCTGCACGATGTCCGGGACCAGTCGCACAAGCAGAACAACTGCCTGTTTCGCCAGATGGAAGCATTGCACGGACTGTACACGGACCTGGGCTTGTCCCGCAGCCTGCCTGACACCCGCGGCTGGGCCGCATCGCCGGACTTCCTGCTCGAATTGACGCGGCACGCATTGACCGACAAGCCAAGCGTCGTCGTCGAATGCAGCAGTGGCACCTCGACGATTGTGCTGGCACGCTGCTTGCAAATCAACGGCAGCGGCAGAGTGTACAGCCTGGAGCACGATGCAGCTTATGCGCGCGAGACGCGCCGGCAGCTCGAAAGGCACGGGCTGACAGCCTGGGCGGACGTGATCGACGCACCGTTGACTGCCCAGCAGTTCGCCGGTGCAACCTGGCCCTGGTACGCCACGGACGGATTGCCGCGCAATGCCGAGGTGGATATGCTGGTCATCGATGGACCGCCCCAGGCCACGCGTTCGCTAGCCCGCTACCCCGCCGGGCCCGCGTTGTTCGGCTCCTTGTCCCCCGGCGCCGCGGTTTTCCTTGACGACGCGCAGCGTCCGGACGAACAGCAAATCCTGCGCCGCTGGGCTGCCGAATACCCGGAAATGGAGCAGCGCCAGATTTCCTGTGAAAAAGGTGCCGCCGTCCTGCACTATCGGCCACGCGCATAGGTACCTGTGCGTTCACGTTGTGCGATGGATCGCAAGGCTATTGCTCAAAGCCACGCCAAAGCCGGGCTTTACGGTAACGCCGTCCGGTGCTTCAGCGCGTGCGCCGCTTCCTTCAGCAACGCGTCCGCCCGTTCGGCGGCGCCTTCCTCGTAAGCCCCCTGTGCCAGCTGCTGGAGCGCGGCCGGTTGCCCCAGGGCGGCAGCGCGTTGCAGCCACGCGTGGCCTGCCGCCGCGTCGGGCGCACCGCCCTCGCCCGCGATCAGCATATTGGCCAGCACGAACATGGCATCCGGCACGCCCCCTCTTGCCGCCTGCTCCAGCCACGCGACGGCAGCCGTCGTGTCGGCAGCCGTGCCCTTGCCATTGCGGACCATCAGCCCAGCCCAATAAGCGGCGTTGGCGTCGCCATCGCGCGCAGCACCGCTGAAATCGGCGAAGGCTCGTGGCCAGCCAGACGGCGGCCCGGCCATTGCAGCCCGGGCGGCTGCCAGGCCAGCCGTGCGGGAAGCTACAGGATCCGCGGCGGTGGTCGCAACAGAATCGGCTGCAGAACCGGGCGGCACGGACCACAGCAGCGATGCAATCGCTGCCAGAGCTGGCCTCATCACACCCGCTTTTACGGCGCCGACCTTCTTTGCACCGAACTTATCGCGCCAGGTCGATCGCATACAATCCGAAGCCCTTGCCGCCGCCATCGTCGGCATTCAGCTGGCGCACATTCGACAACCCGGCCTCGCGCGCCAGCGCCTCCTTGCCGGGTGCGGAGTGGAATACTACCGGGCCCGCCGTGGCCACCGGGGCAAAACGCCAGCTGCGGCTGCTGCCGTGACCGGCGCGGGTCAACTGCCCCTGCTTGCGGATGTACGCGATCAGCACGTCGCGGTTGTTGTCCGGAGCGGCCACCACGGTATTGCTGCCATCCAGTCCGGGGAAGGCGCCACCGCCGCTGGCGCGGTAGTTATTTGTCGCAACGAGGAATTCCTGATCGGTAGCGACCGGCGCATCGCGGAAGCGCAGGTTTTTCACGCGCTTGCCGGGTGGTTGCGTGATGTCGATCTCGTAGCGCAGCTCGGCACTGGCCGGCATGTCGAAGTTATAGCCGGGGAAGCCGGTATTGACCAGTTCCTGCGGCTCGGTACGGCGCGGGTCGATCGTGTTGAAGCGGCCGGCCGCCTTCTCCAGCCACGCCTGGAGACCGGCGCCATCCACTTTCACGCCGTACAGCGCGTTCGGATACAGATACAGGTCGGCCGCGTTGTTCAGCGCGATGCCGCCAGCCGGCACGTCCGTGTAATCGGTCACGCCGGCCGAGCCGGTCTTGAACGGCGACGACACCGACAACACAGGCAGGTGCGCCAGCTGTGGCAGGTTGGTTTTCACGTAGTCCTGCAGGTACGCGCCCTGCGCCTGGTTGACGACCTGGATCGCGCTGACGTCGCCCGCGTCGGCGAAATACGTCGACATGCGGAAATCGGTGCGGCCGACCGGCGTCTTCACATAGCGGATCGTGGCCGCGTGCTCCGCTTCGATCAGCGGCGCAATGGCGGGATCGGCGGCCACCACGTCGCGGCCCGCCGCAATCGCCCGCGCCTCGACCGTGGTATGCGCCTTGTCGACCATCCAGGCCTTGCCGTTCCAGGACAGCGACAGGCCGATCACACCCAGGTGCTTGCCCCACAGGCCGGCCATCACCGTCGGCACGCCGTGCACCAGGCCTTTTGCCTTGTCCACGCCGGGCAGGTCGAACTGCGGCACGGTGCTTGCCGCGTTCGGAAACACCTGGTGCGAATGGCCGATCAGCATCGCGTCGATGCCGGGCACCCGGGCCAGATGCCAGTTGCCGTTCTCCATCGAAGGCGAGTATGGCGCTGCGTCGAGGCCACCGTGCGAGATCGCCACCACGATGTCCGCGCCCTGGGCCCGCATTTCGGGAATGTAGCGCAGCGCGGCTTCGCGCACACCCTCGGTGACTACCTTGCCTTCCAGCCAGCGCTTGTCCCAGGTGAGAATCGTGGGCGGCGTAAAGCCGATGATGCCGACACGAAGCGTGGCCGCTACCTCGCTCCCGTCCGGCGCGACGGCCGCGATGCGCTTGTCGATGATCGCATAGGGCTTGAACAGCGGCTGGCGCGATTTCACGCTGACCACGTTGGCCAGCACCTGCGGGAATGCCGGGCCGGCGCAGCGCTTGCCGGCCGTCACGCCATCGACATCGAACTGGCTGCCCGACACCTGGTTCAGGTAGGCCAGGCCATAGTTGAAATCGTGGTTGCCGATTCCGGTGCCGTCGTAGCCCAGCGCGTTGAATGCCTTGTAGATCGCCAGTGTTTCGGTGCAGTCGAGCGGCTGCACGATTGCCTGATAGTCCGACAGCGCAGTGCCCTGGATCGTATCGCCGTTATCGAGCAGCACATTGTTCGGGTATTGCGCACGCGCCTGAGCAATCAGCGTGGCCGTACGTTCCAGCCCGATCGACGCCTCCGGCGCCAGCTTGTAATAATCATAGCTGACGACATTGCCGTGCAGGTCCGTCGTTTCCAGGATGGCGACAGTGGCCCGGCTGCCAGCCGGCCCCCCGCCGGGGATCGTTGCGCAACCGGCCAGCAGCAGCGGCAGGCAAAGCAGTGGCAGGCAGTTCGTGGTGGGACTTTTCATCGTTGAACCAGTTGTGGAAGACGGGCCATGATACGCAACGGACAGGCGTTCGGACAATAGACTCGCTGCCCGGGTTCCTCCTCGCACTGCCGTCGTGCGGCCCCCGCTGCCCTGTCTGGCGATCAGCGGAGGCGATCCACCGCTGGTCCGGGCGATGCATAGCCAGCGGATGCGCCAGAACTATCCGGCGCGCCGTCCCTGCTGCTACCGCGGCTGGATGCTGCTGCGGGTGCTGGTCGATCATCCGATTGCCGATTGCCCCCGAAACATACCGACATGACTCATCCGCACCGTACCGAAACGACATAATTTTAGGAATATAAAAAAAACAAGTCTACTGATCAGAATGAGTTGCATTCCATGCTAATGTTGTCCAATGCCGTGTTGCCGATGACGGCATTGGGTATCCATCAAAACCAACTTTTGGGGCAATGCAATGAAACTGAACCGTTTTTTGAGCAGCACCGTGGTGGCAGCGACACTTCTATGGACCGGAGCAGCCAACGCGGAGCTGTACACTTTCACTCTCAGCGGCGACTACTCGGCAAGCTGGCAGCTCGACTCCGAAGCGATACCTGACGACTTCCTGGAAGAAGTGGGCATTGCGTACTTCGACGTGGTGGGCACGTACACCAATGCCGTGTCCGACGTTGCCGATCTGACGTTCTATAACGCCCTGGAAGGTGGTGGCCTGAGCATCGACGACTATGCCGGCTCGCAGGTCCTGCTGGTAACCGACGGCGACCAGCTCTACGGAGGCACCGAAGAAAGCCCCTTCTTCACTGCTGGCACCTACGCGCTGACCGAGTACGAAGGCACGGGCACCTATACGCTTACCATCTCGGCCGTGCCGGAACCGGCAACCTATGGAATGGTGCTGGTTGGCATGGGCATGGTCGGCGCCGCACTGCGCCGCCGCCAAGGCAAGTAATTCGTCGCCCCCTCTCCGGAAATCCCCGGAATCGCCGGCAGGCGCTGCACAAGCAGCGCCTTTTTCTCGCGCCCTTTTGCCGGGGTTGGAGCGGTTCCTCAATATCGAGCCTGTCGGCATAAGCGCAGATACGCGTCCCTTAATCGCCACCCCAATGGAATGTGCAGCGGCTCCCGGCGCCAGTCTTCATGATCCCGTACTGCCTGCCGACACCCGGCGGTTGCCGGTAGGCTGGCGGCCGCAGAAGAAGCCGGTATCGGTGTCCCGGTCGTAGAAGCGGTACCAGGCCGTGGCGCCGGGCCGGTGCACGAAAGGGTTGGCGCCGGACGGCGCGTGCTGCGCGGCTCGAACGCGATATCCGCCATCCGCACCGCTTCGCCGGTACCACGCCACGCCAGCCTTTGCGACGGCTGCCACCGCCGGGGTCGCAGACGGCTCATCAGGAAGGCAATCACCAGCACCGATTTCTGGCCGCCCTTCGATGGCGACTCGAACGAATGGCCGGTGGCCGGCGCGCACGTGAACGGATCGTGCTGGGCGCACCATACGGTCTTCACGCTGTCCTGCACGTGTGCCAACGGATCGCCGGGGAATCGTGCACTGCTCGGTGCCTGGCGCCGGGATCTCGCCGCCACCTTGGCGCGCCGGTCCCAGCCAGCCCGGCGTCGGCGCCTGGCGAACCCTCGTAAGGTATAATCGGAGGTTTGATCGCCCTCTAAAGAGACAGAAAAATCATGGAAGCAGAACGCATCAATTCCCTCGCCGCCCAGCTCGCAGACCTGACGGCCCGCGAGAACGAACTTCGGAGGTATCTTTGACTTCGATGTGAAGTCGGAGAAACTGGAACAACTGAACGCCGAACTGGAAGATCCGGCGGTCTGGAACGACCCGAAGAAAGCCCAGGACATGGGCCGCGAGAAGAAAGGCCTGGAAGCCATCGTCGACACGCTGACGAAGGCCAAAAGCGACCTGGCCGACATGGCCGAGCTGTTCGCGATGGGCAAGGAAGAAGGCGATGACGACACGCTCGAAGCGGTGATCGCCGACACGGCCGAAATCGCCAAGGTCATCGAAGGCCTGGAATTCCGCCGCATGTTCAATAACCCGATGGACCCGAACAACTGCTTCATCGACATCCAGGCCGGCGCCGGCGGTACCGAAGCGCAGGACTGGGCCTCGATGCTGCTGCGCCAGTACCTGCGCTATTGCGAACGCAAGGGCTTCAAGGTCGAGGTGATGGAACAGTCCGACGGCGAGGTTGCCGGCATCAAGACCGCCACGCTGAAGGTCGAAGGCGACTACGCCTACGGCCACCTGCGCACCGAGACCGGCGTGCACCGCCTGGTCCGCAAGTCGCCGTTCGACAGCGCCAACGGGCGCCACACGTCGTTTACGTCCCTGTTCGTCTATCCGGAAGTGGATGACTCGATCGAGATCGAGATCAACCCGGCCGACCTGCGCATCGACACGTATCGCGCATCCGGCGCCGGCGGCCAGCACATCAACAAGACCGACTCCGCAGTGCGCCTGACGCACGCGCCGTCGGGTATTGTCGTGCAGTGCCAGAACGACCGCTCGCAGCACCGCAACAAGGCCGAGGCCATGGAAATGCTGAAGGCCAAGCTGTTCGAGCAGGAGCTGCGCAAGCGCATGAGCGAGCAGCAGAAGCTGGAAGATTCCAAGACCGACGTGGGCTGGGGCCACCAGATCCGTTCCTATGTGCTGGACCAGTCGCGCATCAAGGACCTGCGGACCGGCTTCGAGACCGGCAATACGAAGAACGTGCTGGACGGCGACCTGGACGACTTCATCGCCGCCTCGCTGAAGCAAGGGGTGTAACGCATGAGCCACCACGCTCCCCGTGCGTTCGTCTTCGACATGGACGGCACCATCGTCGACAACATGGCATTCCACACGAAGTCGTGGGTTGCCTTCTTCGAACGGCGCGGCCATGCGATCGACCCGGACGACTTCTTCCGTGCGACGGCAGGCCGCCAGGGCCATGAAATCATGCGCACCTACCTCGGCGCCGGACTGACGAAGGAAGACGCAGCGCTGCTCGACGCCGAGAAGGAAGCGCTGTACCGCGAACTGTACGCGCCGCACCTGGAAACGGTGGCCGGCTTCGACCAGTTCATCGAAGCGGCGCAGGAACAGCAAGTGCGCCTGGCCGTGGCCACGGCCGCGCCACCCGCCAACATCGTGTTCACGCTCGATGGCCTTGACCTGCGCCGCCATTTCGACGCGGTCGTCGGCGCCGCCGACGTCGCCCGCGGCAAGCCGAACCCGGACGTCTTCCTGCTGGCCGCCGAACGCTGCGGCGTCGCGCCCGAGCACTGCATCGTGTTCGAGGACGCGCCGCTGGGCGTCGAAGCCGCGCGCCGCGCCGGCATGCGCGCCGTGGTCCTGACCACTACCCTGCCGGCCGAGGCTTTCGCCGAATTCGACAACGTGATCTGCGTCGCGCGCGACTTCACGGAACTCGACATCGCCGCCCTGTTCGACACCACTCCACACATCCAACAAGCACAGTAATCATGACGATCGAAAATCAAGGCGACAATCAGGGCCAAGTCCAGGACCAGGCGCCAGGCCTCGACGACAACAAGATCATCGCCGAGCGCCGCGCCAAGCTGGCCGCGATCCGCGAACAGGGCATCGCCTTCCCGAACGACTTCCGCCCCGAGCACAAGGCGGCCGACCTGCAGGCGCAATACGCCGGCAAGTCGCGCGAAGAACTGGAAGCCGAGCCGGTGCCCGTGGTGCTGGCCGGCCGGATGATGCTCAAGCGCGAAGCCGGCAAGAAGGCCGCGTTCGCGACGCTGCAGGATTCGTCCGGCAAGGCCTGCGACGGCCGCATCCAGATCTACGTGACGCTGGACGCGACCGGCGAGGCGGCGATGGAGGCGTTCCGCACCTACGACCTGGGCGACATCCTGGGCGTGACGGGCACGCTGTTCAAGACCAAGACCGACGAACTGACCGTGAAGGTCAGCGAACTGCGCCTCATCACCAAGTCGCTGCGCCCGCTGCCGGACAAGTTCCACGGCCTGGCCGACCAGGAAACCAAGTACCGCCAGCGCTACGTGGACCTGATCATGAACGAGGACACGCGCCGCACGTTCAAGGCCCGCACCGCCGCCATCTCGTCGATCCGCCGCTTCATGCAGGAAAACGAGTTCATGGAAGTGGAAACGCCGATGCTGCACACGATTCCGGGCGGCGCGGCGGCCAAGCCGTTCATCACGCACCATAACGCGCTGGACATGCAGATGTTCCTGCGCATCGCGCCGGAGCTGTACCTGAAGCGCCTGGTAGTGGGCGGCTTCGACCGCGTGTTCGAGATCAACCGCAACTTCCGCAACGAGGGCGTGTCGATCCGTCACAACCCCGAGTTCACGATGATGGAGTTCTACGCCGCGTACACGGATTACCAGTGGATCATGAACTTCACCGAAGCCGTGATCCGCCAGGCCGCCGTCGATGCGCACGGCTCCGCGGTGCTGACGTACGGCGGCCGCGAGCTGGACCTGTCGAAACCGTTCCACCGGCTGACGATCGTCGGCGCGATCAACAAGTTCGCACCGCACTATACGAACGAGCAGCTGGACGACGCGGAGTTCATCAAGGCCGAGCTGAAGAAATTCGGCGTCAAGCCGCATGCGCACTCGGGACTGGGCGCGCTGCAACTGGCACTGTTCGAGGAAACCGCCGAAGCGCAGCTGTGGGAACCGACGTTCATCATCGACTACCCGGAAGAAGTGTCGCCGCTGGCGCGCGCCTCCGATACCCGCAAGGGCATCACCGAGCGCTTCGAGCTGTTCATGGTCGGCCGCGAGATCGCCAACGGCTTCTCGGAGCTGAACGACGCGGAAGACCAGTCGGCCCGCTTCCTGGCCCAGGTGGCCGCCAAGGAAGCCGGCGACGACGAAGCCATGTTCTACGATGCCGACTACATCCGCGCGCTCGAATACGGCATGCCGCCGGCCGGCGGCTGCGGCATCGGCATCGACCGCCTGATCATGCTGCTGACCGACTCGCCGAACATCCGCGACGTGCTGCTGTTCCCGCACCTGCGCAAGGAAGACTGACCTTCACCTGCTCCACCAAAAACGCGCGGCTTCCACCGCGCGTTTTTTTCGGGTGCTGTCCGGCAGGACCAAGCTCATTCGCCAACCGGACTGGAAGCCGCGCAAGGCCGAAAACCGGTGACAGACACCCGTTATTTTGAAATATTTCTCGAAAACCGGTGACAGACACCCGTTATTTTGAAATATTTCTCAAGAACCGGAGCCTGTCACCGGTTTTGACGTCACCGGTTTCGCCAGCTTACAAGACCACACGGTAGCAAGGCACGTAGGCTTTGCCCGGCAACTTCATCCGGCTCTGCGCCACGAACGATGCCAGCAGCCGGTCCATCGGCTCCATGATCGCCGCGTCGCCGTGGATCTCGAAGTGGCCGTGCTCCTCGATCGCGCGGATGCCGTCGGCCTTCACATTGCCGGCCACCACGCCCGAGAATGCGCGCCGCAGGTGCGCGGCCAGCACGTGCACCGGCTGGTTCTTGTGCAGTTTCAGGTTGCGCATGTTTTCATGGGTCGGCGCGAACGGCCGCTGGAATTCCTCGTCGATGCGCAGCGCCCAGTTGAAGTAATAGGCATCACTGCGCGCCTTGCGGTATTCGCGCACCTGCTTGATCCCTTCCTGCATTTCGCGCGCCACCGATTCCGGGTCGTCGACGATGATCTTGTAGCGCTTCTGCGCTTCCTCGCCCAGCGTCAGCCCGATGAACTCGTTGATCTGCGCGAAATAGTCGCGCGACGATGCGGGGCCGGTAAAGATCAGCGGGAACGGAATCTCGGCATTTTCGGGGTGCAGCAGGATACCGAGGATGTACAGGATTTCCTCGGCCGTGCCGGCGCCGCCCGGGAACACGATGATGCCGTGGCCGGTGCGCACGAAGGCCTCGAGCCGCTTCTCGATGTCCGGCATGATCACCAGGTCGTTGACGATCGGGTTCGGCGACTCGGCGGCGATGATGCCCGGCTCCGTGATGCCGAGATACCGGCCATTGATGAAGCGCTGCTTGGCATGGCCGATCGTTGCGCCCTTCATCGGCCCCTTCATCGCGCCCGGACCGCAGCCGGTGCAGATATCCAGCGCGCGCAGGCCCAGTTGATAACCGACTTCCTTCGTATAGTTATATTCGGCGCGATTGATCGAGTGCCCGCCCCAGCACACCACCAGGTTCGGATTGGTCTGCGGCCGCAGCACATTGGCATTGCGCAGGATGTGGAATACCGCATCGGTGATCCCGTCGGTGCGCGACAGGTCGAATTTCGGGTTATCGGTCACTTCGTTGCTGACGAAGACAATATCGCGCAGCACCGCGAACAGGTGTTCGTGAATACCCTTGATCATCTTGCCATCGACGAATGCGATGGCCGGCGCGCCTTTGATCTCGAGCTTGATGCCGCGCTCGCGCTGCAGGATGTTGATGTCGAAGGACTGGTAGCGGTCCAGCAGCTCCTTGCCGTCGTCGATGGTGCTGCCGCAATTGAGCACGGCCAGTGCGCATTGGCGGAACGTTTTATATAAACCACCCTTGCCCGTATCGAGCAGCTTGAGCACTTCCGCTTTCGACAGTACCTCGAGTTTGCCTTCCGGTGAAATCAGAGTATCGACAAATCCTTGTTCCATGGTGCGACCATCCTTTATTCAAATAATGCGTATTGCCCCCGTATGACTGCCAATATACGACATCGGCGCGGTACATGGATTGCAATCTTTTCAAACGAACCATATTGCTGCGTTGCACCACACGAATCCTTCGACAAAATTCGGGGCTCCATTACAATGGCGACTTTTTTTCAGGAGATGCCGCATGAGCGGTTCTAGCAAGGCAGTAGACACGGCCATCCCCGAATTCAAACAGATTTTGGGGCATCCCGCTCCACTGTGGATGTTGTTCATGACGGAGTTCTGGGAGCGCTTCGCGTTCTACGGCATCCGTTGGGCGCTGGTGCTGTATATCGTCGCCCAATTCCACGGTGGTGCGGCTTCCGGTGAGGCCGACGCAAACCTCACCTATGGTTCGTATCTCGCGCTCGTCTATGCGGCGGCGCTTTTCGGCGGCTATGTAGCCGACCGAGTGCTCGGCTACCAGCGTTCCATCCTGGTCGGTGCAGCCTTCATGGCGGCCGGCCTGTTCATGATCGCCGTACCCGACCCCACCATCTTCAAGGTGGGCCTGGCCACCATCATCACGGGTAACGGCCTGTTCAAGCCGAACATCTCGACGATGGTCGGCAAGCTGTACGCCGCGGCAGATTCGCGCCGCGACAGCGGCTTCACGATCTTCTACATGGGTATCAATGCGGGCGCGTTCATCGCCCCGATCCTGACCCAGCACCTGGCCCAGTATGTGTTCAATACGGGCGACATACCCGAGTACAAGGTGGTGTTCATCGCTTCCGGCATCGGCATGCTGATTTCGCTGGTGTGGTTCTTCATCGGACGCAAGGAGCTGAAAGGCATCGGCATGCCCGAACCGCATGCGACAAGCACCGCCCGCGTGCTGTACGTGATCGCCGGCTGCCTGGCCGTGATCCCCGTCGTGTTCGCACTGCTGGCCGTCGGCGCGCAGCAGTTGCAGGGCGTATTGACGGTGCTGTTCATCCTGCTGGCGGTGATGCTGCTGGTCGAAGGCTACCGCAACGGCCCCGTGGCACGCGACAAGGTGTGGGCCATGATGATCATCTTCGCGTTCAACATCCTGTTCTGGATGTTCTTCGAACAGGCCGGCAGCTCGTTCACCTTCCTGGCCGAGAACATCGTCAACCGCGCCTTCGGCGACTGGATCTTCCCGACCGCGTGGTTCCAGAGCGTAAACTCGATCGCCATCATCACGTGCGCGCCGATCATCGCGGCGATCTGGATCTTCACGGCGAAGCGCAATGTCGAACCGTCGATCCCGCGCAAGTTCGGCCTGGGCCTGATCTTCAACGGCCTGGCGTTCCTGCTGCTGGTGTTCGCGCTGAAGACGATGGTCGTCGACGGCAAGATCCCGTTCTGGACGCTGTTCATGGTCTACGTGATCCAGTCCATCGGCGAACTGTGCCTGTCGCCGATCGGCCTGTCGATGGTGACCAAGCTGGCGCCGACCCGCCTGGTCGGCCTGGGCATGGGCGGCTGGTTCCTGTCCACCGGCATCGGCAACAACCTGTCCGGCATCTTCGCCTCGCACGTCTCGGGCGAGTCGGGCATGTCGGTGGAATCGGCGCTGTCCGGCTACAACTTCGGCTTCTGGTCGCTGGTGATCGGCGGCGTGCTGCTGTTCCTGCTGGCACCGCTGATCCAGAAACTGATGCACGGCGTGAAGTAATATTCGTGATCCGGCAAGTAAAAACGGCGCCCCGCGGGGCGCCGTTTTTACTTGCCCGCCACCTGCAGCGGATGTTCCATAAGCCACGCATCCAGCTGCGCCGCGGCGCCGGCCGGCAAATGCAGCCCGAGCTTCGTGCGCCGCCACAGGATATCCTCGGGCGTCATCGCCCATTCGTGCCGCCGCAGGTAATCCAGTTCCGCCTCGAACAGGCCGGGCAGCACCTCGCCCCCCATGTCCGCCATTGACGACCGCCCCTGCAGCAACGTATGGATGCGGGTGCCGTAAGCCCGTGCATAGCGGCCGATCAGTGCGCAGTCGAGCCAGTGGTACTGCACCTGCACCCGCGAGCGCCAGCCATCGAATTCCAGCACCGAACGGCTTTGCGGCGTGGCGCCGAACAGGTCGCCGCCCGGCAGGCAGGCGCCGGCCGTCCACGCCCCGCTCCGGTGACCGAGCGCCTTGCAGAGCAGGTCCGTGGTCTCCTCGGCCAGCTTGCGGTAGGTGGTCAGCTTGCCGCCGAAGACGGTCAGCAGCGGCGCCTCGCCGGACGGCCCGCCGCCATCGACCTGCAGGCGGTAGTCGCGCGTGACCGCGCTGGCACGGGCGGATGCATCGTCGAGCAGCGGGCGCACGCCGGCATAGCTCCACACCACATCCGCCGGAACCACGGGCTCCCTGAAATAGTGGCTGGCCACGCCGCACAGGTAGCGGATCTCGTCGGCGTCGATCGCCACCTTTGCCGGGTCGCCCGCGTACTCGACGTCGGTGGTGCCGATCAGCGTGAAATCGCGCTCGTAGGGAATGGCGAAGACGATGCGGCCGTCCTCGTGCTGGAACAGGTACGCGTCGTCGTGCGCGAACAGGCGGCGCACCACGATGTGGCTGCCCTTGACGAGCCGCAGCCGCGTCCTTGCCTGCGCCGCCTCGGGCCGGCCCAGCGCCACGTCGAGGAAAGCGGCGGCCCAGGGTCCGGCCGCGTTGACGATGGCGCGCACCGCGATCTGCTTGAACGTGCCGTCCGGCTTGCGCAGGGTGACGCGCCACGCGCCGTTCTCGCGGCGCGCTTCGGTGCATGCCGTGCGCGTCAGGACGCACGCCCCTTTATGCGCCGCGTCGACCGCGTTCAGCACCACCAGCCTTGCGTCGTCGACCCAGCCATCCGAGTACACGAATGCCTGGCCAAGCGCCGGGTTCAGTGCCCGGCCGGCCGGGTGGCAAGCCAGCTGCACGCTTTCCGAAGCCGGCAGCAGCTCGCGCCGCGCCAGCCGGTCGTACAGGAACAGGCCGGCGCGAAGCAGCGCCGCGGAACGCTGCCCGGTGTGCGGCATCACGAAGCGCATCGGCCGGATCACGTGCGGCGCCGCGCGCAGCAACACCTCGCGTTCGGCCAGCGCCTTGCGCACCAGGCCGAACTCGTAATGCTCGAGATAGCGCAGGCCGCCGTGAATCAGCTTGGTGGAAGCGGACGACGTATGCGCGGCCAGGTCGTCGCGCTCGCACAGTGCCACGCACAGGCCGCGCCCCGCCACGTCGCGGGCAATGCCGGCGCCATTGATGCCGCCCCCTACCACCAACACGTCGCAATCGACGTCCTGCCTTGCCGCTGCCATCGGATCCCCGGCTGATTAATTTCTATGAAGATACGATAGTTACATGGGTTGAGCAAGTATCGTGCGCCAGCGCATCACGTCTGGCCGCGCCCCATGTCACTTCACCTCTCGCTTCTTGACCGTTTCCGACTGCTCCTGCGCCGGCTTGAGGGCCGGCGGTGGCGCAAGCGGCAGCGGAAAACCCAGGAATACCATCACCAGCAAAACGGGCAGCAGCAGGTAGAACAGCGGCCGCTTCCAGTGAAGTTTCGATTTGAGCATGTGGATTAGCTCGTTACAGCGACGCGGTTTTCAAGGGCGGCAGCGCAAATTCAGGTGCCGGATGTGGCGCCGAAGCGACTGTCGGCGCCGCATATTCGCTGGTCTATAATGGCCGGCGCATTTGTCTCACCGCAACCGAGGAAACCCAACTCTTGAGCAATCTCCCTTCCTGGCTGAACCGCCGCAACGCCATCATCGGTGTCGCCGCCGCCGCCATTGCCGCCCTCCTCGCCGGCATCGCCCTGCTGGGCTACCTGTTCCTTGTCGTGCGTCCCCGGCTGCCCGAACTCGACGCCGTCATCGATTACAAACCGAAGATCCCGCTGCGCGTGTACACCGCGGACAAGGTGCTGATCGGCGAGTTCGGCGAGGAACACCGCGACTTCGTGCCGGTGCAGCAGATGCCGGCCATGATGAAGAAGGCCGTGCTGGCCATCGAGGACACCCGCTTCTACGAGCACGGCGGAGTCGACTGGCTGCGCGTGCCCGGCTCCGTCCTGGCCAACCTGTCGGGCAGCTTCCGCCAGGGCGGCTCGACGATCTCGATGCAGGTCGCGCGCAACTTCTACCTGACGCGCGAAAAGGTCATTTCCCGCAAGCTCAACGAAGTGATGCTGGCCTTCAAGATCGAGGACGCGCTGACGAAAGACCAGATCCTCGAGCTGTACATGAACCAGATCTACCTGGGCCAGCGCACGTTCGGCTTCGGCGCGGCCGCGCAGACCTACTTCGACAAGCCGCTGAGCGCGCTGTCGATCGCCGAGATCGCGATGCTGGCCGGGTTGCCGAAGAATCCCGCGCGCCACAACCCGATCACCAACTTCAAGCGCGCCAAGCTGCGCCAGCAGGTGGTGCTGCGCCGGCTGCTCGCCGTGGGCTACATCACCGATGCGCAGTACCGGAAGGCGCGTGCCGAGACGCTGCGCGTGAGCAGCAAGGGACAGGACTTCGCCGTCCATGCCGAGTACGTGGCCGAACTGGCCCGCCAGGCCGCGTTCACCGAGTTCCAGGAAGCCGCCTATACACGCGGCATCGTGGTGCGCACAACCATCGTGGCCGCCGACCAGGAAGCCGCCTACCAGGCGGTGCGGCGCAACGTCATCGCCTATGACCAGCGCCACGGCTATCGGGGGCCCGAAGCCTTCATCGCGCTGCCGGAGGACGAAGCCGAGCGCGAAGAAGAGATCGATCGGGCACTGGCCCGGCAGCCCGTCACCGACGGCCTGATTGCCGCCGTGGTCCTGGCCGCCGGCCCGCGCGAAGTGCGCGCCGAGCTGGCGGACGGCACGGACGTGACGATCACCGGCGATGGCCTGAAGCTGGCCGCCGCCGCGCTGTCGCCGAAGGCGAAGGATGGCGTGCGGATCCGGCCGGGCGCCGTGATCCGCGTCAGCCGCGCCGGCAAGAAAGGCTGGGCCATCACGCAGGTACCGAAGGTGGCGGCGGCGTTCGCGTCGATGGATCCGCTGACCGGCGCCTACCGCGCCATGGTCGGCGGCTTCGACTACAGCGTGCAGAAGCTCAACCACGTCACGCAGGCGTGGCGCCAGCCCGGTTCCGCGATCAAGCCGTTCGTCTACTCGGCGGCCGTCGAAAAGGGCTATGGCCCGGCCACGCTGATCGACGACGTGCCGCTCGAACTGCCGGGCGGCGCCAACGGCGAGCCCTGGCGCCCGCAGAACGACGACTTCGTGTTCGACGGACCGATCTCGATGCGCATCTCGCTGGCCAAGTCGAAGAACGTGCCTTCGGTGCGCATCCTGCGTGCCATCTCGGTGCCGTATGCGCATGCATTCCTGGGCCGCTTCGGCCTCGACCTGTCGAAACATCCGCAAAACCTGACGATGGCGCTCGGCACCGGTGCCGTGACGCCGGAGCAGATGGCCGGCGCCTACGCGGTATTCGCGAACGGCGGCTACCGCATCCGGCCCTACCTGGTGGCCAGCATCGAGGATGCCAGCGGCAAGGTGCTGCGCGTCATGCAGCGCACCGCCCGGCCCGAGGAATCGGCGCGCGTGCTCGATCCGCGCAACGCCTTCCTGATGGACAGCATGCTCCACGAGGTGGCGCGCACCGGCACCGGCGCGGCGGCGGTGCAGCGCATCGGCCGGCCGGACATCGCCGGCAAGACCGGCACCACCAGCGACGCCTTCGACGGCTGGTTCGGCGGCTATGGCGGCGGCATCGTGGCGGTGGCGTGGATGGGTTACGACGAACCGAAGTCGCTGGGCGGCCGCGAGTTCGGTTCCACGCTGGCGCTGCCGATCTGGATCGACTACATGCGCAGCGCGCTGGCCGGCCGGCCGATCGTCGAACGCCCGGTGCCGGAAGGCGTGGTCCAGATGAACGACGACTGGGTGCTCGAGGAGTATGCCGGCGACCCGGCAGTGCGCACGATCGATATCGATCCCGCAACGCTCGACGGTGCGGCGCCGGCCATGCCCGACGACGGCAGCGAGCCGGCGCCGGTGCAGGCTCCAGTCCCACCGGAGCCGCAGCCATCGCCCTACGTCAATTGATGTGCGCTGGAGGCGGCCGGCAATGACCGGCTGATCCGCAGTGGCGCTGCGGGTACGGGGCCGGAGTGCTGTCTCAACTGCGGTGCTGTCTCAACCACGGGCGCGCATGCTAGCATGCGGTCCCTGGGCCCTGGCAACATGGCCGCATCATTACCGCGGGAGATACCTTGGGCAGCTGGAAGCAGTTATCGCCATCGCAATACCACACGCTGGACCTCGGCGTGGCGTTCGGCATCACCGACGTGGGCATCGTACGCACCGCGAACCAGGACAATTTCCATATCTCCCCCGAACTGGGCCTGCTGGCCGTGGCGGACGGCATGGGCGGCCACGCGGGCGGCGAAATCGCCAGTGCCGAAGCCATCGAACAGCTGTGCGGCTTCATCGCCGCCGCGCGCGGGCAAGGTCCGGTCCTCGGCGCCGATGGCGACACCACCATACCCGTTTTCCGCGCCAGCGCGTTCGATCCTTCTTCGACCGACCCGGACGCGACGTGGACCGACGCCACGATGAAAGCCATGATCACGCTGCACGACGCGGTGGAATTTGCCAATGCGCGACTGTATGCGGCAAACGTGGCGCGCCACCAGGCCGACGGCATGGGCATGGGCACGACCCTGACGGGCATGTGGCAGCCCGCGCCGCACGGCCCCGTGTTCATCTTCCACGTCGGCGACAGCCGCCTGTACTGCTGGCGTGGCGGCGCGCTGCGGCAACTGACGCGCGACCAGACGCTGTACCAGCAGGCGCTCGACCTGGGCGCGCCCGAGCCGCTGCCGCCGCGCAACCTGCTGCTGCAGGCGCTGGGCCCGACCGCGACCGTTCGTCCGGAGCTGCTGACGCGGGCGGTGGCTCCGGGCGACGTCTACCTGCTGTGCAGCGATGGCCTGTACGGCGACTCGGATCCGGCGGCCATCGCGGCGATCCTGGCCGACGCCCGCGACGACAACCTCGATGCCTGCTGCGCCGCGCTGGTCGACCTGGCCCGGCGCGATGGCGGCCGCGACAATATCACTGCGCTGCTGCTGCGCTGTCGCGCCTGATCACCGCGTCGCCGGCGATCGTGACCACCGCCGGCTCGCCGGCAGCGATTTCCACATCGACGTGGACAACGCCGTCGCGCCCCAGTGCACGGCCCTGGTGGCCTTCGAACGCCAGCCGTTCACTGTCGTGCGCCATCAACCCATGGCGTACCAGGTAGGCACCCAGCGGGCCGTTGGCATTGCCGGTAACCGGATCTTCCGCCACGCCGATCGCCGGCGCGAACATGCGCCCTTCCGTGCAGCGCTGGCCCACGGCAAAGGGGAACCAGCCCTTGCTGCCGACTTCGGCGCCGAGCGCCACCAGTGCCGCGGGATCGGGCAGCAGCCGGTCCAGTACCTGCACGTCGGCCAGCGGCACCAGAACCTTCGAGTGGCCGGTCGAGACCACCTGCACCGGCAGTCCCGCCGCGATATCGTCGGGCCGGATGCCGAGCGCCGCCGCTATCCGCGGCCGCAGCGCCGGCGCTACCGGGTCGCCGAACGTGGGCGCACCCTGCCGGATCGCGACGCGCCAGTCGCCGCCGTGCCGCGACGCCGTGATGCGCTGCAGCCCGGCGCCCGTCTTCTGCACGAAGCTGCCCTCGAGGCCTTGCGTGGCCGCGCGTACGTAATGCGCCGCGACCGTCGCATGGCCGCACACGGGAACCTCGACCGTCGGGGTGAAGAAGCGCACGTGCACGTCATGGCCGGCGTCGGCCGGCTTCAATACGAACGCCGTTTCCGAGTAGCCCAGTGCCGCGGCAATGCGCAGCATCTCCTCCTCGCTCATGCCATCCGCATCAAGCACCACGCCGGCCGCGTTGCCCTTGCCGGCCGTGCGGGTAAATGCGTCCACGTGAAAAATCCTGCGTTCCATGCGTTCTCCGTTTCCAGGTTTCGATGCCGACAGCATAGACTCTGGCCATCGCTGGAACAATACTCGCCGGGGATGACAGACTCTCTCGCCTGGCAATAGAATAGGTCCGATGAACCAACTGGATGACTACAAGGTCTTCGTGACGATCGTCGATGCCGGCTCGCTGACGGCGGCGGCGCGCGCCCATGGCCGTTCGCTGCAATCGGTCAGCAGGATGCTGGCGCGGCTGGAAGAAGAAATGGGCACCCAGCTGATTCGCCGCACCACGCGCAGCCTGCAGGCCACGCCGGCCGGCGCCGCGTTCGCCGACCGGCTGCGCCCCGCGCTGGCCGACATCGATGCCGCCCGCGCCGACGTCCGCAGCGAAGCGCAGCACGTGGCGGGTACCTTGCGGGTTGCCGCGCCGGCGCTGCTGGGCGCCAGCCACCTCGCGCCGATGCTGGCGCGCTTCATGCAACGCTGGCCGGAACTGCACGTCGAACTGGTCGTCGGCGACCGGCACGCCGACCTGCTGAAGGAAAAGCTCGACCTGGCCGTGCGCGTCGGCGAACTGTCCGATTCCTCGCTGCGCGCCCGCCCGCTGGCGCGGCTGCGGCGGGTTTTTTTCGCCTCTCCCGACTGGCTGCAACGGCACGGCACACCGGCTTCGCCTGAAGCACTGGCACGGCTTCCGTGCGTGATCCGCACGATCGGCCCCGAGCGGGGCCAGTGGCCCTGGCAGGTGGACGGTACCGCGCGGCGTGTCAGGGTGGCCGGCGCCTTCCGTGCCAACGACGCGGCCACCTGCAACGAAGCGGTGGCGCAAGGCCTCGGCGCCGGGATGGCCGCGTTGTGGCAGGTGCGGCGGCTGCTCGACGAAAGACGCGTGCAGCTGATGCTGCACGATTTCGAACCGCCGCCGCAGCCCGTGCAGGCCGTGTGGCACGGCACGCAGACCGCCGGCGCACGGCTGCTGGTGGAGCACCTGGCACTGCAGTTCGGGGCATCGTACTGGTAGCCGTACGGCCGCGGCTACCGTGCTGCGTCAGATGCCGCCGGTACCCGCGGCGCCGTGGCCCTTGTCGGCCGCATCGATGACCTTCTTCACCGCATCGATCACCAGTTCCGGCTCTTCCATCTGGATGCCGTGCCCGCTCTTTGCCGTCACGACCTGCCAGCCGTTGGTAAACTGCCTGGCGAAGTCGGCGTGCAGGTCCCGCTTGATCGCCACCGCTTCCTGCGTCTCCAGGAAGAATTCGGCCTTCCCGGCTTGCTGCACCGATGTCAGCACGACGACCGGGACGTCCGGCACCTTGCCTGCCAGCGGCAGTACGCCGCTGTCGAGAACCGGCTGCAGCAGCGCGAGCTCGGGCTTGAACTTGGGCGGCACGATGGACGCGAACTTGCTGTCGTCCTCGGCGGTACGCGCGGCATCGAGCTTGCGCAAGGCGGGACTGAAACGTTCGTCGCTCGGGTCGACCAGGACCATGCCGGCCACCTGGCCCGGGTGCCGCGCCGCAAACGAACGCACCAGCAGCGCGCCGTAGGAATGGCCGACCAGGATGAACGGCGGCGCCAGCCGCGCGGCGGCGATCAGCTGCTCCAGTTCGGCCGTGTTCTGGGCGATCGTGCGGGGCTCCGGCCGGGCATCGGATGCGCCGTGGCCGGCACGCGAATAGGTCAGCACCCGCGCCGTGGCGGCCACCTGCGGCGCCACCTTGCGCCAGGCGCGCAGGTCGCTGCCGAAGCCGGATTCGAAAATCACGGTGTACTTCCCGCTGCCGGCGATCGCGGCCTGTATCTGGTACGGCTTGTCGCCGACCGCGACCTGCGTGGCCTCGATGCCGGCCGCGGGAACCTGCGCCTGGACCGGCAGCGACATCATGGCGATGGCAGCAAGCATGCCGCGCACCGACAGCTTCAAGACTGTTTTCCTGTTCATGTTTCCCCAGTTCGACACCGTTGATGATAGGTCAGAAGACAGGTCAGGATATAGCAATCCTGCGCTGCCGGCCAGCAGCGGCAGATCGCGCCGGCCATGCGCCGGAAAGCACCCGCCACGCGATGGCTGGTGGCCTTCGATGACGGGTAGCAGACTGTTCAACCCGAGAGCAGCCTGCCTGGACATCAGGGCTGCTTTCGTGTCGACAGCATGGTCCGGAAGGCGGCAGCGTCGGCGACGCGTCGTGCGGGTTCGGGCGCCAGCGCTGCGTCCAGCACTGCCTCCCATCCCGGCAGCAGCGGCCAGCGGCCGGCCACGATGGCGGCCATCGCTTCGAACGGCGTTCCGGCGAAGGGGTGCGTGCCGGACAGGAGGCGATACAACAGGACGCCGGCGGCGAACAGGTCGGCGCGTGCATCGACGCGGCCCCGCCACTGTTCCGGCGGGGTGCTGGCCGGGGTGCCCCGCACGGCACACGGGCCGGCATGGCAAACCAGGCCGAAGTCGGCGATGACGGGCGTGCCGCCGGCCAGCAGCACGTTGGCGGGTTTGATGTCCCGATGGACCAGGCCGCGCTGGTGCAGCGCCTCCAGGCCCGCGAGGAGACCGTCCATCCACGCCAGCAAGGTGGCCGGCGCCACCGGCCCGTCCATCGGTTCGGACATCGCAGGACCGTCGATCCATGCCAGCGCATGCCAGCAGGTGCCCTGCTCCAGGACGCGGGCCAGGTTCGGATGTTCCAGCCCGCACAGCGCCGCAGGCACGGCGCCGGCCTTGACCAGTGCCGGGGCGCCATCCGGGCCGCGCGCGCGCCACGCGCGCGGCGTGACCTGCCATTCCAGTGTGTAGTGCTGCGGCCACCATCGCACGATCGCCAGGGGTTGCTGCAGGCCTGCCATTTGCGTTTTCGACTCCATCGTTCGACTGTAGCGTGAATGCCGTGGCATTCGCGCGCACACTGGTGCACCAGCGCGAGAGGCGCGCTGCTGCCCGAGGGTTGTGAGCGCCTTGTCCAGTGCCGCCTGACGGGCGACGGGACCTGCGTGCTTCGACTATAATGTTGCCTTGCCTTTCAGCATCCTTCCACTCAGCAGTTACAGTCAGCAGCCACGTTAGCCTTCCTGCCGCATGCCCTTCGACTTTACACGAGCTTTCCCCAAACCCGGCAACCGCTTCGCGCTGCCCGCGCTGTATGGTTCCGCCGACTCCCATGCGCTGGCCCAGGCGGCGCTGCACCTGAAGGAACAGGGCCGCATGCTGGCCGTCATCGTGGCCGCGGCCAGCGACGGCCAGCGGCTGCTCGACGAGATACCCTGGTTCGCGCCCGGCTTGCGCTGCCACCTGCTGCCGGACTGGGAAACCCTGCCTTATGACGCTTTTTCTCCGCACCAGGACCTGGTATCGGAGCGCCTGGCCACGCTGCACGAGATCCGCAGCGGCCAGTGCGACGTGATGCTGGTGCCGGCCACCACGGCGCTGGTGCGCATGGCGCCGCCGTCGTTCCTGGCGGCCTACACGTTCTTCTTCAAGAAGGGCGAATCGCTCGACGAGGCGAAGCTGAAAGCCCAGCTGACGCTGGCCGGCTACACGCACGTGACGCAGGTGATGTCGCCGGGCGAGTACTCGGTGCGCGGCGGCCTGATCGACCTGTTCCCGATGGGTTCCGCGCTGCCGTACCGGCTCGACCTGTTCGGCGACACGATCGAGACGATCCGCACCTTCGACGCCGACACGCAGCGCTCGCTGTATCCGGTCGGCGAAGTGCGGCTGCTGCCGGGCCGTGAATTCCCGATGGACGAAGCGGCGCGCACCACGTTCCGCAGCCGCTGGCGCGAGACGTTCGAAGGCGATCCGTCGCGCTCGGTGGTCTACAAGGACATCAAGAGCGGCATCGCCTCGGCCGGCATCGAATACTACCTGCCGCTGTTCTTCGAAGAGACGGCCACGCTGTTCGACTATCTGCCCGAGGGTGCCGCCCTGGCGCTGGTGGGCGACATCGACGGTGCGATCCGCCGCTTCTGGGGCGACACCGAGAGCCGCTACAAATTCCTGAAGGCCGACCGCGAACGGCCGATCCTGCCGCCCGAAGCGATTTTCCTGCGCGACGAAGCGTTCTTCACGTGCGCGAAGCAGCATGCCCGCCTCACGATCGGCAAGAGCCTCGATGGCGAGCCGTCCGAACTGTCGGCACCGGTGCCGAACGTGGCCGTCAACCGCCACCTGGACGATCCGCTGATCAACCTGCGCGCCTACGCGATGCGCCCCGACCTGCGCGTGATGATCTGCGCCGATTCGGCGGGCCGGCGCGAAACGCTGCAGCAGTATTTCGCCGAGTTCGACCTGCACCCGGCGCTGGTCGACGGCTTTGCCGGCTTCCTCGCCTCGCACGATCGCCTGGTGCTCGGCGTGGCGCCGCTGCAGGCCGGTTTCGAACTGCATTCGGGCACTGAAACGCTGGTGTTCATCACCGAGACCGAGATCTATGCCGGTTCGGGCCGGCGCGTGGGCAAGAAAAAACAGGAAGCCGTCACGCAGGTCGAGTCGATGGTGCGCGACCTGTCGGAGCTGAAGATCGGCGACCCGGTGGTGCACATCAACCACGGCATCGGCCGCTACATGGGCCTGGTCAGCATGGACCTGGGCGAAGGCGAGACCGAATTCCTGCACCTGGAATACGCCAAGGACACCAAGCTGTACGTGCCCGTCTCGCAGCTGCACGTGATTTCGCGGTATTCCGGCGGCGCGCCGGAAGACGCGCCGCTGCATGCGCTGGGTTCCGGCCAGTGGGACAAGGCCAAGCGCAAGGCCGCCGAGCAGGTGCGCGACACGGCGGCCGAGCTGCTGAACCTGTATGCCCGGCGCGCCGCGCGCCAGGGCCACGCCTTCGAATACTCGTCGCACGACTACGAGCGCTTCGCCGAAAGCTTCGGCTTCGACGAGACGCCGGACCAGGCGGCCGCCATCCTGAACGTGATCCGCGACATGACGTCCGGCAAACCGATGGACCGGCTGGTGTGCGGCGACGTCGGTTTCGGCAAGACCGAAGTGGCGCTGCGCGCCGCCTTCATCGCCGTGATGGGCGGCAAGCAGGTGGCGATCCTGGCGCCGACCACGCTGCTGGCCGAGCAGCACGCGCAGACGTTCGCCGACCGCTTCGCCGACTGGCCCGTCAAGATCGCGGAAATGTCGCGCTTCCGCACCGGCAAGGAAATCGCCAACGCGATCAAGGGCATGGCCGACGGCACGCTCGACATCGTGATCGGCACCCACAAGCTGCTGTCGAGCGACGTGAACTTCACCCGCCTGGGCCTGGTCATCATCGACGAGGAACACCGCTTCGGCGTGCGCCAGAAGGAAGCACTGAAGTCGCTGCGCGCGGAAGTGGACGTGCTGACGCTGACCGCCACGCCGATTCCCCGCACGCTGGGCATGGCGCTGGAAGGCCTGCGCGACTTTTCCGTGATCGCCACCGCGCCGCAAAAGCGGCTCGCCATCAAGACCTTCGTGCGCAGCGAGGACGGCTCGATCATCCGCGAAGCGATCCTGCGCGAACTGAAGCGCGGCGGCCAGGTGTACTTCCTGCACAACGAGGTCGAGACGATCCAGAACCGCCTGGCGCAGCTGACCGAACTGGTGCCCGAGGCGCGCATCGCCGTCGCCCACGGCCAGATGCACGAGCGCGACCTGGAAAAAGTGATGCGCGACTTCGTGGCGCAGCGCTACAACATCTTGCTGTGCACGACGATCATCGAGACCGGCATCGACGTGCCGACCGCGAACACCATCATCATGCACCGCGCGGATAAATTCGGGCTGGCACAGCTGCACCAGCTGCGCGGCCGCGTCGGCCGTTCGCACCACCAGGCCTATGCCTACCTGCTGGTGAGCGACCTGCAGTCGCTGTCGAAGCAGGCGCAGCGCCGGCTCGACGCGATCCAGCAGATGGAAGAACTGGGCAGCGGTTTTTACCTGGCCATGCACGACCTGGAAATCCGCGGTGCCGGCGAAGTACTGGGCGAAAGCCAGTCGGGCGAGATGCTCGAAGTGGGCTTCCAGCTGTATACCGACATGCTGAACGAAGCGGTGCGCGCGCTGAAGGCCGGCAAGGAGCCGGACCTGGCGGCGCCGCTGGCCACCACCACCGAGATCAACCTGCACGTGCCGGCGCTGCTGCCGGCCGATTTCTGCGGCGACGTGCACGAGCGCCTGTCGATCTACAAGCGTTTGGCCAACTGCGAATCGCAGGAAGCGATCGACGGCCTGCAGGAAGAACTGATCGACCGCTTCGGCAAACTGCCCGAACCGACCAAGGCGCTGGTCGAGACCCACCGGCTGCGAATTGCCGCAAAGACCGTCGGAATTGTTAAAATCGACGCCCATGGAGAAGCAGCGAACCTGCAATTCATGCCGCAGCCGCCCATCGACCCGATGCGCATCATCACCCTGATCCAGAAGCACCGGCACATCAAGCTGAACGGGCAGGACAAACTGAAGATCACCGCGAGCATGCCGGACCTGGCAGCGCGTGTCGCACAGATCAAGACCGCCATCAAACAACTGACTGCCTGACGAATTAGCTGATGAATCAAGTACAAGACATGACCATGAACCTCGTCCTGCAGGGCCTGGACGACTGCCATCCGCGCCTCGAGCGCATCGCGGCGCTGACGGCGCCGAAGCGCGTCACGCGCGTTTCCGACAACGCGCTGCGCTGCGAAGGCATCGCTTTCTCTCCGGCGCTGCGGCAGACGATCGAAGTGGCCGCCCATGCGGCCGAGCTGGACGCGACCTACATGATGGGCTCCCAGCACCTGGCCGACTACAAGCTGGTGGCGATGGACATGGACTCCACGCTGATCACGATCGAGTGCATCGACGAGATCGCCGACATGCAGGGCCTGAAGCCCCAGGTGGCGGCGATCACCGAGGCCGCGATGCGCGGCGAGCTGGATTTTTCGGAAAGCCTGCGCCGCCGCGTGGCGCTGCTCGAAGGACTCGACGCGTCGGCGCTGCAGCGCGTGTTCGAGGAACGGCTGCGCCTTTCGCCCGGTGCCGAGCGCATGCTGAAAGCGGTGCAGGCGGCCGGCCTGAAGACGCTGCTGGTCTCCGGCGGTTTCACGTATTTCACCGACCGCCTGAAGCCCCTGCTCGGCCTGGATTTCACGCGTGCCAACCAGCTGGAAATCGTCGACGGCAAGCTGACCGGCAAGGTGCTGGGCGATATCGTCGACGCCGAGGCCAAGCGCGCCACCGTCGAACATGTCTGCGCCACGCTGGGCATCGACCCGAGCCAGGCAATCGTCATGGGCGACGGCGCCAACGACCTGAAAATGATGGGCATCGCCGGCATGTCGGTGGCGTTCCGCGCCAAGCCGGTCGTGCGCGAGCAGGCCACGGTGGCGCTGAACTTCGTCGGCCTGGACGGGATTCTTAATTTACTCGACTAAGCTGCTCGACTAAGCTGCTCGACTGAGCTGCTCGACTGAAATCGGGGCATTCGCTGCTGCTGGCGGAGTCCGCGGCCTGGTGTCGGATACCGGTCCTTCGGTGTCGGACACCGGTTTTCGCCGCCATCGTCGATCTATGCAGGTAAAACCGGTGTCCGACACCTGAAGGTGTCCGACACCAGGCAGTTTGCCGGCGCTACTATTCCTACTGCACCGCGCCGCCCTCGCGCAAGCGGGCGATATCGGCCGCCGTCATGCCCAGCTGCGCCAGCACGGCATCGGTATGCTCGCCCAGGACCGGACCTTGCCAGCGCACCGCGCCCGGCGTGTCGGACAGCTTCGGCACGATGCCGGGCATGGCCACCTCGACGCCGTCCGGCAGGCGCTGGCGCAGGATCATGCCGCGTGCCTGGTAGTGCGGATCGGCGACGATATCGGCCACCGAGTAGATGCGGCCGGCCGGCACGTCGGCCGCTTCCAGTTCGGCCAGCACGTGTTCGATCGGATGGTACGACGTCCATCCGGCGATCGCCGCATCGATCAGCGCGGCCTGCGCGGCACGGCCGTCGTTCTGCGCGAAACGGGGGTCGTCGGCCAGGTCGGGCCGGCCGATCACGGCCATCAGCCGCTTGTAGATCGGATTGCTGTTGCCGGCGATGACGACGTAGGCGCCGTCGCGTGTCGGATAGGTGTTCGACGGCGCGATGCCCGGCAGCGCGCCGCCGCTGCGCTCGCGCACGTGGCCCAGCAGGTCGTATTCCGGCACCAGGCTTTCCATCAGGTTGAACACGCTCTCGACGAGCGATACGTCGACCACCTGGCCGTCGCCCTGCCCCGTCTTCACGCGCAGCACCGACATCAGCGCGCCCATCACCGCGTGCAGCGACGCCAGCGAGTCGCCCAGGCTGACGCCGACACGGGCCGGCACGCCGCCCGCCTCGCCGGTGGTATAGCGGATGCCGCCCATCGCCTCGCCGATCGCGCCGAAGCCCGGCCGGTCTTTATAAGGGCCGGTCTGGCCATAGCCGGATATGCGCACCATCGTCAGCTTCGGGTTCAGCGCATGCAGCACGTCCCAGCCCAGGCCCAGCTTTTCCAGCGCGCCGGGCTTCATGTTTTCAATGAGGACGTCGGCATCCTCGAGCAGGCGCTTGACGATGGCGATGCCGTCCGGGCTCTTCAGGTTCAGCGCGATCGAGCGCTTGTTGCGCGACTGCAGGTACCACCACAGCGACGTGCCGTTGTGCAGCTTGCGCCACTTGCGGATCGGATCGCCGTCGCCGGGCGCCTCGATCTTGATCACGTCGGCGCCGAACTCGGCCATCAGCCGGGCCGCGAACGGCGCCGCGATCAGGGCGCCGATTTCAATCACTTTGATTCCTTGCAGGGGTCCGCTCATGTCTCTTCTCCAATGTAATGCGGGGAGCATAGACAACGGTGGCGCTTCCGTCCAGCGGGCCGGAGATGACCTGGACCCCGGGGTCAGCCCAGCAGTTGAGGATTGCGCTGCCAGCAGGCGAACGTGAGCCCGGCGGCGAAGGTGACCCACACCAGGTAAGGCAGCAGCATCACGCCGGCGATGCGGCGCGCCTTCCAGAACGCCACCGTGGTGGCCAGCACCAGCGCCCACAGCAGCAGCACTTCGGCAAACGCCGCGCCGCCCAGGTGCCAGGCAAAGAACAGCCAGCTCCACAAGGCGTTGGCGGCCAGCTGCACCAGGTACAGCCAGAGCGTGCGCGGCGCCGTCGAGAAGCCGCGCATGCGCCAGACCAGGAACGCGGCGATGGCCATCAGCAGGTACAGCGCCGTCCACACCGGACCGAACACACCGGCCGGAGGCGCCCAGTCGGGCTTGCTCAGCTGCGCGTAGAACTGCGGCGCGTCCTGCGAGGCCCAGGCGCCCAGCGCCGCCGCCGCGAAAGTGACCAGCAGCCAGCCGGCGAGGTGCTTGATGTTGTCGGCAAGTCGGTGCGTATCCATGACCCATGCAGCTTGTTGGAGGAATACTAACTGTAGCAGGGGTGGCATCAGCCCGGCGCGCGGGCAGCATTCCTGCGTACATGGCATGTGCCGATTCACGGTCCGGCAATACGCCGCTGGTGTGGGATTGAACTGGAATCGGGATCGGGATCGGGATCGGAATCGGGATTGAATCGAGATTCGGATTGCGCAGCGTGGCAAACGCGGCAATCAGTCGAGTGGCACGAAAGTGGCGAAATCCACCTTCGTGTCCCGCACGATTATGCGCGTTGCAGATTATCCAGGGTCATTGCGACGGAATAAATGTCGCGTTGGCGGATTTTCCTGCGGCGACGTGCCGCTGCTCCAACTACGAACAGGCCGGCGATTGTCATCGCGGCTGCACCAGGTTCCGGCACAGGCGCGGCAATTTCAGGAATAAAATTGCCGGTAAATGAAAAAGCATAGCCCTCGACTTCTTCATAACCCTCATAAATATAGTCAAACTTGAACCCAGGTTCCAGGAACAGGCGATCCAGTGCCCCTCGCCATGTGGTAACCCCGTCGAGTGCTCCTGCCGCCGCCGACCCGGTGATGGTGTAAGCCCCTGTCACGCCCGGGAAATAGAGATGCACTTTAACTCCGTCTGCAGATTTCTCGAACCAGGGATGCGAAGTCCAGGAAGCCAGTTCGGGAATGTTTGCCGCGACACTGTCTTCCGTGATCATCGCCTGCCACCTGGGAATGTCCGGGTCAGGCTGATACCAATCCAGCGCCGCCGATGGGTCTGCGAACCCATACGTCAGCGTACCTGTGTGGATTTGTCCGACGACCAGCAAATCCACGGGCTGGTATCCGTCAAACTGGTTAATCAGGACCGATTCCACTTCCACGCCATCCTTCTGCAGGGTAGCAATATTGGTCGTGACAGAAACCTCTTGCAGGGCAGCGTTAGCAATCGGTGCACAACATACGGCTGCAGCTATCATTATGCTAGAAAGTATTCTCATGCCCGCCCCTGTTATTAATAAAATATGATATTAACACCGGCCGAACGGGTCCGATATTTTTTCCGAAAGATATTCGCACTGTCCCATATTCACAACTTGCAATTTCCAATCAAGAAATTTTGATGCCAACCGGGGTGCCCCGCGCGTACTTATACTCGAGCATCAATCGCTGGGCGGTCGTCCGCTGCGCCGGCATTGCATGCGTTACCGGCGTACCGCGCACGGGCGGCCCCGGCGGGTCTATAATCAGGCGATGAAACGTCGCGTCACGAAACGATCCGGTCTTCTGCACATCCCTGCGCTGTTGATTGCCATGCTGCCTGCCCTGAATGCCAACGCCGCTGGCGGTGCCGATCCGAAGGCCGGCGCGGCCGCGTTCCGCGTGTGCGCCTCGTGCCACCAGGTGGGTCCGGGCGCGCGCAACGCGTTCGGCCCGCACCTCAACAACCTGTTCGGCCGACGCGCCGGCAGTTTGCAATATGCCTATTCCGCCGCGATGAAGAAATCGCCGGTCGTCTGGAACGACAGCACCCTGGCCGCGTTCCTGCGCGATCCGGATGCCGTCGTGCCGGGCACGAAGATGCGCCTGTGGGGCTATTCCGACGAGCGCAAGATCGCCAACCTGCTTGCCTACCTGCGTCAATACCAATAGCCATGCCAACCACCATCACGCACCGCCGCACCCGCATCGTCACCCTCGATATCGGCGAGGAGCCGGCTACCCATTGCCGTCCGGGCGACATCGCCATCCAGCAGGTCGACGGGGGCTGGACGCTGTGGTTCGTCGGCGACGACGGCAGCATCGAAGGCTACGACGAACCCTATCCCTCGCAGAAAGAAGCGATGTGGTCCGCCAAGGCGGCGGCCGAGTATTCCAGCAGCGACCAGTCCTGACCATTCCGGGAGGTGCCATGCTCTACAAGGGAAGCTGCCACTGCGGCAAGGTGGCGTTTGAAATCGAGGGCACGATCGACGGTGCCCTGTCGTGCAACTGTTCGATCTGCCGGCGCAAGGGATCGCTGCTGTGGTTCGTTCCGCGCGGCCAGCTGAAGCTGACCACGCCGGACGAGAACGCGGCCACCTACCTGTTCAACAAGCACGTGATCCGGCACCGCTTCTGCCCGGCCTGCGGCATCCATCCCTACGGCGAAGGCACCGATCCGAAAGGCAATGCGACGGCGGCGATCAACATCCGCTGCATCGACGGCATCGATCTGGATGCCATCCCGGTCCAGCATTACGACGGCCGCAGCATGTAGCCAGCGGCCAGGCGGTGCTCCCGCCTTGGCAGAATTGCTATAGACTGTGCCTTCCTTTCAACCTCCAACAAGGGGAGTGCTAGATGGCCCAGGACCTCGTTCTCGATTCCCGCACCGACTCGGCCAAGAGCTGGGCATGGTGGCTGTACGTGGCGCATGCCGTCAGTTTCTTCTTCACGCTCGGCCTGTTTTCTTTCATCCCGCTGATCCTGAACTACGTGAAGCGGCCCGAAACCGAAGGCACGTTCGTGCACAGCCATCACGGCTGGCAGATACGTTCGTTCTGGTGGTATGTCGTGTGGATGGCGCTGGGCTGGATCCTGTTCGCCACGATCATCGGCATCCTGTTCGCGTGGGTCATCTGGGTCGCCGCGTGGGTCTGGAAGGCCTACCGGCTGATCCGCGGCTTCATCGCGCTCAACAACAACGAGCCGGTGTGATGCGAAGCCGAGGTCGATGAAACCGGTGTCCGACACCTTTTCGCGGTGCGAGAAAGTGTCCGACACCAGCGGCAGCGCCTCTTTTCAGGATGCGCCTACAACACCCGCAGGAACGCCACCAGGTCGGCCTTCTCCGTATCCGTCAGCTTCGTCTCCAGCACGAGGTTAAAGAATTCCACCGTGTCTTCCAGCGTGATCAGCCGGCCGTCGTGCAGGTATGGCGGCGACTCCCTGATGCCCCGTAGCGGGAACGTCTTGATCTTGCCGTCGCCGACCGCCTTCATGCCGTTCACCATCTGCACCTTGTAGAAGCGCTCGGTCTTCAGGTCGTGCATCAGGTTGTCCGTATAGTACGGCGCAGCGTGGCAGGCCACGCACTGCCCCTTGCCGTTGAAGACAGCCTCGCCGCGCAGCTCCTGCTCAGTGGCCCTCCTTGGATCGAGCTTGCCATACACGTTTAGCTTGGGCGCCGGCGGAAAGTCCATCAATGCCTGGAATTCGGCCATGAAATGCACCTGGCTGCCCCGTTCGAGGATGTTGACGCCCTTCTTCGTGGCGATCACGGGATCGCCGTCGAAATAGGCGGCGCGCTGCTCGAACTCGGTGAAGTCCTCGACCGTCTTCAGCGCCCGCTGCGAGCCGAACAGGCGCTGCACGTTCAGGCCGCGCAAGGTCGGCGTTTCGATGCGGTGGCGCAGTTCCTGCGGACGGATGTCGCCGACCAGGTGCGTCGAGGCGTTGGTATGGCCATTCGAATGGCAGTCGAAGCACGACACGCCCATGCTCGGGCGCACCGAGCGCCGGTCCTCGGTCTGGTTGAACTGCTGCTGCGGGAATGGCGTGAGCAGCAGGCGCAGGCCCTCGATCTGCTTCGGATTGAGCAGGCCGTTGAAGATCTCGTAGTAGTTATCGATCGTCAGCAGCCTGCCGTTCGCCACGTCGCCCATTTCCGGATGCGTGGAACTCCGGCAGGATATGGTCGGGCAGGTCGAACGACAGGTCGAAACGGTTCAGGTCGCGCCGTTCCTGGCGCAGGATCTCGTCGATGTGGAACTGCGGGAACAGCATGCCCCCTTCCGGATGGTTCGGATGCGACAGCGGCAGGAAGCCGGCCGGGAACAGGCCTTTCGCCTTGACGTCCTCGGGGCGCATGCCCGCAAGCTGCTGCCAGGTCACGCCGCGCGGCAGCTTGACGCGCACGCCCGCCTGCACGGGCTTTCCGCGAAACATCGTCACGCCCGCCGCCGGCCGGTTCGCCAGGTCGTAGCGCTGCGCCAGCAGGTCCTGCTGGCGGCGCTCGATGGCGGGCCGCGCCGCCTTCATCCGCTCCATCGTCACCTGGAACGGCTCGGTGATGTCGACCTTCATGTAGCTGCTCGGCAGCTGCGCCGGAGGTGGCTTGGGTCTGGCATCCTGTGTCCAGACCAGTGCCGGGACCAGCGCCAGGGCGATGGCGACGGCACCGACCAACGGCCTGTATGAAACCTTGCCGCATGAAGCTTTCATGACTCCTCCTTGTCGTTATGAATGAAGGGCTGGCAGACTTCTCCTTTGACAGACTTGCTTTTTCATTAAAGCAGGCGGATCCATTGTTTGAAAGGCACTGGCCGATTGAATTACTCCATCGCAGCGATAGGCGGTGCCTACCGATAACGACAGGGATCACATGAGCGCCAGCGCCGCCTCGATATCGGCGATCAGGTCGGCCGGATCTTCCAGCCCGATATTGAAGCGCACGAGAATACCGGCGTCGGGCCAGCCGCGCCGCATCGCCTGGATGCGGTACGGCACGCACAGGCTGTTCGGCCCACCCCAGCTGTAGCCGATCTTGAACAGCTTCAGCGAATCGATGAAGCGGTCGGTCTGCTCCTCGGTGTAGCGCGCATCGAACAGGACCGAGAACAGGCCGCCGGCACCGGTGAAGTCGCGCTTCCACGTTTCATGTCCCGGACAATCCTCGAACGCCGGGTGCAGCACTTTCGCGATCTCGGGCCGCGCCGACAACCATGCGGCGACCGTGCGGGCGCCGGCATCGTGCGCATCGAAACGCAGCTTCATCGTCGGCAGGCCGCGCATCACGAGGTAGGCATCGTCGGCGCCGACGCCGTAGCCGAGCCGCATGTGCGACAGCGACAGCCGGTCGTGCAGGCCGCCGGGCTGCCCGTCGTCGCGCGTGATGACGGCGCCCATCAGCACGTCGGCGCCGCCGGACTGGTACTTTGTCAGCGCCTGCACGACGATGTCGACGCCGAGCTCGAACGCGCGCAGTGCGATGCCGGCGGACCAGGTGTTGTCCAGGGCAACCGCCACACCCTTCGCCTTGGCGGCGGCGCAGATCGCCGGCAGGTCCGGCACTTCCATCGATACGGAGCCGGGCGCCTCGGTCCAGATCAGCCGCGTGTTCGGCTGGATCAGTGCCGCGATGCCTGCGCCGACCAGCGGATCGTAGTAGCGCGCCGTGATACCCATCGACTCCTGCAGCCAGTTGCCCAGCACGCGGTTCGGGTTGTAGATGTTATCGGGCAGCAGCACGTCGTCGCCCGTCTTCAGCAGCGCGAAGTCGACCATCGCGATGGCCGCCAGGCCGGACGGCGCCAGCAGGCAATCGGTGCCGCCCTCGATCTGCGCCAGGCGTGCTTCCAGCGTGAACGTGGTGGGCGTGCCGTGCAGGCCGTAGGTGTAGGCGCTCTTGTCCTTCCAGTCGCCCGAGCGGAGCGCCGCCACGTTCGGGAACAGCACCGTCGAGGCGTGGTGGATGGCGGGCGGGAACGCGCCGAAGCCGGCCGGCGGTTCATACTCCGAATGGATCAGCGCGGTCTGCGGGGAGATTTTCTTGGTGGTCATGTCAGCGTCGGTCGGGCAGAAGTCGGGATAACATTGCGGGCATAAAAAAAGGCGGACCGTGATGGTCCGCCCTGCATTGTAGCGTGCGTTAGGTAGCGTTACGCAGCGTTACGCATCGCCCCACAGGTCGTGCGCATCGGCGCGCGTGATCTCGACATCGAAGAACTGCCCGACAGCCAGCTTCTTGTGCGGCTCGAACGGCTTCTTGACGTGGACCACGCCGTCGATCTCGGGCGCATCGGCGGCCGAGCGGCCGATCGCGCCGGACGGGGTCAGCTCGTCGATGAGCACCTTGATGGTCTTGCCGACCTTGGCCTTCAGGCGCGCCCGCGAGATTTCCTCCTGCAGCAGCATCACGCGGCCGCGGCGTTCCTCGCGCAGTTCTTCCGGCACCGGGTTGGCGATCTCGTTGGCGGTGGCGCCTTCCACCGGCGAATAGGCGAAGCAGCCCAGCCGGTCGATCTGCGCTTCCTTCAGGAAGTCCAGCAGGTACTCGAACTCCGCTTCGGTCTCGCCCGGGAAGCCGGCGATGAAGGTCGAACGGATCGTCAGGTCGGGATTCATCTGGCGCCATTTCAGGATGCGCTCCAGGTTCTTCTCGCCGGAGGCCGGACGCTTCATCCGCTTCAGCACTTCCGGGTGGGCGTGCTGCATCGGAATGTCGAGGTAAGGCAGCACGTGGCCGCCGCTCATCATCGGGATGATCTCGTCCACGTGCGGGTACGGATAGACGTAATGGAGGCGCACCCACGCACCGTACTGCGCGGCCAGCTGGCCCAGTGCTTCGGTCAGCTGCGTCATGTGCGTCTTCACCGGGCGGCCGTTCCAGAAGCCGGAGCGGAACTTGACGTCGATGCCGTAGGCCGACGTGTCCTGAGAGATCACCAGCAGTTCCTTGACGCCCGCCTTGAACAGGTTTTCCGCTTCCATCATCAGTTCGCCGATCGGACGCGACACCAGGTCGCCCCGCATCGACGGGATGATGCAGAACGAGCAGCGGTGGTTGCAGCCCTCGGAAATCTTCAGGTAGGCATAGTGCTTCGGCGTCAGCCTCACGCCCTGCGGCGGCACCAGGTCGATGAACGGCTCGTGCGGCTTGGGCAGGTGCGTGTGCACCTGCGCCATCACCTCGCCTACCGCGTGCGGACCGGTCACGGCCAGCACCTTCGGGTGGATCTTCTGGATCAGGTCGTCGCCGGCGGCATCCTTCTTCGCGCCCAGGCAGCCGGTCACGATGACCTTGCCGTTCTCGGCCAGCGCCTCGCCGATCGCATCGAGCGATTCCTGCACCGCGGCATCGATGAAGCCGCAGGTGTTGACGATGACGAGATCGGCGCCGGCGTACGACTTGGCGGTGTCATAGCCTTCCGCGCGCAGCTGCGTGAGGATCTGCTCGGAATCGACCAGCGCCTTCGGGCAGCCGAGCGAAACAAAACCTACCTTGGGTGCTGGCGATCCATCGGCGGGCTTGGTAAGACGGGAAAGTGGCTGAGATTGCATGTTCAAGTGTCAACGAATGTTCGGACCAATCGTCTATTTTACCTGAAGTGGCCCCGTGCTACCATAGCCCGTCTCATTCGAGGGAGTGTCGCTTGGCCACGCTGAAGGACGTTGCAACCCTTGCCGGTGTCGGCATGTCCACCGCGTCGCGCGCCATCACCGGTTCCGGCCCCGTTTCCGCCGACGCGCAGCGCCGCGTGCAGGAAGCCGTCGAGGCGCTGAAGTTCCGGCCGTCGTCGATCGGCCGCTCCCTGTCGGCCCAGTCGCTGGGCATGATCGGCATCTTCGCCCCCACCTTCTTCGGCGCCTACTACGGCACCATCCTGAAACAGACCGACGTGGAACTGCGTGCGCTGCGCCGCCATGTCGTGGTGGCGACCGGATGCGGTCCGCTGCCGCCGCGCGAGGAGGCCATCGAGGCCGTCAAGTTCCTGATCGGCCGCGACTGCGACGGCATCGTCGTGCTCGCGCACGACCTGCGCGACGACGACCTGCTGATGCTGCAGCGCCTGCACCCGCGCATCGCCTTCCTGAACCGCGCGCACCCGGCGCTGCCGGAAGCATGCTTCTGCCCCGATCACCGGGCGGGCGGCGCCCTGGCCGGCGCGACCTGGTTCGGCGTCAATACCGTGGTGCCGCGCGGCGCGTTGTCCGGCCAGTTCGGGCACGCCCAGTTCTGCCCGCCCCGGTCGAACTTGTGGTCCTTCGTGTAGCGTGCCCCGGCCGTGACCTTGTAGCGTTCGTCCAGGTTCCAGCTGCCCTGCGCGAAGACCGCTTTCGATTTCAGCTGCCGGTCGCCCTGGATGAAGGTCATCGCCGATGCGTACTGGCCCACGGTGGGCTGCACGAAGATCACGTTGCCGTTCGCCAGGTCCTGCTGCAGGGCCGCCTCGGAGATCTGGCTGCGGTCGATGTCGAAGCGGATCTTGTTCTTCTCGCCAAATTCGAACAGCCCGGCCACCCACTCGATCGCGCCGCCCTCGGCGGAGCGGAACTGCAGCTCGTTGGAGTGACTGTCGAACTGGCCCCACTCGGTGCGGTTCTCGGCCTTGAAGCCCAGGTACAGGCCCGCGTCCGCGTCGCTCGCATTGCTGCGTTTCAGCCGGCTCCAGCTGCCCAGGTACTGGACGTCCACCGCGTCGTTCAGCGCCCAGTTCCACTTCGTCTTGTAAGTGGTGATCGACTGGTCCAGCACGCCGGGCGTATCGATCACGGCGCTCCACCGGTCGCGCCCCTGCGTCTCGATGGGCAGGTAGATGCTGCCGGCGCCCTGGTCCTCGTAGTAGTCGGCGATGAAGGTGGCCTTCAGCGTCGGCAGGATTTTCCACAGCAGCGTGGCGCGCGCGCCGGACTGGTCCTGGGCGCCGTACCTGTCGGCCCCGGGAGGCACGTTCGAGCCGCGCGCGAAGTCCACGTAGCCGTCGTGGCTGTCCTTGATCGCCGCCACCCGCAGCGCAATGTTCGGGCCGAACGGTATGTTGATCATGCCCTGGGTCTGGATGCGGTGGTGGTTGCCCACGACAATCGAGGCCGAGCCGAGCAGCTTGGTCGTGTTCGGCGCCGCCGACACGAGATTGACGGCGCCCGCGGTCGAGTTGCGGCCGTTCAGCGTGCCCTGCGGCCCGCGCGCCACCTCGACGTGCGACAGGTCGTACATCAGCGCGGTGGCGCCCTGCGGGCGCGGCAGGTAGATGCCGTCGACATAGAACGCCACGGCCGGGTCGCCCAGCTCCGTGTGGTTGGCCGAGCCCACGCCGCGCATGTAGACGTGCACGCCGCCGGAGTCGCTGTGCGGCTCGACGACGAGGCTGGGTACCAGCGCCGTCAGCGACGCCAGGTCCTTGACCTGGTTGTTCTGCAGCGTATCCTGCGTGAACGCCGACACGGCCAGCGGCGTATCCTGCACCAGCTGGTCGCGCCGGTTCGCCGTCACGACGATGCGTTCCAGACCGCCGCCGGCCGCATTGGCGCGGTCCGCGGCGCCTTCGGCCGCCCCCGTGCCGGTCTGCGCGTGCGCCGGACTGGCACTCAGCGCGGCACCTGTCGTCACATTCATCGCCGCGACCGCCAGCGCCAGCGCGCTCTTCCTGAACTGTTTCATGATCTGCCCTCTTCTTCCCTGTGGTTGACGTGGACTTCATTCCGCGGGCGTGCGCCGGCCCTGCCGTGCACGCGTGACGGTTCCCGCCGCTCGCGCGGCATGTACTGCAAAACGGTGTGTGGCGTTACAGGCGCTGTGTCGAGGTCTCGTCGAACAGGGACACCTGGCCGGCGCGCAGCGAGAAGGCGCCGCCCGGCCGGTCGTCCTGCACGATCGCGGCGACCTGGGTGCCGTGGTAGTCATGCCAGACGATGCGGTGCGCCCCCATTGCCTCGACCAGCGTCACCGGCGCGCGGCAGGCGCCGCCGGCCGACACCTCGACGTCTTCCGGACGCACGCCCAGCACCACGGATTGCCCGTGCGCGGGGCGCTGGCGGAACGGATAGTGCGACAGGTCCAGCGCCATGTGGCCGTCGGTGAAGCGGATCGCGCCATCGGTCTCGATGCGGCCCCTGAACAGGTTCATGCCGGGAGAACCCAGGAAACTGGCGACGAACAGGTTTTCCGGCGCGCGGTAGATCGCATCCGGCGTGTCGAACTGCTGGATCGCGCCGCCTTTCATCACGGCCATCCGGTCGGCCAGCGTCATCGCCTCGACCTGGTCGTGCGTCACGTAGATCATCGTCGCACCAAGTTGGCGGTGCAGCGTCTTCAGTTCGCGGCGCAGCTCGGTGCGCAGCTTGGCATCCAGGTTCGACAGCGGCTCGTCGAACAGGAACACGTCGGCCTCGCGCACGATCGCCCGGCCGATCGCCACGCGCTGGCGCTGGCCGCCGGACAGCTGGCCCGGCTTGCGCTTGAGCAGCGGGCCCAGTTGCAGCATCTCGGCCGCGCGTGCGACGCGGCGCTCGATCTCGGCCTTCGGCGTGCCGTTGATGCGCAGGCCGAACGACATGTTGCGCTCGACGTTCATGGTCGGGTACAGCGCATACGACTGGAACACCAGCGCGATGCCGCGGTCCTTCGGGTCGGCGTACGTCATGTCGCGCCCGCCGATGCGGATGCTGCCGCCGGCCGCGTCGTTCAGGCCGGCGATGCTGTGCAGCAGCGTCGACTTGCCGCAGCCGGAGGGGCCCAGCAGCACGATGAATTCGCCGGCGTCGACTTCCAGGTCGAGCGAATCGATGACCTTGTTGGCGCCCAGCTGGATCTGCAGACTGCGGATGGAAACATTCGACATCGGATTACCCCTTGATTGACCTTCTTGACCCAAGACTTGACCTTCGATTCAACCCTTGACGGCGCCGCTGGCGATGCCGCGCACGAACCAGCGGCCGGAAAAGAAGTACAGCGCGAGCGGTACCAGCGACGTCAGGATCGTCGCCGCCATGTTCACGTTGTACTGCCGCTCGCCGGTCGTCGTGTTGATGATGTTGTTCAGCTGGACCGTCATCGGCAGGTTGTCCGAGCCGGCGAATACGAGGCCGAGCAGGAAATCGTTCCAGATGTTCGTCACCTGCATGATCGCGGCGACGACGATCACCGGCGTCGACATCGGCAGCATCAGCTCGAAGAAGATGCGCCAGAAGCCGCCGCCGTCGATGCGCGCGGCCTTGAACAGCTCCTGCGGCAGCGAAGCGTAGTAGTTCCGGAACAGCAGCGTCATCATCGGCATGCCGAAAATCACGTGCACGATGACGATGCCCGGCAGGCTGCTGTACAGTTCGACCGCGGCCAGCGCCCGCACCAGCGGATACAGCAGCACCTGGCCCGGAATGAATGCGCCGATCATCAGCACCGCGAACAGCGCGTTGGCGCCGCGCGGCCGCCAGAACGACAGCGCATAGCCGTTCACGGCGCCCAGGGCGATCGACAGCAGCACGCTGGGCACGGTGATCCGCACCGAATTCCAGAAGCCGCCGCGGATGCCTTCGCATTCGAGCCCCGTGCAGGCCGCCTGCCACGCGTTGCGCCACGGTTCGAGCGTGGGCGCGGCCGGCAGCGCGAAGATATTGCCGAGACGGATCTCGGCCATCGGCTTCACCGACGTCACCAGCATCACGTACAGCGGCACCAGGAAGAACAGCGCGGCGGTGGCGAGAAACAGGTAGATGCCGATGCGGCCCGGCGTCAGCAGCGGACGCCTCAGGCGCACCGGCAGCGCAGGCGGCGGCCGCACGGCCGATTCCATGTCGCGCTTCATTGCTGCCCCCTTTGCACGGCCTTGCCGCGTGCGTAGTACAGCGGCGCCACGATCGCCAGCACCGTCAGCAGCAGCACGATCGAGGCGGCCGACGCCAGCCCGATATTGGCCCGGCCGAACAGGTAGTCCATGATGAACTTGGCCGGCACTTCGCTGGCCGTGCCGGGCCCGCCCTGCGTCATCGCGACGACGGCATCGAACAGCTTGACGACCATCACGAACAGCAGGATCAGCGCGGTGGAGACCGACGGCCACAGCATCGGCAGCACGATCGATGCGTACACCCGCCAGGCCGGTATGCCGTCGATGCGGGCGGCCTTCCACAGCTCGTCGTCGATGCCGCGCAGGCCGGACAGCAGCAGCGCCATCACGAGCCCGGAGGCCTGCCATACCGTGGCGATGACGACGGTGAACAGCACCTTGTCCTGCTGGACGATCCAGTCGAACGTGAAGTCCTCGAAGCCCAGCCGGCGGGCCACGCCCTGGATGCCCAGCTCCGGGTTCAGGATCCATTGCCAGACCAGGCCGGTGGCGACGAACGACATCGCGTACGGGTACAGGAACACGGTGCGCAGCGTGCCTTCCGCCATGACCTTCTGGTCGATGAAGACTGCCAGCAGGAAGCCCAGCACCAGGCAGGCGGCGATGAACAGCAGGCCGTAGATCGCCAGGTTCTCCAGCGACAGCAGCCAGCGCGCGTTGCGGAACAGGCGCTCGTACTGGCCCATGCCGACGAAGTCGCCGGCCGGGAAGATGCGGCTCGACGACACCGAGACGCGCGCCGTCCACAGGATGGTCAGCACATAGGCGCCGAGCGCCGTCAGCGCCATCGGCAGCAGCGCAAGATAGGCCGACAGGCAGGCCACCCGTGCCGTGGAGGTTCGGCCAGGACGTCGGACAGGACGCGGAGCGGCTACCATGTGTTGTCCCTGATGGCCTGGGCGAAGGCCTGCTGCGCGCGCTCCGGCGTTTCGTTGCGGTTCCAGTAGTTCGTCAGCACATCCTGCAGCGCGCCGTTCAGGTCCGGATCGAGCAGCATTTCAGCGTTCGGCAGCTGGCGCGACTTGTCCTGCATGATCTCGATGCCCATCCGCGCGCACAGGTCCAGCTTCGTCATGTCGACGTCCGGCCGGATCGGAATCGATCCCTTGCGGGCACTGAACTCGGCCTGCGGACCCGGCGCCGTCATGACCGTGGCAAGCAGCTTCTGCGCCTTGACGACCTGCGGTTTCGCCGTCTTCGGGAACACGAAGGCATCGCCGGCCACCATGTACGGCGGACGCGGACCGAAGCCCGGGTAGCAGCCGAAATCACGGCCCGCGACCTGGCCCGCCGACGTGAACTCGCCCTTTGCCCAGTCGCCCATGATCTGCACCCCGGCACGCCCCGACACGACCAGGGCCGTCGCATCGTTCCAGTTGCGGCCGGGCGCGCCACGGTCCGTGTAGGCGCGCAGCGACTTGAATTTCACGAGCACCTCGCGAAACGCCGGCGACGCCACCGCCTTCAGGTCGCGGTCGCGGTAGATCCGCAGGTACAGCTCGGGCCCGCCGACCAGCGCGAAGATCGCGTCGAACACGATCTTTTCCTGCCACACCTGGCCACCGAACGCGAGCGGGATCAGGCCCGCCTTCTTCAACTGCTCCAGCTGGGCGACGAACTCGTTCCAGTTGCGCGGCTCGGCCCTGATGCCCGCCTTCGCATAGGCCGCTTTCGAGTAGAAGAACCACGCGGGCATGTGGATGTCGACGGGCGCGGCATAGTAATGGCCGTCGATCTTGATGGCGTCGATGATCGTGCCGGGCAGGATATTGTCCCAGTTGCCCTTCGCGGCCACGTCGTCCAGGTTGTTCAGCAGGCCCTGGTCGACGATGTCGCGGAACTGCTTCGACGTATTGAACTGGGCGGCAACCGGCGCATTGCCGCCGACGATGCGGTTGATCGTCGACGCGCGCGACTGGTCGGCGCCGGCGACCGCCTGGTCGATCCACTGGCCGCCGGCGCGGGTAAAGGCATCGGCGAACTGGCGGATCGCCGCCGATTCGCCGCCGGATGTCCACCAGTGCGACACCGTCGCCTTCAGTGGCGTCTGCGCTGGCGTCTGCGCTGGCGGCGCCTGTGCGGCCGCCTGCGCCGCGTGCAGCTGCGCCAGGGCCAGGGCCAGCACGGCGGCCCTGGCCCTGGCGCCGAATGGTGCCTTGTTCATGTCGTCTCCATGGCGCTCGGGGCGCCTTATTGGTATGGGATGCTTATGATAAGTGAAAGCCTCGCCGGCAGATACTCAGGGGCGCTCCTTTCGCTGCGCCAGGAAGTCGCGCACCAGCCGGGCGCTGCGCTTGGGCGTGCGCCGTTGCGTGGCGTAGTCGACGTGCACGATGCCGAAGCGCCGCTCGTAGCCGAAGGCCCACTCGAAATTGTCCATCAGCGACCAGATGAAGTAGCCCCGCACGTCCACGCCCGCCCTGGCCGCGCGGTCGACGGCGGCCAGGTGGCGGTTCAGGAACGCGATGCGCTGGCCATCGACGACTTCGCCGCCGCACACCTCGTCGTCGCAGGCCATGCCGTTCTCCGTGATGTACACCGGCGGCAGGTTCGGGTACTGGTCGCGGAACGCGATCAGAAGGTGCGCCAGCCCTTCCGGATAGACCTCCCAGCCCATCTGCGTGCGTTCGACGCCTTCCAGCGGCACCTCGACGTAGCCGCCGTTGCCGTCGGCGCGGACATTGGTGCGGAAGTAGTAGTTGATGCCGATGAAGTCCAGCGGCGCGCCGATGATCGCCAGGTCGCCCTCCCGCACCGGCGGCTGCGCGCCCGGCCACAGTTCTTCGTACAGCGCGGCCGGGTAGCTGCCCTTCAGCAGCGGGTCGAGGATCCAGTCGTTGTGCTGCAGCTCGAACAGTTCGGCCGCGCGGCGGTCGGCCGCCGAGGCACCGTCGGTGGTGCCGCGGCCGACATTGAGGACGATGCCCTTGCGCGAGGCCGGATCGTTGCGGCGCAGCGCCGCCAGCGCCAGGCCGTGGCCCAGCAGCAGGTGGTGCAGCGCGCGGTTCGCCTCGATCACGCTGGCATGGCCGGGTGCATGATGGCCCGTGCCATAGCCATGCATCGCCGAGCACCACGGCTCGTTGAGCGTCGACCAGTAATCGACCAGGCCGGCAAGCTCGCGGCTCATCAGGTCCGCATAGTCGGCGAAGCGGTAGGCCGTGTCGCGGTTGAGCCAGCCGCCCGCATCCTCGAGGTGCTGCGGCAGGTCCCAGTGATACAGCGTAACGGAGGTCCGGATGCCCTTGTCGCTCAGTGCGCGCAGCAGGTCGCGGTAGAACGCGATGCCCTTGCCGTTCGGGCGGCCCGCCGCGTCCATCACGCGCGGCCAGGCGATCGACAGCCGGTAGGCATCGACGTTCAGCGACGCGATCAGCTCGACATCGTCGCGCCAGCGGTGGTAGTGGTCGCAGGCGATGGCGCCGGTGTCGCCGTGCAGTACCTTGCCCGGCGTGGCCGAGAAGGTGTCCCAGATCGACGGCAGCCGGCCATCCTCCCGCGCCGCTCCCTCGATCTGGTAGGCAGCCGTGGCCACGCCCAGCAGGAAGTCCTTGCGCCACAGGATGGAATCGGCCGGTACGTCGAATGTCTCGGCAACCTGGATCTGTACAGCGTTGTGCACCACGAGATCTCCCGATCGAACGCGACAAGCGTTCCGTCCCCGCGCCAATGATGCGTCATTCGTGGCATACGGTTCTGGTTCGCCCATCGCTTCGCTATATGAAACCGTCTGGGTTAATGGGGTGTGGAAGCGCTTCCACAATCTGTTGACAATACTATCAGCGTTAATTTTGACGCGTCAAACAGTTTTTGGAAACGTTTCCGCACGTCGCGGCGTTGTGGCGAAACGCCCACATGCGCGATGCCTGGCGTGGCTGGGGCACGGTAGGCGAAGGAAAGAGGCTGGGAATCGCCGCGCGACGACAGCGGCTGAAGGAGAGCGATGCGCGGCGCGCGCCGGCATCGCCATCCCGGGCGTGGTGCCGCGCGAGCGGCAGCGGTACGCCGGGAGCTGATCGGGGAACGGTTACTTCTTGTCGCTTGGCGGGGTCGGTACCGGCGGCACGGCGAACGGGAAGGCACCGAACAGGTTCTTGCTCTGGTTTTGCATCTGTTCCTGCATCTGCACGAACAGGCTCTTGCTCTGGTCGATGTAGTTGTTCATCATGCCCTGCATGATCGGCGCCTGCACGTTCATGAACTGGGTCCACATTTCCGGGCTGAAGGTCTTGCCGTCGAAATTCACGGCGCCGGTGGTCAGGCGGCGCTGGATATCGGTGAAGGCCTGCACGTTCTTTTCCAGGTAGGAGCCCATCATGCCCTGCATGGCATGGCCGTAGTAGCGGATGATCTGCGCCAGCACGTCGGTGGAGAACATCGGCGCGCCGCTGGCCTCTTCTTCCAGGATGATCTGCAACAGGATGCTGCGCGTCAGGTCTTCGTTCGACTTGGCATCGACGACGGTGAACGGTTCGCTGTCCAGCACGAGCTGTTTCACGTCGGTCAGCGTGATGTAGGAACTGGTCTGCGTATCGTAGAGTCGGCGGTTGGGATACTTCTTGATCAGGCGTTCGGCAGTTTTCTTTACACTACTCATCACGAGTTCCGTTTATTGCGCCGCAGCGCATTCCTTCTGGGTTTCGAAAAGGCCCGCGAAAAAAAAGCGAACGTAGAGTTCGCTTTCACTAGCCCTGCTCACCCTATTATAGAGTGAAAATTTCAGCGCATGCACGTGCCGTCATATGAAAAACGTATGAATTGGCAAGATAAACGGCGTGGAATGGCGCTTATTGCAACGCAACTAAAATAAGCGCAGGACAAACCGGCCTGCCGGCCGGCATTCCTGCCGGTCAATCGGCCTTTTCCTTCACGTAACGACCAGGCGCCGGCTCGAGCGGAGGGTATTCCGCATTGCCCGGCTCGGTCCGGGCCGGGATGTCCTCGCCGCCGTGCTCGGCCAGGAAAGCAGCCCACAGCGGCCACCAGCTGCCCGGATGCTCGACCGCGCCGCCCATCCAGCCATCGGCATCTTCCGGCCGCTCTTCGTTGACCCAGTAGCTGCGCTTGTTCTTCGACGGCGGGTTGATGACGCCGGCGATATGGCCGGAAGCGCCCAGCACGAAACGGTTCGCCTCGCGCCGCGCCGGGTTCAGGATGTTCATCGAGCCGTAGGCGCTCGTCCACGGCACGATGTGGTCCTCGCGCGAACCGTAGATGAACGCCGGCGCATCGATCGTCGTCAGGTCGACCTGCTCGCCGGCCACCGTCAGGCGGCCCGGCTCCTTCAGCCGGTTTTCCAGGTAGGTGTTGCGCAGGTACCAGCAGAACATCGGCCCCGGCAGGTTGGTCGAATCCGAGTTCCAGTACAGCAGGTCGAAGGGGGCCGGCTCATTGCCCTTCAGGTAATTCGCCTGCACGTAGTTCCACACCAGGTCGTTCGGCCGCAGGCTGGAGAACGTGCTGGCCAGGTCGCGGCCCGGCATCAGGCCGCCCTGCCCCAGCGCCTGCTCGCGCAACTTCACCTGCGGTTCGTCGATAAACACGCTCAGCACGCCGGTGTCGGAAAAGTCCAGGAACGTGGTCAGCAGCGTGAGGCTGGCGGCCGGCTGCTCGCCGCGCGCGGCCAGCACGGCCAGCGCCGTCGACAGCAGCGTGCCGCCGACGCAGAAGCCCAGCAGGTTCAGCGTGTCTTCCTGCGTGATCTCCTGCACGGCGCGGATCGCGCGGATCACGCCCTGCTCGGTGTAGTCGTCCCAGGAAGTCTTCGCCAGCGACGCGTCCGGATTGCGCCACGACACCATGAACACGGTGTTGCCCTGCTCCACCGCGTAGCGCACCAGCGAATTGGCCGGCTGCAGGTCGAGGATGTAATACTTGTTGATGCACGGCGGCACCATCAGCAGCGGTCGCTGCTTCACGGTATCCGTGCGCGGCTTGTACTGGATCAGCTGGAACAGCGGCGTTTCCAGCACGATGTCACCCTCGGTCGTGGCCAGGTTGCGGCCGACCTCGAACGCCTTGTCGTCGGACAGCGAGATGTGGCCCTTCTGCATGTCGGCCAGCATGTTCTTCAGGCCGCGCGTCAGGCTCTCGCCCTTCGATTCGAGCAACGCCTGCTGGGCTTCCGGATTGGTCGCCAAGAAGTTCGCCGGCGACATCGCATCCACCACCTGCTGGATGGCGAAGCGGATCTTCTGTTTCTGCTGGGTCGATGCGTCGACGGCGTCCGCCATCGCCAGCAGGAACTTGCCGTTCAACAGGTAGGCCGCCGCGCTGAACGCGGTGACGGGATTGGCCGTCCATGCCGGGGCGGCGAAACGCCGGTCGCGGATCTCGGGAGTCTTGCCTTCCAGGAGCTGCTGCCACAGCGCTCCGAATTCGGCCATGTATTCGTTCTTCAGGGTGTCCAGCACTTCCGGCCTGACCGTCGCACCGGCTTCGCGCAACAGCGCGGCACCGGGCAACGGGATGTTCGCCAATGCGTCGGGGTTCGGCATCCAGGATTTCCACTGGGCCGGATCCATCCAGCTGGCCAGGGACTGCGCGTCGGGCATATTCATGTATATTCCATTTAGAATTGTGTGTGATTCCAACCGAAACTACCGATGCTGATCGTTGCTCTTGCCTGGATTTACGTCGTGCTGCTGATGTCGGTAACTGAGCCGACGATCGTCGCAGGCGTCATGACTTTCCTGCTGTACTGCATTATTCCTCTTGCAATTTTACTCTATGTGACCGGCGGTTTCCGGCGCATCGGCCAGCGGCGGCGGCTGCAGCGCGCGCGGCGCGAACAGCACAAGCAGCAACAGCAGCAGCAGGAGCAGCAAGAGCTGGCCAAACGACAATCCGAAAGCGACCAGGCAACCCGCGAACCCTGACTGCCGGTTTGTACGCTTACTGTACGCTCCCTGCACGCTCACTGCACTGCACTGTGCGCTGCCTACTTCAACCAGATCAGGCTGGCCTGCCGCCCCGTCACGCCGTCGCGCCGGTACGAATAGAAGCGGCCCGAATTCGACACGGTGCAAAAATCGCCACCCCATACCCGGCTCACGCCGACGCCGGCCAGTGCGATTCGGGCCAGCGCATACAGGTCGGCGAAATACTTACCCGGTTTCAGGCCGTAAGGCGGAAACGCGCTGCGGATGGCCGCTTCGTCCGCGCCGGGGCGGCGCAGGAACGCATCGAGCACTTCCTGTCCCACCTCGAAGCGGTGCGGGCCGATCGCCGCGCCCAGCCAGGCAATCAGTTCGCCAGCCCCCGCTTCGCGCATCGACGCCACGGTCCTTTCCAGCACGCCATCGGCCAAGCCGCGCCAGCCGGCATGCACGGCGCCGACCATGCGGCCTTCGGCGTCGCACAGCAGCACCGGCAGGCAATCGGCCGTGAGGACCGCGCATACCACGCCACGCGCGCTGGTAAAGCTGGCATCGGCGATCGGCGGTTCCGCATCGGCGTCCACCGTGGCCGCATCGAGCACGCGGGTACCGTGCACCTGCGTCAGCCAGACCGGCTCGGCCGGCAACTCGGCGCGCAGGATATCGCGGTTGCGCTCCACGCACTTCAGCGCATCGCCGACGTGCGTGCCCAGGTTCAGGCCGCCCTTGCCCTGGCCATCGTCATACGGCGCCGGGCTGACGCCGCCGCGGCGCGTGGTGCACAGCACACCGACGCCGTCCGGCAGGTCGGGCCAGTCGGGAACCAGCCATTGGGTGGCATTCGTCGCGCTCATTCGTCGTCGAACTCGTCGTCGTAGTCGTCGTTGTCGCCGTCCGCATCCGCAGCGCGCTGCAGCGACGCTTCGTCGATGCCGCATTCCTCCAGCAGCGCACGGAAATCGTCGGCCAGCGGGATCTCCCATTCGCACTGCTCGCCGGTGGCCGGGTGCACCAGGCCGAGGCGACGGGCCTGCAGTGCCTGGCGGTGGAACACGCCGGTCAGGTGCGGCTTGCCGTACACATAGTCGCCGACCAGCGGGTAACCCAGGTGGGCCATGTGCACGCGGATCTGGTGCGTACGTCCCGTCTCGAGGCGGCATTGCACGAGGCTGACGGGGCGGCGATCCAGCTCGCCGGCGGCCAGCCGCTCGTAATGGGTGATCGCCGGCTTCGCGCCGAAGCCCGTCGACACGGCCATCTTCACGCGGTCGCGCTGGTGGCGTCCCATCGGCGCGTCGATCGTGCCGGACAGCCGCGGCGTGCCCCAGGCCAGCGCCCAGTATTCGCGCTTCACGGTGCGCGCCTGCAGCTGGCGCACCAGATCGGTCTGGGTCGGCAGGTCCTTGCCGATGACCATCAGGCCGCTGGTATCCTTGTCGAGGCGGTGCACGATACCGGCGCGCGGCACGCCGCCCAGCTGGGGCCAGCGGTGCAGCAGGCCGTTCAGCAGCGTGCCCGACCAGTTGCCCGCGCCGGGGTGCACGACCAGGCCGGCCGGCTTGTTGATGACGATGAGGTGATCGTCCTCGTAGACCACGTCCACGTCGATCGGCTCGGGCGCGAAGGCCACGTCTTCCGGCGCGGCCTGCGGCAGCACGACGATCTTTTCATCGCCGTAGACGGTGGCGCGCACCTTGGCCGGCTTGCCGTCGACGGTGACGAAGCCCTCCTCGATCCAGCTTTGCAGGCGGCCGCGCGAGAACTGCGGCACCAGTTTCGCGATCACCTTGTCCAGGCGTTCGCCGCAGGCGTCGGGCGTCAGCTGCAGTTCGATCGGCCCCAGCGGGTTCGCGAAGCCGTCGGCTTCGGGAAGGACTTCGTCGGCTAGGATGTCCGCTTCGAAGTCGGCGTCGAGATCGGTCTTCAGGTCGTGGTCGGAGGGTTGGTCGGCCGGATTCGGCTCAGGATTCAATATCACAGCATTCCCATCGGCTATAATCAGCCAGGTCGTATCTTGTTTAAACGTCTTCTTGCACGAGAACATGCAAAAAAAATTGAAGGTAATCGCAGCATCCGTACTATTGGCCAGTCTCTCGGCATGCAGCCTGTTACCGGAGCAGTCGGATGAGACCAAAGGCTGGTCCGCTTCGAAATTATACTCGGAGGCCAAGGAAGAATTGGCCGGACAGCACTACGAACGGGCAATCCAGTTGTTCAACCGTCTCGAAGCAAGCTATCCGTTCGGCGTGTACGCGCAGCAGGCGCAGCTGGAAGTGGCCTACGCCTACTACAAGTCGCAGGACCAGGCCCAGGCGCTGGCCGCCGTCGAGCGCTTCATCAAGCTGCACCCGAACCATCCGAGCGTCGACTACATGTACTACCTGCGCGGCCTGATCAGTTTCAACGACCAGATCGGCCTGCTGAACTTCGTGTACGAACAGGATCCGGCCGAGCGCGACCCGAAAGCCACGCGCGAAGCCTTTGCCGCGTTCAAGGCGCTGGTCGACAAGTTCCCGGAAAGTAAATACACGCCGGACGCGATCGACCGCATGAAGTACCTGATCAATGCGATGGCGGCGTACGAAGTCTACGTGGCGCGCTACTACTACCGGCGCGGCGCCTACCTGGCCGCCGCCAACCGGGCGATGGACGCGGTGCGCGAATATTCCGATTCGCCGGCCATCGAGGAAGCGCTGTGGATCATGGCGCGCAGCTACGACAAGCTGGGCAACGTGGCGCTGCGCGACGATGCGATGCGCGTCTTCAAGCGCAATTTCCCGAACAGCAAATTCCTCGACGAAGGCGCCCCGAAGCCGGACCGCAAGTGGTGGAAGTTCTGGGCTGCTTCGTAAGCTCCCGTCAGGCATCCTCAGGCCGCCGTTAGGCCCCCATTAGGCACCCATCAGGAACCTGCTCTACTGAAGAGCCCGTATCCACCTTGCGGCGGACACGGGCTATTCTTTAAAGGCTCAGGCCACCTTCCTCCTGAACACCCACTTCTCGTCGTTCGACGCTTCCGGTGCGAACGCATAGCCGTCCGCGTCGAAATCCTTCAGCTGTTCCGGGTCGAGGATGTTGTTGACAGCGGCGTAGCGGGCCAGCATGCCGCGTGCCCGCTTGGCGTAGAACGAAATGATCTTGTACCGGCCGTTCTTGAATTCCTCGAACACGGGCGTGATGACGGGCACGTCGAGCTGCGCCGGCCGCACCGACTTGAAATATTCCTCCGACGCGCAATTGACGAGCCAGCGCGCGCCGCCGGCCCGCGCGGCGCCGTTCAGTTCCTGCGTGATCAGGTCGCCCCAGAACGCATACAGGTCCTTGCCCCGCGCGTTCTTCAGCCGCGTGCCCATCTCCAGGCGGTGCGGATGGATCAGGTCCAGCGGCCGCAGCAGGCCATACAGGCCGGACAGGATACGCACCCGGCCCTGCGTGTAGTCGAGCTGGGATGCGCTCAGCGTGCGGGCATCGAGGCCATCGTAGACGTCGCCACTGAACGTCATCACGGCCTGCCGCGCGTGGGTGGTGTCGGTGGTCCACGCGGCATAGCGGCCCACGTTCAGCGTCGACAGCGCATCGGACAGGTCCATCAGTTCGGCCAGTTCATGCGGCGCGAAGTCGCGCATCCGCTCGATCAGCTGGGCCGAGTGGTCGAGGAAGACGGGGCGGGTGGCGATATCGGTGGTGGGAGGGGTCTCGAGGTCGAGACTCTTTGCGGGGGAAAGCACTATCAGCATATGATTCGAAACCAGACTTCTCAACAATAGATTTCCCACATGATACCTGTTTTGCCGGCAACGCCGGGCGCGCCCCAGCGCATCGTCATCGACACCAATGTCTGCCTCGACCTGTTCGTCTTCCGCGACCCGCGCTGGGCCGGCCTGCTGGCGGCGATCGAAAGCGGCGCCGTCGAAGCCATCACGCGCGCCGACTGCCGCGACGAATACCACATCGTGCTCCACTACCCACACCTGCCGCTGGACGAAACGACCAGGCCGGCCAGCGCGGCCCGTTTCGATGCGCTGATCAAGGTCGTCGCCCCGCCGGAATCGGGTGTGCGCCTGCCCGTCTGCACCGACCCCGACGACCAGAAATTCCTCGAACTGGCGCGCGATGCCGGTGCCGACGTGCTGATCACCAAGGACAAGGCGCTGCTGAAGCTGGCGCGGCGCCTGCGCAACGCGGGCATGTTCGCCGTGATTCCGCCCGAGCAATGGGCGCTCCCCACGGTTGCCGATGCTGCGCTAGAATGATCTTCAGCCCATGAGCCGCAAGCCGTGATCCTCTGCCGGCCAATGCTCCCGACCAACCACGCGTCCCGATGCACGAGCCCTCGATGAACAGTCCGATCCCGCATGCCGTCACGCCGTCCCTGACCACCCGCCTGCCCGCCGTCGGCACCACCATCTTCACGCGCATGTCGGCGCTGGCGGCGCAGCACGGCGCCGTCAACCTCGGCCAGGGCTTTCCCGATTTCGCCTGCGATGCGCGGCTGGTCGACCTGGTCGCCGAGGCGATGCGGGCGGGCCACAACCAGTATCCGCCGATGACGGGCACGCCGGCGCTGCGCCGCGCGATCGCGGACAAGATCGGTGCCCTGTACGGCCATGCCTATGACGCGGACGCCGAAATCACCGTCACCGCGGGCGCCACGCAGGCGCTGACGACGGCGCTGCTGGCCGTCGTGCACCCGGGCGACGAAGTGATCGTCATCGAACCCGCCTACGACAGCTACATGCCGGCGGTCGAACTGGCCGGCGGCGTCGTGGTGCCGGTGCAGATGGTGCTCGACGATGCCGGCTACCGCGTGCCGTGGGAACGCATCGCCGCCGCGGTGTCGCCGAGGACGCGCCTGATCGTCGTCAACAGCCCGCACAATCCCACCGGCAGCGTGCTGCGCGAGGCCGACCTGGAAGCGCTGGCCGCCATCGTCGGCGGCACGCAGATCCTGGTGCTGTCCGACGAAGTCTACGAACACATGGTCTACGACGGCCAGCCGCACGCATCGGTCAGCCGCCATCCGGTGCTGGCCGCGCGCAGCTTCGTCGTGTCCAGCTTCGGCAAGACGTACCACACGACCGGCTGGAAAATCGGCTACGTGGCCGCGCCGGCCCCGCTGATGACCGAGTTCCGCAAGGTCCACCAGTACAACGTGTTCAGCGTGAACGCGCCGATGCAGCACGGCATCGCGGCCTACATGGCCGACCCGGCGCCGTACCTGGAGCTGCCCGCGTTCTACCAGAGAAAGCGCGACCTGTTCCGTGCGGGCCTGGCCGGCAGCCGCTTCGAACTGCTGCCGGCGGACGGCACCTATTTCCAGTGCGTGCGCTACGGCGCCATCTCCCCGCTGCCGGAAGCCGCGTTCGCCGAATGGCTGACAACCGACATCGGCGTGGCGGCGATTCCCGTATCGGCGTTCTATCGCCAGCCGAAGGAATCGGGCATCGTGCGCTTCTGCTTCGCCAAGCGCGACGAAACGCTGGCGCTGGCGCTCGAACGCCTGGCAAGCCTGTGACGGCCATGCAGCCGCAACCCCACCTGCACGACCTGCAAGATGCGGACGCCGCCAGCCGCCCCGCCACGCCGCCATCGGTGCTGCGCGCGCTGAACGCGGTGCAGCGGCGGCTCGAACAGATCGGGCACACGCCTGCGCACGGCGATCCGGCCGACCTGCGCGCCACGGCACGCGATCTGCTGCATGCGCTCGATCTGTCCGCCGACGTGGCGCTGGCCTGCGTGCTGCGCAACCAGGTCGCCGGCAGCTATGCCATGCGGCACAGCATCGAAACGGCCGTCGTCGCCGCGCTGGTCGGCCGCCGCCTGCACATGCGGCCGGCGTACCTGCTATCGCTGGTGTCCGCCGCGCTGGCATTGCATGCGACCGGACGCCACGGGGCCGACGACGGTGCGCCGCCCGTGGAAGCGGCGTTGCGCTGCACAGGGGGCGCCGAACCGGACTGGTTCGCCTGCCTGCTGCTCGACCACGCACCGGCGGCGGAAGCCACCGCGGACCTGGGCACCGCTTCTCACCTGCTGCGCATGGCCGACCGCTACTGCGCCGGCATTTCGCCGCGCAACTACCGCCGCGCACTGCTGCCCGACGACGCGCTGGCACGGGTCATCGAAGGGTCGCCGGACCCCGAACTGTCGGCCGCGTTCCGCGAAGAAATCGGCGCCTATCCGCCCGGCGCTGTGGTGCGGCTGGCCAGTGGCGAATGGGGCATCGTCGCGCATCGCGACGGCGGCATCCCCGTCGTCTTCTGCCTGCGCGACACGGCCGGACGGACGTTCACGGTGCCACTGCCGCGCCGCGTGGGCGAGGAAGGCTGCGCGATCGCCGCCGCGCTGGGCGACGACGACAGCGAACTGCCCGTGTCGATGAAACAGGTGTGGGGCCCGCTGGCTAGCCTGTAGGCAAAAATTGGGGCGAATAAACAGGAACGAATAAATAGGGACGGACCCTGTTTTTGAGGAAATTTCTTCAAAAACAGGGTCCGTCCCCATTTTTTGGAGCTGCTGGTGTCGGACACCCTTGGGTGTCGGACACCGGTTTTCGGTAGCATTTCCACGACATGACGCGACAAACCAGTGTCCGACACCGATGCCGGTGTCCGACACCAGGACGCTGCTGCCTTCGTCCGCATCGGACGTTGCCTGAAAAAACAGGCGGTCCGGCGTTCCGGTCCGTCCCGAATTGTTGGTGTTGCCCTAGTTCAGCTGCCCCAGCCGCCGCTCGACGAATGCCTGCAGTTCCGGCGACAGCCCGGCCTCCCGGGCTTTCTGGAACGCCTCGCGCGCATTGGTGCGCTGGTTTTCGGCCTGCTGAGAGATGCCCAGCCCCATCCACCACACGCCGTTATTTGGCCGCAGACGCAGCGCCGCTTCGTACTGCTGCGCGGCCTCGCGGTGCCGGCCCTGCCTTTGCAGCACGCCGGCCAGGAAAGCGAGGTAATCGGCATTGCCGGCGGCGTGCGGCAGCGTGCGCAGCAGCGTCTGGTCCGCCGGGCCGCCCCGTTCCAGCTGCAGCCGCGCCAGCACCATTGCCAGTTGCGGCTGGTTGGCGTCCAGGCCCAGGCCCAGCTGCGCATGGCGCATCGCCTCGTCGGCGCGGCCGTTCTCGATCAGCAGGCCCACCAGCGTCTGGCGTGCCGCTTCATGGCGCGGCCAGGCCTGCACGGCCTGCTCCAGCGCCGCCACGCCCTCGGTCACGCGACCGTCCTGCAGCGCGGCCAGCGCACGGCGGTAGGCATTTTCGCCCTGCTGGCCGGCGGTGAGCGTGATGCCCTGCCCGGCCTGGGAGCCGGCGGCGCGTACCGGCGCCGACGATGCGGCTGCGGCGATGCGATCGCGTTCTCCGCTCGCCAGACGCGCCAGGCGTTCCTTTTGTGTCGTCCGCGGCGCGGCGGCAATCGCGGCACTGTCCGCACGCGGCGGGGGCGATGCTTCCGCTACCGGCGCTGGCACCGGCTGGGGCCGCGGCGCCCCGGGTGGAGCCGGTTCCGGCACCGGAGCAGCCAGCGCGGCGACCGGCTCCGCCGGCGCCGTCGGCACAGCAGGCGCCAGCACCACGGGCGCGGGGACGGCGGGCGCAGGGGCCGCCATGGCGGGCACGGCAGCTACCACGGGCGCGGGCGCGGCCGGTTCCCGGTTCAGCCAGTACCAGCCGCCCGCGCCGGCAGCCGCGATCAGCACGCCGACCCCGGCGCCGACGGCGATCGCGGCGCGCGACGTGCGCCCGGCGGCGACCGGGCGCACGTCGCCGCTGGCAGCCGGCCGTGCCGTGCCACCGCGCGCATCGAGGTCCTGCAGCATCTTGTTAATTAAGCTCATCCGTCAGGCTCATGTAGTCAGGGCTCATCGGGTCAATGCCAGCGTAATGCCGCCCGCGGCGGCCAGCGCGGCCGCGCTCGCCAGCCACGCCCAGCGCATCTTCCGCGCGGGCCGGGTGCCGATCGTGTCGCCGGCGGCCAGCGCCACATGGCGCTTTTCCACCAGGTGGCGGCCTTCGCCATAGGCCAGCATCAGCGCCTTGTGCGCGACGATGTTGACCAGCCGCGGAATGCCGCCGGTGGCACGGTACAGGCGCCGCACCGCCGCCGCGCTGAACAGCCGCGCGCCCGTGAAGCCGGCGACGCGCAGCCGGTGCGCCAGGTAGTAATCCAGGTCGTCGCGCCGCAGCGCGCCCAGGTGATAGTGAAACGTGATGCGCTGCGCCAGTTGCCGTATCTTGGGGCTGGCCAGGTGCGCATTCAGTTCCGGCTGGCCGAACAGCACGATCTGCAGCAGCTTGCGTTTTTCCGTTTCGAGATTGGTCAGCAGCCGCAGCGCTTCCAGGCTTTCCAGCGGCAGCGCCTGCGCCTCGTCCAGGCACAGCACCACATGCTTGCCGCGCGCGGCCAGTTCCAGCAGCCGGAATGTCAGCGACTTCACTAGCTGGTGCTGGTCGACGTCGCGCGGCAGCGCGATTTCCAGCTCGTCGGCCAGCGCCATCATCAGCGCGCGCGGCTCCAGGTAGGGATTGGGCACATACGCCGTGTGGAATTCCTCGCCCAGCGTGGCCATGAACTTGCGGCACAACAGGGTCTTGCCGGTGCCCACTTCACCGGTGATCTTGATGAATCCTTCGCCGCTGCGCGCCGCCACCAGCAAGGTGTTCAAGCCTTCCTGCGAGTGGGGGCTGCCGAAAAAGAAGCTGGTATCCGGCGTGATCGAAAACGGCAGCTCGGCGAGGCCGAAGTGGGCTTCGTACATTACCGCCCCCGTTGCGGATCGAGCCGCTCGATGCGGCGCATCGTGTCCTTCAGTTCATCGGTCATGCTGCCGGCGTCGTCGACGATGGTCGGCTTGATCAGCACCACCAGTTCACGCTTCTGGCTGACGCTGTCCTTGTTGCGGAACAGCGAGCCCAGCACCGGCACGCTGCCCACGCCGGGCAGTTGCGACTGGTCGCTGGACGTGGCCTGGCGCATCAGCCCGCCAATGGCGACGATTTCGCCGTTGCGCCCGCGCACCATGCTGTCCATCTCGGACGTGGACGATGCCGCCAGCGGCAGGTTCAGCGAGCCGGCGCTGCCCAGGCTCACCGTCTTGTTGATGGTGGTGACGGAGCTGACTGACGGGTGCACGTGCAGCATGATGTGGCCATCGTCGTCGATCTGCGGCGTCACGTCCAGCAGCACGCCGGAAAAGAACGGCTGAACCACCACGTTCGGCGTCACGGTGTTGCCGCCCACGGTCGAGTTGGTCGTCGTGCTGATGCCGGTCACGTAGAACTCGTCGGTACCGATCTTCAGCACGGCCTTCTGGTTGTTCAACGTGGCGATACGGGGACTGGACAGCACGTGCACCGTCCCCTGCGATTCCAGAAACGACAGCATGGCCGAGAAATTGCTCGTCTGGATCGCCAGGCCGAACATCGTGCCCAGCGCATCGGCGGCATTGCTCAGCGAGGCGCCCGGCGTGGAACTGAAGCCGTCGCCGGTGCTCTGGCCAACCGCGCCGCTCGCGGTGCGGCGCACCAGGCTGGTACCTGGCGAGATCAGGCCGATGCCGCCGGCGCTGTTGCCGCCCTGGCGGAAGGCCGCCCAGTTGACGCCCGTCTGGAAGCCGCTGTTCAGCTGCACTTCGAGGATCTTCGCTTCCAGGATCACCTGGCGTTCCACGGCCAGCCGGGTCGCCTTCAGGTAATCGTCCACGGCGCGCAGCTGCGGCGGCAGTGCGCGCACCAGCACCACGCCTGACTGCGGCGTGATGATCACGTTGCGGCCATCGTCGCCGCTGCCGACGATCGCTTCCAGCGCGGCCCTCAGGTCGCCCCAGAAATCGGTCTCGGACGTCATCTTGACGTTGCTCGCGTCGTCCTGCACGGACTGGCCGCCGTTCGGCACGCCGTTCTGCGTCTGCGACGGATTCGGCGTCGCATTGGCCTGGCCGCCCTGTCCGGCCTGGCCCTGGCCGTTGGTACCCACGGTATTGATCGACGTCGACGACACGCGCACGTTCGAAATGCCGCGCCGGCTGCCCGTCAGGTAATTCACCTTGAACATGCGGGTTTGCATCGTCAGCGGCCGGATGTAAATCCGATTACCTTCCACCTTGTAGTCGTAGCCGTACAGTTCGCGCACCGCGTCCAGCGCCTCGAAGATCGTCACATCCTTGAGGTTGGCGGACAGCGTGCCCGTTACCTCAGGCGACACCAGCATGTTGTAACGGGTACCGGTGGCGATCGAAACAAAAAACTGCTGGGCCGGCACATTGTTCAGCGCCACGTTGAACCGCTCGTCGAGCACGGCGCGCGCCTTGGGCAGCGTGGCCGCCAGCACGGGCGCAGGCGGAAGCAGTGCCGCCTCGACCGCGTCGGGCGCCTTGTGCTGCCCCTGCGCCGCCTTCGCCGCGGCATTGCGCATCTCGCCGCTGATCGTGTCGTAGGTGTCGCGGCGGCCGGCGCTGTCGCAGCCGGCGCCCAGCAGCGCCACGCAGGCAAGCGTTGCCAGGGTGAGCTTCGTGTGCTTGATTCGCATGATTCGATTCATTGTCGTCATTCTTGTCGTGCGGACGGGGCCGGTGTCCCCGCCGCTTGTGCAGGCTGCTCATTGAGCCGCAGCGTTTCACGTACCTTGCCGCGGCGCAGCACTACGCGGTCATTGCCCACCTTTTCCACCACCGCACCCTGGAAGCGGCTGCCCTGCCATACCATTTCGCCACTAATCACGGCAATACGGCGCCCGCCTGGTTCGTTTGAAACGAGGATCGACTGCAGCTCCGGTCCCGCCGGCACCGGCGGCGGCGCGTCGGCACCGGCGGCCAGCGTGTCCAGGCCCGGGGGCGGCAGGGTCGGATCGGCGCTCTGCGCGCATGCCCCGCCCGCCAGCGCCACGGCGAAAGCCAGGGCGCCGGCTGCGGCCAGCGTCCGTCGCATGCTGCGCGTCGGGAAACACTTCATCACAGGGCGATCCATTGTTGGTCCAGGCTCAGTGTAAATAAGGTCAAGGTCAGTGTCGCCTTGTCATGTTCGGTGGCGTCCAGCGTCGCCTTGTCCCAGTACAGCCGGGACGGGAGCCGCTCCAGCGCAGCCATGTATGCCACCATGTCGCCATAGGCGCCCTGCAGCACGATGCGCACGCCATGGCGGTATAGCAGCGGCTTGTCCGGCTTGCCTATGCCCAGTTCACTGGCGATTGCATCGACGACCGGCGCACCGGGCGGCGTGGTCGACAGCGCGGTGCGCGGCAAAGCCGGCGCCGCCGGGGCGCCCGCCGCGCCTTCGGAATCCGTACCGAAATTTCCGTCCGTCGTGCCGGCTGGCGCCAGCGTGCGCAGCGACAGCAGCTTCAGCTTGCCGTTCTGCTGCACCATCTGCTGCAGCAGGACACTCATCCGTTCCGGTGCCACCAGGGCCGTTTGCGTAGTGCGCAGGCTGGCACGAAGCTGCCCGTTTTCGCTTTGCACCGCGGCCAGCCGCTTGCGCAGGTCGGCGTCCGGATCGGCCTGGGCGGCAGCCTGCTTCTGGGCGATTTCCACGTCGATGCCGGCCAGCTGGGCCTTCTGCTGCTGGATCGCGGCGCGCAACGTCCGCTCACGCGCGCCGGACGGCTCGATGAAACCCATGTACGCGATGAAGATCACCACCGCCACCGCGGCGACGCAGGCCATTGCCCGCTCGCGCGGCGCCAGTGCATCGATGCGTGCCGCCCATTGCAGCCATAGCGCCTTCATTGCATCTCCCCGGCACGCGCCTGAAGCGTAAATTCGATATATGGCGGCGGCGTCGGTGCTGGCGCGGTCCCGGGCGTGTCGTCCGCACCGGCCGGGCTGCCAGCCGCGGCGGGCGCGGGCCGCACCGGCAGGCCGGGCCGGACTTCCGCCTGCCCCGGGCGTGCGATCTCGACGTGTTCGAACGTCTTGCCGCGCAGCGCCGGCTCGCGCGCCAGGCCATTGAGGTAGCCCGGCAGCAGTTCGGCGCGCAAGGCGCGCCCGCGCAGGCCGATGTCGGCGTTCGGGCCGCTGACCTCCACGCCCGTCAGCCACAGGCCGCTGACGCGGCTGCGCGCCAGCGCCTGGAAATATGCCGAGTAACCGCGCGGATCGCCGACCCGGTTCTGTTCCAGGATGTCGGTCACGCCGCGCAGCGCGCGCTGTTCCACGCCGGCGCGCACGAACTCGCTTTCCACCGCGGCATCCTTCGGCCGCGGTACCAGTCCGGCCAGCACGCTTGCCTTGCGGCTTTCCGCTTCCGCCAGCTGCTCCTTCAAGCTTCTCGCTTCGTCTTCCAGCGCGCTCACGCGGCCATGCGCGGCAACCGCCGCCGCCACCGAGCCGGCGAGCGCGACGCCGACCACGATCGCCAGCGCGGGCGCCGTGAGGTAGCGCTTCTCCTTGCGGAAGCGCGGATTGAACAGGTTGATCTGCTGGCTCATGCCACCGCGTCCTCGTCGCGCAGCCCGCCGCCCAGCACTGTGAAAAAGCGGGCCTGCCGCGCTGCATCGCGCAGTTCAGGAACCTTGTCGAGATCGAATACGGCGTCGAGGTCGAGCAGGTCGACCGGCAGGTACAGGTTGGCTGCCAGGTAGTCATGCAGGCCGGCGCTGCCGGTCGGAGCCAGGACCAGTTTCGACACGGCGACATACTGGAACTGCCGCTCGAAATTGTCCAGCGAACGCTGCAGTTCCAGGGCGATGCGGTCGTACAGGTTTTGCCGGGCCTCATGCGGTCCTTCGACCTGGGCCAGCGTCATGTCCATCCGGCGCGCCAGGTACAGCTCGCCGCGGAAGGTCACCGTCAGCAGCCCGCCGTGGTCGTCGAACGCCAGCATGGCCAGCCCGCGCCCCTCCGGTTCGAGCAGCGCGGAAATGTTGCGCTGGGCGGTCTCGGGAATGTCGATCGCTGCCAGGTCGATCTTGACTTCCGTGTACAGGTTCTGCAGTGCCTCGATGATGCCGTTGCGCGCCGCCACCGCGAAGACCTGATGGTTATGGGCCGGGCCGTTCGGGGCGACCGGGATGTCGAGCACGTCAATCGTGGCCTCGGGCACGGGGAAGTCGATCATGTCCTTCAGCCGCCAGCCTACGGCTGTCTTCAGTTCCGCGGCCGGCACGTTCGGCGCTTCCAGCGCCAGCAGCTGGTATTCGCCCGGCACCAGCACACTCGAGCACCGGTGGCCGCCGGCATCGAGTTCCCGGCCGACCCGGGCCAGCAGGGCTGCCGCCTCGGCGCGCGCGCCAGGATGATGGGCAGCCGCCAGCACGGCCGGCCTGGAGTCCGCTGCTGCGGGGTCTTTTGTGGCCGCCGCGCGGCGCACGACCGCCGCCGTCACGCCGGCTGCCCCGGCTCTTACAGCCAGCCAGCCTTCCTTCTTCTTCGCCTTGTGCCAGAAAGCCATGCGCCTGTTCCAATATCGAGTGATGCTTGCAGAAAACCATGCAGAGTCTTGATTATATTCAAGTTTCCTGCGACTTCCGGTAGCAAAAAGCTACTTTGCCGTATTTTTTTCACGGCGCCGCCCTCCGGCCGCCCGCACTAGTAAATCTCGCGCAGGTAGCGGTAAGGGCTGGTGTGCACTGTGCCATAGGTCAGCACGCCACGCACGCTCGGCAGCCATGCCGGGCCACTCATCCACATGTACACCGAACCGCTGCTGCCAGCGCCCGGCGCCGCAAGTTTCACCATGCCAACGCCATTGGTGACGGTGCCGGCGGAAGTCTTGTCGACACTCAAGGCCAGCCGGCAGCTGCTGGCCCCGGCCAGCTTCGTGCAAGTGGAAAACTTCACCTCCGTCTGCGGCACATACGTGGTCGCGGAATCGGTCACCGCGTCATACCAGGCTTCGAGGCCGTTGAGCTTGCCGAAGAACTGCGGCTTGACCTCGACATTCATGGCCAGGTTCGCCGAACCCTGCTGGTTCGGCACCCACCAGCGGCCGGCGGCCACCTGCACGCCGCCCTCGACTGCAGCGGCGCGCTTCGACGTGACATCGTCGAAGTTGATCACTTCGGCGGCGCGCAGGTAGACCGAGACGGGCTGCGGCCAGTTGTTGGCGGCCGGCGCGCTGCTCGTATAGGCCAGCGCGCCGGGGAAGGTGTACGTACGCGTGACGGTCGCCGTGCCGGCGTCGAAGGTGGCGGCCGGGATGCCCGGGTCGCCGAGGACCGACCCGGTCTGCCCGGAAAACGGCGCGTTTTGACCGGTGCTGCCATTGGGCGCCTTCCATGCGCTCAGCAGCACATCGTGCGCCAGGTCTTCGCGGTAGTTCTTCAGCAGCGTGCCCCGGCTGCTGAATGCCTTCACGACCACCCGGAACGGCTGGCCGGAGTAGGCCATCGTCGGGATTTCCACCGACGGCACCGTGGTCGTCGTCGGGTTCTTCGGACACTGCGCGACGACCGGGCACTCCATCGGGCCCGTCACGAACGTATCGAAGTGGTCCGGGTAGAAGCGGCCCACGTTGATCGAGTTGCCGATCACGTTGCCGGTACCCAGGTACGAGCCCGCCAGACGGGTCTCGTCTTCGTCCAGCTCGGCCTTGGTGGGCGCGATCATCGAGTCGACCTTGATCACACCCAGGTCGTCGAACACGAAGTTATTGCCGGTGGCAATGCCGTTCACGAAGGGGCCGAACTCGCCGAGCAGCTTCACCGGGGCGAACTGCTTGTTCGGATCGCGATCGGCCACCATCGCCTTGATCGCCGAGCCGTCCTCGGTGGACGCGGGAATGGCGACCAGCTTGATCGTCTCGGCTTCGGTTTCACGGCCGAAGTTGGGCGCCGGCGTCGTCAGGTCCCGCATCAGCGCCCGCACCGTCATCGTGAACGCCGTGCCGGCCGGCACGAAACGCGGATCGGTGGCGCTGGCCGGATCGCCGGCCTTGTTGCTGGACTGCGCCAGCAGCAGAAGCTTGTCGGGGCGCGACACGAAGGCGCCCGTGGCCCCCAGCCGCGCCTGGTTGTCGGTGACGAACAGCTCGATGCGGCCGACGTCCTGGTAGCGCAGCAGGAAATCGTCGTCATCGTCCCGGTTCTTGGCGGTGCTGGCCTGGCTGGAAGGCGAACCGCCGGGATACAGGATGTTATTGGCCGTGCTCCACGCAGCCGAGGTCTGTTCGGGGATCACGCCATTGGCTGCGCACAGCGGCAGCGTGACCGTGGCGCTGCGCAGCGCGTAGGTGCCGCGCACGCCGGCGTTGGTGCTGGGGTCGTGGCAGCTCATCGCGAAGCGCATCGGCAGCGTGGTATTCGCGCTGGCCAGCGCGGTGGGCACGTTCTTCACCACATAGGTAATGTAGGTGCTCAGGTCCGTGTTGGCGGGCATGTGTTCCAGCTGCAGCGGCTTGCACGGCTGGTCCGGATCGCCGAACGGCTTGTTGTGCACGCATGGCTTGTCGGTGAAGATGAACTGCGGAACGAAGGTCTGGTTGCCGACGCGGGCGCTGACGGTCGACGTGTCGTTGCCGTCGTAATAATCGAAGAGCCTGGCGCCCACCGTGACGCCGAACGAGATCAGTCCGGTGGCCGATGCGGCCGGTGTCGCCGTCAGCGTGATCGGCGGCAGCGTGACATCGGCCTTCACCACGCCGCTGTACGTGCAGGTCAGCAGCTGGCCCTGGGCGGTGCAGGTCCAGCCGGCCCCGGAGGCGCCGCCGTAGATCAGCGAGGGCGGCAGCGTGCCGGTCACCGTCAGCGGGCCGCCCTCGTCCATCGGCCCGTTGTTGACGACGCTGATCGTGTACGTGGCGGGCGCCGACGGCACCAGCGAACCGTTCAGCGTCATCGTCACGCCGCGGTCGGTGGCCGGCACGTTCGGCGCGGCGATCACCTCGGCATTGAGGAGCACCAGGTCCTGCCCCGACGTATAGATGGTCTTCGCCGACTTCTGGCCGCTGGCGATCGTCGGCGAACCGACCGTGTAGACGTCGAAGTCGATGCCGTAGGAATTCTTGTCGCCGTTGACGCTGCTGATCGAGTTGAACTGGTTGCCGGACGGGTTGAGCGTGTCGGTCTGCTGCACGCCGTTGTAGCGCAGCGTTTCGCCGCCGCCGGACAGCGTGGTATCGCCCTCCCACGTGATGTGGCCGACCCGCCCGGTGCCGGGCGGATTGGGAATCTGGAAGTTCGCCAGCGTCAGCTCGATCGACGAATAGCGGATGTACTGGAAACCTTCGTAGACGTTCAGCACGCGGAACGGTTCCTTGCTGTCCCGGTAGATCACCAGCAGCTGGAAGCCGCCCAGCACGCCGGACACGGAACAGAACAGGTTCGTTTCGATGTCCAGGTCCTTGGCCGTGTAAGTGCCGTTGCCCTTGGCCCTGACCTGGTCGGTCACGTCGGCGGCGCCGCCGAAATAGTTGTAGCCGACCGTGTTCGACGCGTAGCGCCGGGTCGCCGGCGCGGACACCGCCTTGCCGTCGAACGTGACAGCATAGTCGGTCTTGGTGCCGGAGCCGGCCCAGTACAGGTAGGCGGCCAGCACCGCGGTGGGCGATGGCACCCCCGCCAGGGTCATGCTGACCGACGACGTGATGGCGCACGGATCGTCATTGTTCGACTTGGTGCGCAGCGATTTCTGCGTACCCGTCATCGTGATGTTGCCGGCGAAGCTCTTGAACAGCGCGATCGGCGTATCGGCCCGCGCCGGCGCGGCGGCCAGCGACAGGATGGCCGCGCACAGCGCGCCAGGGAGGAAACGGAGCATGCGAAGCACTTTCATCAGATGACCACCTCGACCACGCGCTGCACGTAGTCGCCACCGGGTGCCCCGTTCGGGCAGGCGCCGTTGACCGGGGCGTTGCAGGCGGTGGCCGTAATGCGCGTCTGCGTGAGCGCCGGTACGCCCTCGGTGGCGGTCTGCACGCAGCGCACGGACACGGTCATGCCCGCCAGGCCGCCAGGCCCCGCGAAATCCGCGCTGGCGCAAATGCCGTTGTTGGCCAGGAACTGGTACAGCCCGTATTCCACGCCGCTGCGCGCCGCCTCGTAGGCGCGGGTGCCCAGCAGGTCGGCGGCCGCGGCCTGCCGCTGCGTGGTAGCGACAGTGACGATGGCCGCGCCGATGCCGCTCAAGACCACGAGCAGGAAGATCGCGGTCACGATGCTGACGCCCCGGCTGCGGCCAAAGCGGCGCACGGCGCCCGGACCGGCGCGGCGCACGAGAACACGATGCGGGTCGGTACGGTTCATGAGGGCGGATTATCGAGTTGGGTCTGGCGCACCAGCTGCGCCCGCTCGCCGTTGGCATGCTGCAGCGACAGCACCATCGTCATCAGCGAACCGCCGTTCTGGCCCGGCAGCACGGTATTGTCGAAGATGCAACCGGCGATCTTGTCGCTCAGGAGGGCGCCGTTGCCCAGCGCACCGAGTCCCGCGCTCAGGTCGGTGGCGTTGAAGAAGCGCTGCAGCGTCCCGGCGCCGTTGGCGCCCGGCGTGCAGACGTACGTCACCTTGCCGGTCACGACCTGGAAGGTCGAAGCGGGTGACTGGGTCGTGGAAAAACTATTGGCCTGCAAGGTGATGCGGCTGCCGGCGACGGCGCTGACCCGCGAAATATTGTTGGCGCCCTTGCCGTAGTCATAAGCGTTGGCTGGCGCAATGCCCAGGTTGCCGATCACGATATAGTCGCCGGGAACGATGGCTTGCCGGCCGGTGGGCGCCGCCCCCACCATGTCGAAGGTATTGTTGCCGCCGACGAAGTCGAGCGGCTTCAAGGTGGCGGGCGCGCCGTCGAGCACGTTGACGTAGCGGGCCCCGGTCTTGGTCAGCAGGAACTGGATCGCCAGCTTGTTGCTGTAGACCGCCACGCTGTTCGGCACCGCCAGCCGCAGCTCGCGGCTCATGCGGCGCAGCGCCAGATCGGCGGCGTCGGCCAGTTCGGCGCGCGAACGGGTGTCGATATTGCTTTGTACCGGCACGCGGATGAACAGGGCCACCATGCCGGCGATAATGCCGGTAATGACGATCACGATGATCGCCTCGACCAGCGTGAACCCGGCTTCCCTGCCCTGTCTGCGAAGATTCGTCATGATCAGTTATTAGGTGCGTAACGGATGCGATAGCTTTCCAGCGTGACCGCGTCGCCGCCGTAGGCCACCGTGACCTGGATGCGCAGCGATGCCGCGGCGGGCACTGTGGCCGCCGCCGGGCCGATGGCGGTCGGCGTAATGGTGACGGTGGCCGTGTAGCCGGCCGGGAACTGGGTGCCGACGACATCGTTGGCATAGGTCCGCGCCGCCCAGTTCGGCCCCGCGTAATCGTTGACATTGTCGAACGGCCGCAGGCCCCCGCCCGCTTCCTGGCCCGGGCCTTCCGCCAGCGTGCAATCGGCAGCCGAGGCCGCCGTCAGGAAGTTCGGATCGGTGATGTCGCACCACGTGAAACGCGCGGCGCGGATCTCGTCCAGCAGGCTTTCGGCGATCGCCATGGCCTGCTTCTGGCGGATCGGGTCGGCGCTGCCGCGGGTATTCTGGCTGATGACGGTCAGCACGCCGACCACGGCAATGCCGACGATAACGATGAACATGACCAGTTCAATTATCGTCAGGCCACGCTGGCGGTGCATTGCTCGCGCCGTCGTCATCGGGTAAATCCCGTCTCGGGTTCCACCAGCGTGTCCAGGCTGATACCGCCGCCGCTGACGCGCACCGCGAGCCGGCCCACGAAAGTGGACGTGATCGCCGCCGCATTGTCGGAGGCATTGAACGGCCGCCCGGCGGGATCGAAGAAGAACATCGGCGCAGCGCTGATCGCCAGCCCGTCCGGCACGCCCTCGCAGGCCCAGCCGGTCAGGTTGCTGCAGCGCGCCAGCGTGGCGGCGCTGCCGCTGTTGCTGCGCGCCGGCGGCACGACCTTGACGGCGCAGTTCGTGTCGTAGCACAGCGCCACGCCGAAGCCGTCCAGGCGGACGAAGACATTGCGGTTCTGCGCGATGGCCTGCTTCTGCGCGTAGCGGATCAGCGACGTCACCTGCTGGGAATAGCCGGCCACGTCGAACGTGCGCCGCTCGAAAAAGCGCGGCGCGGCGACGGCGCCGAGAATCCCGACGATCACGATGACCAGGACCAGTTCGACCAGCGTAAAACCAAACTGCCCCGCACGAAGTCGGGGCAGCCGGGAATGGGGTCGAAGGAGGCTGGCGGTCGTCACGAGGACGAGTATGCCATTATCCGCCGATCGCTTACTGACAGCTGGCCAGGGCCGGCGGCGCGCCGACGGTGCCGCTCGCGGCGGTGTAGGTGAAGGCGCAGCCCTCAACCTTTTTGTCGGCAATCGTCAGGACGCCGGCAGCGGCCGTCATCGTGTAATCCTCAGAGCTGAGGCCAGCGGCCAGCTGGATGCCGTCGGTGGTCGGATAGCCGCCAGCCGCGCCGCTCGACGTCGTGATGTCGACGCCATCCAGCTTGACCGTGGTACTGGTGGTGTTACCGGTCACCAGCCACTGCGCACGGGTGATCGCTGCTGCGCTGGAGACGGCGCCACGGGCACCCTGCATCTTGGCGCGGCGCGCATCCGCACCCATGTCGGCGAACTTCGGCAGCGCGGTCGCGGCCAGGATGCCGAGGATGACGATGACGACGATCAGTTCGATCAGGGTGAAACCGCCTTGACCACGGGATGCCTGCGACAGCGAAGCTTGTTTGAATTGCATGAGAATCTCCAACGTAACAATTAAGAATGTTTGTGACGGAAACGACACGAGGATGCGTTTTACATTCTGTTCAACCGTCTACCTGATGAAGGGCAACGCTCAGCTTGGGCATTTTTGCTGGCGTTCCTGGCGGCTTGGCGTTGTTCGTGGGCAAGCAAAGTGATTCTACACGGTAACTCCAATATGCATAGTGACGTCCGGAAAAATTTTTGTTGCCGCTGAACAAATATACAAGCTTCCGTTGTTTTCTGTCGAAAACCCAGCTGCCGCGGGGAATCTCTTGACCATCGAGTTGATCCACCTCACCACGGTAGCCCGGCGGTGGGTGTTCGAGCAGCGCGACAGGGTTCGTGCCGGCCAGTGCCTGCAGCCTGCCTATATCGCCGGCTACCACCGCTTCCATGATCTTGCCGGCCAGCGTGGTACGGATGCTGGCTACCTGGTAGCGCACGCCCGCCAGCTCGGCTTCGGCCCGGTAGCGCAGCACGTAGTACAGCAGCACGCCGGCCAGCACGCTGAACAGGATGGCGCAGAGGGCGAACTCGAAACGGGTCGCCCCGCGCGCCCGGCGTGGCACGGCCCCCATCAGTGCAGGGCTGCCTGGCCCAGGTTCCAGATCGGCAGGAAGATGCCCAGCGCCAGGACCAGTACCATCGCGCCGAGGAAGGTGATCAGGATCGGCTCGATCTGCGCGGCCAGCGTCTTCAGTTCGTAATCGACCTCGCGCTCGTACATCAGGGCGATCTCGTCCATCAGGTCGTCCAGCGAGCCGGATTCCTCGCCCACCGCGATCATCTGCAGCACGATCGGCGTGAAAATGCCGGCCGTGACCGAGGTACGGAGGATGCTTTCGCCGCGCTCGACACTGTCGCGCATCTGCTCGACCCGCTGGCTCAGGTAGGCGTTGTCGACGGTCTGCGACACCACCGTCAGCGCCTGCACAATCGGCACGCCGCTCTTCGACGACAGCGCAAAACTGCGTGCGAAGCGGGCCATCGTGGCCTTGTTGACAATCTTGCCGGCGATCGGCAGCTTCAGTTTCCAGCGGTCCCAGCGCAACAGGCCGGACGGCGTACGCACCCAGCCGCGCAACACCAGCGCCGCCACCGCGGCGCCGCCGAACATCAGGTACCAGTACTGCTTGGTGAAGTTCGACGTGCCGATCAGGATCCGCGTCATCAGCGGCAGCTCGGCCTTGAAACTCTGGAACACCTGCACGAACTGGGGAATCACGAACATGTTGACGATGAACATGGCGATCACCATCGCGATCACGACGAACATCGGGTAGCGCAGCGCGCTTTTCACGCGCCCGCGCATGTCGCGGTCGAATTCCAGGTGATCGAACAGCCGCAGCATCACCTCGTCGAGCCTGCCGGTCATTTCGCCGACCCGGACCATGGACAAATAGAAATTGTTGAAGACCGCGGGATGGCGGTGCATCGCCACCGACAGTTCGCGGCCCGCGTCGAGCGATTCGCGCAGGTCCCGGATCACCTTGGCGAAGGATGGCGACGTGGCCGATTCCTGCAGGCCGGCCAGGCCGCGCATGATCGGCACGCCCGATTTCAGCAGCGTGTACATCTGGCGCGAGAACAGCTGCACGTCGAGCGGCGTGACCTTTTTTTCCGTCAGCCGTGCCCACGCCGACTGTCCGCCGCCCTTGGCCGGGGCGCGCGTGGGCGCGATCTCGACCGGCGTGGCGCCCGAGCCCATCAGCTGGTCGGCTACGGCCGCCGAATCGACGGCCTCCAGCACACCCTGCATCAGCTCGCCGCGCGTGTCGCGCGCCTTGTACGCGAAATAAGGCATCAATCCTCTTGCTGGTTACTGATCCGCATCGCCTCGGCGATCGTGGTGCGGCCCTGCACGACCAGCTGCACGCCATGGCGGCGCAAGGTCTGCCCGGCCATCTCCTTCGCCGCCACCTTCAGGAAATGCCCCGGATCCGGATCGTTGGCGGCATCGACGACGGCATTCGTCATTTCCAGCAGTTCATACACGCCGGTCCGGCCGCGGTAGCCCATGCCGTTGCAATGCGAGCAACCCTTGCCGTGGAAATAGCGGGCCATGTCGACCTTGTCGTTCAGTTCCAGGCTCAGCCACTCGCGCTCGGACGGCGTCGGCGTGTACCGTTCCGTGCAGCTTTCGCAGATCACGCGCACCAGCCGCTGCGCCAGCACCGCCTGCAGCGAACTGGCCACCATGTAGCGCGGCACGCCCATGTCCATCAGGCGCAGCGGCGTGCTGGCGGCATCGTTGGTGTGCAGCGTGGACAGCACAAGGTGGCCCGTCATGGCGGCGCGCAGGCCGATCTGCGCCGTTTCCTGGTCACGCATCTCGCCCACCAGCACCACGTCCGGGTCCTGCCGCAGCGCCGAGCGCAGCACGCGGGCGAAGTCCAGCTCGATCTTCTCGTTGACCTGCACCTGGTTGATGCCGGGCAGCCGGTATTCGACCGGGTCTTCCACGGTGATCAGCTTTTTTTCCACCGAGTTCAGCTCGGCCAGCGCGCTGTACAGCGTGGTGGTCTTGCCGGAACCGGTCGGTCCCGTCACGAGCACAAGGCCGTTCGGCCGCTGCACGATGGCGCGGAATTTTTCCATCAGCGGGCGCGGCATGCCGATCGCGTCGAGCCGCAGGTTCGTGCTGCCCTGCGATAGCAGACGCATCACGATCGATTCGCCGTACTGGGTCGGCATCGTCGAGATACGCACGTCGATGCGGGTATTCTTTACGCGCACGGCGAAGCGGCCGTCCTGCGGCAGGCGCTTTTCCGAGATGTCGAGCTCCGACATCAGCTTCAGGCGCAGCGCCAGCGCCGGCGCGATCTTGATGTCGGCCTGGGTCTGCAGGTGCAGCACGCCGTCGATGCGGAAACGGATGTGCAGCCGGGCTTCCTGCGGCTCGATGTGGATGTCCGAGGCGCGCACCTGGGCGGCATCGTCGAACACCGACTGCAGCAGTTTCACCACCGGCGCTTCTTCCAGGCCCGGATTGGCAGCCAGCGCGCCGAAGTCGACCGAGACGTCGCCCATCTCCTCTTCCAGCTCGCGCGCCAGGTCGGTGATGTCCTCGGTGCGCCGGTAGATGCGGTCGATGGCGGCCAGCACCTCGGTTTCGTTGACGACGGCCAGCTCGATGTTCTGCCGGACGATGCGGGCGATCTCGTCGTAGGCGAACAGGTCGGTCGGGTCCGAGATCCCCACCAGCATGCCCGCATCGCGCTGCTCCAGCACCAGCGCGCGGAAGCGCCGCGCCTGCGTTTCCGGCAGCAGGCGCACCAGCTCGGGGTTGATGTTGTAGAACTTGAGGTTGATGTACGGGATGTTCAGCTGGCGCGCCAGCGCGCCGGCGATCTGCTCTTCCGTGACATAGCCGCTGTCGATGAACACGCGGCCCAGCTTGCGGCCGCTGCGCTTCTGTTCGGCCAGCGCCAGGCCCAGCTGCTCCTCGGACAGCAGTTTTTGCTGCACCAGAATTTCCCCGAGCCTTACTTTTTCCGGCCTTGCCATGTCCGCGCATCCCTCATATTGAGATTAATCAGCTTAAGGGTGCATTGTAGATCGAAAAATTGCCCGCAAGCTAGAAAAGCCTGCCGTGCCACTGGCGGATGGCGTCGGTTCTTTGCTACAGTGGCGAATCGTCTATGTCACAATTCCATCGAATGCCCGAACCCGCCTTGTGCTTTCGACACGTCGCCAGACAGCAAGGCGGCCGGCCCGTGCTGGCCGGCGTCGACCTGGCGCTGGCACCGGGCGAAATCCTCGGCCTGGCAGGCATCAACGGCGCCGGCAAGACCACGCTGCTGCGCTGCCTGCTGGACTTTTGCGCGCTCGACAGCGGCACCATCGCGATTTTCGGCATGCCGCACGCGCGGCCGGCCGCGCGGCAGCCGCTGGCCTATCTGCCCGAGCGCTTCAATCCGCCCGCCTGGCTGACGGGCGGCGAGTTCCTGGCGCAAGTGCAGGCGCTGCATGGCCAGCGTGCCGACCCCGCGGCCACCGCGGCGATGCTCGACGCGCTGGAACTCGATGCCGCCGCGCTGCACCGCACCGCGCGCCATTACTCGAAAGGCATGACCCAGAAACTGGGCCTGGCCGCCACGCTGCTGCTCGACAAGCGCCTGTACGTGCTGGACGAACCGGCCAGCGGGCTCGACCCGCAGGCGCGCGCCCTGTTCAAGCGTGCCGTGCAGGCCAGGCGCGCGGCCGGCGCCGCCGTGCTGCTCACCTCGCATGCGCTGGCCGACATCGCCGAACTGTGCGACCGCATCGCCATCCTGCATGGCGGCCGGATCCGCTTTGCCGGCACGCCGGCCGCGTGCATCGGCCACTTCGGCGCCGCCGACCTGGAAGCGGCCTTCCTGGACGCGGTTGCATGATGTACTTTACCCATTTCGGCCTGCGGCAGGCGCCGTTCTCGATCACGCCCGACCCGGCCTTTTTCTACGGCGGCAATGCGCGCGGCGACATGCTGGCGGCGCTGCTGTACGCGGTGGCGCAGGGCGAAGGCATCGTCAAGGTCACCGGCGAGGTGGGCAGCGGCAAGACGATGCTGTGCCGGATGCTGGAGCGGCGCCTGCCGCCCCATGTCGATGTGCTGTGGCTGGTCAACCCGACGCTGGCCCCGGGCGAAGTGCCGTACGCGATCGCCGCCGAACTGGGGCTCGATGCGTCCGGCCGGCGCGGCGACCAGGTGCTGCGCCAGCTGAACGACGAACTGATCGCGCGGCACGCGGCGGGCCGGCAGGTGGTGCTGCTGGTCGAGGAAGCGCAGGCCATGCCGCTCGACTCGCTGGAAGCGGTGCGGCTGCTGACGAACCTGGAAACGTCGCGCCACAAGCTGCTGCAGATCGTGCTGTTCGGCCAGCCGGAGCTGGACGCGCACCTGGCCCTGCCGCGCATGCGCCAGCTGGCCGAGCGCATCACGCACAGCTTCTTCGTGCCCGCCCTGCCCCCGGACCAGGTCGGCACTTTCCTCGCGTTCAGACTGCGCGCCGCCGGCCACCCGGGCGGTGCGCTGTTTACGGCCGCGTCAACACGGCGCATCGCACGCGCATCACGCGGTATCATCCGCCGTATCAACATCCTCGCGGACAAGGCCCTGCTGGCCGCCTATGCGGACGACGCCAGCACCGTGCAGGTCCGCCACGTGCGCCTGGCCGAACGCGAATGCGGCTTCGTACGGGCAAGCACGGCCGTGCCGGCGGTGGTCGCGGCAGTGGTCGCGTCATTGGTCGCGTTATTGCATCCCAGGCGCCGCGCCGCCGTGCTGGCGCTGGCCGTCATCGCGGCCGTGGCGACCGTGGTCGCGGCGATGGCCGCCCTGACATGACAGTAATGAAGCAATCGAATGCCACGCGATGCGATGCGATGTGGTGCGACGCAATGGGATGCGATGGGATGTAATGCGATGGGAAGTAATGTGATGGGAAGTAATGCGATGGGAAGTAATGCGATGGGAAGTAATGCGGTGGAATGCGGCGCGATGTGCTTGCATTTGCACATCCGTTCGATTTATAAGATTATTATCGGCCCTGAAAACTTTAACCGGCAAACATAACAATGAAAAAAGTCGCGGCCACCCTGCTATGTTCGCTGCTCGGCGCTTGCGCCGCGCCAAGGCTGCCCGTCTCGCCGGCCCATGTCACCGAAGCGCCGCGCCCTGCCGGCGCAATTCCCGACCCGGTGCAGCAAAGTGCCGTGCTGCCGCCGCCGCAGGCCGCGGCCAGGGCGGAAACCTTCAGCGTCACCGTGCACCGGGCACCGGTGGAATCGGTGCTGTTCGCGCTGGCGCGCGATGCCGGCATGAACGTGGACGTGCATCCGGCGATCACCGGCGTGGTCACGCTGAACGCGCTCGACCAGACCCTGCAGCAATTGCTGGACCGGATTTCCCGGCAGGTGGACATGCGCTACGAGATCGACGGCGGCACGCTGCTGGTCCTGCCCGACGAACCGCACTGGCGCAACTACCGGATCGATTACGTCAATATCGCCCGCACCACCAACAGCAGCGTCAGCATCGCCACGCAGATTTCCACCACCGGGGGCGGCGGCGCCGGCACCAGCTACACGGGTTCGAATACCGGCGGCGGCACGGTCCCCAATGCCGGCACCTCGCTTTCGCCGAGCAATAACAACTCGACAACCACCGTGTCGAACCGGGCCGACAACAATTTCTGGTACAACCTGGAGAAGAATATCCGCGACATGCTGCGGCCCACCAACCTGAACGATCCGCTGACGGACCCGCTGGCGCAGTTGCGCGAGCAGACCGGCATGCAGGCCCAGCAGGCCACCCAGGGTACCGGGCAGCCAGGCGCCCAGGGCCAGCAACCGGGCCAGCCCGGCCAGCCCGGCCAGCCACAGGGCGGTCAGTTCGGCACCGGGCAACCCGGCACCTACCAGCCGGCGTTTTCGCCGGCCGGCGGCGCCACCCAGCCGGCCGACGCCAGCTACCCCGGCGTGCAGGCCGCCACCGCGCAGGGCCGCGCCGCGCAGCGCAATGCCCCTTCCGTCATCGTCAATCCGGAAGGCGGCATCGTCACCGTGCGCGCCAGCAGCCGCCAGCACGACAAGGTGCGCGAGTTCATCGATACGCTGCAGTCCGCCGCCAAGCGGCAGGTGATGATCGAGGCCACGATCCTCGAGGTGCGCCTGTCCGACCAGTACCAGCAGGGCATCAACTGGCAGCGCATCGCCAGCGGCGGCGCCGTCTTCGGCCAGGGCAACCCCAGCCTCGAGGTCGGGCCGCTGACCGGGGCGCAGGTCAACCAGGGCGGCATGTTCAGCCTGACCTATTTCAACCCGATGAGTGCAATCGGCAATATCAAGACCGCGATCCAGTTGCTGGAGTCGTATGGCAAGGTGCACGTGCTCTCGAGCCCCAAGCTCTCCGTGCTGAACAACCAGACGGCGCTGCTGAAGGTGGTCGACAACAGCATCTTCTTCACGCTGAAGGTCACGCCGGCCGTCACCAACTCCTCGGGCGGCGTGTCGGCGCCGGCTACCTATGAATCGCGCGTGGAAACCGTGCCGGTCGGCTTCGTGATGAGCGTGACGCCGCAGATTTCCGCCGACGGCGAGGTGACGCTGAACGTGCGCCCGACCATCACGCGCGTGGTTGGCGAGGTGCTCGACCCGAATCCTGAACTGAAGCGCCTGGCCGTGCAAAGCACGGTGCCGGTGATCCAGGCCCGCGAGCTGGAATCGGTGATGAGGCTGCACAGCGGCCAGACTGCCGTGATGGGCGGCCTGATGCAGGACTCGGTGGACAATTCGCGCAACGGCCTGCCGCTGCTGTCGCGCGTGCCCCTGCTGGGCAACCTGCTGTCCTATCGCGACGACAACGTCTCGAAGACCGAACTGGTGATCTTCCTGCGCGCCGTGGTGGTGCACGACGCCAGCATGGACGGCGACTACCGCGACCTGCGCTATCTGCTGCCCGGCAGCGAGCCGCTGAACAAGAATCCGTATGGCCCTACCGCGGGCCAGACCGCGCCGGCGGGGTCGCCATGAGCCTGCTGATGCAAGCCTTAAAAAAGGCCGAGCGGGCGCGCCAGAGCGGCCTGCAGGAAGAGGACCTGCCGGGCAACGGACTCAATAGCGGGTCCAATAACGGGCTCGACGACGGCGTCGACGATAGGACCGACCATGGGACCGACAACGGGATCGACTACGGGCTCGCCAGCCGTGACGGCGACGCGCAGCCCGGCGCCGAAGCAGCGCATGGCCACCTGCCGCGCGACACGCGCCCGGCCGATGCCTCTGCCACGCCGGCCGGGCGCACGCCGGCATCTTCCGGTGGCGGGCTGGAGTTGAGCCTGGAACCGCTCGATGCCGCGCCGCCGCGCACTGAACCGTCATTTGCCGAACCGTTGCTTGCCGAACCATTGCTTGCCGAACCATCCCCCGCTGAACCGGCACGCGCCGCCGATCGCCCCCGGCCACCACCGCCGCCGGCCATCGAACCGGCCCTCGAAGCGACGCACAACCCGGTGCCGCCGCAGGCCCGCCATGAAGGCAGCCGGGCGCGCGCCGATGCCGGCGAGATCCCGGTCGCCGATGCCCGCGCTGCGGCGCGTCCGGCCGCCGCGGCGGCCGATACGCGCCGCGGCCCCGGGGCGCCCGAGCGGCGCGCCGTGCCGCGCACCACACCGGCGCAGGCGGACGCCGCGTCGGGCATCGACCTGCCCCGGCTCCGTGTCGCCGGGCTGGCCGGCGTGCTGATGATCGTGGCCGGCACGTTCGGCTACCTGTACTGGCAGGCCGTCAGCGGGCCGGGCCCGGGCGCCAGCCTGCCGATGGTGCCGATGCCGCCGCCCAGCGCCACCGGGGCCACGGGTGCAGCCGGCACCGGTACCGATGGCGGCATCGTCGTCGCGCCGCCCGGTGCGCCGTCGGGTCCGCCGTTCGGCCCGCTCGGCCCTTCCGGCCAGGGCGCCGACACCGGCGCACCGGGCCAGTCCGCACCGGCTCCCGTTACCGCCATGGCGCCGCCGCTGGACGACGTCGCGCCGTCGCCTGACCCGGCAATGCCGGTTGCCGAACCGGCACCGCTTGCGCGCCCGGCGCCGCGCGCCGCCCGCGCGCCGGCCGGCCCCAGTGCCGCCCAGCTGGTGGCGATCGAAGACCCGGATATCCGCCGTGAAGCGCTGCGCGACGCGATGGAACGGGCCGACCGCAGCAGGCAGATGGAACGCACCGCGGCGGCCGCCGAAGCACCGGCCGTGCCGTTCGCGATCGATACCGGCCCGCCGGCAGCGCCCGCCGCCGCCGCCACGCCGTCCGCGGCGCCCGATGGCGGCCGTGCCGACGTGCATGTGGCGCGCGGCTCGTCCACACCCGCGATCAGCCCCGCCGTGCAGGCCGGCTACGCCGCGTTTGCCGCCGGCGACCTGGCCGCCGCCAGCCGGCAGTACGGCACCGCGCTGCGCAACGATCCGAACAACCGCGACGCACTGCTCGGCAGCGCAGCCATCGCCGCGCGCGAGCGCCGCGACGACGAGGCCGCCAGGCTGTACCTGCGCCTGCTGGCGATCGACCCGCGCGACGCCGACGCCATTGCCGGCCTGACCGCGCTGCGCCCTGGCGACGGCGATCGCGCCGAAGTGCGGCTGAAAGGCGTGCTGCGCGATAATCCGAATGCGGCGCCCGTGCACTTCGCGCTCGGTAACCTGTATGCGCGCCAGCGCCGCTGGCAGGAAGCGCAGCAGGCATATTTCCATGCCTGGTCCGCGGCGCCCGGCAATGCCGACTACGCCTTCAACCTGGCCGTGGGCCTGGACCGCCTGAACCAGGGCCGGCTGGCCCGCGAGTACTACCAGCGCGCGCTGGCGCTGGCTGCCGACGGCGCCGCCGCGTTCGACCGCGCGGCGGTACAGCGCCGGCTGCTCGAGCTGGCGCCGGCTGCCGGCGCGCCAGCGCCCACGCGCGTTCCCGTGGATGCACCCGCCCCGGCCACGTTCCAGGCACCCGCCCCGGCCACGCTCCAGGCACCCGCGCCGGCACCGGCCACCGCGGGGAATTGAGCGCGATGGGGGAACGGGTCAAACAGCCGATCGGCAAGCTGCTGATCGACAAGGGCGTCATCAGCGAAGACCAGCTGCGCATCGCGCTGATCGAACAGAAGCGCGAACGCGAGCCGCTCGGCAAGCTGCTGGTCGGCATGGGCTTCGTGACCGAAGCAACGATCCGCGAGGCGCTGTCGGAAAACCTCAACACGCAGTCCGCCGACCTGAACAGCCTGGTCGTCGACGCGATCGCGCTGAAACTGATCCCGAAGGATGTGGCGAAGCGCTACAGCGTGTTCCCCATCGTCTACGAGCGCGACCGCGACAACCTGGTGCTGGCGATGTCCAACACCAGCAACATCGTCGCGCTGGACCAGATCCACGCGATGCTGGTCAAGGGCATCACGATCACGCCGCTGCTGGTCAACGATTCCGACATCGCCCGCGCGATCGACCAGTACTACGGCTTCGAACTGTCGATCGACGGCATCCTGCACGAGATCGAGACGGGCGACTCGAGCTACCTGGGCACGTCTGACGAATACAGCCACCCGATGGTGCGGCTGATCGACGCGCTGCTGGCCGATGCCGTGCAGAACGGCGCGTCGGACGTGCACTTCGAGCCGGAACAGAGCTTCCTGCGCATCCGCTACCGGATCGACGGCATCCTGCGCCAGATCCGCAGCCTGCACAAATCGTACTGGCCGGCGATGGCCGTGCGGCTGAAGGTCATCAGCAACATGAACATCGCCGAGACCCGGGCACCGCAGGATGGCCGCATTTCCATCAAGTTTTCCGGCCGCCAGATCGATTTCCGCGCCAGCGCGCAACCGACCACGCACGGCGAGAACTTCGTGCTGCGCGTGCTGGATCGCCAGAAAGGCATCGTGCCGCTCGACGGCCTGGGCCTGGCCGAACACGAGCTGGACCTGCTGAAACTGATGATCGCCCGGCCCGACGGCCTGATCCTCGTCACCGGTCCCACTGGCAGCGGCAAGACGACGACCCTGTACTCGATCCTGAACCACATCAATACCGAGGCCGTCAACATCATGACGCTGGAAGACCCGGTCGAGTACCCGATGAACATGATCCGCCAGACCTCGGTCAACGAGTCGGCCAAGCTGGGCTTCGCCGACGGCATCCGCTCGATCCTGCGCCAGGACCCGGACGTGATCCTGGTCGGCGAAATCCGCGACAAGGAAACCGCCGACATGGCGCTGGCCGCCGCGATGACGGGCCACCAGGTGTACTCGACGCTGCACACCAACTCGGCGGTGGGCGCGATTCCCCGGCTGCTGGACATCGGCGTCATCGCCGACGTGCTGGCCGGAAACATCATCGGCATCATCGCCCAGCGGCTGGTGCGGCGGCTGTGCATGCACTGCCGCGAAGGCTTCGAGGCCGACGCCCTGGAACGCCGCCTGCTGGGCCTTGCCGAGGAAGCGCCGCCGGCAACCATCTACCGCGCCGTCGGCTGCGAGCGCTGCGCCCACCAGGGCTACAAGGGCCGCGTGGCGATCATGGAACTGCTGAAGATGAACGCCGAACTCGACGAGATGGTGGCGCGCCGCGCCGCGGTGCGCGAACTGCGCGCCGCCGCGCGCGCCGCCGGCTTCCGTTCGCTGGTCGACGACGGCATGCGCCGCGTGCTGCAAGGCGCCACGACGATCGACGAGATCTCGCGCGTGGTCGACCTGACCGACAGGCTGGGCTGACATGCCGCAGTACATCTACCGTGCCATGGATGCCGCCGGCCAGATCGTGCCGGGCAATATGGATGCACTGAACGTGCCGGACCTGGAGCTGCGCCTGTCCAGGATGGAACTGGACCTGATCGACTACCGGCAGTCGCGCCAGAAGGTGATCGCGCTGGGCCGCCGCCGCATCGACCGGCGCGACCTGATCAACTTCTGCTTCCACATGGAGCAGATGGCCAGTGCCGGCGTGCCGATCCTCGATGCGCTGAACGACCTGCGCGAATCGATGGACCACCCACGCTTCCGCGAGATCATCACCGACCTGATCGAGAACATCGAGGGTGGCGTGCCGCTGTCTAGTGCGCTGGGCAACTATCCGGAAGCCTTCGACCAGACGTTTACCAGCCTGGTGCGCGCCGGCGAGGAAAGCGGCAAGGTCAACGAAGTGTTCCGCAACCTGGCCGACAGCCTGAAATGGCAGGACGAACTGGCCGCGCAGACCAAGAAGATCGTCACCTACCCGGCCATCGTGTTCGTGGTGGTGACCGCCGTTACCTTCTTCCTGATGATCTACCTGGTGCCGCAGCTGACCAGCTTCATCCGCAACATGGGCCAGGAACTGCCGCTGCACACGCGTGTGCTGATCGCCGTGTCGAACGTGTTCATCGATTACTGGTTCGTACTGCTGGCCGCGCCCGTCGCGGCGTGGTTCGGCGCGCGCTGGTGGCTGCGCCGCAGCGAGCGCGCGGCATTCGCGTTCGACCGCGCCAAGCTGCGTGCCTGGCCGGTCGGGCCGGTGCTGCACAAGATCATCCTGGCGCGCTTCGCCACGTTCTTCGCGATGATGTACGGCTCGGGCATCACGATCCTCGAATGCATCCGCCTGTCCGAAGGCATCGCCGGCAACCGCGCCGTCGCGGCGGCGCTGCGCCGCGTGGCCCAGCTGATCTCGGAGGGCCACAGCGTCAGCGGCGCGTTCGGCCATACCGGCATCTTTCCGCCGCTGGTGGTGCGCATGCTGAAGGTCGGCGAAGCCACCGGCGCGCTGGACGGTGCGCTGCGCAACGTCGCATATTTCTACAATCGCGAGGTGCGCGAGCAGATCGAACGGGTGCAGGCGATGATCGAACCGACGATGACGGTGGTACTGGGGCTGCTGCTGGGCTGGATCATGCTGTCGGTGCTCGGCCCGATCTACGACACGATCAGCGCGATCAGGATCTGACATGTTGGCGAAACAGCTCTTCTATCTCACCAGCGACCAGCTGCACGCGTGGCAGTGGCAGCGCAACACGCTGTTCGGGCCGCACATCTTTCCCGCCACCCGGGCCGGCCTGAACGATTTCCTGGCCTACCTGGACCGGCACGGCAACCGGCCCGGCTACCTGCTGACCGACCTGATCGAGGAAGACTACACGCGGCTGCTGCTGCCGCACGTGCGCGGCCGCGGCGGACGCAAGCTGCGCGAGCGCCGCCTGGTCCAGCATTACCGCGACACGCCGTACCGCGCCACCCTCGTGCAGGGGCGCAGCGAAGAGGGCCGGCGCGACGACGAAGTGCTGTTCACGGCACTGACCAATCCCCTGCTGCTGACGCCGTGGGTGGATGCGATGGAGCTGATGCAGACGCCGCTGGCGGGCATCTACTCGTGCGCGATGCTGGGCCGCGATGTGCTGCAGCGGCTGGCGCTGCGCCACCGCCACGTGCTGCTGGTGAGCTGGCATACGGCCGGCCTGCGCCAGACGTATTTCCTGCGCGGCAACGTGAAGTTCTCGCGCCTCGTGCAGGCCACGCCGGAAGAGGCGCCGATCCACGCCGTGGCCCTGCAGACCGCCCGCACCCAGCAGTTCCTCGGCAGCGTGCGCCTGCTGGCGCGGGGCGACGTGCTGCACGTGCTGGTGCTGGCCGCGGCCGACCAGGTGGAACGCCTGGCGGCGGAATGCACCAGCACGGCCGAGACGATCTACCACATCGTGCCGCTCGACACCGCCGCCGCGGCGCTCCATGCGGGCACCGCCGCACCGGGCGCAACGCGGGAGAATGCGCCGGTGGCCGCACATGTGGCGGAACCCACGCTGCTGGCGATGGTGGCCCGCAATCCGCCGGCCAGCCACTACCCGACCGGCGCCGCCGGCAATTACTACCGGCTGCTGCAGGCCCGCCTGTCGCTGTACGCATCGAGCGCCGTGCTGGCCACCGCCGGCGTGGTCTGGTCGGTGCTGAACCTGGCCAGCTACACGCTGGCGCACGGCACTGCCGAGGCTTACCGTTCCGAGATCGCGCACTACCGCGCCAATTACGACCGCAGCATGTCCAGCATGCCGCCGGCGGCGGACAAGACGGCCAACATGCGCGCCGCGGTCTCGATCGACCGCATGGTGGCGAAACAGGGACCGTGGCCGGTGGCGATGATGCGCATGGTCAGCGGCGCGCTCGAGCAGTCGCCGCAGATCCGCGTCGTGCAGCTCGACTGGCGCGCCAACGTGCCCGGCGCCGCCAGCGGCCCGGCGCCGGGCGGCACGGCCGCCACGCCGGCGCTGGCGGCGCCCACGTCGTCGCTGGCGCTGGGAATTCCGAAGTCGCCGCCGCAGACGCTGCGCCTGGAAGCGGAGGTGCTGTCGGCGCGTAACGACTACCGCAGGGTGCTCGGCGAAATGAACGTGTTCGCGCAGCGGCTGGCGGGCATGCCGAACATGACGGTCGAGATCGTGCAGCTGCCGTTCGACATCCGGCCGACCCAGAAGCTGTCCGGCACCGTCGGCGCGCCCGCCGCCGGCCAGGAACAGAACAAATTCACCCTGGACATGACATGGACGCCATGACTCCCCGCGCCGCCGGCCGCCCCGGCGTCCTGCGCCTGCCGCTGCCCTACTGGGTGCGCGATTTTGCCCTGGTGCGTCCCGCCGTGCTGACCTTCGTCATTACCGCGGGCATCAGCGCCACCTGCGTGCTGGCCAGCTACCTCCAGCTCAAGCAGGCGCGCGAGGACGAGCAGCAGGCCCACGCGATGCGCGATGCCGCGCGCAAGCGCTTCCTGTACGCGGAATCGGAAAAGCAGGAGATCCGCGCCTACCAGCCGCTGTTCGTCGAATTGCAGCGCCGGCACTTCGTCGGCGCCGAAAGCCGCCTCGACTGGGTGGACGCGATCCGGCAGATCCAGGAGCGCCGCCGGCTGCTGCCGCTGACCTACGAGATCGAGGTACAGCAGCCCTACAAGCTCGAGGGCCGGCTCGCCACCGGCGACTACCAGTTGCGCGGCAGCCGGATGACCGTGCACATGGACCTGCTGCACGAAATGGACCTGTTCGGCTTCCTTGGCGACCTGCGCCAGCACGGCGTCTTCACGGTGCAGCACTGCGCGATCCGGCGCAGCGCCGGCACCACGGCCACCGCCGTCACGCCCGGGGCCGCGGCCGCCCCCGCGGCGGCGCTGACGTCGGACTGCACGCTGAACTGGCTGACGCTGATGCCCGGTGCGCGCGGTACCGGGAACACGGGGAGCGCGCGATGACGTTGCGCCTGCCTGCCCTCCTCGCCGCGTCGCTGCGCGCTGTGTCATCTGCCGTGCTGCCCCGGCTGCTGGCCGTCGCACTGGCTGGCGCGGTGGCGGCGCCGGCCGCGGCACAGTACGCCGAACCCGTGCTGGGCCGGCTGTTCACGGCGCCGGAAGAGCGCACCCGCATCGACCGCGACCGTGCCAGCGCGCCCATGAACCCCGTCGCGGCCGCTGAAATGGCCCCGCCGGCGCCGCCGCCGGTGGTCGAAGCGCCGCCGCCGCCCCCCGCGCCGGTACGGTTTACCGGCGTGGTGCGCCGCAGCGACGGCCGCGCCACCGTCTGGGTCAACGATGAACCGCGCGAAACCAGGCTGGAGAACTACCGGCCCGGCGGCGCGATCCCCGTCGACACGCCGGGCGGCCCCGTACTGGCCAAGCCCGGCCAGAGCATCGATCCGAACGATGGTGCGGCACGGGATGCGCGCTGATCCGCGCCGGCGCCAGCGCGGCGCGGCCCTGCTGATGCTGCTCGCCGTCGCCAGCGTGAGCTTCGCCGCGCTGCTGATTTCCGCCTTCGGCCGCAGCGACGTGGAACGCGTGCGGGAACGCCGCACGCAGGCCGTGCTGGCCCGGGCGGCCGATGCGCTGGTGGGCTTCGCCAGCACGCACGGACGCCTGCCGCGGCCGGCCGCTTCCGCCATCGACGGCCGCGAGCGCGACGAACCCTGCGCCGACGACGCCGACTGCAGCGGTTTCCTGCCGTGGGTGACGCTGGGTGTCGACGGCGCCGACAGCTGGGGCAAGCGGCTGCGCTACAGCGTCACGCCGGAATTCACGGCGACACCGGTACGGCGGCTGTCCGCCATCGCCACCAAGCGCGTGCTGACCCGCGACGGCGCCGGCAACCTGCGCTACGAAGGCGGACAGGACGACTGCCTGATCTATGCGCAATGCGTGCCTGCGGTGGTATTTTCGCAAGGCCGCAACAATCTCGGCACCAGCATTGCCGGCCTGCCGCAGGCCAATGCCGGCCGGGCCAACGCCGATGAAATCGCCAACGACGTTGCCAGCACGGCATTCATCCGGCGTGCCGCGACGACCGACCGGGCTTTCCCCGGCGGTCCGTTCGACGACCTGCTGGTCGCGGTGCCGCTGTATACGCTGTACGAGCGGATGGCGGCAGCGCGTACACTACCGTGACACGCAATCTGAAAGCCTGGTTTCACAGCCCGACCCTGACGGCCATCCGCGACATCCACACTTACCCGCCATGAGACATCCCGTACCCCTGCAACGCGGCTTTACCCTGGTCGAGATCGCCATCGTGCTGGTCGTCGTCGGCCTGCTGATCGGCGGGCTGCTCACCCCGCTGTCGACCCAGCTGGAACAGCGCCGCGTGGCCGATACCCAGCGCGCGATGGAGGAAGCGCGCGAGGCCCTGATCGGTTTCGCGGCGCTGAACGGCTACCTGCCCTGCCCGGCCGTCTCGGCCGCGAACGGACTGGAGGCCCGCGACGGCGACCGTTGTCTCGGCGAGCGCCGCGCCGGCTTCCTGCCGTGGGCCACGCTGGGCATGCCGAAGCTCGACAGCTGGGGCCACATCTTCCTGTACAGCGTGACGCCCGACTTCGCCGACAGCACGAACCGCTTCCGCCTGGCGACCCCGCGCGACATCACGGTGGCCACCCGCGATGCGGCGGGCAACCTGGTCGCGGCCACCGCGCCGAACGACATCCCGGCCGTGATCCTGTCCGTCGGCAGGAACGGCTACGGCGGCTTTTCCGACCTGGGCGTGCGCGCGGCCGACGCCGGCGCCGGCAATGTCGACGAGAAGGCCAACATGGCGCTGGCCGGTACCGCCTTCATTGCGCGCGGCGCCAGCGACAATCCGGCCCTGCCGGGCGGCACCTATGACGACCTGGTCGTATGGGTGTCCCCGAACATCCTGTTCAACCGCCTGATCGCCGCCGGCCGGCTGCCCTGAGCTCCATCCCGCGATCACCGCCATCCCATGATCACCGCCAGCCGATGAAGAGCGCCGTCCGGACGATCGCGGCCGCCACGCTGCAGGAAGCGCTGCGCAGCCGCCTGCTGTGGCTGCTGGCCGCGGTGGCGCTGGGCGCCGTCGGCGTGGCCGGCTTCCTGCAGGCCGTGGTGCCGGCGGAGGGGCACGCCACCAACACCGCGCTGCTGGCCGCGCTGCTGCGCCTGGCCGCCGCGGGCATCGTCGCCATCTTCGCGGTCACGGCCATCGTGCGCGAGTATGCCGACAAGCAGGTCGAGATGCTGCTCGCGCTGCCGTATCCGCGCGCGGCATGGCTGCTCGGCCGGCTGGCCGGCTGTGCCCTGCTGGCGCTGCTGCCGGCCGGCGTGGCCGGCGTCCTGGTCGCCGGCACGGCCCCGCCCGCGCAGGCGGCACTGTGGACCGTCTCGCTGCTGGGCGAGCTGTGGATCGTGGCCGCCTTTGCCGTGTTCTGCACGCTCACGCTGCAGCACGCGCTGCCGTCGCTGTGCGCCACGGCCGGCTTCTACGTGCTAGCGCGCAGCGTCACCGCGCTGCAGCTGGCCGGCCACGGCGCCACGCCCGATGCCGGCCAGCGCGTGATCGGCGCGGGCACCGACGCGATCGCGTTCGTGCTGCCCCGGCTCGACGCGTTCGCCCGCAGCGAGTGGCTGCTGTACGGCACCGGCACCGCGGCCGACCTGGGCTTCGTGGCCGGCCAGAGCGCCATCTACGTGACGCTGCTGGCCGGCGCCGCGCTGTTCGACCTGTACCGCAAGGAATTCTGATGCCGCGCCGCGCACCCGCCGGCATCGTCGCGCTGCTGCTGGCCGCGCTGGCCGCGCAGTGCGCACTGCACGCCATGGCACCGGCGCCGCGCGCGTCCGCACCGCTCGTGTCCACGCCGCCCGCGCCGCCGCCCACGCCAGTGCTGCGGCTGGCCAGCCTGGGCGACGGGCCGGCGGCGGCACGCCTCGTCATGCTGTATCTCCACGCGCTGGACGCCGGCGTGCCGCTGCGCGAACTCGACTACGGCCACGTGGCCGGCTGGCTCGAGGCGGCGCTGGCGCTCGATCCGCGCAGCCGGCAGCCGCTGGTGGCCGCCACCGGGGTCTATGGCGCGGTGGCCGACCCGGCGCGGGTGCGCATCATGCTCGATGTCGTCGAGCGGGGCTTCGCCGCCGATCCGGCGCGGCGCTGGCCGGACATGGCGCAGGCGGTGCTGGTGGCACGCCACCGGCTGCACGACATGGCGCTGGCGCGGCGCTATGCGCAGGCGCTCAGGCTGCGCGCACCGATGGCGCCGCCGTGGGCCCGGCAGCTCGAACTGTTCATCCTGGACGACATGGCTGAGCTCGACAGTGCGCGCGCCGTCGCCGGCGCGCTGCTGGCCGGCGGCACGATCACCGATCCGAATGAAATCGCTTTCCTGGAACGCCGCCTGCGCGAACTGGAGCGCGCCGCATCGCACGGCAGAACCGACCAGGTGCGTTAATCCCGCCGGGGCTGTAAGATGTGAACCACGCAAAGCATCAAGGAGTAACAATCTTGCAACCCTTCACTACATTGGGCGCCGACGCCCGCGTCTCCTCCCCCTCCTCCTCCCGCCGCCCCTCCAGCTTCCGTATCCGTGCCCAAGGCTTCACGCTGGTGGAAATCGCGATCGTGCTCGTCATCATCGGCCTGCTGCTGGGCGGCGTGCTGAAGGGCCAGAGCCTGATCGACAACGCCAAGGTGAAGAACGTGATCCAGCAGTCGACATCGCTGCAGGCGGCCGTCAACGCCTACCAGGACAAGTTCCGCGCCCTGCCGGGCGACGATGCGCAGGCCACCGCGCACGTGCCGGGCACCAGCGGCAACGGCAACGGCGACGGCCAGATCGCCGAATACCAGCTGGCGCCGCAGCACCTCGCGCTGGGCGGCTTCATTACCGGTTCGTTCAACGGCAGCACCGACTTCATGACGAGCGCGCACGGCGGCGCCGTGTACGTCTTCAACGACGTGGTGGCCGGCCGCGGCGGCAACGGCATCCGCTTCGACAACCTGCCCGACAGCTTCGCCGAACAGATCGATGCCAAGCTCGACGACGGCAAGCCCGATACCGGTGCCGTACGGGCGACCGGCCCCTACACGAACAACGGTTCGATCGTGACGCGGACCGCCGTGTTCTTCTGAGCGATCGGGGCTAGGCCGCGCGTAAGGCCGGCTGTTCGATAAGGCGGCGCACGTGGTGCGCCGCGTCCCCCAGCGTCAGCCCGATGGCCGCCAGCCGCTTGCACCAGTGCGCGGCCGGCAGCGCGTCGGCGACGCCCATGCCGCCGCGCGGCTGCCCGGCTTACTGCCCGGCTTACTGCCCGACTTACTGCCCGGCTTACTGGCCGATGAAGCGCGCCGCCTGGCCGCCCCGCCCAGGTTCATGCTGTCTCCTCTCGATGTGGCAGCGTGGCGTGATCGCCCGGCCTTTGCATGGTACCGCAGCGCGACCCGGGCCGGCCGCGCCGCGCCGCCAGCCGGCCCGGCTCACGCAAATGCGTGATTCGCAACGCACGCCATCCGCCTATCGTGTTTTTGGCGCCGCGCCCCGCGTGCGCCAGTACATGAGACCAATAGGCAAAGGAGTCCATCATGGGTACCCTCAATGTCACTTACGGCAGCGGCGTCACGCTCGACGAGACGATCGGCCTGCAAAACCTGTTCGCCACGCCCGCACCCGCCGGCGATGCCGACGATAACGACATCCTCGCTGGCGCCCTGCCGCTGGCGTTCAGGAACCGGCTGACTGCCGAGAGCGCGCCGGTCACGCCGATCAATGCCGCCCTCAGTGGTTACAACGGCACCAACAGCGGCAGCAATGCGTTCACCTTTGCCGTGCCGAACGCCACCGGCATGGGCTTCACCGACAGCCTGGGCAATGCGCTGGACGGCGATGCCAGCGGCCTGTTCAGGACCGCCGACAATGCCGCCATCACGCTGTGGACCGACGAGGTCGACAACAACATCGTGTACGGCAAGGCAAACGGCGTCATCGTGTTCGCGGCATACCTGGAAGAGACCGGCATACCCGTCTCCGGCGCGAAGATCTGGATGGTGCAATATGAGGCGATCCGGCATCCCACCACCGACCCGGACGAGTCGGTGAACCTGCTCGGCAACGTGTTCGTGACCGTCGACAAGCAGGTCGAATTCTCGCTGGCCAATGCTCCTTCGGGCCAGAACCTGTTTCTGACGCTGGGCGACGCCACCGCCGCGATCGTAGTGACCGGCGCCAGGCCGGCCAACCAGTCGACCGGCGCCAGCATCACCACCGGCGACACCGTCAACACCAGCCAGGGTGGCGGATCGACCACGATCGGCAACAAGAACCAGATGGTGGACCCCGGCGAAGGCATGATCTTCACGTTCGTGACCGGCGCCAATCCAGGGCTGACGATTCCCAACCTGAGTCACGGCGAAGCCGTGCTGGAAAGTAATATCCAGTTTACCGGCATGCTCGACGCACAGGCGGCGTCGCTCGAAATCGTACAGATGCAACAGGGGAAGGTCGGAACAATCCAGCTGATCGCCTACAGTACCGGGGTCCATAGCGGCAACGACTACATCGACCACCTGACCAGCAACGTGGCGGTGCCGATCGACAATGTGGTGGTACGCAACAAGGCCGGCACGATCATCGAAAATTCGGACGGCAGCGTCAACACGGCCGGGCTGGCCATCACCTTCAGCGGTGGCGTGGCCACGGTGACCGGCGTGCGCGCCGGCTACACGATCGATTACCACACGATGGGCGAACACAACCGCGTGCAGGCAAACAATGTCGGCACGGGCGCCACCGGCGCCAGCTTCGACATCGGCGGCTTCACGCTGCTGCAGGTAGCCAGCGATACCGCCGAGGTCGGCTCACGCATGCGCTTCGAGGACGCCGGCCCCCGCATCGGCGCCACGGTGGCGCTCGACGCCACCATCCTGAACACCCAGGACGCGCAAACCATCGGCGCTGCTACCGACAGCGACACCCAGGCCTTCGCGTCGGCATTCCAGTTTGCCGGCGGCTATGACAGCGATGGGGCGGGCACGACCACATTGACTTACGCGCTGGCCGTGAGCGCCGCCGGCGTGAACTCCGGCCTGAAGAGTGGCGGCGCCGACATCTACCTGCATGCGATCGGCGGCAAGGTGGTCGGCTCGACCTCGGCAGTGGCCGCCGCGGTCCTGCCGTCCAACACGGTATTCGACCTGGCCACGACTGCGGGCGCCGCCGTGACCCTGCAGCAGTACAGCCGCATCGACCACGCGCTGCCGGGCGTCGGCAGCGACTTCGCCGCGCAGGAAGCGATCCTCGCCAATGGCCTGGTCAGCCTGGAGGCCACCGCGCAGATCACCGACCGCGACGGCGATGTCGCCACGTCCATTGCCAGCCTCGACCTGGGTGGCAATGTGCGCTTCGACGACGATGGCCCGCATGCGTTCGTTCCGGCGCCGATAGCGCTGGTCAATTCCGGCAGCGCGGAAGCCTCGGCGGCGATGAATGCCGCCGCCAGTACCGGCGCCGATGTCCTTGGCATCGCCCGGTTCATCGACATCGTCGCGGCGGACGACTACCTGTATGCCGTCGGCGGCACCTCCCCGCTGACGTCCGGCGGCGAGAACATCGTCCTGTCCGGCTACGGCACCACGCTGCTGACGGCCAGCACGGCATCGGGCGGCACGGTATTTACCGCCTCGCTCGATAACGTCACCGACCAGTACACGATCCGCTTCGCGCGGGCCATCGACGACGGCAGCGGCGTCAGTTTCCTTGGCGCGGCGCCGGTCAAATCCGGCAACCCGACCTACAACCTGATCGACGACGTCGGCAGCAGCACGCTCGACCTGCTGTTCTCGGGCGGCGACACGGCACACGGCGTGCCGACCGCGCACAGCGTCAATGTCAGCACCAATGGCGCCGGGGTCGACAACCAGAGCATGAATGCCTCGGGCACGCTGGGCGAAACGCTGCGCATCGACTTCGCGACCGGGGCGGCGCTGTCCGGCTCGCCCGAAGGCAGCGATTTCAACCAGGGCACGCACCAGACCGTCAATGGCTATTCCTTCCTGCTGACGCAAAACACGCCGAGCGGGACCACCGCCACCACCTACCTGCAGGTGTTCGACGCCGACGACGACAAGGTGCTGGTCAACGATGCCGGCGACGTGCCCGACACGATCACCCGGGTGAGCGTGGACGGCGTGACGATCTATGACGGCACGTTCCATAGCGCGACCATCAACGGCAGCCTGGTCTCGGGCATGCTGTACAACGGCGGCATCGTGCTGACGGGCCTGAGCGAAGGCGCGACCGGCGACGGCACCGGCGGCGACGATCCGCTCATCAAGGTCAGCACGGCGACCGGTTTCAACCGCGTGGAAGTGTCCAACTTCGCCGGCCAGACGGTCGATGGAGTACTTCTGGGCGGTAACGGATTCGACCTGGCGCCGGCCGGCGTGGACCAGGCGATCGCCGGCACCGCGTTTGCATTCGCGCTGCCGATCCAGGTCACCGACTACGACCAGGATTTCGGGCCGGTCGAAACCATCGCCGTCAGCGTTACCCCGCTGCCGCTGGGGTAGACGGCTGCCGGCGCGGCAAGCGCGCCCCGGGGAACCCTAGCGCAGCTGTGCCGGCAATTCCGATTTTCGATGAATGTCGAGCTTGGAGTACACATGGGCAAGATGGGTTCGCACGGTATTGCTGGTGACACCCAGCAGGGCGGCGATTTCGCCGTGCGTGCGGCCCTGCGCGTAGTAGCGTGCCGCCACGCACTCCGCCGGCGTCAGCAGGTCGACCGGCGTGCGCTCGACGCCACGGCACAGGAAGGCCTCCGCGGGGCCATTGGCGAGCGACCAGTGGGCAATCCTCCCGTCGTGGCGCCCAAGGCGGCGCAGGCTGTCCAGTGCCGCCGGCGGCAGCCTGCCGGCCTGCCAGCCGGGCCATTCGCGCCCCGCCATGCGCTCGAATGCGCCATCGGCGGCCTCGACGATACCTTCCGGACTGACCAGCGCGAAGGCTGCCCTGGCGCACCCGGCCGCCTGCGCGGCCAGGTAGCGCTGCTGGTGGATGCGCTGGCAGCGCAGCACATGGGGCCAGGCAGCCGCCAGGTAATCGGCCGCCGCCGCCGAAAACGCCCGGCGGCCGCGCCGTGCGACCAGCAGCCAGTGCACGGGGCACTGCACGGGCTCCGCTGAACCGATCAGCAGCAGATGGCGCACGCGATGGCGCAGCGCATAGCCGAGCAGCCGGCCGGGATCGAAGAACAGTTGCAGCCGCGCTGGGCTGCAGATGACGGGCGCCGGCAGATTCAGGTGGAAACTGCTGGACAGCGCGCCGCAATCGGCAACGGGCCCGCCGCGGCACGCTGTCCGGCGGTCCTGCGCGGCCCCGCAGCCAAATGCCGCGATATCGAAACGGACCGTTTTTCCGATCACGCCGAGGCAGGCGTCCGGGTAGTCGGCGCAGGCCGAGTGCTCGGCCAGTTCATACATCTCGAGCATCATCGAGGAAAAATGCTGAAGCATTGACTGGCCGCCGTTGCGTTGGGTGACGCGGACTGCTGCACGAATGCGCCCTTTCACGATAGCAGCATTTCCGGCGATTGCCAGCAAACCGGCCGGCGGTCCACCCGCTCATCTTGATGACTGCTTGGCCTGGCTCGATTGACACGCTATCCGGCTGTCCCGATACTCGATTCCCACTCGAGGCTGCATGGCGGCCGCACGGCGCACCGCGCCGCGCGCCGCCGGCATGCCATGGGCAAACCCTGCGCCTACCCGGCGCACGGGGCGTGACGGCCGGCCACGGCAGCACCCACGGCCTCGGCGCAAGGAGACGCGCCGGCGATGCACAGCACCCCGCCACGGATACGAGACGATCCGCACGGCGCGTTCCACCACCGCTCTTTCGCCAACCATAACAATGGGGAACCAATGAACCGACCCTTCGCACCGATCGCCAGACCCACGCTGATCAGGCCGATCGCACCGATCGCCCTGCTGTCGCTTGCCCTGCTGCAGCCGGCCTTTGCCGACCAGGGCAGGAAGCTTGAAAAGCTCGATCGCGGCGCCGTCGCCATCGGCACCGGCACCGGCAGCAATGTGTTCGTCAGCTGGCGCGTGCTCGGCACCGACGACCCGGAGACCCGCTTCAACCTCTACCGCGACGACGTGAAGCTCAATGCCGAACCGCTGGAGGTGAGCAATTTCACCGACACGGCGGGCAGCAGCGGCGCGCGCTACCTGATCCGGCCGGTCGTCAAGGGCAAGGAAAAGAAGGGCCAGGAAGAGTACGCGCTGGCCACGTGGAGCGAACCGGTCCTGCGCATTCCATTGCAGCAGCCCGAAGGTGGCGTGACGCCCGCCGGCGCCTACACCTACGAGATGAACGACGGCACCACGGCCGACCTGGACGGCGACGGCAAGTACGAACTGGTCGTCAAGTGGCAGCCCACCAACGCCAAGGACAATTCGCAGAGCGGCCACACGGGCAACACGTACATCGACGCCTACCGGCTGGACGGCACGCGCCTGTGGCGCATCGACCTGGGCCGCAACATCCGCGCCGGCGCCCACTACACGACGATGGTCGTGTATGACCTGGACGGCAACGGCAAGGCCGAGGTGATGGTGAAGACGGCCGACGGCACCGTCGACGGCCGGGGCACCGTGATCGGCGACCCTGCCGCGGACTACCGCAACAGCGCCGGCTATGTACTCACCGGCCCGGAATTCCTCACCGTGTTCGACGGGCGCAGCGGCAAGGCGCTGGCCACCACCGACTACCTGCCGGCACGCGGCACCGTCAGCTCGTGGGGCGACAACTACGGCAACCGTGTCGACCGCTTCCTGGGCGGCGTCGCCTACCTCGACGGCACGCGCCCCAGCGCGATCTTCTCGCGCGGCTACTACACGCGCGCCGTGATCGCCGCCTGGGACTATCGCGACGGCCAGCTGACCAGCCGCTGGGTATTCGATACCAACAACGAAGGCGCCGAAGCGCGCGGCCAGGGCGCGCACTGGTTCTCGGTGGCCGACGTGAACGAGGACGGCAGGGACGACATCATCTATGGCGCGGCCACGATCGGCAGCGACGGCCACCTGATGTACAGCACCGGCCTGTGCCACGGCGACGCGCTGCACGTCGGCAAGTTCGACCCGGCCCGCCCGGGCCAGCAGATCTACATGGTCCACGAGAGCCCGTCGTGCTACAAGGGCAATGGCGCCAGCTTCCATGACGCCGCCACCGGTGCCCTGCTGTGGGGCGCGCCGGCCACGGTCGACGTCGGCCGCGGCGTGTGCTACGACATCGATCCGGCCTATCCGGGCGCCGAGTGCTGGGCATCGCGCGGCGGCCTGTTCAACGTGAGCGGCCAGCAGATCTCGACCAACCGGCCGGGCAGCATGAACTTCGCCAGCTGGTGGGACGGCGACCTGCTGCGCGAATCGCTGGACGGCACCACCATCTCGAAATGGAATCCGGCCACGTTCGCCTTTGAAAACCTGCTCGCCGGCGCTGCCTACAACGCGGCGTCGAACAACGGCACCAAGGCCACGCCGGTGCTGTCGGCCGACATCCTGGGCGACTGGCGCGAGGAAGTGGTGTGGCGCACCGCCGACAACAGCGAACTGCTGGTGTTTTCCACGACGATTCCAACCGCCCACCGCATCCCCACGCTGATGCACGACGCGCAGTACCGGGTGCAGGTGGCAGGCCAGAACGCCGGCTACAACCAGCCGCCGCACACCAGCTTCTACCTGGGCGAAGGCGCGACCCCGCCGGTGCCGGGCACGGTGCAGGTAGCCGAGTAACGGCAACCCGGGCCGGGGTGCCCGCCCGGCCCGGTGCGCGGCTGCCACGCTCAGCCGTTCGTGCGCGCATGGCGGCCCGCCCGGTGTTACAGTTGGTCACCATGACCGACACCACGCTCCCTCCCGATGCCCCGCTGTACATCGTCCTCAACGCCGGTTCAGGCGCATCCGAAAAGGAAGAGCGCCGCGCCGCCATCGAAGAAGTGCTGACGGCGGCGGGCAGGCGTTTCTTCCTGCACCTGGTCGAAGACAGCGACAAGCTCGATGAAGCGGCCATCGCCCACGCCGGCCAGGCCTGCGCCAACGGCGGCATCCTGGTGGCGGCGGGCGGCGACGGCACGATCAATGCCGTGGCGCGCCAGGCCGTCAAGCATGGCTGCCCGTTCGGGGCGCTGCCGCAGGGCACCTTCAATTATTTCGGCCGCACCCACGGCATTTCCGAAGACCTGTCCGAAGCCGTGCACGGGCTGCTGGCGGCCAGGATCCGGCCGGTGCAGATCGGTTCCGTGAACGGCCGCATCTTCCTCGTCAACGCCAGCATCGGGCTGTATCCGAAGCTGCTCGAAGAGCGCGAGCACGACAAGAAGCAGTACGGCCGCAGCCGCGTCGTGGCCTTCCTCTCCGCGCTGAAAACGCTGTTCCAGCCTCACCGCCGCCTGCGCCTGACGCTGGAGGCGGAAGACCGCACGCTGCACCTGCGCACCCACACCCTGTTCGTGGGAAACAACCGCCTGCAGATGAAACAGGTCGGACTGACCGAGCAGGCGCCGGAGGTCGCGGACGGCGAACTGGCCGCCGTGGCGCCGAAACCGGCTGGCAAGCTCGGCATGCTGGGCATCGTGCTGAACGGCGTGCTGGGCCGGCTGGGCGATACGGGCGACGTCGTCACGTTCGGCTTCCGCCGCATGACCGTGCGCACGCCGTTCTATGGCCGCCGGCGCATCAAGGCGGCCGTCGACGGCGAAGTGCTGACGCTGTCCACGCCGCTGCACTTCGAGGCGCTGGACGGCAGGCTGCGGCTGCTGGTGCCGCCGGCATCGCGCCCGGAAGCCTCGCCCTGAAAATGGGGACCTACCGCTTCGGCGGGCCGCCCAGTTTTCGAGCAATGTTTGCAGCCCCTGGTGTCGGACACCCGTGGGTGTCGGACACCGGTTCTCGGTAGCGCTCCTGCGGTGTCACCGGACAAGACCGGTGTCTGACACCATTTCCGGTAAAGCATCCGGAAATAGTGTCAGACACCACTATTCGACGGTGATAGGCAAGTCCCGCCCCTCGGTTGCCACGTTGCCGGCGAAATCCGCGGCGAAGATGCGCAGCGTGTAGTTGCCCGGTGCGATGCCGGACACGTCCCACGTGCCCGGGTTCACCTGCCCGTCCGCCAGCGTGTTGTTCAGCGCATAGGCGAACTGGGTCGATTTGCTGCCGTGGACCGTAATCCCGCTGCTGGCGGCATACACCACCTTGACGGCGTCCTGGTTGCGCGGCAGCCGGTCGTAGACCTGCGTGATCCGCGGCTGCCCGTAGCCCGGCGCGGGCGTGCCGTCTTCCATCAGCAGCTGGTAACCCAGTTTGTAGAGCCCGAGGCGGCGCCGCGCCAGGTTGCCGTCCATCTGGTCCCAGGCGTCGACGACGATGTCCACCTCGCCCACCGCGCGCGGCACCGTCACGCGCCGCGCCGGCGGCGGCGCCTTCGATTTCCGGTCCCGCCTGATGCGCGGCGCGCCGAGCCGCTTGCCGCCGTCGGCCAGCAGCACGATGCCCTGGATGCGCGGCGCCACGGTGTCGCGCAGGCCGACGAACGGCAGCGTCAGCGGATTTTCCACGCCGCCGGTCGGAAAGTAATCGAGGTGCACGTGCGCCATGCTGTTGATGGTGCCCAGCGTGTCGCCCACCGCGAAGCGCATGCCGCGCCGTACGCGCATCCGTTCCGGATTGCCGCGCCCGCCGGCCACCACCATGAAGCGTTCGTCGAGCGCCTTGTCGCGCCGGTCGCGCCCGACCTTCATATGGATGTACGACAGGGAGCCAACGCTCATGCCTTCGCTGAGTGTGGCGTAGCCCCAGTTCGGGTACGGGTCCGTCACCTTGGCGGCGGCCACGGCCACCACCTGCGCGCCCACGTCGGCCCGCACGTCGAGCCCCATATGGAAGTGGTCGCGGCTGTCGCCTTCGTAATTGCCGCGCACCTCGCCCATCACGCCGACCACCTCGTGCGGCGCATCCTGCGGCAGCACCGGCCACGGCATCGGCTGTTCGCGCCGGGGCGCCTGCGCGCGCACGCGACGCGGCGCGGTTTCGCCGTCCACCGGCGGCGCCAGGCGCACCACCGTGTAGCCGAGGCCCTCCGCCACGACCACGGTGCCATCGCGCGCCACGGCCACGCCGCGCGGGCTGGACAGCTGCACGGTACCGTCGCTGCCGTAACCCGGTTCGGCCGGCCGGTCGAAGTCGGCCAGCGGCTGGAAGGCGCCTTCCGGCGCGACCTGCAGCACACGGCCGGAACCTGTGGTGACGTACAAGTAGCCGTCGCGCGTGACGGCGATGCCCGCGGGCCGCCGCAGCGGCGAGCGCCGCTCGCCTTCCGCCGGCGCCGCCACGGTTGACACGGTACCGGCCGCATCGATGCGCCGCACCGCATGGCTGCCCGTATCGGCCACGTACAGCGCGCCGTCGCCGGCCACGGCGATACCGCTCGGGGTGTCGAACAGCGCCGATGCCGCCGGGCCATCCTGTACACCGGGGCGGCCGGCGCCGGCCACCGTCGTTACCGTGCCGTCCGGCGCGATCCGGCGGATGCGGTCGTTGTACGTGTCGGCGACGTAGACCACGCCCGCATCGTCCACGGCGATGCCCACCGGGCCGTTGAAGCGCGCGTCCTTGCCACTGCCATCGGCGAAGCCCGGCTGGCCATTGCCGGCCAGCGTCGTCACGCTACCGTCCGGGGCCACCCGGCGGATCGCATGGTTGCCCGTGTCGGCCACGTACAGGTTGCCCTGGTGATCGAGCGCCAGCGCGGAAGGCGTGTGGAACATCGCCGCCGCGCCCTTGCCGTCCGCATAACCTTCGCGGCCGCCGGCCAGCGTGGCCACCGTGCCGTCCGGCGCGATCGTGCGGATGCGGTTGTTGTCGCCGCCGTCGGCCACATAGACCGTGCCGCGCGAACCGATCGCCACGCCGAACGGGTCGCCGAACGCGCTGCGCGCCGCGGGCCCGTCGGTGAAGCCGGCCGCGCCGGTACCGCCCAGCGTCGTCACGCGCGCGGTCCAGAAACGTTCGGTGCGGGCCTGGGCCGGTGTCAGCACCGCCACTGCCGCGGCCGGCTTTGCATCGGGGCCCGATGCTTGACCGAGGGTTTGATACAGGGCGCCGGCACCGGCCAGCAGGATGGCGCCGGACAGCGCGCCAACGATGAGTTTTCGATTCACGATGCGGTTCTTCATTGCGGGAAACCCAAGCTTAGCAGGAACGCCAGCCGGCGCACCACAGCGGTGGGGTCAATCGCCCCGGACCAGGGGTGAACTCGCCGATGTGGCGAGAACGTCGGGCCATGCCGCGCGCCGGGGCGCGGGGACGCCGACTAGAATGTGTCCGCCCCAAAGGAATCATTCATACTGAAAGGAACGCCATGAGCAACAAGCCAGCTTCAGAGGAAACCGGCGGCGAGCGTCCCGTGCTCACCACCCGCCAGGGCCATCCCGTGCGCGACAACCAGGCGCTGCGTTCGGTCGGCGAACGCGGGCCGGCAACGCTGGAAAATTACCAGTTCATCGAAAAGATCACCCACTTCGACCGCGAGCGGATCCCCGAACGGGTCGTGCATGCGCGCGGCACCGGTGCCCACGGCTACTTCGAAGCCTACGGCAAGATCGGCACCGACCCGGCCAGCAAGTACACCCGCGCCCGCGTGCTGAACGAGACCGGCGTGCGCACCCCCGTCTTCGTCCGCTTCTCGACCGTCATCGGCAGCAAGGATTCGCCGGAAACGGCGCGCGACCCGCGCGGCTTTGCCGTCAAGCTGAAAACCGTCGACGGCAACTGGGACCTGGTCGGCAACAACCTGAAGATCTTCTTCATCCGCGACGCCATCAAGTTCCCGGACATGATCCACGCGTTCAAGCCGGACCCCGTCACCAACCGCCAGGAGCCGTGGCGCTTCTACGATTTCGTGTCGAACTCGCCGGAAGCGCTGCACATGGTGACGTGGGTGAAGAGCCCGTGGGGCATCCCCGCCAACTACCGCGAGATGGAAGGCTCGGGCGTCAACACCTATAAACTGGTGAACGACCAGGGCGTGGCGCACCTCGTGAAATTCCACTGGCAGCCGAAGCAGGGCGTACGCAACCTCACCGCCGCGCAGGCAGCCGAGATCCAGGCGCACGAGGTGGGCCATGCCACGAAGGACCTGTACGAGGCGATCGAACGCGGCGATTTCCCCGAGTGGGAATTCTGCGTGCAGGTCATGAGCGACGACGATCACCCTGAACTCGACTTCGACCCGCTGGACGACACCAAGCGCTGGCCGGAAGACCAGTTCCCGCTGCTGCCGGTGGGCCGTATGGTACTGGACCGGAACCCCGACAACTTCTTCGCCGAAACCGAGCAGTCGGCCTTCGGCACCGGCGTGCTGGTGGACGGCATCGATTTTTCCGACGACAAGATGCTGCAGGGCCGCACCCTGTCCTATTCGGATACGCAGCGCTACCGGGTCGGCCCGAACTACCTGCAGTTGCCCATCAATGCGCCGCAGGAAGGCGCCCGTGCGCGGACCAACCAGCGCGACGGCCAGATGGCGTACTTCGTCGACGACGGCGGCGCCAACAAGCACATCAACTATGAGCCGAGCAGCCTGGGCGGCCTGCAGGAAGCGCCCAAGCCCGCGAAGGAATATCGCCAGTGGGTCGAAGGTCACCTGGGCCGCTACCAGACCAGCCGCACGCTGGACGACTATCGCCAGGCGGGCGACCGCTGGCGCACCTTCGAGGACTGGGAACGCGACGAACTCGTGAAGAACCTGGGCGACGACCTGCGCCAGTGCCCGGAACAGATCGCGCTGCGCATGGTATGGCACTTCTGGCACTGCGACGAGGACTACGGCCGCCGCGTGGCCGAAGCGGCCGGCATCGACCTGGCGCAAGCCCGCGCCCTCGCGCCGCTGCCCGGCAAGCCGGCGCCCAACCAGCACCGGCCGGTGCCGACCTATACGGATGGCGCGGCGGAAGAAGGCACGCGCGAGGCCGCACCCGCGAAGTGATCGTCCCAAAACCGGTGACAGACACCAGTTTTTCTGGAATATCCGTTGCAAGAAAACCGGTGTCTGTCACCGGTTTTTCTGGAACACCCGTTGCAAAAAAACTGGTGTCTGTCACCGGTTTTTCTGGAACATCCGTTGCAAAAAAACCGGTGTCTGTCACCGGTTTTTCTGGAACACCCGTTGCAAAAAAACCGGTGTCTGTCACCGGTTTTTCTGGAACATCCGTTGCAATAAAACTGGTGTCTGTCACCGGTTTTCGGCGGTCCCGGTTTGTGATGCTCAGCCCAGCAAATCCTCGATCTTCACCGGCAGCGAGCGGATGCGCTTGCCGGTGGCGTGGTACACGGCGGCGGTGATCGCCGGCGCCACGCCCACCAGTCCGATCTCGCCCACGCCCCGCGCGCCATATTCGTTCAACGCCTGGTCCGGGTAGTCGAGGAACGTGACGTCGACGGCCGGCGCGTCCGCGTGCGTGACCACCAGGTAGTCGGCCAGGTTGCCGTTGACCGGCGAGCCGTAGCGTGCGTCGTAATGGGTTTCCTCGAACAGCGCCATGCCGACGCCCATCTGCACGGCGCCTTCGATCTGGTTGCGTGCGGTGCGCGCGTTGACGATTTTGCCGCCGTCGATCACGGATACGACGCGCCGCACGGCCAGGCGGGCCATCGCCGGCTGCCAGGCCACCTCGACGAAATGGGCGCCGAACGAGCGTATCGACACTTCCTTTGCGCGCGGGTCGGCCGCACTGCCCTTCGAGATGCCCTGCCCTTCGACCCGTTCGACACCGGCGCGCCGCAGCACTTCCCCGAACGCCAGCCCGCCCGGCGTCACGCGGCCGCCGGCAAATCGCGGTTCGCCACCTTCCTCCAGCCGGCCCGCCACGTCGAGCAGTTGCCGGATCGCGTGCCGCGCCGCCATCGCCACCGCCGGCACCAGCGACGCGGTCGCCATCGAACCGCCGGACGTCGGCCCGGGCGGCAGGTCGGTGTCGCCGATTTCCACGCTGACCCGCGCGATGTCGACACCCGTTTCATGGGCCGCCATCTGCGCCAGCACCGTATAGGTGCCGGTGCCGATATCCTGCGTGGCCGAGCGCACGCGCACGGTGCCGTCGTCGTGCAGGCTGAGCGACACCTGCGCCTTCGTGCGCGTGCCGGGCCAGGTGGCGCTGGCCATGCCCCAGCCGAGGATGGTGTCGCCGTCGCGCATGGCGCCGATGGCCGGATCGCGGCGCGCCCAGCCGAACCTCTCTGCGCCCAGTTCCAGGCATTCGCGCAAGTGGCGCGACGAGAACGGCACATCCTTCGATTCGTCGCGCGCCGTGTCGTTCACCAGCCGCAGCGCCAGCGGGTCCATGGCCAGGCGGTCGGCCAGTTCATTCATCGCCGATTCCAGCGCGAACATTCCCGGCACCACGCCGGGCCCGCGCATCGCCGTGTTGACGCCCAGGTCGCGCCGGCACGTCGCCGCCGTCACGCGCAGGTTCGGCGTGGCGTAGAGGTAGCCGGTGGCTTCGCCGCACGACTCTTCGGAAACACCGGCGCGCGAATCGTGGTGGATGAAATCGTGCCGCAGCGAGACCAGCCGCCCGTCCGCGCCGGCCGCCAGCCGGATGCGCTGCTGCGTATTGGTGCGGTGGCCGACGTTACGGAACATCATCTGCCGCGTGACGACCAGCTTCACGGGCCGCCCGGCCACCCGGGCCGCCTGCGCCGCCAGCAGCGAATGGGTCCACGGCCACAGCTTGCCGCCAAAGCCGCCGCCCAGGTGCGTGGTGACGACGCGCACGCGCTCTTCCGGCACCTGCAGCATCGCAGCCAGCACGCCGCGATGATTGACGACGGCCTGCGTGGTCTCGTGCACGGTCAGCCGGTCGCCTTCCCAGCGGGCCACGGTGGCGTGCAGCTCCATCGGATTATGCGTCTCGATCGGCGTGCACCAGGTCTCGTCGACCTGCACGGCGGCCCCGTCATATGCCGCTTCGGGGTCGCCCCGTTCGGTGGCCACTTCCGGTTCGCCGTCCGGCGTCATCGCCATGCGCACGTCCGGCGCGGCGGCCGCATAGTCGACACGGACCGCCCGCGCGCCGTCGCGTGCCTGCTCGAATGTATCGGCCAGCACCAGGGCCACGAACTGCCCGTAGTAGCGCACCTCGTCGTCCTGCAGCGGCGGTACCTTCTCGTCGATCTTCAGCCGGCTCTTTTCCGGCAGCCGCGCAATGTTGCCGATGCTCTCGCGGGTCAGGATCGCGTGCACGCCGGGCATGCCGCGCGCCGCGTTGCAGTCGACGTGGCGCACGCTGCCCACGGCAACCGTCGCGCAGACCGGTACCGCCACCAGCATGTCCGGATAATGATGGTCGGCCGTGTAGCGCGCGTGGCCGGTGACCTTCAGCGGCCCCTCCACGCGCGGCAACGCCGCGCCGATGATCTCCTGCGGCAACGCCGCACCGATGATTTCCTGCGGAAGCCCCGCGCCGATGATATCGTCCGTCATTGCAGCGCCTCCCCGGCCACGTTGCGGATAGCCTGGACGATGCAGCGCCGCGCCAGCTCGACCTTGAAGGCATTGCCGGGGCGCGGCTGGGCACCTTCCAGCGCGGCGGCCGCGGCAGCCTCGACACCGGCCACCGTCAGCGGCCGGCCCGCCAGCATGTGCTCGGCCCGCACGGCGCGCCACGGCCGCGTGGCGACGCCGCCCAGCCCGATGCGGATCTGCTCGACGATGCCGCCTTCGGTGCGCAGTACAACGGCGCACGATGCCAGCGCAAATTCGTACGATGCGCGGTCGCGCAGCTTCAGGTAGCCCGAGCGGGTGCCTGGCGGCAGCGGCGGCAACGTCACGTGCGTGACCAGGTCGCCGGGTGCCAGCGGCGTTTCGATGTGCGGCGTTTCACGGGGCAGCAGGTGGAAGTTGGCGATCGGGATCTCGCGCCTGCCATGCAGGCCGGCGATGTGGATGCGCGCTTCGAGCACCACCAGCGCCACGTTCATGTCGGACGGGTTGGTGGCGATGCAATGGTCGCTGGTGCCGAGCAGCGCCAGGTTGCGATGGTAGCCCTCCATCGCGTCGCAGCCGCTGCCCGGCGCGCGCTTGTTGCAGGCCCTGTCCGGATCGCGGAAGTAGACGCAGCGCGTGCGCTGCAGCAAATTGCCGGCCGTCGTCGCCATGTTGCGCAGCTGGCCGGAAGCGCCGGACAGCAGCCCCTCGGACAGCACCGGGTAGCCGAGGCGCACGCGCTCGTCGTGCGCGAGATCGCTGTTGCGCACCGTGGCGCCGATCGACAGGCCGCCGTCCGGCGACACCTCGATGCGGTCCAGCCCCAGGTGCGCGATCTGCACCACGTGGGCGGGATGCTCGACGTCCAGCTTCATCAGGTCCAGCAGCGTCGTGCCGCCGGCCAGGTAGCGCACGGAGGCGCCATGCTGCGCGGTCGGCGACGAGGCACCCAGCAGCACCGCATCTTCCACGCTGGCGGCGCGGCGCAGTTCGAACGGTCTCATTTCCCGGCCTCCCCGCGTACCTGCCGGATCGCGGCAACGATGTTCGCGTAGGCGCCGCAGCGGCACAGGTTCCCGCTCATGCATTCGCGGATCGCCGCGTCGTCGCTGCCGCAGGGCTCGTCCAGCAGCGCCACGGCGGACATGATCTGGCCCGCCGTGCAGTAGCCGCACTGGTAGCCGTCGTGCTGGACAAAGGCAGCCTGCATCGGATGCAGGCGCTCGGGCGAACCGAGCCCTTCGATCGTGGTCACTTCGTCGCCTTCGTGGGCACGTGCGAGCGCCAGGCAGGCGTTGATGCGCCGCCCGTTCAGGTGCACGGTGCAGGCGCCGCACTGGCCATGGTCGCAGCCCTTCTTGGTGCCGGTCAGGTGCAGGTGATCGCGCAGGTAATCGAGCAGCGTGGTGCGCACGTCGACATTCATGTGGTGCTCGACGCCATTGACGACGATGGCCGGCCCCGTCGGCGCCGCCGGTTTGACTGCTTGCATGAGTGAGTCCTTTCCGCCCGTTACACCAGGCTGCTGAAACTCGACTACACGCAAAAACGCCGACGCACGGCGCACGATTGCAGTCCCGGCAATGTTTCCCGAAAAATGGGACGTACCCCATTTTCCGAGCAATGTTTCCTGAAAAACAGGCGGTCCGGCGTTCCGGTCCGTCCCTATTATCCAGGCCAGTTGCGTTCCTGAGAGGCATGCCGGAGCCTGGTGTCGGACACGGCTTTTTGTGTCGGACACCGGTTTTCCGGGGCGTAATGACGCGGACCGCACGCAAAACCGGTGTCCGACACCCATGGGTGTCCGCCATCGGCGACTCATGCTGCACACGCGCTTCAAGCAAAAAAAAAGCCCGCCAAGCTGGCGGGCTGAAGTCTATTTCCTTGGAGGAGAATAGAGGAGACAGGTCAATTATGCTGCGCCGCGCCATATCGTGCAACTGAATTGTAGTGATACTAGATATTGCTGAGCTCTATAACTGCAAATAGTCAGGATTCTGATCGAATGCCGCGGGATGGAAATTGCGCCCATAAAAAAGGGGAGCCCGAAGGCTCCCCAGGAGTCATCCCTGCCGGGAATGATCAGCGGTCCGGCGCGTACGGCAGCACGCGCGAGGCAAGACGGGTATCGGTTTTCAGCAGGCTCACTTCGTCGGCCATGATGTGCACCGCTTCGAGCAGCAGCACGTCCTTGGCGTTCTTGGCGGCTTTTTCCGCTTCCAGTTCGGCGGCCAGCGAACGTTCGTCGCCCTGCAGGCCGTCGTCGGTACGGCTGACGCCCTTGACGGCGGCGGCGGCCTGCTTGGTCTGCTTGGCCCCTGCCGGCTTGGGCGAGACGGCGTTCTTCGCCGCTTCCTTCGGATCGGGCACGAGGATCGGATCGTCCGCGGACGGCGCGGCGGCCAGGCGGGCATCGCGCTGCTTGGCGCGCGCTTCCTGCTCGTCGCGTTCCTTGCGACGTTCCTTCTCGTTCAGCGAGATCAGGTTGTCCTTGCGCTGCTTCTTAATATAGTTGACGTCGTCGACGAGGAACTGGAAGTCCTTGTCCTTCGCCACCCGCGCCTCGTGCTTCTTCGTCAGCAGCGGGATGATGTCCTTCACTTCGCCGGCCGGAATGTAGACGGCCGGCTTGATGACCGTGTACGGCAGCGCGTTGTCGTAGCTCGACTCGCCGAAGTTCTCGGCATCGGACAGCTGCGGCAGCTTGATGTCCGGCGTGACGCCACGCAACTGCGTGGTGCCGCCGTTGATGCGGAAGAACTGCGCCACCGTCATCTTCAGTTCGCCCAGGCGCTGCTTGTCCTGTGCGAAGCGGTCCAGGCTGATCAGCGTCTGCACGGTACCCTTGCCGAAGCTCGGTTCGCCGATGACGACGCCGCGGCCATAATCCTGCACGGCGGCAGCGAAAATCTCGGATGCCGACGCCGAACCGCGGTTGATCAGCACGCCGATCGGGCCATCCCATGCCAGGCCGGGCAGCGTGTCGTTTTCCACCTCCACGCGGCCTTCGGCGCTGCGCTGCTGCACCACCGGGCCCTTGTCGATGAACAGGCCCGTCAGTTCCACCGCCTCGGTCAGCGAGCCGCCGCCGTTGTTGCGCAGGTCGATCAGCACATTGTCGACCTTGTCCTTCTTCAGCTCGCCCAGCAGGCGTGCCACGTCGCGCGTGGCGCTCTTGTAATCCTTGTCGCCGCGGCGCCGCGCTTCGAAGTCCTGGTAGAAGGTCGGCAGCGAGATCACGCCGATGCGGCGTTTCACGGCGCCATCCTTGACTTCCATGATGGTTTTCTTGGCGGACTGCTCTTCCATGCTGATTTTCTTGCGCACCAGCGAGATCATCACCGGCTTGGCATCCGGGCCGGCATCCCCGGGCAGCACCTGCAGGCGCACCTTGGAATCCTTCGGACCGCGGATCTGCTGCACAACGTCGTCGATGCGCCAGCCCAGCACGTCGGTCACCGCGCCGGCATCGCCCTGCGCCACGCCGACGATCCTGTCGCCCACCTTCAGCTTGCCGGACATGCCGGCCGGGCTGCCGGTGACGATCTCGCGGATGACCGTGTATTCGTCACGCGTCTGCAGCACGGCGCCGATACCTTCCAGCGAGAGGCGCATCTGGATATCGAAGTTGTCGGAAGCGCGCGGGCCCAGGTAATTGGTATGCGGCTCGATCGACATCGCATACGCATTCATGAAGATCTGGAACACGTCTTCGCCGTTCAGCTTGCGCGAGCGGGACAGGTAGTTCTCATAACGCTTGTCGAGCGTGTCGCGGATCGCCTTGTCGTCCTTGCCGGCCAGTTTCAGGCGCAGCCAGTCGTTCTTGACGCGCTTGCGCCACAGGTCCTTGATGTCCGCCTCGCTCTTGACCCACTCGGCCTTTTCGCGGTCGTACTGGTAGCTTTCGTCCAGCGTGAAATCGGGCTTGGTCTTCAGCAGTTCGCGTGCATAGGCGATGCGCTCGTTGAAGCGCTGCTGATAAAGATTGTAGATGTCGAACGGCATCTGCAGGTTTTCGCCGACGATCGCATCGTCGAGCTTTGCCTTGGCGCCCGCATATTTATCCAGGTCGGCCTGCACGAAGAACAGCTTTTCGGCATCCAGCGACTTGAAATAGCGGTCGTAGATCTTTTCCGACATCGCATCGTCGAGCGGCGTTGCCTTGTAGTGATAGCGGGACAGCACGCGCGAGGCCCACAGCGCGGCCTGCGTCTGCTGGGCAGCGGGTTTGAGTTGCTCGACGGCGGCCTTGTCGGCGGCTTTGTCGGCCGCGGGGGCGGCGTGACCATAAGCGGACAGGAAAGCCAGCGACATCGCGACCAGCAGCGTTTGCTTCTTCATCGGCATGCTCCGAATTCTAAAATAACGATTTGCGGACAGGCCCAATCATTTCAAGCCTGCTTGCGGCTTATTCTACAGGAGACACGGGCATGATTCGCCACTCACGCTTAAGGTCGTATTAAAGATCGCGCAGCGGCCGCCAATTGAATGACCGGAATGCAAAAACTTGTAAATCCGTTACAGCCGGATATAAACAAATGTTAATCCGGCTTGCAATACGCTCACTGGAAACGCACTGAAGGCTGACGAAGGCTTACAGAAGGCTTGCCGGAGGCTTAGTGGCCGCCGCTATAAAAACAGCGCCCGCATGCCTGCAGATAGCGCTCGTTGCCGCCGATGGCGATCTGCGCACCCTCGCGCAGGCGCTTGCCGTGCTCATCCACGCGAATGTTCATCGTGGCCTTCTTGCCGCACGTGCAGATATTCTTCAGCTCCTCGATCGTATCGGCCAGCGCCAGCAGATATATCGAGCCGGGGAACGGTTCGCCGCGGAAATCGGTGCGCAAGCCATAACAGATCACCGGCACGCCTTTCACCTGCGCCAGCTGGTGCAATTGCTGCACCTGCGGCACGGAAAGGAATTGCGCCTCGTCGACGAGCACGCAGGCCACCTTGTCGATGGCAAGGAAATCGGTGGCGGCATCGAAGGTTTCCACGTCGCGCTGCAAACCCAGCCGCGAAGTGATCTTGCCCACGCCGAAGCGGTCGTCGATCGCGGCGGTAAACAACCGCACCGACTGGCCCTGCTCTTCGTAATTATGGGCGACCTGCAGCATCGCGGTGGATTTGCCTGCATTCATTGCAGAGTAACGGAAATAGAGTTTTGCCACTGCCAGCCTGCTGTAAAAAAATGTAATCCCGGATTATAAGACAGCACCCGGCTAGGACAGCCCCCGGCCCGCCCGCCGCCGCTGGCACCTGCCCGTGAATCGGCGCATACTGCGCGAACACCGTCCACGGCCGCATCACGGCCCGCGGACCATTTTTTTCATTCGCGATCTTTCGATCCCACGAGGAGAGACCATGGCGAACACCCCTGCAACTGCAACTGCACACACCCTGGCCGCCGTACCCGGCCCCACGTCCGGACCGGATCCCATTCCCGCGCTGTACGGCCTGATCGGCAATACCCCGCTGGTCGAAGTGACCCGGCTGGATACCGGTCCCTGCCAGCTGTTCCTGAAACTCGAATCGCAGAACCCCGGCGGCTCCATCAAGGACCGCATCGCGCTGGCGATGATCGAGGCGGCCGAGCGCGACGGCCGGCTGCGGCCGGGCGGCACGATCGTCGAGGCCACGGCCGGCAACACCGGCCTGGGCCTCGCACTGGTCGGCCGCATCAAGGGCTACCGCGTGGTGCTCGTCGTGCCGGACAAGATGGCCACCGAAAAAGTGCTGCACCTGAAGGCGCTGGGCGCCGAGATCCACATCACCCGCTCGGACGTCGGCAAGGGCCACCCCGAGTACTACCAGGACCAGGCCGCGCGGCTGGCGGCGGACATCCCCGGCGCCTTCTATGCCGACCAGTTCAACAACCCGGCCAATCCGCTGGCGCACGAAACCACCACCGGCCCGGAACTGTGGCAGCAAAGCGGCCGGCAGCTCGACGCGATCGTCGTCGGCGTCGGCTCTTCCGGCACGCTGACCGGCCTGTCGCGCTATTTCGCCAGGGCCAATCCCGACCTGGCATTCGTGCTGGCCGATCCGAAAGGGTCCATCCTCACGGAATTCCTGCGCACCGCCCGCGTGCCGGAAACCAGCGGTTCGTGGGCGGTGGAAGGCATCGGCGAGGATTTCGTGCCGTCGATCGCCGATTTTTCCCGGGTGAAACAGGCCTACACGATCACCGACCAGGAAAGCTTCGACAGCGCCCGCGCCCTGGTGCGCGCCGAAGGCATCATCGGCGGCTCGTCGACCGGCACGCTGCTCGCCGCGGCGCTGAAATACTGCCGCGAGCAGACCGAACCGAAGCGCGTGGCCACCTTCGTCTGCGATACCGGCACGCGCTACCTGTCGAAGATGTACAACGACGGCTGGATGTTCGACCAGGGCCTGATCGCCCGGCCGCCCACCGGCGACCTGCGCGACCTGATCGGCCGCCGCTACGATGCCGGCGAAGTCGTCAGCGTGGCGCCGTCGGACACGCTGCTGGTCGCGTTCAACCGGATGCGCGCCGCCGACCTGGCGCAGCTTCCCGTGCTTGAGAACGGCAAGCTGGCCGGCATCATCGATGAATCTGACCTGCTGCTGAAGGTGGGGAATGAGGCCGGGAGGTTTTCCGGCCGCGTCGGCGACACGATGACGGCGCGCCTGGAAACGCTGCGCCCCGGCGACAGCATGCAGGCGCTGCGCAGCACGATCGACCGTGGCCTGACGGCCGTGGTGGCCGATGGCGACCGCTTCTACGGCCTGATCACCCGCTACGACCTCCTCAACCACCTGCGCAGGACACTATGAGCCCAGCCGACGACGAGCAACCCACGCAGCAGCAGGAGCAGCAACAACTCGCCACCCGCGTGATCCACGCCGGGCAGGCGCCCGATCCATCGACGGGCGCGATCATGCCGCCGATCTATGCCACGTCCACGTTCGTGCAGCAAAGCCCCGGCGTGCACAAGGGCCTCGATTACGGCCGCTCGCACAACCCCACGCGCTGGGCCTTCGAGCGCTGCGTGGCGGACCTGGAAGGCGGCGCGCAGGGCTACGCGTTCGCCTCGGGCCTGGCCGCGATCTCCACCGTGCTCGAACTGCTGGACGCCGGCTCCCACATCGTGGCCGGCGACGACATGTACGGCGGCAGCTACCGCCTGTTCGAACGGGTGCGCCGCCGCAGCGCCGGCCACGCATTCACGTATGCCGATCTCACCAACCCGGAAAACCTGCTGGCCGCGCTGCGGCCCGAAACAAGAATGGTGTGGGTCGAAACGCCGACCAACCCGATGCTGAAACTGGCCGACCTGGAGGCCATCGCCCGCATCTGCCGCGAGCGCAGCATCATCGCGGTGGCCGACAACACCTTCGCCAGCCCGATCGTGCAGCGCCCGCTGGAACACGGCTTCGACATCGTCGTGCATTCGGCCACCAAGTACCTGAACGGGCACTCGGACATCATCGGCGGCATCGCCGTCGTCGCCGGCGGCGAGCGCCAGGCCGCATGGCGCGAGGGACTGGGCTTCCTGCAGAATTCGGTCGGCGCGATCCTGGGCCCGTTCGACAGCTTCCTCGCCCTGCGCGGCGTGAAGACGCTGGCGATCCGCCTGGAGCGCCATTGCGCCAGCGCGCTGGAGCTGGCCCAATGGCTGGAACGGCAGCCGCGCGTGCGCAAGGTGTTTTATCCGGGCCTTGCATCGCACCCGCAGCACGCGCTGGCGCGCCGCCAGATGAACGGCTTCGGCGGCATCATCTCGGTCGACCTGGACACGGACCTCGCCGGCGCACGCCGCTTCCTGGAGCGCTGCGAAGTGTTCGCGCTGGCCGAGAGCCTGGGCGGCGTGGAAAGCCTGATCGAGCACCCGGCGCTGATGACGCATGCGACCATCCCCGCCGCGCAGCGCGCGCAGCTGGGCATCGGCGATGGCCTGGTCAGGCTGTCGGTGGGCATCGAGGACGTGGGCGACCTGCGGCGCGACCTGGCCGCCGCGCTGGCCGCGATCTGACGCCGGCGCTCCCGCAGGTAGCCGTGCGCCCGGCTACTGGCCGGCGTCGCCCCGCTTCCGCTCGTCGGTATGGAACACCCGTCGCACGAAGTTCTCCAGTGCCTGGAACACCCCTTCGACGCCGAAGCCGGCGATGAACGACAGCGCGGAACCCGACAGCGCCCACGCATCCAGCAAACCCTGCGATTCGCCGGAGGCCGCGCCGGAAGGATTGATGAACAGGCCGATGCAGGCGCCGATCGTGCCGCCCAGCGCCAGTTGCAATAGCGCCAGCGTGGAGTCGCGCGGCGACAGCAGGCTTTCGCGCATGCGTTCCCACAGCCGCCTGACCACCGCCGCACCGGCACCCAGCATGCCGTAGGCCAGCGGCAGGAACGACGTGCCGACCACCAGCGTGACGATGCGCGCCATTTCCTCGGTGCCGCGCCGCCGCACGCTGGCCTCTTCCGCATCGCGCGTGCTCGCCGGCTCGGGAGTGTAGAAGACGCTGTAGAACGCGCGCCACGGCGCCAGCCATTCGCGCAGGTTCTGCCGCACCGCCCGGCGTTCCTCGCGCAGCGCCTCGGCGCGGTCGCAGTACTGGTATTCCTCGGTGGTGCGGTAGCGCGGCTTGCCGTCCGGTCCCAGGAGCGCGCAAAAGCGCACCGGCTCCGGATCGCGCGCCAGCCGGCCCGTCGCATCGGCCGCCATCAGGCGGGCCCGCTCGTCGGCCGTGTATTTCAGCTCGGCGGTGGAAATCTCCGCGCGCAGTGCGCTGGTGCGGGTGCGCACGGCATCGAGGTGTTCCAGGATCACGTTCCCCGCGGTCACGTGCCACGACAGCGCGCACGTCAGCGCCAGCGACAGCAGCAGGAACAGCACCAGCCACAGCACGCGGCGGTTGAAATTGATCGCCACGCCGATCAGGCCCGGGTAGGCGTAGCGGGCCAGCGTCACGCGCGTGGGCTTGTCCCACATCGGACCGCCATGGCCCCGCGGCGGCGACTCGGACGGCGGCTTGACGGGCCGCCGGAATACCTCACAAAACAGCCGGCGCACCGCGTTCATCTTCTTGCGCCGGTCTTCCTCGCCGACGACGAGGATCGTGAACGCCACCGAGAGCCCGGTGGCCGGCCGCGCCACGGCGTTCAGCATATCCTTCGCGCGCATCAGCGCCACGGCCTGCTCCAGGCGCAGCTTCGGATCGGTGGCCGGCGTCAGGCCGATCTCGCAGATGGTACGGATGATCTGGGCCGGGTCGGCGCCCGCCGCGGCGCGCAGGTCCTTGTCCCAGCGGCCTGAGATATGGTCGAGCAGCAGGAAGACATCGTACAGCTCGCGCACGAAGATGAATTCCTCGAGCCGGAGCGTCTCGCCGCCCGGCACCGCGCCGGGTTCGGGGGCGTTGCCGGGTATCGGGGCGTTGTCGGGTACAGGCTCGTCATCGGTTGCAGCCATCGCATGCTCCACCGTGCTGGTGGACCGATTCTACGCCCGCCGCTACTACAAAACCGGTGACAGGCACCGGTTTTCCTGAAACATTTCAAAATAACCGGAGCCTGTCACCGGTTTTTGTCGCCGGTTTTCTACAGCCCGGGGTGGTACTCGCGTTCCAGGTTCTTCCGCACGTCGTCCTTGTAGAACAGCACGTCCTTGAACTCGCCCCGCGCGTACATTTCCGCCTGGTCGCTGAAGTGCGGCGACGCCGGATCGCCGCTTTGCCCGCCGGCCAGGATGCTCTTCGCGCGGATCTTCGGCCCGAACTCGACGGCCGCCACGAAGCTGTTGCCACGCTCGCCGTAGATGCGCTTCGTGGTTTGCGGCGACGTCATGCCGTAGGCCGCCAGAGCGCCCCAGTTGCCCGAGGCGTACGGCACGGGGATGCTCGGCTTGCTGTCGTCGAACGGCTGCACGATGTCGCCGGTCAGGCGCTGGAAGCGGTTGATTTCGCCCCAGGGCGTTTGCCACTTGCCGAACGCGCTCTCCAGCGTGGCCGATGCGCGGGTCAATGCCTCCAGCCGCTGCGCAGGCGTGATGCGCGTCTCGGCGTATTCCAGCACCGGGATGCCGGCTTCTTTCGCCGCCGGACCGTGGGTCTTGACGAGATCCTGCAGCCAGTAGATGCCGAGCGAGGTCGGCACCGACGCCAGCGCATAGCGCATGTCCCAGCCGCGCAGCTCGGCGATCTGCCCTGCCAGCCCGGCCTTCTGCGGCGAACCGGCCGGCAGTTCGTCGTACGCGCGCAGCAGCAGCGGCAGCAGCGGCTCGAACGCCGTCAGCTGGCTGTCGTAGGCGGCGGCGATCAGCGACTCCAGCGTGAAGTCCTTCCTGTCCTGCAGCACGCGCACGGCGTGGATGCCGCGCGGGTTCTCGGGGTTCATCGACATGTAGGCCGGATAATCCTGCCGGCGCGGGCTGTACGGCCCGGCCGCCGAATAGGGCCAGTTGTTGGTGTTCTGGATCCAGCCGTTCTTCGGATTGAACAGCCGGATCGTTTCGTCCACGCCGTGCAGGCCCTGCCAGTCGGTGGCGGGATCGCTGCCGTCGACCGGCCTGGTGTAGTCGAAGCGCGGATCGCGTTTCGGGATGAAATTACCGTGGAAATAGGCGATGTTGCCGTCCCCATCCGCATACACGGTATTGTTCGACGAATTGGTGCGCAGCTCCATCGCTTTCCAGAACGCCTTGTAATCGCGCGCCTTGGTGCGCAGGTACGACTGCTGCAGCGCCTTCAGCGGCTGGTTCATCAGCGCCACCGACACCCACTTGTCGCCCTCGCGCCGCACCACCGGACCGTGGTGCGTGAAGTACGCGGTGACCTTCTTTTCGGCCATCCCGCCCGGCACCCTGAACGGCAGCGCGATCTCGATTTCGCGCACCGGCCGCAGCTCCTTGCCGTACTGGTACCAGTACTTGCCGTCCTTCTTCGTGACGGTTTCAAGGAACTCGTCGATGACGTCGCCGCCGCCGGAGGTGTGCATCCACCCCAGCCGGTCGTTGAACCCCTGGTATACGAAGAACTGCCCCCACGTCACCGCGCCATAGGCATTCAGCCCCGTTTCGCTGACCACGTGGATCTCGGGACGGAAATAGAACGATGTATGCGGATTGATCATCAGCAGCGCGTTGCCGCTCCTGCTGAGCCCCGGCGCGATGGCGAAACCGTTCGAGCCGCCCGGTTCCCGCTCTTCTGCGCTGCGCTCACCAACTGCCGGCGCGGTGGCCAGTATCGGGATATCCGCATAAAAGCGCTGCAAGGCCGGCACGTCCACCTCCTCGATGTCGCCGCCGATACTGCCCTCGGAAAAGCTGAGCGCCATCCACGGCTCGAAGCGCGTCAGCAATTGCGGCTTGACCTGCGGGTGCGTGTGCAGGTACCAGTTCAGGCCATCGGCCCACGCGTTCATCAGCTTCTTCAGCCATGCCGGACTGGCCTTGTATTGCACCTTCAAGTCGTCGGGCCGGATGAAGAGCTTCATCCGCAGGTCGTCGTACAGCGCCTTCTCGCCTTCCACCTCGGCCATGCGGCCCAGCGCCGTGATGAAATTGCGCTCGACGCGCCGGAAATCGTCTTCCGCCTGCGCATACAGCATGCCGAACACCGCGTCCGCATCCGTCTTGCCGTACACGTGCGGGATGCCCCACTTGTCGCGCAGGATGGTCACCCGCTTTGCCTGCGCCTGCAGGCGCAGCACTTCGGCGGCATCGAGCCTGGTTGCCTGCGGCGTGGCGGGCGCCGCGACCGCAGCGACAGGAATCAGGCAGGCAAGCGCCAGGCAGGTCGGTACGGCGGCGGTTCTCGGCATTTCGGGCCTTTCGATGGTTGGTTACGAGGCGTCGACGAGCTGGTCGATGCGCTCGCGCAGTTCGGCATTCTCGGCGCGCAGCGCCGAAATCTTCGCCTTCAGTTCGGCCACTTCGGCGCGCAGGTGCTCCACTTCGGTCAGCGGCTGGTCCGGCTGCGACGGTGTCTCGCCGCCGTCTTCCCACGGCGCCGGCTTGGCCGGCTTGACGGGACGCGACGCGGCGCGCTGCTCGCGCACTTCCTTGGCGGCCTGCTGCAGCGACTTCTTGCCGCCGGCGACGGCGTTCACCTGCTCTTCGGCCGGCAGCGTGGCCACCGTGGCGGCCGCGTTGATCGAAATGGTGCCGGTGCGGACGGCTTCCACCAGCTCCGGCGTGGCGGTCTTCTGGATCTTCTCGATCTGCGAAATGGTATTGCTGGACAGGCGCGCCGCGCGGGCGATGTCCTCGCGCGACGTGCGCACCTTCGGCGCCACCGGCTCGGCATCGGAATCGGGCGGTGCGATGGCCGCATCCTCGGCCTTGATGCGCGCGGCATCCTCTTCCAGGCGCTTGGCGAGGATGTCCTTCTTGCGCAGCGCCAGCACGCCGCGCTGGAAATCGGACACGCTGCGGCGGCCCAGGTGATTGTCGATCATCCACAGCATCACGTCTTCCATGCTCTGGAAGCGTTCGTTCTGCACGACCCGGAACGGGATGCCGTGCTGCTGGCAGATGGCATAGCGGTTATGGCCGTCGACGAGCACGTCGCCCCACAGCACGAGCGCATCGCGGCACCCTTCGGCCAGCAGGCTGCGTTCGAGCGCCTCGTGCTCCGCCTCGGTCAGCGGCTCGATATAGGCGCGCAGCATGTCATTGATCTGGATTTGCATGATTGGTGTTCCTTGAGAAAGCAAGCGGCACGCGCAAGGCGTGCCGGCCAGCATGCTACACCAATCGCCCGCGGGGGTACAGGACGGGCAGCATCGCAATTTTTTGCACATGCGCCTGGAATGATGAAGGCGAGCGGGAGAATTGCGGAAGTAGGTACGACGGTAGTGAGCACTCCGCCTGAAAGCCGCTTATAGACTGGTGCCCCGGGCCGGAATCGAACCGGCACGCCCTTGCAAGCAACGGATTTTAAGTCCGGTGTGTCTACCAGTTTCACCACCGGGGCACAGCCCGCCATTATGACATGTCTTCACGCCAACTTCCAGTGCTGCCGTGCTGCCGACGCATTACCGCACCCTCCCTGCTTGACCGATCCGATCAGGCCGTCAGTGCAAGCAGCCAGGCCAGTACCATCATGCCGAGCAGCAGCATGGCGGTGCGACGCAGGTCCTTCCACCGCAGCAGCAGGAAGGCGAGCAGCCACAGGAAGGTGCCAATCGTCGTGACAGCGAACAGAATGCCCGCCGCCGGCACCGAAGCATTGACGGCCGCCACCGGGAGCAGCAGCACATAGATCACGATCATCGCCGTGCCGGCCCGCTTCATCCATCGCCGGGAGCGGGGCATGATGCCGGGGTCGGCGGGCGACGGACGGGGCTGCGCTGGCTGGGGCTGCTGTGGTGGCTGCGCTGGCTGGGGCTGGCGCGGCTGCGGCCCGGATGGCGGTGCCTGCGGCGGCGGCCGCGGCCCTCGCGGCGTGCGCGGGCCGATCACGCGACCTGGCCGGTGCCGCCACAGGAGCAGGCCGCCCCAGGCCAGCAGCAACGAAATCAGCATGGAGCGCTGATGCAGGCTCGCTGCCGCATAGGTCCCGTTGACGAGGGCGGCACATGCCAGGGTGGTGACCCACCAATCGCCAATCAGTGCGCGCGGCCCCTTCCGGCACAGCCACAGCAGCGTGCCGTGCAGGGCCAGCGTCATCAGCCATACATATCCGTGTCCGAGCATTCCTTCCGGGACGATCGCCAGCAGCACGAGCATCAGGCCATACGCCGCGGCGACGACCTGCGCCAGCGCCAGCGCCCACATCTGGCGGCTCGCGCTCCACTGCTTCAGCACACGGTAGATAAGCGTGCTGGCGGCTCCGGTCAGCAGCGCGCAGACCACCACCGCCCATTGCACCTGGTTGTACATGTTGACATCGACCCATACACCAACGCCGAACACGGCCAGCGCCGACAACAGCCAGGCGCCCAGCACGGCGCGGGAGAATGCGCCGTGCGAATCGCGCACGGTGCCGCTGTCGAGCAGGCAGATCACCTCGGGCGATACCCTGGCGGCCATGGCGCGCCAGCTTGCGCTGTCCGGGAACCGGACCCGCTTGCGGCCCTCGACGACAGCTTCCGAACCGGGTGTGCCGACGATCATCGCGCCATTGGCAATGTCGAACGGGGCGCACGGCTTGCCATCGACCACCAGCCGGACCTTCAGCTGCGTCCGCGGCTGGTCCACCGCGGCCGGTGTTCCCGGCACATTGTCCAGAACATTGAGCGGCAACCGTCCGCGGCAAGCCGACAGCGTTGCGCACAGGCTGTCCGCCGTCGTACCGCCCGCCAGCGCGGGATCGTCGAGGTCGACCACCCACAGCGCCGAAAACCCGTCGACGCCGCTGGCATCCAGGGCCCGCGCCGCATTCGGGCCTGCCATCGCCTTTGCACGCCGCAACTGGGCCAGGCCGCCCGCGCTGTGCGCGGGGTCGTCGTCCTGTTCCGGCAGGCGCGGCCAGGGATTGAACGCGTCGCGTGGCGTTTCCAACGTCATGGCGCCTCTCCCGAGATGGCCGCGAGCGGCGCGATGATGTCGGCCTGGACAAACCCGACCACGGCTGCCCAGTAGGCCAGTGCCGCATAGGTCTCGGCGGCGAAACGGTTGCGCACCTGGCGGCACGGCGCCGCACGCAGCAGCGGCAAGGGCCGCCACGTCTCGTCGATCAGCAGGTCCAGCCGGATCGTGCCGTCGCGATCCCAGAGCAGCTCGAATTCATGGGCCTGTCCCAATTCGTCGAGCCGGTGCTGGCCAAAATCGAGCGATTCGCCGTCCAGCAGCAGGCGCGGCATGACGAGCCGCTCGCCGGCCTGGCGGCCGAAGCGCTTCCTTGCCGGCAGCCGGCCCTGCGCGGCAACAAGCGGCTGATGGCCCTTGCCGTGCTCCCATGCCAGCTCGGCCCACGCCCGGCACTCGCGCCATTGCGAGACGAATTCCGCCGCGGCCGGGGCGTTGCCTTCGAGCCCCCAGCCCAGCAGGGCGAACGCCCGGCACGCGTCCAGCATATATTCCGCGCCGTCCAGCCCGGACAGCCGCAGCGTCGCGTCGTGTATGTCGGCCTGTGCGGCGAACGCCAGCGTACGCAGGGCCACCGCCCAGCGCGCGGCGCGTGGCAGCATGCCTGGCTCCACTGCGGCCTCCGCCGGGTCCGCCGGCGCCCAGGGGCCGCCGGAATGCAGGCTGAGGCTGCCCTTCAGTTCGGCGGCAGGAAAGTCGTCGAGTCCTTCGTCGTCCGCGCGGCAGAGCACCATCCCGCCGCGGGTCAGCCACGCGCTGGCCTGGACGGCATGGCGCGTGCCGGCCGCTTCGAGCGCCAGCGCGGTGGCACCAATTTCGATGTGCGCGTTCATGGCCCGCCCTCCTCCAGCGCCCGCAATGCCGCACGCAGTTCCGGCACGCGCCGCTCCCGCAGGCGGCGAAGGGCCGCGGCGCCGGCCTCCAGGCGCTTCAGGAGCGAGCCCGCATCGCGCACCTGGGATTCGGCGAGCTGGCGTTCCCGGGCACCGCTGCCCGGGTTGCCTGCCGGCGCCGCTGCCTCGGCCAACAGCGCCAGCGCGCGCCGGATCGACCGTTCGCCATGGTCGGCAAGCTGCTGGCGCCACTCCTGCCACGCAAGTTCGCCGCGCTTGCGCAGCAGATCGCGCAACTGCGTCTTGCCCCGCTCCAGCACGGTTTTCTCGGCCAGCATCGATTTTCGCCAGAACGTGTACACCGAGACCAGGATGGCAAGCACGAGCACCAGCGCGCCTACGCCCCAGTATTCGTTCGCCAACCCTTTCAGCTCGGTATTCATCGAGATGCCGAACATGGTGAGGAAGCCCAGCGGCCCCAGTATTGCCATTGGCGCGCGCGTGACTTCCTTGGCGAAGCGACCGATGGCGGCAAGATAGTCGCCGCGGCGCCAGCGCGCCCCTGGCGACACATCGATGCGGCCAAGGGGCTGCAGGTCGTCGAGCGCGCCCGCCTTGCGCGCCAGCGCCAGGGTCGCGGCGGCCGGCAGTGGCGGCACCAACAGGTCGTCGGGCGCCGCACGTCCCGACGCCGCGTCGCCGCGCGCGCAGAGGAAGGCCTGCCGGCTACGGCGCGGCAACCGGACCGCTGCGGCCTGCATCAGCTGCCATGTCTCGAAGCGCAGGTAGCTGGCCAGCACCGCCAGGTCCGCATCGCGCAACGACACTATCTCGAAATCCGGGTCGATATCGGGAATCGCGTGTGTAGATGCCAGCCGCTGGATGACCAGTACGTCCGCGCGCCGCACGATCTCGGCCCACTGGGTCGTCCAGTGCCGCTCCAGTTCCGCGAGCGTCCGCCCGTACTCCTCGCGCAGGTGCCGCCCCAGCGCTTCGATCCGCTCGGCAGCACTCGCCGGCAGCCCCTCGTCGAGCCGGCGCAGCAGTTGCTCGCCGGCGATGCGCTGCAGGTGCAGTTGCCGCGCCCGGCGTGCCGCGGCCTGCAGCAGCCGCCGCGCGTCCAGTTCCAGTGCGTCGATGCGCTGCAGCGCCATGTTGCTTGCCGGTGCCAGCGCGGCATCGGGCTGGCCGCCGTCCGTGCGCAAGTCGTTGCGGTGGGTGCGCAGTTCGTCCTCCGTCGCATCGAGCTCCGCGTCCAGCCGTTCCACACGGCGCTGGTGCGCCCGGTCCGGCGGCGGTGCACGGTCCCGCGGCGCGTCCGCCCCGGCCGGAGGTGCGGCACTACGCTTGCGCTGGCCTGCCAGGGCGTCGCTGCGCTGCTGCAGCGCCTGCTCGATCTCCTTCAGGCGGCCGGCCAGCGCATCGTCGGCGCCGTCGAGCAGGACGGCGTCGTCCAGCCGGCGCCGCAGCGAGGCGGCCAGACGCTCGGCCGCCGGCCGGGCGGCAGGGTCGACTTCCTGCGCACGGCGCTCCATCTCGGCCAGCTTGGCGCGGTCGCTCCTGCGCCGCGCCAGCCTGGCACGCTCGGCGGCGGCGTCGCGGCGCAGACGGGCCATGTCTTCCTGCAGTGCGCCAGCGTCTTCCCGGTTGTCCAGCGTATCCATCGCAGTCTCATGCCACATCGGAAAGGATGCCGACGATATCGTTCAGCGTGCCGGCGGTCAGGTTCAGGCCGGTCTGGGTTGCCTGCATCGAGTCCGCGAACAGCCCGATGGTGTCGTCCACGCGGCGCACCACGTCCGCCATCGACGCCTGCAGCGCCGCGTAGCGCTGCAGGCGCTCGCGCATGGCCTGCGCCGCCTCGTCGGCGTCGCCGCGCAGGTGGCTCATGCTGCTGTCGAGCAAGCCATCGACATGTCTTTGCGCCTTGCCCGCGGTTTCCTGCCATGCCGAACCGGCCTGCTCCAAAGCGTCGGCCAGCTGCGCGGCGGCGCGCCCGGCCACGCCGGCCACGTCTTCCCGGCCGGCAGCCAGCACCGCCGCAGCGGATTCGTCCAGTTCCACCAGCCGCTCCGAGAACGCCGCGGCCGCCTGCCGGGCCTCGCCGGCGGCGTCCCCGATGGCCGCTTCGGCGCCTACGGCCGCCGCTGCCAGCGCCTCGGCTGCCGCCGCCGTTTCGTCGGCGACGGCGGCGCATTCGCCTTGCAGCCGTTCGCGCAGCATCTCGATGCGCCCGGCTAATGCGGCAAGCTGGTCCGCCGTGACACCCGGCCGGCCGGGGTCGCCGCCGGCCTGCTCCAGCGTATCCATGCGATCGGCCAGTGCCCGGGCCAGTGCCAGCGCTTCGTCGATGCCTGCCGCTTCCGCCATGAGTTCCCCCGTTACACGGATATGCCGACCGCCTCGGCGAGGCCGGTCACGCGCCCGACCTGCTCCAGCAGCGGATCGAGGACGACCTGCACGGCGTCGAGCAACGGCTGGGTGGCCGCCCGCTCCCCTTCCGACTGCCGGATCGCCGCCGACAGCGTTTCGCGGGCATCGGCCAGCGCGGCTGACAGCAGGGCCTGCAGCTCCCCCGCGGCCTCTTCGAGGCGGTCGGCGCAGGCGTCGACCGCCTGGCGCTGCAGCGCGTCCATCTCGGCGATGCGGCCCGCGAACGACTCCGTCAGCGGCGCCAGCAGCACGCCCTGGGCCGCCTGGTCCAGCCCATCGGCAAACTCCCCCGACGCATCGGCCACCTCCCCGGCCGCATCGCCGCAGGCGTCGGAGAATTGACCGGTCCCGTCGCGCAGGCCATCGGCGAATTCGTCGATCCGCTCGATCAGCCCGTCCAGCGCCTCGACCGTGCCGGCCACCTCCGCCGCGGCCGCGGTCTGCCACGCCGCCAGCTGGTCCAGTGTCCGTTCGCTGCATTCGAGTGCGGCGTCGGCGCCCTCCTGCACCTGCTGGTTCAGGTCCGCCAGCGCGGCGGCCAGCGCGTCGAGCAGGCCGTCCGGTCCATCGTCGCCGTCGTCCGGCGCCCCCAGCAACGGCCGCAGGCGCTCGTCCAGCGCAGCCACCGTTTCCTGCAACACCGCAAGATCGTCCGCCATCGCTTCCCCCGCTTCAGAATCCGCCGCGCGCCAGCTGCAGCGCAGCCTTGATGACGCTGACGGCTGCCCGCAGCGCGACCAGTTGCGGCACCAGCGGCCCGACCGCGCCCATGATCGCGACGCTGGCCTGGGTCATCACGACGTTGTCGGCGATTTCCCGGCGCATGTCCTGTTCGACTTGCGTGAAGAGCGCCCGCGCCTCCTGTTCCACGCCCTGCGAGAAGCGTGCCGCGGCGGTTTCCGCCAGGCGCTCGAAGCGTTCGGCCACGGCCAGGTTCAACTCCGCCGCGCTGCGCAGCACACCGGCCTGCAAGGCATCGTGCGCGTCGCCGAAGGTGTCGGAAAACCTGGACAGCGTGGCAGGGAAGGCGCTCCCCATTTCCCTGTCCAGCGCACCGTCAAGGCCGCCGAGCGCCGTCTCCGCCGCTTCGAGCTCCTCGGCAATGTCCGCTTCGGCCAGGGCCTCGGCACGGTCGTCCAGGTCGCCGGCGCGCTCCTGCAGCGCCTGCCGCGCTTCGTCCAGCTCGCTGCGCATCAGTTCCGCCGCCCCGCTCAGCTCCTGCAATGCCGTCTGCTGCGCCTGCATCAGCCCGGCCACGTGCTGCGCCAGTTGCCGCAGCTCGTCGGCGATGCCGGCCAGGGCGATGGCGGCCGGTGTGCTCATGGCAGCTCAGGCGATCGCGGCGACCGCGTCGAGCGCCGGCCGGATGCCGGTGATGACCTGGACGATGTCGTCGATCTGCCGCGTGATGTCGTCCAGCACGTCGATGACGTCGGCGGCCGCGCCGACGCCGGCCGATTCGATCCCGTCCAGGGTCCCGTTCAGTTTCTCGAACACTTCGCTGCCGGCGGCGCGCACCTGCTCCAGCCGCTGCGCAGCGGCAGCGTCGCCCAGCTCTTCCGTCCCGGCGGACACGCCACGCATGGCCTCGCCGAACGACTGCTCGGCCGCCTTCGACAGGCCGGCGGCATCGTCCACCAGCTGTGCAAGCCGTTCCTGCACCGCGTCTTCCAGTGCCTGCGAGGCGGCCTCCGCGTTGTCGGCCTGCGCGGCGGCGCTGTCCTGCGCCGCCGCGAATTCCTGCTGCAACTCCTCGACCAGCGTTTCGATCTGCCCGGCGGTTTCGGCCAGCGCTTCCTGCCACTGCGTGCGCGCCTGCTGCAGATCGTCGAGCATCTGCTCGATCTCGTCGATGCTGTCGAGCACACTGGCCAGCTGCGCGGCCGCCTCGTCCTGCGCGCCCGCTTCGAGCCGGGCAATTTGCGCATCGATGGCATGGAGCTGGGCGACCAGGGCGGGCAGGTCCGGACCGGCCCCGGCGCCAGGCGCTGGCTCGACGGGCGCGTGCACGGCTCAGTAACCGTTGAAGGGGAATATGGCGCTGTGCAGCGCCAGCACCCCGGTGGTCACCGAGCCGAGCCCGGGCATCTGCAAGCCGGTGCCGCCCTCGACCGGGATGATGCCCGGCCGGGTCGACGCCAGCAGCCCCTGGGCATCGATGATCTCCTCGATCGACAGCCGGAACGTGCCCGCGGCACTGAGCGGCCCCGCCGTGGCCCCCGGGTCCTGGAACAGCGACGCTTTCGAGTTGAACTGGTGCAGCTCGACCGACCGCGTGGTCGTGAAGCGGGTGGGCGGGCCGGCGTACGTCATCGAACCGGGGCCGGGAATCTTTGGCAGCGAAATGCCCAGGCCGCCGGCCGTGTAGAAGAAGAAGGCCGTCTTTTTGGCCTTCAGGTCGACGATCTGGAAGATGTAGTTATCGGCCTGCAGCAGCAGCGACGCGGAGAAGCCGCCGACGACCCGTATCTCGAATTCGGTCGACTGGGCAGGGCCGGGCGGTTTCGGCGGCGGGGTGGTCGACATCCATGCGATCTCGATGCGCCGGTTGGCCCGGCGCTGCAGCTCGCTGGCCGGCTTCTCGTAGATCAGTTCGCGCGTGCCGAGTGCCTCGGTACGGTAAGCGATCAGGCCCAGGCGTGCTGGCGGCAGCTGCCGCCGCCGCGCCTCTTCGTCGACGAATTCGCGCAGCTTTGCCACGCCATTGTCGGCGCGCTGCCGGCTGATATCCGTTTCAAAGTCGCGCCCGCGCTGGTCGAGGTCGGCATGGCCGATCACCAGCACTTCGACACGCCGCTCGGCGGCGATCTCGTCGGCCAGCTTGCCCGCGTACCAGCGCAGCGCATCGAGCTGGACCGGGCTGAGCTCGGTCCCGTGCACCGGGTAGTTGGCGATCGGGAAGGAACCGTCACGCGCCTGCGCGGCGGTGCCTCCGAACAGCAGCACGCACAGCAGCATGCGCAGCAGGTGAAACCCTATCGTCCGGTAGTGCATGGCGCGCTCCCTGCGGGTGTCGATCCATGCAGCCTATCGGATTAGGACGGAATGTCAATAAGATAACCAAAAAGCAACTCAGCGGCGAACATGCCGCCGGTACCGGCCGCGCGCCTGGAACATGCGCCATCCGCCCGCGCCACCTGCTATGCTTCGCCCATGACTACCGATTCCGATATTGAACTGTCCGGCCCGTTCAAGGCCACCGACAGCAGCGGCCGCGCGCTCGACGTGAAGGCCATCCGTATTTTCGACGAGGGCTACGGCATCATCGACGTCTACGTCGACTTTGCCAAACCGCTCGATGGCGGCCACAAGGACAGCGTGCTGCTCAAGCAGATCGTCGAGCGCCTGCGCGCGCTGGGCTACAAGGGGCCCGACTTCGGCCTCAGCGACGCCGGCCTGCAGGAAAGCAAGCTGATCGTGCTGGAGGCACCGGAAGAGTTCGCTGCGTTCGCCAAGAGCCGCGGCTGGAAGAACCTGGCCGAAGAGTTCGACGAGTAAGCACGCCGCCTTGCGCACCACGTGCCGCGCGGTAGCTACCGCGCGGCCTGATTCGCTGGTCCATCACTCGAGCCGATCACTCGAGCCGATCACTCGAACCTGAAGGTCATCGTTCCCCGATACTCCCCGTTCGCCACCGGCCACGCCGCCGCCGGCCCCAGCACCTCCGTGCCGCTGAATTTCTCGCCGATGGCGGGAATCGCATGCAGCCACGACAGGTCCCCGGCCGGGAATTCCACCGTTGTGTTCGCATGTGAGATACGCGGCGTGCCCACGCGCAGGTAGCCGTCCGGCTGAGCCGCACTGACCAGCAGCGCACCGGCCGCCGTATCCAGCCGCGCCCAGCGCACGCCGGCATAAAAGCCCTGCGATTCGGGATAGCGGAAGGTCTCCCCCGGCTGCTGGTCGAAGCGCGCCACTTCGTGCACGCCGAGCCATGTCCCGTGCAGGCGGTTCTTCCAGACACGATACGGCCCCTGCCCCAGCCAGCGCGTCGAGCGCAGCGCCGTTTCGGCATGGTCGAACGTCACGCCGTGGTACTGCACCGTGCCGTCGAGCCGGTATGCATAGTCGAGCCGCAGCGCGCCGTCGGCGTGCAGCGTCCAGCGTACGCGGTCCATGCCGGCACCGCTGGCCGCTTCCAGCCATGCCGCGGGCTTGCCGTCGGCCCCGGCGCCGGTGCCGCTGGTGACCGTGCCCATCGCGCCATCAACCGCGGGGAACCGCTGCGCCGCGTGGCCCAGCCGCACCGTACCGAAAGCCAGCGGCTGGCCATGTTCGTCGACCGGTGGCGACAGCCGCACCGCCAGCACGGGCTGCGGCGGGAAGCGGTACTCGGTGCCGTCGGAGCGGCGCCGTGAAGCGTCGAACAGGGTCTTCCAGGTATGGCCGTCGGCGCTGATGTCCAGCCTGAAGCGGGCATACGCGCTCTTCCTGGCAGGGTCCGGCGCGATGTCGATTACGCTGGCCACCTGCGCACTGGCCAGCCGGCGCACCCCGCTCGCGGCATCCTCGCGCTCGAACGGCAGCCACGATACAGCCGCAGCGCTTGCCGGACGGGCATAGACCAGGCGCGGGCCATTGGCCAGCGCCGACACACGGTCGCCGTTCTTCAGCGCCAGCAACCGGCCCGCCGCATCGAAGCTGGCCGTGATGGCGCCCGCCACCAGCCGCGTGCCCTCGCCCGCCTGTTCGACGCGTGGAGAACTGGACAATGACCCGGCTGACGGAGCGGCCGATGCCGCGACCACCTTGCCCCCGGCAGGCACCGAACGAAGCGCCAGGTCCGCCGCCGGATACGTCCACGTCCACAGATGGCTGCCGTCCGGCCCGGTGGCGGAAACCTCCAGCGCATCGGCCCCGTGGCTGCGCCAGTTGGCCGGCAGCCGCAGGTCGAGCGTGCCGCTGGCGCGTGCCGCGACGCGCGGCCCGGCAACCTCGCCCTTCGCCAGCACGCTTGCAGCAATCGATGCGGTCGATGCCGCCGACGGGCCAGGATGGCGCACCAGCCGCCAGCCGAAGCGCACCTTGTCCAGTCCATGGAAGTCATACCGGTTGTCGACTTTGAGCCGGCCGTCGAAGCGCTCGTCGAGCACCGCATCGGCCAATTGCACGGGCGACCAGATGTGCCGCACCGCGTGATAGCTGCCTTCCTTCTCGTGCGCGGGGCCGACGATGCCGTCCGGCCCATAGGTACCGTAGGGGTCGACGCGGTTGCCCTGGTCGGTGCGCACCACGCCTTCGTCGTTCAGTGCCCAGATCACGCCACCCACGCCGACCGGCGAGGCCATCATCGCGTTCCAGTAATCGTCCAGGCTGGCCGCGCCGCCGCCGTCGTACAGCGCGTGCAGGAACTCCGTCGGCATGAACAGGTTCGGTCCCGCCAGCCGCTCGTTGAGCAGCTTCCAGTTCGGATAGTGCTTGGTGTCGATGTCGCCGAAGATCGCCCACGGGTGGATCACCGGGCGCTTCTGCGGATCGTATTTGTGGTATTCGCCGTCCAGCTCGAGATTGAAGCCGCCCTCGTTGCCGTTGGCCCAGAACAGGATGCTGGGGTGGTTGACGTCGCGCGGCACCATCTCGGACACCAGCTTGCGGCCGATGGGCGTGCCGTGCGCGGCCTGCCAGCCGGACAGCTCGTCGATCACGTACAGCCCCACTTCGTCGGCCGCGCGCAGGAACGCCGGGTCGGGTGGATAGTGGGACATGCGCGCCGTGTTCATGTTCATCGACTTGATCAGGCGCGCATCGGCATAGTTATCCTCCGGGTCGAGCGCGCGGCCCGTCCCCGGCCGGAAGCTGTGCCGATTGACGCCCTTGATGACGATCTTGCGCCCGTTCAGGTACAGCCCGTCGCCCTTGCGCACCTCGAAGGTCCGGAAGCCGAAACGCTCGGTGGTGGCGTGCAGCGCCTTGTCGCCCTGGCGCAGTGTCAGGCGCAGCGAGTACAGGTTCGGCGTCTCGGCCGACCACAGGCGCGGCTTTGCGAAGGCCGCACCCAGTTTCACCGGCGTACCCGCCCCGTCCACCGCGGCGCGGAACGGCTGGCCCACCGGCTTGCCCGCCGCATCGAGCACCTGCGCTTCCACGGTGGCACCGGGCACTGCGCCCGCCACCGTCACCGTCGCCGCCAGGCTGCCGTCGGCGCGCGCATCGATGGCGGCATGCGCAATCGACCGGGCAGGCGCCGCCTCCAGCCACACAGGGCGGAAGATGCCGCCAAATACCCAGTAATCGCCACGCCGTTCGGCCTTGTCGGTCAGCGGGTCGGTAGCCTTCTTGCTCACATCCACTTCGAGCACGTTGTCGCCCGCATGCCGGACCAGCTCCGTGATGTCGTAGCCGAAGCGATAAAAGCCGCCCACATGCGGCTCGCCTGCCTGCACGCCATTCACGCGCACGGTGGTTTCCGTCATCGCCCCCTCGAACACCAGCCGGATGGCGCGCCCTTTCCATGCCGGCGGCACGGCGAACTTCAGCCGGTAGTGCCCCACTTCCGTGAATCGCTTGTCGCCCTCGCCGTAATCGTAACCGCCGAAACCCTGCAGTTCCCAGTTCGACGGCACCGGGATGGTGCCCCAGGCACCGGCGCGCCGCCCGTCGGACACCTTGAATTCCCACGGCACCGCGGTGGCCGGCCCGGTGCCTGACAGGTAGCGCTGCTCGGTGACGGGGACGGCAAGCACGGCACCGGCCATGGCGAGCAGCGTGACGGCGGCCGGAAGCCGGTGCGCTGCGGCGTGAAGGATCCTGGGAACGAGCGTCGTGGCAATAGGCATGGCGATGGCGGCGGATGGCTGGGCTGCCCAGCATAGCGTCATCGGGCCGGGAAGTCAGCCATATGGCCCATTCGCTCATCATCATGCGCAGGGCGGGCAGCCACCCCGACCGGGCGCCCGATGCAGGGAGCCCGATGCAGGAAGCCAAATACAGGGCGCCAAATACAGGGAGCCAAATAGTGGGAGCTAGATACAGGGCGCCAAATGCAGCAGGCCGCCGGCATCGTCAAACGATGCCGGCGGCCTGTCATGCCCCTACTGCTTGCCGGGCGAACTTACTGCGTGATGCGTTCCCAGCCGTGGCGAACGGCGGCCTTCGCTTTTTCCCAGGTGGACTCGGGATAGCGCGACTCCCAGCTGCTGCGCAGGCCCGGTTCCGACTCGTCCCAGGACTTGCCGGTATAACCACCACTGCCGCGCATTGCCGAACCGTAGCGGTAGGCGGGCGCAAAATCGTCGTAGGTGCCGCCGGCGGATGCGAAATTGCTGGTCCAGTGGCTGCGGTAGTAGTCCTCGTCGTCGGTGCTGCCCAGCTGCTCGACGTTGACTTCGGTGTGGCGCACGGTGTCGCTGATCTGGTCGGTGCGCTGCGTGACTTCCTTGCCGACCCGCACTTCCTCGACGACGCGGGCGGTTTTCTGCACCACGGCTTCTTCAGCGCTCTCGCGCAGTTCGAACGAGGTTTCCTGGAACGCGCCCACCTGCGACGGATCGATCGGGCGGTCCACCGGGGTCCGTTCCACGTTGACGTGCTCTTCGCGCAGGCTCACGCTCTCGTTCACCGGCGTCTCGACCAGGCGCTGGTAGATGCGCACGCCACCGCGCTGCACCACCCGCTTGCCGACCTTCAGTTCTTCCTGCATCACCGGGATCACCTGCTCGTCGGTCCCGGCGCGCTGCAGCGAGCCGGTATCGCTATAGCCCTGCTGCGAGCCCGACGGATAGTTCACGCCCTGCGTGCCGGAGACGGTCGTCCCCTGCAGGCTGTCGTCGCGCAGCGAGGAGCTTTGCTGCGATGCGCCCAGCAGTGCACCGCCGCCGGTGCGCGCGCTGGACGGATTCCAGCCGCTGGCTTCCCACTGCGAACGCTGTTCGTCGATGTCGATCGGGCCGAACTGCTCGACGATGTCGGCGGCGCGTTCCACTTCGTCCTGCGAGGTGGCCGTCACGGTCAGCAGCACGTTGCCGCGGTTGAGCGCTTCGCCATAGACATGGCGGTCGTCGTCGTCGTCGCCGAACATATTGCCGAAGAAGTTCTTGATGCTGTCGCCAATCGAATGTTCGCCCGTGGCGGACGAGGAAGACGAAGAGGACGAAGACAGCGACGAGGCGCTGGCGCCGGTGCTGCCCGTGCTGCTGGCGTCGGCCGTCGAGGAAGCGGTGGAGCTGAGGTTGATGGACCCGGACCCGATGCCCGAGCTGACCAGTTCGTCGCGGGCCCTCTCGGCATCGGCACGGTTGTCGAATACGGCTGCTAGCGTATGGCTCATGATGGGTTTCTCCTGTTTTAGTCTGACTTGGGTTGGTTGCGGTCGCCATCCCGCGCGGATTCGTCGAACGCTTCGACCTGCACGTCCTCGACCCGCAGCGATACGGTTTCCCGATACTCCTGCTGCCTGCGTACCCGGGTGATGCGCAGTTCCTCCTTGATGCGGAAGCGTTTTTCGATCACCAGGACTTCTTCGGTCACCGGAACCACCAGCACGTCGCCTTCATAGCGGGAAGGCGGCGCTTCGGAGACCACGCGGTCGACAGCGACACGCTGGACGTCGATTTCCTCGTGCCAGAGCTGTTCGCTGATTTCCACGGGCTCCTCGGTGACGCTGCGGGTGACACGCACGCCACGTCCGGTATCGACGACACGGGTGGTGACATCGATTTCCTCGCGAATCACGGGTACGGCAACTGATTCGCTGCCGGGGCCGGTTGGTTCCAATGTTTTGTCCATGCCAAAAAGTCTACGGCGTTTGGCAATAAGGTGGCGCTCCATTGCCGCGCTGCATGGATGTGTACTATTGCGGCCTGTGGCGACCTTTGCCCGCGCACACAATATCGTGACTCTTTCCAACTGGCGCGACAGAGGTTAGGCTTACAGCACGCGAGCAGCCCGGCCCATAGGCGGCACGCGCATCCTGTCGGGTGGGCGCCATTCAAGAAAGCCAGACAACTATGCAAGAAACCCGAAAAGACGAACTGACGGCCCAGAAAGTCCATATCGCCATGATTTTCCGGGAAATGCTGGGCCCCGACGATGCGCGCGCCTACCTGCACGCCGAGAACGTACCGGAACCGGTGATCGAACGGGTGGTGTCAGGGGAGACGACCCGGCTCGACCAGGAGCCCGACCCGCCGGCGACCGCGCCGCCCCCCTTGCCCGACCTGAACAATATTTTCTATGGCAGTTCGGGGCGCCGCCGCAATACCGTGAAGGCGGCCATCGTCGAGGCGGCACTTACCGTCAGCAAGGAGCTCGGCCGCGACCGCGCCGAGCAGCTGCTGCGGCGCGAGGCGCTGCCCGACGATGTGATTGCCAGGGTGCTGGCGGAGGACGGCGCCGGTCGGCGGGCTCGCTCGCCGTTGTAATGCCGGGTCATGCCCTGTGAATGCGCGCCGTGGCGGCGCGCCCGCCATTACTGCGCGTCCAGCCTGACGCAGTCGCGGCCTTCGCGCTTGGCGCGGTACAGCGCCGCGTCGGCCTGGCCATAAGCGGTCTCGAACGTGGTACCGCGCGAGAACCAGCCCGCGCCGATGCTGGCCGTGACGGTCCGGTCGACCGGTTCCGCATGGCGCAGCGCCCGCACCGCGTCGCACAGCCGCTGCGCCACCCCGGCCACTTCGCCGCGCGCCAGGCCCGGCCATACGATGGAAAACTCCTCGCCGCCCACGCGCCCGAGCGCCGCCGGCGCCGGCACCAGTCCCTTCAGGCCATCGACCACGGCGCAGATCACGCCATCGCCGGCCGGATGGCCGAACGCATCGTTGATGGCCTTGAAGTGGTCGATGTCGAGCACCAGCAGCGCCGCCGGTTCGCCTTGCAGCACGCCGCCGGCATAGTCGATCAGCGCGCCGCGGTTAAGCACCCCGGTCAGCGGGTCGTGCGTGGCGCGGTGCTGCAGTTGCAGCGCCAGTTCGTGCAGCGCGCGGTTCATCTGCTGCATGTCGCGCTCGGCCCGGTCGCTGCGCCCGATCAGCCGGCGCGTCTCGCGCATCAGCCGCTCGTAGTGCGCGACCAGTTCGCCGAGCACGGCGCGGTGGTCGGCGCCGTCCGCATCGCTGGCGAACGCGGCGCGCGCCCGCACCAGCGCCTGGGCCTCGGCGGCGAACAGGTCCGGCTGTTCCGCCACCGTCATGCCTGGCCGGCCGGCAGGATGCAATCGACGAACTCGAGCGCGGCGAAATCGTCCTGCAGTTCCTGGCCGAATTCGAGGATCGTTTCATCTTCCTCGTCGCGGTACCAGTGCAGCCGCACCTCGTTGCCGAAGATGGCCGCTTCGTTCAGCGCATCGAAGAGCGCGAACAGCATCTTCGTGCTCGAACTGTTGAAATAGGCCAGCGCCACGTGCACGTCGATCGACTGGCCGTCGCACAGTGCCAGGTAGGCACGCAGCCGGTCGAGCACGGGGCCGTAGAACGCGGCGGCGTTTTCCGGGTACGACTCGCCGCGGATCGACAGGTGATGCCGGGAGAATTCAAACGAGACTTCGGGCGAAGTGGGCGATGCGGGAAGAAAGAACGGTTCCATGTGGGGCTCGGTATCAGATGGTGGCGGCGATGCAGAACACCGTGCGGGCGGCATCGGTGCTGTCGGGCAGGAAGTGGAAGTCCAGCGGCGCGCTGGCATCGCGCGCCATCGTCAGGAAGCCGAGGCCGGCGCCCTTGCTGTCTTCCGGCGCGGCCTGCCGCAGCGCGGTCTTGTAGGCCGACCTGATTTCCTCGACCGTCATCGCGCACAGCGGCTCGATGCGGCCGCGGATCGCGTCGACCCTGTCGTTGGCCACCGGGTTGGCGCACAGCAGGTGGAAGCGCTCGCCGCAAGCGGCGATGCAGAACGCGCCGCCGCGGATCTGGCGGTCCGGCTGTTCGGCCGGGGTCAGCGCATCGGCCGAGTAGTGCATGATGTTCTGCGACATTTCCACGAAGGCCGAGAAAATCCGGCGGCTGGTCGGGCCGGCCGTGCCGGCGGCATTCAGGCGCGCCTTGATCGTCTCGGCGATCGCGCTGACGACGTGCTGCGAGAAATAGCCGGAATAAAAGAAGATGACCTGGCGCTGGCTGGCCGCATGCCAGAAATCCTGGAACTGTTGGTATTGCAAGGCGATTGCTCCGGTGACGGTGGTTTCGGTAACGGACGATGCGCTGCCCGCTGGCGCGGCCATGGGCAGTGGCCCAAAGGCAGGGCTGATGGCTGCCGCGCTCATGGCCTGCAGCACAGGTAAGTGACGTCGTCGCGGCGCGGCTGCCCGCCCTGCCAGCGGCCCAGCGCTTCCGCCAGCAGTCCTGCCAGGGCAGCGGCGCCGGCATCGCGGTGCTCCAGCAGCAATTGCTGGACGCGGCGCTTGCCGAACGAGATTTCGCGCTCGCCGCCGATCTGGTCGAACAGCCCGTCGGTACAGGCGAACAGCAGGCTGCCCGGCGGCAGGTGCACGGTCTGCACGGACCAGCGGTGCGCGGCCGGCGTTTCCGCGTAGCCGATGCCGGTGCGGTCGGCCTCGAGGATGCGGAATGCCGGCTCGCCCGGCACCAGCACAAACAGCGGCAGGCGCGCGCCGGCATACGACAGTTGCCGCGTGGCGCCGTCGAACCACAGCGCCGCCGCATCGAGCCCGTCGTTCGACAAAGCCGCGGCGCCGCCGTACCGCGCCTTGCCGTGCTGGCCCAGCATGTCCTTCACGCCGCGATTGAGTTCGGCCAGCAGCGCGGCGGGCTCGCGCGGCCCGCACCCCTGCAGCGCCTGGGTGAGCAGCGACGAGGCGATCAGCGTCATGAAGGCGCCCGGCACGCCGTGGCCGGTGCAGTCGGCGATCACCGCGCACCAGCCGCCGGCATGCCCGGCCACGTGATAGAAGTCGCCGCCGACCACGTCGCGCGGCTGCCATACCAGCGCCGCATCCGGCAGCGCCGCGGCCAGCGCCTCGTCGGACGCACGCAGCAGCGCGCGCTGGATCACGCTGGCATATTCGATGCTGTGCATGATCTGGCGGTTGCGCTCGGCCTGCATGTTGGCGACCACGTTCATCAGCTGCAGTCCATAGCCGACGCCCTGCAGCTGGCCGGCGCGCGTGATGATGAAGCCGTCCGCCAGCGCCTTCTCGCCCGACTCCACGGCGCGGAAGGTCAGCGCCTCGATCGACAGGTCCGCTTCGACCACCAGCGGGGCCTTGTCCATGAACGCGATGCAGCTCTTGCGCCCGTACAGTTCCTGGTAGAACGGCTTCGACATCTGCGACATGAAGATGTTGCGGCTGATCAGGCCGATCGGGCGCCCTTCTTCCACCACGGGCAGCGTCATCAGCTCGCGCCGTTCGGTGAACAGCGCCAGCACGTCGCCATTGCTGGCACTGGCCGGCACGCTGGCCGTGGCCACGCACAGGTCGGCCGCGGTGGCCGGGCGAAAACGCGGCAGGGAGTGGCGGGACGGGTTGAAGGTTGTGGTCATGGCGGCTCGGAAAAGAATCCGAACATTCTATAAAGAAATTATGACGCGCCCATGACGAACATAATCAATTGCAACAAGTGTTTCCTATAAAGCAACCTCACCCACCGCTTCCAGGACGGACATCAGTTGTGGCCGGGACAGCAGCCCACCGGCCTGCCGGGCCGGCAGCGGCGCGGCGAACAGGTAGCCTTGCCCCTCGTCGCAGCCGAGGGCGATCAGTGCGGCCAGCTGGCCGGCCGTTTCCACGCCTTCGGCGACGATCTTCATGTTCAGCGCCTTCGCCATCGACACGATGGCCTGGAACAGCACGCGGCCTTCCGGCGACACCGTCAATTCCGACGTGAAGGCGCGGTCGATCTTCAGCACGTCCATGTTCAGCCGCTGCAGCTGCGCCAGCGACGAATAGCCGGTGCCGAAGTCGTCGACGTGCAGCCGCACGCCCAGTTCGCGCAGGGCCGCCAGTTCGCCATGCACGTCCACCCCTTCGGCAAACATGGCCGACTCGGTGATTTCCACTTCCAGCATCGCACCGGCCAGGTGGTGCCGCGCCAGGTGCATCGCCAGGTGCGCATGCACGCCGCCGTGGCCGAACTGGTGGGCCGACACGTTGATCGACACCGGCACCACGGCCAGCCCGGCGGCGCGCCACAGCGCCATCTGCTGGCAGGCTTCCTCGATGACGAACTGGCCGATCGCACAGATCAGTCCGCTTTCTTCGGCGATCGGGATGAATTTCGCCGGCGGCACCATGCCCAGCTCCGGGTGGCGCCAGCGCAGCAGCGCCTCCATGCTGCACAGCCGGCCGGTGGCCAGGTCGACGCGCGGCTGGTAGTACAGCTCGAACTGCCGTGCCGCCAGCGCGCCCTGCAGGCTGTGGCGCAGCTGGGCGCGGGCGGTGGCGGCGATATACAGTTCGGGGTCGAAGAAGCGGTAGCGGCCGCCGTGCTCGCGCTTGGCGGCGGCCAGCGCGATGTCGCCATGCTTGAGCAGCGTGGCGGCGTCCTCGCCGTCGCGCGGGTAGCAGCTGATGCCGATCGACGCGCTGATCGCATAGCGGGCGGTGCCCAGGTCGTAGGGGCGCGACAGCGCGGCCGCCACCCGCCCGCCGATCGTGGCCAGTTCCTCGTCCGAACCGCCGGGGGCGATCACCACCACGAACTCGTCGCCGCCGAGCCGGGCCACGATATCCTGCGGGCGCAGCAGGCCGCCCAGGCGCAGCGCGGCCTGCTTCAGCAGGTCGTCGCCGGCGCCGTGCCCGTGGGTTTCGTTGACGTGCTTGAAGCCGTCCAGGTCCACCAGCAGCAGCGCCAGCGTGCCGTCGCGCTGCGCCGCTTCCTCGATCGCGTGCGGCACGAAGCGGCTGACCCATGGCCGGCCCGGCAGGCCGGTCAGCGTGTCGTAGTTGGCCAGGTACAGCAGCTCGCTCTCGTAGGCCTTGCGTTCGCTGATGTCCTGCAGCGTGATCGCCAGGCCGTTGCCGACGCGGACGATGCGCCGCCGGCCCCAGGTGATCTGCATGCGCCGGCCGGCCGGCATCTGCCGCTCGTCCTCGTAGATGCCGGCCTGCATGGCGGCGTGGTAGGCCTCCAGCATCGGCCCGCCGTGCTCGCGCTCGAGGAAGGAAATACGCCGGCCGATCAGGTCGTCGCGGCCACCGCCATAGAACGAGGCGCCCCGCTCGTTGCAGTCGACCACCACGAAGTCGACCACCGCGCCGGTGGTATCGCGCACCGCCTGGGCCATGTAGAAGCCATCCTTGGCGTTCTCGGTCGCCGTCCGGTAGGCCAGGCGCACCTCCTCCTCGGCGGCGCGGCGGCGCTGGTGGCGCCGTGTCGCCGCCGCAAGCGCCAGCGACGCCAGCAGCATGCCGGCCGAGATCACGGCCCATGTCCGCCGCACCGCCGCGGCCCCTTCGCCGGAAGACGCCAGCGCATCGACGGTGGTCTTCGCGGCCACCGCGGTGACCGGGTAAACCGGCGACCGGTGCCACGCCAGCAGCCGCGGCGCGTCGTCGGTGAAATGCATGCCGGCCAGTTGCACCCCCCCTTCGCTGCCCGCCAGCGGCGGCGCCATGGCGAACAGCGTGCCGCGCCCCCCGCCGCCCTGCCGCTCCAGCCGCAGGCCGCCGTTGTCCGCCACCAGCGCGATCGCACCGTCCCGGCCCAGCACGCGTTCGTTGTAGAACGCGGTCAGGTAGTCGGCCGCGATCACCAGCGAGACGATGCCGGCGAACTCGTTGTCCGGCGACTCCAGGCGCAGCGTCATGCGTATCTGCCGCTGCCGCTCTGCCGTGTCGCCCGGCACCGCACCGATCCGCAGCGCACTGGAATTGTTCTGGCGGTGGTAGCGCAGCGCCGGGTCGCCCTGCGCCAGCACGGCTCGGCCACGGCGCGGGATCGACGACACGACCCGGCCGTCGGGATCGACAATCGCCACCTCGACGAAGGCGGCATCGATGAACATGCCTTCGCGGCGCAGCGCCGCCAGGTCGAGCTGGCCGGGCTGTTCCCACGCGTGCTTGAGCTGGACGGCAACCTGCTCCATCTGGCTGACCGAACGGGTCAGGTACTGTTCGTACGCTTCCGCATACGAGCGTATCTCCCGCATCGCATCGCGTTCGGCCAGCTGGCGGTCGTGCCGCAATTGTCCGTCCATGACCAGCCAGTAGACGGCGCAGGCCAGCACGGCCAGCAACGGCCAGAGTGCCGGCAGCCAGGAGCGCGCGGCGAAGCGCGCGGGGGAGCGTGGGAGGAGCATAGGTTGCTCATGGTAAATGCCAACTGTGACAGGACCATGACCGTGCGCGCCCGGCCCAGCCGTACGCCGCAAAAATGGTATAAATTGTATAGTACAAATCAACAGATACCGGTGGTCACCCCGGTGTCTATGTCCTATGAACCCTGCCGGCAGCGCGACGCGCGCCGGCATTTTCCCGCGGAGACAGCATGGAAACGGAACTGAAACTGAAAGTGGCCCAAGGGGACCTGGACCGGCTGCGCGAACACGCGCTGCTGGCCGACCTGGGCGGCGCCACGCCGGAAGAACACCAGCTGAAGGACACCTATTTCGACACGCCGCAACTGGACCTGTGGCACAACGGCCTGACGCTGCGCGTGCGCGCCGACGGCGACCAGTGGATCCAGACGGTCAAGACGGCGCACAGCGGCTCGGCCGGCCTGCACGAGCGCGGCGAATGGGAATCGCTGCTGGCGGGGCCGGAGCCGGATCCGGCCGCCGTGGCGCGCCAGGTCAAGCAGAAGCGCATCGCCGAACTGCTGCGTGCGCCGAACATCGTCAACGCGCTGCGCCCCGTGTTCAACAACACCACGCGGCGCACGCTGTGGAACCTGGTACTGCCGGGCGGCCAGAAGATCGAGTGCGTGCTCGATGCCGGCGACATCCACGTGGGCGGGCGCAACGCGCCGATCGGCGAACTGGAGCTGGAGCTGAAACGGGGCGACCCGACACCGCTGTTCGCGCTGGCGCTGACCCTGCACAACGATATCCCGCTGCAGATCGCCAACGACAGCAAGGCCGCGCGCGGCTACGCGCTGCTGGATGGCACGGCACCGCCGCCGGTGAAGGCACAGCCGGTACGCCTGACGCGCAAGATGCGCCTCGAGGAAGCGCTGCAGTGCATGGGCCTGAACTGCCTGCAGCAGCTGGAAGCGAACGTGCCCGGCGTGCTGGCCGGCAGCGTGGAAAGCCTGCACCAGATGCGCGTGGGCCTGCGCCGGCTGCGCGCGCTGCTCGACATGTTCGGCGACATCGCGCCGCTGCCCGAAGCGGTGCGCGACAGCCTCGAATGGCTGGCCGGCGAACTGGGCGGCGCGCGCGACTGGGACGTGCTGGCCGGCTCCACCCTGCCGCGTATCAAGGGGGCCGACCTGGGCGCCCTGCGTGCCACGGCCGAGCAGCGCGCACAGGAACTGCACCGCGCCTTGCTGCCCGCGCTGCGCCAGCCCCGCTATACGCAGCTGATCCTGCAACTGAACGGCTGGTTCCACGGGCGCCAGTGGCGCGCCGACGGCCTGCCGAAGGATTCGCCGCTGCGCCAGCGCGCGCACGAAGCGATGGCGCCGCTGCTCGAGAAGGCGCAGCGCCGCCTGCGCAAGCGCATCGATGCACTGGACGAGGAAGACGCGCCCGCCCGCCACCGCGTGCGCATCGCGGCCAAGAAGGCGCGCTATGCCGCCGAATTCTTCCATGACCTGCTGCCGGTCCGGGCGGCGAAACGCTATATCCATGTGCTGTCCGCGCTGCAGGACAAGCTGGGCCTGCTGAACGACCTGGCGGTGGCCGACACGCTGCTGGACGACCTGGCGGCACGCGGCCCGGCCGACGACATCCGCTATGCGCGCGGCTACGTGATCGCCACGTCCGAGGCGGAAAGCCACCACCTGCGCGAGGCGCTGGACGACATCGCGCGGCTCAAGCTGCTGAAATAAGCAATCAGCGATAACATCAGCGGCCGAAGCGGAAATAGTCGAACTCGGCGTAACCGGCACGCGTGGCCGTGTTCGACGGCGTGCCGCCCGGCGCCTGCGCGAACAGCCCCACCTGCGTGCCGACCCAGCGGCCCGGCTGCGTGGTGAACGGCGTGCCGAGCGGCTGGAAGTCGACGCCATCGAGGCTGTAGCTGAACGTGACCCGTGCGTGCGTCGAGCGCAGCATCGAATGCCAGTAAGGCGGCGGGGCCGGCGTCGCGTTCATGTCCGGCGCGGGTTCCGGTACCACCACCGGGCTGAACGCCATGCGCACGTGCACCGGTCCCTTCGCTTCGACGGGCGCGGCCAGCACCGTCTCGGAACTCTGCCGCACCTTGCCCTTGTTGACGGCCAGGTCCGCATCCAGGCGCGTGACCTGCACCAGGCGCAGGCCGGCCGCCGTGTTTTCCAGGCCGATCCACGCATAGTCGTAGCCATACACGACGAGGCCGGCCCGTTCGCCCGGCTGGCCGCCCGGCTTCAGTTCCAGCGCGGTCGTCACGGTGAACGTCATGCCCGGCAGCTTCTGCGTCAGCAGATTGCCCGCCTCCCACAGGTTCGCCGGCGACGACGCGGCTTTCAGCCGCAGCCGGCCCTTTACCGCCGGATCGACCCAGTCGGCCATCGGATTGGCCATCCATTGCCAGCCCAGGTGATACCCATCGTCGAATTCGTCGTCCGTCACCGGCACAGTCACCGGCACCGGCTGCGGCGCCGTCTTCGGTTTCCGGTGCCGCGCGACGGGGGCGCCATACGGCTTGCTGCCCTGCTGCGCGCCGATCACCGGCCAGCCGTCGGCACCCCAGCGCATCGGCTGCAGGTAGACGCGGCGGCCGTACGAATCGGCGTCCGAGAAGTGCACGAACCAGTCCTCGCCGGCCGGCGTATCGACCCACGCGCCCTGGTGCGGACCGTTGATCGGCGTATCGCCCTGGTCCATCACGTTGCGCCCCTCGTACGGCCCCTCGATATGCCTGGAACGGAACACGCCCTGCCAGCCGCCCTTGACGGAGCCGGACGGCACGAACACGTAATACCAGCCCTTGCGCTTGTACAGCTTTGGGCCCTCGGTGGTGAACCACGGCATCGGACCTTCCGATGTCGCCACCTTCGGCAAGGTATCGCCTTCGATGATGCGCTTCCCGGCGCCTCCGGTGCGCGTGCCGTCCGCGCTCATCTTCTTCAGCGTGATGACGTTCTTGAAGCCGGCGCGCGAGCCGGCGAAGCCGTGGACCAGCCAGGCCTGGCCGTCATCGTCCCAGAACGGCGCGGGATCGATCGCTCCCTTGGTGTCGTCGACCAGCACCGGCGCCGTCCACGGGCCCTTTGGATCGGTGGCGCTGACCATGAAGATGCCGAAGTCGGGGTCCGGATAATAGATGTGGAACCGCCCGCCGTGGTGGCGGATCGCCGGCGCCCACACGCCGCCGCCATGGCGCGGCACCGCGTGATGCGCATCGGGCACGTTGCGCGCCAGCGCGTAGCCGATCAGCGTCCAGTTCACCAGGTCCTTCGAGTGCAGCACCGGCAGGCCGGGCACGTTGGTGAAACTCGATGCGGTGAGATAAAAATCGTCGCCGACGCGCACCACGTCGGGGTCCGAGTAATCGCCGGCCAGGATCGGGTTGATGTAGGTGCCGTCGCCCTGGTCGGGGCGCCAGACGCCGGGCGGCATCGGTGCCGCGCTGGCGGCGGATCGGGCGGTGGAACGTGCGGCGGATTTTTCAGCGGCGGCGGCAGGGACCGCGGGGAGGATGAAGCTGGCGGCCAGCAGCGCGCTGGCGAGGGTCGTTAGGCGCAATGTCGTCTCGTCTGGTGGTTGAACATCCGGCGCGGGCGGCCGTGTCGGCGCCCATTCTGCCAATAATCGGATGTTAACCGCAACCATTTGCCGCGCAAGCCAGAAAGCAATCACGGGCGTGAGCAAAGGCGGCCTGTCACGCGAACGGATCGCGGGCCGCTGGGCGGCCCCGCGGACGATTCAGTTGCCTGCGCTGCGGCGCGCGCGGCGGCGGATGGCGGCAACCACCACCACCAGGCCGGCGCCCAGCATGCCGTAGGTGGCAGGCTCCGGCACCGGCGCCGCCGGCTGCGTCAGTCCGGAACCGGCGCCGGGATTGCGGCCTCCCAGGCCCGCCCCGTAGGCCGCCCTGGCGAACGGCGAAGCGAATGGTTCCGACAGCTGGATCATGTTGTCGGCGCTGCCCGCCACCATCTGCGCCATCGCATCGGCGCCCGCCACGTCGTCCGGCGACGCGGGCCGTATCCAGCCCGGCTGCCCGGCGCGCGGCAAGTCGACCGTGGCGGGACCGCCTGCGCCACCGCCGCGTGGGCCGCCGCCGGCACCCTCGCCGGCGACGCGCTGCACGCGGCTGATGTTGCCGCAGATTTGCGGCACGATCAGGCAATGATTGTCCACGCAATACACCTTGCCCGGCTCGCGCGCCGTCTCGGCCCACTGGTCGCGCGTGACGGCACCGCAAACGGTACGCTCGCCGAAATGCATGTCGGTGATCTGCGGGCTGTAGTCGTACTTGCCGGCGATCGTGTCGCGCATGATGGCCGCCGTATCGTCGGCCCGGCCGCTTTCGATCTTCGCGATCAGCTGCCTGCGAACGGGCTCGGGAATGTCGACATAGCGGGAAACCGCCGCGCCGACAGTGCCGCGATAGGGATTGCGGCCCGGATGGTTCCAGGAGCAGTTCGACAGCATGGCGGTAGCGACGACGGCCCCGGCAACCAGAGTGGACATATGGTCAGGAATCTTTAAGGATCAGTAACCTGAAGTATATCCCTCGGACAACTCTATTACAATCTGGCAATTGAATTCCCACAGGAATTATGCTGCGTCGACGCATCCCGTGTTGTATTTCGGTTCCAACAAGCAAAACCGGTGACAGACACCAGTTATTTCGCAACATCTATTGCAAATTAGCTGGTGTCTGTCACCGGTTTTAATTCGGTCTACAGCGGATCAGGTATCGGCGGGGGTCTGCTCGATCTCGCCGATGAACGAGGCGTGGACCTTGTCGATGCGCTTGTCGTCCATGCCGGCGACGACAAAGCGCCAGGTTTCCCATTCGACCGTGTCGCCGGCGCTCGGCAGGCGCCCCAGCAGCAGCATGATCATGCCGCTGATCGTGTGGTAATGGCCCTTTTCCTCCTCGGGCACGGAGCGCAGGCCCAGGCGGTCCTTCAGTTCGTGGACCGGGATCGTGCCGGCCAGCAGCCACGAACCGTCCGGATGCTGGACCGCCCACGCTTCCTCCACGTTGCGCGGCGTGAACTCTCCGGTCAGCGCCTCGAGCATGTCCTGCACGGTGACGATGCCTTCGATATCGCCGTACTCGTCGATCACGAACACCATCTGCATGCCGCTGGCACGGAACTGTTCCAGCAGGCCCATGCCGGTCAGCGTTTCCGGCACATAGGTGGCCGGCTGGGCGATCGCCGCGAAGTCGGGCATCTGCCCTTTCGCCATCACGGCCAGCGCCTGCTTGGCGGTGACGACGCCGAGCACGTTGGCCAGGCCGCCATCGCACACGGGGAAGCGGGAATGCTCGGAATCGAGCAGGCGTGCGACGTTTTCCTCGACCGGCAGGCGCATGTCGAGGAAAACGATGTCGGAACGGGGAATCATCAGCGAACCCAGCTTGCGGTCGTCGAGGCGGAACAGGTTGCGCACGATGTCGTGCTGCTGCTGCTCGATCGCGCCGCTTTCCGAGCCCTCTTCCAGCATGGCGTGGATCTCTTCCTTGTTGACGCTGCTCTGGGAAGTCTGGCGCACGCCCATCACGCGCAGGATCGCATGGGTGGAACCGGTCAGCAGCATCACGAACGGCCGCGTCACCACGGCCAGGCTCTGCATCGGCCGCGCCACCAGCCGCGCGACTACTTCCGGCGCGATCTGGCCGAGCCGCTTCGGCACCAGTTCGCCGATCACGATCGACACATAGGTGATGACGATGACGACGCCGCCGGTCGCCATGATTTCCGCCGTCTCCTGGCCGATGCCCAGGGAGACCAGCCACAGCGCCAGGGGTTTCGCCAGCACCGCCTCGCCGACGATACCGTTCAGGATGCCGATCGACGTGATGCCGATCTGGATGGTGGACAGGAACCGCGTCGGGTCCTCGCCCAGTTCCAGCGCGGCTGCCGCGGCGTGATCGCCGTCGGCGGCCAGCTTCATCAATTTTCCCCGGCGCGCGGTGACCAGCGCAATTTCCGACATCGCGAACACACCATTCAACACGATCAGGCCGATCAGTATCAGCGGCTCCACACCCTGCCCTTCATTCCATGGGAAAAGCGCATCGTAGCATGCCGAAAGGTAATGCCGCGCAGCAACGGGGCGCGGCCTCCAGGGCGAGCATGCGCGCTACGGCGCGGCCCCCGCCTTGCCCCGGTAATAGTCGGCCAGCACGCCGAACGCCTGCTTGCGCACGCCCGTCTCGGACACCAGGCCCTTGCGGTTCCAGCCGTTCTGGAACACCGGGTGCTCGCGCCGGGGCGACTGGAAGTCCTTCAGGATCCACGGCGACATGCCGCGCAGCGTGGGAATGCGGTCGGCCATCGCCAGCGTCTTGCGGTAGTACTCGGCCTGGTACTCCTCGGTGAATTTCTTCATGCCGTCACCGCCGTTGGGATCTTCCCTGTAGCCGGCCAGCGCGTCGGCGCCGAATTCGGACAGGATCAGCGGCCGGTCGGCCGGCACCTGCCACTTCAGCGACGGCAGCGCATCGAGCGTGTCGCCGCCGTACCAGCCGGCGTAGGTGTTCACGGCCAGCACGTCGAGCTTGTCGACCAGCGGGTCCTTGATGACGGTGACATCTTCCCCGTTTTCCTTGTGGCGGTCGACCAGCAGCGCGGCGCTGACCAGGCGCGTCGGGTCCAGCGCGCGCACGTTGTCGGCCATCGCGCCGTGGAAGGCGGTGCGGGCCGGCGACACCGGTGTCTCGTTCCCCACGCTCCACATCACGACGGCGGCGCGGTTGCGGTCGCGGTAGATGGTTTCCGCCTGCATCGCCAGCGCCTTGCGCAGCACGGCCGGGTTCTCCCAGTCGACCGTCCAGTACACCGGGATCTCGCTCCACACCAGCAGCCCCATTTCATCGGCGAGGCGCAGCGTGGTTTCCGAATGCGGATAGTGGGACAGGCGCACGTAGTTGCCGCCCAGCCCGTGCTTGATCTCGGTGAGCAGCGCGCGCGACGCCTGTTCCGTCATGTTGCGTGCCGGGTTCGGGCCGAATTCCTCCTCGTGCAGCGAAATCCCGCGCAGGAACAGCGGCTTGCCGTTCAACAGGATCTGGCTGCCCTGGACGGCGATGGTGCGGAAGCCCATGCGCTCGCGCACGGTGTCGCTCGCGGCGGAGAAGCGCACGTCGTACAGTGCCGGGCTGTCCGGCGACCAGCGCTGCAGCTTCGCCGGCGCCTTGATGTCGAAGACGGCGCGGCCGTTCGCGTCGGTCGTGGCGGTGGCGCTGGCCAGCGTGCCGATGGCAACGGTGACGCGCTGCCCGGCCGCCTTGTCCCCTTGCAGCCGCACCTCGCCGGCGATGCGTCCATCGGCTTTCAGGGCCAGCGTGGCGTCGTCGATGAACGTGGCCGGCGTGCGGATCAGCTTTACGGGCCGGGTGATGCCGCCATATAAATCCCAGTCGGTGATGAAAGTGGGGATCGATTGCGCATCGTGGGTGGAATCGACGCCCACCGTCAGCCGGTTGTCGCCGGCGCGCAGCACGCCCGTCACTTCCAGCACGAACGGGGTGAAGCCGCCTTCGTGCCGGCCGATCTCCTTGCCGTTCAGGTAAACGTAGGCCTTGTAGTTGACGGCCTCGAAGCGCAGGAACGCGCGCCCGCCATCGGCAGCCGGCACCTTGAACTTGCGCTGGAACCAGACCAGGCCATCGTAGTAGCGCATCGCCGGCGTGGCGGCGTTCCACGCGCCGGGGATCGCGATCTGCGGGCCGCGGTCCATGTCGAATTCGTAGAAGTCGGTGGTGGCGCGCGCTTCCTCGGCCGCCACGTCCAGGTCGCGGTAGCGCTGCATGCGCGACTTGGCCACCCAGCCGTTGATGTCGGTCAGCCCGGTGCGGTACAGGTCCTTGGAATAGGTCCACTGGCCGGACAGGTCCTGGCTGTCGCGCGAGCGGGCGCCCGTCAGCAGGAACTGGGGGCGCAGACTGGCCGGCCGAAAGTCGGCCGCGGCTTGCGCAGCGGGCTGCGCTGCCGTTGCCGATGCGGGTGCTGCGCCGGCAACGCCGGACACGGGCCAGGCCAGCACGGCCAGCAAGGCGATCACGAATGTCTTCATCGTCTGTCGATCTCGGGAAAGTTAGGGAATCAGCCCGGCGGCGCGGGCCGCTTCGTCCAGCGTGGCACCACCCAGCGCCATGTGCTGGATGGCGGCCAGGCCCCATTGCGCCGAGCCGTTGGTACTCGTGTTGGCCAGCTCGACGACCGGCCGCAGCACGGCGGAACCGCCCACGCGGCGCGTGCGGCTCCCCTCCGGCTTCAGCCAGTCCGACTGGAAGAACTCGCGCCAGGCGCGCAGCGCCAGTGCCCGGTCGCGTTCATGGTAGGCCGCATAGGCGGTCATCTTCGAATTCGTGTCGCTCATGCCGCGCCCGCCCGGGTCGCGCCCCAGCAGCGCCACGATGTCCTCCTTCGGCGCGTTGTAGGTGCGGCAGTATTGCAGCCATGCCTTCCTGTAGGCCGGTTCGTCGACGAGGGTCAGCAGCTCGGAATTCATCTCCACCACGCCGAACACGCCGTTCAGGTTCGAGAAGCTGGCGTTGTCGCCCGGGCCCTGGAACTTGCCGGTGCGATGGTCGTACGGCGCACCGGCGGCGAACCACTGCCGCTTCAACGCGGCGATGCTGCGCATGCCGCTGACGATCTTGTCGCGCCACTTGACGTCGCCGGTGCGCTCCCACTCGGCCAGCCAGGCCGCGATCAGCGAGCCCCACACGGTACCGAACGACGCGTTGACGAAGCCGTCCTGCGGCGCGCCTTCCTTCTTCGGCAGTTTGCGCGAGATGTCCACCTTGGCCAGACCGGCATCGGAATCGAGCAGTTCGCGCATCAGGTCGCCCACCCGTTCATCGGCGGTCAGGAAATAATAGATGCGCCGGTAGGCCGCGTTCGACACGCGCGGCTGCTTCGACGAGTCGGACCAGTGCTGCACGCCATGCCGCGTGCCGAAGCCCTTGAACCGGCCCAGGTGGTACACGTCGACCTCGCCCGTGTGGCGCGTCATCGCCTCGGCATAGCGGAAGATGTCGGCGCGGCCAGTGCGCAGGTAGCTGTACCACAGCCACAGGTCGGTCGACAGTTCCGAGTTGTCCCACGCATAGCCGCCGATGTCGTAGCGCCACATGTGGCGGTCGGCGTCGTACGTGTGCATCACGTCGCCGTACGACCAGAAGCCGTACCAGCGATGCTGTTCCGTCTCGCGCAGGTACTGGTCCAGCTGCAGCGCGAGCCGGTCCTCGATCAGCTTGCGCGCCGGCGTGCCGGCATCGGCCGGGTCCCAGTCGCCGAACACGCCGCACTGGTGGATGCGTTCCGGCGACAGGACCAGCCGCGCCGGATTGGCGACCTGCTCCGCCATCGCCGCCAGCGTGTCGTGCGATGGCGTGGCGCCCGTCACCCACAGCTGCAGTTCCGACGTGCGCGCCACGCCGGTGGCCGCATCCCAGCCCGCCTCGTAGTCCTCGTAGGTGATGTTCAGGCCGGCGATCTGCTTGTCGTGCGTGTCCATGCCATCCTCGCCCCGGTAGGAACGCATGTCCATTGCCGGCGCGGACGGCGACCATAGCCAGGCCGTCACGTCGGCCATCGGCGTCGCGGCATTGCGCACGTCCAGCTGCACCGGCGCGCGCTGCCAGAAATCCTTCAGGCCCAGCACCACGCCGCCCGCCGCGCCGCCGGCATACACCAGCCCTTTCGAACGCGTGCCGGCATTCGCATCGATCCAGGCGCGCCCCGCTTTCGTACGCTTCTTCAGCGTGAAACCGTCCGGCGCCAGTTGCGCCAGCGAGAAATCGCCCCACTCGGGAATCCACGGCAGGCCGTCCTGCACCGGCTTTGCCATGCCGGCCAGCGGCGGCAGCGCCCGGCCGGCCACCTGGGCATCCTTGTAGGCCTGGCCGGGATCGCGCCGCAGGCCGGTCACGGGCCGCACCGCCTCGCCCCAGACGCCAGCGCCTTCGCCGGAGAACCGGACATGCCGGTCGTGGGTCGCATCGGTCATCGGCACCTGCGCCGTCACGCCCAGCCCGCGGATGAAATCGCGTTCCGGCGTGCCGTCGTAGATGAACGAATGGACGACGCGCACGCTGTCCGAGCCCGCGTAGAAATACAGGCGCACCGAGAAGGGCAGCCAGTCGCGCCCGCCGCCGGTGTGCATGCCATCCAGTTTCAGCACCGCGCGCACCGGGCCGGTCTGTTCGACGGTCACCTTCGCGAGCTTGCTGGTGAACGGCTGCCGCGCCACGCTGCCTTCCGCCTCGGGCTCCGGCCCGTCCTGGCGCAGCGCCACCAGCTTCAGGTTGCGCAACGAGACCCGTCCCGCGCGCACGGCGCTGGCGACCAGGTGCTCGCCTGCGGCCGGGACCGTCCACACGATGTCGCCCGCCGTGACCACCACCTGGTCCGCTGCCTGCCGGACCGCCACGCTGCCGCCGGCCGATGCGCCGGCCTTCAGCTCCCAACCCTCGGCAGGCGCGGCACCGGCAATGGCATGGGCAGTCCACTTCAGCGAGCCATCCGGCCAGTACGCCAGCGGCCAGGATTGCATCGCCGGCCCGTTGCCGCCCAAAGTAAAGTCCAGCCGCTTGCTGGCCGGCAGCCGCAGCGTGCCGCGCGGCCAGGGCACGCCCAGCGTGGCGCCGTCGAAGCGGGCCGGCGCCTGGCCATCGAGCCAGCGCAGCGCCGTGCCCGACACCGGCTTTGCCTTCGCACCGGTGTTGGCGGTAATGGCGGCGGACAGACCCGGCAATGTGGACAGCACGGATGCGGCCGCGGCCGATTGCAGGAAGCGCCTGCGCGAGGTGGGACAGGTGGACATGGGTCTCCGCTGTGCGCGGCTGCCGGTGGATGCTGCCCTCCCCGGAACGCCGAGCTAATATATTAGTGTGCGGAGATGGTAAGGTTCCGCTCAGCCGGTGTCCATCGGCTGGCGGAAATGCTCATGGCATTGATTGGCGGAACTCCTGCCGCCCGAACCGGCCGGCTATTGGCACGGCCGCTTGCCCGGGTCGGACATCGCCTCGAACTCGGCGTGGCTCGGCGTCGCGGGTGCGCCGTCGCCGCGTGCCGCCAGCCGTTCCGCGATCGCACGGACGGCGGTGGCGTAGTTGCGGCTGGCCCGCAGCGTTACGCCACGTGGCAGATGCAGCAGCATATCGCTGTTGGGCAAGGCTTCGACCTTCCGGATGCGGTCTGTCGCGACGATCATGCTGCGATGGACACGCAGGAACCGGGTGCTGTCGAGCCGCGCGCAGAAGCCGGAAATGGTGTCGCGCAGCAGATACTGTTCAGCGCCGATGTGCAGCGCGACATAGTTGCCTTGCGCTTCGATCCAGTCCACCTCGGACAAAGGCAGCGATAGCAGCTGGCCGCGCCGTTTGACTTCCACATGCGTCAGCGGCTGGGCCGGCTTCGCCGTGGATGCCGTGGATGCCGTCGACGCCGGCAAGGCCGTCCGATGGAGGTTCGCCTGGGCCAGCGCAGCGAGGGCGGCCAGCGCGACCATCAGCAGCGTGAAATTGCCCACCAGCTGGTCCCGGATTTCGTCCCAGGACGGCAGCCAGCGGCCAGCGAAGACCCAGGCCGCGAGCACGCACGATACCAGCACCAGTGCCAGCGCCAACCCGGCGGCGCCGGCAGCATGGATCAGCAGATGGCGGCGGCGCCGGGGACCACGCAGCGGAAAACGTTCGACCAGCGTCAGCACCGCCGTGGTCACAGTCGTGCCCAGCAGGGCAGCGACCAGGATGCGGATCGTCTCGTGGGACCAGCTCAACGCCTGGCCGGCCTGGGTGGCGCGCAGGATGTTGCCCGGTTCGAGCACCAGGAGAAAGGCCAGCCAGTACAGCATGACCCACGCGTGGGCCCGCACCCAGGCGGGCCAGTGCGGCATGGGAGCGCGATTGGCGGAGGTCGTCATGCGCCGATTCTAGCAGCGATCGGACGCCTGGCCACAATGGGATGAGCCGGTGCCCGCAGTGACCAGCCGGTCTGGCCTCGCCACCGCGGCCGGGCCACACTGGCTGCTGGCCAATCGTAAGGGAGCGGGTATGTGGAAGGCGATTTGCAAAGCAAGCCTGGCGGTACTGTTGTCAGGTGCGGGCTGGGCGGTGGCGGCACCGGCGATGACGGCGCAGGGCGCGGTGGCCGGGCAGCGGCAGGCCGGCGTCGACGTGTATCGGGGCATTCCGTTCGCGCTTCCGCCACTGGGCGCGCTGCGCTGGCGGCCGCCGCAACCGGTGCCGGCATGGCAGGGCGTGCGCGAAGCCGGCAAGTTCGCGCCGGCGTGCATGCAGCAGGGCGTATCGATGCCGGGCGAGGCGGCTCCGACCGTCAGCGAGGACTGCCTGTACCTGAATATATGGGCGCCGCCGCGCCACGCCGGCCAGCGCCTCCCGGTGATCGTGTGGATCCACGGGGGCGGCTATACCAACGGTTCGGCGTCGATGCCGCTCTATCACGGCGACCGCCTGGCGCGCAAGGGCGTGCTGGTGGTCACCATCGCCTACCGTCTCGGCGCGCTGGGGTTCCTGGCGCATCCGGCGCTGAGCGCCGAATCGCCGCATCGGTCGTCCGGCAATTACGGCCTGATGGACCAGATAGCGGCGCTGGAATGGGTGCAGCGCAATATCGCGGCGTTCGGCGGCGACCCGCAGCGCGTGACCATCGCCGGACAGTCGGCCGGCGCGATGGCGGTCAGCGCGCTGCTGGTGTCGCCGCGCGCGAAAGGACTGTTCCAGCGCGCCATTGCGCAGAGCGGGGGCATCTTCGAACCGTTGCAACTGGCTCCCGGCTACTTGCTGGCCAATGCCGAACGCGATGGCGTCGCCTATATGCAGGCGCTTGGCGCCACCACACCGGACGCGATGCGCAAGCTGCCGGCTGCACGCCTGACCGGCACCAATCCGGTCAGCCACCCGGTAATCGACGGGGATGTATTGCCCCTGTCGCCGTATGACGGCTATGTGCGGGGGCGCAATCATGACGTGCCCTTGCTGATCGGTTCGAACAGCGAGGAGGCGCGCGCGCTGGTCGATGTGACCGCCGTGCGCGCCGACCGGTTCGAGGCCGACATCACGGCAAGCTTCGGCGCCCTGCCGGTGGCCTTGCTGGCGGCCTACCCGCATGACACCGACGCGCAGGCGCGCGATGCACGCCTCGGCTTCGAACGCGACCTGCGCTTCGGCTGGGACATGTGGGCATGGGCACGGCTGGCGCAATCGGGGCGCAGTCCGGTTTACTACTACAGCTTCGAACACCAGCCGCCCTTCCCCGCCGGTTCGGTGCATGCCGGCTGGGGCGCCAGCCACTTTGCCGAGATGTGGTACATGTTCGACCACCTGGGGCAGGCGCCATGGAAGTGGCGCGCCGCCGACCACGCGCTGGCCGCGGCGATGTCGGACTACTGGGTACGTTTTGCCGCCACGGGCGACCCCAACGGCCAGGGATTGCCGCACTGGCCGGCATTTCGCGGGGCGGCCGGCCAGGTTCAGCGTCTGGGCGACCCGATCGGCACGGGCCCGGTGCCGGCGCTTCGGCAGCTGCAGGTCTTCGATGCCGTGTATGCCAAGGTGCGGGGCAGCGCGTTCGGAGACTGAACCTGCGCGCGCCCCCCGGGTGCTCCTGGCATTGAATGGCGCAAGGTCCATCGGCTGAACCGGCCGGCTATCTGCATGGCCGCCCGCTGGTGGCGGAGCTTGCGTCCGGTCCTGGATACGGCAGCGTCAAAGGGACAGGCCCGAAGTCGGGAAAACCATCGGCGCCGAGGCGTACCGGTTCCGGCGGTTTTTCGCCAGGGCAGCCAGGAACCGACCGCGGCAATGACGCGGCCATGGCGAACAACTCGTCCCGCAATGGGGAGTCGACGACACTGGCGTCGATCCAGAGTTCGTACGACCGCCGGTGCTCGACCCACGACAGGTGCGAGACCGCCTCCCCCGCCGGTGTCCGCAGCACGATCAACCGGGCTGGCAGGCCGTTTACCCGTTCGGGTTCGTCCTCGGGATTGCGCCAGGAGCTGCTGCCGTCGACCGACATGTCGTGCTCGAACAAGGTCACCGTCCGGCCACCGGGCATCCGGAAGCCGCGATATACCCGGCTGCGCGCGGTGTTGTCACGCTCGATCATCGCGCCCAGTATCGCGAAGCGCGAGAATGGCGTGGCCGACAGGTCCACCGGCTGGAACGGCAGGCCGGCCAGGGCCTCGCGTGCCGGCTGGAAGGTGATCCGAAAACGGTCCAGGTCGGCGTCGCACACGGTCTGGTAGCCGCGCTCCCTGCTTTCAGCCGCGATCCTTTGCTGGGCCGCGGCGTAACCGGGAGCATCCGGAGGCAATCCCAGTCCACACGATGAGGTGCTGCCAACTGCGGCCCCGGCTTATGCCAGCGCCGCATACGACAACATGGTGAGCAGGCCGGAGCGCAGCCGGGATGCGTGTTTCGTCATTCCGGTAGCTTAGCAGTTACATCGCCGCGAAAATACGCGCTTTCCCACGCGGATACCCGCATTCACCCGGATCGATCGGCCTTCCTGCCAAGTCGCAGCTGAAAACCCGTCACGCAGCTGTTTCGAACCCGCATCTTCATGTCGACCTTTCCCCATGCCGGATGGAGATCGTCGAAGGAATGCTCGGTCACCTCGACGACATCCCCGGCACTGAATGGCTCGCCGGGAAGAAAACCGCTGTCGACGCGGGGAGCGCCCAGCCGGCGGAGCGAGTCGGGAGAGATGCACACATCGGTTCTGGCGTCCCAGAACCCGGTCCCGCCCAGGTCACCTGCCTGGACCGACGACCGGAGATCGAGATCGACAAGGGCCAGGGCACGGCCATTGCCCCGCGACTGATCCCAATAAGTGCACCGGGTTGCGCCGTTGTCGAGCTTGAGGCAATGGCTCAGCTCCAGATCCGGCCCCAGGAGACTGCCCAGGGTTTCTGGCTCGGCAATGACTGCGATCATCCTGTCGATTTCCCGGGATATCGTTACCGCGTCGTCCCTGCTGGCATGCGCATGCATCGGCGCGGCTGTCTTGTCGGCGGTTTGCGCCATGGCCGGATATTGAGCGGGCACCAAGGCCACAAGCAGCAACAGACGAACCAGATAATGTCGAGCAGTAGCCACGTCGCAAATCTCCATGGATGAGAACGACATATCGAGAGCAAGTGGCACTGGCACGACTCACGATGGAACCGGCGATATGGGGGATGGGCCGATCCGCAATGACGACAGCTGGACGGCTTTGACGGCAGTCCGCTAAAACGGCCTGAAAACAACCCGGACAGTCTGAAACCCTCCGGGATGCCGATGCCGAACAGCCGAGCACGCCGCACTCGCTTGCGCGGCGCGCTTCCGCTGCTTTTTCACCACTTTACTTCCGGCGGCGGCGAGCGGCCACGAAAATCAGGCCCAGGCCAGCGACCAGCATGCCCACCGTTGCCGGTTCCGGCACTGGCGGCGCGATACTGCCTGGCAGCACCTGTACATTGACGACATCGAAACCAGGCGAAGCACCGAGACTGTCCAGGCCCACGATCTTGACCGCCCGGACCGGGTCCAGGAAGCCGATCGTCGCCAGGTCGAATGCCGTGGTCACATCATCGGCGGCAATGCCCAGAAAGACGAAATTCACCAGGTCCGAGCTCACGTAGACGTTCGCACGCTCGCCGCTGGCGCCCGTTTCCTGGATAAAGATGTCGTCGCCGGCACGATCGACCGCCGTTTCATCCGTGAAGCCGACGGTGATATAGGATCCCGTGGGCAGCGACAGGAAATCGTTGAAGCCGACCGGTCCCGGTTCGTCACCTAGTACGACATCCGTGGTCACAGGACCATATCCGCCGCCGATGCCGCCGATACCGCCGTATGGGCCGGCGATCGGCCCTGCGCCACTATCGTAGTAATCCAGCACGACGTCGGCATAACCGAGCGTTGCGGCACCCGACTGCAGGCTGAAAGCCGCGGTGCCCACGGCGAGAAGGGTCGTGACAAACTTGCGCATTGCTGACATTGTTTTCCTATGGGTCTAGTTGTTTGGAAAACAAGATTTAGCAAAAGTCATGCCATATTATTAACTGCCTGTTTTTAAAAGGATCAAATAAAGTATCAACAAGCAAGTTGTAAAGAAACTCGACGGTAACGGCGATGGTGTCCGATCGCCGTGCGTGGAAAATCACAGCCCGGAAGTTCGACCAGTCGCATCGACCCGCACCCGCTGCACCGGCAAGCCCTCGGCAGCAAACTCGACATGGACAGGCCCGGCTTCCGTTCCCGCCCGCACCACGGCCACCAGCCGCCCATGGAACGTGCTCCGCTCGCCCGACTGCAGGCTCGACGCATCCATCGGATTGCCATTACCTGCCCCAGCAAGCATGCCCGCACCCGTCACGGTGACCTTGAACTTGCGGTCGCCATCGCGCGCATAGACCGGCACGCCCTCCGCATCGACCAGTTCGGCGCTGACGTAGACCAGATCCTCGCCATTGGCCCGCACGTGCCGGCGATCCGCCGACAGTTTCACGGCGGCCGGTGCGCCGGCGGTGCGCAGCTCCCACCGGTCCGCGGCTTTACCATCGCGGTAGCCGACGGCCACCAGCCGCCCCGCCTGGTACGGCACAGAATACAGGGCCTGGTATTCGGTTTGGCGGCCGACAGCCTTGCGCCCCAGGCTGCGGCCGTTCAGGAACAGTTCCACTTCCGGGTGCTCGGCGTACACGACCACCTTGAGCGGCTTGCCTTCCTGCCCTTTCCAGCTCCAGCTCTGGTGCAGGTCGTGCAGCGACCAGTCCAGTTCCGGGTGTTCCTTGAAGTAGTCGCGGTCCGGCAGGTCCTCGGTGCCGGCCGGCTGCTCGACGAACGCGGCGACCGGATCGATGCCCGATTGCCAGATCACCTGGCGGTAGTAGGCGGCCGGCCGCTTGCGGCCCGTCGCGTCGATCTCGCCGCAGTAGGCCAGGTGCCACGGGTATTTGCCGAGTTCCTTCCAGTCCTTCGAATAACCCATCCAGCCGATGCCGGTCTCGCCGATATAGTCGACCGACGTCCACACGAAGTCGCCGATCACCCACGGCATCCTGCCCACCGGGTCCCAGTAGCGGAACGCATCCTTCGACGTCGATTCGGACGTGTACATCACCCGCTTCGGGTGCGCCGCATGGTCGCTGCCGAACAGGTGGACACGGTAGTTGTAGCCCGCCACGTCCATCTCGGCGAAGATCGGCGCGTTGTCCGGGCTGTCGACATTGACGCCCTGCGTGATCGGCCGCGTGGGGTCGAGCAGGCGGATGCGCGCGCCCAGCTCGCGCGTGGTCCGCGCACCTTCCGGCGACGCCTGCTCGGGGATCTCGTTGCCCACGCTCCAGAAGATCACGCTCGGGTGATTGCGGCCGCTGACCACCATGCTGTCGATGTCGCGCCGCCAGTTGTCCTCGAAGAAGCGCGCGTAATCGGCATCGCGCTTCGACTTGCGCCACATGTCGAAGGCCTCGTCGATGACCAGCATGCCCAGTTCGTCGGCCGCCTCCAGCGTGGCCTGGCTGGCCGGGTTGTGCGCGCTGCGGATCGCGTTGTAGCCGGCATCCTTCATCAGCGCCACCTTGCGCCGGTCCGCATCCGGCGCACCCGCCGCGCCCAGCATGTAATTGTCGTGGTGGATGTTCCCGCCCTTCAGCACATACTGTTTGCCGTTGATGCGCAGGCCGTTTTCCGCATCGACCGTCACGGTGCGGATGCCGAAGCGCGTGCGGCGCGTATCGCGCAGCACGCCGTTCACGCGCACTTCCTGCACCAGCGTGTACAGGTTCGGCGCCTCGGGCGACCACAGTTTCGGCTGCGCCACCGCGAAGCGCTGCGCCACATCGGCTTTCCCGCGCGCGGGGATCGTCAGCACGCGGCGGTCCTGCGCCGCCGTGCTGCCGTCCTGCGCCACCAGTGTCGACAGCAGCTCGACCTTCGCGGCCGCCGCGGCGCGGTTGCTCACCGACGCCTGCACGTCGACCTCGCCCTGCGCGGCCGATGCGCTGCGGGTGCTGGCGAACACGCTGTCCGGCGCCACGTGCACCGGGTCCAGCAGATCGAGCGTGACCGGCCGGATCAGTCCCGAACCCGCATACCAGCGCGACGACGGATCGACGTGGTTGACGCGCACCGTGATCACGTTGTCGCCCGCCTTTGCCTTTCCGGTCAGGTCCAGCGTGAAGGCGGTATAACCGTAGCGGTGCCTGCCGACGTGTTCACCGTTGAACCAGATGTCGGCATCCATGTAGACGGCTTCGAAATTGAGCCGCAGCACCCGCGCGGCATCGCCCTTCACGAGCACCAGATGTTTTCTGTACCAGCCCTGCCCGCCCGGCAGGTAGCCGGAATCCTGGCCGCCCACCGCCTTCGCATCGAACGGCGGCGTGCCGTCGGGCTTGTCCATGATCGAGAAATCGTGCGGCACCGCGACCTTGCGCCAGTTGCCGTCGTCGAATGCCGGCCTGTCGGCGCCCGCCGCGTCGCCTTTCTGGAACAGCCAGTCCTGCGCGAGGCTGCGCCGTTCGGCGGCGGCCTGGCCGGACAGCAGCGCCAGCGGCAGGGCAAGCGACAGGACAACCGCGAGAGGCAGTCGTGGCGTCTTCAAGATCGGGAGCATGCGGGTCCTTGTAATCGATAGAAATCTGTCAATCGTAGCAGGCCGTCAACGAACCCGGGTATTCCATTTTGCAAGCGAGGGATATCGAGTTGGCATAGCGTGGCTTTCCCCGCACCCCATTTTTCAACAATGTGATTATTTGCCGATTTGCCAACTGTCACCCGACCCGCCTGCCTAAGATGCGCCCTGCCCGCAACAACAAGCAGCAGCAAGCAGCAGCGAGCAGCAACCTGCAGCGACAGACAACAGGACAAGGAGAGACATGAAAACATCGACAGACAAGCGCCGCGAGATCCGGCTGACCGCGCTGGCGCTGGCCGCCGCCGCGCTGGCATCTTCCGCCGCCGCGCAGCAGGCGCCCGCGCCCGCGCCCGCGGCCGCCGGCGCAGGCACCGAACCGGCGGCCGTGGTCACCGTGACCGGCTTCCGCGCCAGCCTGGACAGCGCGCTGAACGCCAAGAAGAATTCCGACGGCATCCTGGACGTGATCAAGGCCGAGGACATCGCCAAGTTCCCCGACGCGAACCTGGCCGAGTCGCTGCAGCGCGTGCCCGGCGTGTCGCTGGCGCGCGGCGAAGGCGGCGAAGGCCGGCAGATCACCGTGCGCGGCCTGAACGCCGGTTTTACGCGCGTGCGCATCAACGGCATCGAAGGCATGTCGATGACGGGCGCCTCGGACATCAACGGCAACTCCAACCGCGGCCGCGGCTTCGACTTTTCCGTGTTCGCGTCGGAACTGTTCAACAGCCTGGAAGTACGCAAGACGTCCGAAGCGGCCGTCGAGGAAGGTTCGCTGGGCGCCACCGTCGACCTGCGCACCGGCCGCCCGTTCGATTTCAAGGGCCGCACCATCAGCTTCGGGGTGCAGGAATCGTGGAACTCGGTATCGCGCAAGACCCAGCCGCGCCTGACGGGCCTGGTGTCCGACCGCTGGGATACCCGCTTCGGCAAGGTCGGCGCGCTGATCTCGGCCGCGCATTCCAAGCGCCGTGCCGTGGAGGAAGGCTACGAGGCGGTGGACCTGTATCCGGCCAGCTTCGACGGCGGCTTCTGCTCGCCGGCCGGCGTGGCGCCGCAGGTGCCGGGCAATGACGCGGTCAAGGGCGTGGACGCCGCCAACTGCGGCTTCGGCGTGCCGCGCACCAGCAATCCGGCCGAATATGCCGAGGTAATGGGCAAGACCGACAACTTCGGCGGCACCGTCGCCGCGCCGCTGGCCGGCTCGGGCGCCTTTGCGCCGCGCATCCCACGCTACCGCCGTTCGCAGACCGACTACGAGCGCACCGGCATCACCAGTTCCTTCCAGTGGCGCCCGGCGCCGGGCACCGACATCAACCTGGACCTGATGTACGGCAAGTTCAGCAACACGCGCTACGACAACTACATCGGCGCGATCTCGTTCGGCCGCAGTTTGGCCGCGGCGAACGGCAAGCCGCAGACGTCGATCCTGGAAGCGGAATTCGACGACAAGGGCAGCTGGACCTACGGCCGCTTCAACGGCGTGGACGTGCGCACCGAAGGCCTGATGGACGTGTACGAGACCAAGTTCCGCCAGAACGTGCTGTCGGCCAGCCACCGCATCACCGACACGCTGAAGGTCGACTTCCTGCACGGCATGTCGAACACGAACCTGGACAACCCGATGCGCGCGACCGTCATGTTCGACGCGCCGAACGTGAACGGCTTCTCGTTCGACTTCCGCGACAACCGCAACGTGCCCACGCTGAATTACGGCATCGACGTGGCCGATCCGAACAGCTTCACGTTTGCCCGCACGGAACCGAACGGCACGTGGCACGGCCAGTTCTTCGGCCGCTACCTGCAGTCCGACAACAAGCTGAAGACCACGGCGGTGAACCTGGCCTGGGAAGCCAGCGACCGGCTGACGCTGCGCACCGGCCTGTCCGCCCGCAAGAACGCCTACGGCCTGTACGAAGTGGGCAACGGCTCGGACGGCGGCCTGGCCCTGCCGACAGGCGTCGGCATGGGCGACATCTCGCGCCAGATCGCCGGCTTCGGCCGCGGCCTGGGCGGCACGGGCGTGCCGGCGTCGTGGGCGGCGGTGGACCTGGACAAGCTGCTGGCCGTGCACAATATCGAGTGCCACTGCGCCGAGGTGCCGGGTTCGCTGTTCAACACCGCCACGCCGGGCGTCACGCGCATCACCGAGGACATCGACGCCGTCTACGGCATGCTGGACTTTAACTACGACCTGTGGGGTATCGGCTGGCGCGGCAATGCCGGCGTGCGCGGCGTCGACACGAAGTCCACGTCGATGACGCTGCAGACGATCGGCGGCCAGCTGCAGCCGATCACCGTGGTGAAGAAATACCGCGACTGGCTGCCGGCGCTGAACCTGACGGCGCAGCTGCCGAAGGACGTGTTCCTGCGCTTCTCGGCCGGCAAGACGCTGGCGCGCCCCGAATACGGCGACCTGCGCCCGACGGCCAGCGTCAACCACCAGTTCCAGACGGTCACCGTGGGCAATGCGCGGCTCGATCCGATCCGCGCCCGCACGTACGACCTGCAGGCCGAGTGGTACTACGATAAGAACGCGATGATCTCGCTGGGCTTCTTCCGCAAGGAGATCAAGTCGTTCATCCAGAACGTGCAGCAGCGCGAAGTGTATTCGGCGCTGGGCCTGCCGGACGAGCTGCTGACCGAGGGCGGCTGCTCGATCACCGGCGGCCTGCCCGCCTGCGGCGTGCTGCCCGATACCACGGTGGTGGTGAACCGCAAGTTCAACACGCCGGGCGGGCCGCTGAACGGCCTGGAATTCAACCTGCAGGCGCCGTTCAACTTCCTGCCGGGCATCGGCAAGAACTTCGGCCTGCTGGCCAACTACACGCGCGTGAAGTCGAAGATCAACTACATCGTGCGGCCGGATAACCTGACGACGGAGGCCAACGAATTCATCGGCGACACCGCCGACTTCACCGGCCTGTCGCCGCGCGCGCACAATATCACGCTGTACTACGACGATCCGAAGTTCAGCGCCCGCGTGTCGGCCGCGCACCGCTCCAGCTACATCCAGGCGGTGCTGGGCGACATCAACGGCCACGACTACACACGCGTCAACGGCATGACGAACATCGACTTCAGCCTGTCGTACAACGTGACGCCGAACCTGCGCCTGTCCATCGAAGGCCAGAACCTGACGGACGAAGCGCTGCGCTACGGCCGCGACTCGGTGCGCAACGATACGCTGCTGTACGTGCACTCGGGCCGCTCGTTCGTGCTGGGGGCGAACTACAAGTTCTGACCTGACGCACGCCTGTCGGCGCCCGAGGTGATGGCAGCGCCGGCGCGTCTGGTGTCGGACACCGGCTTCCTGGTGTCGGACACCGGTTTCTGCATGGGCACCCCCGATGCATCCGCAGAAAACCGGTGTCCGACACCAGGCCGCTGGCGTAGCCGGCAGCATCGAATGCCGATCGTTGAAACACTTTGCTGCTGGGTACTGTTTTACTGGCAACTCCCCCGCAACCCGACGTAAGATGCCCATCACGTCGGGCGATAGCGCCATTGCGGGAGACAGCCATGGATACACCAGTCACATTTCGGATTGCCGGCACGCCGCTGGCCGCCGCCACGGCGCGCGTGGCGCCCGGCGCACCTGACCTGCCGCTGCGCTGCGCGTATGGCCTGCAGGCCCGCCGCGATGCCGCCCCGGCGATCGCGGTCGATGCGGTGCCGGGGCGCGATGTCGTGGCGCTGAAGATCGCCGGCGGCCCCCTGCTGCTGCTCCACCCGGAACACGCCCGCGATCTGCTGGCGGCGGCCCGGGGCACCAAGCGCGGCGGCGATGGACCTGGTGGCGAAGCTGCCGTCGACGTCCCGGTCCAGCTGCCGTGGCCCGACGGCGGCACCCGGCGCGACGGCGGCACCGGCAGCGCCATCCTCGAATGGTTCGGCGTGCTGGACGCTCCCCAAGGCGATGCCGCGGACGCCGGGCAAGCCGGCCAGGCCAATTCAGCGGCCGAAACGATCGCCGCGGCCATCGACGGCCAGGTCGCCGAAGGGCTGTACCGGCTCGGCGCGGACACGCTGCCCGACCGCTTCGCGCCGGAAGAGCGCGTCACCGCCTGGCCGGAACAACGCAGTCCCGCGCCGCTGCTGGTCTTCATGCACGGCACCTTCGTCGATACCGGCCGCACGTTCGGCAAGCTGTGGCTGCGCAATGCGGCCACCGTGGAACGGCTGCTGGCGGATTATCCGGAGCGCACGTTCGCCTTCGAACACCCGACCATCTGCAAGAGCCCGATCGGCAACGCCATCGCGCTGGCCGACAGCCTGCCCGACGGGGCCGTGCTGCACCTGGTGACCCATTCGCGCGCCGGCCTGGTGGCCGAGGCGCTGCTGCGTGCCGCCCGCTTCGAGCCGGACGATGCGCTGGACCGGCTGTTCGCGGACGCGCCGGCGGCACGCCAGGAACTGCGCGACCTGCACGCGATCCTGCGCAAGAAGACCATCACCGTACAGCGGGTGGTGCGCTGCGCCTGCCCGGCGCGGGGCACGCTGCTGGCGTCGCGGCGCCTGGACGTCTTCCTGTCGCTGTTCCAGTGGCTGCTGGGTCTTGCCGGCGTCAACGTGACGAGCCAGTTCGTCGACCTGCTGTGCGCCGTGGCCCGGCGCCGCACCAGCGCCGCCACAATGCCGGGGCTGCAGGCGATGATGCCCGACAGCGCCTTCATCCGCTGGCTGAACGCGCCGCTCGATGGCGAAGGCGTCGACAGCGAACTGTACGTGGTGGCCGGCGATGCCGGCGGCGACGGCATGGTGTCGTGGCTGAAAGCACTGGTGGCCGACGGCTTCTTCTGGACCGGCAACGACATGGTCGTGCAGACCCGCGCGATGTACGGCGGCGTGCCGCGCGCCGCCGGCCGGCACGCGCCGCAGTTCCGGCTGTTTACGGGACCGGAAGCCACGCACTTCAGCTACTTTGCCCGGCCGGACGTGATGGCGCCGGTGCGCGCCGCCCTGCTGGGCGAGCCGGGCGGCGGCTGGCAGCCGGTCGGCCCGGAATCGGCCGCGGGGCGGGAGACGGGTGGCAGCCGCGGCCCGCTCGACGGTGCTCCTGAAGGATCCGGGCAGCCGGCGGCATCGACCGGCGCCGATGCAGCCGACGACGAACGGCTGACGGTCCGCGTCCACCACGGCGACCTGCGCTTCGTGAAGACGCCGCTGCTGCTCGGGCATTACCAGTCGCTGGTGCTGTCCGGCACCGAAGCCGTCGTCGATACACTGGTCGGCGGGCGCATGGCGAAGGCATTGCGGGCCGGCATTTACCCGGACCGGCTCGGCAGCTACCAGATCGTCGAGAACGGGCCGCACGATGTCGCGGGCCAGGGCCGGCAGCGCATGATTCCCCGGCCGCGCGCGGCGATCGTCGTCGGCCTGGGCGAGGAAGGCGAACTCACCGCCCAGCAGCTGGCGTACACGATCCGTATCGGCGTGCTGGCCTTTGCCGGGCGGCTGATGGAAAGCGCTGTGCCGCCCGCCCGGTTCGAGCTGGCCGCGACGCTGGCCGGCAGCGGCGGCTCCGGTGTGTCGGTCGGCGCCGCCGCGCTGGCGCTGGCGCAGGGCATCGCCGATGCCAACGTGCGCCTGCGCGAGCTGGGCTGGCCGCCCGTCGACGCGCTGACCATCGTCGAGGTGTACCTCGACCGGGCCACCGATGCCTGGCGCGTGCTGCGCATGCAGGCCGCTGCCACGCCCGACCGGCTGGCCGTCGACGGCTACCTGCGCCAGGGCGAAGGCGCGCTGCGCCGGCCGCTGGAAAGCAGCTACCGGGGCGCCTCCTACGATTTCATCAGCGTACTGCAGGTGGAAGGCTCGTCGCCGCGCATGCCGCTGATCGCGTTCAGCCTCGACACCCGGCGCGCGCGCACCGAGGTCCGTGCCCGGCAGGCGCAGGGCGCGCTGGTGCGCGACCTGGTCGAAGGCGCATCGAACTCGGCACGCGCCGACGGCCAGATCGGCCGCACGCTGTTCAACCTGCTGATCCCGGTCGAGATCGAACCGTACCTGGCCGGATCGGCCAGCATGGTGATGGAACTGGACGAGACCACGTCCACCCTGCCCTGGGAGCTGCTCGATACGGACCCGGAGGTGCCGGAAGCGCGCCGTGGCGACGCGGCGCCATGGGCGATCCGCTGCAAGGTGATCCGCAAGCTGCGCATGCGCGAATACCGCGAACAGGTGGTCGACGCGGGTACCGAAGACAATATGCTGGTCATCGGCGAACCCCTGACCGACCCGGGCTATGGCCGGCTGGCCGGCGCCCGGCGCGAAGCGGCCGCCATTGCCGCCGCGGCCCGCGCGGCCTTCGGCATGCATGGCGACCGGGTGACGGCCGTCGAACCGCAGGCCGATGCGCGCCGCATCATCAACCAGCTGTTCGCGCGCAATTACCGGATCGTCCATGTCGCCGGCCATGGCACCGGACCGCAACCGGGCGGGGACAGTACCGGCGGCGGCGACGGGAACGGCAGCACCGCCGCACCGAATGACAGCGCCAGCCGCTACGGCGGCGTGGTGCTGTCCGGGCAGGCCACCTACCTCGGCGTCAACGAGATCATGGCGATGCGCGTGACACCGGAGCTGGTGTTCCTGAACTGCTGCCACCTGGCGCAGGGCAGCCTGAAGCCGCCGTACGACCGCGCCGCCTTCGCGGCCGGCCTGGCCGGCGCGCTGATCGAGATCGGCGTGCGCTGCGTGATCGCCGCCGGCTGGGCGATCGAGGACAGTGCCGCCGAACTGTTCGCGCAGACCTTCTACAGCGAACTGTTCGCCGGCCAGCGCTTCATCGACGCGGTCGGCGAAGCCCGCCGGGCGGCGTGGCAGCTCGACCCGGGCGGCAACACGTGGGCCGCCTACCAGTGCTACGGCGACCCGGACTGGAGCTGGAAGGCTCCCAGCGGCAGCCATCATCCGCCTCCCGCGGAGGAATATGCCGGCGTGGCTTCGCCGGTCACGCTGATCCTCGTGCTGCAGGCGATCGCCACCGAGGCGCTGTATTCGCAGCGCGAGGACACGCAGCGCAACCGCGCGCGGCTGGCCTGGCTGGAACAGGCTTTCGCGGCGCAGGGCTGGACGGCGCAAGGCGACGTGGCGCAGGCCTTCGGTGCCGCGTATGCGGCGCTGCCGGACCGGCAGGAAGCGATGAAGTGGCTGCGGCGCGCGGTCGACGCGGCCGACGGCAGCGCGGCGCTGAACGCCGTCGAACTGCTGGCCGAACAGGCCAGCCTGCCGGGGTCCACGCTCGACGAACTGACCGCGGCAACCGGCTACCTGGGCGGGCTCGTGGCCCGGCTGCCGCCGACGCCGATGCGGCTCGGCCTGCTGGGCAATGCCTGGCGCCGGATCAGCATGCTCCAGCACGCGGCCGGCGATCCGGCCGCCGCCGCCAGCCTGGACATGGCGCGGCAGCACTTCGACCGCGCCGCGCGGTGCCCAGTGCCGGGCGCCGTGCACAATCATTTCCCGACCCGCGCGCGGATCGCCTGCGAGGCGCGCACGCACCTGCTGGCCGAGGCGGCTGCCGGCACCGTGGCGGAACCGGATCCCTTCCTGCCCACCGGACCGGTGGCGCACGAACTGGCCACGCTGGCGCGCGACATCGACGCGGCCGCCAACGCCGATCCGAAGTTCTGGTCGATCGTCGCCCAGTCCGAATACGACATCCTGACGGGCGTGGTGTACCGCGACCTGGCCTCCGCGGCGCCCGGCATCGTCGAGTCGCTGCAGGACTTGCACCGCCGCATCCGCACACGGCGCTACTGGGTCCACGTGGAGGACGACGCCCGCGCACTGCTGGAGCCCTACCTGGCGACCCTGCGGGCAGGACGGCAGGCAAACGCCGACAGCGAGCGGCAGGCCGCGCAGCGCCTGCTGGATCTGCTGGCCGGGTATGCGGGAACGGCGGCGGGAGCGGTGGCGGGGGCGGGTGCCATGGCAGCGGCGGCGGCGCCCGCGTGACGCCGAGGCCCGCGGCGGTAAGCACCCGGTTGCGTCTATCGGTGATCGCGGGCGCCGCGGTGGCGCCCACGCTTAGCGCATCGGCCGCCCGTGCGTCAACCTGCCGTTGCGCCCTGGCGGCCAGATACTGAATATACCCCGGTACACATAGCACCACGCTGCGCAGTGCCCTAGAGTACGCGTTTTCACGTCTGCTCCGGGAAGGGTGTCCATGGCTATCGCAAAGCGTCTGGCGGCCGAATTCATCGGCACCGCACTGCTGCTGGCAATCGGCGGCGGCGCCACCATTGCCGCGCGGCGGCTCGCGGCCGGCGATGCCGCGATGGCGCTGCTGGTCAGCGCTCTGGTCGGCGCCACCGGGCTGGCGGTGCTGATCCTCACGTTCGGCAACATCTCCGGCGGCCTGTTCAATCCGGTACTGACGCTGTCCGAAGCGTGGCGCGGCAAGCTGCGGCGCGAACACGTCGCGCCCTATATCGTGGTGCAGGTGGCCGGCGCGCTGGCCGGCGTGGCCGCAGTGCACGGCATGTACGGACTGGACCTGATGGCGATCCCGCGGCAGGCAAGCGGCGGCGGCGGCCAGTGGCTGGGCGAATTCGTCGCCACCTTCGGCATGGTGTGCGTGTTCATCGGCTGCGGGCGCGCCCGCCCGGTCGTGGCGCCGTTCGCCGTCTCGGCCTACGTGATGGCGGCCTGCTGGTTCAGCTCGTCCTCGGCCTTCATGAACCCGGCGCTGACGCTGGCCCGGTCGATCGGCGAAGGCGGCGCGCTGCGGCTGGCCGACGCGCCCGCCTTCGTGCTGTCGCAACTGGCCGGCGCCGCTGCCGCGACAGCGGTCTTCATCTGGCTCTTCGGGCCGGCCCGCACCGCGGTGCGCACCTGACGGCACACCACCCATCGCGAAAACGTTGCAAAAAAACCGGTGTCTGTCACCGGTTTTCTGGAAACACCTATTCCAAAAAACTGGTGACAGACACCTATTTTCTGGGAATACCCATTCCAAAAAAACCGGTGACAGACACCTATTTTCTGGGAACACCCATTTCAAAAAAACCGGTGTCTGTCACCGGTTTTCTGGGAACATCCATTCCAAAAAAACCGGTGACAGACACCTATTTTCTGGGAACACCCATTTCAAAAATCTGCGGGCGGCTTAGAGGTCGCGCAGTTCGCCGGTGCCCGGCACGCCTGGCCACTCCATCTCCAGCTCCATGCCGATCGACCGGGCCAGGCCGTCGAGGTCGGGGAACAGCGTGGCGTTGGTGATATTCATCCGGTACAGCGCCTTCATCGCTTCCTCGCGGATGCCGATCGGCAGCACGATCTTCTTCAGCAGCGTGCCGCTGTCGGCATAGTGGCGCAGGATTTCGTCGAGCGGCTTGTCGAGCATGCCGGGTACCACCAGCGTGCCCGACTGCGCCACCAGGCGGCGGTCCATCTCGGTCGGCTCGCCGGTCCAGATGATGGCGTTGGTATTGGGCAGGAACAGCCGGGCGAAATTGCCGGACAGCCGCGGATCGATGGCGTTGCGGTCCATCGCCGGCTGGCGGCGCGGCGCCGCGCTCCACAGCCGCGGCGTGTTCAATGCGTAGATCGCCGCATCCACCGTGGCCCGCTCGAGTGCGAAGAACACTGCCACGAACGGCGACTTGGTGAAATCGAGCAGCCGCGTCGGCGCGCCGTGGTGCTGCATCAGGGCCAGGCAGCGCAGCGCGTTGTCCAGCACGGCCGGGTTGTCGAGGTAATTGTGGGCCTTGCGCCGGAAGATGCGGATGGCGCGCTCCTCGCGCAGCCGCCAGCTGGCCTGGTCGGGCACATAGGCCACCAGGTAGCGCGACAGCGACGTCAGCAGGGGCCAGCGCGCGTCCTGCTGGCCGCGGAACGCCCAGCCGTCCAGCTCCCCGCCGAGCGCGACGAATTCGTTCCAGCTGCCGACAGTCAGTTCTTCCATCGCGCTCACGCCGCCAGCCTGCGCCCGTAGGGTACCGTCGCGACCGGCCGGCCGCCATCGAGGCGGAAGGTGCTGACCAGTTGCGCCAGCCCGGCGGCGCGATCCTGCAGCGATTGCGCGGCGGCCGCCGCCTGCTCCACCAGCGCGGCGTTCTGCTGGGTCACGGTGTCCATCGAGATGACGGCCTGGTTCACCTGCTCCAGCCCGCTGCTCTGCTCGGCGCTGGCGGCGGCGATTTCCGCCACGGTTTCCGCCACCCCGGCCACGCTGTCGACCACGTTGCGCATGGACTCCCCGGCCTGCCGGGCCAGCCGGCTGCCGTTGTCGACGCTGGCGGCCGATGCCTCGATCAGGCCCTTGATGTCGCGCGCGGCCGCGGCCGAACGCTGTGCCAGCGTGCGCACTTCGGACGCCACCACGGCGAATCCGCGCCCCTGTTCGCCGGCGCGGGCCGCTTCCACGGCCGCGTTCAGCGCGAGGATATTGGTCTGGAACGCAATGCCGTCGATCACGCCCGTGATCTCCGCGATCTGGCGCGACGAGCCGGTGATCTCTTCCATCGTCCGCTCCACCTGGCCCACCACCTCGCTGCTGCCGGTGGCGATGCCCGACGCCTCCCGGGCGCGCTCGCGGGAAGTGCGCGCATGCTCGGCATTCTGTCCCACGGTGGACGTCAGCTGTTCCATCGCGGACGCGGTCTGTTCCAGCGCGCTGGCCTGCTGCTCGGTGCGGGCGGACAGATCCATGTTGCCTTGCGCGATTTCGCGCGCGCCGAGCGCGATGGCCTCCGTACCGCCGCGCACTTCGCTGACGATGCGCCGCAGGTTGTCGTTCATGTCTTTCAATGCTCCCATCAGTTCTCCCACTTCGTCGCCCCGGCGCACCGTGATGTCGCTGGTAAGGTCGCCGCCAGCGACAGTATGCGCGACCCGCACCGCCTCGCGCAGCGGACCGGTGATCGAGCGCGTGATCCAGATCCCGAAGCCGGCCGCCAGCGCACACGCGGCCAGTGCCAGCACGGCGATGTGCAGCCGCTTGGTGCGGTACAGTTCATCCGCTTCGCGCCCGCTTTTTTCCATCAGCTTGCCGCCGCCCGCCAGGAACCCCTTGATGCGGTCCGTGTAGGCCACCTGGTCCTGCCGCAGGCGGCCCGTCAGCAGGGCGGTTGCACCGGCCGTGTCGCCGGCACCCGCCAGCCGCAGGAACTCGCCCTCGCCCGCCGCGTAGTTCGCGCGCAGCGCCAGGATATCCCGGTAAGCCTTGCGGCCGGCCTCGCTGGACAGCCGCGCTTCCAGCTGCCGCAGCCGGTCGTCGATCGCCGCGTTGCCGGCGGCGATGGCGTCGATCTCCCTGCGGCCGCCGGCCAACAGCAGGTTGCGCATGGCGACCGCATTCTCGTTCAGCTGGTGCACCAGCTGGTTGGCCAGCACCACCTGCGGATAGCGGTCTTCGACGATCTGCCGCGTGGCGCCGTTCAGTGCGGCGACGCTTTGCAGGGCCACCGCGACGGTCCCGCCGAGCAGCAGGATCACGAGGCCGAAAGCAATCGCGAGGCGTGCGCCGATCTTCAGTCGTACTGGCATGCGGACTCCGGTCAGAACAGGTGGTGGACGCCGATCGTGGTGACGACCTGGCTGTCGTCGCCCGAGGCGCCGGCATAGTTCTGGAACGCGAAGCTGGCCGAACCGCCCGCCTTCTGGTAAGCCGCCTGAACGTAGAATTCCGTGCGCTTCGACAAGGCAACCACATGGCTGGCACTGGCCTGATCGTACTTTGCATCGTCCAGGCTTCCGCTCACCTGGCTGCGAGTGTATCCAAGGTTGACCGTGGACCGCGCTCCGTAGCGCCATGCCGCTCCCAGGTCCAGGTTGCGCTGGCGGAACGACGTCGATGGCAGGTCCACCGTGCTTTGCGTATACAACGCATTCAGCCGCCAGTCGCCCACCGTGTAGCCGGCGCCGCCCGCCCACGTGGTCAGCCGGTCGAACACCGTGGCCGCATTGCCGAGGTTCAGCGAGGACAGGAAGGCGCCCGAGTAGCCGGCCGCGCGGTCGTTCTGGCGGCTGTAGGCCAGCGCCATGCGCAGCGCGCCGTTGGTATAGGTGGCGCCCGCGCTGGTATTGCGGTTCCTGCTGGAACGCTCCGGCTGCTCGCCGGCACCGACCATCGCGCTGAACGCCAGGCCATTCACCGTGGGCGAGGTATAGCGCACCGAGTTGTTGAACTGGTAGGTGTTGGCCAGCGTATCCAGGTTCCCCGGGTGGAACAGGTAGAAATTGGTCAGCTGGAAGCCGTTCGACAGCTTGCCCGCATAGTCGAACACGATATCGGGCATGTTACCCAGCGTGACGGTGCCGAAGCTGCCGGACAGGCCGACGATGCTGAGCCGGTTGAACAGGCGGTTGGCGCTGACCATATTGCCCGTGTCGGTACCGAAACCGCCTTCCAGCTGGAACACGGCCTTCAGGCCATTGCCCAGGTCTTCGGTGCCGCGAAAGCCGAAGCGGTCCGGCTGCATCGTGCCCTGGTCGAGGCGGCTGGTGGAACTGCCGTTCAGGTTGTCGATCCAGGCGACACCGGCATCGAGGCTGCCGTAGATCGTGATATTGCTTTGCGCGAGGGCCGGACCGGCGGCGAAAGCGCCGGTTGCAGCGACGGCGGCCATGGCGTACAGATGCTTTTTCATTGCGAACTCCCTTGGATTTTCGAGCGGCAAATGCCGCGTTTTATCGATAAAACGTCGTCTCACAAGCAAATTTGGGCGCAAAAAAAACCGGGCCGCCGTACGGCCAGGTTTTTTCAAGCAAAAGCGCCCGGGAGCAGGCGCGTCGCCCGCCTGCCCCCATTGCGGACCGCTACAGGTCCAGCACGAGGCGCCGGCCCTTGCAGCCGGACACGCAGACCATCATCGTCTTGCCGGACTCGCGCTCGGCTTTCGTCAGCACACCGTCGCGGTGCTCGGGCATGCCGTCCAGCACGGCCGTCTCGCACGAGCCGCACACGCCCTCGCGGCAGCTGTGGTCGACGTCGGCGCCCGCTTCCAGCAACGCATCGAGCAGCGATTTACCGGGCGGGACGAGGATCAGCTTCTGCGAGCGCGCCAGCTGGCACTCGTAGGCGCTGCCCTGCGTCGCCACGGCCGGCTCGGCCGGCGCGAAGCGTTCGATGTGCACGTTCGGCAGGCCCAGCTCGGCGCAGGTACTTTCAAAGGCGTTCAGCATCGGCGTCGGACCGCAGCAATAGAAGTGGTCGGCCGGCGATTTCGCGGCCAGGAAGCCGCGCAGGTCCGGCGGACCGCCCGCCTCGCCGTCGAAGTGCACGCGCACGCCCTCTTCCGCCGCCAGCGCGTCGGCGAACGCCGCTTCGCTACGGCTGCGCGCGCAGTACAGCAGTTCCACCGACTTGCCAAGCCGTTGCAGCTCGCGCAGCATGCCGAGGATCGGCGTGATGCCGATGCCGCCGGCCACCAGCACCGTATGCGCCGCCGCCACGTCGAGCGGGAAGTTGTTGCGCGGCGCGCCGATCGTGATGGCCGCGCCGACCCGCAGCTGCTCGTGCACGTAGCGCGAGCCGCCGCGGCTGTTCCGGTCGTGCAGCACGCCGATCACGTAGCGGTGCCGTTCCTGCGGCGGGTTCCACAGCGAATAGCTGCGCACCACGCCATTCGGCAGGTGCAGGTCGATATGGGCGCCGGCCTCGAATGCCGGCAGTTCCCCGCCCTGCGGCGGCACCAGTTCCACGCTGACGATGCCGGCGGCCTCGTAGCGCATCGCCTGCACGCGCACCGCGATCTGTTGGCTGTTGCTCATGATGTTCCCCTGTCAGTTCCCGGCTTCTTCCGCGGCCACGCTTCTTGCCAATTCGGCTTTCGCCAGGCTGCGCAGGTGCCGCCGCAGGCGCACGATGCCCATGTCGTGCTGGTACAGCATTTCGCGCTGGTTGGCATCCGGCTCCATTGCCTCGAGAATCACGCGGTCCTGTTCCAGCACGTGCCAGTGGCGCGCTTCCAGGCGGTTCTTGTACAGGAAGCGCCACGTGTCGCGCTGCCAGTCCTGCACCTTGCGCACGCGCCAGAAGAACACGGCCGTCGCCCCCGTCTCCATCGGCGCATAGCCGCCGACGATGATGAAGTTGCCGCCCGGGCCGCCCGTCTTCGGATACGGGATCTCGAGACGCATCCACTGGATGCCCGTCTCGCCGTATTCGGTCCAGTCGAAGTTCACGCCGCGCTGCGCTTCCTTCTCGAACACGAAGCCGGTATCGGTGTCGCGCACGCGGAAGGCGGCGGTGGAATCGCCTTCGGCCATCGAGTGCGACTGCTTGTGCAGGAAGGTGCCGTGCATGGGATCGAGCACGTTGTCCAGCACGTAGCGGTAATCGCCGTTCCACTCCACGTAGCACAGGAAGTTCGAGTACTCGGGGCTCGACAGCTCCTCGGGCAGGCGCAGCGGCGGCGGCTCGTCGACGTCCTTGCTGGCGTTGTAGAGGAAGATCGCACCGGCCGCTTCCTGCACGTGGAACGAGCGCGTGGCTTTCGCGCCTTCCAGCTTGCAGCCCGGGCTGCCCGGCACGCTGGTCACGACGCCGTCGAAGCGCACCTGCACGCCGTGATAGCCGCAGGCGATGCGGTCGCCCAGCGCGATGCCCTGCGACAGCGGCGCGCCGCGGTGCGGGCAATGGTCTTCCAGCGCATGCAGCGTGCCATTGGTCTCGCGCCACAGTACGAATTTCCTGCCCAGCCGGCGCAGCGACACGGGCTTTTCCGCCACGAAGTGCGACGGGCAGATCGGGTACCACAAATCCTTCAGGCCGGCCGCGAGCACGGCATCGACGGGGTCATTGGCTACGGTTCTCATCACTGGGTTCCTTTCAGCATTCGGCGGCAAGGCGCGCGATCTCGGCGCGGTACGATTCTTCGGTCCATTCGCCGCCGCCCGGGTAGTTCGGGCCGGTGCGGTTCAGGTGCGCCACCAGCGCGGGCAGGTCGGCGATCCCGGCGGCGAAGGCGCGCTCGATCGAGTCGCCGAGCAGGTCTTCCCACGCGGTCGGCACGCGGTTGCGGGCCTGGTGGGTGTTCAGGTAGCGGGGTGGGTGCATGGTGTACTCCTCGGGAATTGGCTCAGTATCCGGGTCAGGATCGGGCTCAGGATTTCTTTTCGGTCAGGAACTTGCCTTCGGGCGCTTTCGCGTTGCGCTGGCGGCGCGTGTGGCCATCCAGGCCGCCGTCGATCGCCCACTCGGCGAAGACGGTGGGGCCGGGCTCGAAGTCGCGCGCTTCCCAGGCTTCGTCGCACTGGTCCTCGTCGGCGTAGTATTAGATCAGGCCGCCGGCCGGATTGCGGAAGTACCAGAAGTACGCCGACGAGATCGGGTGCCGGCCCGGGCCCAGCTGCGTTTCATGGCCCTGCCGGGCGATGTGCAGGCCGCCGCCGAACACTTCATGGATGTCGCGCACCGTGAAGGCCACGTGGTTCAGGCCCACTTTCGCATCCGGCGTCTGCAGCAGGAAGATGTCGTGGTGGCCGCCCTCGGTGGCGCAGCGCAGGAAGGCGCCGCGGCCCGGGTAGCGGTCCGACGGCACGAAGCCGAAGCGCTCGCAGTAGAACCGCTCGCAGGCCGCCACGTCCTTCACGAAGAACACCACGTGGCCCACTTCGATCGGCGCGGCGCGCTCGTACGCCGGGCTGCGCCGGTTCATGCGCGGCTTGTCGCTCCAGGTGTTCATCTGCGCGCATTCCACCTCGACGTCGCGCTTGCGGCTGACCTGGAAGCGGATCGCCAGGCCGTTCGGATCCGTGCAGCCGACACGGCCGCCCTCGTCCACCGCGCCCGGCAGGTCGCGCACGACCTGGCGGAAGCGTTCGACCACGTCGGCGGAAGTCACGCCCCACACCACTTCGCGCAGCGTCGGCCCCGGCTCGATCGCCGGCGGCAGCGCCGCATCGTCGCTGCGCCGCACGATCACGCGGCAGCCGTTCAGCGACTCGAACACCAGCCGGCTGGCGTCCTCCTCGACCAGCTGCAGGCCCCAGTCGAGGAAGAAGGTACGGCAGACCGGCAGGTCGTCGGCGCCGTAGGTGATTTCATCGATACCCGATACGTCCATCATTTCGCTCCCTGCGCCCACGGCAGCGGCATGTCGTTCATGCCCCAGTAGACGCTTTTCTGTTCCATGTACTGCAGGATGCCGAGGCGGCCCTTCTCGCGCCCCAGCCCGCTGTCGCGCCAGCCGCCGAACGGCGTCGCGATCGAAAACTGTTTATAGGTATTGATCCACACGTTCCCGGCCTGCACGGCGCGGGCGAAGCGCCAGGCTTTCTTGTAGTCCTGCGTCCAGATGCCGGCCGCCAGCGCATACACGCTGTCGTTGGCCTGCTCCACCAGGTCGCCTTCATCCGAGAACGGCATCGCCACCAGCACCGGGCCGAAGATCTCTTCCTGGCAGATGCGCATGGTGTTGCGCACGCCTTCGATGATCGTCGGCAGGTAGTAATTGCCGCGCTCGAACTGCGCGCCCAGTGGCCGTGCGCCGCCGGTACGCAGCCGGCCGCCTTCGGACACACCCAGCGCCACGTACGATTCGATGCTGTCGCGGTGCCGCGCGGTGATCAGCGGGCCCATCTGCGTTTTCTCGTCGGCCGGGTCGCCCACCCGCAGCGCCGCGGCGCCGGCGGCCAGCCGCTCCAGGAACGCATCGTAGATGCCATGCGCGACGAACAGCCGCGAGCCGGCGATGCACGATTCGCCGGACGAGCTGAAGATCCCGTACAGCACGCCCGCCACCGCGTGATCGAGGTCGGCATCGTCGAACACGATGGTCGGCGACTTGCCACCCAGCTCCAGCGACACCGGCATCATCTTGTCGGCGGCGATGTGCGCGATGTGCTTGCCGGTGGTGGTGCCGCCGGTGAACGACACGCGCCGCACCAGCGGGTGCAGCGTGATGGCGTCGCCGATCACCGAACCCTTGCCGGGCAGCACACTGATCAAGCCGCGCGGCACGCCGGCCTGTTCGCAGATCCGCGCCAGTTCCAGCGCCAGCAGCGGCGTCACCTCGGCCGGCTTGACGACCACCGCGTTGCCGGCCGCCAGTGCCGGCGCCATCTTCTGCGCCTCGCTGGCGATCGGCGAGTTCCACGGCGTGATGGCGGCCACCACGCCCATCGGCTCGTAAACGCTCATCGACAGGAAGTCGCCGCGCGCCGGCGCGATCGTCTCTTCCAGCGTCTCGCACGCCGCGGCAAAGAACTGAAAAGTGCCGGCCGCGCTGGCGACGAGGTTGCGCGTTTCCGAGATCGGCTTGCCGTTGTCGAGCCGCTGCAGCTGCGCCAGCTCCTCGCCGCGCTCGCGGATCAGCTGCGCCACGCGGTACAGCACGGCGGCCCGTTCATGCGGCTTGCGCTGGGCCCAGCCGCTGGTGCGGAAGGCGCGGTCGGCGCCTTCGATCGCTTCGGCCACGTCGGCCAGGCTGGCCGCGCGCAGGGTCGACACCGTTTCGCCGGTGGCCGGATACAGCGTGGCGTAGACATCGCCGCCGCCCGGGCGCCATTCGCCGGCGACGCAGATCTTCTGTACATCCTGGAGGTTCATCATGGCGGCCTCAGATCGACAGCGCGTGGGCGCGGTTGTTCAACGCCCGCACCACGCTGAACACGGTCAGCGCGGACGTCTTCGGATTTGCCGCAAGCGGCTTGCCGCGCATGGTCAGCTCGAAACCGCCGAACGCGCCATGGGCTTCCACGTGGTGCACGTTCTCGGTGGCATCCGGGTCGGCCAGCAGGCGCACCTGCGTGCGGTCCAGGCCCAGGCCCGCCAGCGACAGCGTGGCCGCCACGTTGGCGTTCTTCGGATACAGCCGGGCCGCTTCGCGGGCCGAGCCCTCGAAGATCACCGTGGCTTCGGTCAGCGCGTCCAGGTCGAAATCGCGCTCGGCGGGCGTGTCCTTCCACGCGCCGGCCGGCTTGCGGCCCGTGTAGACGACGGAATCCAGCCCGCCGATGCTGGCCGCGGCCAGCGCATCGATCGCGCCGATCGCGCCGGACAGCAGCTGCACCTGGGTGCCGCCGCGCTGCGCCGCCTGTTCCAGCCGCTCGGCCAGGCCCGGTTCGGACAGCGCGCCCACCGACACCACCATGCAGGCGATGCCCGATTCCAGCGCCGGGATGATGTGTTCCTCGATCGCGCGGTGCCCCGCGCATTCGACCAGCAGGTCCGGGCGGGTGCCATTCAGGCCCAGGCCCACTTTCGCCTCGGGGGCCAGCCGGCGCACCGTGGCGCCGGCGTTGTCCAGCGCGTTTTCAGGCACGATCACCAAGTCGAACACCACCTCGGGATCGCTTTTGAGCAGTTCCAGCACGCCGGCGCCGATGGCGCCGCAGCCGATCATCGATACATGCAGCATGGCTTCTCCTTACGCAATGGCCGGGGCCTCGGTGGCTGCGGTGGCTTCCGCAACCGTCGGCTCGGTAACCTTCACCGGCGGGCCGGCGAAGGCCGTCTTGAAGCTGCCGATCGACAGCATGTCGATCTCCAGCAGGAACGGGCCCGGCTCGGCAACGGCGCGGCGCAGGGCCGCGGCGATGCCGTTCGCGCCGTCGGACAGCGTTGATACCCGCGCATGGCGCAGCTGCAACGCCTCGGCCAGCACCGCGTAGTCCGGCGTATGCAGGTCCACGTAGTGGCGGCGGCCGCCGTATTGCGCGTCCTGGATGTTCTTGATCACGCCATAGCCCTTGTCGTTCATCAGCACGATCACCATGTCGGCGCGCTCCTGCACGGCGGTGGCCAGCTCGCCCAGGTTCAGGATGAACCCGCCGTCGCCGGCCAGGCAGAAGGTTTTCTTGCCGGAGGCCGTCACGGCCGCGCCGACGGCGGCGCCGATGCCCATCGCCAGGCCCTGGCCGATGCCGCCGCCCAGTGCGTGCACGCCGGCCAGCGGGTCGAAGATGCGCAGGTGGCGGTTGCCCCAGGTGGAGTTCGACACCGTGACGTCGCGCACCCAGTTGAAGCTGCGCCCGGCCGCCTGCTGCAGTTCGTCGACCAGCTTGCCGTATGGGCCGAGGCCATCGACCAGCCCGGCCGCCGCCGTGTCGCGCGCCTTGCGCAGGTCGCGCAGGAACGACGGATCGACGTCCATTTTTCCTTCCAGCCGGTCGGCCAGGCCGTCCAGCGCCAGCGCGGCATCGCCGCAGACGAAATAGTCGCTCTTGTAGCAGCGGCCTTCGGCGGCCGGATCGGCATCGATGCGGAACAGCGGTCGCGGCAGTTTCAGCTCGTACTTCAGCGTTTCGTTGCCGCGCAGCCGGGAACCGACCACCAGCATCGCGTCGCAATCCTGGTAGAACTGTTCTACCGGCTTGTGCAGGTTGAACGCGCCCAGCGAGCGGCCATCGTCTTCGGGCACCACGCCGCGGCCCTGCGTCGTGGTGACGACGCCGAAGCCCAGCGCCAGCAGGCGCTGCACGGCCTTCGACGCGCCGCGGCTGCCGCCGCCCAGCCACAGCATCGGGCGCTTCGCCTTGGCCAGCTGGGCGGCCAACTCGTCGAGCGCATGGGCCGACGGCACGTGGCGCGGCACCGGCAGCGGCGTCAGGTCGGCCGGCATGTCGATCAGCGCGGCCTGGATATCGATCGGGATCTCGACGCTGACGGGGCCCATCGGCGCGGTCAGCGCGATCTGCACGGCCTGCTTGACGGTCGACAGCGCGGTATCCTCGCTGCGGATGCGGAAAGCCGCCTTCGACACGGCTTTCAGCATCGTCAGCTGGTCCGGCGCCTCGTGGATGTACGACAGGCTCTGGTCCAGGTACGGCGTTTCGATCTGGCCCGTCAGGTGCAGCAGCGGCGTGCCGGCGGTCAGCGCCTCGACCATGGCGCCGGCGGCATTGCCGGCCGCGGTGCCCGTGCTGGTCAGGCACACGCCCAGGCCGCCCGTGGTGCGGGCATAGGCATCGGCCATGTTGGCGCCGCCCGCCTCGCCGCGTGCCGGCACGAAGCGGATGTTGCCGCGTTCGCCGAAGGCATCGAGGATCGGCATGTTGTGGATCGAGATTACGCCGAACGCCGCCTTCACGCCGCACTGTTCGAGGAAAGCCGCGATGGCGCAGCCGACGGTGATTTTATGTGATTTGCTCGTTGAATTACGCATGGCGGGAAAGTCCTCCGGAGACATCGATATGGCTGCCTGTGGTGTAGGACGACAGGGGCGAGGCCAGGAACAGGATGGCGCGCGCCGCTTCGTCGGGAAGGCCGAGACGGCCCAGTTGTATCTGTTTTTTCTGCGCCAGCCGGGCGCTCCATTGCGCCCAGTCCAGCGCCTGTTCCTCGGGTGGGCGGGCGTCGAAACGGCGCCGCCACTGGCCCGATTCGACGAGGCCGATCAGGATGCCGTTGACGCGCACGCCGGACGGCGCGAATTCGGTGGCCAGCGAGCGCACCAGGTTGTGCACGCCGGCCCGGGCGGCCGAGGTGGCCACCATGTGCGGTTCCGGCTGCACGGCCAGCAGCGAATTGACGCACACGATCGCGCCGCGGTTCCGCTGCAGTTGCGGCAGGAAGGCGCGCGTCGGATGCAGGATCGAAAAGAATTTCAGCTGCAGTTCTTCCAGCCACGCGGCATCCGTGGTGTCGGCGAACGTCGACACGCGGCCCTGGCCGGCGTTGTTGACGAGGATGCTCGCGGTGCCGAGGTCCGCCTCGACGCGGGCGGCAAACGCTGCCACCTGGGCAGGATCGAGCACGTCGCACACCTGCGCCAGCAGCCGGGCCTGGTGAAAACGGTCGCGCAGCCGGGCCGTGGCGCCCTCCAGGCGGGCGGCATCGCGGCCGCACAGTGCGACGGCGGCGCCGCAGTCGAGCAATTGTTCGACGGTGGCGTAGCCGATGCCGGACGAGCCGCCCGTCACCACGGCCACCCGGCCCGTCAGGTCTGTCATACCCATGGTCCGCCTCCTAGCGCTGCCACAGGTTCACGACCTGGGCGGAATTGGCCGGCACATGGTCCAGCAGCCGGGACAGTTCTTCGGCGGCCGAGCGCACGTGGCCGACGATCGAATCCAGGCGCGACGCATCGATATGCGGTTCCGGGATCGTGGCGCCCAGCGCGGCGACGACCTTGCCGCTGTGGTCGCGCACCGGCGCCGCCATCGTGGAAATGCCCCGCTCGAAGAAGCCTTCTTCCAGCACGTAGCCGCGCTCGCGGTCGCGCTGCACCAGGTTGAACAGGTCCAGCACCGTCTGCGGCGTGTTTTCCGAATACACCTTCAGGTGCTCTTCCGGGTAGATCTCGCGCAATTGCGGCAGCGTCATGTCCTGCAGCAGCACGCGGCCCAGCACCGTGGCATGGGCCGGCAGGCGCGTGCCGACATTGACGCTGCTGACGAATGCCGCCGGCATGGAAGATTTGGCCACGTACACGATCGAGCGGCCGTCGCGCACGACGATATTGGTGGAGTAGCCGATTTCCTCGCGCAGCCGCTCCAGCAGCGGGCGGCCGATCTCGGTCAGTTCCAGCGACGCGAGGTATTCGAAACCGAGGCGCAGCACGGCCATGCCGAGGCGGTAGTCGCGGCCACCCTCGTTGCGCTCGACGAAGCCCATCCGTTCCAAGGTCGTCAGCAGGCGGAACACGGTGGAACGCGGCACGTCGAGGCGCTTGGCCAGCTCCGGGGCCGACAGGTTCTTGTCGTGGCGGGAGAATTCGCACAGCAGGCGCAGGCCCCGTTCCAGGCCCGGCACCGTGTACTTGTCGGCGCCGTCGTCGTCAGGCTGTTCAGGCTTGTTGCTCATGTTGGTCTCGCTGGTTGTTGTCATTGTCATGGTTCATGTTATCGGCTGCCCAGGATCGCCCGCGCCACGGCCGCGGGCTGTTCGACATAGCAGGCATGGCCGGCGCCGGCGACCGGCGCATACGGAAATCCGAACAGCCCGGCAACCGCGCGGCTGTCCTCCGGCGTCGTCACCGTATCCTCGCTGCCGCACAGCACGGCGGCCGGCAGCGCGGCCAGCGCGGGCTGCGCATAGTTTTCGATCGCATCGCCGCACAGCAGGTGCACCGCCTGCGTGTAGCCGCCCGGATGCAGCTGCGCCATGTTCCAGCGTACCCAGTCGCGCTGGGTGGCCGTGGCGCCCGGCGACAGCAGCCGTGCCGAGCGCTGCGTGGCCATGCCGGGGATGCCCAGTTCGCCCAGCGTCGACAGCCGGTCGCGCAGCACCCCGGCGCCCTGCGCCAGCCGTGCCGGCAGGCCGTAGCCGCGGGCGGGACTGAGCAGGACCAGGCGCTGCAGCCGCGCCGGGTGTCCAGCCGCATAGGCCGCCGCCATCATTGCGCCGAGCGAATGCCCGGCCAGCGTCACGCCGTCCAGTTCCAGCGCCTGCACCAGTTGCCGCAGCCGCAGCGCATAGGCGCCGGCGCCGGGCTGCGCGCTGGCCAATGCCGCCGACCTGCCATAGCCCGGCGCGTTCCAGGCGATCACCCGGCCGTGGCGCGCCAGTTCCAGCGCGCAGTCCAGCCAGGAGGCGGCGCCCGACCCGATGCCGTGCAACAGCAGGAAGGTGGGACCGCCGGCGGCACCCGCTTCGCGGTACGACACGGTGCCCCCTTCGGTGGCGATCGTGCGCTCCGGGAAGCGCGTGGCCAGTTCGGCCAGCGCGGCCTGCAGGCCATCGGGCTCGGCACGGCTGCCTGGGGCGTCGTTTGGCATGGCGCTGGACATGAGCGTGGACGTGAGGTCGGGCGTAATACCGGGCCGCATGGTCAGTTCCGCTTGACGCTGGCGAGCGGATGTTCGGGCGGGTACGTGGGCGTGACGGGCTTCTGCGCGCCCAGCATCACGCACATCAGCGCATCTTCCTCGCCGATGTTGATTTCCTCGCGGTACACGCCCGGCGGGATCGACACCACGTCGCGGTCCGTCAGGATCGTCTCGAAGCGTTCGCCATCCTTTTCCAGCACCAGTTTCAGCTTGCCGCGCAGGACGAAGAACACTTCCTCGACGTCCACGTGCAGGTGCGGCGGGCCCTCGTGGCCGGCCGGGATGATCATCGTCGAGAACGTGAAGTGCTCGGACGGGATCACGCTGCTGTCGCTGGCCACGCCGGTGCCGCCGGTGCCGATGTAGCGCATCTGCGCGCGGCCGTATTTCGGGTCGAAGTCGGCCTGGAACTTCAGCGCGTTCCAGTCGTACTTGCGGGTCGAGAAGCGGGCGATGCGGGTGTTCATCCAGTCCTCGAAGGTGGCGCCGGCCGGCTGGTCCCAGCTGCGGGCGATGTTCTTCTGTTCGGATACGTCGGTCATTGTGTTCTCCTTTGATCAGTTCATGACGAAGCCGCCGTTGACGGCGAGGACCTGGCCGGTGACGAAGCGCGACAGGTCCGACAGTGCGAACAGCACCGCCCCCGTCACGTCGTCCGGCACCTGCAGGCGCTGCAGGGCGCGGCCGTCCTGGTAGGTCTGGTAACGCTGCGCCGGCACGTATTCGGTGGCTTCCACCTTGGTCAGCCCCGGCGCCACGGCGTTGACGGTGATGTCGTGGCTGCCCTCCTCGCGGGCCAGCGAACGGGTCATGCCGATCACGGCGCCCTTGCTGGCCACGTACGCCAGCAGGTTCGGCGCGCCCCACAGCGGCGTGTCCGACGCCAGGTTGACGATCGCGCCGTGGCCCGATGCGCGCAGCGCCGGCAGGCAGGCATTGGTCATCAGCCAGGTGCCGCGCACGTTCACGGCCATCACGCTGTCCCACATGGCGATGTCGATCCGTTCGGACGGGCGGCCGCCCGAGTTGGTGATCGCGGCATTGTTGACGAGGCCGTCGAGCCCGCCCAGCCAGCCGGTGGCGGCCGCGGCGCAGGCCTCGATGGAGGCCGGGTCGGCCATGTCGAGCGGGAAGCCCTGCACGTCCAGGCCCCGTCCGCGCAGCGCGGCCACGCTGCCGGCCAGCACGTCGTGCAGGATGTCGGCCAGCGCCACTTTCGCGCCGCTTTCGGCGATTGCGGTGGCGAAGGCCAGGCCCAGGCCGCGCGCGGCACCGGTGACGAGCACCCGGCGGCCGGCCAGCAGTTTCGAGATATCGGTCATCTGTTGCTCCTTATTTTGTGCTGGTGGCGGCGCGCGGCAGGTAATGCAGCACCTTGCGTTCGGCCCACACGACGGCGGCGTAGGTGACGATGCCGGTCAGGGTCAGCGCGCAGATCGCCACGAACACGGCCGCCGTATTGCCCTGCCCTTCGCCGTCGACCAGCAGGAAGCCGAGGCCCTTGTTGCCGCCCACCAGTTCGCCGACCGTGACGCCGATGACGGCCAGCGTGGAGGCGATGCGCAGGCCGGAGAACAGCGCCGGCAGCGCCGAGCGGTATTCGACCAGGCAGAAGATCTGCCAGCGGCTCGCATTGAGCGTGCGCACCAGGTTCACCATGTCCGGGTCCACCGTGCGGATCGCCGACAGCACGTTGATCATCACGGGGAAGAACACGATCAGCACGGCGACGATGATCTTCGGGTACATCGTGTAGCCCAGCCACATCACGAACAGCGGTGCGAACGCCACCTTCGGGGCGATCTGCAGCGCCAGGATGTACGGCGACAGCATGGCTTCGGCGCGGGGCGACAGGCCCAGCGCGACGCCGACGGCGAGGCCCAGCAGCGAGCCGAGCCCGAAGCCGGCCACGACCTCGGCGGCGGTGATCGTGAAGTGGCCCAGCAGGTCGCTGTGCTGCCACATGAAGACCGCTTCCTGCACCACGCGCGAGAAACGCGGCAGGATGAACTCGGGCATGCCGAGCCAGCCCGGGCCCCATTCCCAGGCCGCCAGGAACAGCGCCAGCACCAGCAGGCTGCCGGCCACGGTGAAGGCCTTGTCGCGCAGCACGGGGCTGAGCTTCAGGCCGCTGTCCATGGCGGGGGTGGCGATCGTGGTGGCGGTGTTCATTTGGCCCCCGCGACGACGAACTGGTTGGTGAACAGGTCGTTCACGGCCGCGGCGCGGCTGACGATGCCTTCGCTGACATAGAACTTCTGCACGCCGTCCATGCGCGCCGCGTCGATCCGGCCCAGCGGCTTCTGGTCCGCGTAGACGTACTTGCGGTACATGTTGAAGATCTGCTCGATGCTCGCTTCGCGGCCCCGGTAGGACGGCACCGCGGCCACGTAGGTCGCGGTGGCGGCCTTCGGGTCGTTCATGATGTCTTCCATGCCGCGCAGCGTGGCGCGCACCAGGCGGCGCAGCAGTTCCGGCTTGGTGCGGATCGTCTCGTCGGAAGCGAGGATCGCCTGCGCCATGCTCTTGAAGCCGGCCGTCTCGATAATGTCGATCTTGGCGCCGGCATCGCTGGCGCTGACGATCCAGTCCGGCACGCCGGCCAGCGCCTGCGCCTTGCCGCCCGCGAAGACCTGCCACACGCCCGACGGGCCGGCAGCCTGGATCTCGGCGTCGGTCTTGCCCATGCCGATGCTCTTCATGTTGCCGAGCAGCGCGTAGTAGGTGGTATCGGTATACGACATCACCGTGATGGTCTTGCCTTTCAGGTCGCCCAGCGTCCTGATGCCCTCGTTCTCGCGCACGCCGACCATCGTCAGCGAGCCGGCGCCCAGCACGGCGATGGCTTTCACGGGCACGCCATTGGCGCGCACGATGATCGGCGTATCGCCGATCGCGCCGCCGATCAGCGCATTGCCCGCGCCGATCTGCTTGGCCACGTCGACGCCGCCCTTGGCCGCGACGAACGTGACCTTCAGGTTCTCGGCCGCGTAATAGCCCTTTTGCTGGGCGATCATCCACGGCGCGAAGGCCGGCGTGTTCGGCGGCGCCGGCAGCAGGTACGTGACTTCTTCCGGTGCCGCCAGGGCCGGCGCCGCGGCCAGTGCCACGGCGCAGCCGATGGCGGCAAGGATCTTGTTATGCATGCTCATTAGTGACTCCCGATCGATCGTTGACAGACGTGATGCAAGTGCTCTTTCAATGCAGTTCCGCTTCCTGGTCCTTGCCGACTTTCAGCAGTTCCATCAGGCGGCCGGCCAGCGGGCCGATTTCCGGCAGCTTGCGGCGTTCCAGCGGGTTGTCGCGGTGCGGCAGGTCGACCACGATCTCTTCGATGATCGTGCCGGGCCGTTCGCTCATGACCAGCAGGCGGTCGGACAGGGCGATGCCCTCGATCAGGTCGTGCGTGATGAACAGCGCCGTCTTGCGCTTCTCATACAGCATCCTGGCCAGGTCCTGCTGCAGGATCATCTTGGTCTGCGCGTCCAGCGCGGAAAACGGTTCGTCCATCAGCAGCACCTGCGGATCGACCGCCAGCGTGCGGGCCAGCGCGGCACGCTGGCGCATGCCGCCGGACAGCTGGAAGGGGTAATGGTCTTCGAACCCCTTCAGGTGGCACTTCGCCAGCAGGTCGTCGGCCACGCGCTCGCGTTCGCGGGCATTGACGCCGTCGATCTCGAGGCCCAGCGCCACATTGGCACGGATCGTGCGCCATGGCATCAGCAGGTCTTTCTGCAGCATGAAGGCGACCTTGCGGACCGGCTTCGTGACGAGCTGGCCGCCGACGTACACCTCGCCGCTGGTGGGCAGGTACAGGCCGGCGCCCATGTTCAGCAAGGTGCTCTTGCCGCAGCCGGACGGGCCGATGATGGAGACTACTTCGCCGCTGCGGATGGAGATGTTGACGTTGGAAACTGCGGGGCGCGGTTGTGAGGTTTGCCGGTCGATGAAACTCTTGCCGACGGCGCGGAATTCGATTTCGATCATTTGTCTCTCACGGTGGGCGGTGTGTGAACACCGCTGGGGTCTGTCTCATATATGAAACGGTAGTTCGTATATGAGCTGCGTGTGAGACAAATATAGCAGCTTTCATTGGCTGCGCCAGCGCTTTGTTTCAAATAAAAATCCGCGTTTTATAGGTAAAACACGTGCACTGTTTTTGGATGCTTCGGGGCATCTTTAACAGCCGGAAAGCCGCATGAATGCGTCGTGCGCACCGATGCCGTGCAGCGACGCACCACGCTGGTTGTTGCATGAAAGTCACGCGTATCGCGGTGGCAACACTCACGCTGCCGGATGAAGCGAAGGCGATGGTTATTGCCCGCAAATAAGTTGCCGAAGTTATAATTCCTGCACCTTCCCAGGACGATCGCCATGCTGTTCAATTCCCACCCATTCCTGTTCGGCTTCCTGCCGGTGGTGCTGCTGGCGTATTTCGCCGCGGCGCGCCGCGGCCGCGAATACGGCAACCTGGTCCTGGCGTTTGCATCGCTGTTCTTTTATGCGTGGTGGGACTTGCGTTACCTGCCGCTGCTGCTGGCGTCTATCGGGGGCAACTACGCGTGCTCGCTGCAGATCCGCGCGGCGCACGGCACTGCGCGCACGCGCTGGCTGGCCGCGGCGCTGGCTGCCAACCTGGCGCTGCTGGGCTGGTATAAATATGCGGGCTTCTTTGCGGCCAGCCTGGCGCAGGCCACCGGCTGGCAGGTACCGGCGCTGCAGATCGTCCTGCCGATCGGGATCTCGTTCTTCACGTTTACGCAGATCGCCTTCCTGGTCGATACCGCGGGGCCACGTCAGCGAGAGCCGCTTCCTGCATTACCTGCTGTTCGTGACGTATTTCCCGCACCTGATCGCCGGCCCGGTACTGCATCACGGCGAGATGATGCCGCAGTTCGCCGACGACCGGAACCGCTGGCCGCGTGCCGGGAATTTCGCCGTGGGCGCGTCGATCTTCTTCATCGGCCTGGGCAAGAAAGTGCTCGTCGCGGACAACCTGGCGCCGTACGCGAACGTGCTGTTCGCCGAGCCGCAGGACGTGTCGCTGCTGGTGGCCTGGGGCGGCGTGCTGGCGTATGCGTTCCAGCTGTATTTCGACTTTTCCGGCTACTCCGACATGGCGATCGGCCTGTCGCGGCTGTTCGGCGTGCAGTTGCCGCTCAATTTCGCGTCGCCGTACAAGGCCACGTCGATCATGGAATTCTGGCGCCGCTGGCACATGACTTTGTCGCGTTTCCTGCGCGACTACCTGTATATCCCGCTGGGCGGCAACCGCCGGGGGCCGGCGCGCCGTTCGGCCAACCTGATGGCCACCATGCTGCTGGGCGGCCTGTGGCATGGCGCCGGCTGGAATTATGTCATCTGGGGCGGCCTGCACGGCCTGTACCTGGTGATCGGCCAGGCCTGGCGCGGCCTCGCGCAGCGCAGGGGCTGGCGCGGCGGCCGGGCCGGCGCATTCGCCGGCTGGGCACTGACGTTCGCCGCCGTCTGCGTGGCCTGGGTGTTCTTCCGCGCGCCCGACCTGCCGACGGCCCAGGCGATCCTGGCCGGCATGGCGGGCGGCCACGGCGTGCAGCTGCCGGCCACGCTGGGCGCCCACCTGGGCGGCCTGAAAGCCACGCTCGACGGCATGGGCATCGGCTGGTACCAGGGCGGCACCGTGCGCTTCATCGAGACGTGGGGCTGGGTGACGGCGGCCGGCGCCATCGCCTTCGCACTGCCCAACACGCAGCAGATCATGCACCGCTTCGCACCGGCACTCGATGCCGCCGGCGACGGGCCGGCCAGCAGCCTGCTGGCGTGGCGGCCGGCGCGGCGCCACGCGGTGCTGGTCGGCGCGCTGGCCGTCCTCGGCGTGCTGTCGCTGAACCGCCCCAGCGATTTCCTGTACTTCCAGTTCTGAACCGCCTACCCATCGCCCCGAGATGAATGCCGAGATGAATGCCGCCATCAAACCCGACATGCCTGGCGACGTGCACGCCGGCCTGCGCCCCGGCCTGCCGCCGGACCCGCGCGCGCACCGGCGCTACCTGCGCTGGATGCTGGGCACGATCGCCGGTGCCAGCGCCGCCGTGGCCGGCTTCGTGCTGCTGGTCGACCCGTACGGCCTGTATGCGCTGGCCGACATCCGCGGCTTCAACCGCGTCAAACCGCCGGTCGAACGCTACCGCAACGAGATCCGCCTGGCCCGCGCCGAGCGTTTCCAGCCCGCCATCGTCATCGCCGGCAATTCGCGCATGGAGGTGGGTGTCGACCCCGAAGGTCCGCACCTGGCCGGCAGCAACGCCTTCAACCTGGCGCTGGCCGGCACGAGCACGGAAAAGGCCGTCGAGCAGCTGCGCCACCTGGGCACCCGGAGCCAGCCCCCGCGGCGCGTCATCGCCGGCATGGAGTTCGTCGACGTGCTGACGGAACGGCCGGTCCATCCCGCCGCCGCGGCTCCGCTGGCCGCCGCGGCCCCGGCCGGCTGGCGTACGCAGCTGTGGCGTGCCGACACACTGTTCTCGTTCGCCTCGCTGAAGGACGCCGTACTCACGGTGGCGATCCAGCACCAGCCCCACGCGGCAATGGCGACCCTGAGGGGCCATAATCCGCTGCTGCAGTATCACCAGGCGGCCGCCACCGAAGGCTATGCCGCGCTGTTCAGCCAGCGCGCCGCCGAGAATACCCGCAAGCTGGCCGCAACGGCCGGCGGCGGCCTGCACGCGGCGGCCGTGCGCAGCCAGGTGGCGGCGCTCATCGATGTCGCCGCGGACGCCGATCCCGGCGTGGCCATCGACCTGGTGATCTACCCCTACCATGCGCAGCTGCTCGCGCTGTTCGAGCGCGCCAGCCTGTGGCCGCGCTTCGAGGCATGGAAGGAAATCCTCGTCGAACAGGCCGAGGCGGGCCGCCGGCGCCATCCGGGCGCGCGCATCGCCGTGCACGATTTTTCCGGCTTCGGTCCGATCCAGTGCGAGGCGGTGCCGGCGCCGGGCAGCAAGGCGCGCACCCGCTGGTACTGGGAAGCGGGTCACTTCAAGCCCGCATTGGGCGAACTCATCATGGCACGCGTGCTGAGCAGCGCGGATCCGCGCATACCGGCCGGGTTCGGCTTCGCGCTCGAGCGGAACACGCTGGTGGCAAACCGCGCCCGCATTGCCCATGAACGGGCTGCCTGCGTGGCAGCGCAAGCGGCGCTGTTCGACGGCGTGGCGCGCGACGTGCAGCGCGAGCTGACCCGGCGCGGCGCCCTCCCCGCCCCTTCGGGCCGCCAGGCTGCAGTCGCCGGCGCACCCTTGCCCAAGTGATCCATTCACCCAGCTGGCCTGACCAGTCGTTGCATAAATGCGTCACTGGTCTGACTGAATTCAGGGTGGCCCGACCAATCGATGCAAAAAACGCAATCCAATCATTTTAATGAGCGGCTGGTTTGGCGTCACGATGCGCGAAGTTAGCAAGCTTTAATGTAAAGGTTATCGTTTTCCCTGTTCTTCATACGTTTTAACTATTTGTATAAGCGATCAAGCTCCGCAATGATGGTGCCGCACGTATCCACGCACATGGTCGTTGGATATGCGCAGCAGACGAGACAGCATGCGCACAGATCCGAAACAAAAATTTGAACAGGAGACTTGGATGCACAGCAGCAAAACCGCATTGAAACTGACCGCCATCGCTTCGGCAGTCCTGGCAATGAGCCACGCCACCGCCTACGCGCAGGCGCAGGCCGCCGAACCACAGGCCGCATCACAAGCCGACACGCAGACCGTCGTCGTGACCGGCTTGCGCGCGTCGCTGGAAAGCGCGCTCAATGCCAAGCGTACGGAAAACAGCATCGTCGACGTCGTGAAGGCCGAAGACATCGGCAAGTTCCCCGACACCAACCTGGCCGAATCGCTGCAGCGCGTACCCGGCGTGGCGATCGACCGCGATGCCGGCGAAGGCCGCAGCATCACCGTGCGCGGCCTGGGCCAAGACTTTACCCGCGTACGCATCAACGGCATCGAGGCGCTGGCCACCACGGGCGGCAGCGACAACAGCGGCGGCACCAACCGCGGCCGCGGTTTCGACTTCAACGTCTTCGCTTCCGAGCTGTTCTCCTCGCTGACGGTGCGCAAGAGCTCCGCCGCCGAAGTGGAAGAAGGCTCGCTGGGCGCCACCGTCGACCTGCAGACGATGCGTCCGTTCGACCTGGCCAAGCGCGGCTTCAACGCCACCGCGATGCTGAAGGGGCGCTACAACGACCTGTCCGAGAAGTCCGACCCGCGCGGCGCGTTCATGTTCTCGGATACGTTCAACAACAACACGATGGGCTACCTGGTCTCCGTGGCCTGGGGCAAGCGCAACCTGTACGAGGATGGCTTCTCCACCGGCCGCTGGGACAATGGCCCGTCGGTGGGCGGCTGGTGCGCGCCGATGGGCGTGGGCACGTCGACGTCGACCACCTGCAGCACTTCGGCCCCCGGATTCCCGGCATCGCAGCGCCTGCCCGGCACGCCCGAGAACATCGCCGCGTACAACGCCGCCAGCAGCGCCGCCAACTACCACCCACGCTTCCCGCGCTACGGCCGCATGGTGCACGAGCAGGAGCGCCTGGGCGTGACCGGCTCGTTCGAATGGAAGCCGCAGCGCGGCACGCGCCTGTCGCTGGACATGCTGTACGCCGACCTCGACGCCACCCGCGAAGAGAACTACATCGAAGGCTTCTCGTTCTCGCGCAACCTGAGCTCGGGCGGCAAGCCGCAGACCTCCGTGGTCGACGTGCAGTACGACGCGCTGGGCCGCATGACCTACGGGGTGTTCAACGGCGTCGACATCCGCTCCGAGTCGCGCTATGACGAGATGCAGACCAAGTTCTTCCAGCCGACGCTGAACCTGTCGCACCAGATCAACGAGGACTGGCGCCTGACCGCGGCGCTGGGCCACGCGAAATCGAAGTTCGAGAACCCGATCCAGACCACCGTCACGTTCGACGCGCCGAACGTGAACGGCTACACGGTGGACTTCCGGAACGGCCGGCTGCCCGTCATCACCTATCCGTTCGACGTCGCCAAGGCCGGCGTGCTGGGCATCTACGGCGTGCCGGACGGCGCCACGGCCGCGGCCAACGCGCTGCCGAGCGAGATCCGCATCCGCCCGGCGGGTACCGACAACACCAACGACGTGTTCAGCACCGACCTGGCCTGGCGCGCGTCCGATACGTGGACGATCAAGGGCGGCGTCAACCTGAAACGCTACAAGTTCAACACGTGGGAATCGCGCCGCGCCAACACGGCCGAGACGATCTACGGCCTGCCGGCAGGCACCGACGTGAACAGCCTGGCGACGGTGCTGACCGGCTTCGGTCCCGGCCAGGACCTCCCGGCCGGCAACGCCACGAGCTGGGTCATGCCGAACATCCAGGCCATCACGTCGCTGTACGACGCGTACTGCAACTGCCTGAAGACCGGTCCGGCCGGCGGCCCGGGCGACTTCACGCTGACGTCGCTGTCGAACACGAGCGCACGCGGCAACAACCGGGCCATCACCGAGCGCGACAATGGCGTGTTCCTGCAGGGCGACTTCGATACCGAACTGTGGGGCTACGGCGTGCGCGGCAATATCGGCGGGCGCTACGTGAAGACGAAGCTGACCGCCACCGGCTATGTCGCCACCGGCGGCGGCACCCCGGTCACGGTGGAAAACGAGTACAACGACTTCCTGCCCGCCTTCAACGTCACCACCAACGTGACGCCGGAATTCCTGGTGCGCCTGGCCGCGGCCAAGGTCATGTCTCGCCCGCCGCTGGGCAACCTGAACCCGGGCGGCACCGTCAGCACCGTCGGCGCGCTGGGCATCTCGTCCGGCAACCCGCTGCTGGAACCGTTCCGCGCCAAGACCTTCGATGCGTCGTTCGAGTACTACTTCCAGAACAAGGCATTCCTGGGCCTGGGCCTGTTCCAGAAGAACATCGCCAGCTACGTGCAGGGCGTGCGCGAATCGATGCCGTATAACCAGACCGGCCTGCCGCTGTCGCTGCTGCCGGCGAACTTCACGGGGACCGAATCGTTCGACGTGACGAGCTTCCGCAACACCCCGGGCGGCAAGCTGCGCGGCTTCGAACTGAACTACCAGCAGCCGTTCACGTTCCTGCCGGCCTGGGGCCGCAACTTCGGCCTGATCGCCAACTACACGAAGGTATCGTCGAAGATCGACTACATCATCTCGGCCACCACCGCCAACAGCGGCACCGTGCGCAACGAGCTGGTGAACCTGTCGCCGAAATCGTGGAACACCACGCTGTACTACGACGACGGCCGCTTCAGCGCGCGCCTGACCGGCGCCTACCGTTCGGCCTACCTGCAGACCGTGCCGGCGCAGAACAACAACGACGTGGCGGGCAAGAACGAGACCACCAACGTCGACCTGTCGCTGTCGTACAAGCTCAACGACAAGGTCGAATTCACGTTCGAAGGCGTCAACCTCACCAACGAGTCGAGCGACCAGTACGTGGGCAGTACGCGCAACAGCGTGAACGTGCTGAACGTGACGGGCCGCGAGTACCTGCTCGGCGTGCGCTACAAGTTCTGAACGGGCGGCCGATGGTATCCCGACGCGATGCAATGAAATCGGCGGGCCTCGGCTCGCTGCTGCTGGGAGCCGGCGCGCCGGCTGCCGCGGCGGCGGCCGCTGCCTGTGCCACTGTTCCCGCCGCTTCCGCCGCCCCCGCCTGGGGCGCCGGCTTCGAAGGCCAGCGCAAGCCGGACCTGGGCAACGGCACGTTCCTCAACCCGATCGTGGCGGGCGACCGCCCCGATCCGTCGATCCTGAAGGATGGCGACGATTACTACATGACGTTCTCCACCTTCGATGCCTATCCCGGCCTGGTGATCTGGCATTCGAAGGACCTGGTCAACTGGCGGCCCGTGACGGCCACGCTGCACCGGAACATCGGTTCCGTGTGGGCGCCGGAATTGTGCAAGCACAAGGGCCGGTACTACCTGTACATCCCGACCAAGAAGACCGCGGTGCCGGGCTCGAAGACGACGTCGTGGGTGATCTGGGCGGACAGGATCGAAGGACCGTGGTCCGACCCGGTCGACCTGGACCTGCCGCGCCACATCGACCCCGGCCACGCCGTCGGCGAAGACGGCTCGCGCTGGCTGTTCCTGTCCGGGGTGGACCGCGTGCGGCTGGCCGACGACGGCCTGTCGACGGTCGGCAAGCCGGAAAAGGTGTACGAGCCGTGGCGCTATCCGGACGACTGGGAAGTGGAAGCCTTTTCGCCGGAAGGCCCGAAGGTGCTGCGCCACAACGGCTACTACTACCTGATCCTGGCGGTGGGCGGCACCTCCGGTCCGCCGACCGGCCACATGGTGATCGCCGCCCGGTCGAAGTCGATCGACGGGCCATGGGAACACCACCCGCGCAACCCGCTGGTGCGCACGGTCGACGTGGCCGAGAAATGGTGGTCGCGCGGCCATGCCACGCTGGTGCAGGGCCCGGCCGGCGACTGGTGGAGCGTCTACCACGGCTACGAGAACGGCTTCTGGACGCTGGGGCGGCAATGCCTGCTGGCGCCCGTCACCTGGTCGGCCGACGGCTGGCCGGACTTCGGCGGTGGCGACCTGTCGCAGCCGATCAGGAAACCGGCCAGGGGCGTCGCAGGCGATCACGGCATGCCGTTGTCCGACGATTTCTCCGCCGACAAGTACGGCATCCAGTGGAACTTCTTCAATCCGGCGCCGGACGAATCGAAGCGGCTGGCCCGGCGCAACGGCACGCTGCACCTGAAGGCCAGCGGGAAGATGCCGTCCGACTCGTCGCCGCTGGTATTCGTGGTGCCGGACCAGGATTACGAAGTCGAATGCGAGATCGAGGTCGATCCCGGCACGCGCGCCGGCCTGCTGCTGTTCTACGACCACAAGCTGTACTGCGGCATGGGCTTCGAGGAGAGGAACCTGGTGCTGCACCGCTACGGCACCGAGCACGGCCAGCCGGCCAACCCGTACGGCCGGCGCGTGTTCCTGCGCATCCGCAACCGCAGGCACGTGGTCAGCATCCACCTGTCCGGCGACGGCAAGACGTGGACACGCGGCCCGCGCGGCTATGAGGTTTCCGGCTACCACCACAACGTGCGCGGCGGCTTCATGTCGCTCAAACCGGCCCTGTATGCGGCCGGCAACGGCGAAGCCCGCTTCCGCAATTTCCGCTACCGCGCGTTCGGCTGACGCGTTCCGGCTGGCCAATCGTTGTTGAGCTCGTGTCCTCGTGCCTGGCACCGGGACACGAGCCCGGCCGTTGTTTCCCCCGCATGAGCTCGTGTCCTCGTGCCTGGCACCGGGACACGAGCCCGGCCGTTGTTTTCTCCGCTTGAGCTCGTGTCCTCGTGCCTGGCACCGAGACACGAGCCCGGCCGTTGTTTCCCCCGCATGAGCTCGTGTCCTCGTGCCTGGCACCGGGACACGAGCCCGGCCGTTGTTTCCCCCGCATGAGCTCGTGTCACCGTGCCTGGCACCGGGACACGAGCCCGGCCGTTGTTTTCTCCGCTTGAGCTCGTGTCACCGTGCCTGGCACCGAGACACGAGCCCGGCCGTTGTTTTCTCCGCTTGAGCTCGTGTCCTCGTGCCTGGCACCGGGACACGAGCCCGGCCGCTCTTTCCTCCGCTTGAGCTCGCGTCACCGTGCCTGGCACCGGGACACGAGCCCGGCCGCTCTTTCCTCCGCTTGAGCTCGTGTCACCGTGCCTGGCACCGGGACACGAGCCCGGCCGTTGTTTTCTCCGCTTGTTCTTCCCTGCGTAGTCCACGCTGACTACAATATTGCTACCCCTTCCGCCTGAATCAACCCTTTCGCACCGTGGAGGTGCCATGCCGGACGATCCGCTGACGCCGCTGGCGCGCGATCTCGCGTACATGCTGGTCTACGCGGGCTGCGAGCCCGAGCCGGGCCGGTTCACCAGCGACCTGCCGGTCGGCGCGGACGTGTGGCTGCATTTCTCGGCCGAGCTGCGCTTCGACGGGGCGGCGTCACTGCTGCTGACCCCGCACTGCGACGTCGACCCGGCCACGCTGCGCCAGGCGGTCGCCCGTTCCCTGCATCGCCGCGAGGAAGACGCGGCGCCCGTGATCGCCTCGAACGAATCCCACCTGCTGGCGCGGCTCGATTTTTTCGGCTTGCTCCGCCTGCTGCCGCTGACGGCATGGTGGCGCCGCCACGCCGGCCGACCGGAAGATGCCGATGCGGTGGCGGCCGTACTGCGCAGCGACCGCACCGCCCAGGAACTGGGCAGCCGCGTGCTGGAACACCTGGCATCGGTGGCGACGATCGGGCGCTTCAAGGACGTGGGCCGGCTGGTGGCCGATACCGTGCATGGCGCGGGGCCCGAGGGCGGGCACGGCGCGCTGGTCCGGCTGGTCAACGTGGCGGCGCTGTACGTGGGCCTGGGCCTGCTCGGCGTCACGCGCGACAGTATCGGAGAAGCGGCGCTGCAGGCCCGGCTCCGCGGTGCCGCCCGCGCGGTGCTGCGCGCGCTGGCCGATTGCTGCGACGGCGACCGCCACGGCGCAGGCGGACTGCCGCCCGGCGCCCTGCCGCCGCTGTGGCACATCGCCCGCAACCGCCCCGCCCGGCATGCGATCGCCGCCAGCCGGCGCACGGTGAAGGCCGATGCCGCCAGCCGGGTCTTCGACACGGGCGGGCGCGGCGTGCGCTGGGCCGTCGTCGATTCCGGCATCGACGCCAGCCATCCCGCCTTTGCGCGCGACGGTGGCGGGCCCGCCATCGATGCCGCCGACGCGCGCCGGTCGCGCATCGTGCAAACCATGGACTTCACCCGGCTGGCCGACCTCACCGCCGGCACGCTGCCGAAGTCCGTCGCGGCCCGCCTGGCGAAACAGCCTGACGGCGCCGCCCTGCTGGAACGCGCCGCCCGCCTCGGCCGCGACCTTGCCGCCGGCCGCATGCTGGACTGGTCGCTGCTCGAACCGCTGCTCGCGGTGTCCCATGCGCCCGGCGGCTACGCGGTGCCGCCCGACAGCCACGGCACCCACGTCGCCGGCATCCTGGGCGCCGGCTGGTATGGCCGGCACTACCTGGAGCGCGGGATGCCGCTGCCGCCGGAACTGGCCGACAGCACCGACCTGCTGGGCATCTGCCCGGCGATCGAACTGCTCGACCTGCGCGTCTTCGATGCGGACGGCGATGCCGACGAATTCACGATCCTCGCCGCGCTGCAATACGTGCGCTACCTGAACCAGAGCCGCGACCGGCAGTACGTGCATGGCGTGAACATCAGCCTGTCGCTGCACCACTCGGTGCGCAGCTACGGCTGCGGCAGCACGCCGGTCTGCCTGGAGTGCGACCGGCTGGCCGGCAGCGGCGTGGTGGTGGTGGCGGCAGCCGGCAATTGCGGTTTCGACGAAGCCTATGCGCGCACCAGCATGGGCGGCGCCTACCGCGGCCAGAGCCTGACGGATCCGGGCAATGCCCGGGCCGCGATCACGGTGGGCGCCACGCACCGCAGCGACCCACACCTGTACGGCGTGTCGTACTTTTCCAGCCGCGGCCCCACCGGCGACGGCCGCGCCAAGCCGGACCTGGTGGCGCCCGGCGAGAAGATCACGTCCACGGCGCCCGGTGCCGGCACGGCGACGATGGACGGTACCAGTATGGCGGCGCCGCACGTATCCGGCGTGGCCGCGCTGCTGCTGGCCCGCCATCCGGAACTGATGGGCCACCCGGGCCGCGTGAAGGACGTGCTGCGACGCTCGGCCACGGACCTGGGACGCGAGCCGGCGTTCCAGGGCTGTGGCCTGGTCGATGCGCTGCGCGCGCTGCAGGCGGTGTGACGATGGCGACGCGGCGCTCAGCCATCTTTTCGCTGGAAGCGCTCGATGCCGCCGAAGGCGATGCGCTGATCCTCCATTACGGCGGCAGCGCCGCGCCGCGCCACCTGCTGATCGACGGCGGTCCGCGCGGCACCTGGCGGCGCACGCTGGGCCCGCGGCTGGCGCAGATCGCCGAACGGCTCGGGCAACGGCCCCTGGAGCTGCGCCACATCCTCGTCACGCACCTGGACGGCGACCATATCGGCGGCGTGCTGGCCCTGGCCGAAAGCCTCGGCGCCGAGGACTGCCCGGTGCAATGCGACCGCTTCTGGCTCAACACGTTCGACGGCGCGCTGCTGGCGCACCTGCCGGCACCGGCGCGCGCCGCCATGGCGGCCCTCGATGACCAGGCGCCGGCCGCGTCCGGTGACGGTGCCCACCCCACCGGCCTGGAAGCCGCCAGAGCCAGCGTGCGGCAGGGCCAGGGCCTGCTGGAACAGCTCGAGCGCCTGCAGGCGGTGGTCAACGGCGGCGCGACATCGCTGGTGGCGGACGGCGGCCCCGCGACGCTGCCGCTCGATCCCGCCATGCTGGACGTGCAGCTGGTCTGCCCGAACATCGCGCACCTGCGCAAGCTGTCGATCGAATGGGAACGCAAGGGCGTCAAGGACACGGCAGCCACCGCCGATTACGTGGATACGTCGGTGTTCAACCTGTCCAGCCTGGTAATTGTCGTCACCGCGCGCGGTGCGGATGGCCGGAAGGCCAGCATGCTGCTGACGGGCGACGCGCGGGGCGACCACGTGCTGGCGGGGCTGGAGGACGCCGGCCTGCTGGATGCGGATGGACGGGTCTATTTTGACGTGCTGAAGGTGCCGCACCACGGCAGCGACCGCAACCTGGAAGCGGATTTCTTCAGGCGCGTCCAGGCGCGGCACTACGTGATCTCGGCGGACGGCCGGCACGATAACCCGTCGACCGACACGCTGGTCTGGATCGCTGCCGGCGCCCGCAAGCGCGGCTGGCGCGTATGGCTGACCAACCGCACCAATCCGCTGCGGCCGGCGCTGGCCGCCAACATCGCCGCCGCGCTGAAGGCGGCGCCGAAACTGAAGACGCACCTGCGCACCCGCGAGAGCGGGGCGCCGGGTGTCATGGTCGACCTGATGGCGCGGGTCGAGTACTAGTGTGCCGCGCGTGCGGTACTTCGATTACCCCCTTCCCGCGCGCGGCACGCTGCGCCGCTCCACGGCGGCAGCCTGGCTGGCGGCGGCAAAGCGCGCCAGCGCGTAGTCGAGCGGGGGCAGCAGCGCGCCGCGCCGTGTTGCCAGCACCGGAGCCACCGCTTCGCCGTCGACGTCATGCTGTACCAGCATTGCACCGAGCCCCAGCAGCGAAGCCGCCCGCCCGACCAGGTCCACCGCGCTGATGCCGCTGTGGTTGCTCAGGTGCCAGATCCCCTGCTCGCCATCGACCGCCAGGTCCAGGCATGCGTCGACCAGGTCGGGCAGGTAGCTGGGCGCCAGCGTCAGGTCCTGCGGCAGGGCCACCGGCTGTCCGTCGCGCAGCGATGCCAGTGCCTGGCCCAGCAGCCCCACGTCGCCGTCGGCGCTGAAGAACTGCCCGCTGCGCACGACCAGCGTGCCCGGATTGACGCCCAGCACGCGGCGCTCGGCCTCGGCCTGGCAATGGCCGAAGGCATCGAGCGGCACCGGGGTCGCCGCCTCGTCGCGCGGTCCCTCGACGCCGGCCAGCACGGCCGTGCTGGAGAACATCTGGTACGGCAGTCCATGCCGCCCGGCGGCCAGCGCCAGCACCACAGCGCCCGCCACGTGGGCACGGTACTGCTCTTCCACCTGCCCCACTTCGGTCATGCCCGGCGCCGGCGGCCGGCAGCCGGCGGCATTGACGATCGCCCACGGCTGGTGCTGGCGGATCAGGCGCTCGACCGCTTCGGGGTCGGTCGCGTCCATCGTGTCCCGGCCGGCCAGCACGCACGGCAGGTTGCGCGCCTTGCAGCGGGCGGCGAAGGCGCGGGCCAGCGCGCCGCTGGCCCCGGCGACCAGGATCGGCGGCATCGGCGCCCTGGCCTGCTGGCGTTCCGACAGCGATGCCGTCACGGCGGGCGCCGCCACCGGCCGGCACAGGAAGCGCCCGGGCCGGTGCCACCAGCCGCTGCCCTGCAAGACCGGATGATCGAGCTTGCGGCCGCTCGACAGCCGGCGCATCAGGTCCGCCACGGCGGTGGGCCGCGGCGCGGCGCCGCGCACGTCGAACGGGCCCGGTTCGTAGTAGCCATGGCAGGCCGTTACCAGGCAGTTCCAGTCGTACGAGCCCAGCAGCGCCCAAACCGTGACGGCGCGGATGTCGGCGCCCGCGTCGCGCTGCGACTGGGCGGCCTGCCAGATTTCGCGCAGCCAGCGCAGCTGGTCTTCGCGGTGGGCGTCGATGTGCGCCTCGGTGATCGCCACCGGCAGCTTGTAGCGCTCCCATACCTCGCCCAGCAGCGGACCGATGCCGCGCGTGGGATTGGCCAGCACGCGCGCCGTTTCCATGTCGGCATGGCGCACGCCCTTGTATTCGTGCACGTGGCTGTCCGGGAAGCGCTCGACGCGGTGATCGAGCCACCGTTCGCTGGTGATGTAGTAATTGACGCCGATGATGTCCGGCGGGCACGGGTTATCGCGGAACCACTGCAGTTCTTCCGGATCGGCGCCCGATGTCAGCATGAAGCCGTACAGCGCGTGTTCCGGCCCGACCATTCCGCACAGTAAGTCCCACGACAGCCAGCGGCGCTCGTTGAAGAAATCGACCAGTTCGGCCATCTCGGGCGTGCCGTAGGTGCGCGACAGGTCGTCGGTCTGTACCAGTTTCGCCTCCGGATTGACTTCCCGGATCGCCCGCATCGCCAGCACGGTGGCGCGGCACTGGTTCAACAGGGCCCGCACGAACGCCTGCTCCGAGCGGGCATGCGGGTACCAGACACCGGACAAGGCGGAAAACCGTGCCGTCGTCAGTGGTTCGTTGACCGGCGTGTAATACGCCAGCCAGGGATAGCGGCGCGCCACCGCGCCGGCGAATTCGGCCAGCTTTTCAGGAAAGCATGGCGACACCAGGCTGGTATGCATCGGCCCGCTGCCATGGTGCACGAGGCCGGCGATCGGTTCCACGCCCAGGTCGCGTAGCCGCGTCAGGCGTGCATCGGACCACGACCAGTCCGCATTGTCGATACCGTCCGGCGCGGTGCGCTCCCACAGGACGGGATAGCGCACGGCGCGAATACCCAGCGAGGCGAAGCGGTCGATGTCGTCGAGCCGCTCGAGGTGGCCGTTGCGTTCCATCTGGCTGAAGTACCGGTCCGACACGCGGTTGATCGTGCATTCGAGGCCGCCCCACAGTTCGAGCGGTGCGGAACCGTTCACGTCATTGCTCATGTTTTCTCTCCAGTGTTGACCCGCCACCAGCTTAAAACCGCACGCTACAGGTCGGCGTGGGTGGACGGGCAACAGCCTTGTCGGACAAGGCGCCGTGCTGCAGCGCGGAAGATTCCTATAAATGATTACAAAAACCGTCAGTTACAAGAAGTTGCGTGTTCGGCCATACGGCGGGAGCACGTGGCGAATACCGGCTCTCGCCAGGCACGTGATATTGCCGAGCCCGTGTCCCGGTGCCAGGCACGGTGACACGAGCTCAGCAGCACCTTCGGCGCCGCTGGAATATTGCCGAGCCCGTGTCCCGGTGCCAGGCACGATGACACGAGCTCAGCAGCACTTTCGGCGCCGCTGGAATATTGCCGAGCTCGTGTCCCGGTGCCAGGCACGGTGACACGAGCTCAGCAGCACTTACTGAGCCGCTGAGGTATTGCCGAGCCCGTGTCACGGTGCCAGGCACGGTGACACGAGCTCAGCAGCACTTTCTGAGCCGCTGAGGTATTGCCGAGCCCGTGTCCCGGTGCCAGGCACGGTGACACGAGCTCAGCAGCACTTCTGAGCCACTGAGGGAAAGTTGCAGGCTGACGTGTGAGTGAGCTCATCTTCGCGTTGTTGCGCAGTGCTAGCCTGATCGAATGGGCCGACCAGACAGACTCCAATTCGATGGCGCGATCTACCACGTCACTTCCCGTGGCAATCGCCGTGCGCGAACCTACGTGGATGACCGCGATCGCGTCATCTGGCTCAGCATGCTGTCGGAGACCGCTACCCGTTTCAATCTCTCCGTGTATGCGCTGTGCCTGATGCCGAATCACTTCCACATGCTGGTCGAAACGCCGGACGGCAACCTCGCGGCCGCAATGCATCACCTCAACAGCCGCTATGCCCGGAAGTTCAACTGGCGGCATGCGCTGACCGGACACTTATTTCAAGGCAGATACCATTCCGGCATCGTCGACGAACAGGCGCAGCTCCTTGAACTCATCCGGTACATCGTGCTCAATCCGGTGCGTGCACGGCTGACGATCTCCGCGGATGAATGGCCCTGGAGCAGTCATCGCCAGACTTGCGACATCCACCAATGTCCACCATGGCTGAACGTGGACTGGATTCTCAACCATTTTCACGGAGCGACACCGGTCGCGCAGATCGCGGCATACCGCGCCTTTATCGCTGCGGGCGCTGCCAAGGGAAAGCCGCGCCCGGCACGCAGAAAACCATCCTGCGCCGTTCGGCTACCCGATCCGACGCCGTCCCTGGCTCAACTGGAACATCTCCATCGCAACAGGGATGCGGCGGTGCGGGCAGCCTGGGCATTGGGGGTCTACACGCGCGACCAGATCGCGCGCCACTTCGCAATCTCGACGAGAACCGTCACCAGGATTACTGCCGACGACAGGCGCTGACCGTCGAATTCATCGACGCTGGTGACCGATACGCTGCTGAGCCCGTGTCAGCGTGCCTGGCACCGGGACACGAGCTCAGCCGCGGCAAGGGTAGCATGCGGTCGTCGACGAGCCCGTGTCACCGTGCCTGGCACCGGGACACAAGCTCAGCCGCGCGGCAAGGCCAGCAAGGCGTCGTCGAAAATGGCCACGGCGCGCGTCCACCCGGCGGAGCCGCGCCGCACCTTGTGGGGGAAGCAGCTGATGTAGAAGCCGTGCGAAGGCAGCGTTTCCAGCGCGTGCAGCTTCTCCAGGTGGCAGTAGCCGATGTCGCGCCCGGCCTTGTGGCCTTCCCAGATCAGCGCCTTGTTGCCTGTCTCGGCGATTTTTTTCGCGGTGTACGCGAACGGCGCATCCCAGCTCCACGCATCCGTGCCGGTCAGCCGCACGCCCCGTTCCAGCAGGTACATCGTGGCTTCGTAGCCCATGCCGCAGCCGGCGGAAACGTAGTCGTTGTGGCCATAGCGGCTGCCCGCGCGGGTGTTGACGACGACGATGTCCAGCGGGCGCAGTTCGTGGCCGATGCGGTCCAGCTCCGCGGCCACGTCGGCGGCGGTGGCCACGTAGCCGTCCGGGAAATGGCGGAAGTCCAGTTTCACGCCCGGCTGGAAGCACCATTCGAGCGGTACTTCGTCGATCGTGATCGACGCCTTCTTCTCACCGGTGGCGGCATCCATCGTCGAATGGAAGTGGTACGGCGCATCGAGGTGGGTGCCGCTGTGGGTGGTCATCGTCACCCACTCGGCGGCGGCGGCCTCGCCGTCCGGGTAGTCCTCGGCGGTGGTGCCGGGGATCATGGCCATGAATTCGTGCAGCGTGTCCGTGTGCTTCTGATACGTGATCTTCGGCGCCAGCGGCGGCGGGTCGGACAGCACCTCGTTTTCAAGGTAGATGGAAAGGTCGATGAAGCGGCGGGTCATGGCGGTCTCCAGCTTGTTGTCAAATATTATGTCGCGTGAAGGGTACTGCCCCGCGCCGGCACCGCCAAATGGATTGTATCGATCACAGGTATCCACAAAACCGATGCTCCGGGTGCCTGCCCGGCGCACCGGATGTGGCATTATCTTCCGCATAAAAAAATTATCAGGAGACACCATGCGATTCAACCGCCTCGACCTCAACCTGCTGGTCGCGCTCGACGCACTGCTGAGCGAGAAAAGCATCACCCGCGCCGCGGGCCGCCTGAACCTGAGCCAGTCGGCCACCAGCGGCGTGCTGGCCCGCCTGCGCGAATACTTCAAGGACGAACTGCTGGTCCCCGTCGGCCGCACGCTGATCCTGACGCCGCTGGCCACCAGCCTGTGCGACCCGGTGCGCAAGGTGCTGCTGCAGATCCAGGCGACGATCGACATCCGCCCGGAATTCGATCCGCAGACGGCCAGCCGCGCCTTCCGCATCCTCGCTTCCGACTATATCTCGACGGTGCTGCTGGGCGACCTGGGCCAGCGCTTTGCCAGCGATGCCCCGAACATCACCCTCGACGTGCTGCCGACGACATCGAGCCCGATCGACCTGCTGGAGCGCGCCGAGGTGGACCTGATCGTCCTGCCCCGCAAGTTCATCGCCGAGACCCACCCGGTCCAGGTACTGTTCGAGGAAACCTATACCTGCATCGCCTGGACCGGCAATACCCAGGTGGGCGAGACGCTGACGCTGGACCAGTACATGGCGCTGGGCCACGTGTCGTCACGCTTCGGTGCCGCGGTGACCAGTTTCGAAGAGTGGTTCCTGAAGATCAGCGGCTACGACCGCCGCATCGAGGTCACGACGACCAACTTCACCAGCATCCCCCACTTCGTGATCGGCACCAACCGCATCGCCACGATGCACACGCGCCTGGCGCGCACGCTGGCGCGCTACTACCCGATCCGCCTGCTGCCGCCGCCGTTGGACATCCCGGCGCTGGAAATGTGCATGCAGTGGAACCACTTCCTCGACCGCGATCCGTCGCACATCTGGCTGCGTTCCGTGCTGGCCGATATCGCGCGCGCCGACCCGTTCGGCAATCCGTCCGGCAAACCAGGCTTCACCATGCAGCGGGAGCAGGGACAGGACGATGAGCAGGCGCCCGCGCTGGCCGCCTGCTCCTGAACCACCTGCTCCCAACCCGAACCTACTCCGCCATCGCCGGCCGGGCCGCCAGGCCAGCCGGCGCTTCCTCCGCCTGCCGCCGCGCCGACGGCATCACGAAGCAGGCCAGCGCCGGCAGCAGCACCAGGGCGCCGACCATATTCCACAGGAACATGAACGCCAGCAGGATGCCCATGTCGGCCTGGAACTTGATCGGCGACAGCGCCCAGGTGGCGACGGCGATCGCCAGCGTCACGCCCGTCAGCAGCACCACCTTGCCGGTAAAGCGCAGCGCGTGCCGGTAGGCTTCGCGCAGCGAGTCGCCGGCCTTTTGCCGGGCCAGCAGGATGCTCATCACGTACAGCGCGTAGTCGATGCCGATGCCCACGCCCAGCGCGATGACGGGCAGCGTGGCCACCTTGATGCCGATGCCGAGCCACACCATCAGCGCCTCGCACAGCACCGATGTCAGTACCAGCGGCACCACAGCGCAGACCACCGCGCGCCAGGAACGGAAGGTGACGAGGCACAGCACGATGACCGCCGCGTAGACCCAGTACAGCATGGCCCGGCTGGCATCGTGGACGACGATGTTGGTGGCCGCCTCGATGCCCGCATTGCCGGCCGCCAGCAGGAACCTGACGTCCTTCGTGTCGTTGTCGCGGGCGAACTCCTCGACGACTTTCACCACCCCGGCCAGCGTGTCGGCCTTGTGGTCGGTCAGGTAGGCATAGACGGTGAGCAGGTTGCAGGTGTCGTTGTACAGGCCGCGCGGCGCGCCCGCCGTGACCATGTTCAGCGCGCCCTGGTTCTGCACCAGCTCATACCATTTCAGGCTGCCCTCGTTCATCCCGGTCAGCACGCGGCGGTTCAGCAGTGCCAGCGAATTCGTCGTCTCCACCGCCGGCAGCTGTGACAGCCGGTATTCCAGCGCATCCACGCGCATCAGCGTGTCGTAGCTGGCGCAGGCGTTGTCCGGCGTCTTCACCATTACGGCGAACACGTCGCTGCTGGCCGCGTAGTGGCTGACCACGTAGGCGTTGTCGCGGTTGTAGCGCGAGTCCGGCCGCAGTTCCGGCGCGCCGGGATCCAGGTCGCCGATCTTCACGTGCAGGCTGGCGTAATAGCCGCCGGCGCCCAGCAGCGCGGCGATGGCGATGGTCGCCGCCGCGGTGCGCCGTTCGGTGAACCGTTCCAGCACCGTCCAGCCGCCCTTGCCGCCGCCATGGGTCGCCTCGGCCGCCTCGGCCTTGAGGCTGCGCCGCGCGGCTTCCGCATCCACGCCGAGCCAGGACAGCAGGATCGGCAGCAGGATAAGGTTCGTCAGGATCAGCGCGGCGACGCCGATGCTGGCGACGGCCGCGAGATCCTTGATCACCTTGATGTCGATGATCGCCAGCACGGCAAAGCCCACTGCGTCGCACAGCAGCGCCGCCAGCCCGGCCAGGAACAGGCGCCGGAATGTGTAGCGCGCCGCCACCAGCTTGTGCGTGCCGCGGCCGATGTCCTGCATGATGCCGTTCATCTTCTGCGCGCCGTGGCTCATGCCGATCGCGAACACGAGGAACGGCACCAGCATCGAATACGGATCGAGCCCATAGCCGAGCAGCGGCAGCAGGCCCAGTTGCCATACCACCGCCACCAGCGAGCAGGCCACCACCAGCAGCGTGCTGCGCGCGCAGCGGGTGTACCAGTACAGCATCGCCGCCGCGATCAGCGTCGACGCGGCGAAGAACAGCAGCACCTGCCGCAAGCCCTCGATCAGGTCGCCCGCCACTTTGGCGAAGCCCACGATGTGCAGGTCCACCTGCCCGCCGGCGTATTTCGCACGCAGCTGCTCCAGCCGCTCGCCCAGCGCCGCGTAGTCCAGCGGCTTGCCGTCGGCGCCGCGCTCCAGCAGCGGCACATACAGGATGCTGGAGCGGCCGTCGACCGCCACCAGCTGGCCAATCTCGCCGGAGCGGGCGACGTTGTCGCGCACCTGGGCGATGCTGCGCGGCGAGCCATCGTAGTCGTTGGGGATCACGGGGCCGCCTTCCATGCCCTCTTCCGTCACGCCGACCCAGCGCGTGGACGGCGTCCACAGCGATTTCATGTAGGTGCGGTCGACGCCGGGGATCAGGAACAGTTCGTCGCTGATCTTCTGCAGCGTGGCCAGATACTGCGCGTCGTACACGGTGCCGCCTTTCGCCGCGACGGCGATGCGCACTGCGTTGCCGAGCCCGCTCAGCTGGTCGCGATGCTCCAGGTAATTGGCGATGTACGGATGGCTGGCCGGGATCATGTCCTCGAAGCTGGCATTGAGCTTCAGGCGCGTGGCCTGCCAGCCCAGCGCCAGCGTCGCCAGCAGGCAGGCCAGCGCCACCAGCAGCCGGTGGTTGAACAGCAGCCGTTCCAGCGCGCTGCCGGAGCGGGTATCGAATTGCGACAGGTCGCGGATCACCGCCTGTTCGCCTGCGGAGCCGCCGAAGCTCATGGCGCACCTCCTTCCAGCATGGCGGCATCGATGCGCGAGACGCCCCGCACGCCGGCCACCAGCACGTCGCCCTCCGCCGTCGCCGCCAGCGCCGCGATCGGCGCCGGTGGCGTGGCCAGTTTCACCATCCGCGCGGGCTGCTGCGCGGTGCCGGCACGGTACAGGTGCCCGGCCTGGTCGGCCAGCAGTACGCCGCGCGGGCCGCTGGCGGATGCACTCAGCGATACCGGCGCATAGCCGGCGAGCTGTTCGAAGCCTTGTCCGTCCCAGCGGAACGCGTTGCCGCGCAGGCCGGCGAACAGCATGCCGCCGTCGGGCAGCGGCCGGGCCGTGAACCACGTTCCCTTATACGGTGCCTGCACCCGCGTGAAGTTGCGGCCGCCGTCGACCGAGCGGGCCAGGTAGCCCTGTTCGCCGGCCAGCCAGGTTTCGTCGCCGCGCGCGGCGATCGCATACACGTGCAGGCCGTCCGGGTTGTCGATCGCGTGATTCAGCACCGCCCAGGTGGCGCCGCCGTCTTCCGTGCGCAGGGCGAGACCATAGGCGCCGGCCACGATGCCGCGCCGGGCGTCGAAGAAGTGCAGGTCCAGCAAGGGCTTGTCCGGCCCGTCCGCGGCGAACTGCCGCGCGGTGGCGGCCAGCGCCTCGTTGTCGCGCGCCGCCGTGTCCAGCAACCGGATGATGCCGCGCCCGTCCAGTTGACGGCGCCATGTGGCGCCGCCGTCCACGCTGTGCAGCACCACGCCGCCGTGGCCGATCGCCCACGCCTGCTGCGGCGTGACGAAGCGCACCGCCGTCAGCGTGACGCTGACGGGCACCTGCGCCTGGCGCCATTTCCGGCCGCCGTCGTCCGACAGCAGCACCAGCCCGCGCTCGCCCACGGCGATGGCGCGTCCGCCCAGGCGGTCGAGGCCCAGCATGACGCGGTGCTGGGCCTGGCGATCCTGCACGGCCGGGCGGTCCAGTACCGCATTGACACCCGCCACCGTTGCCGGCGCCGTGTTTGCCATGGCCGCCGCCGGCACCAGGCAGGCCGCCAGCAGCGTATTGAACAGGCGGCCCATCAGCGCAGCCCCGCGCCGGACAGCGCTTCCTGGCTCCACGTGGCTTCCGGCCAGCGCGGCATCTGTTTATATTGCGCCGCCTTCTCGGTGACCAGGTCGCTGACGAACCACGTACCCGACACCAGGTCGTAGAAGCCGAACGTGATGCTGGTGGTGGCTGGCAGGTCCGGCATCGTCACCGGGAGCGACCACAGCGTCTTCCACAGCTGGCCATTGGCATCCCAGCGGTCCGCCAGCGCGCCGGTCCACGAATCCTCGTCGATGTAGTACACGCTGCGCGGCGCCAGGTGGCGCTGGCCGGCCTTCAGCTTCGCCTCCACCACCCACACGCGGTGCAGTTCCCAGCGCACGCTGTCCGGGTTCAGGTGGTTCGCCGCCAGCAGGTCGGCATCCTTGCCCTTCAGCGAACGGTTGCTGTTGTACGGGATGTACATTTCCTTCTTGCCCAGGATCTTCCAGTCGAAACGGTCCAGCCGGCCGCCGAAGATGTCCACCTCGTCGAAGCTCATCACCCCCGCCGTGGCCGGCGTCGGCGTGTCGCAGCAGGCGTTCGGCAGCTTGCGCGTGCGGCGCTGGCCCGGCAGGTAGACGTAGCTGGAATCCTTTTCGGGGTCGAGATTGAGCTTGCCGTTGATCGCCTCGCCGGCGCGGATCGGCGGGCCGGAATTGACCAAGCGGATGGTCCAGTAGGTGCCGTTGAATTTCTCCGGCGCCGTGTCCTTGTAGTAGTACGGCATGCTGCCGTCGGCCGTGCCGTCGACCGTCATCACGGGCTTGCCGGCCGCCGTCGTCAGGTAGGAGCGGAACGGCTTTTGCCAGTCGGTACCGCGCCAGCGCAGCAGGTGGTTCCACATCACCTCCGCGCCGGTCTTCGGTACCGGGAACGGAATGCCGGCATACGCGCCTTCGGGCACCAGCTTGTCGTTCAGCTTAGCGCGCGTGGCGTTCTTCGCCGTGTTGGCATACACCCAGTCCGGCGCGGCGGCGGTGCGGTGGGTCGGATAGACATCGATGCGGTACGACGGGTACTTCTTCAGCATCGCCTTGCTGCCGTCGGACAGCTTGTCGGCATGCTGTTCCATGTTCTTCGCCGTGATCGAGACGAGCGGTTTCTCGCCCGCGAACGGGTCCTGGTCGCGCCGCCCGCCATTGGCGAAGCCGGCGGCCGCCTTGACGAGGCCGCCATCCCAGGCGGGGATCGTGCCGTCCTTGTTGCCGGCTTTCTCGGCGCCCAGCGGCGTCAGGCTCTTGCCCAGTTGCGCCGCTTCCTCGGCGGTGGCGGCGTGGGCGCCGCCGGCAAACAGGATGGCCGCGAGGGCGAGCGGCAGGTGCTTCATGCGTGTCATGGTGTCTCCGTTCTGGTGTTCTGGTTAAAAGGTGCGGCGCACGGACAGCGACACGAAATCGCGGTCCTTCATCGCCTGGCCGTAGGTGTAGGCCGACTGCGGCAGGTTTCGCGCCGCGTGGGTGACAACCGTCGGCGTATCCTCGCGGCCGTAGTAGTGGGTATAGTTCAGCGACACGTACCAGGCGCTTTCATAGACGGCGTTCAGGCCGGCGCTGATGTCGCCGCCGCGCTGCACGCCGAAGCTGTTGCCGAGGGCAAGCGAGCGGCCGGCCGGCGCGTAGCCCAGGCCGATGGGGACCGACAGATCGAGCCCGCCGGCCACCTGGCGGTAGCTGGGTTCATACACGACCCTGATCGCCGTGCCTTCGCGGCGCGCGTTCGGGTCGATCATCGTGGCGTTCTTCGTAATGCTGGTCACCCGGTTCCAGGCGATTTCGCCCACCAGCGATGCTTCGCGGGCGATGAAACTGGGGCCCAGCGAAGCCAGCACCGACACGTTCAGGTGCGCCGTGCGGCCCACCGGGTAGACCGGATTGCCGCTGTTGTCGGACGCCGCGGCGGGCCCGCCGAAGGCCGCGGGCACGAGGCCGAACAGGTCGGCCGTGCCGGCATGCGACAGCGGCGCGTTGTGGCGCACCGAAGCCTCGGCGGAGAAATTGAACTCGCCCAGCGTCGTCGTCGCGCTGGCGCCGTAGGTGCGGATCCCTTCGTGGTAATACAGCGAATACGTGTGCAGGCCCGGTGCCAGCACCACCTGCGGCGTCTTGTCGTGGTACCGCGCCGCGTAAAAGCCGAAGTCGATCCCCAGGCCTTCCGGGCTCCATTTCAGCTGCACGCCGCCCTGCCCCGAGTTCTTCGCCAGCCGGTCGTGCGCGCGTGCCAGCGCGACGGGCCGGCCGGTGGCATCGACACCCGTGTACAGCTGCTCGCCGCCCTCGTCGAGGAAGTCGACGGTGGAAAAATAGCTGCCGGCGCCCGGCAGGCGGCTCTTCTCCCAGCGGTACTGGTAATAGGCGCCGAGGCTGACATTGGCGCCGGCCTGGAGCTGGCCGGACACCTGGCCCACGGGCCGCAGCAGTTCCTTGAACTGCGTGCCCGGCACCGACAGGCCCTTGACGACATCGATCGGCTGCTGGGCGCCGGCGATGCCGTTCATGCCGAAGAACAGCGTTTCACCGTACACCAGCGCATGGCGGCCGGCGCGCACCGTGAACGGCATGTCGCCCAAGGTGCCTTTGGCGAACACGAAGGCATCGAGCAGCTCGGCCTTCCGGCCGTGCAGCTTGCGGGTCGCTTCCGTGAACTCGCTGGCCGGTACGGACGCCGCGTTGTAGGTGGGCTGGAACGGGTTGTCGGTGGAGCGGTTGTACATGCCGTCGTACCAGGCCGCACCGCTGACCCGCACGCCAATGTTGCGGTAGGTGGCGTCCAGTTCGGACAGCAGGTCGACACGGTTCGACACGAAGCCCTTGCCGAAATTGCGGTCGCCGTCATCGGTATTGACCGTGTTTTCGCCCGGCGTGACCTGCACGGCCGATGGATGCTTCAGGCGGTATGCGGCGCTGTACTTGACGGTATTGTCCCAGCGGACCGTCAGGTCGGGAACCGCCGTGGCGATTTCCGCGGCCTGCGCGCCGGCCATGGCGGCAAGCGCCGCAGCCACGGCCGCCGTCATGCATGCTCTGGTATGTTTCATCGTGTCTCCTTGGTTTTATGCGGGACGAACGGGCCCGCCGCGCAGGTCGTGTGCGCGTTTCTTGAGTTTTGTTGCTGCTGCGAGGTGATGCGGTGCCTGGGAAGGCGGGAGGGGTCTCCGTTTTCTTGTAGGTCAAGAATACCCAGCCCGCGCGGCGCCGAAAAATGGTTTATGGCGATGTGATGTATCGGGAAACCCGATGTCGCCGCGGGGGAGCGGCGACATCGCACTGCACGCTACAGGGCCCTGGCCACCAGCGCGTCGCTGTCGCCGTCATGGCGGAAACCCAGCCGGGCGGCGATGCCGGCCGCCTGCCGCGGCATCCGGCCGAACAGATGCTCGATGCGCGGCTCCGGCTGCCAGCGGATGCCGGCGACGGAATCCGCGCCGAAGCGCCTGGCCAGCGCGGCGACGACCTCCTCCACGGTCAGGCGCAGCACGGGCAGCGTGACGGCACGGCTCTCCGGCAGCAGCGCCGTGTCGAGCACCGCGGCGTGCACGAGGTTGTCGACACAGGCCTGCAGCGACATCCACCAGCATGCCGCCGCCGGCGATACGGGACAGGTGTACGGCTCCCCATGCTGGGCGGCGCGCAGGATGGCGCTCATGAATGCCGAACCATGGCCGGCCGACAGTCCGGGCCGGGCCACGATGCCGGGCAGCCGCAGCGAGATGCCGTCCACCAGGCCGCGCCGGGCCAGGTCGGCCAGCACGATCTCGGCCGCCAGCTTGTGGGCACCATAGCTGATGCCCGGCCGGGCCGGGGTGCTGTCGTCGATCGTATCGGGCAGGTTGCTGCCATACACGGCGATGCTGCTGGCGTAGACGATGCGGGGCGCCGCCTCCTGCGCGGCGGCACGCTCGAACAGCGCCAGCGGCGCCATCAGGTTGACGCGGTAGCCCAGCGCGGAATCCTGTTCGGCCTCGGCACCGGGCACGCTGGCCAGGTGGAACAGCACGTCGACCGGCAGGTCGAACATGGCGTCGAGTACCGGCTCGGCGCCGAAGTCGCCGTGGATGAGGCGTACGCGCCCGTCGTCCGGCGCGTCGCCGAATCGGCGGTCGACCAGCGTGAGGCGGGTGACCGGCGGCTGCCCCGGCAATCCGTGCGCCGCAAGCCGGTGCGCCAGCGCGGCGCCGACGAAGCCGCCGGCGCCGGTGATCACGATGTGCATGGCCCGCCCTCAGTCCGCGGCGGGGGCAAGGACCACGCGCTGGTCGATGGTGCCGAACGGCGCATTGCCCGCCCCGTCCCGCGCCTCCATCCACACGCGGTCGCCGAAGCGCATGAACTCCGTGCGCGGCGCGCCGTCGTCGATGATCTCGATCACGCGGCGCTCGGCGATGCAGGCCGAACCCGCCGCGCGGCTCTCGTTCGACACGGTGCCCGAACCGATCACGGTGCCGGCCGACAGGCGCCGCGTGCGCGCCGCATGGGCGATCAGCTGGCCGAAGCTGTAGTTCATTTCGGCGCCGTTCGGATTGCCGAACCACGCGCCGTTCCACTGCACGTGCAGGTCCAGCTTGACGCGGCCGTCATGCCAGGCGTCGCCCAGTTCGTCCGGCGTGATGGCGACCGGCGCGAAACTGGTCGACGGCTTGCACTGGAAGAAGCCGAAGCCCGTCTTCATCTCGCGCGGCCCCAGCTTGCGCAGGCTCCAGTCGTTGATCTGCACCAGCAACCGCACCTGGCGCAGCGCCGCGGCGGCGTCAGCGCCCATCGGCACAGGGCCGGTGATCACGCCGAACTCGCCTTCGAAGTCGATGCCCAGGCTTTCGTCCGGCAGCGGCACGTCGTCGCGCGGGCCGAGGAAATCGTCCGAAGCGCCCTGGTACATCACGGGAATCGTGTCGAAATCCGGGATGGGTTCGGTATTGAAGGCCCGCTCCATCAGCCGGCCGTGGTTCAGGAACGCGGAGGCGTCGCACCACTGCCAGGTGCGCGGCAGCGGCGCCGCGCAGGCCGCCGGGTCGAACGGGAAACTGCCTTCGGCCGAGCCTTCATTCAGGCTGTCGTACAGCGCCCGCAGCGGCGCCTGCACGTCATCCCAGCGCTCGACCGCGTCGAGCAGGGTGGCGGCGATGGAACCTGCATCGACGGCGCGCGACAGGTCGCGCGAGACGACGGCCAGCCGGCCATCCGGAGCGGCCGATTTCAGTGTTGCGAATTTCATTGTTTCTCCTCGCGCGCCGCCAGCGCGGCGCGCAGTTCGGGTTCATATTCGCCGTCGAGCAGCACGAACAGCATCCGGCACATGGCGCCCGAGCGGTTCGCCCACGCGTGGTTGGTGCCGCGCTGGATCACGATATCGCCCTGCGCCAGCGGCACTTCGCTGTCGTCGAGCACGAGCGTCATCGCGCCTTCGAGCACGATGCCGTAGTCGACCGACTCGGTCCGGTGCATCAGCGGGTGCGGGGAATCGGCCTTGACGGTGGACGCGGCGGCGTCGCCGATCTGCGTGAAGGCATCCTTCATCCGCGCCGCGCCCTGCGCCAGGAAGTCGTCGGTATCGGGCGGAATGTCGACGATGCGGATGCGCGAGCCGTGGCGCGGCGGCGGCAGCACGAGCGGGCCGGCGGTCGGGTCGGCGCCATTGCCGACCGGGGCCGGCGTGGCGGCCGTGGACCAGATTTCATGGAACACGGTGCCCGGGATCTTCTCGATCGGCACCACGGTCGGCAGCGGCCCGGCCTCGGCGACGATCGCCTTGCCGGCGGCGTCGTGGCCGGTGACGATGCGGCGGACGGGTTTCAGGGTTTCCATGCGCCGCCCTCAGATCGTCTGGGCCAGCGCGACCAGCGTCTCGCGCATGATGCGGCCGTGCTCGGCCTTGTCGCCGCCGGTGATCTCGATCTCGCCGAGGCGGCCGGAGTTCTCGACCACCATGCGGCAGCGTTCCCAGCGCCGCTCCTCGAACGCGGCCAGTGCGGCATCGACGCCGGGCTGGCGTTCCAGTTCCTCGGCCAGCACGATCGCGTCCTCGATGCCGATGCAGGCGCCCGATGCCATGTGCGGCGTGGTGGCGTGCACCGTGTCGCCGATCAGCACGACACGGCCGCGGTGCCACGGACGCGGCAGCAGCAGGCCTTCCAGCGGCCGGTAGATGACCTGCGAATCCTCCGCCAGCCGCGACCGGATGGCCTGCAGCGCGGGCACGTCGAACGGCGCCAGCAGGTCGCGCAGCATCGGCAGGAACTGCGCCGGATCGACATAGGTGCGCTCGGCGCGGTCTTCCGTCACGTACAGGTACATCTGGTCGTCCGACACGGGCGCGACGCCGGCCTTGATCTTCGGCCCCAGCCACATCATCGCGTGGTCGATGTATGCCGGCCTCGGCAGCACGGCGCGCCATACGCCCTGCCCCGTGTACTGCGGTCCCGCGGCACCCGGGAACAGCGCGTTGCGCATCGCCGAATACAGGCCGTCCGCGCCGATCACCAGGTCGTAGCGGCCGCTGCTGCCGTCGGTAAAAGCCACGTCGACGCCGTCGGCATCCTGCGCGAACGATGCGAAGGTGCAGCCCAGGCGCACATCGGTACCGGAAGCACGGGTCGCCTCGGCCAGGATCGCCGCCAGCACGGGGCGCATGATGGCGCCGCCGCCCGGCACGTCCGGCCCGGCCAGGCGGGGCGTGGGCAGGGTGGCGATGTGGTGCCCGCCGGACGTGTGCAGGTCGACGTTGTCGTGCGCGGATCCGCGCCGCACGAATTCGTCCAGCACGCCCAGCGTGCGGAATGCGCGCAGCGTGGCGCCGCCCAGGCTGATGCCGGCGCCGTACGAGCGCCATCCGGCATCGATCTCGACGAGGTCGACGCCGATGCCGCGCTTTCTCAGTTCGATGGCGGCGGCCATGCCGGAAAAGCCGCCGCCGACGATCAGCGCGCGTTGGACTGGATTCGTCATGTTGGTCTCCTTGCGCCTTGCGGCGCTATGTAAATATCGTTATCGGGTGTAAGCAGCAGCTCGACGCGCTGCAGGCCCTGCCCCAGGCAGGGCCCCAGCGTGCAGACGCCGGTGGCGATGTCGAACAGCGCGCCGTGGGCGGCGCAGACGATGCTGGTGCCGCCGGCGTTCAGGTAGGCATCCTTGCGCCAGGCCAGCGGCGTGGTTCCATAATGCGGACACGCGTCGCGCCAGCCGTGGACCGTGCCGCCCTGCCGCACCACCAGCACCGTGTCGCGCCCCTCGCCGTGCGGATCGAAGCCGCGCGACGCGCCGTCCGGTATGTCTTCCAGGCGGCACAGGAGCACGGCCGCCATCAGTGGCGTTCCGCGGCTCCCGCGGCGCCCGGTGGCGGGCCGCCCGGCGCCCAGTTCTCGCGCTTCTCGAACAGGAACAGCTGCGAGGCATCGGCGCCCGCCGGCGCCGCGCGGGCAGTCCATTCCTCGTCGTGCAGGTCCATGTCGGCGTCGTACTCGACATGGCAACCCAGCGGCGAGTTGAAATACCAGAACCAGTTCGAGCCCATCTTGTGGCGCCCCGGACCCCAGAACGACTGGTAGCCCTTGTTGACGAAGCGCGAGCCGGCTTGCATCACCTCGGTCGGGCCGCCCATGTGGAACGTGAAGTGCTCGATGCCCTTCATGAACGGCGGGGTCTGGATCAGGAACAGCGTATGGTGGTCCAGCGTGCCGGCCGGACGCAGGAACGGGCCGGCGCCCACCAGGCGGTCGGTGCACGCAAAGCCCAGGCGCTCCACGTAGAACTGCTCCGCACGCGCCACGTCGGGCACGAAGTAGACGGCATGCGAAAGCGTGCGCGGCAGCGCCGGCGCGTTCTCGTCGACGGCGACCACGTTCGGCTTGCGCTGCGCCGGCGCGCCGGGGGCGTTGATGGTTTCGGCCGGCATGTCCAGCGCGCGGCGCACGGTGACCTGGAAGCCCAGCACGAAGCCCATGTCGTCGACGGACTCGATGCTGCCGTCGGGCAGGCGCTTCACTTCGCGGTCGCGGCCAAGTTCCTCGGCGATGGCGCCGAGCGTCGCCTCGTCGGCCACGCCGTAGGTGGTCTTGCGCAGCATGCTGGCCGTGCCCATCGGCGGCGGCAGGCTGGCGTCGTCCTTGTGTGCCAGCACGATGGCGGTGCCGTCCAGCGCCTCGAAGCGGCCGTTGCCGGCGGGTTTCAGGCCGTAGTCGGTCAGGTATTGCGCGCAGGCGGCCAAGTCGTCCACGCCGAAGACCAGCGCGTCGGGTCCGATGATGTTCATGTTGTCTCCTGGAGAGTCTGATGTGTGATGTCTGGTGGTGCTGGTGCCTGGTGTCCGACACCTGCGGTGTCCGACACCAGTGACGCGAACTGCCGTGGCTCGCTTAAACGGCGGTGCGTCCGCCCAGCGTCTCCGCCACCCAGTCCGCGATGTACGCGCCGGCATTGGCGGAATTGTCGAAACTGGAGTGCTGCACGCCGCCTTCGCGGTCCGTGAAGACCTTCAGCTCGCGCCCCGGGCTGTTCACGAGCTGGTCGTAGGTGCGCTGTGCCCAGTGCAGCGGGATCTGCGAATCCTTCTCGCCGTGGGTGACGAGGAACGGCACCTTGATCCGGTCCAGCACGCCGTCGAGGTGCACGTTCTCGGCGATGCGCATGAAGTCGTCCATGTCCTTGGCACCCCACACCCAGCGCACGTGTTCCCAGTAATGGGGTACCGGGAAGCTGCCCTCCTTGGCCAGCCGGCGTTTCTGCACGTCGCGCCAGTCGTGGTTCGCGCCCCACACCACACCGCAGGCGAAGCGCGGCTCGAAGGCCACCGCACGCGGGCAGTAGTAGCCGCCCAGCGATACGCCTTCCAGGCCGATGCGCTTCGGATCGACGTCGGCCCGGCGCTCTGGTGTCGATTCCAGCCAGTCGACGACTTTCGACGCCCACCGTTCGCTGTCGAATACCGCCGTCATGCCGTGCAGGCGCAGGGCTTCGCCGGTGCCAGGCTGGTCGATGACGAGCGACGACACGCCGCGCTGCGCCAGCCAGCGCGGCAGGCCGACGCGGTACTTCATCTCCTTGGTGGAATCGAGGCCGTTGACCTGCACCAGGATCGGCGCCGGTCCTTCCACTCCCTCGGCCCGCACGAACAGGCCGGCGATGTGGCCGTCGCCGTAGGGGATCTCGACGCGCTCGCAGTTCTCGCCGGCCAGGCGGATGCCGCGGGCGAACACGTCGAGGAAGCGCTTGTAGAGCTCGACGCGGCCCGGCGCGCCATGCGCCTGCAGCCGCTCGGCGGTCAGGTAATAGGTCGCGGCGCGGCCGTATTTGTCGCCGGCGGAGATCAGGCGGCCGCGCCGCTCGTCTTCCTCGGCCAGGCCGCACAGCTTGTCGGCCATCGTGGACCAGGTGGCGCGGAAGGCGCGGGTGCCATCGGCATCGGGCTGGCGTGCCGCTTCCTGCAGCGGCGCGCACATCTCTTCGATCTCGCCGATTTTGGCGCCCATTTCGATGGCCAGGTCGACCGACAGGTTCCAGACGTAGTTGGTCGGGAAGTACTTGAACATGCTGTGATCCTTCTTCTATGGGTTGCTCGCCGGCCGGTGCGGGCCGGGCATGCTGGCAATATAGAGAAGGGAAGCGGCGGCGAAAAATGGATAATTTCCATGGCAGCCATCGACGGGACCGATACCTGGCCCCGCGGCGGGTCAGCCGGCGCCGAACAGTTCGACCAGCAGCCCGCGCAGCCACATGCTGGCACCGTCCTTGTGGTACTTGCGGTGCCAGTGCTGCTTCAGGTCGAACGGCGGTATTTCCAGCGGAGGTTCGAGCAGGCGGATGTCCGCCAGCCTGGCGAACGACTCGCCCACGGCCCGCGGCACCGTCACCACCAGGTCGCTCGCGGCGATCAGGAACGGGATCGACATGAAGTGCGGCGTCGACAGCACCACCCTCCTTTCGATGCGTTGCCGTGCGAGGAACTGTTCGAATACCTCCTGGCTGCGGCCTTCCGCCTTGATCACCGCATGCCCCATTTCCAGGAACGCGTCGAGCGTGAGCCGCCGCGCGCGGTAGGGATGCCCCTGCCGCAGCAGGCAGATGAAATCGTGCGAGAACAGCCGCTGCTGGAACAGGTTGCGCTGGTGCAGGTCGGGAAAATAGCCGACCGCCAGGTCCACGTCGCCGCTTTCCAGGGCGCGCGCCAGCTCGTCCGGCGGCATGCTGACGGAGCTGATCGACGCATCCGGCGCGTCGCGCTGCAGCCGGTCGAGCAGCTTCGGCAGAAAGGTCATCTCGCCGATGTCCGACAGCGCCAGCGTGAAACGCCTGCGTGTGGCGCCCGGCTCGAAATCGCGGCGCGCCAGCACGTCCGTCTCCAGCCTTTGCAGGATGTCGCGGGTCGGCGCGATCAGGTCCAGCGCGCGCGGCGTCGCCTGCATGCCCTGCGTGGTGCGCACGAACAGCGGGTCGCCCAGCGCCGTGCGCAGCTTGTTCAGGGCCACGCTGACGGCCGGCTGGCTCATGCCCAGGCGGCGCGCGGCGCCGCTCACGCTCTTCTCTTCGAACACCGCCAGCGCCACCGGCAGCAGGTTCATGTCGAATGCCTTCACGCCCACCTCTATTACGTTTTCGAATTCAGATTATGCAATAGATTCCATTTTCAGATAGACGAAATTGCGTGATGATCGTTGCACGACGGGCCGGTCAAGGCCCGCGACCATCAAAGGAGACGATCTTGCGCAACCTTGTTGTCGGCAGCGCGCTGCTGTCCTGTTCCCTCATGTCCTTCGCCGCCGAGCCGGTCCGCATCGGCGTCATCACCTCCCTGTCCGGCCCGGCGGCGCACAGCGGCGCCCAGATGAAAGCCGGCATCGACACCTGGATGCGGCTGCACGGCGCCAGCGCCGGCGGCCGGAAGATCGAAGTGCTGTACCGCGACGATACCGGCCCGCAGGCCGACGTGGCCAAGCGCCTGGCCACGGAACTGGTCAGCCGCGACAAGGCCGACATCCTCGCCGGCTTCGTCTTCACGCCGAACGCGATGGCCGCCGCCAGCGTGGCCGACCGGGCGAAGCGCCCGCTCGTGGTCATGAACGCCGCCGCCTCGGGCATCACGAAACGCTCGCCGTATGTCACCCGCACCTCCTACACGATCGCCCAGTCGGTCGTGCCGCTGGCGCAGTGGGCGCACAAGACCGGTTCGCGCAGGGTGTATTCGATCGTGGCCGACTATGCGCCGGGGCTCGATGGCGAGGAATGGTTCGACCGGACCTTCAAGGCGGCGGGCGGCGCGATCGTCGGCTCGGTGCGCGCGCCGCTGGCGACCGTCGACTACAGCGCCTATATACAGCGGATCAAGGATGCGAAGCCGGATGCGGTGCACGTTTTTCTGCCGAACGGCCAGCCGATGGTGTCGTTCATGAAGGCGTGGAAGGACAAGGGCCTGGACAAGGCCGGCATCCGCTTCCTGGGCGGCGAAGGCTGGGCCGACCAGGACGTGCTGGCACAGGGCGGCGAAGGCCTGGCGGGTATCTACACGGCGGGCTTCTACTCATATTCGCGCCCGGGCGCCGACAACGCGCGCTTCCGCGCCGAGTTCGCGAAGACCGTGAACGGCAAATTCGAGCCCAATTTCCTGGCGGCGTCCGGCTACGACGGCATGGCGCTGATCGCCGCCACGCTGGCCAAGACGGGTGGCAAGACCGACGGACCGGCCTTCATGACGGCGGTGAAGGGCTACAGCGCGGCCAGCCCGCGCGGCACCGTGACCATCGACGCCGTCACCAACGACATCGTGCAGACGATCTACATCCGCCGCATCGACAAGCAGGGCGGCGCCTTCGTCGCCAGTGAAATCGACCGCTACGACGCGGTCAAGGACCCCGTCAAGAACTAAAGGAGACCGACATGACTGATTCCGCAACTTTCCCCCTCAACCGCTGGTACGTGGCCGGCTTCGACTGGGAAGTGAAGGATGCGCCGCTCGGCCGCACCTTCCTCGGCCGCCCGGTCGTGCTGTTCCGCGACGCGGCGGGCAAGATCGCGGCGCTGGAAGACCGCTGCTGCCACCGTGCCCTGCCGCTTTCTTGCGGGCGCGTCGAGGACGGCGCGCTGCGCTGCGGCTACCACGGCCTGCTGTTCGCGGCGGACGGCCAGTGCATCGACGTGCCGGGCCAAGGCAAGATCCCGACCAAGGCGCGGGTGGCGCCCTACCCCGTGGCGGTCGTGGACCAGGTGATCTGGATCTGGATGGCTCGCGAGGTGGACGGAAAAGCCGGTGGCCAGCCGGACTGCGAACCGCCGCGCGTGCCGGCGCACGCCGATCCCCGCTACCGCTTCAAGGGCGGCGCGTTCCACTACCAGGCGCCCTACCAGCTGATCCACGACAACCTGCTGGACCTGAGCCACGTCGGCTACGTACACACCAAGACCATCGGCGGCAATGCCCGCGTGCACATGGAAGCGCCGACCAACGTGGCCGCCGACGGCGAACACGTGCGCGTGGTACGCCAGATGAAGAGTTCCCAGCCGCCCGCGACGTACACCGCGGCGTGGCCGTTCAAGGGCCTGATCGACCGCTGGCAGGAAATCGACTTCCACGTGAGCCACCTGCAGATCTTTACGGGGGCGGTCGATGCCGGCTCGGAGTCCATCGACAATCCGGACCGGGGCGGCTTCCACATGCGCGGCTTCCATGGCATCACGCCGGAAACCGCGACGACGTCGCATTATTTCTGGACGATGGCCGCGTCCAGCCACCCCGACCAGCCGGACAACCTGGACACGGTCCACCGGCAGACCGCCGACACCTTCGAGGAAGACCGCGAGATCATCGAAGCGCAGTGGAACAACATGCAGCGCTTCGGCCAGCCGCCGATGGTGGACATCCACGTGGACGCGGGCGCCAACCGCGCGCGGCGCGTGATCGCGCTGCTCGATGAGCGCAATGCGGAGTACGCACCGCAATGAAAGCCGTCATCCGCAATATCGTCAACGCCACGGCGGAGGTGAAAATCCTCGAACTGGCGGCGGCGGATGGCAGTGCGCTGCCGCCGTACGAACCGGGCGCGCACCTGGACGTGACGCTGCCGAACGGCATCACGCGGCAGTATTCACTGTGCTGCGCGACGCCCTCGCCGCAGCGCTACCGGATCGCCGTCAAGCGCGAACCGCAGTCGCGCGGCGGTTCGGCGTGGCTGCATGACGCCGCGACCGAAGGCACGCACGTGGAGATCGGCGCGCCGCGCAATGCGTTCTCGCTGGTGCCCGGCGCGGCGGCGCACCTGCTGTTCGCGGGCGGCATCGGCATCACGCCGGTGCTGTCGATGGCGCATGCGCTGGCACGCCGCGGGCTGCCGTTCCGGCTGGCCGTGTTTGCCCGCGCGGCGGAGCTGGTGCCGTTCGCGGACGAGCTGGAATCGCCCCCCCTCGGGCCATCCTGCAGCGTGCATTGCGCGCTGGGTCCCGACGATACCGGCCTGAAGATCGACGCGCTGCTGGCCGCCGCGGCGGACGGCACGCACGTCTACGCCTGCGGACCGGCGGCGTTCATGGATGCCGTGACCGCGCGGGCCGTGGCGCGTTTCGGCCCGGACGCCGTGCATACCGAATCGTTCGGCGCCGCCGCGCCGGCCGCCGGGGACCGCCCTTTCGTACTGCGGCTCGTACAAAGCGCTCGCGAGATCGCCGTGCCGGCCGACCGTACCGCCCTCGCCTGCCTGCAGGAAGCCGGGATCGACATCGACTCCTCGTGCGAAGTGGGCGTGTGCGGTACCTGCCTGACACGGGTGCGCGACGGAGAAGCCGATCACCGGGACAGTTACCTGACCACGGCGGAGCGGGCCGGATGCTTCCTGCCCTGCGTATCGCGCGCGGTGACGCCGGTGCTGGAGATCGAGCTTTGACGGGACCTGCTGCGTCCGTCGCCGGGCCGCTCCAGTGCACCGGCCGGGCGCGGTGCAGCCAGCGACTTCGGCTGGCTGCCCGGCCTGTGCTCCGCTTGTGGATCGCGAAGTCGATCCGGCTGCGATATCTTTCGGTTAGTTGCAAATTTTGAGGGTTAACGCTGGGTGGTGATCGAAGGGCCGATGCTGGCGGGAGTCCTTTCGCCCCGTCGGCTCGACCACGCTTTCCATGGCTGGGCATTAGCGTGCATTCGCCTTGAGCGCTTCGACCAGCAGCGAAAACGCGGGCGTTTGCTGCCGGCGGCTGGGATAGTAAAGGTGATACCCGGGAAACAGCGGGCACCAGTCCTCCAGCACCCGCAAGAGGCTGCCCGCCGCCAGGCAGCCCGCGACCTCGTCCTCCGGCAGGTAGGCCAGGCCAAATCCGGCCAGTGCCGCATCCTTCAGCATGCCGATGCTGTTGAAGGCCAGGCAGCCGTCCACCCTTGCCTTCAGTTCGCGCCTGCCCTTCTTGAAGTGCCAGATGTAGTGGCCGCGCGATGTCGACAGGCTGAGGTTGATGCATTGGTGGGTGACGAGGTCCTGCGGGACCTTGGGCCGCGAACGCGCCTGGAAATACGCTGGCGAGCCGACGATGGCCGCGCGAAAATCCGGCGCGATGCGCACGGCGATCATGTCCTTGTCGACATGCTCGCCCATGCGCACGCCTGCGTCGAAGCGCTCGGCCACGATATCGACCAGGCCGTAGTCGGACGTGACGGCGACTTTCACATCGGGGTATTGCGCCAGGAATCCCTGCAGCACCGGCCACAGCACGGTTTTCGTCGCATGCTCGACCGACGTGATGCGGATGGTGCCCGTCGGTTTGCCACCGAGCTCGCTGAGCGCGGCCAGGCTGGCATCGAGTTGATCGAGCGCCGGAGCGAGCGTGTCGATCAGCCGCTCGCCGGCTTCCGTTGGCGCGACACTGCGCGTGGTGCGCGTCAGCAGCCGCACGCCCAGGCGCTCTTCCAGGCGCCGCACGATCTGGCTGAGCGCCGATTGCGACAGCCCGAGCCTGGCGGCGGCGCGCGTAAAACTGCGTGCCTCGGCGACAGCCAGGAACACGGTCAAATCGGCCATTTCTTCCCGGCGCATTCATTACTCCAGCTTATGGGCTCACACACATTATAGGGGCTAATCATGTGAGTGGCCGGCCGCTATAGTGGCTGTCACCGATCACCACTGCTGCCCCGGTATAAAGGAAAACCATGAAACCCGCATTCACCGATCCGAACCAACCCGATGCAACCCGCCGCACGGTGCTGGCCGGCGGCGCTGTCGCCGCTGTCTCGGCAACGCTGTCGATGGCGGCCCTCGGCGCCGAACCGCCTGCCGCCGATCCTGCCGACGCGACCAGGACGCAGGAAGTCCAGTTCCCGAACAACGACATCAGGATGGCGGGAATCCTGTTCTTCCCCGAAGGATTCACTGCGACCGGAAAGTACCCTGCAGTCATCGTCGTGCATCCCGGCGGCGGGGTAAAGGAACAGACTGCCAGCCTGTATGCAAGCGCCCTGGCGCGGCAGGGCTTCCTCACGCTGGCGTTCGACGCCTCCCATCAGGGCGCCAGCGGCGGCATGCCGCGCTTTCTCGATGACCCGATGCGCCGCGTGGGCGATATCTACAGCGCCGTCGATTACATGACCACCCTCCCCTACGTCGACAACGCCCGCATCGGCGCGCTCGGTATCTGTGCCGGCAGCGGCGCAACCGTCAAGGCGGCATCGACCGATCGCCGCATCAGGGCAATCGGCACGGTCAGCGCCGTGGACGTGGGCGCGGCGTTTCGCCAGGGGTGGGACGGCAAGGGCAAGGTCGCCGACCAGATCAAGACGCTGGACGCCGCTGGGAGGCAGCGCACCGCGGAGGCCGGCGGTGCGGCGCCGGTTTACATCCCTTACGTGCCTGCCGTCGGCGACCGTTCGGCCCCGTACGATCTGCAGCAGGCAGCCGACTATTACCTGACGCCGCGCGGGCAGCACCCGAATGCGCCCAACAAGATGCTGCTGGCGAGCGCCAGCTACATGATCGCGTTCACCGGCTTCGATCGCCTCGAGACGCTGACCCAGCCAGTGATGATCGTCGCCGGCAGCAAAGCCGGCTCGCTGTGGCACAGCAAGGCGTTGTTCGCCAGGGCACCAGGCAGGAAGGAGCTGGCCGTGATCCCGGGCGCGACGCATATGGATCTGTACGACGGACCGGGTATGGGCCTGGCGATGGCCAAACTGGGACCCTATTTCAAGCGCAACCTCGCGTGACCGGCAAGGGATGACGATGCGTGGGGTGCGGATGCGATACCCTTTTCGTCAGCCGCTCTAAATCGCTCCAACACGATCTCGAATCATCTACTACGGTCCCGAATCAGCGTTGCACGGAAAAATTTGGACCGGAATCGACTGTTCCTGGCAAATCTCGCCGCGAATTAGACTGTCTGGCTTCGGCGTTACAGACCGTTTCAGACCGTTCCGGTTCATCGTTAGGCTGTTTTAGCGGTCCGCTATCGAAGAATGCCCGCCAGTCGTCAGTGTGGATCCACGCGAACGCTACGCGTTTCACGCCCGTTCGGGTATCGTTCAAATGAAGTTCGAGTTGCAGGAAGCGTACGACGAACGCCCGTATCGGACCATGCTGTTCAAGGCCTTGCAGGACGGTTGGCATCCCTCATGAAATCGACAAAGACACGCAGCTTCCCGGGCATATGAGAGCGATGGGGATAATAGATATGAAATGCGTCGTCAGTCGCGCTGTCTTGCGTGAGGATGCGCACCAAGGATCCGGCAGCTATTTCCTGGCGCGCGAAGTCTGCGTAAGCGAAGGCGATCCCGGCACCGCGCACCGCCGCATCGATGACAGAGTGCATATCGTCGACTATCAAGCGGCCTTGCACATCGATCTGGACCATCTGGCCGGCCACCTGGAATTTCCAGTCGAACAGCCTGCCACCAAATGAATAGCGCTGCCGGATGCAGTCATGCCCGAGCAGGTCCTCGATACGCTCGGGGCGCGAGCGCTCCCGGAAATAGTCCGGTGCCGCCAGCACGACACGTCGTTGCAAGCCGCCTAGCTGCACGGCGACCATGTCGTTTTGCACTTTCCGGCCCAGGCGAATGCCGGCGTCGAAACCCGCGCTGACAATATCGCTGAGCTGATTGTCCAGCGATATCTCCAGATTGATTCCCGGGAATGCGGCGAAGAACGCATCGACATGCGGTTCGACCAGAATGCGATAAGCCACGTATGACAGGTTTATTCGCAGCAGACCCGACGGCCGGTCCGCGCCGTGGCTGACCTGAACCAGGGCGCCGCGAATGCTGGCAAGTGCCGGAGCAATGGCCGCGTTTAACGCAGTACCGGCCTCGGTCAAGCCGACGCTGCGTGTGGTGCGGTTGAACAACCGCACGCCGAGTTGTTCTTCGAGAATTTTAATCGTACGCGACATCGCGGTGGCCGTTACGCCCAGTTCCGCGGCGGCCTTGCCAAAGTTGAGCACCCGGGCAGCCGCCTCGAACGCCATCAGCCCCGGGAGGTGGATTGGTGTCAGTGCCGAGGGGTCACTTGCTAATCCCATGACGGGCGGCGACTTGATGATTATGTCGTTTTTGATCATTCCGTATCTCGGTTTATGGCGATTCACTTCATTATCAATGATCCTTAAAGTAGCCGCATAGCGAACTTCACTGAACCGCTCCACGACTGACAAGGAACCACGATGCCCGACAACAGCTTACTTACCGACCTCTTCACTCCCAGTAGTTTCGGCGCAATCGCCACTGCAAACCGGATCGTCATGGCTCCTGTCACGCGCAGCCGCTACGGTGAAGACGGCGTACCCGGCATGTTGCACGCGACGTACTACGCCCAGCGTGCCAGTGCTGGTCTGATCGTCTCGGAAGCAACCAACATTTCGCCGCAGGGGCGTGGCTATGCGGCGACACCTGGCATCTGGAACGATGCGCAAGTCGCAGGATGGAGGCGAGTTACCGATGCAGTCCATGCAGTGGGCGGCAAGATCGTCTGCCAGCTATGGCACGTCGGCCGTTTCTCTTCCGTGAAACTGCAACCCGATGGCGGCTCACCGGTTGCTCCTTCGGCGATCAAGGCAGAAGGCAGCACTTATACAACGGAAGGATTCGTGCCGGTCTCAATGCCGCGCGCGCTGGAAACCGACGAAATCGCCGGCATCATCGCGCAGTATGTACACGCCGCGAAGAACGCGCTACGTGCGGGATTCGACGGTGTGGAAGTGCACTCGGCCAATTGCTACTTGCTCGACCAGTTCCTGCGCGACGCCACCAATCGACGCACCGACCAGTATGGCGGCACACTGGAAAACCGCGTGCGTCTGACGCTCGACGTAACAGAAGCAATTGTCGCCATCTGGGGCGGAAACCGCGTCGGCATTCGCCTGTCACCCGTCACACCAGATGTCGGCAACACACCGCTCGACAGTAACGTCATGGGCACCTACGGCCACCTGATCCGCGAACTCAACCGATTCGAACTGGCCTACCTGCATATCGTCGAAGGTACCACCGGCGGCTCGCGTGTCGTGCCGGACAATGTCGACCTCGACCAATTACGGGCCATGTTCAACGGCCCCTACATTGGCAACAACAATTACGACCTCAACCTCGCCATCGATCGGCGCGCGCAAGGAAAAATTGATGCAGTGGCATTTGGGCGCCTGTTCATTGCCAACCCCGACCTGGTGGAGCGTCTGCGTCGCGGGAAGGAACTTGCCATCGCACCGCGCGAGTCTTACTACAACGGCGGTGCAAAAGGGTTCACCGACTGGCCTGTCGCCACTTTGTGATCATCTACGCCACGGCGGGCGCACCGTCCACCACCTTTAAACCAATCACATCAGGAGCAAGACATGAGCAAGAATATCAAAGCCGTACCGACAGCCGATTACAACGGTGTCATCGCCGTCGCCCAGCACTACGTCGACGGCCTGCGCACCGGTAGCGTCGAACAGGTTGCCCAAGCATTCCATGAGGATGCCGTGATGTACGGTTTCACCAATGGACAGCTGTTGGGTGGGCCAATCGAAAACTTGTACAAATTTGTCACGCAGAACGGAAAAGCTGCGGAGATCACTACGCGCCTGGACGTGCTGGCGATCACGCCCACCACTGCCGTCGTACGCGTGGACATGGAGCAGGATGCCATTGGTGCAGACTACAACGACTATCTCACCTTGATCAAAATGGCAGGCGACTGGAAAGTCATCGCCAAGGTGTACCACCAGTTCGAGGCCTGACATGCCTCTGGCGGGTCAGTTCGACCGCCCCCTCATTCCAGCCGGATTGTTGATACGATCCCATCGGCCATACCGCCGCGGGCGTGTGCCCTGATCGGATACATCAGTCGACAATGCTCAGGTGCCGCGGCGCTGGAACATCGCAAGCCCCGATCGACCAACGCCCTGCCCCGCCCTCAGCGGGAGGTTTCGGTTACACTGCGCCCGTTACTGACCAGGTCGTCCATGTTCCCGCCCCTTCGCACCATTTCCAAATCCTTCGTCGCCGCGGCACTCGCATGCCACATCGCGGCCGTCATCGCAGCGCCAGCCGAACCGGCTGAAAACCAGCCGGTCATCGCGATGCAGCACACCAGCTGGACGGCCAGCGACGGCGCGCCGACCGGCATCTCGGCCATCGCGCAGACGCCGGACGGCTGGCTGTGGATCGGCGGCGCCGCCGGCCTGTTCCGCTTCGACGGCGCCCGTTTCGAACGGGCACGCGACATCGGCCTGGAGCCGCTGTCGTCGAGCATCACGCACCTGGGCGTGCTGCCGGATGGCGCGCTGTGGCTCGTCTACAAGTACGGCGGCGCCAGCCTACTGGCCAATGGCCGCATGCGTCACTTCCGCGTCGGCGAACATGGGACGCCTGCGGGTTCGAGTTCCGGTCTTGGCCAGGATGGCGCGGGCCGGCTGTGGCTCGGTACGTCCGGCGGCGGCCTGCGGGAGATGGGTGCCGATGGTGTGTGGCGCAAGCCGGCGGCGGCGTTGGCCGCGCCGGGCGGCTCCGTCCAGGCGATGCTGCGCGATCGCGGCGGCACATTCTGGGTGCGCACCAGCGACGGCGTGTTCTCGCTGCCGAAAGGCGCCGGCCGCTTCGAACGCAAGCTCGATGTCACGGGGAACGGCATATTGGCCGAGCACCCCGATGGCAGCATCTGGACGTCCGACCTGATGCGTCCCGGCCTGCACCTGCTGGCGGGTGCACCCGGCACCGATCCGAAGACGTGGCAGATCGACGACCGGCTCAATGCCTTCCTGTTCGACCGCGCCGGCAACCTGTGGCAGCCGGATTACCGCGGCGTACTGCGTCATTCCGCGGGACGCCAGGCACCGCAGCAGCGCACCGATGCCGAGCGTGGGCTCTCCGGCCTGCATGGTTTTACCGTGTTCCAGGATCGCGAAGACAATATCTGGGTCGGCACCGAGAATGGCCTGGACCGGTTCCGGGCCGCGCGCCTGAAGGCTATCGACCTGCCGCGCTACACGGCCGGTGCGCGCCCGCTGGCGCCGCGTCCGGACGGCGGCGCGTGGGTCGACCGCTCGGCGCTGGCCGGGCCCGATGCGGCGGCGGTGCCGTTCGCGCCGCCATCGTCGAACCTCGACCTGACGACCGCGCTGCATGCCGGCGCCGATGGCACGCTGTGGAGCGGCGGCATCGGCGGCCTGTGGAAGGTGCGCGACGGGAAGCGGGAAGCGGTGCCGTTGCCGGCGGGACTGGTCGATCCGCAGCACACCGCCATTTTTTCACTGGCCACCGATGGGGGCGGCGCACTGTGGGCCAGCATGGGCCGCCGAGGCCTGTACACGCTGCGCGATGGCAGCTGGAGCGCGCATGGCGGCGTAGCCGGGCTGGCCGGCTTTGCCGTCACGGCGATGACCGCCGACCCGCTCGGGCGCATGTGGTTCGGCTCCACCGACGACCAGCTTGCGCTGCTCGATCGCGGCAACGTGCGCAAGTTCAACCGCGCCGACGGACTCGCCACCGGCACGGTACTGGCCATCCTGCCCTCCACCAATGGCGCCTGGATCGGTGGCGAAAACGGCCTGGCGTGGTTCGATGGCCAGCGCTTCACGGCGGTCACCGGCCAGGGCGGCGAACCGTTCACCGGCATCACGGGACTCGTGTTCGCGCGCGACGGCACGCTCTGGATCAATGGCGGCGCCGGCCTTTCCGCCATCGCGTCGGTCGATCTGCGGCGGGCAGCCGTCGATGGGGCCTACCGCGTGCGTTTCGAGCGCCTCGACTACCGCGATGGCCTGGTCGGCACCGCCAGTTCCATCACGCCGCTGCCGTCGGCCATTCGTGCCTCGGACGGCTCGCTATGGTTCTCGACGATGGCGAGCGTTTTCGCGTTCGATCCCGCGCAGCTGCCGCGCAACGGCCTGGTGCCGCCGGTGTACGTGACGGCGCTGAAGTCCGGCGGCAAGGCATGGCCGGCCCGGGAGGGCATGCTGCTGCCACCGCATACCAGCGCGCTGGAGGTCGACTTCACGGCGCTGAGCTACCGCTCCGCCGAACGCGTGGGCTTTCGCTACCAGCTCGAGGGCGTCGACCATGGCTGGCAGGACGCCGAAGGACGCCGCGCCGCCCATTACACCAACCTGGCGCCGGGCCGCTACCGCTTCCGCGTGATCGCTTCCAACGACGATGGCGTGTGGAACGAGCAAGGCGCCGTGCTGTCGTTCGAGATCGCGCCGAGCCTGACGCAGACGCTGTGGTTCCGCATGCTGTGCGCCGGCGGCGTGGTCGCCGCGCTGTGGGTGCTGCACCGGATGCGGCTGCGCCGCGTGGCGCGCGGGCTGGCGGCCAGGATGAACGAACGTCATGCCGAGCGCGAGCGCATCGCCCGCGAGCTGCACGACACGCTGCTGCAGTCGATCCAGGGCCTGATCCTGAAGATGACGGCCGCCGTGTACCGGCTGCGGGACGGCGAGCGCGAACCGCTCGAGGCGGCGCTGGAGCAGGCCAACCAGGTGCTGGCCGAGGGGCGCGACCGCGTGGCCGGACTGCGCGGCGTGCCCCTGCCGGCCGGCGGCCTGGCGCAAGCCATCGCCAGCCACGGCGAGCCGCTGGCACGCGATCACGGCGTGCGCTTCAGCGTGGTCACCGAAGGAAAGGCGATGCCGCTCGACGAAGCGGTTGCCGAGGAAGCGCTGGCCATCGCACGCGAGGCGGTGTGGAATGCCTTCGTCCACGCGCGGCCGCGCACGGTCACCGTCACGCTGTGCTACGCGCCGGCGGAATTGAGCATCGCCATCGTGGACGACGGCCGCGGCATGCCGCGCGAAATCGTCGACGATGGCGGCCGCCCCGGCCATTGGGGCATTCCCGGCATGCGCGAACGGGCCGCGAAGATCGACGGCGCGCTGGAACTGGCGACGTCCGCGCAGGGCACCGTGTGGACCTTGCGGGTGCCCATGGCGACGGCTCGCGCAGCAAGTGCACGATAACGCCGATACCAGTTACCGCTGATACCCGGTTACCGCTGGCTCCCGGTGGAGCAAGCCGGCGGCGCTCGCAATGCAAGCGTGCTGGCTGGCCCACGCTGCCTTTTATCATTGACCGCGTAGACCTGCATTTTCACTTCCAGTGGGTCCTTCGCCGCGTAGGGCGACTCGAACAGCAGGAACTGGAAGCGGATCGCATCGCCTTCGCGCACGCCGATGACGGGAACGTCGTCCACGGACAGCCCGCTGTCCGGGCTCAGCAGCTTGAACTGAAAACCTGTCTTGTCGATGTCGGTTTTGCCGGCGCGTGGCCAGCGAATCCACACACTTACCATGCCGCTGCGGCACGATTCTATTCGCCGCACGTAGCTGGTGGGGATATCGGGGTCGCGGTCGATACGGGCGGTTTTCAGCTTCGGCGCCGGCAAGGCACGGTTCATCCTGGCTTTATCCCACTGGAAGGTGTCCGGCACCGACCTGTCGAACAGCCTGTTACTGGTTATCAGCAAACAAGCGAAAGCTGGCGAGGCAAAGCAAGCCAGCAGGACCAAGCCGGCCAGCACGCGGCGCACGACGCACATCGTCGCATCGGCCTTCATTTGAAAGCCGGCGCGGAATGTACGAAAGGCGGATGAACTCATCGAATATCGAACCGTGTGAATGCCTGGCGCGGGAAATTTACTGAAGCACCGGCCGCAAAAAACTGCGTTCATAGCTCAGGATAAACTTCTGCCGAGTGGCCATGCCCACCAGCTCGATACATTCCTGGTCTTCTGCGGACTCGCGGCGATACCGTTCATAATCGGACAGGCTGGCGAAACTGAACAGGCAGTAGGCGATATTGTTAGCCCCTTCGGCGGGCAGGAAATAGCCGTGATGCTCCCCTCCCATTCGCCTGACAATCCGGACCCAATCGCGTGAATAGCGTTCGAAGGCGTCCAGCTGATAGGGGTCGATAGTGTATTTTACGTGGCAGGTAATCATGTAGTCAGTCCGTCGAAGGCACAGCCGAATTCCACAGTCTATGACCCGACCGTCATCATTGTCCAGGTCTTTGCGGCCCCCCAGTCGCCAGTAAGCCTGTTGGGATATCGATACGCAGCCCTGCCCGCTCGATCGACACGATTGGGCCGTACCAGTATTACCGTTTTTTCTTGAAACGCTGTCTGTACAGTTCTCAAATTCGGGGCTCCACCAGTCTCTCCCTGTGCGATAAATCCATCGATCAATCGCTGGACATGCAATCCGCAACGTACTGTTTCCTCCTTAAAATCTTCTTTCATCAGTTTCGGCAATACGGATTTCTCTTCGGTAACCCGCCGACGTATTTTCTTTGCATTCGATGCTTTGACAGCAAGCGTTAGCGATACACTTGCATCGACTCCTGCAATCGATCACGACCGACCTCTTCGAACTATCGATGCCTTCAACCCATCGAATAGTTTCCCTGCGTGCTGTGGTATTTATTTCCGGAAAATATCATGACGAATACAAAGTATGTGCAGCGTCTATTGACGGTAGCTATGGCATTAACGTTTGGATTGGCGCAGGCCAGCGGTGCCAGCGCAACTGAAGTGAAGACACATGAAAAAGCCATGCACGAGCTGCAGGTGAACACTGAAGGCGTCTTGAATAATGACGAGAGAGGCGCGGTGAGTAATGTCATCCTGGACTTTTACGTCGGCGCCGGAGCATCGATCATGAGTTTCAAGTGGGATGTCAACGTGACGAGTCATGCCGGCAGCTATCTGTCCGAAATGCAGATCACTTTCAGCGATTCATTGGGCACCGGTGTGACTTTTACGCCTGGCGGCGGCGATGATTTTGACGGGACGATGAATTATGCCGGGTTCCAGGACCTTGGCGAGCTGGGACAGGTTTTTGCGGTGGGCGCCGACGGTATCTTGCGCCTGGAGTTCCATGACTACTTTAAGGATCTCGCATTCGACGAGCCTGAAGGTGTGTGGAATTCCGGCACGCTGACCTTCGGTATCGCCCAGGTGCCCGAACCGCCCGCCTTTGCCATGGTGCTGGGCGGCTTGCTGCTGCTGTCGAGCGCTGTCAAGCGACGTTGTTAGGAGCCGCTTTTTATGATCGGGACCTGCCGTCCCGATAGATGTTCAATCCCAGAAACAGCCTTTATCGGAGCTCGAACCATGCTGACACGCTCTTTCCACCAGTCGCTGATGCGGCTTCTTTCAGGTTTCGGCGCGCTGATGCTCGCAATAACGTCGCTTGTTTACGCTGCGCCGGCAGTCGCGGAGCCCACATTCGAACCTGCGCAGCCGATTCCTCTGTATTCCTATTTCGCGACAGGCGATGTCAATGCGCCGGTAACGGCACCGTCCTCCCTGCCGACGCCGTCCTTCGTGCTGATGGGAGGCGGTCCTGACGTCGATCCGGCCTTTCGGTGGCTGATCCAGCGGGCCGGCATCAAACCGGGCACCGGCGGACGATTTGTCGTTATCCGGGCTACCGGAACGGAGGCCTACAACCCCTATATTTTCTACAGCGATGACAAGCTGTCGACCTCCACGACGATCGCCGAATTGTGGGTGGGTGGCGCTTCGCTGGGCCTGACCTCGGTGGAAACGCTGGTGATCCCCAGCGTCAGGGCGGCCAATAGCGCGGCCGTGAATGCCATCCTTGCCAAGGCCAATGTCGTCTTTATCGCAGGCGGCGACCAGAGTCATTACATCCGTTTCTGGAAAGGGACGGCGCTCGAACAGACGCTGAAAACACTGATGGCCAAAAACGTCCCCGTCGGTGGCACCAGCGCCGGTCTGGCAGTACTTGGCCAGTTCGATTATTCCGCGCTCTACAAGTCTGCCACGTCGGAGGAGTCGATGCTCAATCCCTACTACAAGGATATTACGTTCGACCCCGATCCCCTGAGTCTGCAGGGTGGCTTCATCGCACCACCCGCATTGGCAAGCCTGATTTTCGATTCGCATTTCGACAGCCGCGATCGGATGGGCCGCTTCATTACCTTCATTTCAAGGATCGTGGCGCCGAGCAGAACGGCAAGCGGGAGCGCCGGATGCGTCGGCGGTGTATTGCCCGCATCCTCAAGCGGCAATATGACTGCGCGCGGTATCGGCATCAGCGTCGAGACTGCCTTGCTGGTACAGGGAAATGGCGATGCGAGACCGGTGACCGCGAAGCGGGTCACCAACCCGTCGACCACCACGGAAAGCGCAGTCTATTTTGTTCGCCCCTCTGTCCCGCCTAGCGTGTGCCGGCCCAAGTTTCCTCTGACAGTCTCCACCGTCGAAGTAAGAAAGCTGGCGGATTCGAATACCGTGTTCAATCTCAGCGACTGGACCGGCGTTGCACTGTACAAGCATCTCGACATCACTTCCGGCACCCTATTCCCCGCAGACTGGTATTGAGAGCCCCTAACGTGCTCCGGAAACTGCTGCTGGCGGCAGCAGTTTCCATGAGGGTGCGTATGCCTACCGACATCGCTGGCCCTGCACCGCCACTGCTTTACCCCCACCATCCAGCCATTCCAGAAATGTATTATTTTTTACACATTTCGGGCACGATGTAAAAATCGGCAGCAATTTCGTTGCTCATCCGCCTATCCCACGCTAGTGTAAAAGCAGGAACCACGCGCATGGCTGCATCCGCGTGTATCCATCTCGGAACGGAATATCGAGAACCGCATTGCGCCATATTCGAGACGATATCGGCGCCGGCAATCCTTCGCCGACGCGACATTTTCTCGAATGGCTTTGCGTAATCCGGTTTACAAGCCAGAGGTAAATACCACCCGGCTATCAAGGTAATAGCAGCGATCAATACAACCCATCGAAGAAATCACTGGAGGGATTGAATGTCATATCAGCACGGGAACCTGCCGGTTCCAACGCGTATCGCCGCCCATGTATCGCGGATCTTTGGTGTCACGGCCACCGCCGGCTTAATGGCTTCGCTGGGTTTTCCGGCTGCGGCGCAGGAGACCCAGCCGATACCGAAAGTGGAAATCACCGGTTCGTCGATCAAGCGCCTCAACGCCGAGACGGCATTGCCGGTGCAATTGATCACCCGTGCCGACATCGAGAAAAGCGGCGTTACCACCGTGGCTGAACTGCTGTCGAAAGTGTCCGCCAACACGGCCGCCCTGACGGACGGCGCCAGTTTCAGCGACATTGCCGGCCAGCGCGGTTTCAACGGCGCCAACCTGCGCGGCATTGGCGTGTCGTCCACGCTGGTGCTGCTCAATGGCCGGCGCCTGGCCAACTTTGCCTCTCCGGGCGGCAATGCGGGCGTCGACCTGAACGCGATTCCGTCGGCGGCGCTGGAGCGCGTCGAAGTGCTCAAGGACGGTGCCTCGGCCATTTATGGCACCGATGCCATCGGCGGCGTGATCAACTTCATCACGCGCCGCAATTACGAAGGTGCCGACGCAAGTGTTTATTACGCCGACACCGAGCATGGCGGCGCGCGCAAGGCGACGGCGACCTTGTCGGGCGGCATCGGCAACCTGGCAACCGACCGTTATAACCTGCTGGCCGTGCTCGATTACCAGGACACCAGCAGCCTGCGCTCGTCGCAGCGCAGCTGGATCGGTTCGGCCTACCAGCCCGACATCAATCTCGATTCGGGCAGTTCGAATACGTTTCCGGCAAACGTGCGCCGCACCCGCGCGAATGGCACCAGCGCCACCGGCCCCCGCTTGAATCCCAGCGCACCGGCCTGCAATCCGCCGGCCACCGTCTACGCGCCGGACAGCTTCGTCGGTCCGGCTGCCTGCATGTACGATTACATGCAGGACACCGAACTCTTCCCGGAATCGAAGCGCGCGTCGTTGCTCACCCGTGGCCAGTTTGCGCTGGACAATGACACGACCCTGTACGGCGAGTTGCTCGTCAACGAAACATCGACCACCTACCGCATCAGCGCGCTGACGGTCTCGGGCGAGATCTATCCGCTGGCCGGGCAGTACTACCCGCATGCGCTGATATCGGACAACAAGACTCCGCTCGTCGTCAACATGCGCCTGACCGAAGGCGGACCGCGGACCAATGAAATCGATGCGAAGGCCACACGCATGGTGGTCGGCCTCAAGGGCGTGGTGCAGGGATGGGACTACGACATGGCGCTTAATCACAGCGTCAACGAGGTCGACGACAAATACATCGACGGCTATGTCAGGACCTCGCTGTTCGATGCCGCTTTCGCGAGCGGCATCATCAATCCGTTCGGACCGTCCGGTCCCGAAGGCCAAGCCCAGCTGGCGGCGGCCAAGATCAACGACCCGGCGCGCCATTCGCGCGGCACCACCGACTCGTTCGATGTCAAGGCCACGCGCGACCTGTTCCCGATGGCCGGCGGCAACGCCGCCATCGCGGTCGGTGCCGAATACCGGCGCGAAAAGATGAGCTTCAGGCCCTCGGCGTTGCTGCAGGCCGGGGAAATCCGCGGCGAAGGCGAGGCTACGCCGTTTTCGGGCGGGCGCAACGTCAAGGCCGTGTATACCGAAGTCAACCTGCCCGTGCTGGCCAGCCTCGAAGCGCAGCTCGCGCTGCGCCATGACCGCTACAACGACGTGGGCTCGACCACCAACCCGAAGGTCGGCATACGCTGGAATCCGATACGGCAGGTGGTGGTGCGCGGGTCGTATGGCACCGGTTTCCGCGCGCCGTCCCTCGCCGACCTGTACGGCCCGGTGCGGCTGGGCCAGGCCAACGGCATCTACAACGACCCGCTCGGCTGCATCCAGGTCGGCGCGATCGACAACACCGAGAATCCCGATTACTGCGGCCTGCAACCGGATAAGCTCCGGGGCGGCTCGGCGTCGCTGCGCCCCGAGGAATCGAAGCAGTTTTCGCTGGGCCTGGTGGTCGAACCGTATCGCGACTTCACGACCACGCTGGACTACTGGCGCATCAAGAAGACCGACGTGATCGTCTCGCCGGAAGGCTCCTACTTCACCGACCCGGTGCGCAATGCCGCCTTCATCATCCGCGGCGAGCCCGATCCGGAATTGCCGGGGATTCCGGGGCCCATCCTGTCGATCGATTCGCGGCTGCGCAATATCGGCGCGCTGGAAACCTCGGGCGTCGACCTGGGCGTCGACTGGCGCCTGCCCGCCACCGCCGTGGGCAAGTTTGCCTTCTCGCTCAACGGCACCTATGTGTTCGACTACAAGACGCGCGAATCGAACGACGGCCCCGATATCAGCGCGCTGGGCGTGTACACCAACGACCAGATCGTCCAGCGCTGGCGCCATACGGTGAGCCTGGACTATGAACGGGGCCCGCTCAACCTGACCTTGCAGCAAACCTACCTGAGCGGCTATCGCGACCAGAACCTGCTGGCCGACGGCTCGGTCCACCGTGTCGATTCCTACTCGCTGCTGGACCTGACCGGCGGGTATCAGATCTCGCCGGGCCTGAGACTGCGGGCCGGCATCAGGAACCTGCTCGACAAGAATCCCCCACGGTCGAACCAGCTGTTCAGTTTCTCCGTCGGGTACGATCCCAGCTATACCGACCCGCGCGGACGCCAGTTCTACACCGCGCTGGCCTACTCGTTCAAGTAACCCCCCATCGGGTCAACCCGGCTGTCGTTTCATACGGCAGCCGGGTCCGTGCGCCCTGTCCTCCTTCCCTCGCTGCGCTTGTGGTGTCAGCGAAACGGCCAGTTCCGGCCTGTCACGCCCCTGACCTCAAAGCATGACAATAAGCTATGATTGTCAATGGTTGTCAAAATGCTACTTTTATATTGAAAGCAAGGCATGCCGGCAGCCACCACCTCGTGTCCTGAACCGAAGTTCGCTGGTGAAGGACACTCCAGCAGCTGAATCCACTTTGCGAGGAAAAATGAATTCCAGGATATGCAGATTAACCGGGCTTGCGGCAGCCCTCATCTTGTCCATGACCGGCGCACAGGCCGTCGATGGCGTCACATTCAGCGGCGGCATCAGCGGCGCAACGTTCGGTGTCATCGATCTCCAGCCGGATGACGGTGTAACGGCATCGTATTCGGCCAGCCTGCGGAACAGCAGTTACTATGGCCGCCTCGACGGACGCTCCCTCGACCAGGAATTTTCCGACGAAACTTCCGGCCAGCAGCCGGTGACGCACACATTGAGTGCTGGAGATCTGAACGCCACCCTCACTGCGGGAGACGGCATCGGCGAAATCAGCATCCATGGAGCGATCTCTCCATACAGGGAGGCTGATGCGCTCGTCGAGATCAGGGCAGTGCAGACCTATGACGTGACGCTCTCTGCCGGCAGCGCGCTGACGCTGTCCGGCCATGCCTTCCTCGACCTTGGCTATTCGGGCAATGGCATCGGCAACAGGCTGACCAATGCATCGACGACGATTTACATGTTTTCCAGGAACGACAATGGTCCGGTCACGCGTACCTCGCTGGGCACCCGGGAAGTCGGTTACAGCCATGCCGAAGATTTCTGGCTCGCTTTTGCCAATCCCGGGACCGAGGATTCAGTCGTGACTGTCCAGTTCCTCACCGATTCCTTCACGATTGTCGAAGCCCTTCCCGTTCCCGAACCGGCGACCTATGCGATGCTCGGTCTCGGCCTTCTGACCCTGGGCGCCGCAGCGCGCCGCCGCGCAAGCCGCGCCTGATTCGCAAGGACTCTACCAATGAAAAAACAGCTTTCGATACTGGTCTTCCCCCTCGCAGCCGCGTGCCTGCCTGCGGCTGCGCTGGCCGCGGAGAGTTTCACGCAAACGTCGGGCCTCAGGAACCTGCAATTCGGCGTCATCGACCTGACACCCGCCGACAGCGCGGCGGCAGGTTTCACCATTGAGGATGTCGCCACCCGGCACTGGCACTCCGTGACGAAATGGACAATTCCATCCGAAGGGCCGTATCGGACGGAAGACGTTTCGGGCACCGACCCGTCGGCCTTTGAAACCTCGTTTCTCTCAGGCCGTGTGGCCACGAGTGCCGACGCAATTTCCGGCAACCTTGCGCTGACGACGACCGTCGGGCGTGAAATGGACGAGTCGTTCAGCGCCGAGGGCTACATAGACCAATCCTGGACGCTGCGGCTTGCCCCGCATTCCGTGCTGACACTCAGCGGCGAGGTATTCCGCAGCGCGGTGCTGTCCAATCCGGGCGATACCGGGTTCTCGGCGAACTGGTCGACCCTCCTGTCTTTGACTTCCGGTAATTCGGTCACCGGCCAGGACTTCGGACTGTACAATGCGCCGCTGGAAGGCACCACAACCAGGCCATTTTGGTATGCCATCGCCAATACGACCGACGTGGCAAGTACGGTTGCGTTCAGCCTCAGCATCAACAATTATTCCAACGCTTATCAGTGGACGCCTTCGGCCGTGCCGGAGCCCGCTACCTGGGGAATGCTGCTCGCCGGACTGGGCCTGGTAGCCGCCAACCGACGACGCCGCGCCTGAACATGACCCGTACGCCGGCTTCCCGCAGTTCTCGCGGGAGCCGGCTGTTGACCGGACCGGGCCGTTTTTTAGTGGTATTCCCGGACAGTCAAACCACCGCAGCGCTGACCGACCCGGGCCGCCGGGCAAGCAGATATGACAGCCGTTGAAGACCCGCCTGTAACTGCCCACGGTCCTTGACGGTCCCCAGCGAGATCCGGACGGCGTTCACGGATCCGCTGCCTGTCGCGAAGGCTTCCGCCGGCATGACTGCGATGCCCTCGCTGCCGGCGGCATGCGCAAGCTGCGGCGAGTTCCAGTACGCCGGCAACTCGATCCACACGTGAAGGCCGTCTCCGGCGCCGCTGTACCGGCCCGCCAGGATATCCCGGGCCATCCGGTGGCGCAGGCGCGCCTCGCTGCGTACGCCTTCGAGTAATCCCGCGGCCGACCCGTCGAGGATCCACTGCGTGGCCAGTGCGACCGTCAGCGGAGCGGCCATCAGCGCGAACGACCTGAGCGCGACGAGGAATCGTTCGCGTTCCTGAGGGTCCGGTACGCGCACGAACGCCACGCGCAAGCCGGGCGTCAGGCATTTCGACAGGGTCGAGATGTAGTACACGCGTTCCGGGGCGAACGTGGCGATCGGCGGTGGCGGCGCATCGGCAAGTAGCCAGTAGGGATCGTCCTCGACGACGCGTGCATTGCAGCGCTTCGCGATGCCGGCGAGTTCCTTGCGCCGGCGTTCCGGCATGGTGATCGCGGTCGGGTTCTGCAATGTCGGATTGAGGTAGACCAGCGCCGGCTTGTGCCGGCGGCACGCTTCCTCGAGCATCGCAGGCACCATCCCCTGCCTGTCCGCTTCCACGGCAACGATGCGGCGCCCGAGCTGGGCCGCCGCGGCACGCAGGCCGGGGTAACTCATTGGTTCTGCCAGGATGACATCGCCAGGCCCGGTCAGCGCCAGGAGCAAGGCGGCGATCGCCGCTTGTGCACCCGGGCAGACGACAAGCTGCCCGGGATCCAGGTGTCCAAGGACCGGTTCCAGCCATCTGGCTGCAGCCTGGCGGTCGGAGTCGCTTCCCCCGCCCAGGTGGTAAGTCATCAGCAAGCCATTGTCCGACCTCATCAGTACTTGGGCCAGGCCCTGTTTCATCATGTCGTCGAAGTCCACGCCTTGCGGCGGTGGCGGAACGTTCATGCTCAGGTCGAGGACCGGAGTCATTTCCACTCGCGGCGCCGCGACATACGTGCCCCGGGCGCCGCGGCCGACCAGCAGGTTGCGGCGCCTGGCCTCGTCGTAGGCACGCGTGACCGTTGTCAGGTCGACGTCCAGCCGTGCTGCCAGCCGGCGCTGCGGTGGCAGCGCATCCGCGATCTGCAGGAAGCGCGGCCCCCATGCGGCGCCAATCCCGGCAACCAGCCTGGCAGTTCGTCATCTTGTATGGTTTTCACATGGGACATTTTGTCTCAACGTATGGATTTTGCTTTCCGGTAGTATGCCTCAGAGCTCGATAACGGGCTTGAACAAGCACGCAGCTGCCGACACATTGTTACGAGGCGGTGCTCCTCGGACAGTCACAGGAAATACCCGGGAAATACGCAGAATGGAATGGATCCCTATCGTCTTCGCGACGTTCAAGATTCTCGTGCTGGGCACGGGCATGTACTACGCCGTCAAGTGGCATTACGATCAAGGGAGGAAAAAACGGGATAAGGAGCAAGGCGGGGAGACGAACGAGGCGCAGGAAAAGCGCGCGGTGCTGATCGCGGCCGTCAAGGTCGCCGCGGTCTTCCTGCTGGCGCTGCTGCTGCTGGGACTCTTCACTATCGCCCTGACGAGGTGGGTCGGGCTGGACCTGACCTTCACGTAAAAACCCGGTCGCGTTAGCGCATACCGGCAGCATGCATCAGCATGCGCAGCAGCCCGGCGACAACAGCCAGGGCCGCCACGCCGGCACTCCACAGGCCGACCATCCAGCCGAGGCGGCGCAGCCAGAGCCGTTTCGGATTCATCAGTGGTACCCCGCATCGGCCTTGACCTTGCCGCGGAAGACCCAGTACGACCACATGGTGTACATCAGGATGATGGGCAGGATGAAGAGCGTGCCGACCAGCGCGAAACCCTGGCTGGACGGCGGCGACGCGGCTTCCCAGATCGAGATATGGGGCGGCACGATGTGCGGCCAGATACTGATCGCCATGCCGGAGTAACCCAGGAAGACCAGTGCCAGCGAGGCCACGAAAGGCCAGCGGTGCGGCTGGCGCCTGAGCGATCGCAGCAGGATGGTGATGAAGAGCAGCACCAGGATCGGTACCGGGGCCAGGAAGACGATATTAGGGAAAGAGAACCAGCGATCGGCGACCGCCGGGTCGCGCAGCGGGGTCCAGATGCTCACCGCGACGATCGCCCCGAGCAGCAACAGCGCGAACGGCCGCGCCACCTGCACCATGCGCCGGTGCAGCTCCCCTTCCGTCTTCATGATCAGCCAGGTGCTGCCCAGCAGCGTGTAGGCGATCATGACACCGGCACCTGCCAGCAGCGGGAACGGGGCGATCCAGTCGACGGGACCGCCGGCATAGCTGCGGCCGGACACGGCGATACCGTCCAGGAAGGCGCCCAGCGACACGCCCTGGAAGAAGGCCGCCGTCACGGAGCCGCCGATGAAGGCCTTGTCCCACAGGTGACGCTCGTGCTCCTTCGCCTTGAAGCGGAATTCAAAGGCCACGCCGCGGAACACCAGGCCGATCAGCATGAAGATCAATGGCAGGTAGAGCCCGGACAGGATGATCGAGTAAGCCACGGGGAACGCGGCCAGCAGCCCCTCCCCGCCCAGCACCAGCCAGGTTTCGTTGCCGTCCCAGACGGGGGCGACGGTATTCATCATGGTGTCGCGGTCGCGCTTGTCCCTGGCGAACGGGAACAGCATGCCGATGCCGAGATCGAAACCGTCGAGCAGAACGTACATGAAGACGGCAAAAAAGATGATGACGGCCCAGATGACCGAGGTATCGATGCCCATGGCTCAGTCTCCGTCGCGCCGGTTGGCGCCGTCGCTGCCGGTACCGGTGCCATCGTCATCGTTGCCGACGTCGGCCGCCGACAAGGGCCGCATCGGCGTGCGCGTTTCGCCCGGTCCGCCCTCGGTGGCGCGGTGCAGTGCGAATGCCTGCGGGCCTTTCTTCATCAGGCGCAGCACATAGGCGGTGCCGGCGCCGAACACGAAGAAGTAGGCGACGACGAACAGGCCGAGTGTCAGGGCAAGCGTCCCGGCGCTGTGCGGCGACACCGCATCGGCTGTCCTGAGCACGCCATATACCACCCAGGGCTGCCGCCCCACCTCCGTGGTAACCCAGCCGGCCAGGATGGCAACCAGCCCGGCCGGCCCCATCCACAGCGCCGCGCGCAGGAATGGCCTGGCGGTGAAGATGCGGCCGCGTCTGCGCATCAGGACGCTCCACGCGCCCAGGGCGATCATCAGCAACCCGAGGCCCACCATCAGGCGGAAACTCCAGAAGACGATCAGCGAATTGGGGCGGTCTTCGGGGGCGAATTCCTTCAGCCCGGGAATCTGGCCGGACCAGCTATGCGTCAGGATCAGGCTGCCGAGGTGGGGGATGCCGACGGCGTAGCGGGTCTGCTCGGCCGCCATGTCGGGAATGCCGAACAACAGCAGGGGCACCGCCTCGCCCGGCCGGTTTTGCCAATGGCCTTCCATGGCCGCCACCTTGGCCGGCTGGTGTTCGAGGGTGTTCAGGCCGTGGAAGTCGCCGATCACGGCCTGGACGGGCGCGGCCAGCACGATCAGCCACATCGCCATCGACAGCATCTTGCGCACCGCCGGACTGTCCCGGCCGCGCAGCAGTTGCCAGGCAGCGGTGGCACCGACGATCAGCGCCGTCGCCAGATAGGCCGCCACCACCATGTGCATCAACCGGTAGGGAAACGACGGATTGAACACGATTGCCAGCCAGTCGGCCGGTACCATCCGCCCACCCTCGATGGCAAAACCGCGCGGCGTCTGCATCCAGCTGTTGGCGGCAAGGATCCAGGTGGCGGAAATAAGGGTGCCCACCGCGACCATGCACGTGGCGACGAAGTGCAGGTGCGGCCCGACGCGGGTCCAGCCGAACAGCATCACGCCCAGGAAGCCGGCCTCGAGGAAGAACGCCGTCAGCACCTCGTAGGCCAGTACCGGGCCCATGATCGAGCCGGCGAACTCCGACATGGCGCTCCAGTTGGTGCCGATCTGGTAGGCCATCACGATGCCCGACACCACGCCCATGCCGAACATGACGGCAAAGATCTTCAGCCAGAAATGGTAGAGGTCGACGTACACGGTGCGCCTGGTCCGTAACCAGGACAGTTCGAGCACGGCGAGGAAACTGGCCAGGCCGATCGTCACGGCCGGGAACAGGATATGGAACGATATCGTGAAAGCGAACTGGATGCGGGCCAGTTCCAGTGCGGTAAAGCCGAACATGGTGCTCCCTGGATGCTGCGTTATCAAAATGAGCGGCCACTGCCGGCCACCGGCGGGCGGCACGGCCATTCATGCAAACCGTGTGCAGGTACCGGCGCCAGCCGCCACGAAGCCGCCGGCAGGACGGCTCCGCGCGCGACACGGCGGCAACAGCGCCGGGCCGCTTACCTCGCCGCGATTCCCGCGGCCTGCGACGATTGCCTGATGTGGTCCGAGAAGATCCGCGACGGCGACGGCAACGCCGCCGTATCCGGCCAGGACTCCGGTTCCCATAGCGATGCCAGCTCGACGGAGCGTGAACAGTGCAGGAACATTTCGTTGACTTCCACGAGCAGCCCCGCCTTCGGCAATCGCTTGCCGGCGCAATGTTTCAGCAGCTCGGTACTGGTACAGATCGACGCGCGCCCGTTGACGCGTAATGTCTCCGGCATGCCCGGGATAAAGAAAAGCAGTCCGACCCAGGGAAACCGGAGGATATTATAAAAACTGTCGAGCCGATTATTGCCGGAAAGATCGGGCAATAATAAGTGGCGATCGTCCAGGACAATTACATGGCCCGCACTGCCGCCGCGAGGAGACACATCGGATGACGCCATGCCGTCACTGGTGGCAATGACCAGGAAGGGTGACAGGCCGATGAAATGACGGGCGTGCGCATCCAGATGGTCGAGGCATTTCCGCAGCGCGCCGGGCGATGCCGGTTTGTCATAAACACGTCGCAGTGTTTCCTCGTCTTCAATGGTTGATGGAATATTTTGCATAAGAAAAAAGTAAAAAACCGCCAATAGAATATGTATCTACCTTATCGCAATCGCGAATGGACTGTTTTTCGCGTCTTTGTTTTATGCGCAGCAATCATGGACACATCGAATCAGCCGGTCTCGGCCTCGCCGGGCTGGACTGATGGGTGAACACATCCATAAAGGCGGATGAGCAGGGGCAAATCCTGGCGGGCTGCAGCAATCTGGTACAGGTCTCGTGCGATGCACAAACGTAATGAAATACACCGCCGGCAAGACTAAACTAAACTTATGGAAATATCTCCACCAACCCGAGAAATGCCCGACCATGATGCCGCGCCACGACAGGGAAACCGCAACGCTGATTGACTTTTCGATCGGTATTCTTGGATCGCACGGCATCTACGTTGCCGCACGCCTGCTGTGCGAACGGGGCGTATCGTTCGAGACGGTCTGCCGCGTGCTGCGAAAACCCGGCCAGCGCCGGCTTCCACTGCGTAGTTAAGGAAGCGCTGATGTATTGCTGAAGGATGAGATCAGGCTTGAAAAACGTGTTCAGCAAGACGCAAATGTTCCGTCATACCTGGGCATGGCGTGGCACTTGCGGCGCAGCTGGGCGCGTTTTCCCAGGGCCAGGATCGCCGCCATGAATAAATCGGCGGCTCCTTAACTCATCGATTGAATTGTCGTGCCTTTGTCCGGACCATGGGGGTGCTGTCGACAGTTTGGCATATCCACTCGACGGCGTTCATCTCAACTCAGCAGTGCGAGAATAAAATGAATACCGAAGACAATCGAGCCCCCTCCATCAATGCACTCGCTTCAGCGTTTTCAGGGCTTCGCGAGTTAATACTCGAGCATTGGAAATTGCGGGTATCGACCGAAATACCGACCGCAGTGAAGCTTGGCGAACCATTGCTGATGAATATGGTCCCCAAGCTGTACGACAATATTGTCGAGGCATTGTCGGCAGAAAGCCTGCGCCTCACCGCTACCATGGGCACGAATCTCGCTATTTCCCACGGCCGGGAGCGCGCCAACATGACGGACTACAAGCCTCCCGATCTGCTTCATGAGTTCCAGATCTTCCGGGAAGTGATTTTCTCGGTGGCGAGAACGGAAGGGCTTTTCCTGAGCAAGCACGATGCGGAGGTGATCGGCTGCTCGATCGAAGAAGCCGCGCGGGAATCCATCAGCGGATTCGATGAAGCCGACCGTGAGAAAAGCGTCGGCTTTATCGCTACGCTGTCCCATGATCTGCGCAATCCGTTGAATGTCGCGAACGCGAGTGCACAGTTGATACAACTCAAATCGTCCGACCCGGGCGTCGTCGACCTGGCCAAACGGGTGTGCCGCAAGATCGCGGAAGCCGATGGAATGATTCAAACCCTGCTCGATGCGGCGCTGGCGCATGAGCAGATGAACTTGAAACTGCACCTGACTTCATTCGACATCATGACGCTGGTAGAAGAGATTTGCGCCGACCTTCCCGTACTCGGAAAACATGTCAGCGTTCTCGGCGAACGGATCATCGGTCACTGGTGCCGCGACTCGATGAAGCGTGTGCTTGAAAACCTGCTGACCAACGCGCAGAAGTATGGCGATTCCGCCAGGCCGATCAAAGTGCAGGTGCAGCGCGAAGACGACTCGATGCTGCTATCCGTGCACAACGAAGGCGTGCCGATCCCCAAGTCCGAGATGGAACGGCTGTTCAAGCGCTATCAACGACTTGAAACAACGCAGGTCAAGGGCTGGGGGCTTGGATTGCCGTATGTCCAGAATGTCGCCGAAAGCCATGGCGGTACCGTCGTGGTCGATAGCGCCGCGGAACGCGGCACGACTTTTACAGTCACTGTGCCGATCGACGCACGCCCCTATGTCAAACAGTAGCCCACCCTGACCGGCAGGCGCGCCCCGGCAGCCGGACCCTGCGGCTCGAGGCGCCTGGCGGCCGGCTGCCTTCGTCGAAGGCCGGCGCTATCGCGACAAAACAGCCTCCTGCCGCTGCACGATCTCGGCGGCATTAAAGCCCACGCCCAGCGACACCTTGCCGGCCGGCGTCACCCACTTGCCCCCTTTCTCGTCCCAGTATGACAGCAGCCGGCGCTCGACGGGAATCGTCACCACCTGCTCGCCGCCAGCCGGCAACTGCACCCGCACAAAGCCGACCAGCTTGACGGCCGGCGTGTCGACCGGCGCCGGCAACGCCCCGTTGTACACCTGCACCACGGTCGATCCGGCCCGCGCACCGGTATTTTTCACCCGGACCGATACCGTGGCCGCCACGTCGGCCAATCCGCCCTTCCCGCCTTTCTCCGCCCGCACCTCCAGCCCGTCCAGGCCGAACGACGAATACGACAGGCCGTAGCCGAACGGGAACAGCGGCTTCTGGCCGTGCTTGTGCAGGTAGCGGTAGCCGGTGAACACGCCTTCGTCGTAGCGCACCGTGCCGCCGCCCTGGTACGGCCGCGGACCCTGGCTTTCGTCGGCCGGGAACGAGACCGGCAGCCGGCCGCCCGGCTCGGCGTCGCCGAACAGCACGTTCGCGATCGCCGTGCCGGAGGCGGCGCCGGGATACCACATCTGCACCACCCCTTTGACGCGCGGCAGCCATGGCATCTTCACGGCACCGCCCGTGTTCAGCACCACCACGGTGTTCGGGTTGGCGGCAGCCACCGCTTCGACGAGCGCATCCTGGTCGGCCGGCAGCGCGTAGTTGTCGCGGTCCATTTCCTCGCCCGTCACCTGGTTGACGAACACCACGGCGGCATCGGACTTCTTCGCCAGCGCCACCGCATCCGGGATCATCGACGCGCCCTGCCAGCCCAGCTGGATGCGCGGGCCCGTGAATGCGCCGCGCGACGAGTACTCGACCTCGATGCGCACCTTGCGGCCTTTTTCCAGCTGTACCACGCCGTGCAGCGGGTACGTGTTGGGGCCGGAGCCCGGGAACCCCTCCGCCGTCGAGCGGGCGCCGTCGACGACGGCCTTGCCGTCGACCTTGACCTTCACGGTCCCGCTCAGCGAGGTTGCCAGGCGTACCGCGCCATCCCTGTCCGGCGTGTAGTCCGTGACCCACCGGGCCGACCATTTCGCCGGCATCGCCATCGACGGCCTGCCCTTGATGTCGATCTCCTTGACGATGTCCTGCGCCAGCGCGGCGCCGCTGAAATCCTCGCTGCCGAAGTACCGCACCTGCCATCCGGGCTTGCCGTCCGGCGCGACCAGCCCCACCGGCGGCGCGAAGATGCCGCCGTCGGCGGACATCGACGGCAGCACGGCGTCGCCCAGCGAACCCTGCGCATGGACCACCTTCGCGCCCGTGCCGGCCCTGGCGGCGATCGCCTCGACCGGCGTGGTGAACTGGCCGGGATCGACGAAGGTCGACCACATCACGCCCGTCACGGTTTCCTTGCCGGCCGGGCCGATGACGGCGATCTGGCCGGTGCGCCGCAACGGCAGCACATTGCCCTCGTTCTTCAGCAGCACGGTACCGCTTTCGGCCACCTGCACGGCCAGCGCCTGGTGTTCCGGGTTCGTCACGACCGCTGCCGGCGTGCCGGTGACGGGGCGGTCGAAGGTGCCCGTCGAGAACAGCGCCCACAGCATGCGGCGCGCCGCATCGTCCAGCCGGCTGGCCGGAATGCGCCCGTCCCGAAACCCTTCGGCCTTGCGCAGGAACGGCTGCAGCGACCAGGAATCGATGCCGGCATTGAACTGCGCGATGCCGTCGGCGCCGCCCATGAAGTCGGTGGCCATGTAGCCATGGAAGCCGTGGCGCTTGATCTGCGCCAGCAGCGCGGCGTTCTCCAGCATGAAGGTGCCGTTCACCTTCGGGTAGGAGCCCATCAGCGAACCGATTCTGGCCTTTTCAATCAGGTAGTGGAACGGCAGGTCGTACACCTCGCGCAGCGCGCGGGGCCCCACTTCCACGTTCATCGTCAGCCGTTCGCGTTCCGTGTGGTACACCGTGTAGTGCTTGGCCATCGCGATGACGCCCTCGCCCTGCATGCCGGACGCCACTTCCGAACCCATGACGGCATTGACCAGCGGGTCTTCGCCGAACGATTCGGTCAGGCGCCCGGACAGCCCGTCCCGCGCCACGTCGACCGTGGGGCCGAGGATCACGTTCCAGCCCTTGCCGCGCGCCTCCACGGCGATCGCCCTGCCGTACCGGCGCGCCAGTGCCGCGTCGAACGTTGCGCCCAGCATCAGCGGCACGGGGAAGGCCGTCACGCCCTTGTCGCCGCGCAGGCCCGCCGAGGCATCGACGCGCGTCAGCGGCTGGATGCCCAGCGGCGCCAGCGGCGCATAGTCGGCCGGGTCGACGCCGCTCACCAGCGCCACCTTCTGCTCGAAGCTCATGGCCTTCAGCACCTGGCCGGCGCGCACTTCCGGCGCCTGCGTGGCGTCGCGCCAGGCCTGCACGCCTGCCTTGGTATTCGCTTCGGTACCCGGTTCCGCGCCCTGCGCCAGCACGGCGATTGCCAGTCCCACGTGGACCGCCACGGCACGGCGCAACAGATCGTTCTTCGTCATCTCGTCTCTCTTGTAATGATCGTCATCGTAAAGTCATTGCAGGGCCGCGGCCGGCAGCCGCCGGATATACAGCCATCCCAGCGCCGTGGTGAAGCTTACCGCCACCGTCAGGGTCATGAACAGCGTGGCCGGGCCGCTCTCGATCAGCAGCGGCGTGCCCAGCGCGGCCACGGCCGCCAGCATGCGCGTGAAGAACGTGGTCGCCCCCTGCGCCGTCGAGCGCAGCAAGGTGGGGAACAGTTCCTGGCTCCACACCTTCCACATCGATTCGCCGGCAAACGCGCCCCCGATACCCTGCAGGATCTGCCAGGCCGCCAGCGAAAACACGTTCACGCCGAACACCAGCGGCGCCAGCTGCCCGGCCACCGCCAGCGCGCCGCCCAGCACGAACCACGTCATCCGCGACGGCAGGTCGACGGTGCGCATGAACAGGATCGCGGCCGTGAACGACACCGCCAGCTGTGCCGTGTTGACCAGGCCCGCCGTTGACACCGACGTGCGGGCCACTTCCGTGTACAGCAGCGTGCCGAACTGGCCGCCCGTGTTGGCGGCCAGGTTGAACACGCCGTAGAACAGCGCCAGCGCGATGAACGGGCCGACGAAGCGCCGGCCGAACAGTTCGCGCATGCTGCCGGCGCCGGGCACGCTGCCATCCGGTCCGGCATCCGCATCGGCGCGCGCCCGCGTCCACTCGCCCGATTCGGGCAGCGTGGCGCGCAGCGCCAGCACCAGCAGCGCCACCGCCAGCACGTGCGCCCACATGATCCGCCCGCCCAGTTCGCCCAGGCCGCCGACGAAGATCTGCAGCACGTACGTGGTGCCGATCGCGGCCATCCACAGCACGTGGGAGAAGGCGATCAGCCGGCCCTTGAAGCCGGGCGGCGCCTCCTCGGCGATCATCGCCATCGACACGGGCAGGTCAGCGCCGATACAGAAGCCGACGACGATCGTTCCGGCGTACAGCACCGGCAGCGACGGCGCAAACGCCAGCATGGCCGTGCCGAGCGCCAGCCCGACCATCGTGGTGGTAAACACACGGCGCCGGCCGAAGCGGTCGCCCAGCCGTCCGCCCACCAGCGCGCCGATGGCGAACAGCGCCGTCAGCACCGCCGACAGCTGGCCGATCTGGCCCAGCGACAGGCCGAAGCGATCCTTGTACAGCACCAGCGCACCGCCGCTGGTGATGATCGCGGCGGCGTCCAGGTAGGACGCCATGCCGGCCAGGATCGCCACGCGCCACGCCGCACGCGGCAAGTCGCGCAGCCGCGGCACGGGCATCGTCTCGACCTTCATGCCGCCTCCCCTGCCGGCCGGCCCAGGCCGCGCGCCCGGAACAGCCACGCCGGCGAACAGCTCCACGCATGGCAATAACTGTTGGCGTGGATGTCGCCATACGGCGACGCCAGCGGATCGGCCGGGTCGAACGCTTCCCAGAACGTGTCGGCGCCGGCATCGAGCATCGCGCCCCAGTAGGAACGCACCAGTTCGAGCGCTTCGCCATCCATGCCGCAGGCCAGCATCGCTTCGGCGATGTAGTGATAGGCATACGGCGTAATGGGCCGCAGCGCGGCCGGGTCGGCCAGCGCATTGCGCAATGCCGCCTGCGCGATGTCGCGCGATTCCGGGATCCCCGCCAGCACGATCCACGCCTGGGCCGCGCACGACACCTGCTGTTCGGGCCCGCTGGTGTAGACGCCGCGGCTGGCGTCGAACAGCTGCGCGCGCGCGGCGGCCGACATGCCGTCGACCAGCGGACCGTAGTGCGCCACCTCCTCCGCGCAGTCCAGCACGTCGGCCAGCGCCAGCATGCGCCGCAGCGTGAACACGATGACGCCATGGGTCGCGGCGCTCTTGTCGAGACCGAAGGCCCAGTCGATGAAGCACCACGTTTCGCCGCTGTCGTGGAACAGCAGCGTGTCGTCGAGGCGCGCCAGCAGGCAGTCGACCTGGCGCCGCGCCACCGGCCACAGTTCGCGCCCGCAGGCCAGGTCGCCGGTCGCCGCCACGTACTCCTGCAAGGTCACGCAGAACAGCGCCGCGTAATCGAGCGTGGTAGTGTCGCCGTAGGTGGGCTCGGGGCGTTCATACACGCAGCCGTTGACCAGGCCGTCGGAACGCGGCAGGCCGGCAAACAGGTACAGGCAGCGCTTGACGACGTCGTCGGCGCGCAGCGTGACATAGCTGGCCAGCGCCTGCAGCCGCAGATCGCCCACCCACAGGCGCCGGTCGCGGCGCGGGCCATCCTCGAACGCCGTCTGCAGGCAGTCGCGCAGCGTGCGCTGCGCCACCAGGTCGACCCGGCGGATCCATTCCGGATACGCATCGGGCAATGGCGACGGCTCCGTGCGGGCGGACGTGACGGCATGCGCCGTCATCGCTTCGAACCGCACGCCGAAGCGCCGCGACGCGGCCAGCACTTCGACCTTCACGTAGCGGAACGCATGCCGGCGCGCCACCCGGAACACGGCGGGCAGGTCGTCGACCGTGACGATTTCCTCCGGCAGCCAGGCCGCGCTGATCCAGCCTGAATACGGGTACAGCGGCTCGGCCACGTCGGTCGGTACCTCGCCGAATGTGAGCCGCAGGCGGATCGGGCTGTCCGCGACGCTGTTCACGGGCACCGCCCGGAACGACAGGTAGCCGGTGAGGTGCTCGCCGAAATCGGCGATGAAGGCGGCGCCCTCGGGCCAGTCGCGCCGCGCCAGGCCGGCGCCGTCGTCCACCGGGCGCATGGCATGGCGCAGTGGAAGATCGGGGCGTGCCTCCGGCTCCACCAGTGCCACCGGCATGATTTCACGCTCGTTCAGGACTGGCGTCAGCGCCTGCGCCGTGCGCAGGAACGCCGCGACGGGTGCGCCGGCCGGCAGGTTGATCCGCCGCGCTTCCTCGGCCGCATTGGCCTGGGCGATCTGTTCCGGACTTGGTTTCATTGCTCTCCTTGGTGGTTGCAGAGGGGCTTACCAGCGCTTGGTCAGGCTGGCCGAAATCACGCGGCCCAGCGGGTTGGCGGCGGCGGCATCGAAGCCAAGGATCGACCCGCCGGTATAGAACACGGGCGGATTGCGGTCGAACAGGTTGGTCACGTCGATGGCCAGCGTGGTGTTGCCGAGTACCCCGCCATCCTTGAATTTCCACGCGAAGTGGCCGTCGACCGTGTTGAAGCTGGACACCCGCTGGACCGGCGTGACGCCCGTATTGCGGTAGCTGCCGACATGGTTGGCGAACAGCGCGGCGCTGAAGTCGCCGCGTACCAGGCCGGCCTGGAGCCGTACCTTGTCGCGCACCGAGTAGTTCGTGTTCAGCAGCTCGATGGTTTCCGCCACGCCCGGCACGTTCTGGTCGAACTTGAGCATGCGGGTACCGGCGATGCCGAAGTTCCACTGGCCGATGCTGTTGCGCAGGCGGTATTCGAGGTTGTAGTCGATACCCTGGATCGTCTCGTCGGCGAAATTCTGGCGGCGCAGGTCGTAGATCGCCAGCGGCAGGCCGACGTCCGGATAGATCAGGCCATCGTGGCGCAGGCCGGCCAGCAGCGGCTCGACGGTGGAGCGCCATTGCGCGTCGGTGGCACCGGCGGGACGCAGCGTGCGGTACCGGTCATAGGCGCCGATCGGGTTGAACAGCGGTCCGAACGTGGGGAACGTGATCACGTCCTTGTAGTCGATCCGGAAGTACGTCACGCCCAGCTTGAAACCGCCCAGCAGCTCGGGACCCAGATCGAGGCCCATGCTGTAGGTATTGGCTTTCTCCGGCTTCAGGTTGTTGCCGCCGGCCAGCCACACGGCATAGTCGGACGGTCCCGCACCGCTGCAGCCGAGGTGCTGGCCGGGCAGGCAGTCGGCGCGGATGGCCCGGGTATCGATCGCGCTTGGCGCGTCCGCCAGGCTCGGCGCATGGAACGAGCGGCCGGCGGAGAAGCGCACCTTGGCGCCGTCGGCGACCGTCCAGGTCGCACCCACCTTGGGATTGGTGGTGCTGCCCACGTCGCTGTAGCGGTCGTGGCGCGCGGCGACCGACAGGTCGAGCTTCCTGACGCCGGGGACGGCATTCGCTTCGCCCAGCACAGGGAAATACAGCTCGCCGAAGACGAAGTCGTCATCGCGGGTGCCGACCGACGTGTACGGCGCGGACGTGAAATCGCCGCCCACCGGTCCGGCCGAGGTCAGCCCTTCCATCTCTTCGCGCCGGGTGCCGGCGCCCAGCGCCGCGCGGGCCTTGCCGCCGCCCATCTGGAACAGCGGGCCGTCGAGCTTGACCTGGGCTTCCTTCAGCGTGTGCCGGGCGTTGTAGCGCGTGACGAAATTGCCGATCTGGGCCAGCACGCCGGCGCTGGTCTGCGCGCCGATACCGGTGGGATTGAACGTCCCGCTGGCTGCCGCGGCGATCGCCAGGGCCTGGTTGATGCCGAAGTTGTTGACGTCATCCTTCTCGATGCCGTAGTTGAACTCGACCTTGGCGCTCCAGTCGTTCGGCAGCTGGACGTTGGCGCCGGCCACCAGGCTGCGCGTGCTGGTGGTGATGCGGTTCGTGAACGCCGCGCCGAAATCCGCGGCCGGGTTGTACGTCACCGACTGCGGCGCACCCGCTTCGGCACCGGCCAGCGGCAGGTGGAACGGGCTGCCGGCCGGCACGCTGAGCGACAGCCCGCCGCTGGTGACGCCGCTGCCGGATACCCGGGATCCGAGCCGGCGTCCCGAATACAGGAAGCTTGCATACAGTTCCGCCGACTCGCCGACGTCCTGGCGCACGCTGAAATAGGCCTGGTCCCGGTCCTGCGCGGGATACAGGTCGTTGCCCCGGTTGGTTTCGCAGCGCGACGCCGCTCCCGGCACCAGCGGACCTCCCGCGACGATCGGATAATTCACGCCGCCCACGGTGGCCGTGCCGGGCGTGCAATTGGTCGAGCGCGCATCGGCCCCGCCCCAGCGCCGCTGGTCGGCCACCGCGTACGGGCGGGCGAAGCCGTCGAGCGCGGTGTTTTCCGAACGTTCGATGGCCGCCAGCGCGTGGCCGCCATCCCACTTGCGCCCCATCAGGTGGCTGAAGTTCTTCGTGCGGTAGCCATCGGCGCTGCCGAAGCGCAGCTTCGTCTCGGCACCGTCGAAGCTCTTGCGCGGCACGAAATTGATGACGCCGTCCACGGCATCGGAGCCGTAGATGGCCGAGCCGCCGTCCGCCATCACCTCGACGCGTTCCAGGATCGACGTGGGAATCGCGCCGGCGTCCGGTGCGGTCTGGTTGATACCGGCGCCCGGCAGGCGGTGGCCGTCCAGCAGCACCAGTGTCAGGCCGCCGCCGCCGTTGCCCACACCGATGCCGTGGATGGCCGGCTGGTCGACGAAGTTGGCCTGGTTCTGGCCGTTGTTGATGCCCGACGCACTGAAGTTGTTCATTTCGGGCACGGAGCGCAGCAGCTCGGTGGACGTCGTCGCGCCGGTGGCGGCGATATCTTCGCGGCGGATCGTCGTGACGTCCGAGCCCACCGCGGCCACGCCGCGGATGCTGGTGCCGGTCACGGTGACCACGTTCTCGGGCTGCACGGCCTGCTGCCCCGTGGCGTTGCCGATCACGCCGGCAAGGCCGCAGATCGCCAGCGCGATCCTCGTCATGCGCACGGTGGGAACGCGGTGAATGGGGTGTGCTTGCATTGCCTGTCTCCTTGTATTGGTATGGGTGTTGCGTTGGACTGCAGTGTTTTTTGGCGCAGCGCGGCCCATGCGCGGCGCGGGCAGCGTGCGCATCGGGTCCGGCGCGTGCCGGTATAAGGCTGAAAACCAGACTGAAAACTGGGCTGAAACTAGTGCGGCGTGGACGGACTCGCAGTGGACCAGCTGCGCGCCGGGGACAGCCGGCAGGCTGCCTCGCCGGCGCCTGCCGGCGCATCCGGCGCGACCACGTCGACCTTCACGCCGGCCCGTTCCAGCATCTGCACGCCGGCGTCCGGCGCGCCCGTATCGGTGACGACGCGGGCAACCCGGTCCAGTGCGCACAGGAACATGCCGCCGCGCCGGTCGAACTTGGAGGAATCGGCCAGCACCACCACTTCGCGGGCCTGGTGCAGCAGCCTGCGGCCGGCCTGGATCAGCAGCGCGTCCGCCTCCATCAGGCCCAGCGCCGACAGGCAGTGCGCGCCCATGAACAGCCGGTCGGCGTAGCAGTACTGCACCGCTTCGGTGTCGAACGGGCTGAGGATGATGCCCTGCGCCGGATAGACCTTGCCGCCGGTGAGGATCACGTCGTTGTCGCCGGCGGCCAGCAGTTCGCGGGCAATGGCGAACGAGTTGGTGAGCACCCGCATGCGCCGCTCCGCCAGGAAGGCGGCCAGGTGGAAGGTGGTGGTGCCGCCGCCGATCAGCAGCGTGTCGCCGTCGGCGCACAGTGCCGCGGCGTGGCGCGCGATGGCCCGCTTGGCGCCGGCGTTGGCGCGCGCAGCATCGATGAATGTATCGCCCCGCATGCCGGCGGACCGCCCCGCCGCCGGCTGGACCGCGCCGGATTCGATGCGGCGCGCGCCGCCGTGCGTGCGGCGCAGCTGGCCGGCCGTGTCGAGCAGGCGGATATCGCGCCGCACGGTGGCGGCGGACACGCCGAGCCAGGCAGCCAGCTGGGGAATCGGCGCGGCACCATGCTCGGCGAGCAGGCGCAGCAGGTGCTTGTGGCGGTAGCGCGGGTCCATCGCAGTCTCCTTTATCGGCCGTCTGGCGGCCTGTCTTTGTGCGAACCTTAACGTCTTGTAAGCAAATATACGGAAACATTAATGTTGCGTAAACCTTTTAAAGAAACATGACAAAAAATTGAGCGGTTGGATGTCGATCGCCCAAAAGTGGCCCGTTCGTTCATTTATTGTTAAACTCTTTTGATGCACATCCTGCTTGCCGAAGACGACCCCATCCTTGCCGACGCACTGTGCGCCCACCTGCGCGGCATGGGCTATACGGTCGAACATGCGCCGAATGGCCCGGTCGCCGAATACCTGCTGCAGCGGCAGCCGTTCGACCTGTCGATCCTCGACCTGGGCCTGCCGATGGTCGACGGTCTCACCGTGCTGCGCCACGTGCGCGCCACCAACCAGCAGATGCCGGTCATCGTGCTGACGGCGCAGGATGCGCTGGAAAGCCGCGTCGCCGGCCTCGATGCGGGCGCCGACGACTACATGACGAAACCGTTCGACTTTCCCGAGCTCGACGCCCGCGTGCGGGCACTGCTGCGCCGCGTCAGCGCCGGCAGCGGCAACTCCGAGCTGGGCTTCGGCAAGCTCGCCTTCGACCTGCGCACCCGGCGCGCCACGATCGCCGGCGAGCCGATCGAACTGAGCCCGCGCGAATGGTCGCTGCTGGAACTGCTGCTGGTGAACCGCGACAACGTGGTGACGAAGGAACAGATCAACGAAAGCTGGGCCAGCGACGGCGCCGGCACCGGCGCCGGCAACGCCATCGAGGTCTATATCCACCGCCTGCGGCGCCGGCTGGAAGGGTCCGGCCTGGATATCCGCACCGTGCGCGGCCTGGGCTACCTGCTCGAAGCGGACAGCCGCGCGGCACGCGCCTGAGATGGTCTCGCTGCAGCGCAAACTGCTGCTCTGGCTGCTGCTGCCGCAGCTGGTGCTGTGGGTGGCGGGAGGCTTTCTCACCTACCGGCTGGCCGCCACCTATGCGAACCGCGCGATCGACGCCAGCCTGGCCCAGGCATCGCGGGCGCTGCTGCGGCAGGTCAAACCCATCGAACAGGGCTTGCTGATCGACTTCCCGCGCGCCGCCCAGGATGTGCTCGAAGCGGACCCGCGCGATCCGCTGATGTATACGGTGAGCACGCCGCCCGGCCACTTCATCCTGGGCAACGAAAACCTGCCGGCGCCGCCGGCACGCCTCGGGCGCAAGCTCGACACTCCCTATTTCTACGACGGCGAAGTGGTGCCGCAGCCCGATCCCAGCGGCACGCCGAAGCAGATGCGCATCGCCGCCCTGTACGTGGCGTTCGGCGATGTCAGCGCGCCGCAGCAGACCATGCTGGTGCAGGTAGCGCGCAGCAGCGCCAACCGCGAGGAGCTGGCACGGGCGATCCTGGCCGACACGCTGCTGCCGCTGTCCGGCCTGGTGCTGCTGATGAGCGTGATCGTGTGGGCCGGCATCCGTGCCGGGCTGGCGCCGCTGGCGCGGCTGCGCCGCGAAGTGGAGAGCCGCGCCCCGGGCGACCTGACGCCGCTCAAGCTCGACCTGGCGCCCACCGAACTGCGCTCGCTGGCCGGCGCCCTGAACGATCTGCTGGCATCGGTGCGCCACCACGTGGGCGCGCAGCAGCGTTTCATCGCGGATGCGGCGCACCAGCTGCGCACCCCGCTGGCCGGCCTGAAGAGCCAGACCAAACTGGCGCTGGAAGCGGCCGGCGACGAGGCCCAGCGTACCCGGCTGGACATGGTGCACCAGAGCGCCACCCGCAGCGCCCACCTGGTGGCCCAGCTGCTGACCCTGGCCCGTGCCGAGCCGGGTGCGGCGGCGCTGGAACGCACCCGCTTCGACCTGCACCGCTTCGTGCGCGAAGTGGCGGCGCACCTGGTGCCGCGCGCGCTGCGCTCGGGCGTCGACCTGGGCGTGGATGCGCCCGCCGGCGAGATTCCCGTCCATGCCAACGCGGCGCTGCTGCGCGAAGCGCTGACCAACCTGGTCGACAACGCGATCCGCTACGGCGGGCGCGGCGCGGAAGTAACGCTGCGGCTGCGGGCCGAAGGCGGCGCGCAGGACGGTGCCGCCGTGATCATGGTCGAGGACAATGGCCCCGGCATTCCCGCCGCCGACCGCGAACGCGTGTTCGAGCGCTTCGTGCGCGCCACCGAAGGCGGCGACGGCTGCGGCCTGGGCCTGGCGATCGTGCGCGAGATCATCGAGCGGCACCAGGGCACCGTGACGCTGGGCGACGCCGAACCGCGCGGCCTGCGCGTGACGATCCGCCTGCCGCGCCAGGCGCAGCCATGATCCCCCTGCAGCCATGAGAACCCTGCCGCCATGCAAACCGCGCCTCGCAGCAATGTTGCTCGAAAAATGGGGTCCGTCCCCATTTTTCGAGCAACATTGCCGCCATGCCGTTGCCCCGGCGCGCCTTGCGGTCGTCGTACTCGCCTTGCTGCACGCCGCCCTGCCCTGCCCGGCGCGGGCCGGCGAAGTGGAAGTGCTGCACTTCTGGGCCAGCGGCGGCGAGGCGCAGGCGGTGGCCCAGCTGAAGGCAACGCTGCGCGCGAACGGCCACACGTGGAAGGACTTCGCCATCGCCGATGGCGGCGGCGGGCTGGCCGTGCTGATGCTCGATTCGCGCGTGCGCTCCGGCAATCCGCCCACGGCCGCGCAGATCAAGGGGGTGGCGATCCAGGAATGGGCCCGCAAGGGCAAGCTGTCCGGCCTCGACGACGTGGCCGGCGCCGAGCGGTGGGATGCGCTGCTGCCGCGGCTGATCAGCGACACGATGAAGTACCGCGGCCATTACGTGGCGGCGCCGCTCAACGTGCACCGCGTGAACTGGCTGTGGATCAATGCCGACGTACTGCGCCGCGCCGGCGCCAAGGTGCCGGCGACCTGGGACGAATTCTTCGCCGCCGCCGAGGCGATCCGCAGGATCGGCGTCACGCCGGTCGCCTACGGGGGCCAGTCGTGGCTGGACCTGGGCACGTTCGAAAGCGTGGCGATCGGCGTCGGCGGCGTGGACTTCTACAAGAAGGCGTTCCTGGAACTGGACCCCGCGGCGCTGGCCAGTCCGGCGATGGAAAAAACGCTGGAAACCTTCAAGCGGCTGAAATCCTATACGGACCAGCGCAACATGGGCCGCGACTGGGTGGCGGCGACGGCCATGCTGAACCGCGGCGCGGCCGGCATGCTGATCATGGGCGACTGGGCCAAGACGGAAATGCTGGCCGCCGGCAAGCGGCCCGGCGTCGATATCCTGTGCGCGCCGACGCCCGGTTCGCGCGACGTGTTCAGCTTCGACATCGATTCGATCGTGCTGTTCGACGTCAGCGCGGAAAAGAAGCCGGCGCAGCGCGATCTGGCGCGCGCCGTGATGGGCCGCGATTTCCAGCAGGCGTTCAACCTGGCCAAGGGGTCGATCCCGGCCCGGCTCGACGTGCCGCTGGACCGCTTCGACGCCTGCGCGCGGCGTGCGCGGCAGGATTTCCAGCACAGCGCGAAACGGGGCACGCTGCTGCCCAGCCTCGCGCACGGCATGGCCCAGCCATCGCACACCGTCGCGCCGATGTGGGACGTGGTCCAGCAGTTCTGGCACCAGGACCGGATGACGGCGCGCGAAGCGATGGCCCGGCTGGCCGGGGCGGCCGGCCAGCGGCCCGCAACGGCACCGAAATGACCCGCCGACCGGCAGGCGAATTCAGCTACCGGCCGGAATCCTGACAGGCAGGCAAGCCGGGCCCCGGGCCGATGCCCGCCCGCTATACTGGGCGCCTTTCATCATTGCCGGAGCAGCATGCGCAGCAAGTCAGAAGAACGCCGTGTCCAGATCATGCGCGTGGCGGCGGATACCTTCAGCGAACTCGGCGTGGAGAACACGACGATGTCGGAGATCGTCGCCCGCATGGGCGGCTCCAAGGCAACGATCTACAACTATTTCCCTTCCAAGGCCGACCTGGTGCAGGCCGTGCTGGCACGGGAATCCGAGCTGAAGCTGCGGCAGGCGTTCATGGCCCTCGACCCGGACCTCCCGGCCGGCGACGCGCTGCACCGGTTTGGCCGCAACTACCTGCTGCACCTGCTCAGTCCGGACATGGTGTCGGTGCTGCGCATCGCCCTGCAGGACGGCGATCGCAGCGACGCCGGCCGGGTGTTCTATGCCACGGGTCCGGCGGCCGGCTGGCGCCTGATGCAGCAATATCTCGAACGCCAGGTGGCAGCCGGCGCGATCGTCCGGTGCGATGCGCGGGTCGCCGCCATGCACCTGAAAGGCCTGCTGCAAGGCGAACTGCTGGACCGGACGATGCTTGGTGAACCGGCGCCGCTTCCGGCCGGGATCGAAGCGGTGGCGGATCGCGCCATCGAAGTATTCCTGCGCGCTTATGCGCCCCGCTGAAGGCGCCCCTTCATTACCAGCAGGCAGCCGGCGGCCCGGCTGGCGCCACCAACACTTTACAAAACATTATTAACATTTTTGTTAAGGTATTAATCTTTCGTTTATACTGTACCGGCTGGTACAGATAAGACCTGCCGGCACGCGTGCGGCCGCGCGCTCTTACAACTCATCGAAAGATCACCATGAACATTCCACGCCTAGGCCAGTGGGGGCTTGCCAGCCTCCTCTGCGCACTGTCCGCGTACGCCGCGGCCGACACCAGGACCGCGGCCACCGATACCGCTGCCGCGCGAAAGGAACGCGCCGCCCGCGCCGACCATCTCGACAAGCAGAAAAAGCTGTTCGAGGAGAACCGCATCGGGTCCGACGCGCCGGCCCGTGAATCCGCGCCGGTCGTCGACCTGCCCCAGGAAGAGGCCGATGCGCCGGGAGCGGTCAAGCAATGAAGCCGATGACCGCCATTCCGCGGGCCCTGCCCTCGCTCGCCATCCTGTGCCAGGCCCTGCTGCCGGTATTCGCCAACGCCGCACCCTTGCAGGGACTGGAAGTCGAAGCGCGCGTGGGCGCGATGCTCGACAACATGACGCTGCAGCAGAAGTTCGAATTCATTCGCGTCAACGACGGCCGCATGCTGCCGCAGCTGCCGTCCCAGGGCCTGCCCGGCACGGTCGCCTACGATTCGTCGATGGGCGTGCACGTGGGCCTCGGCACCTTTGGCGCGCAGTACCCGTCGCAGTCGGCCCTCGCGGCGACCTGGAGCATCAATCGCGCGCAGCAGTTCGGCCTGGCGATCGGCTACGAGACCCGGCAGGCGGGTGCCCAGCAGATGCTGTCGCCCGGCCTGAACATGTACCGCACGCCGTACAACGGCCGCAATGCCGAGTACCTGAGCGGCGAGGACCCGTTCCTCGGCGCCGTGCTCGGGCCGGCGGTGGTCAACGGCATCCAGGCGCAGGGCATCCAGGCCGCGGCGAAGCATTACATCGCCAATGACCAGGAAGCCAACCGCCACCTGCTGGACGTGACGGTGGACGAGCGCACGCTGCGCGAAATCTACATGCCCGGCTTCGAATCGACCGTGAAGAACTCGGATCCCGCCTCCGTCATGTGCGCGTTCAACAAGATCAACGGCGAGTACGGCTGCGAGAGCCATCACCTGATCACCGGCGTGCTGAAGGGCGAATGGGGCTTCCGCGGTTTCGTGATGAGCGACTTCAACTCGATCCACCATGCGCAGAAGGCGGCCTGGGCCGGTACCGACCTGGACATGCCGAGCGCCCTCGCCTACACCGATGCCGTGATGTATGACCTGGTGTACAGCAACCAGGTGCCGATGAACGTGCTGGACGACAAGGTGCGCCGCAACCTGCGCGCGATGGTCAGCTACGGATTCGACAAGGGATTGCCCACTCCGACGGCGCTCGACACCGCGCATGGCGACGCCGCGTCGCTGGCGGTGGCGCGCGAAGGCATCGTGCTGCTGAAGAACGAAGGCGGCAAGAACGGCTCGCAGCCGGTGCTGCCGCTGCCGGCCAACGCGCGGATCGCGGTGATCGGCGACCTCGCCCGCCAGGCGCCCGCCTCGCCGTTCGGTACCGCGTGGGCGCCGCCGAACCGCTACATCACCGAAGTCAGCGGCCTGCAGCAGCTGAACGTGGACACGGCCAACGTTTCCTTCATCTCCTCGATGTCGCTGGATCCGGCAACGGCGGTCTGGTACCAGCCCGGCTCCACGCCGGCCGCCCTGCAACCGGGCCTGAAGGCCGAGTACTTCGCCAACACGGAACTGAGCGGCACGGCGGCCGTGACGCGTGTCGAACCGGGCGTGGCATGGGACTTCATCCGGGGCACCAACACCACGGCCGGCGGCGCCACCGCGATTGCCGGATTCAATCCGGCGGCAGGCGCCTTCTCGGCCCGCTTCACGGGCACGGTCCGGCCCACGGTGACCGGCGAGCACGTGTTCAAGGTACGCGCCGACGGCGCCTTCCGGCTGTGGGTGAACGGCGAGCTGGCGATCGATTTCGACGGCACGCCGGTGGCGGGGGACGTCGTCAACGCCATGAGCGTATCCGGCAAGACGGGCAGGCTGAAAGCCGGCGCGCTGTACAGCGTGAAGCTCGAATACCGCCGCACGACGGGCGCCTATTTCCCCGTCCTGGGCGGCATCAACGGCATCCAGATGAGCTGGGCGTCGCTGGCGGCGCCGGACAGCCTGGCAGGCTACGATGCCGTGGTGGTCGCGGTGGGCAAGAACGCCGAATACGAGGGCGAAGGCAGCGACGTGGCGTTCGACCTGCCGGAGTACCAGTCCGACATGATCGCCAACGTGGCGAAAGTCAACGCGAATACGGTGGTCGTCGTGCATGGCGGCGGTCCGTCCGCCATGCCGTGGTCGAACAAGGTCGCGGCGGCACTGCTGGCCTGGTATCCCGGCCAGTTCGGCGGCCAGGCGCTGGCCGAGATCCTGTACGGGAACATCAATCCGTCGGGCCGCCTGCCGGTCACGATCGGCCGCACGGCCGCCAGCTACCCGACCGCCGCGGGGTATGGCACGATCGCGCAATACCAGCCGTCGGGAACCTTCGCCGATGCCGCCACCAATCCGTCCAGGAAAACGCTGTCGTACTCGGAAGGCGTGTTCATGGGCTACCGCGGCTTCGACAAGGCCGGCACCGCGCCGCTGTATCCGTTTGGATCCGGCCTGTCGTACACGACGTACACCTACGGCGACCTGAAACTGTCGAGCAGCAAACTCGCAGCGGGTGCCACGGTCGAGGCCACCTTCACGCTGACCAATACGGGCACGCGCGCCGGCTATGAAGTTGCGCAGCTCTACGTGCGCCCCGCCGCCGCGGCGGTCTCCCGGCCGAAACAGGAGCTGAAGGGATTCGCCAAGGTGTTCCTGAAGGCCGGTGAAAGCAAGACCGTGACGATCCCCGTCGACGCCCGCTCGCTGGCGTATTACGCCGCGGGTGCGGGGGCCTGGCAGGTCGACGCGGGCAGCTATGCGATCCGTGTCGGCAGCTCGTCCGCCACCCTGCCCCTGGAAGCGAAGCTGACAGTGGCGGGCGCCATGCAGCTGTCGACCGGTTCGTCCAACCCGTTGCCGGCACCGCTGCGCGAAGCCGTGAAAGTCCCCGCCGGGCGCGCCTACTGATCCGTCAGAACAGGTGCCGCAGGCCGGTCATCACGCCGGTCTGCGCCTTGCCAGGGCCGGCGGTGCCGCCCGCGTCGAGCGCGATCGCGGCGGCACCGTCGTTGTCCATCCGCCCCACCGCGCAGTAGACGGCGGTGCGGGTGGACAGCAGGTACGTCAGCCGCGTCACAACCATGGTCGAATCGTCGCCGCTGCGCTTTACATCCTTCCTGGCCACCTGCGCATCCAGCACCAGGAAGGCGCTGAGCGGATGGCTGGCGCCCAGGTAAGCCATGGTCGATTCCGTCACGCCCGTGGCGGCGCTGGTCTTGCGCAACATCACGCCGCCGCCCAGCTTCGTGGCGCCGAACAGGTAGTAGCCGTTGACCATGGCGCGCCGGTCGTAGTGGCCGCTGCCGGCCAGGCCGCCCCCTGCGCCGGTGCCGCCGAACAGCTTGTCGTACGACACGTTGATGCCGTAGCCCTTCATTTCGTAGCCCAGCAGCGCCGTGTACTGCCGGCACGCCCTGGCGTCCGCAGCCGATTCGCCGGCGCAGCCCGTGGCGGCGGGTCCGCCCGCGCTGGAAGTGTCCCGCCCCAGGCTGTACGTGGCACCGGCGACGATGCCGTCGAAGTTGCCCAGGTAACCGATCGCGTTGTCGCTGCGGGCATTTGGAATATACGGGTCGATGCTGCCGATCGCGAACAGGTTCGGTCCCAGCACGTCCGACTTCAGCGTGGCGTGGAAGGTCATGTTCGCCTGCCGGCCCAGCGTCAGCGTGCCCCAGCGGCCCTTCAGGCCGACCGACGCCTGCCGGCCGAACAGCCGGTTGCCCTGGCCCATCGCGCCGCTGTCCGGCGCAATGCCGCTCTCCAGCGTGAAGACGGCGGCCAGGCCGTTGCCGAGTTCCTCGGTGCCGCGAAAGCCGATCCGCGACGGCAGCGATCCGGTCAGCGACGGCATCTTCGTGACGGCGTCGCCGGCGGCATTGGCATTTGTCACGCGGGTCACCGCGGTATCGAGGATGCCGTAGACGGTGACGCTCGATTGCGCCTGTGCGGCGCCCGCGGCCAGTGTACCCAGCGCCAGCGCCAGTGCGGCGTGCAGGCGGCGTGCGGGCTGATTCGGTTTGTGTTGCATGATGGTCCCCTTCGTGTTCGTCTGTGCCGGGCCGTCTGTGGCGAGCGTGTTTGCCGAGAGTCTGTGCCGGGCGTGTCCGCCTAGCGTGGCAGTCGTGGCAGTTGCGGCGCGCCGGCGCGGCTGCCATCGAGCACGAACACCTGCACGGATGCCAGCAGGCTGTCGGTACGGTGCCGCATCGATTCGGCCGCGGCGGCCGCCTCTTCCACCAGCGCGGCGTTCTGCTGCGTCACATGGTCCATCTGCGTGACGGCCTGGTTGATCTGGTCGATGCCCAGCGTCTGCTCGCGGCTGGCCGAATCGATGTCGTGCATCAGCGTCGCCACCTGCCGGATCCCGGCCAGCACTTCTTCCATCGTCCTGCCCGCCTGGTGCGCGTAATCGTTGCCCGCCGCGACCTTGCTGGCGGAATCCTCGATCAGCGCCTTGATCTCGCGCGCGGCGGTGGCCGAGCGCTGCGCCAGGTTGCGTACTTCGCTGGCGACGACGGCGAAGCCGCGGCCCTGCTCGCCGGCGCGCGCCGCTTCGACGGCCGCGTTCAGCGCCAGGATATTGGTCTGGAACGCGATCCCGTCGATCACGCCGGTAATGTCGGCGATGCTGCGCGACGCTTCGCTGATGGCGGCCATCCGGTCGACCACCTGGGCCACTTCGGCGCCGCCCTTTTCCGCCACCTTCGCGGCGCCCTGCGCCACGGCCAGCGCGCTGTGCGCCGTGTCCGCGCTCTGGCGCACGGCACTGGTCAGCTCTTCCATCGACGACGCGGTTTCTTCCAGCGAACTGGCCTGTTCCTCGGTGCGCGACGACAGGTCCAGCGTGCCGCTGGCGATTTCCTGCGCGGCGCCGGCAATCGCGTCCGCATCGGCACGCACGCCGTGGACGATGCGGGCCAGCGACGCGTTCATCGAGCCCAGCGCCGCCATCAGCTGGCCGGTCTCGTCGTTCCGGTCGGCATCGATGGTGCGGCTCAGGTCGCCCGAAGCGATCGTTTCAGCCACCTGCACCGCCGCGCGCACGGGCCGGGTGATGCCGCGGCCGATCCAGTAACCCAGCGCCGCGGCCAGGGCCAGGCCCGTCAGCGACAGCGCCACGATCAGCACGCGGCTGTGGCGGTAGCCCTGCTCCGCTTCGTCGACCGATTTGAGCATCAGCACGCCGCCCAGGTCGACCAGCGTCGAGACGTGTTTCTCGTACGTGGCCAAATTGGCCGACAGGCTGCCCAGCAGCAGTGCCGCCGCCGCATCGCGTTCGCCGCGCTCCAGCAGGCCGAGGTAGGCGTCGCGGTCGGCGCCGTAGCGCTGCCGCGCCCCGTCGATCGTGCCGACCAGGTCGCGCGCCTTTTGCGCCGTGATCTTCTGCGCGAAGTCGCCCAGCAGCTTCACCGCTGCCGCATCCGATGCCGCAAGCAGCGCGCGTTCCTGGCGCGCCTGGGCGGGGTCGGTGATCGCATACAGGTTGCGCAGGCTGGTGGAGGCATCCTTCACGGCCTGCCGCACGCTCGTCACGGTCTGCACCTTGCGGTACCGGTCGTTGACGATCAGGTCGATCTTGTCGTTCAGGCTGGCGAGCTGCCCCAGGCTGAACAGGGAAATGCCCGCCATGACGAGCAGCACGAGTCCGAAGGCGATGGCCAGGCGCTGGCCGATGGAGAGGTTTTTCATGTGATTGTGACAGCAGCGAACAGTAAATATGTCCTGAACTTTACATTGTTGCCGCACATCAATGCGCGAATCGCCGTCTGCCGGGGCCGAAAATGTCCCGGGTGATGCAGTCGTACAACGCCTGGCCGGGAGCCTTGGCGAAACGTCACCATCCCGGCCCTGTCACAAAAACTGTTCGATCACCGCACAAACGATTGCTAACCGAACGGCCGTTCAGTATAGTTGGCGCGCGTCTCCCGCCATCGCCGTTGCGGCCGGCCGGGGCCGCAACGTTATCGACCCGGTCGAAGACGGTCCTGCGTGCCCCTTGCGGCGGGCATCGGAACGAAGAAAGCGGCGTCCGCGCGCCCGGGGATTCACCAAGTACGCATCAAGGAGACTGCATGGAACATCAAGCGCTGGACGTCCGGGACCACATCAATTGCCGGAGCATGTCCAGATACCAGTGGCTGCTGCTCGGCCTTTGCTTCCTGATCGTCGCCACCGACGGCATGGACGTGGCGATCATGGGCTTCCTGGCCCCGGACATCATTGCCGAATGGGGCATTTCGCGTACCGCGTTCGGGGTGGCGATGAGCGCCACCCCGGTCGGCCTGGCCATCGGGGCGCTGTTCGTCGGCCCCATGTCGGACCGCTGGGGACGCAAGCGGATGCTGCTCGGCGCCGTGGCGCTGTTCGGCATCTTCAACCTGCTGAGCGCGGCCGCGGACAATATCGTCGTGCTCGGCCTGCTGCGCTTCCTGACCGGCCTGGGCCTGGGCGCCGCAATGCCGTGCTGCACCACGCTGCTGTCCGAATACGTGCCGGAGCGCTCGCGCAGCACGCTGCTGGCGGTGATGTTTACCGGCTTTAACCTGGGCTCGGCGCTGATCGGCTTTGCCGCGGCGGCGCTGCTGCCGACGTACGGCTGGCGCACCATGCTGATGGTGGGCGGCGCGATCCCCCTGCTGTGCCTGCCAATCTACATGTGGCTGCTGCCGGAATCGGCGCGCTTCATGGTGGTGCGCAAGATGGCGCCGGCAAGGATCGCGCAGACGCTGCGCCGCGTGTGCGGCGGCGACTTCACCGACACGACCCGCTTCCACGTCAGCGAACCGCCGGTGGCGGCCGGCCACCCGGTGGCCACGCTGGTCTCGCCCACGTATAAATCGATGACGCTGTCGCTGTGGACCACGTACTTCATGGGGCTGCTGGTGATCTACCTGCTGGGCGGCTGGCTGCCGACGCTGATCCGCGATGCCGGCCTGCCGATCGAACGGGCCGCCAGCCTGACCGCGCTGTTCCAGCTGGGCGGTACCGTCGGCGCACTGGTCGTCGGCTTCTACATGGACCGCTGGCGCGCCAACCGCGTGATCGGGCTGGCCTACGGCGGCGGCGCCATCTTCATCCTGGCACTGGCGGCCAGCGACATCCACTCGGCGATGTTCACGCTCTTCGTGATGCTGGCCGGCTTCTGCATGAACGGCGCCCAGACCGGCATGACGGCCTTCGCCCCGGCCTGCTACCCCACGGCGGTGCGCGCCACCGGCGTTTCGTGGATGCTGGGCATCGGCCGCTTCGGCAGCATCCTCGGCTCCTTCCTCGGCGGCGTGCTGCTGTCGATGGGCTGGGGCTTCTCCGCCGTGATCGCGATCCTCGGCATTCCGGCCGCCATCGCCGGCCTGGCGATCCTGCTGGTGCATGCCGGCGCACGCAATACGCCGAAACCGGCCTGACGGCCCCTGGCCGGCGGCGCCATGCGTGCCGCCGGCTGATCCGTAGCGCCGGAAGTTCGCGAAACCCCCTACAGTGTTGGCAGGGGCCGTTCCTGGCCCAGCTACTTCGAAGGGGAATGCAATTGCTGATCACCACCAATAAAACAGTCAGCCTCGCCCTGCAGGGCGGAGGCACCTACGGCGCCTTTACCTGGGGCGTGCTGGACCGGCTGCTCGACGAAGAGCACCTCGTCATCGATTCGCTGACCGGCAGCAGCGCCGGTGCCATCAATGCCGTGGTCATGGCCGACGGCCATGCCTTCGGCGGCGGCCGGCGCGGCGCGCAGGCCGCGCTGCGCCGCTTCTGGACCACGCTGGGCAAGGTATCGCTGATGAGCCCGTTGCAACGGTCGCCCGTCGACCGCCTCACCGGCCGGTGGGTGATGGATTACACGCCGGCGTATCACCTGATGGAAATGATGGGGGCGATCATCGGCCCGGTGGCCAACCTGCCCGTCACCATCAACCCACTGAAGCAGTTCCTCGCGACGATGATCAACTTCGAACGGGTGCGCGGCTGCGAGGAATTCGAATTGTTCATCGGCGCCACCAACGTGCGCACCGGTACCGGCAAGATCTTCACGCGCAAGGAGCTCGACGTACAGCGGCTGATCGCCTCGGCGTGCCTGCCGACCGTTTTCGCCGGCGTGGAAATCGACGGCGAGGTCTACTGGGACGGCAGCTATGTCGCCAACCCGCCCCTGTTCCCGCTGCTCGAACGGCCGGCGCGCGACGTGATCGTCGTGCAGATCAACCCGATCAACCGTAGCGACCTGCCGCGCAGCCAGGCCGACATCGCCAACCGCTCGAATGAAATCGCGTTCAATATCGCGTTCGTCCGGGAAATCAGCTCGCTGTACCATATCCAGCATCTCGCCGAGGAAGAACGGGCGGCGCGCGTGGCCGCCAGTGCCACCCGCCTGCACCTGATCAGCGGACTCGATACGCTCGTCGACAGCGGCATATCGAGCAAGTTCAATTCCGAGCTGCCTTTCCTGGAATCGCTGCATGCGCAAGGCGTCGAGGCGGCCGAAACATGGCTGCGCGAGCACGGCCGCGACCTGGGGCACAGGACCACGCTCGACCCGGCCCGCATCTTCGCCGCCGACATCGTCACCGAACGCCGCGAGTCATCGGCCTGTCACGTTTGATCCGTAGACTGCGGCACCATCATCCCTTGTAGCCGGAGTACCGAATGTTGCAGAACGACCCGCAAGACGTCAGCCACCGCGTGCAGCGCGACATCGACGACAGCTACGACGAGGAGCTGGAACTGGAACTGGACGACCGCGATCTCGATCCCGACACGCTGCTGCCGCAGGCAGGCCGCAGCGACGAGGAGAAGGATGCGCGCCGCGCCTATTTCCGCGAGCTGTTCCGGCTGCAGGCCGAGCTGGTGAAATTGCAGGACTGGGTGGTCCACACGGGCCACCGCGTGGTGATCCTGTTCGAGGGCCGTGACGCGGCCGGCAAGGGTGGCGTGATCAAGCGCATCGCCCAGCGCCTGAATCCCCGCGTCTGCCGCGTGGTCGCCCTGCCGGCGCCGAACGACCGCGAACGCACGCAGTGGTATTTCCAGCGCTATGTCTGCCACCTGCCGGCGGCCGGCGAGATCGTGCTGTTCGACCGCAGCTGGTACAACCGCGCCGGTGTCGAACGGGTGATGGGATTCTGCACCGACGAAGAGTACGAGGAATTCTTCCAGACCGTGCCCGGGTTCGAGCGGATGCTGGCCCGTTCCGGCATCCAGCTGATCAAGTACTGGTTCTCGATCTCGGACGAGGAACAGAATGCCCGCTTCCTGTCGCGCATCCACGATCCGCTGAAGCAGTGGAAGCTGTCGCCGATGGACCTGGAATCGCGCCGCCGCTGGGAAGAATATACGAAGGCGAAGGAAATCATGCTGGAGCGCACCCACATCCCCGAGGCGCCGTGGTGGGTGGTGCAGGGCGTGGACAAGAAAAAGGCGCGGCTGAACTGCATCGCCCACCTGCTGGCGCAGATTCCGTACGTGGAAGTGGAACGGCCGGCCATCGCGCTGCCGGAGCGCGAATACCACGAGGACTACGTGCGCCGCCCGGTACCGGCCGAGATCATCGTGCCGGAGATTTACTAAGGCTTTTTACGTCCGGGTGATCGCGGCAATGCCAGGGCAACGCCGCATGCAGGTCAAGCAGGCCGCTTGCTGCGATAGCACCCGGCCGTCACCGCTCAATTGATGGCGCGTTTTTCGCCGCCCGGCGTGTGGTGCCAGGTCGGCCATGCATCGTCGCGCGGCAGGCCCGGCAACTGCGGCAGCGCGCGTGGCTGCGGAAGCGGCTGGGGCTCCGGCCGGGCCAGCGCCATCGTCAATGCACTGATCACTTCTTCCTTGCCCTGCAGGCGTGCACGCCACGTCACGTCGGCCGCCTGCCGCGCGGCCTTTTCCAGCTGGGCGATTCGTTCCAGCAGCACGATGCGGTGCTCGCAGGCTGCCAGGCGCTCGCGCAGCACGGCCATCTCGGCGCTTTCCGCAACCTGCCCCGCCACCTGCCCGGCTACCGGCGCCGCACCGTCGACCTGGCGCAATACCGCCTGGATCGCCATGTCGGTCGCCGCCGGCGATGCGCCCGGCGCACCCGGTTCCTCGCGCCGGCCGATCTGGCCGTAAGCCCGCGCCAGCGCGGCGGAGTCGATCTTCAGCGCACCGTCGGCCGTGAACACCTTTTCCAGCCGGCCCTTTTCCAGGTCGCGGTAGATGGAAGCGCGGCTGCGGCGCGCAAGACGGGCGGCTTCGGTAACGGTCAGGAGTGCCATGGGTTCGCTCGACGGTCAAAGGACCGATGATGACGGCCAGATGACATTTCGTCAAGGCACTAACTTTCCCCATTCCATTTTTGGCTCCCCAGTCATGCTACTCATGCAACGTCACGACGCTTTTCGTCCTGGACGCAACACATTCAATAAATCAAATGAAACTATTTTTGCAATTACCAAACATTTATTTACTGTTGTTACTATTTGGATCAAAGTGCTGTAGAATGAGCAACATAAATAGCTGAGCGGCATCAAAACCCCGCCCGGCACCTTTCCCGGCAGAAGCTGTACCAAGCACCTGTACCGCCTCCCAGGGTCACCCCGTCCGCCGCGCCATCCAAGCAATGCGCAGCCGGACATCGGAGCACACTGCATGAGCGATATCGCACTCTTCAGCACCATTCACGTCGACGAAGACACCTCGTCGACCGTTTCACTGCGCGACATCCTGGCCCAGGCCGGATACCGGACGAGCACCGCCCTGACCGTCGAGATGTACGAGACCGAACTGCCGAACGGCGAATGGGCCAGCGGCGATACGCCACTGCTCGGCATGAGCGACAGCGAACACCTGTACGTCCGTCCAGGCGGCTGGGAGAAGGACTACAACGGCGAATTCTATACGTACCAGTTCCTTGTCGAGGACAAGGCGAACGGTAATTACCTGACGCTGGAAATCCGCGTGGTCGTCGATCCGGTCAACGATGCGCCGGCCGGCGCCGACCGCGACTTCGACCTGGCGAACCGCGAACCAGTGGTGCTGGGCACTGCCGATTTCGGCTTCGTGGACGCGGTCGAAGGACATGCCTTCCAGTCGATCATCGTCGAATCGCTGCCGGCCGACGGCACGATCCTGCTGAATGGCGCGGCCGTCACGAAGGGCAGCGAGATTGCCGCCGCCGATATCGCCGCGGGCAAGCTGTCGTTCGTGCCGGGCGCGACGTCGGGCGGCATCGTCGAGCTGGGCTTCCACGTGCGCGACAACGGCGGCACGACCGGTACCGGCGCGCAGGACACCAGCGTGGCCACGAACTACCTGTCGTTCAAGGTTCCCGTGCCGGAAATCACGCCGGAAGAACCAGGCAATCCGGGCAGCGGCGCGCCCACGCTGGCAAAGATCGGCGACACCGTCTGGGAAGACAATAACGGCAACGGCATCCAGGATGCCGGCGAAGCTGGCATCGCCAATGTCAGCGTCGACCTGCGCGACGCTGCCGGCAACGTCATCACGACCACCCAGACGGACGCCAACGGCCAGTACAGCTTCTCGATCGGCACCGGCACCTACACCGTGGCGATCACCGCGCCGAAAGGCTATATCGCCACCGACAAGGGCGTGGGTTCGAACGGCGCCGTGGACAGCGACATCGATGCCAGCGGCCTGACCGGTGGCATCACGGTGGCCAAGGGCGATGTGTACGACACCGCCGACGCCGGCCTGTACCGCCATGCCAGCATTTCCAGCACCGTCTGGAACGATACCGACGGCGACGGCACGCTCGACGCCGGCGAGAGCGGCATCGGCAATGTTTCGGTCTCGCTGCTCGACGCGAACGGCGGCGTCGTCGCCACCGCGCGCACCGATGCCGCTGGCCACTACCAGTTCGGCGACCTGAAGCCGGGCACCTACAGCCTGAAATTCGATGCCGCCACGCTGCCGCAAGGCGTGACGTTCGCCGCCGGCAACGGCAGCACCGCCCAGGTGACGCTGTCTTCCGGCCAGAACGCCGTGTTCGAAGCGCCGGCCAACACGCAGCTCGGCAAGATCGCCAGCACCGTCTGGGAAGACAGCAATGCCAACGGCGTACAGGACAGCGGCGAAGCCGGCGTGGCCGGCGCCACCGTGTCGCTGATCGATGCCAAGGGCAACAAGGTCGCCACCGCCACCACCGACACGCTGGGCAACTACACGTTCACCACCGCCGTGGGCAACTACTCGGTGCAGGTGGCCAAGCCCGCCAGTTACGTGTTTACCAGTCAGAACACCGGCAGCGATTCGCTCGACAGCGACGTCGACGCGAGCGGCACGTCCGCCACGTTCGCCGTGACCGCGGGCACCACCATCGATCCGGCCGACGCGGGCGTGTACCGCACCGCCTCGCTGGGCAGCAAGGTGTGGTTCGACTGCGACGGCGACGGCATCCAGGAGACCGGCGAAAGCGGCGTCCAGGGCGCCAAGGTCACGCTGCTGGACTCGACCGGCACCGCGATCGCCACCACCATCACCAATGCCAGCGGCGACTACGCGTTCACCGGCCTGAAGCCGGGCACCTACAGCGTGAAGTTCGACACGACGGCACTGCCGACCGGCTACTACGTGACGAAGCAGAATGCCGGCAGCAACGATGCGCTGGACTCCGACATCGACGCCACTGGCCTGTCGCAGAAGGTGACGCTGGTTTCCGGCGAAAACAACACGTCGGTCGACGCCGGCGTGGCGCAGAAGGGCTCGATCGGCGACCGCGTCTGGCTGGACAGCGATGCCGACGGCATCCAGGACAGCGGCGAGTGCGGCGTGGCCAACGTGGTCATGACGCTGACCGACGCCAGCGGCGCCGTCGTCGCCACCACGAAGACCGATGCGAACGGCAACTACAAGTTCAGCGTGGCGGCCGGCACCTACAGTGTCGGCATGAAGACGCCGGACGGCTACGGTGTCACCAAGCAGTACGCCACCAGCGGCAGCTACGACAGCAACGCCGCCGCCAACGGCAGCCTGGGCTCCGTGACGGTCAAGGCAGGCGAAGCGGTAACCTCGCTCGACGCCGGCCTGACGCAGACCGGCATCCGAAGCACCGTGTGGGAAGACAGCGATTTCGATGGCGTGCAGGACAAGGGCGAAGCCGGCATCGGCGGCGCGACCGTCAAGCTGTACGACGCCAACCACGTACTGAAAGCCACCACGGTCACCACGGCCGACGGTACCTATGCCTTCGACAAACTCGCCGCCGGTTCCTACAGCGTCGAAGTGACGCGTCCGACCGGCTACTTCACGACCAAGGCGAACGTGGGCCTGGACAGCACGGATTCGGACTTCACGAACCTGTCCGGTTCGACGACGGTCGCCGGCAGCGGCGTGTTCAAGCTGGCCGCCGGCGAGCTGAAGACCGACGTGGACGCGGGCCTGTACCGCAAGGCCAGCATCGGCGACAAGGTATGGCGCGATGGGAACCACAACGGCGTGCAGGACCTGGGCGAGGAAGGCATCGGCAAGATCAAGGTCATGCTGTTCAACGCCACCACCAACACCCAGGTGGCCGTGACCACCACCACCAGCACGGGCAGCTACGCGTTCAGCAACCTCGATCCGGGCAGCTACTACCTGAAATTCGACAAGAGCAACGTCTACTTCACCGACTCGAAGGGTTACACCTACTCGATGAACGACTGGAAGTGGGGCGTGCAGAACACCGGCACGAACGACCTGGTAGACAGCGATGTGAAGGGCGACGGCATCAGCAAGGTCGGCCTGACGCAGACCGATGCGACGTTCCTGTCGTCCGGCGAGAACGACCGCAGCTGGGATGCGGCGATCACGCCGATCGCCATCGACCTCGACGGCAACGGCATCCAGACGATCGCCCGCGGCGACTTCGCCGGCAGCTTCGACCTGCTGGGCACCGGCAGCGCGATCAAGTCCGGCTGGCTGTCTTCCGGCGACGCGTTCCTGGCGATCGACACGAACGGCAACGGCAGCATCGACGACATCTCCGAACTGTTCGGCGGCGCCACCAAGGGCAGCGGCTTCGCGAAACTGTCGTCGTTCGACAGCAATGGCGACGGCTTCGTGACGGCCGGCGACGCGCAGTTCGATACGCTGACGCTGTGGCGGGACGCCAACAGCAACGGCGTCACCGACGCGGGCGAACTGGTCACCCTGGCCCAGGCCGGCGTGACGTCGCTGACGGTGTCGTACGAGGAACTGCCGTTCGTGGACGCCAGCGGCAACCTGCACCTGGAGCGCAGCAGCGCCGTCGTCAACGGGCAGCAAGTATCGATGACCGACGTGTACTTCAACGTCGATGCGGCCGACCTCGCCGCCGCCGGGATCGACGGCCTGAACATGGCCGAGCTAATCGGCCAGACCGGCACCGCGCCGTTCACCGTCGCCTGACCCACCATTGCATCCCGCGTGCCGGCGCCGCCGGCACGCTTCGACCAAGAATACGAAAGCACACCATGAAAACCATCTTCACCACGCTGTCCGCCGTCGCCATCGGCGCCGCCCTGTTCGCTCCTGCCTACGCCGTCGAAACGCCGGTCACCGTCACTGCCCAGGCGCACGATGTCCAGAAAACGGTAGTTGCCGCGTTCCCGACCCGCCGCGCCGGCACCTCCGTCAATGTGGAGACGTGGGACGTCTCCACCGCCACCGGCAGCCAGTTCCTGGCGCTGTGCATCGAGCCGGGCCAGGCGATGGGGAGCGGACCGCAGAGCTATGCAGCAAGCTCGTTCAGCTTTGCCACCGCGGCACGGCAAGAGTCGATCGAACGCCTGTATGGCCTGTACTACAACCAGATCAGCGGTGCGACCGAAGCATCGAAGGACCTGAGCCTGAGCTTCCAGCTGGCACTGTGGGAGCTGTACAACGACGACGCAACGCTCGCCAGCGGCACGATTGCGATGAACAATACCGTGACCACCAACTCCCTCGGCCAGAAGCGCGGCAACGGCGTCGGGGAATGGACGGGCGCGGACATCACCGTCAACGTCGCCAACGAGATGCTGGCCGCGGCCCAGAACAGCGACATCAAGTACACCCAGACGTACACGTTCACGCGTTACACGTCGGTCACCTCGCAGGACTTCCTGGTTGCCCAGGCCGACGCCGTATCGCCGGTACCGGAACCGTCGACCTACGCCATGCTGGGCCTGGGCCTGGCTGTGGTCGGCTTCACCGCGCGCCGCCGTTCGAAGCAGTAATGCCGACCTTCTTCCCCACGCGGGGATAAAAAAACGGGCGCCGCGGCGCCCGTTTTTCATTGCATCGCCGGACTCAATCCAGGTCGGACGCGTCGTGCCGCTCCGGCACGTGCCGCTCGCCCTGCAGCCGGTTGACGCGGCGCCCGCGCGCCACCGCCGGGCGCGCCGCCACCTCTTCCGCCCAGCGCCGCACATTGGTGTACTCGTGCACCGACAGGAACTCGCCGGCGCCATACAGCTCGCCCAGCGCGAGCAGGCCATACCACGGCCAGATCGCCATGTCGGCGATCGTGTAGTCGTCGCCGGCCACGAAGCGGTGGCTGGCCAGCTGGCGATCCAGCACGTCGAGCTGGCGCTTGGCTTCCATCGCATAGCGGTCGATCGGGTACTGCAGCTTCTCCGGCGCGTACGCGAAGAAATGGCCGAAGCCGCCACCGACGAACGGCGCCGAGCCCATCTGCCAGAACAGCCAGTTCAGCGTTTCCGTGCGCGCCCGCGTTTCGCCGGGCAGGAAGGCGCCGAATTTTTCGGCCAGGTACACCAGGATCGAGCCGGATTCAAACACGCGCAGCGGTGTTTCGCCGCTGTGGTCGACCAGCGCGGGAATCTTCGAATTGGGATTGATGTCGACGAAGCCGCTGCCGAACTGCTCGCCTTCGCCGATGCGCACCAGCCACGCGTCGTATTCGGCGCCGGCATGGCCCAGCGCCAGCAGTTCTTCCAGCAGGATCGTGACCTTCTGGCCGTTCGGCGTGCCCAGCGAATACAGCTGCAGCGGGTGCCGGCCCACCGGCAGCTCGCGGTCGTGGGTGGCGCCGGCCACCGGGCGGTTGATGCTGGCAAAGGTGCCGCCGGACGCGGCGGGCGGCGTCCACACGGCCGGGGGCACGTATTTCGGGGTTTCACTCATGCGCTTTTCTCTCCTGTACGGGTCATGGCCGCGCCGGTCGGTGGCGACCGCGCAGCGCAGGGACGACTAGTTTGGCATGGCTGGAAAAAACGCGTACGGCGGCGCCCGATTTTTGGCGTCGCCGCGGCTTTCGGCGCCTTTGCGTTTCCTTTGCATTTCCCTCGCGGTTGCCTTGCGACTGCCCTACGCCGCGCGCTCGGCGCTGCGCTCCAGCGTTTGCAGGTCGAGCGGCCGCGTGAGGCGGTAGCGCGCCAGTGCCGCGGCGCCGACGGCGACGGCGTCGGCACCGAAGTGCGAGATACGGATCTCCGGCGGCGTCAGCATCGCCGCCTCCGCATAGCCGGCCAGCACCCGGCGCGCCGGCCCGGTCAGCGCGTCGCCGAGCCGCAGCGCGGGCCCGCCGATGACGATCGCCATCGGGTCGAAACCGGCCCACAGGTTGTTCAGCAGGATGCCCAGCTGGCGCCCGGCCGCGTCGACGGTGGCACAGGTCGACGGCACGCGATCGGCGACCCGCTTGTACAGCCGTTCCAGCGCCGCGTAGCTGGGCCGTTCGTCGCCCAGCAGCGCGGCCAGGCCGATCAGCGCATCGGCGCAACCTCGCCGGCCGCACGTGCACGGCGGCCCGTCGGCCTGCAGGATCGCGTGGCCGACCTCGCCGCCGAAGCCGCGCATGCCGGTCAGCAGCCGGTCGCTGACGATGATGCCGGCCCCGACGCCGTAGCTGATCGACAGGTAGATCAGCGGGTCGCCGGCGGTTTCGCGGGAAAACTCGAACTCGGCCAGCGCCGCCACGTTGGCCTCGTTCTGCATGTACAGCGGCAGGCCTTGCAGCACGGTGCCGGCGAAATGCGCCTCGACCTGGGTGCGCACGTCGACATTGCGCCAGCCGAGGTGGGGCGCGTGGCGCAGCACGCCGGTGTTTTCATCGACGGCGCCGTGCAGGCCGATGCCCGCCCCCAGCACCTGCCGCGTGCCGCCGGCGGCGGACGGGCGCGCCAGCCGGCGCGCCTGCCGCACCATGGCCTGCGCCGCCAGGCGGATGCACGACGCCGGGTCGTGCGCGTCGTCGTAATCGATCACGCGCGCATCGAGCACTTCGCCCAGCAGGTTGGTGGCCACCACGCGGGCTTCGTCGACGCCCACCTCGGCGCCGATCAGCGCCAGGCGGGACGGGTCCAGGTGCAGCGGCGTGGCGCGGCGCCCCACTTCCCCCGTCACCAGCAGCGCGCGCTCGGTCAGCCAGCCTTCGTCCATCAGTTCGCGCACCAGCTGGCTGACGGTGGATTTCGTCAGCCGCAGCTCGTCCGACAGCGCCGCGCGCGACAGGCCGGGCTGCGTGCTCACCTGGCGCACCAGCGCCATCCGGTTCAGTTGTTTCAGGAGTTGCTGGTCACCGGTAACGGGCATGGCGGATCTGGGTCGATTGCAGTGGGCGGATTATGCAGCACCGGGACCGCCATTGCCAAAAAATGCCCGCGCAATCCGCTGCGCGGTCCATGCCGCGCCGGCAACGTGTGGACACGTTTCCATCGAACGTTGGTTTTTTGCCTCACGCTGTGAATTTTTTGCAACGGATTCGGCGAAGGCGCCGGCTTGCCAATCGCCCACATGGGCGCCACCGCGATTTTTTGTTGCTGGTGGACACGTTTCCAGAAGTCGTTGATTTTGCTATGAAAACGATTTCTTGGAAACCGTTTTCCTTGCCATTACGTACGGTACGTATGACCGGATGATGACGTAAATGCCCGCCGATACAGGGTTTTTTACTGATTCAGGACACAATTTTATTTGTTCGCCCGATTGACCAATTACCGCAATTTTCTTACTCTTGTGTAAATTCCGCCGGTCGGCAATGCTGCAAAGACAGCATGCGGCCAGCTGAAGTCCCGCGGTGATCGGAACGCAGGGACATGTGAATTTGGCAAGACCAATGACGCCGCCCCCTGCCCCCGGACGCGGCGTTCCACACCAGAGAGGAGACACCGTGCTGTACAGATCCAAGGGTTCCATGGAACTCAATGCTTTCCCCAACACCAGGCATCGCCTGATCGCCATCGCCGTCGCCGGGGCTTGCGCCACGCTGATGGCGCCGGCATTCGCGCAGGACGCTACCCAGGCAGCACCCGCCGCAGCCCAGGCTGCCACCGGACCATCGGCCCAGGAGGCCGCCAGCAACGTGGCCGGCAATGTGGCCGACCCCAGCGCACCCGCTACCGTCGTCGTCAAGGGCATCCGCGCCTCGATGCAATCGACGCTGAACCTGAAGCGCAATTCCGACGGTATCGTCGACGGCATCGTGGCCGACGACATCGGCAAGTTCCCCGATACCAACCTGGCCGAATCGCTGCAGCGCATTTCCGGCGTGTCGATCGACCGCAACCGCGGCGAAGGCTCGCAGGTCACGGTGCGCGGCGTGGGTCCGGACCTGAACATGGTGCTGCTGAACGGCCGCCAGATGCCCACCTCGAACCTGGGCGACCTGGCCGGCCGCGCGTTCGACTTCTCGAACCTGGCTTCGGAAGCCGTGTCGCAGATCCAGGTGTACAAGAGCTCGCGCGCCGACACGCCGCCGGGCGGCATCGGCGCCACGCTGAACATCATGACGGCACGCCCGCTCGAACTGGGCAACATGGCCAGCATCGGCGGCAAGGTGGTCTACGACACGTCGAACGACAACCTGCCGCAGGAAGACGCTGCCAAGCGCTCCTACACGCCGGAAGTCTCGGGGATCTACAGCACGACCTGGGGCGACGGCAAGTTCGGCGTGTCGGTCAGCGCCAGCTACCAGGAGCGTAACCTGGGCGTGAACCAGGCGCAGATCACCAACGGCTGGAAAGGCCCGTACACGGCGAACCAGACCGGCGTGACCGGCGTGATCCCGCTGCCTGGCGCGCCCGGCTCGGAAAACATCACGAACCGCCCGGACGGCAGCGACGTGTATTCCGTACCGCAGAATATCTCGTACTTCATGCGCGGCTCGCAGCGCCAGCGCACCAACGGCCAGCTGACGTTCCAGTTCCGCCCGAACAAGGACCTGACCACGACGCTGGACTACACCTACTCGCTGAACAAGGTGCAGACCAAGTACCACGAGCTGTCGGCCTGGTTCAACCACGGCCCGTCCGTCTCGAGCTGGACCGACGGCCCGGTGGCGGCACCGATCTTCTACCAGGAGAACGTGTCCAACCAGGACATCAGCATGAACGGCGGCGACTTCGCCACCAAGTCCGAGAACAAGTCGCTGGGCTTCAACACGCAGTGGAAGGTGTCGAACGACCTGCGCCTGACGTTCGATGCGCACCATTCGACCGCCACGTCGCAGAAGGACAGCCCGTTCGGCTCGAACAACGACCTGGCCACCGTCAGCTTCAGCCGCGGCAACACGCGTGTACTGTTCGGCAACGAGATCCCGGTGCTGTCGATCGAGGGTGCCGACTTCAACCGCGCGCCGATGCAGGTGTCCGGTTCCTGGTTCCAGGATGGCTACCAGCGCATGGAGATCGACCAGGCACAAGCCGGCGGCCGCCTGAAGCTGTGGGAAACCTCCGAGCTGAACTTCGGCCTGTCGCTGACCAACGTGAAGAACCGCTCCGCGTTCCAGCAGGTACAGAGCGATTCGTGGGGCGGCGCCACGTCGCCGGCGGACTACCCGCAATCGATGTTCCGCCCGGATTCGCTGGGCCAGTACTTCGACAAGCTGGGCGGCCACGACAACCCGGCCCTGTTCCAGCAGATCCACCTGTTCGACTTCGCGGCGATGCGCCAGCGCGTATCGGATGCGACCGGCAAGCCGGAGCTTTACCTGCCAAGCCTGGCCAGCCCGGACTACGACCGCCGCACCACGGAAAAGAGCCGCGCGCTGTACTTCCAGCTCAATACCGAGTGGGACACGGCGATGCCGATGCACACCGGTATCGGCTTCCGCTACGAAAAAACCGACGTGCTGTCGACCGCGCTGTCGCAGACGGTGGCCGGCGTGAACTGGGTGGCGCAGAACGAACTGCCATTCGTCTTCTCCGGCAAGGAATTCACGAGCCTGCAGGGCAAGTACCACCACATCCTGCCGAGCCTCGACTGGGACATGAACGTGCGTGACGACTTCAAGGTCCGCGCCAGCTATGGCCATACGATCGGCCGTCCGCGCTACGACCAGATCCAGGGCGGCACCAACATCAGCCCGACCGGCAACATCAACTACGGTACCGGCACGCGCGGCAACCCGGCGCTGGAACCGGTCAAGTCGAAGAACCTGGACCTGTCGGCCGAGTGGTACTACTCGCCGCAGAGCACCGTTTCGCTGGGCCTGTTCCACAAGTCCCTGTCGAACTACGCGGGCCAGAGCGTGAACATGGAAACGTCGCCGAACGTGACGACGCCGGTGGGCGGCGCCTACTGGAACGCGGCGCTGGCGTCGGGCTGCATCAATACCGACACCACCTGCATCCGCAACTACATCTTCCGCAACTTCAACGGCCAGCAGGGCGTGGTACAGGGCGCGGACAATGCGGCCGGCAATGCCACCGGCACGATCGCGGGCATCGCCGGCAATCCGCTGGTGCAGTACCAGATCACGTCGTTCGTCAACGAGAAGTCGGCCAACGTGAAAGGCGCGGAAGTCAACTGGCAGCACATGTTCGGCACCAGCGGCTTCGGCATCCAGGCCAACTACACGTACGTGAAGTCGAACCTGAGCTTCGACAACGCGAGTTCGGGCAACCAGTTCGCGCTGGTCGGCTTGTCGGATTCGGCCAACGTGATCGGTATCTTCGAGAACGACAAGTGGTCGATTCGCGCCGCGTACAACTGGCGCGACAAGTTCCTGACCTCGGTCACCGACCAGGCTGGACCGAATCCGCAGTACGTGGAACCGTATGGCCAGGTCGACCTGTCGATCGGCTACAACCTGACGAAGAACCTGACGCTGCAGTTCGAAGGCATCAACCTGAACGACGAAACGCAGCGCGTGCATGGCCGGCACGAGATGATGGTGCTGTCCGCCACGCAAGGCGGCCCGCGCTACATGGTCGGCGCGCGCTACAAGTTCTGATGTAGAACGGGACTTACAACGGGATCGTGGGGCGCCGCAGCTGGCGTCCCGTGTCCAAACGGGCTGCCTGCGGGCGGCCCGTTCTTTTTGGGGCTCTGTCACCCGAACCTGTGGGGTGAACTGAACCATTCGCCACCATTGCTGTCTCATCCGTATTGACGATGGAGGCGGCGATGCACGACGGCGTTTTCAATAGCTTGCTGGAACGATTGCGCGGGCAACTCGACGGGTTCTCCGGCGCCCAATTGACGACACTGCGTGCCCTGCTCGAGCCGGCCTCGTCACTGGCAACCTGTCTGGAACTGATCGAGAAGTTCGGCCAGCCCTGCGATCGTTGTCCGCATTGCGCGGCGATCCACATCCACCGTCATGGCAGCACTGGCGGCCTGCAACGCTACCGCTGCCTGACATGCCGCCGTACCTTCAATGCGTTGACCGGCACACCCTTCGCTTTCCTGCGCCTGCGCGGCAAATGGCTACCTTTCCTGCAGGCTGTGCTGGATTCACGCACGGTCCGGAACGCCGCCGATACCACGGGCATCCACCGCAATACCAGCTTTCGCTGGCGCCATCGTTTCATGGGCGGCGCACGGCACGACCGGCCACCCCGGCTGCAAGGCATTGTCGAGGCGGATGAGACCTATCTGCTCGAATCGCAAAAGGGCAGCCGGCACCTGGACCGGCCCGCGCGCCGGCGTGGCGGCAAGGCCAGGCGGCGCGGCATTTCGAACGAACTCGACTGCATTCTGGTAGCGCGCGACCGGGACGGGAAAACCCGGGATTTCGTTTGCGGCCGTGGCCCGGTGACGGCGCGCCAGCTGGCGTTCCACCTGCCCCCCATACTGGCCGCCGATGTCTTGCTGGTGTCGGACAGCGCTGCCGCTTACCGAACGTTCACACGCCAAGCCGGCATCCTGCACGAAGCAGTCAACCTGAGGGCAGGCGTGCGCGCCCGGGGTGCCATCCACCTGCAGCACGTGAATGGCTATCACAGCCGCTTCCATGGCTGGCTGTCGCGGTTCAATGGCGTGGCGAGCAAATATCTGCCGAACTACCTGGGCTGGCGCCATGGCCTCGACGGGCAACGCTGGCTGGCTCCGGCAGACTGCCTGATCGCCGCGCTGCGCGGCAATGATGCTCTTTCTTGATGACCTGGCGAAACTTCCACAGGCTCGGGTGACAGCGCCCTTTTTTGGCTCTGTCACCCGAACCTGTGGGGTGAACTGAACCATTCGCCACCATTGCTGTCTCATCCGTATTGACGATGGAGGCGGCGATGCATGACGGCGTTTTCAATAGCTTGCTGGAACGATTGCGCGGGCAACTCGACGGGTTCTCCGGCGCCCAATTGACGACACTGCGTGCCCTGCTCGAGCCGGCCTCGTCACTGGCGACATGTCTGGAACTGATCGAGAAGTTCGGCCAGCCCTGCGATCGTTGTCCGCATTGCGCGGCGATCCGCATCCACCGTCATGGCAGCACTGGCGGCCTGCAACGCTACCGCTGCCTGGCATGCCGCCGCACCTTCAATGCGTTGACCGGCACACCCTTCGCTTTCCTGCGCCTGCGCGGCAAATGGCTACCTTTCCTGCAGGCTGTGCTGGATTCACGCACGGTCCGGAACGCCGCCGATACCACGGGCATCCACCGCAATACCAGCTTTCGCTGGCGCCATCGTTTCATGGGCGGCGCACGGCACGACCGGCCACCCCGGCTGCAAGGCATTGTCGAGGCGGACGAGACCTATCTGCTCGAATCGCAGAAAGGCAGCCGGCACCTGGACCGGCCCGCGCGCCGGCGTGGCGGCAAGGCCAGGCGGCGCGGCATTTCGAACGAACTCGACTGCATTCTGGTAGCGCGCGACCGGGACGGGAAAACCCGGGATTTCGTTTGCGGCCGTGGCCCGGTGACGGCGCGGCAGCTGGCGTTCCACCTGCCCCCCATACTGGCCGCCGATGTCTTGCTGGTGTCGGACAGCGCTGCCGCTTACCGAACGTTCACACGCCAAGCCGGCATCCTGCACGAAGCAGTCAACCTGAGGGCAGGCGTGCGCGCCCGGGGTGCCATCCACCTGCAGCACGTGAATGGCTATCACAGCCGCTTCCATGGCTGGCTGTCGCGGTTCAATGGCGTGGCGAGCAAATACCTGCCGAACTACCTGGGCTGGCGCCATGGCCTCGACGGGCAGCGCTGGCTGGCTCCTGCAGACTGCCTGATCGCCGCGCTGCGCGGCAATGATGCTCTTTCTTGATGACCTGGCGAAACTTCCACAGGCTCGGGTGACAGCGCCCTTTTTTTGGCGCTGTTGGCGTAAAGCCGGGTTTGCCTGTCTGCACGGATTTTCCATGCCCGTCGCTGTCGCGGCAGCGCCGGCGCTACGAGCGATTTGTTTCCTACGGATTATTCACGACCTTCTTGTGCATCACGAAAAATGTCTTCAAGTCCCCCGTCTCGTCGTATCCCTGCACCTGCGCTGATTTCCCTTCCGAGTCCAGAACAAAAAGAAAGGACGCTACAGGCCGATTGCAATTCAATTGCGTTAGTCGCGTGAGATAAGTGACGCTGCCGGTCTGCGCTCTTGCAAGATATGACGGCGAACTGGATAACAAGGCGGCGGCCTGCTCCGCGGGCAATAATGACCAGTTTGCCCGGCATCGTTTCGGTCTGCCGTTGGTCTTCCAGCTGATCGAGCCGCGCGCTATTTTCATATCGGCATAAAGCGCTTGCGCGTTCCTGCTGCTGGCGACATAGCGTCCGAGAAGAATGGCGATGTCCGCGTCGCCGCTGGCGGCATCGGCTGCCAAGGCAGGAGGCAATACCATGCTGGCGGCCAATGCGGCGGTAAGTGAAGCTCGTCGAAGTATTTTCATTTATAAAATATTCTGGATACCTTGCGCTTTGTAATTGCGACTATTCGCGCAATGGATGTGGAAGCCGGAGAATCCGGTACGGCAGTACACCCGGACAGGGAACTGCCATTCTGGCAGGTGATGCCGGCAGGAAATCTATCGAATACTCACGGGGTTGCTTATACGTACGCTATAAGCAATGCGGATAGCTGCTATTAGATTAATACTTATCAGAAATTTAATGTACAATCCTGTAGCATCGCCTGCGCCCTGCGGGCATCGTCAATGCCGGAAAGACCCCTGTGCCGCACCGCGACCTGCCCTATCCCCGCCTCGAAATCGACCGCCAGCGCGCGGAGTTCGCGGACGCCGCCGTCGAAGACCGTTTCAATCGCCATCACCTGCCCGAGCGTTCCGCCCAGCTGAAGGTCAGCCTGCTGTTCTGCGCCGCGTTCTACGTGGCGTTCGGCGCGACCGACGTGGCCACGCTGGGCCCTGGTCCGCTGGCATGGACGATGATCGCCCTCCGGGTGGCGGTGGCGCTGGTCGCCGCGGGCGGCTGCCTGGCGATCATGCGCCGGCCCGAGTCGGTACGCGTGGCCGTGCTGGCCGCCTGCGCGGTCGAAGTGGTCGGCATGGCGGTGTTCATGGTGCTGTGCTGGTACCAGCCCGCCGCCACCGCGTGGAACGTGATGTCGCAGGCGCTGATCCTGATGGCTATCTACATCAACATTCCAAACCGCTTCGTCTACGCCGTGTGGATCGCCAGCGGGTCGAGCATCGTGTTCTGCGCAATGCTGCTCGTCCAGGGCTACCTGAAGATGGACGACCAGGTGGCGCTGGTGCTGCTGCTCATTCTCGGCAATGCGCTCGGCTACATCGGTGCGCGCCGCTTCAACCTGGCCCAGCGCGAGGAGTTCCGCTCGGCCATCCAGTTGCAGCAACTGGCCGACCGCGATCCGCTGACCGGCTGCTTCAACCGCCGCGTGCTGCAGAAAGGCCTGCTCGACGCGGAGCTGGCGCGCGCGCGCCGCTATGGCACGGCGCTGTCCGTGATCCTGTGCGACATCGATCACTTCAAGCGCATCAACGATACGCATGGCCACGCGGCGGGCGATCACGTGCTGAACGAATTCGGCGGCCTGCTGCTGGCGATGACGCGTGAAACGGTCGACAGCGTGGTGCGCTACGGCGGCGAGGAATTCCTGATCGTCCTGCCCGAAACGGACCTCGACGGCGCGCAGGCGCTGGCCGAACGGATCCGCCATGCGTTCTGCAGCATCGGCTGCGCCGTCGATCTCGGAAAGTTCGTCAACGCCACCGCCAGCTTCGGCATCGCCGCCGTGCCGGCGCTCGATCCCGATGCCCCGGATACGCCGGCGGTGCTGGTCGAGACGGCCGATGCGCAGCTGTATGCGGCCAAGCGCGGCGGGCGCAATTGCGTGCGCGGGGTAACGGTGACCGCCAGCCGGATGCGGTCGACGGCCTGAGGGAAAAAGAAAACCGGTGTCCGACACCCTGCGGGTGTCCTACACCAGACGGCTGCTAATTCAGTCGGAAGCTTCCCGTGGCGGAATCGCGCCGCGGTGGGCCAGCTTGGCGGCGGCGATCCGGTTGGCGATACCGGCGGCCGCGGCGGGCGCTTCGCCGCGCAGCACGGCGGCAAGGTAGGCGCCATTCCAGGCGTCTCCCGCGCCGGTGGTGTCCACCACCGTGGCGGCGGCGGCGGGCACCGCGGTGCGCTGGCCGCGCAGCCATACTTCACACCCCTCCTCCCCGTGCTTGACCACCGCATGCTCCACCAGTTCGCCGGGAGCCCCGGGCAGGATGGCGGCATCGGCCGGCAGGCTGGGGATCAGGATGTCGACGAAGGGCAGCAGTTCCGCGCAGGCGGCGCGGGCGGCCTCCTCGTTGCCCCACAGCCGCGGGCGGTAATTCGGGTCGTAGGCCACCAGCACGCCATGCCCGCGGGCGCAGCGCGCCGCCGCCAGCGTGGCGGCCCGCGCGCCCGGCGAGATCGCCTGGGTGATGCCGGACAGCAGCAGGCAGCGGGCCGATGCGATGAACGCCGCGTCGATATCGGCCGCCGTCAGCTGCGACGCGGCACTGCCGGCACGCCGGTACGTGAACGAGCGCTCGCCGTGCGCGTCGAGCGAAATGAAATACACGCCGTTCTCGCCCGGCACCAGCGGCGCCTGGCCGACGTCGACGCCTTCGGCTTCCCAGGCGGCGCGCAGGCCGGCGCCGAACGGATCGTCGCCGACACGGCTGACGAACGCCGTGCGCGCGCCCTGCCGGGCCGCGGCCACGAGCGCATTGAGCACGTCGCCGCCATACGCCCTCGTGAAGCGTTCGGCACGGGCCAGCGGCTCGGTGGCATTGAACTCGACCATGCATTCGCCCAGGCCGACCAGGTCGAAGCGGCGCACGGCGCCGGAAAGTACGTGTGTGCTCATCGTTGTACAGGACAAGGTTATCGGGCAATCAAACTGGCGGTAACGCTATCATCTCCCGGCCGCCATGCAAAGCATTTTTGCTGCGGCGCGGCAGCCGGCCGTGCGCCAGCGGCTGTCGCGGTCGGGTATAAGTAGCGCGACGGGACGGCACGGCCGCCGCCCGCCAGCCCCGCCAAGGAGGAAGACGATGAACGTAGCGAATCTCGGTATCGGCAAACGGCTCGCGCTCGGCTTTGCCGTCATCTGCATCATGCTGGTCGCGATGGTCCAGCTGTCGAACGTCATGCTGTCGCGAGTGAATAACGGCACCCATGAAATCGTCAATAACCGGATGCCGAAGATCGACGCGACCGGGCGCATGCAGGCCGAGATCAACGACATCGCGATCGCACTGCGCAACATGCTGCTGTATGCCGACCCGGCCGACCGGCAGCGGCAGCGCAATGAAGTCCTGGCGTCGCGCCAGGCGATCGATGCGGTGCTGCGCGATCTCGAAACCACGATCCAGAACCCGCAGGCGGTCGACCTGCTGCGGCAGATGCGCACCGACGCCACCCTCTACGCGACGATGCAGGACACCCTGATGGGCCACGTCGGCAGCGGCGCCGACGAAGCGGCGCGGGAACTGCTTGCCAACCGGATGCGGCCTCTGCTGGCGCGGCTGAAGGGCACCGTCGGCGCACAGGCCGCGCTGCAGAAGGAAATCAGTGCGGCCGCCGCCAGGGAAGCCGCCGACACCTACGCCAGCACCCGCAACCTGATGTGGGGCCTTGGTATCACTGCCGTCGTGCTGGCGGCGCTCGTGGCGTGGTGGATCACGCGATCGATCACGGCGCCGGTCGGCCAGGCGCTCGGCGTCGCCAATACCGTGGCGGCCGGCGACCTCACCAGCCGCATCGAGGCGGCCACGCAGGACGAACTGGGCGAACTGCTGCGCGCGCTGCGCCGCATGAACGAGAACCTGGCGTCCACCGTGGCGACGGTGCGGCAAGGGACCGACATCATTGCCACCGCCGCGGCCGAAGTGGCGACGGGCAGCCAGGACCTGTCGGCCCGTACCGAGCAGCAGGCCAGCGCGCTGGAGCAGACGGCATCGTCGATGGAGCAGCTGGCCTCCACGGTGAAGCAGAATGCCGATAACGCGCGGCAGGCCAATACGCTGGCCGCGGCCGCCTCGAACGTCGCCGCGCGCGGCGGCGACGTGATCGCCCGCGTGGTCGACACGATGGAAGACATCCGCTCGTCGGCCGGCAAGATCGGCGACATCACGGGGGTGATCGACAGCATCGCGTTCCAGACCAATATCCTCGCGCTGAATGCCGCGGTCGAAGCCGCCCGCGCCGGCGAGCAGGGCCGCGGCTTCGCCGTCGTCGCCTCCGAGGTGCGGACACTGGCGCAGCGCTCGGCAGCCGCCGCCAGGGAAATCAAGGAGCTGATCGGCGCCTCCACCGAGAAGGTGGCGGCCGGCAGCCGGCTGGTCGGCGAAGCCGGTTCGACGATGCACGAAATCGTCGACAGCGTGCAGCGGGTGACCGACATCATGGGCGAGATTTCGTCGGCCAGCGTCGAGCAGTCGGCCGGCATCGAGCAGATCAACCGCGCCATCGTCGAGATGGATGCGGTGACGCAGCAGAATGCCGCGCTGGTCGAGCAGGCCGCGGCGGCGTCCGAATCGATGAAGGGGGAAGCGGCGCGGCTGGCGCAGGCCGTGGCGGTGTTCCGGATCGGCGCAGATGCCGGCACCGTGCGGCGACCGGCAGCACAGCCGGGCGCCGTTCCGCTGATCGGCTAGCCCACGCGGACCACTACGCGAAGGTCCGCCAGTTGCGCTGCGCGGCACCGGCATCGGCCGGTTCGTGTTCCGCGCAGTCGATGCGCAGGAAGGCGATCGGCAGCGGTGCGCCGACCAGCGCGCAGTGGTGCGGCGCGGCGGCGCCGGGAAACTTGTTCGGCTCGAAATGCCGGCATGACAGGCAGGCGCGCAGCTCGGGGAAACGTTCGGTCTTCTGCAGTTCGGCGATCGTCTTGAACAATCCCGTCAGCAGGGCCACCTGCAACGGCTGCGGCAGCGCCGACACCGCTTCGTCGGCGAAGCCCAGCGCGCCCTCGAGCCGCTCGGCCAGCCGCTCGCCTTCCGGCGTCAGCAGCAGCGCGGTGGCGCGGCCGTCGTCCGCCGCGCGTGTCTTGCGCACGTATCCCTTGGCCACCAGGGCGGCCACGGAATCGCTGGCGCTGGCGGTGGAAATCGAGAGCTGCCGGGCCAGCCACGACAGGCGCATGCCGCGAACGCGCCGGTGCAGCAGCTGCACGATGTCGGCCTGCGCGGGATTGAGCTGTTCGGCGGTGGACGCGGCCCACATGCCGGCGCGCAGCACGCTGGCCAGGCGGGCCATCGCGGTCACGATGCGGGCCGACAGGTCCGGCGTCGTGTCCCAGGGGGTTTCAGGGGTGATATCCATCCGCGCAGGGTAGTCCCGCCGCCGGTTGATGTCAAGGAGTCCTAACATCCATGTCCTGCGGCGCCGTGCCGTCTACGTGGTGGCAAGCTTCAGGTAGCGGGCCGCCAGCGCATCGGCGCTCATCGGCGCGCCCAGCAGGTAGCCCTGCACCACGTCGCACCCGGCAAGCCGCAGCCAGTCGAGCTGGCGCTGCTCTTCGACACCTTCGGCCACCACGGTGAGACCGAAGCCGCGCGCCAGCGCCAGCACCGCGAGAATGATCGTTTCGCCGCGCTGCGGCAGCATCTGCACGAAACTGCGGTCCACCTTCAGCTGGTTGATCGGGAACGTCTGCAGGTACGCCAGCGACGAGTAGCCGGTGCCGAAATCGTCGATCGCCAGCCGCACGCCGATGGCCCTTACCGCCTGCATGAAGGCGATCGCGCAGGACACGTCTTCCATCAGCAGGCTTTCGGTCAGCTCCAGCTCCAGCTGGGCGGGCACCAGGCCACTGTCGGCCAGGGCGCGTGTCACGTCCTCGATGAAGCCCGGTTCGCGCAACTGCCGTGCCGACATGTTGACGGCCAGCGTCAGCGCCGGCGCGCCGGCGCGCTGCCAGCCGGCCACGTCGGCGCAGGCCTGCTGCAGCACCCAGCTGCCCAGCGGCACGATCAGGCCGGTCTCCTCGGCGATCGGAATGAATTCGGCCGGCGAGATCGGGCCGTGTTCCGGATGCCGCCAGCGCAGCAGCGCCTCGACGCCGACCAGTTCCCCGCCGTCGCAGGCGAACTGCGGCTGGTAATGCACAGCCATCTGGCCGGCATCGACGGCGCGGCGCAGGTCGCGCTCGAGGGCGGCGCGGCGCAGCGTGGCCGCCGTCATGGCCGGCACGAATTCGGCCAGCCGGTTGCGGCCGGCTCCCTTGGCGTGGTACAGCGCCGTGTCGGCACTGCTGACCAGGTCGCTCATGGTGGCCGCATCGTCCGGATACAGGCAGACGCCGACGCTGGCGGTGGCGAAGAACTCGCCGCCGGCGACCGCGACCGGGGCGCGCAGCGCCTGCGTGACCTTGCCGGCGATCGCCAGCGCCGCGGCACGCCCCGGTACCGGCGCCACGATGATGGCGAATTCGTCGCCGCCGATGCGGCCCACCAGGTCCGACGTGCGCACCGCGCCGGTCAGCGCCTCCGCCACCTTCTTCAGCAGCTCGTCGCCGGCGGCATGGCCGGCGGTATCGTTGACGGTCTTAAAATTGTCGAGGTCGACCAGCAGCAGCGCCACCTGCGTGCCGTCCGCGCTGGCCTGCGCCAGCGCCGTTTCCAGCCGTGCGTACGTGGCATGGCGGTTCGGCAGCTCGGTGACGTGGTCGGTATGGGCCATGTAGTCGAGCTCGCGCTCGGCGGCGATCACCCTGGCCCGTGTGGCGCGGCCCAGCGTGGCGACGACCAGCATCGCCCCCAGCGAGGCCACCACCAGCAGGGCCACGTAGCGCAGCATGGCCGCGCGCAGCCGTTCGGTCCCCACGTGCAGGACCGTGTGCCCCAGCACCGTGCCGCGGTGGCGCACCGTGTCGGTCACGACGATGCCGCCATCGCGCGCGACCCGCGCGGCCGCCAGCGTGGGCGGCAGCCTGCTGCCCGGGTAGGAAAACTCGGCGAACGGGCGGCCGTTGCCGTCGTAGATACCGACCGCCTTGAACCCCTGCGCGTAGCGGAACGCGCGCAGCGTTTCATGCGCCACCTCGCGGTCGCCGAACATCAGCGGCGCGGTCACGCTGTCGGCCACGATCGCCGACTGCACGCGGGCGCCTTCCGTCAGTGCCTGGCGAATCTCGATGAGCTGGTAGGCGATCAGCACCACGCCGGCGATGACCAGCGCCGCCGCCATCGCCAGCAGCTGGCCGCTGCGCAGCGTTGCCGCGATCGGGGTACGCGCGTTCGGCGCGGCGCGGCGCGGGAAAAGCTTCATCGGACGTTCCTGGCCAGTCGCAGCAACCGGGAGCTGAAGCGCAGGCCGGCGCGCGCGGCTTCCTTCGTGTCGATGTCGAAGCGCAGGCGCTGGTCCTCCTCGACCAGTGCCACGGCGCCGGCGTAACCGCCGGCCGGCTCGTCGACGATGACCAGCGTGGCGCCGTCGCCGGCCGCCCGCTCCGCCCCGGCCGGCAACACGGCCACGTCGCACACGGTGCCTGGCGCCGGCTCGACGATGGCCAGCCTGCGGCCTTCCACCGGCTTGCCCTGCAGGCGGCGCAGGCTTTCCCACAGCACGTGCCCGCTGCCGACGCAGACGTTCAACGGCCGCGTGCCCGCGCCCGCCGGCCATGCCGTGAACTGCGCGATGTTGTAGATGTAGGCCGCTTTCAGCACCGCGTCATCCGTCTGGGCGAGCACGGGCGGCGCGGCGGCGAGCAGCGCAAGCATGGCGGCAGTCCGGCATTCAGAACGCATGGCCCAGCTTGACGAGCACCGTACGGCCCTCGCGGGGGATGGCTTCCTGCACGAAGGCCGGGCCGGCGGGATCGCCGTAGCGGCGGCCGGCGGCGTTGTACAGGCTGACCGACCAGTCCAGCTTGCCGTTCCGGCTGGCCGGACCGAGCGTCACGTTCCACGTGCAGAAACCGCCCGTGACGGCGTTCTCGGTGCGGCGGCGCGACGTGCACTGGCCTTCCGTGCCCAGCCGCAGCGCATCGCCCGGCAGCGCCCACGTGGCGTTCAGCTTCAGCAGGTGGCGTGGCGAATTGACCAGCCATTCGTCCTTCTCGTCCGCCGCCCGCTGGTAGGTGTAGCTGCCGCGCACCCGCGTGCCGCCCGCGAACAGGCGCTCGCCAGACAGCTCGATGCCGTCGGCCGATGCATGCTCGGTGTTGTCGAACATCAGGATGCCGTCCGGCCGCAGCGTTTCCGTGATCAGGCCATCGATGCGGTAATGGAATGCCGCCACCGTCAGCTTGCTGTACGCATCCGGCCGCCGTTCCCATACCAGCTCGCTGGTCGCGATCTCTTCGGCCCGCAGTTCGGGATTGACCACCGCGTAGGCACCCACGTTGTAATACAGTTCGTACGCATTCGGCGACCGGTAGGCGGTGCCGTGGATCAGCTTCAGCGTATCCTTCGGCCCGGCGTGCCAGATCAGCGCGACGCGTGGATTGACACGGCCGCCGGTGGTGCTGTCGCGGTCGTAGCGCACGCCGGCATTGAGGATCAGGTCCTGCGCCAGGTGCGCCTCGTCCTCGACGAAGATGCCGGCGCGGCTGTCGGCGCGGCGGTCGTCCATCGCCGGCTCGTAGGGATCCCGGTTGAAGTTGTACTGGTCGCGGCGGGTGTTGCGCTGCACCTCGACGCCGGCCAGCAGCCGGTGCCCTGCCAGGCCGGTGTACGTGGCGGTCGCATTCGCGCCGTGCCAGGCGCCGTGCGCGCCGTCGACGTTGATGCGCGGCGTGCCCGCTTCGTCCGGGTAAGTGCCGATGCCGAGATAGTCCATGCGGCCCCACTCCAGCCGGGCGGACAGCGACAGGTCCTCCGACAGCGGCGCGCTGTAGCCGACGCTGGCAAAGCTCTGCCCATCGCGCGTGTGGTTCGGCAGGTTGAAGACGGCGCCGAACGATGCCGTCGGTATGCCTTTTACGCGCGTCACGTGGCCGGCGCTGAAGGACAGCGGGCCGCGCGCGGCTTTCACGAACGCGCTGCGCGAGCGGTCGTAATCGAGGCCGGCGGCTATGCCGTGGTTCTGCTCGGGCGTGTCGAATTCGGCGGCGTACAGGTCGCCGCCGTCGCGCGTAAAGCCGCTGACGGACAGCAGCACGTCGGTGCCGTCCTGCGCGTGATAGCCCCAGCTGGCGCGGCCGCGGCGCTCGCCCTTGCTGCCGGCCGCCAGCGCGGCGCGCGGCCCGGCCAGCGCGCTGCCGGACTTTGTCGTCACGCTGATGACGCCGAACACCGTGTTCGAGCCGTAGACCGCCGCGCCGGGGCCCGGCACGTATTCGATGCGCTCGACGAGGTCCATGTCCAGCAGGCCTTCGGTGCCGATCGAGGCCTGGTCGTACACGCTGTCGTTGACGCGCGCGCCATCGATCAGCAGCAGGAACCGGCCGTTGTAGTCGCCCGGCCGCTGGAAGCCGCGCGCACCGAGATACGTGTAGTTGCGGTCGTCCGACACGTACAGCCCGGGCAGGCTGGCCAGCGCCTCGGCCAGCGTACGCCAGCCATGCTCCCGCACGTCCTGCGACGTCAGCACGGACACGGCCGATGGCGCATCGCTGATGCGCTGCGCGAAGCGCGACGCGGACGTCACGACGGTCACGTCCATCAGGCTTTCCAGCGGCATCCCGGCCAGGTCGCCGGCCGCATCCTGGCGTGGAGCGGCATCGGCAAACGCGGCCTGCAGGAGCAGCGCGAGGACGACTGGCTGGCGTACGAATGGACGGGACATGGTGGCGCGCGCACTGCCTGCGCAGTTGCTGCTCGTTAATTTATATGAAGAAAGATGTTACATCCACAGGCCGTGAAAATTCACGTTCGATAAGTTATGTATAACGTTTTGTGCGCATATGCAACACTGTTCAGGACAAACTGTTGCCGTCCGATCATCTTGTTGACTGCTTGTCAGCACCGCGCGGGCAGTGCCGGACGGCACGCGATAATGCACGTTCCTGTTACCTGTCCAGTCCGCGATGTCCCATTCGACCTTCCTCTCCGCGCGCCGCTTTCTTCCACTGTGCGCCGCCGTGCTGCTGGCGGCAGGCGCGGCGCATGCAGCCGATGTCCGCGACCTGTCCGGCACCTGGCGCTTTGCCCTCGACCGCAGCGACGAGGGCATCGCCGCGCGCTGGTACGCAGGCGCGATGCAGAACCGGCTGGCGGACCGGATCGCGCTGCCGGGCATCCTGAACGCACAGGGCTACGGCGACGAGATCTCGACGCGGACGCCGTGGGTACTGTCGCTGTACGACAAGGACTGGCACCAGCGCGAGGACTACAAGGCTTATACGCAGCCGGGCAAGGTCAAGGTGCCGTTCCTGTCGCAGCCGCCGCGCCACTACCTGGGCGCGGCGTGGTACCAGCGCGAGATCGACGTGCCGGCCGCCTGGCGCGGCAAGCGCGTGGTGCTGCATCTGGAACGGCCGCGCTGGGGTTCCACGCTGTGGCTCGGCGAGCGCGAGATCGGCAGCAACCGCAGCCTGGTGGCCGAACACGCCTACGACCTGGGGTTGCTGGCGCCGGGGCGGCACCGCATCACCGTGCGCGTGGACAGCCGCATGCTGATGGAGTATCGCCCCGATTCGCACAGCGTGTCCGATTCGCTGGGCATGAGCTGGAACGGCATCGTCGGCAAGGTGGAACTGCGCGCGACGTCGCCGGTGTGGATCGACGACGCCCAGGTCTTCCCGGACGTGGCGGCGCGCACCGCGCGCGTGCGGCTCAAGATCGGCAACATCGGCGGCAAGGCCGGCAGCGGCACCGTGCAGGCGAACGGCCAGCGCATTCCCGTCACCTGGACCGCCCAGGGCGGCAGCGCCGACTTCACCGTGCGCTATCCGCGCGATGCGGCGCTGTGGGATGAATGGAACCCGGTGCTGCACACGCTGAAGCTGACGCTGGACGGCGCGCAGGCACGCGACCGGCGCGACGTGACATTCGGCTTCGTGCAGATCCGCGCCGAGGGCACGCAGATGCTGGTCAACGGCCGGCCCACGTTCATGCGCGGCACGCACCACGGCGGCGACTTCCCGCTGACCGGCTACCCGCCGACCGACGTCGCCTACTGGAAGAAGATCTTCGCGATCAACAAGGCCTGGGGCATCAACCACGTGCGCTTCCACTCGTTCAACCCGCCGGAAGCGGCCTTCCAGGCGGCCGACGAGGTGGGTATCTACCTGCAGCCGGAACCGGGCATGTGGAATACCGTATCACCCGGCACGCCGATGGAAGCCATGCTGTACGAGGAGACGGAGCGCATGATCCGCGCCTACGGCAACCACCCGTCGTTCCTGCTGTTCAGCCCCAGCAACGAACCGAAGGGCAAGTGGAAGGAAGCGTTCGACAAGTGGATCGCCCACTACCGGCTGGCGGATCCGCGCCGGCTGTACACCAATGGCACCGGCCACACGGAACCGGCGGTGCCGGACGTCGACAAGGGCACCGATTACCTGGCGATCCAGCGCATCGGCCCGAAACCGCTGCGCAACAAGACCGGCTGGTTCGGCCGCGATTATTCCGCTTCGCTGGAAGGCATCGGCGTGCCGGTGCTGTCGCACGAGAACGGCCAGTGGGTGGCCTACCCCGATTATTCGGTGATCGGCAAGTTCACCGGCTACCTGCGCCCCGGGAACTACGAGATCTTCCGCGACTCCGCCAGGGCGCGCGGCGTGCTGGAAAAGAACCGCGAATTCGCGCTGGCGTCCGGCCGCTGGCAGCTGGCGTGCTACAAGGAAGAGATCGAAGCGATCCTGCGCACACCCGGCATGAGCGGCTTCCAGCTGCTCGACCTGCACGACTACCTGGGCCAGGGCACGGCGCTGGTCGGCCTGCTCGACACGTTCTGGGAATCGAAGGGTTACGCCTCCGCCGAGGCGTTTCGCCGCTTCAACGGCGAGACCGTGCCGCTGGCGAGGGTCACGCGCCTGGTGCTGACCAGCGCCGACACGCTGGACGTGCCGGTTGAAATCGCCCACTACGGCAAGGACATGCTGCGCGGCGCACGGCCCTGGTGGAAAGTCGTCGACGCCGCCGGCAAGCAAGTGGCCGGCGGCAGCTTCGCCGCGGCCGACCTGCCCGTCGGCCGCAATGCGCAGCTGGGCCGCATCGCCCTGCCGCTGGCGGGCTTGCAGGCGCCGGCGAAGTACCGGCTGGTGGTCGGCCTGGCCGGCACGGCAATCGAGAACGACTGGAACTTCTGGGTCTACCCGGAGGCGCTCGATGCGGATGCGCCGGCCGACGTGCTGGTCACCCGGGCGTGGCCGGAAGCCGAAGCGCGGCTGGCGGCCGGCGGCAAGGTGCTGTACCTGCCGCGCAAGGCGGACCTGGACTGGACCTCGCCGCCGCTGGCGGACGTGCCGGTGTTCTGGAACCGGCTGATGAATCCGGGCTGGAGCCGCATGCTCGGGCTGTGGATCGACAAGGCCCACCCTGCCCTGGCCGGCTTCCCCACCGACGTTCACTACGACTGGCAATGGGCCGAGGTGGCGGCGCCGGCGCGCGCGATGAACCTGGCACGGCTGCCGCCCGGGCTGCAGCCCATCGTGCAGCCGATCGACGACTGGAACCGCAACTACAAGCTGGGGCTCCTGTTCGAGGCCCGCGTCGGCAACGGCCGGCTGGTGGTGTCCACGGCGGACCTGGAGAGCGGCATCGGCAACGGGCCGGATGCGCGCGTGGTGGCGCGGCAGCTGCGCAAGTCCGTGCTCGACTACATGGGCAGCGCCGCGTTCGGGCCGCGCACGGCGGTCGCGCCCGAAGCGCTGCGCGGCTCGCTGTTCGACACGCGCGTGATGAAGAAACTGGGCGCCACCGCCAGCGGCTGGCGCGATGCCGACAAGACCATCGACGGCGATCCGAACACTTATGCGCTGGAGGCGGGCAAAGGCGAAGGCGTGCGCCCGCAACCGGCCCTGACGATCGCCTTCCCGGCCGCCGTGCCGTTCGACGGCCTGGTGCTGATGCCGCGCCAGAACCACCGCGACCATGAAGGCGACGTGCGCGAATGGCTGGTGCAGGTCAGCGACGACGGCCGCGCATGGCGCGACGTGACGCGCGCCACGCTGGGTTCGACGTTCGATCCGCAGGCGATCCGCTTCGCCGGCGTCACCGCCCGCTGGCTGAAGCTGACCGCGCTGTCCGGCTTCGGCGCCGACCGCGCCAGCGCGCTGGCCGACGTGGCCGTGTCGTACACCGGGCCGGCGCTGCCGGATGAGGAAAGCGAGCTGCAGTACCAGCGTTCGCGGTCGACGTCGTCGGACGTCGACGAGGCGGGGATGGAGGACCGGCGGCCGGCGCGGCCGGGGGGCGGCAAGCGCTGACCGGCGGAACGACCGCCGCCGCAGTAACGCCAGCGATCTGGTGTCGGACACCGGTTTCATGGTGTCGGAAAGATTGCATGGTGTCGGACACCGGTTGCATGGTGTCGGACACCGGTTTTGCCTAGGCGCCTTCCGGCATGTCGGCGAAAACCGGTGTCCGACACATGAATGTGTCCGACACCAGCAATGCAAACGCCATCACTTCGGCAACGCAAGCTCCCCATCGACGTGCAGCTTGGCCTGCGCCACGCGGGCATGCTTCGGCTGCCCTCCCCCGGCGTACACGGTGTAGTCGCCCGCACGCACCGACCGCGCGCCCTTCGCATCCACCTGCGACTGCGCCCTGGCATCGATGTCCATCGTCACGGTCCGGCTGCCCCCCGCCTTCACGTGCACGCGGCGGAAGCCTGCCAGCACGGGATTCGAACGGTCGCCTGGCTTGGCCAGGTACAGCTGCACCACTTCATCGCTGTCGCGCTTGCCGGTATTGCGCACCGTAACGGTGGCCTGCACCGCCTGCCCGGCCTTGACGCGCGTGGCCGACAGTGCCGGCGCGGCGTAGCTGAAGCTGGTGTACGACAGGCCGTGGCCGAACGGGTGCAGCACGGGGCCGTTGAAGTAGCGGTACGTACGGTTCTGCATCGAGTAGTCGGCGAACGGCGGCAGGTCCGCTTCCGACCGCACAATGGTGTACGGCAGTCGGCCCGCCGGGCTCACCGCGCCGGACAGCACGCGCGCGATCGCCGCGCCGCCGCCCTCGCCCGGGTACCAGGCATGCACGATGGCATCGGCATTCGCCGCCACCCACGGGTCGGAAATCGGCCCGCCCGTCAGGTACACCACGACCAGCGGCTTGCCGGTCGCCTTGACGGCTTCCAGCATCCGGCGCTGCGCGTCCGGCAATGCCAGCGTGAGGCGGTCGCCGCCGCGGAAGCCCGGGTAGTCCACCTTCATTTCCTCGCCTTCCAGGTCGGGCGACAGCCCGACCAGCGCGACGGCCACGTCGCTGGCGCGGGCCGCGGCAACGGCATCGTCGATCATCGCATCCTGCGGCGCCACCCATTCCAGCGCGCTGTGCCGGTCGTTCTCGGTCCGCGCGTAGTCGATGCGCACGCGGCGCGGCTTCGTGTCGTCGAACGTGAAGTCGATCTTGTTCATGCGCTGCTGGCAGTTGCCGGCCACGCATTCGGCCGTGTTGCCGGCGCCGATGCCGGCCTTCTCGGGCGAGACCACGAGCTCGTCGTCGATCCACACCTTGATGTTCGGCAGCGGCCGGTCGCGCGGCACGACCATGCGGAAGCCCAGCTCGTATTTGCCCGGCTTCGGCGGCACGACCACGCCGGTCCAGCGGATCGAGAACCCTTTCGGCGCGAAGCCCTGCGGCGCGCTGTGCTCGAAATTGACGTTGATGACCGGATCGACGCGCGTCAGCTTCGGCGTGCCGGAGAAGGTCAGGTTGTCGAAATACTCGCCCTTCAGGCCGTGCTGGGCGCTGTCCGCCGCCACCTTCAGGTAGGTCTCGGCAATCGGCATGCGCTTGCCGTCGATCAGCGGCGCACCCGGCGCATAGCGGACGTGCTGCGCTCCGAAGACCTTGCGCAATTCGTCCACGGGCAGGCTCGGGTGGACGATGGTGCCGTTGTAGTTGCCTTCCAGGCTTTGCAGCAGCGCCGCGTTCGGGCCGATCACGGCGATGCGCGCGCCGGCCGCGAGCGGCAGCACGTTGCCGTCGTTCTTCAGCAGCACGATCGCTTCCTCGGCGGCTTTCTGCGCCAGCGCGCGGTGCTCGCCCGAGTTGATGGCGCTGTACGGTACCTTGTCCCAGGCGCTGCCATCGAGCAGGCCCATGCGGATGCGCGCGGCCAGCAGGCGTTCCAGCGAGGTGTCGATCTCGGCCTCGGTGATCAGGCCGCGCGCCACCGCGTCGGGCAGGCCCAGGTAGCTCCGGCCGCACACCAGATCGGTGCCGGCCTTCACCGAGGTGGCCGCCGCGTGCGGGATATCGGGCGACGTCTTGTGCCCTGTGACGAGGTCGCTCACCGAATCGCAGTCGGACACGATGAAGCCCTTGAAGCCCCAGTCCTTGCGCACCAGGCCGTTCTGCAGCGGATGCGCGCACATCGGGATGCCGTCCACCGCGTTGTACGCGCACATCAGCGAATACGCCTTCGCGTCGACGATCGCGTTGCGGAACGCCGGCAGGTAGGTGTCTTCCAGGTCGAACGGCGAGACGTCCACGTTGAAGCTGTGGCGCTCCGGCTCGGGACCGGAGTGCACCACGAAGTGCTTCGGCGTGGCCACGCCCTTGTACACCTTCGGATCGGTGCCCTGGATGCCGCGGATGAACGCCATGCCCAGCTGGCCCGTCAGGTGCGGGTCTTCGCCGTACGTTTCCTGGCCGCGGCCCCAGCGCGGATCGCGGTAGATGTTGATGTTCGGCGTCCAGTAATTGACGCCGAAGTAGCGTGCCGTGCCGCTGGGATCGCGCCGCAGCGCGGCATTGAAATTGGCCCGGCCTTCCAGTGCGATCGCATCGGCCAGGCGCTCCGCCAGCGCGGTATCCCACGTGGCCGCCAGGCCGATCGCCTGCGGGAACACGGTAGCATGGCCCGCCCGGGCCACGCCGTGCAGGACTTCGTTCCACCAGTCGTAGCGCTTCAGGCCGAAGCGCTCGATGGCCGGCGCGCCGTTCTGCATCTGCGCGGCCTTCTCCTGCAGCGTCATGCGCGCGACCAGGTCTTTGGCACGCGCTTCGGGCGACAGCGCGGTGTCGCGGTAGGCGGGCGCGGTGTCGGCTGCGGCAAGGGCCGGGACGAAGGCCAGCGCCAGCGCGAGCGGCATGGCGGCCAATGCGGACCGGAGCGGGACCGCGCCGGATGGAGAAGCGCGTGATGACAGTGGATGGCGGATGCCGGGGCTGGCTGCGAAGTGCATGGGTCTCCTGGACGGTCTGTTGTTGAATTGCCGGTATCCGGCAATTTTGCAGGCCAGAAAGAAACACGGCAAGTCCGAAAATCGTCAATCGCCAGGTGATTTTGCGGCGCGCCGCCGCTGTCCATCGGCCATGCAGCCGCTACGCCTGCGCCGCAGGCACCTCGTCGACGCTGAAATAGACCGGCAGGCCCAGCTCGCGCGCCTGGCGCACATCGCCATCGGCGCCGCGCGATGCGCCGGGGATGCGGTACACGGCGCCGCACTGGGCCAGCACGCGGCGCGCCACCCCGTACAGGAACTCGGCCGGCACGTACTCGGCCACCCGGCCATGCCCGGCATGCTGCGCCAGCGGCAGCGCGAGCCATTCGCCGATCAGGGGCACGTGCCCCTTTGCATAGATTTGCCAGGCGGCTTGCTCCAGCGCGTGGAGATTGCGCGCGATACGCTGCAGGTCGCCCTCGGTGCCGCTGCGGTACGGACCGGCGATCAGGATGGTCATGGGGGTCATGTTGTGCACTCCATATCGTTGCGATAGCACGATATTACACACGTCTGCACGTTATTGCACGATTCAGCCCGAAAAAAAAAGTTGCTCGAAAAATGGGGACGTACCCCATTTTCCGGGCAACTTTTCGTGGCGGCGCGGGCCGAACGGGCCGATGGTGCGCAGCGCGAGTGACCAGGTACCGCGGCCGGGCAGTTCAACCCATGCGGGCCAGCTCACCTCCTTCGTGCCGCGCCATGGCGTGCACGCTGGCGAGCTTTTCCGCGCCGACCACGTTGACCGCATAGCCGTTGCGGCCGGCCGCCTTGACGCCGTACAGCGCATAGTCGGCCGACTGCATGATCACTTCGGCATTCGTGTGCGTGCCGGTAATGGCGATACCGACGCTGGCCGTCACCGGCAGCGCCGCGTCGCCGACGAGGAACGGGGCGCGCATCGCCGCCAGGATTTTTTCGCCAAGCTGGTGCGCCTCGGCGGGGCCGCGCACCTGTTCGAACACCACCACGAACTCATCGCCGGCCAGGCGCGCCACCGTATCGGAGCAGCGCACCGCCCCCTGCAGCCGGCGCGCGAACTCCACCAGCACGGCGTCGCCCACGGCGTGGCCGTAGCTGTCGTTGATGCTCTTGAAGCGGTCGACGTCGAGGAAGGCCACCGCCACCGATTCGTTCGAGCGCCGCGCGCGGGCCAGCGCCGCCGGCAGGAACTGGTCGAACATGCGGCGGTTGTGGGTACCGGTCAGCACGTCGGTCGTCGCCAGGCGGCGCAGCTCGTCGGCCGCCTCCTTGCGGCTGCGCGACAGGCGGTACAGCGCCCGGCTCAGCAAGCCGAATTCGTCGGCATGATCGACATTGAACGCGCTGATGTCGGTGGCCCCGGCATCGATCGATTCGACGACCCGCTGCAGTTCGCCCAGCGGTTCCAGCATCACCTTCACGAGCCCCCAGCCGAAGATGCCGGCCAACGCCGTGAACAGGCCGGCCGCGCCCAGCGCGTTGAACCACACCGACGCCATCGGCGCGAAGGCATCGCGCAGCGGATACGACACGGCCACCGTCCAGTCGGCATGCCGCAGCCGCTTCCAGGCCACCAGCGAAGGCTCCTTGCCGTCGAGGATGTCGGCGCGCCAGCCTTCTTCGTCCGCCAGCGCGGCGCCGATCGCCGGCATCTCGTCGGCGGACGGCCGGGTCAGGATCAGCTCCTTGCGGGGATGGTGGATCACGGTGCCGTCGTTGGCGAGGATGAACAGGTAACCCTGCTCGCGGGTGCGCAACGCCTCGACCTGGGCGGCGAAGCCGGGCCGCAGCAGGTCGATCCCGCCGACCAGCACCGTGTGGATCCTGCCGCGCGCATCGCTCAGGGGCTGCGCCACCGACACCACCGGCTGGCCCGACAGCGCGCTGCGGAACGGCGCCGAAATCACGCTGTCCCGCGTGCGCAGCGCTTCCTGGAAATACGGGCGCGCGCTGACGTTGATGATCTTGTCACGGCGGTTCTTCAGGCTGGCCACGCGGTCGCCGCGCGCATCGAAGCCGGCGACGTTGACGAACTCGTCGCGCAGGCCAGGGTGCGATTCCAGCAGCGCCTGCACGTCGCGCGCCCCCAGGTTGCGCGACAGCGCCTCTTCCGCGATGCTGCGCAACACCTGCTGCTTGGCACGCACGTCGTTGTCCAGGTAGGCCGCGGCGCCGGACAGCGCCGAGATTTCCTGGCGCGCGATCATGCGCTGGATCTGCGATTCCGCGATCAGCAGCGAAATGCCGCATACGCCGATGGCGGCGATGAGCACCATCGAGGCCACCAGTGCGGAGACCTTGAACTTGACGCTGGCGAACGGTGAAATGGCCGATGGCACGGGAACTCCCTGGCGTGCGAGGACGCATAGATCGGTGATCCGGCAGGGAATTGGGCCAGGAAAGCCGCCCGCGCGTGGCATGGGCGCGGGCGTGCAACGGTCAGATTATAACGTTGGCATAAGGCAAGGAAGCCGCAAAAAAGTCTTTTGTTGCAATTGGACAACGATTGTAACAGCCAGGTAATGCCGAAGGCGGCGAGCCGGTGTTGTAGATACTGCAAGGCAATCGATATGCCGCACAGCCACAAAGTGCGTCTTTGAACCAACTCAGGCATTATTTGGCAAAACCAAGGCCAAAACGTGGCAAAACCAAGGCCAAAGCGTGGCAAAAGCATCGCAAAAGCGGCAGATGCGCCGGCGAATGCCGGCAAACGCCGGGAGGAGACAGACACCGCATGAAAACGCGTTCCGGTCCGCTCATCGGCAATGCCGGCAGGATCGTGCTGTGCACGCTTGCCTATGTGCTCGCCGCGGCGGCCTGCATCGCGCTGGCGATACCCACCGGCAATCACAGTCCCGTCTGGCTTCCGACCGGCATCGCGCTGGCCGCCGTGCTGCACTACCGGCGCCCGATGCTCATCGCGGTGGCGGCCGGCAGCATGATCGTCAACCTGTACCTGATGGCCGGCCGCCCCTTGGCGCCGGCTGCGGCCATCGCCGCCGCCAGCGCCATCAGCGCCGGCAACGTGCTGGCCACGGCCGTCGCCTGGTGGCTGATCCGCCATGCGGCCCGCACGCTGCGGCGCGACAGCCCGCTGGTGGTCTATGGCTATGTGCTGGCCACGGTACTCGCGTCCACTGCCAGCGGGACGATCGGCGGCTGCACGCTGGCAGTGGCCGGGATCGTATCCTGGAACGGATTGGGCCCCGTGATCGCATTGTGGTCGCTGGGCGATGCCACGGCCATGCTGCTGGCGACGCCGCTGGTGGCAGCCTGGACCTCACGCTCCGCGCTGCGCCCGCTGCGCTTGCGGCGCGCGGCACTGCCGCTGGCCGCACTGCTGGCGACGACTGCGCTGGCCGCGGCCGCCGTGTTCCAGCCGGCAGCCGACGGCTTGCCGGACTGGGCGCCGCTGGCGTTGCTGATCCCTGCGATCGGCGCCGGCTACCTGTTCGGCGCACCGGGCGGCACCGCGGCCGCGGCGATCGTGGCCGCCGGCGCGATCCGCCTGACGCTCGCGGGCGCCGGACCGTTCGCGACGCGCGACCAGTTCCATTCGCTGCTCAGCCTGCATCTGTACCTGGCGCTGATGACCATCGCCGTCATGCTGATGGCCAATACGGCGCCCGGCTGGCGGCGCCCGGCCGGCAGCCAGCGTCCGGGACGCTGGCCGATGGCCACGCTGGCGCTCTGCCTCGGCATCACCGCCACGGCATGGCATGCGGTGGCGCTGCACGCCGAGCGCCGCATCGGCGAGCAGTTCGGCGCCATCGTCGACCTGACCTGGCAGCAGATGGACTACCGGATCGCCAACTACCGCCGCATCCTCATGGCCGGCAAGGCGTTCTTCGATGCCTCGGAGGAGGTCACCGCCGCCGAGTGGCACGACTACGTGGCCGACTTCGACGTGGAACGCGCCTTCCCGGGCACGCTGGGGGTCGGCTACGCTACCTGGCTGCGCTCCGCCGCCGAGGCCGAAGCGTTCGTGCAGCGCCGCCGCGCCGACGGACCCGCTTACCGGCTGTGGCCGGAACCGGTGCGCTGGCCAGTCGCGGCGGTGACGTACCTGGCACCGCGGAACGCGGGCAACGCCCGTCCGCTCGGCTATAACATGATGGAGGAGATCAACCGGCGCAATGCGCTGACGGCGGCCAACGCCAGCGGCGGGATCGGCAGTACCAGCACGATCCTGCTGGTGCACGATTTCGAACGGCGCGACCAGCGCGGTTTCCTGATGTTCCTGCCGCTGTACCGGAAGAATGCGCCGACCGCCACGCCGGCCCAGCGCGAGGCGGCGCTGCGCGGCTTCATCTACAGCCCGTTCCGGGTGCACGAGATGGTCGGCAGCCTGCTCGGCAGGCACGATGCGTTCTCGTTGCGGATCGTCGACCTGCATGCGGCATCGGGCGGCCGCGAAATCTACCGCAGCGCGGCCCGCGACCTGCGCGGGTCGCGCTACGTGAAGCCGCTGGCGGCGGTGCGCACGCTGGCGATCGACGAGGCCGGCCACCGCTGGCGCCTGGAATTCACCGCCAGCCCCAGCTTCGAATCCGGCATCGACCGGCAAGGCCCGCTGCTGACGCTGGGCCTGGGTGCGCTGATCAGCTTCCTGTTGTTCAGCATCGTGCGGGGGCTGGCGTCGACGCGCGCGCGCGCGCTGGAGATCGCCCAGCAGATCACGCGCCAGCTGCAGTGGCAGCAGCGTGCGGCGCGCCAGAGCGAGGAGCGCTTCCGCCTGTTCACGGCCAGCGTGCGCAGCCACGCCATCATCTTCCTCGACGCGGCCGGGCACGTGGAAGCGTGGAACGACGGCGCCGCCAACCTGTTCGGCCACACGGACGGCGAGGCCATCGGCCGCGCGCTCGACCTGTGGGCCGACCCGGAACGCGGCCGCGCGCTGCTGGCCGAGGCAATGGCCGGCGACAGCGCCACCGCCGTCACGGAACTGGTGCGCAGGGATGGCGCGCGCTTCCTGGGCGAACTGCAGCTGACGGCGGTGCGCCGTGACGGCGTGCCGACCGGCTTTGCCTGCATCGTGCGCGACGTGACGGCCGCGCGCGCAGCGGAAGAACAGCTGCGCCAGGCGGTGGCGATCGCGCAGAGCGCCAGCCGCGCCAAGAGCGCCTTCGTGGCCAACATGAGCCATGAGTTGCGCACGCCGATGAATGGCGTGCTGGGCATCGCGGCGCTGCTCGAACGGGGCGCACTGGACAAGGAACAGCGCGAGCTGGTGCGGATGATCCGCAGCGCCGGCGAAACGCTGCTGGCGGTGCTGAACGATATCCTCGATTTCTCCAAGATCGAAGCGGGCAAGGTCGAACTGCACCCGGAACCGGTAGCGCTGGACGACGTGGCGCTGGCCTGCGCGCGCCTGATGGCCGTCAATGGCGGCGGCCGGCTCCGCGTGCTGGTCGACATGGCGCCGGCGCTGCCCGCGACGATCGAGGCCGACGCGCTGCGGCTGGAACAGATCCTGACAAACCTGATCGGCAATGCGCTGAAATTCACCGAACAGGGCGCGGTCGAATGCCGCTTCGGCCGCGCCACGCTGGACGGTGCGCCGGCACTGCGGGTGGACGTGACCGACACCGGTATCGGCATCGACCCGGAACAGCAGAAGCGGCTGTTTTCCGCGTTCGCCCAGGCCGATGCGTCGACCACGCGGCGCTTCGGCGGCACCGGGCTCGGATTGACGATCGCACGCACCCTGGCCACGCTGATGGGCGGCACGCTGGACGTCGCGAGCACGCCCGGCGCCGGCAGCACGTTTACGCTGACGGTCCCGCTGCGCGAGGTCGCCGCGCCGGACCGTTATGCCCTGCCACCTGCGCACATGCATCTTTCCGTGCTGGTGTGCGAGCCCGAGACACGGGTGGTGTCGGCGCTGGCCAATGCCACGGCGCGCTGGGGCTGGCACCTGCATGTCGCGCACGATCCGGCCCGCGTTGGCCTGCTGCTGGCGGCGCCGGGCACGCTGCCGTGGGAGCTGGCGATCGTCGGCCCCGGCATCGACACCGCGCAGGTGATCGCCGCACTGGCCACCCGGCGCGCCCAGCTGCCGCCCGATTTCGCGCTGATCCGCATCCTCGACGGCTTCGCGGTGCCGACCAGCGACACGCCGGTGCCCTTCCCCGCCGCCGCCGTGCATGCGCCGGCGACCCGCGCCGCGCTGCATGCCGCGCTGCTCGAAGCACGCACCCCGGTCGAACCGGCCCTGGTACCGGTCGCCGACGACGGCATAGCGCCGCTGGCGGGCATGCGCGTGCTGCTGGCCGAGGACAACCCGATCAACCAGACCGTGGCCGTCGCCCTGCTCGACTACGCCGGCGCCGCCGTCACCGTGGCCGGCGACGGCGCCGAGGCGATCGCCCGGCTGGAAAGCGACCCGGCCGGCTTCGACGCCGTGCTGATGGACGTGCAGATGCCCGTGCTGGACGGACTGGCCGCGACGCGGGCGATCCGCGACAGGCTGCAGCTCACGCTGCCGGTGGTGGCGATGACGGCGGGCGTCACGCAGGAAGAGCGCGATGCCTGCAGCATGGCGGGCATGGATGATTTCATCGCCAAGCCGATCGAAGAGGAGGAGCTGGTGGCCGTGCTGCGCAGGGTGCGGGGCAATTGACCGTCAAGGCACCGGCAGCACGAAATCGGGGTACCGCTCGCGCAGCGCATCGAGTTCCGACAGCGTGCCGGACAGGTGCGCCCGCACCCACGACTGCGCCCGCGCGGGGTCGCCGTCGCCGATCGCGCGGGCGATCTCGGCATGCTGTTCGAGGATCGATTGGGCCTTGCCGTTCAGCGGCAGGTGCAGCCGGCGCAGGCGGTCAAGGTTGCCGCTGCCGTCGCGCAGCCGGTGCCACAGGCCCGTCAGCAGTGCGGCGTCGTACATCGTGCGGTGGAATTCCATGTCCAGCGCGGTGAAGCTGGCGAGATCGTCCCGCTCCAGGCAGGTGCGCTGCCGGTCGACGAGTGCGAGCAGCCGGGCCGCCAGCGCCGCATCGCACCGCACGGCCAGGCCATGCACCAGTTCGAGCTCCACCGACAGGCGCAGGAAATGCGCTTCGCGCGCCGACGACAGGTCGACCGCGCGCACGCGGGTGGCGTGCTGGGGGAAGACTTCGACGAGCTTTTCTTCGTCCAGCCGCGCCAGCGCATCGCGCACCGGCGTCACCGACACGTCGAAATACCCGGCCAGGTCGTTGCGCGACAGGACGGCGCCGGGCGGCAGCGCCAGCGTGACGATCAGTTCGCGCAGGTGCTCATAGACCTGCGCGGCGGCGCTGCGCGACCGGTCGAGCCGGAAGCTGCCAGGTAAAGTGTGTTCGCTCATTGTTGTCGTCATGATGGTGCCCCGCCGCGATTGTACCGGGCGCGGCACGGCCGCATCGGCCTTCCGGACCCGGAATCAACTTCGTGAGCGATTGCCGGCGGGCGCCGCCGCGCGCTGGACAGTGCGCCCCGGCCGCGGATAATCCCCGGCATCACGTGAAGGAAGTTCCCGCATGCCCCTGCCACCCGAGCCATCCATGCCGCGCCTGCCGAGCATATTGAACCAGCGCGCCCCAGTCCCCGTTGCCGCCCTGCTGCTGGCCATCGCCTGCGGTTCCGCCGGCGCCGCGGTGCGCCTGCCGGCCGTCATCTCGGACCGCATGGTACTGCAGCGGTCGGCCGCCACGCCGGTGTGGGGCTGGGCCGATGCCGGCGAAACGGTGTCGGTGCGCTTCGGCGCAACGGCCGCCACCACGCGCGCGGACGGCGACGGCCGCTGGCGCGTCGACCTCGACCTGGGCGCCGAACGGCGCGCCGGCGAACTGCGGATACGCGGCGCGGACAGCGAGACCGTCGTGCGCGACGTGCTGCTCGGCGACGTGTGGCTCGCGTCCGGCCAGTCGAACATGCAGAAGCCGCTCGGCGAACGCAAGGGGGAGCGGCCCACGTTCGACTACCGCGCCGAGATCGACGCGGCGGACGCGCCGGACGTGCGGCTGTTCAAGGTGGCCCGCAAGCGCGCGCCCGCGCCGCTGGACGACGTGGCCGGGGAATGGGTGCGCTGCAGCCCGGAATCGGTGGAACGCACGGCGTTTTCCGCGGCCGCCTATTTCTTCGGGCGCCGCCTGCACCGCGAGCTCGGCGTGCCGGTGGGACTGATCGATTCCAGCTACGGCGGCACGCGGATCGAACTGTGGACGCCTGCCGCGGCGGCGGCGGGGACGGATCCCGGTCCGGATCATTCCGTGCTGTACAACGGCATGATCGCCGGGCTGGCGCCGTTCGGCCTGAAAGGCATGCTGTGGTACCAGGGCGAATCGAACCTGATCGACGATGGCGACGGCGCTGCCTACACCGCCAAGATGGCGCGGCTGGTCGACGCCTGGCGCGGCGCGTTCGGCGGCGGCCAGCCGCGCTCCTCACCTGGCTCCTCACCTCGTACATTATCCGGCCCCCTCCCTTTCTACTATGTGCAGATCGCGCCGCACCTGTACCACGTGGTGCGGCCGTCGAAAGTGGCCGACTCGGAGGCGGCGGCACGGCTGCGGCAGGCCCAGGCCGCGGCGCTGGCCATTCCCAGCACCGGCATGGTCGTGACGACCGACCTGGCCGACGACTTGGCCGACATCCATCCCCGCGACAAGCGCACCGTCGGCCTGCGCCTGGCCAACCTGGCGCTGGCGGACACCTATGGCCGCAAGGATATCGAAGCCCGCGGCCCGCGGTTCCGCGCAATGCGGGTGGAAAATGGCCGGGCGCTGCTGTCGTTCGACCATGGCGAAGGGCTGTTCGCCAGCGACCGCAAGCCGCTGTCATGGTTCCAGGTGGCCGGCGCCGACGGGCGCTGGCATCCCGCGAAGGCCGACATCGAGGCGGGCCGCGTGGCGGTGGCCAGCGTGCGGGTACCCCACCCGGTGACCGTGCGCTTCGCGTGGGATGAAGCGGCACAACCGAACCTGGTGAACGGCGCCGGGCTGCCGGCCGTGCCGTTCCATACCGGCGCAGCGCAATGACAATACTTTTCCTGAACCGGCACCTCGGCGCCGCCCTGCTCGCCTGCGCAGCCGCCAGCCAGGTCCTGCCCGCTTATGCCGAACCTGCCGCGCGCGTTGTCTACAACTTCAACCCCGGCTGGAAGCTGGCCGTGGCCGATCCGGCCGGCGCGGCCCAGCCGGCATTCGACGACGCCGGCTGGAAGCGCGTCACCCTGCCGCGCGCCTGGAACGAGGACGACGCGTTCGGCAAGGACATCGTCGATCACTCGACCGGCATCGCCTGGTACCGCAAGCACTTCACGCTGCCGGCCGCGGCGCGGGGCCGCAAGGTCTTCCTCGAATTCGAAGGCGCGCGGCAGGCGGCCGAGGTGTACGTCAACGGCCGGCGCGTCGGCCTGCACGAGAACGGCGTCACGGCGTTCGGCTTCGACATCACCGGTGTGCTGGTACCGGGCCGTAACGTGGTGGCGGTCCGCACCGACAACAGCTGGGACTACCGGGAAGCGGCCACCGGCCAGCGCTACCAGTGGGCCGACCGCAACTTCAACGCCAACTACGGCGGCCTGCCGAAGAATGTGAAGCTGCACGTGACGGACCGGCTGCACCAGACCCTGCCGCTCTACTCGTCGCTGGGCACGACCGGTGTGTACGTGTACGCGCGCGATTTCGACATTCCCGGGCGCCGCGCCACCGTGTGGGCCGAGTCGGAAGTGAAGAACGACCATGGCAGGCCGCGCACGTTCACGTACGAAGTACGGCTGCGCGACCGTGACGGCAGGCAGGTGGCGCAACTCACGACATCACCTCGAACCCTCGCGCCGGGCGCCACGGCGGTCGTCAGCGCGCATGCGCCCGTCGAGGGCCTGCATTTCTGGAGCTGGGGCTACGGCTACCTGTACGACGTGGAAACCACGCTGAAGGTGGACGGCAAGCCGGTCGACACCGTGGTCACGCGCACTGGTTTCCGCAAGACCGAGTTCCGGGACGGCGTGGTGAAGCTGAACGATCGCGCGATCCAGATGAAGGGCTATGCGCAGCGCACGTCGAACGAGTGGCCGGCCGTCGGCATGTCGGTGCCGGCCTGGCTCAGCGACTACAGCAACGGCCTGGCGCTGGCCAGCAATGCGAACCTGATCCGGTGGATGCACATCACGCCGTGGCGCCAGGACACGGAATCGCTCGACCGGCTCGGCCTGATGCAGGCGATGCCGGCCGGCGATGCCGAGAAGGACGTGACGGACCGACGCTGGGAGCAGCGCATCGAGGTCATGAAGGACGCGATCGTCTACAACCGCAACAGCCCCAGCATCGTTTTCTACGAGAGCGGCAACCGCGGCGTGAGCGCCGAACACATGCGCGAGATGAAGGCGCTGCGCGACCGGTATGACCCGTACGGCGGCCGCGCATCGGGCAGCCGCGAAATGCTGTCGGCCGAACTGCAGGGCATCGCCGAATATGGCGGCGAAATGCTGTACATCAACAAGAGTGCGCGCATCCCCATGTGGGCGATGGAATATTCGCGCGACGAGGGCGCCCGCAAGTTCTGGGACGAACTCACGCCGCCGTTCCACAAGGATGGCGACGGGCCGGCGCACAAGGGCCAGCCCGCGCCCACCTACAACCGCAACATGGACACGCACGCGATCGAGAACGTGAAGCGCTGGCATGACTACTGGCGCGAGCGGCCGGGCACCGGCACCCGCGTATCGTCGGGCGGCGTCAACATCGTGTTTTCCGATTCGAACACGCACCATCGCGGCGCCGAGAACTACCGGCGCAGCGGCGAAGTCGACGCGATGCGGATCCCGAAGGATGGCTTCTACGCGCACCAGGTGATGTGGGACGGCTGGGTGGACGTCGAAAAGCCGCGCGCCCACATCGTCGGCCACTGGAACTACGCGCCCGGCACCGTGAAGCCGGTGACGGTGATCTCGAGCGCCGACAAGGTGGCGCTTTACCTGAACGGCACGCGCCTGCCCGATCCTGTGCAGAGCGAGCGTTTCCTGTTCACGTTCGACGGCGTGGCCTGGCAACCGGGCGAGCTGAAGGCGGTCGGGCTGGACGCCGCCGGCAACAGGATCTGCGAAACGGTGCTGGCGACGGCCGGCGCACCGGCCGCGCTGAAGCTGACCGCGCTGACGGCGCCCGGCGGCATGCGCGCCGACGGTGCCGACCTGGCGCTGGTGCAGGTGGAGGTGGTGGATGCGCAGGGGCGCCGCAATCCGGTCGCGCTGGATACGGTCGACTTCGACCTGCAGGGCCCCGCCGAATGGCGCGGCGGCATCGCGCAAGGTCCGGGCAACCATGTGCTGGCGCGCGCGCTGCCCGTCGAGGGCGGCGTCAACCGTGTGCTGGTGCGCAGCACGACCCAGGCCGGACGCGTGGTGCTGCGTGCCAGCGCCGCCGGATTGGCACCGGCCACGCTGGCGCTGGACACGCAGCCGTTCGGGGTCGAAGGTGGCCTGGCCATGCGCTTCCCCGCCGATGGCCTGCCGCTGCACCTGGCGCGCGGCCCGACGCCGGCCACGCCTGCGTTCCGGATCTCGCGGGTGGCGGTGCCGGTCGCCGCGGCCGACGCGGCCAGCAATGGAGCCGATGCCGCGCTGACCTACGACGACGACGAAACGACCAGGTGGTCCAGCACGCCGGGCCGGGGCGCCATCACGTATCGCCTGGCGCAGCCGGCCACGCTGAGCGAGATCGCGCTGAAGCTGTCCGGCTGGCGCGAGCGCAGCTACCCGTTGCGGGTGTTCGTCGACGATGTGCCGGTCTACGAAGGCATGACGCCGGAGAGCCTGGGCTACGTGACCCTGCCGCTGGCACCGCGCCATGGCGGCACCGTGCGCGTCGAGCTGAACGGCGTGGCCGACGAATCAAACGCGATCAGGCTGACCGAGGTGGCCAACCAGGCGATCGCCGATACCGGCGCGAACCAGACCCCGAAAGGCGTGCTGTCGATCGTGGAGATCGAGTTCTACCGGGCGCCGTGATCGGGTGCGGAGGCCGATAAGTGCGGGCTTATCGGTCGGCCGTGCCGTTCCGATTGGTAATCCCGCCTCGGCATCCCTACCATGGTGACAACGAAAGGAGTCGCCATGACCATCCGCTCATCCGCATCTGCATCATCTGCATCATCTGCATCATCTGCATCTGCATCATCCGCATCCACCTCATCGGCCGCCGCGCCCGCCAGCGAGAAAGCGCTGCCGGCTGCGGTGGCGATCTTTGCCGGCCTGGCCGCCAGCCTCGTGGCGATCGGCCTGGCGCGGTTCGCCTACACCCCGTTGATCCCGCCGCTGATCGAGGCCCGCTGGTTCGGCGCCAGCGACGTCGTCTACCTGGGCGCCGCCAATTTCGCCGGTTATTTCGCGGGCGCGCTGTCGGGCCGGCGCCTCGGCGCGCGTTTTTCCAATCGCACGATGCTGCGGTGGATGATGGCGCTGGCCGCGCTGTCCTTTGCCGCGTGCGCGTTTCCCGTCTCGCTGGCGTGGTATTTCGGCTGGCGGCTGCTGTCCGGCTTTGCCGGCGCCGTGGTGATGGTGCTGGTCGCGCAGACAATCCTGCCGACGGTGGCGCCGGCCCGCCGTGGCCTGGCCAGCGGCGCCATCTTCATGGGCATCGGTGCCGGCATCGTGGCCTCCGGCACGCTGGTGCCGCTGCTGCTCGGCCTGGGGCTGGCCGCCACCTGGCTTGGCCTGGCGGCGGTATCGGCGCTGCTGGCTGTGCTGACGTGGCGCGCCTGGCCCGCGCATGTTGCTGTCGCGCCGCCGGCCGGCGGGGAACGGATGCCGGCCGCCGTGCGGCTGCTGTATGCCGCCTATGCCGCGGTGGCCGTCGGGCTGCTGGGCGCGGCCGTGTTCCTCGTCGATTACGTGGCGCGCGGCCTGGGACGCGGGACCGCGGCGGGTGCGGTGTACTGGATCGTGTATGGCGTGGGCGCGTTGTCCGGCCCGCTGCTGTACGGGCTGCTGGCGGACCGGATCGGCTTCGGGCGGGCGCTGCGCGCCGGTCTCGTGCTGTCCGGCGCGGCGGCCCTGTCGCTGGCCTACGCGGCACACCCCGCCGCGCTGGCGGTGGCCAGCGCCCTGCTGGGCGCATTCACGCCCGGCGTGGTGACGCTGATGATCGGCCGCCTGCACGAACTGCTGCCGGGCGACGGCCACGCGCAGCACGCCGCCTGGGGTCATTCGACAACGATGTTCGCGCTGTTCCAGGCGCTGGCCGGCTATGCCTTTTCGTTCCTGTTCGCGCACAGCGGCGGCCGGCACCACGTGGTGTTCGTCGCCTCGGCACTGGCGTTCGGCGCCGCGCTGCTGCTGGAAGGGGCCAGCGCGCGGCGGCGTTGAGCGGGTTCCGCCCTACCGCTGCCGCTGCACTTCGCAGCGGCGCGCCTCCTCCACCGTGATCGCAAGGAAATCCAGTACGACCGGCTGCGCTTCGCCGCTGCGCCAGAAGGCATGCATGGCCAGCGGCGCCAGCCCCGGCACCGCCAGCGCAACCATGCCGGGCAGCGGCTCGGGCAGCGCGAACGACGTGGCCAGCATGCAGCCGAGTCCTTCGCGCGCCAGCTGCACGCCGGTCTGTACCTGGCTGGTTTCGTACACGATATCCGGCGCCGCGCCGGCCGCGCGGCAGGTGGCCAGCACGCGGTCATAGACGGAAGGGTTGACGGCGCGCGCGAACATCACCACGCGCTCCCGGGCCAATTGCTCCAGGCTGACCTGGCCGCCGGGGGTACTCGCCAGTGCATGGTCGTCCCGCACCAGCAGTTTCCAGCCGGCCGCCAGCAGCGGCTCGGTGAGCACCGTGCCATCGGCCGGCAGCCACAGCGCGGGATCGTCGAGGATGACGGCGATACCCAGGTCGATGCGGCCGCGCTGCAAGCCCTCGACCTGGGCCGCGGCATCCATTTCGTGGCGCGTCACCCTGATGTCCGGGTACAGCGCGCGCAGCCGCTTCAGCGCGGCGGGCAGCATCGGCACGCTCGCGTACTCGACCAGGCCGATCGACAGGCGCGTGTCGTGCAAGCCGCCGGCCGCGCGCGCGCTGCGGGTGGTGTCCTCGATCAGCCGGAACAGTTGCTGCACGCCGTCGCGGAAGATCTCGCCGGCGGGCGTCAGCGCCACGGCGCGCTGGCCGCGCACGAACAGTCGCACGCCCACCGCGTCCTCGAGCCGCGCGATCTGCTGGCTCAGCGCGGGCTGGGTGATGAAGCACAGCTGCGCGGCACGGCCGAAATGCAGTTCCTGCGCCAGGATCAGGAAGTAATGGTACTGCCGCAGCTCGCCGGTTCTCATCGGCCGATTGTAGCCGCGCACCGGCGCGCCGGGCAATGCACCCGGCCGCGCCCCCTCCCATCGGAGGGATGGCCTTTGCCCGCCGGCCCGATCGGGCGCTTAGCTGCCCAGCTGGTGCTCGCCCGGCTGCTGCGCCGACTTCGGCCGGAATTCCTGCGGGCTCATGCGCATGCGGCCGCGCCGGTCGCCCATCAGGTCGCGCAGTTCGCGAATCGGAATACCGCTGGCTTCATGCATGCGCAGCAGGATCGTCGCGCCGACCGGCAGCCGGCCGTGGCGGATCTTGCTGAGCACCGGCGGCGCCACTTCCAGCGCACGCGACAGCGCAGCGTCGTTCTTCGCGCTGAGCCGCTCGGCCAGCGCGTCCAGCAGGCGGCCCGGATTGTATGCACCGACGTCCTGATCGGCTCCACCATTGTTGAGCAGGGGTTCCATCATGTTCTCCTTGTCAATCGCTACCTGCTCGATATGCAGGCGATGCAACGCAAATCAACAGGCTGATGACGAAAAATCAGGGGTTTTTGAGTAACGATATAAAACGTTTAATGGTGACAAGAAATCAACTAAAAACCGGTGACAGACACCGGTTAATTTGAAATGTTTCCAAAAAACTGGTGTCTGTCACCGGTTTTGACTGGATTGTGGCGAGGGTGCAAGATTGTCTTTATTAAAACTTATTAATTTTCAGTTATTGCTCAACCGATATTTTTTTGCGCTAAAATGCCGACCGTCGCCGATCTGGCGGACGCACCGCGTTGCCTGACGCGCCCTCGATGGAGCCTGGATGTACCCGATCCGAACCGCCGGCCTGTTTGCGGCCCGCTCGTTTGCCGCCTTGCTGCTGGCCGCCTGCCTTGCGCCTGCCGCGTCCGCGTCCGCGACCGACAGCGAAGCCGTCTACCAGTTTTCGCCAGTTAACCAGCACAACGTGCAGATAACCGCCAGTTACTGGAATCCCATCATCGACTACGTGTCGCAGGCCAGCGGCGTCACGCTGCGCCTGAAGCTGGGCCGCACGTCCGCCGATACGACCAGCTTCGTGCTGGCCCAGGAAGTGGACTTCGCGTTCACGAATCACCTGTTCGCCCCGGAACGCGCGCGGATGGGCTGGCGCGTGCTGGCCCGCCGCACCGGCGCGGCGGTGCGCTCGCAGATCGTCACGCTGGCCGGTTCCGCGGTGCGCGACCTGAAGGACCTGGCCGACGCCGACGTCGCATTTCCCGGCCCGGAGGCGACGGTTGCCTACCAGGTCAGCCATGCGGAACTGCAGCGGCGCGGGATTCCCGTCCACGTGGTCTTCGGCGGCAACATGGATGGCGCGTTCGCCCAGCTCATCAGCGGCAAGGCGCGCGCCGTCGGCGCCAATTCGCAGCTGACCGCCTCGTTCATCAACCGCCACCGCACGCCGCTGCGCGTGCTGTGGCAATCGGCGCCGTTCAACGACCTGGCACTGATGGTATCGCCGCGCGTGCCGGCCGCCACGGCGGAGGCCGTGGCGCGCGCATTCACCGCCATGGCCGATGACCCGCGCGGACGCCGGGTGCTGGCCGACGCCGCCGCGCTGGTCAAGACGGCGCCATTCTCCTTCGTGCCGGCCGACGAGTCGGACTACGAGTCCTACCGCGAATTCTACGGCCACGTTCCGGCCGAGCGGCGCTGACGATGGCTCCCCTTCGCCACCTGACGCCGCGCACGCTGTGGGGCCGCATGCTCGCGCTGTACAGCGCCACGCTGCTGTGCTTCCTCGTGCTGGGCCTGGGCACCTATTACCACCTGCAGTTCGTGCGCGAGATCGAAGACGTGCAGGATACCGCCGGCATGCTGGCCGAGGTGGCATCGCTGGCCGTCGAGGACAGCGTCGTCGTCGGCGACTACGAGACCGTGCAGCGCACGCTGGCCAAGACGCTGCACTATTCGCCGTTCCGCGCCGCCGCGTTCATCGACGTGGGCGGCCACACACTGCGCATCGCAGCGCCGCCCCGCGACGGCGGTACGCCCCCCGCCGCCATCGTCGGCATGGTGGCGGCCCAGCTGTACGACGTCAACCGGCCGATCACCGTGGGCGGGCGCGACTATGGCGTGATGCGGCTGACCTTCGACGAGGCCGCGATTGCCCAGCGGCTGTGGGAGATGATCCGCGACGCGGCCCTGCTCGCGGCCGCATGCGTACTGCTGTCGCTGTTCGCGATGCACCGGCTGCTGCGCCGCTGGCTGGGCCAGCTCACGCGGTTGCAGCGCTACGAGGAAGACCTGTCCTCCGGCGCCGCCGATGCCGCCGCCCGCTCCGGCGACGCGCCACTGGAAATCGAGCAGGCGATGCGCGCGGTGGACCGCATCACGCACAGCATCCGCAGCCGCTTCGACCAGCGCATCGATACGCTGATCGACTCGCTGATCCAGCACAAGAGCGCACTCGACGAAGCCTGCAGCGTGTGCGAGCTCGATCCGTCCGGCCGCATCGTCGCCGCCAACGACCGCTACGTGACCGCTTCCGGCTACAGCCGCGAGGAACTGCTGACGATGCCGATCGACCAGATCGGCGAGCTGCTCGAACCGCGCCGCCACGGGCGGCATGGCGCCTCCACGCTGACCTGCGAGGTACGGCTGGCCGACCGCGCCGGGCGCCCGCACTGGCACCGGCGCACCGTGGTGCCGATCTTCGATGCCGCGCGCAATGTCGAGAAATACATCTGCATCGAGATCGACATCACCGACCGCCGCCGCAGCGAACAGCTGGCGCTGGCCCATGCCCGCAAGCACGAGCAGGCCGCCGCGTTCGCACGCTGCGCGCTGGTGGAATCCGATTACGATACGCTGTGCCGCCTGCTGGTGCGCTCCGCCGCCGTCGGCCTGCAGGCCGAATGCGCGGCGCTGTTGCAGCATGCCGATTCGGGCGAGCGCTGCGTGGCGGTGTGGCCGCCGCTGCACCCGGATGCACGCGCGGAAGCGGATGCCGGCACCGGCGGCGGCACCGGTCGCGCCGAGGTGGCGCTGCGCTGGGGCGAGGCGCGCGGCGTGCTGGCGGTACAGGGCCCCGCCGAGGAAGGCTTCACCGACCACGACCGCTATTTCCTCGACAACCTCGCGGGCACGTTCGCCAACGCCGTCGAGCGGCACGACAGCAGCCTGCAGCTGCGCTACCTGGCCACGCACGATCCGCTGACGTCGCTGCCGAACCGCGCCGCCTTCGGCGACCGGCTGGCCACGACGATCGCCGATGGCGGCGTGGTGCAACTGCTGGTGATCGACCTGGACCACTTCAAGAACGTCAACGACACGCTGGGCCACGCCGCCGGCGACGCCCTGCTGGTCGAGGCCACGCACCGGCTGCAGGCCGCGCTGCCGCGGCGCGCGTTCGTGGCGCGGCTGGGCGGCGACGAATTCGCCGTGATCTGCCCGCCCGGCTTTACGGACGAAGCGGCCGACGCATGCGCCGAAGCCTTGGTGGACAGCCTGCACCGCCCGTTCGTGCTGGACGGCCAGCAGGTGTTCATCGGCGCCAGTATCGGCATCGCCTGCGCGCCGCGCGATGGCAGCGCCGCCGACGACCTGGTGCGCAATGCCGATACCGCGATGTACGCCGCCAAGCAGCATGGCCGCGCGCGCGGCTGCCGCTTCCAGGGCGAGATGAATGCGCGCGTGGCACGCCGCGTGGCGCTCGAATCCGGACTGCGCGGCGCGCTCGACGCCGGCGAATTCACGCTGGCTTACCAGCCCAAGCAGGACGTCGCGTCGGGCCGGCTGACGGGCTTCGAGGCGCTGCTGCGCTGGAATGGCCCGGCCGGCCCGGTGCAGCCCACCGAATTCGTGCCGGTGCTCGAAGATACAGGGATGATCCTGCCGGTCGGCACGTGGGTGATCCATTCCGTCTGTGCACAGGTGCGCGCATGGCGCGATGCCGGCATGCCGCCGGTGCCCGTCGCGGTGAACCTGTCGGCCCGCCAGTTCCAGCAGGACGACCTGGTGGACGTGATCCTGGCAGCCACGCGCGACGCCGGCATTTCGCCCTCCGCGCTCGAGTTCGAGCTGACCGAATCGATGCTGATGAGCGACCCGGCCGCGGCCGAAGGCATCCTGCTACGGCTGAAGGCGGCCGGCATCGGCCTGTCGATCGACGATTTCGGTACCGGCTATTCCAGCCTGTCGTACCTGAAGCGCTTCCCGCTCGACGCGCTGAAGATCGACCGCGCGTTCGTGCGCGACCTGCCGGCCGACAGCGAGGACCTGGCCATTACCCGCGCCGTCATCGCGCTGGCGCACAGCCTGGGCCTGCGCGTCATTGCCGAGGGCGTCGAGGATGCGGCCCAGCTGGCATCGCTGCGCGCCAACGGCTGCGATGAAATCCAGGGCTACCTGTACGGCGAGCCGCTGCCGGCGGCGGATTGCCTGGCGATCTTTACGGGGAAGGTGCTGGAGAAGACGGTGGCGTGAAGCGCTGGACGGCTGAACTATATGCCTGAAACAGCTTTCGATCAGTTCAGTTGATTTGCATACGCTGGCAGGCGCGCGGCTTGCCACTGTTTGCGAATGTTCTCGATGCCAGGGCTCGTTATTCTGCCGTTGGCAGCGGCAAAGCCGGCGACCGGCGCCGAACTTTCTCTTGCGCAACTAAGCGTTCAGCGGTGATCCGCGAGATTCCAACGTCGAGAAGCGCTTGCAGACAGCGGGACGGCTCAAAGCCTGGCTGGCCATTGAGAACGGCGTCAATGTAGAGTGCGGTGAGCTTGTCTCGACGTTTTTCCATCGTTCCAGTATGGCACAGCTAAGTCATCGGGCTCGCCCGGAATGTGCGGAGACACCCTGAAACGCATGGTGCTGTTGCTGGAAGGTTCAAAACGCGATTTTGTCAGCCGTTCTAGAAGGCGCAGTCACCCGAGCATGTGGGGTGAACTGAACAATTCGCCGCAATCGCTGTCTCATATCGTATTGACGATGGAGGCGGCGATGCACGACGGCGTTTTCAACAGCTTGCTGGAACGATTGCGCGGGCAACTCGACGGGTTCTCCGGCGCTCAACTGGCGACATTGCGGTCCCTGCTCGAGTCGGCCTCGTCACTGGCGACATGCCTGGAACTGATCGAGAAGTTCGGCCGGCCCTGCGATCGTTGTCCGCATTGCGCGGCGACCCGTATCCATAGGCACGGCAGCACTGGCGGCCTGCAACGCTACCGCTGCGTGACGTGCCACCGTACCTTTAATGCGTTGACCGGCACACCCTTCGCTTTCCTGCGCCTGCGCGGCAAATGGCTGCTGTTCCTGCAGGCGGTGCTGGATTCGCGCACGGTCCGGGGCGCTGCCGATACCACGGGCATTCATCGCAATACCAGCTTTCGCTGGCGCCATCGTTTCATGGGCGCAGCACGGCACGACCGGCCACCCCGGCTGCAAGGCATTGTCGAGGCGGACGAGACCTATCTGCTCGAATCGCAAAAAGGCAACCGGCACCTGGACCGGCCCGCGCGCCGGCGTGGCGGCAAGGCCAGGCGGCGCGGCATCTCCAAGGAACTCGACTGCATTCTCGTGGCACGCGACCGTGATGGCAAAACCCGGGATTTCGTCTGCGGCCGAGGCCCGGTCACGGCGCGGCAGCTGGCGCACCACCTGACCCCAATACTGGCCGCTGATGTCTTGCTGGTGTCGGACAGCGCTGCCGCTTACACCACATTCGCGCGCCGTGCCGGCATCCTGCATGAAGCTGTCAATCTCAGGGCGGGAGTGCGCACCCGCGGCGCCATCCACCTGCAACATGTGAATGGCTATCACAGCCGTTTTCATGGCTGGCTGTCGCGCTTCAATGGCGTGGCGAGCAAATACCTGCCGAACTACCTGGGCTGGCGCCATGGCCTCGACGGGCAGCGCTGGTTGGCTCCGGGGGATTGCCTGATCGCAGCACTGCGCGGCAATGACTCTCTTTCTTGATGACCTGGCGAAACTTCCACAGGATCGGGTAACAGCGCCTTCTAGAACAGTCCCGGCTGCGGATCGGCCGTGCCGGCCAGCGGCTCCGGCCCGGCCGTCAGCAGGCCCTCTTCCGGCAGCACCAGCATGCGGCGCGCTGCATCCGGGTCGCGGCAATGCAGCCACGCGTCCCAGTGCTCGGGCGCCAGCGGCACCAGCGCGCGCTTTTCGTCGCCGGGGCGGTGGAAGCGCGACAGCAGCGGGTGCGCATCGGCGTTCACGGTCAGCTGCGTGAACGAGCAGACGCGCCGCCCGTCCGGCTCTTCCCAGGCGCGCCACAGGCCGGCCACGGCCAGCGGCGCGCCGTCGGCGCGGCCGATCGACCAGCGCTGGTGCCGGCCGCTCTCGTAGTTCGGTTCGAACCAGCGTTCCATCGGCACCAGGCAAAACCGGAAACGCGCCCACGCATCGCGGTAGCTGGCCAGTTCCGCTACGGTCTCGCTGCGCGCGTTCATCGTCGAATACGCGCGGCTGCCCGGCGCCAGCCGGTGCTGCGGCACCATGCCGTAGCTCGCCACGAGGCAGCGGCGATCGCGCCCCTGCGGTGCGGCGACGACGATCGGCGCCGCGTAATCCTGCCACACCTCATGTTCCCACTCGCCGCGCGGGGCGAACGGCACCCGCTGGTCCAAGGCAGCAAAGCGCGCCAGGCTGTCCCTTTTCACCGTTACATAGTTCACGCACATGGCGCCGTTTTCCTCCACTCTCGCTAGCGGGCTGAATGGTAACAAACATCATCGAAAATGGTGCCATGCATCATCGATTGCGCTACCAGCTGGGGTGACCTTTTTGCCTTTCGCTATGCTATTGTTGCGGTCCATCTCGAATGATTGCGCAAACATGATCGCTAAAAAAATACGGGGACTGCGCTGGTGGATGATCGGACTGGTCATGCTGGGCGCCGTCATCAATTACCTGACGCGGAGCACGCTGGCCGTGGCCGCGCCGACGCTGCTCACCGACCTGAACATCACGACCCAGGAATATTCATACATCACCGCGGCCTTCCAGGGCGCGATCATGCTGCAGCCGCTGTGCGGCTACGTGCTCGACGTGATCGGCCTGAAGTACGGCTTCGCGATGTTCGCCACGGCCTGGTCGCTGATCTGCATGGCCCACGGCATGGCCACCAACTGGCAGACGCTGGCCTTCCTGCGCGGTTTGCTGGGGCTGGCCGAGGGCTCGGCCAATCCGGCCGGCATGAAGGCCGTATCGGAGTGGTTCCCGGCGAAGGAGCGCGGGCTGGCCGGCGGCATCTTCAATATCGGCGCCTCGTTCGGCTCGATGCTGGCGCCGCCGCTGGTGGTGTGGGCGATCCTGCACTACAACTGGCAGTCGGCGTTCGTGATCACCGGCGCGCTCGGGCTGGTCTGGGTGGCCGCATGGCTGCTGCTGTACGACGCGCCGGCGCGCCACCGCCGCCTGGCGGCCGCCGAGGCGGAGCACATCGCCGCCGGCCAGGAGCAGCACCTGAAGGGCGACGGCACGCGGCCGTCGGTTCTCAGCATTTTGAAGGTGCGCAATTTCTGGGGCATCGCGCTGCCTCGCTTCCTGGCCGACCCGGCCTGGGGCACGCTGGCGTTCTGGGTGCCGCTGTACCTCACCACGGTGCGCGGCTTCGACCTGGCGCAGATCGCCATGTTCGCCTGGCTGCCGTTCCTGGCGGCGGACCTGGGCTGCATGTTCGGCCCGCTCGTCGTGCTGTGGCTGCAAAAGCGCGGCGTACGCCTGATCAATGCGCGCCGCGGCGCCTTCACCGTGGGCGCCTGCATGATGATGGGCGTGGCCTTCGTCGGCTACGTGGAAAGCCCATATGCGGCGATCGCCCTGCTCAGCCTTGCCGGTTTCGCGCACCAGACGCTGTCGGTCACCGTCATCACGATGTCGTCAGACCTGTTCAAGCGCAACGAGGTAGCCACCGTGGCCGGCATGTGCGGCACGTTCGGCAACCTGGGCCTGCTGATCTTCTCGCTGCTGATCGGCGGCCTGATGGCCAGCGTCGGCTACACGCCGTTCTTCGTCAGCCTGGCCGTGCTCGACCTGCTGGCCGCCGCGCTGCTGTGGATCCTCGTGCGCGAAAACGCGCCGCAACCCGCCACCGAACCCAAAGCATGATCCAGAATCCCATCCTTCCCGGCTTCAATCCCGATCCGTCCATCGTGCGGGTGGGCGACGACTATTACATCGCCACATCCACCTTCGAGTGGTATCCGGGCGTGCAGATCCACCATTCGCGCGACCTGGTCAACTGGCGCCTGCTGGGCCGCCCGCTGACCCGCGCCAGCCAGCTGAACATGCTGGGCGCGCCCGACTCCTGCGGCGTGTGGGCGCCCTGCCTGACGCATGCCGACGGGCTGTTCTGGCTGATCTATACGGACGTCAAGCGCTACGGCCGCACGTCGACCGGCGGCGCCACCGGCAGCGCGTCGCTGCGCGACTTCCACAATTACCTGGTCACCAGCCCGTCCATCGACGGACCGTGGTCCGATCCCGTGTACCTGAACAGCAGCGGTTTCGATCCCTCGCTGTTCCACGACACCGACGGCCGCAAGTACCTGCTGAACCAGCTGTGGGACCACCGCCCGGGCGGCAACCGCTTCAACGGCATCGTGGCGCAGGAGTATTCGGTGGCCGAACGCCGCCTGGTCGGGCGCCGCGAAAACATCTTTCCCGGCACCGCGCACGGCCTCACCGAGGCGCCTCACCTGTACCGGCGCGACGGCTATTATTACCTGCTGACCGCCGAGGGCGGCACCGGCTGGAACCACGGCGTGACGATGGCGCGCTCGCGCAATCTGCACGGGCCGTATGAACTGCATCCCGACGTGACCATCCTCAGTGCGCGCCAGCGTCCGGATGCTGCACTGCAGCGTGCCGGCCACGCCGACCTGGTCGAGACCCCCGACGGCAGGACCTGGATGGTCTACCTGTGCGGGCGACCGCTTCGCAACCGCGGCACCTGCACGCTGGGCCGCGAGACCGCGATCCAGCCGATGGCCTGGGGCGACGATGGCTGGCTGCGCACCGTGGACGGCGACGGCATGCCGGCACTGCGGCCGCCCTCCCCCGGGCTGCCCGAGCACCGCTTCGCGCCGGCGCCGGTGCGCGAACACTTCGACGGCGGCGCATTGCCGGTGGACTTCCAGTGGCTGCGCACGCCGTGGCCCGACGAGCTGTTCTCGCTGGCCGCGCGGCCCGGCCACCTGCGCCTGTTCGGGCGCGAAAGCCTGGGCAGCACGTTCCGCCAGGCGCTGGTGGCGCGGCGCCAGCAGTCGCACTGCTTCAGCGCGGCCACGGTGGTCGACTTCGCGCCGGAACACTACCAGCAGCAGGCCGGACTGGTGTGTTATTACAACGCCGCCAAGTTCCATTACCTGTACATCACGCACGACGAAACCATCGGCCGGCACCTGCGCGTGATGAGCAGCCTGCCCAATCACGTGCAGACCGATACCTTCACGGCGCCGGTGCCGCTGCCGGCCAGCGGGCCGGTGGAGCTGCGCGTGGAAGTGGACGAGGAACGCCTGCTGTTCGGCTGGCGGTTGGCCGGCGATGAGGATGATGCCGGCGATCGTCCATGGCAGTGGCTGCCGCAACAGTTCGACGCCAGCATCCTGTCCGACGAAGCCAACGCGCCCGGCCAGCCCAACTTCACGGGCACCTTCGTCGGCATCGCCTGCCAGGACATGTCGGGCAGCGGCCTGCATGCCGATGTCGACTGGTTCGGCTACCGCGGCCGGGCGTACTGCGCGGATCCGAAGGGCTTGCCGGTCCCGTGACCCGGAATTGACCCGACGCGGCGGGTGGCGTCCTCGCCACCCGCCGCGTGCCGTACCCTCGTAACGCGTCCGACTCCGGTATAGTGACGACAGCCCATCGGCACAACGGAATCATGCTCAGCGGTTACTATCACCCCATCCTCGTCGCCGTCTCGATCCTGGTCGCGATCTTCGCGGCCTACACCGGGTTGAGCCTGGCCGACCGCGTGCGCAGCTCGCACGGCCTCGTCGCGGCCGGCTGGACTGCCGGCGGCGCGCTGGCGCTCGGCACGGGCATCTGGTCGACGCATTTCGTCGGCATGCTGGCGTTCCGGCTGCCGATTCCGATCGGCTACGACCTCGCCATTACCGGACTGTCGCTGCTGCTGCCGGTGGCCGTCACCGGGCTGGCGCTGTGGCAGTTGCGCCACCGCGTGGTGTCGGCGCGCCGGCTCGGCATGGCCTCCCTGCTGATGGGCCTGGGTATTGCCGGCATGCATTACACGGGCATGGGGGGCATGCGGATGGCACCCGGCATCGTCTGGGACCCGTTCGCCTTCGTCGCGTCGGTGGTCCTGGCGGTCGGCGCCGCCGCAGGCTCCCTGTGGATCGCCTACCGGCTGCGCCAGCGCACGCCGCGGGCAAGCCTGATCCAGGCCGCCGCCGCGACCGTGATGGGCCTGGCGATCGCCGGCATGCACTACACCGGCATGGCGGCCGCGAACTTCCCGGCCGGCAGCGTGTGCCTGGCCGCCGAAGGTGGCGTGGATGGCATGAACCTGGCCATCCTTGTCGCGATCGGCACCGCCAGCATCCTCACCATCGCCCTGGTCGTCGCCGTCTATGACGCCCGCCTGGAGGCGCGCACCCACGTGCTGGCGGCCTCGCTGGCCACCGCCGAGGAACGCCGTTCGCAATTCCAGGACGAACACGAAGCGCGGCTGCAGCTGGAGCGGCTGTCGCACCTGAAGGACGAATTCCTGGCCACCCTGTCGCACGAGCTGCGCACGCCGCTGAACGCGGTGCTCGGCTGGGCCCAGCTGCTCCAGCAGGGCGGCAAGGACGACGCCACGCTGCAGCGCGGCCTGGCGGCGATCGAGCGCAATGCCCGCGCCCAGGTGCAGATGATCGACGACCTGCTCGACATGAGCGGCATCGTGTCCGGCAAGGTGCAGGTCGAGACGGCGCCGGTATGGCCGGCCGACTTCGTCACCGCCGCGGTGGACGCGATCCGGCCGATGGCGCTGGCGCGCCGCATCGTGGTGACCAGCGACATCGACCGCCAGGCCGGCCCGGTACTGGCCGACGCGGGGCGCATGCAGCAGGTCCTGGGCAACCTGCTGTCGAATGCCGTCAAGTTCACCGAGCCGGGCGGCCGCGTCACGGTCACGCTGGCCGGCGCCGCCGACCAGCCCGGCCACGCGATGATCCGGGTGGCCGATACCGGCGCCGGCATCGATCCCGGCTTCCTGCCGCACGTGTTCGACCGCTTCCGCCAGGCCGACTCGTCGACCACGCGCCAGCACGGCGGCCTGGGGCTGGGCCTGTCGATCGCGCGCCAGCTGGTGGAACTGCAGGGCGGCACGATCCACGCCGACAGCGCCGGCGCCGGGCACGGCGCCGCCTTCACGGTGGCGCTGCCGCTGTCCAGCTTTGCCGCGCCGCGCACTGTGGCACCCGACAGGGTGGCGACGCAGGCGATCGACCTGGCCGGCGCGGTGATTGTCGCCGTCGACGACCAGCCCGATTCGCTGGATGTGCTGAAGCGCGCACTGGTGGCCGCCAACGCGCGTGTCTACACGGCCGGCAGCGGCATCGGCGCACTGAATCTGGTGGCCAGCGTGCGCCCGGCCCTGCTGATCAGCGACATCAGCATGCCCGGCATGGATGGCTTCGAACTGCTGCGCAAGGTGCGCGCGCTGCCGAACTGCCGCACGCTGCCGGCGCTGGCGCTGACCGCGCTGGCCGGCGCGCGCGAACGCGAACGGGCACTGCGGGCCGGCTACACGGACCACCTGCCGAAGCCGGTCGGCCCGGCCACGCTGGTGTCCGCCGCCGCGGAGTTGCTGGCCCAGCGGGAGAAAGCCTGAAGCGCCCGGAGCGGCGCCGCATTACTTCCGCACTCTTCCCGCATTCTTCCCGCATTCTTCCCCTATTTCTTCAGTATTACTCCCGCATCACCCCCGCAGTGCCTGCGCCGGCGCAACCCGCATGGCCAGCCAGGCGTGCCGGGCCGCCGCGGCCAGCGCCACGGCCGCCGTTGCCGCCAGGGCGCACGGCAACGCCCACTGCCCGGCCGGCGCGCGCTCGATATAGCCCGCCAGGTAGCGTTCGATGACCAGTGCCGCCACCGGCAGCCCGGCGAACGCGCCCAGCAGGGCCAGCGCGCCCGTCTCGCGCAGCACCAGCAGGCCGACCGCCCCGCCGGACGCACCGTGCAGCTTGCGCAGCACGATTTCCTTCGCGCGGCGCTGCACGGTGTGGGCCGACAGCGTGTAGCAGCCGGCGGCGGCCAGCAGCAGCGCCACGCCGGCCGCGATCGCCAGCAGGCGCGCCAGGCGCGTATCGTCGGCGTAGTTACGGTCGAGGATGTCGCCGGCGCGGTGGATGCGCGGCAGCGCGTCCGGGAACCAGCGCGGCCATTGCTGGCGCACCAGCGCATCGACCCGTTCCGGCGGCAGCGCCGAACGGACGGTCAACGTGGCGCCGGCGGTGGACAGCTCGAATGCAACGGGCCGCGGCTGCTCGCGCAGCGACTGGAAGCGCAGCGGCGGCGCGATACCGATCACGCGGCGCGGCGCTGTCTTGCCGTCCCAGTCGCGGAACAGCACCGTCTGGCCCAGCGCCAGGGCCGGGTCCGTGAAACCCAGCAGGCGCGCCGCCTCGGCATTGAGCACCAGCGGTCCGGGGTCGTCGTCGCGGTCCTGCCGCTGGTCGAACAGCCGGCCGGCACGGGCGGGGATGTTGTACAGGGTGAAGAAGTTGGCGCCGACCCAGCGCACATCGAGCGCCGCGGACTGTCCGCCCGGCCGCTGGAACGTGCGGCCGAGCGGATCCTCGCTGCGGCCCACCGCATCGAGCGACACGGCCACGCCATCGATGCCCGGCTGCGCCGCCAGCGCCGCCATCAGGCCGCGCGACCGCTCGGAAAAGCGCACCTGCTCCGGCACGTCGACCAAGGTCAGCGGCACCGGATCGAAGCCGGGCGCCGCCGATGCGGCATGGCGCGCCTGCCATGCGATCGCCAGCGCCACGCCGGCCACGCCCATTGCCACCGCCAGTTGCAGCACGGTGAGTACCCGCCGCGCCCGCGCCGCGCCGGTCGACTCGGTGTCCGGCTTGCCGGACAACACGCGGTCGGGCCGCACACGCACCGCCAGCCAGGCCGGATAGACGGCCGCCGCGCAGCCGAGCACGATGGCGGCGGCCAGCACGGCCGCCAGGTGGCCGGCCGACAGCATGCCGGGCAGGTCGCGCCCGGCCAGCGCCGCGAAAGCCGGCTGGGCGAGCCAGGCCAGCAACAGCCCGAGCAGCGCGGCGACCAGGGTCACAGTCACGGCTTCGGCCACGCATTGCCCGGCGATGTCGCGGGCACGGGCGCCGAGCACCTTGCGCACGGCCAGTTCGCGTTGCCGGCGCAGCACGCGCACGGCCGCCAGGTTGACGTAGTTGGCCCCGGCCAGCGCCAGGATCAGCAGTGCCACCGCGCCCAAGCCGGCCACCAGTGCCGGGTTGGCGCGTTCGCCGGCACGAAAATGGAAATTGCTGCCCAGTTCATGGTCGAAGTAGGCGCTGCGCAGCGATACCAGCCCCAGTTCCAGCGGCTTGCGTCCGGCCAGCCGTGCCAGTACGTCCGGACTGTGCCGCTGCATGCCGGGCAGGTGGTCGACGGCCGCCTGCAGCGCGGCGGCGACGGCTTCGGGCTGCCCGTCCGGCCGCAGCCGCACCAGCACCTTGCCGGGCCAGCCCTGCCGGCCGGTCAGCATCTCGTCGCGGATCGCCGGATCGACGATGGCGCTGGCGACGCCGGCCAGCGCGTCGAACGGCAGCGTGGTCGGCCCCGGTTGCGGCGCCAGCACGGCCGCCACGCGCAGCACCTGCCCATCCGCGCGCAGCGTGCGGCCGACGGCATCGACCGTGTCGAACAGGCGCAGCGCGGTGGCCTGGGTGAGCACGATGCCATCCGGGCGCGCCAGGGCGGCTTCCACGTCGCCATCGATGGCGCGCAAGCCCAGCATGCCGGCGAAACCCGGCAAGACAGCCAGGCCGTGCAGCGGCACCAGCCGGTTGCCGGCCCGCACGGTCAAGCCCGTCACTTCCGGCCGCAACGCGACGACCACGGTGGCCCCGGCGACACCGGACGTCGCCGCCGCCGTACGCGCCAGTGCCATCGGCGCCTGGTCGAACCATGGCGCCTGGGGCGCGGTATTGTCGCGCTGCTTGACGATGAACAGCTTGTCGGGCAGATGGGCGTTGACGCTCCACGCATGCCGCACGAAGCCGCTCAGCAGCGTGAAGACGGCAAGGCCGAGCGCCAGTCCGGCAACGGCGGCCAGGGTCTGCCAGGGGCTGGCCGCCAGGTTGCGCCAGCAGGAACGCATGGTTTGGCCGATGAGGTGGCCAAGGGAATATCCTTCAGGGCGCGAACTCATCGGCCGCACCACGCATTGTTGGTCGTCATCGTCTCCATCCCTTCACTGTATCAATGAATGAAATGATGGGAACTGTGCAACTTGCATGCCAAGGCCAGCGGTACATGCCACCGCGGCAAACGGCAGACAAGCCCGGCCGCGGCGGCCGGATCCGGTCACCCCGCTGTCCGGATCCGGACACGCGGGATCAGTGCGATCCCGGCACGGTCGTCTCCTGCAGTTCGCGGCGCTGCAGCGCGCGTGCCACCTCGACGAGAATGGAGCGCGTCAGTGGTTCGTTGTGGTATTCGTGGCGGGTCGCCTCGGCCAGCAGGCGCGCGGCGGAACGCGTGTTCAGTTCCGGCGCCACGGCCTTCAGCACCGCGCCGACCAGCCCGCAGGCATCGAGCACGGCATCGATCTCGACAGTCTCGAGACCCAGTGTGTAGTGCGGCGCAGTGCCGCTTGCGTGGTGTTTGTCCATGGTGGATTCCTCGCCACCATTTAACCAAGAGTGGCGGCACCGCTGCGTCAGCGTACATGCCACATGCGTGTCAGCCTGCGTCGCTAGTGTCCAGGCGCCAAGGGCCGCGGGGCCTGGCGGCCGCCGCCGGACGTTCAAGGCGTCACCTGCTCCTGGCCGGCATAACAGGTGAACCTGTCGCCGCGGGCAAAGGCCAGCAGCACCAGCCCTGCCCCGGCCGCCATCCGCACCGCCGCCGCGGTGGGGGCCGACACGCCGACGATGCCGGCAGCTCCCGCCATCGCGGCCTTCTGGACCATCTCCACGCTGACGCGGCTGGTGACAAGCACGAAGCCGTCATCCATACGCAACCCGGGGTCGCGCGCCAAGGCGCCGGCCACCTTGTCGAGCGCGTTGTGGCGGCCGACGTCTTCGCGGACCGCCGCGATCCGGCCCGCGAGGTCGCACCAGGCTGCCGCGTGCGTGGCGCCGGTCAGTTGGTTCAGCGCCTGGCGCTCGGGCAGCGCGGCCAGCGCGGCACGCACCGCGGCGCCGGTCAGGATCGCCTTGCCCGTGCGCGGCGGCAGCGTGCGGTACACCTGGTCCAGGCTGTCCACGCCGCACAGGCCGCAGCCGGTGCGGCCGGCCAGCGAGCGGCGGCGTTCCTTCAGCGCGACAAAGGCGCGGCTGGCGATCTCCAGCTGCACCGCCACGCCGGCCGGCCCCGCCTCCACCTCGATGCCATAGCACTCGCCGGGATGGTCGATCAGCGCTTCCGTCAGCGAGAAACCCAGCGCGAAGTCTTCGAGGTCGGCCGGGGTGGCCATCATCACCGCGTGCGAGATGCCGTTGTAGACCAGCGCCACCGGCACTTCGTCCGCCAGCGCATCCTCGGCCGGCGCCGCCTTGCCCTGCTGCACGCGCAGCACGGCGCGCCGCTCCATCGCGGGAGGCGGCTCCTGCCCGAAGGTGGTGGGACAGGCGGAAGTGGGATCGTCGACCATGGCGGTGTCTATCAGATAAAGCGAGGCGGCAATGATGCCACATGCCGACGCCAGATGCCTGAACGGCTGTGCTGGTTACAAAACAACGCCGAGGGCGCGGCAGGGGTTTCGCGGAGCATGCTCCGCGCCTGCCAAGCGGTCATGGCATGCAAGCCATGACTCCCTCCAGTCCCAAGATTTTTACAACACAGGCATCAATTGAGAATGCTTCTCATTTTATTAAATGGCGTTTTGACTAATAACATGCTTTCTCATCAAATAAATCCGTTGCTTTTGATAAGTAATAATACGTAGTGACGCAACTATGAGCTGATTCTGTTGAGTTTCGCTGCGAAAATACTTTTTCGCGGTGATAACATTACTTTGCGACACAAATAAACTCCTTACAGAGGATTCCATGAACCAGATGTCAAGGCGCCAGTTCCTTAAGGTAACTGGCGCAACCATCGCGGGTTCGAGCATCGCGGCGCTCGGCTTCATGCCGGCTACGGCCATGGCCGAAGTCCGGCAGTACAAGCTGGCGCGCACGACCGAAACCCGCAATACCTGTCCGTACTGCTCCGTCGGCTGCGGCCTGCTGATGTACGGCCTCGGCGATGGCTCGAAGAACGCCGCCGCCAGCATCATCCACATCGAAGGCGACGCCGACCACCCGGTCAACCGCGGCACGCTGTGCCCGAAGGGCGCCAGCCTGATCGACTTCATCCATTCGCCGAACCGTCTGAAGGAGCCGGAATACCGCGCACCGGGCGGCACCGAATGGCAGAAGATCTCGTGGAACGACGCGCTCGACCGCATCGCCCGGCTGATGAAGGCCGACCGCGACGCCAACTTCATCGAGAAGAACGCGGACGGCGTGACCGTCAACCGCTGGCTGACCACGGGCTTCCTGGCCGCGTCGGCCGCCAGCAACGAAGTCGGCTATATCACCCACAAGACTGTGCGCAGTCTCGGGATGCTCGCATTCGATAACCAGGCGCGTGTTTGACACGGTCCGACGGTGGCAGGTCTTGCCCCGACGTTTGGCCGTGGTGCGATGACGAATCACTGGGTCGACATTAAAAATGCCGACGTGATTCTGGTTATGGGCGGTAATGCCGCCGAAGCGCACCCCTGTGGTTTTAAATGGGTTACCGAAGCCAAGGCACATAACAAGGCCAAGCTGGTGGTGGTGGACCCGCGGTTTACCCGTACTGCGTCCGTGGCGGACTACTATGTTGCCACGCGTACCGGCACGGACATCGTGTTCCTGGGCGCGATCGCCAATTACCTGATCACGAACGACAAGATCCAGCACGAATACGTCCGCAATTACACGGACATGTCCTTCATCGTCCGCGAGGATTTCGCGTTCGACGACGGCATCTATTCCGGTTACGACGCCACTGCCGGCAAGTACAGCGACAAGTCGAGCTGGAACTACGAGATCGGCGAGGACGGCTACGCCAAGGTCGATCCGACCATGCAGCACCCGCGCTGCGTGTACCAGCTGATGAAGAAGCACTACGCCCGCTATACGCCAGAGATGGTGCAGAAGGTGTGCGGCGTGTCGCCCGAACAGTTCCACAAGGTTGCCGAGACGCTGGCGTCGACGGCGGTGCCCGGCCGCGCCGGCACGATCCTGTACGCACTGGGCTGGACGCACCACTCCACCGGCGCGCAGACGATCCGCATGGGCGCGATGGTCCAGCTGCTGCTGGGTAACATCGGTATCGCCGGCGGCGGCATGAACGCGCTGCGTGGCCACTCGAACATCCAGGGCCTGACCGACCTGGGCCTGATGTCGAACCTGCTGCCCGGCTACATGACGCTGCCGTTCGACAAGGAACAGGATTTCAACGCCTACATCGATGCGCGTGCACCGAAGCCGTTGCGGCCGAACCAGCTGAGCTACTGGAGCAACTACAAGAAGTTCCACGTCAGCTTCATGAAGACCTGGTGGGGCGATGCCGCCACCGAGGAAAACAACTGGGCCTTCGACTACCTGCCGAAGCTGGACAAGCCGTACGACCTGCTGCAGACGATCGAACTGATGCACCAGGGCAAGATGACCGGTTACTTCTGCCAGGGCTTCAACGTGCTGGCGTCCGCGCCGAACAAGCAGAAGGTCACCGAGGCGCTGGCCAAGCTGAAGTACCTCGTCATCATGGATCCGCTGGCCATCGAGACGGGCGAGTTCTGGAAATCGCATGGCGAATTCCATGACGTCGATCCGACCAAGATCCAGACGGAAGTGTTCCGCCTGCCGACGGCGATCTTCGCCGAGGAACGCGGTTCGCTGGTCAGTTCGTCGCGTGTGCTGCAGTGGCACTGGCAAGGCGCCGAACCGCCGGGCCAGGCCAAGGGCGACATCGAGATCATGTCCGGCCTGTTCCTGCGCCTGCGCAAGCTGTACCAGACCGAGGGCGGCAAGTTCCCCGACCCGATCCTGAACCTGACGTGGCCTTACGCGCAGCCCGCCCATCCGACGCCGGAAGAACTGGCGATGGAATTCAACGGCAAGGCGCTGAAGGAAATCACCGATCCGAAGGACCCGACCAAGGTACTGCTGAAGAAAGGCGAACAGATCGCCAGCTTCTCGCAGCTGAAGGACGACGGCTCCACGGCTTCCGGCTGCTGGATCTTCGCCGGCAGCTGGACGGCCGCGGGCAACCAGATGGGCCGCCGCGACAACTCCGACCCGACCGGCATCGGCAACACGCTGGGCTGGGCCTGGGCATGGCCGGCCAACCGCCGCGTGCTGTACAACCGTGCATCGTGCGACACGCAGGGCAAGCCGTTCGACCCGACCCGGAAACTGGTCGGCTGGAACGGCACCACGTGGAGCGGCGCGGACGTGCCGGACTTCAAGCTGGACGAAGACCCGGCGAACGGCATGAACCCGTTCATCATGAATGCCGAAGGCGTGGCGCGTTTCTTCGCCCGCGGCCAGATGAACGAAGGCCCGTTCCCCGAGCACTACGAGCCGTTCGAGAACCCGCTGGGCTACAACCCGATGCACCCGAAGAACCCGAAGGCGACCAGCAACCCTGGCGCGCGCGTGTTCCCGGGCGACCGTGCGCAGATGGGCACCCACAAGGAGTTCCCGCACGTGGCGACGACCTATCGCCTGACCGAACACTTCCACTTCTGGACCAAGCACGCCCGCCTCAACGCGATCGCGCAGCCGGAGCAGTTCGTGGAAATCGGCGAGGCGCTGGCGAAGGAAATCGGCGTGGTGGCCGGGCAGAAGGTGAAGGTGTCGAGCAAGCGCGGCGCGATCACGGCGAAAGCCGTCGTCACCAAGCGGATCAAGGCACTGACGATCGACGGCAAGGTCACGCACACGGTCGGCATCCCGCTGCACTTCGGCTTCAAGGGCCTGACCAAGCCGGGCTATCTCACCAACACGCTGACGCCTGTGGTGGGCGACGGGAATTCGCAGACGCCGGAATTCAAGTCGTTCCTGGTGAAGGTCGAGAAAGCTTAAGCGCGGACAAGGACAGATCATGGCATTACAATCTCTAGACATCAAACGGATCTCGGCCACCACGGTGCAGCCGCCGGTGGCCCGCGAACCGGTCACCGGCACGGTCGCCAAGCTGATCGACGTATCGAAATGCATCGGCTGCAAGGCCTGCCAGACCGCGTGCTCGGAATGGAACGACCTGCGCGACGACGTCGGTGAAAACATCGGCGTGTACGACAACCCGATCGACCTGACGCCGCAATCGTGGACCGTGATGAAATTCGCGGAACACGAGAACAACGACGGCAACCTGGAGTGGCTGATCCGCAAGGACGGCTGCATGCACTGCGAGGAACCAGGCTGCCTGAAGGCCTGCCCTGCGCCGGGCGCGATCGTGCAGTACACCAACGGCATCGTGGACTTCCACCAGGAAAACTGCATCGGCTGCGGCTACTGCGTGACCGGTTGCCCGTTCGACGTGCCGCGCATCTCGAAGAAGGACAACCGCGCGTACAAGTGCACGCTGTGCTCCGACCGCGTGGGCGTGGGCCAGGAACCGGCCTGCGTGAAAACCTGCCCGACCGGTGCGATCGTCTTCGGCACGAAGGAAGACATGAAGACGCATGCGGCCGAGCGGATCGAGGACCTGAAGTCGCGCGGCTACCAGAACGCCGGCCTGTACGACCCGGCCGGCGTGGGCGGCACGCACGTGATGTACGTGCTGCATCACGCCGACCGTCCGGCGCTGTACAGCGGCCTGCGCAACAATCCTTCCATCAGCCCCGTCGTGGGCGCATGGAAGGGCCTGACGAAGCCGCTGGCCCTGGCCGGCATGGCGGCGGCGGCACTGGCAGGCTTCTTCCACTACACCCGCGTCGGACCGAACGAGGTCAGCCGCAAGGAAGAAGAGGAAGCGCTGCACGACGCGAAACGCATTGCGGAGGAACGTCATGAGTCACGATAAGAGCCTGAAGCACGATGAGATCCTGAAGGACAAGGAAGGCTACCCGCTGATCGAGCGGTACAAGCCGAACGAACGGACCAACCACTGGATCACGGCGATTTCGTTCGTGCTGCTGGCGGTCTCCGGCCTCGCCCTGTTCCACCCGGCGATGTCGTGGATGGCGGTATTCCTCGGCGGCGGCCAGTGGACGCGGATCCTGCATCCGTTCATCGGCATCGTGATGTTCGTGTCGTTCCTGGTGCTGGTGCTGCGCTTCTGGCACCACAACTTCCTGGACGCCACGGACCGCCAGTGGCTGAAGCAGATGGACGACGTGCTGGCCAACCGCGAGGAGAAACTGCCCCGCATCGGCAAGTACAACGCCGGCCAGAAGCTGCTGTTCTGGGTGCTGATCGTGTCGATGGTGGGCCTGCTGCTGACCGGCATCGTCATGTGGCGCGCCTGGTTCTCGCACCTGTTCGCCATCGACGTCATCCGCGTCGCCTCGCTGCTGCATGCGTTCTTCGCGTTCGTGATCATCGTCTCGATCATCGTGCACGTGTACGCGGGCATCTGGATCAAGGGCTCGATGGGCGCCATGATCCGCGGCACCGTCACCTACGGCTGGGCGCGCAGGCACCACCCGCGCTGGTTCGAGGACGAGATGCGCAAGCGCAAGCACTGACACCGAACTGCACGCTTGTTCGTATTCGTCTAAAATTGGCCGGGCCCGCGTGGCCCGGCTTTTTTATTGGTATCCGCTACGGAAATCGGAAGCATCTGGTGTCTGACACCTTTTCCAGTCGACTTTCCTGGAAAAGGTGTCAGACACCGGTTTTCCCGGCTCCGGCACCGAAGACCGGTGTCCGACACCCACAAACCGGGTGTCCGACACCAGTGCCTCCGCGTGCAGCGATACCGCAATGGAATTTGGAGTTATCTTGGTACAGCGACTGCTAGAACCGGGCGAGATCGAATCGCTCGACCATACCGCCATCCCCCGCCTGCTGCTGCCGCGGCCGGGCGAACTGTACGCGGCGCGCGCGGAGCGCCTGCGCCAGCTGGCGCAGAACAACATCAAGGGCATCCCCGTCGATGACGCGCTGGGGAGCTATGTCAACGTGATGGCCGAGCTCGTGCAGGCGCAGGCCGATGTCGCGAAGACCCTGCTGCCGGCCGGCGTACCGCTGCCGCCGCAGGACGACATGCGCGTCGCGCATGAACACAACATGCCGCCGCTGCCGGTCACGGGCAAGCGGCCAGACCAATGGCGCGCGGTATTCGGCGCCATCCTCGACAGGCTGGAGACGAAGGCTGCCGGGCAGCCGCAGCTGGCCGCCGCGCTGGCCGCGCTGCGCGCGCTGGACGAAGCGCAGCTGGAAGGCGCGGCCGACGCCGTGCTGGGCGAATTCGCCGAAGGCATCGATCCCGCGCAGGCGCCGTTCGTGGCGGCCGCGCTGCAGCTGACGTGGAGCGTGATGGCCGCGCAGCTCGACGAGCGCTGGGCCCAGCCCCTCGTGACCGGCACATTGTGCCCCGTGTGCGGCTCGCACCCGGTGGCCAGCGTGATCCGCATCGGCGGCCAGTCGCAGGGCTACCGCTACCTGCACTGCGCGGTGTGCGCCAGCGAATGGCACATGGTGCGCGTGAAATGCTCGTGCTGCGAAGCCAATTCCAAGGTGGCGTACCAGGGACTGACCGACGCGGACGCCGATCCGGTGGCCGAGAACGTGGCCGCGGCAAAGGAAGGCAAGATGCTGAACAAGGCCAACGACCCGACCCGCGTGGCGCGCGCCGAAACGTGCGACGAGTGCCATTCATACCGCAAGATCTTCAACCAGGAACACGACTACAACGTGGACCCGCTGGCCGACGACCTCGCCAGCCTGGTGCTGGACATGCTGGTCTCGGAGCTGGGCTATGCACGCGCCAGCGGCAACCCGCTGCTGCGGCTGGGTTCGGCGGAATGACGATAGCGGCGCAACAGCAGGAGCCGGCGCAGGACGGAACGCCAGCGCAGGATGTAAAGCCGACGCAGCCAGCGCAGGATGTAAAGCCGGCGCAGCCAGCGCAGGAAGTGAAGCCGACGCAGCCAGCGTCGGCGGGCCACGTCAGGCTGCCGGCCGTCCACCTGCTGCTGGCGGCGCCAGCCTGCCAGCCCCTGCTGGCCGAATACGGCCGCGAACAGACTGTCGAAGCGCTGCGCGGCGTGCTGGCTGGGCTACGCGGGACGTTGCTCGCGGGTGGCGCGGCCGACACATCGGAAGCCGCCGTGCTGGCCGCGCTGGCCGACAAGCTTGCCGCGGCGAACCGCTCCACCCTGCGCCGGCTGTTCAACCTGACCGGCACCGTGCTGCACACCAACCTGGGCCGCGCGCTGCTGCCCGACGCCGCCGTGCAGGCGGTGGCCGATGCGCTGCGCTGGCCGATGAACCTGGAATGGGACATTGGAACGGGCAAGCGCGGCGACCGCGATTCGCTGGTCGAGGAACACCTGCTGAAGCTGACGGGTGCCGAGGCCGTCACCATCGTCAACAATAACGCCGCTGCCGTGCTGCTGATGCTGAACACGCTCGCCAGCGGTCGCGAGGTGATCGTGTCGCGCGGCGAACTGGTGGAGATCGGCGGTGCGTTCCGCATCCCGGACGTGATGACGCGCGCCGGCGCCACGCTGCGCGAAGTCGGCGCCACCAACCGCACCCACCTGAAGGACTACGAGGACGGCATCAACGCGAACACGGCGATGCTGATGAAGGTCCACGCCAGCAACTATGCGATCACCGGGTTCACGAAAGAGGTCACGCTGCCGGAACTGGCGCCGCTGGCCCGCGAACGCAAGCTGCCGGTGGCCGTGGATCTTGGCAGCGGCACGCTGGTCGACCTGGAGAAGTATGGGCTGCCGCATGAAACGACGGTGCGCGAAACCGTCGAGGGAGGCGCCGACCTGGTCACCTTCAGCGGCGACAAGCTGCTGGGCGGGCCGCAGTGCGGCATCATCGCCGGCCGCCGCGACCTGGTGGACGCGATCAAGAAAAACCCGCTGAAGCGCGCGCTGCGCGTCGGCAAGCTGACGCTGGCCGCGCTGGAACCGGTGCTGGCGCTGTATCACGCGCCGGACCTGCTGGCCGAGCGCCTGACCACGCTGCGCCTGCTGACCCGCCCCGCGGGCGCGATGCGCGCGCTGGCCGAACGGCTGCAGGCACCGCTGCAGCAGGCGCTGGGCGGGTCGTACGCCGTCAGTGCCGAAGCCATGACGAGCCAGATCGGCAGCGGCGCGCTGCCCGTCGACGTGCTGCCCAGCTTCGGCCTCGCGGTCCGCCCGGCGGCCGCGCCGGGCAGCGCCGCTACGGGACGGACCCTGCGCGGCAATCCGCTGGGCGTGCTGGAACGCCGCCTGCGCGCGCTGCCGGTGCCCGTCATCGGCCGCATCGCCGACGATACGCTGTGGCTCGACCTGCGCTGCCTGGAAGAAGCCCATGCCGACGAATTCGCGCGGCAGCTGAAGGCGCTGGAACCCGCATGATCGTCGGTACCGCAGGCCATATCGACCATGGCAAGACCACGCTGACACGCGCGCTGACAGGCGTCGACACCGACCGCCTGAAGGAGGAAAAGGCGCGCGGCATCTCGATCGAACTGGGTTACGCCTACCTGCCGCTGGCCGGCGGCGAGATCCTCGGCGTCATCGACGTGCCGGGCCACGAGAAATTCATCCGCACGATGGCTTCCGGCGTAACCGGCATCGACCACGCGCTGCTGGTGGTTGCCGCCGACGACGGCATCATGCCGCAGACCGTCGAGCACTTGGACATCCTGCGGCTGCTGGGCGTGCGCCGCGGCGCCGTGGCGCTGACGAAGACGGACCGCGCCGACGAAGCGCGCATCGCCGCCGTGGAGGCCGATATCGCCGCGCTGCTGGCCGGGACGCCATTCGACGGCGCGCCCGTGTTCCGCACCGCCGCGACGGTCCCGGGCGACCCCGGCGTGGCGGCTCTGCTGGCCCACCTGGCCGAGGCGGCGCGCACGCTGCCGGCGCGCGACGACCGGCGGCTGTTCCGGCTGGGCGTCGACCGGGTGTTCACGCTGTCCGGCCAGGGCACGGTGGTCACCGGTACCGCTCTCTCCGGCCACGTGGCCGTCGGCGATACGGTGGTGCTGGCTCCCGGCGGACAGAGCGCGCGGGTGCGCGGCATCCATGCGCAAAGCCGCAGCGCCGTGCAGGGTCATGCCGGACAGCGCCTCGCGCTGAACCTGGCCGGCGTGGCGAAGGACGAGATCGAACGGGGCACGTGGATCGTCGCCCCGGCATTGCAAGCCTGTGCCGAACGGATCGACGTGCGGCTGACGCTGGCCGCGGGCATCCTCAAGGCGTGGTCGCCGGTGCACGTGCACCTGGGCGCCGCGCACCATACGGCCAACGTGGTGCCGCTCGATGGCGACATCGTCGAACCGGGGCGGCCGGCACGCGTGCAGCTGGTGTTCGACGTGCCGGTGCATGCGGTGCCGGGCGACCGCTTCGTGGTGCGCAACGCGCAGGCCACGCAGACCATCGGCGGCGGCACCGTGCTCGACCCGTTTGGCGCCGCGCGCAAGCGCCGCAGCCCCGCGCGGCTGGCCTGGCTCGACGCGCTGCAGGCCTGGCTCGACAGCGGCGACGTGGCCGCGCTGCTGGCGCAAAGCCCGATGGGCGTGCGGGCCGCCGCGCTGACCCGGCTGACGCTGATGCCGGCCGATGCGATCGCGCTGCCTGCCGGATGCGTGCGCCTGCCACTGCCGGGCGGCGAAGAACTGTGGATCGCCCAGGACGCGCTGGCGCGGCTGGAGGAGTCGGTGCTCGCTGCATTGGCCGCCTTCCACGCCAGACAACCGGACGAGGCCGGCCCCGAACTGTGGCGCCTGAAGCGGATGGCCCAGCCGGATGCCGAGGATGCGCTGTGGCCAGTGCTGGTGGCGCGCATGCTGGCCACCGGCACGATTGCGCAGCGCGGCCACAGCCTGCACCTGCCGGCGCACAGCGTGGCACTGACGCCGGAAGAGGAAACCCTGGCCGCGCCGCTGCTCGCCGCGCTGGAACGGGGCCGCTTCGATCCGCCGTGGGTGCGCGACCTGGCGCGGGAATACCGCGTGCCCGAGGACGAGGTGCGGCGCCTGCTGCGCAAGCTGGCCCGCGCCGGGCAGTTGTCGCAGGTAGTGCCGGACCTGTTTTACCACCCGCGCGCGCTGGCCGACCTGGCGCGCATCGTCGCCGCGCTGCCCGATGCGCAGGCGGCCACGTTCCGCGACGCGACGGACCTGGGCCGCAAGCGCGCGATCCAGGTGTTGGAGTATTTCGACCGCGTCGGCTATACTCGCCGCGTCCGCAACAGCCACCTGCTGCGGCCCAACGCGAGCTGGCCGGAATCGGCATAATGCGCATGGCGCTCGCGGCACCGTAGTCCAAGGAAGGCATTCTCATCCGGTGATGGGGCCGGGCTTCAAACCCGGTGAGGGGCGTCAGCCGTTCCTCTGTAAGTTCGACTCTTTCTGCCTTCCGCCAATTTCCCCGCCATTAATGCCTGCCGCGCATGAAAGGCATCGGTTGCCAGTTGTAACGGCGATTGACTGGCCGATGCCGTTTCGGCATGTTGTCCGGACCCCCGACATCCCGCGAGGCCTCCCATGAAATCGCCGCTGTTCCGCGCTGCACCGCTCGGCATCGTCCTGTTGCTGGCGGCCTGCAGTTTTGGCAACGTCCACCACGTATCCACACCGGAGCAAGCTGCGCAGACCTCGCCGCCGGGTCCGGCGCCTGCGCCCTCCCCGCCGCCACCGGCGCCACCCGCCGCTCCAGCCCCGTCCGTCGTCGCGCATGCCACCGCTCAGCGGGCGGTCATGCCGAGACAGGCGCACCATTTTCACGCACCCTATCTGCCGCCGATCGCCGCAGTCGAGGGAGTGAACAAATTCCCCGGCAAGGACGCCAACAAGGCCGTGCTGGTCAGCGAGCAGCCAGTATCGACGTTCAGCGCCGACGTCGACACGGCCTCGTATGCGTTCGTGAGGCGCCTGCTGGCAGCCGGAACCCTGCCCCCTGCAGACGCGGTACGGGTGGAGGAAATGGTCAATTATTTCCCCTACCACTACAGCGCGCCCCGCGATCCGGCCCGGCCGTTCGCGATCGGCACCGGCGTCGTGCCGAGCCCATGGCAGCCCGGCAACCAGCTGCTGCACATTGCCGTGCGCGGCTACGACCTCGCCGCGGCCGCACGCCCGCGCGCCAACGTGGTGCTGCTGGTCGACGTATCGGGCTCGATGATGCCGGCGGACCGGCTGCCGCTGCTCAAGCAGGCGTTCGGCCTGTTCACCCGGCAGCTGCGCGACAGCGACAGCGTGGCCATCGTCACCTACGCCAACGGCACCAACGTCGCGCTGGAACCCACCGCCGGCAAGGAAAAGGGCAAGATCGCCGACGCCATCGGGGCGCTGCAGGGCGGCGGCGGGACCGCCGGCGGCGCCGGCCTGCGGCGCGCCTACGAACTGGCCGCGCGCAACTTCGACCGGAAGGCGGTGAACCGCGTGATCCTGGCTACCGACGGCGACTTCAACCTCGGCATGACCGACCCGCGGGACCTGGAGCGTTTCATCGCGAACCAGCGCAAAAGCGGCGTGTACCTGTCGATCCTCGGTGTCGGCGAAGGCAACCTGAACGACGCGCTGATGCAGCGGCTGGCCCAGGCGGGCAACGGCAATGCCGCCTACATCGATTCGCTGCTGGAAGCGCGCAAGGCGCTGGGCGAGGAACTGGGCTCGACCATGTTCCCGATCGCCAACGACGTCAAGCTGCAGGTCGAGTTCAACCCGGCGCACGTCGCGGCGTATCGCCTGGTCGGCTATGAAACGCGGATGCTGGACCGCCAGGACTTCAAGGACGACAAGGTAGATGCCGGCGATATCGGCGCGGGCCACACGGTAACGGCGATCTACGAGATCACGCCGGCTGGCGCGGTGGCGTCACTGGTCGACCCGCCCCGTTACGCAGGCAACGCGGCTCGCAAGAGCGCCGCGCCGGACAGGAAGGCCGGCGGCGATGAGCTGTGCTTCGTCAAGCTGCGCTACAAGCTGCCCGGCGAGGCAAGCAGCCGGCAGCTGGAGCACGCCGTGCGTGCCACGGGCAGCGCCAGCATCGCGGCTGCGCCGGACGACCAGCGCTTCGCCATCGCCGTCGCCGCGTTCGGGCAGAAGCTGCGCGGCGAGCCGCAGCTGGCCGCAATGGCGTATCCGGACATTGCCACGCTGGCCAACGGGGCGCGGGGCGCCGATCCGGAAGGCTACCGCGCCGAGTTCGTGAAGCTCGTGCGGATGGCCGAGGCCTTGGACAAGGTGGGGATCGCGGCGCGGCCGTGATATCCAGTCACGGCACGCCGCATCGATGCCGTAAGCTTCCGGCATCGACGGCAGGTCGCCCGGCCACCGCGCCGGTGCTGCAGGCGCTTACTTCTGGCCGCTCTTCGGCGCCTCGTCGAGCGCGTTGCGCTCGACCGGGTTCACGTAGGCTTCAGAAGGCTTGATCTCCATCGCGCCTTCCGCGCCCTTGTCGCCATTGCCGGCACCGATGCCGGTGGTGGCCGTGGCGCTGGAGCCGGCGCCGACCCGCTCGCCGGTCATCGAGCTGCCACTCGTCTCGACTTTCTTGCCGGCCTGCCGCGCCGTGGGCGCATTGCGCGCCTGGCCGGCGTTCTTGTCGGCCTGCTTGTTCGAGTTGCGAGTGGCGGTCGCCGTCTTGCCCGGCGTGGCTTCGGTGGCGGCCTTGTTGTCCGACTGGGTCTGCGGCGGATTGGCCATGTTGCTGACGGAATGGCTCTGCGCCGAGGCGGCACCGGTGAATGCCAGGGCGGCGACTGCCGCGATCAGGTGGATGTGCATGATGGTCTCCTAGGGCCGATAGCCCTGCAATGCTCCGGCAAGATGCCGGAATGACATTTTTATTGTGCCACCCTGCTCAGCAATAACCTGTAGGAGAAGGCCGCGTGTTCCGGTCGGCCCGCGCCGCACGCGGCGACACGTCCCAGCCAGGGACCGTATCAGCCGGGACGCGCGCACGGACGCGGGAGTGGCGCGCCGCCGGCCACCGGTGTCCGGGCCACGTGGTTCAACGGCAGCCAGCGGTAGCCGTCTCCGCCATCGACCACGTGGCCGAGGCCCGGGAACGAGATGTGGGCCGCCGCCACGCAATCGCCGCGCCGCGCCGCGGCGGCGAACCATTCCCGGCGATGCGCCACGGCCTGCGCCGTATCGCTGTCGTACTTCACGGTCACGCGCGGATCGGGAAACTGCACGGGTGCCACGTGCACGGTATCGCCCCACACCAGCAGCCGCTCGCCGCCGCTCTCCACCAGGTAAGCCGTGTGGCCCGGCGTATGACCTGGGGACGCCATTGCCGTGATGCCTTCTTCCAGCGGGCCGGCGCCGTCGAACGGCTTGAAGCGCCCGGCCGCGATATACGGCTTCAGCGACGCCATCGCCCCGTCGAACATGCTGTGCAGGAATGCCGGCGCCCGGTCCTGCTCGGCGGTGCTGAGCCAGTAGGCCGCATCGCGCCCGTTGACGCGCACCACGGCATTCGGGAACGCGGCGGCGCTGCCCAGCGCCACGCCGCCCACGTGGTCGGCGTGCAGGTGGGTCAGCAGCACCTCGTCCACCTGCTCCGGCGCGTAGCCTGCGGCGCGCAGGTTGCCCAGCAGGTGGCCGCCATCGGCACCGTACAGCGCACCGGCGCCGCTGTCGATCAGGACCAGCTTCGTTCCAGTATTGACCAGGAAGGCGTTGATCGAACCTTCCACGGGCGCCTTCAGGTAAGCCGCGGCCAGCAGCCGGTCCGCCAGGCCCGGATCGGTCCTGTCCAGGCTTGCGGTGCCGCGCGTGAGCACCTCGTGGGCCGGGAACGGATGGGTGCCGTCGAGCAGCGCAGTCACCTCGTACCGGCCCAGCGCGATGCGGTACCAGCCGGGCGCCTGGGCCGCCGCGAACGGGGCGGCGGCATGCACCTGGACGACGGTGGCGGCGCCCAGCAGGCCGCCCAGGGCACACAGGGCAAAGGTTCGGGAAAGGATGGACATGGCGATTCCTTGGCGATGGTGGGATGCGCAGTGTGCGCGGCGCCGCGCCGCCCGATAACCCCCTGCCGTGGCGCCCTCTCCTCTCCCTTAGTGCAGTGGCCCCGGGCGCGCCAAGCGCCGACAATGCCTTCACCGCAACAATATTCAGAAAGGAACACCATGACCACCCAACACACCATCAACACCGTCACCACCCGCGACGGCACGATCATCCGCTACACCGACTGGGGCGACGGCCCGGCCGTCGTGTTCAGCCACGGCTGGCCGCTGCAGGGCGATGCCTGGGAAGACCAGATGCTGTTCCTGGCCGAGCATGGCTACCGCGTGATCGCCCACGACCGCCGCGGCCATGGCCTGTCGAGCAAGCCGTGGCACGGCAACGACATGGACCACTATGCCGACGACCTGGCGGCCGTGATCGAAGCACTCGACCTGCAGGGCGCCACGCTGGTCGGCCACTCGACCGGCGGCGGCGAAGTCGCCCGCTACATCGGCCGCCATGGCACCGGCCGCGTCAAGGGCGCCGTGCTGGTGGGCGCCGTCACGCCGCGCATGCTGGTGGGCGCGGACAATCCGCAGGGCGTGCCGCTGGAGGTGTTCGACGGCATCCGCGCCGGCGTGAAAGCCGACCGCGCGCAGTTCTTCAAGGACCTGACCACGCCGTTCTACGGCTACAACCGCGACGGCGCCAAGGATTCGCAGGGCGTGCGCGACACGTTCTGGCTGCAGGGCATGCAGTGCAGCATCCGCGCCGCCTACGCCTGCATCAAGCAGTTCTCGGAAACGGACTTCACCGAAGACCTGAAGAAAATGACGATCCCGACGCTGGTGATCCACGGCGACGACGACCAGATCGTGCCGATCGCCGCCACCGCGCGCCGCGCCGCCGAGATCCTGCCGCAGGGCCGACTGGTGGTCTACGAAGGCGCGCCGCATGGCCTGCCGACCACCCACAAGGATCGCCTGAACGTGGACCTGCTGGCCTTCCTGCGCGGCTGATGCGGGCGACACCCAGCGACCTGTTCCTCGGCATCTGCCTCGGTGGCCTGGCCGGTTATGTCGACACGGCCGGCTTCGTGGCCCTGTACGGCCTGTTCACGGCGCACGTGACGGGGAACTTCGTGCTGATCGGCGCCACGCTGACGCATCCCGAGCACACGACGCTGCTGCTGAAGTGCCTCGCCTTCCCCGCCTTCGGGGCGGGCGTGGTGGCGACCCGGCTGCTGGGCAACCGGTGCGAACGGCGCGGCGTGGTGCCGATCCGTCCCATGCTGTCAATGCAGCTGGTATTGCTGGTCGCCTTCATGGCGACGGCGCTGCTGGCCGCGCCGATCACCAGCCCGGATGCGCCGCTGGTGCTCGTCACCGGCATGCTGGGCGCCGCCGCGATGGGCGTGCACAATGCCGCCGGCAAGCTGCAGTTTTCCCGCATCGCGCCGACCACGGTCATGACCGGCAACGTCACCGAACTGCTGATCGACATGACCGACCTGTTCACCGGCCATGCGACGCCGGCCGCGAAGGAAAAGTTCGTGCGCTTCGTGTGGCCCGTGCTGGCGTTTGCCGTCGGCTGCATCGCCGGCGGCGCGGGCTACGTGCAGGTCGGCTTCTGGTGCCTGCTGGCGCCGATCGCCGCCGTCGCGTTCCTGCTGTTCCTGCCATGGCCGGAGCCGAAGCCGGCACACGTCTGATCCGGCTGTCCAGGCCGGTCCAGTAGTCTCAAAGCCGCGGCGATGCCGCGGCTTTGTTTTATACCTGCGCCGGGCTGCGCTCCACACGCGGATCCGGCCGGATCCACACCAGGGCCAGCCCCACATAGAATGCCGCGCCCACCAGCGGCTGCCACAGCGACAGCGGCACGCCCACCGCGTACAGCGCGATCGATATCCAGCCCTTGGTATCGCGGCCGATCGCACGGGCCAGCTCCGAGCGCGGGCCATGCAGCCGCACCAGGCTGCGCACCAGCAGGTCGTAGGCGATGGCGCTCATCAGCAGCACCACGCCATACAGCGCCATCGGCCATGCGGCCATGCGCTGCTCGCCCAGCCAGTTGGTCATGAACGGCACCAGCGACAGCCAGAACAGCAGGTGCAGGTTGGCCCACAGCGCCCGGCCATCGACCCTGCGCGCCAGCTGCAGCAGGTGATGGTGGTTGTTCCAGTAGATGCCCACGTAGACGAAACTGAGCACATAGCTGAAAAACAGGGGCCACAGCGGCAGCAGCGCCTCGAGCGTGGGTTCGTGCGGGACCTTCAGTTCGAGCACCATGATCGTGATGATGATGGCGATGACGCCGTCGCTGAATGCTTCCAGCCTGCCCTTGCCCATTTCCCTGCCCGGTGGCGGGCTCGCCGCATCGGTTTCCGCATGGTTTTGTTTACTTCCTTCCTGCATTCTTCCTCCTGATGATCCAGGCACCATCTTAGTGCGCCGCGCCGGCGCGCCACATCGCCCGTAAGGCATAGCGCCCTGCCGATACCGGACGGTGGTTGCACCGCCGGACAAACGTCCGTAAGCTTGGGGCTCATCGGATCGACGGGAGGCATGGGGCAATGGATACGCGGATCGAACGGGAGGAGTCCGAGCAGCGGCGGGTGCGCGAGCTGTCGCGCTATGCACTCGCGCGGGACAAGCCCGATCCGCAATTGCGCTTCATCGTCGAACTGGCGGTGCAGACGATGGGCGCCGATATCGGCGGTATCAGCCTGGTCTACCGGTCGCACATCTCGCTGCCCGTCACGGTGGGGATCGCCCTGCGGGAAGTCGAACGGGGCGACTCGTTCTGCAGCGAGCTGGTGGCCTCGGAAAGCGATTTCTTCGAGGTGGAGGATGCGCTGGCCCACGACTGGTCCGCGGCCAAGCCGATCGTCCGCCTGCCGCCGCACTACCGCCACTATGCCGGCGTGGCGCTGTACGGCAACCGCGGCTACCAGCTTGGCACGCTGTGGGTGATGTGGCAGGCGCCGGGCCGGCTCGAAGCCGCGCAGCGCACCATGCTGAGGGGCCTGGCACGGCTGGTCGCCGACACGCTGGAACTGCGCTACTGCGACGCCGTGACCGGCATGTACAACCGCGGCGCGTTCGTGCAGCACCTGCAGAACGCCAAGGGCGAGGCCGGGTGCCGCGAACTGGCCGTCGGCTACATCGACCTGACCGGCTTTCACCAGATTAACGAAGTGTACGGGCGCGACGCCGGCGATGCCACGCTGTCGGAAATCGCCGCGCGCGTGACCGGCTGGGCCGGCGCGGACAGCCTGGTCGGCCACCTGGGCGGCGACCGCTTCGCCTTCGCGCTGCTGGACCGCTCGGATGCCGCTCGCCTGCAGGCGCTGTGCCAGGCGATCGACGTGCCGGTCACGCTGCCGTCCGACCGCACGCAGGTGCTGCATGCCCGTATCGGCATCGTGCGCGAAAGCCTGCCCACGCGGGTGGCGGCGGCCGCGCTGCTGGACATGGCGGAAACGGCGGCCGCCGCCATCGGCGACGTGGCCGGCTTTTCCGTGGTGCGCGAATACGGCAGCGAAATGCGCGAGCGTTCGACCTTCCTGCACGACCTGCTCGGCGTGCTCGAAGGACAGCCCGCCGCCGGCAGGCTGTCGATGCACTACCAGCCACAGGTCAATTTCGCCAAGCAGATGCTGATCGGGCTGGAGGCGCTGGTGCGCTGGGACCATCCGCAGCGGGGCGCGGTACCGCCGTCGGCCTTCGTGCCGCTGGCCGAAAGCTCCGGCAACAGCCATGCGCTGGACATGCTGGTGATGGGCCAGGTCTGCCGCGACATGCGCGGCTGGATGGACGCCGGCCTGCCACAGGTGCCGGTATCGCTCAACTTCTCCCGGTCGACGCTGCTGCATCCCGGGCTGCCGGAGGCCGTCAGCGCCATGCTGGACGAGTACCGGCTGCCCGGCGCGCTGCTGGAGGTGGAAGTGACCGAGAGCCAGCTGCTGGAAGCGCCGGAAACGCTGGGCGAGCGGGTGGCCGCGCTGCGCCGGCTCGGCCTGCGCATCGCCATCGACGATTTCGGCATCGGCTATTCGAACCTCGATGCGATCGGCACGCTGCCGTTCGACCGGCTGAAGGTGGACCGGCGCTTCGTGCACGGTGTGGCCGACAGCGCGGTGACGGCCAGCCTGTTCCGGCTGATCCAGGGCGTGGCCGAGGTGTCCCACGCCGAACTGCTGTGCGAAGGCCTGGAACGGCAGGTGGACCTGGACTGGCTGCGCCACCAGCACGCCTATTGCGTGCAGGGCTGGTACTTCTGTTCCGCGCTGCCGCCGCAGGGCGTGGAACACCTGCTGCGCGCGTGGGGCCAGCGCGCCCGGCACGCGGCCGCGGGCGGCGACGTGCGCGAACTGTTCGCCGGCGCATGAGTAGGCCAGTGCACGGGCAAATGAGTACGCAAATGAGGGGCAGATGAGGGGGGCGGGGGCACGGCTGCGCGTCGGCATTTCCGGCTGGCGCTACGAGCCCTGGCGCAACGTCTTCTATCCGCCCGGCCTGGCGCAGGCGCGCGAACTCGATTTCGCGTCCCGCGCCGTGCCGACCATCGAGATCAACGGCTCGTTCTACTCGCTGCAGCGGCCGAAGAGCTACCAGGAGTGGTACGACGCCACGCCGGAAGACTTCGTGTTTTCCCACAAGGGCAACCGGTTCATCACGCACATGCGGCGGCTGCGCGAGCCGGCGCCCTCGCTGGCCAACGTGTTCGCCTCCGGCGTGCTGGCACTGCGCGAGAAGCTCGGGCCTTTCCTGTGGCAGTTGCCGCCGAACTTCCAGTTCGATGCCGAAACGATCGAAGGCTTCCTGGCCGCCCTGCCCCACGATACCGAGGCGGCGCTGGAGATGGCGCGGCGCCACGAACCACGCATGGAGGGGCGCGCCTACCTGGAGATCGACCGCAAGCGCCCGCTGCGCCACGCGCTGGAAATCCGGCATGAAAGCTTCAACGATGCCGCGTTCGTGAAACTGCTGCGCAAGTACAAGGTGGCATTGGTGGTGGCTGATACGGCCGGCAAGTGGCCCGACTTCGAGGACGTGACGGCGGACTTCGTGTACCTGCGCCTGCACGGCGAAAAGGAACTGTATGCGGGCGGCTATACCGACGAGGCCCTGGACGACTGGGCGCGCCGCATCCGCGCCTGGAGCACCGGCGGGCAGCCGGATGGCGCGCGGCTGATCTCCGGGGCGGCACCGCCACGGCGCGCCAGCCGCGACGTCTACTGCTACTTCGACAACGACATCAAGGTGCATGCGCCGTTCGACGCGCGCCGCCTGCTGGCGCGGCTGGACGCCGAAGACGGGCTGGCGCCGCTCATCGATCCGCGCCCGGATCCGCGTCAGGATTCGCGCTGAGCGGCGCCTTCACGCCGCGCTGCGCTCGGTAGATGCCGGCGTGGCCCGAGCACAGGTACGCCACCACGCAGCCCAGCGCCGCATAGGGTCCGATCGCGGGCCCGAACAGTTCCAGCGCCATCACCGTCGATGCCAGCGGCGTGTTGGCGGCGCCGGCGAACACGGCGACGAAGCCCACCCCGGCCAGCAGCGGGAACGGCAGGTCCAGCAGCGGCGCCAGCGTATTGCCCAGCGTGGCGCCGATGTAGAACAGCGGCGTCACCTCGCCGCCCTTGAAGCCGGTCCCCAGCGACGCCACCGTGAAGGCCAGCTTGCCCAGCGCGTCCCATATCGGCAGCGGGTGCGCGAAGGCTTCGACGATGACGGGGATGCCGAGGCCCACGTAGCGCTGCGTCCCCACGGCCCACACCGCGATGGCGACGATGGTGCCGCCGATCAGCGGCCGCAGCGGCGCATAGGGCACGTGGCGTTTCATGAATGCCGACAGCGCGTGCGTGCAGCGGGCGAACAGCATGCCCGCCAAGCCGAAGGCGACGCCGGCAGCCAGGATCGCGGCGATCGGCCATGGCGCAAGCGCCGGCACGGCGGCCACCGCGTAGTGCGCGTGATGCACGCCCCAGGCCTGCCCCACCTGGTCGGCCAGGATCGCCGCCGCCATGCACGGAAAGATCGCGTCGTAGCGCATGCGGCCGACCACCAGCACTTCGAGGCCGAAGATGGCGCCGGCCAGCGGCGTACCGAAGACGGACGCGAAGCCGGCACTGATCCCGGCCATCAGCAGGATGCGGCGGTCGGCCGAATCCAGGCGTGCCACCTTCGTCAGCTGGTCGGCCAGCGTGCCGCCCATCTGCACCGCCGTGCCTTCGCGGCCCACCGAGGCGCCGAACAGGTGCGAGATCACCGTGCCGCCCAGTACCAATGGCGCCATGCGCAGCGGCACCACGTTCTTCGGATCGTGGATCTCGTCGATCAGCAGATTGTTGCCGGCCTCGGCACGGCCGCCCCAGCGCAGGTAGACCCAGCCGACCGCGAAGCCGGCCAGCGGCAGCAGCCAGACGATCGCAGGGTGGCGTTCACGGTAGCCGGTCGCGGCGTCGAGCGAGAACAGGAACAGGGCGGAGGCGGTGCCGGCCATGAGGGCGACCAGCAGGGAGATCAGGGACCACTTGAGGAGGTAGCGGAGCGCGAGGACGAAGGAGTCGAGGTGGGCTTTCATCGGAGGGCAATATAGCATGCGAACCGGGGGGTTGCGGATAGCGGCCGATCAGCAGGGGTCTGTCCCCGGTAAGTGGTAATTACGGCCTCGCTGCGGGCGCGTCAAGGGGACTGGAGGGAGAGATGGCATGCAAGCCATCTCCGTTTCGCAGGCGGGAGCAATGCTCACGAAACCCCTGCTACACCCCCGGTGTTTGCCGGCACCCTCGTTACGCCAGCAAACACCGGGGTCAGTCCCCTCGATACACAGACTACTGGGATGAGTGCCGCCACTTACCGGGGACAGACCCCTGCTGCTCGTCGGTCAATTGCGACATCCACTATCCCATCACCGATCAATGATGCTCATGCCCTCCCCCACGCTTCACGTCCACCGGCTTGCCCTGCGCCGGTGCCAGTGCCGGCATGCCGGGCGCCTGCGGTGCGGGCGGCAGGTCGCCGGTCCACTCGTAGGCGACGCTGCCCGTCGGATGCCGGTAATGCCCGGGGTCGCGGTAGTCGCCGCGCGCCTGGCCTTCACGCACCTTCACGAGCGTAAACATGCCGCCCATCTCGATTTCGCCGTACTGGCCGGTGCCGGTCATCATCGGCAGCGTGTTTTCCGGCAGCGCCATGCGCATGCTGCCCATCGAACCGCCCTTGTCGCCCATCACCATGTAGCCCGGCACGAGGTCGTTGATCTTCTCGGCCACGCCGCGGTGGTCGACGCCGATCAGCGTGGGCACGTCGTGCCCCATCGCGTTCATCGTGTGGTGCGACTTGTGGCAGTGGAAGGCCCAGTCGCCCGGATTGTCGGCCACGAACTCGATCGCACGCATCTGGCCGACGCCGATGTCGGTCGTCACCTCGGGCCAGCGGGCCGACGGTTTCACCCAGCCGCCGTCGGTGCCGGTCACCTCGAAAGTGTGGCCGTGCAGGTGGATCGGGTGGTTCGTCATCGTCAGGTTGCCGGCGCGGATGCGCACGCGGTCGCCCTGGCGCACCACCATCGGGTCGATCGCCGGGAACACGCGGCTGTTCATCGTCCACAGGTTAAAGTCCAGCATCGTGTTGACCTTCGGCGTATAGCTGCCCGGCTCGATGTCGTAGGCGCCCAGCAGGAACACGAAGTCGCGGTCGACCGCGTGCCGGCGGATATCCTTCGGGTGCGTGACCCAGAAGCCCATCATGCCCATCGCCATCTGCACCATTTCATCGGCGTGCGGGTGGTACATGAACGTGCCGGCGTGTTTCGCGACGAATTCGTACACGAACGTCTTGCCCGGCTGGATCGACGGCTGCGTGACGCCGCTGACGCCATCCATGCCGTTCGGCAGGATCTGGCCATGCCAGTGGACGCTGGTGTGCTCCGGCAGTTTATTGGTGACGAAGATGCGCACCCGGTCGCCCTCGACCACCTCGATCGTGGGGCCCGGGCTCTGGCCGTTGTAGCCCCACAGGTTGGCCGTCATGCCGGGCGCCACCTCGCGCACCACCGGTTCGGCGACCAGGTGGAATTCCTTGACGCCATCCTTCATCCGCCACGGCAGGCTCCAGCCGTTCAGCGTGACAACGGGGTTGTAGGGCCGCCCGTTCGGCGGCACCAGTGGCGCGGCAGTGCCGGCGGATGGGCCGACCGGAGCTTCCGGAAGCGATGCGGCGCCGGCTCGGCTGACCATGCCGGCGCCCAGCAGCGTGGTGGCGCCGGCCAGGAAGTTGCGGCGCGAATTGTTTGATGCGGTCATTGGTGTGCTCCGTGGTGGTCATGTTGCTCCGGCTTTTGCTCCGGCTTTTGCTCCGGCTTGTGCTCCGGTTTTTGCTCCGGTTTTTGCTCGATTTTTTGCTCGATTTTTTGCTCCGGTTTTTGCTCCGCGGCCGGCGCGGCGGACAGGCGGCCGCCCAGCGCGGTTTCCAGGTCGGCGTCGGCGACCCAGTACTCCTTCAGGGCGTCGATCGCGGCTGCCACGGCGACGCGCTGCTCGCGCGCATCGGCCAGCAGTTCGAAAGTACTGAGCAGCATGCCGTTGTAGCGCAGCAGCGTCTCGTCCGATACCTGCTTCTTCAGCGGGATGACCACGTCGCGGTAGTGCCTGGCCAGGTCGTAGGCGGTGCGCCATGCGGCGTACGCTTCACGCGCCTCGCTGCGGGCATGGACGGCCGTTTCCGCCAGCCGGTTCACCGACTGCATGTACACCGCCTCGGCGCGCCGCGTGCGCGCTGTGCCCCAGTCGAACAGCGGGATTTCCAGCGTCAGCTCGTAGCCGCGCTCGACCGGCTCGCCGCCTTCGCGCTCGCGCACCACGCCCAGTTCGAGCACGTTGATGAAACGGGTCGCACGCACCAGGCCCAGCGAGGCGGCGGTGTGCTCGGTGTCCTTCGTTGCCGCCTGCACGTCGAGGCGCTCGCGCAGCGCGACACCTTCCACGTCGGCCAGCTCGCGCGGTGCCGCCGGCAGTTCCGGCAAGCGGTCCGGCAGCCGGTATTGCGCCTCGGCGCCGGACAGCCCCATCAGGCGCGTCAGCCGTTCGCGCGCCGCCGTCGCGGCTTTCATCGCGCGCGCCACGTCGGCCATCGCCTCGGCATGGAAGGCGGCCTCGCGTGCCTGGTCGTAGGCGCTCCAGTTGCCGGCCTTGCGCATGCGCTGCGCCAGCTCGGCGCTGGCATCGGCGGCGCCGGCCACCTGCTTTGCGTAGTCGACGGCCTGGGCGCCGCCAACCGCCTCGTAATAGGCGCGCCGCGTGTCGGCCGCCACCTTCAGCGCTTCGGCGGTCACGCGCAGCCTGGCCTGCTCGAACAGGCGGCCTTCGATGCGTTGCGCCAGCGGCGCCGTGATCAGGCCCGCCAGGTTGAATGCCAGCGAGCGCTCGATCGTCGTGGTGCCGCCGCCGCGCTTGTGCTGGTAGCCGAAGGCGGGATTCTGCAGCCGGCCGGCCTGCACCAGGTCGGCCTCGGCAATGCCCAGCTCCCAGTACGTGGCCTGCAGGCCGCGATTGTTGAGCAGCGCGATGCGCACGGCGGCGTCCACGGCGATGGGCTGCGCCAGCATCGGTTTGATCTGTTCGGCCAGTGCGCGCCGGTCGTTCTCGTTGCGCAGCAGTTTCGTCGGCGCGCCAGCCTTTATCTGCGTGGCCTGGTCGACGGCGGCCATGCCGCCATCGGGGGAAAACGTGGCGCAGCCGGACAGGGCCAGCGCCAGGATCGGGACGGCCAGCGCCGTCGCCATCGGTGATGATGTCATTGTTACCTCATGCATGAACTGCCCGCGCGTGTGCGGGCCGGGCCGGCCGCGGGGGCCGGAGCTGGTTCAGGCAGCGGTGCGTTTGGGCGGCCGTTCGGGGCCGGCCAGGTCGACGGCGGCGGGCGCCTCGGGTACGAAGGGAACGGTGGCATGGCGGCCATCCTGCAGCGACGGCGCGGCGGGCAGCGCGGGCGTCAGCGGTGCGCCGGTGCAGCAGGCACCTGTGCTGGCGCATTTTTCATGGTCCGCATGGGACGCATCGGCACCATGGTGCGCACCGTCATGGTGGGCGGCGGCAGCGCCTTGCTGCGCGGCGAGCATCGCCGCATGGTCGTGATGGCCGTCCGCGTGCATGGCCGCCTGCATGGTCACGGCCTGCGCCTCGGAGGTTGCCGAGGACGTTGCCGTGGTCCTAGCCGATACGGGCTGCGGGCCGCACAGCAGCATCGTGGCCGAGGCGAAGCCCTGCAACGGCACGCCGGCCAGCAGGAACCACAGCAACAATGTACGGAGCAGCGCTTTCATGGGGCGCCATGGTAGCACGGGCAGCCGCAGCGCGGCGGCCGGCGGCTATACTGTCGGACTACCCGAACAGCGCGGCGATCGCAGGCCGCGCACCAACCCCACGTTGCATGCAGCCCGCTTCCACTTCCGCCCCCGTTTCCAACGCCGTTCCCTTTGCCGCCTTGCTGCTCGCCCTCGTCTCGCTGACGGCCGGCGCCTCGATTGCCAAGCAGCTGTTCCCGCTGGTCGGCCCGGCCGGCGCGACGGCGCTGCGGCTCACGTTCGCCGCCGTGATCCTGTCGGCCGTGTTCAAGCCCTGGCGTATCCGCATCGGCGACGACTGGCACGCGCTCGCGCTGTACGGCGTGTCGCTGGGCGTGATGAACCTGACGTTCTATTCGTCGCTGGCCTATGTTCCGCTGGGCGTGGCGATCGCGGTCGAATTCACCGGCCCGCTGGCCGTGGCCGTGTTCACGTCGCGCCGGCGCATCGATTTCCTGTGGATCCTGCTGGCCATCGCCGGGCTGGCCATGCTGCTGCCGCGGGACCGCTCGGCGGCCGCACTCGACTGGCGCGGCATCGCGCTGGCGCTGTGCGCCGGCGCCTGCTGGGCCGTCTACATCGTGGCCGGCAAGCGGGCCGGCATGCGCCATGGGCCGGCCACGTCGGCTTACGGCATGTGGATCGGCGTGGTGGTGGCGGCGCCGTTCGGCTTCTGGCAGGCCGGCGCAGCGATCCTCCAGCCGGAGGTGCTGGCGCTCGGACTGGGCGTGGCGATCGTCTCCAGCGCGATTCCGTATTCGCTGGAGATGATCGCTCTGCGCCGCCTGCCGGCCAACACGTTCAGCATCCTGCTCAGCGCGGAACCGGCCATCGGCGCCGTGATGGGACTGATGCTGCTGGGCGAACGGCTGGCGCTGAACCAGTGGGCGGCGATCGGCGCGATCATTGCCGCCTCGGTGGGCGCGGCGATGAGCAGCCGTTTCGGTTCGTCGAAGTAAGCGGCGCGGCGGCCGTTTCGGATCAGTTCGCCGGTGCGGCCGGCTTGAACTGTTCGCGGCGGTCGCAGCGTTCCTGGAAGGCCTTGCGCACGTCCGTATCGGCGATCCTGCCGATTTCGGCCGGCGTGCAGGCGGCATCCGTCATCGTCATCTGCTGCGCCGTCAGTTGCGGGTCGACCTTGCCGCAGCCGGCCAGCACCAGGGCCAGGGCGCACAGGCCACCGATCGTCTTCACGTGTTTCATCGCGGTTCCATTCGAGAGTAAGTTGGCAGCCGGCGCCTGATGCCGGCTGAACGGAGGGGCTGACCTCAGTTGAACTGCTGCGGCGCGCGGCCGATCGGCTGTTCCATGTTCGCAAGGTACCACGTCAGTGCCGACATGACCGCCACGTGGCGCTTCAGGTAGTCGGGATCGACCTTGTCGAACGTGTCGGCCGGCGTGTGGTGGTAGTTGAAGTACAGGCTGGAATCGACCAGTGGCGTAAACGACGGCACGCCGTCGGCTTCCATCGCATGCAGGTCGCCGGCGCCGATCACGTCGCGGCGCTGCAGTACGCCGGCGCCGATCGGCACCAGGGCGGCCTGCAGCGGCGCGAACAGTTTTTCGTACTGCGGGCGGATGCCGGCCTGCACGCCGAACGTGCGGCCCGCCACGCCGCCGTCGCTTTCGATCGCGGCGAACTGCTTGTCGAGCGCCGCCTTGTGCTGGGCGTGATAGGTGGCGCCGCCGCGGCCGCCGTTCTCCTCGTTCATCCAGGCGATCATGCGGATCGTGCGGCGCGGTTTCAGGTTCAGCTTCTTCAGGGTTTCCAGCACGCCCATCGACGCGGTCACGCCGGTGGCGTCGTCATGTGCGCCGGTGGCCAGGTCCCACGAATCGAGGTGGCCGGACACGATGACCACTTCGTCTGCCTTGTCGGTGCCCGGCAAATCGGCGATCACGTTGTAGCTGTCCGCGTCGGGCAGCGTCTGCGGCGTGAGCACGAGCTTCATCGTCACCGGCCCCCGCTTGCTCAGGCGCGCGATCAGCAGCGCATCTTCCGCCGTCACCGATGCCGCGGGAATGCTTTTCCCTTCGACGAGCCGCGTGGTGCCCGTATGCGTGAGACGATAGTCGGCGCCGCCGACTGCGCGCACCAGCGCTGCAGCCGCGCCCAGCTCCGCGGCCAATGCCGGGCCGCGCGTGCGGAACGCCGAGCCATGCCGGTACGCCGGGCCGCCCAGGCCCGCATCGGCCATGCCCTGGTCGAAGGCCACCTCGAACAGCACGATCTTGCCCTTCACTTCGGCGGCGCGGCGTTGCAGCTCGTCGAAGTCGCGCACGATGATGACCGGTGCGGTCAAGCCCTGCGCCGGCGTGGCGCCGGAGCCGCCCAGCGCCGTCAGCACGATGTTCTGCACCACGCCCTGCGGCCTGCCGGTATATTCGACCAGCTGGGCCTTTTCTTCGCCGCGCACCCAGTGCGGCACCTTCACCGGCTGCAGCGTGACCTTCGCACCCAGCTTGCGCATCGCATCGGCCACCTGCTGCACCGCCGCCGCCGCGCCGGGAGAACCGGACAGGCGCGGGCCGACCAGGTCCGTCATGTCTTCCAGGCGCTGGTATGCCCAGTCGCTGGCCATCGCGGCATCGCGGATCTGCGCCAGCGTCGCGGCGTCGTTCGCGCCGGCGGCATGGGCGAGGCCGACGGTGGACAGGACAGCGGTGGACAGGACGGCCGCTTTCAGGGCGGCGGCGATGGCGGACAGGATCGGCTTGCGAATAGTCATGCGGTGGACCTGGAAGTGAGTTCGGGGAAGCAGGACGATATCATTTGGCAATGTTATAAGGCAACTTATAAACACGCTATCGAAACAATGATCGATAAGGATGGCGTTTGACCTTGCCATGGCCATCGCATAGCATGTGGCCATGCTGAAGGGACCACTCTGCACCGTGCGGCACCTGCTGAACACGGACCTGAACACGTTCATCGCGCTGGTCAACGACCTGCCGTCGCGCGGGGATTACTTTTCCACCCACTTCAAGTCGCCCGAGGCGATGCGCAAGGAATTCGTGCAGCACGGCTTCGTGACCGAAGACAGCGAACTGTTCGTCGTGGAGGACGGCTACCGTCGCGTCGTCGGCGTCATCACCCACTTCAAGAGCCGCACGCCGACCACCCGCGAGATCGGCTACCGGCTGTTCGACACCGCCCTCGCCGGCCAGGGCTATACCACCGAGGCACTGCGCATGCTGGTCGACCATCTGTTCCGCGTCCATACATGGCACCGGCTCGAGGTGCTGGTGGCGCCGCGCAATCTCCCCTCCCTGCGCGTCGCGCAGAAATGCGGGTTCACCGGGGAAGGCACGCTGCGCGAAGCCTTCTTCATCAATGGCCAGTACCAGGATGTACAGGTCCTGGGGTTGCTGCGGCATGAATGGGAGCGGTTGGGCGGCCTGCCACGCTGACCCTGGCTTCTGCTGGCGATAACCGCATCTCCTGTTATGTGTGCTCTCCACGCTCCTCATCTGTAACAGATCTGTTACCTGGCCGAGCTCGATTGTAAGAATCTGTGTATTGGCTGGCAATTTTCTGCCGTCCCGATAAAGTAGACCTCAATCAAACGGCAGACATCATCCCGGTGGCGCCGAGCAAAATAAGGGGGAAATATCATGATGGTCAAAAAATTCTTCGGAATCGTCCTGCTGGGTGCTGCCGTGACGACGTCTTCCGCAGCCCTCGCCGCCGGTGACCGTGCGTTCAACACCGCCGCCGGCGCCGTGGTCGGCGCCGCCATCGGCAGCCAGACCGGCAACGGCACCACCGGTACCGTGGTGGGTGGCGTGGTCGGCGGCCTGGTCGGCAACGCGATCAGCTCCCGCGACCGCGACCGTCACGATTACCGCCCGCAGGGCCGCGTGTATGCGCATCCGCAGCCGGTTTATTACGATGCACCGCGTCCACGCTATGTGCGCGAGCCGGTATACGTGGAGCGCCGCGTAGTGCACGAATACCGTGACGACCACCGCGGCCGCGGCCATGGCAAGGGCCACCGCAAGCATCGTCATCACCACCACGACTGATTTACGGTCGTCGTCATCGAAAAGCCCGGCATTGCCGGGCTTTTTTCATGGTGCGTGCCGATAGCGGCTGTGATTACCCTTGGTGGATTCTTCGCTGGATCGACGGGATCGGACCCTGACGCAGTATCGCGGAATGGAAAACAACCCGAGGCAGTTATATCTTCGACCTGATCGATTGAATCTACGGTCGTTAGCGTATCCGGTCGACAGTGTTAGTTCGTGACACTCGGTGAGATTTTTCGACTTGGCAACATGGTATGCTGGCCCGGCCGGCAGAAACCGGCCAAATCCCGACATCTCCGTGTTTTTCGATCTCCATAATCCTCGTGCCAACATGCGAAATATCTGCCGTTCCATCGTTCTCGCTGTACTCCTGCCGGGCCTGAATGCACTCGCTGCCGATTCAACGAAGGAACTGTCCTGGTCTTCGGTTAAGCTGGAAGGGGCCCACCTGCAATTGGTCAGCCCGAAGGACAAGGACAGTTCCTCAGATCTATTTTTTGGCAAGAGCGGTATCCTGACTATCACCAGCTGCAGCAAAGACACATGTGTCGGTCCGGTGACCGCCTGGAAAATTGAAAATAACCGCCTCAAGACGGGCTATAAACCAGATGAAGGCAGTGCGCTCATTAACGTAACCGCCGACAAGCTCACTCTTCGGGAGCCGTCCGGAAAGCTCGTTGTGTATGCAATCAAAAGCAGGCGCTGATGAGGCGCGGTTCTGTCGCGTCAGGGCCATGTCCAGTACTTGTACCCGATGGGCTGTTTTCGGCCCGGAGCGGAGACGGTCGAGCTAGCGACGTTTAGATAATAAAAACATGCAAATCTGAAGTGGAGGAGATTTCTGCCACATTCGATCCCGACCAAAGCGTGTCCTGTCCTCGTGCGAGATTCGGGCGAACTGGAAGTGCTCGCCTTCCGTCACCCACTGGCTGGACTTCAACTTGTGAAAGGTACTATCGAACCAGGCGAGGAACCCGGCAGCGCTGCCTTGCGCGAATTACGCGAGGAGGCGGGCATAGAGAATGCGACCATTGCCGCCGATCTTGGTATTTGGTCGTCAGGATATGCGGACCACGTCTGGTCATTTCATCTGTGCCAGGTTTCTGAGCGGCTTCCGGATCGTTGGGGTCACCATGCGTCCGACGACGGTGGTCATGATTTCGAATTTTTCTGGCATGGTCTCTCCCGCAATCCATCCAGTGAATGGCATGCAATGTTCGTCGGTGCGCTTGCATTCCTTCGTCAAAAGCTGAGTATCTCGTCCCCAAAATATCGGTAGACTTTTCAACACACCTTTTTTGCCGCGCCCTAGTCCACGGGAGAGCAGCTTTGCCTGCTATGCAGCGGCGAACGGCCGAGTTCGGCCAGAAGCGGGTTCAAAGTTACCATGATCACCGAACCTCTTATCAATAGCTCCGACCGGTGCTGGAGCGGGCATTCTGTGTAAGCCTGCGCACCACGAGTTCACCGCCACCCACACGATCTAAGGTTGAGCATTGACCCAAAGGCAACGGAGAGTACATTGTTGATCCCGCCAGTTGGAGCTGTCGAACCACATCCTGATGTCAGCGAATGGCTGATATCTCAACCAAAAGTACTACAGTGCCTGCCAGGACACGCAGTCCAGTTCGTCTTCGATGGCTACGATGACGCTCACAAGGCTGAATATCACGGAGCACTTCAAAACCTATTGGACTTGGATAAATCCGCTCTAACGGCTGTCGAGCCTTACCTAACGCAGTACTGCAACGAAATGCTTGATCTGTATGACGGCGGGAGTCGTCCAAACGTCCACCTCGAACAGCCATCCGACATCTGGCACTACGTGCGGTTTCGTTCAGAGCTGCACGTCTCACGTCGGGCATGCGGGGATGACGAAGACGGAATTTATTTTTCGCTGGGATGTGGCTGCGACTGGGAGCCAGAGCATGGTCTGGATTTGGTCTTGCGAGATGGGCTGGCATTCACAAAGGTGGGGCTGTACGACGTGCATCTGACAAACTCTGATGCATATGCAGACCGGGCATTGAAAAACGTAATCTTAAGAGCATGCGCGAGTGAACCTTGATATACGGTTGTGTGTCCATCTGATCGCTGCTTGGCTGGGATGGTCACTCCGGTCAGGTGACGGCACAGGCCGGCATTGGAAGCATTGTGCAGGCATGCAATCTCGCGTTATGGACCAACCGCAAAACACGCGAAGCTATACCGCTTCCGGAGGCACGGGCGGCAGCTGTTTCGCTTGCGCTGCGCGCAGGCTGTCGGCAATGAGCGCGTGAACAACTTCCACATACCCGAAATTCTGCCCAAATGCGGAGATCTCTGGATCGCCATCCGTTACTTCGGCCATGCCAATTGTGACGTTGTGCTTTGCGAGTTCTTTGCGCAGGTTGACCGGTGGGGACATGATCATGGTCTCGAAAGCTGTCTCGCCAGTTGACTTGGGCGCGCCCTTGCTTTTCGCGACCAGCCGGGTAATGGTGATCGCGCCGGAGCCGGTCTCGTTCGAAATGCGTATCAGGTTGGACTGCGCAGGGTCCATGCGCCGCAAGTAGACGAGCAGTTCATCATTTATCGCCAACAGGGTTTTGTAATCTGGGAAAGCCAGGACCGCGTCGAGCATTGCCCTGACGCCGCCATAAAACACGGGATAAGCCGGACTTTGTTTCACGCCGCTTTCTGTCGGGCGCTCGAAAACACGTTCCAATTCCTCCGCCAGATTCGTCAACGACTCAGGGTCGACCCATTGCTCGGGCCGTCTCTCAAAATACCGCCGTATGGAATAGCCTTTCCGCACAAGGCTCATGGCCTCGTATGACCCGAGAATCATCTGTAAAAAATAAGCTGCTTCGTATATGCGAGCCGCCGGCTTCAAAGACGCCTGATTCTCGAACGTGCAATGGTGGTAGGCATTCCTCTGCTTAGTGGCAGGAAAAAGGTTCACAGTCATGTTTTTATATCGCGAATCCATGTGCGGCACATAGATACCGTGGACGGAAGTGCTGGAGATTTCAAGATACGGTGTCGCTTCTTCCAAATCCTTGCTCGCCTTTGCAAGGTCGCGGTAATGGTCTCGCGTTACTTCGGCCGAGAGCCCAGACACGGCAAGTGCCTGTTTAATCTTTTCCTGCTCTGCTGCAGCCAATTTATATTTGCCCGACCACTGCGCCGCCCGTCCGTCAAGACGGGACCACTCCTTGAAAGGAATGGTTTGGTCGGAAGAAAAAGCGAATATGTAGTAAGGAACGGCCGACCTCGATTCAGCATCTTCCGGGTCTTCCACTCCGCCCAAGAGCACATCCTTGCGTTCAGTGTTGCGCACAACGGTCTGGACGCTGAGAGCGTTTAGCAATGCATCGTCGCAGATGCTTGCGGTGATAGTCGACTTTACCTCGATCACTGCGATGACCGACTCCCAAGGGAACAGGCCAACCGTGCTGTTGCGCGAGATGAACGGCGGTATCATTCCTTTGTTGTACAAAACGACGTCGAGTTGTTTTGACCTGTCCCCTCCGTGATTGATGATCTCCCCGGTTCCGATCCCGATGCTGGGCGGCAGAAATGGTCGCAAAAACTCTTCGACAAACATTTCTCTGGCGGAGCCCCGCATCACGTTGTGCTTGAACACGTCGTTTACGACATCTGACTCGGCAAGGATGCCTTCCATACGCGCGCCAATTGCGATGATCAGCGGATTGACCGAATGCTCGTTCATGTATGCCTTTTTTTTACGCCCAGGTTCGACGTCGCTACTTGAGCATCGGCGCTAATCCCGGGTTGGGAACGGAAAGCCAGTGTACGAGACAGTTGCTCTAACGGCAAGTGACGTGTGGCCCGGCGCCAGGCAAAAAAGACCGGTGTCGTGGTTGCCTTTGCCGTTGCCGTTGCCGTTGCCGTTGCCGGCCCCCAGATTGTCGGCGCGCTGCGCCACACTCGTCGCTTGGAGGAAAATAGTTTTCCGGCATCTAGGGCAAGCAGTATGCCGAGTGGACTTTGGCTCCTGCGTTGGCGGTCAAACGTCAAAGTGCGACACCGCCGTCGTGAACCCAACGGCGTGCCGATCAATGTTGCACTCTCTACGACTGATTAGGGTCGGGAGCGGCCGGTCGTGACGATCGGAAAGATTGTCTGTCCGGTAACATGCTAAGCTGGCTCGACCGGCGGCTTTCGGCCAGCAGCGGTCGTTGACGATGTGTGTTTCAGTAGGTGGGCACGTGTCGTTTTGGGTAGCAAGCCGGATAATCCGCAGTTACAAGATGGAGTCGTCGTGGTCATTGATTATTGTCCGGTTTGCGGCTACGGCCCTGCTCTTGGATACGCTTCAACGGAAGAGTTGCGATGCTCATTCGAGATCTGCGATTGCTGTGGCTGCGAGTACGGTTACGACGATAACGTGGCCCACTACGAGCGGTGGGTAGCAAAAGGGTGTCCTTGGTTTCGTTCCAAAGCTCGCCCTCTGAACTGGTCGCTCGAGGAGCAGCTAACGCGTACGATCCGACCATGGCCACCTGAGCGGGAGTCGGCGAGGTAAGGCGGCGGCTATTGAACGGTTGAAATAGCTGGCCGGCGAATGTCCGCTCTGGGACGAAATCGGACGGTCCGGATTGGCCGCGATCGGCTGGAAGTGCGGCGATACAACTACTTATCACTACAGAAAGAACAGAATGCGGCTTGCGGATGGTGTACGAAACATCGTGGTAGTGGGCACATCCGCCGGCGGCGTCGAAGCGCTGTCGGGGTTGTTGGCTTACCTGCCAGCCGATCTGAACGCTGCAATTCTGGTTGTCCTGCATCTCTCGCCATCTGCCCCAAGTCAGCTGGACAGGATACTGGCAAGACGGACACCAATGCATGTCAAGATCGCGCGAGACGGTGACGAACTTTTGCCGCGAACCATCTATACCGCAAGCGCCGATCGGCACCTGATGATTACCGAGCAGGGTATCCGAATAACGCGTGGCCCCAAGGAAAGCCGCTCTCGTCCGTCAATCGATGTGCTGTTCAGGTCAGCCGCGGTTGCCTATGGTTCGCGCGTGAGTGGCGTAGTGCTCTCCGGGGCGCTCGATGACGGCACGGCAGGTTTATGGGCAATCAAGGATCGCGGCGGACTGGCCTTTGCCCAAGATCCGCAGGAAGCCAGCTTTTCCTCGATGCCAGAGAGTGCAATCGAGCATGTACAGGTCGACTGCGTTGGCACTATGCGTGAGATTGCAGACCGGATTATCGCTTCGGTAGGGAGCTTCGCCCCTGCTTCGCAGCCTGATCAGCAACAAGCGGAGCGAGCGCATGCCGAGGTGGCGATAGCGTTGGAAGGAAATGGCCTGGCCGCAGGGATCATGGCTCTGGGTTCGGTGTCGAAGTACACCTGCCCCGACTGCCACGGCGTTCTGGTGGAAATCAAGGAAGGCCCGCTGGTACGGTTCCGCTGTCATACCGGGCATGCGTTCTCTCCGGCTTCCCTGATGGCGGAGATAAACGCCGAGATTGACAACGGTTTATGGGAAGCGATCCGTAGCGTCGAAGAGCGTATTCTGTTGATGCGACAAATCGCAACGCTGCAATCGGAAGCCGACCGCCCTGACATGGCGTTGAAATTCGAGCGGCAGGCAGACGATACCGAGGCACGTCTGCAGCTACTGCGCGATCTGGTGCTGGACCCGGCATTCTTCGGCCATTCCCCCAGCGAATAAGCGGATCGTTATGTCCACCGGTGAATGTCTGCTTTGGGGCGAGAGCCGCCTGTGGTGGCGGTTCGAAATTTTCAGCTCGGCTCATGACAACCACCAGCTTGAAGCGGAGATCGAAGCAACCGCGCTTTCTTGTCATGCAAATCGCCCCGGATGGTGGATTGTCCACCTATCGAGGTGTCCGGGCGAATCAGACCATTACAGCCGGCATTCCCCACCCGCCCGATGCCCCTGCTATCCCCGAGACGCACCGTGATACAACCGGGCATACCTGGCCGGTGGGTGTCCCACTTGCCTGGCGAATGCGACGCTAAAGGCGTTTGCCGAGCTGTAGCCCACCCGTTCAGCGACGTCTGCCACGCTATGGTCCGGTTGTCCCAGCAGGCTCTTTGCCAAAGCCATGCGCCACGCAAGCAGATACTCCATTGGTGCGGAGCCGATTGCCCGACTGAAGCGTTCGAAGAAAGTCGAGCGTGACAAGGCGGCTTCCTTCGCGAGCTGTGCCACGGTCCAGGGATGCTGTGGTGCCTCATGCATGCAACGTATCGCTTTTGCCAGCCGCTCGTCGGAAAGTCCGCGTACCAGCCCGGGCGAGGAAGACACGCCTTCCGTGGACCTTAATGCTTCAATCACCAGCACTTCAAGCAAATGCCTGAGAACCACGTCGCGGGCCGGGCGATTCGCACGAGACTCGCTGACGACGAGCTCCATTACTGACTGCAGACGAGTTTCTCCGCGCACGTGCAGGATGTCCGGAAGCAAGGACACCAGCAACATCGCGTCCGGCGACTCGAAAACGCAATATCCGACCAGCAGCCGGACGTCCGCAGGCCCCAACGGGTCACCGTGCCGGGTCTCGCTCTCAAGAACGGAAACATCCTCGGGATGGTATTTCTTGTTCTCACACCGCCGGATGCTCGACATGTCAAAACTGTATGCTGCAGGGATGAGGACGAAGTCACCTTGCTGCAAACGGATGGCCTCCCGCTTCTCGACAGCGATCACACACTCCCCTTCCATGACTGCACAGAAAAATGGCCCTCCCGATTCGGTCCTGTGCACAGTCCACTCGCCAGACCCGCTGACGATTTTCGAGTAAGGGGCGCTTGGCTTGAGGAGAGAAACGACTTCGGACAACGGATCTATCATTCTGGACTCCTGCACACAAATTGCGGACCTCCAAGTGTAGATCGTCCGGGCAGCCTCGTCTATTCTGCTTTCACACACTTGAAAGGATAGATTGATGAAAACCGTCTTGATTACTGGCGCTTCTTCGGGTTTTGGCTTGGAAACGGCAGAATACTTTTTAGCCAAAGGCTGGCAGGTCGTCGCAACGATGCGCTCGCCCAAGCCCGACAATTTTGCCGGGTCTCCCAATCTGCGCGTCGTGAAACTCGACGTCACTGATCCGGAAAGCATTGAACGAGCAGTCGAATCGATCGGACCGGTCGATGTCCTGGTGAATAATGCCGGCGTGGGCCTGCTCGGTATTGTCGAAGAGACGTCGATGGAGACAATCCGGGAGATATTCGAAACAAACACCTTGGGCACTATTGCAGTGACTCATGCCATGCTGCCGCATTTCCGTCAACAGCGTTCGGGGGTGATTGTCAACGTGACCTCGGCCACGACATACCAACCTCATCCATTGCTGGCTGTCTATACGGCCAGCAAAGCTGCTGTCAATGCGTTTTCGGAATCGCTGGCATTGGAGCTTGCGCAGTTCAATGTCCGGATCAATCTGGTCATTCCAGGCCGTGCGCCGGAAACCCCATTCAGCAAGAACGCGCAGTCCCGTATGGAAGGCGCTTTTCCAGAAGCCTACAGCGAATTCGTACAGGGGATTTTTGGCCGGATGGGCGAGTCCACCCTGGTAACGCATCCCGTTGATGTCGCGGAAGCGATCTGGCAGGCAGCAACCGACCCGACGGTCCCGCTACGTCTCCCGGCTGGTGCAGATGCTCACGCGATGTCGCGCGCTGCGAGCTGATCGGGTTTCCCTCATGTCAGCGGACACGCGCCAGGGGAAGCCATTTGGCAGGTCCGCTCAGGGCGCTTTCTGCACGGTGCCCTGGTCGTACTGGTCGTCATCTGTCTCGCTGGGAGGCATGGCGTTCTGCTGGCTGGATTGCTGACCGGACTGCTGGCTGCCCTGGCTGGCGGCCGATCCCCCACTGGCGCCGCTATCGCCGGTACTGCCGGTGCCAACGCCGCCGGCACTGCCCGTCGTCCCGTCACGCGTGCTCTGTTGATTACGTGCCTCGGTGTCCTTGCTTTCGGTTTGCATCGACATGCTGTCCTCCGTTGTCATGAAATGTGGTTCAACAGTAGCCCGGAGTCAACCGCGCACGAATAGTCCTGGAGCGGCTGCGGGTGTAGGACCCGATCCACATTCCGCTTGCGGAAACCGTCGTACACTCTACGGTAGCAACCGGCGCAACGCAGGCATGTTTTGCTTTGCATTTCCTCTTCACAGGCAATAATAAGGACACCATATGAACTCCAGCCATGGATCCCAAGGATGAGAAGCAACCGGGTGGCGAATGGTGTTGGAATCCTGATGCTGATCGGCGGAGCACCGTGCCTGCTGGCCATCGCGACGTTCGTTCAGCTTCTAACGGCGCATGCGGCCGGAACGTCTTCAGGCGGTAACGCAATCGGCCTGATGATCATGTCACTGTGGGCATATGGAATCGCAGTGGCCAGTTGTGCCGCGGGAATCATCTACTTTGGCTACGGAGCGCTCAGGTACAGGGTCTTTCCCAAGCCATGGCATTGGTTCGCTCTGGTTTATTCGATCGGACTGGTCATCATCCCCATCGTTTATTTGATTTCCCAGTAGTTATTCGACACGTCCGCGTTACCGGATTCTTTCCTGCTCCCCCCGCTAGCCGGCATCGGAACCTCCGATACCGACAACCATGCCAGCTCGCGACACCACCATCGCCCTTGGAAAGGGCCACTACCGCCTGCGCGAGCAGGTCGGCGCTTCCGTCTATGGCACCATCTGGCGCGCCACGGCGCTGTCCGGCATGCCGGACGTGGCGATCAAGTTCGTCAACGCGGAGCGGATGGCGGGCGCGCAGCCCGGCCAGCGCGAACGGTGGATCGCCAGCGCCAGCAACGAAATCGCCTTTCTCGAAGCGCTGCAGCCGTGGGACGGTCGCCACATCGTGCGCCTGGTGGACACCGGCTGGCATGACGGCCTGCCGGTGCTGGCCCTGGAGCTGATGAGCGGCGACCTGGGACGCCACGTCGCGCGCCGCCGCGCGCAGGGCGATCCTCCGGCGCTGCCCGAGGTGCTGGACTGGATCGGCCAACTGAACGGCGCGCTGGCCAAGGTGCACCAGCATGGCTGGCGCTACCTGGATCTGAAGCCGGCCAACGTGCTGGTCGATGCCACGACCGGCACGGTGAAGCTGGCCGATTTCGGCACCAACCGGCTGCTGGAAGCGGCGCAGGCGCACAGCTATTGCGGCACCGCCAACTGGCAGGCGCCCGAGCAGTTCTTCCCAGCACCCGGCGGCGGCTATGCGACAGGCCGGCACAGCGACTACTTCGCGCTTGGCGCCCTATATTTCTTCCTTGTGACGGGTGCCCCGCTGCGCTGGTGCGCGGCGTGCGGCGACGCCTACCGGGAACACCAGTCCGACGGCGCCCGCGCCATGCTGGACGCCGGCCCGTTGCCGCCCGTGCTGGCAGACGACGAAGCGGCGCTGTTCGCCGCCGCGGTGCCGGACATCGCGCGCGTGCCGGCCCTGCGCCTGCTGTCGATGCTGCTGGCCCACGCGCCGGAAGACCGGCCCCGCAACGCGCTGCACATCAGCCGGATGCTGGACGCGGTCCGTGCCGGCCTTGGTGGCCGCGCGGCACTCGTGCGCAGCAGCGCGGCCTCGCTGGAAAGCGGCGTTTCTCCATGAGGACCGGCTCCGTTATCGGCAACCGCCCGCTGCTGGCGATCTTGGCCATGCTCTTCGCACTACAGGTCTTCGCGCTGCTGCGGGCGCCCGCGGCGTGGCTGCCGGCCGCCATCACGATCGGCATCGACCGGCCCGGCGCCGTCACGCTGTCGGCGGGGCAGCTTGGCGCCGTGGGGGCCACCGGCACACGCCTCGTGTTCAGCCGAAGCGCGGACGGGGGCTGGTGGCTGCGCACCAGCGGCCCGGCCCGGCCGCTGCTGCGGCGCGACGGCATCGACGAGCGCCTCGGCACGGTCGATGCGTCGACGCTGCGTACGTTCACCATCGGCGGCCGGACGTTCGACGTGCGCCCGGACACCACCGGCATGCTGGCGTTTGCCGATGGCGCGTCGCGCTGGCGCTTCGATGGCGCCACGGTTTTCCGCGACGGCACCCCGCAACCGCCCTGCCCCGGCGCTTCGTGGCCGGCGCAGGCGGTGGCGTTGTGGAACCGTGCCACGCCGGCCGTGGTGGCGATCGCGCGGCCGCTGGTCTTCGGCGGCAACCTGCACTGCGGGAACCGCATCGGCATCGACGGCGTCGATGGCGGCGCCGCCCAGGTCGCTCGGCATGGCGGGCAACTGCTGCTGTCGGCCGGCGCGGCGGCGTCCGGCACGCACTTGTCGGCGCGTTTTTCCTCGCATTCCTCTATGGAGATTCCGGCTCCCGCCAGCTTGCAGGACGACGCGCGCCGCCTCGACGGGGTGCAGGCACTGACACTGGGCCGCACCCGCTACGACCTTGCACTGGTGCGCGGCGTGCTGACGCTGGCCCCAGCTGGGCGCGTGGCGCTGAACGCGTTCCCCGAAACGGTGTTGCCGCCAGGGGTGGCGTGGCAATGGCGCCAGCGCAGCCTGTGGCTGGGAGACGCGGCAGCGTGGCTGCTTGCCGGCGCCGCGGCACTGGCCGTGTTCGCGGCAGCGCGGCTGGGTCGCGCGATGGCGCCGCGGCGCGGCAATATCCTCGGTCCGCTGGCCGATGCGCGCCGCCGGCGCGCCGCATCGTCATGGACCGGCCGCCCGTTGCGGGGTGCCGCCGCGGCGCTGGTGCTGGCCGCCGGCTGCACCGCCCTGCTGCTCCAGCGCGGCGGCGAGCCCCCGGCCGCCGCCTGCTCGCTGTTGCTGGCGGCCAGCGCGCTGGGCATCTGGCTCGTGCACCCGGCGCGCCTGGCGGCCGGCGCCGGGGCCGCGCTGCTGCTGATCGCCGCCGGCCTGCTGTGCCAGCTGAACCTGGGCCTGGCCGGGCCGGATACCGGCTGGCTGCGCTATCACGGCAAGACCGCCGCACTGCTGGCGATCGGCAGCGGCGCGATCGCGCTGTGGCGGGCGTTTCCGCCGGCCGTCTCGCAGCGGCGCATCGAATGGCTGCTGGCTGGCGCCGCCGGCGGTGCCTTGCTGCTGCTGGCCGCCCAGGTGCTGTGGGGCGACGAAACCGGCGTGTTCGACATGCAGCCGGTGGAAGCGGCCAAGCTCGTGCTGACGCTGCTGACGGCGCACTGCCTGGCGCTGCGCATGGGCTGGCATGCGGACCACCGCGAACGGCCCGGCCATGGCGCGCGCTGGCTGCGGCTGGTCGCGCCCGCGCTGCTGTTCCTGGCGCTGCTGGGCTGCGCGCTGGTGCAGGTGGACGATTATTCGCCGTTGATCCTGTTGCTGCTGTGGGCGGGCGCGATGGCGCTGGCCTGGGCGCTGGCGGCAAGGCGCTGGCTGGCGGCCGGCCTGCTGGGATGCGTGGCGCTGGCCGGTATCGCCGGGGTGACGGCGCTGCGCTCCGGCGACCCGGCGCAGTTGCCTGCCTCGTTTTACGGCGACCGTTTCCAGGTGTGGCTGGAACCGGCGCGCCACCCGCATACGGGCCAGCAGGTGCTGCAAGGGGCCGCAGCGATTGCATCCGGCGGCTGGCTGGGGGCGGACGGCATGCTGGGACTGGCTTCGCTCGGCCATGCCGGCGGCGATGTCATGGCGCTGCCGGCCGTGCAGGACGATTTCGCGCCGGCGTTCCTGCTGCACCGCCACGGGCTGCTGGCGGCGCTGTTGCTGTGGTGCGCGCAGGCGCTGCTGGTGGCGGGCCTGGTGCGTGCCGCGGTTAGCCACGGCCGGGCGGGAGCCGGGGCGCCGGGGTTCCGGCAGGCATGGCTGCTGCGCCTGCAGGCATTTGCGCTGTGCGGCGGCGCCGCGTTCGTGGCCGGCCACCTGCTGCTGTCGTGGGGCACCAACCTGGCGATCCTGCCGGTGATGGGCCAGCCGATGAGTTTCCTGTCCGCCGGCGGCAGCCACCTGCTGTTTTTCCTGCTCCCCCTGCTAGGGGTCCATGCCGGTTCATCACAGGAGTAAACCATGCCGATCTATGTCCAACACGAAGTCCTGGGCCGCGTGCCCGACGTGTTCAACGCCGAGGCGATCTGGCAGGCGCCGGGGCTGGCGCTGTTCGCGCGCCGCCCGCTGCTGCGCGACCTGCTGGAACGCTGTCCCCGCGAGCAGCGCGGCAATGCCGCCACGCGATGCTTCACGCACGTGACCTTGCGGCTGCCCCAGGAAGACGTCGACGACGACTACCACCTGACGCGCGGCAATCGCGCACGCGACCTGGCGCACACGCTGGCCGCGCTGCACCAGAAGGATTTCGGCGACCTGCTCGGCACCGACCAGGTGCGCTACCACGTCACCGGCGGCGACGACCTGCAGCCGGGCGAGATCGAAGTGCGCTTCGGCCACGCGGTCTACCTGCCGGGGCCGGACGAGAAGGTGCTGTTCCACATCAGCGTATCGACCGACTCGGCGGTGTGGAAGCCGGTCTGCCCGGTCTACCCGGACCAGCGGCTGGCCGTCATCGACGAGAACAACGCGCCCGGCTGGCCGTTCGGCGCGGTTGGCACGCTATTGCTGATCAACGACGGCCCGGATGCCCAACCGGTCCTGCAGGTGCGCCCGAAGGATGCGCTGGACTGCCGGCTGGACGAGCGCCTGGGCTGCTACGTCATCGTCCGCAAGGGCGAAGCGCAGGGACGGCGCCTGCTGCTGAAGGTGGCGCGCGCCGGGGGCCTGCCGGCGGCACGGCGGCCGATGCAGCCCGACGTGAATGCTGGAGCGCAGCCAGTGGTTGTGCCGGCTGTCCAGCCAATCATCCAGCCCGCGGTCTGGCAACCGCGCGCGCCCTCCGCTCGCGCGGTACCCGACGACGGCACCGCGCTGCCGCAGGCGCCGGCACGCGCCGCCGAAGCGCGCGCCGGCGCAACCGATGCGACGTTTGCCCCCGGCACGCGCCAGCGCCTGACGCTGGCCGCACTGGCCCTGCCGCGCCTCAGCCGCTACCGCACCACCGGAGCGGCATCGCTGTCGGTGCCTTTCGACCGCGCACTGGCGGTGAACGGCGCCGGCACCGGCGCGCTGACGTTCGTCGTCGACGCCGACGATAGGCTGCATGCCGTCACCCCGGCCGGCCGCGAGCCGGTGACCGTGCCGGCCAGCTTCGCACCGGCGGGCGAGCGCAGCATCCGCCTGTTGCCAGCGCCAGCGCAGATGGCGGAACGCTACTGCGCGCTGGTCGCCTTGCCGGTACCGGTGGCCGCACCGGTCACGCAGGGCAGCTTCGGCCGGGGCAGCCCGGCGCTGGCCGCGCTGCGCGTGCTCGACGAACCCCGGCTGCTGGCGCGCGACGATGGCGCGGCAGCGGCCAGCCCGGACCGGATCGGCCTGTCGCGCACGGCATTCGCGTTCGACGCCAGTCCGCATGGGCTGTCGATCACGCGGCAGTCCGCCACGCAGGCGCTGTACCACCTCGATGCCGAACTGCGCTTCGTCGGCGCGATCGACGCTGCCGACGCCGGCGCGGCCCCGTTCGTGCTGCCCCCGGGGCACCACGTGGTGGCCGGCCATTACGTGCTGCGCTTCGACGCCTGAGCGGGCCGGCCATGTCATTCGACCAACTCGCCAGCGGTGCCGGACCTTATCTTGCTGCCAGCCACGGCGCCCTCGCCTACGCCGCCGGCCTGGCCCTCACGCTGGTGCTGGCATCGTTCCTGACGCCGGCCCACTGGTGGCGCCGGCCGACCGTGCGCGGCCTCGCCATCCTGGGCGGCGGTGCCTGGGTATTCGGCGCGCTGCTGCTGCATGGCGTCACCGCGGCGCCGCCGCACACCGCAGCCGCCTCCCCGCAGGCTGACGCGCCCACGCAACAGGCATCCGCCGTGCTGCCGGTGCCGGGGCAACGCTACCGGGTACACCGCGACCTGAACGTACGCGACGCGGCCGGCGTGGGATCGGCGCGGCTGGCCGTGGCGCCGGCCGGGTCGATCGTCACGCCGACCGGGCGGCATGACGGCGACTGGTGGCAGATCCGCTATGACGGCGGCCCCGCCGGCGTGGAGGGATGGGCCAGCAGCCTGTGGCTGCGCCGCGCGGCCGAGCAGTGAGCCTGGAGCTGCCGTGTACGGATGGCCGACCGGACATGGTTGAGCGATCGCTACGGATTACGCACGCCTTGCGGGCACAGCGGATGAATACGGGCTGAAAAGCACCCCTGTTCGGGGCTACGGCGAGTTGCCAACGGGATGCAAAAGCGCGTAAAGTCTTGCTTGTCTCGTCCTTGGCCCCTCATGAACACTTGCCGTAATCCCGATCACCCGCATTGCACCTTCTGGGTCGCGCCGGGCCAGCACGCCTGCGAGGGTGGGCACGGCCAGCCGGCGGCCGCGTCGGAGGGCATGGCATCGGCTGTGATGGCACCGGCAGGCATACCGGCGGCCGCGCGTTCAGACTCCGCATCGAGCTACGAACTGCTGTCCGCAATGCGCAACGGCCGCGTGCCGCAGGCCCGGAGCACCGATCCGGCGCACCATGGCGCCGGGCCTGCGATGGCCGGCAATACCAGGCTTGGCAACTATGCCACGCCGATCCACGTGCGGCCGCAGCTGCACATCAGCGGCTTCGATCCGCGCGCGGCGGGGGGCCGCCAGACCCTCAAGATGGAACTGCGCGGCATGCCGGACGGGTGCGCGCCGCAACTGGCGCTCCGCCTGACGTCGGACCTGATGCAGCAAGGCGCGTCGGAGCGGCAGTTTGTCCGCGCCATCGATGGCGACTGGCGCCCCGTATTCGCCGAATTCTCGTCGCGCGACCGCGAACACGGCCAGTACCAGATCCACGCCGAGGTGCTGAGCCGGCACCCGGGGCAGCCGGTGCGCAAATGGGAATGCACGTTCGTCGTGCTGGTGCCGCGCCCCGATGCCACGCTGACCGAGATCCACCGCATCTTCCTGTCCACGCACAAGAACGTGCGCGTGATGGCGGACGACGCGTCGATCGCCCGCGTGTCCGGCCAGGGTGGCCACAGCATGGACATCGACGTCACCGCGCGCAATGCCGGCATCGCCCACCTCGACCTCGGCGCGCCGCAGGGCAAGATCGACCTGGGCTTCTCGACCATCGCGTGGGACGAGGACCTGATCGAGATCGACATGCCGCATACCGGCCCGGCCCACCCGCACCCGAGCGTTGCCGCCACGTTCGTCAACGCGGCGCCGGAAGCGGGCGCGCAGCGCCACATCCGCCTGTTCGCGCTGGGCGAATGCGTGTTCGGGCGCATGGAAATCGTCGATCCGGAAGCGGACGTGCTGCTGAACCACTTCGGCCCCGACGGCATCGATCCTGCCGGGCTGACGCGCCGGCTGTCCGGCCGCCACGCGGTGATCCGCCGCGGCACGCTGGGCTTTGAAATCGAGGACGTGTCGCGCTATGGCCTGCTGCTGGACGGCGTGTGGCCCGGCAAGCACAAGCCGGTGCCGCTGCGGCTGGGCATGCGCATCGAGCTGTCCGCCAGCATCAAGGGCATCGTCGTCCTGGAAGTGACTGCGCTGATGCCGCACGGCGTGATCCTGCACCGCATCGACAGCGGCGCACGCGCCGAATGCTTCGTCGTGCTGGCACCGGACACGCACCCCGGCTACCCGCTGCGCCGCATGCAGGCCGCGCCGGTCGCCGCCGCGCTGCCGCTGCTGTTCCACCACGACGGCGGCTTCTGGCACCTGGATGCCGTGACCGGCAAGGAAACCGCGCTGGGCCCCCATGCGCAGCTCGACAAGCTGAGCCGGATGCCCGCGCACACCCGCTTCGCCGCCGGCCCGTATCCCGACAGCTACATCATCCGCACCGGCGGCGTGGTGCGCGAGATGGTGGCCGGGGAAATGCACACCGCCTGATGGCCGTGCCGGGCCCGGTGGACGAACAGATTCGTTCACCACGGACGCGCCTTGCGAACGCAGCAAGCCCGCGGTTTGTATCAGGATCCGGGAGAAGGGTCTTCCGCAAACTGCAGCTCGATCACACTATCGTTAGCCCAGCGCTGTTCCCGTAACGGCGGCGTAAAAGAGTATCCGTTCACCGGCACGGACTCGGTCTTTCCATTGAAGCTGATCGTTGCACGGCTAATGCGCCGAGGTTCCGAGAAGCTGTACGTACCTTTTTTCGAAACGAAATTACACGGTCCACCCAATGCGCTGATCGAAGTGCGCGCTGCGAAAGGCAAGGTTTCCTTGTCGATTGCCCAATGGACTTCGCACGCGAGTCGCAGGTCGCCCAAGCGGCGGACAGTATCGCTTGTCGTGGGACTTCTGACGTAGGGAAGCCATGTCACCGATCCAGCCTTCCGGTTGAGCATCAGCTCGGCCTTATCCCGCGCCAGTTCCGGCTTGACGGGCAAGATAAAGATATTGCCCTGCCCCAAAGGAATGTCCAGGCTGGCTTCGTCGCTTTGAAGCTTTAGCTGAAGTGCGTTCATATCGACGCCCGGAAGGCGAGGCACCAGGATAAATTGCAGTTCAGCAGTAGGGGCAAGGTCACGCTTTTCCGCGAAGCGGCTTACCCCTTTGAGCATGGAACTATATGGCTTCCAGTCCGGGTCCCTGATCGCAGTCACATTAACCACCGAATCTGCACCTTGATCCGCTTGTATATTGTCTTCCTGGTTTTTTGCAGAAACTTCTCCGGGAAAATTAAACACGGAGACAAGCAAGAGGCCGATCAGTTTAAGTGAATGCATATCGATTCTGCATGTGAATAATGTTGAAAAACCTCGCTCTTCAAGCGCCCTTATAAGCTGGTTACCAACGATGGTATATCGTGGTGCGCTGCCATGGTAATCACGGACTTGAAATAGTTGATGGTACCGGTCTGCAAGTCAGATGGCTAAACTTCCCCCTGCATAGGGCCGCGCGCCGTCACCCAGGATCGAGCCTGGCAGGCACCTCCCGCACCAGCGCATCGATCACGGCGCGCACCCGCATCGGCAGGTAGCGTCCGACTGGCCAGACGGCGTGCACGTCGAAACCCGGTCCGCGCAGCGCCGGCAGTACTTCGACCAGTTGCCCACGCCGCAGCCGCGCGGCCACCAGCCACGACGGCAGCCAGGCAAGCCCGCTCCCGCTGGCCGCGGCATCGGCGATCGCTTCCAGGTCGTCGAAGCGGAGCCGTCCGGCCGGCTTGATCTCGTGACGCTGTCCATGGTCGTTGAAGTGCCATGACACGACACGCTGGCCCTTGCCGTAGGCCAGCAGCGCATGCGTGCCGATCTCCTCCAGCCGTGCCGGCGTGCCGTGAACGCGCAGGTAGGCTGGCGCCGCACACAGCAGCATTGCCTGGGTGCCCAGGCGGCGCGCCTTCAGGTCACCCTCGTCACCCAGTGCGCCCGTCCGCACCACCAGGTCGAAGCCATCCGCCAGCAGATCGACCGGCCGGTCCGTGAACGCGACCTCCAGTTCCAGCTGCGCGTTCGCCGCCGCGAGATCGACCAGCACCGGCGCGATGCAATGGCGTCCCAGCAGGACCGGCACGCTGACACGGACCCTGCCTGCAGGCTGCCGCTTTGCCGCATCAAAACCCGCTTCGGCATCCCGGATGTCCGCCAGCGCAACGGCACAGCGCTCGTAGAAGGCCGCGCCTTCGTCGGTCAGGCGCAGCGTGCGCGTGGTGCGATGGAACAGCTGCACGCCGAGGCGCTCCTCGAGCCGCGCGATGGCTTTGCCCACAGCGGAACGCGACAAACCCATCGCTTCCGCCGCCACCGCGAAGCTGGACGCTTCCGCGGCCCGCACGAACGCGGCGATGCCGCTCAACTGGTCTCCCATCAACTCCTCGCAATGCCGAATAAATGTCTACATTGTGGATCATATATTCTCCACTGGCGACATTACTTCTCTCCTATCCTATGCCGTCACAACGCCAGGAGAGACTTCATCATGTACGACTTCAACCACTTCGCTGCCGCGGGCCTGCGCCGGCGCCTGCGGCGCTGGGCCGTCTTATCCACGCTCGCGCTGGCGGCCATGGTGCCATCCATCGGTGCCGGCCTTCCCACACAGCCGGTATCGCAAGTGCCCGGCTACTTCCGGATGCAGCTAGGGACATTCGATGTCACGGCGCTGTACGACGGCCATGTCGGCATCGATGCCGCGCTGCTGGGCGGGGCCGGCAGGCCGACGATCGACGCTGCGCTGGCCGCCGCCTTCCTGGCACGCGCGGCGCCGGTGCAGACGGCGGTCAATGCCTATCTCGTGCGTACGGGCGCGAATCTGATCCTGGTGGATACCGGCACCGCGAAGCTGTTCGGCGACCATCTCGGCTACCTGCTGGCGAACCTCCGGGCGGCGGGTTATGCGCCGGAGCAGGTCGACACGATCCTGCTGACCCATCTGCATCCGGACCATGCCGGCGGCCTGTTGACCGCCACCGGCAACATGGCCTTTCCGAACGCCCAGGTGTTCGTGCCGAAGGCCGATGCGGATTATTGGCTGAGCCCGAAACAGGCGGCCGCCGCGCCGAAGGACAAGCAGGCGCTGTTCGGCATGTCCCGCGACGCGATCGCGCCGTATCGCGCGGCCGGCAAGCTCACCGTCTTCGCACCCGGACAGGTGCTGCGCGAGGGTGTGAGCGCCGTCCGGGCGCCAGGGCATACGCCGGGTCACACCGCTTATCTGTTTTCCTCGGACAAGCAGAACCTGCTGGTATGGGGCGACATCGTCCATAACGCCGCAGTGCAGTTCCCCCATCCCCAAGTGGCAATCGAGTTCGACTGGGACCAGCCGCGCGCGGTGGCAACCCGGCGCGCACTGCTTTCCCAGGCCGCATCGCGCGCATGGTGGATCGCCGGCGCCCACGTGCCCTTCCCCGGCGTGGGACGTATCCAGGCTGGCAAGGACGGGGCCTACCGCTGGGTTCCCACCGAGTACGGGCCCGTCCACGAGCAGCCCTGATGCTGAACACAAAGCAGTGCGGCCCCGGTCACCGCCACGTCCAGTGAAGCCGCCGGCAGCGTTTTCATTCTTTGCCCAGCGTGATATCGCGCACGCCGCCGGCAGCGATGAGCAATTGGTGGACGTCGTAGCGTTTTTCGAATACCGCCACGTCAAGCGGCGTGTGGTGGTGCTTCTCGTTGACGGGGAACCCGGCCTTCAGCGCGGCCTCGATCACGACGATAGAGCTGCGCCGCACCAGGAATTCCAGCAACGGCGCGCCGATCTTGTGATTGCAGCGCAAATCGACCCGGCCCATCAACGCCACCATGGCTGCGTCGACGTCCTCGTCCGGATGGTTGAACCTGCGGGTGCGTGCTTTATCGTTGGGCGAAGGCAGGTCCAGCAGCTCGTTGACCGCCTGGCACATCGCTTCAGCGCTGCCCCCGTTCGCCAGCAGTTCGTTGGCCTGCTGCAGAACCGCTTTCCGGTCCCGTGCAGGCGTTGCCACCTTTTCCTTGGGGGCCAGCACCTGTAGCTCCTCCTCCAGCTTGGCGGCCCACAGCGGCACCGGCTTGGCCGTGCGGCAATGTCCACCGCACAGTATCAGTTTGACTGGCGACAGCAGTTCCGTATCGATTTCGCAGAAGTCGGCACCCGACAGCCAGTATTGTGCCGCCTTGCCCTTGCTGTGGACACTGACCACGGCGCGCGCCACCGCTGCGGAACAGGAGGCGCTTTCGGTGAACTGGTACGAGGCGCGGCGCGTCGGACCATCACGGCGCGCATAGCGGCGAATGATCTTGCGCGCCGCTTCGACCTCCACGGCGCGCATTTCAACGGACGAGTAATCGCGGTCGCGCAGCAGCCAGGCGTGCCCGCCTTCGATGAACAGGCCGTAGCGGTTGCCCACCTCGTGTTGTACGAACACGGCTTCGTCGACCCGGGCGAGCGGCACCTGTTGCAGGAAGTAGCGTATCTGCCAGCCGCGTTTGTCGATCGTCTCGTACAGGTTGTAGATATCGTTATAGCCATGCCGGATCGGCGGAGCGTCCGCCCGCTGCGCGGCATACGTAAGATCCCAGCCGGCAGGCACGTCCATGGCCTGTGCCGTGGTGGCCAGACATCCCGCGGCAGCCAGCAGCCATAGTCCCCATCCGCGCGTGTGGCGCATTTTACTTATCATGGTTGCAATGATCGAATTCCTTGACGCATTGACCTGTCGGCTCAGCAGGCGGACTGGACTTCTGCCGAATTATAATAAACTCAACTTCCGCCAACCTTGCCGTCATGTTCGAAGCCGTCTTTTACCAGCTCCCCAAATCCGTCAGTTTCCACCAGGCCGTCAAAGGCAGACCCCGCGAGGCCTTTGGAAGAATCCGGGAAATGCTTGCCAGTATGGCAGTAAGCGTTCAGCTCGGCCATTCCATAGCGCTGAACGTCGACCCGCCCAGCGAATGGACGGATGCGGCCGTGGCCGCCGCCTGCCTCGACGAGGCCCGACGGCGATTCGGCCTGGAGCGCAATCCTGGGGAATCGGGCAAGAGCTGGCAACTTGGCATCGAGTGCTTCGAGGATGCGGTTGAATTCGCCCTGTCGGATGAACGGTGGCCCAGGCAGACGGTGGGCCCGCTCAGTTTGCATGTCTCGTATCACTTCGACTGGCGCGATTTTTCAAATGAGTTCCCCGAGCCGTTGGCCAGCTGGGAGCGCGGCACCTGCACCCTGGGTTTGAATTTTCACCGTCGAGCATTATCGGTCGGACCGTCCCTTATCTTCCCGGTGCCTTACGAGAGCGCAGCTTTCCAGCCATTCCTCGACCGGCTCACGGCGGCGCTCCCGTTCGAGATCAAGCACAAGCACCTGCGCCGCATGCTGGTCAATCCAAAGAACGGCGCCATCCGTTACCTGCATCTCGCTTGACGTGGCCCGTCAGGCTGGTGGTACGCCGACCATGCAGAGGCTTACGAGAACGTGGCGCTCAATTTGCCGCGAAAGCGGTATCCGACAGCATCGCATCGGCGATATCCAGCATCGCTCGCAGGCGGTCCATATGCCGTAGGTCATTGTGGTAGCCCACCCAGATGTCCCTGCCTGGAGGCTGGTCCGGTGTGTCGATACGCTGCAATCCGGCTGTTGCATCGCCCAGCGGGGCTGGCAGCACGGCGATGCCCAAACCTCGCAGGCACATCTGTGCCTGGATGGCCCGGCTCGTGCTCGTGAAGGCCCGCCGCGACTGCGGGAATCTGTCCAGCAGCCAGGCGACATCGGGAAAGTGGGACTGTGCCGTGTTCATCAGGATCAATCCCACTGAAGCCGGATCGTCCTGCATCGCAGCCGCAGTGCCGGCTGAGCCATACAGGCCGTAGGAAATCCGCATCAGGCGGCGCTGGACGATGTCGGGTTCGCTGAACGGAACAATGCGAAAAGCCACGTCGGCTTCACGGCGCGGCAGATTCAACAAGCGGTAGCCGGCGATCACCTCAGGCACCACGGCCGGATGGCGGCGCGTCAGTTCGGCCAGGACGGGTGCGAGGACATAGCCAGCAAACCATTCTGCCGAAGATATCCGCAAGATGCCTTCGAGGCGCTCGTGGTTGCCCGCCAGGCGCCTCTCCATGGCCAGTGCGGAATCTTCCATCGATTCAGCCAGGGTCAGTACGGCGTCTCCGGCGTCCGTGAGAACCAGTCCATCCCTGGTCCTGCGGAAGAGCGCCTGCTCCGCTTCATCTTCGAGCGCTTTGATCCGGCGACCCACCGTCGGATGGCTCACGCCCAGGGTCCGCGCTGCTTCGCCGAACGATCCGCCACGCACTACCGCCAGGAAAATCCGGACGTCGCCCCATTCCATTTGATCGGCCCGTACAAAAATGTACGCGCAATATACGTCAATGGCAGTTCACAGACAAGCATGTACGGCTCACCATGGCGTCTTTCGTCGCGCTGGCCCGCTCCGGGCCAGCCTCAACTGGGATCAAGACATGAACAAGCTGAAAGACAAAGTCGCCGTCGTGACCGGTGCTTCCAAAGGTATCGGCGCGGGCATTGCGCGCCAGCTCGCGGCCGACGGCGCGAAGGTCGTCGTCAATTACGCCTCGAGCAAGAGCGGTGCCGACAAGGTGGTCGCCGACATCGAAGCCGCTGGCGGGACCGCGGTGGCGGTGGGCGCCGACGTCACCAGGCAGGCAGAGGCCGAATCGCTGGTCAGGGCGGCAATCGATCACTTCGGGCGCCTGGACATCGTGGTGAACAACGCCGGCATCTACCAGCTGGCCAAGGTCGAAGACACTACCGAAGAGCTCTATCGCAGGCAGTTCGACATCAACGTCCTGGGTCCGCTGCTGGTCATCCGCGCAGCCGCGCCGCACCTGGGCAAGGGCAGCAGCATCATCAACATCGGTTCCAATGTGACACGCGTTCTTCCGGCAGGGAGTGCGATCTACACCGGTACCAAGGGCGCGATCGATGCCATCACCGGTGTGCTCGCGCGCGAACTCGGCCCGCGAGGCATCCGAGTCAATGCCGTGAACCCCGGCATGGTTGAAACCGAAGGCACCCACGCCGCCGGCGCGATAGGCTCCGATTTCCAGGGCTGGTACGAGAGCCTGACGCCGCTCGGACGCATTGGCCAGGTGCAGGACATCGCGCCGATCGTTTCCTATCTCGCGTCCGAAGATGCCGGCTGGGTGACTGGCGAGATCATCCTGGGTTCGGGCGGCATGCGCTGAGATGTCCTTTTGTGAGGAACACATGTCGCAGAATAATCCCGCTCCACCCGAGCCGCGCCGCTGGGGGATGTTCGCCGTCCTGCTGGTCGGCTCCTTCCTGCCGCCGCTCGACTTCTTCATCGTCAACGTGGCGCTGCCGTCGATCCAGGGCGACCTCGGCACCTCATCGTCGGCCGAGCAGATGGTCATTTCCTCGTACGCCGCGCTGTATGCGGTGACCCTGATTACCGGCGGACGCCTGGGCGACCTGTTCGGCCGCAGCCGGGTATTCTTCCTCGGACTGATCGGCTTCACCGCCGCCTCGCTGCTGTGCGGTGTCGCCTGGTCGCCCTGGGCCCTGATCGCCGGGCGCGCCCTGCAGGGCATCACCGCCGCGGTCATGGCGCCGCAGGCGCTCGCCTCCGTCCAGGCGATCTTCCCGGAAGCCGAAAAGCCCCTGGCACTCGGCCTGTACGGCGCGGTGTTCGGCCTGGCCTCGGTCATCGGGCAGGCGCTGGGCGGCGTCCTGATCGCGCTGGACCTGTTCGGCATGGGATGGCGCGCGGTCTTCCTGGTCAACCTGCCGGTGGCCATCCTGGTAGTCCTGTTTGGCATCCCTCTGCTGAAGCGGACGGGTGAGCAGGGGTCGGGCAGGCAAGGGTGGAACAAGCTGGACCCGGGCGGCATGCTCTTGTCGATGCTGACGCTGGCGCTGCTGATCGTGCCGCTGATCGAAGGCCGCGAGGCCGGATGGCCGTGGTGGTCCTGGCTGTCGCTGGCCGCGGCGCCCCTGCTGGCCCGGTTCTTCTGGCGCTACGAAAGCCGGCTCGCGCAGGCCGGCGGGACACCCCTCGTCGATCCCGCGGCCCTGCGTGCGCCGGGCCTTGGCCGCGCTCTCCTGATCGCCCTGTCTTTCTATTCGGTCGCTTCCTTCTTCCTGCTGTTCTCTGTCTATCTGCAGAACGCCCTGCACTTCAGCGCCCTGGATGCCGGCCTGGTCTTCCTGCCTTTCGGCGCCGGCTTCCTGCTGGGGCCCCTGTCCACGCCATATTTCCGCCGGCACCTCGGCGAGTGGGTCAATCCGATCGGGATGGGACTGGAAACCGCCGGCTTCCTCGGCCTGGCATGGCTGATCTCCGCGACGCCGGACAGCATGGCGCCGGCATCCACCCCGCTCGCCGTCCTGCTGTTCTTCATCGGCTTCGGACAAGGGCTCGGCTTGCCGACGCTGATGAAAATGATCACGGGCCGCATGGCGCCCGCCTATTCCGGCATGATCGCGGGCATCGCCAGCTCGACCTTGCAGGCGAGCACCGCGCTCAGCGTGGCCCTGATCGGCGGGATCTTCCACACCGTCCTCGGTGGCCGGGATGACCCGGCGGCGATCTCGCATGCTTTCGTGGTTTCCGCCTTGTGCATCGCCTTCTGTCTCGGCGCCGGGGTGCTGCTGGGCATGACGCTGGCGCGCCGCGCCACCGCGGTTTCCACCCAGGGCCGGGTGTCCGGCGCTTAGTTCACCTTTCTTTCAACGGCACGCCCGACATCAAGCGACCGCTCCGGAACCCTTGGCGAAAGCACCGAAGTTCTGCCGGTATTGCTGGGCCGTGACGCCGAGATGCCTCGTGAACGCCATGCGCATGCGCATGGCGGTACTGAAGCCGCAGCGGTGCGCGATTGTCTTCAAGGGTAGCGTTTCGGTCTCCAGCAGGACTTTTGCCGCGTCGATCCGGCAACGCTCCACGAACTCGGCGGGCGTGATACCGGCCTCCTTCGCGAACACGCGTGCGAAGTTCCGGGTGCTCATTGCCGCATGTTTCGCCAGGCAGTCCACCGTCAAGTCATGGTCGATATGCCGCCGCACATGATCTCGCACGGTGTCCACAACCGACGCGTTCGCCGAATAGGGTGTCAGATACGGGCTGAACTGCGACTGCCCACCGTTGCGCTGGCTGAAGACGACCAGCCTTTTCGCCACGTTCAGCGACACTTCCGGTCCGTGGTCCTCGAATACCAGGTGCAAAGCCAGGTCAATACCTGCCGTGACGCCCGCCGACGTATAAATATTCCCCTGGCGCAGGAAAATTCGATCCGCGTTGACATCGACTTTCGGGAAACGTGCCGCCAGCTTCGACGCATCGTTCCAATGCGTGGTGACGCGAAGTCCATCCAGCAGACCGGCATGCGCCAGGAGAAATGCACCGTTACATACCGAGGCGACCCGCCTGCACCGCCGGCCCGCTGCCTGGAGCCAGCGGCTCAAGCCATTGTCGCGCGGCAGCGATGGCACGGCCGGGCCACCCGGAACGACCAGCAGGTCGAACGCCTCCTCGCATCCCTCATAGGGAAGATCGGGCTGCACCGTCAGGCCGTTGGAACACCGCACCGGGCCGGGACCGGTGCCGAGGACGGAAAGCCGGTAATGCCGGACCGGTTCGAGGAAGCGGTTGGCTTCGGCGAAAACGTCCATGGGGCCGGTAATGTCCAGGCTCTGCATAGCGGGAAAGGCAAGGATGGCGACGGTGGGCACGCTGGACTCCTGACAGGAAGCCAGCACTATAACTGGACGTCCGCTTCTCCAGGCATCGCTGCAGGCCACGCATGGGTGAATGGCAGGATATCCACCCAGCTTGGCCGACTTTGACGTCTGCTCGCCCCCAGTTCGACGCCGTAGCTACGCACAATGGCGTTACGGGAATTTTCCCGCTGTGAACAGAAAGGAATACTCATGAGCAACACGGCAGAGAGCGTTGGACCGGCATTTTCAGTGGATGGCATGCTGCTGGCGCGAGCGGAGACACGCAAGGCGATTGCAGCGATCGCCGCCCGCGTCCGGCCCGGCATGGTCGAGGAAGATGCGGTCGCGATGGCCAAGGACGTGATTGCCTCCCGGGGGCACGCCCTGAGCTGGCACCCGACCCGCGTGCGGTTTGGGAAGAACACGATGAAGCCGATGAAGCAGGCGTCCGAACCGGGCGTCATCCTCGGGGAGAACGACATCTTCTTCATCGACATCGCGCCCCGGGTCGAGGACTGGGAAGGCGACGGCGGCGCCGCCTTCGTTGTCGGCCATGCGCCCGAATACGCCCGCTGCGCGGCGGATGCCGAGCGTCTGTTCCATGACGCGCGCGCGATGTGGCGCGATCGCAAGTGCACCGGCCAGGAACTGTATGACTACGCCACGCGACGCGCGACGGAGATGGGCTGGGAACTCAATCTCGACCTGCCCGGTCATCGCGTATCGGATTTCCCGCATGCCGCCATGCATACCGGTGCCCTGGCCGATTATGCGTCCCATCCCTCGAGCATGCGCTGGATCCTCGAGATCCACCTCACCGATCCACAAGGCCGCTTCGGCGCATTCTTCGAGGACATGCTGCTCGACGACACCTTCTATGCGAGAGATGGCGCATGAAGACCTGGCAATGCGCCGTCTGCGGCTTCGTCTGCGACGAAGCGGCCGGGCTTCCGCGCGAAGGCATCGCACCCGGCACCCCATGGGATGCGGTGCCGGACAACTGGGCCTGTCCCGGGTGCGGCATGGCCAAAGACGATTTCGAGATGGTCGAGAAATAGGATGGCGCCGATCGTCATCGTCGGCGCGGGCATGGCGGCCTATGCCCTGGGCCGCGAGCTCCGCAAGCTCGACAAATCCACTCCGCTGCTGTTCGTGACAGGAGACAGCGGAGATGCCTACGCCAAGCCGATGCTGTCCAACGCCCTGGCGCTCGGGAAAGAGGCGGCACAGCTGGTGAGCGCGACAGCCGGGCAGATGGCATCGACGCTGGGCGCGCGCTTGCTCACCCACACCCGGGTCAGGTGTATGCGCGAGGCGGATGGCTTCATGCTCGAGCTGGCGGACGGCAGCCTGCAAGATGGCGTTGTACCCGTCCCCGCGTGATACCGCAGGCAGCTGGGATGGCCGGGTGAGGACGGGCGTGTCGTCGCGCGCTTCCTCGACGAAGATGGCTTCGTCCGTGGATGCGGCATGACCGAGCCTGCCCTGGCCGCGCGTCACGAATTCCGGTGTGGAGTCCACGGCACGCATCGCCTTCGACCACGGCTATAAAGTGGTCTTCGCCGAAGATGCCATGTCCAGCGTGAGTGCGGAGATGCACCGGTTTGCCACCGAAGCCATCTTTCCCGTCATTGGACGGGTGCGCACGACTGCGCAAATCCTGGACATGCTGAAGCGGTAGAGAACGGTACTACACCGGTGTGTCGATGGGTTTGACAACGAAATCGAAGGCGAGCCTGGACGCGGCAGGCATGCTGCGCTCGCCGTTGTCTGCTGTTGGCCGATCCCGGACGCTCCGGCACCCGCCTGTCGCCCGTGTCACATCCTGTAAGCGACAGGCGATCCGGTTGCTTTGCCTCCGGCTTTATTGCCCGTCCATGGCGCTGGATTACAACTCGTCCGCCACGATCTGCTGCGCCATGTTGTCGACGGTCACCGGGCTGTCGAAAAAGATCACGGTGGGCTCGACGCCGTATTTGTCGGCGACGAAGGCGTGCCATGCCTCGGTGTACAGCGCCTCGGCTTCCGCCCGCGAATTCCACAGGTACACGCCACCGGCCGTGACGCCGTCTTCCGACAGCACGTAGTGCTTCCTGAGCAGGCCCGGCACGCCCTGGTACGTGGGCGCGGTACTGAGATAGATACGGCGGGCTTCCTCGGCGGCGATCGGTTGCGGCAACTTGAAAGCGGTGATGGTGATGATCATGCGGCCTCCTGTGGCGGGTTGGAACGTCAGTTGCCCTTCAAAGATACGTGCCCTGCGGCTTCGGCCGGTTCGGCAACGGAATGCGCTCGGTCTCGCCGGGCACCTGCGGGAAGCGCTCCGCTTCCCAGTCCTCGGCCGCCTGCGCCAGCCGCTCCTTCGACGACGACACGAAATTCCAGAACATGAAGCGCTGCCCGTCCAGCGGCGCACCGCCGATGACGACGAAGCGCGTACCCGCGGCGGTAGCCGTCACGCGCGGCGCGGTGGACGTGTCGAGCAGCGCCATCGCGCTCGCGGCGACGGCGATGCCGTCGACTTCCACGGCGCCGGTTACCGGATAGATGGCCGCTTCGGCAGGCAAGGCATGCAGCACCAGTTCGGCGCCCTGCTCCAGCACCACGTCCAGGTACAGCGTTTCCATGTAGGTCGGCACCGGCGACGTGCAGCCGAACGCCGAGCCGATCAGCACGCGCACGGTGGCGTTATCGACGGTGAGTTCGGGGATGCTGGAGGCCGGTGTGTGCGAGAAATTCGGCTCGTCTTCCTCGTTCGCCTTCGGCAGCGCCGCCCACAGCTGCAGGCCGTGCATCCGGTGCGGGTGGCCTTTCAGGTCGAGCGGCGCCCGCTCGGAATGGACGATGCCGCGGCCGGCCGTCATCCAGTTGATCGCGCCGGGCTCGATGCGCTGGTACGTGCCGATGCTGTCGCGGTGGTCCATCGCGCCTTCGAACAGGTACGTGACGGTGGCCAGCCCGATGTGCGGGTGCGGGCGCACGTCGTGGTTGGCGTCGAGCGGCACGTCGATCGGGCCGAAGTGATCGAAGAAGATGAACGGGCCGACGGCCTGCTTGATGACCGAAGGCAGGTAGCGGCGCACGATGAAGCCGCCGCCCAGGTCCTTGTCGTGGCCCTTGATCAGATGCGCGATGTTCATGCGATTACCCCAGCGTGGTGGTTACTTCGGTGGTCACGGCCGTCATCAGCTTGTGCACCGGGCACTTCTCGGCCACGGACAGCAGCTCGGCGCGCTGCGTCTCGGTCAGGTCGCCGGCCAGGTGCAGCGTGACGACCAGGCGGTACACGCCCTTGCCGCCTTTATCGCGTTCGTCGCTGTCGTCGCGCGTGGTGGTGACCTGGATATCGTCGACGGGGATGTTCTTGCGCTTCGCGTACCACAGCACCGTCAGCGCCTTGCAGGACGACAGGGCCGCGTCGTACAGGTCGTGCGGCGACGGGCCGGCATCCGCGCCGCCTTCTTCCGGCGAGACGTCCGCCGGGACCAGGTGGTTGCGCACATGGACGATGTGGCGCATCGGTTGGGTGGAGTCGCGGCGTACGGTGATGGGCATCGGGGTTCCTTGAACGGTAGTCAAACTTATTCGAATGATAGTGGACTGGTAGTGCACTATAAGCCGATCCGCGTGCCATGCCTACTCCCGGAATGGGGAACAGCATGTCGCGATTCATGTCCCATGAATATCGCCGTCCCGCATTACCCCAGCCTGCGTGCCACCCTGAACCCCACCACGTCGTTCGACAACAGCGCGGAGAAGCCGTTCCGCGCCGCCGACCGCACATAGCGGGGCGGATACAGCCACGCGCCGCCGCGCACCATGCGCCGGTCCGGGTCGCCGCCGCTTCCCCCGCCCTCGCCCGTGTCTTCCCAGGCGCTGCCGTCGCAGGGCGCGCCGTTGTAATCGTCGTGCGCCGCGTCCTGCGTCCATTCCCACACGTTGCCATGCATGTCGTACAGGCCCCAGCCGTTCGGCTGGAAGCTGCCGACCTTGCTGGTGCCGCCGCGGAATTCGCCGCGCACCCCGTTACCATAAGTGAAGTGACCGTCGTAATTGGCGTATTCGGTACCGATCTCGTCGCCGCACGCAAACGCCGTGCGCGAGCCGGCGCGGCAGGCATATTCCCACTCGGCTTCGCTCGGCAGGCGGTACAGCGCGCCGGTCATCATCGACAGCCAGCGCACGTACTGCTGGGCATCGTGCCAGCTGACGTTGACGACCGGGTGCCAGTCGTCCTGCTCGAAGCCGGGCCGCGTCCAGTCGATGCCGAGCTTCGACTCCCACGCCGTGGCGCGCACGAAGCGGCGCCACTCGCCCACCGTGACCGGGTAGCGGCCCAGCGCGAACGAGCGCTCGATGGCCACCCAGCGGGTTGGCAGTTCGCGTGCCAGCCACGACGGTTGCGAGCCGGCCTTGCGCGCCACCACGTGTTCGTGCTCGGTGCCGCCCATCTGGAAGCGGCCGGTCGGAATCAGCACCAGGTCCGGGCCGACGGCGCTGCCATCGAGGAACCGGTCGCGCAGCACGCCGCTGGCATCGGCCACCGGGCTGGCCGCGGTCGGCATCAGCGCCGCCAGCTCGGCCGCATTGCGGGCCGCCTGGTCGCGCCGGGCGCGTTCCTGCTCCGCCTTGTACGCCGCCTGCGCCCTCAACAGCGCGGCCTTGCGCTGCTTTTCCTCCTCGATGGCGCGCGCCTTGGCCGCATCGGCTTCGCGCCGCGCCAGCAGTTGCTGGCGCAGCTGTTCCTTGCGCGCCTGTGCGGCCGCATCCGCTTCGAGCCGGCGCTGTTTCTCCCGTTGCAGCTCTTCCGCACGGCGGGCCTGCTCTTCCCTCAGCTTTTTCACGGCCTCGGCCTGCGCCTCGGCGCGGCGCCGGGCCACCAGTTCCGCGTTCCGCTGCAGCTCCGCCTTGCGCTGGAGCTCCATCCTGCGCTGCTCTTCCGCGCCGGCCGCGCGCGCCTGTTCCATCGCGCGCTGCTCGGCATGCAGGCGCTCTTCGGCTTCCTTCAGCTGCGCGCGCTGCCGTTCGTGCTCGCGCCGTTCCGCCGCAAGCTGCGCCGCGGCCGCCTGCGCCGCCAGTTCTTCCGGCGATGGACCGGCGGCACGGCGCAACGCATCGAGCAGCGCCGTCACGCTGTCGAAGCGTTGCTCGGGATCGAACGCGAAGCCCTGCTGCAGTACCCGCCATTGCGCGTCGTTCAGGCCCGGCGGCGGTGCGACCTGCGACTGGGCCGAGCGCGTGTCGTCGAACGGCATCGTGCCCGCGAGCATCTGGTATACCATGACGGCGACGGCGTACACGTCCAGCCGCGGCAGCGGCAAGGCCTGCTGGGTGCCGGTTTCCGGCGCGCGATAGACGGCCGTGCCGGCGTTCGGCAATTCCGGCAAGCCGGCGGTCGCATCGCGCGAGCGGGCGGCAATGCCGAAATCGAGCAGCTTGATGTCGCCCTGCGCGGTCAGGAACACGTTGCCCGGCTTGAGGTCGCGGTGCACCAGGCGATGCCGGTCCCACGCATATTGCAGCGCGCTGGCGACGGGCCGCAGGATGCGCTCGACCTCGCCGAACGGCACCGGGCCGTGGCTCGCCAGCCAGGCGTCCAGGTCCTGGCCGTCGAGGCATTCCATGATGATGAAGTAGCTGGCCGTGGCCGGGTCCTGCGCCCATTCATAGACGCGCACGATGCTGTCGTGCGCCAGCCGGCGCGCCTGCGTGGCTTCCTCGACCAGCAGGCGGGCATGGACCGGGCTTTGCGTCAGCTGCGGCGGCAGGATCTTGACGGCCACCTGTTCGCTGTGTCCCAGCTCCGCGTGGGTGGCCAGGTCGGTGGCCTGCCACACCTGGCCCATGCCGCCCATGCCGAGCAGCCGCTCCAGCCGGTAGCGGCGGTGCTGCGGACCGATTTCCTGGCCGGCCATCAGGCCCAGTTCGGTACCCTGCCGGGCCGGCGGCGGCGCGGTGCCGCCGGGCGTGTATTCGGCGTCGAGTATCGCGTTCTTGCGCCGCTCGAATTCCTCCCCGGTCAGCAGCCCGTCGTCATGCAGGGCGCGCAATTCGCGGATCTTGTCCCTTGCCGTTTGCATCGATACGCAGCCGTTCCTTCAGCGCCGCAGCGGCACGCCGCATTCCGCACAGAATTTGGCATCCCGGTTGCCCGGTTGCAGGTGGCCATTCACGCACGCCGATGCCCCCTGCTGCGCTGGCGCGTGGTGATGATGGACCGGCGCGCCGGCCTGCGCGACGCCCACGCCCAGCTGCATCTGCGCCGCCAGCGCATTGGCATGGGTGGCGTTCTGCAGCTTCAGCAGCTCGAGCTGGTGCTGGCGGTCCTTGTCCTGCCGGGCATCGGCCTGGAGCCGTTCGTCGGCCAGCGCCTGCTGGGCCAGCCGCATCGCCTCCAGCGGGGTCACGCTGTTTTCGGCGCCGACCACCAGCGCCAGCGCCTGCAGCTGGTCGGCGCTCATTTCCGCCTGCGTGCGCACCTTCAGCAACTGGGCCAGTGCCTGGGCGTTGGCGGTGGGTGCCAGCGCCACCTTGCCGGTATCGGACAGGTTGCCGATCGTGCCGATGCGCTCGATCTCGATGCGCGCCAGCTCGGCGGCATGGTTCTGCTGCGCCACCAGCGTTTCGTAGGCGGAGCGGGCGCGCGCGTAACGTTCCTCGCGCTCCAGCTCCAGCCCGCGTAGCTGCTGCTGCCAGTGCGCTTCGTGTTCGCGCAGCTTCAGCGACAGCCGGTTCTCTTCCGCCTCGTGGGCGATGGTATTGGCCTGGCGCTGGGCGATGCCGTCGGCCTCGATGGTGCGCAGCAGCTTTTCGTGCTGGGCCAGCGCCTCGGCGCTGGCGCCGCTGCGCCGCAGTTCGTCCAGTCGCGCGGTAATGCCGGCCACTTCGACCCGGGACGATGCTTCCTTGACGTCCTCGCCGCGCGACAGCTCGCGGCGCTTCGCCATGTGCAGTTCTTCTTCCCAGTCGCGCAGGCGTTCGGCTTCGCGCCGGCGTGCCAGGTTGGCCAGCTCGACGGCCTGCAGGCGGCCCGCATGGTGCTGTGCCTCGATCTCGGCTTCGCGGCGCTGGGCCGCCAGGTGCGCCTGTTGCAGCCGCAGCGTTTCGGCGCGCCGCGCCGCTTCGTCCTCGATCGCCAGCGCCTGTTCCATCTGGTTGCGGATCTGCTGCACGTGCAGCTGGTGCGTGAAGCGCTGCTTCGCCAGCGCGCGCTGCTCGACCGCTTCCTGCTGCGCCACCTCGAGTTCGGTACGCATGCGGATCTGGGCAAGCTGGCGCACGTGCTCCCAGTCCGCGGCCGCGCCGGCCTGCCCCGCGGACCGCTGGGCCAATTCGTGTTCCAGCTCGGCGGCGGCGGCGCCGGCACCCCGTTCGATGGCCGCCTTGCGCGTGCGCGATTCGACGATGCGCGCGTACAGGTCGATCTCGCGCGCCCGGATCGCCTGCATCCGCTCGCTCTCGCGCAGCGACAGCTCGGCCTTGTCGACGGCCGCATCCTGCCGCAGCTCGGCGCGCCGGTAGTCGTTGCGGGCCTGCTGTTCCTCGCGCGCCAGCGCCAGCCATTCCTCTTCGCCATACAGCTCGTCGAGGTGCCGCGCATGCTCGATCTGCACGTGGCGTTCGTCGGCCACCAGCCACAGGCTGCCCACGCGGGCACGGTTGGCATCGTATTTATCGTGGCGCAGCTGGAGCGTTTCCACCTGCACGGCGGCCAGCCCGAACTCGGCAAGGCGCAGCTTCAGCGCCGACTGCAGCCGCTCGTCGAGCTGCGGCCGCAGCTCGGGATTGGCGTTCATTTCGCGGATCGACCGGGCACCGACGAATTCGGCGGCGATCTGCCATACCGACTGCTGCAGCAGTTCGCGCAGGTGCCGCGTGGTGACGGTGCCGGGTGCCGTCATGAAATGCTGGGCGAACGCGGCCACGTGCTCGACCTTGATGCCGACGGTGAAGCTGGCGCAGATCTTCAGGTGCTCGGCGGTATGCAGGTCCGCCAGGTCGAACCGAACGGGCAGCGGCTGCATGCGGGTGATGAGGATTTCGGCGTGCTGGTCGCGCAGCAGGTTGTTGAGGCGCTGGAAAAAGCCTTCCAGCTCGTACTCGCCCTGCGGGACTTCGGTGGCGCTACTGCCTTGCAGGATGTAGGCGCGGGTGGTGGGCGGCACCCGCAGCGTCTTGGTGAAGATGCCGGACAGTTCGCGCACGCCGAAATACACCGCCAGCTCGTCGTCGGCCGGCACCCAGCGGTTATCCACCAGTACCGGTTCGCTGCGCGGCGTGCCCTGCGACAGGCCGCATTGCGCGCAATAGCCGGCGGCACCGTTGCGTTGCCCGCAACGCGGGCATTTGACACCACCGATACCGAACATCTTGAACATGTCAGTTCCCTCCCAGTTTTCATCATCGGCCCGCGCCGATTTTAACAGGCGGCCCACTCTTGCCGCCGGCCTCGACGTGTTTTCGCCCGTAATCAGATCAGCCCGACGCGGTCGACGCATGCGAACGACGCCCCCTTGGCCCGCAATGCGCCGGCCCAGCCCGGCGGCAACGCGTCGTGCCAGGCGCCCGGCAACAGCACGCGGTCGCCGGCCGCCGCCTCGGCCAGGATCAGCGCCAGCTTGGCCTCGCGTCCGTCGACGGCATCGACCTGCCCGGCATGCCACGCCGTCGAGCTGCCGGTGGCGATCAGCCGGCCGCGCGGCACGAAGTCGCGCCCCCGTGCCAGCCGGTCCGCCATGACCAGTGCCAGCTGGTACGATGCCCCGGTGAAACGTGCTTCGCTGAACCGCACCGCGGTGCGCCAGCGACCGAGCCCGCGCCCATCCCCATGCCGGGCGCCGGCCAGCGCCTGCCGCACGGCCAGTTGCGCGGCCGCGTCGACGCCCGGCACGGCGATCGTGTCCTCTTCGTCGGCACCGGGCAAGGGCGCATCGGCGGCCAGCGGCGCGACGCTGACCTCGACCCACGCCAGCGTGTCGTTGATGCCACCGCTGTGCAACGGGAACCAGGTACGCACCGACGACACCGATCCGCCCGGGTCGGCATGGCCGGTCAGCGCGCCCAGGTGCGGCAGGCCGGCACCGCCGAGCACCAGTTCGCGGCGAGCGCTTGTGCTCTGCCCGATGTCCGGCCCCATGTCCGGCCCGGTGTCCGGCAGAGCGGGCGGCGCATCGTAGCCGTCCACGCGGCCCAGCTGCCACGCATCGGACCATCCCAGCGCGATCACCTCGCCGGTGCCGCGCGGCGGGCGCCAGGCGCCGCGCGCCATGCGGTCGGCCAGCACGGCAGCCAGTTCCCAGTTGCGCTCCCCCTCCTGCGGCGCGCCGTCGATGCCGAGTACCAGCTGCACCCGGCTGTCCAGCCGCGCTTCGGTCAGGCGCGCCAGCCGCACCACTTCCGCCATCCGCTCGCCGAGCGCGGGTGCGCCCGGCACCACGCACTTGACGTCGGCCCGGTTGGCGCGCGGACGCACGGTGGCGGTCAAGAGCAGCGTGCGGCCGTCGCGCAGCACGGTGCGGCACACGGTGGGCCCGGCGGCCCGGCCATCGGCGGCGACGCTTGCAGGACCACGCAGGACGTCATGGCTCATATATAGGGCTCCCGCCATGAGGCTCCCGGCGTTCACCGGCTGCCTGCCCGCGGCGCGCGGCCAGGTGGCATTCGCCATTCGCCAGGACGCGATCCAGTTCATCGTCGCTGCCGCCGGCCAGCTTCATGCGCGCCAGCACGGCCCACAGCTCGTCCAGCGCGCGCACGGCATCCCTGCTGGCGGCCGCCAGCCGGCGCTGCTCGTCCATGGCACGGCGGCGGCCCGGCGCCGACCATGCCAGGGCCGGCATCGTGTTGACGTCCAGAGCGGCCAGTGCGAGCCGCTGGAGATGTGCCTGCCGCACCGCGAACGCCGTTGCCGGCAGCAGCCGCAACGTGCGCGATGCCTCCGGCAATTCAAGGAACAGGCGGCGCAGCGCGGCGGCATCGTCGGCCTGGACTGGCGCGCCGGCCGGCGGTTCCGATGTCGCCGCAGGCACCGGTGCCAGGCCATGTTCCTGTCGGGCCTCCTGCGTCGAGGGCGGGGGCAGCGCGGCAGCGCGGCGGCGCAACATGCCGGCATAGTCGACATCGTCCAGCGCGATGGGCACGCAATCGTCCACCGTGAGGCCGAAGCGCATGTACAGCAACTCGTCAAGGCCGGCGCGGAACGCATTCCACTCGTCCAGCGACGTGCACGGCGGCAGATCCAGCGTGCCACCTGCCAAGGCGCCACGCAGCGCCCCTTCGACGCGCCCGGCCAGGTCCGCCAGCGGCAGGCTGCCGGCCTGCCCCGCGACCTCGCTGAACAGGAACAGGTCGAAGCGCTGGCGCGCCAGCCGCGGGTCGGCGGTATCGACGACGAAGGCCAGCCGCAGGCCCACTTCGGGCGCGCCGGCGAATGGCACCAGCGCGACCGCATGGGGGCCGGGCACGAACCACCATGCCGTTTCGCCCTTGCCCGGGAGGGCCGCCTTGCCGCTGCCGCCCCCGGCAATCCGGCGCGCCTGGCCGTCCGCGCCGAACACGATGAAGGTGGCGCCGGGCGGCGCGGGAATCGTGCCGCACAGCGCCGCCACCGGCAACCCCCCGCCGGCGCGCGTATCAGTGACCGTGCCGGTATCCGCGGCGTCATCCGCGCCACCGAGCGACGGCTCCCGGCGTTCGCTCATGGCGCCGCCAGCGCGGTGACGGCGAACGTGGCGCCATGCCGCTGCAGGTGATCGGCCGGCGCCGCCGCGAATGGCCACGCATGCTCGCACTCGCCATCCGCATCGAGGCGGCCTTGCAGCAGGGTGGTGCCGGCGCCGTCCGTGACCCGCAGCAGGGTGCGCTCGCGCAGCAGGCCGGCGGCAACGGGGGCCGCCGCGTCGAGCGCCAGCACCACCCGCCAGCCGCCGTCCTGGGCAACGAAGTGCAGCGTCCACAGGCCGTCGTCGGTCGTCAGCGCCGGCACGTCGCCGCTGGAGGCCGCGCGCAGCATGCCGGTCGACGATTGCCAGCCGCCACGGCGGCGCGCCAGCGCCAGGTGGCGGAAGCGGCGCAGCGTGGCCGGCGAACCGTTCAGCGCCGCCAGTTCGCCGGGACTCAACGGGCGCGTACCGTCCAGCGCCGCCAGCAGCGTGGCGTCGGCCAGCATGAGCCGGTCGCCGGCTACCGCGCGCGCCAGCAGCAGCCGCTCGCGCAGCTTGGCATCAAGATTCATTCTGTTCTCCAGTCATGCCGGCCAGGCCGGCGAGGCGCCCGATCGCCGCGTTGCGCCGCTTGCGCAGCGTGGGCACGGACATGCCGCCGACCTGCGCCAGCCGCTGCAAGGTCGGCAATTCCCCCGTCTCCCCGTCCAGCCAGTCGTCGGGGTAGCTGTCGTCCGCCGGGCCCAGCAGTTTCAGGCAGACCGCCAGCCGCACCGGCAGCGCTTCGTCGTTCAGGGCGGCCAGCGCCGCCGCGCGGGCCGGCATCCCATCATAGCCGGGGGCGGCGGAAACGGCGTCACCGCCGGCATCGGCCTCCCCATCATCGTCCGGCGGCGGCAGGATGCGGTCGGCCACGCCATGCGGGCAGGCCGCGGCGGCGACACGGTCGAGATCGTCCAGCCAGGCGGCGGCGTCTTCGCCATCGCGGCGCCAGTCGTCGCCGTCGCGATTGGCGGACAGCTCCTGGTAGTCGCCGATCTCGGCCAGCATCGCGGCGATCTTTTCCATGCCGTTGCGCAGGCTGGCGAAGCGTTTCGATTTCGTGTGCAGCGGGCCGGGCGCGCCCGTGAAGCGTTCCAGCGTGGCGCTCCAGTTGATCACCCACGCGGCCTGGCACTGCGCGATCGACTTCATGCGCCGTAGTTCGATCGGCATGCCGTCCGCCTCGCGGCCGAGGATCGCGGCGACCTGCTGCGCGGTACCCGGCCAGCCCGCGAACACCTGGGCGATCGCCGCATAGGCCATGTCCAGCATGCGGTACGTATAGATGCGGTTCGGCGTGCAGGGCTGGCCCGTGGCGGCCTGGTAATTGTCGGCATCGACCCTGTCGCGCAGCGTGGCGAACATGTCGTTGACCTTCTTGCGCAGCAGCGTGTCGCCGGCGGCGTGCTGCCAGAACGCGCCTTCCTTCGCGTGCGCGGCGGCGATGGCGGAGGCGAATGCCGCGAAGAAGGCCGGTTGCGCCTGCAGTTCGAACAGCAGCGCGAGGGCCAGGTCGCCGGCGCTGTCGCCATAGCTGTTGCCGGGCGCTGCCCCGCGCAGCGCCCGGCCCGCCCCCCGCAGGCTCCCGGCCACCGCATCGGTGTACCAGTCGAGCATTGCCGCGTGCCGTGCCGGGTCGAGCAGGTGCGCCAGGTCGCACTGCCGGAAGGCGACCAGCGACGCTTGCCCTAGCAATTTCCGCACCGCTTCCCAGCCGGGTTCCTGGTAGCGCGTTCCTGGCAGCCTCATAGCATCTGAAAATGGGAGAACACCGCCCATCATGCCATGGCTGAGCGTCGCCCGTTGCCGCGTGGATGCCGTCATTTACCCTTCAATTGTCCGTTTGGACTGCCGCCCTGGCCGGCCAGCGCGGCCAGCAGCGCCGCCACGGCAGGGGCCGCGTGGTCGCCACCGCTGCCGTCCGAGTGGCTGGCGTAGACGGCGAAAGCGAGCCGGTGCCGCTGGCCCGGCAGGCTGCCCGGTTCCAGCCAGCCAGTGAACCACACGGTGCCGCTACCCTCGCCAGTGGGCGCGGTGCCGGTCTTGCCGTACAGCCCGGCGCGGACCGCGCGCGGCAGGCCGCGGAACGCGCTGGCCGCCGTGCCGGCGTCGATCACGCCTTTCATGCCGGCACGGATGCGGTCGAGGCGCGCATCCAGCCGTTCCGGCGCGGGGCCAGCGGCGGAGCGGCCGTCCAGCTCCAGCAGCAGGCGCGGCGCGACGGTGGCGCCCTGCCCGATCGCGGCCGCGGCCAGCGCCATCTGCAGCGGCGTCGCCTGCATGCGCAGGCCAATGCTCATCTGGCGCAGTTCGTGGCGCGTGTGGACCGGGTCGATGCGGGCCGGCGTCGCTTGCAGCGCATCGTAGTCATGCCAGCGGAAGCCGGCCGGCAGCAGGCCGCCGTCCAGCCGCAGCGGGCGGGTGAAGCCGAGCCGGCGCGCCGCGGCCAGGATCGGGCGGGCGCCATCCAGCGCGCCCGCTTCGAGCGGCTGCACATCGGGCATGCCGCCTTCCGCGCGGCCGCCCAGCGTGCGGTCGGACAGTTCGCCGGTCCACGCGAACCACGTGTTCAGGCTGTAGGCCAACGCCTGCGCCAGGCCGAGCCGGCCGTCCTGCGCGCGGCGGTCGATGCCCTGCTCGCGGTAATTCGTCACGTAGGCGCCGCGCGCGCCTGCCGGATACGTGGCGGCACCGGTCGTGAAATCGAAGCCGCGTTCGCGCGCCAGGGCATTGATCGCCGGCAGCGGCGGCCCGGCCATCAGCGCGTCGAGCTGCCGGTCGTCGCGGGCGGCCAGTTCGAGGCCCAGCGCGCTGACCACCTTGAAGGTCGAACCAGGGCTGTGATGGGCGCCGCCATCGTGCTGCAGCGCGGGCAGGCGCAGCGGGCTGCCGGCCGGGTTGGCGCGGTCCAGCGCGCGCGCCTCCAGCCAGTTGCCCGCGTCGACGGACGGCTGGCCGGCGCCGGCTGCCGCCAGGATGTCGCCGTTTTCCGCATCGAGCACGACGAAGCCGGCCTTGCGCCGCGGCGGTGCCGCTTGGGCGCCTTCGCACCGCTCGCCGGACCAGCGCCCCCGTTGCAGCGCCACGCAGTCGAGTATGCGCTGCGCCAGTGCCTGCAGCGGCAGGTCGAGCGACAGGCGGGCCCGCGCACCGCCGCCGCCGGCGCCGGCGCGTGCCAGCATGCCGGCGATGCCGGTGTCGTGCTCGGGACCAAGGCCCAGCAGCGGCGCCAGCCCCGCACCGGCAGCAGCCGCGGTGGCCGCATCGCCGGCCCACAGCGGCGTACCGTTGCGGTCCGCCAGCAGCGCGGGGCTGGCGGGCTGTCTTGCGCCCGGTCCCTGGGCTGGGCCACGGTCCGGCGCGGTACCGTAGGCCGGTCCGGCAAGCGGCTGCCAGACGATCCGGTTCGCCACCACGCGCAGGTGCCGGTACTGGCGTTCGCCCGGCCGTTCCAGCGTGCGCGCGTCGAGCGGCGCCACCGCCAGCACGATGCGGCGCGCACCGGGCAGCGCCCGCAGGTGCAACTCCCGGACGTCATCGGCCGCCCCGCATCCCCGGCCGTCGCAGACGGCGCGCGATGCCATCGTCGCGCCGTCGACCCCCATCACGCGCCCGGCTACCAGCAGCACCAGGGGTTCGCCGCCCGTGGCGGGATGCGGCAGGTCGAGCGACAGGCGTGCGGCCGCGGCGCCGTGCGGCATCGCCGCGAGGCGCGACCACGGCTGCCAGCCCTGCGGCAGCGTGGCGAACAGGCGCGCCGCCTGTGGCGCCATGGATTCCGTCGCCGGGCCGTCGGCATGCCAGCGGGACGCGTCGCCGGCCCGCACGCGCCACGCCAGCAGCGCGCGCTCGCTGTTGTACAGCGCGACCTGCCGGCGCACATAGCTGCCGTCGGCCTGGCGGTACAGGCGGCGCAGCAGCGCGGCGGTGGCATCGTCGATCCGCACGTGGTGCCAGGCATCGAGGTCGGCCGCGCGCTGCCATGCGGGCGCGGCACGCCAGGCCGGCAAGTCCTGCGGCGCCAGCACGATGGCGCCATCGTCCGCCAGCCGTACCAGGCCGTGCGCCTGCAAGGCGGCGAACAGCGTTTCGTCCTCCAGTGCCGGCGCCGGCGCCGCCGCGACCGCATGGCTGCCGGGCGCCAGCCACACCGTCGCGCTGGCGCCATGGGCGGCGAACGCCGTCACGCGGGCCCTGCCGTGCTGTGCGGCATCCGGTCGATACAGGCGTGCGACCAGTTCGCCCGCCCGCGGGCAGGCGGCGGCCGGGCGGCGCAGCAGGTGTAACGCCCCTCCTTGCCACGCCAGCCACCCTTCGTCGCGCAGCATCGCCCGGCCGGCGGCACCCTGGACAATGCCTTCGCCGCCATTACCGAGCCAGCGTGCCGGGGCGCCGCTCCACGCCAGTTGCAGCGGCAGGCCGGCCTGGCCGGTCAGGCGCAGTTGCGGCATCGCGGCCGTCAGCGGCGACCCTTGCGCCACCAGCAGCGCGCCGCGCGCTACCCGCACGCCGGCCTCGCCAAAGCGCATCCCGAGCCGCAGCGGGATCATCCGGCCAATCCCATCGGTTGGCTGGCGGCACAGGTCGACCCGCACCGGCGATTCCGGCCGCATGCGGCTGGCCACGACGATGGCGCCGCCGGGCTGCGGCAGCATCGTCACTCCCGGCACGTCCGGGACGGCGAACCGGCCCCCCGGCACGACCGGCTGCAGCAGCGACGCCGCGCGCAGCGCATCGGTGCCCACGGCGGTCGCGGCGGCTGCGCTTCCCAACCGCAGCGCGTTTACGCCCAGCACCGCTCCGCCCAGCAGCACGCCTGCCGCCACCGCGTACAGCGCCCACGGCACGCTGCGCGGCGCGGCCAGGTTCCTGCCGCGCCGCCAGGCACGGCGGCGTTGCGCGACGATGTCGGCGATGTCTGTCAACGGTTGGGCCATGCCGCACGCTAGCGGAGGGAGGTGGAAACATCGCTGAAACACCCGGATGGAAACACCCTTGATACATGCCCGAAACATGCGGTAGCAAACCTTCGGCCATTTGTAAGAATCTGAAATGGCTTTTCGCGCTGGAAACCGGGCGCGCTATAGTGGTTTCAACGGGGCGCGTGACGCCGCCGGCAGATAACAGATGCAACCGGTCGAAACCATTCGGAGAAATACCATGATCAGGACTTCATTCATCGCAGCAGCCGCCATCGCCCTCGGTGCCGCCGCGTTCGCCCCGCAGGCGATGGCCCAGGTTGACGTCAATATCGTCATCGGCTCGGCGCCGCCCCCGCTGCGCTGGGAAGCGCAGCCGCAGCCGCGCCACGGCTACGTGTGGGCGCCTGGTTACTGGAACTGGAATGGGCACCGCCACGTGTGGACGGGCGGCCAGTGGCTGGCCGAGCGCCCCGGTTACGCCTACGCGCCGCCCCGCTGGGTCGAATACGGCGGCGGCTGGCGTTATGAACAGGCGCGCTGGAACCGCCATGGTCCGCGCGGCGACCTGGATCGCGACGGCGTGCAGAACCGCTATGACCGCGACCGCGATGGCGACGGCAGGCCGAACTGGGCCGACCGCGATCCGAACCGCTACGGCCGTGGCAACGATCGAGGCTATGACCGCGGCCATGACCGGGGTTATTACGACCGTGGCCACGATCGCGGCCACGCCTACTACGGCAACGGCCCGCGCCGCGACCAGGACCGCGACGGTATCCCGAACCGCCATGACCGCGACCGCGATGGCGACGGCGTGCCGAACCGGTATGACCACCGGCCGGAAAATCCGTATCGCCGTTGATGAAGTCGAAATAGAAAATGCCATCCGTCCGGATGGCATTTTTCTTGAAAGCGCCGTTCGCCGTTGTAGAATCGGCGCTTTTTCCTCGCTCCGATGACCGTCCTGACGATCCCTCCCCGTGCCCTCGCCCAGGCCCGCGCCGCCGCCGAAAAGCTGGCGCGCCAGCCGGTGCCGCCATCCCCATCGGCCTGGCGCGGCTGGTTCGACGGTTCGGCCACGCCGAATCCAGGGCGGCTCGGCATCGGCGCGCTGCTGCTGGGGCCCGCCGGCGAACGGATCGAGATCAGCCGCCGTGCCGGCGAAGGCACCAGCGGCGATGCCGAGTACCTGGCGCTGGTCGCGCTGCTGGAAGCGGCACTGGAGGCCGGAGCAAGGGAACTGGCCGCCTATGGCGACAGCCAGGTGGTGGTGCAGGATGTGCTGATGACCGGCGTGCCGGGTGCGAAGGGACTGGAAGAACACCGCGTCCGCGCCGTGGCGCTGATGGCTCGGCTGGACCGGGTGGCGCTGCGCTGGCTGCCGCGGCACCGCAACGGCGCCGCCGACGCGCTGTCGCAGCGCGCCATCGGCGGCTGAGCAGCTTTACTGCCAAGGCTTCCGAGCAGCTTTACTACGCAGCCTTATTTAAAACTCTTCCCAGTCCGACTCGGCCGGCTTGGCTGCAACCGGCTTACGGATCGCCAGCGCCGGCTTTGCCGCCACAGGCGCGCGTGCCGGCGCTTTCGACGGCACGGCGACCGCTTTCACGGCCATGAGCGGCGCCGGCGCGGCGCCGGTGCGGAACACGCTGACCACATCGGCCAGCGCACTGGCCTGGTGCTGCATCGATTCGGCGGCGGCGGCGGATTGCTCGACCAGCGCGGCGTTCTGCTGCGTCACCGCGTCCATCTGCACGATCGCGCCGTTCACTTCCTCGATGCCGGCACTCTGTTCAACGCTGGCGGCGGTGATTTCGCCGATCACGTCGGACACGCGCCGTACGCTGGCCGTGATCTCGTCCATCGTGCTGCCGGCCTGCGTGACGAGGCGGCTGCCCTCCGCCACTTCGGCCACCGATGCGCCGATCAGTTCCTTGATCTCGCGCGCCGCGGCGGCGCTGCGCTGCGCCAGGTTGCGCACCTCGCCGGCCACCACGGCAAAGCCGCGCCCCTGTTCGCCCGCGCGCGCCGCCTCGACGGCCGCGTTCAGCGCCAGGATATTGGTCTGGAAGGCGATGCCGTCGATCGTGCCGATGATGTCGACGATCTTCTTCGACGACGCATCGATCGAATTCATCCGCCCGACCACCTGCTGCACCACGTCGCCGCCCTTCGCCGCGGCACCGGCCGCCGCGGCCGCCATCTGGTTGGCCTGGCGCGCGTTGTCGGCATTGGTGCGTACGGTCGACGTCAGTTCTTCCATCGACGACGCGGTTTCCTCCAGCGCGCCGGCCTGCTGCTCGGTGCGGGCCGACAGGTCGTGGTTGCCCGCCGCGATCTCGGTGGAGGCCACCTTGATGTTCTCGGTGCCGCTGCGCACCTCGGTGACGATGTTCAGCAGCGCCTGGTTCATGTCGCCCAGCGCGCGCAGCAGCGTGCCCGTTTCATCGGTGCCGGACGCTTCGATGCGGCCCGTCAGGTCGCCCGAAGCCACCCGGGTCGCCGCATCCACGGCCTGGCGCAGCGGGCGCGTGATGCCGACCGTCAGCCACCAGGCACTGGCCGAGCCGAAGATCAGCGCGGCCAGCGCCAGCGCGATGACGATCGTGCGGCTGCGTTCATTGATGCTGCCGATCTCGGCGGCCGTCTCGTCGATGCGGACCCGTTCCAGCTTCAGCAGCTCCTTCACCATGTCCTGGTATTTCGCGGCGCCCGGCACGAACACGGTCTCGAAGATGCGTGCCGCCTCGTCCAGCTGGCCGGCCGCCTTCAGCTTCGCCACCTCGTCGCGCGAGCCCAGGTAGACCTTGCGCTGCTCCATGATCCTGGCGAACAGCGTCTTCTCCTCGTCCGCCGCCAGCAGCGCCTCGATGTCCTTCTGCAGCGCCGCCGACGATGCCGACGAACGCTTGCTCTCGTCGGCGAAATAGGCTGCCAGCGACGTGTCCGACGACTTCGCGATCGCCGTCGTGCGGCGGACGGCGCTGTCGATCTGGCTGTACCAGTCGCTGATCATGCGCTCCTTCGCCAGCGGCGAAGCCATCATCGCGTGCGTGGCCTGGGCCACGTCGTTGAGCCGCCACAGCGCGATGGCGGCAATCACGATCGCCAGCGCGATCGTGACGGCAAAGCCCAGGCCGAGCCGTTTGCCGATGGGAAGGTTGCGCAGGATGTTCATGGCCGGGCCGGTCAGGCGGCGATGCGTTCGATGAGACCCATGTCTTCGCTCGACATCATGCGGTCGATGTCGACGAGGATCAGCATGCGTTCGTCGACCGTGCCGAGGCCGACGATGTGTTCGGTATTCAGCGAAGAGCCCAGGTCCGGCGCCGGCTTGATCTGTTCCGGCGACAGCGTGGTCACGTCGGAGACGGCATCGACCACCATGCCTACCACGCGGTTGCCGATGTTCAGGATGATGACGACGGTGAACGGTCCGTATTCCGGCGTGCCGAGCGAAAAGCGGATGCGCATGTCGACGATCGGCACGATGATGCCGCGCAGGTTGATCACGCCCTTGACGAATTCCGGTGCGCTGGCGATCCGTGTCGGCGCTTCGTAATTGCGGATCTCGCTGACTTTCTGGATGTCGATGCCATATTCTTCCTTGCCCAGGGTAAAGGCGAGGTATTCGGCCGGGGTGGTGCTGCTGGCGGTATCGGTCATTGTCGGTCCTGTGGAGTGCGATGCAAAAGATGCGGAATGTTACCGCACGCCAAGTTCTAACGCATTAAAAATTCCATGTGGCAACGCTCAGCAGGGCACAAAATTGCCCAAATTACAGCAAAAGCGTTTCATTCGTGGCACAATGCAACGACCGCCGCATTGACCTGAACATGACAACAACGATTTCGCCGCTGGCCAGCTGGCATCCGAAGCTGGCCGCGATCGCGGCCGCCATTCCCGGAGACGATGGCGCCCACGACACCAATCACCTGCACCGCGTCTGGCGCAATGCCACCCTGCTGTTGCCCGATCACCCCGAGGCCGATGCGCTCGTGGTGCTCGCCGCATGCTATCTGCACGATATCGTCAACCTGCCGAAGAACCATCCGGAGCGGCACCTGGCTTCCCGCCAGGCCGCGCGGGAGGCGGTGCGCCTGCTGGCAGCGACGGAATTCCCCGCGGACCTGCTGCCCGGCGTGGCGCACGCGATCGAGACGCACAGTTTTTCCGCCGGCCTGGCGCCGGCCACGATCGAAGCGAAGATCGTCCAGGATGCCGACCGGCTGGACGCGCTGGGCGCCGTCGGGCTGGCCCGCATGTTCTATACGGCGGGCCGCATGGGTTCCGGACTGGCGCACGGCACCGACCCGGCAGGCCTGCACCGCGCGCTCGACGACAAGGCGTATTCGCTCGACCATATCGCCGTCAAGCTGGCCACGCTGCCGGGCACGATGCAGACGGCCGCCGGCCGGCGCCTCGGCGATGAGCGGATGCGCGCGCTGACGGCGTTCCGCGACCAGTTCGTGGCCGAATGGTCCGCCCCGGCCTGACGCGATGAAGCCCGCTCCGGTCCGCCCCGCAACCGGCCAGGCCGCCGTTCGCCCTGCCGCTGCTCGCCGCGCTACAGTCTCCCGGGCATTGTCGGCCACCCTGCTTTGCGTGGCCACCCAGGCCGCCTGGGCCGATGGCGAAGGCCACGTGCGCGCGCTGCGCGAACGCACCGACATCGTCATCCGCGCCGACCACACGATGGAGCAGACCGTCGACTACACGTGGCGAGCCGTGGATGCCACGGGCGCCGGCTCGCTCGGCCAGCAATACGTGAACTGGGACTCGCGGCGGCAGACGCTCGAACTGCTGGCCGCGGAAACGATACCCGCCAGCGGCGCGCCGATTCCGGTCGACGCGGCGGCGATCCAGGTGCAGGACGGCATCCTGGGCGGCGTGTCGTTCCCGGAGAAAAAGCTGCTGCAGGTGACGTTCCCGCAACTGGCCGCGGGCGACGCGATCCGCCTGCGCTACCGCCTCGTGCAGAAGGTGCCCGAACTGCCGGGCGGCATGTCGCATGTGATGTTCCTGCAAAACGACGTGATCCGCGACGACAGCGAAGTCACCGTGCGCTATGCACGGGCGCTGCCATTGAAGATCGCCCAGTACGGCCTGGCGCAGCAGCCCGAAGCCATCGATGGCGCGGACGGCGTGCTGCGCTGGCGCTACCGCAGCACGGACACCGGCACGCCCGAGCCGAACGCCGCCAACGGCTGGCGCCGCACGCCGCACCTGATGCTGTCCACCTTCAAGGACTGGCAGTCGATCGCCGACGCCTACGAGCGGGGTGCCGCGCCGAAGGCGGCCGTCACGCCGGCCATCCGCGCGCTGGCCGACGACGTGGCGGGCCGCGCCAAGGACCAGCGCGAGCAGGCGCGCCTGCTGTACGACTGGGTGCGTGCCAACGTGCGCTACGTGGCCAGCTATGTCGGCGACGGCGGCTGGGTACCCAACGATGCCGGCACCGTGCTGCAGCGCCGCTACGGCGATTGCAAGGATCACGTGGCGCTGCTCGAAGCACTGCTGGCCGCGCGCGGCATCGCCGCATCGCCCGTGCTGCTGCGCGCCGACGCGGAGAACTTCACGCTGCCCGAGATTCCCGTGATGTGGTTCGACCACGCGATCAGCTACCTGCCCGCGCTGGATGTCTTCCTCGATTCCACCGACGATGCGATGCCGTTCGGGCTGCTGCCGGACAACGATGCGGGCAAGCCCGCGCTGGCCACGCGGCTGGCCCCGGCGCTGCGCAGCACGCCGCTGCCCGATCCCGCCAGCTACCGTGTCGAGCGCAAGGTCACGCTGAAGGTTGCGCTGGACGGTTCGGCTGAACGCACGACCGACATCATCGGCCATGGCCGCAATGCGGTGGCGGTGCGCCAGTTCATCGACAGCGTGGGCGCCGCCGGCACGGCCGACTGGGTGCGGCGCACGATGGCATCGAACGGCTACGAAGGCGACGGCAGCGTGGAACCGCTGCCGCAGCCGAAGTCGGGATCGGAGCCGGACATGCTGGGCGTGCGCTACACCGAACGGATCCGCAACTATGTCAGCCAGCCGGAGGCCGGCGTGCTGTCGTTCCTGCCGGGGATGAACGGGCCGGTACCGCTGGCCGGTTTCGCCGGCCGTTTCGCCGACCGCGAACGCCGCTACGATGCCCGCTGCGAACCGTTCGCGGTGGAGGACAGCATGACGATCGAACTGCCCGCCGCGATGCAGGTGCTGTACGTGCCGAAGAACCTGTCGATCAGCCAGGACGGCCTGGATTACCAGGCCACCTATTCGCGCGACGGCATGCGCTACCACCTGGCCCGGCGCGTGGTGGCCGGCAACCCGCGCGGCTGGTGCACGCCGCAGGAATACCAGGCGCTGCGCCCGGCGATGAACCGCATCAGCCGCGCGATGCATGGCCGGCTGGTGTTCGTGCTGAACGATACCGACGTGGCGGCCGCCGCGGCGCAGCCATGAAGGACGAGGCCGCGACCGGCGCTGCCACGCCGGCCACGCCGGCCAATCCGGCGGCGCCCGTCAACCTGAATTTTGCCCTGCTGTGCGTGTTCATCGACATGCTGGGCGTGGGCCTGATCATTCCCGTGCTGCCGGTGCTGGTGGGCGAATTCGTCGGCGCGCGCGAGGAACAGTCGCTGTGGTACGGCGTGCTGGGCGCCACGTTCGGGCTGATGCAGTTCGTCTTCATGCCGATGCTGGGCGCATTCAGCGACAAGGTCGGGCGCCGCCCCGTGCTGCTGTATTCGATGGTGGGCATGTCGCTGAACTTCCTCGTTACCGCGTTCGCCCCCAGCCTGGCGTGGCTGCTGGTCGGGCGCGTGATCGGCGGCATGTCGGCGGCCAGCATGTCGGTGGCGTCGGCATATGCATCGGACATATCGACGCCGGACAATCGTGCGAAGAGCTTCGGCAAGATCGGCGCCGCGTTCGGCATGGGTTTCATCGCCGGGCCGATGCTGGGCGGCGTGCTGGGCGGCATCGACCTGCACCTGCCGTTCTACGTGGCGGCCGGCATGTCGGCGGCCAATTTCATCTATGGCTGGTTCTTCCTGCCCGAATCGCTGCCGCCGGAACGGCGCGGGGCCTTCCCGCTGCACAAGCTCAATCCGCTGGGCGGCCTGATCAAGCTGTGGCAACGCCGCGCCACGCGCGGCCTGGTGGTCGTGTTCGCGCTGGTGGCGCTGGCGCAGACCATGCTGCACACGACGTGGGTGCTGTACACCACCTTCCGCTTCGGCTGGTCGACCACGCAGAACGGCATCGCCCTGTTCTGCGTGGGTGTCGCTTCGGTGATCGTGCAGGCCGGCCTGCTCGGCGTGTTCATGAAGCGCCTGGGCGAAGTGCGGCTGTCGCTGCTGGGGCTCTGCTCGGGCGCCCTGACCTACCTGCTGTATGGCCTGGCCACGCAGGGCTGGATGATGTACGTGCTGATACTGTGCAACCTGCTGGCCTTCGCTGCCGGACCGGCACTGCAGGGCATCATCTCGAAGGCCACGCCGGCCACCGAACAGGGCGAGCTGATGGGATCGCTGCACGCGATCAACAGCGTCGGCATCGTCATCATGCCGCTGATCGGCGGCTTCCTGCTGGCCAAGGTGAGCCATTTGCCGCCGTCGGACTGGCGCATCGGCGTCACCTTCTTCGTCAGCGCGGCGATGCAGGCGGCGGCGATCCTGGTGGCGCGGCGCTGGTTCCGGGACCATCACCACACGCTGTAGCGAAGCCCTCCGTCACGCGCAGGCGTGTGCGTCGTATGCATCCCGCACAGGCATGCGTGTCGTATGCATCGTGCGCAGGCGTGCGTGTCGTATGCGTCACGCGCAGGCGTGCGCGTCATGGACGTCATGCGCCAGCGCCGCGCCGATGGCCTCGGCCACGGCCTGGGCGCCGCCCGGCAGGTCCGGCGCGATGACGGAGACAGCGATGTCCGGCTCTTCCTGCCGCAAGGCTTCCGCGATCGCCTGCAGCGCCCGCGCCGACGCGCCCTGCACCGCATGCGCCGGGCCGATGCCGGCGCCCGATGCCAGGGCGACGACGTGGCCGGCGCCGGCCCGCTGCATCAGCGGCAGCACGGCCGCGATCGCGTACAGCGCGCCGCGCACGTTGACGTCGAGCATGCGGTCCCACTCCAGCAGTTTCAGCGCGTCGAGCCGCGACGGCGCCGCCACGCCGGCGGCATTGACCAGCGCGTCGATGCGGCCATGCCGGTGGAATGCACCCAGCACGAAGGTCTGCGCATCGTCGGGATCGGTGACGTCGAGCACGTGGCATTCGACGCTGCCGCCGGCGGCGCGGATCTCGGCGGCCAGCAGTACCAGCCGCTCGATGCGCCGCGCGCCCAGCACCACGTGGTGGCCCTGCGCGGCCAGGGTGCGCGCCGTGGCCGCGCCGATACGGCCGGTGGCCCCGGTGACGAGGATGATTTGTGGTTCGGCCATGTGCCCTCCTTCAATGGTCGATAGCGATGTTGCGTACGACGTTGCCAACGATGCTGCCAACGATTTGCTTGCGATGTTGCCAAGTCTACGGTCGGTTGCGCGGGCCGGGTTGCGTGAAGGTTTCGAATCATTGCCTGATCCTACAGCGGCGGCCAGTTCACGGCGTTTGGACGGCATAATTACTGCCTGAAACGACAGGAGGCGGGAATGACGACGGTGCAACGGCAGGCACGGATGGTGGAACTGATGGGCGTGCTCGCGCCGGACGAAGGCTACACGCTGTGCGGCCTGCCCGGTGTGAAGTTCATGCGCGCCAACTCGGTGCGCCCGCGCGGCAAGGCGCTGTACGAGCCGTGCATCGTCATCGTCTGCCAGGGGCACAAGCGCGGCTACCTGGGCGGCGAGGCCTTCGATTACCATGCCCAGCAGTTCCTGGTGCTGGCGGTGCCCTTGCCCTTCGAAGGCGAGACCGTGCGCGCCACCGAGGCCGAGCCGATGCTGGCGATCTCGATCCCGATCGACCTGCAACTGGCGGCCGAACTGGCGCTCGCCGTCGACGACGCACAGGCGGGCATCGCGCCACCTGCCGCGCCGCGCAGCATGATGGCCTCGAAACTGGACGACGCGCTGGGCGATGCCGTGCTGCGCCTGCTGCAGGCGCTGACCTCGCCGGTGGAAACGCGGCTGCTGGGCCCTGGCATCCTGCGCGAGATCCTGTTCCGCGTGCTGACCGGCGAACAGGGCGGCGCACTGCGCGCCGGCCTGGCCCACCAGACGCAGTTCGCCAAGATCGGCAAGGCACTGCGGCGCATCCACGCCGATTACCACCGGCAGATCGACGTGGCCACGCTGGCCCGCGAAGCCGGCATGAGCCAGGCCGCCTTCCACGCCGGCTTCAAGGCGGTCACGCTGACATCGCCGATCCAGTACCTGAAGACGACGCGGCTGCACAAGGCGCGGCTGCTGATGGTGCAGGACGGCCTGACCGCGGCCACCGCCTGCGGGCGGGTCGGCTACGAAAGCACGTCGCAGTTCTCGCGCGAGTTCAAGCGCTTCTTCGGGCGCACGCCGGTCGAGGAAGCGCGCGAGATGCGCAGCCTGCTGGCCCAGGCGCCGGGCGGGCGGCCATCCCCCTACGTCAGCGCGCCTTAGGCCTCCCGCCCATGGGCACCGGGCGCGTGGCTTTGGTGCTCAGCGCGCGGCCGGCACGACCGGCAGCTCGATGGCGCTCGGCAGTGCCGGCGTGCGGTGGATGCGCTGGGTGGCCTTGACGTAGTCCGCCGGCTGCGCGTAGAAAATGTTGGGCACGTAGCGCTGCGGATTGCGGTCGTACAGCGGGAACCAGCTGGACTGGATCTGCACCATCAGCCGGTGGCCGGGCTGGATCACGTGGTTCACGTTCGGCAGCGCGAAGCGGTAGCGCTCCGGCTTGCCGGGCACGATGGCGGCCGGCGCTTCCAGGCTGTCGCGGTAGCGGCCGCGGAAGATCTCCATCGCCAGCGGCAGCTGGTAGCCGCCCAGTTCCGGCTGCGACGGCACCTCGTCCGGATAGACGTCGATCACCTTGACGACCCAGTCGGCATCGGTACCGGAGGTCGACGCGAACAGGTTCACCACCGGCGCGCCGGCCAGTTGCAGCGGCGCCGCCAGCGGTTCGGACACGTAGCTCAGCACGTCCGGACGGTCGGCAACGAAGCGCTGGTCGCTGACCAGCCATGGCCGCCATACCGCCGGATCGCCCATCCGCACGGGGCGCGGCACGAACGGCACCGGTTTCGCCGGATCGGCCACGTATTCGTCGTAGTCGCCGCCAACCTGCGCGTCACCTTGCGCATCCCCGGCGGGTGCCGAGAAGGACAGCCTGAAACCGTCGCGCAGATAGACGGCTTGCGTGGGCGCCGGGCAGCCGCCGGCGCAGGCGAGCGGCCAGTGCTGCAGCCGCTGCCAGCGGTTGCTGCCGGTCTGGTACGACAGCACCGGCGGCATATCGGCACGCGGCGCGCCCTCCTTCAGGTGCTGGTCGAAGAACGGCTGCAGTACGTCGCGCCGGAATTCGAGCGCCGTGTCGCCGGTGAATTTCAGTGCGCCCAGCGACGAGCCCTCGTAATTGACGCCGCTGTGCCGCCACGGTCCCACCACCAGGTAATTCAGGTCGTTGGCGGTGTCCTTCGGCTCGAGCGCCGCGTACACCGCAAAGGCGCCGTAGCTGTCTTCCTGGTCCCACTGGCCGGTCACCATCATCGTCGGCACCGCCAGCGGGCGCGCACCGAGCAGGCGGTCCAGCGCCTGGTGCTGCCAGTAGCTGTCGTAGGCCGGGTGCTCGAACAGCTTCTTTGTATAGGTCAGCCTGTCCAGGCCGAACTGGCGCGCATAGCCGGCGGCCGAGCCGGCGCGCAGCATGCTGTCGTAATCGTCGTAGACGCCGGTGGCCAGCGGTTCACCGCGCCCGCGCACGGTGGTCTGCGCGTTCACGAACGCCAGCGACGGCATGCGGAACGCGCCGTTGTGGAACCAGTCGTCCCCGCGCCAGCCGTCCACCATCGGACTCATCGGCACCGCCGCCTTCAGTGCCGGGTGCGGATCGGCCAGCGCCATCAGCACCGTGAAGCCTTCGTACGACGAGCCCAGCATGCCGACCCGGCCGTTCGCCTCGGGCACGTTCTTCACCAGCCATTCGATGGTGTCCCAGGCGTCGGTGGCGTGATCGGTCCTTGTGCCGTTCAGCGGGCCGCGCAGGGGGCGCGTCATCACATAATCGCCTTCCGAGCCGTGCTTGCCGCGCACGTCCTGGTAGACGCGGATATAGCCGGCGCGGACGAAGGTTTCATCTCCCTCCGGCAGCGTGGCCAGCATGCTGGGGCTCTTGTTGCGCTGGGCGCGGGCAAAGGCGTTGTACGGCGTGCGGGTCAGCAGCATCGGCGCCTTTCGTCCTGCCTGCGCGCTGTTCGGCACGACGATCACGGTGAACAGCTTGACGCCGTCGCGCATCGGGATCATCGCCGTGCGTTTTACGTAGTCCGCGTCCGGCACCGCCGCCGAGAACTTCGTGCCGATGTCGGGCGCCATCGGCGGTGTCTGCGCCTGCGCGCCGGACAGCAGCAGGGACAACAGCGGGGACAGCAGTGAAGTCAGCAGTGAAGTCAGCAGCGAAGACAGGACGAGGGCTGGGCGCAACGGCATCGGGTTCTCCAGGCGGGAAAGAGTCCGATGGTAACGTGCCGTTTCCATGAAGGCAACGAAACAATTGCTTACAGAGAAGTTGGGAGCGGGCACACTGCCGTTACACCTTGCCGCCAGAATGAAGCCATACGTTCACCACAAGGAGTACATCATGAAGAAACTGCTGATTGCCGCCATGTTCGCCACGTCGCTGGGTTCGATCGCCGCACCGGCCATGGCCGCCACGGAGATCGTCGTCGTGCGCAAGGCGCCGCCGCCGCTGCGCCATGAAGCGGCACCCGCGGCCCGCCACGGCTACGTATGGACGCCAGGCTACTGGAACTGGACCGGCCACCGCCATGCATGGGTGAAGGGCAAGTACGTGAAGGCACGCGCCGGCTATCACTGGAACGCGCCGAGGTGGCAGGAACGCGATGGCCGCTGGCAGTTCGCCCGCGGCGAATGGCAGCGCGGCGACCGCCGGGGCGACAAGGACCGCGATGGCGTACCGAACCGCTACGACCGCGACCGGGACAATGATGGCATCCGGAACCAGCATGACCGCGACCGGGACAACGACGGCGTGGCGAACCGGCATGACGACCGGCCGGACAATCCGCGCCGCCATTGATCGGGCTTGGTGCCTGCCTTGACAGGCAGGCATGAACCTGCAACCATAGCGGGATGACTTTTTCCCAATCGCATCTGTCCGGTCTTTGCTGGTGGCGCCGCTCCCTCGTCGTGCGGCCACACTGAAATGATGTGATGTAACTATCAACGCCGCCTCTGCCAGGGTGGCGTTTTTCATGGCGCATCCGGGCAGGGGCCAACCCCGAAGGAATGCAATGAGCCAGCCTGAAATGTCCGCCCCGGCCCCCGCCGCCTCCCCTGCCGTCATCCTCACCGGCGACCGCCCGACCGGTCCGCTGCACCTGGGCCACTACGTGGGCAGCCTGCGCAGCCGTGTCGGTTACCAGCACGAGTATGAACAGTTCATCATGCTGGCCGACTCGCAGGCGCTGACCGACAACATGGACGACATCGACAAGGTGCGGCGCAACGTCGTCGAAGTGGCGCTGGATTACCTGGCGGTGGGCATCGACCCGGCCAAGTCGACCATCCTGATCCAGTCGCAGATTCCCGAACTGGCCGAGCTGACGTTCTATTACCTGAACATGGTCACCGTGGCGCGCCTGGAGCGCAATCCGACCGTGAAGGCGGAAATCGTGCTGCGCGGCTTCGAGCGCGATATCCCGGCCGGCTTCCTCACCTACCCGGCCTCGCAGGCGGCCGACATTTCGGCCTTCAAGGCGTCGATCGTGCCGGTCGGCGAAGACCAGATTCCGATGATCGAGCAAACCAACGAGATCGTGCGCCGTTTCAACAGGATCGCGAACCGCGACATCCTCGTCGAGTGCAAGGCGCTGGTGCCGGAGATCGGCCGCCTGCCGGGCATCGACGGCAAGGCCAAGATGAGCAAGTCGCTGGGCAACACGATCAACCTGGGCGCTTCGGCCGACGAGATCACCGCCGCCGTGAAGAAGGTGTACACGGACCCGCTGCACCTGCGCGTGCAGGACCCGGGCCACCTGGAAGGCAACGTGGCCTTCATCTACCTGGACGCGTTCGATACCGACAAGGCGGCGCTGGAAGAAATGAAGGCGCACTATGTGCGCGGCGGCCTGGGCGATTCGATCGTCAAGAAGCGCCTCGAAGCGGTGCTGCAGGAAATGCTGGCGCCGATCCGCGCGCGGCGCGAGGAGTTCGCGAAGGACAAGGGCCAGGTCATGCAGATGCTGAAGGAAGGCACCGCGCGCGCCCGCGAAGTGGCGGCACGGACCGCGGACGAAGTGAAGGCCGCGCTGGGCCTGAACTATTTCTGATGCCGCGCTCCTGAACCCGGCACTCGCCATCGCGCTGGCCGGCTGGCATGTGCTGGCCAGCGTGGCCACCTTCCTCGCCTACGCCATCGACAAGCGTGCCGCCCGTTTCGGCCGGCGCCGCACGCCCGAGCGCACGCTGCTGCTGCTCGGGCTGGCCGGCGGCTGGCCCGGCGCGCTGCTGGCGCAGCGGGTGGTGCGGCACAAATCGTCGAAGGCGTCGTTCCAGGCGAAGTACTGGTGCACCGTCGCACTGCACCTCGCCTTGCTCGCCCTGTTGATACTTCAAAACCGGTGACAGACACCAGTTAATCTGAAATGTTTCCGGAAATCCGGTGTCTGTCACCGGTTTTGCTTTTCGCGTTTTTGTCACAGGCCGCTGGGATAGGTCTCCGGCATCTCGTCCTGCTGCCATAATGCCGAGCGCTCCAGCGGCGGCAGCGCGGTGCTGCGGTCGACGTGCACCAGCGCGTCGAACTGCCTTGCCGCGTCGGCGTGGAAGTAGTGGCTGTAGCGCTCCGTGTCGGGACGGTAGATGACGCCGATCGCCCGCTCCAGGTAGCGCGACGGCAGCCGGGCCAGCATGCTGTCGTGGCCGCGTAGCGGCAGCAGGAACTGGCCCATGCCGGTGGCGATCGACGTTTCATGCATCAGCCGCTCCACGCTGTCCGGCCGCGAGGCCACCACCGGCTTCAGTTCCGCCGGGCCGTCCCACTCGGTGGCCGCGGTCACCGTGCCGGTATGGGTCGTGAAGCCGAGCAGGAAGATGTCGTCCGGGCGGTAGCGCTCGCGCACCAGCTGGCCCAGATTCAGCTGGCCATGTTCGCCCATTTCCGTGGCACGCGCATCGCCCAGGTGCGAGTTATGCGCCCACACGACGATCTTGCCGGGTCGCCCGGTGCGCTGGCTGATATGCTCGCGCAGCGCTTCCAGCGTTTCCGCCATGTGCGAATCGCGCACGTTCCACGATTCGTCCCTGCTCTGGAACATCGACCGATAATAGGTTTCGGCGTTGCGGGCCACGCGTGCATTCTGCTGCGCATAAAACAGTTCGTCCGGCACCTGCCCGCCTGTGTCCTTCATGTGCAAGGTGGCCTGGCGCGTCAGCTCCGTCAGCTGGCGCATTACTTCCTGCTCGCAATGCGGCTTCATGCCGAACGTCGTCGCGTAGCCGTACTCCTGCGGGTCCTCGGCCATGTGGTCGATGCAGCCGTAGCGCTGGCGCGCGCGGTCGGCAGCTTCCGGATCCTCCTTGTCCAGGTAGGCGATCACGGCATCCATCGACTGGCGCAGGCTGTACAGGTCGAGCCCGTAGAAGCCGACGCGCCGCACGCTGCTGGCGACGTGCGCGTTATGCAGGCGCAGCCAGTTCACCAGGTCGACGATCTCATGGTTGCGCCACATCCACTGGGGGAAGCGCTTGTAGCCGGACAGGGCCCCCTCGGCCGTCATGTCGTCGCCGCCGTGCTGCACGTAGCGGGATACGCGCAACGCATCCGGCCAGTCCGCTTCGACGGCGATCGCGTCGAAGCCCTTCTCGACGATCAGCCTTTTGCTGATCTCGGCACGCAGCCGGTAGAACTCGCGCGTGCCATGGGTGGCTTCGCCGAGCAGCACGATCGATGCGTCGCCGATCGATTCGAGCAGGTAGTCGAAGTCCTCGCCGGCCGATAAAGGCCGCGCTTCGCCCTTCAGGGCGTCGATGATTTTCCTGTCGGTCATGGTGGTCTCCTGCAGATAGCTGACCTGGCCACGATATCGCACTCTGTGCGACACTGTCGCAGCTTAAAAACTGGAAACAATGGATGTGGACTGGTGTACTGTGCGCGCTGCTGGCCGGTGCGATGTGGGGCATGGTGTTCATCGTGCCGGCGCTGCTGGCGGCCTTCTCGCCGCTGGAACTGGCCCTCGGCCGCTACACGGCGTATGGCGCGATGGCCTTCGCGCTGCTGCTGGCGAAGCTGTCACGGCTGGCGCACCGGCTCGACCGCGGCGATTGCGCCGCGCTGCTGCGGCATGCGCTGGCCGGGAACATCGTGTATTACATGCTGCTGGCCACCGGCGTCAAACTGGCCGGCGTGGCGCCGACATCGCTGATCATCGGCGTGCTGCCGATCACCGTCACGCTGCTGGGGCGGCACGATCACGGCGCCGTCCCGCTGGCCCGGCTGGCGCTACCGCTGGCGGTGGTGGCGGCCGGCATCGCCTGCATCAATGCCGACGTGTTCGCCCATGCCGGGCAAGCCGGGCGGCCGGCATGGCAGATCGCCACCGGCCTGGCCTGCGCGGCCGGCGCGCTGCTGTGCTGGACCTGGTACGCCGTCGACAATGCCCGCTACCTGAAGGCCAATGCCCATTTCAGCAGTGCCGAGTGGTCGGCGCTGTACGGCCTGGCCACCGGCATCATCGCTCTCGTCATCGCCGCGGTGGCGCTGGCGCTGCACCATGGCGATGTGACCGGCGCGGCCGGTGCCGCCACCGGACGCGACTGGGGAATGTTCTGGACCTGCAATGCGCTGCTGGCGCTGGGCGCGTCGGTGATCGGCAACCAGTTGTGGAACATCGCCAGCCGCCGCGTGCCGGTCACGCTGTCCGGCCAGCTGATCCTGTTCGAGACGCTGTTCGCGCTGCTGTACGGTTTTATCTACCGGCAGGCGTGGCCGCGGCCGCTGGAGGCCGCCGCCATCGCGCTGCTGGCCGCCGGCGTGCTGTGGTCGGTGCGCGTGCACGCAGCCGAGGAAGCGATCACGCCCCAGTAGCCTGGCGCACCAGGGCCGCCATGTCCGGCGCGCGCTCCGCCAGCCCCTCGGCCACGCCGGCCCGGTCGGCGGCGCTGCGGTTCTGGCTGACCTTCCACTTCGCCGCGATGTGCGCGATCGGGATTTCGATGCCGACCACGGCGCGCGTCAGTGCCGCCACGAAGTCGGCCGGGGCGTCGTCGAGGCTCCACGGCCGCGGCAGCGCGCCCTCCTGCTCCGCCGTCAGGTCGCGCAGCTGGCGCTGCAGCCACGGCCCGTCATCGGTCACGCGCGCCGTGCCGCGCACCTGCACCATCGCGTAGTTCCAGGTCGGCACCACCTTGTGCGTCTCGGCCTTGCTGGGATACCAGCCAGGACTGACGTACGCCTGCGGCCCCTGGAACAGCAGCAGGCACGCGGCGCCCCCTTCCAGTTCGCGCCACAGCGGATTGGCGCGTGCCACGTGGGCGCGCAGCGTGCCGTGCGGGCCTTCGTCCGGATACAGCAGGAACGGCACGAGATCAGCCGTCAGCGCCGTGCTGCCGGCCACGACCAGCGTGGCGAGCGGATGGGCGCGGATCAGCGCATGCTGGACGGCGAGGCGGTCTTCGGCAAACGAGGCGGGGTTGTACATGGTGGACTCCTGGGAAACAGCCATTGCTCCCAGTGTAGCGGCGCGCGGCACGCGGCCACAGGGCCACGCCGTGGCGCCACGGTGGAGCCACGGAACCCGATGAGGATCGGGCAGCGCGATCGGGCCTCAGTCCATGTAGCCGCTGTCGGCCAGTGTGTCCTGCACCAGTTCCAGGCGGAGCACCGGGTTCTCCTGGGCCAGCAGCAACTGCTTCTGCGGCAGAGTGAGGTCCAGCAATTCGCACCAGCGATTTGCGACCCAGCCGCTTTCATCGAGCCGGTAAGGCGATCCCATCGGCATTTGCGCAGTGGTCACGCCGCGCTCCTGCAGCGAACGGATCAGCGAACCCAGTGCATTGGCCACGTCCTGCTGCTCGGCCGGCACCGGCACCGGCATGTCGTCCGGCAGGCGTTCGATATCCGCCATCCACAGCCCATGCTTCAGCTGCTCGGCCGCCAGCACCCGGAAGCGCTGCGTGCCCAGGCAGGTGATGTGCATCAGCCCGGGCAGCGGCACCGTCCAGTCGACGATGCGCGCCAGCGTGCCGACCGGCGCAAGGGTTTCGTGCTGGCCCGGCTTGCGTACCTCGTCGCCCTCGGCAAGCGCCACGACACCGAATTCCTCCGACGCGGCGATACACCGCTTGATCATGTCCAGATAGCGTACCTCGAACACCTGCAATGCAAGCCGGCCGTCGGGAAACAGCACCGTGTTGAGCGGAAAGAGAGGAATCATGGGGCATCTTTGCATACATCGGGCCGGTGCGGCGCCCACCTCGCTAGCCACCCGACAACTGCAACGTCCACTCCGGGGGCAACGGTCAATGGCGCGCTGTTGCGGACCCAGGCAGGCTACCCTGCCCCACTGGCCAACCAATGGAGGACATCATGCTTGCCAATACCGAAGTGATGGCGACCATCGCCGTGCGCGATATCGCGGCGGCACGTGCGTTTTACGGTGAGGTACTGGGATTGCAGGAAAATCCGGTCGGCGGCGACGCGGAAGGCGAAGTACTGTGTTATCTGAGCGGGAGCTCGCAGATTATGGTGTACCGGTCGGAATATGCCGGTACCAATAAGGCGACTTCAGCGACCTGGACAGTAGCGGATGAAATCGATGAAATCGTCACCGCGCTGAAAGCGAAAGGCGTGGCCTTCGAACATTACGAGATGCCGGGGCTCCGGCTGGAAGGCGACATCCATGTCGGCGAACAGATGAAAGTCGCCTGGTTCAAAGACACGGATGGGAATATTCTGAGCATCGCTGGGAATTGAACAGGTTCGGAGCAAGTTCTGAGCAAGTTCGGAACAGGTTCGGAACACGTTCTCAGCCAGAAACCGCGAGCGCTGCGATAACGCTCCGTGATTTGTGTCTGTCAGGCGACATTCAACGGCAATGCCATGCCGGGCGCGACGGATATTTCGCAGGGCTCGCCCGATTCCCTGGCTGCCCCGCCAGCCCATTACCGGCATGGCATTCGCGGCATTATTACTTGATCAGGAACTCTTCCTTTGCGCGGCCTTCCAGCCATTTCGGCGCGCGGCCACGGCCAGTCCAGGTCTGGCCGGTGGCTTCGTCACGGTATTTCATCGGTACCGGCGCGCGCGGCTTGACGGGCTTTGTCGATTTGACGGCCGGGCCCAGGTCCGCCAGGGTCAGGTTGTGTTCACGCATGATCGTTGCGATGCGCTCCTTCGCTTCGGAAATTTCATTCCGACGGGCCAATTCAGCCTGCTTCTGCAATTCAGCGATCTTGGCCTGGTATTCCTGGTAAGTCGTCATCTCAAATCCTTGGTAAGTGAAAAAGTACGTAAAAAACTGCGTGAAAATGTCAGCAAGCAGTGCGTAGGCGGAGTACGCGGCGAATGCCGAACAAGTGCGCAAAGAATGCGCCGACAGTGCGCATCAGAGTGCCAGCATGAGAGTCCGTGCAGAGATTGCGCATGAAATTCCGCGTGGAATTCCACCCGAAGACTCCGCCTGGAACATGTGTGACAATCTGTGAGATTTCAATGTCCCGCCAATTTACCATAAGACCGCGGCGACATTCCACATATATTCGCAATGAATGTCGTGTAAGCTTACAAGAGAATAAAAACCCCACAGTTAATCTCACCGCCATGAATACCATCCCACTCGCTATCAATGCACCGGACGCGGCACCGCGCACCAGGGCATCGCTGTTGCCATCCCCCTTCGCGGAAATGACTGCAGGCCGGGTCAAGCAACCACTCGGCGATATATTCGAACTGAAAAATTTCGGCGTGAACCGCTGCACACTGGCACCGGGGAGTATCTCCGCATTGCTGCATCGCCATACCACGCAGGATGAATTCATTTATCTGCTGGCTGGCGAAGCGGTACTCGTTACCGACGAAGGGGAAATGATACTGACGCCGGGCATGTGCGCGGGCTTCAAGGCAGGTGGCCGCGCGCACCGGCTGGAAAACCGGTCGGCGGCCGAAGCGGTATTCCTGGAGATCGGCGACCGTTCAGCGGGCGACACGGCGATCTATCCGCGCGACGACCTGGCTGCCGTGTTCGATGAAGGCACCTGGCGGTTCACGCACAAGGATGGTTCGCCGTATTGATCTTTCGCCGCATTGGCTTTTTCCGCACAGATCCTGGCCGAACCAATATTGCCGATACGGCGAACGTGAATACCGCGGCGCCCGCTCAGGGCACCGCGGCAAGCGTCAGAAGCGCATTTCCAGCGTTGCGCGGCCCTGCGCATAGCCGGGATAAATGCTGGTGCGGCGCAGTGTGCCATTAACGTCGAGATAAGCCGAATCGCCCAGCGAATCCTGGCCAAGCAGGTTGGAAACCGCGACACGCAGCTGGTATTGCGGGTTGAACTTCCACAGCGCGTACACGTCGAGGTCGCGCCGCACGCTCTGGTAAGCGGTCTGGTTGACGTCGATGCGGACCGGTCCTCCCTCGCGGAAGGCGAAGCTGGCGCCAGTGCTCAGCTTGCCGTCGCGCGAGCGGTAATCGGCGCCGAACGTGGCCGACAGCGGGGTCTGCTGGTCGAGGCGATTGTCCGGCCCCGGCACCACGTCCACGCGCGACCAGTTGCGCGCCACGCTGGCGCGCAGGTCCACACCGGGCGCGTCGTCCAGCACGGCCGCCAGCGGAAACTTGGCTTCCAGTTCGATACTGCGGGTCACGGCATTGCCGTCGTTGACGGGCGTGGCCAGCCAGCGGCCATTCTCGAGGAACAGGCCTTGCCGCGTGTAGCCGCTGATGCGGCGCATCGACGCTGCCGCCGACAGCAATGCGTTGTCGCCCCAGTAATGCTCGTACGAGGCGTCGATGCCGGACGCCAGCTCGGGCTGCAGGTCCGGATTGCCGCGGCGGTCGGGTTCGGTCTGGCTGTTGTTGGTGGACGTGAACCGGCGCGGCACCAGGTTGTTCGGACTGGGCGCCTTGTAGGTGCGGGTCAGCGCCAGGCGCAGCTGGTCGCGGCTGTCGGGCAGCTTGTACAGCGTTTGCGCCAGCGGGCTCCACACGCTGTTGGTCTGGCTCACCGTCGCGAAGCTGTCGCCCTCGCTGGTGGTTTCGATGCCTTCCCAGCGCAGGCCGGCATAGACCGACCAGCGCGGCGTCAGGTTCCATTCATCCTGCGCATACAGCGCCACCCGTGTCACTTTGGCCTCGTAGCCCTCGTCGGAATCGAGCGCGACATAGCCCGGCAGGTCGGCCTCGTCCTCCTTGCGCGCATCGTCGCGCAGCGTGATGCCGGCATCCCAGCCCATCGACAGCGCATGGTCTTCCAGCCATGGCGCCGAGTACTTGCCCTGGGTCGAGAAGCCCGTCTCGGTCGTTTCGCTGAGCACCGTCGCATCGCGCCCCAGCGCGGCGGCGCGGTAGTCGAGCTCGTGCCACGTGCCGTCCGAGCGCATGCCGCTGATGCCCGCCTTGGCGTCCAGCTTGCCGGACTCGCCCAGCCTTTTCACCCAGTTCAGGTCGGTGCGGGCGAACAGGCTGCGGTTGCTGTTGTACATGTCGCGCACGTCGAAGCGCGGCGGCGTACCCAGTTCGGTATCTATCTCCTGGTAGCCGTGATAGCGGTTGCGGTTGAAGTTGACGAAGGTCTGCGACGTCAGCGTGTCGCCGTCGCCCAGGTTCCAGTTCAGGCGCGGCGCCAGGTTCATGCCTTCCCAGCGGCCGCCGTCCTGCTGGCGCGTGTGGCGCACCATGCGCAGCTCGCCGGCCGGATCGACCAGCGTCTCCTCCACCGGCGACACGCGATCGTAGGTGCCGCGCCAGAAATTCCCGCTCAGCGAATACGACAGCGCGCCGTCCCTGTCCGACAGTTGCAGGCTGCCGCTCGGACTGTTCTGGTCCGCGCTCTTGGCCGCGCTGAGCTTGATCTCGCGCTGCGCCGTCTTGACGGCCCGCTTCAGTACGATATTGATCGTGCCGGCAATCGACTGGGTGGAAAATTCGGCACTGGCGGCGCGCACGATCTCGATGCGTTCGATGACGTCCGGCGACAGCGTGTCGATCGAGAAACCGGCCGGCGCGCGTTCGCCGTTCAGCAGGATCTGCGTATAGCCATTGCCCAGGCCGCGCATGCGGACATCGCCGCCGCCCCGGCCCGCACCGCCGACGGTGACGCCAGGAATACGCTTGAAGACATCGGTGATCGCGGTATCGCCATAGCGCTGGATTTCTTCTGTCGACACGACCACCTTGCTGGCGGTATCGTCGCGGCGCGGATCGTAGGCTGCGGCGGAGCCCTTGATCTGCACCGTCTGCATCGGTTCGGCCGGCTTTCGCGGCTCCTGTTGCTGCGGCTCCTGTTGCTGCGGCTCCTGTTGCGTGCGCTGTTCGCTGATCTCCGGCACGGTTTGGACAATATCGGCAAAGGCGGGCAATGCGGCAAAGACGGCGGCGGCCAGCACAGCCAGCTTGAATGGAGGAGCGGTTTTTGGCGAACGCATGGGAAAACGTTTTATTAGAAAGGAATGGGAGATAAAATGGGCGTGGTAGCGCTATTTTGCCTAAAATTCACTTGTGTGTGTTACCCGGCCAGAAATATTTCCAAATGATTCCCGCGCCATTGGCCTGGCATGCGCGGCTATAATGCGCGCTGATCCAACCCATGCGCATGCCAGGAAATCCATATCGTGTCCGACCGTCTCGCCGTCCTCCCGCAGTACCTGCTCCCAAAGGGGGCATTGACCAATTTCGCCGGCCGCGTGGCCGGAGCGAAAGGCGGGGCGATGACGACGCGGCTGATACGCTGGTTCGTCGGTAAATACGATGTGAATATGGCGGAAGCGGAAAATTCCGATATCGCCAGTTATCACAGCTTCAATGAGTTCTTTACCCGCGCGCTGAAACCCGGCGTACGCCCGATTGCCGACGTGCCGTTCGTCTGCCCCGTCGATGGTCGCATCAGCCAGTTCGGCGCGATCGAGGACGACCAGATCTTCCAGGCCAAGGGCCACAGTTTCACGACGACGGCGCTGGTGGGAGGCGACCGCGCGCTGGCCGACCTGTTCCGGCATGGCAGCTTTGCCAACCTGTACCTGTCGCCGCGCGATTACCACCGCATCCACATGCCGTGCGACGGCAAGCTGACGCGGATGATCTACATCCCCGGCAGCCTGTTTTCCGTGAATCCGACGACCGCGCGCGGCATTCCCGGCCTGTTTGCGCGCAACGAGCGCGTGGTGTGCGTGTTCGACACGGCACACGGGCCGTTCGTGATGACGCTGGTCGGCGCGACGATCGTCGGCAGCATGGCTACCGTGTGGCATGGCGTCGTCAACCCGCCGCGGCAGGCGGACATCCGCGAATGGTCGTACCTGGACCAGCACATCGTGCTGCGCAAAGGCGCGGAACTGGGCCGCTTCCTGCTCGGCTCCACCGTCGTCATGCTGTTCCCGAAAGACACCCTCGCCTTCAATACCGGCTGGCAGCCGGCCGGCGCCGTGCGGCTGGGCGAACCGATGGCCGCGCTGGCTCCCTGATCGAATCTTTCCGACGCGGCCAGCGGCGGCAGCGTCCTGGTGTCGGACACGGGTTTCTGCGTGTCGGACACCGGTTTTCATGCGCGAACATCATGGATTGTCGCCAAAAACCAGTGTCCGACACCAAGAGGCCGGTGTCCGACACTAAAACGCAGGCGCTGCCGAAAGCATTAAATTTCGTTAACTGAACAGCATCAGGGTCCGTCCCTATTTTTTCTGGGTGGTGTCGTGGTGCGCTTCCAGCATGTCGAGGAAGGCACGCGTCTTTGCCGGCATCAGCCGCCGGCCCGGGAAGACCGCGTAGCCGGTCACGGCCGGGAAACTCCACTCGGGTAATACCTTCACCAGCGCGCCGGCGGCCACCAATGGTGCGGCGTAGCGGTCGGTGCAGCTGGCGATGCCGGCGCCGGCGGCGGCGAGCCGGGCCAGCAATTCCGGGGAATTGCCGGTCATGCGGACCGGTACTTCGCGCTCCCACTGGGCCTTGCCCCGCAACAGCGTCCACTGCGCCAGGCCGGAGGCGCTGCGCGACAGCCCCAGCAGATCGTGCCTGAACAGCTCGTCCGGATGCGACGGCAGCCCGCGCAGCACCGTGTACGACGGCGACGCGTACAGTGACCACGTGCTGAGCACGACGGGCCGGGCCGCCAGCGTGGCGTCGTCCGGCAGCGCGCCCATCCGCACGGCGAGATCGAAGCCTTCGGCCACCAGGTCGACGCGCCGCGGCGACAGGTCGAACTGCAGCGATACCGCCGGGTACTTCGCCATGAATGCCGGCAGCAGGCTGCCCATCACTTCATTGGCGAAATCGGCCGGCATCGACACTTTCAGCAAGCCATTCGGCGCACCCTGCCGGTGCTGTGCCAGCGCGCCCGCGGCCGCCGTTTCCTCGGCCACCTTGCGCGCATGCTCGAGCAGGCTGGAGCCGAATTCGGTCAGTACCAGGCGGCGCGTGGTCCGCTGCAGCAGCCGCTCGCCCAGCCGGGCTTCCAGCAGCGACAGCCGCCGCGACACGGTCGACTTCGGCAAGCCGGTGCGCTCGGCGGCCTGGCTGAAGCTGCCCGTTTCAACGATGCGGGCAAACAGCAGCAGGTCGCCCGGGTCAATGTCCATGCCTGTCGTTCCGATGGCGGTTCATGATTATTCCACTGGTGGATGAATGTTATCCATTTTACCGGCTTAATGGATACGAATGGAACGAGTAAAGTACACCCATCGCAGCAATCCACCAATTCAAAGGAGCACACCATGAACATCCTGCAAATCAATTCCAGCGCCCGCAGCAACGGTTCCGAATCCACCCGCCTGGCCGACGCGATCGTCGCGAAGCTGGCCGCGGGCGGCGATGCGACCGTCGTGCGCCGCGACCTGGCCGCCGTCCCGCATCCGGTGCTGGACGAAGCCGCGCTGCAGGCCCTGTTCACGCCGGCGGATGCGCGCACGCCGGAACAGGCCGCCCGCGTGGCGCTCGACGATGCGCTGATCGGCCAGGCACAAGCGGCGGACGTGATCGTCATCGGCGCGCCGATGTACAACTTCGGCATCACCGTGCAGCTGAAAAGCTGGTTCGACGCGATTGCCCGCGCCGGCGTCACGTTCAAGTACGGCCCGACCGGCCCGGTGGGTCTGCTGACCGGCAAGAAAGTGTATGTGGCAGTGACCCGCGGCGGCCTGCACAAGGATGCGCCGACCGACACACAGTTGCCGCACCTGAAGGCCTTCCTGTCGTTCGTCGGCCTGACCGATGTGCAGTTCGTGTTCTCGGAAGGCCATGGCCTGGGCGCCGACGCCGTGGCCCGGGCCCGCGCCGAGGCGGACGAACAGATCAACGCCGTACTCGTCTAAACCGCAACAGCCGCCCAGATGCAACAGCGTCCCAAATAACAGGAGAACAGCCATGAGCAAGATCGCAGAAACCGTCAGCCGTCCGCGCAGTGTCGAGCGCGTGATCCAGGGCCAGGCCGTGATGGATGGCGCAGGCGTGAAGATCAACCGCGTGCTGACCCAGCCGCTGCAGCGCCGCCTCGACCCGTTCCTGATGCTGGACAATTTCGGTTCGGAAGAAGCCAGCGACTACCTCGCCGGCTTCCCCGACCACCCTCACCGCGGTTTCGAGACCGTCACGTACATGCTCGAGGGCCGCATGCGCCACCGCGACAGCGCCGGTAACGAAGGCTTGCTGGAAAACGGCGGCGTGCAGTGGATGACGGCCGGCCGCGGCGTGATCCACTCCGAGATGCCGGAGCAGGAAGCGGGCCTGATGGAAGGCTTCCAGCTCTGGCTGAACCTGCCCGCGAAGGACAAGCTGATGAAGCCCTGGTACAAGGACTTCAAGGCGGCCGAGGTTCCCGTGTTCACGACGGCCGAAGGTGCCACCGTGCGCGTCATCGCCGGCAGCAGCCATGGCGTGACGGGCGCCGTGACGCGCGAGGTGACGGAACCGGTGTACCTGGATGTCGAGCTGCCCGCCGGCGCCACGTTCAGCCAGTTGCTGCCGGCCGGCCACAATGCCTTCCTGTATCCGTACCGCGGCAGCGTGACGGTGGCCGGCAAGGCGGTGGCGGAGCGCAGCATGGCGATCCTGGCCAACGACGCGCAGGCGGACGGCGTCACGGTCTCGTCGCCAGCTGCATCGCGCTTCATCCTCATTGCGGGGCGGCCGCTGAACGAGCCGATCGCCCAGTACGGCCCATTCGTGATGAACACGCAGCAGGAGATCCACCAGGCGGTACAGGACTTCCGCGCCGGGCTGCTGGGCGAGGAAGCCCACCGCGGCACCTGACCGCACCGGCGTGGTCGCGCTAGAATGCACGCATGACCACGCTGATCGACCTGCTTAAACGGCTGAGCCGGGCCCTCGGGCTCGACACGGCCGACTCCTTCCCGCCGGGCCACGCGCACGCGCGCACGCGCTGGAACGCGGCCTACTTCGACATCGCTTCCGACGTCAAGCCGGACGAGATGGAGCGCCGCATCTGCGAGGCGATCGCCAACACGCCGCTCGTCTTCGCCCATATCACGAATCCCACACCGCGCATGCAACGGGCGCTGTTCGGCGTGCTCGAGCAGCGCGTGCGGCTGCGTCACGAACGCGAAGCGGCGCAACTCGCCGCGCTGCTGATCCAGGCATACCGCAGCCCGCAGATCATCGAAGCGATGCCGGGACTGAAGGCCGCCATCGCCGCCACGGCGCACGACGAGGCACCGGCACGCATCCGTGCCGTGCTCGACTTCATGGCGCAGCGGGATGCGCCGTTCGACATCATCGATATGCAGTGAGATGACGGAGACGGGGACGGTCCGGCGCATGTCCGGGCTGCCCCATGCCCTCTCCTCTGCAATCAGGCAGACGCACCGGCCGACGGACCGGCCGATGCAGCAGGCAATGGCGCCCGCCGCACGGCCGGCACGTATTTTTCACGCAGCAGCATGAACGGTGTTTCCACCACCTTGTACAGCAGCCAGCCGGCGGCCAGGCTGGCGATGGCCAGGATCGCGATGCCGGCAGGCCCGCCCGGATCGATTCCCGCCGGCCGCAGTGCCTTGGCCAGCACCACGCACAGCTGCTTGTGCGTCAGGTAGATCGCGTACGACCACACGGCCAAGCTGCCCGCCCCCGGCACGCGCACCCGCGCCAGCAGTGACGCGGGGCTGAGCGCGGCCAGCACCAGCAGCGCGAAGCCCAGCGCCAGCAGCGGATAGCCGAACACGGTGACCGCATGGCCGAAGTGGTCGTCCAGGAACAGTGTCAAGGCCAGCGATGTGACCAGGATGCCGGCCGCCAGCGTCCAGTTCCCGAACGACGTGATGCGTTCCCACAGCGGCGCGTGGCATTGCCGGATCATCGCCAGCGCGACCCCGGCCAGCAGTTCGTCGAACCGGCACAGCGTGGCGTAGTACACCTCCGTGTAGAACGCGCCGTTGCCCCAGTGCGGCGGGCGCGCCGCCTGCCACCCGATATCGCGAAACAGCATGCCGGCCGCGACGCCGCAGGCCAGCGCGAACCAGCCCAGGGCGACGGCGCCCCGGCAGCGCGCGATGAGCAGCGCCACGACCGGCAGCACGAAATAAAACTGCTCTTCCACGCACAGCGACCAGGAATGGGAAAACCGCGTGCCTGGCACCAGGCCGAGATTGAGCGTGAACGTCAGGTATTGCCACCAGGGCGCGTGGCGTGTGCCGTCGATGAACGGCGGCCAGAACGCATACAGTGCCAGCACCACGTAGTAATTGGGCAGCGTGCGCAGCAGCCGGCGCGCGGCGAAGCGGCCCATCGAGAAATTGCCGGCACGGAGCCCGGCCAGGATCTGGTTGCCGATCAGGTAGCCGGACAGGGCGAAAAACAGGTCGACACCGGTCCAGCCGAGCTTGCTGACGATGCCGAACGTGGGCTCGTCCGTCACGAAGCTCATGTAGTGGTTGGCGAACACGAGCACGATAGCGAGGGCGCGCAGCGTGTCGAGGCCGGGCTGGCGGATCGATGGTTGCATGGCGCGCATTGTACTGCCGCACCCCATGGCGGCGCTAAAATGGCGGCCACATCCACCCCGAGGACCCAGCATGAGCCGCACATTGCACTTTCGATCCCTCCAGTACGCGGGCCAGGGCCCCGGCCCCCGGCTGATCGTCACCGGCGCCGTGCACGGCAACGAGACGGCCGGCACGCGGGGCATCGGGCGGGTCATGGCCCAGCTCGACAGTGGCAAGCTGGCCATCGTCAACGGCAGCGTTACCTTCGTGCCGGTCGTCAATCCCCTCGCCTATGCCAACGGCGCACGGGCCGGTGACCGCAACCTGAACCGCAACCTGTTCCCGAAGGCCGACCCGCAGGATTTCGAGGACCGCGTCGCCAACTGGCTTTGCCCCCTGCTGGCGGCGCATGACGTGCTGCTGGATCTGCATTCCTTCAACTCGCCCGGCGAACCGTTCGTCATGGTGGGGCCGCGCGACAACGACGGCCCGCTGGAACCGTTCCACCGCGAACGGGAAGAACGCGCGCTGGCCAGGGTGCTGGGCGTGCGGCGCTTCGTCGACGGCTGGCTGCGCACCTATGGCGCGGGCGTGCAGCGGCGGCTGCGCGACGACAGGGAGCTGGAAACGGTGTTGCGCTACGGCGTGGGCACGACCGAGTTCATGCGCACGACGGGCGGCTACGCGCTGACGCTCGAATGCGGCCAGCACGACGATCCCCAGGCGCCGGACGTGGCCACCCGTGCCATCCTGAATACGCTGGCGCACCTGGGCCTGGTCGACGCGCCGCGGCCCGAGCCGGTTGCGCGCGACCGGATGGAAGTGCTGTCGATGTGCGAAGTGCACGACAAGCGCGCCGATGGCGACACGTTCAGCCGGCCATGGACCAGCTTCGACCGCGTGCGCGGCGGTGACGAAATCGGCCGACGTGCCGACGGCACCCCGGTGGTGGCCGGCAGCGATGCCGTGATCCTGTTTCCGGACAGCGCGGCCAGGGCCGGCAGTGAGTGGTACTACCTGGCGCGGGAAAATCCGGACTTCTGATCGCCTTATTGATAAAACACTTTTGAAGCGTTCCCTGCAGGGGTTGAATTTGTATCGTATTATCCCGATATGCATATCGGTTTAAGACGATAGACGCATCGAGAACAACCGAAATGACCTCATGAACGAACTCGACATCGACGCCATCCACAAGGCACTGGCCAACCCGGTCCGCCGCGACATCCTCGGCTGGCTGAAGGAGCCGGAAACGCATTTCGCCGATCAGCTGCACCCGCTCAGCCTGGGCGTATGCGCGGGCAAGATCGACGAACGCTGCGGCCTGTCGCAATCGACGGTGTCGGGCCACCTGGCGATCCTGCAAAAAGCCGGGCTGGTGTCGGTGACGCGCCTCGGACAGTGGAACATGTTCAAGCGTAATGAAGAGGTCATCGCGGCTTTCCTCGATCACATCAACACCGGCCTGTGACATGACCACACTGCGTGGCAGTGCTGTTTTAACAGCACTGCGCGGGCCACACTCTCTACAGGAAAACATATGACTACTCTGTTCGACCCTATCACCATCGGCGACCTGACACTGAAAAACCGCATCGTCATGGCCCCCCTCACCCGCGCCCGTGCCGTAGGCCCCGGCCGCGTACCGAACGCGCTGATGGCCGAGTACTATGCCCAGCGCGCCGGCGCCGGGCTGATCCTGTCGGAAGCCACGTCGGTGACGCCGCAGGGTGTCGGCTACGAAAACACGCCGGGCATCTGGTCGGACGAGCAGGTGGAAGGCTGGAAACTGGTGACCGAGGCGGTGCATGCCAAAGGCGGCAAGATCTTCCTGCAGCTGTGGCACGTGGGCCGCATTTCCGACCCGAGCCTGCTGGACGGCGCAGCGCCGGTGGCACCGAGCCCGATCGCGGCAAAGGGCCATGTCAGCCTGCTGCGCCCGATGCGCCCCTACGCGGTGCCGCGTGCGCTGGAAACGGAAGAAATCCCCGGCGTCATCGCCGCGTACCGCCTCGGTGCGGAAAATGCGAAACGGGCCGGCTTCGACGGCGTGGAAATCCACGGCGCCAACGGCTACCTGCTCGACCAGTTCCTGCAGGACAGCACCAACCAGCGCACCGATGCGTATGGCGGCCCGATCGAAAACCGCGCCCGCCTGCTGCTCGAGGCGACCGATGCGGCGATCGACGTGTGGGGAGCCGACCGCGTCGGTGTGCACCTGGCGCCACGCCGCGATTCGCACGACATGGGCGACTCCACCCCGGCCGCCACGTTCGGCTACGTGGCACGTGAACTGGGCAAGCGCAAGATCGCCTTTGTCTTCTCGCGCGAAGCCGTCGGCGAAGACAGCCTGGGCCCGCTGCTGAAGAAGGAATTCGGCGGCGTGTATATCGCCAACGAGCAGTTCAGCCTCGAAGCCGCGCAGGCAGCGCTGAACGACGGCACCGCCGACGCGATCGCCTGGGGCAAGGACTTCATCGCCAACCCGGACCTGCCGGAGCGCCTGCGCACCGGCGCACCGCTCAATCCGCAGCGGCCGGAACTGTTCTACGCGCCGGGCCCGGAAGGTTACATCGACTATCCGGCGATGGCCTGAAGGGGCTGAACGCCCTTAGCGCGGCACGCTGTAGGGCACCGGCACGAACCGGTAGCCCTTGCCGCTGCTGAGCAGATGTCCCACGCCCGGGAACGGCAGGTGGGCGGCGCCGATCAGGTAGCCGCCTTTCGCCGCGCTCGCGAATGCCGCCTTGCGCGCTGCCAGGGCGGCTTTCGTGTCGCTGTCGAACTCGATCGTGACCGACGGATCGTCGAACTGGATGAAGTGGGCATGCAGCAGGTCGCCGATCAGCACCAGTTTCTCGCCGCGGCTTTCGACGACATAGGTGGTATGCCCCGGCGTGTGGCCGTAGCTGGACGTGGCCCGGATGCCGGGCACCAGTTCGGTATTGCCGTCGAACGGCTTGAAGCGGCTGGCACCGGCATAGGCGGCCAGCGATGCCTGGGCGCCCTGGAAGAAGCCTTTCGCCTGCTCCGGCGCCGCATCCTGCTTCGCCTTGCTCAGCCAGAAGTCCGCATCGTGCTTGTCCGCGCGCACCACCGCATTCGGGAACACGGCTTTCTCGGCATTGCCCAGGCCGCCGACGTGGTCGGGGTGCAGGTGCGTGATGTAGATCTCATCGACCTGCTCCGGCTGGTAGCCGGCCGCCTGCAGGCTCGCCAGCAGCTTGCCCAGCGTCGGGCCGAACAGGGTGCCGGCGCCGGTGTCCACCAGGACCAGCTTGCTGCCGGTATTGACCAGGAAGGAATTGACGGACGTTTCGACCGGCGCTTTCAGGAAATGCTTCGACAGTGCGCCCTGCAGCTTCGCCGGCTTTTCGTGCAGCAGCTTGTCCATCGGCAGGTCGACGGTCCCGTCGGACAGCGCCGTCACTTCGAAGTCGCCGACCATCATGCGGTAAAAGCCCGGCGCCTGGGTTTTCGCCATCGGTGCGGCGGCAAAGGCCGCGCCGGTGACGGCCAGCAGGGCCGCGGCGAGCGCGGAACGGGTCACTGCGGAGGGAATCAGACTAGTCATGGCGGTATGTTCTTGTATGTTGCGGGATTGCCAGATTACCCGAAACACCCCTGCCCTGCAGAAAACCCGCAACGTCCGGGCCGTCAGAAACCGAGGGGCACGCGCACCGACAGCGAGACGTCCGGCGTATCGCGTGTCAGCCCCGCCCCCACCGTCACGTTGACGGTGCGCCGGTCATTGAGCCGGTAGGAAAATCCCATCAGCAAGGTACCGAGCTGCGTGCGCACGGATCCCGGCACGTTGACGCCGTTTTGCCTGGTGCGCCCCATCGAGCTGTGGTCGTAGCCAAGGCTGAGCGATGCCTTCTCGTTCAGCGCCACGCCGATGCCGAAGTTGAACCCGATCACCGCACCGGGCTTCACGGAGCCCAGCGGCTCGGTTTCGCCGTTCAGCACGCGGCGCGACACGCCGTTGCGCTTCACATTGTGCAGGTAGCTGATGCTGCCGAAAAATATCGCCGGATCGCTGGGAAACAGCCAGGTAATGCTGGGCTGCACCCCGTAGAAGCCGGAACCCGTGGGCAGGCCGAGCGGCAGGCCGGTGCCGGTCGCATTCTCGCCCACGCAGCGCCGGGTGCAATCGGTCACGACCTCGAACGGGTCGCGGCCCGTGCGCGTCTTGACCCGCAGGCCCGCCACGTAATACGGCTTGTCGACGCCGCCGTCGTTCAGCTGGTGGCGCAGCGACAGCTCGATGTCGCCAAGGGCGCGCCCGCTCGTATCGAACACGCGTTCGACGGCGGTACCGGTAAACAGTTCGCGGCTGACGGTGGAATCCGAGCGGTACACGTAAGGCACCCGCACTTCGACCTCCGTTCGGTTGGTCAGTCCGCGCCGTGCGGCCAGCGCGGCCGTGAAGGTGTTGCGCTTCACTTCGCGCACGTCGATCAGGCCGATCAGCAGCGCCGGGATGATCGTGTAGCCGACCAGCGCGACGCGGTTGCTGGACGAGTAGCCGAACTGGAACGACGGCTCGAGCACGGTGCGGCCGCGTGCCGTCAGCACACCCGGCGCCTCGAACAGCGGCGCCACCTCGGGCGGGCGCATGTCGCGCGCGGGCGGCTGGCCGACGGCCGGCGCCCGCGTGGCCGCCGGTGCCTTCGTCACCTGTGCGCCTGGCTGCGTGCCCGGTTGCTGCGGCATGCCTGGCAGTGGCAGCGCGGGCAGCGGTTGCGACTGCGCGGCCGGCCCGGCGCCGCGCAGCGCGGCCAGCGCCGCAGGAGGCAGCGGGCGCGGTGCCGGCCCACCGCCTTGCGCGGATGCCGCTTCCCAGCCATCGACATCCGGTGCGGCGCGCGCACCGCCGGCACCGTCGACGCCAGCATCGACGCCACCATCCGCCATTGCCTCGCGCAATTGCCGCAGCAGCGCGCGCTGCTCCGCCAGCTCCAGCCGCAAGCGATGCAGCTCGGCCGAAAGCTCGGCCGTCGTGGGCACCTCGCCCGGCGCCGCCGGCGGCGCCTCGCCTTGCGCCAGCGCGCTCAGCATGAACAGGGACAGGCCGGCCGAACCGGCGCGCAGGGTCTGGGCGAACCGCATGCGTGACTCCTTCGAGAGGTGGATGACGCCGCTCAGCGCGGCAGGATGGCGGTCGACAGCGCCTGGTGCAGGCTGTCGCCGAAATGCATGTCCTTCAGGATCGACAGGCTGTTGACGGTGGCCTCGATCGTGGTCTGGCTGCGGATCAGCTGGTCGCTGGCGCTGTTTTGCAGCACCAGCCCGGCGAGCGGCTGCGCGGTGCCCAGCAGCGCGCCCCCTTCGCCGATATGTGCCATCTGCAATGCGGACAGCGCGGCCTGGCCCGACAGTGCGGGCGCGTCCATCGACAACTGGCCGCTGGCGACGACGTCGCCGTTCAGGCTCAGCACCCGGTCGACGGACAGCGACACGAGCAAGCCGTCGCCGGTATCGAAGCCGCCCCGCGCCTCGGCCAGCACGTGCTCCGCGACAGGCGCCCAGTCCGCCGGACCACGATCGCCGGCGGCATCGGCCGCCAGTACCGGCGCGCCGAGGCAGGTCGCGAAGCCGGCCATCAGGCAGGCGATGCGGCGCGCCGGCGCGGAATTAAAACTGGCGGGCATGCTGGCGCGGGGCAGCGGCAACCATGGCGTCGTCATGTGATTCTCCTTTAGAAGTCGCCGGCATCGAGCTTGGGCAGCGTCACCCGGCCCAGGCCTTCGCGCCCGAGCGCATCGCCGGGCAGCATGCGTGGCGCCGCCACCCAGTCGGATCGTTCATTGAACCGCGGTTTGGCCGCGCGATCATGGATCACGAACAAGAGTTGATTCAGCCAGATCGCTTCGAACGCAGCGCGCGACAGGGCACGCGTGCCGCCGGACGGATCGCCGAACAGCACCCGCCCGTCTTGCACGCCCTTGACGACGACGAAGTGCCGGTAGCCACGCTCGGCCACCAGCACGATCGCGGGAAAGCGCGCCTTCGCGAGGCTGTCCAGCGGTTGCTGGAAACCGTCCGCCGTGAAGCCGTGCGCGGCAAGGAAGCGCTTCATGTCGAGCAGCGAAAAACCCTCTTTCCGGATGCGCCGCTGGTCGCCGCCGGCGAACATTTCCGCGAACGCCTGCTGCTCGCTGACGGGATAGCCGTAGTGGTGCGTCAGCAGCGTGGCGAGCGCCGCCGAGCCACAGCTGAAATCGTATTGCTGGCGCACGGTGGACCGGTAGCGCGCCTCCTTCATGCTCGTGATCCGTATCGACGCGGGGCCGCCGCCGGCAAACGGCAGCTCGACCGCCCCGGCGGGCGCGGCGGAGATGAGGGATAACGGCAAAGCCAGGCCCAGCTGCAAAGCCAGGCCCGGCAGCAACGCGAGCCGCTGCCTAAGCCTGGCCCGCCAGCGCCGTGCCGGCCTTCCGTCCGGCGCGTTCATCGGATCTGCACGTTGACGATGGTTGCGTTCTGGATCAGCACATTGGCACCCGAGTTCTGGATCACCATCGGCAGACCCGATGCATTGCTGAACGCGCCGTCGGTAATGCTGTTCGACCCCGTGACCACATGCACGGCGCTGTTGCCGCCGACGGTTCCGTTCAGGCGCATGTCGCTCCACGGCGTTTCGGTGCCGCCGCGCAGTTCGGCCAGGCTGGCATCGCCAAGCGCCCCCGCGCCGCTCCCGGACAGCGAAGCTGCCTGCAGCGGGGGCGGCAAGACCGGCAGCCTGCTCACCGCCGCTGGCAGCGGCAGCGGGTACGGCGCCATCGCGAATGCCGGCAACGCGGTCGCCTCGGCGATGTTCGAAGATGCCGCGGTTGACCACGCCGCACGTACCAACGCCGCTCGTACCAACGCCGCGGGCGCCGACGCTGAGGGCGCCACCCCTGCGGCGGCCACCCCTGCCAACGCCGCAGGCACGCCCGCCATCAACAACGTCGCACCGGCCACGCGCGCGCGGCATTGCCACCGCGCGAACGGCAACGTCAACCGTATCCAGCCGGCGGATTGGGCGAATACCCTCCCCGCACGGGTCATTCGAAAGTACATATTGCCTCCACGATGTTGGCATCAGGACGCGCGGACGCATGGCTCACGCCAGCCATCCACCCGTGTATCACTGCCTTGCGGTCGTCAACTGGCATGGCGGCAAAGCGCAAGCGCTTCTTTCCTGCGCCGATGCCTTGCCGCAGATGCACCGGGATAGCCGGCAGTCCCGCGCATCTGCGCCCGGCATGACAGGGCAACTTGTCACGCCCATCCACCACGCCGCTGACAGGTACCCCGCTATCGGCCCACGTTCAGGTTGGCCTGCACGTTGACGCTTTGCTGCACGAGCGAGCTGATGCCGCTGTTCTGGCTGATCACGGAAATGCCCGCCGCCGACTGCGCCACACCGCTCATCGTGTTGGACATGTTGAAGGTACCGGCATTGACGGTATTGGTACCGCCCGCGCCACCCGTACCGCCAGCACCCGCACCACCCGTGCCGGCACCGGCAGTGGTGGCGCCGGTGGCGCCACCTGCTCCACCCGTGCCATCGCCGCCGTTACCGCCGGAGCCGCCGTCACCGGCCGTGGCACTGCCGTTGGTCGCACTGCCCCCGGTTCCCGCGCCACCCGTGCCGGCGCCCGCCGTTGCCGTGCCGCCCGTACCCGAGCCGCCTGCCGCACCGGCGCCGGCCGTGTTCGATGCGCCACCGCTGGCGGCACCAGCGCCACCCGCCGCGCCGGCCGCACCGGCACCGGCAACACTGCTGCCGTTGCCACCGGTCGCGCCGGCACCACCCGCGCCGCCCGTGCCCGTCGCACCCGCACCGCCGGCCGTGCTGGCCGTCGCGCCCGCGCCGCCGGCACCAGAGGTGTTGGTGCCGCCTGCCGCAGCGGCCCCCGCCGTGTTGGTGCCCGCGGCACCCGCACCGCCAGCGCCGCCGCTGCCGCCAGCGGCACCCGCACCGCCGGCCGAGCCCGCGCCGCCCGCACCGGCGGTTTGCGTGCCCCCGTTCGCCGTGCCGGCACCCGTGGTTGCCGCTCCACCGCTGCCGGCGCCGCCTGTGCCCGTGCCACCGGTGCCACCGGCACCGCCGCCGGCACCACCACCGGCGCCGCCCGACGTGGTGCTGGCCGTCTGGTCACCCGTGCTTGGCGGCGGCTCGCCGGACGGCGTGCCGCTCGTGTTGCTGGCCGTACCGGCGCCGGAGGTGCCCGCACCGCCATAGCCCGCGGTCGCGGTGCCGGTACCGCCGGGGCCGGTACCACCGGTACCGTTGCCGGACGAGGCCGAGGTGGTCACGTCGGCACCGCCGGAGTCGGCATTGCCGCCCGCGGCACCACCACCGCCTGCGCCGCCGGCGCCGCCCAGTCCGCCCAGGCCGGCGGTACCGCCGGCACCACCCGTTGCCGCGCCCGTCGCACCGCCGTTGCCACCGGCCGCACCGGTGGCATTGCCGCTCGTGCCGCCAGCACCGCCACTGGCCGCCCCGGCAAGGCCGCCAGCCCCGCCGGTGCCGGCTCCGCCGGCCGCGCCGGCGCCACCGGCACCGCCATAGCCATCGGCGCTGCCGCCGCCCGCGCCGCCATTACCGCCGCTGCCGCCCGCGCCACCGGCCCCGGTCGTGGCACCCGATGCAAGACCGCCGGCACCACCCGCGCCACCGTTGATTGCGCCATTGGAAGCATTGCCGCCAGTCGCCATTCCGCCCGCGCCCGCACCACCGGTCGCGTTCCCATTGGTGGCCACGCCGCCGATGCCACCGGCCGCACCGGCCGCGCCGGAACCGCTGCCGCCCGCGCCTGCCGTGGCTGCGGCGTTGCCGCCCGTGGCAGCGCCGCCGGTGCCGCCGGCGCCGGCACCGCCGTTCGCGCCGCCGTTATTGGTGGCGGTATTGCCGATGTGCTGAACGTTGTTGCCACTGATGGTACCGGTCAGTGCGCTGGTGGCCGTGGCGGTCGAGGTATTGAATGCATTGTCGAGGTTCGACGTTGCGGTGGCACCGTTGTTGGCGGCCGCGCTGCCGGTCGCCAGCGCCTCGGCGTAACCGGTGCTGTTGTTATTGTCGTTGGCCTGGGTGTTGTCACGGTTGGAGCTGGCATCGCTGTAGCTGTTGTCGACCGTTGCGGTGGAAGCATCGTTGGCATGGGCTCCCGCGCCGCGCTGCGTGACCGCCGACGTGGGATCGGTGGTCTGGGCAAACGCCCCGCTGCAAGCTAGCGCGATTGCCGTGGCAAGCATTGTTTTCTTCATTTCATTTCCTCACTGAAGTAGTTTGCTGAAGTAGTTGGCCGCGAGCCGTTGGCCGCGAGTCATTCGCCGCGAGTCATTGCTCGCGACAAGGTTTCACCGGGAGTCCCTGCACGGGAAATCGACGAAACCGCGCGGGTTGCAGGTGCGACTCCCGCGTCACCGACTTATCGCAAGCTTGGTGCCATGCGACTGCGACTGCGCTAAATGCTTGAATTCGTTGGGATTAAGCTGTGCGGTAACCCAGGCCGGGAACGGCGGGTGTCACCCGGGTGCAACAAGCGGGCGGGACGCTCCAGCCGCGATTCCCGCCGGGCTCACCCTGCAGTAACCCGTCGCAGCGACCGTCACATTCGTGTGACAGCCGAAGGTGCAGCGAACGCGGCGGCACAAGGGTCGACACGTCAGGCTTCGCGCTTGCGTGCCGGCGGCACGATGCTGTGCTTGGCCATCAGCCGGTAGACCGTCATGCGCGACACGCCCAGTTCGCGCGCCACGTGCGTGATGCTCTTGCCGGCACCGAGACCGGCCTCGATGGCGCGCCGTTCGGCCTGCACGCGGGCGCCGTGCAGCGCCAGCGCCGGAACCAGGGCACCGTCCAGGCCCAGGTCGTGCGGCATGATGAGCCGGCCTTCCGCCATCACGGCCGCGCGGCGCACGCGGTTGTGCAGTTCGCGCACGTTGCCGGGCCAATGGTGCGCGTGCATCGCTTCCATCGCACCGCGGGAAAAGCCGCGCACGTGCGCCGAACGTTCGCGCGCGTGATCGCGGAAGAAAGTTTCGGCCAGCGCCGGTACATCCTCGCGGCGCTCGCGCAGCGGAGGCATTTCCAGGGTCAGCACGTTGAGCCGGTAATACAGGTCTTCGCGGAAGGTGCCGCGGGCCACCGCGTCGTCGAGGCGGACGTGCGAGGCCGCGATGACGCGCACGTCGACGGGCAGCGGCCGCGTCCCGCCCAGGCGGTAGATCGTCTTCTCCTGCAGGAAGCGCAGCAGGTTGACCTGCATGTCGAGCGGCAGGTCGCCGATCTCGTCGAGGAATACCGAGCCGCCGGCCGCCGATTCGATCAGGCCGGCACGTGCACGGCCCGCGCCGCTGAACGCGCCGCGTTCGTGGCCGAACAGCTCGGACTGCACCAGGCTCGCCGGGATCGCGCCGCAGTTGATGGGCACGAACGGTCCGGCGGCCCGTGCCGATCCTTCATGCACGGCGCGGGCCGCCAGTTCCTTGCCGGTGCCGCTCTCGCCCCAGATCAACACGGGCGCATCGGCCGCCGCCACCTTGTGCAATTGCCGGCGCAGGCGCGAGATCGGCTCGCTGCTGCCGGTGAGCCGCGAAGCGTGCAGTTCGGCCGCGTGCGGCACCTCGCCGGGCGGCGGGTCCAGCCCCGCCATGCCGTACGCATGGCCCAGGGTCTGCCGCAGCCGCACCGCATCCACCGGCATCGTGTGAAAATCCAGGCAGTGGTCGGCAACCAGCTTTCGACAGGCCGCGTCGCCGAGCGCGGCGGCGGCGCACAGCGCGATCCACCGGGTGCGGCTGTGCTCGCGCAACAGGCGGTCGAGCGCTCCGGTGTCGGCAGCCCCATCGAGCACGACGAGACCGACCGGAACCGGGTGCGCACGCAACAGCATGTGCGCGGCGGCCGGGTCATGCGCCGGGCGGATGGTGAAACCGGTGGCGGCAGTGGCCAGCACGGCCGTGGTGTTCGCGTCGGGTGGTGGAATGCAGAGCAATTGCCGTAATAGCATTTTTTCATCACCTTTTTCTTGTCAACATCGCATGCCGGCCGGATGCCTGAAGGGAGCCTGGCCATAGCAGGCGCTTCCGGCGGGTGGCGAGACAAGCGTTCAATGCCTTGCCGCGCAGGTTGGGCGCGGATAGAATGCCGTCCGCTGTTTCACAAAGTGAAAATCCGGGCAGTGCTCGATCAAGTGATCATTTGCTTGAAAGCGCGCGGAACCATCGATAACTGCCTGTAATAACTCGTTCTAAATGCGCTGCGCCTGGCCCTGACGGCAAGCGTGCGAACGTCGGGAAATGTCATGAACCACAACCAATCGCGCCACGGGGTCGCGAACGAGCATCAGCTGGAGCCGGCGCACCTGCCAACGTTAAGACAGCGCTGTGCCTTGCGAGTTCTGCATTTATTCGGATGGCGCATGCTTTTCCGCCCGCTGCCCGGGCCGCGCGGGATTGCGGTGGTCTATCCACACACGTCGAACTGGGATTTTGTGATCGGCCTGGTCAGCAAATGGGCCATGGACCTGCCGTTTCGCTGGCTCGCGAAGGATTCGATGTTCCAGATCCCGATACTGGGCAAATGGTTCCGCTGGCTGGGCGGCCAGCCTGTCGATCGCAGTGCGCCGCAGGGCATGATCCGCGCGCAGGCGGAGCGCATGCATGCCGAAAGCTGGTACTGGCTGGTGATCACGCCGGAAGGCACGCGCGGCTACCAGCCCAACTGGAAGAGCGGCTTCTACCACCTGGCCCTGGAGGCCAGGGTACCCCTGGTCCTGGTGTGCCTCGATTATCCGAACAAGACGCTGGATTTCACCAGGCACCTGTGGCTGACGGGCGACCAGGAACAGGACCTGGCCGCGATCCGCGCCGCGTATGCGGGATGCCGCGGCAAGCACCCCGCGAACGCCGCGCCGATCGTGCTGGGCGAACGGCGCAAGGAACCCCGCAAATAATCACAGCCAGCGTCCGCTCCGGCTGTAAAAACCAAAATCCGGGGCGGACCCTGTTTTTGAGGCAATCAGCCCAGTGCCAGCATGCCCAGGCCGGCGGCGGCGATCGCGCCACCGGCAAGGCGGGCCAGCGGCAGCCTGCCGGCCAGGCGCCCCGCGCCCAGCAGCAGCGCGCTCATGCCGAGATAACCGGCCGCGCTGACAGCGTGGGGCAATTCCAGCCCGTGGGCGTTGCCATGCAGGACGGCAAAGCCGCCCAGCAGCGCGGCGCCCGCAACGGCCGGCAACCGGACGGCGGCCGCGACCAGCACCCCGGTCAGCATGACGGTCAGCGCGATGCCGCTTTCCAGTCCGGGAATCTGCAGTCCCGCCATGCCGGCCGCCGCGCCGGCGCCCATCATGGCCACGAAGACAGCCGGCAGCGTCAGCGGGTGGGCGGATCCGGAGCGCCGGAAAATGCCTTCGTCGCGGCCCTGCCGCACGCTCCAGATGCCGGCCGCGAGCAGCGCCAGCAGGTGGTCGAAGCCCGTCAGCGGGTGCAGCAGGCCGTCGGCGAAACCCATTTCGGCATGGCCGGGGTGGGCCAGCGCAGGCAGGCTGGCGGCCAGCAGGACGGCGCCGGCGAACAACTTCCCGATGCCGGCGTTCTTGATGCCAAACCTTCCGATGCCGGCGTTTTTGATGCCGAAGTTCTTGATGCCGAACTTCTTGATGCAGCGTTGTTTCATGCGGTTTCCTCGATAGTTACTTGACGGACGCCGGTGCCTGCCCCAGCAGGCCCTGCTCGCGGATGAACTGAATGACCTTCTCCACACCATCGCCGCTGCGCAGGTTGGTGAACACGAACGGGCGCGTGCCGCGCATGCGTTTCGCATCGGCCGCCATCACGTCCAGGTTGGCGCCCACGTGCGGTGCCAGGTCGGTCTTGTTGATGATCAGGAGGTCCGAGCGCGTGATGCCGGGGCCGCCCTTGCGCGGGATCTTCTCGCCGCCGGCCACGTCGATCACGTAGATCGTCAGGTCCGACAGTTCGGGGCTGAACGTGGCGGCCAGGTTGTCCCCGCCCGATTCCACCAGGATGAGTTCCAGGTCGGGGAAATCGGCCTGCATCCGCGCGATCGCTTCCAGGTTGATCGAGGCATCCTCGCGAATGGCCGTATGCGGGCAGCCGCCCGTTTCCACGCCCATCAGCCGCTCGGCCGGCAGCGCCTCGGCGCGCAGCAGGATTTCCATGTCCTCGCGGGTATAGATGTCGTTCGTAATAACGGCCATGTCGACCGAATCGCGCATGCCCTTGCACAGCATTTCGCACAGCGCGGTCTTGCCCGAGCCGACCGGCCCGCCGATGCCCACGCGCAGCGGGTTGGATTGAACCACCATTTCTTCTCCTAATAGATGCGTGACCGGGTATCAGGAACGATAGACCCGGCTGTACTGCACCTCATGGCGCATCGACAGCAGCGACAGCCCCGGGGTCCAGTTCGATAATTCGTGTTCGGCCAGCGATTGCGCGCACAGCGCCGCGGCCTCGATTTCCGGGCGCAGCGACAGCAGCAGGCGTTGCCCGGCCACCTGCCCCAGCGGCACCGACTTGACGCACACCAGCACCTGGTTTTCCACCCACGAGAACAGCAGCGCCAGCAGCGCCTCCTCGTGCGGAATACCCAGTGCCGCCACCGCGCACGCATAGGCTGCCACCAGCGGCACTTCGCCGCCCTCCTTCAGCATCGCCAGCGCGCCTTCATCGGCAATGCCCAGCTCTTCGATCAGCCGTGCCAGCGAATACCCCATCTGCACGGTCTCGGCGCGAAATTCCGCCGTATCGCGCGAAGCGATCGCCCGTTCCGTCAATTCCGCCACGCGCAGCGCGTCGCGCTGCGTGAACGCCTCCATCAGGCGCCAGCACATCGGCGCTTCCCAGCGCGCGACGACTTCGTGCAACTGGCGCGCAATCCACGCATGGGCGCTGGCGGCATCCTTGACGATGCCCTGCTCCAGCGCCGCTTCCAGCCCCTGCGAATAGCTGTACGCGCCGATCGGCAGTTGCGGGCTGGCGAACTGCAGCAGGTGCAGCAGCTGGGCGGCGGCGATCATGACGCGGCCTCCTTCGGATCGCCCGGGCGGTGGATCTTCTGGCGCAGCGGAATCGGCGCCAGCGGCCCCTGGCCGTGTTCGTGGTGGTGGTGGCCGCCACCGAATCCAGCCGAGTACGCGCCCGACTCCGGCTCGAACGGCGCCTGTTCCTCGATCACCGTGGCGCCCAGGCCATGCAGCATCTCGCGCAGCACGGCGTCCGCGCGGATGCGCAGGTAGCCGCTTTCCACCTGCGCCTGCGTATGGCGGTTCCCCAGGTGGAATGCGCAGCGCAGCAGCGCCTGCGCATCGGGCGCGGTCACGCGGTAGGTGGCTTCATGGGCCGCCACCACCTTCACGACGCGGCCATCCTCGCCGGTCAGCAGGTCGCCATTGCGCAGTACCGTGCCGCGCACCGTGAAGATGGCGACTTCCTCGCCGGTGTCGAGCGCGGCGCGCAGGCGGCATTTCTCGCGCAGTTCGTAAGGCAGCACGAGCGATGCATCGACGCGCTCGGCCTGGGTCAGTTTGGTATGCAGGGTCAACATGGGATCGGCAGGATTCAGAAAAGGAAATAGCGCTGCGCCATCGGCAGGATGTCCGCCGGTTCGCACACCAGCAGCCGCCCGTCGGCGCGCACTTCATAGGTTTCGGGATCGACTTCCATGACCGGCGTGGCGCCGTTGTGGATCATGTCGCGCTTGCGGATGTTGCGGGTATTCTTCACCGGGATCAGCGTCTTGCTCAGTTGCAGCCGCTCGCCGATACCGGCATCGAAACCGGCCTGCGAGACGAAGGTGAACGATTTTTTCAGGCCGCCGCCGAAGGCGCCGAACATCATCCGGTAGTGCACCGGCTGCGGCGTGGGGATCGACGCGTTCGGGTCGCCCATCTGGGCCGCCGCGATCATGCCGCCCTTCAGGATCATCGACGGCTTGACGCCGAAGAACGCCGGCTTCCACAGCACGATGTCGGCGATCTTGCCCACTTCCAGCGAGCCCACCACGTGCGACACGCCATGCGTGATGGCCGGGTTGATCGTGTACTTGGCGATGTAGCGCTTGACCCTGAAGTTGTCGTTGCGCGACGAATCCTCCGGCAGCGCGCCGCGCTGCACCTTCATCTTGTGCGCGGTCTGCCAGGTGCGCAGCACCACTTCGCCGACCCGGCCCATGGCCTGCGAGTCGGACGACATCATCGAGATCGCGCCGATGTCGTGCAGGATATCCTCGGCGGCGATGGTCTCGCGCCGGATGCGCGATTCGGCGAACGCCACGTCTTCCGCGATCGCCGGATCGAGGTGATGGCACACCATCAGCATGTCGAGGTGTTCGTCCAGCGTGTTGACGGTGAACGGCCGCGTCGGATTGGTCGACGACGGCAGCACGTTCGATTCGCCGACGGCGGCGATGATGTCCGGCGCATGGCCGCCGCCCGCGCCTTCCGTGTGGAAGGTGTGGATCGTGCGGTCCTTGAACGCGGCCAGCGTCTCCTCCAGGAAGCCGCCCTCGTTCAGCGTGTCGCTGTGGAGCGCCACCTGCACGTCCATGCGCTCGGCCACCGACAGGCAGTTGTCGATCGCCGCCGGCGTGCTGCCCCAGTCCTCGTGCAGCTTCATGCCGATGGCGCCCGCCTCGACCTGCTCTTCGAGCGGACGCGGCAGCGAGACATTGCCCTTGCCGAGAAAGCCCAGGTTCATCGGGAACGCATCGGCCGCCTGCAGCATCGAATGGATGTGCCAAGGCCCCGGCGTGCACGTGGTGGCCGCCGTGCCGACCGCCGGGCCGGTGCCGCCGCCCAGCATCGTCGTCACGCCGCTCATCAGCGCTTCCTCGATCTGCTGCGGGCAGATGAAGTGGATGTGGCTGTCGATGCCGCCGGCCGTGACGATCATGCCTTCGCCGGCGATGATCTCGGTGGCGGCGCCGATGGCCATCGTCACGCCCGGCTGGATGTCCGGGTTGCCGGCCTTGCCGATGCCGGCGATGCGGCCGTTCTTCAGGCCGATGTCGGCTTTCACGATGCCCCAGTGGTCGACGATCACGGCATTCGTGATCACCGTGTCCATCACGTCGGCATGCACGCGCTGCGACTGGCCCATGCCGTCGCGGATCACCTTGCCGCCGCCAAACTTCACTTCCTCGCCATAGATGGCGTAATCCTTCTCGATCTCGATGAACAGCTCCGTGTCCGCGAGGCGGATGCGGTCGCCCGTGGTGGGCCCGTACATCTCCGCGTACGCGCGGCGGGAAATTGTTGCCATCTGATCTCCTTCTTAGTTATGTTGGTTCAGGCTCGCCGTCCGGCTTGTCCTTCAGCTTGCCCATGACCTGGCCGGCAAAGCCGTATATCTCGCGGTTACCTTCCACCGCCACCAGTTCGACAGTGCGCTGCTGGCCCGGCTCGAAGCGCACGGCGGTGCCGGCGGCGATGTTGAGCCGCTTGCCGTAGGCCTTCCAGCGCTCGAACGTCAGCGCATTGTTCGCCTCGAAGAAGTGGAAATGCGAGCCGACCTGGATCGGGCGGTCGCCCACGTTGGATACGACGATTGTCACGGTTTCGCGGCCATCGTTGATCGGCAGGTCGCCGTCCTCTAATTGGTATTCGCCCGGGATCATGTTTCACCTCACGGTATCGGGTTGTGGACGGTCACCAGCTTGCTGCCGTCCGGGAAAGTCGCTTCGACCTGGATGTCGGGAATCATTTCGGGGATGCCGTCCATCACCTGGTCGCGGGTCAGTATTTGTGTGCCCTCGGACATCAGCTGCGCGACGGTTTTGCCGTCGCGCGCGCCTTCCATGATGGCTGCCGAGATCAGCGCCACCGCTTCGGGGTAATTGAGTTTCAGGCCGCGTGCCAGGCGGCGTTCGGCCAGCAGGCCGGCGGTAAAAATGAGCAGCTTGTCTTTTTCGCGGGGTGTCAGGTCCATGGGGTTCTTTCTCGGGAATGCGCAAATCAGGTGCGCCAGCTGCGCAAGTCGATGGCGGCGCGGCCCAGTACCGCGGGGCGCACGATGCGCCAGGCCGCCAGCATCAGTTCGCGGGCGGCCTCGCTGTCGTGGCCGAGCCAGCGCACGCACAGCACGTGTTTCATCTGCGTCACGCCATAACAGGGGTGGTCGGCCAGCGCGCGCAAGGCGGCCACCGTGTCGGCCGCCACCGGCTTGCCGACGGCAAGCAGCATCGCCGACACCGTATGGCCATTCAGCCCGAGCGGGCTGGCGATCGTATCGGCTGCCAGCGTGCCTTGCTCCCACCACAGCAGCCGGCCGCCGCGGCGCACCGAGGTGCGCTGGTTGATGCGGCCCTTTGTAAACGCTTCGCCGGACGCGCGGCGCCCCAGGCACAGGATCTCGCAGCCGAGATAGCTGGCGTCGGCCGCCAGCGTTACATGGTGGTCGAGCTCGACATGGGCATCGTTGAAGAAGATGGTTTCCTGCGGCAGCCATTCCAGCGCAGCGCCGGCATCGACCGACAGCGCGATGCGCTGGCGCGAGACGCGGCCATTGGCGCGGTACCACTTGGCGGCGCCGGGCGACGTCAGCAGCGCATGGGCGCCGGCGTTCAGGTGGGCATCGACCGCCAGTTCGTCGCCGCCGACCACGCCGCCGGGAGGATGCACCACGATGGCATGGCAGATCGCCGGGTCTTCCGGATACAGCGGCTTCTGCACGCGCAGCGGGCCGCTGTGCTCGCGGCGGGTCAGGCGGGTGGTATCGCTATCGCGGGTAAACGCCAGCGTCAGCTGCGCCCGCCATGCGGGATGCACGGCAGCGTGCGCCGGCGAAAGAGCGTGGGCCGGCAAAAGAGCGTGGGCCGGCACAGGGGCCAGGGGCGGCGTAAAGGCCAGGGAATCCTGGGCCGGGCGATCCGGACAGTCGGGCATGAGCAATCAATAAATGACAACCCTGTGCTTAGAGCAAGTCTCGTGCCAGCATTTTTGGGACATGGCGGCCACTCGATGCACTACGGTGGAGCATGCGCACCACCGTAGTGCAAATCAAGCTGCAATTCTCACCGCAGCTCGACCGGCTCGCTTTCGTCCAGCGTATAGCGCACGTTGCGCAAGCCATTCACGCGCAACAGTTCGCGCACCGTCAGGCCGGACGGATCGGCGCTCTGGCGATTCTGGCGCTGCTCGTTACGAATGATCTCGCCGGCGATTTCGATGTCGCGCAGGCGGTAAGGCGTGTTGACGACCAGCGGTTGGTCGGCGTCGTTGTACCAGATCTGGTAGAGCGGCATGGCGGAGTTCCAGTGAAGTTTATAAAGAATGCTGTTGAGAATGTTTGCACCATTATGACGACATTCCGGCAATCTTGCGTACAAAGATTCATTAACAAAACAATTATGCAACGCCATGGTGCAAGCCCGATTCGCGCAGGCTCCCGTGCGCGCTGTTTCAGCCAATGCCTATCCTCCACTGCGCCGGGAGGCCCCGGCAAGGCGCCGCGGGTATCTGCTGACGATACCGCCCACCGGCGCCCGCGCCATCACCCGTAAGGCCCCTTGCCGCCCTCCCGGATGAACCGGTCGATCCTGGCCTTCAGCACAGGCAGCGGCACCGAGCCCAGTTCCAGCACCGTATCGTGGAAGGCGCGGATGTCGAACTTTTCGCCCAGCGCCGCCTCGGCCTTGCGCCGCGCCTCGACGATCGCCATCTGGCCCAGGTAATACGACAGTGCCTGGCCCGGCCACGAGATATACCGGTCCACCTCCGTCGCCACCTCGTGCTGCGACAGCGCCGTGTTGTCCATCAGGTAGCGCAGCGCCTGCTCGCGCGTCCAGCCTTTGGCGTGGATGCCGGTATCGACGACGAGCCGCGACGCACGCCAGGCCTGGTAGCTGAGCATGCCGAACACTTCATACGGCGTGTCGTAGATGCCCATTTCAGTGCCCAGCCGTTCCGAGTACAGCGCCCAGCCCTCGCCGTAGGCGGAGATGTAAGCATTCCTGAACGGCGGACGGCCCGCCTGCTCCATCGCCACCGGCATCTGGAACGCGTGTCCGGGCGCGGATTCGTGCAGCGTCAGCGCCGGCAGGCTGTACAGGGCGCGCGACGGCAGGTCGTACGTGTTGACGAGGTAAACGCCGGGACCGCCGCGGCCGGACGTGTAGTACGGCGCCTGGTCCGGCGGCACGGGAATGATGGCGAAGCGGCTGCGCGGCAGGCGGCCGAAGTAGCGTTCGGCATTGCCGTCGAACTTCTTGGCGACCCAGGCGGCGCGCATCAGCAGCTCTTCCGGCGTCTTCGCATAGAAGCGCGGATCGGTGCGCAGGAACTGCAGGAAGGCCGGCAGGCCGCCGGTGAAATTCACCTGCTTCATCACGTCGGCCATCTCGGCACGGATCTTGGCCATCTCGGCCAGGCCGATGCGGTGGATCTCGTCGGCGGACAACTGCGTGGTGGTGTACTCGACGATCTTCGACTGGTAATACGCCTTCCCGTCCGGCAGGCTCTCGGCCGCCAGCGTCGGGGTGGCGCGCGGCACGTAGTCGTCGCGCATGAACTTCAGCAATGCGGCATGCGCGGGAATCACGCGGTCGGCGATCGCCTTCAGGGCCGCGGCGCGCAGGCTGGCCTGTTCGGCCGCCGGGATCGTCGCCGGCATCTCCTTGAACGGCAGGTAGAACGGCGTGTCGGCAGGCTTCGCACCGGCGACGCCGGCGATGGTGGCGTCGCGGCCGGCCAGCGTGACCTTCGGCGGCGTGAAGCCGCGCGCCAGGCCGGCGCGCATGTTGGCGACCTGCTCGTTGAAATAGCGCGGCACGTCGTTCAGCTGGGCCACGTAGTTGACGTAATCCTGTTTCGTGCGGAACGGCTTGCGCGCCTCGTACGTCATGTTGAACCAGAACGAGGAATCCGCGTTCAGCGGTTTTTCGTATTCCCGGAAGCGCACATTGGCCGCCAGTGCCGAGACCTGCGCCCGGTAGACGGCATAGTTGATGCGTTCATCGGCCGACAGGGTGTCCTCGGCCACGCCATCGAGCTGTTTCAGCACGCCTTCCCAGTGGGCCCGGCGTGCCTGCTGGGTTGCCTCGTCGACCTTCGGCAGGTCGGCGCGGATGCCGTTCGTGTCATCCTCCTCGTTCTCCAGCCGCTGCTGGAGGCGCCACTGCCATTCGCTCGTATAGATGGCGCGCAGGCGGGCGTCGCCGCCCTGGACGCCTGGCGTGGCCGGGGCTGCAGGGACTGCCGGTGTGGCAAGCGCCGCGCAGGTCGTCAGCATGGTGGCGAGCAGGCAGGCGGCAAGGGCCGGGCCGGTCTTCTTCATCGTTTTTCCTTGTCAAGTGAATTCAGGTATTCGCTGGCCATGGCCGTGCTGAGGAACAGCTTGCCGTTCAGGGTGTCGAGCAGCGTGCTGGCGCGCAGGCGGTCCATCACCGGGCCCTTCACTTCGGCCAGGTGCAGGCCGATGCCGCGCGCGCGCAGGCCCGCATTGAGTTCGGACAGCGCGAACAGCGCCGTGGTATCGATCGAGCTGACGGCCAGCATCGTCAGCACCAGGTGGCGGGTGGCGGGGTGTGCGCGCAGTTCGTCCTCGATCCTTTCGTTGACCGCCTCGACATTGCCGAAGAACAGGTTGGCATCGATGCGCAGGATCAGCACCTCCTCGCAGCGGGTGGCGGCGTAGCGGTCGACATTGCGGAAGTGCTCGGTACCGGGAATGCGCCCCAGCACCGCGATGTGGGGGCGGCTGGCGCGCCAGATCAGCGTGCCCATCGACAGCACGACACCGACGATGACGCCCGCCTCCACGCCCAGCGCCAGCACGCCGACGCAGGTGACCAGCCAGGCCAGCGCATCGCCGCGATCGTAGTGCCAGGCCGTCTTCAAGGTATCGAGTTCCAGCAGGCCGAGCACGGCGACGATAATGGTGGCGGCCAGCGTCGGCAGCGGCAGCAGTGCCAGCCAGCCGGTGGGCAGCATCAGCGCGGCGGCCAGCAACACCGCCGAGATGACGCTGGCCAGCGGCGTATTGGCGCCGGCGGCGAAATTGACGGCCGAGCGCGACAGGCTGCCCGTCACGGGAAACGCGCCGGACGCCATGGCCGCCACGTTGGCGGCGCCCAGGCCGACCAGCTCGCGGTTCGACACCAGCTTCTCGCCCCGCTTCAGCGCCAGCGTCTGCGCCGCGCTCATGCTCATCAGGAAGACCACGAAGCCGATCAGCAGTCCCGGCTGCAGCAGCTCGCGCCAGTGCGACGGCGAGGTGGCCAGGTTCAGCTGCGGCAGGCCGGCAGGCACCGGTCCGGTGAGGCGGATGCCATGGGCGCCGTAGGCCGCAACGGCCGCGGTGGCGGCCAGCACCACCACCATCGGCGCCAGTTTCGACAGCACGTCCGCCGCGGTGCCGGCCATGCCGAGGCGCTTGAGCAGCCTGGCCAGGTGGCTGCGCGCAAGCAGCAGCAACGCCAGCGATGCCAGGCCCAGCACCGTGCTCGGCACGTGCGGCTGCTGCAGGGGCCCGCCCAGCAGCGGCTTCACCTGGCCCCAGGCAATCACCAGCGACGAGCCGACGGTAAAGCCGCTCATCACCGGCCGCGAGAAGAAATTGGCGAGAAAGCCCAGCCGCAGCAGGCCGCACAGCAGCAGCACGGCGCCCGCCACCAGCGCCAGCTGCGCGGCCAATACGCCGTGCAGGCCGGGGGCGCCGCCCGCCAGCGGTGCGATCGCCGCGCCGGTCATCAGCGACACGATGGCCATCGGGCCGACCGACTGCGTCATGCTGCTGCCGAACAGCGCGTAGACGAGCGGCGGCAGGATGCTGGCGTACAGCCCGGCCACCGGCGGCAGGCCGGCCACCAGCGCATACGCCATCCCCTGCGGCACCAGCATCATGGCCACGACGATCCCCGCGCCGATATCGCCGGGCAGCGCCGCGCGGCGGTAATGTCTGAGCCAATCCAGCATGCCGATGAAACCTGTTATGACGTATGAAGGCGCAAGCCTACCATGGCAGAGCTGGTGTCCACCATGGGGCCGGGCCCTGGCGCCGCGTGGCCCGCGCCCTTTACGCCGGCGGCGATGCCAGCGCGCCGGCCACCGCCGCCAGGATTTCGTCAGACAGCGCCGCATCCGACACGGCCCGTGCCAGCACCATGCCGCCGATCATCGCGGCATACGTCGCGATCGCATGGCTGCGCCGCTGCTCGTCCGTCTGGCCCGGCGCGGCGCGCGCCAGCAGGTCGAGCTGGGCACGCGTGCGCTCCGTCACGGCGTCGCGCACGGCCGGCCCGGCCCGCGAAATGTCGGCGCCCAGCGCGGAAATCGCGCAGCCGGCGCCGGGGTTGTCGCGGTGCCTGGGCGACAGATAGGAACGCACCACCGCACCCAGCGGATCGTCCGGGTGCGCCGCCATCGACGCCTGCCAGCCGTCGCCGGCGCCGTCGAGCGCCCGCCCCACCGCTTCGCCCAGCAGCGCCTCCTTCGACGCGAAGTGGCCATAGAAGCCGCCATGCGTCAGGCCCGCCGTCTTCATCAGGTCGGCCACGCCGATGCCGTCGAAGCCTTTTTCGCGGAACGCCCGTGCCGCCGTCTCGACGATGCGTTCCCGGTTCTGCGCCGCCTGTTCCCTCGATACTTTCATGTTCGCCTCCGTGGAATGTGCTTGACATTATACATGATGGTCGTAATATATAACGCATACATGACGTTCGTCATTTAACCAACCGGAGAATCACCATGCAATACAAGAGCTTTGGCCGCCGCAGCGGCTTGCGCGTATCGGAACTGGCACTGGGCACCGGCAACTTCGGTACCGGATGGGGCTATGGCGCCGAGCGCGACGCGGCCAGGGCCGTGTTCGACCGCTATGTCGAAGCGGGCGGCAACTTCATCGACACGGCGGACGGCTACCAGGGCGGCCAGTCGGAAGAACTGACGGGCGACTTCATCGCCGCCGACCGCGATCACTTCGTGCTGGCCACCAAGTTCACGCTGTCCGGCCCCGGCGGCATCAGCGGCACCGGCAACAGCCGCAAGGCGATGGTGCAGTCGGTCGAGGCCAGCCTGAAACGGCTGAAGACGGACCGCATCGACCTGTACTGGGCGCACTTCGCCGACAGCCACACGCCCGTCGAAGAGCTGCTGCGCGCCTTCGACGATTTGGTCCGCGCCGGCAAGATCCTGTATGCGGGCCTGTCGAACTTCCCCGCCTGGCGCATTGCCCGCGCGGACGCGATCGCCGAACTGCGCGGCTGGGCGCCGCTGGTCGGCGTACAGATGGAATACAGCCTGGCCGAACGGAGCGCGGACCGCGAACTGCTGCCGATGATCGAAGGGCTCGGGCTGGGCGGCGCGCTGTGGTCACCCCTCGGCGGCGGCCTGCTGACAGGCAAGTACCGCAACAACGAGGAAGGCAGGCTGCAGGGCTTCGGCGGCCGGCTGGTGCACCGCGAAGACTCGGAGCGCGCCACCGCCACGCTGGATGCCGTGCTGGCCGTCGCCGCCGAAGTCGATGCGCCGCCCGCCCAGGTGGCGATCGCCTGGCTGCTGCACCGCGACGCCGCCTCGTCGACGGCGCTGGTGCCGATCCTCGGCCCGCGCACGCTGGCGCAACTCGACGGCACGCTGGGCGCGCTGAACGTGAAGCTGTCGCCGGACCAGCTGGCCCGCCTCGACGCCGCCAGCGCCATCCAGCTCGGTTCCCCGTACGACACGATCGCGCAGACGGCCGGCGCCATCGCCGGCGGCCAGGCGGAACTGCTGCTGCCGCGCAAGGTGCCGGTTGCCTGACATCGAAAACCGGCGCCAGAAAACCGGTGGCGCAGCAGGGGTTTCGGGGAGCTTTGCTCCTCGCCTGCATAGCGGAGATAGCTTGCAAGCTATCTCTCCTTCCAGACACCAGTTAATTTGAAATGTTTCCGGAATACTGGTGCCTGTCACCGGTTTTGAATTTGAAATGTTTCCGGAAAACTGGAGCCTGTCACCGGTTTTGACGGATTTTGCTTTTGGCTGCTCCGGCGCGCCGGAGGCGCGTTCCCGCATCTGTGCGCAACCGCACTGAGGCCGGCGCCGGGGACGCCAATACTGTCCGCTCGATCTTTGGGAGAACAGTCAAATGAGCAATTCGGAAAACAAGGCACAGGACGTCGGCAACCTGCAGCGCGAGATCCAGCAGCAGCAGGACCAGAAGGATGCGGCGAAGGCGCAGGGCGGCAGCGAGCAGAAGGAAGAACAAGGCGTGCAGGCCGGCACCCATGAGTTCCCGACCAATCCCCTGCCCGACCAGACCCTGGACAAGCCCGGCATCGAAGCCGAGATGGAACTGAAGCCGCAATTCCTGGCCCCCGGCTACAAGGGCAGCGGCAAGCTGGAAGGCATGAGCGCGATCGTCACCGGCGGCGATTCGGGCATCGGCCGCGCGGTGGCCGTGCTGTACGCGCGCGAAGGCGCCGACGTGGCACTGGTCTACCTGCCGGACGAACAGCAGGACGCCGAGGAAACGCAGCGCCACATCGAGGCCGAAGGCAAGCGCGCGCTGCTGATTCCGGGCGACGTGCGCGATTTCGCGTTCTGCCGCGGCGCCGTGGAAGAGACCGTCAAAGCGTTCGGCAAGCTCGATATCCTGGTCAACAACGCCGCCTTCCAGGAGCATGCCGACTCGCTGGAAGACATCACCGAAGAGCGCTTCGACCTGACGATGAAGACCAACATCTATGGCTACTTCCACATGGCCAAGGCGGCGCTCCCTCACCTGAAGCAGGGCGCGTCGATCATCAATACGGGCTCGGTGGTCGGCCTGCGCGGCTCGTCCAAGCTGCTCGACTATTCGTCGACGAAGGGGGCGATCCACGCGTTCACGATGTCGCTGGCGTCGAACCTGATCGAGAAAGGCATCCGCGTCAACGCCGTCGCGCCAGGCCCGGTATGGACGCCGCTGAACCCGGCCGACCAGACGGCGGACAAGATCAAGGAATTCGGCGCCAGCACCGACATGAAGCGGCCCGCCCAGCCGGAAGAACTGTCGCCGGCCTACGTGTTCCTGGCATCGCCCGCCACCGCCAGCTACATCAGCGGCATCGTGCTGCCGGTCACCGGCAGCGTCGGCTAGGAGCGCCGCCATGGCCCGCTCGCTCTGGAAAGGCGCCATCAGCTTCGGCCTGGTCCACATCCCGGTCGACCTGTACTCGGCCGTGAAGCAGAACGAGCTGGATCTCACCATGCTCGACAAGCGCGACTTCTCGCCGATCGGCTTCAAGCGCTACAACAAGGGCAACGGCAAGGAAGTCGCCTGGGACAACATCATCAAGGGCTACGAGTACACGTCCGGCGAGTACGTGGTGCTGTCCGACGAGGACCTCAAGCGGGCCAACGTGAAAGCCACGCAGACGATCGACATCATCTCGTTCGTCAATGCCGAGGACGTGCCGCTGACCTACTACGAAACGCCGTACTACCTGGCGCCGGGGCGCGGCGGGGCGAAGGTGTATGCGCTGCTGCGCGAGACCCTGCGCCGCGCCGGGCGCATCGGCATCGCCACGGTGGTGATCCGCACCAAGCAGCACCTGTGCGCGCTGGTGGCCAGCGAGGACGGCATCATCATGAATACGCTGCGCTATGCCGACGAGATCCGCGATACCGAAGGCCTCGACCTGCCGGAAAAAGGCCTGAAGGGCGCCGGTATCTCGGACAAGGAACTCAAGATGGCGCTGTCGCTCGTGGAAGGCATGAGCGAGGAATGGGACCCCAGCCTGTACCACGACACCTACAAGGAAGACGTGCTGGCGCTGGTCGAGAAAAAAGTCAAGGCGGGGCAGACCAAGTCGATCACGATGCCGTCCAAGGAAACCGAGGCGAAACCTGCGAGCAACGTCATCGACCTGGTGGCGCTGCTGCAGCAATCGCTCGGCAACCGGCCCGGCAAGGGGAAGAAGGCGGCGGCCGAAGAGGTAGACGACGCGGACGACGAATCCGGCGACGAGGATGCGGCGCCGGAGCAGGAAGACAAGAAGCCGGCGAAGAAGGCGGCGCCACGCAAGGCGGCCAGTGCTTCCGGCACGGCGCGCGCGGCGAAGACGACGGCGGCAATAGAGGCGGCGCCGAAGACCGGGGCTGCCAAGGCGGCCGCTTCGAAACCGGCGGCACCGAAAAGGACGGCGGCGAAATCCACCGCCGCGACCCGCAAAAAAGCAGCGTGAAGTTTGCAGCTTGAAGTTCGCAGCGTGAAGTTTGCAGCGTGATGTTCGCCGCCTGAAACTCGCAGCCAGAATCTGGCTGCACGAATCTGGCGGCACGAATCTCGCGGCACGACGCGCGGATCAGCGCTGGTACGCGTACGTCAGGCCGACCGTCGCGAAGCGGCGGCGGCCATCGCTATCGTGCAGCGCGCCATAGCCGGCATCGAGATCGAGCACGTCGTCGACCAGCGTCCAGCGCGCCCCCGCCTGCCAGCCGCGGCTGGATCCACGCTCCCCGAATGCCTCGAATGTCAGGGCACCGCGCCCTCGCGTCGTTTCAAGCGCCGCCGCCCAGGTCCCAGCATGCTGGTGCGACATGCCGTGCCGGACTGCCCCGGCATTCACGTGCGCCACCGCCCACGGCGCCAGCGGCACGCTGGCGAACAGGTTCACGGTCTGGTCAATGGACCTTTCAGGCCCGGAGATGCGCTGCTCCGACACTGCGGCGCCCACGCCGAAGCCGTCCTCCGACAGCGGCCTGAATACGGTCTTTGCCCCGATCACGATCGCGCGGCGGAATTCCCCGCCACTGCGCACGTTGCCTGCGCCGGTCGCCACTTCCCAGTTCTCCGCCACGTTGCAGGATGGCGCCAGCCAGCGCTGGCCTGGCCCGCGGCTGGCCGATGCCTCGACCTGGCAATCGCCGGCGGCCAGCACGGAAGCATCGTCGGTCACGAGCGGCCGTCCGGCATGCGCTGCCCACGGCAACAAGGAAAGGGACAAGGCGGCACACAGCCGCGCGAATCGCGCAGGGTTCTGTTCTGGCATCGGTCAGGCAACAAGAAGAAGACAGCGACCGGCTGGTCGCGCGATTCGGGCAGGGGTGGGGGCCGAAGGTTGCACGGTGATAGTGCTGATCGGCAATTTTATCAGCCGTCGCGGCCGGATGCTTTCCTTGTGGAAATATAACCACGGAAGCACAATGCCCGATATCCGGGCTCTTCAAGATTCCATCGAAATATCAGGTACTTAGCATCCGGGCCCAGCGTTGATTAACAAGCTTATCCACAGTTTTTGTTAACAACTCGGCGTTTTCACAAATTGCCGATCGTGCTGTCACAACGGCCGGTGCCACCGCGTCTAACGAGGGAAGGCGACGCACTGTGCGCCGCCACAACCAAGGAAACCATCATGTCCAAGGCACGCATTCCCTTATTCTCCGTCGCCCCGCAGGGCCTGCAGGCGATGATCGCCCTGTCGCAGGCCGCCAGGGCCAGCTCGCTGGGCGAGCGCATCGTCGAACTGGTCAACCTGCGCGTCTCGCAGGTCAACGGCTGCGGCGTCTGCGTCGACATGCACTGGCGCGACCTAGTACGACAGGGCGCCGATCCGCGTCATTTGAACACCGTGGCGGCGTGGCGCGAGTCGCCGTTCTTCGATGCCCGCGAACGTGCCGCGCTGCGCTGGGCCGACGCCGTCAATGCCCTGCCGCACCGCGACGACACCGACGCCGCCTACGGCGAGCTGCGCGAGCACTTCACCGAAACGCAGGTCGCCGAACTCGGTTATGCGATTTCCGTGATCCGCGGCTGGAACGTGATCAACCTGTCGCTGCGCAATCCGATCCCGGTGAACCCGCCGCCGGGCATGTAAGCGCAGCGCCGTCCTTGCCGGCGTTGCCCGGCGCCGCTACAGTACCGGCCATGAAGCACTATGAAGCAGCCACCGTGGGCGTGGCCGATGCCGTGGCGGCGCTGGCCATGACCGGCGACCTGGCGATGGGCCAGCCGCCCGGACACTCGACGCGCGTGGCGCGGCTGGCCGGCCGCGTGGCCGAAGCGGCAGGCGCCGGCACCCGCAGCCGCGAAACGGCGCGCGTGGTGGCGCTGCTGCGCTGGTCCGGCAGTACCGCCAGCGCCGCCGGCTTCGCCGCGCTGCTGGGCGACGACGTGGGCGGACGCCACGCCATGCTGGCCCGCACGCTGCCGGCCAATCACCGGCTGACGGCCGCCAACGCGCTGCCGCTCGCGCGTCTGCATTGCGAGGTGGCGGGCGATATCGCCCGCATGCTCGGCCTGCCCGCGGGCGAAGAGGCGGGCTTGCGGCACCTGTTCGAACACGCCAACGGCAATGGCCTGCCGGCGCGGCTGCATGGCGACGCGATTCCGGCCGCCGTTTTCCACGTGGCGCTGGCCGGCGACCTGGAGGTGCTGGCACGCGCGCACGGCCTGCCCACGGCATTGCGGGTGATCGGGCGCCTGGCGGGCCGCAAGTACCCGGCACACCTCGTGCAACAGGTGTCAGCACATGCGCGCAGCTGGCTCGATGCGCTCGATGCACCCGACGATGCGGTACCGCCTGCGGCCGGCGGCGACGTGCCGCTTGCGCTGGTGGCGGACGTGATGGAGCTGAAGCTGCCATGGCTGGCCGGCCATGCGCGCCGCGTGGCCGCCGTCGCGCGCGATGCCGCCGCGCTGGCGGGCCTGCCGCCGACGGAGCAGCGTTGCCTGGAACGCGCCGCCCTGCTCCACGGCGCCGGCCGCGCGGCGATTCCCAACCCGGTCTGGAACAACCCCGGCCGGCTGCGCAAGGCCGAACGGGAACAGGTACGCCGCGCGCCGTACTGGACCGCGCGCATGGCGACCCACGTGCCGGGCCTTGCCGCCGAGGCCCTGCTGGCCGCGCATGCGTATGAGCGCCTCGACGGCAGCGGCTACTTCCGCAGCGTGACGGCCGAAGCGCTGTCGCCCGCGCACCGGCTGCTGGCCGCCGCGGCAGCATGGACCGCCCTGCGCTCGCCGCGGCCATGGCGCGCGCCGTACCAGCCGGCCGCAGCGACCGCGCTGCTGGCGGCGCAGGCCGGCCGCTTCGACCGGCAAGCCGTCGAAGCGGTGACCGCCGCCGCCACGAGGCATCCCGCCATGCCTTGCGCCGGGCCGCTGTCGGACCGCGAGGCGGAGGTACTGCGGTGGATCGGCAGCGGCGCGGGCACTGCGAACGCCGCCCGCGCGCTGAGGATCAGCCCCGGCGCGGTCCGCACGCATGTCGGCAGCATTCTCGAAAAACTGGAATCCTCGTCGCTGCCCGCCGCGATGCTGAAGGCGCTGGCGCTGGGGATATTCCAGAACGTCATCCAGCCTGGCTGACGGCAGCTTCCGCGCCGGACCACCGTTCGACCAGGAAGTCCGCCAGCGCCCGTGCGGCCGGGCTCATCGGCCGCGACGGCGCCATCGCATACACGCCGCTCTCCTTGCCGGTCCACGCGGGCAGCACCTGCACGAGGCGCCCGGCACACAGGTCTTCCTCCAGGCTGACGGCGGACCGGAAGCAGATGCCCATGCCGTCGACGGCCAGCCGGTGCACGGCATCGCCGTTGTCCGAACGCACACGCCCGCGCGGACGCACGGCCCGCTCGCCCTCGTCGCCGTGCAGCTTCCACACTTCGCCGTCGTGATTGGCGGTGGAGACCAGGCATTCATGCCGCTCCAGCTCCGCCACGGTGGCGGGCATGCCATGCCGCGCCACGTATGCCGGCGCAGCCGCCAGGATGCGCCGGTTCGGCAGCAGCTTGCGGCCGACCAGCGTGGAATCGTCCAGCCGGCCGATGCGGATCGCCACGTGGATGCGCTCGGCCACGATGTCCACCAGCCGGTCGGTGATCAGCAGGTCCACCCGCAGTTGCGGATAACGCATCATGAACGCCGCCAGGTGCGGCACCAGGTGCGTGCGCCCGAACGCCACCGGGGCACTCACGCGCAGCGTGCCTTGCGGCTCGGCGGCGCCTTCCGCCGCGCGTTCGCAGGCGCCGTGCAATTGCGCCAGCGCGGCGGCACTGTCGGCATGGAAGCGCTGCCCTGCCTCGGTCAGCGACATGGCGCGCGTGGTGCGGTTCAGCAGGCGCACGCCGAGCTGCTGCTCGAGGGCCTTCACCAGCCGGCTGACCGAGGACGGCGTCATGTTCAGGGTGGCGGCCGCGCGGGCAAAGCCGCCCTGCTCCACCACGGCGCTGAACGCCTCGACGAGGTTGAACGGCACCCGTTGCATTGCGTCTCCCCAGGAATGAATTAATGCGATCTGGCGCTATTATCGCCGTGCGAAGCCATCCATAAAATAGGCTTTTTTTGCCAAGGAGACCCGATGGATGCCCTGCCGATGGATGCCACGTTCCACGCGCTGCATCGCCAGCCGCAACCGCTGATCCTGACCAACGCGTGGGATGCCGGCAGTGCCCGGCTCATCGCCAGCCTTGGCGCCCCGGCCATCGCCACCACCAGCGCCGGTGTGGCCTGGTCGCTCGGCTACCGCGATGGGGACGTGCTGCCGCTGGACGAACACGTGGCGTGCGTGCGCCGCATCCGCCGCGTGACCGGCGTGCCGCTCACCGTCGACATCGAGAGCGGCTACTCGGACGACCCGGCGGCCGTGGGCGCCGCCGTGGCGCGCTTTGTCGATGCGGGCGCGGTCGGCATCAACCTGCAAGATGGCGCGGCGGCGCCCGAACTGCTGTGCCGGAAAATCGGCGCGGCCCGCGCCGCCGCCGGGCGCGCCGGGGTGAACCTGTACATCAACATCCGCTGCGACGTGTTCGCGCGACAGCTCGTGCCGGCCGGCGCGCAGGTCGGCGAAACCTTGCGGCGGGCGCACCTGTATCGCGAGGCGGGTGCGAACGGGCTGTTCCCGCTGGCCGTGACCGACCCGGCGGACATCGCCGAACTGGCCGCTGGGACGGATCTGCTGTTGAACGTGATTGCGTGGCCCGGACTGCCGCCGGTGGCGGAGCTGGCCGCGCTGGGCGTGCGACGCGTCAGCACCGGGTCATGGCTGCCGCAGGCGCTGTGGGCGCACGCTTCCCGGCTGGTGCGGGAGTTCACGACGCATGGCCGCTCACCCGCGCTGGTCGACGAGGCGGAAGCCTACGCCACCATCAACGGCTTGCTGCCGGCGGCCGGTCAGCCGGGCTTGTAGCCCATCTGCTTCATGGCCTTCGTCAGCGTGACGGCGCTCTTGGCATAGTCGGCCCACGGCTCGTTGCCGTGATCGAGCCGGGTGTGCACCGTGGCCACGGTCCACTGGTCGCCGCCTTTCAGGTGTTCCAGTTCGTTCCACGCGACCGGCACCGAGATGCCCATGCCGGGGCGCGCGCGGGCCGACCAGGCGACCGCCGTGGTGGCGCCGCGGCCGTTGCGCAGGTAATCGATGAAGATCTTGCCGACCCGGTTCTTCGGCCCGCTCTTGAAGGCGAAACGGTCCGGCAGCGTGCGCGCCATGTGCTCGACGATGAAGCTGGAAAAGCCTTTCACGGCATCCCAGCCATGCTGGGGTTTCAACGGCACGACCACGTGCAGGCCCTTGCCACCGCTGGTCTTCAGGAACGACGGCAAGCCCAGTTGCTCGAGGAAGGCGCGCATCAGCTGCGCCGCTTCCTGGATCTGCTGCCACGACACTCCCTGGCCGGGGTCGAGGTCGAACACCATCCGGTTCGGCTTTTCATAGGTCTTCGCGAACGCGTTCTGCGAATGGAACTCGACGACGTTCCATTGCGCGCACGACAGCAGGCCCTGCACGCTGGCCACCTCGAGCATCGTCGGGTGATCCGGGTCCAGTTCCTGCGGCAGCTGCTTCACGCCGGGCAGCTTGCCGGTTTCCGAATGCTTCTGGAAGAACAGCTCGCCGCCGACGCCGGCCGGGGCCCGCACCAGCGCCAGCGGGCGGCCCTTCAGGTGTTCCAGCATCAGTCCGGACACCAGTGCGTAGTAGCGCACCAGGCCGATCTTGGTCATGCCGCTGACCGGATCGATCAGCCGGTCCGGGTTGGTGACTTTCAGCGTTGCGGGCAGCTTGCTGTCCACCACCGCCTTGGCGTCGGTTCCGGCGACGGATCCCGCCTTGGCATCCGCCTTCGATCCCGCGGCGCTCTTGCGGGCGGCGCCGGCCTTGCTTTCAGTGTGCGTCTGCATCACATCCTCCACATGGGCGGCCCGCTCGCGGCGAATGCTGGTCGCCTTCTTGTCCGTACGCAGGCCGAGAAACACGGAATGGCGGATCGAGCCACTGCCCGTCCATTCGCCGAACGTCACTTCGGCCACGAGCGTGGGCTTGACCCAGTGCGCCCTTTTTTCGATCGCCTTGGTGGGCGCGAACGGATTCGTGTCGCTGGCCACCTTCTTCAGCCTGGCGATGATGTCGCGCAGCGACGTGTCGTTGAAACCGGCACCGACATTGCCGGCATAGTGCAGCTTGCCCTCGTCGTCGTAGTAGCCCAGCAGCAGCGAGCCGATGCCGACCCGCGAGCCTTTCGGATCGGTGTATCCGCCGATGACGAATTCCTGGCGCTGCGCGCATTTCAGCTTGATCCAGTCGCCCGAGCGGCGCGACGTGTACAGCGCGTCGCGCCGCTTGCCGATGATGCCTTCAAGGCCCATCCGGCACGCCGCGGCGACGATTTCCTCCGGCGGCGCCGCCAGCTCGGCCGAGAAGCGCACCTGGCCCGTCTCGTCGTCGCCCAGCACCGTGCGCAGCAGTTCGCGGCGCTGGGCCAGCGGCACGTCGCGCAGGTCGTGGCCGTCCAGGTACGGCGCATCGAAGACGAAGTACACGATTTTTTTCGTCTTCTCGCCGTCGAACGCCTGTTGCAGCAGGCCGAAGTTGGGGCGCCCGTTCGCATCGTGCACGACGATCTCGCCGTCGTACCAGCCGTCGGGCAGCTGCAGCTTTTCCAGCGCCGCGCGCAGCGGTTCCAGTTTATGGGTCCAGTCGTTGCCGTTGCGGGTCCACAGTTCGATCGACTTGCCCTCGACGCGGGCCAGCAGCCGGTAGCCATCGAACTTCAGTTCAAAGATCCAGTTTTCAGGGTCGCCCGGCGGACTGTCGACCAGCGTCGCCAGCTCGGGCGACAGCGTGGCCGGCAGCGGCACCTTCGCGAGCGGGTCGCCGGTGTCCGTCGCCTTGCCCTTCCCTTTGGCCGGCGCCTTCCTGGCAGCCGGCGTTGTTGCCGTGGCCTTCGTTGCCGTGGCCTTCGTTGCCGCCGCTTTCGTTGCCGCCGCTTTCGTTGCGCCCGATTTCGCTGCCGCCGATTTCGTTGCAGCCGATTTCGCCGCGGGCCCCTTCCTGGCCGCGGCCTTGCGCGCCGGCTTGCCCTGGTGCTGCTCGGCGATGCTTTCCGCTTCTTCCGCTTCGGGCGTCAGCTGCTCGTCCGTGGGCATGCCGAGCGCCTTCACGCTGTCGGGCATCTCGTCGATGACGGAGAATTCGCTGGCCGGCCGTACATACTCGTCGTTTTCCTTGATCAGCAGCCAGGGCTCCTGCTTTTCGCCGGAACGCCGCATGCGTACCAGCACCCAGCGGCCACGCAGCTTGTGGCCGCGCAGCTCGAACTTCAGGTTGCCGTCGCGGTAGCCCTTGCGCGGATCGCCGACCGGGTGCCAGGTACCCTTGTCCCAGATGATCACCTTGCCGGCGCCGTACTGTTTTTCCGGGATGACGCCCTCGAAATCGTTGTACGAGATCGGGTGGTCTTCCACGTGCACGGCCATGCGCTTGTCGTGGCTGTCGTAGCTGGGGCCCTTGGGGACGGCCCAGCTTTTCATCGTGCCGTCGAGTTCGAGGCGGAAGTCGTAGTGCAGCCGTGATGCCCAGTGCTTCTGGATCACGAACGTCAGCGCTTCCTGCCCTTCCTGTCCGCCTTCGGCGGGTTCCGGAGTGATCGCGAAGTTGCGCTTGGCCTTGTAGAGTTTGAGGGCGTCGGTCATGGCCATACTGTAGGCCGGCGCAGGCAAGGGAATCCGTTCGTCAGGTAACAGAAGCAGCGCGGAAGACCGTGATTTGTAACAGATGTAAAGCCGGTCAACGTTGTGCGGACGGGTGGCGTTTTCTGCCCAGTGACACCCGATGCGGCGTGTCATACCGATGAGTACCAGGACGAGTATCACCAACCAAGCAGACAAGGACTTCGCCATGAACAAAGCAATCATGAAAAATGCAATCGCCACCAAAGTAGCTGCCACCCTGATTGCAGGCCTGTTCGCCGGCGCCGCGTTCGCCCAGTCGACCGCGCCTGCCACCTCTCCGGCCGCAGCCGCGCATGCAGAAACGGCACACGCGAAAGAAGCGGCGAAAGAAGCGGCGAAAGAACAGACGGAAGTCGCCAAGGCGGATGCCAAGGAAGCCAGGGAAACCGCCAAGGCCGATGCCAAGCTCGCCAAGGAAAAGGCTGAAGCGAAGAAGGACGTAGCCGAAGCCAAGGCGGACGCCAAGGAAAAAAAGGCCAAGGCAACTGAAAAGGCCGCCAAGGCGAAGGCCGAGGCCAAGGAAGATTCGCATGCGCACCTGACGCACGCACCGCAGACAAAGTAAAACCGTCGCTACTCTCAGAGCACAAAACGGCATCAACGATGTAGAGCACAGAACAACAACGGCTCCCTTGCCCGTGCCTTGCGCACGGGCTTTTTTTTGGCGCCCGCATCGGCGCACAACATCGGCGCACAAAATTGCCTGCGGGTTTCCTGCGAGATTTTTCCGATCCTTACCTCTTCCGGCCAGGCCGTTGCCCATCCCAATCGGGCGCGCGTCCCGCCGCCGGGGCCGCTATGATAAAAGCCGTTTTTTGGAACAGCCTTCATCATGAGCGACCACAAGATCCACAGCCCCATCCTCTCCATCGTCGGCGCCTCGTCCGGTAACCTGGTCGAGTGGTACGACTTTTACGCGTACTCGTTTACCTCGCTGTATTTCGCCGCGGCGTTTTTCCCGAAAGGGGATCCCACGTCGCAGCTGCTCAACACGGCCGGCATCTTTGCCGTGGGCTTCTTCATGCGGCCGCTCGGCGGCTGGCTGTTCGGGCGGATTGCCGACCGGCTGGGCCGGCGCACGTCGATGATGACGTCGGTGCTGCTGATGTGCTTTGGCTCGCTGATGGTGGGCCTGCTGCCCACCTATGCCAGCATCGGATTCTGGGCACCGTTCCTGCTGCTGCTGGCGCGGCTGATCCAGGGCCTGTCGGTGGGCGGCGAATACGGCACCAGCGCAACCTACATGAGCGAGGTGGCCGTGGCCGGCAAGCGGGGTTTCTATGCGTCGTTCCAGTACGTGACGCTGATCGGCGGCCAGTTGCTCGCCACGCTGGTGCTGGTCGGACTGCTGCAATTTCTGACGCCCGACGAGATGCGGGCCTGGGGCTGGCGCATCCCCTTCTTCATTGGCGCGGCGGCCGCGCTGGTGGCGCTGTTCCTGCGCCGCGCGCTGGTGGAAACCGCGACCGAAGCGAGCAAGAGCGAAAAGGCCGGCACGATCCGCGGCGTGCTGGAACATCCGCGCGCGCTGCTGACGGTGCTCGGCTACACGGCCGGCGGTTCGCTGGCGTTCTACACGTACACGACGTACATGCAGAAGTACCTCGTCAACACCGCGCACATGGATGCCGAGACGGCGACGCTGGTGATGACGGCCGTGCTGTTCTGCTTCATGCTGATCCAGCCGCTGTTCGGCGCGCTGTCGGACCGCATCGGACGGCGCACGATGATGATCATCTTCGGTGTGCTGACGATGGTCGGCACCGTGCCGCTGATGACGGCCATCGGCCAGGTCCAGGCGCCGACGCATGCCTTTGCCCTGGTGCTGACGGCGCTGGTGGGCGTGAGCTTCTACACGTCGATCAGCGGCATCGTCAAGGCCGAAATGTTCCCGCCGGAGATCCGCGCGCTGGCCGTCGGGCTGTCCTACGCGATCGGCAACGCGGCCTTCGGCGGCACCGCCGAATACGTCGCCCTGCTGTTCAAGTCGCAGGGCCACGAAAGCGCGTTCTTCTGGTACGTGGCCATCATCTGCGCGATCGCCCTTGCCGCCTCCTGGATCATGCCCGACTCGCGCCGGCATGGCTACCTGAAGGCATGAGCCGACCAGCGCTGCGGAATCGCTGGCGGACCCGGTAGAAAAACCGGTGACAGACACCAGTTTTCTGGAAATGTTTCCCGAAAACCGGTGTCTGTCACCGGTTTTGTTCTTCCTGCAGCTGCTTGGCCAGCCGTTTCCGGCTCCGTTCCGCATACTTGCGGCATGCCCCGGTATCGATGAACGCCGCGCTGCCGCGCTGCGCGGCCTGCTCCTTGCGCTCCCATAACCCGCCCAGGTCGGGGTGGTTGGATACCAGCACGTCGCACGGGAAGGCGGCAACCTTCGCGATCGACGCTTCCAGCTGCTGGCGCGCTTCGGGCCAGCGCGCGTCGCCGCCGTAGCGGAAGCCGTGCAGGCCGAAGGCGTTCAGGCTGTCCGCGTAGACCATGTTCGCGGCGCGGCCATTCTCGGCCGACTGCCACGTCCACGACAGGCCCCCCGGCGTGTGGCCGGGCGTGGCGTGTGCCGTGATTGACAGCGGTCCCAGTGTGACCGTTTCGCCATCGCGCACCGTGCGGGTTTTCGCCACGGGCAGCGTGTCGGACAGGCTGCCGAATTGCGGATCGGCCGGATTCGGCTTGCCGCTCGCCAGCACCGGCGTGCTTTTCGCGCTGCCGATCACCGTGGCACCCGTCATCGCCTGCAGCGCAGCCGCGCCGCCCACGTGATCGCCATGTTCGTGCGACGTCAGGATGTACTTGACGTCTTCGACCTTGAAGCCCAGCTTGCGGATGCTGGCGGCGATGGCGGCGGGCGACTTCGGCGAGCCCGCATCGATCAGGATATGGCCGGCGGGCGACGTCACCAGCACCGCGGCGACGCCTTTCGGGCCAACGTAGTACGTATTGCCGTAGAGGGCGAACGGCTCTTGCGGCTCGTCCCAGTCGGCGCCGTGCGCAAAGGCTGCGATGCCGAGGCAGGCGATGGCGATCAGTGTGTTTTTCATGTGTTCCGGTCGGGTTGAATGGAGCCGCCATTCTAGGGACCGGACAGTGCGATTGCCATGGCGGCGGCCCCGTCGAAAGGACCGTTCATCCCATCGCCGGCACATCGCTTCGGCCGTCGTGCCGCCTTCGGGCAAGCCTACCGTCGATTCAACGCGTTGCGCAATAGCGATGCAACACCGACGGCGGCGCCGAACAGCGCACCGATGCAGCCCCATTTCGCGGCCTCGCCGGACAGTGCGCCCGTGGCCGACAAGTCGAGCGCAAGGCCGGTGCAGCCGCCCATCGCTCCGGCGACGATCCACCAGACGTGCCTGCCCGGGACGGCGAATCTCATCTGCTGAATCATGTAAGCATCCTCCTATCGGTTGGTGAATCCCGCGCGCGGCAGGAGTCTCGCCGCCGGCGCAAGTCGACCAGGCCACCACGGACCGGCTGCCTGTGCAGGAATGGTCGCACGAGCACATCGGCTTTTTCAAGTACCAGCCAGGTTGGCGAATCATTCATGCAACGCGGCGTCTGGAGAAGGCGCCGCAGCAGGCACGCGATCGACATGCCAAGGCAATGGCCGTGCCGGCACCGCTGTCATCGCTCGCGTTGTCACTCTTTGATAAACAGGCCCGCATGCTGCTGGGAGTTGCGGTCACCCCGGCGATAGCTGCGGAACAGCAGCGTGCCTGCCCCGTCGCGCGCGCAGCAGGTGCAGCCACCCACGTGCTCGATCTCCGTCACGCCAGCCTGCCGCAACTGGCTGTCTGCGATGACCCGCAGGTTCAGATGGCGGTGGCGCGGCAGCAGCTCCGCTGCGGGAATGCCGTGGAACTGCCGGGCGAAGCGCTGCGCCAGCTCTTCGCTGACTTCATAGCAGCTGGCGCAGATCGTCGGTCCGACCGCCGCCACCCAGTCATCCCCTGCCCCAATCTCCGCCAGCACATGCGGGATGATGCCGTCGGACAGCCCGCGCCAGCCCGCGTGCACGGCCGCCACATGGCCGCCGTCCCGCCGCGCCAGCAGCAGCGGCACGCAATCGGCCGTGATGACCGAGACAGGGATGCCCGGCCGCTGCGTGTGGAACGCGTCAGCCTCCCCCGCGCGATGGCGCTGGCTGTCGATCCGCACCGCACGCGTACCGTGCACCTGCTTCTTGTCCGGCCGCCGCTCCCAGACCGGCTGCAGCACGTGCGGCACGAGTTGGGCGTCGGTAGCGAAACCATGGACAATGCCTGGAATACTGCTGAGTAATGTGCTGGTGATCACGAGCTTCCCCCGGGTTTCGACCGCCGCATGATAGCGAAGAAATATTTCCGGAATTCGGGCGCAGTCCGGGATTTTGCGAAATTGTTGTAAAAAACCTGGGGACTGTCCCTCCCGTGGGGACTGTCCCTCCTGTGGGGACTGTCCCTCCTGTGGGGACTGTCCCTCCTGTGGGGACTGTCCCTCCTGTGGGGACTGTCCCCGGTGTTGTTTTGAGACCAGCTGGGCTATGACGCCAAAAAAAACGGCGGCTCCGGGGGGAGCCGCCGCAAGGGACTACGTGGGGTTACTCAGTTGCGCGCCTGGGCGGTGTTGACGGGGGCGTCCCAGCCGCCGCCGAGGGCGCGGATCAGCGCGACGGTGGTGATGGCCCGGTCGCCGCGCAGCTGCACGGCGGTGCGTTCGACGATTGCCAGGTTGCGCTGGGCGTCCAGCAGCTCGAGGTAGCTGGAGCGGCCGGCGTCGTACAGCTTTTGCGCCAGGTCGGCGGAGCGCCGGGCGGAGACCACGGCGTCGTCGATCTGCGCCGTCTGGCCGGACAGGATGCGCAAGCCGGCCAGGTTGTCCTCGACCTCGGCGAACGCGCTCAGGACGGTTTGCCGGTACGTGCCCACCGATTCTTCCAGTACCGCTTCGCTGCGCGTGATGTTGGCGCGGTTGCGGCCGCCGTCGATGACGGGCATCGACAGCAGTGCGCCCAGCAGCCAGGAGCGGCTGCTCCAGCGGAATACGTCGGAGAACGCCGGGCCCACGCCGCCGCCGTCGGCGCTGATCGTCAGCGCCGGGAACATCGCCGAACGGGCCACGCCGATGCGGGCGTTCGACGCCTCCATCGCGCGCTGGGCGGCGGCGATGTCGGGCCGGCGCTCCAGCAGCGACGATGGCAGGCCGCCCGGAATTGCCGGCAGCATGCCGCCTTCGGTCAGCGGATTCTCGGTGGCGCTGAAGGATGCCGCCGGTTTCCCCAGCAGCACCGCCAGCGAGTGCTCGGCATTCGTGCGCTGCCGTTGCAGCCCGATCGCCTCGGCGCGCGACGTCGCCAGTTCCGTTTTTGCGCGCGACAGGTCGAATTCGCCGATGTCGCCCAGGTCGAAGCGCCGCTGGTTGACCTTGACGTTTTCCTCGCGCAGGCGGACCGTCTGCGCCACGGTCGCCAGTTCGGCGTCCGTGGCCCGCAGGCGGAACCAGGTCTGGGCCACGTCGGCCTGCAGCGACAGCAGCACGGAGCGGTAATTCGCTTCCACCGTCGCCGCGTCGTTGCGTGCCGCCGCCACGTTCGACGACACGCGGCCGAACAGGTCCACTTCATAACTGGCCGTCAGCCGGGCGTTGTAGCTGGTGCCCGGCGCCATCCGCGCGCCTTGCGGCAGGCCCGCTTCCTGCGGGGACTGCTGCGAGCGGCTGGCACCGACGCCGACGCCGACCTGCGGAATGCGGTCCGCTTCGGCGATGCCGGCGATGGCGCGTGCCTGCTTCACCCGCGCTGCGGCGACGGTCAGGTTGGCGTTATTGCGAATCGCCTCTGCCATCAGCTCGTTCAGGGCCGGGTCGTTGAACGCCAGCCACCATTCGCCGCGCGGCTGCTGTTCGGCCGGCTGCGCCTCTTTCCAGCGCGTGCCGTCGGCAGCCACTTTTACAGGATCGGCAGACTGCGCGGCCGACTGGGTTTCCTTGAAGGCCGCCGGCACCTCGACGGCGGGTTGCTTGAATTCAGGCGCGGCGCAGGCGGTCAACACCAGCGCGGCAACCAGGGGTGCGACACCCCGCGCAGTGAGCGTGTTCATGAGCTTGTTCATCCGTGGGTCCCTTCCATTTTCACCAGCGCCACTTCGTCGTGCGCCGGCACGTTTTTCTTTTCCATGCGCTTGGCCAGCGTGCGCAGCAGCACGTAGAACACCGGCGTCAGGAACAGGCCGAAGAACGTCACGCCCAGCATGCCGGCAAACACGGCGACGCCCATCGCATGGCGCATCTCGGCACCCGCGCCACTGGAGAACACCAGCGGCAGCACGCCCATGATGAATGCGATCGACGTCATCAGGATGGGGCGCAGACGCAGGCGGCAAGCCTCCAGTGCGGCGTCGACGACGCTGCGCCCGTGATCTTCCAGCTCGCGTGCAAATTCAACGATCAGGATCGCGTTCTTCGACGCGAGACCGACCAGCACAAAGAGCGCGATCTGGGTAAAGATGTTGTTGTCGCCACCGGTCAGCTTCACGCCGATCAGCGCGCACAGGATCGACATCGGCACGATCAGGATCACGGCCAGCGGCAGCGTCCAGCTTTCGTACTGCGCGGCCAGCACCAGGAACACCAGCAGCACGCACAGCGGGAACACGTAGATCATCGTATTGCCGGCCAGGATGTCCTGGTACGTCAGGTCGGTCCATTCATACGTGATCCCCTTCGGCAGCGTGTCGCGCAGGATCTGGTCCATGATCGCCTGCGCCTGGCCGGACGAGATACCGGGTGCCGGGCCGCCGTTCAGGTCCGCCGCCACGTAGTTGTTGTAGCGCTGCACGCGGTCGGGGCCATACGTGTCCTTCACGCGCATCAGCGACGACAGCGGAATCATCTCGCCCTTGTCGTTCTTCACCTTCAGCTGCGCGATCTGCTCGGGCTGCGAACGGAACTGGGCATCGGCCTGCACACGCACCTGGTAGGTACGGCCGAACTGGTTGAAGTCGTTCACGTACAGCGAGCCCAGGTTGATCTGCAGGGTCTGGTAGATGGTCTGCAGCGGCACGCCCAGCTGTTTCGCCTTCACGCGGTCCACGTCGGCGAACAGCTGCGGCACGTTGATCTGGTAGCCCGAGAACACGCCCTGCAGCCGCGGTTCCTGTCCGGCCTTGGCCTGCACCGCCTGCACCGCCTTGTACAGTTCGTCGTACCCCAGGTTGCCGCGGTCTTCGATCATCAGCTTGAAGCCGCCCGTCGTGCCCAGGCCGTTGACCGGCGGCGGTGGCAGCACCATCACGAAGGCATCCTGCACCGCGCCCATGCGCTTGTTCATCTCGGCGGCAATCGCTTCGGCCGACTTGCTCTTGTCCTTGCGCTGGTCGAACGGCGCCAGGCCCAGGAACACGATGCCGGCGTTCGGCGCATTGGTGAACCCGTTGATCGACAGCCCCGGGAACGAGATCGAGTTTTCCACGCCGGGAATGCTTTCGGCGATGGTCGACATTTTGCGGATCACTTCATCGGTGCGGTCCAGCGAAGCGGCATCGGGCAGTTGCGCAAAGCCGATCAGGTACTGCTTGTCCTGCGCCGGCACGAAGCCCGGCGGCACGGCCTTGAACATGAACAGGCCGGCGGCACCCAGCAGTGCGTACATGACCAGCGAGGCACCCTTGTGACGCAGCACGCCCTTGACGCCGTTCTCGTACTTGTGGGCCGAGCGGTTGAAGAACTTGTTGAACACGCGGAAGAAGCCGCCGAACACCTTGTCCATGCCGCGCGTCAGCGCATCCTTCGGCTCGTGGTGGCCCTTCAGCAGCGCGGCGGACAATGCCGGCGCCAGGGTCAGCGACGAGAAGGCCGAGATCACAGTCGAGATGGCGATGGTCAGCGCGAACTGGCGGTAGAACTGGCCCGTCAGGCCGGACACGAAGGCGATCGGCACGAACACGGCGCACAGCACCAGCGCAATGGCGATGATCGGGCCGGACACTTCCTTCATGGCCTGGATCGTCGCGTCGCGCGGGCTCAAGCCGTTCTCGATGTTGCGCTCGACGTTTTCCACCACCACGATCGCATCGTCGACGACGATACCGATCGCCAGCACGAGGCCGAACAGCGACAGCGTGTTGATCGAGAAGCCGAACATCATCATCACGGCAAAGGTACCCACCACCGACACCGGCACGGCCAGCAGCGGGATGATCGAAGCGCGCCAGGTCTGCAGGAAGATGATCACCACCAGGGCAACCAGCACCACCGCTTCGATCAGCGTGTGGATCACGGAATCGATCGATTCACGCACGAATTGGGTCGGGTCGTACACGATGCTGTATTCGACGCCTTCCGGGAAATCCTTCGACAGCCGTTCCATCGTCGCCCGCACGTCGGTCGACAGCTGCAGCGCGTTGGCATTGGGCGCCTCGAAGATGGGAATCGCCACCGCCGACTTGTTGTTCAGCAGCGAGCGCAGCGCATACGAGTTCGAGCCCATTTCCAGGCGCGCCAGGTCTTTCAGGCGCGTGACCGCGCCATCGGCGCCGGCCTTGACGACGATGTCGCCGAATTCCTCGATCGTCGACAGGCGGCCCTGCGTCTTGACGGTGAGCTGGAAGTCGGCATCCTTGGACGGACCCTGGCCGATCACACCGGCCGCGACCTGCACGTTCTGCTCGCGGATCGCATCGACCACTTCGCCGGACGTGAGTCCGCGCGCCGCCACCTTTTGCGGATCGAGCCACACGCGCATCGCGTAGTCGCCGGAACCGAACAGCTGGACTTCGCCCATGCCATGGATGCGGGCCAGCTGGTCCTTGATGTTGAGGACCGCGTAATTGCGCAGGTACAGGTCGTCGTAGCGGCCGTCCGGCGAATTCAGGTGGACCACCATCGTCAGGTTCGGCGACGATTTCACGGTGGTGACGCCGATCTGGCGCACCTCTTCCGGCAGGCGCGGCAGCGCACGCTGCACGCGGTTCTGCACGGCCGTCTCGGCCTGCTCGACGTTGGTGCCGATCGCGAACGTCACCGTCAGCTGCAGCGCGCCGTCGGAGGTATTCTGCGACGACATGTACAGCATGTTTTCGACGCCGTTGATCTGTTCCTCGAGCGGCGCGGCGACCGTTTCGGCGATGATCTTCGGATCCGCGCCCGGATACTGGGCGCGCACGACGACCGATGGCGGCACCACGTCCGGATATTCGGAAATGGGCAGCTTGAAGATGGAGATCAGGCCCGCGACGAACACGAGGATCGACAGCACGGCCGCGAAGATCGGTTTATCGACAAAAAAGCGTGAGAAGTTCATGGTTGTTCCTTGGTTTTAGCCAGGCGGCGCCTTACAGCGCGGCCACCTTGGCATCCTTCTTGTTGTCCTGCGCCTTGGCCACTTCGGCATCCATCGGCACCATCTGCGGCGTGACGGGTGCCCCGGGGCGAACGCGCTGCAGGCCGTTGACGACGATCTTCTCGTTCACCTTCAGGCCCTCTTTCACGACGCGCAGGCCATCGACGGTCGGACCCAGCTTGACGGCGCGGTACTCGGCCTTGTTGTCGGGGCCCACCACGAAGACGAACTTGCGGTTCTGGTCCGTGCCCACGGCGCGGTCGTTGATCAGCACCGCATTGCGGATGGCGCTGCCGCCGCCCAGCTGCACGCGGGCGAACAGGCCAGGCACCAGCGCGCGGTCCTTGTTGTCGAACGTGGCGCGCATGCGTACGGAACCGGTCTGCGTGTCGAGCTGGTTGTCGACGAATTCGAGCTTGCCTTCATGCGGAAAGCCTTCCTCGTTGGCCAGGCCCACTTTTACCAGCACCGGTTCGCCCTTGTGGTTCTGGGCGCCCACGCGCAGGTAGGTATCCTCGTCGCCATCGAAGCTGGCGTAGATCTTGTCCAGCGAAACGACGGAGGTCAGCACGGCAGAAGCGTCGACCAGGTTGCCCAGCGTGATCTCGGCCTTCGACACGCGGCCGTCGATCGGCGACGTGACGCGGGTGTACGACAGGTTCAGCTTCGCCGCCGCGGACTGGGCCTGCGCGGCGCGGGCACTGGCTTCCAGTTCCTTCTGGCTTGCCGCGCGCTCGTCGAATTCACGCTGCGCGATAGCCTTGTCGGCCAGCAGGCGTTCGGCGCGGGTCAGTTCCACCCGGGCCAGTTCGGCGCGGGCACGCGCCGATGCGGCGGCGGCTTCGGCACGGTCCGCTTCGGCCTGGTATGGCCGGGGATCGATCACGAACAGCACGTCGCCCTTCTTGACTTCGCCGCCCGGCTTGAAGTTCACCGCGGTGATGAAGCCGGAGACGCGCGAGCGGATCTCGACCCGGTCGATGGCTTCCAGGCGCCCGGAGAATTCCTGGGTTTCCGCGACCGGCTTTTCAATCACCAGTGCTGCGGAAATGGGCGGGCCGCCGGCAGCGCTGGCAGCAGGAGCGTCCGCCGTCTTGCCGGTGGCGTCTTCACAGCCGGCCAGCGTGATCGCGATGCCGGCAGCAGCCAATACCCCGACGATCGGTCGCACGAGTGCTGTCAATTTATTCGTGTTTTTCATTTTTAACCCCTTTTTGTATGAAAAATATTAATAACTTTGCGTTGCCATTCTCCACTCCCGAAATCGGGAGCAAAAGCGGGCCCACCACGGCTGGAAGGGTTTCTTCGCAGCGCGTTGTTACTATTGGTTACTGGAATTGGATCGTTTCACTATATCGCCAGCCCGACGATAAGTAAACGTTTTTATTTATATATCCTTCAGGCTGGTGGGGTCTCCGTCCCATCGGCGCCGCGGATGAACGCGGTAATCTCGGTCAGTGCAAAGACACAGGCACAGTCGTTGCGCCCGCCCGGCTGTTCGAGCGGTGGCGGCGGCAGCCGTTTCACCGTGGTGGTGATGCCGCATTGGATGAGTTTTGCGCCGTATTGTTCAGCCTCGTCGCGCAATGGATCGTCCTCGGCGGACAGGATCAGGGCCGGCGGCAGGTTCTTCAGCCGCGACGATTGCAAAGGCGACGCATAGGGGTGGCTGCGGTCGGCGGCATTCGGCAGGTAGCCGCGATAGCCGGCGGCGCAGGTATCGGCCACCCGGTCGACGATGGCCGCCTTGTCGCGGCACACCGGCATTTCGCGCATCGAGCAGGTGGACAGCGCCGGATCGAGCATCGGCATGATCAGCACCTGGCCGGCCAGCGGCGGCCCGCCACGGTCGCGCGACATCAGCGCCACCACGGCAGCCAGGTTGGCGCCGGCCTCGATGCCGGCCACCACCAGGCGCCGGCCGTTCCAGGACAGCTTCGATTTGTTCTTCTTCGCCCACAGCAGCAGCGCATGGGCATCCTCCACCGCGGCCGGAAACGGTTTTACGGAGGCCAGCGTGTAGCCGGCGGACAGCGCAACCTGGGCGCGGTCGCCGCTGACCATGCGGGACAGGAAATCGTCCGCCTCGTCGATGGAACCGCCAACGAAGCCGCCGCCGTGGAAGAACACGACCAGCGTATCGCGCTTCGTGGCGGGCGCGCCGGCCAGGTACAGGCGCGCCGGCAACGGCCCTTCCGCGCCGCCCACTTCCAGGTCGCGCAGCACCAGGTCGCCGGCCAGCGGCACCAGGCCCTCGACACCGTTCACCGGGCCACCCCGCGGGAAACTTCAGGCGGCGCATCGGCCAGCATCGCCGTGCCGGAGCCGCCGGAACGCATCTCGGCCATCAGCGCGTGCACGCCGCGCGCTTCGGCGCCTGCCGCCTGCGAGTAGGCGTCCGTGCTGACGATGCCGGCCATGGCCAGCGCATACAGCGCCAGTGCCACGATGATGAGAATGTTCCGCAGTTCCATGATGAGCCTTTCGTTGACCTTTCCAGTGCGCTGTCCAAGCAAGTGTTTCTTTGATGCAGTGCAGTAATCATAGGCTTGATCTACAATCTGATAAATACGGCATTGACGAATTGATTGTTCATGAATCCGAACAATGACAGCTTCGTGACGGGGCGGCACTCCGATAATTGCCTTGGAATAAAGTAACAAGCCGGGAGGGGCAGTGAACAAACTACAGGCCATGGAAGTCTTCGTGCAGGTTGTCGATGCGGGCGGCTTTTCGCGCGCGGCCGACCTGATGCAGCTGCCGAAGGCCACCGTGTCGACATTGATCCAGCAGCTGGAAACGTCACTATCGGTCAAACTGCTGCACCGGACGACGCGCCAGGTCAGCGTGACGGCCGATGGCGCCGCCTATTACGAGCGCTGCCTGCGCATCCTGTCCGACGTGAAGGATGCCGAGGAGTCGCTGTCGCGCACCCGCCTGTCGCCCAGCGGCCGGTTGCGGGTGGAATCGCCGACCGGCCTGGCCAGCGAAATCCTGGTGCCCGCCCTGCCCGGCTTTTTCGAACGCTATCCGGACATCCAATTGGAACTGGGCAGCTCCGACCGGCCGGTGGACCTGATCGAGGAAGGCGTCGACTGCGCGGTGCGCGGCGGCGCACTGGGCGACTCCACGCTGATCGCGCGGCGCATCGGCGTGATCCACTTCGTCACCTGCGCCGCGCCGGCGTACCTGGCCAAGTACGGCGCGCCGCAGCATCCGCGCGATCTCGAGCGGCACCGCTGCGTGAACTATTTCTCGGCCAAGACCGGCAAGATCTACGACTGGGATTTCACCAGGGATGGCGAGCGTATCCAGGTGCCGATGCCCGGCGTGATCGCGCTGAACGACTCGAACGCCTATGTGCAGGCGGGTCTGGCCGGACTGGGCGTGATCCAGATGACCGATTACCTGCTGCTGGAGCATGTGCGTGCCGGCCGCATGGTGCAGCTGCTGCCCGACTGGATTACCGATCCGCTGCCGGTCCACATCGTCTACCCGCAGAACCGCCACTTGTCCGCCAAGGTGCGCGTGTTCGTCGAATGGGTCGCCGAACTGTTTGCCAATCACCCGGGCATGCGCCTGCGCAGCCCGGCCCACCCTTTACCGGAGGCCGCTTGAGTTCCACCGCACCCCATACCATCGTTTTCCTCGACCGCGACAGCGTGATCGCCAATGTGCGCCGCCCCGCGTTCGATCACGCATGGACCGAGTACCCCGCCAGTAGTGCCGCCGAAGCCGCCGGGCGGCTGGCCGATGCGACGATCGCCATCACCAACAAGGTGCCGCTGCGCGCGGACACGCTGGCGCAGTTGCCGAACCTGAAGATGATCGCGGTGGCGGCCACCGGTACCGACATCGTCGACCTGGCCGCCGCGCGCGAACGGGGCATCGTGGTGTCGAACATCCGCGACTACGCCTATGCGGCGGTACCCGAACACACGTTCGCGCTGATCCTGGCGCTGCGCCGCAACCTGCTGGCGTACCGGGCCGACGTGGAAGCGGGCAAATGGGAAGCGGCGCCCCGCTTCTGCCTGTTCGATCACCCAATCCGCGACCTGCACGGCAGCCGCCTCGGCCTGTTCGGCTACGGCGCGCTGGGAAGAAAAGTGGCGCAGATCGGCCGCGCGTTCGGCATGGAGATCGCCGTGCACACGCGCACCCCGGTGCCGGATGCGGACGTGGTCAACGTGGGCTTCGAGGAATTGCTCGCTACATCCGACGTGCTGTCGCTGCACGCGCCGCTGACCGATGCCACGCGCAACCTGATCGGCGCCGCCGAACTGGCGCGCATGAAGCCTTCGTCGCTGTTGATCAATACCGCGCGCGGCGGCCTGGTCGACGAAGCGGCGCTGGCCGATGCGCTGGCGCGCGGCGTGATCGGCGGGGCCGGCTTCGACGTGCTGACGCAAGAGCCGCCAGCGGCCGGCAATCCGCTGCTGCAATTGCGGCTGCCGAACTTCATCCTCACGCCGCACAATGCGTGGGCCAGCCACGAGGCGATGCAGGGGCTGGCCGATCAGCTGACCGGCAATATCGAGGCGTTCGTGCGGGGCGAGCCGGTTAACCGGGTGGCGTAAGCGGCATCGGGTGCGATGCGCCGGCAATCGGGAATGACACCACTCAGCTGACATCCTTGCGTTTCTGTATCGCTCGCGCCAGGAATCCTGCGGCCAAGCATCAGGTCCCATCGCGGCTCGCAGCTCGGCATGGTGCAGCATCGCACCGATCCCGCCCGGCACCCCGCGTATCGTGAAGATGCAACCGGACGACGCCCGGACGGGCGTTCCGTTACTCACTTTTCGATAGGAATCCTCATGCAAAAGCACCAAGCCGCCATAGTGGGAGGCCTCGTCGCCGGCGTCGTCACGACCGCTTTCATGGTCGCGGGCCGCAAGACCGGACTACTGACCAAGACGCTGGACCGCGACGCTGTCGACTGGATCGACCGCACGACCGGCTCACGCGACGTCATTGGCGACGCCGGAACCAGCGTCGTTGAATTCGCCAACCACCTGGGCGCATCGGCGGCCTTCGGGGCGGCCCTGCCAACGCTGCGCGACTGGGCGCCAAACCTGTCGCCCGTGGCGCTGGGCACGCTGTATGGAACCGCGCTGTACGCCGTCAATATTGCCGGGATCGCGCCTGTGCTCGGCATAACGGAGGGCGAAGTGCAGGCCGGTCCGCGCAAGGCAGGCGAACGCTGGGCGGTACACGTGCTGCAGGCCGTCGTCACGGCGCTGGTCGCCGATTGGCTGGAACGAGAGGCCGACTGATCCTCCGCATCAGCCGGGCGTTCGGAGCGGGTCTGCAGTATTTCGTGGTCCGCGCAGCCGAAAGCAGCGAAGGACTTCGACAGCGGTCCTTCGGAAATCAGTCCTTGCTCCGTACTTTGCTGCTTGCATACACCCACGTGTATTCAGCACCAAACAGGAAAATCTGGGCCGAATAGTAGAACCACGCGACGAGAATCACAATGGAGCCGGCTGCACCAAAACCGGAGGCCACGTCGGATTTTGCCAGATACAATGCAATCAGCGATTTGCCTACGTTGAAGAGCAAGGCAGTTACTGCGGCTCCCGTCCACACGTCGTGCCAGGATATCTTCGCGCTTGGCATGATCTTGTAAATCATCGCAAACAGCACGGTGAAGATGCCTAGCGAGGCAGCGAAATTCAATATATTGGCGATAACGCTTCCCGCTTCCGAACCACCGCTCAACCATTCGCCGGACGCTGCAAGCGCAGCGCTGACGACGAGCGACATCATCAGCATGAAAGCAAGCCCCAGCACCAGGCCAAAGGATAGAACGCGGCTGCGTAACCACCCCCAGATACCCGACGGTTTATCTTTTTCCGGCACCTGCCAGATGCGGTCCAGATCAGTTTGCAGTTCGCTGAAAATCGCAGTCGCACCCAACAGGAGCAGAAAACCGCTAGTAATGCTGGCAATGATCCCCGTCGACGATTCATGTGCGGCATTCAGCAAGCCCTGCACGGCAGTCGCCCCTTCCTCCCCCATGATACTTCCAAGCTGCGCGATAATTGCGCCTTGGGCCGCATCGTGCCCAAATACAATGCCGGCAATAGCGATGACGATGACCAGCAAGGGTGCCAGGGAAAACAGCATGTAATACGAAAGCGCCGCGCCCATGCTCGGTGCATAATCATCGATCCATGCATTGCCCGCCGCCAGGCATATTTGCCACTGCCGGCCAATCCAGCTTGCCGAGGTTTGTTCGAACGTCGGGCGCGGGGTCGTGGTTTTGGCTGGCTCGGCATCCTTCACATCAGGCAGGTGGTCCTCTGAACGCACCGGAACAACCTGTGTGTCGTTTTTGATGGCGGGCGCGTTGACCTTGGTATTGCTGGTAGCCGACGCAAAAGAGGCCGCCAGTGAAACAAGTGAACCAAGCACTGCCAGAATATCGCCATGGTCCCCACTGCGCTCCAGCGCCGTATCACGTGGTGCGGCTTTCTTGATTGGTGGGGCCTTCTTGATTGGTGCGGCTTTCTTGATTGGTACGGCTTTCTTGGCTGGTGCGGCTTTCTTGCGCCTGACGAGCGCATAGCCCGCCGCCGCGAGCCCCAGCGCTGCCCCGCCAAGCACATACCGGGAAGAGAGCAGGTCCGAAGATCTGGATTTCAATGTGCCGGATTCCTCATTCGTCCGGCGCCCGGTGGTCGCGATGCCGGTTTGGGCGTCGTGCATTCCTGCAGCGGTATGGGTCATCTTTTCCTCATCTGATAGGTATCCATGCCGGAGAGCCTGGTGGGCGGCAAAAAATGACTTGACGCCCTACAATTACGGCAATTGATTATAGAGAGAAAGGCAGTGGGCTCTGTGCGGTACTAAACGTAGTTGCCCCGGACGCGCGAATCATTGCGATACCGTCGTCGACTCGAGTTCGGATTCACCTTCAAACTGTTTAGCGAGCGGCCATTCACGTGCGCCCGGCAGCCGTCAGCCTGGATCCGGGCATCGTCATCGCCCCGTGACGAAGCTGCAGTAACGCCGGGCGAAGCAGCAGCAAGAAAAATTGGGATGAAATGCGGCCCCCGCGGGATCGCCGGCCATGGTGCGGTTCCGGTACGACACCTACAATCGTCCCCGAACCATCCACTACGGGAACACCATGACGATCACCCGCCGTACCCTGCTGCTCGCGGCCGCCGCCGCGCCCTTCACCCCCGCCTTTGCCAAGAACGCCACGGGCAGCTTCGCCGCCATCGAGCGCGACCTGAAAGGCCGCCTCGGCGTGGCGGTCATCGATACGGCCACCGGCACGGCCAGCGGGCACCGCCTCGATGAACGCTTCCCCATGTGCAGCACGTTCAAGGCGCTCCTTGCGGCCCAGGCGCTGGCCCGCGATGCGCGCGAGCCCGGCTTTGCCGAACGCCGGCTGCGCTATGCGAAAGCCGACCTGGTCGGCCACTCTCCCGTCACCGGCAAGCATGTGGATACAGGCATGACGGTGGCGGAGCTGTGCGCGGCCACCGTGCAGTACAGCGACAACGCCGCGGCGAACACGCTGATGAAGGAACTGGGCGGACCGGCCGGCCTGACGGCCTTCATGCGCGGCATCGGCGACACGACGTTCCGGCTGGACCGCTGGGAACTCGAACTCAATACCGCGATCCCCGGCGACGAGCGCGATACGACGACGCCGCTGGCGATGGCGCGCACGCTGCAGAAACTGGTGTTGGGCGATGCGCTGCCGGCGCCGCAGCGCCAGCGCCTGAAGCAGTGGCTGGTGGGCAATACCACGGGCGACCGGCGCATCCGCGCAGCCGTGCCGGCAAACTGGCAGGTTGGCGACAAGACCGGTACCGGCGCCTACGGCGTCACGAACGATATCGGCATCGTGTTCCCGCCCGGCCGCGCACCGCTGGTCGTCGTGGTGTTCACGCACCAGCCGGACAAGGATGCCGATTCGCGCGAAGACGTGGTGGTTGCCGGTGCGCGCCTCGGATTGGGTACGGGCGCCTGACGCGCTGATTCATACCGCCCTGCCGGGACCATCCCGGCAGTGGTGAACAGACTCTTCCGATGCAGCAAACGCTGATTTGATGGGAAGCGGACGCAAATCGACGAAAAAAAGGGACCGGATTGCTCCGGTCCCTTTTTCTTTACGACACATTCTGGTGCGGCTGGCAGGAATCGAACCCACGACCCCTTGGTTCGTAGCCAAGTACTCTATCCAGCTGAGCTACAGCCGCAAAACTTCTCGGTAAAA
>NZ_JACHXS010000001.1:0-150340 GCF_014192225.1 Pseudoduganella umbonata | reverse complement strand
CCACCGGTAAAACTGGTGCGGCTGGCAGGAATCGAACCCACGACCCCTTGGTTCGTAGCCAAGTACTCTATCCAGCTGAGCTACAGCCGCAAAACTCATTCAATGCATCTTCTTACTGCATTATAACAACCGGCGCAACGCCGAGCGCACGCCTGCTGTGTACTTCTTTACTGCTCCCGCCGACCTTCCGGCCATCGGTACGAAAATCTGGTGCGGCTGGCAGGAATCGAACCCACGACCCCTTGGTTCGTAGCCAAGTACTCTATCCAGCTGAGCTACAGCCGCAATCTACAGCGTTCGGCATTTTACACAACTCATTACGATTGGGAAAGCTTGATTTTTCGTACAGCTCAGTCCGGTATTACTTCACCTGATTACTTCGCCGTCTTTACTTCATCCTGCTGCCTGGCTTCCCGCAGCCGTAAAGGCCCTGTCTTCCGCCGCCCTCCGCAGCGTTCGTTGCGAAGGAGGCAGGATTATAGGTATAAGTTTTCCGTTTGTCCAGCGCCAGGAGGGTCCGCCATCGATGGCCGTTTGGTGTAGCATGCTTCCACCTATACACATGACAATGGAGACCCCTGCATGAGTGCTTGCCCCGCGAACAGCCTGTCCACGCTGGAGGTCGACTGGTCCCGCACCGATGTGGGCCACCCGGACAGCTGGCCGCTGACACTGCGCGTCGCGGCCGACCTCATGCTGAACTCGCCGCTGCCTACCCTGGTGATGTGGGGGCGCCGGCAAGTCATGCTGCTCAATGGCGCCTACACGGCCCTGTCCGGCCTGCCCACGCAACCGCCCGGCGGCCGCATCCCGGCAATGCAGCCTTCCGCCTGGAGCTGGAACCCGGCCGCGCTGGAACGGGCATGGAGCGGCGAATCGCTGGCCTTCCCCGGCCAGGCATTGCAGATGTGGCGCGCCGACGGTGTCAGCGAGCAGCGATTCGACCTGTACTACACGCCGCTGTGCGACGGCGACGGCGTCGTGCTCGGCATCCTGTGCACGCTGGCCCCGCCGAGCGCCGTGGCCGCGCCCGCCGCCGACAGCGCGCGCGCACTGAAGATGCTGGTGGTCGAGGACAATCTCGACGCGCAATACCTGGTCTGCGAAATGCTGCGCGCGATCGGCCACGACGTCGATGCGGTGGCCGACGGCGAACGTGCGCTGCAGTACCTGGACGCCCGTGCATACGACGTGCTGTTCACCGATGTCAGCCTGCCCGGCATTTCCGGTGTCGAGGTAGCCCGCCGCGCCGTGGCGCTCCGGCCCGGGCTGCGCGTGATCTTCGCGTCCGGCTACAGCGGCACGCTGACCCAGCAGCTCGACTTCCCCGCCGACGCGATCCAGAAACCTTACGATATCGAACAGTTGCAAGCGATCCTTGAGCGCATTCCACGCGGCTGACCGGCTGGCACCGATGGGCCAACGGTGCGGGCACATGCGCTGTCGCAGCGCTACAATCCGCTGCGGTGTCCGCACGGTAAGCCGGCTACAAACAACTGTCCTGAACCTCCACCAATGATTCCTTCCAACGGGGCTGCCCCTTCCGAAGCCGACCTGCGGCGCGCCATGCTGGAAGCGCAGGAAGAGTTGCGCCGCACGCGCGCGTGGACGGACGACGTGCTGGAGAGCATTGCCGACGGCCTGGCCATCATCGGCAGCGACTGGACGATCACGTATATCAACAGCCGCGCTGCCGTTTTGCTGGGCACCGCCGAGGCCGCCGCGGGCCGCAACCTGTGGCAGGCATTCCCGGGCCTGCCGGGCAGCGCGCTCGAAGCGCAGTTGCGCCAGGCGATGGCCGATCGCACGGCCGTCGTCAGCGAACTGTTCCACGCGCCCTGCCGCCGCTGGATCGAAGTGCGGGCCTGCCCGTCGCCGCAGGGCCTAACCTGCACGCTGTTCGATATCGACGGGCGCAAGCGCGGCGAACGGGCGCTGCGCGAAAGCAGCAACCGGCTCCAGGTGGCGATGGCGGCCGGCAGGCTGGGCGACTGGACGTGGGATGCCGCCACCGATCTCGTCACGCTGGGCCGCCGCGCCGCCGACATCCTCGAACTGCCGGATAGTTCGCCCATCTCGCGGCACGCACTGCAGGAGCGCATCGCCCCCGAGGACCGCGCGGCGGCGCGGCAGGCATTCATCGACGCCTTCACGGCGCAGCGCGACTTCGATATCGAATGCCGCATCGACGCCGGCAATGCCGCCGATGGTGGCAGCGGCACCGTGCGCTGGATCTCCGTCGTTGGCCACGGCAACTATGGCGATGGCGACCGCCTGCTCGGCATGACCGGCATGGTGCAGGACATCACGACGCGGCGCGCCACCGAGGAAGCGCTGAAGGACAGCGAAGCCCAGTTGCGTGCGCTGGCCGATTCGATCCCGCAGCTGGCATGGATCGCCCACCACGATGGCCGCATGACCTGGTACAACCGGCGCTGGTTCGAGTACACCGGCCTGACGAGCGACGCCCTGCGCGGCGACGCGTGGAGCGAGGTCTACGACCCCGAATGCATTCCGGCGATGACGCAGCACTGGAAGCGGGCGATCGAATCGGGCCGGCCATTCGAAATGGAATTTCCGATCCGCGGCGTGGACGGCCAGTACCGCTGGTTCCTGACCCGCGCCAATCCGGTGCGTGGCGCCGATGGCCGCACGCTGCGCTGGTTCGGCACCAGCACGGACGTCGACCAGGTCAAGCGCGCCCAGGAAGCGCTGCGCGACGAAACGGCCGTGCTGGAACTGTTGAACAGTACCGGCAACGCGCTGGCCCGGCACCGTGACCTGCAGCCGCTGCTGCAGGAAGTGACCGATGCGGCCACCCGGATCAGCGGCGCACGCTTTGGCGCCTTTTTCTACCATGGCTCGCGCAGCGCCACCGGCGACGATGCGGCAGGCAGCAGCCAGGGCAACCATGCGCTGACGCCGTTTACGCTGTCCGGCCAGGTACCGCCGCAGTTCGAGGCGCTGGCGCTGGCCGATGCCGCCGCGCTGTTCGGCGATACGCTGAGGGGCACCGGCATCACGCGCTGCAGCGACCTGCTGCGCCAGCCGGAATGCGCGCCGGTGCTGCCGGCCCAGCATGCAACGCTGCTGCGCAGCTACCTGGCCGCGCCCGTGATGTCGCGCGACGGCAGCGTCATCGGCACGCTGCTGTTCGGCCACCCGGAACCGGGCATGTTCAGCGACCGCACCGAGCGCATCATCGGCGGCATTGCCGCCCAGGCCGGCGTGGCGATCGACAATGCGCGCCTGAACGAAGCGGCGCGCCGTGCCGCCGAAGAGCGCATCGCTCTGCTCGACAGCGAACGCAATGCGCGCGCCGAAGCCGAGCGCACGAGCCAGATGAAGGATGAATTCCTGGCCACGCTGTCGCATGAACTGCGCACGCCGCTGACGGCGATCCTCGGCTGGTCGCAGGTCCTGCGGCGCGGCGGCCGCGGCGAGGCGGACCTGCAGAAGGGGCTGCAGACGATCGAGCGCAACGCCCGCGCCCAGGCCCAGCTGATCGAAGACTTGCTGGACATGAGCCGCATCATGTCCGGCAAGGTCCTGCTGGACATCGAAGCCATCGCGCCCGCCGCCGTGGCCGAGGCGGCGATCGAGACGGTCCGTCCGGCCGCGGCGGCCAGGAATATCCGCATCGAGCGCGACTTCCAGCCCTGCGGCCTGGTCGCGGCGGACCAGGGCCGCCTGCAGCAGGTGGTGTGGAACCTGCTCTCGAACGCGATCAAGTTCACGCCGCAGGACGGCTCGGTGCGCATCGGCGTGCGCGAGGCGGACGGCCAGGCCGAACTCGTGGTCGCCGATACCGGCATCGGCATCGGTGCCAGCTTCCTGGCCCACGTGTTCGAGCATTTCCGCCAGGCCGATGCCTCGTCGACGCGCCGTCACGGCGGGCTGGGGCTTGGCCTGTCGATCGTCAAGCACCTGGTCGAGCAGCACGGCGGCACCGTCACGGTCGACAGCGCCGGCGAAGGCCGCGGCGCCACGTTCACCGTGCGGCTGCCGCTGGCGGCACGCGTGCCCGGTGCCGAGCGCCCTGCCCGCCCGGCGCTGCCGGACGGCGAGCCGCGCGCAGCCGTCACGGACGACCTCCGCGACCTGGGCGGCCTGCGCGTGCTGATCGTCGACGACGAGCCGGACACGCGCGAGCTGATCAAGCGGGTATTGTCGGATTGCAATGCCGACGTCGTCACCGCCGACAGTGCGCCGGCCGCGCTGTCGCTGCTGCCGCGCTGGCTGCCCGACCTGCTGCTGTCCGACATCGGCATGCCCGAAATGGATGGCTTCGAATTGCTGGCCCGGGTGCGCGCGCTGGGGCCGGAAGCGGGCGGTAACGTCCCGGCGATTGCACTGACCGCCTTCGCCCGCTCGGAAGACCGGTTGCGCACGCTGGCGGCCGGCTTTACGGATCACATCGCCAAGCCGGTCGAGCCGCCCGAGCTGGTGGCCGCGGTGGCGTTGGCGGCAGCGCGAAGCCGCAGCATGCAATCGTGATCCATATACGTTTTTCGCATATACATCAACTACGTGTGTGTATGCCACACATTTGCTCAAGAAAATAGTCGATGCGTATTAATTAATTTATAATGCAAAAAAAAGTGTCCTACTGCATGACGCGGCAATGTCCTACAAGAAACATGTCTGCGGTTTGGTACACTGCGAAGCTTGAAAATTCTTCCTCAGGATAAGAATTTTCCTTGACGTGCGCCGCAGCAAATTCTTCGGCGCTACACTGAGTATTCCGCTTTGGCCACGAATTTGCCGAAGCCCAGTATTGCGAGACAACTATGCCCAGCCCGGATGAGATCCTGAATGCCAAGATACTGGTCGTAGACGACTGTGCGGATAACGTCGATCTGATGCTCGAGATCCTCCGCGAAGCCGGCTACGCCAACGTGACGGCCACCATGCTGCCCGACCAGGTCTGCGCCTTGCACCGGCAACATAATTACGATCTGATCCTGCTGGACCTGCAGATGCCGGGCCTGAATGGTTTCCAGGTCATGAAAGGCCTGAAGGAAATCGAACAGGAAGGCTATCTGCCCGTACTGGCGCTGACGGCCCAGCCGAGCTTCAAGATCGCCGCGCTGGAAGCGGGCGCCCGCGACTTCATCAGCAAACCGTTCGACCTGCTCGAAGTGCACAAGCGCATCCACAACATGCTGGAAGTGCGCCTGCTCTACAAGGAACTGGCGCAGTACAGCAAGCGGCAGCAGGAACTGGCGCTGCACGACCCGCTGACGGGCCTGCCGAACCGCCGCCTGCTCGAGGACCGTATCGAAACCACCGTCCAGCACGCGCTGCGCAATGGCCGCAAGGCCGCTGTGATGTACCTCGACCTCGACGGTTTCAAGCCCATCAACGATACCCACGGCCACGCCTATGGCGACGAGATCCTGAAACTGGCTGCCCAGCGGCTGGTCGGCTCGTCGCGCAAGGAAGATACGGTCGCGCGCGTGGGCGGCGACGAATTCGTCATCGTGCTGGGCGACGTGAACGGCCTGAACGACGCGCGCGAACCGGCATCGAAACTGATCGACGTGGTGTCCGAACCCTACGTCGTCAATGGCATCACACTGCGGCTGTCCACGTCGATCGGCATTGCGCTGTTCCCGGACGACGCCGGCTCCGTTGGCGACCTGATCCACGCGGCCGACAATGCCTTGTACGACGCAAAGCGCTCGGGCAAGAACCGCTTCTGCTCCGCGCCGGACAGTACGGCCCTGGCCGCTGCCGCCGCCGCAATGCCCCACCAGCTCAAGAGCGTGGCAACCACCATGTGATTGCTGGAGCGTGCGCATGGCGCGCGCAACGGCAAAAAAAGGCGGCAGGCACCATGCCGGCAGCTTGGGAATACCCACAGCCCGGGAATGGCGCCTGATGCCTTGTGCCTGATGCCTGATGCCCGATGCCTCGTGCCTGATGCCTGCTGCGATATCGGCATCGACACGTCGCCGTGCGTTGACCTCAGCACAGACACCCGCAATGATGATCGCAGTAATAGTCGCAGTAACAGTCGCAGTAACAAGCGCAGTGATGATCGCGGCGACGAGCCCGGCGATAACCGTAGTGACGAGCGCAGTGATGACCGCAATGACGGCCGCAGTGATAACCTACGATGAGAAGCCTCAGTGATCACCGCAGCGATCACCGAGGCAGGAAACGCTATCGTAGCGGCTGAGCCGGTCCACCAACTGCGGACCGGAGCGGCGGGCTTACTGGGCGGTTTCCTTTTCCTTGCCGGTGGCCGTGCATTCGTCGACCTTGTTGGCGTGCTGGTGGTCGGAGTGCGCGTCCACCTTGTCCGGCGACACCTCGATGCGCGTGATGCCGGCATCGACCGAAATCGGATCGCTGGCGGGGAAGGTCATTTCGACGGCGTCGTCCAGCAGCTCTTCCTTGGCTTTGTCGTGGGGCAGCATCTGCTCTTCCGCAGCCAGCGTGGCGATGGCCGAGGCCCACTTGATGAAGTTCAGGTTGGCCAGCTCGCGCACGGTGGTCACGCCGAATGCCTGCTGCAGGGCTTTGGCGCCCTCGTCACCGACACCGTTCAGCGCGCTGACCGGCGCATCGGCCAGGTCGCGGAAACATTTGCCCAGATAATCCTTACCTACGACGGTATCGATATTCATGTTTGCATCCTTTCGTTTTTTGATAGCTCGTTCAACGCTTTCACTATGGCATGGCGGCTTACCGATGTATGTGCGCAATCGAACAATTCGACCCTCCGTCCTGTTGCACGCAGGACTTTTGACAGCGCATAGGGCTGTTGATATCATCGATCAGATGTTTGTCTAACAGAATTATTTTCAGCAGTGCATCCCAACGATACGCACCCGTGGCCAAAGTAGACAAACCAAAAATTCTCGTCGTGAACGACGACGCCAACAGCCTGTTTGCACTGACGAGTTTGCTGGCGCAGTGGGCCGAGCAGGAGTCGTACGAGGTCATCGCCGCGCGCAGTGGCGAAGAAGCGTTGCGGCAGGTCCTGATGCACGACTTCGCCGTCATCCTGCTGGACGTGAACATGCCGGGCATGGACGGCTTCGAGACCGCCGAGGCGATCCACCAGCGGGCCCGTTCGGCCAACATCCCGATCATTTTCATCACCGCCTTTGTAGCGGACGAGCTCGATCGCCTGAAGGCTTACCAGCGGGGCGCGGCCGACTTCCTGTTCACACCGGTCATCCCGCAGATCCTGCACGCGAAGATTTCCGTGTTCGTGGCACTGGCGATGAAGAACGAGGAACTGAAGCGGCAGGCTCGCCAGCTGAACCAGCGCACCACGGATCTCATCAGCAGCAACCGGCGGTTGCTGCAGGAGATCGAGGAACGCAAGGTGGCGGAGCGGCAGAACCATGCCAAGGACGAGTTCCTGGCGATGCTGGGTCACGAGCTGCGCAATCCGCTGTCGGCGATCAGCAGCGCCGCTTCGCTGCTGGGGCTGCCGGCGGTGGGGGCCGATGCGACCATCCGCGCCAGGAAGATCATCCAGCGCCAGAGCCAGCACCTGGGCCGCATCGTCGACGACCTGCTCGACCTGTCGCGCGCAATGTCCGGCAAGATCCTGCTGAACCGCGCGCCGGTGGACATGGCCGCGCTGATCCGCAACTGCCTGGAAACCTATCGCACCACGGGGCGCACGGCCGACTACGAAGTCCATGTGGAACTGGAAACCGGCTGGGTCGACGGCGACGTGACACGGCTGGAACAGATCTTCTCGAACCTGCTCGACAATGCCCTCAAATACACGCCGCCCGGCGGCGCGATCGACGTGCTGCTCGAAGTGGACGAGGAAGACGTCATACTGACCGTGCACGATACCGGTGTCGGCATCAATGCCGACCTGCTGCCGCACGTGTTCGACGTGTTCGTGCAGGGCACGAGCACGCTTGACCGGGCCCAGGGTGGGCTCGGCATCGGCCTGGCGCTGGTGCGGCGCCTGGTCGAATTGCATGGCGGCGGCGTGGAAGCCGACAGCGCCGGCCCCGGCGAAGGCAGCACCTTCCTGATCCGCCTCCCGCGCACCGAACGAATCACTGAACCAACCTTGCAAATCATGGAAACAAACGAACAGGCCAAGCCCAATGTTTTGCTGATCGAAGATAACGACGACGGCCGCGAAATGATGGCGATGATGCTCTCCTGCTACGGCTACGAGGTGCGCCATGCCGCCGACGGACTCGAAGGTCTTGCCGTGGCGCGCGAATACCGTCCCGGCGTGGCACTGGTCGACATCGGCCTGCCAGGCATCGACGGCTACGAAGTGGCGCGCCGCCTGCGCGCCGACCCGGACATGCAGAACATCCGGCTCATCGCGCTGACCGGCTACGGCCTGGCCGAAGACCAGCGCCGCGTGCTGGAAGCGGGATTCGACATGCACCTGGTGAAACCGGTCGACATCGACAGCCTGATGAAGGCGATCGCCAGCCTGACAGCCGGCGCCGCCGCCGCGCCCGCGACGGCCACAGCAGCCACTACGGCCGCAGTGCGATCGTAGCGGGCGTTCCGGAGACCTGATCGCTGCGGCAATGCCTCGCGATCATGTCCCGGGCCGGCGCCCCGTCAGGCCGCCGGCTGGTTCGAATACAGCACCTTGCCCGGTACCGGCATCGGCGGGATTTCCTCGATCTCGTCCTTGCGGGCCTGGATCCGCTCGCCCAGCGCCACGAGGTCCAGCTTGCTGTCCTTCGCCGCTTCCTTAGCGGCAGGGAACATTTCCTCTTCCTCTTCCTTGACGTGGTGGTCGATATACTCGCCCAGCACCTTGACCTTGGCGTCGTACAGGTCGTCGTGCGGATCCATCGCATGGATCTGCGCGATCAGGTCCTTTGCCGAAGCATGCTCGACGGTTGCTTCGTCGACCAGGTCATCCGCGTCTTCCACGTCGGCGCGCACGGCCGGATAGAAAATCTCTTCCTCGGCGATCGCGTGCTTCGTCAGCTCCAGGCAGATCTTCTCGGCCAGTTTCTGCTTGCTGGCGAACGCGCGGTCGCCCAGCTCTTCATATTGCTTGAACATGGCCTTGACTTCGTCGTGGTCCTGCTTCAACAGGGCGACTGCATCACGCGGCTTGGCTGTGGCACTCATGGCTGCTCCTTGTAATGGTTTGACAACGTGAAGCCAGTTTGCCCTGTGCCGCGGCTGCTGACTGTGCGACAACACACGATAATGCCTGTGCGACATTTCCAGAAAACCTCAGGTATGATCCGGCTGTTAAAGCGGCCAATACCTATACCAATCATGCCCGACAAAATCACCCCTGGCGACGAGCGCGCCGCCGAACTGTCCGACCTGCTGGGCCACGTGGTCACCAACTGGGACAACGACCGCCGTGCCCTGGCGCGGCAGCTGCACGACAGCCTGGGCTCGTCGCTGACGGCGCTGACGATGCACCTCGGCCTGCTGACGGCCAAGCTGCAGCCGGACCAGCAGCCGCTGCGCGACCGCGCGGCCCAGATGAAGAACCTGCTGCACACGATCATCGAAAACAACCGGCAGATGCAGCACAAGCTGTGGAACGACAAGCTCGAGTTCCTCGGCATGAAGGTCGCGTTCGCCGAACTCGTCACGCAGTTTGCCCAGCAATATGCGCTGGTCGCCCGCTGCAGCCTGCCCGAGGAAGAACCGGTATGCCCGCGCGAGTACGGCGTGGTACTGCTGCGGGTGCTGGAACAGGGCCTGTCGAACGTCACGGCGCACTCCGGCGCGACGGAAGTCGACGTGATCGTCGACGACAACGAAGACGAGATCATGCTGACGGTCAGGGACAACGGCAAGGGCGGCGGCCGGGGCCTGGCCCCCGATGCGCCGGCCGGTACCGGCCAGTACGGCCTGCGCCTGCTGCGCGAACGGGCCCGCCTGCTCGGCGGCGTGCTGACGCTGGCAACCCACCCCGAAGGCGGCGCCGTCCTGACGGTCGTGCTGCCGAAGCCGCCCGCCGCCTGACCCGCGTCCGCGGCACTTTTCGTCCTTGGCCACTTCGCCCGAGCGGCCGGCGGCCGGCGGCGCAAGGCAGGCCAACACGCGGGCTTTGATTCGTACAGGTGTTTTTCCACGAGACGCCAAACGAATTTTTCACCCAAAAATCGCCCCTCCTGATATCAATCGTTCGTACAACTGTCATTACCCCGTCACAAACGACCGTTAGCATCGCGGCTTCCTACATCAGCCAATCATGGAAAAGGAAGTCATGAACCGTTTCACCATCGGCGCCGCCCTCGCCCTCTGCGCCAGCCCCGCGCTGGCTCTCAACATCGTGCTCGCCAACGACGATGGACTCACCAGCAACCTGAAAGCGCTCTACGATGAACTGAAGGCGGCCGGCCATTCCGTCATCGTGTCGGTGCCGTGCACCGGCCAGAGCGGCCGCAGCTCCGCCATCGTCATGTACAGCACGACCACCATCGTGGCCGACAACGACAAGACGCAGATCGAAGCCGAAGGCGGCTGCCATAACGGCGCCGCGCCGCTGGGCGCGCCGGCCGTGGGCCCGTTCACCAAAAATGGCTATACCAATGGCGACTACCACTACGTGCACGGCACCCCGGTGATGGCCCTGATGTACGGCCTCGACGTGCTGGCGCCGGCGCGCTGGGGCAAGGCGCCGGACCTGGTGCTGTCCGGCCCCAACGAGGGCCAGAATGTCGGCAAGGTGGTGATCAATTCCGGCACGATCGGCAATGTGCAGTTTGCCGCGGGCCGTGGCCTGCCGGCGATCGCGCTCAGCGCCGGCAGCAATACCGCCGATAACACCGGGCTTGCCAACCCCGCGTCGCGCGTCGTCGCCCAGCTGGCCACCAGGCTGCTCGCCACATTGCAGGCCAAGGCCGGCAGCGCCGCGCTGCTGCCCGCGGGCGTTGCGCTGAACGTCAACTTCCCGGACACGCCGACGGCCAGCACCGGCTGGGCGTTTGCACGGCAGGGAACCTACGACACGTACCAGCTGAAATTCAGCAAGGCCGCGCCATGGGGCCTGTCCGGTGCCGCCCCGGGCGCGCCGACGGCCGACCAGGCAGAGGACGAAGCGCTGGTCTACAAGAGCAGAATCGCCGTCACCGCGATGCAGGTGGGTTACGAGCAGCGTCCGGCCGGCCAGCAGTGGCTGCGCCTGCGCCTGCGCGACCTGTTCGCGCAATGAGGCGCGCCATGACTCGCCCACACACGAACCTGACGGCGCTGCTGCCGGCCCTGCTGTTGCCATTGCTGCTGGCCGCGTGCGGCAGCAACGACAACGACGACAACGGCAGTGGCAACGGCTCGCCCGCCATCACGGTCACCGAGCTGGCACCGGGCGCGTACGCCGTCGCCGCAGGCGACGCGGCCAACCCGTCCAGTGGCACGTACTACGCGGCAGCCGACGGCAGCCGCCTGCTCGTGCTCGACGACAGCGCCGGCCAGGCTGCCGCCATGTACCGGCGCGACGGCAACGGTGCCTGGCAAGCCGCACCCGGCGCCACCACGGCCACGTCGGTGGCTCTGCTGGGCAGCAATGCCGTCGCGGCGACGACGCTCGCCGTGGCGCCCTTCGCCGGCAACTATGCGGTGCGCCTGGCCGACCGGTCGGTCGCGCTGTTCTCGGTGAACGCCGCCGGCGACATCGTGGCCGGAAGCACCGGCTGCAGGCTGACCGGCAAGGTGGCGCCTGCGGCATTGCCCAACACGCTGAAGCTGGCGCTGGCCACGGCGGGCTGCGCCGACCTGCCGGCGCAGTCGGACGGCTATCTGGTAGCGGACGCCGACCACGCGCCTGCCGCCTTCCGCCTCGTCGTACCCGGCAAGGCGGCGCCGGTCGACCTGTGGGCGTTCCGGGAGTAAGGCGCGCCACCGTGGCCCAGGCGACCGGCCTGGCCGCGGCGTGAGGTCAGCCTGCGCCGCGCAGCCACCTGCCGGCGGCGGCGTAGGCCGTGGCGACCGCCTCTTCCGCATCGGCGCCGGGCGGCATCGTGTTCGTCAGGCCGGTAAGGCCCAGGGAAATCACCTGGGCGCACAGCGCGTCGATGCCGCGTGCCTCCGGCAGGTAGCGGGCAAACACGTTCACCAGGTTGCTGCCGCGCCAGGCCCGCATGTAGGCCGTCTGCCGCGCCAGTTCCGGCAGGCGTACCGCGGCAAGCGCCACGGCGAAGCTGGCCCGCGCCGGATCGAGCCCGTCCGCCTCGGCGCGCCGCCGCTGCAGCCCGGCCAGGCTGTCGGCCTCCACCGCGGCGCGGATATGGCCGGCGATGCACGCGAGGCCCGCGATCACCAGGTCGCGCTGCGTGGGGAACCGGTAGCTGAGAGTCGTGTGCGCGATACCGATATCGGCGGCAATGGCGCGGTGCGTCAGGCCATCGATGCCGCGCGCCGCCAGCCGCAGGCCGCAGGCCCGCGCCGCCTGTGCGGACCAGGCCGGCGCCCGCCCCTTGCTTGTTCCCGTCTCCGCTCCCGCCTCTGCCTCTGCGCCTGCTTCCGTGTCCGCTTCCTCGGCAGCGCCCATCCGTTCGCGCAGCAGTCCGAACAGGATGGAATCCGCCGCCTCCAGCCCCGCCACGGCGCCGGCAAACAGGCGCTGCACGCCGAGGCGGCGCAGCATCCGGTACGACGCATCACCTTCGAGCGCCAGGCCGTAGGCCAGTTCCGCGATCACGTAGCCGCTCCACCAGCCGCACGCCACCAGTGGCGGCGCCAGGGCGGCGCGGCCGGCAAAGTCATCCCAGAAAGCACGCCGCTGTCCCGCCCATCCGGCGAACGCCGGCCGCAGCGTCTCGTCCCACGTGCAGGCATGCAGGAATTCCAGGTACAGCGCCGACAGTGCACGCCCGCTCGTCGATTGTTCTTCCAGGATGGCCTCGGCCAGGCCGGCGGCGACGACCGGCGGCAGCGGCCCCAGCGCCGCCAGCGTTTCGCGCCAGCCATCGAGCAGCACCGCATCGTGCGCGGCGGCCGCGCCGCAGATGGCCGCCATGATGTCGGCACGTCCGCCGTAACGATTGGTCAGCACGGTGACGGAAACCCCCAGCGCCTGTGCCAGCGGGCGCAGCGTCAGCCCCGCCAGGCCGTCGGCAACCACGATGCGGAAGGCGGCGGCCAGCAAGGCTTCGCCCTGCGGCGCCCTCAATGCAGCTTGACCATCGGCGTGGTGCGCTTGATCAGGAAGCGCGCCAGCGCCAGCACGCCGGTGCGCAGCGTGCCCATGATCGCCTGGTGGTGCATCAGGTGCAGGCTGGTGTACATCATGCGTGCGAAAAAGCCTTCCACGAACCAGTTCCTGCCCTGCAGCGAGCCCATCAGGCTGCCGACCGAGTCGCGCTGGCCGAACGACACCAGCGAGCCGTAGTCGCGGTACTCGTAGGGCTTGCCCAGCGGCGGCTGGCCGCGCTCGCGCCGCAGCAGCGCCGCGAGCAGGTAGTCGGCCTGCTGGTGCGCGGCCTGCGCGCGCGGCGGCACCGGTTTGCCGTCGGCGCCGATGCACAGCGCACAGTCGCCCAGCGCATATATATCGGAAAAACCTTTGACGGCCAGTTCGCCGGTCACGTCGAGCTGGCCGCCCTTCACGGTCGGCAAGCCCAGGTTCTTCAGCAGATCCGGTGCCTTGATGCCGGCCGCCCAGACCACGATGTCGGACGGGTAGACGTCGCCCTTCAGCACCGTGACCTTGTCCGGGTCGATCTGCGTCACGCGCGTGTCCGTCAGCACGCGCACGCCCCGCTCGGCCAGCAGGCCCGCGGCGGCGGCCGATACCCGTTCCGGCAGCGGCGCCAGGATGCGCGGCGCCCCTTCGATGATCGTGATGCGCACGTCGCGCAGCGGCTTCAGGTCGCCGAAGCCATAGGCCGCGTACACGCCGCTGGCCTCGCGCAATTCGGCCGCCAGTTCGACGCCGGTGGCACCACCGCCGATGATGACGATATCCACGCCCTCCCCGGCCTTTTCCGTGGCCGCCTTGGCCAGCAGTTTCAGCAGCGTGAGGCGGAAGCGTTCCGCGTCCTCGGTGCCGTTCAGCGAAATCGTGTGCTCGGCAGCCCCTGGCACGCCGAAATAGTTCGACGTGCTGCCCACCGCCAGCACCAGCGTGCCATAGCCGATCGCGCGCGCCGGCAGCACGGTCTCGCCGGCCGCGGTCTCGATCGGCCCCACGGTGATCGTGCGCGCCTGCGCATCGAGCGCTTCCAGTGTGCCGTACACGAATGTAAAGCCGTTGTCGTGCGCCAGCATCTGGTACGACAGGCCTTCGGCGTGGATGTCCAGCGTGCCGGCCGCCACCTCGTGCAGCGACGGCTTCCAGATGTGGTACAACCGGCTGTCCACCAGCGCCACCTTGCCCGGCCCCAGCTTGCGGCCCAGTTTGCAGGCCAGCTCCAGGCCACCTGCCCCACCTCCGACGATCACGTATTTGCTCTGCAAATGGTTCTCCTTGAAATGAATGGCATGGGCCGGGCAAGTACGTCAGTCGCGGCCGTGCCCCTTGCCGTTTCCGTTTCCGTTTCCGTTGCCGTTGCCGTGGCCATGTCCCTTGCCGGGATGGCCGCGGTCATGGTCCTGGCGCTCATGGCGCTGATGGCTGTCGTTGCGATCGCGGCCGTCGTGGCGGTCCTGGCGGTCGCGGTGTTCCGCACGATAGCGCGGCGCGTAGTCGTTCAGATACCAGTCGTCGCGCACGAACAGCACGCGGCGGCCGCATGCGCGGTACTTGCTGCAATGCTTGCGCCAGTTCTTCGCATGGCCGGGCGGCACGCGCAGGTACAGCGGCTCGCGGATCACGCGGACGGGACGCTCGACGATGATCGGCTCGTCGTAAAGCAGGGGCGGCGGGGCGGCGTGGCCGATATCGATGCGGCCGTAGAAGCCGGGCTGGCCCACGGTGATCGATACCTGGGAAGAGGCGAAACCGCAGCAGGACAGCAGGCTGGCGGCGAGAAGTGACTTGGTCGTGTTAATCATGGATACGTTACCGGCAAGAGAAGCGCCGCAAGAGATTCGCGGCCGGGGCCATTCTACCCGGTGCGACCGGCAGCACTACGTTCGTCAGCATGCCGGATCACGCCGCGGCCGTCAGTGCGGCCTGCAACTGCCCGATGGCGCCCTGCGCCTGCGCGATCACCTTGTCGGCGATGCGCTTGCGTACGCCCTGGATGCGGGCGGCCGCCTCGGCTTCCAGCATCAGCGGTGTCAGCAGCGCGCTGGCCGATTCGTAGAACGCGCTGCCGATGCGATCAAGCTGCACGACGAAACCTTCTTCCGCCTCCTTCAGCCGCTGGCGCAACTGTCCCTCGAACACGCGGCGCTTGTCGCGGATCTCCTCGCGCTTGCGCTTGTTGGTATCGGTGGCCCACTTGAACGCGGATGCCAGCAGCACGGCACCGCCGACGAACGGCACTACCGGCGCCACCACCGGCACCACGACGGCCACGCCGAACAGGTACACCGCGGTGCTGGTGCCGGCGGCCGCCACCGCGCTGCCCATCAGCGTGAAATTGGCGGCCGTGTCGACGCCGTTGACCAGCCGCGTGCCGAGCCGCAGCCGCGGCATCAGCCGGGCCAGCGCCGCATGGTGCTGGCGCTTGAAGGCGTCCGCCTGGGTGATCCGCATGTCGGCCTGGAACAGTTTCAGGTCGTGGTGCAGCAGGTCCAGCGCTTCCTGCTTGCGCCGTGCGACCCGGTCGAGCCGGTGCTCCATCTCGCGGGCGAACTGGTCGCGCGCGATGCCGGACCAGACCTGTTCGTCCTTCCACGGCTCGCTGTCGAGCCGCTCGGCGATCGCCACCTCGATGGCGTTGCCGGCATCGTGCACGGCATCGTCGATGTCCTGCCACAGCATGCGGCGCTCGTAGGCGATGCGCGCATCGACCAGCGCCAGGCGCTGCAGCACCTGCTGGCGCAACTGCTCGGCGGTGGCCGACAGCGCCCCCGCTTCCGCATCGACCTGCTGGGCAGGTGCCGACTTCTCCTGGTACGCGGCGATGCCCTGCGCGATCGTGTCCACGGCGCCCTGCACCACGTCGCGCAGCTGCTCCTGCGTCATCAGGCCGCCATTGAAGCCGCGCGCATGGTTCAGCAGCTCGACCTGGCCGGTGCTGCGGCCGAAATCGGCCACCGCGTCGACCAGGCCCCTGCCCCTGACCAGCTTGCGCGCCTGGGTACCCAGGTTGTTCAGCAGCCGGCGCTCCTCTTCCGGCGGCAGGCCGTAATAATGGTCCGGCACGAGGCGGATACCGAGCGCGCGCGCCGCCTTCACGGCCAGCGGACGGGCGCGCCGGCCCTGCAGCGCCAGCAGCGGTTTCATCATCGCGAATGCCGCTTCCCGCGCGGAAGGCTCGACCGACCCGCTGCTGCGCGACAGCGCATTGACGGCCCAGTCGACCGTGACGCCGGACTCGATCGCATTCAGCACCAGTGCGGTGAACACGGCCGATGCCTTGCCTTCACCGGAAAGATCGGTCACCGCGGCGAACTGCGCCAGCGTCATCGCGCCTTCCTCGTCCACCGCCAGCGCGCCGAGCAGGCGCGCCAGCCCGGAGGCAAAGCTCTGGTCCGTGCACAAATGCTCGTCGAGGGTGCGCAATTTCAGCGTGTACGCCGGCGCGGCGGCCGTGACTTGCGACGTTGCAATGTGATTCACGGTACTCCCCTGGTGGTCTGCGATGCCTTTTCGGCATTTTAGCGGAAGCCAGCCGCGCCCGGCACGCTTGCGTCGCGTCAAACAGAAAGTTGAGTTTCCTCAGAACATTATCTGCGAAGGGCAAGATGGAAGCAGATTCGCCAGCGCGTCCACCGGCAGGCTGCCCGCGGGCGAGACCGGTCAGGCGGCGTCGGTGGCCAGCACCAGCGTTTCCTTGATCTCTTCCATCACCACATAGCTCTTCGACTGGGCGGCACCGGGCAAATTCAGCAGCATGTCGCCCAGCAGCTTGCGGTACTCGGCCATCTGGTGGATGCGCGCCTTGATCAGGTAGTCGAAATCGCCCGACACCAGATGGCACTCCTGCACCTCCGGAATGCGCAGCACTTCGCGCCGGAACTGCTCGAAGTGACTGGCCGATTTCTGGTTCAGCGTGATTTCCACGAACACCAGCAGCGTGGCGCCGATGGCGGCCGGATCGAGCCGGGCATGGTAGCCGGTGATGACGCCATCGCGCTCCATGCGCTTGACGCGCTCGATGGCGGGCGTGACCGACAGGCCCACCTGTTCCGACAGGTCCTTCATCGAAATACGGCCATCGTGTTGCAGGATCTGCAGGATCTTGCGGTCGAGCTTGTCCAGGGCACGCACGGACTGTATTTGGGTTCGCATTATTTTTTCCTGTTTTTGCCGGCATATACAGTAACAACCACTACGGAACAAAACTTACCATAGGCGAAACACCCAAGCAAATATCCATACCTATTTTTATATTCGAGGCAAGCATGCGCGTAGTCATTCTCGGTAGCGGCGTCATCGGCGTCACCACGGCGTATTACCTGGCGCAGGCCGGCCATTCCGTGACCGTGCTGGACCGCCAGCCCGGTCCCGCCCTGGAAACGAGCTTCGCCAACGCGGGGCAGATTTCGCCCGGCTATGCCTCGCCGTGGGCCGCCCCCGGCATTCCGCTGAAGGCCTTGAAATGGATGATGCAGCGCCATGCGCCGCTGTCGGTCTCGCCCGACGGTACGCTGTTCCAGCTGCAGTGGATGTGGCAGATGCTGAGGAACTGCAATGCCGACAGTTATGCCGTCAACAAGGAACGCATGGTGCGGCTGGCCGAATACAGCCGCGACTGTTTCAAGGCCCTTCGGAGCGCCACCGGCATCGCCTACGAAGGCCGCCAGCAGGGCACGACCCAGCTGTTCCGCACCCAGCGGCAGCTGGACGACGCGGCCAAGGATATCGCCGTGCTCGAAGAAACCGGCGTGCCCTACGAACTGCTGGATGCGCGCCAGCTGCTGTCGGCCGAGCCGGGCATCGCCAGCGAACGGCTGGTGGGCGGCCTGCGACTGCCGAACGACGAGACGGGCGACTGCCAGCTGTTCACCACGCGGCTGACCGACATGGCGCGCGAGCTGGGCGTGCAATTCCGCTATAACGTCGACATCGACGGCCTCGACGTGGCCGGCGGCGAAATCCGCGGGGTACGCTGCGGTACGGAAACAGTGACGGCCGATTCGTACGTGGTCGCGCTGGGCGCGTACTCGACGCCGCTGCTGCGCGGCATCCTCGACATTCCCGTCTATCCGCTGAAGGGTTACTCGATCACGGTACCGATCGTCGACGCGGAGCGGGCTCCTGCGTCGACCATCCTGGATGAAACCTACAAGATCGCCGTGACCCGTTTCGACGACCGGATCCGCGTCGGCGGCATGGCCGAGATCGCGGGCTACGACAAGCGCCTGAACCCGCGCCGCCGCGCCACGCTGGAGATGGTGGTGAACGACCTGTTCCCGGGCGCCGGCGACACGGCCCGCGCCTCGTTCTGGACCGGCCTGCGCCCGATGACGCCGGACGGCACGCCGGTGGTCGGCCGCACGCCCCTGCCGAACCTGTTCGTCAACACGGGCCATGGCACGCTGGGCTGGACCATGTCCTGCGGGTCGGCGCAACTGCTGGCCGACATCATGTCGGCCAGGCGCCCGGCGATCCGTGCCGGCGACCTGTCGGTGGAGCGCTACCAGCGCGCCGGCGGCATGCGCCAGCCGCAACTCGCCGGCGCATGAGCGGGATAGTGGGATATAAGCGGGCACATCAGCGGGCACATCAGCGGAATATACGCGGGAGATAGGCGGGCACATAAACGGGCACATACGCAAGCACATAAGCGAGCACATAAGCGAGCACATGAGCGGGCTTATAAGCGGGCATACAAGCGAACGGCGGGAACGCAACACTCCCGGGCTCGATTGTGCGGGATGTAGCGCGTGCGTATAATTCCGCCATGAACAAACTGGAAGCCTTCGGGCATATCGCCGCGCTGGCGATCCGGGGAGACCTGGTCTTCCCGACAAGCGTCAACGCAGCGTTGCGGGTGCAGCTGGCCCTCGATAACCCCGATACACCGATCGACGAGGCGATCCGCCTCGTCCTGGCCGAGCCGCAGCTGGCGGCTCGCACCGTTGCGCTCGCCAACTCGGCCATGTTCAACCGCTCCGGCAGTACCGTCACCAATGTGCGCGCGGCGATCACGCGCGTGGGTTACCACAACCTGTATGCGCTGGCCGCCGCGATGGTGGTGCGCCAGTTCGGCAGCAAGATCGTCGACCCCGGCGTGCGCGCCAAGGCCGAGCAGCTGTGGCAGCACTGCGTCTACGTGGCATGCCTGGCGCGCATCATCGCGCGCGACGTGACCGAGGTGAATGGCGATACCGCGCTGTTCGCCGGCATCGTGCACGAGGTGGGCGGCTTCTACCTGTTGTCGCGCGCCGACGAATTTCCCGGCCTGCTCGATCCGGATCCCGATAACTGGCAGCCTGCAAGCGAGGAAATCATCACGCGCGAGGTGATGACCAAGCTGGCCATCCCGGAAGAAGTGGCTGCCGCGATCGAAGGCCTGCGCGACGGCTTCCTCGGCGTGCCGCCGGAAAGCCTGCTCGACACGCTGCTGCTCGCGAACCACTTCGCTCCCGTCGACTCGCCGCTGGCGCAGCCGCGCGAAGACATGCCGCAGTCCGAATCCGTCGTCGATCTGTTCATCGACGAGGAAATGGCGGCCGGCATGCTGGACGAGGCCGAGCGCGACGCCACGGCGATGACCGCCGCGCTGCTGGTCTGACTGCCGCGTCCCGGCCAGCCGGCCGGCCTGGCCGCTTCCCTGTTTCAGCGTGCTGGTTCTCCAGCGTCCCTTATTCCAGCGTGGCAGCCGGCCCGAAGAACTCGTAGTACGTCTGGTGCTCCGGCACGCCCAGTTCGCGCAGCGAACGCTTCACCGCTTTCATGAACGGCTGCGGGCCGAGGAAATACGCGTCCACGTCGCGCGTCTCCGGCAGCCACGCCGCCAGCGTGGCGCTGTCGAGCAGGCCCACCGCGTCCGGCGCGGGGTGACTTGCATCCCGGTTGGCATCGTCGGCATACACGTAGCGGCGGCGCAGCTGCGGGTGGCGGCTGGCCAGCTCGTCGACGTGGGCGCGGAATGCATGCACGCCGCCGTGGCGCGCGGCATGGATGAAGTGCACCTCGCGCCCGCTTGCCAGTGCCGCCGGCAGCATCGCCAGCGTGGGCGTGATACCGACACCGCCGCTGATGAACACGACCGGCCGGCTGTCGTGCGGCGCCAGCGTGAACACGCCGGACGGCGGCAGCAGCTCGACCACGTGCCCTTCGCCCACCGCGTCGTGCAGGTGGTTCGACATGGCCCCGCCGGGCTCGCGCTTCACGCTGATCTGGTAAGTGCTGCCGTTCGGCGCGGCCGACAGCGAATAGTTGCGGCGCTGGTCGATGCCGCCGACCACCGCGCGCAGGCCGATGTACTGGCCCGGCTGGAAGTCCAGCACGGTGCCGCCATCCTCGGGGCGGAATACGAACGTGGTGATCTCGTCGCTTTCGCGCCGTTTTTCCGCCACCACGAAGCGGCGCAGGCCGTTCCAGCCGCCCGGCGCGGCCTTCATCGCCGCGTAGGTCTTGCCTTCCGCACCGATCAGGATGTCGGCCAGCTGGCCATACGCGGCGCCCCAGGCGTCGATCACGGCATCGGTCGCCACCTCGGCACCCAGCACCTCGCGGATCGCCTGCAGCAGGCTCACGCCCACCATCGGATAGTGCTCTGGCAGGATGTTCAACGCCACGTGCTTGGCCACGATCTGGCCCACCAGCGGGCCCAGCGCCTCGAGCCGGTCGATATTCTTGGCGTACATCAGCACCGCGTTCGCCAGCGCGCGCGGTTGCGCGCCGTCGGCCTGGTGCGCCTGGTTGAAGTAGGGCTTCACCTGCGGATAGTCGCGGAACAGGATCGGATAGAAATGGCGGGTCAGTGCCTCGCCGCCCTGTTCGAGGATGGGCACGGTGGCGGTAACGATGGCGCGGTGTTCGGCGGACAGCATGATGTTCTCCTTTGGCTTCGGTGTTCGTTTAAAGATGCATTCATTTTGCATCTTTAAACCCGGCCGCAGAACTGGACAAAATGTCCCAGCTGTCATGGAAGCAATGGATGTGCCGGTCAGGAACCCGGGCGGCGCTCCGGCAGGTGCAGCAGGATCGCCTGTTCCTGGCGGCGTGCGCCGGGCAGCAGGTCGGCCAGCGTGACGCCGTCCAGCACGCCCAGGAAGGCCTCGGTGGCTTCGCGCAGCTTGCCCTGCAGGCCGCAGGCGCCGGCAAACGCGCAGCCGCGCGCGTCCGGATCGAAGCATTCGGCCATGTGGAAGTCCGATTCGCTGGCGCGCACCACGGCGCCGATATTGATGTCGCCGGGTTCGCCCTTCAGCCGCAGGCCGCCGTTGCGGCCGCGCACCGTCTCGACCAGGCCGGACATGCCGAGCTGGTGGATGACCTTGGTGAGGTGGTTCTTTGAAATGCCGTGCAGGTCCGCGATATCCTGGATCGTGGCCAGGCGGTCGCGATGCATGCCCAGGTACATCAGGGAACGCAGCGTGTAGTCGGTGAAGGTGGTGAGTCTCATGGCGAATGGAAGCGGACGCGGGGCGAACGCTGGGGAGAACGGCAGCGCCAATTATAGCCCCCGCGCGGCAACGATGCCGCGGGGCGGCCCGCTGCCTGCCCCTGTACCTGCCCCTGTACCTGCCCCTGCGCCTGTACCTGCTCAGTACCAGCTCATTGCCTGCTCAATGCTTGCTCCGGCCTCCGCCTTCGTGCTTGCGCTCGTATTCGTCGCGCACGTAGCGTGCGATGAACGTCGACAGTCCCCTGCCCGCCTCGGCCAGCGCCTTCATCGTTTCCACGCGGGCCCGGCCGGTAGCGCGGTACGTGTAGTCGTACACGTCGCCTCCGGCGAATTTCACGGCGATCGCTTCCGGCAGGATGTCGTAGGCAACCACGCCGGAATGGCCTTCGAGATTGCGATAGCGTTTCATGGCGCCAGTATAGTGGCCTGGCGCGCGCCCGCGCGCACGGCTGCGGCGCGGCTGCCGGCCTATTTCACGACCTCCGGCCGCATCATCGACAGCAGCTGCACCAGCTTCGCGGTATCCATCGGCTTGACGAAATACTGGTCGAAACCGGCGGCGATCGATTTTTCCTGGTCTTCCTTGCGGCCGTAGCCGGTCACCGCCACCAGCTGCGCGCCGCTCGTCTGCGGCAGCGCCCGCAGCTGCCGCGCCAGCTGGTTGCCGTCGATGTCGGGCAGGCCGATGTCGAGGAAGCACAGCTCCGGCGCGTGGCGGCGCGCCAGTTCCAGCGCCTCGCCGGCGCGGTGCGCCACCTGCACCGCATGGCCGGCCGCCTCGAGGAACAGTGCCAGGGTCTGCGCCGCATCGACGTTGTCGTCGACGACCAGGCAGCGCAGTGCGCCGGGCCGGGCCGCCTTGCTGCCGGCGGCGGGCATGCCGGCCGCGTCCGGCAGCGCCGGCGCTTCCACGTACGGCAGCTCCACGGTGAATGTACTGCCCTGCTGCGGCCCCGCGCTGGCGGCGCGCACGGTACCGCCGTGCAGCGTCACCAGCGTGCGCGCCAGCGCCAGCCCGAGGCCCAGCCCGCCCTGCGAGCGGTCGGACGTGCGCTCGGCCTGCGTGAACAGCTCGAACACGCGCGCCACCAGTTCCGGCGCCATGCCGATGCCGTCGTCCGCCACCTCCACCCGCACGAGCGCGCCGTCGCGCTGCAGTTTTACGCGGATGTGACCGTATTCCTGCGTGTACTTGGCCGCGTTGTTGAGCAGGTTGACGATCACCTGCACCATGCGCTTGTGGTCGGCGTTGATCCCGATCGGCACATGCGGAATGTCCAGTTCCAGCTGCTGGCGCTTCGACTTGAACAGCGGGTAGGCCTGCTCCACCGCGTCCTCCACCACGGTGCGCAGGTCCAGCGGCTGCCGGTTCAGCTTGACCAGCCCGCGGGTGACGCGCGAGACGTCCAGCAGGTCGTCGATCAGCCGCGTCATGTGCTCGACCTGGCGCGCGATGATGTCGGCCGTGCGGGCGACCGCCGGATTGTCCGCGTGCGCCATCTTCAGCACCTGGGCACCGGAGCTGATCGGCGCCAGCGGGTTGCGCAGCTCATGGGCCAGCATCGCCAGGAATTCGTCCTTGCGCCGGTCCGCCGCCTGCAGCGAAGCGGACGCCACGTCGCGTTCCTGTTCCTTCTTCTGCAGCGCCTGCGCCATCTCGTCCAGCGAGCGCGCCAGCGCGCCGATTTCCTCGTCCTCGTAGCGCAGCCCGGTGCGCGTGTCGAGCGAGCCGCCGGCGATGCGGTTGGCGGTGCGCGCCAGGGCCTGCACGCGCCGCACGATCAGCATGTCGCCACCGAACCATGCCGCCAGCAGGGCCAGCGTGACCGTCGCGACCAAGCCCACGACGGCGATCAGTTGGTCGCGCGTGGCGTTCGCGACGATTTCGTCGTAGGGCATGCCGATGATCACCGTGTAGTCGGAAATGTCGGGCTTGCCCACGCGCGCGAACGCATACAGGCGCTCGACGCCGTCGGTATCGGTCAGCAGCACCGGCACTTCCGGCCGCGCCGCCACCGCCTGCCGCAGGTGCGGCGCGATCGGCTTGCCGAACCAGCTGGCTGGATCGGGCCGGCGCGAAATGGCCGTGCCCTGGCCATCGACCGTCCACAGCACGGAGCCGGGCGACAGGTGCACGTCGAGCACGAACTTGTCCAGTTCCGCCAGGTCCATCGCGGCGAACAGCACCGCACGGACTTCGCCGTTCTTGATCACCGGGAAGGTCAGGTTGATCGTGTGCTTGCCGATCACGCGGCCGAACACGTAGTTGCTGGCGATGAAGCGGCGCTCCGCGATCGCCCGCCGGAAATGCGCGCGGTCGCTCAGGTTGACGAGCCGCGTCGCGGCCACCGCGCTGCAGGTGACGTCGCCGTTCAGCTGGATCAGGCCGAAATTGACGTAATCGGTGTTCTTCGACAGGATGTCCGACAGCAGCACGCTGCAGTCGTCCTGGTTGTCCAGCAGGTCCGGGATGCTGGACAGGTCGCGCAGGATCTGCCGCGCGCCCTCCAGCGACTGCGCCTCGTTGGCCGCGGCCAGGTTGGCCAGCCGCTGCAGGTTCTCGCGCGCCACGTCGATCGCATGCTCGCGCTCGCGCACGCCGGTCAGCACCGTCATCGCCGCCATCGGCGTGATCGCCAGCGCGACCAGCAGGATCAACCGCGCACGCAGGCTGTTCAGGCGTGGCACGAAGCTGCCCTCAGCCCGCGGCGCCGGCGGCCGCCAGCCGGTCGCCCAGCGCGATGATGGCGGCCACGCCGCGCCGCAGCGTGGCTTCGTCGTCGGCGATGTAGCCGATGCGGATGAAGCCGGGGCAGCCGAGCGCCTCGCCCGGCATCACCGCCACGCGGTATTCATCGATCAGCCGCTCGGCAAAGGCCACCGTGTCGACCGTCAACGCCGACACGTCGCCCCACAGGTAGGGGCCGGAAGCCGGCGCCGCCATGGCGATCCATGGCACCGGCGCGAACAGCGCCACCACCAGGTCGCGCCGCGCGCGGTAGTCGGCCAGCAGGTCGGGCACCGCGCCGATCGCGAACGCCGCCGCGGCCGCGACCTGGGTCAGCGCCGGTACCGCGGCCGTGATCGGTCCCTGCAACGCCTCCATCGCCTTGATCCATGGCGCCGGGGCGCAGGCGAAACCGGCGCGCCAGCCCATCATCGCGTAACTCTGCGAGGCCGAGAAGATCGTCGCGATGCCCAGCGCTTCCCAGTCCGGGCATGCCGCCAGGCTGCAGTGCTCGCCATCGAAAATCAGCTTTTCGTAACTCTCGTCGACGATGCACGCGCTGCCGCGCGCACGCAGCCAGGTGCGGATGGCCGCCAGTTCGGCCGCGGTGTACACCTTGCCGGAGGGGTTGTGCGGATTGTTGAGCATCAGCAGCTTCGCGGGCGGCAACGCAGCGAGGAACGCTTCGTCGACCACCTCCGGCTGGTCCGCCAGCACGATGTGCAGTCCCAGCAACTGCGCGGTGGCCACATAGGCGGGCCAGTGCGGCCGCAGCACGATCACGGTATCGCCCGGATCGGTCATCACGTACAGCGCCTGGTACAGCGCCTGCTTGGCGCCGTTGGTGACGATCACGTGCCGCCCGGCGGCACCGATGCGGTTTTCATCGCGCAGCTTGGCGGCCAGCCTGTCGCGCAGCACCGGCAGGCCGCCGACGGCGGTATAGGGCAGCAGCGGTTCGTCGAGCGCGGCACGCACCGCGGCGCGCACCGGCGCCGGTGCCGGGAAGTGCGAGATCGCGATCGAAAAGTCGATCACCTCGACACCCTGCAGCTTCAGCAGGTCGACGCGCTCGTGCATCGCGGCGGTGGCCAGCGGCCGGGCCGCGGCGATCCGCTTCGACACGCCGCGCGTGGCCGGCGGCTCGAGAAAATTCTGCTGCTGAAAATTCATCTTCCCTATCTTTCTTATAGTTGAAGGCCGCTCCTACGGCCCGCATATTTTAACAAGATGCAATTTTTATCGTATCACCCTTTCGTATTGTGCGGGCAGTGGCGGCTACAATGCAGCCGCCGGATGCACGAGCGCAGGGACCGCAAGGCACCGCGCGGACGCTCGATGCAGGCCGTCGAAACCCGCCGAAGGACATGCTGGACAATATGGGTACAGGAAGGAAAACCGAATGGATACCTCATGCGGCACCTTGATCGTCGACGCGGCGGGCCGGCTGCTGCTGTGCCACGTGACCGGGACGAGGCATTGGGACATACCGAAAGGCCTGCAGGACGCCGGCGAGTCGCCGCTGCAGGCGGCGCGGCGCGAGCTGTTCGAGGAGGCCGGGCTGCGCATCGATGCGGCGCGGTTCACCGACCTCGGCGTGTTCGACTATCGCCGCGACAAACGGCTGCACCTGTTCCGCGTCGATGCCGGCGACGAACTGTGCACGCTCGACCACCTCGCCTGCACCAGCTTCTTCCCGCACCACGTGACGGGCGCGCCGACACCGGAAGCGGACGGGTACCGCTGGGCCACGCGCGACGACGTGCGCACGCTGTGCTGGCCAAGGATGGCCGAGCGCCTGCTCGCGCTGGACTGGTAGCGCGCGGCTGGCGGTCGCGCCTTGTCTGCGGCCCGGTTTGCAGCCCGGTTTGCAGCTCCTGATTGCATCCCCTGATTGCAGCGCTTATTTGCTGCTGCCCAACTGCGCCGGCGGCAGCGGCGCGTTCGACGGTCCGTGCAGCACCTGCCCGGCAATGTCGAAGCGCGAGCCGTGGCACGGGCAATCCCACGACTTCTCGGCCGAATTCCAGTGCACCGCGCAACCCATGTGCGGACAGGCCGCCGACAGGAAGGTCAATTTGCCGTCTTCGGCGCGGTGCACGGCCATCAGCTTCAGGCCCTCGCGGATCAGCGCCCCCTCGCCGGGCGGTATGCGGTCCGGCGAAGCGAGTTCGCCGCCCTGCAGCCAGTCCGTGTACTGGGCCATCACGTTGGCCTGTTCCCTGGTGAATTCGCCGAGGCCGTGCAGCGGCATGCGGCCCGGATCATACAGCGGCACCCACGGATTGGCGCGGCCCGCGACCAGGTCGGCGATCAGCATCGCGCCGGCCGTGCAATGCGTCATGCCGTTGCCGGAGTCGCCCGTGATGACGAACACGTTGCCGCGGTCGGCCGGGTTGCGGCCCAGGTATGCCACGCCGTCGGCCGGTTCCATCACCTCGCCGGACCAGCGGTACATCGCTTCCCCTGCCTGCGGAAAGCGCTCCCGCGTCCATGCCTCGATCGTGTCCCAGCGGTGCCGGGGCATGCTTTCCTGGCCCGTCTTGTGGTCCTGGCCGCCCACCACGAGGATGTCGAACGGCCGCGCCGCCCGCGCATCGTCGAGCCGTACATAGTAATAGGGGTCGCCGGTATCCCACAGCAGGAATGGCTCGAGCGCGCCGCGCGGCACCTGCAGGCCGACCACGTAGCTGTGGTACGGCGCCACCTTGGTGTGCAGCACGAAACGGTTGTTGAACGGCGTGTTCGTCGCCACCACCACCGCGGCGGCATGCACGGTCCCTTTCTCCGTGACGACATTCGACCCGTCGACGTCGCGCGCCCGCGTGTCGCCGTGGATGCGCCCACCAAGGCGCTCGATCGCGCGTACCAGCCCCGCCATGTACTTCACCGGGTGGAACTGCGCCTGGTTGTGAAAGCACAGCGCCTGGCCGGTGTCCCAGGCAAGGCCCGGCACGCGCGGCACGCGCGTCGTCGGGATGCCGAGGCGCCCCGTGCATTCGTGCTCGCACGCGATCACGCGCGCGCCACGCGCGCCGGCCGGCACCAGGTAGCCGTCCAGCCGGCGGAAATCGCAGGCGATCCGCTCTTCGTGGACGATGGATTCGACCAGGCTGGTGGCCCGTTCGTAGCTGTCGTGCAGCAGGTGGGCGCGGCCGTCGCCGAAGCGCCTGGCGATGTTGAAATAGCGCTCGTCGGGAGGAAAGAAGTGCGCCGTGGTGCGGCCTGTTTCGCCGGCGCCGGGCTGCAGCGCATCGACCAGCACCACCGACCTGCCCTCCCTGAGCAGCAGCCATGCCGAAGTGAGGCCGGCGATGCCGCCGCCGACCACGCACACGTCGGCCGACGTATCGCCGGCCAGGGGCGCAAAGGCCGGCACCTGGGCGGTGTCCGTCCACAGCGACACCGTGGCGGCGTTCGACAGCATGGCCTTTCCGGTCAGCGGTCTTCGCGGCGGGACAGCAGGTACCACGCGACACCGGCCACGGCCGCGCCGATGGCGACCTTCTGCGCCAGGCCCTTCTTGTTGTGCTGCCACTCGGCCTTGATACCCATCTCGCCGAGGATGTTCGGCACATGGCCGCGGGCCAGGTCGTCGACCAGGCCTTCGACCACGTCGATGCGGTCGGCCAGCAGCAGCAGCAGCCAGTGCCGGATGTCGTTCTCGGTTTCCTTGAAGGCGGCGCGCCGCACCATGCCCGACACGCCGCGCGGCGGGTTGGGACTGCCGAACAGCGGCGTGATACCCGGCCGTTCCGGCGACACCAGCACTTCGACGTCCTGGCGCTGCGGCTCGGGCTGCGTCAGTGGCGCATCGATGCGGGGCGGCGTGCGTTCCATCGGCACGCCGGGGCGGTTCTTGCGGTCGAGGTCCGCGCCCCAGCCCTGGATCGCCGAGCGGTCCACCGGCGGGCGGCCGTGCTGGAACACGGCCAGATCGTGGGTATGATCGTGGGTGTGGTCATGGTCGTGATGGTGGGCCATGCTGTTCTCCTCAATGGTTCGCGGTGGACGCGATGGCGCGCACCTGGTTCGCCGATGGCGGGATCAGGACCGTCTTGATGCAGTTGTCCAGCTTCGACGAGAAGATGTGATACGCGTCCGACACCTCTTCCAGCGGCACGCGGTGCGTGATGATCTGTTTCGGATCGATGCGGCCGGCCTGGATGTGCTCGATCAGCCGCGGCAGGTGGCGCTTGACGCTGGCCTGGTTCATCCGCAAGGTCAGCCCCTTGTTCAGCGCATTGCCGATCGGCACCGCGTTGAATGTGGGACCGTACACGCCGACGATCGACACATTGCCGCCCTTGCGCACCGAGTTGATGCACCAGTGCAGCGCGGTGGCCGAACCGGCCTGCATCATCGTATACACGCCGGTGATGGTCTGCGCCGCGCTGCCGGCGGCCTCGCAGCCGACGGCGTCGATGCACACGTCGGCGCCCAGCCAGTCCGTCATCTTCTTGATGTGCAGCGCCATGTCGTCCACTTCGCGGAAATTGACGACCTCGCACTGCGCATAGCGGCGCACGAAATCGAGCCGGTAATCGACGTGGTCGACGACGATCACGCGTCCCGCGCCGAACAGCCACGCGGACTTGGCGGCGAAGATGCCGACCGGGCCGGCGCCGAACACCACCACCGTGTCGCCTTCCGAAATGTCGCCCATCTCGGCGGCCTGGTAGCCGGTGGGCAGCGCGTCCGTCAGCAGAACGGCATCATCCTCGTGGATGTCGGCCGGGATCACGGTGGGCCCCACGTCGGCCATCGGCACGCGCACGAACTCGGCCTGGCCGCCGTCATAGCCGCCCGCCGTGTGCGAGTAGCCGTAGATGCCGCCGACGGCGGACGCCTGGGGATTCGTGTTGTGGCAATTGCCGTACAACTCCTTCTGGCAAAAGAAGCATGAACCACAAAACACGTTGAACGGTACCAGCACGTGGTCGCCGACCTTCAGCCGCGTGACCTGCGAGCCGACTTCCTCGACGATGCCGACGAATTCGTGGCCGAAGGTGGTGCCCACGCGCGTATCCGGCACCAGGCCGTGATACAGGTGCAGGTCGGAACCGCAGATGCAGGACCGGGTGACGCGCACGATGGCGTCGCCGGGATGTTCGATGACCGGATCGGGCTTGTGGTCAGCGCGGACGCGGAACGGTCCGCGGTAGTTCATTGCCAGCATGGTGACTCCTGTCGTTGGGCCGCAGCGCCCCGCGTCAGGGCGCCGGCATGGTTGAGTTGTGGCGCTCGCCCGACAGGGCCCCGCACGGTGGACGGGCAATGCCGTGGACGAGCAATAATGCAAGAAGCCGCCCTCGGGCGGCTTCGGTGACCCCGTTAGCGGGTCGGCAGCGGCGGCGTGGTCGTGCCCGTGGTGCCCGAACCGGTGGTGCCGGTGGTGCCGGTACCGGTCGAGCCCGCGCCCGAGCGCGTGGTGCCCGTGCCGGAGGTGTCCGAACCGCTCATGCTGGAGCCGCTGGTGCCGGTGGCGCTGCTGCCGGACGTGCCGGACGAGGACGAGCCGCTGGTGCCCATCGACGAACCTGATGTCGAGCCCGAGCCGCTGGTGCCCGACGTGGATGAGCCTGGCGGCGTGCTGTTCATGCCGGCAGTGCCGCTCGCCCCGCGCCAGGTATCGGTGCCGGTGCTGGTGCTGGTGCCGCCCGTGCTGCCACTCGTTCCGCTACTTCCGCTGCTGGTGCGCATTTCGGTCGAGCTGGAACCGGCCGTGCCGCTGGCGCCGGAGGTGCTGGTGTCCTGGCTGCCGGTGCTGCGCTGCTTCGACTTGGCGGATTTGTCTTTCTTGGTATCGCTCGACTTGTGCTGGTCGCTGCCCGAGGTGGGCGAGCTGGTCGTCTGGGCCGCGACGCCCGCGCTGACGAACAGGGCTGCAAGGATTACCGCGAGTTTGCTCTTCATGTCATCTCTCCTTTTTTGCTTGTGGGTGCAATCGGTGAATTGCCATTCTGGCACCGCGCCGATGCATGACGCGTAGGAGAACACGCCGTGCGGCAGTCGGAACTGCCCCAAGCAAATTGAAAACATTTCCAGCCGTCAGCGGCGGAACCACCAGACCAGCAGCGACACCACGATCGAGATGACGACGCAGGTGACGATCGGAAAATGGAAACTGAATCCTTCGCGCACCACGTGCACATCGCCGGGCAACCGGCCCAGCGGCAGCTTGCTCAGCCACGGCCAGGCCAGGCCGGCCAGCAGCAGGATGGCACCGAGAATGATCAGCAGCTGTCGCATCGTCGTTCAGGTTTGCTTCGTGAAGAAAACGTTGGAGGCCAGTGTAGCGCGGTGCCGCCAGGCCCGGCGCACCGTCACACCCACAGCATCAGCGTGTTCGCGCTGGCCTGCAGTGCCGGTACGCAGCGCGCCATCACCTCGGCGCGCGAACTGCCCGAGATCATCATCGAAACGGACAGCGCGCCGATCACCATGCCGTGCCGGCTCTTCAGCGGCACCGAAATGCCGCGCATGCCGATCTCGTACTGGTTTTCGGTGACGCCGAAGCCCTGCTCGCGGATCGCGCGCAGCTCGCGCCGCAGCTCGTCCTTGTCCTGCACCGTCAGGTGCGTGTACGGCACCAGCTCGACGCGGGCCAGGTAATCGTCGAGCGCCGCGTCGGGCAGGCCGGCCAGCAGCACGCGGCCCGCCGTCGACGTATAGGCCGGCAGCCGGGTGCCGGGTTCGAAGCCGGGCGTCAGGTGGCGCGGCGCATTGACGCGGCTGACGTACACCACGTCGTCGCCGTCGAGCACCGAATAGTTCGTCGACTCCTGCAACTGCGCCGTCAGGTGCTGCAGGTACGGCACGATCGCGCGCGGCATGCGCGCCGAGTCCAGGTACGAATGGCCCAGCGTCAGCACCTTCGGCGTCAGCCAGAACTGGCGCCCGTCGGTGGCCGCCATGCCGGTATGGACCAGCGTCAGCAGGTAACGGCGCGCCGCGCTGCGGCTGATGCCGATCCGTTCGGAAAGCAGGCTGGGTGTCAGGCGCGCGGTCTCGTCGTTGAACGCCGTGATCACGGCAATGCCTGTGACGAGCCCTTCGATGATGTCGCGCGGGGCCACGGCGAGGTCGGTCAGCGGAGGCTTTTTCATGTCATAAACACTTCATTTTGTGCGCTAATCGCGCAACCTGAGCGATTGTCGCATTTTCAGCGGTTTCGCGGTGTTTTTTTGCTGGAGGGCTCTTCCTATACTCAGTGCACTGATTCACACCCGAGGAACGCCATGAACCAGCCCCAATCGCCCGCCGAGCCCAATCCGCTGGGCATCGACGGCATCGAATTCATCGAATACGCCACCACCCAGCCGCAGGCCCTTGGCGCCCTGCTGGAATCGCTGGGCTTTGCCGCCATCGCCCGCCACCGCTCGCGCGAAGTCACGCTGTACGCCCAAGGCGGCATGAACGTGATCGTCAACGCCGACCCGCGCACCATGCCCCTGCTCGACACCGAGCCGCAGGCCACGGTGATCGGCGCCATCGCCCTGCGGGTGCGCGATGCCGATGCGGCCTACCGCCGCGCCGTCGACATGGGCGCCTGGCCGATCCCCACCCGCGCCGGCGTGATGGAACTGAATATCCCCGGCGTGCACTGCGCCGGCGATTCGATCCTGTACTTCGTCGACAGGGTCGGCGACTTCTCGATCTACGACGTCGACTTCAAGCCGATCCCCAACGCGCCGCAGCAAGTACCGGCGATCGCCGGCCTGCATTTCTTCGGTGTCGTGCAGGCGATCGGCGCCGGCCGCGCGCCGGAATGGACCGATTTCTACCGCCAGATGCTGGGCTTCCAGCCGCTGGCCGAAGGGACCTGGTTCGGCGTGGTACCGAAAGGCACGCTGCTGGAAAGCCCGTGCCGCCGCTTCTACCTGCAACTGGTCGAGCCGCCGGAAGGCGCCGGCGGCCTGCAGTGGGAAGAGCAGATGATCCGCGTCGGCCTCGGCGTGCCGGACGTGGCCGCGGCGGTGCAGGCGCTCAGGGAGCGCGGCATCGTCTTCCTCGACCGCGAGCCGTCGCAGCGCGGCGCTCTCACCCAGCTGTACAAGGGCGGCGTCAGCTTCGAGCTGGTCGCCAGCCAGGGCAAGGAAGGAGCGGCGCAATGATCGAGATCTCCGGCACCACCCGCATCTTCCCGGTGATCGGCTGGCCCGTCGAACAGGTCAAGGCGCCGACGCTGTTCAACGCGTTCTTCCAGCGCCATGGCATCGATGCGCGCGTGATCCCGCTGAAAGTCCGGCCCGAGCAGTACACGGCGGCGGTGCGCACGCTGATGGCGATGGAGAACGTGGGCGGCATCTTCGTGTCGATCCCGCACAAGCCGATGAGCGTGACGGCGGTCGACGAAGCCAGCCCGCGCGCCGTGCTGGCCGGCGCCTGCAACGCGATCTACAAGGGCGCCGACGGCCGCATCCTGGGCGACCTGATCGACGGCGAAGGCTTCATCCGCGCGTTCGACCGCACCTGCGGCGACACGCCGTTCCCCTGGCAGCGCGCCAGTGCGCTGGTGGTCGGCAGCGGCGGCGTCGGCTGCGCGGTCGCCGAAGCGCTGGCGTCGCGCGGCATCGCCCGGCTGGCCATCTGCGATACGCGGCCGGCACAGGCCGAGGCGTTGCGCGAACGGCTGCAGGCCGCCTTCCCCGCCGTCGCGGTGACCGTCGGCACGCCGCACGCGGCGGGCCACGACCTGGTGGTCAACTGCACGCCGCTCGGCATGCACGCCGACGATCCGCTGCCGGTCGACCTGGCCGGCATTGCGCCCACTGCCATCGTGGCCGACTGCGGCATGAAGATCGAAACGACGCGGCTGCTGCACGCGGCACGGGAACTGGGCTGCCGCATCCAGAAGGGCAAGGAAATGATGATCGAACAATCGCCGCTGTACCTCGAACTGTTCGGCTGGCACGGCATATCGGCGGATGCATTCCGCACACTGGGGGCACTATGAATCTGTCGAACTTCGGCATGGACACGATCACGCTGGGCGGATCGCTGGAATCGAAACTGGCCGCCTCGCGCGCCGCCGGCTTCACGCAGATGATGCTGTGGGCACGCGACCTGGCCAATTATCCGGGCGGCCTGGAAGCCGCGGTGGCGCTGGTGAAAAGCAGCGGCGTGCGCGTCACCGGCATCCAGGTGATGCGCGACTACGAAGGCCTGTCGGGCGCGCTGCACGACTACAAGCTGGAGATCGCCAAGCAGATGCTGCTGGTGGCGCGAGCGGTCGGCGCGCCGCTGCTGATGGTGTGCTCCAGCACGTCCAAGCACGCCACCGGCGACATGGCGCACATCGCCCGCGACCTGGCCAGGCTGGCCACGCTGGCCGTGCCGCTCGGCGTGCGGATCGGCTACGAGGCGCTGTCGTGGGGCCGGCACGTGAACGGCTACACGCAGTCGTGGGATGCGGTCGCGCTGGCCGATCATGCCAACCTCGGCGTGATCCTCGACTCGTACCACATGCTGGCCAACGGCGCCGATCTCGACGCGCTCGACGAGATCCCCAGCGACAAGATCGCACTGGTGCAGCTGTCCGACTACATGTGGCGCGACCTGCGCAGCGCCGAGGAGCGGCTGGAAACGGCGCGCCACCTGCGCGTGTTCCCCGGCGAAGGCGCGCATTCGAAGGAACTGTCGGACATGCTGCGCCGCCTCGACCGCGCCGGCTACCGGGGCGACTACAGCTTCGAGGTGTTCAACGACGATTACGTGCAGCTGCCCCAGGCTTTCGTGGCCCGGCGCGCGCACGCCGGCGCCAAGTGGGTGACCGACCAGGTGCTGCGCCGCAGCCTGCCGGTGCGCCAGGCCACGCCCTGCCACCCGGCCATGGCATGAGCACCGCGGACCGATGGAACAATCGATGAAATCGATCATGGTGCTGAACGGCCCGAACCTGAACCTGCTGGGCAAGCGCGAACCGGGCATCTACGGCGCGCACACGCTGGCCGACGTGGAAGGCCTGTGCCGCGAGGCCTGCGCAAGGCGCGGCTTCGCGCTCGACTTCCGCCAGTCGAACCACGAAGGCGTGCTGCTCGACGCGCTGCATGAAGCGGGTGCCGCGCAGGCGGCCGGCACGCTGGCCGGCGTGGTGCTCAATGCCGGCGCCTACACGCACACGTCGGTGGCGCTGCACGACGCGATCAAGGGCGCGTCGGTGCGCGTGATCGAGCTGCACATCTCGAACGTGCATGCCCGCGAGCCGTTCCGGCACCACTCGTTCATCGCCCCGGCGGCGATCGGCGTGATCGCCGGCCTGGGCGTGCGCGGCTATGCGCTGGCGATCGAACACCTGGCCCTGGCCTGTCCGCAGGACGCCTGACGATGCCGCGCGCGCCGCTGTCCGTTGCCCTGATGCTGCTGCTGGCGGCGCAGCCGGTCGCGACCGACCTGTACCTGCCCGCCCTGCCGCACATCGCCGCAAGCCTCGGCAAGGGGGCGGGACAGGTGCAGGCGACATTGACGGTATTCATCCTCGCGTTCGGCATCGCGCAACTGGCGGCCGGGCCGCTGGTCGACCATTACGGCCGGCGCCGCGTACTGCTGTGGGGTCTGGCGCTGTACGTGCTGGCCGCGCTGGCGGGCACGCTGGCCACGGCACTGCCGCAATTGCTGGCCGCGCGCGCCGTGCAGGGCGTGGCCACGGCGGCCGCGGTGATCGCCGCGCGCGCCATCATCCGCGACCAGCACGCCGGCCCGGCCGGCATGCGCATCATGGCGCGCAGCCTGACGGGGCAGAGCGCGATCGGCGTGGCCTGCCCGCTGGCGGGCGGTGTCGCCGCCCAGTACCTGGGCTGGCAGGCCACGCTGGCCATGGTGGCCGGTTTCGGCGTGCTGGCCTGGCTGGCCGTGTACACCGGCTACCGCGAAACCTGGCGCCGGCCGGAATCGCCCGCCCGCGCGGGGCTGTGGACCTTCCTGTCGCATCCCCAGTTCGTCGCCTGCGCTCTGCTGGCCGGCCTGTCGTTCTCGGGCGCGCTGTGCTTCCTGATCCTGTCGCCCTTCGTCTTCATCGGCGAATTCGGCATGTCGCGCATGGCCTACGGCGCGCTGCCGGCCCTGTGCTCGCTGGCCTTCCTGCTCGGCACCGTGCTGTGCGGCCGGCTGCTGCGGCACTGGAGCGTGCCCGGCGTGGTGCGGCTGGGCGCCTGCCTGTCGCTGCTCGGCGGCGGCGGCCAGGTGCTGCTGTGGCATGGCGGCGTGCACACCGTGTGGGCGCTGGTGATTCCGCAATGCGTGTACATGCTGGGGCACGGTTTCCACAACCCGTGCGGCCAGGCCGGCGCCGTGGCGCCGTTCCCGGCCCATGCCGGACGCGCAGCGGCCGTCTCCGGCTTCGTGCTGACGGGCACCGGCTTCGTCAGCGGCCAGCTGGCCACCGCCAGCGGCGCCGCCGCATCGGACACGCTGGTGGCGGCGATGGGCTGCATCACGGCACTGCTGGCGGTGGTCGCCCTGGTGTGCGTGCCGTTCGCCTGCCGCGAGAGAGCGCTGCCCGGACACGCCGCCAATCGGAACCTGTAATCCAGAACCTGTAGTCCAGAACCCGTAGTCCAGAACAAGTAATGCAGAACATCCAGTTCAAATAAAACCAAGGAGACCTATGAAAGTGAAATACCTGTTCGCCTGCGTGGCCGTTGCCTGCCCTGCCTTCGCGGCCGCGCAAGGCGTCACGCTGTACGGCAACTTCGACGAGTACATCGGTTACGTGCGCAGCAGCAGCGGCGCGCATGTCACGGGCCTGAACGACGGCGCGATTCTGCGCAGCCGCCTCGGCGTGCGCGGTGCCGAGGACCTCGGCGGCGGCCTGCAGCTGAAGTACCTGCTGGAGCTGGGCCTGAACGCCGATTCCGGCACCGCCGCCGACAGCAGCCGGCTGTTCGACCGCCAGTCCTGGATCGGCCTGGCCACCAAGGCCGGCGAATTGCGCGCCGGCCGGCAGAACACCGAGATCTTCATGATCGGCGGCGCCATCGACTACACGGAGCGCACCACGTTCGGCTCCGTCATCAACTCGTTCGGCATTCCTTCGCGCTACGACAACGACCTGTCCTGGCGCTCGCCGCGCATCGGCGGCGTGGAAGCGACGGTGCACTACGCGCTGCCGGAAAACGGTGGCACCGCCCGCGGCAATCATCCGATCTGGCAGCTGGCGCTGGACTACACGCGCGCGCCATTCCGCTTCGGCTACGTGGGCCTGCAGGCCAGCCCGAACGACGCCACGGCCACGGTGCGCGAGAAGATCCGCTACCACAACCTTTATGCCAACTACCGCTACGGCCAGGGCACGCTGTACGCGGCATTCGTGCGCAGCAATAACTCGACGGCGAATGCCAACGGCAACAACGCCGGCACGATCCTCAGCAACGTGTCGACGCCGAACAACCACTTCCCCGGCACCGACCTGAACGCCGGGCGCTACTACCACATCTGGCAGGTGTCGGCCGACTACCGCATCGATGCGCGGCTGCGCGTGGGCGCGCTGTACGGCGTGATCGACGCCAGGTCGGACGGAGCCAGGTCGGATGGAGTTACGCTCGGCAGCGCCGCGCAGGGCGGCGCTCGCGGCGCCAGCGTGGGCGGCTACTACGACCTGTCGCGGCGCACCTTGCTGTACGGGTTCGCCGCCTGGCTGAAGAACGATCCGGCCGCCGGCTTCCGCTTCAGCAGTTCGGCGGGACCGTCGGCCAACCTGGCCGGCGACGACGTCAACGGCCGCCGCCTGACCGGCCTGCAGCTGGGCATTTTGCACAGGTTCTGACCACCGTCGGTTATGGCCACTTTCGCTTCTGGCCACCCGCGCTTCTAACCACCTTTTTTCACATCCAGTTCCACCAAGAGAACGTTTTCCACAACGCGCCTCGGGGCGCAAACTATACTCGGAGATGATATGTCGACAGCCTTGAACACGCAGAATGCCCGGACCCACGGAGGGCAGCCATGAAATCGCAAGCCCGCAAAGCCACGCTGAGCGGCTGGATCGGCTCGGTGCTGGAGTACTACGACTTCTTCATCTATGCCACCGCCGCCACGCTGGTGTTCCCGCAGATCTTCTTCCCGTCCACCGATCCGAAGACGGCGATCGTCGCGTCGCTGGCCACCTACGGCGTGGGCTACATCGCGCGCCCGATCGGCGCGTTCATGCTGGGCCACTGGGGCGACACGCGCGGCCGCAAGTACGTGCTGCTGATGTGCATGTTCCTGATGGGGATCTCGACGATGGCCGTCGGCCTGCTGCCCACCTATGAACAGGTGGGCGTGCTGGCGCCGGCCATGCTGGTGGTGCTGCGGCTGGTGCAGGGCTTCGCCGTGGCCGGCGAGATTTCCGGCGCCAGCTCGATGATCCTCGAGCATGCGCCGTTCGGCCGCCGCGGCTTCTATGCCAGCTTCACGCTGCAGGGCGTGCAGGCCGGCCAGATCCTCGCCGCCGCCGTGTTCCTGCCACTGGCCCACTTCATGCCCGAGGAGCAGTTCATCTCCTGGGGCTGGCGCATTCCGTTCCTGCTCAGCGCCTTCGTCATCCTGGCCGGCTACCTGATCCGCCGCAACGTGCACGAGACGCCGGCGTTCGCGCAGGAGAACCAGCGCGCCAAGGCGCCGATGGTCCAGGCGGTCACCGAAAGCTGGCGCGACATGCTGCGCGTGGTGTGCATGGCCTTCATGAACGTGATCCCGGTGGTGACGTCGGTCTTCGGCGCCGCCTACGCGGTGCAGGCCGGCTATGGCATCGGCTTCTCGAAGGACGTGTACCTGTGGATTCCCGTGCTGGGCAACTGCCTGGCCGTGCTCGTGATCCCGCTGGTCGGCACGCTGGCCGACAAGGTCGGGCGCAAGCCGCCGATCGTCGTCGGCGCCCTGCTTTCCGGCCTGCTGTCGTTCGTCTACCTGTATGCGATCAGCATCCACAACGTGCCGCTGGCGATCGCCATGTCGCTGCTGATGTGGGGCATTGTCTACCAGGGCTACAACGCCGTGTTCCCCAGCTTCTACCCGGAGCTGTTCCCGACCCGCACGCGCGTCTCGGCGATGGCCATCTCGCAGAATCTCGGCACGCTGGTCAGCGCGATGCTGCCGGCCGTCTTCGCCTTCGTGGCACCGCCCGGCGCCAACGATATTCCGCTGAAGATCGGCGCAATCACGTTCGGCGTCACCGTCATCGCCGCGCTGGCCGCCATGTCGGCCCGCGAGACCTACCGGGTCAGGATGGAAGACCTGGGCAATCCGGACGCCGTGCCGATGCCGAAGGACGAGTACCTGCGGCTGCGCAAGGCCAGTGCCGCGCCGGTGAAGGGCCGGCATCACGAGCAGGCGGCGTGAAGGACAGGAAGCCGCCCTGATGCCGTTCAGCCAGCGATGTCCGATGCAGTCGCAGGCAGCAGCGTTCCGGTGTCGGACACCGCTTTCCAGGTGTCGGACACCGGTTTTCAAGCACAGAAGTCATGAACGCCGCGGAAAACCGGTGTCCGACACCAACCAGCCGGTGTCCGACACCGGAACGCAAGCGCCGCTCGACGCATCGGATTCCAAGGATGCGTCACTGAAAAAAGCCCTGCAACGCCAATGCGCTACAGGGCTTTTTTTACAAACTCGTTCCGGCGTGTGCCTCAGAACGCGCCGACGTAGTTCTCCGCCAGCGCCTGCGCCAGTGCGCGCGAACCCACCACGTTTTCCAGCTCCGCCCGCTGCATCTCCCGCTCGAACGGCGTGGCCTCGGCGAAGGTGTGCAGCATCCGCGTCATCCACCACGAGAAATACTCGGCGCGCCAGATGCGTTTCAGCGCACGTTCGGCATAGCCGTCCAGCAGTTCGCTGCTGCCCTTCCGGTAGAACGCATCCAGCCCTTCGGCCAGGAACTTGACGTCCGATACGGCCAGGTTCATGCCCTTCGCGCCGGTGGGCGGCACGATGTGCGACGCATCGCCGGCCAGGAACAGCCGGTTGTGGCGCATCGTCGTGCAGACGAAGCTGCGCATGCCGATGATGCCCTTCTGGAAGATGCGGCCTTCGTTGACCCGCCAGCCATCGCTGGTTTCCACGCGGGCGTGCAGCTCGGCCCAGATGCGGTCGTCGGACCAGTTGTCCACGTGGTCGGCCGGGTCGCACTGGAAGTACAGCCGCTGCACCTGCGGCGTGCGCGTCGAGATCAGCGCGAAGCCCCGTTCGTGCTGCGCATAGATCAGTTCTTCCGACGACGGCGCCGATTCGACGAGGATGCCGAACCAGCCGAACGGATAGGTGCGCTGGAACTCGGTGCGCGACGCTTCCGGCAACGCCTTCCGCGACACGCCATGGAAGCCGTCGCAGCCGATCACGAAGTCGGCATCGATGCGCACCTGCTCGCCGCGGTGCGTAAACGTGACCGACGGCGCATCGCCGTCGATGCCGCCGATGCGCGTGTCCGACACCTCGAACAGGATCTGGCCCTGCGCGGCCAGCCGCGCCGCGACGAGGTCCTTGATCACTTCGTGTTGCGGGTAGACGGTGATCGCCTTGCCCGTCAGTTCGGTGAGGTCGATGCGGTGACGCCGGCCGCCGAATGCCAGCTCGATGCCGTGGTGCAGCGCGCCGAGCTGGCGCATCCGTTCGCCCACGCCGGTATCGTTGAGGATGTCCATCGTGCCCTGCTCGAGCACGCCGGCGCGGATCGTCGATTCGATGTCTTCGCGGCTGCGCGTTTCAAGCACGACCGATTCGATGCCCTGCAGGTGCAGCAGGTGGGAAAGCAGCAGGCCCGCTGGGCCGGCGCCGATGATGGCTGCCTGGGTACGCATGATGAGTCTCCGTCTGGTATTAATTCGATTTGATAGACGGATCGTAATGCCGCGGTCACGATAAAAAAATGGATGAAGCGTGAAAAGACTTGTACTATTTTACAAACGCCTTGTCCTGAGCGTCACAAATCCCGTGCATCACAGATTCCGCGCATCATGAAGACCCTGCCCAACGAAATTCCCCGCTTCGCGCTGTATGGCGAGAATACGCCGATCGACAATGCCGAGTTCGTGCATATCGAGCTGATCGAAACGCGCAGCCGCCTGCACGACTGGCACATCGGCCCGCACACGCACTGCGGGCTGTTCCAGGTACTGTTCCTGATGGCCGGCCATGTCAGCGCGCAGGTGGAAAACATGCTGTGGGAATGCGATGGGCCGACCGTCATCACGATCCACCCCAGCGTCGTGCACGCATTTGATTTTTCCCAGGAAGCGCAGGGCTACGTGCTGACGATGGACCAGAACGTGGTGCTGTCGGTCGACCTGTTCGCGCCGCTGTTCCTGCGCCCGCAGGCGCTGCGGCTGCATGAGAATGCCATCGTGCGGGACCGCCTGGGCGCGCTGCTGCACCAGCTGATACAGGAGGCCGCCGGTCCGCGCTACGGTCAGGCGCTGATGGTCGAGTGGCTGGCGCGCAGCGTGCTGCTGCTGCTGGTGCGGCTGGAAACGGAGCGGCGCATGGCCGACCAGTCCGGCCATGTCGAGTTCGAACTGTTCAGCCGCTTCCGCGCGCTGGTCGAGGAACATTTCCGCGAACAGTGGCTGGTGGGCCGGTACGCGGAAGAGCTGCGCCTGACGCCGGTGCGGCTGAACCGCCTGTGCGTGAAACTGGCCGGCAAGTCGGCCTTTGAAATGGCCCAGGACCGCCTGATGCTGGAAGCCTGCCGCAAGCTGACCTACGTGCCGACCCCGATCGCGACCATCGGCTACGAACTGGGCTTCCAGGACCCGGCCTACTTCAGCCGGCTGTTCCGCAAGCGCGTCGGCCTGACGCCGAAGGCCTACCGCGAACAGTCGCGCAACGGCGCCGCGCAGCCGGCCAGCATGGTGGAGTAACAGCAGGTGGAGTAACAGCAGGCGGCGTGACAGCCGGCGGGGGTGCCGCCGGCACATGCTTGCCGCTGTTGCGTTACGCGGACACTAGCGCCCGCTGCCGTGTTCCGCCTTCAGCCGGTAGTACTCCTTCTGGCCGCGGGCGCGCACCGTCCGGGCCAGTTCCACCGCCTCGACCGCCGCCTGGTTGACGGCAGCATAGGCATCCGGATGGCTCCTGAGGCGGCCAAGCGCCTGCTCCGCTTCCGGCCGGCCCGCCAGCGACAGCCCGAACGTGGCCGACACCGCCAGTTCGGCTCCCAGCGCCTCGACGGTCGGCACGGCAGCGCCGGCAATCGTCGCATCGACCGCCGCCGCCGATGCCTGGGGCGACGCAAGCATCTTTGCCTTGTCCATGTCGCTGGCCACGGCGACCAGGAAGTCCAGTGCGGCCCGGCTGCCGGAAGCGTTGACCAGGTCGCCGAGGTGGATCAGCGCGGCATTCTTCGCATTGAAAGCCGCCTGCCCGGCGTGCCGGCTTTCGACGAAGTCGATCAGCGGCTGCACGGCGATCTCGCTGCCGATGAAGCACAGCGTGGTGACGATCTCCGGCAGGAATTCCTCGTGCCTGTCGGGCTCCTGGACCAGCCATTCGAGCAGCTTGCGCGCATCGTCCTCCTTGTACTGCGAAGCGGCGCCATAGGGAATGCCTTCGATCCAGTGCTGCGAGACGAACGCCCGCACGTCGGCCGGCGGCTGGAACGCCGGGCCCTGGCACGAGCAGCCGCCCGCCGCCATCAGCGCGCCGGTGCCGGCCAGCGGACCGGCCAGGTAGCGGCCCGACTCGGTGGCGTCGACGACGTTGTGATCGGCACCGATGCTGGGGAACATGACAGCCCTCGCGTCATCCGTGCGGTGGCCGTTGCCCGCGTTGTGGCCATACTCGTGCACCCACAGGATGCCTTCCTGGTTGGCGGTGAAGCGCACCACGGCCAAGTTGGTGACCGCGTTGCCGACGGGAGCGCAGCCGATGATCGAGCCGCCAGGTCCGCCGCACCAGCGGATCGCCTGCACGACCTTGATGCCGGTGCCGGCGCCCATCAGCGTATTCCACTCGGCCTCTGTCTGGATCGTGGCGGGCACGGTGGCGGGCAGCAGCCGCACCGGCCCGTTGCGGACGAACTGCACCCGGGTCGCGATATCGCTGCCCGAATCGGCGCCCTGCAGCACGGTGCCCATGTCGCGCAGGATGCGATCCGCTTCGGCATCCGTCAGCGCGACGGCGCTGTGGCGGTGCACCGTCACGCTCACCGTCCTGGTGCCCAGGAACGGCGGATTGACCACCAGGTAGTCGACGTACAGCGGAATGTCCGCGCTCCAGTCGACGTTGACCCAGATGTCGACACCGCCGGGACGCGGCGCGACGTTGTGCAGCGTGTAGCGCGCCGCGCCGAGGAACTTGCCCGCATCCGGCCCGCCGGCCGCGCCCTCGCCGATCGACACGAACACGTGGGACTGCGGGCCGACGGCCGGCCAGTTGAGCCGCAGCGTCCACTGGCCGCGACGGGGGCCCCAGTCGTGGCGATAGCTGAAGCCCGTTCCGCTCAGCGCGGGCGACGGCGCGCCCGCCCCGGCACGTTCTTCGTTGACCGGTTTCCCGGCACTCCGGTTCGGGTGGGTACCCGTCTTCTCGCTGCGCAACCCGGCGGTGTCTTCCACCGGATCGTTTTCGATAACGTTATCTGACGACATGGCCGATCTCCTTTGCACGCGTGTGCATGTTGTGCTTACGGATTGACCACCATGTAGTCGGCGAACAGCAGGATGTCCGCACCCCACTCGATATTGACCCAGATGTCGACGCCACCCGCGCGCGGCGCCACGTTATGCACGGTGTACCGGGCCGAGCCCAGGAACTTGCCGGCGTCCGGCCCCGCCGGCGTGCCTTCGCCGATCGAGACCAGGATGCGCGAGCGCGGATTGACGGAACCCCAGTTCAGGCGCAGCGTCCACTGGCCGCGCCGCGGTCCCCAGTTATGGCGGTACGTGAAGCCCGTGCCGCTCAGTTCCGGCTCCGGCATCCCGGCTGCCATGACCTGGCGCACCGCTTCCTTGTCCACTTCCTGCTCGCTGATACCGAACGGCGCGCCGCGGCCGCTGCCCGACCCGGCGTCCTGGCGCGGTCCCCCGCCATCGGCGGCGGCACCGAACAGCTGCTGGACGGCCCGCCCGTCGGCCTCGTGGATCGCTTCCGCATACGGGCCGGACCTGGCCGACGAAGCGAGCATCGTGTCGCCTTCCTGGCCGGCCCCGGACGCGCCGGGGCGGTGAATGAGATTGGTGGTCATCGATTATCTCCTTGGACATGCGTGATAAACCCGGCCGGTTATCCGACCGGAAGACATGACGCGCCGGAGCCGGCTGGATTTTTTATGAAGTGGCAATCGGCGCCGTCATGGCTATTCAACATAGACAACGTACGTCCGAATACAAGCGGCTTTTTATTCGACAGGAATCAGTGGTCCGGATGGATGGGCCGCGCAGGAAATACCGCTGGCAGCACCAGGGCGGCGCTCCGGGGGAAGATGTCATTGCCCGTCACTTGTTTGTCGTGAAAGACCGGGCCAATTGTCGATTGCCGGGTCACACTTCTACAATGATCGGACAATCTCCGCGCAATCGAATGAATATCCGCGAAGGTTATATGCTGCTATTGAAATTTGAAACTCTATCGGCAGCCGCAGCGCGATTAAAACAATTATTCGCTCACGGCCGGGTAATATCCGCGGTTTCATAATAATGCCGACAGTTCCGCCTGGATCTTTACCATCGCCGGCAGGCAGCGCTCCACCATCGCCTCGATCGGCATCCGGCCCTCGTGGACGCTGACGTTCAGCGCCGCCACGATATCGCCGCGGAAATTGCGCAGCGGCACGGCGATGGCCCGCAGCCCCAGTTCCAGCTCCTGGTCGACCAGCGCATAGCCCTGCTCGCGCGCCCGGGCGATTTCCAGCGCCAGCCGCTCGCGGTGCACGATGGTATGCGCGGTGATGCGCTCCGGCTCCACGCTGGCCAGGTAGCGCTCCACCGCGGCGGCCGGCAGGTGCGCCAGCAGCACGCGCCCGTTGGCGGTGCAGTAGGCCGGTACCCGGGTGCCGGGCTGCAGCGTCGTCGATACCAGGCGCCCGGCGCTGACCGCGGCCACGCAGACGAGCTCCCGGTCGTCCAGCACGCCGCACGACGCCGCCTCGCCCAGCGAGTACGCGAGGCGGTACAGCAAAGGCTGGGCAATGCGCGGCAGGCGCGCCGAATGCAGGTACGACTGCCCCAGCCGCAGCACGGCCGGCGTCAGCGAAAACTGCTTGTTTTCATGCCGCATATAGCCCAGGTGCGTCAGCGTGATCAGGTAGCGCCGCGCTGCCGCCCGTGTCAGGCCGGTGCGCTCGGCCACCTCGGCGATCGTCAGGCGCGAACGCTCCTGGTCGAATGCCTCGATCACCTGCAAGCCTTTTTCCAGCCCGGCGACGAGGTCGCGCGGATGCGTTTCGACCTGCTCTGCCTGTTCCATGCGAAATCCTCCCGTTTGTGCGAGTATCGCACAAAGTGTGCGCACTGCGGATGCAGCTCGACATTACCCCGTTGAGGGGGACGCGCGAGGCGCCTACCATGGCCTGCATCCGACAACACTGCGCACAGCGCACCAGGAGACTTTAGTGAAATTCGATTCCGTCCCATCCGGCGTGTATCCGGAACTCGTTTATCCCGAATACAAATCCACCGTCAAGCGCGGCCCCCTGCAGCCGCTGCTGCGCCTCGACGCGGCGCTGCCCGTCAGCGACAACATCGCCACCCCGTCGAGCCTGGTGCTGCCGGGCGAGATCGACCTGACCCGGCCGGAAGGCTGCACCGGCGAGGCGATCGGCGAACGCATCGTCGTCACCGGCCGCGTGACGGACGAGGATGGCAAGCCCGTGCGCAACTCGCTGGTCGAAGTCTGGCAATGCAACTCGGCGGGCCGCTACCGCCACAAGAAGGACCAGCACAACGCCCCGCTCGACCCGAACTTCAACGGCTGGGGCAAGATGCTGACCGACGACGAAGGCCGCTACCGCTTCGTGACGGTCCGTCCGGGCCCTTACCCGTGGGGCAACCACCACAAGGCGTTCCGCCCCGCGCACATCCACTTCTCGCTGTTCGGCAACGTGTATGCCCAGCGCCTGGTGACGCAGATGTATTTCCCGAACGACCCGCTGTTCGACTACGATCCGATCTTCAACAGCGTGCCCGACGCCGCCGCGCGCCAGCGCCTGGTCTCGCGGTTCTCGATCGAGGAAACCATGCACGAACACCTGCTGGGCTATGAATTCGACATCGTCCTGCGCGGACGCGACGCCACCCCGATGGGCCTGTAAGGAGACCATAATGACGACCAATTCGAGCAACGAATCGAGCAAAATCACCACCTCGCAGACCATCGGCCCGTTCTCCCACGAAGCGTGGCAATGGAGCGTCGATGCCACCGCCAACGTCGAGACGACGGCGCCTACCGTGACCGTGCGCGGCGTGATCTGCGACGGCGACGGCGCGCCCATCAACGACGCCCAGCTGGAAGCCTGGAACCCGCACGCCTCGCAGGCCGAGGCGCAGCAGGCCATCCCCGGCTTCCGCCGCATTCCCAGCGGCGAAGCGGGCGAATTCCAGTTCCGGCTGTCCCGCCCCGCCGATGCGCCGGCCGACGCGCCCGCCGCCTTCGTGACGATCTTTGCGCGCGGCCTGGTCAAACACCAGTTCACGGCCGTGTTCCTGGACGACGCGCCGCCGTCGCCGCTGCTGGCGCAAGTGCCGGAAGAGCGCCGCGGCACGCTGCTGGCACGCCGCCAGCCGGACGGCAGCTACCGCTGGGACATCCACATGCAGGGCGAAGGCGAGACCGTCTTCTTCGACTACACGTGACGAACGGGAAAAACGGGAAAAACGGGAGAAGAAACGGATGAGTGTATCGATCTTCGACAGCTTCCTCACGACGACCGACATGATCGCGGTGTTCGACGATGCCGCGATCGTCCAGGGCATGTTCCGCTTCGAGCAGGCGCTGGCCGCCGCGCAGGCCGGGGAAGGCCTGATCCCGGCGGCGGCGGCACGCGCCATTGCCGGCGTCTGCAACGCGCAGCTGTATGACATCCCGGCGCTGATCGCCGCGAGCCGCCGCGCCGGCAGCCTGGCCATTCCGCTGGTCAAGGAGCTCACCAGGACCGTCGCGCTGTACGACAAGGACAGCGCCGCCTTCGTCCACTGGGGCAGCACCAGCCAGGACGTGGTCGACACCGCGCTGGTGCTGGCCACGCGCGAGGCCTTGCAACTGATCGACAGCGGCCTGGCGCAGCTTGCGCAGACGCTGCTGGCGCTGGCCGAAGCCCACATCGACACGCCGGTGCTGGCCCGCACGCTGATGCAGCCGGCGCAGGTGACGAGCTTCGGCTGGAAAGTGCTGGGCTGGACGGCGCCGCTGCTGCGCGCCCGCGAACGGCTGCGCGAGGCGGCCGGCCGCGCATTGCAGCTGCAGCTGGGCGGCGCGGTCGGCACGCTGGCCGTGATGGGCGACGATGCCGACGCCGTGGCGCAGCGCCTGGCGGACGACCTGGGCCTGAAGGTGGCCGACGCGCCATGGCATACCCAGCGCGACGAGTGGGTGCGCCTGGGCCTCGAAGTGGCCGTGCTGGCGGGCAGCCTGGGCAAGATCGCCACCGACCTTTCGCTGATGGCACAGGGCGAGATCGGCGAACTGGCCGAACCGTCCGGCAACGGCCGCGGCGGTTCGTCGGCCATGCCGCACAAGCGCAATCCCGTCTCGGCGATGATCGCGCTGGCGGCCGCCGCGCGCACGCCGCAGCATGCCGCGTCGCTGCTGAACACGATGGGCCAGCAGCACGAACGGGGCCTCGGCAACTGGCAGGCCGAACTGGCCGAGTGGCCGCAGCTGTTCATCAGCGCGCACGGTGCGCTGCAGGCGCTGAACGACGCATTCGGCGCGCTGGCCGTCGATACGGGCCGCATGGGCCGCAACATCGATGCGCTGCAGGGCCTGATCTTTGCCGAGGCGCTGTCGATCCGGCTGGCCGAATTCATCGGCCGCCCGGCCGCCCACGAATTCGTCGAAGGCCTGACGCGCCGCGCGGTGGCGGAAGGCCGCCACCTGGCCGACCTGTTGCCCGAGGCGGTGCAATCGCACGACACGCTGCGCGAACGCTGCGATGCAGCGGCCCTGTCCGGCCTGCAGGCGCTGTTCGATCCCGTCGCCGCCGCCGGTGCCGCGCGCCGGCTGGCCGCCCGCCGCCTGCCCCAGCTCCGCGAGCAGGCCGCCTCACTGACCAAGGACCATTAACCCGGACTCCCATGACCTACGATCCTTTCGACCACGATTTCGAACGCGGCCTGCAGAACCGCCGCACCATTCTCGGCGACGACTGGGTGGACCGTTCGCTGAACAACGCCAACGCCTTCAACGCCGACTTCCAGAACCTGATCACGCGCTTCGCGTGGAACGAGATCTGGGGCCGCCCGGGCCTCGAGTACAAGACGCGCCGCGCCATCGTGCTGTCGATCACGATCGCGCTGGGCCGCTGGGAAGAATTCGAACTGCACGTGCGCGCCGCGCTGCGCCCCGGCGCCGACGGCGGCATGACCCCGGACGAACTGAAGGAAGTGCTGATGCAGTCGGCCATCTATGCCGGCGTGCCGGCCGCGAACACCGCGTTCGCGCACACGCAGGCGATCCTGCGCGAGATGAACCATCCACTGTCGCCGACCCAGCCGGGCACGGTGCCCCATCCGGGCGTCGGCCACGAGCGCCGTACCGCCAGCCGCCCTGCCCTGCACTACACGATCCGCGAGCCGCGCAACGGCCAGCCGCCGCGCCGCACCGTGGTACTCAGCCATGCGCTGGGCATGGACCTGTCGATGTGGGACGGCCTGGCCACGCTGCTGGCCGGGGACAGCCGCGTGATCGCCTACGACCATCGCGGCCACGGCGGTTCCGAGGCGCCCGAAGGCGCGTACGACATGGCGGCGCTGGCCGACGACGCCGCCCGGCTGCTGCTGGAACTGGACACCGGCCCCGTCACGTGGATCGGCCTGTCGATGGGCGGCATGGTGGGCCAGGAACTGGCGCTGCGCCACCCGGCGCTGGTGCAGGCGCTGGTCATCGCCAACTCGTCGTCCGGCTACCCGGAAGCGGCGCGCGACGCCTGGAAGCAGCGCATCGCCACCGTGCGCGAACAGGGCATCGAGGCGATTGCCGACACCGTCATGGGCCGCTACTTCCACGACGCCTTCCGCGCCACGCACGGCGGCACCGTCGCCCGCTGGCGGCGGCGGCTGACCAGCACCGACCCGGTCGGCTATGCGGGTTGCTGCCATGCGGTCGGCAACGTCGACACGACCGCGCGCCTCTCTGCGATCGCGGCTCCCGTGCTGGTCATCGCCGGCGAACTCGACCAGGGCGCACCGGTGGCGATGTCGCAAACCATCGCCGACGCCATCCCCGGCGCGCAGCTGGTCGTGCTGCCGGACGCCTCGCACATCGCCGCCATCGAACAGCCCGCCGCGTTTGCCCGAGCGATACAGGCGTTTCTCGAAAACCGGTGACAGACACCCATTAACCTGGAATGTTTCAAAACGCCCCTGGTGTCTGACACTATTTCCACCGGAAATGGTGTCAGACACCGGTTTCTGCGTGAATATCGCTAAAAACCGGTGTCCGACACCTGCGGTGTCCGACACCAGGTCTCTGCCGACGGTGACTTGGCTAGACGCCCGGGTCGGCGAAGTTGGCGACCTGGTCGAATTCGACGTTGAACATGCCGCCGTCGGCCTGCTGGGCCTTGCGGATGTACACGGTCTGCACGATGTCGCGGCTGGCGGCGTCGATCCTGACGGGGCCGCGCACGCTGTTCCATGCCAGTCCCTTCATCGCCGCCAGCAGCTTTGCGCCATCGGCGTCGCCCCCGGTCTTCGCCAGCGCCTGGTACAGCAGGTGCATGCCGTCATACGCGCCGACCGAATGGAAGTTCGGCCGCATGCCCTTGTTGGCGGCCATGAAGGCGCGCACGTAGGCCTGGTTGTCGGCCGACGGGTGCGCGGCCGAGTAATGGTGGCTGCTGACGACGCCGTTGGCGGCGCTGCCGATGCCGGTCATCAGGTCGTCGTCCAGCACGTCGCCGGTGCAGATCAGCCGGATGCCAGCGGCGGCCAGGCCGCGCTCGTTGAACTGTTTCAGCACGGCCTGCCCCTCGCCGGACGGCACGAACACGAACAGCGCATCCGGCTTGGCGTCCTTCACCCGTGCGAGGAAAGGCGCGTAGTCGGGATTGCGCAGCGGCACGCGCAGCGAATCGACCACCTTGCCGCCGCCGGCGCTGAAGCGTTTCACGAACACTTTCTCGGCATCGAGCCCCGGCCCGTAATCGGCCACGAAGGTCATCACGCGGCCGATCCTGTTCTTCGCCGCCCAGTCGGCCAGCGGCGCCGTCACCTGCGCCAGCGTGAAGCCGGTGCGCACGATGTACGGCGAACGCTGTGGGATGATCGACGTGGCGGCGGCCATCACGATCATCGGCACCTTCGCCTGCGTGGCGATCGGCGCCGCGGCCAGCGCCAGCGGCGTCAGGCCGAAGCCGGCCAGCACGCGCACCTTGTCGCGCGCCACCAGCTCCTGCGCGATGCGTTTCGTCACGTCCGGCGCCACGCCGCCGTCATCCTTCAGCACGACCTCGATCCTGCGGCCCGCCACGCTGTCGCCATGCTTCTGCTGGTACAGCTTGACGGCCGCCTCGATCTGCCGCCCGGTCGAGGCGAACGGGCCGGACATCGGTACGATCAGCCCGACCTTCAGCGGCTCGGCGGCGAATGCGAACGATGGCAGCGAGGCCGTCGCTGCGGCGGCGGCCGCACCGGCCAGCAGGGTACGGCGTTTCGGTTGGTGTGTCATGTCTCCTCCTTGTCGTTGTAAACTACGGGACTACAAACCTACTGCACTACAGATCGAGCACCAGCAGCGCGCTCTTCGCACGCGAGCAGCACGGCGTGAACTGGTCGTTGGCTGCCTGCTCTTCCTCCGTCTGGTACAGGTCGCGGTGCTCGGGTATGCCCTCCAGCACGCGCGTCAGGCAGGTGCCGCAGACGCCCTGCTCGCACGATACCGGCACGTCGATCCCGTGCTCGGCCAGCACCTGCACCACCGTGCGGCCGGGCGGTATCGCATAGGTATTGCCGCTGCTGGCGATGCGCACGTCGAAAGCCCGCTCGCCCGCCTCTTCCACGACGGGCGCGGCGCCGAAGTACTCGCGGTGCAGGCGGTCGTCGCCCCAGCCCAGCGCGCGCGCCGCGCGCAGCACGTGGTCGATGTAGCCGGCCGGGCCGCACACGTACAGGTGCGTCCCCGGCGGACATTCCGACAGCGCGGCCGCCACGTCGAGGCGCGTGCCTTCTTCGTCGAGGTGCAGGCGCACGCCAGAGGCGAACGGCGCTTCGTCCAGCCGTGCGCGAAACGCGGCCCGCGCCGCGCTGCGCACGCTGTAGTGCAGCGTGAACGGCAGGCCTTGCGCGTGCAGGTGTTCGGCCATTGCCAGCAGCGGCGTGATGCCGATGCCGCCGGCGAACAGCACGCTGTGATGCGTCCCGCCGGCCAGGCCGAAATGATTGCGCGGCACGCTGACGTCCAGTTCCATGCCCTCGGCGATCCGCTCGTGCATCGCACTGGAGCCGCCGCGCGAGGTTGGCTCGCGCAGCACGCCGATCAGGTAGCGGTGCGTCTCATGCGGCGCATTGCACAGCGAATACTGGCGGACGATGCCGCCGCCGACGTGGACGTCGATGTGCGCCCCGGCCGTGAACGGCGGCAGAGTTGCGCCATCCACGGCGACCAGTTCGTAGCTGCACACATCGTCGGCCTCGCAGGCGCGCCGGGCGACTTTCACACGCAGCGTGCTCATGCCGCCACCTGCCCTGCCTGCGTCTGCGGCTGCGCTAGTGCCGGTGCTGGTGCCGGTGCCGGTGCCGGTGCTGGTGCTTCGCGCGCCAGCCAGCGGTCGATCACCTTGCGCGACTGTACGCCGCCCGCATCGATGTTGAGCATCAGCAGGCGCCGCTCCGGATGGCGCAGGATGTTCGCCTGCTGCTGTTCCAGCATCGCGCGGTCCTCGCTGAAGATCTTGCCCTGGCCGGTGCGGATCGTGTCGGTCAGCGCCTTGTCGTCGGCCTTGAAGTTGCGTGCCATGCCCCAGAAGTACCAGTGCGTGGTCTCGGTTTCCGGCGTGATGAAGTCGACCACGATCGACGATGCCTTGAACCCGGCCGGCGCGTCGTACCCGCCCTTGCCCGCCAGCGCCACGCCCACCTCGATCAGCACGTGGCTGGGCGGCGTGAAGTGGCAGATCTGCCAGCGGTCGACCGGCACGTCGTCGGGCAGGCCGTTGCCGCGCAGCGCCGCCTGCCAGAACGGCGGCGGCATCACGTTTTCCATGAAACGGCTGGTGATCACCTCGTCGCCGACGGTCTTCGTGGTGACGGGCGCCTCGTCGATTTCCTTCTGGCCGATCGACGACGCGTGCACATAGGTCTCGTGCGTCAGGTCCATCAGGTTGTCGACCATCAGCCGGTATTCGCAGCCGATGTGATACAGGCCCCCGCCGTAGGCCCAGCCTTCGTCCACGGCCCAGTGCAGGTGCGGGATCGTGGCGGCATCGGCCAGTGCCGCATCGCCCGGCCAGACCCAGATGAAGCCGTAGCGCTCGACGGCAGGATAGCTGCGGATGCACGGGAAGCCGCGCACGCGCTGGCCGGGCATCGCCACCGTCTTGCCGTCGCAGCCCATCTGCAGGCCGTGGTAGCCGCAGACCAGCGTGCCGTCGCGCACGAAGCCCAGCGACAGCGGCGCGCCGCGGTGCGGGCAGAAATCCTCGACGGCGGCCACGCCCTGGGCGGCGCGGTAGAACACGATCTTCTCGCCGCAGATTTGGCGGCCCAAGGGCTTGTCGGCGATCTCGTCCGGCGTGGCGGCGACATACCAGGCATTCTTCGGGTAGATGGCGGAAGGTGCGGGGGCGTTCATATGGTCTCCTTTTTTTTGGTGCTGAACTTCGATATTCAGTACACTGAATATTCGCGCACACGGCGTCCGAAGTAAACTAGGCACGACAAATATTTATCGATCTCCATGGACAACGACAACCACGACCTGCTGGACCTGCACGAACATCCGGGCCACCTGCTGCGCCGCGCGCAGCAGATCTCGGTATCGATCTTTCACGATGAAATCCAGGGCGAGCTGACGCCGGTGCAGTATGCGCTGCTGCGCACCCTCGCGGCCAGCCCGGGCATCGACCAGGTGACGCTGGCCGGCCTGGTGGCGATCGACACCTCGACCGGCGCCAGCGTGTGCGCGCGGCTGGAAGAAAAAGGCTTATTGGAGCGCAAGGTCATCCCGCACAACCGCCGCCAGCGCGCGCTGACGATCACCGCCAGCGGCACCGCCCTGCTGAAGCGTCTCGACCCGGCCGTACACCGCCTGCGCGACCGCCTGCTCGCACCGTTGACGGCACGCGAGCAGGCGCAGTTCATGCGGCTGCTGGACAAGCTCGTACTGGAGAACAACGCCCAGAGCCGGGCGCCGCTGGCAAGGCCGGATGCCGCCTGAGCCAACTGCCCAGCTCGTGTCCGGGTGCAGGGAACGCTGACCCGAGCTCAGCCTTGCTAGCCGTGGTTCAGCCCGTGTCTCGGTGCCAGGCACGCTGACACGAGCTCAGCCTTGCTGGCCGTGGTTCAGCTCGTGTCCCGGTGCCAGGCACGCTGACACGAGCTCGGCCTTGCTGGCCGTGGTTCAGCTCGTGTCCCGGTGCCAGGCAGCCGGACTATAGTCCGGCAACACGAGCTCGGCCCTGCTAGCCGTGGTTCAGCTCGTGTCCCGGTGCCAGGCAGCCGGACTATAGTCCGGCAACACGGGCTCAGCCTTGCTAGCCGTGGTTCAGCCCGTGTCCCGGTGCCAGGCAGCCGGACTATAGTCCGGCAACACGAGCTCAGCCTTGTTGGCCGCGTTCAGGCCACCGCCACCAGCCGGTCCAGCTTCGCGCCATCGTCCAGCAGCTCGCGGCTGTCCGAATCATGCACGATGCATCCGCGGTCCAGCACGATGGCGCGCTGCGTCAGCGACAGGGCCAGCCGCGCATGCTGCTCGACGACGATCACCGACAGGCCTTCGTCCCGCACCAGCTTGCGGATCACCGCCAGCAGTTCCTGCACGATGATCGGCGCCAGGCCTTCCATCGGCTCGTCGAGCAGCAGCATGCGCGGGTTCGTCATCAGGGCCCGGGCGATGGCGACCATCTGCTGCTCGCCGCCGGACAGCTGGTTGCCCATGTTCGAGCGCCGTTCCTGCAGCCGCGGGAAGACCTCGTAGATCTTCTTCACGTCCCACCGCCCCGGCCGCGCGACCACCGTCAGGTGCTCCTCGACCGTCAGCGACGGGTACATGTGCCGCTCCTGCGGTACCCAGCCCAGCCCCGCGCGCGCCCGCTTGTACGGTGCGACGCGGGCGATGTCCTTGCCGGCCCACCGGATCGCGCCCTTGTGCAGGCGCGTCAGGCCCATCAGCGTGGTCAGCAGGCTGGTCTTGCCGACGCCGTTGCGGCCCAGCAGCGCCAGGCTGTCCCCCTCGTTCAGGGCGAACGACACGTCTTCCAGCACGATGGATTCGCCGTAGCCTGCCGTCACGCGGTCTACCGCCAGCAGTTCAGTCATGGCCGCCCTCCCCCAGGTACACTTCCTTCACGCGCGGATCGGCGGCGATTTCCGCCGGCGTTCCTTCGGTCAGCACCTTGCCGCCGACCAGCACCGTGATGCGCTCGGCGAACTTGAACACCAGGCCCATGTCGTGCTCGATGAACAGGATCGTCACGTCGCGCGGCAGGCCGGCGATCACTTCGAACAGCTCGCGGCTTTCCGCCTGCGGGATGCCGGCGGCCGGTTCGTCGAGCAGCAGGATCTTCGGCTGCGTGGCCAGCGCCAGCGCGATCTCGACGAGCCGCTGCTTGCCGTAGGCCATGCTGCGCGTGATGCTGTTGGCCTGGTCGGCCAGGCGCAGCGAATGCAGCAGCGCCATCGCCTCGTCGACCATGTCGTGATGCCGCGCGACGGTTTTCCACCACACGTTCTGCACGCCGCGCCGCTCGCCGATGGCCAGCACCACCGATTCCAGCACGGTCAGGCCGGCGAACAGCGTGTTGATCTGGAACGTGCGCGTCATGCCGCGTTTTACACGCTGGTGCTGCGGCAGGCCGGTGATGTCTTCGCCGCCCAGGAACACGCGGCCACTGGTCGGCGCGAAGCCGCCCGTCAGCAGGTTGATGAAGGTGGTCTTGCCGGCCCCGTTCGGGCCGATCAGCGCATGCCGGGCGCCCGGCGTGAATGTCAGCGAGACGTCGCTGTTGGCCTTGAAGGCGCCCCAGCTTTTCGACAGCCCCTCGGTTCGCAAGGTGGTATCCATGCCGCTCATTTGTTCTCCTTCCGTTCGCGCAGGCGTTCCAGCAGATTGGCGAAGCCGCCGACGATGCCGCCCTTGGCGAACATCACGATGCACACCAGCAGCAGGCCGATCCAGAATTGCCAGTAGGTGGGATTGATGCCGGCGATCTTGTCCTGGGCGATCATGAAGACCGCCGCGCCGATCAGCGCGCCGTACAGCCGCCCGGTACCGCCCAGCACCAGCATGATCAGCAGCTCCGCCGAGCGGGGGAAGCCCAGCATGTCGAGGCCGACGAACTGCGTGGTCTGCGCCAGCAGCGCACCGGCGATGCCCGCCACCACGGCGCCCACCGTGAAGATGGCGCGCAGCCGGGAATTGACGTCCGCGCCGATGGCCGGCATGCGGCGCCCGCCCTCGCGGATGCCGCGCAGGCCCAGGCCGAACGGCGAGTTCACCAGCCGGCGCAGCACGAGGAACACGAGGAACAGCACCACGTAGCTGTAGACGAAGCCGGTTTTGCCTTCCAGGTCGAACTCGAACACGCCCAGCAGGTTACCGACCATCATGCCGGACAGGCCGTCAACGCCGCCGGTCAGCCACGATGCCTTGTTGGCCGCTTCGAACAGCATCAGGCCGATGCCCAGCGTGACCATCAGGCGCGTCAGGTCCTGGCCGCGCACGACGAGGAAGCTGACGATCCAGCCGAAGATGCCGGCCACGGCCGCACCGGCCAGCAGCCCGGTGACCGGCTCGCCCCAGCCGTGCACGGACAGCAGCCCGGCCGTGTAGGCACCCAGTCCGAAGAACGCCGCATGCCCCAGCGACACGATGCCTGCGTAACCCAGGATCAGGTCCAGCGACAGCGCGAACAGGCCGACGATCATGATCTGGCTGGTCAGCACCAGGTACTGCGGGAACAGGAACCAGCTGGCGACCGGCAGCAGCCAGAAGACGATTTCCAGCGGGTGCCAGCGGCCATCGGGCAGGCGCGGCACGGGCAGCGCCGCTGCCGGACGTACCGGCGCCTTGTCGGCGACTTCCATTTTCGACATGGCCGGTTTCGATATCGCACTCATGCTTTCCTCCTGATCAGGCCTGCGGGGAATGCCAGCAGCAATACCACCATCAGCGCATAGATGACGAACGCGCCGATCTCCGGCACATAGTATTTGCCGGCCACGTCGAACACGCCCAGCACGATGGCGGCCAGCAGCGGACCGGTGATCGTGCCCGCGCCGCCGACGGCGACGACCAGCAGGAAGTACACCATGTACTTGACGGGGAAGCTGGGGTCCAGCCCCAGCACGTCGATGCCGAGGCCACCGCCCAGGCCGGCCAGGCCGGAGCCCAGCGCGAACGTCAGGCTGAACACGCGGCTGACGTTGATGCCCAGCCCTTCGGAAGCGGTATGGTTGTCGACCGATGCGCGGATCTGCGCGCCGAAGCGGGTGCGCTCGATCAGCAGCCCGAGCAGTGCCGTGACGACGATGACGACGCCGATCAGGAACAGCCGGTACGTGCCCACTTCCAGTCCGAACAGCGAGACCTGCCCGCGCAGCCATTCGGGCAGGCTGACGGGTTGCTGCGTGGGGCCGAAGAAGTAGGTGGCGCCGGCGACCGCCATGAAGGTCAGGCCGATCGAGAACAGCACCTGGTCCAGGTGGCTGGCCTTGTACAGCCGGCGGTACAGCGTGCGCTCGAGGATGAAGCCGACGAATGCCGCGGCCAGGAAGGCCAGCGGCAGCGTGGCCAGGAATGGCACGCCGGCGCGATCGAGCAGCATCACGCAGACGTAGCCGCCCAGCATCGCGAACGCGCCGTGGGCCAGGTTAATGAAGTTCATCATGCCCATCGTTACCGACAGGCCGACACTGATCATGAACAGCAGGCTGCCGTACGCCACGCCGTCGAAAAGGACGCCGATCATCGCCGGCCTCCGTCATGGAAATGCATAATTGTCTCCTCGATTCTCCAAGATCGATCGCAAGGCCGCCGCTCTTTGTCGGCTGGCCATGCTACTGATACTACCGCTTGCTTACAGGCGCTTTACGCGTTCATCACACACGCGCATTTACACACGCTCGATGACGATGGCGATGCCCTGCCCCACGCCGATGCACATGGTGCACAGGGCAAAGCGCCCGCCGCCACGGTGCAACTGGTTCATGGCCGTGGTCACCAGGCGCGCGCCGCTCATGCCGAGCGGGTGGCCCAGCGCGATCCCGCCGCCCCACGGGTTCACCCGCGGATCGTCCTGCGACAGGCCCAGTTCGCGCAGCACGGCGATGCCCTGCGACGCGAACGCTTCGTTCAGTTCGATCACGTCGAACTGGTCCAGCGTCATGCCCAGGTTGGCCAGCAGCTTCTTCGTGGCCGGGGCCGGGCCGATGCCCATCACGCGCGGCGCCACGCCGGCCGTGGCCATGCCGACGATGCGGGCCTTCGGCACCAGGCCATGCGCGGCCGCCGACTTTTCATTGGCCAGCAACAGGGCGCAGGCGCCGTCGTTGACGCCGGACGCGTTACCCGCCGTGACGGTACCGTCCGGACGGACCACGCCTTTCAGCTTGGCCAGCGCTTCGATGGTCGTGGCGCGCGGATGTTCGTCGCGCGCGAACACGATCGGCTCGCCTTTCTTGACGGGGATCGTCACCGCCATGATCTCGGCATCGAACCAGCCCGCGTCCTGGGCCGCCGCCACGCGCTGCTGGCTGGCCAGCGCGAAACGGTCCTGGTCCTCCCGGCTGATGTTGTAGTCCGTGGCGACGTTCTCCGCCGTTTCCGGCATCGAGTCGGTGCCGTACAGCTTCTTCATCAGCGGATTGGGGAAACGCCAGCCGATCGTCGTGTCGTAGATGGCGGCGTTGCGCGAGAAGGCGCTGTCGGCCTTGCCCATCACGAACGGCGCGCGCGTCATCGATTCGACGCCGCCGGCCAGCATCAGCGACGTGTCGCCGGAGCGGATCGAGCGCGCGGCGATGCCCACGGCATCCATGCCGGAGCCGCACAGCCGGTTGACGGTGGTGCCGGGCACGCCCTGCGGCAGGCCGGCCAGCAGCGTCGACATGCGCGCCACGTTGCGGTTGTCCTCGCCGGCCTGGTTGGCGCAGCCGTAGATGACGTCGTCGATCGCTTCCCAGTCGACGGTGGGGTTGCGGCGCACCAGTTCGGCCAGCGGCAGCGCGCCCAGGTCGTCGGCGCGCAGGTCCTTCAGGGCACCGCCGTAGCGGCCGATCGGGGTGCGGATCGCGTCGCAGATGAATGCTTCGGTCATTTCGTGTTCTCCTTGTTGGCGCCAGTGAAAGCAGCGATCAGGGGCGCCGCCGTGCGTTGTTGCAGTTCCTCGAACGTCAGGCCGTCGACCATTTCACGCACGACGAGGCCGTCGGAGGTGACGTCGATCACGGCGAGGTCCGTGTAGATGCGGTTGACGCAGCCGATGCCCGTCAGCGGGTAGCTGCACTGTTCGACGATCTTGCTCTCGCCGGACTTGGTCTGGTGATCGGTCATCACGAAGACCTGGCGCGCGCCGATGGCCAGGTCCATCGCACCGCCCACGGCGGGGATCGCATCCGGAGCGCCAGTATGCCAGTTGGCCAGGTCGCCGATCGCCGACACCTGGAACGCGCCGAGCACGCAGATGTCCAGGTGGCCGCCGCGCATCATCGCGAACGAGTCGCCATGGTGGAAGTAGGCACCGCCCGTCAGCAGGGTGACCGGCTGCTTGCCGGCGTTGATCAGGTCTTCGTCTTCCTCGCCGGGCGCCGGGGCCGGGCCCATGCCCAGCAGGCCGTTCTCGCTGTGCAGGAAGATCTCGCGGTCGGCCGGCAGGTAGTTCGCCACCATCGTCGGCAGGCCGATGCCCAGGTTGACGTAGGCGCCTTCGTGGATGTCCTGTGCGACGCGTTTCGCCATGGCGTCGCGGCTCATCTTTTGAATAGTCATTGTGCTTCCTCCTGCACCACGCGCTGCACGAAGATGCCCGGGGTGACGATGTGTTCGGGATCCAGCTCGCCCAGTTCGACGATGCGCGTGACCTGCGCGATGGTGACCTTGGCGGCGGTGGCCATGATCGGGCCGAAGTTGCGCGCCGTTTTACGGTAGACCAGGTTGCCCCATCGGTCGCCGTGCAATGCCTTGATCAGTGCGAAGTCGGCGTGGATCGGCGACTCCAGCACGTAGTTCTTGCCGTTGATGGTACGCGTTTCCTTGCCTTCGGCCAGCAGCGTGCCGTAGCCGGTCGGCGAGAAGAAGCCGCCGATGCCGGCACCGGCGGCGCGGATGCGCTCGGCCAGGTTGCCCTGCGGCGTCAGTTCCAGCTCGATCTCGCCGGCGCGGTACAGCGCATCGAACACCTGCGAATCGGCCTGGCGCGGGAACGAGCAGATGATCTTCCTCACCCGCTTCGCCTTCAGCAGCGCGGCCAGGCCGGTTTCGCCGTTGCCGGCATTGTTGTTGACGATGGTGAGGTCGCGCGCGCCCTGCGCGATCAGCGCGTCGATCAGCGCCGCCGGCATGCCGGCGTTGCCGAAGCCGCCGATCATCACGGTCGCGCCGTCATGAATGCCGGCCACGGCCTGCGCCATGGTGTCGATAGTCTTGTCAATCACGGGGTGTTTCCTCCTGCCTTCAATTAGTTACCATGTGTTCGATAATCGAACTATAATCTGTTAATCGAACAGCCTAAGTGTGGCACCGCCGGTCGCCGAGGTCAAGGAAAAATCCGTCGACCCAGGCTGTTCCTTCGCAGTTCACGCAGTTCACGCAGTTCATTTACACTCGCTCCACTTCCAAGAGACCGTGATGACCACAACCACCAATAAAACCATCCCTGCCGAGCGCGAAGCCACGATCGCCGAGCAGATCGAGGCGCTGGCCGACCCCAGCTTCATGACGTCGCTGGCGCGCGGGCTTGCCGTGCTGCAGGCGTTTTCCGATTCGCGCCGCAGCCTGACGATCGCGCAGATCAGCCAGAAGACCGGCATTCCGCGCGCCGCCGTCAGCCGCTGCCTGTACACGCTGAAGCAGCTCGGCTATGCCGAATCGGACGTCAACAATTACTCGCTGCGGCCGAAGGTGCTGACGCTCGGCTATTCCTACCTGTCGTCGACGCCGCTCACCGTATCGGCCCAGCCTTACCTGAACCAGATCAGCCGCACGCTGAACGAATCGTGCTCGCTGGCGGTGCTCGACGATAACGAGATCCTGTACGTGGCCCGCTCGGCCACCTCCCGCGTGATGTCCGTCGCGCTGAACACCGGCAGCCGGCTGCCCGCGTACTGCACGTCGCTGGGCCGCGTGATGCTGGCCTACCTGCCGGAAGCCGAGCTGCAGGCCTACCTCGACAAGGTGCGGCTGAAACCGCTGACCGAGCACACGGTCACCACCCAGAAACAGTTGCGCGCCGTGCTGGCCCAGGTGCGCGAGCAGGGCTTCGCGATCAACAACGAGGAACTCGAAGTGGGCCTGCGCTCCATCGCGGTTCCCGTGCGCGGCGCCTCCGGCACCGTGCTCGCCGCGCTGAACGTCGGCGCCCAGGCCGGCCGCGTCAGCGCACGGCAGATGGAAGAGCAGTTCCTGCCCGTGCTGCAGCAGGGTGCCCGCGAACTGGCCGTGCTGCTGCCGTAAGCATCGCCCCGCTACTGCCGAGTCCGTGTCAACTTCGACCACGGTCTCGGCCGTGAAGCGCGATCAGAAGTGGTGCCGCAGCCCCGCCATCAGGCCCCGCTGCGGCTTGCCGGCGCCGACACTGCCGCCGGCATCGAGCGCGACGGCGGCGACGCCATCGTTGTTCATCAGCCCCAGCGCGCCGTAGATGGCGGTGCGCGTCGACAGGAAATACGTCAGCCTGGCGACCACCATGTCGGTGTCGTCGTCGCTGCGCTTGACGTTCTTGCGCGCCACCTGCGCATCGAAGGTCAGCAGCGGGGTGACCGGGTGGCTCACGCCCAGGTAGTACAGCGCCGATTCGGTGATGCCGGTGACGGCATCGGTCTTGCGGTCGATGACGCCGGCGCCCAGCTTGGTGCCCTTGATCATCCAGTAGCCGTTGACGGTCACGCGCCGGTCGTAGTTGCTGCTGCTGGTCAGGCCATTGGCCGCGCCGGTGTTCCCGTACAGCTTGTCGAACGACGCGTTGATGCCGTAGTCCTTGACTTCATATCCGAGCAGTGCGGTGACCTGGCGGCAGGCCTTCGAGTCGGCCGGCGATTCGCCCGCGCAGCCGGTGGCGGCCGGGCCGCCGGAGGTCGACGTGTCGCGCCCGAAGCTGTACGTGGCACCCGCCACGATGCCGTTGAAGTTGCCGAGGTAGCCGATCGCGTTGTCGCTGCGCGCGTTCGGCAGGTAAGGGTCGATGCTGCCAATGGCGAACAGGTTCGGGCCCAGCACGTCGGCCTTCAGGCCGGCGATGTACGTCATGTTGACCTGGCGGCCCAGCGTCAGCGTGCCCCACTTGCCCTTCAGGCCCACATTGGCGGCGCGGCCGAACAGGCGGTTGCCCTGCCCCATCGCGCCGGTATCGGGCCCGAAGCCGCTTTCCAGCGTGAAGATGGCGGACAGGCCGCCGCCCAGGTCTTCCGTGCCGCGGAAGCCGATGCGCGATGGGAACGATCCCGTCAGCGATGCCACCTTGGTCACCGAATCGCCGGCGGCGTTCGTGTTGTCCACGTGCGCCACCGCCGTATCGATGATGCCGTAGATCGTGACGTTGCTTTGCGCCTGCGCCGCGCCCGCCGCCAGCAGCGCCAGCGCGCCTGCCACCGCCGTCGCCAACCCCATGCTCCCGCCCTTGCCCGCGCCGTTGCCGATGCTGCGGCCGCGCGCCCGTTCGCCAGTGATTCCGTTCATGCTGTCTCCTGTAGATTTTATGGTGGTTCGGTTCGTCGTTCGGTGATCGAACAATAGATTGCTTATCGAACGCTGAATCGATACTATGACCGTTACCGGGCCTTGTCAAGAATCTCAAGGAGCCTGATGATTGGCGCGGTGTTCATAACAAAGGAGACAACCATGAAATACACGATCGCCGCGGTACTGGCCGGCGCCCAGCTTTTCGTCCTGCCGGCGGCTCACGCGCAGGACACCATCAAGGTCGGCGTGATCGCCGCGTTTTCCGGCCCGTTCGCCGACTACGGCAAGCAGATGGAAGGCGGCATCAAGGCCTATATGGCGCAGCATGGCGACACGGTGGCCGGCAAGAAGATCCAGCTGATCCTCAAGGACACCACCGGCCCTTCGCCGGAAATCGCCAAGCGCCTGGCCCAGGAACTGGTGGTGCGCGACAAGGTCGATTTCCTGGCCGGTTTCGGCCTGACACCGGAAGCGCTGGCCGTCGCGCCGATCGCACAGCAGGCGAAGAAGCCGATGATCATCATGAACGCGGCCACGTCGGCGATCACGACGAAATCGAACTACATCGTGCGCTTCTCGATGACGCTGCCGCAGATCTCGGCGCCGATGGGCACCTGGGCGGCAAAGAACAAGCTCAATAAGGTCGTCACGCTGGTGGCGGACTACGGCCCCGGCCTGGATGCCGAAGCGGCGTTCAAGAAGACGCTGGAAGGCGCCGGCGGCAAGGTGACGGAATCGATCCGCGTGCCGCTGCGCAATCCGGAATTCGCCCCGTACATCCAGCGCATCAAGGATGCCAGGCCGGATGCGATCTTCGTGTTCGTGCCGGCCGGCGAACAAAGCATCGCGTTCATGAAGGGCTACCGCGAACGGGGGCTGGCCGCGGCCGGCATCAAGGTGATCGCCACCGGCGACCTGACCGACGACCACGTGCTGCCGGCGATGGGCGATGCGACGCTGGGCGTGATCACCACGTTCCACTACTCGGCCGCGCACGACTCGGCCGAGAACAAGGCGTTCCTGAAGAGCTTTGCCGCCGCCAATCCGAAGGGCGGCCGGCCCAACTTCATGGCCGTCGCCGCGTATGACGGCATGGCCGCGATCTACGACGTGTCGCGCAAGCTGAACGGCAAGATCGACGGCGACCAGGCGATGGCCGTGCTGAAGACGATGAAGCTGAACAGCCCGCGCGGTCCGATCGCCATCGACCCGGCCACGCGCGACATCGTGCAGACCGTGTATGTGCGCGAAGTGAAGAAGGTCGGCAACGAGGTCTACAACATCGAGTTCGACAAGTTCCCCGACCTGAAGGATCCGGGCAAGCAATAAGTTGCAAAAAACGTGGCAGGGGTTTTAGAGAAACATTTCAAACTAACTGGTGTCTGGAAGGAGAGATAGCTTGCAAGCTATCTCCGCTACGCAGGCGAGGAGCAAGCTCCCCGAAACCCCTGCTTCGCCACCGGTTTTGGAGCAACACTTCAGCCAGCGTTACTCCACCCGCGTCAGCAGCGGCTGCCCGCTGAAATGGGCGAGCAGGTTGTCGACGACCAGCTGCCCCATCGCGTGGCGCGTTTCGACGGTGAGGCTGCCCACGTGCGGCGTCAGCACCACGTTCGGCAGCGCGGCCAGCGCGGCGGGGACCGACGGCTCGTCGGCGAACACGTCCAGCGCGGCGGCGCCGAGGCGGCCGTCGGCCAGCGCGGCGCCCAGCGCCGGCTCGTCGACCAGCGAGCCGCGCGCGATGTTGACCAGCGTACCTTCCGGCCCCAGCGCCTCCAGCACCGCCACATCCACGGTATTGCGCGTGGCCGCGCCGCCCGGCGCGCAGACGACGAGGTAATCGCTGTCGCGCGCGAGTTCCAGCAGCGACGCGGCGCGCGGCACCGTCACGCCCGCCTTCACATTCGGCTGCCAGTAGCGCAGTTGCAGCCCGAACGCCGCCAGCCGCGCGGCAACCGCCTGGCCGATGCGGCCGAATCCATAGATGCCGGCGACCTTGCCGCGCAATGCGCGCGCCGGCCTGACCGGCACGCCGGCCTGCCACTGGCCGGCGCGCACATAGGTATCCAGCGCGGGGATGCGGCGCGACACCGCCAGCAGCAACGCCACCGCCAGGTCGGCCACGTCGTCCGTCAGCACGCCGGGCGTATTCGTCACCGCGATGCCGCGCGGGCGCAGCGCGGCGAAATCCACCGCATCGACGCCGATGCCGTTCACGGCCACGATCTCGAGCCGCGGCAACTGCGCCGCCAGCGCGGCACCGATGCCGGCCATGCCGGTGGTGGCCACGCCGCGCACGCCGGGCGCCACGCCGGCAATGAAGGCGGCGCGGCCTTCCGGCGCAACCTGCCACACGTGGTGGCAGGTGAAATGCTGTTCCAGCTGCGCCATCACGGACGCCGACGGGCTGGCCGCCATCACGAGGATTTCCGGTTTCATGCAGATTTATTCATGAGTGAACGAACGGCCATTCTAGGACGGCTGACACTTTCTTACAATTTCTTCACATATAAGAATTAAATGGAAGGCAATATACGTCGCTTCCTCATGAGTAGCCGCCGACAGGACGATGACCCATTCCCTTCCGCCATGCATCCACCGCCGATTCGAACGCCAGGCCGCGCTGACGCCGCATGCCATCGCACTGCAGGGGCCGGAAGGCAGCGTAACGTACGCGGACCTGAACGCCGCGGCGAACCGGCTGGCGCGGCACCTGCAGCGGCGCGGCGCGCGGCCCGGCGCGCTGGTGGCGCTGTGCCTGGAGCGCGGCGCGCCGCTGGTGATGGCAATGCTCGCCGTGCTGAAGACGGGTGCCGCCTACGTGCCCGTCGATCCGGCCTATCCGGCAGCACGCATCGCGTTCATGCTGGCCGATGCCGATCCGGCGGTGACGGTCACGCGGCAGGACTGCGCCGGCATGCTGGGCCCGCGGACCGCGGCGCTGTGCCTGGACGGCGCGCCCTGGGCTGCGGAGGACGACGCGAACCTGCCGCGCGACGTCGACGGCGGCAGCCTGGCCTACGTGATCTACACGTCCGGCTCCACCGGCGAGCCGAAGGGCGTGCTGGTCGAGCACCGCCAGCTGGCCTGCCACGTCGAGGCGTTCGGCGCGCTGGCCGGCCTGTCGCCGCGCGACCGGGTGCTGCAATTCGCGGCTCCCGCGTTCGACGTGCTGGCGGAGGAAGTCTGGCCCACGCTGCTGCACGGCGCCACGCTGGTGCTGCGCGACCCCGGCCCGGCCGACGCGCTGGCGGCCTTCACGAGCCAGGTCGAGGCACGCCGCATCACGGTGCTGAACCTGCCGGCGTCGTTCTGGCATCCGTGGTGCGACCACGTGCTGGCGGCCGGCGGCGACGTGCGGCTGCCGGCACTGCGCCAGCTGGTCGTCGGCAGCGAAGTCGTGCAGCCGGGCAGCGTGCGCGCGTGGGAGGCCCGCTTCGGCATGCGGATCGCCATCGCCAATGCCTACGGCCCGACCGAAGCGACGGTCACCGCCACCGCGGAACAGTTGCCGATGCTGCCGCCCGGGGCGGCACGCGTGCCGATCGGCCGGCCGCTTGCCGGCTCGGTGGTGCGCGTGCTCGATGCGGGCTGGGAGCCAGTGGCGCCTGGCGAGCCGGGCGAGCTGTATATCGGCGGCACGCGCCTGGCGCGCGGCTACCTGAACCGCCCCGACCTGACGGCCGAGCGCTTCGTGCAGGTGAACGGCGAGCGCCTGTACCGCACCGGCGACCTGGTCGCGCAACTGCCGGACGGCAGCCTCGATTTCCTCGGCCGCATCGACGGGCAGCTGAAGGTCCATGGCCAGCGCGTCGAGCCGGGCGACGTGGAAGCGTGCCTGGTGCGCCACGCCGGCGTGGCGGCCGCGCTGGTGGTGGCCGATGCAGCGGGCGGGCATCTGCTGGCCTACGTGACGCCGGCCGATGGCGCAAACGCACCCGACCCGGCCGAACTGCAGGCGCTGGCGCGCGCCGCGCTGCCGCCCTATATGGTGCCGGCCGCCTACGTGGGACTCGAAACGCTGCCGCTGATGGCGAACGGCAAGCTCGACCGGAACGCGCTGCCGGCGCCCGATGCCGCGGCCTTCCCGGCGCAGGACTACGCCGCGCCGCAGGACGAAGCGGAACGCGAGCTGGCCGCGCTGTGGTGCGCGCTGCTGAAGCTGCCCCGTGTGGGCCGGCACGAGGATTTCTTCGCGCTGGGCGGCGATGCGCCCACGGCGCTCGGACTGGTGGAACTGCTGCGCGAGCGCGGCCAGGGTATCGACATGCGCACCTTCTGCGAGCGGCCGACCGTGGCTGCGCTGGCCGCGCTGCCTGCACTTCCTGCCCTCCCTGCCACCCCATCCGCGACGGCTCCCGTGGCAAGCGGCCAGGCATTCTTCCGCGCGATGCTCGATGGTGCGGATGACCTGCCCGCGCCGTTCGGCCTCGATGGCACGGGCATGCCGGAACTGGCGCGGCGCCACGTCGACCCGGCGCTGGCGCTGCGCCTGCGCGCCGCGGCGCGCCAGCGCGGCCTGATGCCGGCCAGCCTGTTCCACCTGGCATGGGCCTGCGTGCTGGCGCGCGGCACCGGCCGTCGCGACGTCCTGTTCGCCACCGCGCTGCCGGCCTGGCACACCGCCACCGGTATCGGCGAGTGCCTGCTGCCGCTGCGGATCGCGCTGGAAGGCACCGGCACCGAAGACGCCCTGCACCGCACGCACCTGGCGATCGCCACGCTGGTCGATCACCGGCACGTGCCGCACGGGGCGGCCGCCGGCACCACCGCCCTGCTGCACTACCGCCATGCCGGCGCCGAAGCACCGCCACGGCGCGACCACCCGCTGGCCCTGACCGTGGATGACCTCGGCGATGGTTTCCGGCTGACCGCGCAATGCGCCGCGACCGCCGGCCCGGCGCGGATCTGCGACTTCATGCTGTGCGCGCTGGCGGCGCTGGCGGACGCGCTGGAGCAGGCCCCCGGCACGCCCGTCACGGCGCTCGACGTGCTGCCGCCGGCCGAACGGGCGCAGCTCCTCGGCTGGTCGGCCACGGCGCCAGTGCCGGGGCGCGGCTGCCTGCACCGCCTGGTCGAAGCGGTCGCCGCACGCTCGCCCGACGCCATCGCCCTGTCGGACGACGGCGCCGCCGTCACCTATGGCACTTTGAACGACGCGGCCAACCGCCTGGCCCATTACCTGCAATCGGTCGGCATCGGTCCGGACGTGCCGGTGGGGCTGTGCATGCCGGCCGGCACCGCGCTGGTGGTGGCCGCGCTGGGTGTGCTGAAAGCTGGCGGCGCCTGCCTTCCGCTCGACGCCGCGGCCGGCCCCGGCCGCATCGGCGCCGTGCTGGCCGATGCCGGCGCATCGATGCTGTTGACGGTGCGGACGGTGCAGGCGCCGGCCGGCATCGCCACCGTGCTGCACCTGGACGGACCCGGCCCCTGGCAGGCGATGCCGCGCGCCAATCCCGCGTCGGCCGTGTCCCCATCGGACCTGGCCTGGATCGTGTATGGCGACGGCACGACCGGCGTGGCCCTGGAACACCGCAACGTCACGCGGCTGTTCGATGCCGCCGGCGCCTGGATCGATGGCGGCGCGGCCGACGCGTGGACCGTCTGCGCCTCCCCTGCCACCGACCTGTTCCTGTGGGAGCTGTGGGGCGCGCTGCTGGCGGGTGCCCGTGCCGTCGTGGTGCCGGCGGGGAAACGGACGCCGGACGCGCTGGCCCGCCTGGTGCGCGACGAACGGGTGACGCTCCTGACACTGCCGGCACAGGCGTTCGCGGACGCCGCCTGGCCCACCCTGGCACCGTGCCTGCGTCATGTCGTCGTGCGGGGCGAATCGCCGGGGGTGGCAGCGCGGCTGGATAGTCTGGCGGCGCATGCCGAAGGGCCGCGGCTGCTGGCGACGCGCGGCAGCGCCGAAACCGGCGTGCACGCCACCTGCTTTGCCCCGGCCCGCGGCGGCGCGGGTCGCGATGCGGCGGCAGGCATGATCGGCCATCCGCTGCCCGACATGTCGGCATACGTGCTGGATGCCTGGGGCCAGCCGGCACCGCTCGGCGTGCCGGGCGAACTCTACATTGGTGGACCCGGACTGGCGCGCGGCTACCTGCACCGGCCCGAGATGACGGCCGCCCGCTTCGTCCGGCACCCGCTGGCGCCGGACGGGCGAATGTTCCGCACCGGCCGCACGGCCCGCTGGACGGCTGGCGGCGTGCTGGACGACCGCGGCCTGTTGCAAGCCGGCTTGCCGCGTCGCGCTGCGCGAAACGCAGCGCAGGATGGCGCACCGGGAAAAGCTCACGGGTCGCCGCAGGCGATGGCGCAAGGCGAAGCGCAGAGCGGCGCGCGCGACGCCGGGGACGATGACGCCGGCGGCGGGGTCACGGCTCCGGATGGCGGCAGGCCGGGCGCGGGCCTGGTCGCCGCATGAGCAAAGGCGCCGGCTTGCTCGACTGTCGGAAATTCTTACAGTCCGCGGTGGCGTATTTGCTTAACGAATTCATAAGAATCGTCGTCACCGGCCGATGCACTGTCGGAAAACTTTACAGTGACGCGCGCTGCTTTTCTTAATGAATTCATAAGCCTACGCAAAAAAGGCACTCAACGGCTGTCGGAAATCTTTACAGTAACATTAAGTCATGTTTCCTTAACCAATTTATAAGATTGCCAATTTGAGCAAAATCAACACGTTAGCTGCTACGGTCGAGTGCTGGCATGCAAGTTGCATATGCTTATGAAAAAAATAAAAACGCGAACCTTTTTAACCTTAACAACTTGGAGCCATACGTGAGCAAAATGAAAACTACCCTGCTGGGCCTGGCAGTAGCAATGTCGTCGATCGGTGCCGCCTACGCTGCCCCACAAACCGTGGGTGGCGTCACCTGGGATCCAGAGTATGGCCTGGACTTCTCCTCGTCGTCGGTACAGATGCACCAGATCTTCGAGCAGGACGGTACGGCACGCGGCTACGGCATCATCTCGACGATGAACGGCACCGCGCAAGACAAGTTCTGCGCCGGCTGCGAACTGACCATCGTCTACGGCGGCTACACCCCTTCGACCGTGACCGGCAACACCACGCTGTACACGGGCGGTTTCGTGAACATCTTCGTCAACAACGGCCCGTCGACGATCAACCCGGCCGACCCGCTGAGCATGAACGACGGTAACGTCGGTCTGGGCACGCTGTGGCTGAGCCTGGCTGGCCACGAATACGAAGGCGCTACCCTGCGCGGTACGGTCAACTCGACGCTGCCGCCGAACCTGAGCGGCCTGGGCCAGCTGGACGTCGTCGGTGGCGTTGCCGCTGCCTACTTCGACACCAACGCGCAAGTCGATGGCTCGGACCTGTCGTTCTCGTCGAGCTTCACGCAGCCGTTCCCGGGCACCACGAACCACGTCGTCGGCACGGGCAACTTCTACGGCATGACGTCGCCGGTACCGGAACCAGGCACGTACATGATGATGGGTGCTGGCCTGCTGACGCTGGCTGCACTGCGTCGCCGCAAGCAGCGTTGATGAACCTGCCGCCGGCCACGGCCGGCGGCTGTTCGCCACCGCACTGTGGGAACCTACAGTCTGGCCGGGCAATTGCCCGGCTTTTTTTACGCCTGGAAGTTTGCGCCGCCGCCACGCCCGGCGTTCGGGGATTCCTACCGGGCCGCCGCTGCCCGGATGAACTGCACTGTCAAGTCCGGCTGCGCGACGGGCAGCATATGCCCGCCCTCCACCACTTCGAGCACCGCATGCGGCACCTTGCAGGCCAGCGCCTCGCCATGCTCGCGCCACCCCAGGATCCTGTCGTCGCGCCCGAACAGCACGGCGACCGGCATGCGCAGTTCCCCATAACGGCTGCTGTAGGCCGGCAGTTGCCCAGGTAGCGCTCCCAGGTCATCGGCGGCCGCCAGGAACTGGCTCGGCCGCAGACCAAGCAGGCCGCCGCCCCGGGTCGAGAAATCATGCGGCACGGGATCCGGCCCGAACACGTCCTCGAGGACGGCGCCGCCACGCGCGATCGCACCCGGCGTGGCCACCGTCCAGGCGACCAGCCGGCGCAGCAGCGGCGACTGCGTCGCCAATACACGGAATGCGGCAGGGGTTTCGTCGGGCAGGTGGGTGAGCGGAGCCAGCAGCGACAGGCCGGCCACGCGTTCCGGGTAATCGAGCGCCAGCGCCAGAGCCACGGCGCCGCCGAACGAATGCCCGACGACGAGTGGACATTCCAGCTCCAGGCGGTCGATCAGCTCGGCCAGTGCGGCGGCCTGTTCGCGCAATCCGGCCGGCGTGCCGTGCCGCCGCGCGGAATAACCGGAACCGGGCCGGTCGACCGTCACCACGCGGTGGTGATGTGCCAGTTGCCGCGCCACCTCGTAGGTGAAATGCGCCATGTGCCCGCCCAGCCCGTGGATCATCAGCAGCGCCGGCCCCTGCCCCTGTTCGCGCACGTGCAGCCGGGCGCCGCGCACGTCGATGAAAATACCCTGGGGCGGCAGCGCCGCCTCGACCTTGCGTTCCACGTGACGGGTAAACAGCGCCAGTCCGCCCGCGACGGCGGGCACGGCCAGCCCGGCCGCCGCGGCCGCGATCGTCGCGAGCGTCGGCATCAGTACTCCGCCTCGCCCATGGCGCGGCCCTGGCCGGGGCCGAAGCCCGGGCCAGGGCGCAAACCGCTGGCGGCGCCGGTCACCACGGCGGCACGTCCCGATGGATTCATTTGTGTGCTTTCCTGCGCCGTAGCGCGGATGCCGCCGCGGTGACGCTGGCCGGCATTCGTTTATTATCGATGGGTCAATTCCGATACTTTAGCTAATCGGAATAACGAAAGCAACGACGGCGCGATGCGCATCGGCGGCGCGGCCGCGGCAGCCCGTCACGCGGCGCGCAGCTTGAACACGGCCACCGATGCATCGAGCTGGCCGGCCTGCCGGCGCAGCGACTCGGCGGCCGCGGCGGCCTGCTCGACCAACGCGGCATTCTGCTGGGTGGTGCTGTCGATATGGGCGATCGCCTCGTCGATCTGCTCGATGCCCTGCTGCTGCTCGCCGCTGGCGAGGGAAATCTGCTGCACCATTTCCGCCACCTGCGCCACGCTGTCCAGCACTTCGCGCATCGTGGCGCCGGCGCGGTCCACCAGCGCGCGGCCCTCGGCCACTTCCGCCAGCGACTCGGTGATCAGCCCGCGGATTTCCGCCGCCGCGACAGCCGAGCGCTGCGCCAGGCCACGCACCTCGCTGGCGACGACGGCAAATCCCCTGCCCTGTTCGCCCGCGCGCGCCGCCTCGACCGCCGCATTCAGCGCCAGGATATTGGTCTGGAAGGCGATGCCGTCGATGACGCCGATGATGTCGGCGATCCTGGCCGACGTGCCGTCGATCGTGCCCATCGTGCGCACCACCTCGGCTACGGTCTGGCTGCCGCGGTTGGTGACACTGGTGGCCTGGCCGGCCAGCCCGGCGGCGGCCTCGGCATTGTCGCGGTTTTGCCGCACGGTTCCCGTCAGTTCGCTCATCGATGCCGCCGTTTCCTCCAGCGAGCCGGCCTGCGACTCGGTACGGGCCGACAGGTCGGCATTGCCGGCGGCAATCTGGGCGGACGCCACGGCGATGGCCTGCGTGCCGGTACGCACCTGCGCCACGATGCGCGACAGGTTGCCGCTCATCGTGCCCAGCGCGCGCAGCAGGTCGCCGATCTCGTCGGCACGGGTGCTGTGCACGTCGTGGCGCAGGTCGCCGGCCGCCACGTCCCTGGCGATGCCCAGTGCGTGCGACAGCGGCACGGTAATGCCGCGCACCAGCGTCACGACGATCAGCGCGCCGATCGCCACGGCCGCCAGCAGCAGTGCCAGCAGTGTCAGCACGGAGTTGCGGTAGATTTCGCCGTTGCGCTCCGCCACGGCGGCAACCCGGCTCGCCGCTTCCTTGCGGATCGTGTCGACGATGGCGTCGATGCGTTCGGTGGCGGCGCGGTCCATGCCGCGCACCAGCACATCGACTTTCTGCGCCCCGGCCGGATCGGCGGCGTCGAACTGGCGCAGTGCGTCCAGGTAGCGTCCCACCAGCTCGGCATGTAGCCGCAGCGCTTCGTCGACGGCGCCCGTCTCCAGGCCCAGCGTCCCCAGGGTACCTTTCAGTTCGGTCAACTTTGCCGCCGTGGCCCTGCCGCCGGCGTTGAACGCTTTCGTGTATTTGTCGCGTTGCGCCGGATCCTGGCCGCGCAGCAGGATGTTCTTCCATTCCTGCACCTGGATCTTGAAGTCGACCTGGGCCGAGCGGGCGCCGTCCACCGCGCGCATCAATCCTTCGGCCTCGGTGAAGCCGGCGGCGTTGCGGCTGTTCATGTCGCGCAGCGCGTTCCAGCCGGTCAGTCCTACCAGCAGCAGGGTCAGCAGGAAGAAGGCGGCCAGCAGCGTCAGGCGAACGCCTATTTTGAGGTTGGAGAGTTTCATGGCGGCGGGTTGCGACCAGGACGGTCGTTGATTGCGGAAGAGATCGATATCGGCTGTCGAGTTGATGCCGGAAGCCAACATTATAACTGACGGGGCTACGGCTGCCCAGGACAAGCACGGTCGTGCATCGCTTGCGTGGCGGCCCGTGTACACTGGTATTTTTTCGACCATGCTACCGATGTCCATCTTTTCCAAAGCCGCGATCAAGCACGAGGCGGACGTGGCCGCCGCCCAGCAGGCCGTGCAGGAACAGGCTGCGCGCCAGGCCCGGCTCGACTTTCGCGAACAGTACCGCAACACGCTGGAGAACGTGATCCGTCCGCAGCTTGCCGCGATGCGCAAGCAGATGTACGAACACGACTACGACGGCAAGATCGAGGAAGGCAACGACGGCTGGAACGATTTCGTGCGCCTCACGTTCGTGCCCGACAAGAACCGGCTGGCCGCGCACGCCGGCCGCGATGCCTGCACGCTGACCTTCACCGCGCTGGAAAACAGCTGCCTGCTGGAATGGGAAAGCGCGTTCGACCGCCACGCCCGCGACGGATCCGGCAAGGAAGGCGGCACGATCCCGTGCGCCCAGCTGACGGCCGAGCGCCTCGAACAGATGCTGGCCACGTTCTTCGACAAGGCGTTCGAGGCGCGGCGGCTGCGCCGCCTGCCCTGAATCACCGCGAGCGGCCTTGCGCGAACCGGCCTGACTTTACCCGGCCGCGCCGGCCCGCTCCAGCAGCACGGGAATCTGCTTGAACGCGGGCGTATTCGACCCGCGCGCCACCAGCGCCGGCGACAGCAGCGGCGTCAGTTCGGGGAAGTAGCCGAACACGTCGTCGCCCCGTTGCGCGGTCGCCACCAGCCGGATGCCGTCGACATGCCGCTCGATGCCGTCGGGCGAGGCCGCGCGCACGCGCACCGTCTCGCCGTCCGCCAAACCCAGCCTGTCGAGCGTGCCGCGCCCCACGAACAGCAGGTGCCGCGTGCCGTGCACGCCGCGGTAGCGGTCCACTTCCCCTTTCGGATCGCGGTAGACGGTGGTGTTGTACTGCCGGTGCGCGCGGATCGTGGCCAGGCACAGTACCCGGTCGCCGTATCGGGCCCGGGCTCGCGCCATGATGGTGTCCGCCGGCAGCGCGTGCGCGACGAAGCGCGCCTTGCCGGCTATAGTGCGCCACTCGCGCCGCGCCGCGCTGTTCGGCAGGTGGAAGCCCTTGTCGCTGCGAATCTGTTCGTTATAACCGGCGAAGCCCTCGACCGCGTCGTCGGCCACGCGCTCGATCAGCAGGCGCGTGGCATCGTAGTCGGTGCCGATGGTTTCCCAGTCGATCGCCGATTCAGGCAAGGTGTGCCTGGCCAGCCGGCTGACGATGAACGGCTCGGAGCGCAGCAGTTCGCCGGCCGGCGGGTTCCTGCCCATCGACGCGTGCACCATCGACGCCGTATCCTCGACGCTGACGAATTGCGGCCCCGCCGGCTGCAGGTCCAGCTCGGTGCGGCCCAGGCACGGCAACAGCAGGCCGGTCTTGCCGGGATACAGGTGCGTGCGATTGAGCTTGGTAGCGACATGCACCGTCAGGCGCGTGCCCGACAGGGCTGCCAGCACGCGCGGCGTGTCCGGCGCGGCCACCGCGAAATTGCCGCCCAGCGCGACGAAGGCCTGCACGCTGCCGTCCAGCAGGCCGTCGATCGTGCCGACCGCATCGCGCCCCGGCGCCGCCGGCGGCGTGAAGCCGAACACGCGCCGCAGGCCGGCCAGCCAGGCCGCTTTCGGCCGGCTGGTGATGCCCACCGTGCGGTCGCCCTGCACGTTCGAATGGCCGCGCACCGGCATCAGGCCGGCGCCGGGCTTGCCGACGTTACCGCGCAACAGCATCAGGTTGACGAGCGACTGGATCGTTTCGATGGCGAATTCGTTCTGCGTCAGCCCCATGCACCATGCGGCGATCGTGGCCGGCGAAGCGATGTAATAGCCGGCCGCCTCTTCCATCTGCGCGCGGGTCAGGCCGCTGGCTTCCTCGATGTCCGGCCAGGCCTGGCCGGTGACCAGGTCGCGGAAGGCGGCGTAGCCGTCGGTGTGCGCGTCGATGAAGGCGCGGTCGACGGCGCCGCGCTCCACCACCGCCCTGGCGATGCCGGTAATGGCCGCCAGGTCGCCGCCGACGCGCACCTGGTAGTACGCGTCGGCCAGTTGCGTGCCGCCGCCACCCAGCAGTTCTCCGGGCGATTGCGGATCGGCGAACGCTTCCAGTCCGCGCTCGCGCAGCGGGTTGAAGACGATGATGCGGCAGCCGCGCTTCTTCGCCTCGCGCAGGTCGCCCAGCATGCGCGGGTGGTTCGAGCCGGGGTTGTGGCCGAAGCTCATGATCAGCTGCGCGTGGGCGAAATCGGCGCGCGTGACGGTGGACTTGCCGACGCCGATCGATTCGGTCAGCGCCTGGCCGGACGATTCGTGGCACAGGTTGGACGAATCCGGCAGGTTGTTGGTGCCGAACGCGCGGGCCAACAGCTGGTAGGCAAAGGCCGCTTCATTGCTGCTGCGGCCGGAGGTGTAGAACACGGCGCGGTCCGGGTCGCCGAGGGCGCGCAGTTCCGCGCCGGCCAGTGCGAACGCGGCATCCCAGCCGATTTCCCGGTAGGTGTCGCTGGCCGCGTCGTACAGCATCGGCGCCGTCAGGCGTCCCGCCGCTTCCAGCTCCGCGTGGTCCTTCGTGCGCAGCGCCGTCACCGTATTGGCGGCGAAGAACCCGGGCGTGGCGCGGGCCTTGCCGGATTCATGGGCGATGGCCCAGGCGCCCTGCTCGCAGAAGTCGACCGATTTGCTGTCCGGCGAATCGGGATAGGCGCAGCCGGGGCAATCGACGCCCTGCGGCTGGTTCAGCCGGGGCAGCGTGGCCAATGCCTGGGCGCCGGGATTGCCGATCAGCGCCTTGGCCGTGCCGTGCAGCGAACCGAAGCCGCCGGCCGGCTTGTCGTAGGGGACGATGGGAATGGTCTTGGTCATCCCCGTATTGTAGCGTTACGACCGCCTTTTCAGATCAGCTCGCGGGCCCTCAGTTCATCCTTGATGTAGGCATAGAACACCGGCGCGGCGATCACGCCGGGGATGCCGAACACGGCCTCGGCGAACAGCATGGCCGCCAGCAGTTCCCAGGCGCGCGCATTGATGTGCGAACCGATGATGCGCGCGTTCAGGAAGTATTCGAGCTTGTGCACGACGACCATGAACGCCAGCCCGGCAATGGCCACGTGCAGCGAATGGGACAGGCTGACGACGACCAGCACCGTGTTCGAGATCAGGTTGCCGATCACCGGCAGCAGGCCGGCCAGGAAGGTGATCGCCACCACCGTCTTCGACAGCGGCAGGTGCACGCCGGCCAGCGGCAGCACGACGAACACGAAGATCGCCGTGATCACCGTGTTGATCCCGGAGATCCACACCTGGGCGAAGACGATGTTGCGGAATGCGCAGGAAAGGAACCGGGCGCGCTGCAGCAGCGCTTCCATGAACGGGCGGTGTGGCGCGCCATCCTCGTTGGTATCGTGCAGCGACGCCATCAGCCCGATCACCATGCCGAGCAGGATGCGCGTCAGCGTCTTGCCCACTTCGGCACCGGCCGCCTGCGCGGCGCCGGCATGTTCGCGCAGCCACGCGGTGACGGCTTCGCGCAGCGAGTGGGCGTCGACGGGCAGGTGTTCCATGATCCACGGCGGGATCTGGTCGCGCGACGCATCGATGATGTCGGCCATCTTCACGAACAGGTGGGTCACGCTGTACGAATCGAGGCGCAGCAGCACCACCAGGCCCCAGGCGGCGAGCCCGATCAGGCCGACGATCAGCGCACCGATGACGGCCGCGGCCACCATGCGCGCCCGCACGTCGCTGATGCGCCGGCCCAGCGCCGGCGCGATCGCATGGATCAGCGAGAACATCAGCAGGCCGGCAAACAGGGCACCCAGCAGGCCGTTCTTCAGCACGAGCAGCAGGAACAGGGCGATGAGCAGGTAGGAAGCGATGACGCTGTAGCGGGTCTGGAGGTTCGGCGACATGGTGGCGTTGGCGGTTGAGCCGGCATTATGCACCAGGAGCCTGGCTGCGCGGCGATTCCGACAACATTCCTTCCCGGTCCAGCGCATGGCGGGCCAGGTCGCGTGCCAGGAATAGGTTTCCCGTGTACTCGGTGCGGGCCTCGGCTTCGATGTCGGCCAGCGTCAGCGGCCCGGCCGTATCCTGGTAGCGGGGGCTGAAATGGGTCAGTACCAGGTTCGGGATGGCCGCCTCGCGGGCAAAGCGCGCCACCCGCAGCGCGGAACTGTGCTGCGGGCCGGGACCGACCTTCGCCAGGATCGCCTCCGTGTACGTGGCTTCGTGCACCAGCACGTGGGCATCGCGCACCGCGTCGGCCAGCAGCGCCGGCGTATCGTTGTCGCCGGCGATGACGATGCGGCGCGGGCGGCGCGGCGGCTGCAGCACGTCGGCCGGACGTATCGCGCGGCCATCGGGCAGCGTCACCTCGTTGCCGGCCTGCAGCGCCCCCCACAGCGGGCCGCGCGGCACGCCGGCCGCCGCCAGCCGGTCCGCATCGAGCCGGCGTTCGACGGCTTTCTCGGTGAAGCCGTAGGCGTACGACGGGATGCGGTGCGACAGCGGGGTGGCGGAGACGGCCAAGTCGGACAGCAGGCCATCCCGGGCGGCGTCTTCCACGTCGATGAACTCGACCGGATACGGCAGCTGCAATGCCGTGGTCTCCATCACGCCGCGCACGTAGCGCTCCAGCGGTGCGGGTCCGACGATGGCCAGCGGCGCCGTGCGGTTCAGCAGGCCCGCGCTGGCCAGCAATCCCGGCAAGCCATAGCAATGGTCGCCGTGCAGGTGGGTGATGAAGATGGCGCGCAGGTCGTGCGGCGAATGGTTGGTGCGCAGGATGCGGTGCTGCGTGCCCTCGCCGCAATCGACCAGCACCCACCCGCCGGCCGTGCGCAAAGCCAGGCCGGCCACGTTGCGTGTTCTGGTGGGGGTGCCCGAGGAGGTGCCGAGAAATTGCAGTTCCATGGAATATCCGCTGTGCCGGTGAGCGGATTATCGGCGATTCCCGGCAAGCGCGGCGTACCGGCCGCGCGGCTGCGGAACCAGACTTCCGTTATTGTTTGGCGCTGTTCGCGGCAACTGGGTGAACTTCCTTCCAGAACCATTGTCTGACTTCCTGTTGTGATACGTCATGTATATCGGGAGGCACGATGGGCACAGCCGATGTCAGCGTGGTGTTGAAGGTGCTGGAACAGGTCCAGCTTTCCGATGACGAAATCGCCCTCGTGCAGGGCTTGCTCGCCAACTTGGTACAGCCCGGCCAGAGCCTGCGCCTGATCGAGGAGGCCGCCGGGAAACGCTCGTGCCCTGAGTGCGGTGGCAACCGGTGCCATCGCTCTGGCCAGGCAAACGGCCTGCAACGGTACCGCTGCGTCGCCTGCCGGCGCAGCTTCAATGCCTTGACCGGCACACCGCTAGCGCGCCTGCGGCTGCGCGACAAGTGGCTGCCCTACCTCCAATGCCTGATCGATTCGATCACGGTTCGAAAAGCCGCCGCGCGCGTCGCGGTGGCAAAGTCGACGAGCTTCCGGTGGCGCCACCGCTTCATCGCCGCCGTCCGGCGAGCGCCGGACCCGCGGTTATCGGGCATCGTCGAGGCGGATGAAACCTACCATCTCGAATCGCAAAAGGGCTCGCGAAACCTGGACCGCCCGCCCCGCAAGCGCGGCGGCAAGGCCCGCCGGCGCGGCGTCAGCGCGGAACTGGACTGCATCCTTGTCGCCCGCGACCGCAATCGGCAAACCTGCGACTTCGTTACCGGCCGCGGCCCGGTGACCGCCAGCCAGTTGGCCAGGCACTTGCTGCCCGTACTGGCAAAGGACGTGCTGCTCGTCACCGATGGGGCCAATGCCTATAAAACGTTTGCACGGCAGGCCGGCGTCACACACGAAGCGGTCAACGTCCGGGCCGGTATCAGGGCGCGCGGCGCGATCCATATCCAGGGTGTGAATGGATGGCATAGCCGCTTCAAGACCTGGCTGCGCCGGTTCAATGGCGTCGCCAGCCGCTATCTTGCCAATTACACGGGGTGGCAGAGGGTGCTCGACGCCGCTGCGTTGAGAGCTCCCGGAGATTGGCTTCGAGTTGCCGTGGTGTAAATCGCTGGCGTACCAACGTCACGCGACAGCGACAAAAGAGGAAGTTCCATGCCTGCTGGCAAAACCGACTTTACGCGAACAGCGCCTATTGTTTCACCAGCTCCACGCGCCGGTTCTTCTCGCGGCCCGGCTCGGCATCGTTCGAGGCCACCGGGGCATACGCGCCGACGCCCTTCGCGCTCAGCCGCCTGGCATCGATCCTGTAGTCGGTGGACAGCGTCTTCACGACGGATTCGGCGCGCTTCTGCGACAGGTCGAGATTGTGGGCAGCGGAGCCCTGGTTGTCGGTGTGACCGACGATATGCACCTTCAGGTTCCTGTCCTGCTGCAGCAGCTTGGCCATCTCGGCCAGCGCTTCCTTCGATTCGGGCTTGACCGTGGTCTTGTCCGTGTCGAAATACACGCCATACACGGCCACCTTGCCTTCCGCGGCGAGGCTCTTCGCCATGTCGCCGGCGTTCAGCGCGGCGCTGACCTTGTCGGTTTCCATCGGCTTGCCTTCGACGATCTGCAGCGATACGCCACCGAAATAGTTGCGCAACGGCGCAGCAACCAGCACGGCGACGTGGATCGCGGTGCCGTCCGGCTGCGTTCCCTTTGCCACCAGGTAGCGCGGCTCGCGCAGACCCGCGTTGAAGGCGTTCTGGAAATCGGCGCCTTTCAGGAAACCGTCGCGCCGCAGGTAGCTGGCGTTGTAAAACGACTGCAGATTGCCGCATGCCTCCTTTTCGCACGTATAAATAACCTTCAGGCCCGCTTTCGCAATGGCCGCCTGGTAATTACGGAATACTTCAAGACCGGAACGGTCTTTTGCGAAAACGTAGCCGATGCGCGTGTATTTCCCCTCCGGTTTCAAGAGGTTATCGACCTGCAGGGCGCTGTTCTTGCGGTACGGCGCGCTTGCGGGCAGCTCCGCCTGCTCGTACTGCTTGACGTCGTAGGCGATCAGCTTCGATCCCTCGAACCGCGACAGCAGCGGGTGGTCTTCCGCGCCCTTCACTTCGCGGAAATTCAGTTCGGCGAAAGCGGCTTGCGAAACAGCGGCACAGCACAACAGGGCGGAAATGGCTCGGACGCGCATGGTAATCCCGGTGGAGTTGGTCGAATACGGGATTTTATGCGCAAAGATATTTTATTGACAATAAAATAGTGAGCGCCGGCTGATGTGATATTGATCCGATATTTTCAAGCGAAATTCGGTGATATTCGGTGAGATTCCATGTGGAATTCAGCCTTATTCATTCCATTGCTTGCCCCGTCAACGCATCGCATCGCCACCGCGGCCCGCCTGCCCCGGCTGCTATAATCCAGGCCCAGCTACATTCAACCGTCCAGCCATGTCTTCCGATCTCCCCTTCGACCCGCCCTACAAGCTCGCCATCGATTCGCCGGCAGGCAAACGCTGGGTCGAAGTGCGGGCCGACGGCAGCCGGGTCGACACCACCCCGCCGGCCACCACGCTGCCGCCGCCCGGCACGCGCGTGGACAACGCGCCACGCGGCGGTAATGGTGGCGGCGGCAATGGCGGCGCGCCCGCCAAGGCGCAGGTCTTCCTGAACGTGCCGTTCGCGGAAAAGGACGAAGCCAAGCGCCTCGGTGCGCGCTGGGACCCCACGCGCAAGAAGTGGTACGTGCCGAACGGCGTCGACGCCGAACAGTTCAGCCGCTGGACCGCCTGACAGCCTGACGCCCGGACCTCAGATCGGGTCGAACATCCGCTTGTCGACGTAGCACCAGCCCCACGTCTCGCCCGGCTGCTGCGAGCGCATCATCGCGTGCCGCGTCTCATGGAAATGCTTCGTCGCGTGCCGGTTCTTCGACTGGTCGCAGCAGCCCACGTGGCCGCAGACCAGGCAGGTGCGCAGGTGCACCCACGTGTCGCCCATCCTGAGGCATTCCTCGCAGCCGTCGGTGCGCGGCTGGTGGGTATGGATCTGGCTGAAATGTTCGCACTGCTTGCTCATCGCATTCTCCGTTCAACGATGCACCAGCTTACTGCCGCGCGGGCGCCATGGCAGCGCCCCATTCGGGAGAGGCGCGAGAAGTCAGCCCAGCACCGTGACGACCACGCTGCGCCGGTGCGGCGCCGTGCGGTGTTCCCACAGGTAGATGCCCTGCCAAGTTCCCAGCAGCAGGCGGCCGCCGCCCACCGGCACCGTCAGCGCCGTGTCGGTCAGCATGGTGCGGGCGTGGGCCGCCATGTCGTCCGGCCCCTCCGTATCGTGCCGGTAGGCCGGGTCGCCGTCCGGCGCCAGCCGCGCCACGACCGTTTCCAGGTCGCGCCGCACGTCCGGATCGGCGTTTTCCGTGATCGTCAGCGAACAGCTGGTGTGCTGGACGAAGACGTGCGCCACGCCGCACGTGACACCGGACTCGCGCACGGCCGCCGCGACGGCATCGGTGATGTCGCGCGTGCCGCGACCGGTGGTGGAAAAGTGAAGGACGGACTGATGTGCCACGGTGGCGGTTCTCCAGCGGTATGGTGTTGTCGTGCGCCGCCATCTGAAGGATAATTGGCGCCCATGAACGATACCACTCAACGCCCAGAACTGCCGGACCACCTGTCCACGGACCCGCGCAGCTCCTTCCACGTGCCTGCCGTGTTCGAACACGACATCGGCATCCGCTTCAACGACAAGGAACGTTTCGACGTGTCCGAATACTGCATCAGCGAAGGCTGGATCAAGGTCCCGGCCGGCAAGTCGCTGGACCGCAAGGGCCAGCCGATGCTGATCAAGCTGAAGGGCAAGGTCGAAGCGTTCTACCGCTGACCGACGAAGCCCCGCCTGTCACCGGCAGCCATGCCGGGTTAGTCTCTACCGGACCGGCAGCCATGGCGGTTTGGTTTCCTACCGAACCGGCAGCCAGGCCGGTTTTGTCTCCGTATACAACTCACGCTCGACGGGGCCGTCGTATGGCGGTTCCAGCGTGCCCAGCGTGACCGCGATCGTATCCGGCGACGCCGTGCTGCGCCAGGTCAGCGTCGAACCGCAGACACGGCAAAAGCCGCGCCGGCCATCTTCGGACGACGCATATTCCACCACCAGTTCCTGTCCCCGCTCGACCGCATAGCCGGCCGCGGGCACGTTCGCGTACGACCCGGCTCCGGCGCCATGCTGCTTCTGGCACATCGTGCAATAACAGTGGCTGGCGTGGTGGACCGGACCGTCGGCCCGGTAGGCCACGCCGCCGCACAGGCAGCTTCCTCTCAGCATCGCCTCCTCCTATTTCGATGACAGGTTCATCGTCTGTACCGCCAGCAGCCTGCACTGCCCGTCCACGTTTACCCAGGTGCGCATGAACTGGTAGCGGTTGGTCTTGAACGTCTGGCCATCCGCATTCCACTGCTCGACGGTCGATATGCCGTGCAGCACGGTCGTCTCGCCCAGCGTGCGCGCCTGCACGTCGCTCGTCGTGCGCGACTTGAACCGCGAGGGCTTCGCCATCCTGGCCAGCAGCACCGGCTTGGTTTCGATCTCCGAACCCAGCGTGTGCACCCACACATAGTCGTCGGCCAGCGCCTCGCGCAGGAACGCCGCGTTGCCGGTGCCGAGCGCCGCCTCGTACTGGCGGTCGCGCTCGACCAGCGCATCGGTGGGCAGGCAGGCGGCGGCCAGCGCATGCAATGGCAGCGCACAGGCAAGAATGGACAGGTATTTTTTCATGGCGCCAGTGTACGCCGAAGGAACGCCGCCGGGCACGACCGCTCATCCTGTTGAGCGAATGGCCGGCGGCGATGGCAGCCTTCGCGGTTGCGACTTACCATGGCCCGATACCAATAACGGGGACACCCATGCCGCATCCACGCACCGCGCATCGCCATGCCTTTTACTTTGTAATCGCCGCCGTGCTGGCCGGCGCGGCCCATGCCGCGCCGATCGATCGCCAGGCGGTGGTTTCCCGCCATAACCCGCAGCTGACGCAGGTCGATGCATGGTCCCCGCTGTCGGTCGGCAACGGCCGCTTCGCCTTCACGGCCGACGTGACGGGCCTGCAGACCTTCGCCGACCATTACTGGCGGCACGGCACCGCCACCGAGACGCAGGCGCGCTGGAGCTGGCATACGAACCCCAATCCCAACAACTACAAGCTGGCCGACGCCAACCGCCCGTACACCGCGCACGGCCGCACGCTCGGCTATCCCACCAACCAGAACTCGCCGGCCGGCCAGTGGCTGCGCGAGAATCCGCACACGCAGCCGTTGCCGCGCATCGGCTTCGTGCTGGCCGGCGCCGGCGCCCGGCCGCTGGTGCCCGCCGACGTCGGCGCGGTCGACCAGCGCCTCGATTTGTGGAAAGGCGAACTGTCCAGCCGCGTCACGCTGCAAGGCCAGCCGGTGTCGGTGACCAGCGCCGCCGATCCGAACACCGATACCGTGGCACTGCGCATCCGCTCTCCCCTGCTGGCGCGCGGCGCGCTGGCGGTGCGCATCGCGCTGCCGCTGGGCTACGACCTGAAGGTCAAGCACAACCCGCCGCTGGACTGGACGCAGCCGGCGGCGCACCGCACCAATGTGCTCGAACAAAAGCCCGCGCTGCTGGCCGTCGAGCACCTGCGCGACGGATTGCACAATTCATCGCGCTATGCGATGACGGTGGCCAGCGCGGCGCCGCTGACGATCACCCGGCCCGACCCGCACGCCTTCGTGATCGCCCCGGCGCGCGGCGATACGCTGGACATCACGGTGTCGTTCGCGCAGCAGGGCCGGGCCCCCGCCCCGCGCAGCGCCGACGTGTTCGACGCCAGCGCGGCACACTGGAAAAACTACTGGCAGAGCGGTGCGGCGATCGACTTCGCCGGCAGCACGGACCCGCGCGCCAAGGAACTGGAACGGCGCGTGGTGCTGTCGCAGTACCTGGCCGGCATCCAGCTGGGCGACACGCTGCCCGCGCAGGAAAGCGGCCTGACGACGTCCACCTGGTACGGCAAGCACCACACGGAAATGGTGTGGTGGCACACGGCGCACTTCGCTCTGTGGGGCCGCCCGGAATACACCGCGCGCACGCTCACCTGGTTCCAGCGCACGCTGCCCTCGGCCCGCGCCGTCGCTGCCGAACGGGGGCTGAAGGGTGCGCGCTGGATGAAGATGACGGGCCCGGAAGGCCGCGAAAGCCCCGGCGGCAACCCGATGATCATGTGGAACCAGCCGCATCCGATCCACCTGGCCGAAATGCTGTACCGGGCGGACCCGACGCCGGCCACGCTGGAACGCTACCGCGAGCTGGTGATGGAGACGGCGGCCGGCATGGCATCGATGCTGCACTGGGAAGCGGCGCGCCAGCGCTACGTGCTGGGACCGCCGATGTGGATCGCCCAGGAGATCTACGACCAGGCCACCAGCATGAACCCCACGTATGAACTGAGCTACTGGGCGCGCGGCCTGGAAATCGCCCAGCAATGGCGCGAACGCCTCGGCCTGCCGCGCGACGCGGACTGGGAACACCGCCGCACCCACCTCTCCGACCTGCCGCAGAAGGACGGCAAGTACGTGGCCATCGAAAGCACGCCGGACACCTGGGACAACATCGCCAGCCGCCACGACCATCCATCGTTCCTGATGGCGTTCGGCCAGCTGCCCGGCGACGGCGTCGACCGCGCCGTCATGCGCCGCACGCTGGACGCCACGCTGGCCAGCTGGGACTGGGCCACCAAGATCTGGGGCTGGGATTACCCGATGGTGGCCATGACCGCCGCCCGCCTCGAAGCGCCCGAACTGGCGGTCGACGTGCTGCTGAAGACGGATGGCCCGAACAACGCCTACACGGCCGCCGGCCATAACCCGAACACGGGCCTGCCCGTCTACCTGCCCGGCAACGGCGCGCTGCTGGCTGCCGTCGGCATGATGGCCGGCGGCTGGGACAACGGCCCCGACCGCCCCGCCCCGGGCTTCCCGGACAACGGCAAATGGGTCGTCAAGGCCGAGGGGTTCAGGAAGCTGCCGTAACAAGCTGCCGTAGGAAACTGGCCTGCGAAGCGGCGGTCACCGCGGCACGGGATGCCGCGGCTGCTCAGGCTGGCGCGGCGGGGCTGTCGATCATGCCGCGTTCGTCGGGCCGCAAGGTCAGCACGGCCACGCCGGTGGCCGTTACGGCCACGGTGTGCTCGAACTGCGCGGAAAGCGAGCCGTCACGCGTCACGACCGTCCAGCCATCCGCTTCCGTTTTCACGCTGCGCCCGCCGCGGTTGAGCATCGGCTCGATGGTGAACACCATGCCCTCGCGCAGTTCCAGGCCCGTGCCCCGCTCGCCGAAGTGCCGCACCTGCGGCGCCTCGTGCATCTCGCGGCCGATGCCATGGCCACAATACTCGCGCACCACCGAGCAGCCGTTGCGTTTCGCATGGCGCTCGATCGCCCAGCCGATATCGCCGAGCCGGGCACCGGGACGTACCGCGCGGATACCCTTCCACATCGCTTCGTACGTGGTCTGCACCAGCCGCCTGGCCGCCGCATCGACGTTGCCGACGAGGTAAGTCTTGCTGGAATCGGCGATGTAGCCATTTTTTTCCAGCGTGATGTCGAGGTTGACGATATCGCCGTCCGCCAAGATGTCCGACGGCGACGGCACGCCATGGCAGACCACCTGGTTCACGGAGGAATTGAGGACGAACTGGAAGCCGTACTGGCCCTTGCTGGCCGGCCGCGCCTTCAGCTCGTCGACGATGAAGCGCTCGACCATCGCATCGATTTCCAGCGTCGACTTGCCGGCCAGCGGTGTCCGGTCCAGCAAACCGAACACGGACGCCAGCAGGCGGCCCGATTCGGCCAGCAGCGCCACCTCGTGCGGTTGCTTCGTCATGGCCTGCCGCTCCCCGTCACCACCACCTGCCCCATGCGATCCAGCTTCATCTGTTCCATACCCACGCTCTCTATACGCTTCATATACGTATTGTATACGTATCGTATAAAAGCGCAACAATAGCGTCCATGGCTCGGCACCAATGCAAAAAACCGGTGACAGACACGGGTTTTGAAGAAACATTCGTTTCAAAATAACTGGTGTCTGTCACCGGTTTTGAAGAAACATTCGTTTCAAAATAACTGGTGTCTGTCACCGGTTTTTTGTCACCGGTGTTGGTTGCCGGTTAGCCGGCGAGTGCTACCTTGACGCCGCGGTGCGCTTCTCCGCCCACTTCGCGTAGGCGGCAAGCGCCGACGCGGGGCCCGTGCCGTACCAGCCGTAGCCGTCGCGCCGTTCCTTGCTCAGTTCGTTGACGTCCGTGTGGATCGTGCCGTCGCGGTCGCCGAAGATCGGCTTCATCGTGCCGATGTCGTACATGCGCGCCCACATCGGCCCGGCACCCGGCCGGGCTTCCAGGAAGCGGCCGTTCTCGCCCTTGGCGGTCCAGGCCACGTCGTACACGGCCACCCGCTTCAGCCAGGCGGCGCCGGCATCGATGGCCGCCACGATGTCCGGCGATGGCTGCGGCAGGCGCATCAGCAGTGTCAGCAAACGCGACGTCTCGGAGCTCGACAGCGCCACCGGCTCGAAGTTGCGCGCGCCCACCGGCGCCAGCGTCAGCGCATCGTGCTGCTGGCACCAGCCGGTGAGCTGGCCGTTCACGCGGATCTGGCTGGCGACCAGCACCCTGATCGCCCGCTCATGCGCGGCGCGGGCCCTGGCGGCCAGTTCCGGCGCCACGAACGCGTAGTCGCCCTGCCGCGCGGCCACCGCGGCCAGCAGGTCGGCAACCTGGGCAAATGCATTGTCGTTGTACGTGACCGCATCGTGGTAGCCGCCCTGCAGCGGATACACCTGCGGGAAGCCGCCGTTCGGATACTGCGCATCGAGCAGGTAGTTCACGCCGCGGTCGAAGGCCTTGCGGTAGGGATTGCCGGCATCCCCGGCGGCACCCGGTACTGCCGTTACTACGCGCGCCAGGAACGCCAGCTCGGTGGTGGTGGCATCGTTGTCGATCGTGCCCACGTAGTTCCAGCCTTTCGCGGCCAGGATCACGCCGCCGGACGGGTCGTCGTCGATCGGCGCGTAATGCTCGCCCTTCCGGCGCAGGTGCCCGGTGCGGTTGACGTTCTTGCCCCAGCCGCCGGCCGGCGTCTGGAAACTGACGATGTTGTCGGCCACGTGCCTTGCTTCGGGCGACGCATACCACGCCGGCGGCTGCTTCAGCGGCATGCCCGAATCGCCATGCAGCCGGGCCTGCTCTTCCGCCGGCGCTGCGCCGCTCTTGCGCTCCGCCGCCAGCGCGGCCTTGTCGCGCTCCATCAGCGCGCGCGAACGGGCCAGGTAATCGCGCCACGTGGCGCGCTCGGTTGCGGCCAGCGTGTCGATGCGCGCTTCCGTCACCGGCTGCGCGCGCGTCATCGTGCCGATCACGGTGGCCTGCGCCGCGGGCAGCCCAAGGCCCAGGCCCAATCCCAATCCCAACCCCAGCGCCACCGCGATTCCCATCTTCTTGACTTGCATGTTTCCTCCAGTCGGTGCCGCCGTCAGCCGGACAGCTTTTCGTTATAGCGTTTGCCGCCGATCGTCACGTTGCGCAACGTGACGTCGCGGGCATTGTGGATGAACCACGGCGCATCGGCGCGCACCGCGTTGCCGAAGTCGCAGTCGGCGATCGTCACGTTGCGCACCGGCAGCACCGGCCTGTCCGCCGGTCCGTTGTAGCTGTGAGCCACCGGCCCGAGCACCACGAACGCCTGGTAGCAGCCGAACGCGCCTTCCGGCGTGTTCACGTTGGCCACCCTGATGCCGGAGATGTGCACGTCCGATACTTCCGGCGGCCGGCTGCGCACCAGGTCGAACGACGGCGTGTAGTCGCAGTCGAACGTGATCACGGCGCCGCCGCCGGTCGGCACCGTGCCGGCCGGCACCGGACCACCCGGGATCGGCTTGTAGAAGCCGGGCTTCAGGCGCACGCCGTTCGGCAGCGTCAGGTTGCGGATGTAGAAGTGGCGCAGGTAGCCGCCGCGGTTCATGTTGGTTTTCAGCCGCACCACGGTGTTGATCGGATCGGTGGCGTAATGGATGTTGCGCACGTCGATGTTCTGGGCGTACACGTGCTCGATCCCGGCCGACATCTCGCTGCCCAGCGTGATGCCGCCGTGGCCGCTGTTCATCACCGAATTCTGGATCACCACGTTGCGCGTCGGACCATAGCCCGTGTCGGCATTCTTGCCCGCCTTGATGGCGATGCAGTCGTCGCCGGTGTTGAACCAGCAGCCGTCGACCAGCACGGTGTCGCACGATTCCGGATCGAAGCCGTCCGAGTTCGGGCCGATCGATTCCATCTTCACCTTTGAAAAATGCACGTTGCGGCACTTGACCGGGTGGTGGATCCAGAACGGCGCGTTGACGGCCTGGTAGCCCTGCATCAGCACGTCCTCGCAATCGATGAATTCGACAAGGCACGGACGAAGGTAGTGGCCCAGGCCGAAAATGCGCTTGTCGACCGGCACGCCGGCCTCGGACAGCGCCGGCAGGTATTTTTCGTCGGCGCGGCCGTTCGGGCGGTCGCCCTGGATGCGCGCCAGCGCGGCCGCGTCCAGGTGCGGCGCCATCGCCGCCAGCGGCGGGTTGGCCGGATTGTCGACGCCCTGGTGCAGCGCGCCCGTCTCCGCCCCTTTCTGGTTCATGCTCCACCAGCCCGGGCCGCTGCCGTCTTCGTACGGCACGCCGGCCTGGCCGTCGAGGATGCTGGTCCAGTCCTCGCCGGTGATGGCGATGTTGTTCTGCCCGCGCGCATAGACCAGCGGCGCGAAATTGAAGCAGTCGTTGCCCTGCCAGCGCGACAGCACCAGCCTGCCGCTGGCGCCGCAATCGACCGTCTGCGCCTCGGGATAGTCGCGCGCGTAATCGGCCGGACTGGCGCTGAAGTACACGTGCGCGCCTTTCGCCAGGTGCACGTGCACGTTCGACAGCAGCACGATCGGCCCTTTCAGGTACCAGTCGCCGGCCGGCACCAGCACGCGCCCGCCGCCGGCCTTGTGCGCGGCGGCGATCGCGGCGCGCAGCGCCGGATGGCTGTCGTGCGAGCCCGGCACCGGCGTCGTCACCTGCCCCCTGGCACGGATGGTCGGATAGCCGGCCACCTGGTGCACCTTGCATGGCTTGCCCCCATGCGCGGTGATGACGAAGTCCCGTTTCGGGAACGGCAGCGGTTTTGCGAACACGTCGGCAATCTGTTTCGCGCGCGCCCACGGGTCGGCGGCCTGGGCACGCGCTGCTGCGGGAAGGCCCATCAACGCCACGGTGCCCAGCGCGGCGGACCCCTTGAGCCACTGGCGGCGGTGCAGGAAGCTTTTGTCTGTCATATCGGTCTCGGTTGATCGGGCAGCCGGCGCACTGCGCCAGCCGCCATCGGCAATGCGACAAAGCCGGCACACGGCCGGCTTTGTCGCGAACGCACACTACATCAGAACTTGTACTCGACCGACAGGCGCGCCACGCGCCCCAGCATGTCGGCCATGCTCGTCACATAGCCTCCGCCGTAGACGCTGTTGGCGGTGAGCGGCGGCCATTCTTCCGTGATGTTGTTGACACCCAGGCTGACGGTGGTGTTCTTGATGCCCGTGTAGCGCAGGTTCACGTTGAACTGGCTGTAGTCGTCCACCTTCGTCAGCGTGGAGCCGGCGCGCGGCGTCAGGTCCGTCACGCCGCGCTGGTAGCGCTGCGACAGCGTGGCGCGCCACGGTCCCTGGCCCCAGCTGAACGACGCCGTGTGCTTCCAGCGCGGGTTAATCTGCGGCATGCCGGCCAGGCCCGCATTCGGACCCGCGCCGCCATAGCGGCCATCGTTGGTGATGATGCCGATGTTGCTGAACCACGGGCCATCCTTCTCCGACTGGAACTCGTACTTGTGGTACCAGGTGCCGTCCAGCTTCGTGTCGAACGTGCCGTAAGTGGTGGCCGGGAAGCGGTAGCTCACGGAGACGTCGGCACCGCGGATGCGGCTCATGCCGCGGTTCGCCTGGCTCGCCACGATGTGGTCGATCGTGCCGTCCGCGCGCCGCAGGATCGAGCTCGCATACTTGGCCGGATCCTGCTGCACTTCGGCGATCGTCAGGGCGCCCAGTACGTCCTTGATCTTCAGGCCCCAGTAGTCGACCGTGATCGACAGGTTCCTGATCGGCTCGTAGCCGAAGCCGAACGAGAAGCCGCGCGATTTTTCCGGCTTCAGGAAGCTGTTGTCCGGCGACTTGGTCCAGTACTCCGTGTTCACGTTGCAGACCTGGTCCGCCGTGTAGCCCGTCACCGGCGAGCCGGTGCCGGCCACCGTCGGCTGCGCGCTCGGGCACAGCACCGGGTCGTCCATCTCGATCGTGCGCACTTCCGCGGTCGGGTTCTGGACATCCATGATCGACGGCGCGCGGAAGCCGGTCGACAGGGAGCTGCGCAGCAGCAGGCTGTCGATCGGGCGCCAGCTGGCCGCCAGGCGCGGATTGACGGTGGTCTGCTTCAGGTCTTCGTAGTAGTCGGCACGCACGGCACCGTTGACCGTGATCGTCTCGGTGATCGGCGCTTCCACCTCGGCCAGCAGCGAGGCGATGTCGCGCGACAGGCGGCGGCCCACGCCCTGCGGCGTTTCGCCGACCAGGTCGTGCTGCAGCACGTTGCCGGCGGCATCGAGGTTGTAGCTGCCGTCCGCCTTCTGGTTGACGAAATCGCGCGGCGCATCGTAGGTGCGCGCGGCATCGCGGCGCAGTTCGGCCGCCAACGCCAGCGTCAGGTCGCCGCCGCCGAGTGCCATCAGGCCTTTCGACAGCGTCACGTCCAGGCTCTTGTTGTAGGCCTTGTTCAGGCGGTATGTATAGTTGTCCGCCTCGATGCTGCGCAGGTAGGCCAGCCCTGCCTCGTCCTGCAGCCCGAACGGATTCAGCGTGCCGTTGCTGAAGCCTTCCTGCGCCTTCGAATACAGGATGTAGCCGCCGCCCACCTTCGTGTCGCGCTTGCTCATGCCCCAGTTGAGGCCGGCGCGGTAGTCCCAGCCCAGCACTTCGCCTTCGGCCGTCAACACCACGCGGTCGTTGGTCTGCTCGTCGTTCCGGTAGGCCGAGCCCAGTTCGGCCGGGCCCCACTGGAAGTACAGCGTGCGGCCGTTCATGTTCAGGTCGCTGACCGTGCCCGGCGTGCGCGCCGGGTCGATGTACATCGCCGGCGCGTTGGCGCCGGTATTGTCGCCCACCACCTGCACCGCCGGCGTGATGCCGTTGCCCGGATAGAAGCGGCTCGACGATGGCAGCGAGTACGTGGTGAACGGATTGGTGGTTCCCGGCACCTGCATGCCGCGGAACTTCTGCACCGTGAACTTGGAGTGCAGCACGTCGATGTCGATCTTGTGGCCGCCGGGGATATTGAAGCTGGAGCGCGCGGCGATGGTCTGGATCTCGCTGCCGTCGGTCACCGAGTTGTAGTACAGCGGGTTGCGGTAGCAGCCCGGCGCGTACACGGGCGGCGTGTTGGCGCTCTGGTTGCCCAGCGTGGGGCGCGAGTACGGTTCCACGCAACCGCTGGCATAGGTCGGGTTGTAGTTCGAGTTCGCCGCGCGCGTGAAGCCGAAGTTAGCCGTCGGGCTCGGGTTGCGGCCTTCCGGCAACAGGCCCAGGCCCAGCGTGCGCAGCACGTCGGGATCGTGCTGCTCGGCGCGTTCGCCCTGGAACAGCGGCGTCTTTTTCTGGTGATCGACTGCGATGTAGGCGTTCCAGCCATCGCGGGCCAGGTTGCCGACACCGGCAATGGCGCCGAAGCTGGTGGTCTTGCCGCCGCCGCTCTCTTCCGGCCGCGCATATTCGGCCTTCAGGTTCACGCCCTGGTAGCCGCGCTTGGTCCAGAAGTTCTGCACGCCGCCGATCGCATCGGCGCCATAGGTGGACGATGCGCCGCCGGACAGGGTCTCGACGCGGTCCAGTGCCATGCGCGGGATCACGTTGACGGATACGTACTGGTCCTGCAGCGGCTCGTTGGCCAGGCGGCGGCCGTTGAGCAGGGTCAGGGTGCGCATCGGGCCGAGGCCGCGCAGGTTCGTCATCGGGCCGGCAGCGCCGGAGTTGGTGCCCAGCGACAGCGACTGCGGCTGTTCCAGTACCAGGTCCTTCAGTTCGGTGTGGCCGCGCGATTCCAGTTCGGTGGCCTTGATGGTGGTCACCGGCGTGGCGCCTTCGGTGGCGACGCGCCGGATCAGCGAACCGGTCACGACGACCGACTGCACCGGTTCGGCCTGGGCTGAGGCCTGGGCTAAGTCTTGGGCGTGGGCCAGTCCACTCATTTCGCAGACGGCGACGGCGACGGCCAGGGCCATCGTGGCGCGCCGCAGCGCGGGTTGGCGCATGGCCGGTTGTGGTGCGTATTTCATGTGTCTCCTCCGCCTGTCTTTTTTTAAATTGGCTAGATCACTTGCTCGCACTGGTAGACCAGTCATCGGATTGGCCGGACCAGTTGATGCGAGTATGCGCTCACGGGACGGGAGAAGTCACGGGTAACATGCATCAACGTTGTGAAATTGCATCAACCTGCAAATGCTCACAAAGTTGATTCGTCACGGCGTGCGTCCATGCTATCCACCGCTAAGGAATGCACGCGGGGCGCAGGCGCCGTGCAAGGTTCCACGCGTTGCGGTTTTTTATATATAACAATACAATTCACTCGCCCAGACCGGGCCATCACACAGAACCGTGGAGACAGCATGAAGCGATTTACCGTACCCGACCGCCAGCGGCGGCACCTGATGCTGGGCCTGGGCGCCCTGGCTGCCGCGCCGGCCATCGGCTGGACCGCGCAGCTTGCCGCCAGCCGTGCAGGCACGGGCGCTGCCGCGCGCACCGGTGAGCACGACAACGTGCTGTGGTACCGCCAGAGCGCCGCGCGCTGGGAAGAGGCACTGCCGCTGGGGAATGGCCGGCTGGGCGCGATGGTGTTCGGCCGCGTCGGCCAGGAACGCCTGCAGCTGAACGAAGACACGCTGTGGGCCGGCGCGCCATACACGCCGGACAATCCCGCCGCACGGGAGGCCCTGCCCAGGGTGCGCAAACTGCTCGCCGACGGCAAGTACGCGGAAGCGACGGATGAAGTGGCGGCCGCCATGATGGGCAAGCCGATCCGCCAGATGTCGTACGGCACGCTGGGCGACGTGCTGCTGACGATGCAGGATGCCGCGCCGCCGGGCGACTACCAGCGCTCGCTCGACCTGGCCAGCGCCGTCGCCGCCACGCGCTACCACACGCCGTCCGGCATGCACTCGCGGGAAAGCTTCGTCTCGGCGCCGGACCAGGTGATCGCGATGCGCCTGCAGGCCCCGAAGGGCAAGCTGGGCTTCACGCTGGCCTGGCGCGGGCCGCGCAAAGTGAAGGCGATCGCGTCGAACCATCCCGGGCTGGCCACCGATCTTGCCAATGCGCCGGCCACCGACTGGCTGCAGGTCGAGGAAGCCGGGCCGCTGCCGCCCGATACCGCCATCGTCGCGGACGGCCCGGATGCCATCCTGGTCACCGGCCGCAACGAGGCGATGCACGGCGTCCCGGCCGGCTTGCGCTATGCACTGCGCATCCAGGTTATCGGCGACGGCAAGCTGCGCTACGCGGACGGGCAGCTGACACTGAGCGGCGCCTCGACCGCCACGGTACTGATGGCCGCCGCCACCAGCTACATCAATTATCGCGACGTCAGCGGCGATCCGGTGGCCATCGTGCGCCGCCAGCTGGCGGCGGCAGCGCGCAAGCCGTATGCGGCCCTGAAGCGTGACCACGTGCGCGAACACGGCAGCCTGTTCGGCACGATGTCGATCGACCTGGGCACCAGCGCCGCCGCGCAAACGCCGACCGACAGCCGCATCGCCCTGGTCGGCAAGCAGGACGATCCGGCGCTCGACGCGCTGTACCTGCAGTACGCCCGCTACCTGCTGATCGCGTCGTCGCGCCCCGGCGTGCAGCCGGCCAACCTGCAGGGCATCTGGAACGAGGGCACCAACCCGCCGTGGGGCGGCAAGTACACCATCAACATCAACACGCAGATGAATTACTGGCCGGCCGATCCGGCCGGGCTGGGCGTGTGCGTGGAACCGTTGCTGCGCATGGTCGAGGAACTGGCGCAGACCGGCGCGCGGACCGCGCAGACCATGTACGGCGCACGCGGCTGGGTGACCCACCACAACACCGACCTGTGGCGCGCCGCCGCACCGATCGACGCGGCGAAATACGGCATGTGGCCGTGCGGCGGCGCATGGCTGTGCAATTCGCTGTGGGACCACTACGACTACAGCCGCGATGCCGGTGTGCTGCGGCGCCTGTATCCGGTGATGCGCGGCGCGGCCGAATTCTTCCTCGACACGCTGGTCGAGGATCCGCAGGGCCGCGGGCTGGTCACGTCGCCATCGATGTCGCCGGAGAACAGCCATCCGTACGGATCGTCCCTGGCCGCCGGCCCGGCGATGGACCGCCAGATCGTGCGCGACCTGTTCGCCCACACGCTGGAGGCGGGCCGGCTGCTGGGGCAGGACGCCGCGCTGATGGCGCGCATCGCCGATGCCCGGGCGCGGCTGGCGCCGGACCGGATCGGCGGGCAGGGGCAATTGCAGGAATGGCTGGAAGACTGGGATGCGCGCGCGCCGGACCGGCAGCACCGCCACGTGTCGCACCTGTACGCCGTCTACCCCAGCGCCCAGGTCAACCTGCGCGACACGCCCGACCTGGTGCGCGCGGCGCGCCAGACGCTGCTCGACCGGGGCGACCTGGCCACCGGCTGGGGCACCGCGTGGCGCCTGTGCCTGTGGGCGCGCATGGGCGACGCCGAACACGCGTATTCCGTGCTGAAGGGATTGACCGGGCCGCGGCGCACTTACCCGAACATGTTCGATGCCCATCCGCCATTCCAGATCGACGGCAATTTCGGCGGCGCGGCGGGCATCATGGAAATGCTGCTGCAATCGTGGGGCGGCGAAGTGCTGCTGCTGCCGGCGCTGCCGGCGGCCTGGCCGTCGGGGCGCGTCACCGGCATCCGCGCGCGCGGCGGGCTGACGGTCGACCTGGCATGGGAACAGGGGCAGCTGACCGCGCTGCGGATCGGCGGCAAGCCCGGGGACGCGGTGACGCTGCGCCACCAGGGCAAGGCCGTGCGGGTGAAACTCGATGCCGGCGGCAGTTTCCGCGCCACCGGCCCGGAGCTGAAGGCAAGCGCCTGAGCGGCGGCGGCCCGCTCCTTACGGCTTCGGCGACAGCGTGAAGCCGTAGCTGGCCGGCGCCAGCGGGATGCGGTACTTGACCAGCGGCCGCCCGTGGCTGCTCCAGCCATCGTCGCCGCCGACGCCGGCCTGGGCCAGGTCGATCAGCACGCTGCCCGGCCTTTTTCCGTCTCCCTCCGGGCGGATCTCGGAGCTCTTCCAGGTGCCGCGCGGGCGCAGGTTCAGGTCTTCGTACGGGAACGCCAGCGCGTTGAAGGCCAGCGGCCGGGCACCTTTCACCGTGATGCCGGGCACGCCGCTGCCGGCCAGCGAGAACCAGCGCACGTCGGTCTTGTTGCCGGTTTCCTGCGGCCGCATGTAGTCGTGGTACTGGTCCGCCGTCTTGCCGGTATAGATGCCGAGGGCGGCGCCGGTCTTGCGGTCCGAATACGACTCGTGCGGGCCGCGGCCGTACCAGCTCACCGTGTCCAGCTTCGGCGCACTGTCGAAGCGCAGGCCCAGGCGCAGCGGGTCGGGCAGGTCGTCCCGCAGCGGCGTGAACGTGGCCTGCACGTCGACGCTGCCGTCTGCCCGCATCCGGTACACGTTCTCCCAGTGCGCCGCGCCGGCACCGAACGAGTACAGCACCTTCACCGCATTGCCGTCGACCCTGACGTCGCGCACCGTGCGCTCTTTCGTGAAGTCGCCCCACACCGAGTTGGTCTTCATCGTGCCGGTGCCCTCGTCGTTGTCGGTCAGGCCGCGCCAGAAGTTCGGCGTGCCGCCCGCCAGGACCGGCTGGCCGGCCACGCTGTAGCTGACGGTACCGGTCTTCGCGTCGAGCTCCAGCCGTGCCGCCGGCGTCGCCAGCACGATCGCATCGCCATCGCGTTGTGGCTTGACGCCGCCTGCGCCGGCCCGGCTTGCGGCGCCCTTGCCGGCCGATGGCAGGACGAACTGGGTCCAGCCGACGACCGCACCGGCGGCCACGCCCTGCCCCGCCGCGCGCTGTTTCGCACGCACCGTCAGCACGTATTCGCCATCGCCGCGCGAACGGGATGGCAGCGCCAGCTTCACGTCCTGCCGCGCGCCGGCGGCGGCCTTCACGCCGGCAAGCCGGCCGTTGGCCACCGTCTTCCCGTCGCGCAGCAGTTCCCAGTCGAAGTCCAGGTGATCCAGGCCGCGCATGTCGTAGCGGTTGACGACCGTGACCGTGCCCTTTTCCGGGCGGCCTTCGAACACCACCGGCGAGTACACTTTCTGCAGCTCGTAGTATTCCGGATCGGGCGTGCGGTCGCCGCGCACCACGCCGTCGCCGATCACGCTGTTGTCACCCCGCTCCGGGTTCAGGTCGAACCCGGAAGCCCAGTACTGGCGGCCCTGCGCATCCTTCGCGAAGACGCTCTGGTCGACCCAGTCCCAGATGAAACCGCCCTGCAGCTTGCGGTGGGCGCGAATGGTTTCCCAGTAGTCCTCCAGATTGCCCAGCGAATTGCCCATCGCGTGCGCGTATTCGCACTGGATCATCGGCTGGCGGAAGGTCGGGTCCTGCGCATAGTCGATCATCTTCGTGATGTCGTCGTACATCGGCGCGTAGATGTCCACGTAGTCGTTCGGCGCGTGCTTCTCGATCAGCGTACCGTGCCCCAGGTAGCTGATCAGCCGCGTCGGGTCGGCCTGGCGGATCCATGCCGCCGCGGCCTCGAAGTTCGGCCCCGTGCCGGCCTCGTTGCCCAGCGACCAGAAGATGATCGACGGGTGGTTCTTGTCGCGCTCCACCATGCGGCTCACGCGGTCCAGGTGCGCCACGCGCCAGTGCGGCTTGTAGCCCAGCTGGATCTTCGCCCGCTCTTCCGGGCTGCCCGCGCGGTCGCCCTTTTCCATGTACTCGTGCGACTCGATGTTCGCCTCGTCCATCACGTACAGGCCGTATTCGTCGGCCAGGTCGTACCAGCGCGGGTCGTTCGGGTAGTGCGACGTGCGCACGGCGTTGACGTTGGCCTGCTTCATCAGCTCGACGTCCCGGCGCATCGATTCCATCGACATCACGCGGTAGGTCACGGGATCGTGCTCGTGCCGGTTCACGCCGCGGATCATCACGCGCTTGCCGTTGACGCGCACCTCGCCGTCGGCGATTTCCACGTTGCGGAAGCCGATGCGGCGCGACGTGGCGGACAGCACCCGCCCTTCGCTGTCCACCAGTTCGACGACCAGCGTGTACAGGTTCGGCGTCTCGGCCGACCACGGCTTGACGCCGGGAACCGTGCCGCCCAGCATGGCCTTGCGGTCGGTGCCCGGCAAGCCATTCGTTTCCAGCACGGTGCGCGTACCGTCCAGCACGCGCGCGCGCACCACGACCGCTGCCGGCTGGCCGGCCACCTCGGCCGCCAGTTCGAAGCGGCCGTCGCGGTAGGCCGGCTTGTCGAGCGACGCCGTCACCTTGAAGTCGCGCAGCCGCGTCTTCGGCTCGGCATACAGGTAGACGCTGCGCTCGATGCCGGAGACGCGCCAGAAATCCTGGTCTTCCAGGTACGAAGCGTCGGCCCAGCGGTAGACCTCGATCGCCACCGTGTTGCGGCCGGGGTGCACGAAGCGCGTCACGTCGAATTCCGATGGCAGCTTGGAATCCTCCGAGTAGCCGACCCGCTCGCCGTTGACCCACACGTAGTACGCCGCGCCGGCGGCGCCGATGTGCAGGAACACGTCCTGGCCATTCCAGTCGGCAGGCACGTCGACGTCGCGGCGGTACGAGCCCACCTCGTTGAGTTCGTGCGAGATGGCCGGCTCGTTGGCCGGGAACGGGTACTTGATGTTGGTGAAGATCGGCTTGCCGTAGCCCTGCGCCTGCATCATGCCGGGCACCTGCACGGTGACCCACTTGCCGGTGTCGAACGACGGCTTGAAAAAATCCTTCGGGCGCGCTTCCGGGGTCGGCGAATAGGCGAATTTCCACGCGCCGTCCAGCGAGCGGTAACGGCCCGACGCGGCCTTGTCGCCCGCCAGCGCCTTCTCAAGCGATTCGAAGTTGAAGAAAGTGGCCTTCATCGGCTCGCGGTTGACGGCCACCACCTCGGGCAGCTCCCACTCGGCCTTCGGCTGGTCGGCCGCGGCCGCGGGAAAGGCGAGCGCTGCCGCGATGGCGGCAGACAGGGTCGATCGTTTCAGCATGGTCTCCACTGTTATCGTTGTCGGAGACGTTAGCTTAACGGAAACTTTGCAGAAAAACCGGTGACAGGCTCCGGTTTCCAGGAAATGTTTCCAAAAAAATGGAGCCTGTCACCGGTTTTCGGGTTTGCTGCCGGCGGCGTCAGGCCTTCAGCACGACGCGCCGCTTCTCCCGCGCCGACTGGTACACGGCTTCGATGATACGGATGTCGCGCAGCCCTTCCTCGCCGGGCACGATCGGCTCGCGGTTCTCGAGCACGCACCTGGCCAGGTGGTCGAGCTGGCCGGCGAACTGGTTCTTGCCGGGTCCCGGTGGCGGCGTGATCTCGTTCTCGCGCCCCTTGCCGACCCACATCCGCTGGCCGCTGTAGTTGGTGGCCGGCTCCAGTTCGATGCGGCCCTTGTCGCCCATCAGCAGGATCTGGTTGCGGTTGGCGCTGTACATCGACATGCACGAGCCGATCACCCCCGACGGGAACTCCAGCTGGAATTCGATCATGTCTTCCACTTCGCGGAAGCGGGGATCCTTGCGGTCGGTGGTTTCCTTCGCATACACGGCGACCGGTTCCTCGCCCGTCATGTAGCGCGCCGCCTGCAGCGCGTAGATGCCGATGTCCATGATCGAGCCGCCGCCCGACATCGCCTTCTTCAGCCGCCATGCCGTCGGATCGCCGGCCGTGTAGCCATGTTCGGAACGGAAGTAGCGCAGCTTGCCGATCTCGCCGGCCCGCGCGCGGCGGATCGCCTCCAGGTTGTACGGTTCGAAATGGCAGCGGTAGCCGATCATCAGCTTCTTGCCGGCCTGGCGGCAGGCGGCGATCATCGCCTCGCACTCCTTCGACGACAGCGCCATCGGCTTCTCGCACAGCACGTGCTTGCCGGCCTTCGCCGCGCGGATCGTATACTCGGCGTGCATCGACACGGGCAGGCACACGTAGACGATGTCGATGTCCGGATTGTCGCGAATGCTGTCGTAGTTCTCGTAGTTGTAGATGCCCTTTTCCGGCACCCCGTACTCCGCCGCCACCCGCTTCGCCTTCACCGGATCGCCGCTCACCAGCGCCACCAGCCGGCTGTGCTCGCAATTCTTGAACTGCGGGATGATCTGGCCCAGGCCGTAGCCGCCCAGTCCCACGATCGCATACCCCACCTTGCGCCCAGGCGTTTGCGCCAGCGCCGATGATCCCATTGCCGATGCCGCGATGGCGCCGCCGGCGGCAATAACGAAACCACGTCGATCCAGATCCACAGTCATGCCCAGCTCCTCTCCAGTTGTTGTGACAACGATTTCAGGCTGTCGGCGATTCTATCTCAACGCGTACGGTATTTCCCATGAAATGTTTCCCGAAAAATGGGGACGTACCCCATTTTCCAGGAAATGTTTCTCGAATAATGGGGTACGTCCCCATTTTTGAAGAAACATTTCCGGAAGCGGGCTCGGAGATACGGTCAGTTCACCCGCCCTGCGTGGCGGGCTTGGCATGCAGCCAGCGGGCGTGGGCGGCGCGGGCGAGGTAGTCGAGGGCGTAGCCCAGCAGGCCGATCAGGATGATCGCCGCGGTCAGCTCCGAGTAGGCCAGCCGGTCGCGCGTGTCGAGGATGAAGTAGCCGAGGCCGGCCGAGACGCCCAGCATTTCGGCCGGCACCAGCACGATCCAGATGATGCCGATCGCCAGGCGCACGCCGGTGAGGATGTGGGCGGTGATGCCCGGCAGGACCACGCGCCACACCATCTCGGCGCGCGTGGCGGACAGGCTGCGTGCCAGCAGCATCCAGTTCGGGTCGAGCTGCCCCACGCCGGCCACGGTGTTGAGCATCAGCGGCCACGTGGCGGCAAACGCCAGCAGGAAGTACACCGGCGCATCGCCGACGCCCAGCGCCATCACGGCCAGCGGCATCCACGACAGCGGCGACACCATCCGCAGCAGCTGGAACAGCGGCGTGCTGGCCTGCGCGAAGCCGCGCGACAGCGCCACCAGGATCCCCAGCGGCACGCCCACCACGATCGCGCACAGCAGCCCGATGCCGACCCGCTTCAGGCTCACGGCCACGTGCACCCAGATGTCCGGCCCCTTCACCATCTCGACGAAGGCCTGCGCCGTCGCCAGCGGCGCGAAGGCCGCGGCGATCGGCGTGCGCGCTTCCAGGACGGCGACGCCGGCCGACCACAGCACGATGGCCAGCGCGATGCCCACCACGGGCAGCAGTAACCTTGCCAGCATCGTCAAACGGCCACCGTCTCGGTGCGCAGCAGGTTGGCCGGCAGCCCGAACGCGCCCGGCCCGCCGGCGGCGGCGATCGATTTACGGACGAAGCGGTCGTCGACCAGGTCGCGCGCGACGAACTTCGGATCGAGCCCGGTGAGGAATTTGTTGTCGCCCTCTACCTTCGTCTGCACCAGCGCGCGCACCATCTCCTCGGTATACGAGGCAAACGGGAACGGCTGGAAGTCGATGCGGCGCTGCTGCCATTGCGGGTGCGCGATGATGCCGCGCTTCTGGTAGTCCGAATAATCGGTCACGGCCAGCACCTTGGTCAGCGGCTGCAACTGGTGCGGCGTGTACCTGTTTGGACCGGACGACGACAGCAGCTTGGCCGTCTCCACCTGGTTCGAGCGGGACCACAGCTGCGCATTGACGATCGCATTGGTCACGCGCTGCGACCATTCCGGCTTCTCGGCCAGGTCGCGTTCGGCCAGGAACGTCACGCAGCAGGCATGGTTCTTCCACACGTCGCCGGAGAAGCGCAGGATCTTGCCGACGCCGGCCGTTTCCGCCAGCGCGTTGAACGGCTCGGCGACGATGTAGCCGGCGATCGATTTCGACGCCAGCGCCGACACCATCTCGGACGGCGCCATCACCACCAGGCTCACTTCGTTCTTCTTCAGTTCCGCGCCGCGGGCACGCGTGACGACCGTCAGCTTGTGCGCGGCCAGCAGCTTTTGCAGCAGGATGTTGTGGATCGAATACCAGAACGGGATCGCCACCGTCCTGCCGCCCAGGTCGGCCACCGAGTTGATCTCGTTGAGCACCGTCAGCCCGGAACCGTTGACGTGGTTCCACGCCACCACCTTGGCCGGGAATTTCGACCCGTAGCGCACCCACAGCGTGGCCGGCGACAGCAGGTGGATCACGTTCACCTGGCCGGACACGAACGCCTCGACGATCTGCGCCCAGCTGCGGAACAGCCGCGGCGCCTCGGTCTTCAGGCCCTGGGCCTCGAACAGCTTGCGGCCGTGCGCCACCAGCAGCGGCGTCGCGTCGGTGATCGGCAGGTAGCCGATCTTCACCGGCTGGTCGTCGCCCTTGAACGCCTGCGCGCGGGCATCGCCGGCGAACAGCAGCGGTGCCGCGGCGCCGGCCGAGGCCAGTGCGGACATGCGCAGGAAGTCGCGGCGCGTCATGCCGCAGTCGCAGTCGGAGGAGGCGCAGATGTGGAGGTTTTCTTGTTTCATCGAGTTTTATCCCTGTTATCCCTGTTTTATGCCGGAAGCTTGTCGGTATCGCGCCGGGCAGCGGCGCGCAGCTGTTTTCATGCCGGAAGACTATTGGTGTCGCGCCGGGTGGCTGCGCGCAGTTCGGCGACGATGTCCAGCCGCAGGCGAACGATCTCGTCGCCATGCTCTTCGCGCGGCCGCGGGATATCCACGCGCCACTCGCGCACGATGCGGCCCGGCCGTCCCGCCAGCAGCAGGATGCGGTCCGCCACCAGGATCGCCTCGTCGATGTCGTGGGTCACCAGCAGCGCGGCGGTATGCCAGCGGTGCACCAGGTCCACCAGCAGCGACTGCATCTCCGCGCGGGTGATGGCATCGAGGGCCGAAAAAGGTTCGTCGGCAAACAGCAGCTCCGGTTCGCGCGCCAGGGCCCGCGCCAGCGCCACGCGCTGCGCCTGCCCGCCGGACAGCTGCGCCGGGTAAGCATGGGCATGCGACGCCAGCCCGACCGCCTCGATCGCATCGAGGATGCGCTTGTCGCGCGCGGCCCGCCCGATCGCCGGCTGCCGCGAGAAATCGAGGCCGAAGCCCACGTTGGCGCTGACGTCGAGCCACGGCAGCAGGCTCGGTTGCTGGAACACGAGCGCCGCGCGCGGATGGGGCGCCAGCAGCGGCTCGCCGAGGAAGTGGACGGTGCCGGCGTCCGGCACGGCCAGCCCGGCCAGGCCGCGCAGCAGCGTGGACTTGCCGCTGCCGCTGCCGCCCAGCAGGCAGACGATCTCGCGCTTGCCGATGGCCAGCGATACGCCGTCCACCACCGTGCTGCCCTGGTAGCCGAAGCGCAGGCCGTGCGCGTCGAGCGCAGGATCGGGCGCGATCATGGCGCGCCCGCGCTGGCGGCCTGCTTCTGCAATGCCATCTGCAGCTGCGTCAGGCTCGGCGTCACGATCGGCACGAACGCCGCTTCGCGCCAGCGGCGGGCGAAGTTGCGGTCGTGGTTCATCAGGTAGGCGCGGCCGCCGCTGCCCTGCAGCTCCAGCAGCGCGGCCTGCTGCACGATGTCGGCCAGCGCGATGCGCAGCCGGAACATCGGCGCGGCGGCCGTCTTGAAGCGGCCATCGGCCACGCCCTCCTGCAGCTGCTCGACGGCGTCGGCCAGCTCGCCCTGCAGCGCTTCGACGCGGTCCAGCAGGCCGCTGCGGGTGGTGGTGCACAGCCGGTGCGCGGCGGCGAGGCTGGCGCGCGCCAGGCCGATCGACATGCCGCATTGCATGCCCAGGAAGGCCGGGCGCACGGCCGGCAGCCAGTTCAGGGCATCGTGGGTGATCACGTCGGCCTCGTCGACCGGCACGGCATGCAGCTTCACCGCGGCGGTATTGCTGCCGCGCAGCGCCAGCAGGTCGAGGTCATCGCTGCGCGCCACGCCCGCGGCATCGCTGCGGAACGCAACCACGGCCGGCGGGCCACCGGCCGGCGACGTCACCGCAGCCGCGGCAACGAAACCTTCCTTGCGCAGGTTGGTGATCCAGGCCAGGCCGCCGTCCAGCCGCCAGCCGTCATCGGCCTGCGTCGCGGCGATCTGCAGCGACTCGATCCCGGACAGGAATTTCATCGCATTCGACAGCCCCGTGGCGCCGGCGATCTCGCCGCGCAGCAGCGGCGCCAGCCAGCGTTCGCGCAGCGCGCCGTTCGGGCTTTGCAGCACGTATTCGATGAAGGTGCGGTGCCCCCAGAACACGAACGCCGCCGTCAGCGAGCGTTCCGCCACGGCGGCAATGGCTTCGATGGCATCGCGCACGTCGCCACCGCTGCCGCCCAGCGCCTCGGGCACGCCGATGGCGAACAGCCGCGCTTCGGCCAGCCGCGGCACCACCTCGGATGCCAGTGCCTGCGTGGTGTCCAGCGCGTCGGCATGGCTGGCCAGCCAGTCCGCCAGCGCGGCCGGCAGCTCGATGGAACGTGCGCCCGCCATCAGATGGCTCCGGGCGCGTAAGCCTGCAGTTCGGGGTTGATCGCGCTGCCGGACAGCGTGTTGGCAAAGTTGCACAGCGTGGCCAGCGCCACGCCCAGCACGACTTCCAGCGACTGCTGTTCGTTGTAGCCGGCGGCCAGGAAGGCCTGCAGCGCGGCGTCGTCGACCGCACCACGGGTGGCGATGACGGCCTTGGCGAAATCGGCCACCGCATCGAGCTTTGCATCGCCGGTGGCGGTGCCCTGCTGGAGCGCGCGCACGCTTTCCACCGGCAGCTGTGCCTTCTTCAGCGCGACGGCGGTATGGCCGGCCACGCAGAAATCGCAGCCGTGGATGCGCGCGGCGGTGATCTGCACCACTTCGCGCTCGGCCAGCGTCAGGCTGGTCTTGGCATTGATGCCCGACACCGTCATGTACATTTCCAGTGCCTGCGGCGAATTGGCCAGCACGCCGATCAGGTTCGGCAGGAAGCCGTTGTTGGCCAGCGCCTTCTCGACGAACGGGCGGCTCGCTTCGGGTGCGGTATCGACGGTATGCAGTGTGAGACGGGACATGATGAGCTCTCGGTAGGAAAATTGACCTGGCATTATATGGGGCACATCCGGCGGACGAAAAGACGCGCACGTCGCGATTTTCTGCTCCATCGTCCACTTCGATCGTCCACTTCGGCCGTCCACTTCGATCGTCCACCTCGGGCGGGCCATGACGGACCACTGTGGAGCCGGGTCAGTTCAGCTGCGGCGCCGCGTCGCGGGCACGCCGTTGCCGCCGGAAGGCGCCTGGCGGTTCGCCGATCACCTTGTGGAAGGCCCGCGAGAACGCGGCGTGGGAACGGTAGCCGACGTGCTCCGCGGCGCGCTCGATCGTCTCGCCGCCGTTCAGCCGCTGGGCCGCGATCTTCATCCGCAACAGCAGCAGGAACTGGGCCGGCGGCTGGCCGCTGGCATCGACGAAATGCTTGTAGAAGCTCGAGCGCGACATGTGTACCGCGCGCGCCATCGCGTCCGTCGACCAGTCGTGGCCCGGGTCGGCCATCATGCGCTCCAGCAGCACCGCGAATTCCGGCCGGCGCGCCAGCGCCAGCAATCCCGACAGCACTTCATGCCGCCGCGCCACGTGCCGCGTCACATAGAAGAACAGCAGCGCGGCCAGCCGCGAGACCAGCGGCGGCGGTAGGTCCGGGTCGCTGCCCGCCTCGGCCAGCATCAGGTCGAACACGGTGCCGGCGGCACGGATCGATTCGTCGTCGGCGCGCAGTTCCACCACGGCCGGGAACGAGTCCACGATCAGCGCGCTGAGCGCGCCATGGAACTGGAAGAAACCGCATGCCAGCCCCGTGCTGTCCGCCACATGCGCCGCCAGCGGCTGCATGCCGCCCGGCGGCAACGGCGCCTGCGGATCGGGATCGGGGCTGAGGAAATGGGGAATGTCGCGCAGCAGGAAGACGCCGTCGCGCGGGCCCAGGCGCAGCGGCGCGCGCCCTTCGACGTGCAGCCAGCAGGTGCCGTGCAGGACCAGGTGGAAGCTGCCCAGGCCGCGGCCCGCCGTCGATGCGCGCCAGCGGCCGCAGTACTGGCCGACATGGAAGGCGGCCGCTTCCAGCTCGATGCTGTCGATCAGCCAGTGCACGAGGCGGTCGGTGTCGGCGGGGCGTTCCATGCGTGTCCGGGTTGCAAAAGGGCACGCGATTATGCCGTACGCGCGGCCATCGGGCCACGACGGAAAGCGCATAAGCAAATGCGCACAGCGTCCAGCGCCACCGGGACGCCCGCGGCAACCCTACACCAGCCCCGTCAGGTAATACACGGCGATCACGAAGAACACGGCCAGCGTCTTGATGATGGTGATGCCGAAGATGTCCTTGTATGACTGCTTGTGCGTCAGCCCGGTGACGGCCAGCAGCGTGATCACGGCGCCGTTGTGCGGCAAAGTGTCCATGCCGCCGCTGGCCATCGCCACCACCCGGTGCAGCACCTCGAGCGGGATGCCGGCGGCGTTGCAGCCGGCGATGAAGCTGTCCGCCATCGCGGCCAGCGCGATGCTCATGCCGCCGGACGCCGAACCGGTGATGCCGGACAGCGTGGTGACGGAGATGGCCGCGTTGACCAGCGGGTCGGGAATCTTGCGCAGCGCCTCGCTGACGGCGATGAAGCCCGGCAGCGCGGCGATCACGCCGCCGAAGCCGTATTCGGACGCGGTATTCATCGCCGCCAGCAGTGCCCCGCCGACGGCGGCCTTGGTGCCCTCGGCGAACGAGGCGCGGATGCGCCGGAACGCCGTCACGCACACCAGCAAAATGCCCAGCAGCAGCGCGCCCTCGACCGCCCAGATGCCGACCACGGTCTTGATCGGCGTTTCGACCGGTGCCTTCAGGCCGGGCAGCAGGTCGGACGTCAGCGTGTAGCTGGTGCCGTACCACTTTGCGATGGCGGCGGTCAGCACGAAATTGGCCACGCCCACCAGCACCAGCGGCGCCACGGAGAGCAGCGGATGCGGCAGGTCGGCCGCGGTCGGCGAAGGGCCACTACCCTGCTTGCCGTCGTCCGCACCATAGCCCTCGCCGGTCGCCATCACGCTGCGGCGGCGCCACTCCAGGTACGCCAGGCCGGCGATGACGGTGGCGATCGCGCCGACGATGCTGAGCGACGGGGCGGCCCATCCGGTGGTCTGGAAGAACGTCGTCGGGATGATGTTCTGGATCTGCGGCGTGCCGGGCAACGTGTCCATCGTGAACGAAAACGCGCCCAGCGCGATGGCGCCCGGCATCAGCCGCTTCGGGATGCCGCTCTGGCGGTACAGCTCCGCCGCGAACGGATACACGGCGAACACCACCACGAACAGCGATACACCGCCATACGTGAGCAGCGCGCACACGGCCACGATCACCGCGTTGGCCCGCGTGCTGCCGATGTAGCGGATCGCCGCATGCACGATCGACTGCGAGAAGCCGGCCATCTCGACCAGCTTGCCGAACACGGCGCCGAGCAGGAACACGGGGAAGTACAGCTTGACGAAGCCCACCATCTTGTCCATGAAGATGCCGGAAAAGACGGGAGCGACGGCGGCGGGCTCCGTCAGGAGCACCGCGCCCAGCGCGGCCACGGGAGCGAACAGGATGACGCTGTAGCCGCGATAGGCGGCGAACATCAGGAATGCCAGGGCGGCAAGAACGATCAGGAAGGACATGGTCGGCTATAGTCGGGTTTGCATGCCGCCATGCTAACGAATTGCGCGATTCACTGCCCGCACCGGAAGCGGCTTGCGGGCGGCAAGCCACTTCCGGCCAGCACCATGCTCAGTGGAAGATGCCGACCGCCAGCTCCGCCCAGACGATCAGCAGGGCCAGCACGATCACGGCGCCGGCGGCCATCCGCGACGTGCGGCTGCGCAGCCTGGCGCGGGCGAATTCCAGCGCCACCCCGGTACCGGCCAGCAGCACGGCGGCCGCCACGAAGTCGAAGACACCCCAATTGAAAGCGCCGCCGAGCAGCATCGACGCCAGTGGAATCAGCAGCAAGGCGCCGGTGACGTACAGCACGCGCAGGACGTTGCGCGTCGAGAACGGTTTGACGGACGGGCTGCCAGGCGTGCTTTTCATGGTGGGCTCCGGGAATTTGGTGTCGAAGCAGCCATGGTAGCACCGGGCCGGGCAGACCAGAACATTGCTCCAAAAATGGGGACGTACCCCATTTCTAGAGCAACATTTTCCCGGCTCACAGCCGTGCTCGTGTTGTAAAAACCACATCCGCCACACCCCATTTCCGCTTCGCACAACTGATAGCGCTATCAGATCTCAAGGCATCTCCAGAGGGGAAATCCATCGATCATCACGGCTAGTCGCCGGGCTGGCACGACAAACCATGCTGCAATGCAGCATAAATAAGCTCTTTACCGGAACAGGAAAGCGGCGCGATGATAGCGCTAACTAATCAATTCAAACATCCGGAGACCTTGATGACCCTATCCAGCACCACACCGCCGACACATTCCCCCAAGGCCTCCCGCTGGGTGGTCATGGGCGTCTGCGGCTGCGGCAAGAGCACCGTCGGTGCGGCCCTGGCCGAGCGGCTCGGCGCCCCTTTCATCGAAGGCGACAAGTTTCACCCGGCCGAGAACGTGGCCAAGATGTCCGCCGGATTCCCGCTGGACGACGCCGACCGGGCCGGCTGGCTGCGGGCGCTGGCAGACGAGATCGGCAGAGCCCGCGACCGCGGCGAGGGGCTCGTCGTGTCGTGCTCGGCGCTGAAGCGGCGCTACCGCGACCTGCTGCGCCAGGCCGACCCGGAGCTGCGCTTCGCCCACCTGCAGGGTCCGCGCGAGCTGATCGCCGACCGCCTCGGCCGGCGCACCGACCACTACATGCCGCCAACGCTGCTGGACAGCCAGCTGCGCGACCTCGAAGCTCTGCAGGACGACGAGGGTGGCATCCGCCTCGATATCGCGCTGCCGCCGGACGGGCTGGTGGAACGCATCATCGAACAGGACTGACCGGTCCGATGCCGGATTCGCGAAACAGTTATCGCAAGCAGTCATGACACGCCAAGGCGGCGCGCCCTTTGCCAGGGGCAGCGCCCCGCTCATCAAAAGAATGGAGACAGACATGCGTACACCTACCCAGAGGACCCTGATCAACCTCGCCGTCGCCAGTGCCTGCGCGCTGCTGGCGCTGCCGGGCCATGCCCAGCAGGCCGCCGGTGCCGCCACCAGTGCGGCCGATACTCCCGCCAGCCCCGGCGGCGAAGCGGTTCCGGCCACGCCGGCCGCGCAGGCCACCGCCGTACAGCCCGAGCCAGTGCCGGCCGTCGCCGTACAGCCAGAGCCCGGACAGCCCGCAGCCGTGCAGCCCGATCCTGCGGCCGAGCCCGTGCAGACGTCCGGGCAGAGCGCAGCGCAAGGTTCGACGCAAGGCGGCGCCCCTGCCTCCGCGCCGACCACCGTGGTGCAGATTTCCGGTACCCGCATCGCCGCGCGCGGCTTCACGCAGCCCACGCCGACCACCAGCCTGTCCACGGCGGACCTGGAGCGCGCGGCCAAGCCGAACCTGTTCAACACGCTGGCCGAACTGCCCGCCCTGCAGGGCAGCACGGGCCGCACCACCAGCACCAACAGCACCAGCAGCGGCATCCAGGGCCTGTCGTCGCTGAGCCTGCGCGGCCTCGGCACGATCCGCACGCTGACGCTGCTCGACGGCCAGCGCGTCGTCGGCGCCAACGTCACCGGCGTGACGGACGTGAGCCAGTTCCCGCAGTTGCTGGTCAAGCGGGTCGACGTGGTGACGGGCGGCGCGTCCGCCTCGTATGGTTCGGATGCCATCGGCGGCGCCGTCAACTTCATCACCGACAAGAAATTCAAGGGTTTCAAGTTCAACGCCGAAGGCGGCCAGACGAAATACCACGACGACGAACACGGCACGCTGCAGGGCGCCTGGGGACGCGCGTTCATGGACGACCGCCTGCACGTCACCCTGTCGGCCGAGATCATGAAGGAAAACGGCATCGATTCGCCGGGCTTCGGCGAAGTGGGCCCGAACGGCCGCACGTGGTTCAAGAACTCGGCCTACCAGATCCGCCCGCTGGCGCAGACCACCGACGGCCTGCCGCAGTACACGGTGATCCACCACGCGCAGCAGTTCCAGTACGCGAAGTACGGCCTGATCACCAATGGTCCGCTGCAGGGCACCGCGTTCGGCCCCGGCGGCGTGCCGTACCAGTTCCAGTACGGTTCGGGCGGCGTGCCCACCGGGACCGGCGCCGTGACCAACTGCGTGAATCCGTTCTGCGTCGGCGGCGACCTGTCCGGCAGCGTGGGCGCCGGCACCAACCTGGCCATGAACCTGAAGCGGCAGGTCGGCTATGCCCGCGTGTCGTGGGACCTGAACCCGGACAACGAGATCTATTTCACCGCCAACTGGGCCCAGGTGAAATCGCACTTCACGCCGAATCCGGGGGCGGCCAAGAATGCCAACCTGACGATCCAGTGCGACAACCCGTTCGTGCCCGCGTCGATCCAGGCCGCCTGCGCGGCGAACAACATCACCAGCTTCCAGTACGGCACCGCGAACGCCAACTTCCCGGCCAACATCAACGTGCACCCGACCCGCACGCAGCGCCGCTTCGTGCTGGGCGCGGACGGCAAGGTGCCGCTGTTCGGCAAGGAATGGTCGTACGACGCCTACCTGACGCGTGGCGAGAACACCACCACCATCAATGTCCACGACATCACGCTGAACGCGCGCTATAACAACGCCATCGACGCGGTGCGCGCGCCGGACGGCCGCATCGTCTGCCGCAACCCGGTGGCCGCGGCGTCGGGCTGCGTACCGTTCAACATCATCGGCGACAATCCGGCGGATCCGGCCGCATGGGCCTATATCGCGCCGCCGAACGGGCCGCGCCAGCACACCACGCAAAGCCAGGACGTGGCCAGCTTCAACATGAACGGCGAAGCGTTCCAGGGCTGGGCCGGACCGGTGCTGATGGCGTTCGGCGCCGAATACCGCCGCGAGAAATACCAGGTGCGCGGCGATCCGTATGGCGCCGGCGTCGACGACCTGTCGCCCAACAGCGCGCTGTACCCGGCCGACCCGATCCTGAACAGCACCGTCGGCAACAACTGGTACGCCGGCAATTACCACAACGGCGACGGCAGCTACAGCGTGCGCGAGGCGTACCTGGAACTGAACATGCCGCTGCTGAAGTCCGAGCGCTGGGGCGAAATCAACCTGAACCTGGCCGACCGGCCGATGAAGTACAGCACGGCGGGCAGCGTCAATACCTGGAAGGCCGGCGCGACGTGGCAGACCCCGGTCGACGGGCTGCGGCTGCGCGCCGTCACGTCGAAGGACGTGCGGGCGCCCAACCTTTCCGAACTGTTCGCGGCCCCGGTTGTCATCAACAACGTCGTGCAGTACCAGGGCAACACGATCTCGGTCCAGCAGCGCACCGTGGGCAATACCAACCTGCGCCCGGAAGTGGCACGCAACAGTTCGTTCGGCGTCGTGCTGTCGCAGCCGTCGTGGGCGCGCGGCTTCTCGGCCTCCGTCGACTACTTCGACATCAAGGTGACTGACGTGATCTCGGCACTGACGGCGCAGCAGGAAGTGGACCTGTGCGTGGCCGGCAACCAGGAAATCTGCGGCGCCGTGGTGCTCGACAGCCCGGGCAGCAACGCGGTCACGCTGCAGAACTTCAACCTGGCGTCGCTGCACACGAAGGGCGTGGACATCGAAGGCGCCTACCGCGCCAACCTGAAGGACTGGAACCTGCCGGGCCGCTTCACGGTGCGCGCACTGGCCACCCGCACGCTGAACTTCATCACCAACACGGGCGTGGTCGGCACGATCCCCAGCGAAGGGGCCGGCGTCAACCTGGGCGGCACGCCGAAGTGGAAGCTGCTGGCCCAGCAGACCTGGGAAAACGACCGCATGAGCTTCACGCTGAGCCAGCGCTGGTTCTCCGACGGCGTGTACAGCAACGAGTACATCGAGTGCCAGACCGGCTGCCCGGCGTCGACGATCATCCATCCGACGATCTTCGACAACAAGATGAAGGGTGCCACCTACGTCGACTTCGGCGGCAGCTACAACTTCTCGAAAGCCCTGCAGGTCTACTTCAAGATCGACAACCTGGCCGACCGGGACCCGGAACCGGCGCCGCAGGCCAATGCCAGCTTCGCGATCAACCCGACGCTGTACGACGTGGTGGGCCGCACCTACCGCATCGGCCTGCGCGGCACGTACTGACGGCCGGCGAGCGTGACGAACCTGCTCTCCGTGCTGCTGGCGGTCGGCCTGCTGACGGTGCTGATCGCCTGGGGCAAGGTGCAGCCGCTGCTGGCCTTCGTGGTGGCGGCGCTGGTGGCCGCCCTGCTGCTGGGCGTGCCGCCGGCGCGCATCCCGGCGATGATCGAGAAAGGCATCGGCGACCTGCTCGGCTCCCTGGTGGTGATCATCTGCCTGGGCGCCGTGTTCGGCAAGCTGATCGCCGACAGCGGGGCCGCGCGGCGCATCGCCACCTGCCTGATCGCCTCGCTGGGGCCGCGGCGGCTGCCGGTCGCGCTGACGATCACCGGCTTCGTCGTCGGCATCCCGCTGTACTACAACGTCGGCTTCGTGCTGCTGGTACCGCTGATCTTCTCGCTGGTGTACCAGTCGGGGCGGCCGGCGGTGGCGCTGGCGATCCCGGTGCTGGCCGGCCTGTCGATCGCGCACGGCTTCCTGCCGCCCCACCCGTCGCCCGTGGCGCTGGTGGCGGCGGTGCATGCGGACATGGGCACCACGCTGCTGTACGGGCTGATCGTGGCGATACCCACGCTGATCCTGTCCGGCCCCGTGTTCGCCACGACGCTGAAGGGCATCCGCGGCGAACCGGCGCAGATCTTCCGCAGCGCCGAGGTGCCGGAGGCCGAACTGCCGGGCGTCTTCAACAGCTTCGCCACCGCGCTGCTGCCGGTGGTGCTGCTGGGCGCGACGACGCTGCTGACGATGGCGCGACCGGCACTGGCGCCGTCGCTGGCCGTGCTGTCCAACCCGCTGATCGTGATGCTGCTGTCGTACGGCGTCGCCATCGTCACGCTCGGGCTGGCGCGCGGCTGGAGCCTGGCGCGCGTGATGCAGGGGCCGGGCGAGGCGATGCGGGAGATCGCTCCGATCCTGCTGATCATTGCCGGCGCGGGCGCGCTGAAGCAGGTGCTGGTGGAGACGGGCGTCGGCGCGCAACTGGGCGCCCTGCTGGCCGATACGCCGGTGCCGCCGCTGGTGCTCGGCTGGCTGGTGGCCACGCTGATCCGGATCTGCCTCGGCTCGGCCACGGTGGCCGGTGTGACGGCGGCCGGCATCGTCGAACCGCTGGTGCGCAGCACCGGCGTGGACCCGAACCTGATGGTGCTGGCCGTCGGCGCCGGCAGCCTGATGTGCAGCCACGTCAACGACTCGGGGTTCTGGATGTTCAAGGAATATTTCGGGCTGTCGCTGCGCGACACGTTCCGTTCGTGGACGCTGATGGAAACGCTGGTCGGCACGTTCGGGCTGCTGTTCGTGCTGCTGCTGTCGGCGGCGCTTGGATGATGATTGAAGGCATGCAACAAGAGGGCGCTGGTGTCGGACACCTTCGGGTGTCGGACACCGGTTTTCGCTGACGACAGTTGGCGCCCGCGCAGAAAACCGGTGTCCGACACCGAGAACCCGGTGTCCGACACCAGGCATCTGCCGCCGTCGATTGAATGACAACAACAGGAGACAGGCATTGAAAACCCAGCTGATATTGACCACCCTTGCCGCCACGCTGGCGGCATCGGCCGCGCAAGGCGCATCGGTTTCCGCCTACCAGGCGATGCCGGACGATCCCCGTGCCGTCGTCGCGAAGGCGAAAGGCGACGGCAAGACCGACGACACGGCGGCGCTGCAGGCGGCGCTCGACAAGGCCGCCAACGATGAACAGGGCGGTGTCGTCTTCCTGCCGTCCGGGCGCTACCGGCTGACCCGCACGCTGACGATCCCGCTGGCGGTGAGGCTGTACGGCGTGGGGCCCACCCGCCCCGTGTTCGTGCTGGCGCCGAACACGCCCGGCTTCCAGAAGGGCGTGGCGAACATGGTGATCTTCACCGGCGGCGACCAGTACCGGGTCGGCAAGGTGCCGATGCCGGTGCCGAGCGCCGTGCCCTTCGATCCGCAGAACAAGCCGGTGCGCGACGCCAATTCGTCGACGTTCTATTCGGCGCTGTCGAACGTGGACTTCGAGATCGGCGACGGCAACCCGGCCGCCGCCGCGGTGCGCATGCATACGGCGCAGCACTCGAACCTGTCGCACATCGATTTCCACACCGGCTCCGGCCTGGCCGGGGTTTATCACGTCGGCAATGTCGCCTACAACCTGCGCTTCTACGGCGGCCGCTACGGCATCCTGGCCGAGAAGACGTCGCCGGCATGGCAGTTCACGCTGCTCGATTCCACCTTCGACGGCCAGCGCGACGCGGCGATCCGCGAGCACGAGGCGGGGCTGACGATGGTCAACGTCGATATCCGCAACACTCCGGTCGGCGTGGAAATCAACCGGGGCTACGGCGACTGGCTGTGGGGCAAGGACGTTCGCTTCGAGAACGTGTCGAAGGCGGCGCTCATCGTCAGCAACGAGAACAATGTGTATACGCAGGTCGGCTTCGAGAACGCCATCGCCCGCAACGTGCCCGTGTTCGCCCGCTTCCGCGACAGCGGCAAGGCGCTCGACGGCAAGGGCCGTGATTACCGGGTCGACGCGTTCAACTACGGGCTTACGCTGGACAAGCTGGGCGAACCGGGCAAGTTCGCCACCAACTACAAGACCTCGGCGCTGGCCGCCGCCGCGCCGCCACGCGACCGGGCCCTGCGCCTGCTGCCCCCGGCGAAGGAATGGGTCAACGTGAAAACCCTCGGTGCCGCCGGTAACGGCACCACCGACGATACCGCGGCGCTGCAGAAAGCCATCGACAGCCACCGCGTGGTGTACCTGCCGCTGGGCTTCTACGTGGTCAACGACACGATCCGCCTGAAGCCGGACACCGTGCTGGTCGGCCTGCACCCGGGCCTGACGCAGCTGCTGATCCCGAACGGGTCGACGAAGTACCAGGGCGTGGGCAGTCCGCTGGCACTGCTGGAAAGCGCGCGCGGCGGCGACCCCATCGTCTCCGGCATCGGCCTGGCCACCGGAGAGGTCAACCAGCGCGCGGTGGCACTGCTGTGGCGCGCCGGCGAGCGCTCGCTTGTCGACGACGTGCGCATCCAGGGCGGCCACGGCACGCGCCTGTACGACGGCAGCCGCGCCGACCCGTACAAGAAGGATGCGAAGTTCGACACCACCGCCCACTGGGACCGCCAGTACCCCAGCGTGTGGGTGACCGATGGCGGCGGCGGCACGTTCTCGGGCATCTGGTCGCCCAGTGGCTACGCGCAGTCCGGCTTCCATGTTTCCAACACGAAGACGCCCGGTCATGTGTACGAGCTGTCGGCCGAGCACCACGTGCGCGCCGAGATCGTGCTCGATGGCGTGGAAAACTGGGAATTCCTCGCGCCGCAGACCGAGGAGGAAGTGCGCGACGGCATGGATGCGGTATCGCTGGAGATCCGCAATTCGAAGAACATCCTGTTCGCGAACTACCACGGCTACCGCGTGACGCGTTCGCTCAAGCCCATGCCGGCCGCGGTGACGATCAGCAATTCGTCCGACATCCGCTTCCGCAACGTGCACGTGAACGGCGAGAGCGGCTTTTCCACCTGCGACGACAATGGCTGCACCACGTACCTGCGCGCGTCGAAATACCCGTACGAGAACGCCATCCGCGACGTGACGAACCGGCTCGAGGTGCGCGAGCGCGAGTTCGCCGTGTTCGACTATACCGGCGGCCAGAAGGAGGCGCCGCCGGCACAGGGCAAGGTCGAGAAGCTGGAAACGGGCTTCTGGTCGATCGCCGGCGCGGCCGTCGATGCGGCGGGCAAGCTGTATTTCGTCGACCGCCACTGGCGCCGCATCCATGCCTACAGCCCGGAACGGGGGCTGGAAATCGTGCGCGACGCCCCGCTCGACCCGGTCAACCTGGCCATCGACGGCAGCGGCAACGTGATCGTGCAGTCGTCGTTCGGCCCGCAGGCGTCGGTCTACGCGTTCAAGCCTGGCACGCCCGGTACCGACGTCACGATGATCAAGCCGACACCCGTGGCGGCGGGCGCCAAGGCGGGGTCGAAGGCGCGCGTGGCGGTGCCCGTCAACTTCTGGCAGAACGGCGAGTTCCGCGACCAGCTGAACCCGCAGACGTACGAGTTCACCACGCTGGCCGAGATGTTCGCCCGCGACGTGGCCATCCCGAAGGCGCAGGAATACGTGTCGCCGGACGGCTCGCTGGCATTGCCGGCGTATCGCGTGCTGCGCCAGGGACCGCCCGACCACCTGGGCTGGCGCTGGTCCGATGCGCTGAACACGCACGGCTTCGTCAGCGGCCGGATCGGCGAACGGGTGGTGTTCACGAACGGTTCCGAGAACCGCACGTTCAGCGCCCTGCTGGGTGCCGGCGGCGCGTTGACGGACCTGAAGCAGGTGGCCGACCGCGGCGGTGAAAGCGCGGCTGTGGACGGTGCCGGCAACGTGTACGTGGCCAACGGCCAGGTGTTCGTCTACGGGAAGGATGGCAAGCCGACGGGCCGCATCGACGTGCCGGAACGGCCGCTGCAGCTGATCTTCGGCGGGCCGGACAAGCGCACGCTGTACATCCTCACGCACCACAGCCTGTACTCGACGCGGATCTGACCGATGCCACTGAAGCTCCCGATGAAGCTCTTCCCTGCCCTCCTGCTGGGCTTCGCGTGCAGCGCCGCGCTGGCCCAGCAGGGCTCCTTGCCCCTGTGGCCGGACGGCGCGCCTGGCTCCGAGGAACGCCGCGGCGAACCGGAAACCGTGAAGGAAGGCGTCTACTTCAGCAACGTGCACGACCCGTCGCTGACGGTGGCCCGCGCCGATCCGCGCCATGCGAACGGCGCGGCGGTCATCGTGGTTCCCGGCGGCGGGCACCGGATGCTGGTGTTCCAGAACGAAGGCATGGCCGCGGCGAAGAACCTGAACCGGGTCGGCGTCACCGCGTTCGTGCTGAAGTACCGGCTGGCGCGCGACGGCGATTCCGGCTACACGATCGAAGGCCACGGCGCAGCCGACCTGCGGCGCGCCGTGCGCTGGGTGCGCACGCGCGCGGCCGAATACGGCATCGATCCGGCCCGCGTCGGCGTGATGGGCTTTTCGGCGGGCGGCGAACTGGTCTCGCTGGTGGCCGACAATCCGGAACCGGCCGGCTTCGTGGCGCGCGACGCGGTGGACCGGGCCAGCGCGCGGCCGGACTTCCAGGTGCTGGTCTACCCCGGTCCGCTGGGCGTGCCCGCCAGGGCCGTCAAGGGCGCCCCGCCGGCCTTCCTGGTGGCCGGCTCGCGCGACACCTGCTGCATGCCGCCGACCGTCGCGCTGTACCAGCAGCTGGTGGCGGCCGGCGTGTCGGCCGAACTGCACCTGTATGCCGACACCGACCACGCATTCAATGTCGGCCAGCGCGGCGAGCGCATCTCGCTGCAGCACTGGCCCGACCGCCTGGCCGACTGGCTGGCCGACGGCGGCTGGCTGGTGCCGCGCGGCGGCCGCGCGCCGGAAGGCGTGCCGGCACCGTGAGCGGCGCCGCCTTGTCCACCATGGAAGGAAACCGATGAAACCTGCGTTGACGACCCTGGCCGCGGCCTGCCTGCTGCTGGCCGCCGGCGCCAGCCACGCCGACAGCCAGTTCAAGCTGCTGGTGCTGGCCATGCCCGGCAAGTACCACTATGAATACATCCCGATCGCCCGCGACAGCCTGGAACGGCTGGCGAAACTGCATGCGTTCGACGTCACGTACACGAACAAGCCCGCCGTGTTCGACGGCGACCTGCAACAGTACGGCGCGGTGATGTTCCTGAACACGCCGGGCGAGGAACTGAACCCGGCGCAGCGCGCGAAATTCGAGGCGTACATGCGCGGCGGCGGCAATGCCATCGTCGTGCACCGCGCGGCGATCACCCCGCCGAACGGGTGGGTGTGGTACGAGAAACTGGTGGGCCGCAGCGTCGGCCCCCACCCGATGCTGCAGACGGGGGTCGTGACCGTCGCCGACAAGGGCTTTCCCGCCACCTTCGGCCTGCCCGACCGGTGGATCTGGAGCGACGAGTTCTACGTCACCACCAATCCGTACAACGTGAAGATCAATACGGTGCTGAGCGTGGACGAGGCCAGCTACGACCCGACCAGGATCTGGCCCGGGCAATCCGTGCAGGGCATGGGCAAGGACCACCCGATCGCCTGGTACCACCACGTCGAAAAGGGCCGCGTGTTCGTCACGACGCTGGGGCACAACGGCGAGATGTACCGCGACCCGCAGTACCTGGGGCACCTGCTGGGCGGGATCTACTGGGCGGTCACGGGCAAGGGACAGGCGGCAAGCCGGTAGTTGGTTATGTGCCGGACGGCAGATGACGCTGGTGTCGGACACCCTTGGGTGTCGGACACCGGTTTTCGGTACTTTTCCGACGCCCATCACACGCGAAACCGGTGTCCGACACCAGGACGCCGGTGTCCGACACCAGTGCGCTGCCGCCGCTGACTGCATCGGGCATCGCTAACCGAACAGCACAAGGGTCCGTCCCCATTTTTGGAGCAACTTTCTTCAAAGGCAGCATAATTTTCCGCAAGTTAATCGTTTTTGCTACTATCTGACGCTTGGAGTAAACCTTTACCTGAGCACGCGCCCCCCATGCCCCAACTGCACCCCTGCCCCGACGACGATGGCAACCCCGTTGTCATCCGCATGCCGTCCACGCCGACGCCGCTCGCCGCATGGCAGGAACCGGCGCGGCTCGCGACGGTCACTCCCGGCGGCGAACTGCCCGGGGCGATCCACGGCATTCCGCTGGCGCCATGGGCGTCCGCGCCGGACAGCGCGGCGGGATGGGCGGACCTGGCCGACCGTGCGCTGCTCGACGAGCCGCCGTTCGTGCTGCCGGCCGGCATGCGCGCCGCGGCGGGCGCGGTGATCGTCGAGGATGACGGACGGGTGTGGCTGGTCGCCCCGTCGAACCGGTTCGGCGGCTACACCGCCACGTTCCCGAAAGGGCGTGCCGATTCCGGCGACAGCCTGCATTGCACGGCGATCCGCGAGACGTTCGAGGAAGCGGGACTGCAGGTCCGGCTGGTGGCGTTCCTGACCGACTGCCGCCGCACGCTGACCTACACGCGGTACTACATCGCCCGCCGCATCGGCGGCACGCCGGCCGCGATGGGCTGGGAAACCCAGGCCGTGCACCTGGTTCCCATCGGGCAGCTGGACCGCGTGGCCACGCACCACAACGATTTCCCGGTGATCAAGGCCGCGCGGGAGTGGATCGACGCGCACCTGCGCTGACGGCTGGGCACTGCACCAGCCACCTCAACGCGGCAATAATCACCTCAACGCAGCACCAGCGCCACGCGCCGCACCGCGGCTCCGACGGATTCGTCCCACGCACCGATGGGCACGAAGGTGACTGCCAAGTTCGCGGGATCGAGCGTGGCAAGCATCCTGCGCGTATCGTCGCGCAGCACGAAGCTGGCATCCCGCCCCGACATCGCGGACGGGTCGTGCGCGCCGTCCGCGTGGTCGTGCTGCATTTCCAGCCCGAAGAAGTGCAATTGCCCGACATGGGCGGGGCTGCCGGGCAGCAGGATGCTGTGGCGCGCGGCGTGCACGTACACATTGAACCCGGACGCGGCAAAGCCGGTGACGCTGCGCCCTTCGATCAACAGGATCGGCTGCCCGGTGGAGCCTGTCCTCGGCGCCCGGGCCGACAACGCCGCGCGGCCGGCCCCCGCTCCCAGCGGCACGGTCACCGCTTCGCCGCCGAGGCGGATGTCGCCATCGACGCCTGCGTCGTTCGACTCCAGTGCAGCCGGTGCCATTTCCCTTGCCGCGGCGTCGCTCGCGGCAGGCTGGAACGGCAGCCCCCCCGCGGGCCGGGCCAGATAGACATCGTAGGCCGCCGGCGCGACGGACAGGACATCTCCGATCCGGGGCGCGACCCGCTCGCCGCTTCCATTGGCGAACACGAACGTCTTGTCCAGGAAAGGCGCATCCGCGGGATTGCTGCCGCCGGCGCGGTTCCAGCTGGCCCAGATCCGGTCGATATTGCAGTGATGTACCCAGAAGATCGGGTCCCTGGCAGCCCACGGCACGGACGCCATGCCGAGCGGGGTTCCGATGTCGAGATGGGCGGCGCCGTGCACCATCGCGTCGATGTTGGCGCAAAAGCCGGCGTCGCCGTTGAACGGATTGTAGCTGCCGGACTTCATGCATTCCAGATCGAGCCGCAATCCGACCTGGCCCTGCGGCAGCGGCGTGCCTGCGTTGATTTCGGGATAGCGCTCCGCGCGGTACAGCGGGCCCCAGCGGTTACTGTTCCTTTGCCGGAACTCGGAAGGCAGCGCCTGCCGGGCCGGATTGGTGTAATCCCAATACGGCAGGGTGAAACACGGATCGCCGGAAACCGTGCGGACGATCTGCTCCAGGAAGTTCAGGTACATCCGGTGCCACGGCAGGAAGTATTGCTCGGGCTGCCCGAGATGCGACTGGCAGGTATCCCACATTTCATCGGCCAGCGCGCTGCCGCCAAGCGGGAAGACGCGCGCCATCTCGGCAGCCTTGCTGCGGTCGCCGCGCACCATGTGCGTGTACCACTGGAACATCCATGACAGCGGGGTGAACTCCGGATAGCGCAATGGATTGTTCATCTTGCGCACGCTGTCGGCATAGATCTGCAGCATTTTCTTGCCCTTCGCGGAATCCAGGTTGTAGCGCGTGGCGACGCAGCTTTGCGCCGGGGACACGTTGCTCGACTGCAGCAATGCCAGGCCTGCGGCCGCCCCGCCCGCGGCGAGAAACTTCCGGCGTGAAAATATCGACATATCGCTCCCGTTCGAATGATGTCGGTGACGTGCAGCGCCACCCGCTGGCAAGCATGAAGCTCCATCATCCTCGGTAGCGCGCAGCATGCAAGCTGAGCAGCGTCAGCGTTCGCTTCGGATTGCGCCAGATCAAACTTGCTGCATTGAGGTTTGACAAGACGACATGCCGGTGCTAGCGGGCACAGCCTTCGCAAGCAGCCGGTCCAGCAATTCGATCCAGTGCCCGACCGGCGTGGCGGTGCCGCCCTGCAGGTGGCTCTGGCAGCCGATGTTGGCCGAGACGATCTCGCCGGCTCCCGTCGCGTGCAGCGCCGCCAGCTTGCGGTCGCGCAGCTGGGCGGACAGTTCCGGCTGCAGCAGCGAATAGGTGCCGGACGAACCGCAGCACAGGTGGCTGTCGGCGCACAGCCGCACATCCACGCCGGCTGCGCGCAGCAGCCCCTCCACCTTGCCGCGGATCTGCTGGCCGTGCTGCAGCGTGCACGGCGGGTGGAACGCCACCTTGTGCGCGTGGCCGGCATCGGTAGGTCCATTGATCTTTTCAACCAGTTCGGCCTGGAGCCCGCACAGGACCTCGCTGACGTCCAGCGTCAGCGCCGAGATGCGGGCGGCCCTGGCCGCGTAGGCCGCATCGTGGCGCAGCAGGTGCCCGTATTCCTTGACGGTGACGCCGCAGCCGGACGACGTCATCACGATCGCCTCGGCGCCCGCCTCGACCAGCGGCCACCACGCATCGATATTGCGCCGCATGTCGTCGAGCCCGCCGGCCTGGTCGTTCAGGTGGTAGCGGATCGCGCCGCAGCAGCCGGCCTTCGGCGCGACGACCAGGCCGATCCCCAGCGCATCGAGCACCCGCGCGGTGGCGGCGTTGATGTTCGGCGCCATCGCCGGCTGCACGCAGCCGTCGAGCAGCAGCATTTGCCGGGCGTGCCGGGTCGCCGGCCACTGGCCCGCGGGCGCCGGCCGCGCCACCTTGCCGCGCAGCGCGGCGGGCAGCGCGGGCCGCAGCCACTGCCCGGCCTTCATCGCCGGCCTGAAGATCCAGCCGCGCGGCAGCACCTCGCGCAGCAGCGTACGGGCGGCGCGCTGCGTGGCGGACCGCGGCACCTGCCGCTCGACGATCGCGCGCCCGATATCGAGCAGCCGGCCGTACTGCACGCCGGACGGGCACGTGGTTTCGCAGTTGCGGCACGTCAGGCAGCGGTCCAGGTGCAGCTGTGTTCCCGGTCCGGCGGGGCTGCCTTCCAGCACCTGCTTGATCAGGTAGATGCGGCCGCGCGGACCGTCGAGTTCATCGCCCAGCAGCTGGTAGGTGGGACAGGTGGCCGTGCAGAAGCCGCAATGGACGCAGCTGCGCAGGATGGCTTCCGCCTCCTGCCCTTCCGGCGTGCCCTGGTACTGGGTGGCGAGATTGGTTTGCATGGTTACAGGTCTCCGTACATGCGGCCCGGATTGAAGATGCCGGCCGGGTCGAAAGCGTTCTTCAGGTTGCGGTGGATGGCGTGCACCGCGGGCGCCAGCGGGTGGAACACGTCGTGCCGCGATGCGCCGCGGTACAGCGTGGCGTGGCCGCCGTGCCGCGCGGCCAGCGCGCGGACGGATTCCGGCGCATCGTCCGTCAGCAGCCAGCGCTGGCCACCACCCCATTCGATCAGTTGTTCCGTGCCTGGCGCCAGCGCGGGCGCCATCGTGGGTACCGACAGCCGCCACAGCGGCGTGACGGGATCTGCCGCGAAGAAGGCGTGGCGCTGCTCGCGCACGTCATGCCAGAACGCTTCGGCGGCGGCTTGCGGCACCGTCTCGCCGCCGAGGCGCTGCGCGGCGGCCGCCACCGCCGCGCCGGCGCCGGACAGGCGCACCGTCAGCACGCCTGCGTGCCAGGCGCTTGCCGATACCGGCAGGGGCTGGCCGGCCCACGCGTTCAGGTGCCTTAGCGCGGTTTCCTCGTCGAGCGCCATGCGCAGCGTGCTTTCCGCGGCCGGCCGGGGCAGCACTTTCAGCGACACGTCCAGGATCAGCCCCAGCATGCCGAGCGATCCGGCCAGCAGGCGCGACACGTCGTAGCCGGCCACGTTCTTCATGACCTGGCCGCCGAAGCGCAGCACTTCGCCCTGCCCGTTCATCAGCGTGGCGCCCAGCACGAAGTCGCGCACTGCGCCGGCGGCCTGGCGGCGCGGCCCGGCCAGGCCGCTCGCCACCACGCCGCCGACCGTGGCGGCGGCGCCGAAATGCGGCGGTTCGAAGGCCAGCATCTGCCCCTGCGCGGCCAGCGCGGCCTCGATCTCGCGCAGCGGCGTGCCGCAGCGCGCCGTGACCACCAGTTCGGTGGGTTCGTAGCTGGTAATGCCGCGGTGGGAAGTCGTGTCCAGCAGAGCACCTTGAGGGATGCGGCCATACCAGTCCTTGCTGCCGCCGCCACGGATGCGCAGCGGCTGCCCGTTCACGGTGGCCTCGAGCACACGGGCGCGGAATGTATCAAGCAGGTCGTTCATGTGTCTATCCTCTCATCCCTTCATGCATGGCGGGCAACGGGCACGTGCGCGAACTTGAACAGGCCGGCATCGACCTTGCGCCGGCCATATTGCGCGCAGCGGTCCAGCGTGGGAATCGCCTTGTCCGGATTGAGCTGCCGGGCCGGGTCGAAGGCGCGCTTGACGGCGATGAACGCGGCGATTTCCTCGACCGTGAACTGTTCGCACATCGAATCGAGCTTTTCGATCCCCACGCCGTGTTCGCCGGTGATGGTACCGCCGGCGGCCACGCACAACGCCAGGATCGCTTCGCCAAACTTTTCCGCACGGGCGAATTCGCCGGGCGCGTTGGCGTCGAACAGGATCAGCGGATGCAGGTTGCCGTCGCCAGCGTGGAACACGTTGGCGCAGCGCAGCCCGTACTCGACGGCGAGCGCATCGATCCCCGTCAGTACTTCGGCCAGCCTGCGGCGCGGGATCGTGCCATCCATGCAGTAGTAGTCGGGCGAGATGCGGCCGGCGGCGGGAAACGCGTTCTTGCGGCCCGACCAGAAGCGCAGCCGCTCGGCTTCGTCGCGCGACACGGCGATGGCCGTGGCGCCGGCACGCGCCAGCACGGCGCTCATGCGGGCGATTTCTTCTTCCACTTCTTCCGGCAGCCCGTCCGATTCGCACAGCAGGATGGCGGCCGCGTCAGTGTCGTAGCCGGCGCGCACGAACGGCTCGACCATGCGCGCGCTGGTGCGGTCCATCATTTCCAGGCCGGCCGGGATGATGCCGGCCGAAATCACGTCGGCCACCGGGTCGGCGCCGCGCACCACGCTGTCGAACGAGGCCATGATGACGCTGGCCTGCGGCGGCTTCGGCACCAGCTTCACGGTGGCCTCCAGCACCACGCCCAGCATGCCTTCCGAGCCGACGAACACGGCCAGCAGGTCGAGCCCCGCCGCGTCGGGGCCGCAACTGCCCAGTTCGACGATGTCGCCGTCGGCGGTGGCCATGCGCACGCGCAGCACGTTATGCAGCGTGAGGCCGTACTTCAGGCAATGCACGCCGCCGGAGTTCTCGGCAATGTTGCCGCCGATCGTGCAGGCGATCTGCGACGAAGGATCGGGCGCGTAATACAGCCGGTGGCCGGCGGCGGCTTCGGAAATGGCCAGGTTGCGCACGCCCGGCTGCACGGTGGCCGTGCGGGCCTGCGCATCGATGGCGACGATGCGGTTCATCTTCGCCGTGGACAGCACGATGCCTTCGGCGACCGGCATGGCGCCGCCGGACAGCCCGGTGCCCGCGCCGCGCGGCACGATCGGCACGCGCAGTTCGCGGCAGGCGCGCAGCACGGCCACCACCTGGGCCTCGTTTTCCGGCAGGGCCACCGCCAGCGGCAGTTGCCGGTACGCGGTCAGGCCGTCGCATTCGTAGGGGCGGGTATCTTCTTCGTCGAACAGCAGGCAGTGCGGCGGCAGTACGGCAAGCAATGCGGTGCGCAGCGCGGCGAGCGTGGCACGCTGGCGCGCGGCAGCGGCGGCGCGCAGCTCGCTATCGGTATCGGGGGCATTCATCGGATGGTCTCCTGCTGGCTTTTTTACACTGGAACCAGTGTAGCGGCACAGCGCCCCTGCCAGCGGTGAAAAGAATTAACCGCTGCATCCGATAATTTTCACCCGCCGCTAATGCTCACCCGCCGCTGTAGGACGCCAGCAGCCAGTCGACGAACAGCCGTACTTCCGGCCGCAGCTTCGTGCCCTGCTCGTACACCACGTAATACGCGTGCGGCGGCGAGTCGAGCCGGATGTCGAACAGCTCGACCACCTCGCCCCTGTCGATCATTTCCTGCGCGAAGTGCTGCCGCGTGAGGCCGACGCCCTGGCCCAGCCGCACCGCTTCCAGCAGCAGGCCGAGATCGTCGATGCGCACGCCGGTGGCGGGCTCCGGCCAGTCCAGGCCGGCCACCTCGAACCACGATTTCCACGGTTCCAGCGCGGAGCGCAGCAAGGTCGCCTTCGACAGGTCGGCCGGGCTGGCGATGCCGCCGATGCGCTCCAGGTAGGCGGGACTGGCCGCCACGAAAGCGGGCTCTTCCATCAGTTTGACGGTTTCCAGGTCGGGATATTTGCCGGCGCCGAAGCGCACTTCGAGGTCCGATTCCGACAGGGCCAGGTCGTACAGCGGCACCGACAGGAACACGTCGACGGCGATGTCCGGATGCGCGCCCGTGAACTCGGCCAGGCGCGGCAGCAGAAGGTAGCGGGCAAAGGTGGGCGGCACGGTAATCTTGATGCGCGGCTGCGCCGGCGGGGTGCGGCCCGGCATCGGGAAATCCGTCAGCGTCTGCAGCGCCGTGCAGACCACCTCGAGATAGCTGCGGCCGAACGGGGTCAGCGCGGGTGCGCGGCCGTCGCGGATGAACAGCCGCTCGCCGACGAATTCTTCCAGCAGGCGGATGCGGTGCGACAGCGCGGACGGCGTGATGCACAGCTGGTTGGCGGCCACCGCGAAGGAGCCGGCTTGCGCGGCGGCTTCGAAGGCGACCAGCGCGTGGACGGGGGGAAAGCGTTTTGGCATGGCGGTCCGGTGCGGTTGGTTCTTCGGGAACGCCAAAACGCCCGTCCTTGCCGGCACGGGCGTCCTGCGTCCGGCCAGCCATTCTAATGGGGAATCATCCCCGTGAACACATAGGCCTGCAACACCGTCATGATGCCGACGATGACCGCGAAGAACAGGCTGTGCTTGAGCGTGAAGCGGAACAGTTCCGATTCGCGGCCCACCAGCCCGGTGGCCGCGCAGGCCACAGCGATCGACTGCGGCGAAATCATCTTGCCGGTGACGCCGCCGGTGGTATTGGCAGCCACCATCAGCGTGTCGGACACGCCGATCTGGTGCGCCGTGGTGCTCTGCAGCGAGCAGAACAGCGCATTCGACGACGTGTCGGACCCGGTCAGGAACACGCCCAGCCAGCCGAGGAACGGCGAGAAGAACGGGAACGCCACGCCGGTGCCGGCCAGTACCAGGGCCAGCGTGGACGACATGCCGGAGTAATTGGCGACAAAGGCGAACGCCAGCACCAGGCCGATCGACAGCACGGGGCGGCGCAGCTCGGCCAGCGTGTCCCGGAAGGCGCGCAGGCCGTCGGCCGGCTTCATGCCGAGCAGGATCATCGAGATGATGCCGGTGATCAGGATCGGCGTGCCCACCGCGGACAGGACGTCGAGCTTGTACACGGCTTCATAGGCCTTCGGCGCGGTGACGATCGGCGCGGTCTTGACGACCATCCCGTCGAGGTAAGGCACGTGCACCTTCAGCACGGTCCAGGCCAGCGGGCCCTTGGCGAACAGGGCCTTGAAGAACGGCAGGCTCCACACGGTGACGATGGCCGTCAGGATGCCGAACGGCGCCCAGGCACGCACCGTCTGCGCCAGCGTGTACGGCGACCGGGTGCGGCCAACCAGCCGGCCGCCGCCGAAGCCGCTGCCAAGGTCGCCCCCAGTCAGCGCGGCCGCGCCGCCCGCCGCCACCACGCCGCGGGCGGCGTTCTTCGCGGTGGCCGGCTGCCAGACCTTCAGCAGCAGGGTCAGCGACACGAGGCTGACCAGCGCGGACGTGATGTCCGGCAGCTCCGGGCCGATGAAGTTGGAGGTGAAGTATTGCGTGACGGCGAAGCTGCCGCCGGCCACCAGCGCGCCCGGCCACACTTCCTTCACGCCGCGCAGGCCATCCATCATGAAGACGAGCCAGAACGGCACGAACAGCGACAGCAGCGGCAGCTGGCGGCCCGCCATGGCGCCGATGTGCATCGGGTCGATGCCCGTCACCTGCCCCGCCACGATGATGGGGATGCCCATCGCGCCGAAGGCCACCGGCGCGGTATTGGCGATCAGGCACATGCCGGCCGCGTACAGCGGGTTGAAGCCCAGGCCCACCAGCAGCGCCGCGGTGATCGCCACCGGCGCGCCGAAGCCGGCGGCACCCTCCAGGAACGCACCGAACGAAAAGCCGATCAGCAGCATCTGCAGGCGCTGGTCGTCGGTGATCGACAGGATCGATGCCCGGATCACCGCCAGCTGGCCGGTCCGGTCGACGACCTTGTACAGGAACACCGCGGTGATGATGATCCACGCGATGGGCCACAGCCCGTAGGCGAAGCCGTAGCCGGCCGACGCCAGCGCCTGCGGCACCGGCATGCCGTAGGCGAATATCGCCACGACCAGCGCGAGCCCCAGCGTGACGGCGCCCGCCACGTGGCCTTTCATCCGCAGCACCGCGAGGGCCAGGAAGAAGAAGATGATGGGAACGGCGGCGGCCAGGGCGGAAAGCCCCAGGCTGCCGAGCGGTGCATAGACTTGGTTCCAGACCTGCATGGTGTGCTCCTCCAGACGATTGGTTTTATGTTATGTCGGAGGAAAGTGTACGGCCGGCCCCGGCGTCAAAACCGGCGTCGGGCGGTGAAATGAATTGACGCCTGAAGTGAAAATCTTTCACCGGCGGCGGCACGCGCTGTCAGCTGGCTGTCAGGGACCCGGCCCTGGTCGCCGCAAGAACCGGTGACCAAACCGGTGACAAAACCGGTGACAGGCTCCTATTAATTTGAAATGTTTCCAGAAAACTGGAGCCTGTCACCGGTTTTCGCCACCGGTGAGCGTATCGAAGTGGACCACCCGCGCGCCGAGCGCGTCGACGAAATACTCGTCGTGCGTCGACACGAGCATCGTGCAGCCTTCGCGCATGTCTTGCATCAGCCCGATCAGCACGTCGCGTGCGGCGGCGTCCAGGCCATTGCTGGGCTCGTCGAACAGCATGACCAGTGGCGCGCCGATCCACGCGGCGGCCAGCATGGTTTTCTTCTGCGTGCCCAGCGACATGTCCGCAAATCGCGTGTCCAGGTGCGCGCCCAACCCCAGCCGCTGCGCGATGTCCATGACCCCGGCTTCCAGCTTGCAGCCCTTCGCCCAGGCAACGAAGCGCAGGAACTCATTGCCGCGCATGAACGGGTAGCCCGGGCATTCGTCCGGCACGTAGGACAGGCGGGCCTTGGCGGCCAGCGGCGCGTCCGCCAGCGAATGGCTGCCGATACGGATGGTGCCGGCGTCCGGCTCGACGATCCCGGCCAGCATGCGCAGCAACGTCGATTTGCCGATCCCGTTCGGGCCGCGCAGGGCGTGGATGCCGGGCGCGAAGGAACCGCCCGCCCCGTGCAGTATCTTCCTGTTGCCGAACGATTTATCCAGTCCGCCGAATGTCAGCACGTGTGCCCCTAAATTAGCGTGAATGCGCATGCGGTACCCCACAGCGCCGCGATGACCGTCCCGAGGACGACGGCCTGGCGTTCGCCATGCACCTGCGGCAGGCGCAGCAAGCCGACCAGGCCGATGAATGCCGCAGCCAGCAGCAGGACCGGCACCAGGCGCTGCGGCTGGTGGAACACCACCACGCCGCCAATGATCGCGGCAAACGGCAGGCCCGCGAGCATCAGGATCATATGGTCGAACTTGCGCGCCCAGTGCCGCGGCAGCGGCAGTCCGGCCACCAGCGGCAACGCCGCCCGATGCGCCGTGTGCAGGTCGCGGTACAGGCCGCTGATCGCCAGCGCGACGATGGCCAGCGCGATCACGGACAGCCCGCCGATACGGTCGTCGTACTCCCACACCGCCATCAGCGCGAGTGCCGCGGCGGTGGTGACGCCGGCAACAGCGAGCTTGCCGAAGGTTTCCGCGGGTGCCTGGCGGACCAGGTAGTTCAGCGGGATGAACGCGGCCGGGTGCAGGCGTGCCGGCGCGGCCCGCGCGGCCAAATGGGAAGCGCGGCGTTTGACGCTATCCAGCAGAGGCCCGAACAGCGGCCCGGCGAGGTACCTGTCGGCCAGCCAGGCGCACGGCAGCGTTGCTGCCAGCAGGACCACCTGCACTGCCGGACTGGCGCCAGGCGCAGCGGCCAGCGGGATGTTGGCCAGCGCCAGCGCGCCCAGGCGGGCGTAGCGGCGATCGACGCAGGCCAGTTGCGCAGCCGCGGCCAGGATCACCAGCTGAACGACGAACAGGCCGTGCAGCACTGCCGGAAGAGCGCCGTCGTGCGCGACGACCCAGACCAGGGCCGCCGCCGGCAGCAACAGCAGCGGACTGTTCGCGGCGAGCAGGACGACCATGTCGACCGCGCGGGCCTGCCGCGGCGGCACCGGGAGCGATCGCGCATAGCCCATGAAGTCACCGCCTGTGACCTGGTCGCGCTGCATCAGCACCCAGGCCATCGCAAGCGCCTGGTACAGGCACAGGCAGCAGAAACGCCACAAGCTGCCGTGCTCCGGCGCCAGCAGTGCAAGCACCGGCCAGCCGAGCGATTGGACCTGCGACAGCGCCGATGCGCCGGCCGGCGCAAGCACCGCCAGCGCGAGGAGCAGCGCCTGCCAGCGCCGCAGCAGCAGCCGGCCAGTGGAGACGGCATACCAGCGCAAGCGGCTACGCAGCAGGACGGAAGTCATCGGTCGGCGCCACGCTGTGGCGGGTGATGGTTCCGGCGGAAGGCTTGCAGTGTCACGTTGGCGAATGCGCTCGAGAGTTCATCCCGCGGCGGCGCTGCAGGATGCCAGAACGTAACACAAAACTGCTTATCACAGCTTTAATACACAGCTTTAATACACAGCTTTAATACACAGCTTTAATACACAGCCTTAATACACAGCCTTAATACCCGGCCGGCGCCGGGCAGCCGGCTAGATGACCGGCACGCCGCCGGTGACGGCGATCCGCGCGCCGGAAATATAGCTGCCGTCGTTCGATGCCAGCAGCACGTAGGTGGGCGCCAGCTCGGCCGGCTGGCCCGGCCGCTTCATCGGCACCTGCTGGCCGAAGCTCTCCACCTGTTCCGGCGGCATGGTCGACGGGATCAGCGGCGTCCAGATCGGCCCCGGGGCGACGGAATTCACACGGATGCCTTTCTCCGCCAGCAACTGCGCCAGGCCGCCGCTGAAGTTGACGATGGCGCCCTTCGTCGCGGAGTACGCCAGCAGCTTGGGCTTGGGCGTATCCGAGTTGACCGATGCGGTGTTGATGATCGACGAACCGGGCTGCATGTGCGGCACGGCGGCTTTGCACAGATGGAACATGGCGGTGATGTTGGTCTGGAACGTATAGTCCCATTCCTCGTCGGGAATCTCGTCCAGCGAATCGCGCGTCATCTGGAATGCGGCATTGTTGACCAGCACGTCGATACGGCCGAATTCCTCCACTGCGCGGGCAATGACGGCCCGGCAGTGCGCCGGGTCGGCCAGGTCGCCGCGCACCAGCACGGCCTTGCGGCCCGCCTCCTCGACCCACCTGGCCGTTTCGCGTGCATCGTCGTCCTCGTTCAGGTATGAAATCAGCACGTCCGCTCCTTCGCGGGCGAAGGCGATCGCCACCGCCCGGCCGATGCAGCTGTCGGCGCCGGTGATCACGGTGGCCTTGTCATGCAGCTTGCCCATGCCGCGGTAGGTGGTTTCGCCGTGGTCGGCGGCCGGGCGCATCTGCTGTTCGGTTCCAGGTGGTTGCTGTTGCTGCGCTGGTTGCTGCGATTGCTCTGACATGGTCTTCTCCTTTAATGACATCAAAAGAAGGGCCTCACTATAAGGCGCTGGCAAAGAAGCGGTGCACGCTTGAGGGCAGGAAAGTGCGTGCACCGCCTGTCCCGTCAGCGCATGTCGAACTGCAGCGTTGCCGGAGGAAGGCCAGGCGCGGCCGCCGTCAACGTGCCGGTGCCCGCCTCGCCGGTGGACTGCACGATCACCTGGGCCCAGCCATTGAACAGGCTGCGCTGCCATGGCGCGGCGGCCGTGGTCACGCGCACGCTGCCCCAGCGGCTGGCGCCCGCCGATCGGTCGTACAGCCCGGCCACGCCGTCGGGCGGCGTGGGCAACACGTAGGCCACGCTGTTCCGGTCGCGCAGCTGTGCCGCGTCGAGCTGCACCGCCGGGCTGCCGTCGACCATCCGCGGGGTCACCGACCGGCCGTTGAGATGGACCTGCTGGCCAGGATCGAGCTGGTCGATGAACAGCATCGCGCTCTGGCCGGCGGCCAGGGTCGGGCGGGCGAACTCTCCACGCAGTACCACGTAGGGCGTGCGCGCCGGCTGCCGCTCGGGCGGCAGCCATTGCGCCGGGTCGCGCCACCGCGCCAGGTCGGCGTCGGGCGCCAGCGCAGAAAGAACAGCTGGCGCGGCATCCGGCCCGTCCAGCGCCAGCGTGCGCCAGCCCGACAGCGGCACGAACGCGTGGCGTTCGGCCGGCCGGTCGGCTTCGTGGGAGCCCGGATCGCCATTGCCGACCCCGATGATGCGCAGCGGCCCGCTTGCCGCGAAGTCCACGCGGTCCGACGCGGTCGGCACCAGCCGGCCATCGCCGTCGCGCACGTTGACCCACACGACGGCGATGGCGCGCCCGTCCGCCGCCAGCCGGCCGCTATCGCCGGACAGATGCAGGGTCGCCGGCACGCCGGTCGTCGCCACCGTGGTATCGGCGATCCGCGCGCCACGCCGGTACGCCACGGCTTCCAGCCTGCCCGGCGCGTACGGCACGCTCCAGCGCAGGTGCGAGTCGCGTTCCATCGGCTTGCGGCCCAGCGAGCGGCCGTCCTGCAGCAGTTCGACCTCGTCGCCATTGCTGTAGACGCGCACGTCGACGGGCTGCCCTTCCCTGCCCGGCCAGTTCCAGTGCGGCAGGATATGCACCATCGGCTCCGGGCGCCACCATGCCTTCAGGTAGTAGGCGGTGTCTTTCAGTACCCCGGTGGTGTCGAGCATGCCGAACTGCGACGACACGGCCGGCCAGCCGAACGGCGTGGTCTCGCCGCGGTAGTCGAAGCCGGTCCAGACGAACATGCCGGACATCCAGTCGCGCTCGCGCACGCGGCGCCAGCCTTCCTCGATACTGAGGCTGTTGCCCGGCCGGCCCTGGCGGTCATAGGCGTTCAGGTGCACCCTGGCGCGATCGTCGACATAGATGCCGCGCGTGGTCAGCGTGGAACCCTCCTCGCTCATGATGGCCGGCTTGCCGGGATGGGCGCGGTGGAACGCGTCGACGTCGTGCTGGGCGCCGTAATTGAAGCCGATCACGTCGGCGCCAAGCGAGGTGCCCCGGCCGGACGAGCTGGCGGCCACCGAGGTGCGCCGGGTCGGATCGAGCCGCCGGACGATGGCGTGCATTTCCCGCGCCAGGTGGGTGCCCAGCGGCTTGCCTTCCAGCGCCCACTCCTCGTTCCCGACCGACCACAGGATCACGCTGGGATGGTTGCGGTCGCGCCGCACCACACGTTCCAGCTGCGAGACGATCTCCGGCGAGGTGCCCATCATGCGGTGCTCGTCGATGACCAGCATGCCGAGGCGGTCGGCGGCATCCAGCAGCTCCGGAGTGGGCGGATGGTGCGCCGTCCGGTAGGCGTTGACGCCGAACGACTTGAGCTGTTTCAGGCGCCAGTCCTGCAGGCCGTCCGGCAGCGCCACGCCGACGCCGGCATGGTCCTGGTGGTTGTTGGTGCCCTGCAGCTTGATGGCCTTCCCGTTCAGCGAGAAGCCCTGGTCCGGATCGAACGACACGGTGCGGATGCCGAAGCGGGTGTCATGGGTGTCGACGATGCGGCCCTCCTGCAGCAGCGTGGTGCGCAGCACATACAGGTGCGGATCGTCGAGCGACCAGAGGCGCGGTTGCGCCAGCACCAGGCGCTGGCGGGACTCGCCCGTGGCGGCGGCACCGACAGCCAGGCCGGCGGCGCGGACCTGCGCCAGCGTGCGCCCGTCCGGGCCGAGGATGCGGTGCTCGACCGCGAAGCGGGCGGCCGCGCCGGCGTCGTTGCGCACGCTCAGGTCCACTTCGATGGCGGCGCGGCCGTTGGCCACGGTGCTCTTCACGAAGGTGCCCCACTGCGCCACATGCAGCGGCGCGGTCTTGGTCAGCCAGACGTGCCGGTAGATGCCGGCGCCTTCATAGAACCAGCCCTCTTCCAGCGTGGCGTCGACCCGCACCGCGATCAGGTTGGTGCCGCCATAGTCGAGGTAATCGGTGATGTCGTGGCGGAAGCCCGAATAGCCGCTGGGTTCCCTGCCGATATAGTGGCCATTGACCCAGACCACGCTGTCGCGGTACGCGCCGTCGAATTCCAGCGCGATGCGCCGTCCCCGGTCGCTGGCCGGGATCTCGATGGTCTTGCGGTACCAGCCCACGCTGTTTTCCGGAAAGGCCCGGCCGATCGCCTTCGAGCCGTGGTTGGTATCGCCGCGCGCATCGAACGGCAGTTCCACCGCCCAGTCGTGCGGCAGGTCGAGCCGGCGCCAGCCGGCATCCTTGAAGCCGGGCGCGGCCGGGCCGTCGCCGTAGCCTGCCTTGGCGAAGAAGAACGCCCGCAGGCCATGGCCGAAGTCCTGGCGGGCGTCATGGGCGTGGCCGTGGGCGAAGCGCCAGTCCCGGTCGATATTGATGCGCTCGCGCGGCGCCTGCGCGCCGGCCGGCAGCAGCCATGCAAACAGCGACAGCGCCAGCAAGGCGCGCTTGAACGAATGCCACATGCGTTCTCCGTGAGTGAGTGGATGGTTCGGCGATGCAGGCTCCGCTTCGTAAAAATAGCGCCCCGAGGGGCGCCGAAGAGGAGACAAGGTAAGCGCCGGGGGTCAGCGGGGGCGCAGGTGCAGCACCACCACGCCGTGCGCCGGCACATTCATCGCATACGGCCTGGCGGTATCGCCGGTGGCGCCGCTCCACAGTTCGGTGAAACTGTGGCGCACCTTGCCGAAGTGGACCTGGTTGTGCGTGAATTCATCCTTCAGTTCGTGCTCGTCCCAGTCGAACCGGTAGCTGCGCGCCTTGTCGGCCCGGTTCAGGAACATCAGCGCCCACTCGCCGTTGGCCAGCGGCTTGGCGTACATGTCGAGCTGGCCGTCGTTCATGAAACGCCACGCCTGGATGCCCCGCTCGTCCTGGTTGAGGGCGATAATGGCGCGGTTGGTCAGGATCTTGCGGGTGGTTGCCGACATCTTGCGGATATCGTTCCCGGCGATCAGCGGGGAATTCATCATGGCCCAGATCGAGAAGTGCGCCTTGTCCTCGTCCTCGGTCATGCCCTTGCCGACCTCCATCATGTCCATGTCGTTCCAGCGCCCCGGCCCGGAAAACTTGCGCAGGCCGGCCTGCTTGTCGAGGATCGGCAGCACGCCCCACGACGACCAGGTACCGCGGTTGAAGTCGCAGTCCCAGCACGGGTAGATGTCGCCCGTGGTGCGCCAGGAGTGGCCCACGTCGGCCGCCCATTCCCACGGCTTGTTGTCGCCCCACTCGCACAGCGCGAACAGGATCGGCCGCCCGGCCGCGCGCAGCGCGTCGCGCATGGTGGTGTACGCGCCGCGGGCGTTCAGGCCGTCGGTGTCGCACCAGTCGTACTTCAGGTAGTCGATGCCCCAGCGCGCATAGGTCAGCGCATCCTGGTATTCGTAGCCGCGGCTGCCCGGCTTGCCGGCGCAGGTGTGCGCGCCGGCATCCGAGTAGATGCCCAGCTTGAGCCCGCGGGCGTGGACATAGTCGGCCAGCGCCTTCATGCCGGACGGGAAGCGCTGCGGATCGGGCTGGATGAAGCCGTTCTCGTCGCGCTTGCCGTGCCAGCAGTCGTCGATGTTGACGTACACATAGCCCGCTTCGCGCATGCCGCTGGACACCAGCGCATCGGCCGATTCGCGGATCAGCTGTTCGTTGATGTCGCAGGCGAAGGTGTTCCACGTGTTCCAGCCCATCTGCGGGGTCTTCGCCAGTTCGGTGAACTTGGCCGGCGCGGTAGCGGCCGCGGGCTTGACGCTGGCCTGGGCGCGGGCTTCCGGCGCAATGAGGGTCGTGGCGGCGAACAGCGCGCCGAGCATCAGTGGTGACAGTAGTGCTTTCATCGTGGCTCTTCTAGGTAAAGCGATGCGGCGCGGTGCCGGAGCGCCGCTGGCCGCATCAGTTGGTAAGATGGTTCAGAACGAATAGCCCGCGCGCAGGCTGTAGCGCGGACCCGAGACGAAGTGGGCGCGGCGCTTGTCGCCGATGCCCTGGTGCATGGTCTGGCCATAGCGGGCGTCGCTCAGATTCTGCGCCTGGAAGTCGATCTTGAAGTTCTCGCTGAACTTGTACGACACCCCGCCGTCGAGCTGCCCGTAGTCGTCGGCCCACAGCGGCAGGCCCCAGGCCACGTTGCGCTGGCCGAAGGTGGCACTGGCCGGGTTGGTATCGGTGCCGTCCGAGCCTCGCGTGCCATTGGTATTGGTGCTGAGGAAGTAGCGCGAGCGCCAGTTGTAGGCCAGGCGCGCCGACCATGGGCCGCGGTCGAACAGGATCGCCAGGTTGTAGGCGTTCTTCGACATCTGCTGCAATGGCAGGTCGCCGAAGGTGCGCCCGTCGATGTCGCAGCCGTTCATGTTCAGGTTGATGTTGGCGGCCCCGCCTTCGCTGCCCGAGCAGTACTCGCTGCGCACCGGGTTGTACAGCTTGCGATGGCTGTCGACATAGGTGTAGTTGGCCTGCAGGCCGAGGCCCTTCAGCCAGTCGGGCAGGCCGTCGAAGTACTGCTGGTAGGCGATCTCGGCGCCGCGCACGGTGCCGCGCGCGCCGTTCACCGGCGACGTCACCTGGAACTGCTGCAGGTTGCCCTGCACGTCCGGCAGGGCGATCGACACTGTCTGGTCGATGATCACGTCCTTCAGGCGCTTGCCGAACACGGCCAGCGTCAGCGAGCCGGAATTGGCGAAGTACCATTCGGCCGTGAGGTCGAGCTGGCGCGACGTGATCGGCTTGAGGGACGGATTGCCTTCCGCCGTGCCGGTGCGGCGCACCGCGGTCACGGTGGTGACGCCGGTCGCTTCGTTGAACACGGAGTCGACGTCCTGCGACATCCTGGTGTAGGCCTGCAGGTCGGCGAAGTCCGGACGCGACATCGAGGTGCCGAACGCCGCGCGGAACTGCAGCCGGTCGGAGGCTTTCAGGCGCAGGTTCACGGTCGGCAGCACGTTGTTGTACGCATTCTTCACGTCGCGCCGTTCTTCGAACGCGGGAATGACCGGTACCGGCAGGCCGCCGACCTGGGCGCCCTCGGGAGGCGCTGCGCCGGGCCGGAACGAGGTGTAGCCGCGCGACCGCGCACGGGTCTGCACATAGCGCACGCCGATGTTGCCGTCGACCGGGTAGGCCAGGTTGTCGAAGCCGAAGCGCAGCTGGGTATAGAAGGCGCGGGTTTTCTCGCGCTGGTCGTTGGTGCCGGCCGGGTTGTCGCCGCCGAAGCGCGCGGGCGTCCACGCCTCGCAGGTGCCGCCGCCGAGGACCACCCGCTGCTCCTGGCACAGCAGCATGTGGTAGGAGTGCAGTTGCTGGTACGAGTCGGGATAGCCGCTGGCCACGCTGGGGGCCGGGAACACCACGGCCGGCACGCTGATGTCGCCGCCGAAGAAGTTCGGGAAGCTGTTCGTCACGGTCGGCGCGTTGAAGCGTGGGTCGCTCAGGTACGCCAGCTTGCCGATGTCCCAGTTCAGCATCCACGGCTGGGTCACGCCTTTCCAGTTGTAGCTCGGGTCGGAATTGACCGTCAGCGCTTCGCGGTCGGTCAGGCGCACGCCGAAGCGCAGGTCGCGCAGCACCGGATGGTCGAAGGTGTAGCGGGCATCGCCCTTCCACGCCTTCAGCTCGCCGGTGTTCCGGTGCATGTGTTCCATCGTGCTGCCCCAGTAGTAGTTCGCCGGGTCGGCCAGGAAGGCGCGCTGCGCATCGTTGAACTCGATGCTGGGCAGGCTGCCGCGGTAGTCGAGGCGCTGGCTCGGCATCAGCATGCCCAGGCCCACCGCCGACGAGAAGGCGTCCGCCTTCGAAGTGGTGCGCTGCAGGTCGCTGGACAGGGTCCAGTCTTCCGACACCTTCCACTGCAGGTTCCAGCCGATGTCGGTGGTTTTCGAATTGCCCTTGTTGAAGCCGCCCGCGTTGCTGAACGGGATGCCGCCGTTGACCGGATCGCTGATGGTGCCGGTCAGCAGCGCGCCCCGCTCGTCGTACGTGGCATCGGAGACCCGCAAGTCATAGGCGGCGGCCGACGAGAAGATCGACTGCTCCAGCGCATTGTCCTTGTAGCGCGACTGGAACAGCGTCAGGTGGCTGCGCACGTCCTTCATGCGCCACTGCAGGGCCGCGTAGGCACCCTGGCGCTTGCGGTCGTACTCGTAGGTGCGCCACTGCGCGCCCTTGGGGATCCACACGGTGCGCCCCGGCTCGATGTCCGTGCGCGGGTAGAACGGTTCGAACTGGAACGTGTCGGTGCGGGTCGAGCTGTCCGACGAGGCGACGTCGAACAGCACGCCCCACTCGCCCAGGCTGTTCTTCCAGCGGTTCGAATACAGCAGGGAGCCCGACAGGTCCGGCTTGCCCTTGCGCAGTGTCGAATGCGTCACTTCCAGCGAACCGCCGACGCGCTGGCCCTTGAAGTCGAACGGCAGCGCGGTGCGCAGGTTGACCAGGCCGGAAATGCCGCCTTCGGTCTGCTCGGCCGACGGATTCTTGTAGACGTCCACGCCGGCCATCAGTTCGGGCGGAATGTCGCCCCAGCTGAGCGAACGGCCGCCGTTGGCGGCGAACGCCTCGCGCCCGTTGAGTTCCGAGCGCACGTAGTTCAGGCCGCGGATGTTGACGCCGGCGCCTTCCACCGAGAAGCGTTCGTTGTCGCCGGCCTGGCGGTTGATGCTCACGCCGACCACGCGCTGCAGCACCTCGGTCACCGAGCGGTCGGGCAGTTTGCCGATCTCGTCGGCGACCACCGAATCGACGATCTCGTCGGCATCCTGCTTGATCTTCTGCGCCGAATTGAGCGCGGCGCGCTGGCCCGTGACCACCACCACCGAGCTGGCGTCGGCTTCCTGCGCGTGCGCCGCGCCGGCCATCCACGCGAGCTGTGCCACCGCCATCGCGATGACGGTCCTGCTGGTTCGTTTCATGTTGTCCCCTCCTGATTTTTTACGGCTGGCTGATGCCGGCCGCTTCCTTTCTTTCGTCATACAGATGAACGCCAGATGTACGAAAGATTTCAGGTGGTACGATGAATCATGGCATCCGCAGCGTCAAGGACGCCTTACAGATCGGGAGTTATTTCGCGGTGCTTACTAAACAAGCGTGCCCGGAATGCAACGCTGGGCTTCGGCAGGAGGGAAAATGCGGGAACATGCGGGAACATGCGGGAAAATGCGGGAACAGGTGAAGCACCGGCCAGGCGGCGCCGGCGCCCCTATTCAGCTAGATGAACTTTGCATGAACCCCGGATAAAGATCAGGGAGCGCCGGAGGGCCGCGGCGCGGCCGCCGGCGTCGCCGCTTTTCGCGTGATCGCCACCAGGCGGCGCATCGTCGTTGCGGGCGCGATGCGCTCGTCGTTCCAGAATTCGCTCAGCACTTCCCTGAACGCCTGTTCCAGTTCCGGCGCAAGCACCATGGCCAGCGCCGGCACCAGCGTGCCGTCGCGTGCCGCGCCCTGGAACGCAGCGGCGGCCTGGCGCGCGCAGGGACCGTAGCCATCCAGCGCCACCCCGGTGCGGGCCGGGATCGAGCCTTTGCGCAGGTTGAAGCCATGCTGCGTGGCAGGCGACATGACCACCGCCGCGAGGTCCATCTGGCCGCGGCGCTGTTCGCCGGGCCCCTTGAACATGGCAAACGAATCGACCACATAGGAAAAGCTGCCGGCCGAACCCGGCGACGGCGCGCAGGCGAAGGTGTCTGCCGGCCGGCGGGCCGCCGGATACAGCTGCGGATTGGCCCAGTCGCCCATCAGCATCATGCCCGCCGCGCCGCTCGCCAGTGCCTCTGCCGCACCCTGCTCGGGCACCGCCTGCCCTGCTCCCGTATAGGCGCGGATGCGGCGGAACGTCTGCAGCACCCGCGCCATCGTGATCCCCGTGAGGTGGGCCGGATCGTGCGCGACCAGGGCCTGGCGGTAGAACGCCGGCCCGCCCACGCCCAGTGCCACGCTTTCGAACAGCAGCTGTTCTTCCCACGCATGGCCGCCGTAGGCCAGCGCCGTATGGCCGGCGCGCTTCATGGCCTCGGCCGTGGCGAAGAACTCGTCCCAGCTGGCCGGCACGCGCGCACCCGCCTGTTTCAGGATGCGCTGGTTGACCCACAGCCAGTTGATGCGGTGGATATTGAGCGGCACGCCGACATAGCGGCCCTGGTGCTTCATGGCGTCGGCCACCACCCTGGGCAGCGCCTCATCCCAGCGTTCGGCGCGTGCCAGCTCGTCGAGCGGCAGCAGCAGGCCGCGGCGGGCCATGGCGGCGATGACCGGGCCCTTCATCTGCGCCACGGCAGGCGGGTTGCGCAGCCGTATGCGGGAGTCGAGCAGGGTCGCGGCCATCCCCTCGGCGCCATTGGCCACCGCGAAATCGATCCACTCGTGCCCGCGCGCGCGCAACCCGGCCTGCAGCACCTGGGCGGCCCGCTGGTCGGGGCCGGTCTCGAGATGATTGAGCACTTCCAGCGCCGTGGCGCCGCTGTCGGCAGTGCCGGCAGCCAGGGCCAGCGCCACTGCCAATAGCATCCCTGGATGCACCGTCATGGCTTGCGCCCCGCCGCGCCGATCATGCGCGCCGCAGCCGTGCGGGGCGCCATCCGCTCGTCGCGCCAGAAATCGGTGACGATGTCGCGCAGTGCGTCGACCACGGACGGCGCCACGCCCACGCCCATGCTGGGCACCAGCGTGCCGCCGCGGGCCGCGCTCCGGTACGCCGCGCCGGATGCCTGCGCGCAGCGCCCGAACGGCGCCAGGTCGGCGTCCAGGCGCACCGGCAGCGCGCCCTTGGCCAGGTTGAGCTGCCGCTGGACCGGTGCCGACATCAGCGCCGACGCGAAATCGCGCTGCGCCGCCGCCTTGGCCGGCGCGACCTTGAACATCACGACCGAATCGAGTGCGAAGATATAGCCCGGCGTAGTGGCCGGCGCGGCGGCGCAGGCGTAGTCCAGCCGGCCGGCCGCCTGGGCATCGGCGAACAGCGGACCGGCCCATTCGCCCATCAGCTGCATGCCGGCCTGGCCGCTTGCCAGCTCTTGCGAGGCGGTGGTCCAGTCGCGTTCCGGCCGGCGCGTGTCGGTGTACTGCTTCAGGCGCCGGAAGGTCAGCAGCGCGCGCTCCATGGCGGGACTGGCCAGCGCCGCCGGTTCCAGTTCCACCAGTGCCCGGCGATAGAACGCCGGCCCCGCGCTGCCCAGCACCACGGTTTCCAGCAGGTGCAGGTTCTGCCACGGCTGGGCGCCATGCGCCAGCGGCACGAACCCGGCGCGCCGGATCGCCTCGGCGGCCGCGAAGAATTCTTCCCACGTGCCGGGCGCCCGGACCCCGGCGCGCGCCAGCACGGCGGCATTCATCCACAGCCAGTTATTGCGGTGCACATGGACCGGGACAGCGACATAGCTGCCGTTGTACTTGAGGGTGGCGGCGACCACGGCGGGCAGCAGCCGGTCCCACCCTTCGGCGCGGGCCAGCCGGTCGATACCGCCCAGCGCGCCCTGCCGCCCCCACTGGCCGATGGCATCGTGCGGCATCAGCTGCGCGGCCGCGGGGGCGTTGCCGGCCAATACCCGCTTGCGCAGCAGCGACACGGCGTCGCCCTGGTCGCCGTTGCCGCCAATGCCACCATTCGCGCCGAAGTCGCGCCAGTCGTGGCCCTGCCCGGCCATGCGGCTGCGCAGCAGCGTCATGGCCCCGGCATACTCGCCGCCGGTCCAGTAGTGCAGGACCTCGAGCTCGCCGCCTGCGGCCGTCCCGACACCACGGCACATCAGCGTGGCGAAGAGGATCGCCGCACGGGTGCACGAACGGGCTGGATTCCGGGATGGCTTCCGGGGTGGCTTCAACATCGGCTCCTTTGCATCGAGAGAGCCGGACAGTATCACGCAAACGGCGCCTGCGGAAAGGCGCGGTGGACACGCGCCGGCGTTGAACCGCCTGCCATAACCCGTTAATATCGCGCCATGCAACTATTACTCGCCGAAGACGACCAGATTCTCGCAGCGGGCCTGAGTGCCCAGCTGACCCAGGCCGGATTCGCCGTGCAGCATGCGCCAAACGGCCCTGTCGCCGAATACCTGCTGACCAACCAGCCCTACGATATCGCCATCATCGACCTGGGCCTGCCGATGGTCGATGGCCTGAGCGTGCTGAAGAAGGTACGTGCGGTGCGGCCGGAACTGCCGGTCGTGATCCTGACGGCGCTCGACAAGCTCGACGCGCGGCTGGCCAGCCTGAACGGCGGCGCGGACGACTTCATCACCAAGCCGTTCATCTTTTCCGAACTGGAAGCGCGCCTGCGCGCGGTGCTGCGCCGTTCGCGCCACGCAGGCAGCGGCGCGGGCGCCTTCGCCGAGCTGACCGCCGGCGCGCTGCGCTTCGACCGCGAGACGCGCCGTGCCATGATCAATGCCGAGCTGGTCGAACTGAGCCCGCGTGAAGCGATCCTGCTCGACCTGCTGCTGGCCCACACCGGCAAGGTGGTCCGCAAGGACCAGATCGCCGCGTTGTGGAACGACGACGGCAGCGGCAATTCGGCGGAAGTGCACATCTACCGGCTGCGCCGCAAGCTCGATGGTTCCGGCGTCGTGATCAGGACCGTCCGCGGCCTGGGCTATCTGCTGGAAACCGAACCCGCCGGCGCGCGCGGCTGATGCCACGGCCCAGCCGCACGAGGCGCGCGGTCGACTGGTCGCTGCGCGGACAGCTGGTGGCCTGGGTGCTGCTGCCGCAGCTGGTGCTGTGGGTTGCCGGCGGCGTCGCGACCTACCGCCTGGCGGTGAACTACGTGAACGAGGCCGCCGACGCGACCCTGTCGCAGGCCGCGCGCACGCTGGCGCGCCAGGTCAAGCCGATCGGCAACGGCCTGCTGATCGACCTGCCGCGCGCCGCGCAGAACATCCTGGAAGCCGACCCGAACGACCGTTTCCTGTACACCGTCAGCACGCCTCCGGGCCGCTTCATCCTGGGAAACAACGCCATTCCGCTGCCGCCCGCGCACATGCGGCCGCGCCCGAACGATCCCTATTTCTATGACGGTGAAATGCCGCCGGATCAGACGGGAACCACGCCGGGACCGGCCAAGGTGCGGGTCGCGGCACTGTTCCTGAAAAACGGCGAGCTCGATGGACGCCAGCAATGGATGCTGGTGCAGGTGGCGCGCGGCGTGGCGGCGCGCGAATCCATCTGGAAGCGGATCCTGGTCGACACGCTGCTGCCGCTGTCGGCGCTGATCATGCTGATGACCGTGATCGTCTGGGCCGGCACCGGCGCCGGGCTCGCACCGCTGCTGCGCCTGCGCCGCGAGGTCGAAGACCGCTCGCCGAACGACCTCACGCCGTTGCGCGCCGACGCGGCGCCGCGCGAACTGCGTTCGCTGGTGCGCGCGCTGAACAACCTGCTGGCCGCGGTACGCCAGAACGTCGACGCGCAGAAACGCTTCATTGCCGATGCCGCGCACCAGCTGCGCACGCCGCTGGCGGGCGTGATCAGCCATGCGGAACTGGCGCTGGGCGCCACCAGCGACCCCGCGCTGGTCGCCCGCCTGACCATGCTGCACCAGAGCGCCACGCGCAGTGCCCACCTGATCGCCCGCATGCTGATGCTGGCGCGTACCGAACCCGAGGCGGCCATGGTGCAGGAGCGCTCGCCGGTGGAGCTGGGTGCGCTGGTCGAGCAGGTCGTCGCCGACGCGGTCCCGAAGGCGCTGCGTGGCGGCGCCGATCTCGGCGTCGGCACGCAGCGCGACCCGGCCGGCCTGTGGGTGCAGGCCAATCCGATGCTGCTGGCCGAGGCCCTTGTCAACATCCTCGACAACGCCATCGAGTACGCCGGAGCCGGCAGCGAGATCACCGTGGCGGTCCGGCGCGATGGCAGGCACGCCCGCATCAGCGTCAGCGACAACGGACCGGGCATCGCCCGCGCCGACCATGCGCGCGTGTTCGACAGGTTCGTGCGGGCCACGGACCAGGGACTGGGCTGCGGCCTGGGCCTGGCGATCGTGCATGAGATCGTCACGCAGCACGGCGGCAGCGTGAGCCTGGGAGACGTCGACCCGCACGGCCTGGAAGTGGTCGTCAAGCTGCCCTTGCTGTGACATGACGCCGGGAAGGAACCCCTGCCCGGTAAACCGACCCATTGTCAGCAAGCCGGCCGGCGCAGACCGGCAGGAACCTGATTCAAGTGACACAGTGCGCCATTGTGGCAACCACACTGTTCGGTTTTGACACAGTGTTGCGCCCGCCAGCGTCAAGGCCCCTCCACATTCGATGGCGCGGCTGGCTTGCCCCCTTGTGCCCGCAGGGCGACAGATCCCGCCTCGCCCTTTTGGCACGATTATCGCTTTATGCCTGTGACTGCACGCACCGTGCGGCAAGCCCTTGAGCCATCCGGCCATGCAGCCGGCCTGCTCATCACACCAATCTAAAGGAGACTCATCATGACCTGGAGCAAACCGGAATTTACCGACCTGCGTTTCGGATTCGAAATCACGATGTATATCGCAAACCGCTAGGAAAGCGCCCAGGAAACCGTGCCGCACGGGTCAGCCGGGCACAGGTTTCCGTCCACTGAACGACACCATGAAAATCATCGTATTGGGCTCTGCAGCCGGCGGCGGCTTCCCGCAGTGGAACTGCAACTGCCGCAATTGCGCAGGCGTGCGCGGCGGCACGATTGCCGCGACGCCCCGTACTCAATCGTCGATCGCGGTATCGGGCGATGGCAACGACTGGGTGCTGATCAACGCGTCTCCCGACATCCTGGCGCAGATCCGCGCCACGCCGGCGCTGCAGCCGGCGCGGGCAAAGCGCGATTCCGGCATCGCCGCGGTGATGCTGATGGATGCGCAGATCGACCATGTCACCGGTCTGTTGATGCTGCGCGAGGGAAAGCCGCTGCCACTCTACTGCACCGCATCGGTATGGAACGATCTCAACACCAGCCTGCCCCTGGCACCGGTGCTGTCGCACTACTGCGGCGTGCATTGGCACCCATTGCACACCATCGGCGACGGCCCCGGCATGCAGGCGGTCCACGTACCGGGCATCGACGGCCTCCGTTTCACGCCGCTGGCCCTGTCCAGCAAGGCGCCGCCGTATTCGCCGCATCGCGCGCAGCCGGGCATCGGCGACAATATCGGCCTGCTGATCGAGGATACCGGCAGCGGCAAGACGCTGTTCTACGCGCCGGGGCTGGGCCTGATCGAACCGCAGGTCGATGCCGCGATGCGCCGGGCCGACTGCGTGCTGGTCGACGGCACGTTCTGGCGCGCCGACGAGATGATCGAACTGGGCTTTTCCAGCAAAAGCGCGGCCGACATGGGCCATTTGCCGCAGTCGGGCGAGGCCGGCATGATCGCGGTGCTGGACAGCCTGGATGCGCACGGTAATGCACGGCGCCGGACAGCACGGCGCAAGATCCTCATCCATATCAATAACACCAACCCGATCCTGGACGACGACTCGGCGCAGCGTGCGCTGCTGGCGCGCCACGGCATCGAAGTCGCCTTCGACGGCATGGAGATCGTCCTGTGACAAGCGCACCGGCCTGGAGCCGCACCGAGTTCGAAGCGCAATTGCGCGCGCGTGGCGCCGGCTACCACATCAATCATCCGTTCAACGTCAGGATGAACAGCGGCCTGCTGCGCGAGGACCAGATCCGCGGCTGGGTTGCCAACCGGTTTTATTATCAGGTCAACATCCCGCGGAAGGACGGCGCGATCATCGCCAACTGCCCCGATCGGGAAACCCGCCGCAAATGGGTGCGCCGCATCCTCGATCATGACGGCTGGGACGGCAACGATGGGGGCATCGAAGCCTGGCTCCGGCTCGGCGCGGCGGTCGGCATCGAAGACGGGGTGTTATGGTCGCAACGCCACGTGGTGCCCGGTGTCCGTTTCGCTGTCGATGCCTACGTCAACTTCGCGCGCCAGGCGCCCTGGCAGGAGGCGGTCTGCTCGTCGCTGACGGAAATGTTTGCCCCGCAGATCCACAAGGACCGCCTGGCCAACTGGCCTGCCCACTATGGCTGGATCGACCAGGCGGGCCTGCAGTATTTTCGCGGACGTATTTCGCTGGCCGAACGCGACGTCGAACACGGCCTGCAGGTCACGCTCGATCATTTCACGACCCGCGCCCAGCAGGAGCGTGCGCTCGAGATCCTGCAGTTCAAGCTCGACATCCTGTGGTCCATGCTCGATGCGATCGAAAAAGCCTACCCTTGACCTCTGGTGCCACGATGACGACGATTCCCGACAAGCCGCTTCTTTCCCGCCTGTTCCGCATGCAGTGGGAGGAAGCGCAAGGCCAGTATGTACTGCTTTATCCGGAAGGCATGGTCAAGCTCAACCAGAGCGCGGCCGAGATCCTGAAACGCTGCGACGGCCAGCGCAGCGTACCGGCCATCGTCGACGAGCTGGAACAGGCGTTCAAGGCCGTCGGCCTGGGGGCCGATGTCGATGCGTTCCTGCGCACCGCCAGCGCACGCGGCTGGCTGGCCTGAGCCCGCGGCCGTGAACGCCCCCGAACCCCGCCAGGCTGTCGCGGCGCCACTCTGGCTGCTGGCGGAGCTGACGTATCGCTGCCCCCTCCACTGCGCCTTCTGCTACAACCCTGTCGATTACGCCAGGGACCGCGCGGAACTCTCCACCGGGCAATGGTTCGACGTGATGCGCCAGGCACGCCAGCTCGGTGCGGCCCAGCTCGGGTTTTCGGGCGGCGAGCCACTGGTGCGCGACGACCTCGAAGAACTGGTTGGCGAAGGCCGCCGGCTCGGGTTCTACACCAACCTGATCACCTCCGGCGTCGGCCTGACCGAAACGCGCCTGGCCCGCATGAAGGAACTCGGGCTGGACCATATCCAGTTGTCGTTCCAGGACTCGACCCGGGAAATGAACGATTTCCTGTCCAGTACCCGGACCTTCGACCTGAAAGCACGGGTAGCCAGGCTGATCAAGCAGTACGACTATCCGATGGTGCTCAATGTCGTGCTGCACCGCTTCAACCTCGACCACGTCGACCGCATCATCGACATGGCGCTGGAGATGGGCGTCGACTATCTGGAACTGGCGAACACGCAGTACTACGGCTGGGGCCTGGTCAACCGGGAACAGCTGATGCCCACGCGCGAGCAGCTGCAGCGTGCCGAGGCCGTGGTCAACGACTATCGCGCCCGGATCGGCAACAAGGTGCGGATCCTGTTCGTGGTGCCCGACTATTTCGAGGAGCGCCCCAAGGCGTGCATGAACGGCTGGGGTTCGGTCTTCCTCGGCATCGCCCCGGACGGCACCGCCCTGCCCTGTCACGCCGCCCGCTCGCTGCCGGGCATCGCGTTTCCCAACGTTCGCGAGCACAGCGTGAAGGACATCTGGTACGCCAGCGGTGCCTTCAATCGCTACCGGGGCGATGCCTGGATGAAGTCACCCTGCCGCGCTTGCCCCGAGAAAGACAAGGATTTCGGTGGCTGCCGCTGCCAGGCCTACGCACTGACCGGGGACGCCGCAAATGCCGACCCGGTATGCTCACGGTCGCCGCAACACGCCGACGTGCATGCCATCGTCATGCAGGCCCAAGCGGCACAGGAAGCGGCGCGGCGGCAGCAGGTCCAGCCGATCGTGTTCCGCACGGATGCGAACTCGCGCCGCGGCGGGAGCGGGCCGTAACACTGCCACGTGACTGCCTGCCAATGGCGATGGTTGCGTCTCTGCCGCGCCGGCGCGATCGCGCAGCGCCGCAGCAGGCCGGCCCGGCCGCGCACCGGCCACGCACCGGGCTTCGACAAGATTTTGTGCCCCCGATGCGCACTTTGGGATAGGCTGGGACCGGGTGCGACGCACCTCCACGGCAGCGTATCGCTAGGCGATCCGGTTCGACACAGGAGATAGTGCACATGCCAACGACAGTGGAACTGCACCCGATCGCCGGCTGCGTGCCATCGCGCCTGGCCGACGTGATCTTCATCCACGGTCTCGATGGCGATCCGTTCGGCACATGGAAGCATCCAGCGCTGTTCTGGCCCGAGGCGCTGGGCCTCGATCACGCGCACGCGGGCGTGTGGTCGCTGGGCTACCCGGCGGCCAAGACCGGGTGGAATGGCAGCGCCATGCCGCTGGCTGACCGCGCTACCAATGTGTTGTCGCTGCTCGACGCACATGGTATTGGAGAACGCCCCGTGGTCTTCGTGGTCCACAGCATGGGCGGGCTGCTGGTCAAGCAGATGCTGCGCCACGCAATGCAGTATGGCGACCCGGCGTGGCAACGCATCAGTCGCGCCACCGCCGGCATCGTGTTCCTGGCCACGCCCAACAGCGGCTCGCGCATCGCCGACTGGATGACGTTCTTTTCGCTTGCGCGCGCATCGGCGGCGGTCAAGGATCTCGAACACAACGGCGCCGGCTTGCGCGACCTGAACCTCTGGTTCAGGAACAATGTCCATCTGCTGGGCTGCCGCCTGCTGGTCTTCTACGAAAAGCTGCCGATGGGCCAGATCATCGTCGTCGATGAAGCGTCCGCCGATCCGGGGATTCCCAATGTCGTGCCGATTCCCCTCGATGAAAACCACGCCACCATCTGCAAGCCCGCGTCGGCAAGGTCGCTGCAATATCTCAAGGTGAAGCGCTTCGTGGATGACCTGCTGCCCGCGCGGGGCGTCGCCATCGAGGCAGGTGTGCCGGCATCGCCACCCGTCACGGCGGCGGCGACGTATCTGTGCAATGTGGGCGGCTGGAAGCGCAATGAAATCAACGCGGTCGCCTGGAGTCCCTGTTCCCGTTACCTGGCCGCAGCTTCCGACGACGGGACGATCCGCATCTGGCACCCGGCATGCAAGAACCTCATCCTCACCATCCATGCGCATGAAGGCAGCGTCAAGAGCGTGTGCTGGTCCCCTGGGGCCGACGCACTGGCATCCTGCTCCAGCGACGGCACGGTGGCGACCTGGCACTTCCCCGGCGGCCAGCAGATCGATCGCTGGTACGGCACCGACGACTGGGCTCGCTCCATCGCATGGGCATGTGACGGCAGCCTGCTCGCATGCGGCTATGCCAACGGCGTCGTGCGCACCTTCGATCCCGTGGCCCGGCGTGAACACTGGCGCCTTGTCCTGCACCAGGGCAGGGTCAGGAGCGTGGCGATCTCGCCGTCCGGGCGCCTGCTGGCGAGCGGCGCCACCGACGCCACGGTAAAAATCGTCGACCCGCGCAGCGGCACGCCGATCGCGGACGTTGATGTCAGCGCCGCGTTCCCGGCCAGCGCAAAGGATGGTGCGCAGGTACTGTGTCTCGCATGGTCTCCTTCCAGCGCACACATTGCAGCGGGCACGGTCTCCGGTCACGTGACGATCTTCGACGCCCTTACCTGGCGTCTCGTCAGGGCTAGAAAACTGTGCCGCGATTCGATACTGTCGGTCGCGTGGACGCCGGATGGCCGCAGTATCGTCTGCGGCTCCGCGGACCGGTCCGCGTTACGGGTCGACGTCGGGCGTATCGATGTGTGCGGCACGCGCGGGATGCAGTTCGACCTGGTGGGGTCCGATACAGTGGGAGTCACTGTCGCGTCGCACCGCGGATCGGTGCGCGCCGTCGACTGCTCGGCCGATGGCCAGGCAATCGCATCGGGGTCCACCGACGAGTCAATCCAGATCAGCACCACGACCGGGTTCGACAACGCGGAACTGCGTGCCCATCGACACCAGCTGCGCTGCGCCGCCCTGTCGCCCGATACGCGCGACGTCGCCACCGGTTCGGTCGGTAGGCAGGTCATGTTGTTTCGCATGCAGCCGCCCACGCAGCGATGGACATTGGAGGGAAGTTCGGATGTCCTGGTATCGGCCAGCAACGGCAAAGGGGAACGGGTACTGGAAAAACGCCGCCAGGGCCTGGATGAATATATCCGCTGCCTGGCCTGGTCCCCCGACGCCAGATGGATCGCCGTGGGCGGCGACGACAGGACGTTGCGGGTGCTGGATGCAGACAGCGGGCGAGTGTCGCCGTTCGTGCTGGCGGACTGCCACGAACGGTCCATCCATTGCGTTGCCTGGTCGCCGGCCGGCGACCGGATCGTGTCCAGTTCCGGGAGCGAACTCATCATCTGGAAAGTGTTCAACGGCGCCCATCAGCGGCGCCGCGCGCCCGGCGGCGATATCCTGTGCGCGGCCTGGGCGCCGGCAGGGGACCGCTTTGCCACGGTAACGGAGGATGGCAAGCTGATGGTGTGGACCGGGCTGGTATCGACACCGCTGGGTCATTGCCCTGACGAAATCGCCGTACTTTCCTGGTCCCCGGACGGAAAATTCCTCGTCGGCGCCGGTGCCGGTACACATGCCCGTGTCTGGGACGCAGCCTTTGGCCGCCTGGTGGCGGAGATACCGGTCGATGCAGGCGTCAGGGCCATCGCCTGGGACAGCACCGGCGAACGTTTTGCGCTTTCCAGCGACAGCGGTGCAGTGCAGCTCGTCTCCCCGAACACCTGGCGCCGGGTCGGCGAGTTGATCTCGCTGCCATCGACCCATCGCAGCCTGTGCCTGGCCTTTTCAAACGTTCCATTGCCCGACAGCCACGCGGTTTGTGCCGAGCTTCATATCAGTTCCGTACTGCTTGCCTCGGATTAGCCTTCTTCCAATGCAAAAAACCCCGCCAGCACACGCTAGCGGGGTTTTTCTGTAAGCAGCCTGACGATCACCCAGGAAAGCGAACCTCAGGCCTGTGTTCAGTGATTTATTTCTTGCCGCGACCCATGCGCCGGCGTGCAGCCATCCCCGCCAGTCCCAATGCCATCATGGCGTAAGTGGCCGGTTCCGGCACCGGCGACAACGTGACGACAAAACCGCTGCCGGTATTGTCGATGCCGTAGAACGTCCTGCCGTCGGCCGAAACGCCAAGCGGCAATGCCAGCGTACGACCCTCAAGGTCAACCCCTTGACTGGTGATGTAATCGGTCAAATTGAGCATGCCCTGGCCTTCGATCCAGATGGTGCCCTGGCCAAAGCCAGCGGGGCCGAAGCCCCGGTCGTAGCCAACGATGATCTGGCCATCTGCCGAGATGCCGGTTGCCCCCTGAAGGTCTGCCGTAACGTCCAGATCACCCAGCCACTCTGTCTGCTGAGTGACGGTGTTGTATCGCCAGGTCTGACCGTAGTAACCGTTCCCGACAATCCAGTTGCCGTCAGCCGATACCGCCTCAGCCTCTTGCAGCGCATTCCCCTGATCATCGACCATGTTATGCAACGTGCCGTTTTTCCAGTATGCACCGGTCCACTGCCCTTCTGGCTGTTCGACCCATCCGGCGATGATGCTGCCATTGTACGACACGCCGTTGGCGCGCGACGAGCCCCCGATCGAGCCAAGGTCGGTCATGACGCCGGCCGGAGTGGATGCGATCGCATGGGCGGTGGCGCCGCCGACCCACCCCAGGCCAACGACGGTCTTCCCATCGCCGGAGATGTTCCAGCCGGAGCTGGCCGAGGTATCCAGGGTGCCGCCAACGCCACCCAGTGTCGTCCACTGGCCGGTGCCGACCGAGTAGTAGCCCGCGTAATTCAGGCCGTCGCTTCCGAAGGCCGAGCCGGATATGCGTGATCCATCAGCCGACACGCTGGCCACCCCACCTTGCCATGCCCCGCCGATGGCCGTCACGCCGGTGGCAGCCGTCCACATGTAATACGAGTCGTTTGCGACATAAGCGCCGATCACGCTGCCGTCAGCTGAAGAACCCGACACCGTGATGCCGTAACCAAGATCCCAGAAATTCCCTGCTGCGTGAGCGCCAGGGATGGTCACGCTACAAACAAAAGCAGCTGCCGCGAAAGCAAAACGAGCCGAAGTCTTCATGTGTCGAGCCTTTAAGTTGATCAAGCGGTGGTGGGGTGGTTGTCTCCAAGTTAATATTTTTATGCTAACGACTCTAGCTAACTGAAAATTCGATGTCAACGAAGATTGAAACTGTTACAAATACATCTTTATTTGTCGTTTGAAACGGATAGCGCTGCATGTCGTTTCATGGCTGCCGCACCCGCCGCGCCGCTCCCGCCGACGCTTGGCAAAACCAGTGACAGGCACCTGATATTTTGAAATGTTTCCGCAAAACCGGTGACAGGCACCTGATATTTTGAAATGTTTCCGAAAAAACGGTGCCTGGAAGGCGAGACGGCCTGCAGGCCGTCTCCGCCGCGCAGGCGAGGAGCGATGCTCCTCGAAGTCCCCGCTGCGCCACCGGTTTTCGTCGCCGGTTTTCGAGCATCAAAACCTGAGGTCCAAAAGCAAAAAACCCCGCCAGCACACGCTAGCGGGGTTTTTCTATATAACAGCCTGACGAGCGACGTCGGGCAGTGCCCGGCGGAGCACTAAAACCCGGGACTTGGAGCCAGGTCCGCAGCGTATTGCAAAACCTGAGTTCAAAGCAAAAAACCCCGCCATCACACGCTAGCGGGGTTTTTCTATATAACAGCCTGACGAGCGACGTCGGGCAGTGCCCGGCGGAGCACTAAAACCCAGGACTTGGAGCCAGGTCCGGCGTAATGCTAAGTATGCGTTCCAAAGCAAAAAACCCCGCCAGCACACGCTAGCGGGGTTTTTCTATGTAACAGCCTGACGATAACCTACTTTCACACTGGTTGCAGCACTATCATCG